>NZ_CM142816.1:0-4226591 GCF_054903455.1 Pantoea sp. y20
AAATTACGTTTCTATTTATTAGCGCCTAAAATTCTTATCGATTTTGTACGAGTGGAGTCCGCCGTGTCACTTACGCTTTGGCAACAGTGTCTTGCCCGTTTGCAGGATGAGCTTCCTGCCACCGAATTCAGCATGTGGATTCGTCCGCTGCAAGCTGAATTGAACGACAATACGCTGACCTTGTATGCACCAAATCGGTTTGTACTCGACTGGGTTAGAGATAAATATCTCAATAGTATCAATGGGCTGCTGAATGAATTCTGCGGTGCAAATGTGCCGTTACTGCGTTTCGAAGTCGGTACGCGCCCTGCAGCGCAGGTCACCACTAACCAACCGGCGATGGCCAGTTACAATGCGCCCGCGCCGATCGAAAATCGTCCGGCACCCGCGCAAATTTTGCGTCCAAGTTGGGATTCCGTTCCCGCACCGGCCGATGTGACTTACCGCTCCAATGTGAATAACCGTCATAACTTCGACAACTTCGTTGAAGGTAAATCGAACCAGCTGGCGCGCGCGGCGGCACGTCAGGTGGCGGATAATCCTGGCGGCGCTTATAATCCATTGTTCCTTTATGGCGGCACCGGCTTGGGTAAAACTCACCTGTTGCACGCGGTGGGTAACGGCATTATTGCGCGCAAGCCCAATGCCAAAGTGGTGTACATGCACTCTGAGCGTTTTGTGCAGGACATGGTTAAAGCCTTGCAGAACAACGCCATTGAAGAGTTTAAGCGTTACTACCGCTCGGTTGATGCGCTGCTAATTGATGACATTCAATTCTTTGCCAATAAAGAGCGTTCGCAGGAAGAGTTCTTCCATACCTTCAACGCGCTGCTGGAAGGCAATCAACAGATCATCCTGACCTCGGATCGCTATCCAAAAGAGATCAACGGCGTCGAAGATCGCCTGAAATCACGTTTTGGTTGGGGATTAACCGTGGCGATCGAGCCGCCTGAACTGGAAACGCGCGTCGCGATTCTGATGAAGAAAGCCGATGAAAACGATATTCGCCTGCCGGGTGAAGTCGCCTTCTTTATTGCTAAGCGTTTGCGTTCCAATGTCCGCGAGCTGGAAGGCGCGCTGAACCGCGTGATTGCCAACGCGAACTTTACCGGTCGCGCGATTACCATCGATTTCGTGCGCGAAGCGCTGCGCGATCTGCTGGCGCTGCAGGAAAAGCTGGTCACCATCGATAATATTCAGAAAACGGTGGCCGAGTATTACAAAATTAAAGTGGCGGATTTGCTGTCGAAACGCCGTTCGCGTTCGGTAGCGCGTCCGCGCCAGATGGCGATGGCGATGGCGAAAGAGCTCACCAACCACAGCTTGCCGGAGATTGGCGATGCGTTTGGTGGCCGCGACCATACCACCGTGCTTCACGCTTGCCGTAAAATCGAGCAACTGCGTGAAGAGAGCCACGACATCAAAGAAGATTTCTCTAACCTCATTCGAACACTATCTTCCTGACGCATATGAAATTTATTGTAGAACGTGAGCAGTTACTGAAGCCACTGCAACAGGTTAGCGGTCCACTTGGCGGACGCCCGACGCTGCCGATCCTCGGAAATTTACTGCTGCAGGTTAGCGAAGGCTCGCTGCGCTTGACCGGCACCGATCTGGAAATGGAAATGGTAGCCCGTGTTGCGCTGACGCAGCCGCACGAGCCGGGCGCCACCACGGTTCCTGCGCGTAAATTCCTCGATATTTGCCGCGGTTTGCCGGAAGGCGCTGAAATCAGCCTGACGCTGGAAGGCGACAGAATGCTGGTGCGTTCTGGCCGCAGCCGTTTCTCGCTGTCAACGCTGCCCGCCAGCGACTTCCCGAATCTGGATGACTGGCAGAGCGAGGTGGAATTCACCTTGCCGCAGGCGACGCTAAAACGCCTGATTGAAGCCACGCAGTTCTCAATGGCGCATCAGGATGTGCGTTATTACCTCAACGGTATGCTGTTCGAAACCGAAGGCGAAGAGTTGCGTACCGTCGCCACCGATGGTCACCGCCTTGCAGTGTGCTCCATGCCGATTGGTCAGGCGCTGCCGAACCATTCGGTGATCGTGCCGCGTAAAGGGGTGATTGAGTTGATGCGTTTGCTCGACGGTGGCGAAACGCCGCTGCAGGTGCAAATCGGCAGCAGCAACATCCGCGCACACGTTGGCGACTTTATCTTTACGTCGAAGCTGGTTGACGGCCGTTTCCCGGATTATCGCCGCGTATTGCCGAAGAATCCCGACAAAGCGCTGGAAGCCGGCTGTGATATTTTAAAACAGGCGTTTGCGCGTGCGGCTATTCTCTCGAATGAGAAATTCCGCGGTGTTCGCATCTACATCACCGAAAATCAGCTCAAGATCACGGCGAATAACCCAGAGCAGGAAGAAGCGGAAGAGATGCTGGATGTCTCTTACAACGGCACCGATCTGGAGATTGGCTTCAACGTCAGTTACGTGCTGGATGTGTTGAATGCGCTCAAGTGCGAGAACGTGCGTTTGCTGCTGACCGATGGCGTATCGAGCGTGCAGATTGAGGATGTGGCCAGTCCGGCTGCAGCCTACGTCGTGATGCCAATGCGCTTGTGATCACGCAATTCCCCCTCCCACTTGTGGGAGGGGGCTAGGGGGAGGGACAGCGAGCAGATAACCTATTTCGCTGTCTTTCCCCCACCCAGCCTCCCCCGCAAGCGGGGGAGGTGAAAACCACTTCGACCCGGACTTTTCATGGCTTTAACCCGCCTCCTGATTAAAGATTTTCGCAACATCGAGCAGGCCGATCTGGCTTTGGCGCCGGGATTTAATTTCCTTGTCGGTGCCAACGGCAGCGGTAAAACCAGCGTGCTGGAGGCGATTTACACGCTGGGGCACGGTCGCGCATTTCGCAGTTTGCAAGCGGGCCGCGTGATTCGTCACGATCAGGACGCCTTTGTGCTGCACGGCCGCATTGAAGGCAGCGAACGTGAAATGTCGGTCGGTCTGACCAAGAATCGCGCTGGCGACAGCAAAGTGCGTATTGATGGCAGCGATGGTCACAAAGTCGCCGAGTTGGCGCAGCTGCTACCGATGCAGCTGATTACGCCGGAAGGATTTACCCTGCTCAATGGCGGTCCAAAATATCGTCGTGCCTACATCGATTGGGGCTGCTTTCACGCCTCGCCTGGTTTTTTCCATGCCTGGAGCAATTTGCGTCGCCTGCTGAAACAGCGCAATGCGGCGCTGCGTCAGGTTTCGCGCTACAGCCAGATTCGTCCCTGGGATCAGGAACTGGTGCCGCTGGCCGAACAGATCAGCGCCTGGCGCGCCGAATACAGCGCGGCGATTTCCCGCGAGATCATCGCCACCTGCGGTCAGTTTTTACCGGAGTTTGCGTTGACGTTCTCTTTCCAGCGCGGCTGGGATAAAGAGAGCGACTACGCCGAACTGCTGGAACGCAATTTCGAGCGCGACCGTGCGCTCACGTATACCGCCAGCGGCCCGCATAAAGCCGATTTTCGCATTCGTGCCGAGGGCACGCCGGTGGAAGATTTACTCTCACGCGGCCAGTTAAAACTGCTGATGTGCGCGCTGCGCTTAGCGCAGGGCGAATACCTGACGCGCAGCAGCGGACAACGCTGTTTGTATTTGATTGATGACTTTGCCTCAGAGCTGGATGACACCCGTCGTCGGCTGTTAGCTGAACGCCTAAAAGCCACGCAGGCTCAAGTATTTGTCAGCGCCATTGGTGTCGAGCATGTAATCGACATGAGTGATGAAAAGGGCAAGATGTTCCGCGTGGAACAGGGTAAAATAGTGGTTCAACCTGAAGATTAAATGAGCGAGAAACGTTGATGTCGAATTCTTATGACTCCTCAAGTATCAAAGTCCTGAAAGGGCTTGATGCGGTACGCAAACGCCCGGGTATGTACATCGGCGATACGGATGACGGCACCGGTCTGCATCACATGGTATTCGAAGTCGTGGATAACGCAATCGACGAAGCGCTCGCCGGTCACTGTAGTGACATTACCGTTACTATTCATGCAGATAACTCTGTCTCGGTGCAAGATGATGGTCGTGGTATTCCAACCGGCATTCACCCGGAAGAGGGCGTCTCTGCTGCTGAAGTGATCATGACCGTCCTGCACGCAGGCGGTAAATTTGATGATAACTCATATAAAGTTTCCGGTGGTCTGCATGGCGTTGGCGTTTCAGTCGTAAATGCCCTGTCACAGAAGCTGGAGCTGACCATTCGCCGTGAAGGCAAAGTGCATCAGCAGGTTTATCAGCACGGCGTGCCGCAGGCACCGCTGGCGGTGTCCGGTGATACCGATGCAACCGGTACTCGCGTGCGTTTCTGGCCGAGCTACGAAACCTTCACCAATGTGATTGAGTTTGAGTACGAAATCCTGGCGAAACGCCTGCGTGAACTGTCGTTCCTGAACTCTGGCGTTTCGATTCGTCTGGAAGACAAACGCGACGGCAAGAACGATCATTTCCACTACGAAGGCGGCATCAAGGCGTTCGTAGAGTATCTCAACAAGAACAAAACCCCGATTCACCCAACGGTGTTCTACTTCTCGACGGAGAAAGATGGCATTGGCGTGGAAGTGGCGCTGCAGTGGAACGATGGTTTCCAGGAAAACATCTACTGCTTCACCAACAACATTCCACAGCGCGACGGCGGTACGCACCTGGCGGGCTTCCGTGCGGCAATGACGCGTACGCTGAATGCCTACATGGATAAAGAAGGCTACAGCAAAAAAGCCAAAGTCAGTGCGACCGGTGACGATGCGCGTGAAGGCCTGATTGCGGTGGTATCCGTGAAAGTGCCGGATCCGAAATTCTCTTCTCAGACCAAAGATAAGCTGGTCTCTTCTGAAGTGAAATCGGCGGTTGAGCAGCAGATGAACGAACTGCTGGCGGAATACCTGCTGGAAAACCCGTCTGACGCGAAAATCGTGGTTGGCAAAATCATCGATGCAGCGCGTGCGCGTGAAGCTGCCCGCCGTGCTCGTGAGATGACGCGCCGCAAAGGCGCGCTGGATTTGGCCGGTCTGCCGGGCAAACTGGCCGACTGTCAGGAGCGCGATCCGGCGCTGTCTGAAATCTACCTGGTGGAGGGTGACTCTGCAGGCGGATCCGCTAAACAGGGTCGTAACCGTAAGAATCAGGCGATTCTGCCGCTGAAGGGTAAAATCCTGAACGTGGAGAAAGCGCGTTTCGACAAGATGCTGGCTTCGCAGGAAGTAGCCACGCTGATCACCGCGCTGGGCTGTGGTATCGGCCGTGATGAATACAATCCGGACAAACTGCGTTATCACAGCATCATCATCATGACCGATGCGGACGTCGACGGCTCGCACATTCGTACGCTGCTGTTGACCTTCTTCTACCGTCAGATGCCAGAAATCGTCGAACGTGGTCACGTCTATATTGCGCAGCCGCCGCTGTACAAAGTGAAGAAAGGCAAGCAAGAACAGTATATTAAAGACGACGAAGCGATGGATCAGTATCAGATTTCCATCGCCCTCGACGGCGCAACGCTGCACACCAACGCCAGCGCACCGGCGTTAGGTGGCCAGCCGCTGGAAACGCTGGTGGCGGATTTCAACGGCACGCAGCGCATGATCAAACGTATGGAGCGCCGTTTCCCTACGGCTCTGCTGCGCGGCCTGATCTACCATCCAACCTTGAGCGACCTCAGCGATGAAGCCGCTGTGAAAGGCTGGATCGACGGTTTAGTGGCGTATCTGACTGAGCGTGAAGCGCACGGCAGCAGCTATCTGGCCCATGTCCGCGCCAACCATGAGCAGAAGTTTGAACCGGTGCTGCGTGTGCGCACGCACGGCGTTGATACCGATTATCCGCTGGATAGCGAATTTATCGATGGACCGGAATACCGCAAAATCTGTGCGCTGGGCGAGCAGCTGCGCGGCCTGATCGAAGAAGATGCCTATATCGAACGTGGCGAACGTCGTCAGCCGGTCACCAGCTTCGAGCAGGCGATTGAGTGGCTGGTGAAAGAGTCGCGTCGCGGTCTGTCAGTCCAGCGTTATAAAGGTTTGGGTGAGATGAACCCAGAGCAGCTGTGGGAAACCACCATGGATCCCGATAGCCGCCGCATGTTGCGCGTGACCATCAAGGATGCGATTGCTGCCGATCAGCTGTTCACCACCTTGATGGGCGATGCGGTAGAACCGCGCCGCGCCTTCATCGAAGAGAATGCGCTGAAAGCCGCCAACATCGATATCTGATCGACACGGCAACACGTAAAAACCCTTCCCTGGTGGAAGGGTTTTTTGTTTTCCGCCCGGCAAAACGCGCAAAGCCCGCTGCGGTAAAAAATCTGAATGGGGAGCGAAACTGGTCAATGTGAGCTGAATCGCGCTAGCATTGATCAAAACCCTGACTCAATGAGGACGTTATGGCTATAAAACTGGTTGCAATCGATATGGACGGCACGCTGCTCAATCCGCAGCACGAGATCACGCCTGCCGTTAAATCGGCCATTGAACGCGCGCATAAAAAAGGTGTGATGGTGGTGCTCACCACCGGCCGTCCGTTTGTCGGTATTCAGCGCTATCTGATGGAGCTGAATCTGGTTGATGAAGGCCAATATTGCATCAGCTATAACGGTGCGCTGGTGCATCGCGCTAATGATGGCGAGTGCGTCGCGGAAATCACCTTGGGTTTCGACGACTATCTGTATATCGAACAGCTGGCGCGCGATCTTGGCGTCCACTTCCAGGCCTTCGATAAATCTTTCCTTTATACGCCGAACAAAGACATCAGTGAGTTCACCATCCACGAAGCGAGCCTGACCGGCATTCCGGTGCGCTATCGTTCTGTGGAAGAGATGGATCGCGCTACGCGTTTCCCTAAGCTGATGATGATCGATAAGCCCGATCTGCTGGATTCTGCCATTCAGCGCTTGCCGCAGCAGGCGCGTGACAACTACACCATCCTCAAAAGCGCACCTTATTATCTCGAAATCCTCGATGCCCGCGTGAATAAAGGGCAAGGCGTGAAAATGCTGGCTGAGAAGCTCGGCCTGGCGCGTGAAGAGGTGATGGCGATTGGCGATCAGGAAAACGATCTGGCGATGATTGAGTATGCAGGAACCGGCGTAGCAATGGGCAATGCGATTGATTCCGTGAAGAAAATCGCGCAGTTCATTACCAAAACCAACATGGAACACGGCGTAGCGCACGCCATTGAAGAGCTGGTGCTGTAAACCCTCGTTATTCCTCGTCACGCTGTTTTTAGGTCGCCATACATGGCGACACTTCAAATCTCACCAAGCCTTCATAAGGTCGCCATTTATGGCGACCTTATCGCGTTATGACACATGACTTGTCTATTTTGTGATCCACATTGTAGTACAACTTGGATTAATGGTACTACAATCGACAACGCAGGTCAGGGCGGCCGTTAGGCTTCGCCAGGCGAAAGCAGTAATCTGATGCGTACCTGCCTTTCACTGAATGGAACATCATGACGCAAGAACAACTAAGCAAAACAGAGCGCATCATCCTGACGCTGGGTGAAGAGATTGTGGCCGGCAAGTTTGTGCCGGGCGCGGCGTTACCCGCGGAAGCTGAGCTGTGTGAACGCTTCGGCACCTCGCGCAATATCATCCGCGAAGTGTTTCGCTCGCTGATGGCGAAACGCTTGATGGAGATGAAACGCTATCGTGGCGCGTTCGTCACGCCGCGCAATCACTGGAACTATCTGGATAGCGACGTATTGCAGTGGGCGCTGGCGCACGATCAGGACCCGCGTCTGATTGCCGCCATGAACGAAGTGCGTGTGCTGGTCGAGCCGCAGATTGCACGCTGGTCTGCCGAGCGCGCCACCTCAAGCGATCTGGCTGCGATTGAACTGGCGTACAACGACATGGTGGCCAACCATCTCAATCGTGATGCCTTTAATGAAGCGGATATCCGCTATCACGAAGCGGTGCTGAATTCGGTACACAATCCGGTGCTGCAGCAACTCAACGTGGCGATCAGCCAGCTGCAAAAAGCGGTGTTCGCGCAAACCTACATGGCGGACGAAGGCAACATGCCGCGTACGCTCGCCGAACATAAAGCGCTGTTTGATGCCATTCGTCATCAGGATGGCGATGCTGCCGAGCAGGCGGCGAAAGCGATGATTGCCAGCTCAACGGCGCGACTCAAGGAGATTATGTGATCAACTATATCGCGATTGATTGGGGCTCAACCAACCTGCGCGCCTGGCATTATCAAGCCGGCGTTTGCATCGATGAGCGTCGTTCGGAAGCCGGCGTCACGCGCCTGGGCGATCGCACGCCAGCCGAAGTGTTTGCCAGCGTCACCGCAGGTTGGCCAGTCAATGACGTGCCGGTGGTGATGGCGGGCATGGTAGGCAGCAATGCTGGCTGGCTGTCGGTGCCCTATCTCTCCTGTCCGGTGGCGCTGGGCGACATCGCTAGCCGCCTGACGCGCGTCGAGGATAAAGCGTGGATCGTGCCGGGATTGAGCGTCGAACGTGCCGACAACTACAACGTGATGCGCGGTGAAGAGACGCAGCTGCTTGGCGCGCTGGAACTGCAGCCTGCGCCGCTCTATGTGATGCCAGGCACGCACGCCAAATGGGTGCAGATGGAACAGGATCGCGTGCTGGATTTCCGCACCGTGATGACCGGCGAACTGCATCATCTGCTGCTCAAACAGTCGCTGGTTGGCGCAGGTTTACCCGAACAGCAAGAGAACGCGGCGGCTTTCCGCGCAGGTGTGCAAGTCGGTAGCAACGATGCCTCGATTCTGTCGCGCCTGTTTGAAGTGCGTGCTTCACACGTACTCGGCGCGCGCGATCGCCGCCATATCAGCGACTTTCTTTCAGGCTTGCTGATTGGTCACGAAGTGGCGCTGATGACGCAACAGGCCGACGCCGCAAGCCAACCGATCACCATTATTGCCGGTAGCGCGCTGGCGCAACGTTATCAGCAGGCGCTGCAGTTTATCGGCATGGATTCAGTCACGCTGGAAGGCGATCGTGCTTTCCAGCACGGAATAAGGAGTATTGCGAATGTCCTGGCAAACTAAAGTCCCGCTGATCGCCATTCTGCGCGGCATCACGCCGGATGAAGCCGAAGCGCACGTTGGTGCGCTGATTGAAGCGGGTTTCGATGCGATTGAAATCCCGCTCAACTCACCGGAGTGGGCGAAAAGCATCGGCGCGATGGTGAAAACCTTCGGTGATAAAGCGCTGATTGGCGCCGGTACGGTGCTGAATCCGGCGCAGGTCGATGAGCTGGCGACGCTGAACAGCAAATTGGTCGTCACGCCGAATACCGATGCTGCGGTGATCCGCCAGGCGGTCGCCAAAGGGATGATCGTTGCCGCCGGTTGCGCTACCGCGACGGAAGCGTTCACCGCCTTACAGGCCGGTGCGCAGGCGCTGAAAATTTTCCCATCGTCAGCCTTTGGCCCGGGCTACATCAAAGCGCTGAAAGCGGTGCTGCCGCCAGAGGTGCCGGTGTTTGCCGTGGGCGGCGTGACGCCGGAAAACCTGCATGAATTTATGGCCGCAGGCTGCATTGGCGTGGGCTTAGGCAGCGATCTCTATCGCGCCGGTCAACCGCTGTCACGCACTGTGGAACAAGCTCGCGCATTTATTGCTGCATATAAGGACGCTGTACGATGAAAATTACCAAACTGACCACTTATCGCCTGCCGCCGCGCTGGATGTTCCTGAAAATCGAAACTGACGAAGGCATCGTTGGCTGGGGCGAACCGGTGATTGAAGGCCGCGCGCGCAGCGTGGAAGCGGCGGTGCATGAGCTATCGGAATACCTGATTGGTCAGGATCCGGCGCGCATCAACGACTTATGGCAGGTGATGTATCGCGGCGGCTTCTATCGCGGCGGCCCGATTCTGATGAGCGCCATCGCCGGTATCGATCAGGCGTTGTGGGATATCAAAGGCAAAGCGCTCGGCGTGCCGGTTTATCAACTGCTTGGCGGATTAGTGCGTGACAGCATCAAAGCCTACAGCTGGGTGGGCGGCGATCGTCCAGCCGATGTGATTGATGGCATCAAGAAACTGCGCACCATCGGTTTTGATACCTTCAAACTCAACGGCTGCGAAGAAATGGGCATTATCGATAACGCGCGCAAAGTCGATGACGCGGTGAATACCGTAGCGCAAATTCGTGAAGCCTTCGGTAAAGAGATTGAATTTGGCCTCGATTTCCACGGCCGCGTCAGCGCGCCAATGGCAAAAGTGCTGATCAAAGAGCTGGAGCCGTATCGCCCGCTGTTTATCGAAGAGCCGGTGCTGGCGGAGCAGGCGGAATATTATCCGCGTCTGGCGGCGCAGACTCATATTCCGATCGCCGCTGGCGAACGCATGTTCTCGCGCTTCGAGTTCAAACGCGTGCTGGAAGCGGGTGGACTGGCGATTCTGCAACCGGATTTGTCACACGCGGGCGGTATCACCGAGTGCTACAAAATTGCCGCGATGGCCGAATCTTACGATGTGGCGCTGGCGCCTCACTGTCCGCTCGGCCCAATTGCGCTGGCTGCGTGCCTGCACGTTGACTTCGTGTCACGCAATGCGGTGTTCCAGGAGCAAAGCATGGGGATTCACTATAATCAGGGCGCCGAACTGCTCGATTACGTGATCAATAAAGACGATTTTAAAATGGATGATGGTCATTTCTATCCGTTAAATAAACCGGGCCTCGGCGTGGAAATTAACGAAGAGCTGGTGATCGATCGCAGTAAAAATGCCCCTGACTGGCGTAATCCATTATGGCGATTCCCGGACGGTTCAGTCGCTGAATGGTAAATACCCGTCATAATTCAAGCTGCAGATGCGTTGGCTGCGCTCATTCACCCCAGTCACTTACTAGTGTAAGCTCCGGGGGATTCATTCGCTTGCCGCCTTTCTGCAACTCGAATTCTTTAGGGTATTAAATTTTATTAAATCTCGATAATTATATGCCGGTGAAATAAGGCATAGGGCTGCGTTCAGCCTGTTTCCCGGCACAGCTTATTTACCGCTGACGCGGTTTTACCTTTGATATCGCTACCCTACATTTGCCGGGGCGTGCTCTGTCGCGCCCAAACGGCAAAACCGATTACGGAGAAACACCATGGATCTCTCTGCTGTTCACGCCAAACCGACGCGCCGTCGTTATATCACGCTGCTGATGATATTTATTACGGTGGTCATTTGTTATGTCGATCGCGCTAATTTAGCCGTCGCTTCCGCGCATATTCAGGAAGAGTTCGGTATTACTAAAGCGCAAATGGGTTATGTATTTTCGGCCTTCGCCTGGTTATATACGTTATGCCAGATTCCCGGCGGCTGGTTCCTCGATCGCGTGGGTTCACGCTTAACCTATTTTATTGCCATCTTTGGCTGGTCGGTTGCGACGTTATTGCAGGGTTTTGCCACCGGCTTATTATCATTAATTGGTCTGCGTGCGATTACCGGCATATTTGAAGCGCCGGCTTTCCCGACCAATAACCGGCTGGTGACCAGCTGGTTCCCGGAGCAAGAGCGCGCTTCCGCCGTCGGCTTCTACACGTCCGGTCAGTTTGTTGGTCTGGCGTTCCTCACGCCCTTGCTGATCTGGATTCAGGAACTGCTGAGCTGGCATTGGGTCTTCATTATTACCGGCGGCATCGGCATCATCTGGTCGTTCATCTGGATTAAGTTCTATCAGGCACCCAGCCAAAGCAAAGGCATCAATAAAGCCGAGCTGGATTACATCCGTGAAGGTGGCGCGATGGTGGATGGTGATGCGCCGAGCGAAAAGAAAGCCCGCACCAAACTTACCGCCGCCGACTGGAAACTGGTGTTCCACCGCAAGTTGTGCGGCGTCTATCTTGGCCAGTTCGCCGTCACATCCACGCTGTGGTTCTTCCTGACCTGGTTCCCGAACTATCTGACGCAGGAAAAACACATCGCGGCGCTCACCGCGGGCTTCATGACCACCGTGCCCTTCCTCGCGGCATTCGTTGGCGTGATTCTCTCGGGTATCGTCGCCGATCGTCTGGTGCGCAGTGGCCGTTCGCTGGGCTTTGCGCGCAAAACGCCGATCATCTGCGGTCTGCTGATCTCCACCTGCATCATGGGCGCGAACTACACCAACGATCCAATATGGATTATGACGCTGATGGCGATCGCCTTCTTCGGCAACGGTTTCGCCTCAATTACCTGGTCGCTGGTCTCCTCGCTGGCACCGGTGCGCCTGATTGGTTTGACCGGCGGCATGTTCAACTTTGTTGGCGGCCTGGGTGGCATCACCGTGCCGCTGGTGGTGGGTTATCTGGCGCAGGACTACGGCTTTGCACCGGCGCTGGTGTATATCTCGGCGGTGGCGCTGATTGGCGCGCTCTCCTACATCCTGCTGGTCGGTGATGTAAAACGCGTAGGTGAATAAATTCGCGCGATGAATCGCGCCGCTACAAATACGGGCACAATCCGTAGCGGCGCCGTTCATTGCGCAATCAACCGCGGCGAAATTGCTGCTTCTCACTGCAGAATCACGTAATTTATCCGGCAACTGTTAGATGGAAGGTTGCCTCATGTCAGAAAAACAAATCACCTTTGCCGCGCGTCATCATCAACTTACCAACATCAACGTCTGGACCGGCGACAGCCAGTGGCTGGCATTTGATGTGCGACCTTCCGGCGCCTCTTTTACCAGCCTGACTATCGAGCGCGTCAACGTGGCGAGCGGTGCCGTTGAAGTGTTGTATCAGGCTCGCGATGGCGCGCACGTTGGCGTGGTCACCGTCAGTCCGGATCTGCCGCCGCGTTACGTTTGCATTCATGGTCCGGAACATCCGGATGCGCACTGGCGCTACGATTTTCATCACCGACGCGGCGTGATCGTGCAGCAAGGCATCGCCGAGAACCTTGATGCCTGCGATATCACCGCGCCTTACACGCCTGGCGCGCTGCGCGGTGGCTCGCATGTCCACGTCTTCAGCCCGGATGGTTCGCGCCTGAGCTTTACCTACAACGATCATGTGATGCATGAAAAGGATGCCGGCGAAGACCTGCGTAACGTCGGCGTGGCCGTGCCGCTGCATCCGGTGTGTCCGCCTAAACAGCATCCGCGTGAATATGAGGGCAGCCATTATTGCGTGCTGGTCAGCCAGACGCAGCGTGATCCTCAGCCGGGCAGCGATCAGATTGACCGCGCCTATGAAGAGTGCTGGATCGGGAATCAAGGCTATCAGAAAGCGGATGGCAGCTGGCAGCGCTGGGCTATCGCCTTTATCGGCGATACGCGCGCCGCCAACGGCGACAAAGTGCCGGAAGTGTTTGTGGTGGATCTGCCCGCCGCGTTAGCCGATTACGCCAAAGCGGGCGCTTCGCCCTTACAGGGCACGGCGGATAAATTGCCTGCGCCGCCAGCTGGCGTGCAGCAGCGACGCATCACGCACACCCATGGCCTGGCACTGCAACCGCGCCACTGGCTGCGCGCCTCCGCGGATGGCAGCGCCATCGCCTTTTTGCTGGCGGACGAACAGGGCGTGATTCAACTGTGGACGGTTTCACCGAATGGCGGCCAGCCACGCCAGGTGACGCAGCTGGCGAGTAGCATTCAGTCGGCCTTTAGCTGGCATCCACAAGGCGGCGCGATATGCTTTATCTGTGATAACAGTGTGATGCGCTGTGAAATGGCGACGGGAGCCTGTACGCGCTTAACGCCACGCAGCGATCATGCGCCATCCGGTGATGCAGTGGTCTGGTCGCCGGATGGAGAAAAGATCGCTTATATGCGGGAAGTGGACGGCTGGCGGCAGCTGTTTTGCGTCAGTGCGGCTGCGCGGGCATAGACGCGGCGGTCGCCAGGCTGGCTTGCGTGCCGGCCATTTTTTCGCTCTGCATCACGCGCTCGTGAATCGAATCCTTACTTTTATCGTCGCCAGAACGGAAGTAATCCCACGGCAACAGCACGGTGTCCATCACCGCTGAGAACGGGAGATCGATCAGCGCCAGCGGCTTGATCGCCCAGCTGGTGTTGTCGTCAGTGATCATCTCTGCGCTGGCGCGCGTGCCGGGATAGTAGCCCTGACTGGCGCCAGTGTGAGACATAACGCTGGAGCAACCTGAAGTAATAAAGGTACTGCAAACCAGCACAGCTGTGAGCGGAAAGCGTTTCATCATATTCATCATCATCATCCCTTCAGTCATGGCATGGCCCTGGCTGGAGTGTGTCACCTGACGTTAAGCAAAGCTCTGTGGCTGCGTCTTGGATCTCAGGCGATTGGTCCCCTGAGTGTATGTCATATCGTCAGATTTGCTGTAAAAAAATACGCATCAGCCCTTGAAAGCGACCAGGCTGCACCCACTTTTAAGGAACGGTCTTGTTGCTGTTGCCGGAAGGGACAGCAACGGACTGCACAACCTGTCCATGGTGGAAGGTTGCCTAAACTTGCTGAATATCAGGAGTCTTATTATGCGTAACTTTGATCTCACCCCACTTTATCGCTCTGCCATTGGTTTCGATCGCCTGTTTAACCTGCTTGAGTCCAACCAAAACCAGGCCAATGGTGGCTACCCTCCGTATAACGTTGAGCTGGTGGATGAGAATTTCTACCGTATCACCATTGCCGTGGCGGGCTTTGCCCAGAGCGAGTTAGATATCACCTCGCATGACAACGTGCTGGTGGTGCGCGGCGCACATCCTGAAGAGCAGCCGGAGCGTAAATACCTGTATCAGGGTATCGCCGAGCGCAACTTCGAGCGCAAATTCCAGCTGGCCGATCACATCACGGTGCGCGATGCGCGTCTGGAAAATGGTCTGCTGAGCATCGATCTGATTCGCATTGTCCCGGAAGAGGCGAAACCGCGTCGTATCGAAATTCTGTAATCAGGATGTGAGTTAAAAAAACGCCGCTGAAAAGCGGCGTTTTTGTTTAGGTGCGCACCAATAATCGCTGACTCACCATGCCGCCAAACACATTCACCAGCAGGCCGAGGATGATCACTGAAACGCCGATCATCTGCTGAATCGACAAGGTTTCACCGAGGATCAGCGCCGCGCTGAGAATCCCCACCACCGGCACCAGCAGCGACAGCGGTGCCACGCGCCAGGTTTCATAGCGGCTCAGCAAATTACCCCATATCGCGTAGCCGACAATGGTGGCGATAAAGGCGAGATAGATCAGCGCCAACACCGTTTGCAGTGAAATGTGCAGCAGGCTGGTGATAATCGCCGCTTCGCCATCGAACAGCCATGAGCAGGCAAAGAACGGCACGATCGGTACCAGCGCACTCCACACCACCAGCGACATCACCGGCACTTTGCGGTTACGCAAAATGATTTTGTTGGTGATATTGCCGAGGCCCCACGACAGCGCCGCAGCCAGCGTCAGCATCATGGTAGTGAGCGTAATGCCCGCTGTGGTTTGGCCTGCCATGCCTGCGGTTGCCAGCATAAACATGCCGAGTGTCGCCACCAAAATGCCGACGATATGATTCCAGCGTAACTTCTCCGCCAGGAACAGCGCCCCCAACAGCAGCGTGAAGAAGGCCTGCGCCTGTAACACCAGCGACGCCAATCCTGCCGGCATGCCCAGCTTGATCGCGAGGAACAGAAAGGCGAACTGGCCGAAGCTGATGGTCATGCCGTAGACGATCAGCCAGCGCAGCGGAATCGCCGGACGCTTCACAAACAAGATCGCCGGAAACGCCACCAGGCTAAACCGCAATCCCGCCAGTAAAAAAGGCGGCATATCCTGCAGGCCCAGCTTAATCACCACAAAATTCACGCCCCACGCCACCACAACCAGCAGGGCTAACAACATATCTTTCACTGACATACACAGTCCTTACTGCCGCGATCAGGCGGTTGCCGTCACCGGTGTTGCGATCTCGGCACAACATTCATCACCGACAACCTTAAAGAAATCATCCACCTGTAAAGCCACGGAGCGATCCAGTGCCCCGGCGTTAAACCACAGCGTGCCGACGTCGCGCAGGCGCACATCGACGCGCAGCGCCAGCCGGTCATCAAAACTAAACGGCGGCACCGCGCCCATCACGCACTGGGTTAACTCCTGCGCTTTCTCTGGCGCCGCAAAGCTCGACTTCTTGCCGCCAATGGCGCGTGCGGCGCTTTTGAAGTTGATCTTGCAGTCGCCCGGCACAATCGCCAGCAGATAGCGCGCATCCGCGCCATCCGGCATCGTCACTTCCAGCACCATCGCTTTGGCCGCCTGATTGAGATCGTTACCGCGAATCTCGCTAATCAGGTCAGTCTGGCCGATGGCTTCATGCTCCACCACGCGATAACGCGCCTGATGATGATCCAGCAGGGCCGCTACTTTTTCATAGGTATTCATGTTCGTCTCCTCGTCGAAAACCTGGCGTTAACTCCAGGCGATGGCGTGTTTCATTTTTTTGTCGGTCAGGCCAAAGAAGAAGCCCATGGTGATGCGCGTGTCGCCTTCCACGCGATCAATTTCGTGATAAAACGCCGGATTAAACAGATAGATATCGCCACTGCGCGGTGAGAACTCGCATACCTCGCTGTGTTCGATGACGCCGGTTTGATAACCCAGTTCGCCCGGCGTTTTGTACCATTCATCTACCGGCTGCCACTTCTTATTGAAGATGCGCAGCGCGCCGCCGGCGTTGCACTCCTGCAAACAAACCACGCAACTCAGCTGGTGCAAGATGCGGGTCACCGCCAATCCGCTGCCGGCGGCATCGCGCACGATGTTGTCGTTATGCAGGGGATTGGCGACGCCGTCAGCGTGGAAGCGCACAATCGAACCGGCGTAATCGCCCAGCTCGGGTTCATTAGCGGTTTGCAGGCTTTCCAGGCGCAGCGCGTGCTGCACCCAGTTGTAGATCTGATCGCGCAGGCAGTGCAGCGACGACGGCAGCGCCGCCTGAATATCGCGCAGCTCGGTGAAGTAGTTTTCCGGCGCGGCGGTGTGCTTCGCCAGATAAGGGCCGAGCGTGGTCAGCGCGCCGTTTGGATAGTGCGATACCCGCACCTGTTCGCGGCACTGCTGCAAATCCTCCACCACCGCTGCGCGCACGTCCGGCTTGAGGAAGTTACGTAACACCAGCAGCGGCACGCGCGCCGTCACGATGTCATCCAGCCAGGTGCTCTCCACAAACATGTTTGGATGAATAACGCGGATCTGATTGAAAATCGCCATGTTGATCACTCCCCAATTGGAAATTCATGAAGTTCATGGTTGTTCATACGACGCCATTCAGACGCCGTGCCCAGTGCTGAAATAGGTTCAGAAGAGATGAAAGTGGTGTCGTTTTTCTGTAAGCGGTGCAGCGTGAAATAGTTGGGATAGGGCGTGTCGTCGGGATGCCATTGCCACGCCCAGGCTTTATCGCGGGTGACAAAAATGGCGTTGGCCGAACTGCCGCCCGGCGCGACCTGCGCCATCTTGTCGCGCAGATAATCGCGGGTGAAATCGGCGGGCGTGGCGCGATCCACCATATATTCGAGATACTCCGCGGAATCAAAGCGCGACTCCGCCATGCCCAATTGCTGATAAACGGTGGGCAAAAAACCGTTATGCATCATGTACCACTGCGTGTCGCCGCTGGTGCGCCACAGCGGATGAGAAAATTCGATACCGTGATTTTTGCTCAGCGTGGCGTGGCGCACATGCACCGCCAGAAAGCGGCCGCGCAGGCGATCAACATCAATGGTCGGCAGCGCATCGGCGAACGTGCCGGTGCCGTGCAGCGTGCGAATGTGCCCTTGCTCCAGCCATAAACAGCCCCAACCGTTGGGATGCTGTTTAATCGGACCTTCGTGCGTGGCGGTTTCGCCGCAGCTCATGGCACGCGCGGCGTCCAGCACTGCGGCGGCATCGAATTGGCCGTGCGCCACAATCATTCTGCACATAGTAAATCTCTCCGAGTGGTGAGCGATGAGGCCTCAAGGATCTGATGGAACACCGCCAGAATGTCGTCGCGGCTGGTCGCTGCGAGACGCAAGGTGGCGAGAATGCCGGCGTGGCGGGTTAAATCGGCATACAGCGAAGAGCGTGGCGAAACTGCCAGCGCGGGCAGATTGAGCGGCGGCAACAGCTGACCGCGCTGGTGCTGTGCGATCCAGCGCTCAGCCGCGTCATACTGCAGGCGCTGACGCAAACGCACGCGGCCCACCGCCTGCGGCTGCGCCGGAAAATGCAGCGGCGGCATGCCATGACCGGCTTCGATGTGGAACGCCACTTCCGCCCAGTTGATGCCGGTGACTTCCTGCACCAGATTCACCACGCCCATGCCGGAAAGGCGGAAGCCCATTTCAAGGAAATGCGGTTCGCCGTTGACCAAAATGAAGTCGATGTGAAATGCGCCCTGACGATAGCCGAAGGTTTCGCAGCAGAAGCTCATCAGGCTGCTAAAGCTGGCGGGCAGCTGCTGCGCGGCGACTGCCACATGGCCGGATTCGTAAAAACTAACGCAGCCGTCTGCATCGCTATGGTGTTCGATCACCTTTTGGCAGCAGGTCAGCGCCACCGCATGGCCGTCCGCCACCACGCCTTGCAGCGAATACTCATCGCCCGCCAGCCAGCTCTCCACGATAAAACCGCTGAAGCCGCGCCCGCCGTAATTCATGGTGTCGACCAGCTTGCCGATCACCGCATCAAGCTGGCTGGCCTGTTTCACCAGCCAGACGCCAAGACCGCCGCCGCCGTCAACCGGCTTGATCACGCAGGGATAGAGCAACGCGTCTCGCGCATCCCGAATGCTGAGCGGCGAGGCAAAAAAGCGAAACTCCGGCTGCGGAAAGCGCTGCCAGGCTTTGCGCAACGCCATACGCTGCGCGTACTTATCCGGCGGAATAAAGCTGGCACCGGCGTCGGGCCCCGCCAGCAGTTCGCGTACGCGACCGGCGCTGGCGTTGTAAGCTTCAAAGCCCGCCAGCACCACGTGAGGATGCTCCATCAACCCGGCATGCAAACAGGCTTGCAGTACATCCCACGGATTTTCCGGGCGATCGAGCCGCACAATCAGATCGAACGGCAACGGGATGCTCAGCGATTGGTAATCGACGAAATCGCCCATCTCCGCCAGCACGGTAAAGTAGCCGTCGCGTTTGGCCACCGCGCAGTAAGGATTTTGTCCGTCGCGGGTGGCACCAATCTGCAGGAAAATCTTTCTCATCGCGTTGCCTTACCGGGTTAACGCCCGGAGATCACTTCAGTGACGACGTCGTGCATGACCCCGTTATTCACCTGAATCACTGCTTTGTGCGGGTCAAAACGCAGCACGCGCGAAAGCGCATCGCCGCGCTGTTCGTCCAGCAGTGAACTCACCTGCTTGCTACGCCAGCAGTGACGCATCTGCGCCACGGTCAAACCAGAGTGTTGCTCCAGCTGCTGCGCCAGCACCAGGTCGTCGCTTTCGCCGCGCAGCAAGGCGCGCACCGCCGCTTCGTCCGGCGCATCGACCAACTGCTGCAACCAGCTTTTCAGCTGATTGCCTTCGGCGATAAACGGCGAATAGATCATGCAAACCAGTTGGGTTTCATTGAGGCCAAATGCCTGTTCGGCGAACTGCGCGGCGCGCTGGCGGGCGCGCTTAATCGCCTCATCGTCCTGATAACGTGCCGCCATCTCATCAATCAGCTGCGGCGGGAAATCTTTTTTCACCATCAGCCCGAGCGCAAAGCGCACATATTCGCGAATGCCTTCGGCGTAGCTGCGCTGCAACAGCGTCTCCGCACGCAGACCGCGAATATGTGCCATTAACGTCGGGTTACCGCAGTCCGATTCGGAAAAGCTGAACATCAGTTCATCAAAGCGGAAATGCATAAATTCAGTCAGCAGCGCCCAGTGCGCGCCCGCTTCATAGGCGGTGTCCTGATAGATATTGAAGAACAGCGGATCGCGTTCCAGCTGCCAGGTAATGCGGTGCGCGGGCGTCACCTGATCGGCACCGTAGATATCGGCGAAATAGCGCTCGGCCACGCCATCCAGCGTTTGCAGGAAGCCGCTAAAGCCGCGCGACTTATCCGCCACCGGCGCAGCAAACAGCCGCGAAAGATGGCGCGCCCACGCCAGATAAGCGGTTTGTTCCTGCGGCGAATCGCCGGTGATGATCACATCAACGCCGCCGTCGTAATGCGCCGCCAGGCCAAACGAGTTCACCATGCTGAGATTACAGGCGTTACAAAACGTCGAGCGCGCATCGGCGCGGAAGCGATGGCCATTCATCAGCACATCGTTGCGATTCTGCTGGCGCACGCTGTCTGGCATCGGTAAATGGCGATCGAAGTGGCGGATTTGCAGGCCGTCAGTCACCAGACATTCGGTAAAGTCATCATCGTGGATGTGCAACGCGCGATACACGCGATCGATATTGTCCATTACGCTGTCGTTCATTGCCGCATGGCGGTTGGTGCTAATGCGCAGCTGAAAGGTGCTGCCATGTTGCTGCCAGATCAGCCCCTGAATGTAGCGCACGTACGCCACCATATAGCTGCTGTCTTTGCCGCCGCCGTAGGCCAGCAGCACGCGGTTATTCTCCGGGTGAGTGGCATCCGGGAGCGCGGCGAGTAAACGGCGTGAACAGTGTTGCGCGGAATCAATAATCGTGGGGGTGAGATATCCACTAATCTCTCGCATCAGGGTGGACAGATTATTCATTTTCACTTCATCCTTTGGCTAAAAAGTCGCTGCTGCCGTGCTGGCGGCATCAGACGGGAAATGGGCCACGAAGGTGCTACGGAATGAATGCCTTAAAGACGATTGCGCGGGTTATCAATTAACTAATGCAGCCTAAAGTACTTTGAATGTAATCTGGTGAAAACGCACAGATCCGGACGAAATAGGGTGGAACAGATGGCGGGTGAAACGGAACAGGGCAGTCGTTACCGTCAAATCGCAGAGCAGATAAAACAAGCCATTCACAGCGGCTCGCTGCCGCCCGACAGCCGTTTACCGTCGGTGCGCACGTTGGCGACGCAGTACAGCGTCAGCATGACCACCGCGCTGAAAACATTACGCACGCTTGAGGATGAGCACTACGCAGTGGCGCGTCCCAAGTCCGGTTTTTTTGTCGCACCGCGGCCTGTTAATAAAACCTTTCCCACGCTCATTAACGAGCAAGCGCGCGAAGTGGCGCCGCTCGACGAGCAGACCGAGCTGCATCTGGCGATGCTCGGTTCAGACTGCCGCGTGCGGCTGGATCTGGCCAACGGCGACCTCTCACTCTATCCGGTGAAGAAGATTGGTTTGCTGATGCGCCAGATGGGTTACAGCAAACCGGCGCTGCTGGGGAATACCGTAAAAGGCACCGGCTACGCGCCGCTGAAAAATGAAATTGCACGCCGCGCGGTGGATTATGGCTGCAATATCAATGCGGATGACATCCTGATCACCAACGGCTGCATCGAAGCGATTTCGCTGGCGCTACGCGCCACCACGCGGCCAGGCGATATCGTCGCGGTGGAATCGCCGTGCTATTTCGTGTTGCTGCAGATGCTGCATAACCTCAATCTGCGGGTGATTGAGGTGGAAGCGGGGCCGGAAGGTTACGTTAATGTGGAGAAACTTACTTCACTGTTCCAGCGCAAAGCGGTGCAGGCGTATCTCACCATCAACAACATCAATAATCCGCTCGGCAAAAGCATTCCCAACGAGCAGAAAGCCTATATCGCACGTCAGGCCGACGAGAACGATGTGGTGATCATTGAGGATGATATCTTCGGTGATACCGCATTCGGTGAGCGCCGTCCGTTTCCAATGCGTGCCTTCAGCCCGAACGCTATTTTGTGCAGCGGCTTCTCGAAAACGGTTGCGCCGGGCATTCGCATTGGCTGGGTGCACAGCAGCAACTACATGCGCAAAATCGCCTCGCTGAAATACACCACCAGCATGGGCACGTCGGTGTTGTCGCAAGCAGCGATTGCCGAACTGCTGCGCAGCGGCGGCTATGATGCGCATCTGCGTAAGCTACGGCGCGAGTTGAAGAATCAAATCCAGCATATGCGTCAGGCGGTGCTGCGCTACTTCCCGCCGGGCACGCGGGTGTCTGATCCTGAAGGCGGCTATGTGTTATGGGTGGAAATGCCGATCGGTGCGCTGAATGTGCGCGCGCTGTTTCTCAAGGCGCGCAACGCGGGTATCGGTATCGCGCCGGGCCACATTTTCGCTACCGATCACCGCTACGATCACTGTTTTCGACTCAATGCCGGTTTTGGCTGGAATGCCGAAGTGGAGCAGGCGATTCAGCAGCTGGCGCAGTGGTGCCAGCTATCTATAACGCAGGGATAGCGCAATAGAGTGCGCCGCTACGGAATGTGCACAATCGTAGCGGCGCGATTGAGATGTTTTAATCCCTAAACGCGGCTTCCAGCTCTTCCGCCAATATCTGCACCGCGCGCTCAATCTTCTCTGCATCCGGCACATAGTTCATGCGCATGCATTGATGGGTGTGCGGCCATTCGTGCTCCAAACCGGGGAAGAAGAAGTGGCCGGGCACCATCAGCACGCCACGCGCTTTCAGGCGCTGATACAGCGTTTCGGTGCTGATCGGCAGATCGCGGAACCACAGCCAGAGGAAAATCGCGCCTTCGGGTTTATGAATCAGGCAGCGATCTTCCGGCAAATAGCGGCGCAGAATCGCAATCGTCTCGCTGACTTTGGCCTGATAGAACGGCTTAATCACCTCTTGCGACAGCCGCAGCAAATCCCCGCGTACGATCATCTCATTAGCAATCGCTGGGCCGATGCTGCCCGGCGCCAGGCTAATAATGCCGTTCATGTTGCCAATGGCGGTGATAGTGCTCTCATCGGCGACGATAATGCCGCAACGTGCGCCGGGGAGGCCAAGTTTCGACAGGCTCATGCACAGAATGGTATTGGGATTCCACAGCGGGCGCGCTTCGCTAAAAATGATGCCGGGGAACGGCACGCCGTACGCGTTATCAATCAGCAGCGGTACGCCGTGCTGCTGCGCCAGCGCATCCAGCTGCAGCAGTTCATCATCAGTGATCACGTTGCCGGTTGGGTTGGTCGGGCGCGAAACGCAGATTAGGCCGACATCGTCATTCAGCGGCAAATGGTCGAAATCAACGTGATATTTGAACTGGCCTTCCGGCAGCAGCTCAATGTTTGGCTTGGCGGAGACAAACAGATCCTCTTCCAGGCCGGCATCGGCGTAGCCGAGATATTCCGGTGCCAGCGGGAACAGCACGCGCTTTTTGCTGCCGTCGGCGCGACGTCCGGCGAACAAGTTGAAGAGATAGAAAAACGCACTCTGGCTGCCGTTGGTCAGCGCGATGTTTTGCGCGGTTAATGGCCAGCCAAGTTCCTCACGCAGCATCTTCGCCAGCGCATCCAGCAGCAGCGCTTTGCCGCGCGGACCATCGTAGTTGCACAGCGCTTCGCTCAGCTGGCCGTCCTGATGCATCTGCATCAGCAACTGGTTGAAATAGTCATTCATCGCCGGGATCTGCGCCGGATTACCGCCACCAAGCATGATGGTGCCGGGCGTGCGCAGGCCTTCACCCATGTCTTCCATCAGACGTGAGATGCCGGAGTGTTGAGTAAATTTGTCGCCGAACTGAGAAAAGGACATAGGAAGTTAAAACGTTGTGAAATCGAATGGGGAACCACCATAGCGCCCGCCGCTGGCAGGCGCAATGGGTAAAAGGCAAGCTTAGCCTTGGATCTGCGGGTTAACGCAGTTTTTCTCGACTTTGCCGCTCAGGGCGGCGATCAGGTTATCTACCGCGTCGCGCGCCATGCCGTAACGGGTTTCATGGGTGGCGGAACCGATGTGCGGCAGCGCGACCACGTTCGGCAGCGTCAAAATTTCGGCATCGGCAGGCACCGGTTCAACTTCGAACACATCCAGACCGGCGGCGTGGATAGTGCCGTCTTTCAGCGCCGCCGTCAGCGCCTGCTCATCCACCACCGGACCGCGACCGGCGTTGATCAGAATTGCGCTTGGCTTCATCAACTTGAGCTGCGCCGCGCCAATCATATGGTGCGTCTGTTCGGTCAGCGGCAGGCTGATGCAGACAAAATCACTCTCTTTCAGCAAGGTTTCCAGATCGCAGGCACGCGCACCAAAGCGGGTTTCCGCCTCTTCATGCTGACGACGCGCGTTATAGAGAATGTTCATGCCGAAGCCAAAGTGCGCACGCTGCGCCAGCGCGAGGCCGATGCGGCCCATGCCGAGAATGCCGAGGGTTTTGTGATGCACATCAATGCCGAAATGATCCGGTCCGATGCTCTTTTTCCACTCGCCGTTTTTGACCCACTTATCCAGCTCGGTCACGCGCCGCGCGGTGCTCAGAACCAGCGCCATCATGGTGTCGGCGACGGTTTCGGTCAGCACGGTTGGTGTGTGCATCAGCAGCACTTTGCGTTGATTCAGCGCATCAACGTTGAAATTATCGTAACCCACCGACACGGTGGAGCAGGCGCGCAGTGCGGGCATTTTAGCCAGCAACTCGCCATCCACTTTGCCGCCAGAGCCGAGCAAACCTTGCGCCTGTTCGAACTGTGCCGCGTGTTTCTCGATAGTTTCCGGGGAAATGTCGTGCACTTCAGTGACGGTGAAATGGGCATCCAGTTTGGTGCGCAGGTCATCTGGCAGGCTCTTATAAAGAATCACAGCAGGTTTCATCTTTTGCTCCCTTTAAAATGTAGGGGAGGCTTTAATGCCTCCCGAATCGATTACGCGTGCTTCGCCCCGTGAACGGGCGGCGGCGTTTTGTTCTGGGCTGGTTTGACGATCAACGTCAGCCAAACCGAAGCCAGCAGCGCAGCACCCATGAAAATGTAGGAGGCGGCAGGCGAACCGGTCGCGCCATTAAGATAGCCTACAATCCACGATCCGACGAAGGAACCCAGTGCGCCCATGCTGTTGATTAATGCCATCGCACCACCGGCGACGTTGCGCGGCAACATCTCCGGAATGATGGCGAAGAACGGACCATAAGGCGCATACATCGCCCCACCGGCAATTACCAGCAGCGTATACGACAGCCAGAAGTTGCTGGAACCCACCAGATACGAACCGAGGAACGCCAGCGCGCCAATCAGCAGCAGCGGCCAGACAAACAGTTTACGGTTCTGGGTTTTATCTGACGCCCACGACACCACGATCATCGCAATGGTCGCCACCAGATACGGCACCGCAGACAGCCAACCGGCTTCCACCATGCCCATCTGCGAACCGTTACGCAGAATGGACGGCAGCCACAGCACGAAACCGTAAACGCCGATGCTCCAGGCAAAATATTGCAGGCACAGCAGGATCACGTTGCGATTACGGAACGCTTCACCGTAGTTACGTACCGCTTTAATCCCTTCCTGCTCTTTTTGCAGCTGCGCCTGCAGCGCGGCTTTCTCGCTTTCGCTCATCCATTTGGCCTGGGCAGGTTTGTCCTGCACCAGGAACCACCAGGCCACCGCCCAGATCACTGCCGGGATGCCTTCAATGATAAACATCTCGCGCCAGCCAAAGGACTCAATCAGATAGCCGGAAACCACCGACATCCACAGCACCGTCACCGGATTACCGAGGATCAGGAAGGTATTGGCGCGCGAACGTTCGGATTTGGTAAACCAGTTGCTGATATAGATCAGCATCGCCGGCATCACCGCCGCTTCCACCACGCCGAGCACAAAGCGGATCGCCGCCAGCATCGGAATGTTGCTGACCACGCCGGTCAGCGAGGCGCAGCCGCCCCATAAAATCAGGCACCAGAAAATCAGCTTCTTCACGCTGCGACGTTCGGCGTACAGCGCGCCGGGGATCTGGAAGAAGAAGTAGCCGAGGAAGAACAGGGCGCCCAGCAGCGATGACATGCCTTTGGTGATGCCGAGATCGTCATTTATCCCTGCGGCAGAGGCGAAGCTAAAGTTCGCCCGGTCCAGATACGCCAGACTGTAGGTGATAAACACGATGGGCATGATAAACCACCAGCGTTTTGGCGCGATTGTCTGCGATTTCATGGGTGACTCCTCTGGTTGAGGTGGACGCATTCAGTGGATGCGTCTCGCGATATTGTTGTAGTGGGTACAGCTATTGGGTTTCGTACGGACCCGTAGCGGCGCAATTTATGACAGCGAAGCCGCTGCGAAAAGCGCGCGATGCATCGCGCCGCTACGGGATTGTGCTGTTATCAGTAATCGCCCAATGCCGCGCGCGTC
Source organism: Pantoea sp. y20 (assembly GCF_054903455.1). Taxonomy (NCBI): domain Bacteria; kingdom Pseudomonadati; phylum Pseudomonadota; class Gammaproteobacteria; order Enterobacterales; family Erwiniaceae; genus Pantoea; species Pantoea sp. y20. The sequence continues at coordinate 26,113 of NZ_CM142816.1, forward strand.
GGCAGGCCTTCGCTGTCGCCAGCGACCTGAATCGCCAGCGAACCGATCTTGTTGCCACGCAGAATCGCCTGCGGCAGGGATTTTCCTTCCAGCAGAGCGCTGATCAGCCCAACCGCAAAGCCGTCGCCGGCACCCACGGTATCGACCACATTCTCGACGCGAATCGGTGCGACCTGGCCTTGCTGGCCGTCGGCGGTTTTGTACCAGGCGCCGTCGCCACCGGTTTTGATCACCACCGCTTTCACCCCTTTATCGAGGTAGAAATCGGCGATGGCTTCCGGCTGGCGGTAGCCGGTGAGAATCAAACCCTCTTTCTCGCCCGGTAGCACCCAATCAGCGTATTCCGCCAGATGATTGAGTTGCTTGCGCATCTCCTCTTCGCTGCGCCATAACACCGGACGCAGATTGGGATCGAAGGAGATGGTTTTGCCCCGCGCGCGCATCTCTTTTGCCGCGTGTTGCGCCAGGGCAAGCGAGCTGTCAGAGATTGCCGCCGCCACGCCGCTTAAATGCAGATGGCGCGCGCTGCCAAAGTAGTCGTCGTTGAAATCGTCGGGCGACAGATGGCTGGCGGCGGAGCCTTTGCGGAAATATTCGACTTCCGGATCGGAGCCGTCATCGACGCGGGATTTGAGCTGGAAGCCGGTGCGATAGCGCGCGTCCGTGGTGACGCAGCAGTGATCGACGCCCTCTTTTTCCAGCTGTTGCAGTGTGAAGCGACCAAAACTGTCGTCGCCGACGCGGCTCACCCAACCGACCTGCAAACCGAGGCGCGCCAGGCCAATCGCCACGTTGAGTTCGGCCCCAGCAATGCGTTTGACGAAGCCTTCTGCTGCGGCGAGATCGCCGGTTTGCTGGGCGATAAACATCGCCATCGCTTCACCAATCGTCACCACATCCAGCGTTTTTTGCGTCATCATCGGCTCCTTACGCTGCACGCAGCAGATCAACATAATGGCGCGTGACCGCCAGCAAATCCGCGCCTTCCAGCGGGAATTCGATGCCGCGCGGTGCGTCGGTTGGCAGCGCGTTCAGCAGCGTGCGCCAGCTATCGTCGGCCTGATCCAGCGCGATCGCGCGGAAAGTAGCGCCGTGTGGCACCGCCGCTTTAACGTGGATGTAGCTAACGTAGCGACTGAGTTGCGCGGCGGCCTGCAAACCGTCTTCGCCGGTCCACTGCCAGTTGCCCATATCGAAGGTCATATCCAGCGGCAATGCGGCATCGCAAGCCTGATGGAAGAAGCGCAGCATCGGCGCCAGTTTGCTGTCTGGCGTTTGATCGTTCTCAACCACCAGCGTCACCGTTGATGCTTTAAGTACATCGAGCAGCGCGCGCGCATCAAGTTCAACGAAATGGCCAAGCGCCACTTTCAAGCGCTGAGCGCCGATTTGTTCGGCTTCCTGCAGGAACTGCGCCAGACGCGGATTCAGCGCACCATCATCCAGCCACAACGCTTCCGGCACGGAATAGCTGGCGCTCAGCTGATGCTGGGAAATCGCATTGCCCAGCGCATGCAGCAGGCAGAGTTCATTTTCGTTGAACAGCTCGCGACGAATTTCGACGCCATCTGCGCCAGCCTGTTTGATAAGCGGCAACAGCGCGGCCTGGCCACCCAACTCCGCTACTTTCTGCGCGCCGTATGCGGCAGTTACAACAATAATTTCTGGTTTCATCACGTTTCTCCGGGCATGACCACATCCCATTCGTTATAAAAAACCTAAATGGAACCGGTTCCAAAGGAAAGGCGCAGACCGTGAAATTATGATCATGCTCACGAAGTGAGCCATAAAAGGCCGGCTTAGCGCAGCGGCTGGCTGGAGCCGCGTACGATCAGTTCGCCGGAGAAGAGCTGTTCGCTGACCGGTTGCTCGCTGCCCTCAATGCGCGCGATAACCTGCTCCAGCGCGGCGTAACCAATCTGCCAGGTGGGCTGTTTCAAGGTGGTGATGCCGACGCCCGCCAGCGCCGCCCATTCCAGTTCGTCAAAGCCCAGCAGGCCAATCGCTTCGCCCCAGCGCAGCGCAAGGCGCTGCAGCGCGCGCGCCACTTGCAAGGTCAGCGCGCCGTTGGCGGCGATCACCGCACAGCGTTTGTCGGGATGGCGCTGGTGGAATTCCCGCAGCTGTTTTTCCAGCGCGTCGGGCTGATGCAGCGCTACCTCGGCATTCTCTGCCGCAATCTCTGGCGCGTTTTTTACCGTGTCGTAGAAGGCGCGCAGACGTTCACGGCGCGTATTAACGCTGCCGAGCGGCTCACTAAGGAAGAGCAGGGCTTGATAGCCGTTATCCAGCAAATGTTGGGTCGCAACCGTGGAGGCTTCAACGTTGTTGAGCCCCACCATATCGCAGGCGAAATCAGGGATTTTCCGGTCAATCAATACCATCGGCAGCATCGACTGTTGCAGGCGATTGAGCACTTCTTCATGCATGCCCACGGCATTAACCACAATGCCTTCCACCTGATAGCTGCTGAGCAGTTGCAGGTAATGTTGTTCGAGATCGACTTCATTGTTGGTGTTACACATCAGCAGGGTAAAGCCCTGCGCACGACACGCCGCTTCAATGCCGCTCAGCACGTCAACCGAGTAAGGATTGGTGATGTCGGCAATGATCAGGCCAATCAAACGCGTGCGGCCGCGTTTCAGTCCGCGCGCCATCTGGCTGGGACGATAGTTGAGTTCGGCGATGGCCTGTTCGATACGGGCTTTGAGATCGGGCGAGAGCAGATTCACTTCGCCATTCAGATAGCGGGAAACGCTGGTTTTACCGGTTTTTGCCGTACGGGCAACGTCACTGATTGTGGCTCGTGGCGGCCTGGTTTTCATTGCTTACACCTGCTGAAAAGAAACAGGCGAAGACTAACACAGCTCGCGCCAGGCGCAATCATTGCGCGTCAGAAGTGAGTCGCAGCACCGGCTGCCAGAGCGTTTGCAGATCGCCTGGCGGCACATCATCGAGCAGTTGCAGCACCATTTCGGCGATGCGCTCGCCAATGTGCTGCTGCGATGATTGCAGAATGGTGTTCACCGGCTGATCGACAATCGAATCGGGCGGCAATCCATCATACACATACAGCGGAATCGCCTGCGCGCCCTTCAGGCGGGCCGCCTGCTGCAGCGCAATCGCGGCACCTTCACCCAGCGTGCTGCAATCGGTGATGATCGCCTGCGGCGCGTCGCCTTGCGCCAGCCAGGCATTGGTTTGCTGATAGCCGGAGCGGCGTGTGGCGGGTAGTGCGGCCATCAGGGATTGATCGACCGGCGCCTGATGCCGAATCAGCGCATCAATAAATCCCTGGCGGCGATCGAGGATGTACGTTGCCGTTTCGTTACTGCCGAGATAGGCCAGACGCGGCCACCCTTGTTGCAGGCAGTGTTCTGCCGCCAGAAAGGTACCGGCGTGATTATCGTAATCAATCCATGCGTATGGCAGCGGCAGCTCGCTGCGGCCGAGCGTCAGGAAGCGGAAACCCTTCTGCTGCAAGCGTTGCAGTCGCGCATCCTGCGGCAGGGTGTGGGTTAAAATCAGCGCATCGATGGCGCCGCTGCGCAGCATGCGGATCAGCTTACGCTGTTGCCCTTGCGGTTTGTCAGGCAGCAACAGCAAATCAATATCGTGCTGGGCGAGGCGTTGATCCAGCATCAGCAGCATTTGGCTGTAATAGCTGTCATTGAGCGAGGCGTGGCTGATGGGAAAGAGTAGACCGACCGCATTGGCGCGCCCGGTTTTCAGGCGGCGGGCAGCGTCGTTGGGGCGATAGCCGCGCGCATTCGCTTCGTCTTCAATGCGTTTACGCGTGACGGCCGCTACATCGTCATAGCCATTTAGCGCCCGGCTCACGGTAGTAACAGAGAGGCCAAGGGTAGCGGCGATGGCTTTGAGTGACATGATAGCGTCCCACTGATCAATTTTTGATCACGCTAGCATAAAGGAAAAGGCGGCTCTATCGGTTACGAATTTTTTAGCTTTTTCTAACAAAGATGGCGTCAAAAGAGGCGGAAAAATGTGACAAAAGCCGATCTGTTCGTGCAGATCGGCTCTTTACTTTTAGCCCAGTGGGCTGAGGGTGATCTCAACGCGACGGTTCTGTGCTTTACCGTCTTCGGTGCTGTTGCTGGCAACCGGATTATCCGGGCCTAAACCCTGGGTGCGCAGACGATTTTGTGCCACACCTTGCAGAATCAGACCGCTGGCCACGCTGTCGGCGCGCTGCTGTGACAGGCGCATATTCAGCGCGCGCGTGCCGGTGCTGTCGGTGTAGCCCACCACATTCACGGCGGTTTTTGGATACTCTTTCAGCACCATCGCCACGCCGGTCAGGGTGTTGGCGCCCGCCGGTTTCAGGTTGCTGCTGTTGGAGTCAAAGGTGACGTTATTTGGCATGTTGAGCACGATGTTGTCGCCCTGACGCGTCACGCTGACGCCGGTGCCGCGCATTTTGTCGCGCAGTTTCGCTTCCTGCACATCCATGTAATAACCCGCGCCGCCGCCCAGTGCGGCACCGGATGCTGCACCAATCAGTGCACCTTTACCGCGATCTTTCTTCGACGATGACAGCACGCCCACGCCCGCACCCAGCACCGCGCCTAAACCGGCGCCGATACCCGACTTGCCCGCCTGCGATTCGCCGGTATAGGGATTGGTGGTACAACCCGACAGCGCGAGGCTGCCGCTCAGTAACAAGGTCAGCGCCAAAATACGCTTATTCATGAAAAATCCCTCACAGATTTAAACGGGGAAAAGCCCCAAAACGGCACTATTATGCCGTTCAATTATGGGGAAATGCGTGAGGGTCAGTCTTAATTTGTAAACTTTTGCTTTAAAGATTATCAGGATGGCAGAAACAGCTGGTTTGATGATCGTTAATTAAGCCGCAGGCCTGTAAAAATGAGTGGCAAGTTGTGGGCCCGACGAATTTAAAACCACGCTTCTTAAGTGCTTTCGACAGCGCAATGGCGGGCTCGGAGGTCGTTGGCGCGTCTTTGTAATTCGCGTAACGGTGCAAAATCGGCGTATGGTCGACAAAAGACCAGATAAAGCGTGAAAACTCCTCTCCGGTAGCTTCCAGCGCCAGCAAGGCACGCGCATTGTTGATGATCGCTTCCAGCTTGCCGCGATGGCGAATCAGTCCCGCATTTTGCATCAACCGTGCCATGTCGCTTTCATCCATCAACGCCACGGCATCGGGATCAAATTCATGGAATGCGCGGCGGTAGTTTTCGCGTTTTTTCAGTACCGTAATCCATGAAAGTCCTGCCTGTTGGCCTTCAAGACAGACCATTTCAAATAAGACTCGCTTATTGGTTTGCGGCACGCCCCACTCTTTATCGTGGTACGCCAAATACAGCGGATCCTCAGTTACCCAGCCACAACGTTGCATTGCATCACTCCCTTAGCCTATGAAATAGCGATAGTTCCCTTGACGAATGGCAAAAGCGATTAATAGTTATACAAGGGGCGCCGATATAGATCTTATAAAACCTAAACGCCCATCTCTTCCCGGCTCGTCAGGAGTCCTTCATGTTGCAGAAAAGTCAGCGGACAGGCCAGCATATAATCGCGCTGGCTTTTGGCAGTGTATGGCTATTTTTTCTGGCCGGGAATACCTATGCCTTTGATCAATCGAGCCAGAATAGCGCACCCGATTACAACGCCATACTTGCTGAAAAAATTTCCAGTAATCACCTGATGTTGACAGAAAACCCCAATGCCAACCTGTTTGACGCCGCGCTTAACTCGCCGAATGACTACGCGCTGGTGATACACAGTGAAACCGCCAGCGTCGGCGCTACGCCTTTTGTTAATCGCTACTCTGCCGGCTGGTCGATGCCGATGAGTAAAGCGGTGAGCACCGGGCCGGTGGCGCAGTTTGCGGTAGATGATTCGACTTTGAGCTGTCCGAAGTGCGCAGGAGTGGATAGCAACAACGCCGAGCACATTGCCTCCGTTGGCTGGCGCGTGGATTCCAGCCTTAGTGGGATATCGCCGTGGGCGCAGGTGAGTTACAGCCATCTGGTAAATGAAGAGTTGCCATCGCCCACCCGCGAACGAGCCGAGGATATCAACGGACGGGAAAGCAATTGGGTGGATGTCAGCGTCGGCGCAAATATGCCGCTGGGGCAAAATATGGCGGCCTTTGCTTCTTTTGCGCAAACCGGCGCAGTGACCAGCGGCGAGCAGTTTATTTATAGCCTGGGCGTTAGCGCCAGCTTCTAATCGGCATAAAAAGAGAAGTGACAAAACCTGAGGTCCATATACTAAGCGCGCTAATCATTACTTTGGTCACAATATGCGCAACAATATTATTCTTATCAGCCGTGAAGTTACGGCCTTTCTCATCAGTGGATTGGTGCTCGTTTTATGTATGGCGATGGTCTACATCGACGTCAACTGGATGAACGATGCCCTGCACGAAACCTCCTTCACCGAAATCACCCAGGAGCTGATGCTCTTGCTCATCGCCACCTTCTATTTCCTCTCGGCCTGGCAGCGGCCATCACAACGCAGCGTGCTGATCCTGGTCGGCGGTTTTTACAGCTGCATGCTGATTCGTGAGATGGACTTCCTGTTCGATTTCATCAGGCACGGCGCCTGGCTGTGGTTTGCGCTGGCGACGACGGCGGCCTGTCTGGCGATGGCCTTCCGCCAGCCGCGCCAGATCCTGCCCGGCCTGGCGTCGCTGGTTCAGCATCGCAGCTGGCAGATGATGGCCGCAGGTTTACTGGCTATTTTGGTGTTTTCGCGCCTGTTTGGCATGCATCAGCTGTGGGAACATCTGATGCTCGATGGCTATAACCGCGTGGTAAAAAACATGGCGGAAGAGGGCAGCGAGATGTTTGGCTACAGCCTGTGCCTGATCGCATCGGCTCGCTATCTTTGGCAAACCCGGCCGCAGCCTGTCGCGGCTCGGGTGCCGCACGCGTCACGCCATGTGGATCGCGCCGAACCGCTGACGATGCCACGCTAATCGCTGCGACCTTTTTGACGATCACTTGTCCTAAAACAGGTACACTTACCGCATAACGCCGGGCTGAATTTGCCGCCCGGCGCACCATGCTGGTTAACGTCAGGTTTCTTCATGTCAGTCAAAATCTTATCTTCAACGTTGGTGGGGCTGGATGGCTTCTGCCATGACCCGCTCGCCGTGCTGCAGCAGGCCGATAACGGCACGCTGGCGGTGCTGCATAACAATACGCCGGCGTTTTATGCGCTCACGCCGCAGCGTCTGGCGCAGCTGCTGGCGCTAGAAGCCGCCGCGCAGCAGCCCAATGATGTCACGCTGGATGAGAGTCTGTTTCAGACCGAAAGCGCGCCCATCGCCACGCCGGTGGGCAAGTTCGCAATGTATGAAGGCTGGCAGCCCGATAGCGATTTTCAGCGTCAGGCCGCCATCTGGGGCGTGGCGTTGAGTGAACCGGTTACCGCCGCCGAGCTGGCCACGTTTGTGGCGTACTGGCAGGCGGAAGGCCGTTTGTTCCATCATGTGCAGTGGCAGCAGAAGCTAGCGCGCAGCGTGCAGATGAATCGCGCCGCCAATGGCGGACAGCCAAAGCGCGATCTCACGCAAATCAGCAATACTGATTACGATATTCCCGATGGATTCCGAGGTGAGTAATGAAAACGCCGAACGATCTTTTTAGTCGCCTGAAAAAGATGATGCCGTCCGAAGTGCAGCCGAAATTCAAAAGCGGCGCGGAGCTGCTGGCCTGGAACCAGGAACAGGGCCGCTTGCGCTCGGAAGCGATTGTGCGAGAAAACCGCGCGATGAAAATGCAGCGCATCATGGGGCGCTCGGGCATCCGCGAGCTGCACATGAACTGCTCGTTCGACAACTATCGCGTGGAAAATGATGGGCAGCGCAAAGCGCTGGCCATGGCGCGCGAATACGCCGCCGGATTTGAAAACAGCATCTCCAGTTTTGTTTTTTCCGGTCGTCCCGGCACCGGTAAAAACCACCTTGCCGCGGCGATTGGTAACGATCTGATTATTCGCGGTAAAAGCGTGCTGATTGTGACCGTGGCCGACTTGATGTCGAGCATGAAAGGCACTTTCAGCGGCGGCAGCGATTTAACTGAAGAGCGCCTGCTGCACGATCTCAGCCATGTGGATCTGCTGGTGATCGATGAGATCGGCATGCAGAGTGAATCGCGCTATGAAAAAGTGATCATCAATCAGATTGTTGATCGCCGCTCATCGTCGAAACGCCCAACGGGCATGTTATCGAACCTCGATCCCGCCGGCATGAATTCGCTGCTGGGTGAACGCGTGATGGACCGTATGCGCCTCGGCAACAGCTTGTGGGTGCGCTTTGACTGGGAAAGTTATCGCAGCCGTGTGCGCGGTGATGAGTATTGAGGAGTGCTATGAAAGCAGCCGGTAAAGGTCCAGCACTACTTCGCCTGAACAACCTGAAGCGGGTGATGATGCAACTGCGCACCACCCGCATCACCTCCCGCCAGGATCTGGCTTTAGCGCTCGAGCTGAGCAAAAACACCGTTTCACTGATTGTCGATGATTTGCTGGAAGCCGGGCTGATCAATGAGCTCGGCCCGGTTAGCGTGGCGTCAGCGGGCCGGCCGAAAATCGAAATCTCGCTGCGCGCCGAAAAGCTGAAAAGCGCGGGCATCATGGTGGAGCGCCAGGCGATTCACTGGCGCGTATGCGACTATTTCTCGCAGGTGATTGCCGAGCAAACCTGGCGCACCGAAACCAGCGATCCTGAGCAGTTGCTGCATGAGCTGGTGGAAGTGTGCCAGACCTTGCACGCGGCGCATCCCGAGCTGCTCGGCGTGGCGATTGGTTTCCCTGGCATCATCGATCCGCATCGCGGCTGGGTGCATTTTTCCGCGCATCTGGGCTGGCAGGATGTGGATGTGATGACCATCCTCAGCCACGAGATGCCGCTGCCGCTGCGCATCATGAATAACGTCAAAGCGGCGGCGCTGCTTTCGGTGCAGCAACTCGAACTGAATAAGTCGCAAAGCCATTTCTATCTGCGAATTTCTGAAGGATTAGGCGGCGCGCTGGTGGAACACGGCGAAGTGTTTACCGGCAGCAGCTGGACGGCGGGCGAGATCGGCCATCTTATCGTGCAACCCAACGGCGAACGCTGTAGCTGCGGTCGCTTAGGTTGTCTGGAAACGCTGGTGAGCAAACCGGCCATTCAGCAGCAGCTGGCAAAACGCAAACCGGGCCTGCGCTGGCAGAATGGCGAGAGCGAACCGGAAATCCTGAAAGAGGTGATGACGCAGGCGGGCACCCACTTGGGCAACGCGTTGAGTCAGGTGATGCAGCTGGTGAATCCGGCCAGCATCATTATTGATGGGCCGTGGAATGCGCAGCCAGCGTTTGTGCAGGCGGTGCAGCAGGCGGCGCAGGCCGGTGCGCTGGCCTTTACCTTCGCCCATACCGCGCTGCATTTCCTGCCGCTGCGTATCGATCCGGCCAACGGCTTAGCGCTGGCGGTGATTGAGCAGTACGAACGCCTGAGTTAACAAGGGCGCCATAAAGGGCGCCCTGCAGATCCCTATCCTTACCGATTAATGCCGTGGAATATCAAATGATTCGCTCGCCTTCACGGTGGACGTCGTCTCCGGCAACTCTGCTTCGACGTTAAATTTACGCAGCACCAGCGCATGAATCTTCTCAAGCGACACGCCGGCCGTTTCTGGCAGATAGCGGAAGGTGAAGAAGTACATACCCAGCGAGAAGATTGCGAACAGCAACAGCGGGAAGCCACCGTGGAACATATCCAGCAGCATCGGGCTGCTGTTCATGATCGGGAAGGTGCTGCTGATAACAAAGTTAGCCATCGACATCGCGCAGATGGAAATCCCCACGCAAATCGAACGAATCTCGGTTGGGAACACTTCGCCCAGTACCGTCCAGACGATCTGCCCCCACGTCATACCGAAGAAAATCATGTAAGCGAACAGGCCAATAACCGCCAGCATACCCGGCAAGTGGTAATAGAAGGCGATGAAGGAGTAGGTCAGGCACACGCAAGAGGTGATTGCGCCCAGCAGCAGCAGCTTACGACGACCGACTTTATCGATCAGCATCATCCCCGCCAGCACGCCAATAAACTGACAAATCGACAGCCAGAAGGTTTGCAGCAGCGCTGAGTCAGTGCTGCCCGCGACGTTTTTCAGCAAGGTTGGCCCAAAGTACTGAATGACGTTGATACCGCTGATCTGGTTACCCACCGCCAAACCGATGCCGACAATCAGCAATGGAATGGTGGTTTTATCCAGACGCAGACGCGATTTGTGCTGCTGCGCGGTTTTATCAGAAAACGAATGTTTGATTTCGTTGAACACGCTCTCGGCATGTTCGCGGTTAGAGATTTTGGTCAGCGTATCCAGCGCTTCATCGTACTTGCCTTTCAGCACGTTCCAGCGCGGTGATTCCGGGATAAAGGCGATGAACAAAATAAACAGCGCGCACGGCACCAGCGCGGTGGCGAGGATGTAGCGCCAGCCCATGTTGATCATCACATCCGGCAAGGTGGATTTGGTGATGAAGTAGTTGGTCAGCAACACTACCGATTGTCCGCCGACGCAGCACACCGCATAGAGCGCGGTGGTACGGCCACGAAACTTCGAAGGCGACAGCTCGGCCAGATAGATAGGCGAAATTACCGACGCCAGGCCAATCGCTAATCCGCCAATCATGCGGAAGATGACGAACACGGTGAAGTTATGCGCCAGCGCCGTGCCGATTACCGAAACGGTAAACAGCAGGGCGGTGATGGCGAGGGATTTTTTACGTCCCAGCTTGTCACTGAGGCGCGGTGCCATAAAGCAGCCGATCAAACTGCCGAGCAGGATATTGGAAACGGCCCAGCCGGTTTCAGCGGGCGTTAACTGGAAATATTCACTTAAGGGTTCGATTGCACCGGAGATAATGGAAGAGTCATATCCCATCAGCAGACCGCCGAATGCCGCGACAGTACAGCAGAGAATGACATACTTCATGTTGTAGCGTTTTTGCCTGGTATCCATTGTTATAGCCCCTTGTCTCTACGGCCTGAACGTTACTTGTCCAGAAAGAGGGTGGTGTAGGTTTCGATGTTCAACTTTTATTCACGCGAGGTCTTCGTGTTGGAATATATGTTCTAAATGATGGTATTTGGATCATTTTTTCCGAAAAGTGTGAAGGGGGTGGCGAAAATTGCCGAATAAGTCGTCAGGAGTATGCTTATAGCCCAATGAAATGATAGGTTTTTCATCAACTCACTCAGTAAGGGCATTGCACAATTTGCTTTTTATTGGAATTTTCATTCTGTTGAATACGTGGGTTTGCCGGGTTTATTTCACCCGACGGAGCGCACGGGTGCGTTTCATTTTTTAACAGGCAACGGGCATAATACGTTGATTATCAGCCCCTCTTTGCGGACGCCGTAATGAAAACGCAGCGCATCACTCTGGACGATATTGCTACCCTGGCGGGCGTCACCAAAATGACGGTAAGTCGCTATCTGCGCACGCCGGAAAAGGTCAAAACGGAAACGGCGGAGAAAATCGCCAGCGTGATTGCCGAAATTGGCTACGTCGCGGATAGCGAAAATGTCTCAGCGACCAAACAGAACCCACCGCGCATCGGCGTGTTAATTCCTTCTTTTAATAATCAAATCTTTGCCGACTTGCTGGCGGGTATTGAATCGGTGACCAGCGCGCACGGTTATCAAACGCTGGTGGTCAATTACGACTACAACGCCCAGCGTGAAGAGGAGCAGATCGCCACGGTGCTGGCCTTTAACATCAAAGGGCTGATCCTGACCGAATCTGTGCACACTGTGCGCGCAGAAAAATACCTAAACGCCGCCAACATTCCGGTGGCGGAAGTGATGGGGCTGACCGAGGCGCGTGGACGCATCAATGTGGGTTTCGACAACTATCGCGCCGGCTACGACATGACGGCGATGCTGCTGGCCAGCGGCAAACAGCGCGTTATCTATTTTGGTTCGATGTCCGATCGCCGTGATGAGCAACGCTACGCCGGTTATCGCGATGCGGTTGAAGCGGCCGGGTTGCCTGCGGGCCGGATTGTGCCGAACAAGGTCTCTTCGGTATCGATTGGCACCGGCATGATGACGCTGGCGCGCCAGCTCTATCCGGAGATGGATGCGATTCTTTGTACCAATGACGATCTGGCGGTTGGCGTACTGCAGGAGTGTCAGGCGGCGCGCATTGCCGTGCCACAAGCGATGGCGATTGCCGGTTTTCACGGGCTGGAAATTGGTCAGGCAACCACGCCACGCTTAGCTAGCGTGATCACGCCGCGCTTTGAGATGGGAAAAGTGGCGACGGAGATCATCCTGAAAAAGGTCAACCAGCAGCCCACCATCGAGCAGGTCGACCTGCATTATCGCCTTTCAATGGGCGCGACCATTTAAATCACGGCGCATAGCGCAGATGAAGCAGCGGAAAAGGATTTCCCTGACCATCCAGCGGCGAGCGGCCGGTGATAACAAATCCCTGATGCTGATAGAAACCTAGCGCCTGCGGATTCTGCTCGTTCACATCCAGTTCGGTGACATTCATTTGTTCGATGGCGAAGCGCAGTAGCTGTTTGCCTATGCCGAGACCAAACACTTGCGGCGCGACAAACAGCATCTCCAGCCGATTATCCGCCACGCCGAGAAAACCGACGATGTTCTGTTGTTCATCGCGATAAACACGCAGCTCAACCATCGGCAAATATTGCTCGCGCACCAACGGGCGCAGAGCGCGGATATCCGCATCTTGCAGGAAATGATGCGTCGCCCGCACCGAGGCTTCCCATAACGTGGTTATCGCCTCGAAATCGCTCCTCTGAGCGGGGTAAATTCCTTTCATGGTGTTCTCCTTGATATTTTCGTGTCATATCCGTAAACGCTGATGATTAAGCTTTTGACTCGATGATAGCGCGATAAATTGTTGCCACTTCACTCCTTTGTTAGAGTGTGGTGAATTTTAGAGGAATGATTTATGCCGCGCGATAATCGCTTGTCCCGCTCGTTGCACGCACTGATACATCTGGATCGGCACGTTAAACGCGCCACTTCAGAAACGATGGCTAAAATGTTGGGCACTAATGCGGTGGTGGTGCGCAGGATGATGTCCGGCCTGCGTGATAAAGGGTATGTGGTGTCAGAAAAAGGGCACGGTGGTGGATGGGAGCTGCGTGTGGCGTTAACGGAAATATCCCTGCTGGATGTTTATCAGGCAATCGGCGCACCAGCACTGTTTAGCATTGGTCCGGCTGCGGAGCCCTCGCCTTGTCTGGTTGAGCATGCCGTTGATGCGCAACTCGATCAAACCCTTAGCGAAGCGGAAGCGCTGTTGTTGAAGCGCTTTAGCCAAATTACTGTTGCCGATATTAGCGACGATTATCTGAGTAAAATGGCTAAACTTGGCCTCCCGTCCAATACCTTCCCTAAATGCAGTGAATAACCGATTTTTCCCGGTTATTCATCACATCGGTTAATCCTGTTTTTGTAAGGTGATTTGTGCTTCATGCTTCATGACGTGCGTAGTAATGGCCGCCTGGAAAACCTTAAACATCAAACCATTAATAAAGGTTGTTAGCGTGAGGGTGATAAATGCTGTCATCAGCCAGTCAGCAATTGCCATTCCGCTATGTAATAAATCAGGGTGATAAACCACCATGCCGAAAAATACCACCCAGTGGCTCATGCAATAGAAGCAATGAAACAAGTGACCCAATAATGCGTTCTTTTTAGCGGTCCATGCGCGTAATCCCGCGAATAGCTCAGTTTGGGTAATTGTCATGGAAATACTGGCCGATGCCAGTGCGATCGCCAGACATATTGACAGGTTCGATATTATTAAGCTGCTCATACATTCTCCTTTTCATCTCAAAGTATCATTTCATGTAACTAACAATATTACATGATGCATTTGGCTACAAGATGCCGAAGAGTCCTAGCTGTAGGAACAGCCATAAATTGGCGAGTTATCGTTATTTATTGGCTTTTGACCATCACATAGCCAGTGAGCGTCTTCTTATAATGCTTATCAGTTAATCGCTGACACCGAAATTTCAGAGCGCACTGATCGTAGCGGCGCAATTTATTGCGCGATAAATCGCGCCGCTACGGGATGTGCGACGATTTATCGGTATCACGGTATTCATTTCGACATCAGGAGGAAAGATGGATATGCACGCCGCCTTTATGCAGCAACTGATGCTCTGGATTGAGGACAACATTGAGCAGAAACTCATTCTGGAAACCGTGGCGCGCCGCGCCGGCTATTCGCAGTGGCACCTGCAGCGGCTGTTTCGCAGTTACACCGGCGTCGCGCTGGGCACCTACATTCGCGAGCGCAAGTTAACGGCTTCGGTGATTGCGCTGTTGAACAGCAATATGCCGCTGATGGATATCGCCATCAAATATGGCTTCGACTCGCAGCAAACTTACTGCCGCACCTTCCGCCGCATGTTCGACCTGCCGCCAGGCGCGTTCCGTCGCAAATATCAGCACAGTTTGCCGGACATTGACGGGCCCGCTAGTTTGCTGTTTTTGCATCCGCAGAGTCGACTGGCGGCGTAAAGTATTTGCCGGGTGTTGAGCCAAACGCGCTGCGAAAAGCGCTGATATAGCTGCTAACGCTGTCGAATCCGACCTGCCACGCCACTTGCTGCACACTTTTGCCCGCCGCCAATCCTTCCAGTGATTTGAGTAAACGTGAAACCTGGCGATAGCGCGTCAAGCTCATGCCGACCGCGCTGGCCCAATGACGGCTCAGGCTGCGCGGGCTGAGTCCCGCCCAGCGCGCCAGTTCGGGCCCGGTACGCGTATCGGCGGGGTCGTCCATTAACAGGCGTGCAATCTGCAGCAAGCGCGGTTCCGCCGGCAGCGGTAACGTCAGCGGATGTTCGGTCGATTCATATAACTCATCCAGGAACACCTCGCACAGGCGATGGTAGCGCGCGCTGCCCCAGTGATCGGGCGACAAGATTGCCAGTCTTTCCGCCAGCGGCTCCAGCACCGACGGGCAGGAAAGCAGGACGGGATGATCCGGCAATGGCGCGGCCAGCGCATCGTCCACCAATACCGTCCAGCCAAGCACCGGGCCCGGCCCGATGATTGCATGTTCAAAGTAGGGCGGAATCCAGCCAACCAGTCGCGGCGGATTGGCGAAAATACCCGACGGCGTTTTTACCGTCATCAATCCCTGCTTCAAACAGAAGAGTTGCCCGGCAGCGTGGCGATGGGTGAAGGTTTCACGGTCCAGCTGCTTCGCTAACGCAGCGGCAATCACTTTCGGCGCATCCGGCTGCAGCAGGCGCTGACGCAGCTCAGCCTGACGCGGATTGCCGGAAAAAGTCAGAGTATCGGTTGGATGGATTAACATGCCAGGCTCCACAATGCGATGAAGGAGCAAAGTGGCGGAGATAGGTGGGGAAGTAAAGCGTGGGTGTGTATAAGTTGAGGAGTGAAAGGGCGGGATGCGGCCCAGCGGCGATCATTTCGATTTCTTAGGGATTGTCTGCCACTGCAGCAGACCGGCAATGTTGTTTTCACCTTCTGCCTCTTTTAAACGACGCTGTTGCTCGGCGAATTGACCGTATTCAGCCTGCGCTTTTTCATCGGCCATTTTCTTACTGATTGAACCTGCACCTTGCAGCACATCGCGATCGTTAAACTGCAAAAATTGATCGAGTTTGCTCTGCCAATCGCGAAGAAAAACCTGCTGGCGGCGGCGCGCTTGATCTTCTGCGAAATCCAGCCACATCGTGACCACGCGATTAAGCTCGCTCACTTCGTCCTTAACCAGATAATTTTTAGCCACGGAGACATCGCTTCTGCGCACCTCTTCACCTTTGAAACTGGTCAAACCCATATGAGGTTGGCTGGCGTTGGCGCGCAAATGAATCAGCTCGGCAGCGGTATAACCGGTACAGGCAAAGTGCAATTTGTTCTGAATGGTTTGAAAAAACTGCGTGGTCTCTTTGAGGGAAGGTTGATAGTCAGCCGCTAAGGCAAAAATCTCGCGAACGCGTAAATACATCCGACGCTCACTGGCGCGAATGTCGCGAATACGCTCCAGCATCTCATCGAAATAGTCAGGTACTGCGGATGAACCAACCGGCGGATTTCTCAGCCGCTCGTCGTCCATCACGAAGCCCTTGACCAAATATTCTTGCAGGGTTTGCGTTGCCCATTGGCGGAACTGAGTACCGCGTGCAGAGCGGACGCGATAACCTATGGCGAGAATCATTGGCAGGCTAAAGTATTGAACCTGATAATTTTTTCCATCGCTGGCAGTTGTTCGGTAAAACCGAACAACTGAATTTTCCAGCAATTCACCCTCTTCGAAGATGTTTTTGATATGCCCACTGATGGTCGCTTTCGCTTTATCAAACAGCTCACATATCATGGCCTGAGAAAGCCACAGAGTTTCGTTTTCAAAGCGACATTCAACCCGCACTTTCCCATCGCCGCTCGCAAACATGACAAATTCGCCTGCTGGTGATGGTGTGGATTGCTCCTCTGACATGTCGCCTCCGCTCTTTTAGGATCTGGTGCACAGTATGCCAGAGAGACGCAATGAAGCTCATTAGTCGATTGGCGATTATTTTATCAACTGCAGCGCAGCAGATTTGGTAAACGGTTGGGGTGCTCCGCAATTACAACCTCTTTATCAGCGTCTACAGTTAACTTATCCACCTCCCTTCACTAAGCCTCTGACACCATGAGCCTTTCCCTGATGCATTACCTTCGCGCGCGTCTGCGTTTGCTGATTTCGATTGTGGCTGGCGTGGCCTGTTATTTCTTCCTGCCTGCGCACCTGGGCATGTTGCAGCGTCTGCTGATTGGCTGGAACGTGCTGGCATGGCTCTATCTCGCATTTCTGTGGCTGCGCATGTTAGGCACCGAGGCCAAAGACATTCCGCATATTGCGAAAATCGAGGATGAAAGCGCGACGCTGGTGTTGAGTATGGTGACGCTCACCTGCCTGGTCAGCATTCTGGCGATTCTGATGGAACTCACCACGCTGAAGAGCCTAACGGGAACGCCACGCGTGCTGCATCTGCTGCTGACCGCGGCAACCTTGGTGGTTTCCTGGGCGCTGCTTCCGACGTCATTCGCCATGCATTACGCGCATCATCACTATCTGCGGCGCAGCAAGGATGTCACGCCGATGATCTTTCCTGAAAAGCCCGAACAGCCGGAATACTGGGATTTTCTCTACTTCTCTTTCACTATCGCGGTAGCTTCGCAAACCGCCGATGTGGCAACGGGCACCACGGATATGCGGCAAATCGCTCTGTTACAGTCGGTGATTTCGTTCATATTCAATCTGGCGATTTTGGGATTATCGGTGAATGTGGGGGCGGGGTTGTTAAGTTAGCTGGGAATAATAGTGGATGTGGCGGGAGATTACAGAAATCCATTTTTTATGTGATTTTTTTTATAATGGTATAATACTATGAATCCACAAAGTAACCCCATGTAATGTATCGAAGAAAAATTTTAAAAAGGGTATTAATTTAATTGTAAGTTAGCATCATTTTATATCGATTGAGGACGTCCTTACGAAAAATAGTTTATTTAATACTTCCTTTTCTTTCAAGGCTTTCACTAGCTTCAATTAATTCTGATTTTAATTTATCATCCCAGAGTGATAATATTTTGCTGCTTACTAAAGAATCAATGTTAGGATTTAATGATAGTAGTGATTTAGTTGTGTCTATTAACGACATTGAAGTACATTGTAAGGGATCCACTAACCCTTCATTTGAAGGCCCACTAAGAAGGATTTCTTCATTGCGATGCTTATAAGATAGCGAAAGACTTAGCTTATAGGTCACACTTTTCGAGTTCACATGAACCCTCACGCTAGAAAATTTATAAAACGGCCTTAAGAAATCAAGTCCAGAAAAGCTCTCTAAATCATAAAAGGATATTTTCTTTTTATTAAATAATTTATAACTCCAACCATTTTCTTTGCTAAACGATTCACCATATTTTTTAATTAAAGAGTCATATTTGTTTTTAATTGAGGTTATACTCAAATCATCTAGCTTTTCAAAAAGAAGCACCTCACTGTGCTCGGCATAACTCTTTGAAAATTTGTAGTCGTCAATGTATTTGTGTTCCTCATATTTTTCTGCAAGTTCTTCATCACCATGTGAAAGTATTCGCGCAATTACAGCGCATTCGTGTAAGGACCTCCAGCGTGCCATTGCTCCATCTGCAAAGCCAGATTTAAGCAGTTGTAAGATCTCACAAGAAATTTGTATGGAATGTGCATGTAACTTTGCAATAACATCTAATTTAATATTTTCACAAGAATTCGCAATATGCCATTTGTATATTTCACTGCCCAATTCTCGGCACATTACAATGATCATTTCAAGTCTGATAAGTGGCTTAGACCATGTTAAATAAAGTCTCTCCTCAAAGCTACGTACATCTAAGAGATGTTCTTTAAGATATTCATCCTTATCTTCCTCCAGTTTTTTGTCTATAACTTTAGCAACTTCATCTAAGGTTTTGTTTATTTTTTCATTTCCAATCAATCCAATTACATCTTCTGCATTCAATTTCTTTTCTTTGGCAATATTATTTACAGCTTCTAAAAAAGAAGTTTCTAAATCAAATTTAATCATCATTGAATCCTTAATAATTAGAGGGTTGATGTTTTTATGGGATTGAAAAAATTATAATTGGCTATTTTATAGCTACGTTTTTTTTCGAAATGGTTAAGACTTAATTTATAGCTAGCCTCATCTCTTTTCTGACGAGCTACATCAAGTGGGACGTAAGGATAAACGCTTATAGAACGAAATTTCTCACGACACAAAATAAGGTACTTCATTCGCCAGTAGAGGAAACCGTTGAAGTTGACCAGTAAGTACATGCCACCACCATCTTCGAGTTTGTATCATTTATCCAGTGGGGTTGCTGCGCGCACCTTGACGTCATTTATAGGTATCCCGTCTCCTATTGGAGGTGTGATTTTGTAAGTTAGTTTTAAAATCCTTTAGATACCCATTAATGGAGGTAAATTTCAGTAGATGTAGAGTGACATCCGAAGAGTGAGGATTCAACCTAACTTGCATATTTTGATGGTTTTGATTAACCAGTGTTGGCGTGAATACAACGAGAGTGGCGGAAGATCACAGGAGTGGGATAATTTCATATTTATATGATAATTTTGGATAAATTTATTTTGTGTATTGTAAGTACCCCCATAAGTACCCCCTTTAGTCAACGTCTATCCAAATTGACGTTGTTTGATGTCATAAAATCGGTACAGATTACTGAAAGAGCTACAATTACGGTTAAAACTCACTCCGCTGACAACAGTTGATACATACAAAAAAGAGATAATCCTCAGAATCCGAGTTTTCACATTCCAGATTCTGAGGCTATTGCTAGTTAATTTTTCCAAAGTGTAACTGGATGTGCTCTATCTCGCGGGCTGCCCGGAAATTTTGAGAAACACACACTTGAATTATGTGACGTGTCTGGTTTTATTGGCCCATAAACACTTTCAATACTGAAGAATGCTGTTCCTCCAGCCCCATTAATGAACCCGCTAAATCCATTCTGGATAAAGTTTGTCACATTACCTAGCTCACGTGGTGTAGATAAATAACATAGCTCTTCACATATGTTAACTAGATCCTTTGCCTTCGGCCTTTTCTCGGGTTCATATTCTAAACAGCTATCTACGATTTTCTGTAATTCCGTCGATAATGTACTGAACTGTTTGTTTGCTGTCATGAATGCTGGCCAAGGCTCTCTATTTTTACTTTTCACATTCACTGCAGCTTCTAAATAAACTCCAAATGGATATATACCGGTCATCAGTCTAAACATCATTGCACCTAGGGACCAGATATCTGCCGAAGACTTGATAATATCTCCCTTCTTTCTGAACATCATCTCTGGAGCCATAAACGGAAGTGCTCCTCTAATCGTTCCAGATGTAGAGAGAGTTAAATCTCCATTTTCAGCAGCTTCTGCGAAAAACTCGTTAGTTAATGATGCGATTCCAAAATCAGTAATTTTAAGTTGTTCAAATGCAACCCCATTTGAAATCATTATATTGCTGGGTTTCAAGTCACGATGAACAACGCCAGCTTGATGTGATGCCATAATTCCTTTAGATAGGTTGTGTAATACACATGCACTAAAGTGAGGATCTAATATACCAAAATGATTTAGTTTATCTTCAAGAGTTTCACCATGCACAAATTCTTCAACTAAAAAAATCTGGTCATCAAATTCGAAGTAATCTAAAGTTTTAGCTACATTATGGTGGTTAACTTTTGCAGATATTTTGGCACTAGATGAAAATCTTTTTGTTTCTAACCCAGGAAGAGGAGTTTTAAGTGCAATATGAATATCCAATTTTAAGTCCTTGGCAAGGTAAACATCCTGCATGCCACCTTTACCTGCATGACCAATAATTTGGTATCTATCGGAAATAACAGTTCCTTCGCGTATCATGACATCACCTCGGGATTTGAAATGTCGAAAGTTACAAATGTTCTTGTTGTTGAGTCTGTTCTTTCCAATGTAATTACGCTACACCCTTCCAGCAACTTACCAGGTACGATTCTAATATTGTTGACTTTTGCTAAGCCATTTATTGATTCGATAAGGAAATTGAAGCCATCATAATTTATAGTCATTGATGAACTTCCACCCCAAGTAATATTTGCCTTTCTCGAGTTCGAACTTATTTTGTGTTGTTGTCCTAGCATAACGACCAAGGCATTGTGCTTATCCTGTAGTAATATTTTTTCTAAGGATTTTTTTACATCGTGCATTGATGGTCTTTGGTCTTTATCACTAGATATACATGCCATTATAATGTCAGCAATCGTTCTGGGTAATGCACCATATAATGCGGGGAATGTCATAACTTCACTCGGAGGAAAATAGTTCAATTCATCAGGACGATTCAGCCCTAATAAATCAATTGCCAATACTCCAAATGCATAAACATCGATTTTATTGTCAAAGCTTATTTGTCCACTTCTAAATAACTCGGGGGCCATGTAGCCAGGTGTACCGATAATAGATTTTGTTAAAGCATCATCACCTTCGTTTCTGGCAAGCCCAAAATCCAGTATTTTAACCACCCCATTTTCATCAATTAATATATTGTTAGGTTTGATATCTCTATGAATTATTGAGGCGCTATGTATGTCAGCGAGGCCACAAGCAACTTGCCATAATAACTTCATTATGTAAGAAGAGGTATAAGACGCATCATGGCAAATTTCTTCACCTGAGATAAATTCTAATACCAAAGCATCTCTAGATGTACCATCTACCTTTATTTCTGTAAAGTCGAATAATTGTACGACATGCTTTGATCGTAATTTTATCAATGCCATTTGTTCATCTATCAGGCGTCGTTCTTCCCCGCCTTCTTTTAGAACTTTTAATATAACAATTCTGTCGAGATGAGTGTCTTGACATTTGAAGACATCCCCCATCCCTCCACCCATTCCAAAATTAATAGCAATGTAGCGCGGTGGTAATTCAATTCTGTTCATTATCATTATCTCCAACAACTCTTATGCTAGCTTGGTTTTCGTCCGATTCTTTTTTATTATTGGTTTTTCTTTGTTTTTTGTAATACATGGTTTTTTTCTTGTTTGTTTTTGAGTCTTCAGAGTGAGTTTTCATATTCTCATTCTGAGTGCCATCGCGTTCAAATAACTCAGGCTGTAATAATTCTTTGCTTTCTCTGTCTGCCTTTTCTAGCTTGCTTGCAAGCTCAGGTTGTGATGACGACTCATTTACTAATTTAGTATTTATATTTCTTTTCGAGTTGTCAGGTTCATTATTATTTTCTGGGCTTAAAACATTTCCATCCTGATAAGATTGGTTTGCATCTAAATTTCTTGGTTTTTCATATTCTCTTTCATTCTCGTAATCTGACGCTTCTTTGTTAAAGCTTTCTTTATCCAGGGTGTTTTGTTCAAAGTATCCGGCAGAATTAGAATCATTTTTCATCCATAAGATATGTAATTGACTGAACGGGTCCCATACCTCAATCCCTATGTCATTGTAATTATTTAGGGATTGCATTATGTTGTCACAGTCAACTAGAGCTATGGATGCGTTATCATGTGCGCCACACCATCTAACATATTGGCCTAATCTGATTGCTGCCTGATTTAATTCTTGAGAGTGAAATAAAATATCATCAAATACAGATTCATCAATAAAATGAATGCCATCTGAGGTGAGGCAATAATAGTCACCTTCATGATTCAAGTATTGTGTGTGAGGCTTTATGCCCTGTCCCATTCCAACAAATTGCAGTAGAGATTTGTCATCTCCGCCAAAAACTTCTTCTAATGAATCATCAATGGTTAACCTTTTAAGGCTTTTTTTAATCTTCTTTTTATAGGTGTATATTCGGCTGTCACCTATATTAAGAGTGCATGGGTTTGAACCAGGCTCAATAATAATTGCAGATAAGGTTGCTCCACCATTTCCTTGCGAAAAATCATGCACAGATTTATTTGAATCTAAAGCTGACTGTATTAGTCGCTCTTCCGGTGGTAACGCTCTATAGCGAATCAATGAGTACAAGAATGTAGACAGTGTTAATGATGCACATTGTGCACCATCCTTCATTCCCCCCATCCCATCAGCTAGGGCGATTACAAAGAAATGGCGCCCACTTGAAAAGGGAGTGTTGACACGCATCGCTACAACGCGATCTTGGTTCTCTTTACGTCTAAGTCCTATGTCAGTACTTAAAACCACATTAAGATTATCAGGCTGATTTTGCCCTTTACTAGCTATAGGTTTAGATAACCATTTAGATAACCGTTCTGCAAACATATGAGTTCCATATTAAAAGTATATTTTTTGCCTTCTACACTGATTTGAACATTATCATTTCATTCTGTAATTGTATCTTTTTTAAAGACATAGAGTGCAATGCTATCCCCGCCACACCTGCCAGGCAGCCTTGTGCATCGTTTTTCATGCAGGTGCAGGGTGGTACTCAGGCCGCGCCAGTTTGGCTGCTACAAGGGGCACGGGTTGCTAAAGTGTGCATGTGATTCCATGCGACCTATGCATACACACTTATTTATACTCGCCACCATTTAGAAAATCTTTAGGGTCGTATCAAAAATTTGTGACGCATGTGACTGCCCAAAACAAAATTTTTTAATCCTAACCTTTCTTTTTGGACACCCGTCCCATTCATGCTTCAAATAGCGCGCTGTAGTTGCCGGGCTTAAAACTTCAGCTCGTAGCGCGCGCTCGTACCCCCGCCACGCCTGCCCGCTTAATCGAGTGGTTTTCATGCGGCTGCATGACTGACTTCAGGCCGCGCCGCTGCTGGGTTGGCCGGGTAAATTCAGGGTGCAATTATTCATGCGTTTTCATGCAGCATAGCCATGCACTTATGCAGAGGGCGCCAGCCAGGTGCGTAATCGCATGCGACTTTACTACCCGTTTGCATTTTAATTGACCTTCGCCAACTAAAAATCGTCACTGATGCTGAGGGGGTAGACATGGCATTGCGTGACCGGCAGCTGTGTGCCAGAAGCGGAAGTTCTAATTGAGATTTTCTTACACGATGGGGAGCAACTCACAACATCCCGATCTAACGCTGCGAATGATAAAGAAATCTTAGCCGCATGAGTCTAGGCCGGAACTGTTCCTGTTTGATGAAACGCTTAAATCGGCATACTGTGCTATCCATGAGGGCCGCTCGGAGTTTGGCCAGTGCTTGCAACCATGCTAAAAGTGCATTAGTGCTACAACATGCAATTTGCAGTGCTACAAGAGTATAATGAGGCCCTCGGCAGTGATAAAAGTGTTATTAACTATGCTCATCATAATTTACAAATTATGAATTTGTTGAGTTTATGTGGAATGCAATTTGTGCAAATAATTAGCAAGTTATTCTCGAAAGTTGATATCGGGACGAGACAATCAATCGGATAAGTGGCACGAAAGGCTGTTTAATGGCGGGGCGCTTATCGTTGGAGTTTCGCGTTTATCCTGATGGGGTGTGTCGAAAGGAATGCAAATGTGCTCATGGATTAAATGAATGACAGACTGTGTTTTCCGTCCAGCATACATCTGGAAGTGGGAAGACCACTTTGAGCGCGCCCGTCAGGCGCTCTGAAGAGAACCTGGAATGCAATCATTGCACTATAGTCCTCGTGACCGGAGCAAGCCCTTCATTTTGTAGTTGAAGGGCTTGTAAGTGGAGAGTTAGTTCAGTTGATTCTTACGTCAGACCCGAAACGTCTCGACCATGCCACGAAGGGAGTGCGCCTGTTCAGAAAGCGATCGGGAGGCCGATGACGACTCCTCGACGAGAGCAGCGTTATTCTGCGTGACACCGTCCATCTGACTGACCGCAATGCTGACCTGCGAGATACCCTGCATCTGCTCAGAGGATGCCAGCGAAATAATGTCCATTGATTCCGCCAGTTCCCCGACCATACCCACAATATTGAGTATGCTCTGTCCGGTACCTGATGCCACGCTCACACCACTTTCAACCTGTTCTACAGCCTGCTCAATAAGCGACTTTATTTCTTTTGCTGCAGTTGCACTTCGCTGTGCAAGTGTACGAACCTCACCGGCAACAACAGCAAATCCTCTGCCATCCTCGCCTGCCCGGGCGGCTTCAACAGCTGCATTCAGTGCAAGAATGTTGGTCTGAAAGGCAATGCCCTCGATGACGCCGGTAATGTCGCGGATCTTTTTAGCACTCAGGGATATGTCATTCATGGTTTCTGACATGCGGCGGACATCCGTCTCTCCTGATCGCGCGAGCACCGCCGTTTCTCGCGCTGAAGCTGCCGTCTGCTGTGCGCCGGCCGTATTACTTTTCACTGTTGCCGTGAGTTGTTCCATGCTGGCGGCCGTTTCCTGCAATGCGGCCGCCTGTTGCTCAGTGCGTGATGAAAGCTCTGTATTTCCCTGAGCGATCTCGTCTGCCGCCAGCGCCACACCGGATGCGGTTTCTTTGATCTTTGATACCAAATCGCGCAGCTGGCTCTGCATGCCGGCGAGCGATGCCAGCAGACTTGTTTTATCATTGCGGCGAAGTGGCACCGGTGATGTCAGGTCGCCTGCTGCAATGGCGGCCGCCAGTACCTGTGCCTGCTGAGGTTCACCACCCAGCTGCCGCATCAGCACGCGGACGATAATGACACCCGTAAAAATGGAAACGATAACCGAGATTACGGCCAGAATGATCAGCGTAAGAGAGGCCCGGCTCACGTTACGACTGTTATCACGAACGGCGTTCTGGCTGCTGTGCATCTGGATATTTGTCATTTCATTCAGATTATCCAGAAGAGTACGTTGCACCGGCCTGACCGTATTCATCAGATACGCTGTGGCTTCCTGTGGACGGTTCTGCAGTCCGAACTGACCGGCCTGTTCCAGGCCTGACAGAACGGCGGCTTCATTTTCACGGACTCTGGTGAAGGCAGCGTTTCCCGCGGATGAGGCGTCATCTGCCAGCATGGACTCCAGTGCTTCCCGGCTGCGTATATATAAGGTTTTCTGTGCCTCAAGGCGCTCCCACTCGGGCTGCATGGCTTTCGGATCGGACAGCAGGGCCAGATTTCGGGCCGCAATGGCCATGTCGCGTAATGCGCCCCGCATGTCCAGAACGATCTGATATTTTTTCATTTTGACATTAATCACGTCATCCATTCCTTCGCGGGCGCCGGAAAGCGCCTTTAACGAAAGTCCGGTGCAGAAGATGAACAGCAGAATAAGCAGGCCAAAACCTGCGGCCAGACGGGTTGATATTTTCATTGGGTAGCCCTGAGTGTTAAGTGACAGGGGAAGTATCGGCAAAAGTGGGCGTCAGGACAGGTCTGATGAAGCGGGTCGGGGGGAGGGAGCTGATAGTTATGCACCAGACTCCTGAATCATCAGGCTTTTTATGTTCATTAAAAACTGTGCCGTTCTTACGGTTATGGTGGCTGGTAAGGCATAGCCGGAAAATCGATTTCCCTGAGCGGGGTTTATCTGCCACGCTTCTTCTGAAGCCCTTAAGCGGGCAATGAGTCTTATCCCTTACCACCCCTATGCAGGAAAAATGATGATAAAAAAATACAGGATCCCGGGACTCACCGCGGTGGCGCTTCTTCTCATCAGCACCCTCGCCGGTGCCGCAGAGGCGCGATGGACGTTTGACGGCGATATCCACAACAATTCTCTTGCTGTCAGTCCCGATGAAAAAACGGCGGTGGCGTCCTACAGTGAGCGCCCTGACGTGGTGGTCTACGACCTTGCCATCGGTAAGGTCAAGAAGGTGCTGAAGGGATACGTCACCCCCCGTAATGCGCTTTTTACTCCGGACGGTAAGGCCATATTTCTTTCTGACAGCAGTCTGGGCGTGGTCAGAAAAATCAGCTCCGGGACGCTTGACGTGGAGACCTCGCTGCCGCTGGGTCCCGGGGCATTCGGTACAGCTATCAGCCGTGACGGTCAGCGCCTGTATGTGAATAACGAAGCAGCCAGCACACTCTCGGTGTATGACCTGACCCACAACCGGCCCGTTTCGGTTGTGACGGGTTTTGCTCAGCCCCGTCAGGGCATCAAAATCAGCCCGGACGGCAAAACCGTCTACGTCACCAACTTTAAGGGCGATAAAATCACCCTCGTTGACGCCGTAACGGGTGAGATTCGCGGCGAGATAACCGGCTTCAGCAAGCTGCGCGCCATTTCTGTCAGCGCCGACGGCCGCACGCTTTACGCGGCTAACAGCGGGAGCAACACCATCGCCGTGGTTGACACGCAGAAGCGCGCCATTACGGCAACCATTCCCGTGGGGCAGGACCCTTACGGTGCCGCCCTGACACCAGATAACCGCTATGTTTACAGCGGCAACCTGGGTGACAACAGCCTCTCCGTTATTGATATCGCCGCTGGTAAGGTGGTCGCTACCGTCACCGGACTGGATGCGCCCCGTCAGGCCATCGTTTTCAGTAAAGACGGTGCCCGCGCGTGGGTGCTGAATAAAGACCTCAGTATTTCGGTGGTTGACCTGAAACAGAACCGCGTCACGGCCACGATTAAAAGCCCACCGAAGGCCTGATTCAGTCCCTCCCTCACTCCGGTGCAGTAACAGTCTTTCGCAGGGTGGGGGAGGGTAAACCACTTTTACAGATTTATTTTAGCTGAATAACCTGTTTTAAAGATTTACGTCTGCATACCTATACTGTCTCTGTTTACACAGGAGATTCCGGCATGAACGATAAAATATTTACCCTGCATAATGGAGCGCGCCCGCTGAGCGCGCTGAGCAGCCCGAAAGAGGCCATACGTCAGTTCACGCCTAACTGGTTCGCCGCGACCATGGGAACCGGCATCCTGTCGCTGTCTCTGGCGCAGTTCCCCTGGCCGGTTCCGGGATTACGCCTCGTTGCCGAGGGGCTCTGGATGTTTAACATCCTGCTGTTCAGCGTCTTTGCCGTGATGTATCTGGCCCGCTGGGTCATGTACTTCGGTGAGGCAAAGCGCATCTTCGGCCATTCAACCGTGTCCATGTTCTTCGGCACCATCCCGATGGGCATGGCGACCATCATCAACGGCCTGCTGGCGTTCGGTCTTCCGCGCTGGGGCGCAGACGTCATTCCGGTGGCGCACGCCCTGTGGTGGCTGGACGTGGCGATGTCGCTGCTGTGCGGCGTGTGTATTCCTTACATGATGTTTACCCGGCAGCAGCACAGCATTGACCAGATGACGGCCGTCTGGTTACTGCCGGTTGTAGCTGCCGAGGTCGCGGCGGTCAGCGGCGGCCTGCTGGCGCCGCACATTGCCGACACCCACGCGCAGCTCGGCATCATTATTACCAGCTACGTGTTGTGGGCGTACTCCGTGCCGGTGGCGCTGAGCATCCTTGCCATCCTTCTGCTGCGTATGGCCCTGCACAAGCTGCCACACGAGAGTATGGCGGCCTCAAGCTGGCTGGCCCTGGGGCCGATTGGCACCGGTTCGCTCGGTATGCTGGTCATCGGTGGCGATGCGCCCGGGGTGTTTGCCGCGGCGGGCATGCCGGAAATCGGTCACATCGCGCAGGGCGTGGGGTTCGTTGCCGGCATTCTCTTCTGGGGCTGCGGCCTGTGGTGGATGCTGCTGGCCACGCTGATAACCGTGCGATACTTCCGTGAAGGCATCCCATTCAACCTGGGATGGTGGGGCTTTACCTTCCCACTGGGCGTGTACACCGTCGCCACGCTCAAGCTGTCCACCCTGATTGACCTGGCGTTCTTTAAAGGCTTCGGTGCGCTTCTTGTCGTCATGCTGGCCGCCATGTGGCTGCTGGTCGCGGTGAAGACGGTGCGCGGGGCATGGAGCGGGAAACTCTTTGTTTCCCCCTGCCTGGCAGGCCTGGACCGGAAGCCTTGAACAAAACCGGCACGTCGCTGCTGGACCCGTTTTTACGCGAGGAACGCCTCGCGGCGGTTACCGCGCCGCACGTGGACGCGCTGAATCGCTGGGTCAGCGGGCAGCGTCAGGCCGGCGTGGAGCTGCCGTGGTTTGATCCGGCCGACGGTGGGACCGGGGCCGGACTGCTCGTCCTGCTGCAGTCGCCGGCGCGCAGCAGCCCGTCACCCCGGTTCGTGTCGCGAGATAACCCGGGGCCAGCCCAGCAGAATCTGGGGCGGTTTCTGGCGGAAGCCGGTATTGCGCGCCGGGACAGCGTGCTGTGGAATATGGTGCCCTGGGTCAGTGACGGGCCGCAGAAACGGCCCTCAGCGGCGGATATCCGTAGCGGCTGCGCCTGGCTTGAGGACGTGCTGGCGCATCTGCCCGCGCTGCGCGTGGTGGTGCTGGCCGGTGCCGTAGCGGCGCAGGCCCGCGGGACGGTCAGTTACCTGCGCCCCGGCGTCACGGTGCTGGTGATGCCGCACCCCAGTCCGCTTTCGCTCTGCACAAGCCCGGCGGTGCCGGAAAACATCCGCCGGGTACTGCGCGAAGCACGGGCTGTGCTGACGGGCTGAGACCGCCGTCGGAATAATACTGACAGGTTTTGCAACCGGCTCTATACTCAGATTACAGGGTGATGGCGTTCCACCCTTCCCAACCGCTCCGTTCCGGAGCTGATGACGCCTGATGTGACTCTTGATTTTCAGGAGGTGCGTCAGGCCGTCCTTACTTTCCGCCCGGCCTGCGTACTTCCCTTTACGGGGAGAGACCCTTGATACACGTTTTTGGCCACATCAATCCTGACAGCGATGCTGTCTGTACGGCCGTCGTCACCGCGCACTGGCTGACCGGGCGCGGCATGGACGCCTGCGCATGGCGTCTTGGCGAGGCTAACCGCGAAACCCGTTTTATCTTTGACGCCGCCGGCCTCACGCTGCCGCCGCTGCTCGCTTTTCCGCTAAAGGATGAACGGGTCTGGCTGGTTGATTTCACCGAGCCGGCGCAGGGGCCTGACGACCTGCTCCGGAGCAACGTCGTGGGCATCACTGACCACCACCGGCTGGGCGGGCTGATAACGCAACTGCCGCCGGAGGTGCATATCCGCCCGGTTGGCAGCAGCGCCACGCTGCTCTGGCTGCTGATGGACGCTGAAGCGCGCCGTACGCTGCCCCCGACGCTCGCCGTGCTTCTGCTGGGCGCACTCCTGAGTGACACCGTTAACCTTCGCTCGCCGACCACCACCGAGGACGATATCCGTTCGGCCACCGAGCTCGGCGTGCTGTCCGGCGTAAACCGCAAAGCCTTCGCTCGTGACCTCCTCACCGCAAAAACAGACGTCAGCGGCCTCAGCGCACAGCTGCTGCTGGACAGGGACCTCAAGGCCTTCGTCATTGCCGGTACCGACGTACGCATTGCCCAGATTGAGGTCAGCTCAACGACACAGGTTGCCCCCGTGATGGACGACCTGCTCGCAGCCCTGGCGTATCTGGCAGACCAGTCGGGGGCTGGCCTGGCGGTACTGATGCTGACCGACATTCGCGCCGGGTTTTCAACGCTTTACTTCGCCGGGCGGGAGAGCGTTAACGCCGCCTCCTGCTCAATACCGGGCATGCTCAGCCGCAAAAAGCAGCTTCTGCCGTGGCTTGAGTCCCGCCTTAACCAGAACGGGAGTTCATTATGACCTGCTACACCCACGCACTGATTCTTGTGAACGATAAACACGACGGCACCCTCCTGCTGAAACGCGCGGTCGCGCTGGCGCAGCCGCTCGGCATGAAAATCACCCTGGCGCACATCAGCGACGACTACCGGGAGATGAACTACGTGTCCGACAGCCTGATGGACGACGTCGTGTCGGAAGAGGTGCTGAAAGCCAAAGCGTTTATGAGCGAGCTGGCGGCCTCCGTGCCTGAGGCGGTCGATACGCGGGAGCTGGTGACCATGCGTCGCTTTGAGGACGTGGAGAAGTGCATCGCGGAGCTGGGCGTGGACCTCGTGCTTGCCGGGCACCGCAATCGCTTTATGGGAATGCTGACGTCCCGCTCGGCGGAATACATCAACCACCTCACGGTGGATGTGCTTATCACTCACCTGAATGACTGAACCGGGAGAAACACCATGCGTTTTACACTGGATAACGTGACCGCCCGTGAAATTCTTGACTCGCGCGGCAACCCCACCGTTGAAGTTGAAGCCCGGACCGCGGACGGGATGATGGCGCGCGCCTCGGTGCCTTCCGGGGCCAGTACCGGCTCGCGCGAGGCCGCAGAGCGCCGCGACGGTGACGCACACCGTTTTGGCGGCAAAGGCGTACTGGATGCCGTCAGGGCGGTTGATACGGAAATCTGCGAAGCCTTGCGCGGCAGGGACGTGCGCGAGCAGCGTCAGCTGGATAACATCATGCTGGCGCTGGACGGTACGGAGAGCAAGAGTCGCCTGGGTGCCAATGCCATTCTGGGCGTGTCGCTGGCGGTTGCCCGGCTGGCGGCACAGGCCTCGCATGAGCCGCTCTGGCGCTACCTGGGGGGCCTGCAGGCGAACCTGCTGCCCGTACCGTGCATGAACATTATCAATGGCGGCGTGCACGCCCGCGGTCAGGGCGCGGACTTTCAGGAGTTCATGATAGCGCCACACGGGGCACCCACGCTGCGCGAGGCCGTGCGTCAGGGCAGCGAGGTCTACCAGGCGCTGCGCCAGATCCTTCTGGACAAGAACCTGTCCGCGGCAGTCGGCGACGAAGGCGGTTTTGCGCCCGCCGTATCGTCGAACCGCGACCCGCTGGCGTTTATCGTACAGGCGATTGAGAAGGCGGGGTACCGGCCCGGAGAAGACATCAGCATCTGCATGGACCCCGCCTCAAGTGAGTTTTTCGCAGACGGCAAATATCATCTGCGCACGGAGGGCAGTGCGCTGAGCGCGGCGGAAATGACGGCGTACTACGGCGAGCTGATGGACCAGTTTCCCGTCATCCTGCTGGAAGACGGCCTGGCAGAAGATGACTGGGCGGGCTGGAAGCATCTGCACCAGCAGCTTGCGGGCAGGGCCGAGCTGGTAGGTGACGACCTGTTTGTCACCAACGTGAAGTATATCCAGCGCGGCATTGACGAAAACCTCGCCAGCGCCGCACTGATTAAACTCAATCAGATAGGCTCGCTCAGCGAAACGCTGGACGCCGTGGCGCTCTGCCAGCGTCACGGGTGGGGCGCGTTCATGTCCCACCGCAGCGGGGAAACGACGGACACGTTCCTTGCCGACCTGACGGTGGCCCTGCGCGCGGGACACCTGAAAACCGGTGCGCCGTGCCGCGGCGAACGCGTGGAAAAGTACAACCAGCTGATGCGCATTGAGCAGGCGCTGGGTGAGGACGCACACTATGCAGGGCTTCATGCGTTTGTGCGCCGCACCTAACACATCCGCCGGACGGTCCCCGTCCGGCAAAGAAGGAATGCCTGTGGCCCCTGCAACGCTGATCCTCCTGCGCCATGGCGAAAGCCAGTGGAATCGGGAAAACCGTTTTACCGGATGGACAGACGTGCCGCTGACGGACCGGGGGCGGCAGGAGGCTGACCGGGCCGGTGACGTGCTGCGGGAAGCGGGGCTGCTGCCCGATCGGGTCTTCACCTCGGTGATGACGCGCTGTGTTCACACGGTCTGGCGGGTGCTGGACCGTCTTGACCGCAGCTGGACGCCCGTGGACAAACACTGGCGGCTGAACGAGCGGCACTACGGTGCGCTGCAGGGGCTGAACAAGGAAGCGGCTGCCCGGATGATGGGTGCAGAGACCGTCCGGCTCTGGCGCAAAAGCTTCAGCGGCATTCCACCCGCGGACGCAGAGGCTCCGGCGCAGCTGCGTCGGGACCCGCGCTACCGCCGCGTTGCGCTGGCCGACCTGCCTGCGACGGAAAGCCTGGAAATGACGCTGCGTCGCGTCATGCCCTACTGGCAGCACGCCCTGATGCCGCAGATACTCTGCGGAAGTACCGTTCTGGTCGTGGCGCACGGCAACACGCTGCGCGCCCTGACCGCCTTTCTGGACGGCATTCCCCACGACAGCGTGGCACAGCTGCACATCCCGACCGGCGTGCCTGCCGTATATGAAATGGATGCGGCCGCACAGGTCGTGTCGCGTTATGTTCTGAATGTGAAAAAATAAAAGGAGTGAATGTGAATCAGCTTTTTGCCGTCATCACCGGCGGTGCCATGGGGTGTGTTATCCGCTGGCAGCTGGGTGCGCGCCTGAACGCGCTTTTTCCGGACCTGCCGCCGGGGACGCTGCTGGTCAACCTGCTGGGTGGATTTATCATCGGGGCGGCGCTGGCGTATTTTCTGCGCCATCCCGGCCTCGATCCGGCCTGGCGGCTGCTCATTACCACCGGGCTATGTGGCGGAATGACGACATTCTCCACGTTCTCGGCTGAGGTCTTTGCCTTGCTGCAGTCAGGCAGCTATGCCTGGGCAGCCGCCTCGGTGCTGATACACGTGCTGGGTTCGCTGGCCATGACGGCGGCCGGATTTTATATCATGACGCTGTGTGGTTAACCCGGACCGCACGGCCTCTATCCAGGGGAGACCTCAGTGCAGCGACCGCTGCACTGAGGTCAGACAGTTCAGTATATTGTTCAGAAGCGCTCTCTGCGGGCCTGACCCGAAAGGATTTACGCCTGTAATGCTTCCCGTAAATCCGGGCACTGTCGTGACAGAGCTTCAGGTCTGACTGTTCTGGTAAAGGTCCCAGCGATTGCCATAGATGTCCTCAAACACGACAACCATTCCGTATTCTTCCTCCCGCGGCTCCTGACAGAAGTGGACGCCTTTTGCCTTCATAGCATTGTAGTCGCGCCAGAAGTTGTCGGTCTGCAGGAACAGAAAAACCCGTCCGCCGCACTGATTGCCGATAAAGCCTTCCTGCCGATCGTTCGACGCGCGGGCAAGAAGAATAGCGCAGTCGCTGTCAGGGTCCGGCGTCACCACGACCCAGCGCTTACCCGGCTGCGGCGTATCCTCAATCAGGGTAAAGCCCAGCTTATCGGTGTAATACTCAATTGCACGATCGTAGTCATCGACCACGACAGCCACATACCCCATACATCGCTTCTGTTTTCTCATCTGCTGCTCCATCAGTTACGGCATCACGCCCACTATAATCAGATTTATATCAATACGACGTTCGGTCGTCTGTACTGATTCTGCACCGATACCCTCAGGCCGGACATTGTAGGCATCTAATCCGTCAGGATTGTGGACCCAGTCTTGGGAGAGCATGCTCAACCTTTTCAGCATCCTGCTCCAGTATGGCTCTCTCATCGGGAGTGAGCGGAACCTCTTCGAGGTAACGCCGGATGGATGCTTTACTCTCCAGTATCAGCCCGCGCGCGCTGTCCTTAAGCAGATTAAAATCACAGCCGATACAGGCCATCCGGTGCGGGCAGCTGCTCCAGAAGGGATTTGTGCAGTATGAGTCACCCAAATCATTGTACGTCGCGGGGCCGGTCAGGCTGGCGGCTTCCGGATCGTGGTCAATTAGCACGCTTATCATGTGAGCAATCCTGTCTGCTTTTACAAACGAGGCGGCCAGCTGAGTCGGGCGGATGCGGATATAATGCAAGGTGGACTGGGGCGTTGAGTGCCCGGTCCACTGCATAAGTTCGTACAGCGAGATGCCCTGCGGTACGCTTGCCAGCGCGGTCACTGCGGAGGCCTGGCCCCGGTGGCTGGTTATGGTTCCACCGCTGTCTTCTGAGGGTACGCCCGCTCGTGCGCACAACATCGGTATTACCGTGTCATTGAGAATAGTGCCGCCGGCAGGTTTACCGCGGTACTGAAACAGAAGCCGGACTTTCTCACCGGTCCGATCGTCGGCCAGCATTGCCTTTTCTGCAGGGCGCTCATTCAGCCAGAGAACGACGTATTTTTTCACCACGGCTGCTACCGGCTTAACAAAGGCTTTTGAGGTTTTCCCGGCAGGGATATGCAGGTAGCACAGCGTTCCGGCCGGGATAATGCTGCCGTCCTCCTTCACAATTTCATCCGCCTGCGGCGTGATGCATCCTGTCGTCAGACGGAGCAACTCGTTTTTCCGCAGCCCTGCATGGGTCCAGATAACGGCCATCGCCTGCAGCATGGCCAGCGGATAAAGTATTTCAGTGAGCAGGTCTTCCTGACGCAGATTGAGGCTTGCCCAGATGAGTTTAAGCCAGACCGGATCGTCGATCACCCGTGGATTGACCCCACGGCGGAACAGGGGGGGCGGACGTGGAAAAATGACGGGAAGGGCTGAAGCGAAGCCGGCCCCAGCCCCAGTTTTCATAATCAATCATAAAATGACGCAGTGAATAGATAAAATGCGCCCTTGAATGCGGCATCATGGGCTCGCCGGAGCGAGCCGATTTTCTGGTACCCCTCTCCGTGCCAAGCTGAAGCTCATCCACGTTCATCCGGCCCACCGCCGCAATAAAGCTGGCGCAGGTTTCCATTGTCCAGTCTGCCGGTTCCCGCACTCCGGCGTAAATGACTCAAGCCGGGGCTCCCTGTTCACGATCAAGAATGGTGGAAATAATGTCAGTTTTTGACAAGCAGCAGGCCATAAGAAAACTAACAGAAAAAATGCTTTATTACCGTGTCATAGATGCGGGCACAAGTCGTTTGGAATTGTTGATGGGGTGACCTCCTATTCACTAGTAAATGATTCAAATATGATTGGTAGTGTAATGGTTGGAGGGCCCTCCCTTCCTTTATTACACGTTTTTTGTGAAAACTGTGGAGCCTTAACTTCTCATTCTTTGGGCATTCTTGAACTATTACCAAAGGTTGAAGAAGATGGAGGCTAGCACTTTTAATTCTAAGGCTCAAGGTGAAAAATCCCCTGCAGTAACACCCTCCCAAGTTATTATTAACGAGGACGGAGATTTCACTAATAAAATAGTTAGACAAACCAAGGTTGGAGTTATAGTTATTAGCGACGATAAGTTGCATGTAATACTGACAAATTGCCTTGGAAATATAACAAGATTAAACCAATGGGCTACTCCGCTTGGTATCTTGGTTACGCTCGCAGTAACTATGCTCACAACAAATTTCAAGGCCTTTATCCTTAGTGCATCTGTATGGGAAGCAATGTTCTGGATTATTACAATGCTTAATATAGTTTGGTTAATTAAATCCATCCCTTACAGGAACTTATGGATTGAGCTCCTTCATTTTTTTGGTAAAGCCGAGCAGATGAAAAGTATTAGCGATGTTAGGCACATAATTGAAAAAGTAAAGAGTGGTGACACTGGAACTAATTGACCTTTATTATAAATTATTGTAACAGCCCTATTAGCAAGATGGGTAGTATTTGCCAGAATACCACGCTGACATTGTACCCACTTTTATAAAATAATTCGCCCTTCTACCACAAATACCATAGTATCTTCGTTTTTCTCCTGCTTAAAAAGAAACACACCATTATTTTCAGTCTGGAAGCTTAGTTAATAATACTCTTTTTTTTTGAAAGTCCTTCATGCCTGCTCCCTATCGATTAACACACCGTGATTTATGTATCGCCAGCATCAGTTCTGAGAACAATCGCCAACTTCCGCTTTTCGCTCTAAGCTGCCTGTCAACCTAGTTGCATTTTGTTGGCGAAGGTCAAGTAAAATGCAAACGGGTAGTCAAGTGAATCTAAATACTCACAAGGAAAAAGAGATCCAAAAAACCCGGCGCGATGGCCGGGGGAGATGTCGCTTGTGAACCTCAGACGGGGGCTTTCTGGCGGTTCGAAAGCCTGCTGGCCGAGCCATAGCGATTCAGGGTCTGCGGCAGACGCTGCTGAACTGCCTGCACTGGTTCAGGTTCTTCTGCAACTTTCTGCGGCTTCATAATTATTGTGTCCAGGCTCTCCATCGTTGTGAACGTGCAGGAGCAGTCAATATTTCGGCACTGATACCAGGTCTTTTTAAGCGTGCCTGTCTGATACTCGCTGGTTCGGGTGTGTGCAGTCATGCCACACTCAGGACATTTCATTGCCATCAGTTCCTTCCCTTCTGCTGTGCTGCTTTTTGGGCATATTCCTGCTTGCGCACGTAGTGGCTGTGAGCATCCATTGGACTCGGTCGCAGGCGGGCATCTGCCTGAGCTTCAGCCTCAGGATAAACACCTGTTTCCTTCAGCACCTCATCATCACCCACTTCAGGACGTGCAGATTTTGCAGGCGCGATAATCGATGCATCAAGAAAGCGGCGAAACTCGCTTTCAGCATCGTTGACACCGCTGTACACGCCGGTGCTGTTATCTGGCATACCTGCCTCATCATTTCTGCAGGCGAGACGGACCAGGGCCAGCGCCTGAAACAGCTCCGGGCCATGATTATCCAGAAAGCGGCGGAACGTCTGGTGCGCGTGTTTTTTCAGTACAGCCTTGTGAGTCTGAATGTAGTCGTGCGCGGCGCGACCGGTTGCCCATGGCACAGTGGTAAACTCATCCTCACGCCGTGTCAGCAGTGCGTCGTACTCAATGACAGTGTCTTTAGCGAGCATGCCTTCGCTGCGCACCTTTTTCAGCGCTGCCGTTAATTCCCCATTGGTTTCTTCAAACAGAGCGTGAAATTTTTCCGTCATCTCTTTGGCCTGCGCCTGCGTTTCTTCAAGCCGCAGATGGATGGGGCGGATAATCTTTTCGGCTTTGTCCTGCGCCTCGCGGGCCGCCTGCCATTTTTTACGGTTGCTGCGCAGGTCCTTCAACTCAGACTCAACGGCTTGCCGTTGCTCCTTCGGGCTGTCGTTCAGGCTTATGTCTGCCCCGGCGGTAACGGTTTGGATGATGTTTTCTTCTTCGGTTTTTCGTGAAGGAGTATTCAGTACATTCATATTGGCTCCGTACGGGTTCATTTAGTTGAGTCAATTGTGTCGTGGCTGGCACAGTGCATCTATCTGCGGGCTGTGTGTGGTGGCTGGTACAACGCCGGGTGGCAAAATCGCTGCGTCTGATAACCGGCCTGCCAGAAAAAGAGGCTTTATGTCGCTATACGCCACTGTCCTTCTTTTTCCGGTGTAACACGGGTAACAGGTGTTACATCACTGAATTAAATAGCTTTTTCATAAATTCTGCGGTGTAACACGATGGGTAACAGGGTGTAACAGCAGGGGACGGGTACTGTTACACCCGTTACACCTCATCTTTTTGTCAGGTGTAACAGCCTCAGCCCTTACCGGATGCCGCTGTTACACCAGTTACACCTGTTACCCTTTAAAAATAAGACTCACGCAAAGCCCTTCACGTCAGCCCGGCACCTCGCTGTTAAAAACGTAGAGCCTGCGCACGTTCATCTCTGGCGGGCGGATGCTGGTCTGTAGCTTGCCGTCGGCAGAGGCCAGCAGATAACCCCGGTCCGCGCAGAGGCGCGCCACCTTGCGCGGGTCAAACCCCCTGCATATTTCCTTCCACCCGGACGGCATGACGTAGAACGTCGTCACCGCCTCGGTGCCCTGCGCGGTGTTGCCCTTATCCACCCTGCGCCAGCCCACCATGTTGCCGGGACGGTTGCGCTCGTCGTGCCAGTCGGCAAAGCGACTGTACTGGTTCGCGGTAAAGAAGCTGCGTACCTGCTCCAGCGCGGCAATGTCTTCCTGGTTGGCGGTATGCCCGCGGTCTTTAAGCCAGGCATTCAGGCAAACGCGGGTTGCCCGCAGCGCTTCACCTTCCTGCCAGCCGGTGATGCCAAGGCGGGTCGCCAGCTCTCCGGCCATTGCCACCAGGGCAAAACGGTTAACCGCGCGGCCCACCTGATTGCCCGCGTCCTGCGGGGTCAGGGCGGCGGTGTACTCCTTCAGCAGGGTTTTAGCCTGCGCCGTCAGCCCGTTCAGGTCTGCGGTCAGCGCCTTCAGCCACTCGCGGAACGGCGCGCCGTAGTAGCTGGCCGTGGCCCATTCCAGATGCTCGGCCAGCGCCTTTCCGCTCTCAAAGCCGTGCAGCTCCTCAAACACGCCAAACTTCCCGGAATCGCTGGGTATCTGGATCATCCTCACCTCCATCCCGGCAAAGGTGCGCTCACCGGCTTTTGCGGCGTGCTCGGTCAGGGACAGCTCCCCGGTGGAGAAGAACAGCAGGCGCCACTGCTTGCGGGTGCGCAGCTCGCCATCCGTACCGGCGCGGCCCTTACCCTGACCGTTTGCCAGCATGTAGGCGATGTTGCCCGCCTCGCGCCCGTCCACCTCGCGGATTTCGTCGAGCATCATGGCCGCGTCGTTGCGGCGGCTGGCGCAGCCCTCGAGCGCGTTGCCGGTCGCGCGCCACGTCTGCCAGTAGTCCGGCCCGCCGCACACGGAGGTGGCCGCCTTCATGGTGGTGGTCTTGCCGTCCGTCGATTCTCCCTTGAGGTGATAGCCGCCGCCGTCCATGCCGACCAGCCGCAGCAGCGGGGCGGCAAAGGCGAGGCTGACCGCGAACGCCACGCGTGAGTTACCGGTGCAGAAGCGGGAAACGTGCTCGCGCCACTCATCAACGGAGCCTGACACGCGGAAGTCCCGCCCCTGCACGGAGGTGGTCTGGAGAATGACGCCGTCTGCACCTTCTCCGCTCACCTCGTCCTGAAGGACGTAAACCTGACCGTGCCAGCCGGTGCGGCTTACGCAGGTCACGCGGCGCTCCGGCTTGCACAGCGAGATGTATTCCATCAGGCGGGCGCGGGCCTCGCCGGTGGTGCTGATGTAAGACAGGCCGTTGACCAGAAGCACGCGGCGCAGCTCCTCGCCACTGCCGCTCAGCATCTCCATCGGCATGGCCCACCGGCGGCGCTCTCCCCAGGTGTCCTCCCATTCCAGCAGGCGGCCAAAGTTGCCGCCGTCGGCGTCGCAGGTGATGGCCGTGACGCGCAGCGGGTTGCAGATTTTGACGTTCTGGATTTCCGTTTCGCCGTTGCGCTGCACCTGCTTTTCGTACCAGAGATACTCCTGCGTCAGCCGGAACCCGTGCGGCAGCTGCGTGCGTCCCTCACCGCACAACACCAGACCGTTACGGAACGCTTCACGGGCGCGGGTCACGCCGTGCTCCCGGTGAAAGTCGTTCCAGTCGGCTTTAATTTCGCCCGGCGGCAGGCTCACCCAGCCACTGACGGCTTTTGCTGCCTTCTCCGCAAACGCTTTGCCGGGGTTCTCACCCGCATCCTGAAAGTCGTTGTCACCGGCGATGACAATTTTCACCTCCGGCCAGCGCGCCCGCAGCGCCTGCGCCACGTTCGGCAGGTTCCCCGCCGAGATTGCGGCCACGACGCACCCGGCGGTCAGCTGGCTCACCGTCAGTGCGGTGGCATAGCCTTCGGTGATGACCAGCTGCACCGGCGGCTCAGGCGGCAACG
The DNA here is from genome assembly GCF_054903455.1 of Pantoea sp. y20. Taxonomy (NCBI): domain Bacteria; kingdom Pseudomonadati; phylum Pseudomonadota; class Gammaproteobacteria; order Enterobacterales; family Erwiniaceae; genus Pantoea; species Pantoea sp. y20. Next base: position 65,859 of record NZ_CM142816.1, read on the forward strand.
GGCTGAGCGCCACAAACGCACCCTTCATGGTGCTGCCGGGCAGCAGGCTCTTTTCACCCGGGGGGGCAATCAGTTGTGCGCCGGTCACCGCACCGTCTGATGTGGTCAGCGGCAGCAGCAGCGAACCCGGCGGGAAGGCCGTGCCGCTGATGCGCTGCGTGCTCCCGGTGAGGCAGGCCGGATAACCGGCAAAACCTTTGGCCGCGAGGTAGGCGCTTTCACCGCTGTGGCTGGCTTTCACCAGCGCGCCGACGGCGGCGGCCATATCGCGTTTAGAGGCTTTTTCTCTGGCAGGCTTAACCGGCATGTCCTGCACGTCACGCACGTCCAGCACCTGCGCCACCTCCTGCGCGGCCTGCTTTACGCCCTTGCCCGTCACCAGCTTCACCAGGTCAAGGCCGTCACCGTGGCCGCAGTGGCTGCAAATCCACGTACCCCGGCCTTCAAGGTCATCCAGGCGGAAACGGTCTTTACCTTCACACTTAGGGCAGGGGCCGTGTCTGCCGCCGTCGGGCACGCTCACGCCGAGCATCTGAAGAATGACCGGCCAGCGGCCGCGCGCGGCGGCAGTAATGTCTGATACTGACTGTACTGTCATAACCCCTCCTTAATGCCGGTAAAGCGACGCGCCGGTGTCGCAGAACTTTTCAAAAGCCGCCGGAAGCGTGCGGTACAGTTCGGTCATGACCTCGCAACCGCGCTTAGTCAGTGCCGGCGGCGCGGTCAGCAGTGTCGGCTCCACCATGTCGGTAAGGAGCGCCAGCGCCGCAGCCGCGCCGCGCGCTTCGCCGTACTCATTCACCATCGCGCTCTCAACGTGCAGCGCGATGGCCATCTCGATGCGCTCCACCGTCATGCGGTGCGGGCCGCGCATTTCGCTGCCGGTGTCGGCCAGATGCTTAGCCCGCCATGCGGAGGCGATGGCGCGACGATAAAGCGCCGTGGTCAGCTCCGGCGGGAACACGGATACCTGTGGCTTCTTCATGCGCGGACCTCCTCAATCAGTGCGCAGCAGCGCGTGACGTCGTTCAGGTCGGCGCGCAGGTACTCCATCAGCGCGGCAACGCCGGGCACGCTGTGCGTGGTGAATGAACCCGAGCAGGGATGTTCGGAAAACAGGAGCTGGAGCAGGTCACAGGCCTCCTTTGCGCGGGTCAGCTTCTCAAATGCGTCTTCCGGCAGGCCGTAGACAAAGGCGGAAAAATTACCGTTTTCAGGCAAGGGGATGCCCTGAGCACCGTTGTGCCCGAATGAAACTGTCATGGTTTACTCCGTTAAAGCTGGCTGTGTGTCAGAGGTAGTTTGAGTAGTGGCTGGCGTCCGGTTCGGCGGGCTGCTGTACAACCCGCTCGCGCCAGCGCTCAAACTGCACGGACGGGTGCAGGGCAAGCGGGCTGAAGCCGCCCTGTCCACCGGCAATTTCAGCATTGCGCCGTGGCGGTTCGCTGACTCGCGTGTAGCTTTCTTCAAACCACGCCAGCGGAGCAGACGTCACCTGACCGTCGCTGTCATAGCGATAGAGCACTTCCTGACTGAATTCAGGCGTGGCCGTAAAGGCAGATACGGGCAGGGAGGTAAAGCGGATGATGGTGACCGTCCAGCCCTGACTGTGCTGCCAGATTTCGCCGCGCTGCGGATATTCACGCATGAACGCCTCCACGGCAGGGCAGACGGCCCGCAAAGAGCAGGATGTAGTCAGCCGCCAGACGGCGTCGCGCGCTGTATTCGTCACTGGCGGTAACACGCAGCATTACCGGGCGACAGGACAACTGAGAACGGTTGATTGCCGCAAATATCCAGGTAGACTTTGGTTTAGCCATAATATTGCTCCTAGCATGTTTGGTTAGATGCCCGTTATGTGTTGCAGCACAAGCGGGCATTGTTTTTTAGGATTATGATAACTACAATGGTAATTACCATGTAGGTCATCATAAGTTAGGGTAATTACCATGTCAACACCACAAGAAAAACGTTCTCCTCCATTTCAGATGCGTTTAACAGATGAATTTCGGCAGCAGCTCGAAACAGAAATGCGTAAAGATGGTGATACTGCTCTGGCTGCATGGATAAAACGCGTATTGCGTAAAGAGCTGCAATCACGCGGAATTGATCCTAATGGTTAATGATCGCAAGTACGCGCAAAATCGATCTTGATAAAGATTTTTCCTTTCGCGGCTTTCTCTCAAGCCGCTTAATTACTTGCCCGCTGCAGTTTCTTAGCTTGTCTTCTCATGTCCTCGAATTTCTCGATGGAACATGTTTCATGCTGATCACGCCACCCGTAATAATCGGCTGCACGCCAGCGCGACATACGGCCAATTTTGATGGGACGGGGAAAGCGGTCTTGTGAGATAAGGCGATAAATCCATTTGTCACTTAACATGCAGTCAGCGGTGATAAATTTCATATCGATCAAAGCATCCATAGAAGGGCGCTGTGCAGTCACGATATTGGTGGAAGGGGTCATAGTTCATTCTCCGTATGTTCATGTCTACTCGCTTCAATACGGAAAATTTAAGCATCGAAATTAGGGCAGGGAAATGTGACTAAAGCAAAGAAAATACAATCGCATTAGTCACTATTTTTGTTATCAGAATGTTAATCCATCTTTCTTAATGCAGCTTCTGAGTAGACTGACGATAGTGTCAAAGCTAAGTGGTGGCTCGCCATTTTCAGGCCAAAATTCTTTAGCATGATGGAAGAGGTGTTCAGTAATGGCTGCTGGACTTTCCCGTCTGAGTTTCATATCTCGGTGATAGAGCGAAACTACAGCCATCAGAACTTCAACTCTGGGAATTGCATGTTTTTGCTTTTGCGCATCAGACTGCGCTTTGTAATTATTCAACGGTTTCTTTGGTTTTTTTTCATCTCGAATAGCATCTAAGAATTTTGAAATTTGATTTTTCGTAATCCATAGAGTATCTGATAAATAATAGTTATTCCTCTCATCATAGTTCACATATATAACTATTGGGAATTTAAAATTACTTCCTTCCGATGGGGTGAAATAAGATGGCCATTCATTTGGCTGCCCTTCATATTTAACCAAAGCATCTTTGTAGTCATTATCTATACAAAAAAGCCCTTTCATATAGCATTTTATAAATCCATTCTGATCACACTTTTTATCAACATCATCGATGCGTATAGAACTACTTTCAGATAAACAATAATATCCTTTTTCGTCTCTTGGTAAGCATTCTAAACTTTTAATTAGTAAGTCGTTTTCAACATGTGCCGTTAATGAGCATGAAACATCAAGATCGTCATCATGAAACTCCATGCAAAGTTCAATCCCTTTGTTGAATGCAAACCAGAGTATATCTTTTACGTCACAGCCAATAATTTTGGCTGCTTCTGATAATTGATACTGGTCGCGTAAAAGAGATTCTGTATTCTTTATTTTAAGGAAATCCATATCAAACCTCTCCAATCTGGTTTAAATAATCCGCATACCATTGCAACATCTCTCTGCGACCATCTAAATATTGCGCGTGATTGTAAGTGCCCCTAATTGCATTACGGTCAACGTGAGCCAGTTGCATTTCAATCCAAGCAGAATTAAACCCCTTCTCATGCAAAATCGTACTCATGGTATGCCTAAAGCCATGTCCAGTAAGCCTACCTTTGTACCCTAAAAGCTCAATTACTTGATTGATGCTTTCTTTGCTAATTGGCTTCTTCTGGTCATTTCTTCCGATGAATACAAGCGGATATTGCCCCGTTATTGGCTGCAATTGTTTTAAAATCGATACAGCTTGTCTTGAGAGAGGTACTTTATGAGGGCGGCGCATTTTCATGTGTTCCGCTGGCACCTCCCAAATTGCATTTTCGAGGTCAATATCTTGCCAGCGGGCGAAGCGTAGTTCTTGAGTTCTAACGCCGGTATACATAATTAAATAAGTCGCTGTTTTGGTGATTATGCTTCCCGTATATCCTGCTAAATCTCTTAAAAATGCAGGCAGCTCCAGTACATTTAGAAAAGGTAAATGCTGCTTTTTATGTACTGCTAAAGCGCTTGCTAAGTCGGGCGCAGGATTATATTCAGCACGTCCCGTAATGATCGCATAGCGGAAAACTTCCCCACACCGCTGACGCACTTTGCGCATCTTCTCTAGAGCGCCGCGTTTTTCCATTCTTTTGAGTGTTTCAAGTAGTTCTAGCGGCTTAATCTCAGCAATGGGCTTGATCCCTATGTAGGGAAAAATATCCTTTTCAAAGGTATCAAGAATCTCTTCGCGATAACGTAGTGACCAACGGTCAGCCTTAGCTTTGTGCCACTCTCGCGCAATTGCCTCGAAAGTGTTTGCGGTAGCGATTTTTTTGGCTTGTTTTTGTGCCTTCTTAATCGCGCCAGGATCATCTCCGGCAGCAAGGCTGCGTCTGGCTTCATCTCGTTTCTGGCGTGCTAAAGCAAGCGGCACGTCAGGATAAACACCGATAGATAGTAACTTCTCACGTCCTAAAACTCGGTACTTCATTCGCCAGTATCGGGAACCGTTGGGATTGACCAGCAAATACAGGCCGCCGCCGTCCGCGAGCTTGTAAGGTTTATCCTGGGGCTTTGCTGTGCGCACCTTGACGTCGGTTAGGGGCATCCCGTCTCCTTTTGGGGGTATCAATTCTTAGGGGTAGTTTTAAACCCCCTTAAATACCCCATAATGGGGGTAGATTTGAGTAGACGTAGAGTGACATCAGAAGAGTAAGGTTTCAACCTAACTTGCAGATTTTAATAGTTTTGATTAACGAGTATTGACGTGAAAAGAAAGAGAGTGGCGGAAGATCACAGGAGTCGAACCTGCCCAGGACCGCTGGCGGCCCCAACCGGATTTGAAATCCGGCCGCCTCACCGGAGACGACGATCTTCCTTTGAAGATGCCGCAGGAGTATAGCGACAATCGCGGCGGAATTCTTGATCTCAGCCGTGCGTCACAGCACGTTTTCACCGTGAAGTTGCCGATACTCCTTCGGCGTATTGGCGTAACTCTTTTTAAACACCGAATAGAAATATTGCAGCGACGGGTAACCACACATTTGTGAGATCTCATTGATGCTCAGCGAAGAACACGCCAGCAGCTCGCGTGCTTTCTCCAGTTTTTCGCGGTGAATCATGGCGTGAATGGTGTCGCCGGTTTCATCACGGAAGCGTTTTTCCAGATTCGATCGTGAGATGCCGATGGCATCCAGCACTTGTTCAACTTTAATGCCTTTGCAGGCGTTAAAGCGGATGTAATGCATCGCCTGAATCACCGCAGGATCGTGCAAGGAGCGGAAATCGGTGGAGCGGCGCGCAATCACTTTTACCGGTGGAACCAGAATTCGTTGCAGTTGCAGAGGCTGATTATCCAGCAGGCGATGCAGCAGTTTTGCCGCCTGATAACCCATCTGGCGTGAACCCTGCGCCACGGACGAGAGCGCCACGCGCGACAGATAACGCGTCAGTTCCTCGTTATCAATCCCGATTACCGTGAGCTTTTCCGGCACCGGGATTTTGAGATATTCACAGGCCTGCAGCAGATGGCGCGCGCGGGCATCGGTGACGGCGATGATGCCGGTTTGCTGCGGCAGGGTTTGTAGCCAGTCAGCCAGGCGGTTCTGAGCGTGCTGCCAGTTTTCTGGTGCCGTTTCCATGCCCTGATAAACCACGCCCTGATAACGCTCGCGCGCCACCAGCTGGCGAAACGCATGTTCACGCTCTTGCGCCCAGCGTTTGCCGCTGGCTGCGGGCAAGCCATAGAATGCAAAGCGGTTCACGCCTTTCTCTTTCAAATGCAAAAAGGCGCTCTCGACCAGCGCGGCGTTGTCGGTGGCGATGTAATGCACCGGCGGATAGTCCTGCGGCTGATGGTACGATCCGCCGACGCCGACAATCGGCACCGACACGTTTGCCAGCAGTTTTTCAATCGAGGGATCGTCGTAATCGGCGATAACCCCGTCGCCCAGCCATTCACGGATATTGTCGATGCGGCAACGAAAATCCTCTTCAATGAAAATGTCCCAATCCGTTTGTGATGCCTGTAAATACTCACCGACGCCCTCAACCACCTGGCGGTCATAGACCTTATTGGCGTTGAACAGCAACGTAATGCGAAAGCGTTTCTCATGCATCGTGGCGCACTCTCCTAAATCGACAGCACCTTGCATAGCATGGCACGACGGACAGCAGAAAGAATTTGCACCACATTGTGATCCCCCACGCGATTACACCCGTCGGCGCGTCGCAGTATCCATCCACACCGCCAGTAGCAGAATGGCGCCCTTGACGATGTACTGCCAAAAGGTCGGGACATCCATCATGCTCATGCCGTTATCCAGCGACGCCATGATAAATGCGCCGATGACCGCGCCCGCCACCGAGCCAACGCCGCCCGCCAGGCTGGTGCCGCCAATCACACAGGCGGCGATAGCATCCAGCTCGGCAATGTTGCCTGCCGAAGGCGAACCCGCGCCAAGGCGTGAGCTCAGGATCAGGCCAGCAATCGCCACCATCACGCCATTGATGGCGAAAACCGCCAGCTTGGTGCGGGCCACATTAATGCCGGAAAGGCGCGCGGCATCCAGGTTGCCACCGATGGCATAAATCCGGCGACCAAAGGCCGTGCGCGTCGCCATAAACATGCCGCCGAGCAGCAGCAGCGCCAGCAGCAAGACCGGCGTTGGCACGCCGCGATAATCGTTGAGCAGCCAGATCGCGCCTAACACCAGAACAGCGGTGACAACCTGTCGCACCAGCGCACCGCTGACGGAAGTTTGCGCCAGACCAAGCTGTTGGCGACGCAGACGCAAGCGCCATTGCCAGAGGATAAACAGCGCCAGGCCAGCAAAGCCGAAGCCAAATCCGATCCCGCCAGGCAGATAGCTTTGGCCAATCTGCGACATCGCCGGGCTGGTAGGCGCTACCGTGGTGCCATCGGTGATGCCGACCAGAATGCCGCGAAACGCCAGCATCCCCGCCAGCGTGACAATAAACGACGGAACTTTGCGATAAGCCACCCACCAGCCGTTCCAGGTGCCGAGCAGCAAACCCATCACCAAAGTCACGACGATGGTGAGCGGCAGCGGCCAACCGAGCCAGACGTCAAAGATAGCTGCAGCACCGCCGAGCAACCCCATCATCGAACCCACCGAGAGATCGATCTCCGCAGAGATAATGACGAACACCATGCCGACCGCAAGAATGCCGGTGATGGCGGTCTGGCGCAGCAGGTTGGAAACATTACGTGCGCTGAGCCAGGCACCGTCGGTGGTCCAGGTGAAGAACAGGGCGATTAGCACAATCGCACCCAGCATCACCAGCACCTGCAGATTTGGCAGCGAGAATTTACCTGGCGCACCTTTACCCGGCGTAGTGAGGCCGCGTTGCGTACTTTCGGTCTTAAACATAGTGTTCACTCCGCAGGGCGGCTTCCATCACCTGCTCCTGAGTCAGGTTATCGTTAATCAGATCGGCTTTGATTTTGCCTTCATGCATCACCAAAACCCGATCGCTCAGGCCCAGCACTTCGGGCAGCTCAGACGAAATGACAATCACGGCAATCCCTTGCTGCACTAGCGAATTGATCAGCAGATAGATTTCCTGGCGCGCGCCCACATCAATGCCGCGTGTAGGCTCATCAAGAATTAAGATTTTTGGATTGAGCAGCAGGCATTTAGCGAGGATCGCTTTCTGTTGATTGCCGCCGCTCAGGCGACCAATCGGCAGTTCCGCCGACGAGGTTTTCACCCGCAATCGCGTAATGGCCTGATTAATTGCCTGTTGTTCCTGCGCGTCATCCAGCAGCGAAAGCCGGGGGCTAAATTGGTCCAGCGCGGCCAGCGTAATGTTTTTGCCCACGCCCATTAGCGGCACGATGCCATCCTTTTTGCGATCTTCCGGCACCATCGCGATGCCGTGCGCGATGGCGGCGCGGCAGTCCTTGATACGGACTTTCTTGCCGTTGATATGAATATCGCCCTGCCAGCGTCCCGGCCAAACGCCAAACAGACACTGCACGGTTTCGGTTCGCCCGGCACCAACCAGCCCGGCAATGCCAAGAATTTCGCCGCGCTTCAGGCTAAAAGAGACGTTATCCACCCGGCGGATATGGCGGTTGATGGGATGCCACGCCGTGAGGTTCTCTACCTGCAACAGGGTTTCGCCAATCTCGTGTGGGCTATGCGGATAGAGCGCCGTCAGCTCGCGCCCGACCATCATGGTGATGATGTCATCCTCACTCAGCCCGGCGGCCGCGCGGGTCGCGATATGCTGACCGTCGCGGATCACGCAGACGGTGTCCGAAATCGCTTTTACCTCGTTGAGTTTGTGCGAAATGTAGATGCAGGCGATGCCATGTTCGCGCAGGTTTTTGATGATGCTAAGCAGCACCTCCGTTTCCTGTTCGGTGAGCGAAGAGGTCGGTTCGTCGAGGATCAGCAGGCGCACCTGTTTATTCAAGGCGCGTGCAATCTCCACCAGCTGTTGCTGGCCTAATCCCAGTTCGCCGACGCGCGTATCCGGCGATACCTGCAGCTTGACCCGCTCCAGCAGCTGCTGGCAACGCAACGTCATGGTTTCGTCATCCACCATGCCGAAACGTCCCAGCTCTGCGCCGAGGAAAATGTTCTCCATCACCGTCAGCTGCCGCACCAGCGCCAGCTCTTGATGGATGATCACGATCCCTTTGCGTTCGGTATCACGAATGGTCTGCGCCTGAATCTCGTCGCCCGCAAAATGGATACTGCCTTCAAAGTCACCGTGCGGATACAGCCCGCACAGGATCTTCATCAGGGTCGATTTCCCCGAGCCGTTTTCGCCGCACAGCGACATCACTTCACCGGCTTCCAGCTGCAGGCTCACGTCATCCAGGGCTTTCACCGCGCCGAAACGCTTGGTGATATGGTTCATTTCCAGCAACATCGGCCTCTCTCCTTTACGGGCTCGCGCCTCAGAGTTCGCTCTGCTTGTGGAAGCCGTCTTTAACTACCGTGCTTTCAATGTTGTCTTTGTTCACCGGAATAGGATTCAGCAGGCGCGATGGCACATCTTTCAGGCCATTATTCAGCTTGCTGTTGCTGGCGGGTTGTTTGTCGTCACCGAGTTCCACCGCGATTTTGGCTGCTTCAGTCGCCAGTTCGGTGATGGGTTTGTAAACCGTCATGGTTTGCGTGCCGTTCATAATGCGTTTGATGGCGGCGAGATCGGCATCCTGGCCGGAGATCGCGACTTTGCCGGAAAGTCCCTGCGCGCTTAATGCCTGAATCGCACCGCCTGCGGTGGCATCATTCGACGCCACAACGGCATCAATGTGGTTGCTGTTTGCGGTTAAGGCGTTCTCCATTATTTTCAGCGCATTTTCCGGCAGCCACGCATCAACCCACTGATCGCCGACCACTTTAATGCTGCCATTATCAATATAAGGTTTTAACACTTTCATCTGACCGGCACGGAACAGGCGCGCGTTATTATCCACCGGCGAGCCACCCATCAGGAAGTAATTACCTTTTGGTACTTGCTTCACAATACTTTCGGCCTGTAATTCGCCCACTTTCTCATTATCGAATGAGATATAAAAATCAATATCGGCGTTATTTATCATGCGGTCATACGCCAGCACTTTAATGCCTTCACGTTTCGCTTCCGCCACCACGTTACTTAAAACCTGGCCGTTATAAGGAATGATGACCAATACATCGACGCCGCGATTGATCATATTTTCAATTTGCGACATCTGCGTTTCTTCGTTGCCGTTGGCCGATTGCACAAACACTTTGGCGCCCAGTGATTCGGCTTGTTTAACAAAGATATCGCGATCTTTTTGCCAGCGTTCCAGACGTAAATCATCAATAGCCATACCGATTTTGACTTCTTTAGCGCTACCCGCGTGACTAAACAGGGCCAGAGCCGCGCAGGCGGCCAACAGTGATTTTTTCATGTTCATGGTATTAATCCTGTAGGTTGAGGCTGTTGTCGTTGTAAGGCTGATAACCAGGCCGATGAATTGTTGCCCTGAGTTTCAGATGACATCAATTACTGATTTTTATCCGGCTATTACGTTTTTTGGTTTATTTGCGATTTTATGAGCGCGATCGATATTTCAACGCTTTCAGAAAAAATGACGTGAGAGAGGCTGAATGAAAATAACGACATTATTTTGCGAGCTGGCGCACAAATAATAATTATCTTACGTTGAGTGTTAAATATCGTAATTGAGCAGCAGTAAATTACATCATCACAATAACCGCTCAAAGCTGACCATTCGGGTCCTCATGCTAAGGAGCTAACTATGCACGCCTATTTCGACCAGCTTGATCGCGTTCGTTATGAAGGGAGTAATACCCGCAATCCTCTGGCGTTTCGTCATTACAACCCGGACGAGGTGATTCTCGGTAAAACCATGGCGGAGCATCTGCGCTTTGCAGCCTGTTACTGGCATACCTTCTGCTGGAACGGCGCGGATATGTTTGGCGTTGGCGCGTTTGATCGTCCGTGGCAGAAGCCGGGTGATGCGCTTGAGCTGGCGAAGCAAAAGGCCGATGTCGCCTTTGAGTTCTTCCATAAACTGAATGTGCCTTATTACTGCTTCCACGATGTGGATGTCTCACCGGAAGGCGATTCGCTGAAAAGCTATCGTGAAAACTTCGCGGTGATGACCGATAAATTACTGGAAAAACAGCAGGAAACCGGCGTGAAACTGCTGTGGGGAACCGCCAACTGCTTTACCCATCCGCGTTACGGTGCGGGTGCGGCGACCAATCCGGATCCGGAAATTTTTGCCTGGGCCGCCAGCCAGGTGTGCAGCGCCATGCAGGCCACGCAAACTCTGGGCGGCGAGAACTATGTGCTGTGGGGCGGGCGTGAAGGGTATGAAACCCTGCTGAATACCGACCTGCGTCAGGAGCGCGAGCAGATTGGCCGCTTTATGCAGATGGTGGTGGAGCACAAACATAAGATCGGTTTCCACGGCATGTTGCTGATTGAACCCAAGCCACAGGAGCCGACGAAACATCAGTATGACTATGATGTCGCGACAGTTTATGGCTTCCTGAAGCAGTTCGGGCTGGAGAAAGAGATCAAAGTGAATGTGGAAGCCAACCACGCGACGCTGGCGGGGCACTCATTCCATCATGAGATCGCAACGGCCATTGCGCTGGGCATTTTTGGCTCGGTGGATGCTAACCGTGGCGATATGCAGTGTGGCTGGGATACCGACCAGTTCCCGGTCAGCGTGGAAGAGAATGCGCTGGTGCTGTACGAAATCATCAAAGCGGGCGGATTCACCACCGGCGGCTTAAACTTTGATGCCAAAGTCCGCCGCCAGAGCACTGATAAATACGATCTGTTCTACGGCCATATTGGCGCAATGGATACCATGGCGCTGGCGTTGAAAGTCGCGGCACGCATGGTGGCGGATGGCGAGCTGGATAAGCGTGTGGCGCAGCGCTACAGCGGCTGGAACGGCGAGTTCGGACAGCAGATCCTGAAGGGAGAATTTTCCCTTGCCGCGCTGGCGGAACAGGCGCAGCAACAGCAATTTAATCCACAGCATCGTAGTGGACGCCAGGAACAGCTGGAGAATCTGGTGAATCACTACTTGTTTGATTTTTAACTTTTCAGGAGCGCAGCATGGTTATCGGCATCGATTTAGGCACCTCCGGCGTGAAAGTGGTATTGCTGGATGCGCACGGCAAAGTGATTGCAGTGGAAAGTGCGCCGCTGGAGGTGTCGCGGCCGCAGCCGTTATGGAGCGAGCAAGATGCCGAAAGCTGGTGGCGGGCGACCGATCGTGCCATGCAGGCGCTGGCGCAGCAGCACGATCTTAGTGGCGTGAAGGCGATTGGCCTGAGCGGGCAGATGCACGGTGCCACCTTGCTGGATAGCGAGAATCGGGTGCTGCGTCCGGCGATTTTGTGGAATGACGGGCGCAGCGGCGAGCAGTGTCAGGAACTGGAGAAGCGCGTGCCGGATTCGCGTCGCATCACAGGCAATCTGATGATGCCCGGCTTTACCGCACCTAAGCTGCTGTGGGTAAAACAGCATGAGCCGCAGGTTTTTGCTCAGGTGGCTAAAGTGCTGCTGCCAAAGGATTATCTGCGCTTGCGCATGAGCGGTGAGTTCGCCAGCGACATGTCGGACGCGGCGGGAACGATGTGGCTGGATGTGGCGCAGCGCGACTGGAGCGATGAGATGCTCAACGCCTGCGATTTGCAGCGTAGCCAGATGCCGCAACTGTTTGAAGGCAATCAGATCACCGGCACCTTGTTGCCAGATGTCGCCGCGCGTTGGGGCATGCAAAGTGTGCCGCTGGTGGCGGGCGGTGGCGATAACGCGGCGGGCGCGGTGGGTGTCGGCATGATTGAGCCGGGACAAGGCATGCTGTCGCTCGGTACGTCGGGCGTCTATTTCCTGGTGAGCGACGGCTATCTCAGCAATCCACAGCGTGCGGTGCACAGCTTTTGCCACGCGCTGCCGCAGCGCTGGCATCTGATGTCGGTGATTCTCAGCGCGGCTTCCTGCCTCGATTGGGCGGCGGCGCTAACCGGCTGCGCCGATGTGCCGCAACTGCTGAGTGAGGCGGAAAAAGCGCGCAGCGATGTGCCGCCAGTGTGGTTCCTGCCCTATCTTTCTGGCGAGCGCACGCCGCATAACAATCCGCAGGCGCAGGGCGCATTCTTTGGTTTAACGCATCAGCATGGCCGGCCAGAACTGGCGCGCGCGGTGCTGGAGGGCGTGGGCTTCGCGCTGGCCGAAGGCATGGATGCGGTGCATGAGTGTGGCGTGCAGCCGAAAACCGTGATGCTGATTGGCGGCGGCGCGCGAAGTGCGTACTGGCGTCAGATGCTGGCGGATATCAGCGGGCAAACGCTGGATTATTGTCACGGCGGCGAAGTCGGTCCGGCGCTGGGCGCAGCGCGGCTGGCGCAGCTGGCGGTTGATCCGGCGAGCGAATGGCCGTCGCTGGAACTGGCGCAGCGGCATCAACCGGATGCGGCGCGGCATCAGGCGTATCAGCCACAGCGCGAGGTGTTTGCGCGCTTGTATCAGCAGTTGCAGCCGTTGATGTCTTGATGTGGGAGAGTGATGGCTGGATTTGGCAGGGTGTTGGAGTTTTTATCGGGTATGATTGGGGTTTTGTGTTGAATGTAGTGGCCTGATTTGCCCTCACCCTAGCCCTCTCCCGCAAGCAGGAGAGGGAATCGATCGAGAGTATACGCACGATCAGCTCCCTCGCCCGTTTACGGGAGAGGGTTGGGGTGAGGGAAAAACACACCAAACCCAACCGGAGCTCACCATGCCGCAGTCCGTCTTCTTTCTCGTGCTTCCCGGCGTGATGGCGCTGGATCTCACTGGCCCCGCTGAAACCCTGCAGCTGGCCGACGGCCACTTCGCGCTGCACTACATCGGCCCGCAGCCGAGCGTGCTGTGCTCCACCGGCATGACCCTCGCCGACATCGCGCCCTTGCCCGCACAACTGCCGGATAACAGCCTGCTGGTGGTGCCTGGCGTGCACGATTCTCGCGTCTGCTTCGACACCGCACCTGCAGCGATGGCGCGTGACTGGCTGCGCCAGCAGCAGACAGCGATTACCGATCGGCGCATCACGCTGGTGTGCATCTGTTCCGGCGCATTGCTCTCGGCGCAGGCGGGATTGCTGGATGGCATCCAATGCACCACGCATCATGATGTGTTACCGCGCCTGAAAGTGGCAGCACCGGCGGCGTTAGTAAAAGATAACCGGGTTTTCGTCGAAGATGGTGGCATCTGGACCAGCGCGGGCATTACTGCGGGTATCGATCTGGCGCTGCATCTCATCAATCGGCTGTGCGGCGCGCCGCAGGCATTGAAAGTGGCGCGCGAAATGGTGGTGTGGTTCCGCCGTTCCGGCGACGATCCGCAACTGTCGCCGTGGCTGCGCTATCGCAATCACATGCATCCGGCGATTCATCGCGCGCAGGATGTGATGATTGCCCATCCCGAACATGATTGGTCGCTTACCGCGCTGGCCGAACGGGCGCACGTCAGCGAGCGCCATCTTACGCGACTGTTTCGCCAGCATCTTGGCATCAGCGTGCGCGAGTACCACGAACAGCTGCGCTTGGTGATTGCGCGGCAACGTCAGCAGCAGGGCGAAGCGGCGGAGAAAGCGGCGCTGGCCGCCGGATTCTCCTCGGCCCGCCAGCTGCGCCGCGCGCACCAGCGCTGGGACGATCAGCTCACCAGATGACGCTTATCCACGCGTTGTAATCCCATCGCCAGCAGCAGGCTACCGATCAGCGTCGTGCCCATCACCCACGGCAAATCGAGCCACGGGCGCGACATGTCGTCGTAGTGATGAGTACGCAGAAAGTGGATAAACAGCGCGTGAAAACCATAGATCGGCAGGGAATAGCGCGAGAGGGTGGCGAGCCCCGGCAGCGCGCGCTGATTCAGGGTGTTTTTGAACAGAATCAACAGGCTGATGGCAGCAATAAACACCAGCGGCCCACAATAGAGATACCAGGTATCGTTGAACGCGCCGTTGATTTTCAGCATCTGTTTAGTGCCGAGTGCAATGCCAATCACGCAGGCCACAAAGCCCAATCCCGCCAGCCAGCTGATGCTGCGCTTGTCGGTCTCCATACAGCCAATCGCGCGCCCGAGCAGCGCATACAGCAGGTAGTAAATGCTGTCGCCGCTGACATACAGATTCACCGGCAGCCAGTGGAACGGTCCCAGCGATTGGCTCACGGTATTCGGATTCGCCAGCACCGCCAGCACGATCACCAGTATCGCGACATAGCGCGGTGCCACGCTTTTCACCTGAATCAGCGGGGATAACAGGTAAATGCCGATAATGGCGAAGAAGAACCACAGGTGATAGAACACCGGTCTTTGCAGCAGTTTGAGCAGCGATCGACCTTCGCTGATCGGCGTCAGCCAGGTGATATAGGCCAGCGCCACCGCGCTGTAGAACAGCAGGCACAGCACGATGCGCAGCAGATGCCGCCCTTGTGCACTGCGTTCGCCGAAAAACAGATAGCCTGAAATCATAAAGAACAGCGGCACACAGACGCGTGACGCTGAGTTAAGCAGGTTCGCCACATCCCAGCTCAGGCCTGTCACCGCCATCGGTCCGGTGATGTACCAGGTTGTGGTGTGAATGACGATCACCATCAGGCAGGCAACCGCACGTAAGTTGTCGATCCAGTAAATTTTTTGCTGCATGGCACCCTCTTGCATTGGCTGCGAAGAAGGGTAGCCAGTGAGCCGCGCGCCAACAACCTTTTGCGTTGTAATTCAGATCACTCTGTTACCAGGTCGCCATAAATGGCGACCTGGTTAATCACGCACCAAAAACGTCTCGATCACCGCTTCGTCGGGTTCAACGCCGAGGCCCGGCTCGCTCGGCAGCCACGCGTAACCGTCGGCGATGCGCACCGGATTCTTCGCCAGCGAGCGGCTGATTTCGCCCGGCTCGACGCAATACTCCATCACCAGCGCATTCTCAATCGCGCACAGGAAATGCAGCGAGGCGGCGGTATTAATGTCGGTGGTGAAGTTGTGGTTGCACACTTTGCGTCCACGGCTGTGCGCGTAGCTGGCGATCTCCATTGCCTGCGTAAAGCCGGTGCGCGTCAGGTCGATCTGCACGATATCGATGCCGCCTTCATCTATCAGACGCTGGAAACCCGTTACCGAACACTCTTGCTCACCAGCGGCGATATGCTGCTGGCAGGCGGCGGAAACCTGGCCGTAACCCGCGTAGTTATCGGGATGCAGCGGCTCTTCAATCCAGAACAGATTGAGGTGTTCATAGCGCTGGCTGCGGCGGATGGTGGTTTTGGCATCCCACACGTGGCCGACATCCAGCATCAGATCCACATCGTCGCCCATCGCTTTACGCAGGGCGTCGAGATAGCGCAGATCCAGCACTTCGTCAGTGCCAAACGGCTCCCAGCCAAACTTCACGCCGCTATGGCCGGTATCCATCGCATGCTGCGCGCGCGCGACCGTCTCTTCCACGCTGAACTGGAACATGTTGGAGGAGTAAACGCGCATTTTATCGCGCATGGCGCCGCCCAGCAGTTCAACAATCGGCTTGCCGAGTGCTTTACCTTTGATGTCCCACAAGGCGATGTCGATGCCGGCCATCGCCTGTAGTACCGCGCCGCTGCGGCCGTAATAGAGTGTGGCTTTGTGCATCTTCTTCCATAAACGGCCGGTTTCCAGCGGGTTTTCGCCGATTAACAGCGACTTCAGGCCGGTGACCATGGTGTGCGAATAGGGCGCTTCGATGATGGCTTTGGTGACATACGGACTGCCATCCACTTCGCCCCAGCCGGTGATGCCGGCATCGGTGGTGATTTTGATCAGCAGCGCATCCTGAGAGCTGTCGGTGCGCTGCTCAATCACTGGCAGGCGCAGGTAAAACGCCTCAACGTTAATGATTTTCATGGTGTTTTCCCTGGTGTAAAGGCAAGCCGAAATTAGCCGAGAGCGGAACGGTGCTGTCGGCGCTGTGTTATCAGGGTTTCGTAATCCACGTCCAGCGCCTGAATGCGGATGTGGTTCTCAACCTCGTCGGTCATTTTGGCGATGTCGCCATCGGCAAAGACATTAATCAGCCGCTGATGCTCCTCAATGATGTCGCTCATCGATTTGCCCATGGTGGAGAGACCGAAAATCACCGTCAGCTGACGGGCAATCGACTCCCACAAATTGCTCAGCACCGGGTTGTGCGCGAAGCTGCACAGCGTGCGGTGGAAATCGGTATCGGCGGAGGCAAAACCGTAAACGTTATCGCTTTGCATCATCGCCTGCATCTGCGCCACGCCCTGATAGAGCTGATTAAGCTGCTCAGCGCTGTTGCGTCCGGCCTCAATTGCCCGGCGACAGGCCAGCGTCTCCAGCGGGATGCGCACATCAATAATCTGCTCCAGCCGCTGATGCGAAATCTCCATCAGGCGGATACCTTTATACGGCTCGCTGGTGACAATGCCCTGGCTCTCCAGAATGCGCAGCGCTTCGCGGATCGGCACGCGGCTCATACCGAGTTTCGCCACCAGCTCGGGTTCTGCGATGCGGTCGCCGGGCAGGATCAGGCCGCGCGAGGCGGCGCTGAGAATGGCATCCACGGCGTGATCGACCAGCGTGCGCGGACGCGCGCTATTCCAGCTGTTATCGGTGGCCGCGTCCTGCGCCAGCGGGGCGCTGTTTTTACGACGAGCGGTAGAGGGTTTTCCTGCCATGTTGTTTATCCTGTTTAGACCTGTCGGGTCACGAATTGACCGAAGCCGGGTTCAACCTGCATCTGGTCATCCTGGAATACCGTGACGCCACGAATCAATGTGCGCACCACTCTACCCTGACAGCGCATCCCTTCAAATGCGCTCCACTTGCCGAGTCCCTGAAAATTGGCGCCGCGCACCGTCCAGCTTTGGCTGGCGTCGTAGAACACCAAATCGGCGTCGAAGCCGGGCGCAATCGCCCCTTTTTTGCCCCACAGCTGGAAGGCTTTGGCCGGGCTGCTGGCGGTCATGCGCGCAAACTCGCTGAGCGCCACGCCACGTTCAATATGGGCCGCGCTGAAGAACATCGGGCTGAGGGTTTCCACGCCGGTCAGGCCCATGCCCGCCTCCCAGATGCTGGCTTCACCCGCCTGTTTTTGTGCGGGCGTGTACGGACAATGGTCAGAGGCGATCATGTCGATATCGCCGCGCAGCAGCACCTGCCACAGCGCATCCACCACCGGACGCGGGCGGATTGGCGGGCCGCAGCGCGCGTTGGGGCCGATGCGCACCAGATCGTCTTCGTCGAGCAGTAAATAGTGCGGACAGGTTTCGAAGCTGGCGCGTACGCGGGTTTTAGCGGCGACAATGGTTTCCGCCGCGCGCGCCGAGCTGACGTGCACGATATGGCAGCGCGCGCCGGTCTCTTCGGCAATCGCTAACACGCGTCCCACCGCTTCGATCTCGGCGATTTCCGGCCCCGCCAGCGCATGTGCGCGCGCATCTTTGCGTCCGGCGCGGCGCTGTTCGCTGCCGGCACCGATCAAAATCTCGTGATTCTCAGCGTGCACGCCAATCAGCCCGTCGAACGTGGACAGCTCGCGCATGGCGCGCAGCAGGCCGTAATCGTCGAGACGCGGCAAACCTTTCTCGTCGGTGGCGTCGCCGTTGGGTGCGCCGCTGCACAGGAAAGCTTTGAAGGCCAGCGCACCGGCCTGATTCAGCGCCGCCAGTTCATGCACGTTATTTCCATCTAACCCAGCCCACAGGGCGTAATCCACCGAGCAGTTGTCTGCCAGCCAGCTTTTTTTGGCGCTGAAGTTAGCCAGCGATGTGGCCGGTGGCAGAGAATGCGGCATCTCGACGATGGTGGTAACGCCGTGCGCCGCCGCACCGCGTGTGCCTTCACGCAGCTCCTGTTCGGGAAAATCGTGCGAGCCGGTGAAATGGGTATGCACGTCAATCGCGCCGGGCACGATGATCAAGCCACGTGCATCGATCACCTCGTCAACGCCGTGCGTGATGGCGTTAGGCGATAACACGCCACTGATCTTGCCGTTTTCGATCAGCAGACCGGCCAGTTCAGCGCGGGTTTCTGTCACCACCAAACCATTAATAATCAGCTGTTTCATCATTCTGCTCCTGCCTGCGTCACCAGCGCCGCGTACGGCACCGGCTGTGACGGATCGAGCCAGCCGATAGCACTTAGCAGCTGGCTAAAATGCGCAAATTCGGCGCGCGGAATGACGCCATCTGGCGCAAAGACACCGGCCTGTTGATAAGCCGCGAGGCCGCGCACCAGCGCCTCGCGCGGATAATCGGGGTAAAACGCCTGCACCTGTTGCGCCAGCGCAGTGGCGTCATGGTTGGCGATCAACGTCAGCGCCTGGGCAATGGCGCGGGAGAAGGCGGCGAAAGCGGTGGCTTTCTCCTGCAATACATCGGTGCGGGCGATGTAGGCGCTCCAGGGTACGTGGCCGCACACGCTGGCGAGGCTGCTGATGTTGTGGAGTTGTCCGGCGGCGATGGCGGGCGCCAGCATATGCATGGCGTGCAGCGCATAATCGGCTGCACCTTGGGCCACGGCGGTGAAATCCCGCGCCTGATCGCCGCTGCCAGCGATCAGCTCAACGTCATCCTGCAAACCGTGACGCGCCAGCAGCCAGCGGAACGTCAGCGTGGCGGTGCCGACATTGCCGACATCCAGCACACGTTTGCCGCGCAGATCGCTGAGCTGAAAATCGGGCTGCGCCTGCGCCGCCGCAAGAAACCACGGATTGGCCGCCACCGAGGCGCAGAAACACTGCAACTCTGCGCCGTGCTGCTGAAAATGCTTCATCACCACCATCGGGCCGCCCAGCGTGAGATCGGCGTCGCGATTCAGCACTGCGGGAACCTGGCCGCCTTGTACCGTATGCCCGCCTGATTCACTGGTGGTGAAGATCACCTGCAGCTGCTGTGCGGCGAACAGGCCGAGGCTGTGCGCCAGATAGTGCGCGCAGTAATAGATGCGGGATTCGCTGGCATCGCCTTGGTTGAAAATCAGTGTCTGCATCAGTGGCGCTCCTCGGTGATAAAGCTGCCGTTGAGTGCCGCCATATCGCTGACGCCGCACCAATGACTAATGGCCGTAACTTCATTGATCCAGCCGGAAAGCAGATCGAACACCGCACTCTCGCCACCGGCGACTAAAGCACTGATGATCGGGCGCACGCTGAGCGACAGCGACGCGCCAAGACAGCGCGCCACCACCGCATCGCTGCCGCAGCGTACGCCGCCATCCAGCAGCAGCGGCAATCGCGTCACCGCCTGCAAATCGGGCAGCTGATCGACCGGCGTAGCCCAGCGCGCGCTCTGGCGCAGGCCGATGTTTGAGGCAATCACTCCGCTGACGCCGTGCTGCGCGGCCTGCGCCGCATCGTCATGATGCAGAATGCCTTTCAGCCACAGCGGCAGTTGATGATTAGCGCAGTGCGCCGCTACCTCGTCAATTTCCTGCCAGCGCCACACCGGAAAAGCCGGCAGCGGCGCAACACCCGGCTGCGTGCCGCCGATGGTGTGCCAGCCGCGCTGTTTCAGGGCGTCGCCGATAGAGAAGCCGCCGGGCTGTAACCCGGCCACCGGATGCACCGGCGCCAGCACCGTGAGCACGATATTTTTGAATCCGGCCTGCGCGGCCTGGTCGATCAAGGCGTTGATGCGGCCGACATCGCCCGCCGCGCGCAGTTGCAGCCAGCAGCGATCGTACTCGGCGCCAATCTGCTCCAGCGTTGTGACGCTCTCTTCGGAGATCACCAGCGGCAGTTGCAGACGTTTGCAGGCGCGCGCAATCGGCAGCACCCCTTCTTCATGGAAAATACGGTCACCGGCAAACGCGCCGACGCCAATCGGCGCGGACCAGTTTTGCTGGTGCAGGAAAATCTGCGTGTCGATGCTTTCATTGCCCTGCAGCACGCGCGGTAACAGACGAAAGCGGCGTAGCGCCTGCTGATTGGCATCGGGTTCATTACCTAGCGCATCGGCCGGTTGGCCCTGCATATAGCGGAACAGCGCATCGCCGAGGCGCTCGCGTGCCGTGAGTTCAAAGCGCGTTGGCATGTGGCGCCTCCGCAGCATTTTCATGTTCAAGGAAGGTGGCAAAAGCCGGCGTTTGCGGATTTTGCAGAATCGTCGGCGGACCTTCTTCAATCAGCGCGCCATCCTGCAGGAACACCACGCGATCGGCCACGCCCGCCGCAAACGCGATGTCGTGGGTGCTGATGATCATGGTGATGCCGGTCTGCGCCAGACTGCGCATGGTTTGGTTCACTTCGCGCACCAGTTCGGGATCGAGCGCGGAAGTCGGTTCATCAAACAGCAGGATTTGCGGTTCTGCCGCCAGCGCGCGCGCAATGCCGACGCGCTGTTTCTGTCCGCCAGAGAGTTCGTGCGGCAGCGAGGCGGCGAAATCACCGAGTCCTACCATTTTCAACGCGCGCATCGCTTTGCCGCGCGCGATTTCCGGCTGTGCGCCCTGCACGCGCAGCAGAATGCTCATCACGTTTTCCAGCGCGGTAAGATGATCAAACAACGCGAAGTGCTGGAACACGATGCCAATGCCCGACTTAGCGCGGTTCACCGGCAGATGTCGCTGCGCCAGCGCGCGACCGTTTTCGTCGCTGCCCATGAAGTGGCCTTCAGTCTGAATGGTGCCGCTGCTGCGTGGCGTCAGTGCCAGAATCGATTTCAGCAGCGTACTTTTGCCCGAACCGGAGCGACCAAGCAGCACCACCACTTCGCCGCGACGGACGGTTAACGACAGCGATTTCAGTACCGCTTTACCGGCGTAGTCGACGCACAGCTGATTCACTTCCAGCACCGGCGCAGCGGTTTGCGTATCCCAGCGCCGTTTTGGTAGCTGCATCGGCATCACGTCTGCTTCCGGCGGCAGTTTCGCCAGGCGCGCGCGTGCCCGTCGCGCACGTTCATCAAGGTTGTAGAACTTCTCCAACCACCACTGACCGCCCGCCAGCAGCGTGGAAAGAATCAGGTAGATGCCGCCCGACGCGACCAGCACCGGAATAAACAGGAAGTTTTGCGACACAATCGCCTGGCCGCGCATCGTCAGCTCATTGACGCCCACCACCGAAGCCAGCGAGGTGGATTTCAGCAGCCCGACGGTTTCATTGCCCATGGTGGGCAGAATGGCGCGCAGCGCCTGCGGGATCACCACGTGAATCATCTCTTTGCTGCGCGAATAACCGAACGCCTGCGCCGCCATGCTTTGATCGCGATCGGTCGCCATAATGCCGCCGCGAATGATTTCGGCGCAGAAGGCGGTTTCGTTGATCATCAGGGCGATAAGCGCGCTGGTGAACGGGCTCAAACGCAGACCAAATTCCGGCAGCACGTTGTACAGCAAAATCAGCTGCAGCAGCACCGGCGTGCCGCGCAGCGTATAGATGTAGATTTTCACCGGCACGCGAATAAACCCGTGCTTTGAGCTGCTGGCTAACGCCAGGAAAAAGCCAATCACAATGCCGCCCGCCAGCGCGCCAATCAGCAGCTGCACGGCGATAACAGCGCCTTCCCACAAGTAGGGGAAAGTCAGGTACTTAAGAAAATCATCCAAGGCGTTATCCTCCTCAACGCCTCGGATTAGTCACCGAGGCGGCTGAGTTTATGCATTAACCACGCGCAACCACTGGACGCTCGGCAGCGCTGCCCTGGCCCCAGTAATCCAGCAGTTTTTTCTGTGCGCCGCTCGCCTGAATCACCTTCATCGCGTCCAGCACCGCCGCGCGCAGCGTGGCGTTGTCTTTGGCGATCGGGAAGCCCACCATGATCGGCAGATCCAAGGTGAAGCCGCTTTGCAGCGATTTGTCCGCTTTGGCGATGGCAACGGCGGAACCGGCTTCGGTCAGATAGACGTCCGCGCGACCGCTTTTCACCGCCTGAATGCTGTTGTCGGTGTTCTGCACCATCAACATGCTGACTTCGGGCTTACCGGCGGCGCTGCATTTGGCGCTTTGTTCCGGCACCAGTTTGTTGGCTTCGTACGAACCCGCAGCGGCGGCGACGGTTTTGCCGCACAGATCATCGACGCTGTTGATTTTCTTCGGGTTGCCCTGTGCCAGCACCGAACCATCCTGCACCTGCATCGAGGCGACGAAGGCGATCTGCTTCATGCGTTCTTCGGTGACGTACAGCATCGGACCGATATCCGCGCGTCCGCTGGCGATCGAGGTGAGCAGCACGTTGAACGAGCCACTTTGGTAACTGTGTTTCGCGCCGAGGCAGCTGCTGATGCGTTCGAACAGGGAAGGATCGAGACCTTCAATGATGCTGGGATCTTTTTCCGATGGCGCTTCAAAGCCTTTGGTGTAGCCGCCGAGGCCGATGACCAGATCTTTGCCTTTCAGCGAGGGATATTTGGTTTGCAGTGCTTTGCACTGCGCCATCGCCGCGAAGTCACTGGCGGCAGGCGTGATGGGATCGGTGCTGGCTGCGTGGGCGCTGGAGAGGCCCGCCAGTAAGCTGCCGCTGAGACCAGAGATTAATAAAGCAGTGCGTGCGAATTTCATAATAAGGTTCCCCTGATGCTGGTGAATGAGAAAGCGATGACCTTGTGATTTATGAACGTCTTTGGTGCTTTTTTAGGTGGTCGCCATGAATGGCGGCCCTACGGAAATATCGGGGGTTAATAACCTCGTGCCGGATCAACCTGATTACGCAGCGGTTGTCCGTGGCGGAAGCGCGCCAGGTTATCGATAAACACGTCAAGGCAACCGGCGAGGTAGGCGCTGTGATCGTCAAGGCTGCAGTGCGGTGTCATCACCACGCCGGGCGTGTGCCACAGCGGGTCGTCGGCCGGTAGCGGCTCTTGCGGATAGACATCCAGCACCGCGCCGGCCAATTCGCCTGCGATGAGTTTTTCGCGCATCGCGCTGTAATCAAATACATCAGCGCGGCCAACAATCACGATGCCAGCGCGTGCGGGCAGCAGATCGAGACGGCGGCGATCGAACAGATTGCGGGTTTGTGGCGTCAGCGGCAGCGTCGACACCACCACATCCACCTGCGGCAACACCTCGTCTAGCGCATCAATGCGGATGCAGCGCGCCACGTTGGCATCGCACTGGCCGCTGCGCGTCACGCCAATCACGCGATAGCCTTGTGCCGTCAGCAGAGTTGCCGCCGCGGCGCCAATGCCGCCCACGCCCAGCAGCAGCACGATTTTACCGCGTGCGCAGCCGCCAAAGGTCGGACGCCACACACGCTGCGCCTGATCCTGCAGAAAACCGGGAATGCCGAAGTTGAACATCAGCGCCGCCATCAAAATGAACTCGGCACCTTTATCGCCGTGTACGCCAGAAGCATTGGTGAGCGTCACGCCTTGCGGCCAGTGCGCCAGCCACTGCTCAACGCCAGCGGACATCACCTGCACCCAACCCAGACGCGGCGTGCTGAACTGATCGAGCGCCAGCTTACGTCCGCTCCACAGAATGTCGCAGCGGGCGAGAAAGTCGGCGGTCTGCGCCGGATCGCGGTTTTCGCTCAGCGTGAAGTGGCTGCGCAACGGCGGATGCACGTCGAGCTGCAGTTGCAGCTGCTCAACAGAGAGATGGAGTGCGCGCGGTGCGCTGGCGTCGTTCTCGATGTGAATATGCATCAGCGCATCGCCGTCACTTCCATCTCGACCAGCAGGTCAGGATGGTTGAGTTGAATGCCCACGGTGGCGCGCGCCGGGAAGGGGAACCGGAAGAATTCACTGTAAGCGGCATTCATCACGCTGAACGTGCTGAGATCGGTCAGGTAAACAGTGACGCGGACCACGTTGTCGAAGGTCATGTTCGCTTCGCTCAGCAGATCGCCGACGTTTTTCAACACCTGACGCGTCTGGCTGGTGATGTCGTTGCCCATAATCTCGCCGCTGTAGGGATCAATCGCCACCTGGCCGGAAATGAACAACATCGGTTCATGTAGCACGGCGGCGGAGAGCGGCGCAGGCCCCATTGGGCGGTCGCTGGCGTTCATGCCGGGATAACTCAACGCAATCTTCATGGTGAAATCTCAAGCAAAACTGTTTCACCGCAATTTCGTATACGATTATACGAGTGTCAACGCGCTATTTTTAACCATTGGGTCAAAAAGGTGATATTCATCACGTAATAGGATTTGCTGATATATCGATCAAGATTATGATATGTAAGATTTTAATGAAAATTTTATGTTGAGTGCTCGCGATGAGTGTGAATCGTATACGATTTTCTTATTGTTCTGTTTTTGCCCGTTAAACCTTGCCGTAATCGCTTGCGCACTGGCCTGGATTTCCGGCTGCACAATCCGCGGTCAAAGGGTATACTGGCGCACTCTTTTTTTAACCGATCCGTATCGCGTGCGAATTCAACATGCAAAAGTTTGATACCAAGACCTTTCAGGGCCTGATCCTGACCTTGCAGGATTACTGGGCGCGTCAAGGCTGCACCATTGTCCAACCGTTGGACATGGAAGTGGGCGCCGGCACCTCACACCCGATGACCTGTCTGCGTGCCTTAGGCCCAGAGCCGATGGCGACCGCTTACGTGCAGCCATCTCGTCGTCCGACCGATGGACGTTACGGTGAAAACCCGAACCGTTTACAGCACTATTACCAGTTCCAGGTGGTGATTAAGCCCAACCCGGACAACCTTCAGGAGCTGTACCTTGGGTCGCTGAAAGAGCTGGGTATGGATCCCACCATCCACGACATTCGCTTTGTCGAAGACAACTGGGAAAACCCAACGCTGGGCGCGTGGGGACTCGGTTGGGAAGTGTGGCTGAACGGCATGGAAGTGACGCAGTTCACTTACTTCCAGCAGGTTGGCGGCCTCGAGTGTAAGCCAGTAACCGGCGAGATCACCTACGGCTTAGAGCGCCTGGCGATGTACATTCAGGGCGTAGACAGCGTTTACGATCTGGTGTGGAGCGACGGTCCGTTCGGTAAAACCACCTACGGCGAAGTGTTCCATCAGAACGAAGTGGAGCAGTCGACCTATAACTTCGAATACGCTGACGTTGACTTCCTTTTCACCTGCTTCGAGCAGTATGAGAAAGAAGCGCAGCAGCTGCTGGCGCTGGAAAAACCGCTGCCGCTGCCGGCTTATGAGCGCATTCTGAAAGCGGCGCACAGCTTTAACCTGCTGGATGCCCGCAAAGCGATTTCGGTTACCGAACGCCAGCGTTATATCCTGCGTATCCGCACCCTGACGAAAGCCGTGGCGGAAGCCTATTATGCGTCCCGTGAGGCGCTTGGCTTCCCGATGTGCAATAAAAACAAGTAAGAGGCAGCCATGACCGATAAAACTTTCCTGGTGGAAATTGGCACCGAAGAGTTGCCTCCGAAAGCGCTGCGCAGTCTGGCGGAAGCCTTTGCTGCGCATTTCACTGCTGAACTTGATAGCGCCGGTCTGGCGCACGGCGAAGTGAGCTGGTTTGCTGCTCCGCGCCGTCTGGCGCTGAAAGTGGCCCAGCTGGCTGCCGCGCAGCCGGATCGCGAAGTTGAAAAACGTGGCCCGGCTATCGCCGCCGCGTTTGATGCCGATGGCAACGCCACCAAAGCGGCCGAAGGTTGGGCGCGTGGTAACGGCATCACCGTGGCGCAGGCTGAACGTCTGAGCACGGATAAAGGTGAATGGCTGGTGCATCGCGCAGCCATCACCGGCGAAAGCGCGCAGGCGCTGCTGCCCGCTATGGTGGCTACCGCGCTGAGCAAGCTGCCAATTCCTAAGCTGATGCGCTGGGGCGCGAGCGACGTGCAGTTTGTGCGTCCGGTGCACACCGTTACGCTGCTGCTCGGCGATGAGCTGATTCCCGCGAAGATTCTCGGTATTGAGTCCGATCGCGTGATTCGCGGTCATCGCTTTATGGGCGAGCCAGAATTCACCATCGACAACGCCGATCAGTATCCGCAGCTGCTGCTGGAGCGCGGTAAAGTGGTGGCGGATTACGCCGCGCGTAAAGCCAAAATCAAGGCGGATGCGGAAGCGGCAGCGCAGAAAATTGGCGGCATCGCCGATTTGAGCGAAAGCCTGCTGGAAGAAGTAACCTCGCTGGTGGAGTGGCCGGTGGTGCTGACGGCGAAATTCGAAGAGAAGTTCCTCGCGGTGCCAGCTGAAGCGCTGGTTTACACCATGAAAGGTGACCAGAAGTACTTCCCGGTGTACGACGCGGCGGGCAAGCTGCTGCCGAATTTCATCTTCGTCACCAACATCGAATCCAAAGATCCACAGCAGATCATCGCCGGTAACGAGAAGGTGGTGCGCCCGCGTCTGGCGGATGCCGAGTTCTTCTTCAACACCGACCGCAAAAAGCGTCTGGAAGATAATCTGCCGCGTCTGGAAACCGTACTGTTCCAGAAAGAGCTGGGTACGCTGCGTGATAAAACCGATCGCATTCAGGCGCTGGCTGGCTGGATTGCCGCGCAGATTGGCGCTGATGTGAATCACGCTACCCGCGCGGGCTTGCTGTCGAAATGTGACCTGATGACCAACATGGTCTTCGAGTTCACCGACACGCAGGGCGTGATGGGCATGCACTACGCGCGCCACGATGGCGAAGCGGAAGATGTGGCGGTTGCGCTGAATGAGCAGTATCAGCCGCGCTTTGCCGGTGACGATCTGCCGTCAAATCCTGTGGCCTGCGCCGTGGCGATTGCCGACAAAATGGACACCCTCGCGGGTATCTTCGGTATCGGTCAGCATCCGAAAGGCGACAAAGATCCGTTCGCACTGCGCCGTGCTGCGCTGGGCGTGCTGCGTATCATCGTGGAGAAAAATCTGCCGCTCGATCTGCAAACGCTGACCGAAGAAGCGGTGCGTTTGTACGGCAGCAAGCTGAGCAACGCCAAAGTGGTCGATGAGGTGATCGACTTTATGCTGGGCCGTTTCCGTACCTGGTATCAGGAAGAGGGCCACAGCGTTGACACCATTCAGGCGGTGCTGGCGCGTCGTCCAACCCGTCCGGCTGATTTCGATGCGCGCATGAAGGCGGTTTCGCACTTCCGTACGCTGGAAGCGGCCGCCACGCTGGCTGCTGCCAACAAACGTGTGTCGAACATCCTGGCGAAATCGACCGAAACCCTGAACGACAGCGTGCAGGCTTCCCTGCTGAAAGAGAACGAAGAGATCCAACTGGCGACCTTCGTGACCGCGCTGGGCGACAAGCTGCAGCCGTACTTTGCAGAAGGTCGCTATCAGGATGCGCTGGTTGAACTGGCGCAGCTGCGCGAAGCGGTAGATAACTTCTTCGATAAAGTGATGGTGAACGCTGACGATCAGGCGGTGCGTATTAACCGTCTGACGCTGCTGGCACAGCTGCGCCAGCTGTTCCTGCAGGTGGCGGATATTTCACTGCTGCAGTAATTGGCGTGGTCGCCATGAATGGCGATGCTACAAAATAAAGGGGACGAGAGATCGTCCCTTTTTTGTTTTCAAAACTCGGCGCTAACGTCCTGCGAGTGGTGCAAGATACGCCCGATGAAAATTTCATCCACTTCAGCGCGGTAGATCACAATATGCTGTTCGAAAGGCAGCGAATAGATCTGCTGACCTAAATCCGGTCGTTTACGACCTAAATCAAACATGGCGAGTTTGTCGAAGAGCTGAGCGAATCTGGCGCTATAGTCATCAGCTAACTGCTCTCCATAATTCCAGTAGCCATAAATCCAGATCTTCATTAGATCTGCATCAGCTTCCGGTTTTATCGTGATGGTCCTTTTCATAAATGCCTACCCTGGCTTTTACTCGTCTTAGAAAATCTTCATGATCCCACTCTTTTCCCGGGCCGCTTTCAAAGCCCTCTCTGACCAACTCTCTGAGCTTTTCCAGCTTTGATTCCGCCTGCTTCTCACGCAGCAAGCGCAGCGAGTCGCGCACCACTTCGCTTTGCGTACGGTAGTCGCCGGATTCAACCAGAGATTCAACAAACTCGCGCAGTTCATCGCCTAAATCGATCGTCATGGTACGTGCCATCATCGTCATCCCGTGTAAGAGTATTTCTTACATTCTGGCACTTTTTTGCGCAACAGGGAATGCGCGTTACAGCGCAGTTACAGGCTGAACTGCGAGGCAACGCGAGAGATTTTAGGCAGATGAGACGGGAAACAGGCGGTCGTCGCGCAACAGATGATCGTTACCACGGCGGCGGGTGAAGCCGCTGCGGTCGAAGAATTCCAGAATCTGTATCGCCACTTTGCGCCCGGTGCCAAGCTGGTTGCGGAAGTCGGCGGCGCTGGTGCTGCCCTCTTGCGCGGCACGGCTCCGAATCAGATCGGCGAAGATCTGGATCTGGTCGCTGCGATAGTAGCGATCGCGTACGATCGCGGTGATATGTCCGAGCCGCGCAGCAGTGAGCAGCAGCGAGCGAATCGCCTGTTCATCCTGCTGCAGCGCCAGCGCGATATCGCGCACCCACAGCGGCTGATCGCCAAACAGCGGGCCGACCTGCTGCCAAAGAGCTTCTTCCTGCGGATTAAAGCGCGGTTCGAAGTCGGGCAGATGCAGCCAGCCTTGTCGCTGTTGTAGCTGACCTTGCGCCAGCAGTTGATCAATCAGCGCTAACACCCATTCCGCAGGCTGATGCGGCATTGCCACACGACGCAAACGATCGTGGCCGATGCCCGGCATCTCGGGATGCTGCTGATGAAAATGCGCCAGTGATTCCAGCAGCTTTTGCCGCCATTGTGCTGCCTGCGCGGCACTCATCAGCGCGTTATCAAGCTGCACCGGTGCTGCATGCTCGATCAGTGCATCCAGCGCGGGCTCGGTAAGCTGGCGCGCCCACGCCAGGTCACGCCGTTCTGTCGGTTGATAGGCCAGATGCGCCTGCAGGCTGGCGTCATCATCTTGTGCGGCGGCCAGCTGCTGCAGCCAGGCAAGATACTCCGCCTGACGTTTGCCGCGCTTTTTACTGTTGAGCAGCAGCACGCGCGCGCCGCCCAGCGTGTGCTGTGCGTTGCTGTCGCGGATAATCAGCCGATCGTTCTCGGCCAGCCACAGCGGTTGGTTCAGCACCAGTTCCGCGACATCATCCGCCAGCAGCGTAATGCGTCCAGTGACGTGGCTGGCGGCGTGGTGGAGATGAATCGGCTGCGACGCGCTCTTCAGCGGCTGCAGCAAGCGCAGCGCCACGGTTAAGCGCGTGGTGCCTTCCGCTCTGGCCTGTGACAGCAGCCAGTCGCCGCGCGCGATCTGCGCTTTTTCCACATCGCCGACGATATTCAATGCGATACGTTCACCGGCTTGCGCGCGCGTCACCGATTGGTTCTGCGCATGCAGCGCGCGCACGCGCAGCGGCAGATTCAGGCTGCTAAGCCAAAGAGTATCGCCGACGTTCACTTCGCCCGACAGTGCGGTGCCGGTGACCACCAATCCGCTGCCTTTCAGCGTGAAGGCGCGATCGATAGCGAGACGGAAACGGTAACGAGAGTCGAAGGCCGGTTCCGCCAGCGTGCTGAGATGCTGGCGCAGCGCGTCGATGCCTTGCTGGGTGTGGCTGCTGGTAACAAATTGCGGCACCGCCGGCCAGCCGAGTTGCTGCGTGAGCTGCGCCACCTGCCGCTGGACTTCCGCGATGCGCGTTTCATCCACGCGATCGGCTTTGGTCAGCGCCACGCTGAGCGGCGGCTGTCCGGCCAGGCTCAGCAATTGCAAATGTTCGCGGGTTTGCGGCATCACGCCATCGTCGCAGGCCACCACCAGCAGCGCATGATGAATGCCGCCAATGCCCGCCAGCATATTGGCGAGAAATTTCTCGTGGCCTGGCACATCAATAAAGCCGAGCACGCGACCATCCGGCTGCGGCCAGTACGCGTAGCCGAGATCGATGGTCATGCCGCGCCGTTTCTCTTCCGGCAGGCGATCGGCATCCACGCCGGTCAATGCCTGTAGCAGCGCGGTTTTGCCGTGATCGACGTGTCCAGCGGTGGCAATAATCATGACGCTAAGGCCTGAATCAGCGCGCTTTCATCATCAAGGCAGCGCAGATCCAGCCACAGTTTGCCTTCCTGGATGCGGCCAATCACCGGGCGCGCTAAGCTGCGCCAATGCTGTGACAAATTGACGAGCTGGCTACCGCGCCCATCGCTCGGCGCAAAGGTGATAGCGAAACTGGGAATACGTTCAACTGGTAGCGATCCGCTGCCGATTTGGGATGAACAGGGCGCAATCGCTAGCGAAAAATCATCTCGATAAATCTGTTGTAACGCGGGCAGTAATCGTTCAGCTTGTTGCTGAATATCCTGCGCTGGACGGGTGAGCAGCCGCAGCGTCGGCAGGGCTTCACGCAGCGTTTCCGGCTGACGATAGAGCTGTAGCGTGGCTTCCAGCGCCGCGAGCGTCATTTTGTCGACGCGCAGCGCGCGTTTCAGCGGATGCGACTGGAGCTGATCAATCAGCGTCTGCTTGCCGACGATAATCCCCGCCTGCGGACCGCCGAGCAGTTTGTCGCCGGAGAAACTTACCAGACTGACGCCTGCGGCGATCAGCTGCTGCGGCATCGGTTCAGCCGGTAGACCAAATTCGGTCATATCGATCAGCGATCCGCTGCCAAGGTCGGTGATCACCGGCAATTGATAAGCGTCACCCAGCGCAACCAGCTCTGCTTCCGTTACCGCATGGGTAAAGCCCTGAATCTGATAATTGCTGGTGTGCACCTTCATCAGCAGGCCGCTGTTTTCCGCGATGGCGGCGCGATAATCTTTCAGGTGCGTGCGGTTGGTGGTGCCTACTTCCACCAGTTTGCAGCCCGCCTGGCGCATCACGTCAGGAATGCGGAAGGCGCCGCCAATTTCCACCAGCTCGCCGCGCGAGACAATCACTTCGCGCCCCGGCGCTAACGCGGCCAACATCAATAACACGGCGGCGGCATTGTTGTTAACGATACAGGCCGCTTCCGCGCCGGTTAACTCGCACAGCAGCGCGCTAACCGCACGATCGCGGTGGCCACGCGCCGCTTCATCCAGCGCGTATTCCAGCGTGACCGGCTGACGCAGGCAATTCACCACCGCGTCGATAGCGCGATCGCTCAGCTGTGCGCGGCCAAGATTGGTGTGCAGCACGGTGCCGGTGAGATTGAACACCGGACGCAGCGCACTTTGCTGCTGTTGCTGGATACGGCGCAGCGCTTCATCCGGCCAGTTCAGGTGCCACTCTGGCAAGGTTTGGTGCTGCTGAATGTGGTCGCGCGCTTCCTGCTGCATGCTGCGCAGCTGGCGCGTAGCGAAGGCGGTTCCGTGATCGGCAAGCAGCGGCTGCAGCGCGGGATCGCGCAGCAGGCTGTCGATAGCAGGTAATTGGCTGTACAGGGTTTTCATCGGGTGACTTACAGAGAGGGCGGAACGGTGCGGGCAAAGCTTTCGCGCGCAAACAGGTTTTCGGCCAGCTTCACCAGCGCCGGGCGATTTACGCACCAGTTTGGCAGCACGCGGCGGAAGTTGAGGTATCCAATCATGCAGCCGGTGGCGATATCGGCCAGATTGAGCGTGCCGCTATTGAGCCATTCGCCTTGGGCGGCGGCGGTTTCTAGCGCATCGAGGCCGCGTTGGATTTTGTCACGGTTGCGCAGCAGCACCTCTTCAGATTGCTGATCGCCGGGACGCATCTGCTCGCGCACGATCATCACCGCCGCATCGTTGATGCCGTCGGCCAGTTTTTCCAGCTGACGGATGTGCAACGCATGCAGCGCATCATCGGGCAGCAGCGCAGGCGCATCGCCGCGCAGTTCAATGACTTGCGCGATGATCGAAGAGTCGAACCAGGTGAGCTGGTTGTCGTCAATCAGCGCCGGTACTTTGCCCAGCGGATTGTACTGCGGTACATCGCTGTCATCGATCCACGGAGAGTGATTAACGAATTCGAAAACCAGGCCTTTTTCCAGCAATATCACTGATATTTTGCGGACAAAAGGGCTGGTGTAGCTGCCAATCAGTTTCATCGTGCGCCTCCGTGTTGAATGAAAATACGCGATAACAAACCGCACATATCCCTGGCGGCGCGCTGGCACAATGCGCGATAAATCGCGCCGCTACGGACCGTAGAAACATGGAAAAAGCTAATCGCCGGGGAACATAAACGGATTCAGACTGCTGCGGGCGAATCCTTCCTGCTCCATGCGGGCATCCAGCACCAGCGAGGCCAAATCATCGGCCACCGGCTCTACGGCGGGATCCTTCTCCTGATACAACATCTTCAGGTAGGTACCGCAATCGCCGCAACTCTCTGCTTTCACCGCCGCTTTTTCGCTGTCCAGCGACCAGTAATGCAGATCGCCGGTTTGTTCACAGTTGGAGCACTTGCTGCGCACCACATACCATTCGCTTTCACACAGATTGCAGTGCAGATAGCGCAGACCTTGCTGGCCTACGCTCATGTGCACCACGCTGGTGACCGGCACGCTGGCGCATACCGGGCAGAACTGGCGATGCTCACCGTATTCGGCGCGCGCTTTACCGGGAATTAATGCCGCCATCTGCGCCCAGTAAATCGACAACGCCGCCCAGATGAACGGCGATTTGTCGCTGCTCACCTGCGCGAAATCGCCTTCCAGCAGCGCATGCGCCAGATTTTCCAGTTCGCTAGTGGAGGATTTTTCCAGATTCTCCAGCACCGCCAGCGCCTGGCCGCTCATCTCCGGCTTCAGCTCGGCGATCAGCGAATGCAGCAAACGCTGCCAGTGCGCATCGCGCGGATAGGTGTGGATATCGAGCGGCGGTTTGCCCTGCTCGGCGCTCTGCGTCAGCCGCTGCTGCAGATCAAGCTGTAGCGGATGGTCATACAGCACGATCTCCTGCGCCTCGGCGATCACCGCAGCAAAGCGCAGGTAATCACCCAGCGGATTCTTCGCGGCCAGGTCGCGCAAACGTGCCGCACGGCGGCTATACAGATTTTTCAGCCGGGGGAAAAGTAACGGCGGAACGTGCTCCGCCGTGCGCTTTTCGCTTTTCTCCAGCTGGTCCTGCGGGATGATGCGAATACTCATCAGGGACGTTTTTCCTGTTGTGTTTGGCGTTGGCGCTGCTCGCGATACCAGCGTGGGTGATGTTTCTTCGCCCACGCGGCCGGAACCCAGCCCTCAACCATGGCGGTAATGGTGCCTTTTACCCACAACGCGGCGTAAATGTGCACCATAATCACCACGATCAGCGCCACAGCTGAGACCGAATGCACCACTAGCGCGATGCGAATCAGCGGAATAGTAAAGGCACCGGCAAAGTACGGGCGCCAGATAACAATTCCGCTCACCAGCAGCAAGACTAAGCTGATGATAGCAGCCCAGAACACACACTTCTGCCCGAAGTTGTATTTGCCGGTATCGCCGACCTCTTCGTTTTGCACGATTTTGTGGATGTTTTTCGCCCAAACCAGGTCTTCGCGATTGATCAGATTATGTTTCCAATAGCGTAAGAACATGATGATAAAGGCGGCAAACATCACCGTGCCAACAAACGGATGCAGGATACGCGCCAACTGCGGCGTGCCGAGCACGTGCATCAGCCAGTTAAACGACGGGAAAAAGAAACCCAGTCCGCTCAGCGCGGCGAGCACAAAACAGAACGCCACAATCCAGTGATTGATGCGTTCCGGTGCGCTGTAGCGCACCAGACGATCGCGTTTTTTCATTATTCGCGCTCCTCTTTTTCGTGCAGATTCTCGTCCTCATCCTCTTCCACGCGGTTTGGCCCTACGCCAACGTAGTGGAACACCGACGCGGCGAAGGTGGCGGCAAAACCGATCGCCGCCAGCGGTTTCCAGATCCCTTTCCAGAACGTTACCGCCGGACTGATGCTCGGATTATCCGGCAAACCGTGATAGAGCTGCGGTTTGTTGGCGTGGTGCAGCACATACATCACGTGCGTGCCGCCGACGCCTTCCGGATCGTACAAGCCGGCGTTGGCATAGCCGCGCGTGTTGAGCTCGGCCACGCGTTCACCGGCCAGCGCCTGCATATCGCTTTTGCTGCCGAAGTGAATCGCGCCGGTCGGGCAGGTTTTCACGCACGCCGGTTCCTGACCGACATTGACACGATCGACGCACAGCGTGCATTTGTACACGCGGTTGTCCTCTTTATTCAGACGCGGCACATCGAACGGACAGCCCGCAATGCAGTAGCCGCAGCCAATGCACTGTTCTGACTGAAAATCGACGATGCCGTTAGCGTACTGAATAATCGCGCCTTCAGATGGGCAGGCTTTCAGGCAGCCGGGATCGGCGCAGTGCATGCAGCCATCCTTGCGGATCAGCCACTCTAACTTGCCGTTCTCCTCCACTTCTGAGAAGCGCATCACCGTCCAGGATTTGGCGGTCAAATCGGCGGGATTGTCGTACACCCCAACGTTATGTCCCACTTCATCGCGGATATCGTTCCACTCCGAGCACGCCACCTGACACGCTTTGCAGCCGATGCAGGTGGTCACGTCGATCAGTTTCGCCACTTCCTGCTGATGGTTACGCGCCTGCGGGGCAGGCGTGAGTCCATTGGTGGCGGAGCGGCGGATAATGTCTTGAGATTGATAAGTCATATTCGTTCTCCGTTACACCTCATCGAACACTTTCACGATGTTGACCAGGAATGCTTTGAACTCCGGCGTTTGCGTATTGGCGTCACCGACAAATGGCGTCAATGTATTGGCAATGAAGCCTTTTTTTGCCACGCCCTGATACCCCCAGTGAATCGGAATACCGATAGTATCAACAGATTTACCGTCAACATTCAGTCGTCGAATACGCTTAGTGACTACGGCTTTAGCTTTGATGTAGCCGCGGTTTGAGGTGACTTCAACCGTGTCGCCTTGTCGAATCCCTAACTCATCTGCCAGTGTCTCTCCGATTTCAACGAACTGTTCCGGCTGCGCGATGGCATTGAGCCGCGCG
Source organism: Pantoea sp. y20 (assembly GCF_054903455.1). Classification (NCBI taxonomy): domain Bacteria; kingdom Pseudomonadati; phylum Pseudomonadota; class Gammaproteobacteria; order Enterobacterales; family Erwiniaceae; genus Pantoea; species Pantoea sp. y20. Next base: position 101,210 of record NZ_CM142816.1, read on the forward strand.
TGTTTGGTCCAGTAATGGAAATGCTCGGTGAGACGATAAGTGGTGCCGACATACGGGAACTGCTCCGCCTGGCCCATCGATGCCAAATCGTCCTTGAACACGCGCGCCGCCGGGTTGGATACCACGTTCGGATGCAGCGGGTTGGTGCCGATTGGCGTTTCAAACGGCTCGTAGTGTTCCGGGAACGGACCTTCGGCCATTTTATCGAGCGCAAACAGGCGGCCCATGCCTTCCGGCTGCATGATGAACGGCCCGACATCGCTGCCGGGTGCGGCGGCGCTGTAGTCCGGCACATCCATGCCCCCCCATTTGCTGCCATCCCACTTCAGGATCTGACGTTTCGGATCCCACGGATTGCCTTGCGGATCAGCCGAGGCGCGGTTGTAGAGAATGCGGCGGTTGAGCGGCCACGCCCAGCTCCAGTTCAGCGTATTGCCCAAACCGGTAGGATCGGTGTTGTCGCGGCGCGCCATCTGGTTGCCGTCCGGCGTCCAGCTGCCGGCGAAAATCCAGCATCCGCTGCTGGTGCTGCCGTCATCTTTCAGATGGGCAAAGGTACTGAGCTGTTGGCCTTTTTTCACCAGCAGCGTGCCTTTGTCATCGTATACATCCGCCAGCGCTTTGCCGTTGTTCTCCATCGCCACTTCTTCCGGCGCAGGATTTTCTGGCGTCAGGTAGTTCCAGCTCATGTTCAGCACTTGCTCAGGCAATGCGCCGCCCTCACTGGCGTACATTTTGCGCAGGCGTGAATAGATGCCGGAAAGAATCTCGCCGTCATTCAGCGCTTCGCCCGGTGCATCCTGACCTTTCCAGTGCCACTGCAGCCAGCGGCCGGAGTTAACGATTGAACCGTTCTCTTCGGCGAAACAGGTGGAGGGCAAACGGAACACTTCGGTCTGAATTTTTGATGGATCAACATCGTTAAACTCGTCGTGATTCTCCCAGAAGGTGGCAGTTTCGGTGTTGAGCGGGTCGATGGTGACAAGGAACTTCAGCTTCGACAGTGAATCAATCACTTTGCGCTTGTTCGGGAACGATGCCACCGGGTTGAAGCCCTGGCACAGATAGCCGTTGACCTTGCCTTGCGACATCATCTCGAAGTACTGCAGCACGTCGTAACCTTTATCCCACTTCGGCAACCAGTCGAAGCCCCAGCTGTTTTCCGCCTGGGCTTTGTCGCCGAAGAAGGCTTTCATCTGGCTGACAAAGAATTTCGGGTAGTTGCTCCAGTAGTTTACCTGGCCCGGCAGCAGCGCTTTCGGCGTGTTGGCAGCAAGATAACTCTGCAGATCGGTGTGTTTTTCCGACGGCAAAGTCATGTAACCCGGCAAACTTTGCGACAGCAAACCGAGATCGGTCAGCCCCTGAATATTCGAGTGGCCGCGCAGCGCATTGATGCCGCCGCCAATCATGCCCATGTTGCCGAGCAGCAGCTGAATCATCGCCATGGTGCGGATATTCTGCGCACCGACCGAGTGCTGCGTCCAGCCGAGCGCATACAGGAACGAAGTGGTGCGATCGCGCGCGCTGGTTTCGCCAATCAGTTCACACACGTGCAAGAAGTCCGCTTTTGGCGTGCCGCAGATGCGTTCAACAATTTCTGGCGTGTAACGGCTAACGTGCTGCTTCAGCAGGTTCCATACGCAGCGCGGATGCGTGAGCGTGGCGTCGCGTTTGGCGAAGCCGTCGGCGTCCAGTTCGTAGTTCCAGCTGGTTTTGTCGTATTTGCGATTCTCTTCGTCGTAGCCGCTGAACAGGCCATCTTCAAAATGATAATCCTCGCGCACGATCAGGCTGGCATTGGTGTACGCCTGCACATATTCATGCTGGATTTTGTCGTTTTGCAGCAGCCACAGCAGTACGCCCGACAGGAAAGTGATGTCGGTGCCCGAACGAATCGGCGTATAGAAATCGGCTACCGATGCGGTTCGCGTGAAGCGCGGATCGATAACAATCAGTTTGGCTTTGTTGTGAATCTTGGCTTCCATCGCCCAGCGGAATCCCACCGGATGCGCTTCAGCGGCGTTCCCGCCCATCACAACGATCAGATTGGCATTACGGATGTCGACCCAGTGATTGGTCATCGCACCGCGACCAAATGTTGGAGCAAGACTTGCTACCGTTGGTCCGTGTCATACGCGTGCCTGGTTGTCGACCGCTAACATGCCGAGCGATCGGGTAAATTTCTGGGTTAAATAGCCGGTTTCGTTGCTGGATGCGGAAGCACACAGCATGCCGGTGGAGAGCCAACGGTTTACCGTCACGCCCGCAGCGTTTTGCGCCACGAAGTTAGCGTCGCGGTCCGCTTTCATTAGCCTGGCGATGCGATCAAAGGCATCGTCCCAGCTAATGCGCTGCCATTTATCGGAGCCTGGCGCGCGGTATTCCGGGTATTGCAGGCGACTTTCACTGTGGATGAAGTCGAGCAGGCCTGCGCCTTTCGGGCACAATGCGCCGCGGCTCACCGGATGATCCGGATCCCCTTCGATATGGAAAATGGTCTCTTTGGCGTTTTTCGCGCCGTCACCGAGGCTGTACATTAACAAGCCACAGCCAACTGAGCAGTAAGTGCAGGTGTTACGGGTTTCGCGTGCGCGCAGCAGTTTATACTGTCGCGTTTCCGCCAGCGCTACCTCTGGCGCAAAGCCAAGCAGTGCTGCCGTTGTCCCTGCCATACCGCCAGCACAGACCTTGAAGAATTTTCTTCGGCTGACGTTCATGGATTATCCTTTCAACATGAATGATTTTTTACTTTTGCAGTGCAGTGAATCGGGCGTCACAATAACCCGACGAATATTGCGGCAATAGCGACCTAATATTACCACTACTTTAGTAAGGTTGTTATGTGAGGCGAAAAAAGTGACAGAGAATGAGCAGGAAAGTCACATTAATGTGAATAAGATCTCAGGTGCGGTGCAGGCGCAGGTGCATCAGCGGCGTGATATCAGCCTTGCGGAAACAGACTGGCTGGCGCAGGAAGTACCGGTAGCGCTGGTCTATAACGGCATTTCGCACGTTGTGATGATGGCGACACCCAATGATTTGGAAGCTTTTGCGATAGGTTTCTCGCTCTCGGAAGGCATTATTGCGCGCCCGGATGAAATCTACGGTATCGATGTGGTTTCGGGCTGTAATGGCATTGAAGTACAGATTGAACTCTCCAGCCGCCGCTTTATGGCGCTGAAAGAGCAGCGCCGCGCCATGGCTGGCCGCACCGGCTGCGGCGTGTGTGGCGTGGAGCAACTTGATCAAATCGGTAAGCCATTACAGCCGCTGCCGTTCAGCCAAACCTTTGATTTAGCCAATCTGGATAAAGGCCTGGCGCAGCTGCGCGACTACCAGCCGATCGGCAACCTCACCGGCTGCACGCACGCGGCGGCGTGGATGTCACCGCAAGGCGAATTGCAGGGCGGGTATGAAGATGTCGGTCGCCATGTGGCGCTGGATAAACTGCTGGGGAATCGCAGCCAGCAGCCGTGGCAGCAGGGCGCGGTGCTGGTTTCCAGTCGCGCCAGCTATGAGATGGTGCAGAAATCCGCCATGTGCGGCGTGGAGATTCTGTTCGCGGTATCGGCTGCGACACAGCTCGCAGTTGAGGTAGCCGAACGTTGCAATTTAACTCTAATCGGGTTTAGTAAGCCGGGACGCGCCACGGTTTACAGCCACTCGCGGCGTTTGTTTTAATTTTTTCCTTCAGCACAAGGAAGTAATCATGCGCCAGCCTTATCGCATTGAAAGTGTCACACTCAAAGACATCGGAGTGTTTGAGCACACGCATTTTGATTTTCCGCCGATTCAAAGTGAACTGCGTGACGGAGAAAAAGCCGAGATCCACATTTTTACCGGGCCGAATGGCTGTGGGAAAAGTACGGTTTTATATGCATTAGCTGCGATATTTGATCCCTTTAGCAATAAACATCCCATATCTAAAAGGTTTTTAAATGGTTACAGCTTAGTAGATTTTAAATTTGGAAACGGTCATGGGTTTTATTGTGTGAACAAAATTGATACAAGTTTGTTTATTGATCAAGACTATTTAATTAATCCTGTTGGGAAAACACATTATTATGGAGACAAAAATTTTAGAGATTTAATAAAAAACTATGCATACTATTTTGATATAGAAAGAATGCTCAATGATACAGATTTCCAATTTGCTGCATTTGCTTACTCTGGAAATACCAGCCATCAAGATGAATTCGTTTTTGATTCAATTAAGGAAATTGATTATTCTCCTTTTGAAAATGCTTTATCATTTTACAAAACAATCCGTTCGGATGTTATTGCTCAATGGATTGCTAATAACTTAACTAAATATGCATTGGCTAAAATAGAACAAGAAGATGAAGAGGCAAATAAATATCAAGAGTCTCTTGGGAAGATAAAGGCTTTTATATTTAACTTGAGTGGCATTAAAATTGATTTTAAGCTAAGTAGAAGTCCATTGTCGATTGTTTTCAATATTGATGATAAATGTATGGCTTTTGATTCTTTGCCTGAGGGACTAAAATCAATTATTGGTTGGGTATGTGATTTGGCTATAAGATTAGAATATCTTAAATTCGAAGAAAAAAAAGACATATTCTCTCAGCCTCTAATACTATTTCTCGACGAAATAGATATTCATTTACACCCTAAATGGCAACGTCGCATTTTACCCGCAATCCAAAAGTTGTTACCCAACTCCCAGGTTTTTGTATCAACGCATTCGCCTTTTGTCGTTGGTTCGGTAGAGGATGCGTGGGTTTATCGTCTGCCTGATCCACAGCGCAATGTGATGCGGGATGCTTCTATGCAGGATCAGATCGTACCTACTGAATCCGGAGCAGGAAAAAGTATTCAACTTATTCTTGAAGAGATTTTTGATGTCGACGAACGTTTCGATGTCGAAACTGAACAACTCTTGAAATCATTCAAAAAGGTTCGTAATCGCTATTTGCAGAATCCTACTGATGACAGTGAATTAATGGATTTGGCGCAAACTATACGTGAGCGCGGTGAAGAATTAGAAACCATTATTGAGATGGAGTTACGACAAATAGCACGCCGTTCAAAAAAGTAAGGAGAACAGGGAATGTTCAAATCATATCGAGGACCATGGCCGCCATGTCTTAAAATGCATTATCCTGAGTGGACCGATCGCTATATTTCAGCGCGTGAGGGGAATCCGGCAGCAACATTCCGCTGGTTTTCTATCACTTGTTATCAAGCAGTGCGTCGAGAGTTATTAGTAATGACGCATCACCATTGTGCATTTTGTGATGGTTTCATTGGTAGTGAAAGCCGGGAAACACTGGAGCATTTCAGACCGAAAAGCCAGTATCCGGCTTTGGCATTTCATTGGGAAAATTTGTTTCCATGCTGCGATATGTGTCAGAGCCAAAAGCGTGAAAAATTTGATGAAGTTTTAATTAAACCTGATCGTCCTGATTATCAATTTGAAGATTACTTCATCTGTAATTATGACAATGGTGAAATTGAGGTAGCACCGGAATGTTCAGCTGAGTTCCAAAAGGCCGCCGCAGTTACGCTTGAAATTTATGGACTTAATTTACCGGTGCGCAAAAAAGAACGTTTACGCCAGTTTCGCGTCTGGCATGCAATGGGCGATGAAACATCGTTACATGAGTTTGCTTACCGCTACTTTCTCATCGGTTAAACCACCTGCACCTGCGGCAGCGCCTGTTGCAGCGCCGTCAGCGCGCCGGGTTTTACCGCGCCGCTGTCGCAGATCAGCAGATCGATTTCCGCAATCGCTGCATAAACGGTGCGGCTCATCACGCCGAGTTTGCTGTGATCCGCCAGTAAAATGGTGCGGTTCGCCTGCTGCACCATGGCGCGGGCAATCGCCGCTTCGTGGGGATGAAAACTGCTGGCACCGTTTTTAGCGTCGATGCCGACCGGCGAAAGCAGCGCCACATCGGCGCGATAACGATAAATTTCCCCAATCGTCATCTCCCCGCGCGTTTGCTGCGCGCCTGCCATCATCATGCCGCCAATTAAAATCACCTGATTATTCAGCGTCTCATGCTCTTCCGCTGCGCTCAGCGCCAGCGCGGCCTGCAGGCTGTTAGTGATGATGGTTAAACCTGACATGGTGCGCAGTTGTTCGGCCAGCATGGTGGTGGTGGTGCCGGCATCAAGGAACAGCGTTTGGCCGGGCTGGAGATGTTGCGCGGCAGCAACCGCAATTGCGCGTTTCTCTTTCGCCTGCGCGTTACGGCGCACCTGCAGCGGCGGCTCTGGCTGGCTATCGACGGCGACCAAACCGCCATGCACCCGCCGCGCCAATCCCTGCGCTTCCAGCTCAATAATGTCGCGCCGCGCGGTTTCGCGCGAGATGCCAAGCTCATTGATGATGCGTTCGGTGCTGAGCTGATGTTGCGTGGTCAGCAGCGCGCGAATGCGGTGTAAGCGGGTTTCCTGCAGCATGACTTTTCCCTGTGGCGTGTTCAACCTGGGCCTAAGCTTACCTGAGTGTCATTGCGCCGTCATGTGTATTTTGTTGTATTTGTGTATTTGGTTGCATTTGTCGCCAAAGCAGGCATGATATTGGCAAACGGCGATTTCGCATGCACCCCTCTCACCTTCGCAACGGGAGTTACCATGGCTACACGTTCTACCATCATGGATACCAACAGTTTTCGTGCTGAGCACGCCGACGGACTGGATGCGGCAACCCGCAAGCTAACCGACAAGCGCAGCAAAGTGTTGGGCGAGTCGTATCGCCTGTTTTACCGCAAGCCAGTGCATTTAGTGCGCGGCGAAGGGCAGTATGTGTGGGATGCCGCCGGTGATAAATATCTTGATGTGTATAACAACGTGGCGAGCATTGGTCACTGCCATCCGGCGGTGATTGAGGCGGTGAATCAGCAGATGAAGATGCTGAACACCCACACGCGCTATCTGCACGAACGCATTCTCGATTACACCGAAGAGTTGCTGGCGACCACGCCAGATGCCATCGATCGCGCCATGTACATGTGTACCGGTTCGGAAGCCAACGATTTGGCGATCCGCGTGGCGCGGGCTTTCAGCGGCGGCACCGGCATTATCGTGTCGCAGGAGGCGTATCACGGCACCAGCGATCTCACGTCAGGTGTGTCGCCCGCCCTCGGCAGCGGACAGCCGTTGGCGGCAACCACGCGTCTGGTTTCACCGCCGGATGCCTATCGCGTGAATGCGCCCGATCTCGGCGAGTGGTTTGCCAATGAAATCCAGCAGCAGATTGACGATATGAAAGCGCACGGCATCAAGTTTGCCGGCTTCCTCGCTGACTCAATCTTCTCATCCGATGGCGTATTGCCGAACCCGCGCGGCTTCCTGCAAAAAGCGGTCGATGTGGTGCATGCCAACGGCGGGATTTTCATTGCCGATGAAGTGCAGCCGGGCTTTGGTCGTACCGGCGATGCGTTCTGGGGCTTTGCGCGTCACGGCGTGGTGCCTGATGTGATCACCACCGGCAAGCCAATGGGCAACGGCATTCCGGTTTCAGGTTTGCTGGCGAAAAGCGATGTGCTAGCGGCATTTAGTGACGAGATTCCTTACTTCAACACCTTTGGCGGTAATCCGGTGGCGATGGCCGCCGCGCAAGCGGTGCTGACGGTAATTAAAGAAGAGGGCTTGCAGGAGCACAGCCGCGTGGTGGGCGCCAGGCTGTTGAGTGAACTGCAGAAACTAATGGATCGTCACGAGTCGATCGGCGACGTGCGCGGTGCGGGCCTGTTTATTGGTTTCGAACTGGTGCAGGATCGCGCCAGTAAAACGCCGGATAAAGCGCTGGCGCTGGATTTGATCGAGAAACTGCGCGAACACCGCGTGTTGACGTCAGTGGCGGGACCTTACGGCAACGTGCTGAAGTTGCGTCCGCCGTTGGCGTTCCAGGAAGCGGATATCGATTGGCTGGTGGGCGCGCTGGATAAATCGCTGAGTGAGCTGGGGCGTTAACAGATCATTGATTGTGCACATTTTGTCGCGGCGCGATTTATCGCGCAATAAATTGCGCCGCTACGATATGTGCAGGTTTACGCAGCTGCGGTTTCCTCGGCGAAAATGCTCTCCATCTTCTGCCACGCCTGCGCGACATCGTCATCCAGATTAAACAAACCTGACGTGCCCACAATAAACACATCCACGCCTGAAGCAGCAATCTGCCGGAAGGTGCGCGCATTGCATGAACCATCAATTTCGGTCAGATAGTGATAACCGTGCTCTTCGCGCATGGCGATTAACTGGCGAATCTTATTCAGCGTTTGCGGGATAAATGTCTGCCCGGCGAAACCCGGATCCACTGACATCACCGTGACTTTATCCAGCAGGTGCGCATATTCACGAATAGTTTCTGCCGGTGTGGCCGGATTTAACACCACGCCGCAGCGACGGCCTGCGTCTTTAATTTGCGTCAGCAGGCGGAAAATTTTGTTATTAGCGGTTTCCGGGTGGAAGCTAATAATATCGGCGCCGGCCTCAATGCACATTGGGATAATATCTTCCGGATGATTTACCATTAAATGCACATCAATTGGTACATCAGTAATTTTACGCAGGTTCTCAATAAAGAACGGCGACAGCGTAATATTCTTCACATAGCTGCCATCCATAATATCGACATGATAAAAGGCAGCGGTGCTATTCATCGCTTCAACCTGCTCGCGAAAACGCGTGAGATCCATGCACATTAAGGAGGGGGAGAATTTGGCTTGCATAACTTATTTCCTCATTACAACAACAGCGCCCGCAGGCGCTGTTGATGACATCAATGGAAGAACGAAATAATGTGGCCGAGCACGATACCAACAATGCCGAAGTCGGCATCACCGAAGGTGGTGGAAGCGAAGCCGAGGTCGCCCATCAGCGGCAGCAGAATCGCTGGCAGGAAGGAGATCAGCAAGCCTTGCACAAAGGCGCCGATCACAGCGCCGCGACGTCCGCCGGTGATATTGCCGTAGACGCCAGCGGTCGCACCGCAGAAGAAATGCGGTACCAGACCCGGAACGATAACGCTCAGACCAAACAGCGGACACAGGAACATGCTGATCAAGCCGGCGGAGAAGCTCGACAGGAAGCCGATGATCACCGCGTTCGGCGCGAACGGGAACACGGTTGGGCAATCCAGCGCCGGTTTGGCGTTGGGTACCAACTTATCGGCGATACCTTTAAAGGCCGGCACGATTTCGGCAATCACCATGCGCACACCGGCAAGGATGATATAGACGCCCGCAGCAAAGGTGATCGACTGAATGATGGCGAACACAATGTAGTTCTGGCCGCCACTGATGCTTTCGGTGAATTCTTTACCGGCAACCAGAACCAGCGCGATAAACAGAATCATCATGGTCAGCGAAATCGCTACCGATGAGTCGCGCAGGAAGTTGAGGGTTTTCGGCACCTTCAGCTCTTCAATCGACGGGCTGCCTTTACCGACCATTTTGCCCACTAACGCGGAGAGCAGATAGCCGGTTGAGCCAAAGTGGCCGAGCGCCAGATCGTCCGAGTTGGTGATTTTGCGGGTGAACGGCTGCAGAATCGCCGGGCAAACCACCATCATGGTGCCGAGAATCAACGAACCAATCAGCACCAGCCAGAAGCCGTGAATGCCGCCTACCGACAGAATTACCGCCAGCATCGCCGACATATACAGCGTGTGGTGACCAGTCAGGAATATGTATTTCAACGGGGTAATGCGCGCCAGCAAGATGTTCACCAGCATACCAAACACCATGATCATGGCGGTTTCGGTGCCGTAACTTTTCTGCGCCAGCGCGGCCATTGCATCCGTATTTGGCACTACGCCCTGAATATTAAAAGAGTGCTCAAACAGCTGACTGAAGATGGTCAGCGTGGCCGCAATTAAATTGGCCCCGGCGATGAGAATAACAAAACCCATGATGGTTTTAAGCGTACCGGAAATAACATCAGAAACCGGTTTCTTTTGCAGTAATAAACCAAACAGGGAAAAAAGGCCGACAAGTATAGCGGGTGTTCCAAGAACATCCTTAATTATAAACTGCAGCATAACTTACTCCATAGTGAGTAAAGTTTTTCGGGATAAACTGTTATTAGATATTTTCAGCCAGAATTTCTTTAATCTTTGCATTATCCAGCAGGTTTGTCAGACCAACGACTTTCGCGCTGTGCCCGGCTAATTGGTCGGCAATATCTTTTGCGGCAATGATTAAATCAGCCTGTTCAGATTTCGCAGAGGTTAAATCGGTGTGGCCCACTTCTGCCTCTTTGCCTAATTCCGCCACAATCTTCTTCACGTTCATTTCAACAATAAAGCTGCTACCTAAACCATTTCCACACACAATCAGGACTTTTTTCATCATAGGGTTCTCTGGTTATTTATTTTCAATGACAGCTTCAATCGCTGACAGGGTAGAAGCCGACAGCAACTGCTGCAGGCGGGATTCGTCGCTGAACACGTCCGCTAAGGCGGTGATCATCTGAATGTGATCGTCACCAGATACCGCGCACAGCATGATGACCACATAAACCGGATCGTTTTCATCGGCCTGAAAATTCACGCCATTTTTCACATGCAGCAACGACAGGCCGTTTTTGCGCGCGCCTTGTTCCGGGCGGGCATGCGGCATCGCCAGGCCCGGAGCCAGCACGTAGTAAGGGCCGAGTTCGGCATGCGAAGTGAAGATAGCATCGAGATAAGCCGGGCTGATCGCCCCAGCGGCCAGCAGCGGTTCGGCAGATAATCGCACTGCTTCCTGCCAGTCGCTAACCTGCTCGACTACCCGAATATGTTGCGGCGTTAGCCATTGAGTGAGCATCAGTCATTCCTGTTTATTCGTCGATGGAGTGCAATGTAGGTTATTTTCTCAGCGGTTTTCTGTGATGATTGTCGCAAAAGTTAGCGCTAACACCGTTATTGTTAAAAAACATGTTATCGCTAACATTTCCTTGCTGTGCGTTTGTCTTGGTTGCAAGCACCTGACATGCTCAATCATTCTGAAAAGATCGCTGGGTGAGGCATGCCCGAAACTGTGGTTTTTCACATGGCGCGTTAACAGATTTGGTTTTAAGCTGCGTCCTGGCAAAAAAGTAGCGAGTAATGCAGGAGATCGCATGACAGAAAAAAAACGGCGCGGTACCGGTAAAAGCACTTTAGCCGATGTTGCCCGTTTGGTGGGCGTAAGCACCATGACAGCGTCGCGCGCGCTACGCATGCCGGAGAAAGTGTCGCCTGAAATTCGCGCCAAAATCGATGCGGCAGTGATTGAGCTCTCCTATGTGCCGAATGTGCAGGCGAGCAATCTGGCATCGGCCACATCACGCCTGATCACCATGGTGGTGCCATCGTTTGCCACGCCGGGCAGCGCAATTGTGTCCGAAGCGCTACAGGAAGTGCTGCGGCCGCAGGGCTATAACATGATGCTGGCTGAAGCCAACCATTCGGCGGCAGAAGAGAGCGAGCTGATCGAAATGTTGCTCTCCTATAATCCGGCGGCGATGGTGCATTTCAATTTCGATAACGCCGCCGAAGCGCATCGTCTGCTGAGCAATTCCGGGCTGCCGGTCATGGATATTGGCGGCGTGCATCAGGATTCGGCGGGGATCAGCATTGGTGTCGATTACGCCAAAGCGATTCGCCAACTGGTGCAAAGTCTGGTCGAGCGCGGCTATCGCAATCTCGGTTTGCTGTGCACGCAGAGTAATAACACCATCTTCCGCCAGCTGCTGAATGGCTGGCACAGCGGCATGCTGGCGATGAATCAGGCGCCGCATCGCGTGGTGACCTCGCCGAAAATGCCGACCTTTGCCGCCGGGCACAGCTTGCTGGCGGAAATTCGCCTGACCTGGCCGGAGCTGGATGTGCTGATTTGCACCAGCGACGAAGTGGCCTGCGGCGCTATCATGGCGTGCCATGCGGCGGGGATTGCGATTCCCAGCCAGTTGGCGATTGCCAGCATCGGCGGCGGTCCGCTAGCGGCCGTATGTTCGCCGCCGCTCACCAGCATTGTGCTGCCGTATGAAGAGATGGGGCGCATGGCGGGTAAACGTCTGCTGGCGGCGCTCAAAGGTGATGAGCCGCCAGCCATCAATGAACTGCCGGTGCAGCTTAAACTGCGCGCCAGCAGCCACAAGGTGTAGCCGTGCGTGCGCACCTTTTCCCAGATTCATCAAATCCTTATCAATTCTAAGGCATTGATAACCCTTTTACGGATCATGTTTTTAACTATAATGATCCGACTGCTTACGCGGCACACCCAGTGAGGTGGTGCTGCAAAACACTAAAATGGAGAGGAAGAACATGAGTTATTCACTGCCATCCCTGCCGTATGCGTACGACGCACTGGAACCGCACTTCGACAAGCAGACGATGGAAATCCATCACACTAAACACCACCAGACCTACGTTAACAACGCTAACGCTGCGCTGGAAGGTACCGAATTCGCTGACCTGCCGGTAGAAGAGCTGATCACCAAACTGGATCAGCTGCCAGCAGACAAAAAAGGTCCACTGCGTAACAACGCAGGCGGCCACGCTAACCACAGCTTCTTCTGGAAAGGTCTGAAGCTGGGCACCTCGCTGCAGGGCGACCTGAAAGCCGCCATCGAAAAAGATTTCGGTAGCGTTGAAGCTTTCCAGGCTGAGTTTGAGAAAGCTGCGACTACTCGCTTCGGTTCAGGCTGGGCGTGGCTGGTGAAAAAAGGCGACAAACTGGCTGTGGTTTCAACCGCAAACCAGGATAGCCCGCTGATGGGTGAAGCCGTTGCTGGCGTTTCAGGCACGCCGATCATCGGTCTGGACGTGTGGGAACACGCTTACTACCTGAAGTATCAGAACAAACGTCCTGATTACATCAAAGCATTCTGGAACGTAGTGAACTGGGATGAAGCTGCAGCACGTTTCGCTGCTGCGAAGTAAGTTCAGGCGATAGCCGCAACGCACTAAACCGGTGATCTCTTCACCGGTTTTTTTTCGCCTTTATAAACCCTTGCTAAACGACCTGAATATTCCCGCACACGACTATTCCGCTGCGAAAGCTATTAACCTGCCGTTGATAATTTGGGGCATATAGTGGCGATAATTTGTCTCGCCAAGCCTAAATAATCATGTCTACTATCACAACTTCTGTGACGAATAATGATTCGTCAGCACCGCTATTTTTGCCGTTAATAAGCGGAAAGTTCAGGCCAAATAAATTATGGAATAGCGGAAGATTTCGCGCGAAATTTGCCTTAAGATCGCTGGTCTTTCCTGTAACTACCTTTAATTACCTGCACCAGTTGGCGCAATTATCTGCGTTACCACAGCTGCTGACCATGCAGGGTTTGCTGCCGGCGAAGCCACATCGTCCTTATCTGCGTGCGGGATTCAGCGTGGCGCAGCGCGCACAGGCGATCATCGATCACTATACGTTGATGGATCAGTTAGATAATGCGGCGCTGCGTCAGCTGTTGCAGAGTCCGGGTGATAATTTACTGGCCACCCTGAGCGGCAAAAATGATGAGACGTATGTGATTCACTGCTGTCCGGGCCGCTTTGACCGTGAAGGTGAAATTACTTTGGAATTGCGCTATGAAACGCAGTTAATTGCGTCGCTCTCTTTCTCAATTATTCGCGAACAGCAGAAGCGCACGTTATTAATTGGTGGATTGCAGGGGCCGCGTAAGCATATTTCTAACGATGTGATTCGCGATGCCACCAAAGCGGCGCACGGCGTATTCCCAAAACGCCTGCTGATGGAAGTAGTATTTAATCTGGCGGAACAGTGTGGCGTTGAGGCGATCACCGCCGTTGGCGATACCACGCACGTGTTTCGCAGCCTGCGCTACCGTCACAGTAAAGGTGATAAGTTCTTTGCCAGCTACAGCGAGTTTTGGTTGTCGTTGGGTGGCGTGGCGCGTGGCGATGAGCTATTTACGTTGCCGTTACGCGCGGAGCGTAAAGATTTGGAAGAGATTGCCAGCAAGAAGCGCGCCGAGTATCGCCGTCGTTATGCCTTGCTGGACAGTCTGAATGAACAAGTTCATCAGGCGGCGGGCATCCTACGCGACGTTTCACACGCCGCGTAAGTCAAGATTAGAACGGCTGCTTCGCGTAGCCGGTCATCACTTTCAGTCCCATCTCACGTCCGAGCGCGGTCATTGGGTGTACCACCACCAGGCCGCGCACGCTTTTCTTGAATGCGCCCATGTTGGCTTGTTCTTTTTTGGTGATTTCGCGGCTAAAGCCCAGCTTCTGCAGCTGTTGCGCTTCTTTGCTCAGCTTCTCGGTGCGCACACCGCGCAGGCGCTCAATTTCCAGCTCCAGCTTCTCTTTTTCACGCAGCAGTTCACCGAGCTTTTCGGCATCGCCAGAGGCTAACAGCGGGGCTTCTTTGCGGTTGAGCGCATCGAGCTGATCGCTCAGAAGTTTGATCTCGGCTTTTTCTTGTTCTTTCATTGGGGGAAAACTCGTTAAGGAAAACAGGCAAAGGATACATCAAATTCAGGCAACTTTGCAGCGCATGACTTCGCGCGATAAATCGCGCTGCGACAATGCGTGCTGATTTAAGACGTAGATGCCTCACGCGCATTTATCCGCAGCGGCACGCTTCAGCGCGCTTGTTCATACAAAAACTACAGCGCAGGCTTTTTAAACACCTGCTTATGCGAAATCCGTGAAATCAGCTCGGTGAGCGACAGCACCATGGTTGAACGCACCATCTGCAGATAGCGCTGTTGCTGCATGGAGCGCAGTTGGTCGTCGTCACGGTTGAAGTCTGGCTGCGATGGCCAGGCGGCCACGCAGTGCAGTTCGCCAAACGGGCCGAGGATCTCATCATCGGTAAAACGATAATCGCTGATGTCGTGATTCAGCTCCTCACGCAGCGCCAGCAGCAGTTCACAATCTTCGTACTCATGCCGGTTGATCACGCCCAGGCCGTAAATCAGCTTGAGGCGAACCGAGAGTTCGCCCAGCGGACCATCACCCAGCAGCAGCGGTTCTACCGCGTATTTAACCGCGTAATCGTCCTTGCGAAACACTTGCAGCACCAGCAGGTTAACCGCTTCGGTCAGCAGCTCAACGGCGGCGATCAGGAAGCTTCTCACCGAACGACCGGCGTTCAGGCGCTCAAGCACCCGGTTTTCAAAAGCCTGCTTCTCTTCCATCATTGCCTGCATCGTTCAGCTACCGCCAGCGGGCACGCAAGCGCGCCCGAGTTAACCACTAAAGGGCGCGCATTATGCCATAGCGTTGTAAGCGCTCACCACTGAGGTGACCACTTCGCTGTTGGCATCCAGGCCAGAAATTTCCGCCAGCGCGGCTTGCGGGCCTTTTTCTGCCAGCAGCGCGACCAGTTCCTGCGCCTGCGGATCGGCTTCGCTGCGATAGTGCATCGCGGCGGCAATGCCCTGAACCAGATTATCGTGCGGCAGCTGATACTCCAGCGTGCCCAGCGTTGGCTTGATCAGGCGATCGCCCGCGCTGAGTTTACGCAGCGGCTGACGACCGACGCGCTCAACGTCATCTTTCAGGTACGGGTTTTCGAAGCGGGTGAGGATTTTCTGGATATAGGCAGCATGTTTATCGGCTTCAAAACCATAACGCTTGATCAGCACGGCGCCGCTCTCCTGCATCGCGCCTTGCACTACCGCACGCACGTTCTCATCGAGAATCGCGTCACGAATGGTAGCGTGACCAGCCAGCTGGCCGAGATACGCGGTGATGGCGTGACCGGTATTGAGAGTGAACAGCTTGCGCTCAACGAATGCCATCAGGTTGTCGGTCAATTCCATGCCAGGAATGTTCGGCAATTCCCCTTTGAACTGGGTTTTATCAACAATCCACTCGCTGAAGGTTTCAACTGTCACTTCCAGCGGATCGGTGGTGCCCGCTTCGGACGGCGGCACGATGCGGTCTACCGCGGAATCCACGAAGCCAACATGCGTTTCAACCCATGCGTGATACTGCTCTGGCAGCGCTTTTAGCACGTGCTGTTTCAGCTGGCTGGTACCGCGCACCATGTTTTCACAGGCGATGATGTTGAGTGGACGCACATTACCGCTGTCGCTGCGTTTGGCCAGACCTTTCGCGACGCCACCGGCGATGCGCTCCAGAATCTGCGGACCAACCGCCGTGGTCACGATATCAACCTCAGCAATCAGCGTAACGATGTCATCGCTGGTGCTGTTAACGGCGCTCACGCCTGTTACGATTTCGACTTTTGCCTGTTCGCCAACCACATGAACCGGATACTCATGACGGGCGTTAAGGGCATCAAGTACCACCTGATTGACGTCAGCAAACACCAGCTCGATGCCGGCATCTGCCAGTAACTTACCGATAAAACCGCGACCGATGTTACCTGCTCCAAAATGTAACGCTTTCATAAATTTGACCCATATCAAATGACGAAAGGGCGGGCAAGTCCGCCCCGGAAATGTGGGACGGGCTTACCCGCCCCAGGGAAGGTAAAACGGGGTATTACGCTTTGACGGTGCTGCCCGAGAGCAGATCCAACACGTCCTGCACGCTGGTGGTATTGGCCAGCTTCTCAATCACGCTGTCATCATCCAGCGCGTTGGTCAGGCTGGTAATCACCTGAATGTGCTCGTTATTGCGAGCGGCGATACCAATCACCAAACGCGCCACGTCTTCTGGCTCATCACCAAACTGTACGCCCGCCGGATACTGACAGAACACCACGCCGGTTTTCAGCACGCGGTCTTTCGCTTCTACGGTTCCGTGAGGTACAGCAATGGATTCACCGAGGTAAGTTGGCGTCAGCTTTTCGCGTTCCAGCATCGCATCAACATATTCCGGCTGCACGTAGCCGCCTTTCACCAGCTGCTCACCCGCAAAGCGAATCGCCTGCTCTTTATGGGTGGCACTCAAACCGAGGAACACGTTGTCTGCACCCAGTTTGAACAGGTGCGCGTTGCCTTCGTCGTAGCTGTCAGCCAGCGTGGTCTGCACGGTTTCACGACGCGCTTCGCTGCGGTTAGCGGCCACCAGACGTTCGGTCAGGTTGCTGTACAGCGCGCTATCAAGGAAGTTGTTCAGCGAAATGTGCTGCGCCTGCGGTGCCTGACGCATCGCACGTTCGGTCAGATCGCGGTGGGTAATCACCAGATCGACGTCGCCCGGCAGCGAGTTAATCGCCGTGTTGGTGACGGAGATATTGCTCAGACCTGCGTCCTGCACTTTCTTACGCAGCACGCCCGCACCCATCGCACTTGAACCCATACCGGCGTCACAGGCTACGATGATTTTACGCACGTGGTTCAGGTCAACGCTCATCGCATCGCCAGCAACTGGCGAACCGGCAACAGCCTGACCTTTTGACTGCGCTTTCATATCCTGCATGCGCTGTGTCGCCGCTTCGATATCGTCATCTTCTTTCACTTTGCTGGTTTTCAGCAGGATAGCTGAGACCACAAAGGAGACGGCAAACGCAGCGATAATGGCAGCGATATTCGCGAAGTAAGCGCCTTTTGGCGTCATCGCCAGCACCGCCAGTATGGAACCTGGAGAAGCCGGAGAGACCAGGCCGCCGTTCAGCAGTGTCAGGGTGAATACGCCAGTCATACCGCCGAGAATAACCGCCAGCAACAGACGCGGCGCCATCAGCACGTATGGGAAGTAAATTTCGTGGATACCACCAAGGAAGTGGATGATCGCTGCACCGCCTGCAGATTGTTTGGCGCTACCGCGGCCAAATACCATGTAGGCAACCAGCACGCCCATACCCGGACCAGGGTTGGCTTCAATCAGGAAGAAGATTGATTTGCCCGCCTCGCTCGCCTGCTGGATACCCAGCGGAGAGAAGATACCGTGGTTGATGGCGTTATTGAGGAACAGGATTTTCGCCGGTTCAACAAAGATTGAGGTCAGCGGCAGCAGGTTGTTCTGCACCATCAGATTCACGCCCGCGGCGAGAATGTGTGACAGGCCTTCAACCAGTGGACCGATAGCGACAAACGCCAGCAGCGCCAGCAGCATACCGATGATACCGGCCGAGAAGTTGTTAACCAGCATCTCGAAGCCGCTTTTGATCTTGCCATCAACAACGCGGTCAAAGGATTTGATTGCCCAGCCGCCCAGCGGACCGGCAATCATGGAGCCGAGGAACATCGGCATATCGGCACCGACGATCACGCCCATGGTGGTGATCGCACCGACCACGCCACCGCGATCGCCGCCAACCAGACGGCCACCGGTGAAACCAATCAGCAGTGGCAGCAGGTAGGTGATCATTGGGCCGACGAGTTTCGCCAGCGTTTCGTTTGGAATCCATCCGGTTGGGATGAACAGCGCAGTGATGATACCCCATGCGATAAACGCACCGATGTTAGGCATCACCATATTACTCAGAAAGCGACCAAAGCTCTGAACCTTGACCTTTACTGATGAGGACATAAACCCACCCCTTATTGAGACGCGCTGCAATAAGAGAGCGCGTTTGTTTTTGTTTGAACGTTACGGCGGGGGCCGTGGCATTACTGTATGCACGCGGACTCTAGCACTAGTTTATTACGCTGCGTAGAGCTGCACCTAAGTGTGATGCAGATCACGCTAAGCTGGGGTGATTGGGGGGCAATAAGGTGACATCGATCACAAAAAGGCGCTGTAAGAAAGCAACGGTGCCGAAAAATTAAGCAAAACAAGGCGATGAATGTGACTTAAGTCACCTTTTGAAGTGGGCGCTTTATTGTGTAAGTGTGATCAATGTCACAAACTATTTGTGGTCGAAAATGCGCCAGATCACAATATGCTGCAGCAGATAAGTGAGCTGTAAGGAAGTGACGAAATTCTGAAAAGGGATAACAGACTTTCAGGGTCGCCATTGATGGCGACCACTAAAATAGTTCGGCTGTTACAACCCGCCTTGCACCGCATTTTGCGCTTGCGTCAGCGCTTGCGCGTTGCTGGAGAGATTGCTCATCAGCGTGTTGTATTGCGTTGCCTGATCCTGGGTTGGGAACTGTACACCGCCATCGTTGAAGGTTACGCGCGTGCCTTGCGATTGCAGATAGTCGCCGGTTTGCACGGCTGCCTGGCTCAGCGCCTGCAGCTGTGGCAGCAGCGGAATCAGCGTGCTCGCTGGCTGCGTCACGACTTTGACGTAGGCCGCGTCATACACTTTCTTCAGATCATCCGGCTGCTTCAGGGTGGCTTTGCTGCTGTCCGCCTGCATTTTGGCGCTCTGAATCTGCTGGGTCAGCACGCTCAGATTGCCGCTGGCCTGGCGCAAGCTATCGCGACGCGTGAGGTAATCCTGCGGTACACGAATCGCCGCTAACTCATCAACCACCGGGCGCATGCCTTGCTCAATCGCCTGATTGGTCTGCTGCGAGAAGCCATAAAGGATGGCGTAGTCGCTGGCGTAGTTGCCGAAGGTTTGCTTTTGGTTTTCACTCAGGCTTGGCAGATGTTCGCCACTGCGCATCACCGTGTTCTGAAGGAAGTCACTGAACGCTTTACGCTGATCGCCCTCTTTGTCACCGCAGGCTGTGAGTTGCAGCACCACTAACGCGCTGACCATCAGCATGCCGGTACGCATCCAGATGCGAGAAATTCCTGACGCCATGATGAACTCCTGTTATGGCTAATTCGATTCGATGGGAATGGTCCTAAAGAATAGTGCAATGGCCTGACGGGTACAACGGGCGGCGTTTGCCTGGTGCGCATAAATGCGCACCCGATAAGGAAATGGCGGAATTCCAGGGTCACCGATAATGGTGACCGTTTTAACACGTTAAATCAAAACACCAGCGCCTGCCCATCCTTACGGCTTTCAGTGGCGGCGATATAGAAGCCTTGCGGATCGCGCACAATCGCCTGCGCACCGCCGAAGTTATAGCCAAGCAAAGGATCTTCCAGCGTGATCTGGTGCCCCATCTCGCGCAGCTTCGCCAGCACGTTACGGTCGATGCCGGGTTCAACCACCACCGCACGTCCTTGCTCAACGCGCCAGCGCGGTGCATCAATCGCTGCCTGCGGGTTTTGCTTATGCTGCATGATACGCAGCGCCATCTGCAAATGACCTTGCGCCTGCATCGGGCCGCCCATCACGCCAAACGACATCAGCGGCTGGCCGTCACCGTCGAGGGCAAATGCCGGAATGATGGTGTGGAACGGACGTTTGCCGCCGGCGACCACATTGGGATGCTGCGGATCGAGTGAGAAACCGCAGCCACGATTTTGCAGGCTAATGCCGGTGCCCGGCACCACTACGCCAGAACCGAAGCCCATGTAGTTTGACTGTATAAAGGACACCATCATGCCGCTGGCATCCGCGGTAGAAAGATAAACCGTGCCGCTCTGCTGCGGGGAGCCAAAGGTAAAATCTCCGGCCCGATCGGGATTAATCAACTGCGCGCGCTGTTTTAAATACTCATCACTGAGAAGCAATTCTGCCGGAAACTCGAGGTGATCGTAATCGCTGACATAGCGATCCAGATCGGCCAGCGCCAGCTTCATCGCTTCAATCGACAGATGCAGCCACGGCACCGAATCCGGTTCATAGCGACCAATATCCCACTGCTCAAGAATGCCCAGCGCAATCAGGGTGGCAATGCCCTGACCGTTCGGCGGCAGTTCCTGCACCGATCCGCCCGCAAACGGGCGCGATAACAATTCTACCCAGTCGGCGCGATGATTTTTCAGATCATCAAGGCTCAGCGCCGCACCATGCTGCTCAGCAAACGCCACTATCTTTTCAGCCAGCTCGCCACGATAGAAGGCCTCACCGCGCGTTTCGGCGATTTTTTGCAGCGTTTCGGCTTGCGCCGGATTACGGAACAGCTCGCCGGCACGCGGCGGTCGTCCATCGGGCGCAAAGCACTCGACGAAGCCGGGCTGATCTTTCAGCTTGTGGTAGGCGCGCTGCCACAGATGACCAATCAGCGGTGAAACCGGGAAACCATCGCGCGCGTATTCAATGGCCGGTTGCGCTAACGTGGTGAGTGGTAGCTTGGCAAAGCGTTCGGCCAGCTCCACCCACGCCGAAACCGCGCCCGGCACGGTGACCGCTTCCCAGCCAATTTCCGGCATGGCATCGCGCCCGGCAAAGCGTTCCGGGTTCCATGCGGCGGGCGAGCGGCCCGAGGCATTCAAACCGTGCAGCTGTTTGCCATCCCAGATAATCGCAAAGGCGTCACTGCCGAGTCCGTTGCCGCTAGGCTCCAGCACGGTCAACGCCATTGCACTGGCAATCGCCGCATCTACCGCATTGCCGCCCTGTTGCAACATACGCATCCCGGCCTGCGCCGCCAGCGGCTGCGAAGTGGCAACCGCGTTGCGTCCCATCATCGGTACGCGGTGTGAGGCATAGCTGACGTTAAAATCCAGTTCACTCATGATCGTTCCTTAGTGTGAGTCATCACGTGGGTCGAGCGCGTCGCGCAAACCGTCGCCCAGCAGGTTGAAGCCCTGCACAGTGAGAAAAATAGCCAGGCCGGGGAAAATCGACATCCACGGCGCCTGTTCGAGAAAGCCTTTGGCGGTATTCAGCATCGCACCCCATGAAGGCGAGGGCGGTTGCTGGCCGAGGCCAAGGAATGAGAGGCTGGCTTCGGTAATAATCGCCGAAGCAATCGCCAGCGTGGCCTGCACCAGAATTGGCGATAGCACATTGGGCAGCACGTAACGCAGGATGATCCAGCGATCGGGCAGGCCAATCGCTCGCGCGCCGTCAATGTACTCTTCGTGGCGAATGGCGATCACCTGGCCGCGCGTCAAGCGCGCGAAAATCGGCATCGCAGATAAACCGATGGCAATCATTGCATTTGATAAGCTCGGGCCGAGAAACGCTCCCAGCGCGATTGCCAGAATCAGAAACGGGCATGCCAGCAGCGCTTCGATAAAGCGCGAAATAATGCCGTCGCACCAGCCTTGCCAGTAACCGGCAATCAACCCAAGCGGCACACCAATCAGAATGGCGATCAGCACCGAAATGCAGCCCGCCAGCAGCGAAGTACGGGCGCCCCACACCAGGCGAGACAAAATATCGCGCCCCAGCTCATCGGTGCCAAACCAGTGCAGCACCGTAGGTGCTTTACGCACCGCAAGGAAATTGGCTTTGATGGGATCAAACGGTGCCAGCCACGGTGCCAGCAGCGCCACGGCGACAAACAGCAGCACAATCACCGCACCAATCAGCGCACTTTTATTACGCAGGAACTTTTTCAGCACCCGACGATTCGGCTTTGCCACTGCAGGCAGTGCGCCAGCGGTTAATACCTCGCTCATGGTCAGCCTCGCATTTTCGGGTTAATGATCAGATAGAGCACATCAGCCAGCAGATTGAGCAGCAAGAAGCCAATCGCCACCACCAGCACCACGCCTTGCACCACGGCGTAATCACGGTTGAATACCGCATCGACAATCATCTTGCCAAAGCCGGGCAGCGTGAAGACCTGCTCGGTCAGCACCGCGCCACCCAGCAACTCGCCAAACAGCAGCGTGGTGAGAGTAACTATCGGCATCAGCGCATTACGCAACGCATGCTTGAGCACCACTTTCTTTGCCAGCAGCCCTTTGGCGCGTGCGGTGCGAATGTAATCCGCTTTCAGCACGGCGATCATTGAAGCGCGAGTGTGGCGCATTAACGTGGCGGCCAGTCCGGTGCCAAGCACCAGCGCCGGCAGCAGCAGCGTTTTCAGGTTCTGCGCCACATCTTCGCTAACCGGCACAAAACCCGATGCCGGCAGCCATTGCAGGTGTACTGAGAACAGCAGAATCAGCAGAATACCGAGCCAGAAGTGAGGCACTGAAATCCCGGAAAGCGCGACAAAGTTGGTGGTGTGATCGACCCAACTGTCTTTGCGCATCGCGGCGATGATGCCCATGCTGATGCCAATCACCAGCGCGATAATCATCGCCAGCAATGACAATTCCAGCGTGACCGGCAATTTGCTGGCGATCAGCGCCGTCACCGGCTCTTTGGTGCGCAGCGACATGCCCAAATCGCCGGTTAGCGCATTACCCATCCAGGCGAAATATTGCGCGGGAATCGGATCGTCCAGATGATATTCCGCCCGCAGCTGGGCGATAACCGCTGGATCGCGCTCTTCGCCCGCCATCGCCAGCACCGGATCGCCCGGCAGCAGCTTTTGCAGTGCGAACACCATAATGCTCACCAGCAGCAGCGTCGGAATGGCCAGCAATAGCCGTTTTACAATCAGTTCCAGCATCCTCGCTCCTTAGCGGTTTACTGCGCCAGACTTACGCCAGCCAAACGTACCAATCCGTCCGGCCAGGCTTTGAAGCCCTGCAGTTTTTTCGACATGCCAAAAATGCGTGGCTCAAAGTAGAGGTAAGCAATCGGCATATCGCTTTGCAGTTGGTTCACCACCTGGGTGTAGAGCGCCTGACGCTGTGCCTGGTCGTTGGTGAGACGCGCGGCATTCAGCCACTCATCGACCTGCGCATTGCTGTAGCGTCCGTCATTGAGCGTGCCTTTGCTGTTAATAAACGAATAGATGCTGCCGTCCGGATCCGGACGACCAGACCAACCCGACAGGCTAAGCTGATAATCCCCGCGCTGCTGGCGATCCAACAGCGTGGCGAACTCACTCATTTGCAGATTGAGGTTGAAACCGGCTTCACCGACCATCGCCTGAATCACCTGGCCCACCTGCTGCGCGGTCGGGTTATTGCTGACCAGCAGCGTCAGATTCAGCGGTGTGGTAACACCCGCAGCCTTCAGCAGTGCTTTGGCTTTCTCAACATCGCGCGGTGCGATCGGTGTTTTGACGTGATACGCGCTGACCGGTGAAAACGCCTGATTGGCTGGCGTATATAAGCCTTCAAACGCCACCTGATTCAGCGCATCACGGTCAATCGCCAGTGAGAACGCTTCACGCACCCGCGCATCTTTCAGCGGACTATTAGCATCGACTTTGCCGTTTTTGATATTGAAAGTGATGCCCTGATAACCAAGACCTGTGACTTTTGCCAGCGCCAGTTTGCTATCGGCTTCAACGGTTTTCACATCGCTGGCGGCCACGCCTTCGGTGAGATCCAAATCGCCCGCACGCAGGTTCGCGAGGCGCACTGAAGCATCCGGGATCGGCAGGAAAATCACCTTATCGAAGTGATAGGCGCCTTTATTCCAGTAATTGTCATAGCGCTTCAGCACGATGCGATCCTGCTGAACACGGCTGTCGAACTGATACGGGCCAGAGCAGACCGGATGAGCGGCGAAATCGGGCTTTTTCGCCGCTTCCGGTGCCAGCATGGCTCCGGCGCGGTCGGTCAGTTGGCTCAGCAGCGCCGCATCCGGGTTTTTCAGGTGGAACTTCACCTGCATCGGGCCGCTCACTTCCACGCTTTCAATCGAGGAGATTTCACTTTTACGCAGCGAACCCGGTAGCGTTTGCGCACGTTCGATGTTGAATTTCACCGCTTGCGCATCAAATTTTTCGCCATCGTGGAAGGTCACGCCGCTGCGCAGATTCATGGTCAGCGTTTTGCCGTCCTCGCTCCACGCCCAATCGGTCGCCAGACCCGGTACCACTTTGAGGTTTTGGTCAACATCGACCAAACGATCGCACATGGCCGCAAACACAAAACGGCCGTAATAGGTGCGCGCCAGATGCGGATCGAGCATGTCGGGATCGGCGCCCAGGCCGATGCGAATCACGCTGTCAGCCTGGCTGTGGGCGCTAGCCCCGAGCAGTAACAGACCGCTGAGGGCGGTTAATAACGTATGACGAGCTTGCTTCACGGTGTATCTCCAGAGGTTAGGCTTGCTGATTCACCGCCTGCTCAAACAGGGCGCGGCGACGTAAAAAAGCGGCGGAAGGTGGCGCAAGGGTGATGACGCTGCGATCGCGATTAATCTCCTGCCAGCGGTGACAGGCAATTTGACGGCCGCCGCTCAGCACCTGATTAATCGGTTCAAACTGGCGACATTCCGCTGTGGCATAGGGACAACGGGTATGAAAACGGCAGCCGCTCGGGGGATCTGCAGGGTTGGGCAAATCACCCTGCAGCATTGGGATGGTGCGACTGACGCCCGGCTGCATTTGTGGCGCGGAGGCAATCAACGCTTGCGTATAAGGATGGAGCGGCGCATCAAAAATCTCATCGACGCTGGCCAGTTCGACAATCTGACCGAGATACATCACCGCCACGCGATCGCTCATATGGCGGATTACCGCCAAACCGTGCGCCACGATCAGCATCGTCAGGCCAAACTGCTGTTTCAGGCTCTCAAGCAGATTCACCACCTGCGCCTGCACGGACACATCCAGCGCTGAAACCGGCTCATCGCCGAGCAGTAATTTCGGCTGTGAGGCCAGCGCGCGGGCAATACCAATGCGCTGGCGCTGGCCGCCTGAAAACTCGTGCGGGTAACGTTCGGCCCAGGCCGCAGGCAGACCAACGGTGCGCAGCAGTTCGGCGACGCGCGCGTGGCGCTGATCGCGGCTCATCTTTTCATGCAGCCACAAAGGTTCGCCAACAATCTGCTGCACCGTCATGCGCGGATTGAGCGAGGCAAACGGATCCTGAAAGATAATCTGCAATTCGCGACGCAGCTGATTGAGTCGCGCGCCGCTGGCATCGGTGATGCTTTCGCCCTGATAGAACACGTCGCCGGCGCTGGCGGCTAATAAACGCAGCAGCAAACGTCCCAGCGTCGATTTACCGGAACCGGATTCGCCGACAATCGCCAGCGTTTCGCCCGGCATCACCTGTAGCGCAACGCGATCGACCGCCGTCACGCCGCGATTGCGTGAAAACAGCCGGTTGCCGGTGGAGAAGGTTTTGCTTAAATCGCGGCACTCTAAAATCGGCTTCATGCACTTTCTCCCAGCGTGACGTGTTGCTCTAACGGAGCGCGGAAACAGGCCACATGATGATCGTTCGCCAGTGCGCGCAACGCCGGACGATGCTGGTGGCAGCGTATTTCGGCGAAGGGGCAGCGCGTGGCAAAGCGGCAGCCAGCCGGCATGTTTTCCGGCAACGGCACCTGGCCGGGAATGGTGGCCAGCGCACCTTCACGCGCGCTCAGGCTGGGAATTGAGCCCATCAGGCCAATGGTGTACGGATGCTGCGGATCGTTGAAAATACGCTCCCCGCTGCCGCTCTCCACCACCTGACCGGCATACATCACCGCCACGCGCTGCGCCACTTCCGCTACCACGCCGAGGTCATGCGTGATCATCAATACTGCGGTGCCAGTGTCCTGTTTTAGGGTGTTCAACAGCGCCAGAATTTGCGCCTGAATGGTGACGTCGAGCGCGGTAGTGGGTTCATCGGCAATCAACAGTTTTGGCTGGTTGATCAGCGCCATGGCAATCATCACGCGCTGGCGCATGCCGCCGGAGAGCTGATGCGGATAGGCTTTCAGCCGCTGTTCCGCTGCTGGAATTTGCACTTTTTGCAGAATCGCCAGCGCCGCGTCCATTGCCTGGCGCTTACTCACTTTGCGATGGCGCATCACCGCTTCGCTCAGCTGATCGCCAAGCGTGAAGGCTGGATTAAGCGAGGTCATCGGTTCCTGAAAAATCATCGCCAACTGGTTGCCACGCAGGCTGGCGTATTCACTGCTGCTGAGTTGGCGCAGATCGCGGCCATCAAACAGCATGTCGCCCTGCAAGATTTGCGCACTGTCAGGCTGCAAACCCATCAACGTGAGTGAGGTGATGCTTTTGCCGCAGCCCGATTCACCGACCAGCGCCAGCGTTTCTCCCGCCTGTAGCTCCAGAGAAATATCATCCAGTACCGTGACCGGCGAGCCGCGAAACTGCACGCGCAGATTGCGCAGCGATAAAACGGGATGTGCGGTCATGGCGCTTCCTCCTGACGGGAATAGAGCGTTTCCATCAGCGCCTGTTGCAGCGCAAGCAGATGCTCACGCATCGCCGCTGCCGCTTCATGGGGCTGGCGCTGGGCGATGTGCATCACCAGCCGCTGATGATGGGTGTCATAGTTATCCAGGCGTGCCGGGGTACGCGCCTGCACCCGCAAATGCTGCCAGCCGGGATCGCGGCGCACCGCATCGACGGCATCAAACAGCCCGAGCATCAGGCGATTGCCCGCCGCTTCGGCGATGGCGCGATGGAAGGCGCTGTCCCACAGTTCATGCTGATCGCCATCTTCAGGCGGCGTGATGGCGTGCATGCGCTCCAGCAGGCGTTTCATTAAGGCGATTTGTTCTTTGGTGGCGCGCAGGGCGGCAAGACTTGCCAGCCCCGGCTCCAGCTGCAAACGCGCTTCCATCACTTCAAGCAGATTCGATTGTTGCGGCAGATCCTGTAGCACCAGCGGTTGCACTGGCGCGGAGGGCCCAACAAAGGTGCCTTTGCCCTGTTTACGCCAGATGCGGCCCTCTTCTTCCAGCACATCTAATGCCCGGCGAATTTCACGACGACCGATGCCAAACCGCTCGGCTAACTCACGTTCGGTGGGCAGCGCGCGATCGGGCGTGTGCTCCTGCTGCTGAATCAGCTGGCGCAGTTGCTCAAGTGCGGTGCTGGAGTTACGGCTGGTTTCTGGCGTGTCATTCATAATTGGTTCGCCTGCTTATGCATCAGAAAAAGATCGGTAATCGCCGCGTATCCAGCACTTTTACTGATGAAAGGCGAATTCGGCAGCTTTCTTAGCGTAGGCAAGAAGTGAACCAATATTTAATTGGTTCGGATTGGCGTGTCATCAATGTGTAATAACCACATGATCGCAAAGTAAAAGTTTTTTCAGTGCCGGTTGAGAATTGCGATAAGCGTCAACGTCCTCACCGGCATGCTGCTTCACGGTGGTGCGCGCACGCTGCTTATCTGTGCAATGCCAGCAGTGCGGCGACGCGCGGTGGGTGAATAACCGATGGTTTTCAGCGGGATATAACCTTGGCATCTATTTTGTATGTGTTAACGCAGATGCAGGAGCGATAGCGGGCAACCGAGGTCGCCAGACAATTTGCAATGGGTCACTAGGGTTCCGGTCGAAAGATGCTGGTCCGAGAGTGACCGACCGTCCTCTGACGGTTACACGGCGGGAAAAAAGCCCGGGAGGAAAGCGAGAACGTTGCTCGCCGCCTCCTGCTTTTTTTTCGTCCGTTAACGCCAGAGGAACCATCATGATCAAAGCCTGCCTTCGCCTGCTGTTGCTTTGCACCATCACGCTGTTCAGCGTCAACACGCTGGCCGCCGACAAACCCTCCTTTAAGATTTGCTGGTCGATCTACGCGGGCTGGATGCCGTGGGATTACGCGCAGCAGAGCGGTATCGTCAAAAAATGGGCCGACAAATACGGCATCGATATCCAGTTTGTGCAGGTTAACGACTACATCGAGTCGGTGAATCAATACACCGCCGGGGGTTTTGCTGGTTGCACCATGACCAACATGGATGCACTGACCATTCCGGCCACCGGCGGCGTGGATAGCACGGCGCTGATCGTTGGCGATTACTCCAACGGTAACGACGGCATTCTGCTGAAAGGCGCGGGCAACCTTTCAGCGCTGAAAGGCAAGCCAATCAATCTGGTCGAACTCTCGGTTTCGCATTACCTGCTGGCGCGGGCGCTGGAGAAATCCGGCATGAGCGAGAAAGACGTCAAAGTGGTGAACACCGCCGATGCCGATTTGGTGGCGGCGTTTGGCACCGCCGACGTCAACGCTATCGTTACCTGGAATCCGCTGCTCGCCGAAGCGGAGAAGCAGCCGAACAGCCATCTGATTTTCTCTTCCGCGCAAATTCCGGGCGAAATACTCGATCTGCTGGTGGTCAACAGCGCCACGTTGCAGAAGTATCCGCAGCTCGGCAAAGCGCTGACCGGCGCATGGTATGAAACGTTGAAAACCATGTCCGGCCCAACCGACAGCGCTAAAGCGGCACGTACACAAATGGCGCAGGCTTCCGGCACCGATCTGGCGGGCTTTGACCAGCAGCTGGCCGCCACGCATCTGTTTAGCGATGCCAAAACCACCCTCGACTTCGTCCAAAGCCCACAGCTCAAAGCCACCATGCAGATGGTCGCCGAGTTCTCGTTTAAGCACGGTTTGCTGGGCGAGGGCGCGCCGAGCGCCGATGTGGTTGGCGTGGCAACGCCTGCGGGCAATTGGGGCGATGCGGGTAACCTCAAACTGCGCTTCACCGATGAGTACACCAAAATGGCCGCCGCCGGGCAGCTGTAAGCGAGGCGATGCCGATGCGTAAGTTGATCAACTACCAACCGCTGCCGCTGGGGCGCTTGCTGCTGGGCATTCTGCCGCTGCTGGCGCTGCTGCTGGTGTATCTGTTCGCGTCGGATGCGCGTCTCAGTCTGAATGCGGCAGACAAGCTGTTGCCGGGCTTTAACGCCATGGGCGACGCCATCAGCCGCATGGCGTTTCAGCCCAGCCCGCGCACCGGCGAATATCTGTTGTGGAGCGATACCGCCGCCAGTTTGCTGCGTTTGCTGTGTGGTGTGGCGATCAGCGCGCTATTGGCGCTGGCGCTGGGTCTGTTCACCGGCGCGCTGCCGGTGGTGCGTGCGGTGCTGGCGCCGCTGGTGACGCTGTTTGCGTTGGTGCCGCCGCTGGCGATTCTGCCGATTCTGTTTATCTGTTTTGGTCTCGGCGAAGTATCGAAAGTGGTGCTGATTGTCATCGGCATTACGCCGCTGATTGCCCGCGATTTGCAACTGCAGGTGCAGAAGATCCCACGCGAGCAGCTGGTGAAAGCGCAGACGCTCGGCGCGCACAGCGCACAGATTTTATGGCGCGTGATCCTGCCGCAGCTGATGCCGCGCCTGTTGGATGCGGTACGGCTGTCGCTGGCGTCGGCGTGGCTATTTCTGATTGCCGCCGAAGCCATCGCCGCCACGGAAGGCCTGGGGTATCGCATCTTCCTGATGCGGCGTTATCTGGCAATGGATGTGATTCTGCCCTACGTGGCGTGGATCGCGCTGCTGGCCTTTCTGCTCGACCTGTTGCTGCGGCTGATTAGCCGTCGCTGCTGGCCGTGGTATCACGCGAAATAAGGGGCGAGCGATGCCGTTACTGCAACTGAAAAACCTTGAGAAACATTACGGCCAGCAAGTGGTGCTGGAGCGCCTCAACATCGAGGTTGAAGAGGGCGAGTTTGTGGCGATTGTCGGTGCGTCCGGCTGCGGCAAAACCACCTTCCTGAATATGCTGCTCGGCACTGAAGCGCCCAGCAAAGGCCAGCTGTTGCTGGATGGCGAACCTATCCCCGACGAACCGGATGCGCATCGCGGCGTGGTGTTTCAGCGTTATTCGGTGTTTCCGCATCTGACGGTGCTGGGCAACGTGATGCTGGGCGACGAGTTCAGCAGTGCGCGATGGCTGGGCCGCGTGTGGGGAAAGAAACGCCAGGCGATTCGCCAGCGCGCGCAGGCCATGCTGGCGCAGGTCGGGCTTGAACAGGCACAGAATAAATATCCGTATCAGCTGTCGGGCGGCATGCAGCAGCGTCTGGCGCTGGCGCAGGCGCTGATGAAGCAGCCGCGCATTTTGCTGCTCGATGAACCCTTCGGCGCACTCGATCCCGGCATCCGTAGCGAGATGCACCAACTGATCACCCGTTTGTGGCAGCAGCATAACCTGACCATTTTCATGATCACCCACGATTTGAAAGAGGGATTTAGCCTTGCATCGCGTCTGCTGGTGTTCGACAAGCTGCGCCACGATCCGCACGCGCCTGAAGCCTGGGGCGCGACCATCACTTACGATCTGCCGCTGGATCGCGCACAGCCATCCGAACCGCAGGTCGCCTAAAGGAGAAAACCATGAAGCCTTACCAAACCTTGTTGCCGAGCGGCGCACACTGGTCGCTGGTGATGCGCAGCGGCAGCGCGCTGACCCTCACCGATGTCGAAGGTGGCGCCAACGTCGGCCTGCTGTTTTACAACCCGGAAAACCTGCTGGAGCGCTATAACGCGCCCGACACCCTGAAGTGCCAGCACACTTTCCGCCTCACCGCCGGTCATTGTCTCTATTCCGATATGGGACGGATTTTCTGCGGCATCGAACACGACAGCTTCGGCTGGCACGAAAGCGTGTGCGGCACGCTGAATGCCGCACAAACTGCCGCGCGTTTTGGTGCCAGCACCTATCAGCAGGCGCGCAATCTGCGCCATCAAAATGGCTACGACAGTTTTCTTGTCGAGCTGGCCAAATATGGGCTCGGCCAGCGCGATATGGCGTCCTGCCTCAATCTGTTTGCGCAGGTGCGCGCCGACGACAGTGGCACTTTGCAGCTGGAACGTCAGGGCGCGGCGGGTGCCAGCGTGCGTTTACGTTTCGCGATGGACACGCTGGTGCTGCTGCACACTTGCCCGCATCCGCTCAGCGCATCGCAGGATTATCCGCGCCAGCCGGTGCAGATCGAACTGGATGCGCAACACGCGCCGCTGCCGGCGATGTGTCTCGAGCGCGACGAGAATCAGCGCGGTCTGCGCAATAACGCGCTGTATCAACTGCAAGGAGAAATGTGATGATCATTGAAAGTCAGCGCAATCCAGTCGAAGCGCGCTTCCAGCAGCAAATTGATGCCGGTGATTACTGGCTGCAGCGCATCGAGGCGGGCCAAACGCTACGCATCACCGATCTTGAAGGCAATCAAGCCGCCGATACGCTGTTTTTCAATGCTGAGGACACCGCCGAACGCTACAGCATGAGCGACACGCTGCGCGGGCAGAACAATGTGTTTCTGACGGCCGGCAGCGTGCTGCGCTCGAACTTTGATCGCCCAATGCTGACCATCACTGCCGATACCTGCGGCCGTCACGACACGCTCGGCGGCGCTTGTTCGTGCGAGAGCAACACGGTGCGCTATGACCTGGAGAAGCGCCATATGCATTCGTGCCGCGATAGCTGGATGCTGGCGGTGGCGGAACAGCCGGAGTTTGGCCTGACGCGCCGCGACATCACCCACAACATCAACTTTTTCATGAACGTGCCGGTGACGCAGGATGGCGGATTGACCTTTGCCGACGGCATTTCTGCGCCGGGCAAATATGTCGAGATGCTGGTGCACATCAACGTGCTGGTGCTGATCTCCAATTGCCCGCAGCTCAACAATCCCTGCAACGGTTACAACCCAACGCCGATTTTAGTCAGCGTGTGGTGATTCTCTGACGCAACGGGACGACCCGTTTTCTGCCGTCAATGCTACGCAGGACGACCTGCCGCAACGAGAGTATTCAGTCATGATTGATCGCGTATTAATTGCCAACCGTGGCGCGATTGCCGTGCGCATTATTCGAACCCTGCAAGCCATGAATATCCGGGCGATTGCCGTATACGCCGAAGCCGACCGTCATGCGCGCCATGTGCGTCTGGCGGATGAAGCCTGGTCGCTCGGTGAAGGTCAGGTGCGAGACACTTATCTCAATCAGGATAAATTACTGGCGATAGCCGCGCAGAGTGGCGCGCAGGCGCTGCATCCCGGTTACGGTTTTCTCAGTGAAAATCCGGAGTTTGTCACGCGCTGCGAAGCGGCGGGCGTGCATTTTCTTGGGCCGAGCGCCGAGCATATGGCGGCCTTTGGCCTGAAACATAGCGCGCGTGCGCTGGCTGAACAGAATAACGTGCCGCTGCTGCCGGGCAGCGGCTTACTGGCTTCGCTGGCCGAGGCGCAGCAGATGGCGGCGCAGATTGGCTATCCGGTCATGTTGAAAAGCACCGCGGGCGGCGGCGGCATTGGCATGCAGCGCTGTGACGATGCCGAACAGCTAGACGCCGCATTCACCCGCGTGAAGCGCCTGGCAGGCAACAACTTCGCCGACGATGGCGTGTTTTTAGAGAAGTTTATTGCGCGTGCACGCCATATCGAAGTGCAGATTTTTGGCGACGGCGCAGGTGAAGTCATCGCGCTCGGCGAGCGTGATTGCTCGGCCCAGCGCCGCAATCAAAAGGTGCTGGAAGAGACGCCCGCACCGGGCTTGAGCGCTGCGGTGCGCGCGCAGTTGCAGGCCACCGCCGTAAGGCTGGCGCGGGCGGTGAACTATCGCAGCGCGGGCACGGTGGAATATGTTTATGACGATGCCAGCCAGCAGTTCTGGTTCCTCGAAGTGAACACGCGCTTGCAGGTGGAACATGGCGTCACCGAAATGGTGTATGGCGTTGATTTGGTGTGCTGGATGATAGAACTGGCGCAGCAAAAATTGCCGCCGCTGGCCGATTTGCAGCCGGTCGCGCAAGGTCACGCCATTCAGGTACGGCTTTACGCCGAAGATCCGGCTAAGCAGTTCCAGCCCAGCGCGGGATTGCTCAGCCATGTGCAGTTCCCGACTACGATTGAGGGCGCTACGCTGCGCATCGACAGCAGCGTGGAGAGCGGCATGGAGGTTTCGCCATTTTACGATCCGATGCTGGCGAAACTTATTGTACATGCCGCAGACCGTGCCAGCGCGCTAGGCAGCATGGCGCAGGCGCTATCCGCCACCGAACTGTACGGCATCGAAACCAATTTGCTATGGCTGCGCCAGCTGTGCACGCTGCCGGACGTGCAGCAGGGACGCATCATCACCGCCACGCTCGGCACCCTGCAGTGGCAGCCGCCAACGCTGGATATTCTCAGCGGCGGCACCTTAACCACAGTGCAAGATGCGCCGGGCCGCATCGGTTATTGGCATGTTGGCGTGCCGCCTTCCGGTCCATTCGACAGCCGCGCGTTCCAGCTGGGTAATCGTCTGTTAGACAATGATGCGCAGGCCGCCGGGCTGGAGATCACCTTGCGTGGCCCGACGCTGCGCTTCAACCAGGCCTGCAGTTTTGTCCTGACCGGCGCGCCGATTGCCGCGCAGCTTGATCAACAAACGATACCGATGCATCAGCGGCTGACGGCGCAGGCCGGGCAAACGCTGACGCTGGGCGAAGTACGAGATGGCAGCCGCAGCTATCTGCTGCTGGCCGGTGGCCTCGATACGCCGCGCTATCTGGGTAGCCGCAGCACTTTCACCCTCGGCAAATTTGGTGGTCATGCCGGACGCGCGCTGCGCGCCGGTGATGTGCTGCATCTCGCCGCGCCGCAGGTGCTGACAGCGGCCAGCTTGCCGGATAATTTGCTGCCGTCATTGAACGGCAGCTGGCAGCTGCGGGTGATTTACGGTCCGCATGGCGCGCCAACCTTCTTCACCGATGATGACATCGCGGAATTTTTTGCCGCTGAGTGGCAAGTGCACTACAACTCCAGCCGCACCGGCATTCGCCTGATCGGCCCCAAACCGACCTGGGCACGCAGCGATGGCGGCGAAGCGGGCATGCATCCCTCGAACATCCACGACAATGCGTACGCCTTCGGCACCGTGGATTTTACCGGCGATATGCCGGTGATCCTCGGCCCGGATGGCCCATCGCTGGGAGGATTTGTTTGTCCGGCAACGGTGATCGAAGCCGATCTGTGGAAGCTGGGGCAGCTGAAAGCTGGCGATCGCGTCCAGTTCCAGCCGATCGAACTTGCCACCGCCGATCAACTGGCGCAGGCGCAGCGTGACGAGATCATCAAACTGCAATCTCAACCGATTACAGTGAACGCGGCGCTGCCCTTAATTGATCCGGTGCTGCACCATCATGCGGCAACGGAGCAACGTCCTTCGCTCAGTATTCGGGCGGCGGGCGACCGTTTTCTGCTGGTGGAATATGGCGATTTACAACTGGATATCGCGTTGCGTTTTCGCGTGCATGCGCTGATGCAATGGTTGGAAGCGCACCCGCTGCCGGGGCAACTGGAATTGACGCCTGGCATCCGCTCACTACAAATTCATTATGACGCACAAATGTGTGCCAGAAGTGAGCGAGTGGCGCAAATATTGCACGCTGATTTAGCATTGGGTAGCCTGGCCGATGCGGCCGTGCCTACGCGCACCGTCTGGCTGCCACTTAGCTGGGATGATGCGGCCTGTCGTGAAGCGATTGTGCGCTACGACCAATCCGTCAGACCGAATGCGCCGTGGTGCCCAAGCAATATTGAATTTATTCGCCGCATCAATGGGCTGGATAGCATTGAGTCGGTAAAAGAGATCGTATTTAGCGCCTCTTATTTGGTAATGGGATTGGGCGATGTCTATCTCGGTGCGCCGGTGGCTACGCCACTCGATCCGCGCCATCGCCTGGTGACCACCAAATACAATCCGGCGCGCACCTGGACGGCGGAAAATTCGGTCGGTATCGGCGGCGCTTATATGTGCGTGTATGGCATGGAAGGGCCGGGCGGCTATCAGTTTGTTGGACGCACTATGCAGATGTGGAACCGCGATCGACCCACAGCTGCGTTTACCCAGCCGTGGTTACTGCGCTTCTTCGATCAAATTCGCTTTTATCCGGTAGATGCCGACGAGTTGCTGCAGATTCGTGAGCGTTTCCCGTGGGGCGATTATCCGCTACGCGTGGAACAGGGTGAATTCCGCCTCGCCGAGTATCAGGCGATGCTGACGCAGCACGCGCAGGAGATTGATGCCTTCCAGCAGCAGCGCCAGCAGGCGTTTGATGAGGAGTTGGCGCGCTGGCGAGCGGAAGGGCAGTTTACCTTCGATAGCCAGCTGCAAGCGCAGAGCAGCGAAGAGAGTGTGGTGCCAGCCGGTTGTCATCCCGTTGAGAGCCAGGTGGCGGGCAGCGTGTGGCAATGGCTGGTGGAGGAAGGCAGTGAAATCAGTGCGGGGGCCACGGTCGGCATTCTCGAATCAATGAAGATGGAAATCCCGATCGTCGCGCCCGTCAGTGGAAAAATCCATAGTCTGACGCGGCAGTCTGGGCAGCAAGTGCAGGCAGGTCAATTGCTTATGGTGATCGACCCAAAAGTGGCATAAGAAAGAATAAAAAATAATCAGGAATCTGGCAGCAAAGTCGGGGATATGTCCCATACTTAGAAACCCGAACTATTGTTGCATTGCCCTGACATCTTTTGCAGTGCTCAACAGGCTGTGTCCCGCATCGGTTTGATAATAACTATGCGAAACCGCTTCGGGATACAGCCTGATCGTCCGGTTTCAGCGCCTGGTGGCGCTTACCTCTCTACTTTCACGTGCTTCATAGTGAGTTTTTAAGGAGTTCTCTATGGAATTAAAAGATCCCATGGTCGAGTTGCTCAGCAGCCTTGAGCAGATTGTTTTGACACGTGACGCGAAGCCATCCGTATCAGAAATTTCAATCAATCAGACTACAGTTCCCGAGCCGCAGCGTTTGCGCGAGATGACCGGCATGCAGGTTGACGAATTTGCCCGTGTGATGGGTGTTAGCGTTTCGTCAGTGAAAAGCTGGGAGGCGCAACGTACACGTCCTTCCGCTACGGCGCGTAAATTGATGAAGTTGTTGCAGGCCAACCCTTATTTAGGGCGCCAGCTGCTGGAGTAATCCCTTTTTGGGGATGATCCAACCCGCCTTGATGGCGGGTTTTTTAATTTATGGCGCCATACTTTGCTGCCTGTTTAACGAACCAGCTCTCCGGCACGCTGTACGGCGGTTGCGCTAACTGCGCAAGCCCTTGTTTGATGGTCTGCTCTGCCTGCCGCCAAAGATGGCTATCGCCCTGGCGTAACAGCTGAATCTGAATTTGCTTTTCCACCAGATAGACGCGCGCAAAGTCGGCATCGTACTGCACGATGGCGCGTGTGTTGTCGATGATGTCGGCCAGCTTGATGGTTTGCGCTTCGGGCGAGGCATCGGCGGTATGACGGAAATGCGCCAGCTTGCGCGCGGCGCGGTTTTTTGCCGCAGGCTGCGCGCTGTCGGTGAGCTGGTCCACCAGTTCCGCCACGCGCGGGCCGAAATGGCGTTCGATATCGTCAATGGTGCTGGGCGTGTCTTCTACCGTGTCATGCAACCAGGCGGCGGCAATCATCTGTTCATCATCGGTAACGCTACGCACTAATTCGGCGACGGCAGCCGGATGCACAATGTAAGGCTCGTCAGTGTATTTGCGACGTTGACCCGCAGCGGCATGCGCCTCAGTGGCATAACGGCGCGCTTGCTCTTCCAGTGAATCTCGCATATTTCACTCTCCCAGAGAAAAGTCGCTTGCAATTATCTAGCGCGCTATTTATATTGAAACCCATGAACAGTAATCAAGATGACAAAAAAGTGAAGCAGGCGCCACTTCAGTTAGATCAGCAGCTCTGCTTTGCACTGTATTCGGCGAATCTCGCGATGCACAAAGTCTATCGCCAGCTGCTATCAAAGCTGGAGATTACCTATCCGCAATATCTGGTGATGCTGGTGCTGTGGAGTCAGGACGATGTGACGGTCTCTGAGATTGGCGAGCAGCTGTTTCTTGATTCAGCCACGCTGACGCCGCTGTTGAAACGTCTGGAGAGCGCGGGTTTATTGCATCGCCAGCGTTCCCGTCAGGATGAGCGTCAGGTTGTGGTAACGCTGACCGATGAAGGTCGTGCGTTGCGTGACAAAGCAGAAAGTATTCCGGAAGCCATTCAGTGCGCAACAGCCTGCGATGATCAGGTGATGGCATCTCTGAAAGCTCAGTTAGACGAGTTGCGCGATAGCCTTTACCGCGCCAATTAATAAACAGGGGAAGTCGCTGTCCGACAACCCAAAAGATGACGTTCAGGTTTGCGCATAATAAGTAGTGCGCGATTATATAGCGAATTAATGAGGTTATTATGTCTTTAGAAAAAGTTGTTTACACTGCAAAAGCTAAAGCTACCGGCGGTCGTGATGGTCGTGCTACTTCTTCCGACAACGTACTGGATGTAAAACTGGGCGTGCCAAAAGAGATGGGCGGCGCAGGCGGTGAAGTGACTAACCCAGAGCAGCTGTTTGCTGCAGGTTATTCAGCGTGTTTCCTCGGTGCGATGAAGTTTGTGGCTGGCCGCGACAAGATTTCGATGCCGAAAGATGCGTGGATTGAAGGCGAAGTTGGCATTGGCCCAATCCCGAACGGTTTCGGTATTGAAGCCAAACTGAATATTCATCTGCCAGAGATGGATGCAGCTGAAGCGCAGAAGCTGGTAGATGCGGCACACATCGTTTGCCCATACTCAAACGCAACGCGTGGCAATATCGACGTGACGCTGAACATCATCAACTAATTGATGTTGTTCACGATAACAGGCTCCTGCGGGAGCCTTTTTCACATCTGAATAAAACGCTAACCGGTTCGATTAGAAAATTTATCTGGTCTTACCATTGGTTAAATGTTCTACTGCTCGGCTTCGCGCCATCGCCCTTTCGCCAGTCGGAATCGTCCCGATCCTGCATCTTGCGTCACGCTTTTACTGCGGTTTAGCGAACTCTGCTGTCTTTAAACAGTCACATAACGGTTGATACAACGACACCAGGTCGGGAATAGAAAATTTTCATGAATTATATTAAAAGTTTAACGCAGCAAAAGCTGTCTCTGCTGCTTGCGTTATATCTCGGTATCTTACTGAATTTACCGATATTTTATCGCCGCTTTGACGGCTTCTTATCGAAATCCAATATCTCTAACTGGCTCTCTGCAGCGGCGGAAGTTATGGCAGCGGTACTGCTGACTTTCTTCCTGATGCGCTTGCTGTCGCTGGGCGGCAAATGGGTTTACCGCATTCTCGCCACACTCACCGTGATCATCTCTGTTGCCGCCGCCTATTACATGGCGTTCTTCAACGTGGTGATTGGCTACGGCATTATCGCCTCGGTGATGACCACCGATATCGATCTCTCTAAAGAAGTGATTGGTCTGCATTTCGTGCTGTGGATGGTGCTGGTGAGTGCGCTGCCGCTGCTGCTTATCTGGCGCAATAAGCTTAGCCAGACACTGATTGAACAACTTAAAACGCCTGGCCAACGTCTTAAGCCGGTAGCCGTTATGCTGCTGAGCGTGGCGCTGGTCTGGCTGCCGATTCGCTATTTCGACAAGTTGCAGAAGGTGAATGAAGAGATCACCAACATCGATTTGCCGAGCTATGGCGGCGTGGTGGCGCACTCGTATCTGCCATCCAACTGGATTGCCGCGCTGGGCCTGTTCGCCTGGACCAAAGTTGATGAAGAGTGGGATGGCCAGAAGTTACTCGATCCGGCAAAAGAGTTTACTTACGTCGCGCCTGCGGGCATCGACGATACCTATATGGTGTTTGTGATTGGCGAAACCACGCGCTGGGATCACATGGGCATGCTCGGCTACGATCGTGATACCACGCCGAAGCTGTCGAAAGAGAAGAACCTGGTCGCGTTCCGTGGTGAATCTTGTGATACCGCCACCAAGCTGTCGCTGCGCTGCATGTTCGTGCGCGAAGGCGGCACCATGGATAATCCGGGCCGCACGTTGAAAGAACAAAATGTTTTCGCCGTGTTGAAAGAGCTGGGCTTCACGTCTGAGCTGTTCGCGATGCAGAGCGAAGTGTGGTTCTACGATAACGCTGACACCAATAACTTCTCGTTCCGCGAGCAGATTGGTTCAGAGAAGCGTAATCAGGGCAAAGCGGTCGATGACATGCTGTTAGTGCCGGAGTTACAGGCATCGTTACAGCGCTTCCCGAAAGGCAAGCACGTGGTGATTCTGCACACCAAAGGCTCGCACTACCTTTATTCTCAGCGTTACCCGCGTGATTTCGCGCGCTATCAGCCGGAATGCATGGGCGTTGATGAGAAGTGCAGTAAAGCGCAGTTGATTAACGCCTATGACAACTCGATTTTGTACGTGGATACCATGCTGGATAGCGTGCTCGATCAGCTGCGTGATAAGAAGGCGATTGTGTTCTACGCCTCCGATCACGGTGAATCAATCAGCGAGAATATGCACTTGCACGGTACGCCGCGCGAGATGGCGCCACCGGAGCAGTTCCGTGTACCGATGATGGTGTGGGCTTCTGATAAGTATCTTGCAGATCCAACCAACCGCAGCAACTTCGAACGTTTACAGGCGCAGCAGCGCGTGGGTAAAACCCATCGCCATGTTGAGCTGTTCGACACCATCATGGGTTGCCTCGGCTACACCTCGCCGGACGGCGGAATTAAAGACGCAAATAATTGGTGTTCAGCACCAGCGGCCGCGCCTGCTAAAGCGCTGTGATTTTTTTGGGGTTGTTGACCGCTGCTTGCTTTCCAGGCGATCAGTTGGGTTTTCAGTAAAAGGCATTGACGCTTTTTTAGCAGCGCAGTAATATGCGCCCCCATCGGCGAGTAGCGCAGCTTGGTAGCGCAACTGGTTTGGGACCAGTGGGTCGGAGGTTCGAATCCTCTCTCGCCGACCATCTTTGAAGAAACCTGCTTTTATAAGCAGGTTTTTTTTCGTCTGTAATTTGTTGGGTCTTGTGCCGATCAGGCTGAAATACAGGGCCGCTCCGTAAAGTCGCCGTGGACACATCCCTGTGGGCTCTGCCGGCGCATCCCTGCGCCGGAAGCTTTACTCCGCGGCCCTGTATTCCATCCTTCTTCAAACTCCTCTGCATTTTTTTAACAGCAAAACAGAAGCCAACCTGGCGATGGGAAGGCGGCTCGTTTAGCAAAGCGTCCGCCGCAGGGATGCGGCGGTCGAGGCTACAGGGACGTATTCACGCCGACTTTGCGTTCGAGCCGCCTTTCCTGAGCAACGCACCGAGCGAATAGCAAAACCCCTAAATATACCCATTCCATCCCCTAAACCAGCAATACTCACCATTATCTCCACTAACTCCCGCGTACCCCACGCCAAATCGAACCCGCGCGCTTAATTCGCGAAACATTCTTCTTATGACCGGTTTATGCATCATGCTGATTTCTTATGCCATTTCCCTAGCACATTCCGCTGCCTGAACGTCATAACGCACGCAGAATCGTTCAGATATTCAACATTTACCAATAAGTTTTGTGTGTTTTTTAGCGGTGATAATCACTGCTATTTGACTACATAGCCAGATAATCACGCGGCATTGAGCGCTTTATCACCTTTTTTAATTTTGGCTTAGGCTGAGAAGGGTGTTTTTTATCGTTGCTTGCACTTAGTCACACTCTATGTAAATAACCCCACACTGTATTGACGTTCATTGCAACTGTTGACAAATTGATGCGTCAATAAAATGTAGAGAAGGACGTGTCTGACAGATTCCACGGTGCCAGCACAAAAAAATAACCGCTCACATTTTGCTTACTCTTAATTGACCTGCCCGAACCGCATAAAAAAATCAGAGGTCGGGCGACGCACACAACATCACATCACAATGGAGCAAAACATGATCAACTCCCTGGCTAAATCCAGGATGCTGAAGGTCGGTCTCAGCCTGATTGCTATGACCGTTGCCGCTGGTGTCCAGGCGAAAACCCTCGTTTATTGTTCAGAAGGTTCGCCGGAAGGCTTCAACCCGCAGCTCTTCACATCGGGCACCACCTACGACGCAAGCTCGGTACCGATCTACAACCGTCTGGTTGAGTTCAAAACCGGTACCACCGAGCTGCAGCCAGGTCTGGCAGAAAAATGGGATGTCAGCGCGGACGGTAAAACTTATACCTTCCACCTGCGTCAGGGCGTGAAGTGGCAAACCACCAAAGACTTCAAGCCAACCCGCACCTTCAATGCCGATGACGTCGTGTTCTCCTTCGAGCGTCAGCTCGACAAAAACAACAAATATCACGGTGTTTCTGGCGGCAGCTACGAATACTTCGAAGGCATGGACATGCCTAAGCTGATCGCCAAAATCGAAAAAGTTGACGATTACACCGTACGCTTCACGCTGACGCGTCCAGAAGCGCCGTTCATTGCTGACCTCGGCATGGACTTCGCCTCAATCATTTCTAAAGAATATGCCGACAACATGCTGAAAGCGGGCACGCCTGAGAAGCTGGACCTCAATCCAGTGGGCACCGGTCCGTTCGTACTGCAGCAGTATCAGAAAGACTCGCGCATTCTGTATAAAGCTAACCCAGACTTCTGGGGCACTAAGCCGAAGATTGATCGCTTAGTGTTCTCCATCACGCCAGACGCCTCTGTGCGTTATGCGAAACTGCAGAAA
The DNA here is from genome assembly GCF_054903455.1 of Pantoea sp. y20. Classification (NCBI taxonomy): domain Bacteria; kingdom Pseudomonadati; phylum Pseudomonadota; class Gammaproteobacteria; order Enterobacterales; family Erwiniaceae; genus Pantoea; species Pantoea sp. y20. The sequence continues at coordinate 143,028 of NZ_CM142816.1, forward strand.
GGCGAGTGCCAGGTCATGCCGTACCCGAACCCGGCCGACATCGCCAGCATGAAGAAAGACGACAAAATTAACCTGATGGAACAGCCTGGTTTGAACGTCGGTTACCTGTCGTTCAACACCGAGAAAAAGCCGCTGGATAACGTGAAGGTGCGTCAGGCACTGACCATGGCGGTGAACAAACAAGCCATCATTGATGCCGTTTATCAGGGCGCTGGCCAGGCCGCGAAAAACCTGATCCCACCCACCATGTGGGGCTACAACGACGACATCAAAGATTACGCTTACGATCCTGAGAAAGCCAAAGCGCTGCTGAAAGAAGCAGGTATGGCTGATGGTTTCTCCATCGACCTGTGGGCAATGCCGGTTCAGCGTCCATACAACCCGAACGCACGTCGCATGGCGGAAATGGTTCAGGCTGACTGGGCGAAAATTGGCGTGAAAGCCAAAATCGTCACCTTCGAATGGGGCGAGTACCTGAAACGCGCGAAAGCCGGTGAACACCAGACCGTAATGATGGGCTGGACCGGTGATAATGGGGATCCGGATAACTTCTTCGCCACGCTGTTCAGCTGTGCAGCGGCGAAAGACGGTTCTAACTACTCACGTTGGTGCTACAAGCCGTTTGAAGATCTGATTCAGCCAGCCCGTGCTGAAGCCGATCACAACAAACGTATTGAACTGTACAAACAGGCTCAGGTAGTGATGCATGACCAGGCTCCAGCGCTGATCATCGCTCACTCAACCGTCTACGAGCCAGTGAGTAAGAAAGTCTCTGGTTATGTGGTTGATCCATTAGGTAAACATCACTTCGAAAACGTCGATATCCAGGAATAACCTTTCGGATTATCGCGGTCAGGGCCAGCATTGCTGGCCCTCGGGCGGCACCTTCGCCGCCCGTATTCCGCTCTTTTTTTCCGGCAAATTCTACTAATGAAGCGCTTCTTGCGTCGCGTCCGCCTTCGGCTGGCTGCGAGTGTTGAGCAATGTTGTCCCCGGCGGTAACGCTGTGGGAAATGTCAGAGAACCAGGCTTATGCTGCAATTCATACTCCGACGTTTGGGCCTTGTCATCCCAACGTTCATCGGTATCACGTTATTGACCTTCGCGTTTGTCCACTTGATCCCCGGCGATCCGGTACTGATCATGGCCGGCGAACGCGGTATCTCTCCTGAACGTCACGCGCAATTGATGGCGCAGTTTGGCCTCGATCAGCCGATGTGGAAGCAATACATCACCTACATCAACGGCGTCTTACACGGTGACCTCGGCATCTCGCTGAAAAGCCGTATCCCGGTTTGGGACGAATTCGTACCACGCTTCAAAGCTACGCTGGAACTGGGCATCTGCGCCATGTTGTTCGCGGTCGCTGTCGGCATTCCTGTTGGCGTGCTGGCCGCGGTAAAACGCGGCTCGATCTTCGATCACACCGCCGTGGGCATCTCGCTCACCGGTTACTCGATGCCGATTTTCTGGTGGGGCATCATGCTGATCATGCTGGTCTCGGTGCAGTTGAACCTCACGCCGGTCTCCGGGCGCGTCAGCGACATCATCTTCCTCGACGACAGTCATCCGCTCACCGGCTTTATGCTGATTGATACGCTGCTGTGGGGCGAAGAGGGCGATTTTAAAGATGCGGTGATGCACATGATTCTGCCGGCCATCGTGCTCGGCACCATTCCGCTGGCGGTGATCGTGCGTATGACGCGCTCCTCGATGCTGGAAGTGCTGGGTGAAGATTACATCCGCACCGCTCGCGCCAAAGGGCTGACGCGTATGCGTGTGATTGTGGTGCATGCGCTGCGTAACGCCATGCTGCCGGTCGTCACCGTGATTGGTTTGCAGGTTGGTACGCTGCTGGCCGGTGCGATTCTGACCGAAACCATCTTCTCGTGGCCGGGACTCGGTCGCTGGCTGATCGAAGCGCTGCAACGCCGTGATTATCCGGTGGTGCAGGGCGGCGTGTTGCTGGTGGCGATTCTGATCATCGTGGTCAACCTGCTGGTTGATCTGTTGTACGGCGTGGTCAATCCACGTATCCGTCATAAGAAATAAGGGGGAATCATGTCTGCTGTTGATCCCGCAAGCGTAACTGCTGCACCCAAGCCGATGACCCCGTTGCAGGAATTCTGGCACTACTTCAGGCGTAACAAAGGGGCGGTTATCGGCCTGGTTTACATCGTTCTGATGCTGTTAATCGCTATCTTTGCTGATGTGCTGGCACCGCACGCACCGGCTGAGCAATTCCGTGATGCCTTGCTGCATCCGCCGGTTTGGCAGGAAGGCGGCAGCTGGAGCTACATCCTCGGTACCGATGACGTGGGCCGCGATGTGCTGTCGCGCCTGATGTACGGCGCGCGTCTGTCGCTGCTGGTTGGCTGCATGGTCGTCGTGCTGTCGCTGATTCTCGGCGTGATATTTGGCCTGATGGCTGGCTACCTTGGCGGCGTGGTTGACGCCATCATTATGCGTGTGGTCGATATCATGCTGGCGCTGCCAAGCCTGCTGCTGGCATTGGTGCTGGTGGCGATCTTCGGTCCGTCGATCGTTAATGCCTCGCTGGCGATTACCTTCGTCGCCTTGCCGCACTATATCCGTCTGACGCGTGCTGCGGTGCTGGTTGAAGTTAACCGCGACTACGTTACCGCCTCAAGCGTGGCGGGTGCCGGTACGCTGCGCCAGATGTTCATCAATATTCTGCCTAACTGCCTGGCACCGCTGATCGTGCAGGCATCATTAGGTTTCTCCAACGCCATCCTCGATATGGCGGCGTTGGGCTTTCTCGGTATGGGGGCGCAGCCGCCAACGCCGGAGTGGGGCACCATGCTCTCCGACGTGTTGCAGTATGCGCAAAGTGCCTGGTGGGTGGTGACATTCCCTGGAGTGACCATTCTGCTAACGGTTCTGGCATTCAACCTCATGGGCGATGGTTTGCGTGATGCACTCGACCCGAAACTCAAGCAGTAAAGAGGCACCGAGATGGCGTTATTAAATGTAGACAAATTATCGGTGCATTTCGGCGACGAAAAAACACCGTTCCGTGCGGTTGACCGCATCAGCTATCAGGTCGAGCAAGGCCAGGTAGTCGGCATCGTCGGGGAATCCGGTTCCGGTAAATCGGTCAGTTCGCTGGCGATTATGGGCCTGATCGATTATCCCGGCCGCGTGATGGCCGAGAAACTGGAATTCAATCAGCGCGACCTGCAGAAAATCTCCGAAAAAGAGCGCCGCCAGTTGGTGGGCGCCGAAGTAGCGATGATCTTCCAGGACCCGATGACCAGCCTCAACCCTTGCTACACCGTGGGTTTCCAGATCATGGAAGCGCTGAAAGTGCATCAGGGCGGCAGCAAACGTACCCGTCGTCAGCGTGCGATTGATCTGCTCGATCAGGTGGGCATTCCCGACCCGGCATCGCGCCTGGATGTCTATCCGCATCAACTGTCGGGCGGGATGAGCCAGCGCGTGATGATCGCGATGGCGATTGCCTGCAAACCGAAGCTGCTGATCGCCGATGAGCCGACCACCGCGCTCGACGTGACCATTCAGGCGCAAATCATCGAACTGCTGCTGGAGTTGCAGAAGCAGGAGAACATGGCGCTGATCCTGATTACCCACGATCTGGCGCTGGTGGCCGAAGCGGCTCAGCACATTATCGTGATGTATGCCGGACAAGTGGTGGAGAGCGGTAAAGCGGTGGATATCTTCAAAGCGCCGCGTCATCCCTACACGCAAGCCTTACTGCGCGCGCTGCCGGAGTTTGCTGCGGACAAAGCGCGTCTGGCCTCGCTGCCTGGCGTAGTGCCGGGTAAATACGATCGCCCAACCGGCTGCCTGTTAAATCCGCGCTGCCCGTATGTGACCGATCGCTGCCGCCGCGAAGAGCCGGAGCTGCGCGACATTCCTGGCCGCCAGGCCAAATGTCACTTCCCACTGGATGATGCCGGGAGACCGACTTATGAGTCTTGATAACGATAAGCAGGATTACCTGCTGCAGGCGATTGACCTGAAAAAACACTACCCGGTGAAGAAAGGTCTGTTTGGCCAGGAACGTCTGGTCAAAGCGCTGGATGGCGTCTCGTTCAACCTCGAACGCGGCAAAACGCTGGCGGTGGTCGGTGAATCCGGCTGTGGTAAATCCACGCTGGGCCGCTTGCTGACGATGATTGAAACCCCGACCGAAGGCCAGCTGTTCTGGCACGGTCAGGATCTGTTGAAACACGATCCGCAAGCGCAGAAACTGCGTCGCCAGAAAATTCAGATCGTGTTCCAGAACCCGTATGGCTCGCTCAATCCGCGTAAGAAAATCAGCCAGATTCTGGAAGAGCCGCTGGTGATCAACACCTCGCTGACCAAAGCGGAGCGCAAGGAAAAAACGCTGGAGATGATGGCGAAGGTTGGCCTGAAAACCGAGCATTACGATCGCTATCCGCACATGTTCTCGGGCGGCCAGCGTCAGCGTATCGCTATTGCGCGTGGTTTGATGCTCGATCCTGATGTGCTGATCGCCGATGAGCCGGTCTCCGCGCTCGACGTGTCGGTGCGAGCGCAGGTGCTGAATCTGATGATGGATTTGCAGCAGGATTTAGGCTTGTCCTACGTCTTCATCTCGCACGATCTCTCCGTGGTGGAACACATCGCCGATGAGGTGATGGTGATGTATCTCGGCCGCTGCGTTGAGAAGGGCAGCAAAGAGGCGATCTTCAGCAATCCGCGTCATCCTTACACGCAGGCACTGCTGTCGGCGACACCACGCCTCAACCCGGACGATCGCCGCGAGCGCATCAAACTGACGGGCGAGTTGCCAAGCCCGCTCAATCCGCCGCCGGGCTGTGCGTTTAACGCGCGCTGCCGTCGTCGTTTTGGCACCTGCGTTCAGCTGCAGCCAAAACTGAAGCAATATGGCGATCAGCAAATCGCCTGCTTCGCGGTTGATCAGGATGAAAATCAGCCGGTAGGCGTGTCATAAATTACTGCCATAAATGAATCAAGGCTCCTGCGGGAGCCTTTCTTTTTGCTGATTAATACATGAGATAAATTAACGACAAAAAGGGTTACTGCTAAAGCCCTGACAAAAGCATTACGCCACTGCATCTGTGAACAATTGGTCCTGATTAAGATATATAGCGTAAAGGCAAATTCCTATTTTCATCATCATTGTGTGAGCAATGTCACTGCAGAATAAAATCCATAACTTGCAGCGCAGTAGAGGTTTTTCAGTAGCTTAGGTTAAAATCCCCTGCGTGATTATTTCTGTTAATTGATACTAATTAATCTCCGTCCATAAATAACTGCATGCTTTTTGCATTTCCGCTTTTTCAATCTTAAAGATAGAATTCTTTTATTGAATGCGCTGTTTTAGTAATCAGATTTGTCTCACCGTCTTTTAATGTGTGTGATATATTCGCGGAAAATTCCCTCCCGCTTTTACAGGCTCTGATCATGAAGAATTACGACGATCTGCAGCGTTTTAGAGAGAAAACGCAGACGCTTGACATCGCTTTTAAGGATATGTCCGGTCAATCGCAGGAAGCCGATCAAAGTCAGTGGGCGTTACTGCGTCAATTGACCACCGAACAAGAGCCTGAATTAGGCAGCGGTCAGCGCATCGATATGCCGCAACCACAGCCGATTCGCGGGGATGAATTCAGCGCACCGCCGGAACCGGCTCAGGCTGCATCAGCCAGCCCGGCGCGCGCATCGATTCTCGATAGCCTGAACGCACCTGCCGCCGCGCAACCGGAGAGCGGCTCATCACTGTTTCCGCCCGCGCCGTCGGTTAAGCCGCTCTCCTCTGCGACGCCATTAGCGCCGAAAGCCACGCTGGTCGAGCGCCAGGCGACAACCTCACTGTTTCCACCAGCAAAACCTGCCGTCGCGCCAGTCGCTCAGCCTGCTGCTGTTGCCGCACCGGCAGCTCCCGCGCCAATCGCGCCAGTGCCTGCGCCAACCCTGGCCGCTGCGGTTGAACCGGCACGTCCGGCTGCGCCGGCCCCGTCTCGCTTTGGTGCGCTGTTCCGCTCGCGTCCAGCCGAGCCGGCTAACCTGTCAAAAGAAACACCGTTAAAACCGCTACTGGAGAAGATTGCGCTATGCCGTTAGTTTGTGTGTGCTCGCCAAAAGGGGGAGTAGGGAAAACCACCATGGCGGCCAACCTTGCGTGGAGTCTGGCTCGCGCTGGCAGCAAGGTATTGGCAATCGATTTCGATGTTCAGAACGCCTTGCGCCTGCATTTCGGTGTACCGCTGAATGATGGTCGCGGCTTTGTGGCACGCTCTGAAGATCAGGCTGACTGGAGCCAATCGATTCTGACCACCGGCGGCAATATTTTCGTCATGCCGTATGGCGAGGTGAGCGAAGAGCAGCGTGAACGCTTTGAAGAAAACCTGGTAAAAGATCCCCATTTCCTTAAACGCGGGCTGGATACGGTGCTGAATTATCCGGGGCTGGTGATTATCGCCGATTTTCCCCCCGGTCCGGGTCCGGCGCTTAAAGCAATGCAGGCACTTGCCGATATGCATTTAGTGGTGATGTTAGCGGATACCGCATCGGTCTCGTTGCTGCCGCAAATAGAAAATGACCGCATGATCGGTCGACCGCTGAATAATAAACGCGGTCACTATTTTGTCCTTAACCAGAGCGATAACCGCCGCAATATTAGCCGTGAAGTCACCGCTTTTATGCAGCAGCGCCTGGGTGAGAACTTATTAGGCGTGGTACATCGTGATGAAAGCGTCGCGGAAGCCAATGCCTCGCAACAATCGGTTTATGATTTCAGCCCAGCGTCTGCAGCTGCGTTTGATATCGAATTAGTGGCAAAACGCGTAGCCAATATACTGGATATCACCGTGGGTAACGGCGAAGTTCAGGCACCTTTTCGCAGCCACTATTAATAATGAGGCCGACTCCGGCCACATAATAACAACACAGCTTCTTCAGGGTGAATCATGAGTAAACTCGGGTTTTACCTGCTGCTGCTGGTGCTTGCACCGGTGGCGGCGGTAATCGTCATCACGCCTATGGACAGCCAGAAGCAATATATATTTGGCTTAATCAGCATCGGGATGATGTTTTTACTGGGCTTCAGCAAAAGCCGCAAAATAACCATCGTTATGGTTATCTTATCCGCGCTGATGTCGACCCGATATATCTGGTGGCGTACTACGGAGACGCTGCAATTTAATTCTGAGATTGAAGCCATTCTCGGTATCGGCTTATATCTGGCCGAACTGTATGTCTGGCTGATCTTAATTCTCGGCTTCCTGCAAACCACCTGGCCATTAAAACGCACCATCGAACCTTTGCCGGATGATACCAGCCTGTGGCCGACGGTGGATGTCTATGTTCCGACCTACAACGAAAGCCTCGATGTGGTGCGTGATACCGTGCTGGCGGCGCAGTGTATTGATTACCCGCGCGACAAGCTGAAGGTCTATTTGCTGGATGACGGTAAGCGCAGTGAGTTTGCGGTATTTGCCGCCGATGTAGGCGTGGGTTACATCACCCGTGACGACAATAATCACGCTAAAGCCGGTAACCTCAACCACGCGATGAAGATCACCAAAGGTGAGCTGATTTGCATCTTCGACTGCGATCACGTGGCCACGCGCACCTTCCTGCAGGCAACGGTCGGTCCGTTCCTGAAAGATCCAAAGCTGGCGCTGCTGCAAACCCCGCACTACTTCTATTCACCGGATCCGTTCGAGCGTAACCTGCGCGCGGCGCGCAGCATCCCGAACGAAGGTTCACTGTTCTACGGCCCGGTGCAGCAGGGTAACGATAACTGGAACGCCACCTTCTTCTGCGGTTCTTGTGCGGTGATTCGCCGTAGCGCGCTGGAAGAGATCGGTGGTTTTGCGGTGGAAACCGTGACCGAAGATGCGCATACCGCGCTGAAAATGCAGCGTCGCGGTTGGGGATCGGCCTTTTTGGCGATTCCGCTGGCGGCCGGTCTGGCGACCGAGCGTCTTGGCCTGCACGTCGTGCAGCGTAACCGCTGGGCGCGTGGCATGACGCAGATCTTCCGCGTTGATAATCCGCTGTTTGGCCGTGGATTGAAGTGGCAGCAGCGTCTGTGCTACCTCAACGCCATGCTGCACTTCCAGTTTGGCTTGCCGCGCGTGGCGTTCCTGACGGCACCGCTGGCCTACCTGCTGTTCAACCTGAATATCATTCACTCGTCAGCCTCACTGATTTTCGCCTACGTCCTGCCGCATCTGGTGATGTCCCTCTACGTCAACTCGCGAATGAACGGCAAGTTCCGTTACACCTTCTGGGGCGAAATCTACGAAACCGTGATGTGCTTCCACCTCGTCATCCCAACGCTGCTCACCATGCTGGCACCGAAGCGCGGTAAGTTTAACGTAACGGATAAAGGCGGCCTGCTCGATCAGGGCTTCTTCGACTTCCACATCGTGCGTCCACATGTGATTGTCGCGGTGCTGCTGTCGATCGGCATCATCGCGGGCGTGGTGCGCGCCACCGCGCATGACTACTTTGGCGTTGATCCTTACGTTATTGCGCTCAACGTCGGCTGGGCGGTCTTCAGTTTGGTTATCCTGATGGCGGCGATTGCCGTGGCGCGCGAAACCAAGCAGGTGCGTAAAACCATCCGTATTGAAGTGCAGATTCCGGCGGTGATTCACTACGCCAGCGGCATCTCGTCACGCACGAAAACCAGCGATCTGTCGATGGGCGGCGCGCAGTTGGATGCGCCGGACAATCGTCACGAGCACGATGAAATTGAAGAGATCGATCTGCTGCTGAAGTCGGGCACCATCACCATTCCGGTGAACAAAATCTCCGGCGATGAGGAGAGCATCCGTCTGCGCTTTGGCGATATGCCGCTGTCGCGCCGCCGTGAGCTGGTGCGCGTGGTACTGGCGCGTGCCGATGCGTGGATTCAGCCAGAGTATAAGCAAGACAATCCACTGGTTTCGCTTGGCACCATTATTCGTACCGTCTTTGAGCTGTTCTGGCTGACCTGGAAAGATCGCCGTGAGAAGCGTAAGCGTGGCAACCAGCCCGCAGTAAAAGAGGACAGCGCTGCATGAAGAATTTGACGCAAACGTTGCTGGCAAGCTCGCTGGCAACGGCGCTGCTGCTCGCGCCAGCGTGGGCCGAAACCCCGCCAGTCACTCAGGATAGCGCTGCACTTTCAGACGTGCCGCCGCCGCAAGGCATCGAAAGCGCTGCCGATCCGCAGCTGCAACAGGCAGCGGGCGCCGCACCTTATGCGCCAGCGGAAACCGCACAGCAAACTGCTCCCGAAACCGCACCGGAAGCCGCATCGACAACGGAAAACAACGCGCCTGCTGAACCTGCGCCCAGCGAACCTGCTGCCGCACCAGAAATGGTGCTGCCAACGGTAGCGCCAACCGCACCGGCGATGATGCCAGAAACGTCTTCCGTGACGCTTAACCAGCCAATCAGCAGCACCGTTTCGGTGGCACAAATGGGCCAGCCACGCGGCATTACGTTGACCGGCGGCCAGCTGCAATCCGGTATCATGTTCACGCTGCCCAGCGATGAAGTGATCACCAACGCGCGTCTTAATCTGTCGCTGCGCGTCTCGGCGGCGCTGGCCGCGCGTAACACCTCGCTGCAGCTGATGCTGAACGGTCAGCCGCTGGGTACCTTGCCTTTGGGCGCCAGCGACAGCGATGTCAGCGATTACCAGCTGGATATTCCGGCGGCGATGGTGGTCTCCAGCAACAACCTTAGCTTCAAGATTAACGATGCCGACAAGCTGCTGTGCGAGAAAGAGAGCGCGCAGCAGTATCAGGTATCGATTTTGCCGAAAACCACGCTGAGCCTCGAAGGCCAGCAGCTGAACATCGGCACCAGCCTGCGTAACTTCCCGCGTCCGTTTATTGATGCGCAGCGCATGACGCCCGCCAGCGTCACCTTTGGCTTTGCCGCCAATGTCGCGCCGGACAGCATCAGCGCCGCTGCGCTGGTGGCATCGTGGATGGGCATTCAGTCGGATTATCGTGGCATCCGTTTCCCGGTGGTGCGCGGCGATTTGCCTGAACACAACGGCATTCTGGTCGGCCATCCGGGCGACAAAATTGGTACCGTAACCTTGCCAGCCACCAGTGGTCCGCTGCTGCAGGTGATCGATAATCCGAACAATCCGGTCTACAAACTGCTGCTGGTGGTGGGCGCAAATGACGATCAGCTGCGTCAGGCCGCTAACCGTTTAACCACTCAGCCGTTGGCGACCGATGCCAGCAGCCTTAACGTGCAGCCGCAGCCGATAGGTGAACGTAAGCCGTACGATGCGCCGCGCTGGATCAACACCACGCGCCCGGTGCGTCTGAGCGAACTGCTGCGCAAAGATCAGAGCCTGACCACCACCGGCATTTGGCACGATGCGCTGAGCGTCAACTTCCGCGCGGCGCCAGACCTGTTCCTGTGGGATGGCGACACCATTCCGGTGGAGCTGCACTATCGCTTCCCATCCGAAAGCTGGATTGATGAGGACAACTCGTTCCTCAACGTCATGATTAATGGCACCTTCCTGCGCAATCTTACGGTGAATAAAGTCGGCTTGCTGGAGAGCGCCTGGCATCGGCTGGGCGGCGACGCGCGTCAGGAGCATTACACCCTGAAGCTCGAACCGTACCTGATTTACGGTGACAATCAGCTGGCGCTCTACTTCAACATCAAGCCGAAAGCGGATGCGCCGTGCGGCGTGCTGCTGAACAACAACATTAAGAGCCGCATTGAAGAGGATTCGTGGATCGATCTGAGCCATACGCGCCACTTCACCATGCTGCCAAATCTCTCTTACTTTGTTGGCGCTTCGTTCCCGTTCTCGCGTCTGGCGGACTTCTCGCAGACCACGCTGCTGTTGCCGGAACAACCAAGCGATGCGGAGATCGCCACGCTGCTGGATATGGCCTCACGCGCCGGTAACGCTACCGGCGTACCGCTGCTGCAAAATCAGGTGCTGTTTGGCCTGCCAAACGGCGGCACCAACATGACGCGCCTGCAGCAGAGCGATCTGCTGGCGGTGAGCACCACGCAGAACAACGACTTCAACCAGGCAATGCTGGCCAACACGCCGTTCGATACCAGCGGCAACACGCTGGGCGTGAAAGAGCCCACCACCTGGGACAAACTGCGTGGCTGGCTGACCGGCGACTGGTATCGCCAGCCGCTGGATGCCGATCGTTACTTCTCCTCCAACGAAGCGTGGCGCGGCTTTGTCAGCTATCGCTCGCCGTGGAACCCGGATCGCTTAGTGGTGATGACGGTGGCGACCAGCGATCAGCAACTGCTGCGCCTGCATGAAGACCTGAATTCTGCACGCATCAACGCCGGGATTCGCGGCGATACCGCCATCATCACCGATGAGAACGGCATTCGCAGCTTCCGCGTCGGCCCGCAATTCCCGAGCGGCGAAATGCCGTGGTACATGATGGTGGTGTGGTATGCCAACCAGCACTCGGTGCTGATGGCGCTGGCGGCGCTGCTGCTTTCAGCGTTGGTCGGCGGCGGTGCGTGGGTGATGCTGAAACGTCATGCGTGGCGTCGTCTCAACCCAAAAGTTGATAGCAAGTCCGGCAAGAAGTAAGGATAAAAACAATGAAAAAACATCTGTTGAGTGCCGGTATTCGCCATGCCTTGATTCTGGGTGGCGCGCTGACGCTCTCTCAGCCGCTGCTGGCGGCGAAGAGCAGTAATCCTGCGTTACAGGCGCTGTTCGATCAGGCGGCTTATTGGCACCAGAAAGCGCATGACGATTTGGCCAAAGCCTCGCTGCAGAAAGTGCTGATGGTTGAGCCCAACAACACGCAAGCGCTCTATCTGCTGGCGCTCTATTCACAGCAGAGCGGCGGCACGGCGGAGGCGGCGCAGTGGCGTGCGCGCCTGAGCGCGGCCTCGCCGAACGATCCGCATCTCACCGAGCTGGATAACGCCCGCCAGCTGCAAACCATTCCGCAGGCGCAGCTGCAGTTAGCGCGCCAGCAGGCACGCAGCGGCAACATCGCGGCGTCGCTGCAAACCTGGCGTAACACCTTCAGCGGCAACGAACCGCCGCCGAGCGTGGCAGCCGAATATTATCTGACCATGGCGGGCGATCGTTCGCTGCTGCCGCAGGCGGTTGAAGCGCTGCGTCAGTTCTCCGCCGATCATCCGCAGGATACCGGTGCCAAGCTGGCGCTGGGTAAAGCGCTGACCTATCAGGAAGCAACACGTCGTCAGGGTATCGATGTGCTCGGCAGCCTGGCAGACGGCAATAAAGAAGCGGACCGTTCGCTGCGTCAGGCGCTGTTGTGGCTGGGTCCGCAGGCGTCCGATGCGTCGCTGTATCAAACCTGGCAGCAGCGCCATCCGCAAGACAACGCGGTGCTGGATTACTACCGTAAAAACGTCGGCGGCGCGGAGAAGGGCGCGGGCTTTACCGCGCTGAACAGCGGCGACGTCAGCAACGCGCAGAACAACTTTGAGAAAGTACTGCAAGCTAATCCGCAAGATGCGGATGCGCTGGCCGGTATGGGCTACGTGGCTCAGCGCGCCGGACGTTATGCCGAAGCGGCGGATTACCTGACGCGCGCGGCGCAGATGGGTGGCGATCAGAGCGACACGCGCCAGAAGCAGGCCGCCGATGCACGTTTCTACGCGCAGCTGGCCTCCGCGCAGCAGGCGCTGAAAAATGGCGACAGCGTGCAGGCGTTGGCGCTGAGCGAACCGCTGGCGCAGGCCGACGGTGAGAAAGGCGTCTCCGCCAAACTGTTCCGCGCCGATGTGCAGCGTCGCAGCAATCAGCTCGATCAAGCGGAGCAAACCTATCGCGCCATCCTGCAAAGCGATGCCAATAACCGCAACGCCAAAGAAGGCTTGTTTTATGTGCTGCGTCAGCAGAACCGGGGCGCAGAAGCCAACACGCTGCTGGCATCACTGCCCGACAGCGTGCGTCAAAGCGTGGCACCGCGCGGCAGCAGCACCGATCCAATTCGTGCCCAGGCCAAACGTGAAGTGGCGGCGGGCAATAACAGCGCCGCCATCGCCACCTTGACCTCGGGTATTCAGCGCTATCCCAACGATGGCTGGCTGCGTCTCGATCTGGCACGTCTCTATCGCGCGCAGGGCAATAACATGATGGCGGCCAATATCATGCAGCCCACTATGCGCAGCGGCGCCAGCACCACCGAACTCTATGCAGGTGCGTTAAACGCCAGCGAAAGCAGCGCGTGGCAGCAGGCGAGTCAGTTGCTGTCTCGCATTCCCAACAGCAGCAAAAACAGCGATATGCGCGAGCTGGCGCAGCGCGTCAACTTCAACCTGCAGATGGCTACCGCCGATCAGTATCTGGCGCAGGGCTCGAACGCGGCAGCGGCCAACACCCTGCGCGCGCTGGCCTCTACGCCGCCCGCCAATCCGGTGGATGCCGGTAACCTGGCGCAGAAGCTGGCGAAAGCCGGCGATCTCACCAGCGCGGTGTCGGTGGTGCGCAGCAATATGCAGCGCGGCATTCAGGGCAATGCCGGTGATTACGCCGCGCAGGTGGCGGTGCTGAATCAGGCCGGGCTGAATACCGAAGCGCAGAGCTTCCTCAGCAGCCCGGAACTGCAGGCACGCAGCACGCCAACCCAGCTGGCGGGCATCCGCAACGGCTACGTGATCAACGAAGTGGATCGTCTGCGCGAGCAGAAACAGTACGCCGCCGCTTACGACAAGCTGGTGGGCGCGCTGCAGCACGATCCGCAGAACCGCGATCTGATGTTCGCCATGGCGCGACTCTACCAGTCCGGCAAGATGAATAAAGAAGCGGGCGTGGTGTACGACTACCTGATGACGCAGGATACGCCAACGCAAGACGCGCGCACCGGCGCCATCAACGTGGCGCTGGCGCAGAATGACGTCAACAAAGCCAATACCTTAACGCGCGGCCTGCGCAACGAGCAGTCGCCGGATCGCTTGCTGCTGTTAGCCCGCGTGGCCGAAGCCAACGGCGAACACAGCCAGGCGATGAGCTACCTGCGCACCGCGCGCGGTCAGCTGATTGGTCTGCAGGGCGCAGAAACCGGCAGCGTGCCAAGCGTAGGTGGTCTGGCGCTGGCCGACAATCCGTTTATCAATCGCGGCACCTCGCCGGTGGGGCGTACGCCTTCCAGCTATGGCGCGGTGATGCCGTGGCAGTCGGCACCGGCGGCCACCAGCAGCGCTGAAGGCGTGACGCTGGCGAGCAACACACCGGCGGTTCAGCAGAGCCAGACGCTGCGCCAAATCGACAACATGATGGATGACCTGCAAGAGAAAACCGGCACCTGGGTGCAGGGTGAAATGCAGGTACGCGGTCGTGATGGCGAATCAGGTTTGAGCAAACTCACCGAAGCCAAAGCGCCGCTCACCTTCTCCACCGTGCCGTTTGGCGAGTCGCGCTTCGACTTCACCATGACGCCGGTTTCCCTCACCGCCGGCAGCGCCGGTGGCGACGCATGGCGTCGATTCGGCACCAACGCGCTGGTGCAGGGCAATGTGGTTGCCACCGGTGCGGCGAAAATTGATGATACGCCCAACTCCACCACCGATTCGCAATCCGCGACCGGCGTGGAGCTGAACATGGCGCTGAAGGGCGACAGCTACAAGATTGACCTCGGCAGCACGCCGCTGGGTCAGGACTTGAGTACGCTGGTTGGCGGCGTGCAGTGGTCGCCGAAGCTGACCGACTTCCTGACGCTGATCCTTACCGGTGAACGCCGCGCGATGACCGACAGCTTGCTGTCGTATGTCGGCGTCGAAGACAAAACCAGCGGTAAACGCTGGGGCCGCGTGACTAAAAACGGCGGTAACGCCTTGCTGAGTTACGACAACGGCGATGCCGGTTTTTATGTCGGCGGCGGCGCGTACAGCTACATCGGCGAAAACGTGGCGAGCAACAATAGCGTGCAGGCGACCGCAGGCGCGTATGTGCGTCCGTATCACCTCGACGATCGCGAGCTGAAAGTCGGCATGAGCTTGTCGTGGATGGATTACTCGAAAAACCTCAGCTACTTCAGCTACGGTCAGGGCGGTTACTTCAGCCCGCAGAACTATGCGTCGGTGTCGTTCCCTATCGAATTCAGCCGCAAGTTTGACGATCTGAAAGTGAACGTCGGCGGTTCGGTGGGTTATCAATCCTACAGTCAGGATAAGAGCGCCTACTTCCCGAATAATCCGTCGTTGCAGGCGCAGCTGCAAAGTCTGGCCGATCAAGGCTACGTGAAGGATGCGTTCTACAGCGGCGACAGCAAAAACGGCATTGGCTACAACCTGCATGCCGGTGCGGATTATAAGATCAACAAAGATGTCACCGTGGGCGGTCAGCTCGGCTACGACACCTTTGGCGATTACAACGAGAGCACCGCCAATCTGTACTTCCGTTACATGTTCGGAGATTACTAATGAGTGAGCAAGTAACCGCACGCGTCAGCCATCCGCATCAGCCGGGCTGGTTTGATTTGGTGAGCGCGATGATTGAGAGCATGCTGGACAACGCGGGCGAGGAAGCGGAAGGCTTTCTCAATGGCGTCGGCGTATCGCTGGCAACACGCTATCCTTTACCCGATGCGCGCACCGTGCAGGATCTGGAGCGTGAAATGAATTTGCAGCTGGCGCGATTTAACTGGGGCTTTGTGCAGTTACAGCCGCAGGAGAATGCCATTCTGATTCAGCACCACGCGCTGCCGCAGGGCGACAGCAACGTCGGTGTTGAACGTTGGCAGCTGGCGTTGAGCGCGGTGCTGGCGGGCGTGTATGCACAATGGCTGCAGGCACAAGGCGGCAGCGCGGCGGTGCCGGTGATGCTGGAGAACAACGACGGCGGCACGCTGCACTATCGATATCAATAGGATGCTGTAATGAGAGTGATGCGGTTCTGGCGTCAATGGATGCTGTGTTTCATGGTGATGTTTTTTAGCGCTCAGGCGGCCGCAGATGGCTGGAGTACCTATAAAAGCCGTTTTATGGGCAGCGATGGCCGAATTAGCGATACGGCCAACAATAACGTTAGCCATACCGAAGGGCAAGGCTACGGCATGTTGCTGGCGGTGGCGCATGACGATCGCGCCACTTTCGATCTGCTGTGGCAGTGGACGCGCAGCCATCTGCGTAATCCGCAAAACGATCTGTTCTACTGGCGCTACACGCCAGGCGCCGCCGATCCGATTGCCGACAAAAATAACGCTTCCGATGGTGATGTCCTGATTGCCTGGGCGCTGCAACGTGCGGCACAGAAGTGGGGCGGCGATTATCAGCAGGCCTCCGAGCGCATTCAGCGTGCGATCGTGAAGCTGAATGTGATCAGCTACGGCGGACATAAAGTGATGCTGCCGGGCGCGCAGGGCTTCAACAAAACCAGCTACGTGGTGCTTAATCCCTCCTATTTCCTGTTTGAGGCCTGGCGCGAATTCGCGGAACACAGCCATCTGCGTATCTGGAATGAGCTGATTGATGACGGCATGGATTTGCTGGGTGAGATGCACTTCGGCAAAACCGGCCTGCCGCTCGATTGGGTGGCGCTGAATGCTGATGGTTCTGTGGCACCGGCGGTCGGCTATTCCAATCGCTTCAGCTATGACGCGATCCGTATTCCGCTAAATATCTGGTGGTACGACCCGCAAAGCCTGCGTCTGGTGCCGTTCCAGCGTGTCTGGCAAGGTTCGGCGCGCATGACCACGCCCGCCTGGTATGATGTGTTGGGCAACACGCCAGCGCCGTACAACATGGAGGGGGGATTGATTGCGGTGCGCGATTTAACCCTGGGCCAAACTCAGTATCTCAATGACACGCTGGCAGCGGATCAAAACTACTTTTCCGCCAGCCTGCAGCTGCTGACCTGGCTGGCATATCAGGAAAAGCGCTAAATCTCATTTTTGGCCTGGTCGACATAAATGGCGGCCAGGCCATATTTTCCAGCCTTGTCTGAATCTCATTTCATTGTGCTGCTTATCTTTGATTTCTTGAACGCGATCAAAATGGCAGCACTGACACACATGCAAATTTGTCATGCTAAAATGTATAGACAAAAGTGTATGGTAAAATGCAAACGGAACTGGAATTTGAGTGGGACCTTAGCAAAGCAGAGTCTAATCACCGCAAGCATGGCATCCGCTTCGAAATTGCCGTGCGCGTGTTTGATGATCCTTTTCATCTGTCTAGCCAGGATCGTTGTGAGAATGGCGAATATCGCTGGCAATCAATAGGTAATGTTATGGGCCATATTATTATTTTGGTGGCCCACACGGTACGTTTCGAGCAGGGCACTGAGATTATTCGCATCATTAGTGCACGTCCTGCCACGCGCAATGAGAGGAGACGCTATGAGCAAGGTTAGGTTTAAACGCAGCGAATTACCGCCGCTTTCGGATAGCCTGCAATCTGAACTGGACGCGCTGAGTCAAAAGCCGGATAGCGAGATTGATTGCGGTGAAATCGCCCCGTTAAATGAACGTTTCTGGAACAGTGCTTCCAGCGGGCGATTTTATCGTCCGATTAAAACACAGGCTTCAGTCAGAATTGACGCGGATGTGCTTGAGTGGCTGAAAGCGCCGGGTAAAGGGTACCAGACGCGTTTGAACGCCATTTTGCGCGCGGCGATGCTGCGCGAATTAGAAAGCAAATAGTGCCCGGGCGGCTTAACAAGCCGCCGCTATTCAAAATCCGCATACGGCGTCAGCGGTTGTGGCGGCATATCCATATCGCCATTCCAGCCGGACATTGAGTAGCGCATGAAAATCAAACCGTGGCTTGGGGTGTAATCTTTCGCTTGCTGTATATCCATCGCCAGGCCCACCGACCAATGCGGCGTAATGCGTCGCTCCACCAGCGCCTGCAGCGTGTAGCCAAAACCTCTACCCGAACTGCTGTCTGAGGTGGGATTCGACGCCAGCGTAAAGCCAGGATTGACCGGATAGCGCTGCTGCCCGTCGGTATGCGATTGCGACCAGGAAACCGAGCCGCCGAGATCAAACGACCAGTTCTCTGTGCGCTGGCGATAGGTCACCGGCAGCGACAGCGAGAAATATTGCTGCGGGCTGTAATAGCCGCCCTGACCGAAGGTGTAGTCGCTGAGATCCTTCTGGTAATGCCACAGCATGCTGTTCAGGCCCACGGTGGCGCGGCGATTATTTTCATTAATCAGCTTGTAGTAATAGCCCGCCATCAGGCGCTCGCGGCTGTTATCCGCCACGTTATCACCGCTGAGTTGATGCGCACTGATATCGCCCCACACGCCATGCGCGCCGCCCTGATCATAACTCAGTCCGAGCGAGCCGCCGGTTGCCACCACGCCGCCCCAGGTTTTGCCGCCGTTTGCCGCGGGATCGCGCGCGCCTGCGTACGCCAGCAGCGAGCTGGAGATCGGTCGGCGTGATGCGGTGAACGTCAGGCCAATGTCTTTGACGTCGGTTTTCCAACTGACGCCGCCGACCCAGTTGCGGGTCTCGAAGCCGAGCGGCGTGGTGCCGAAGTCTGCCGACCAGCGATCGTTATGCCAGCCCACGCCTAGCGCGGTACCTTCATCGCGCTGAGTAAAGTCGCGGCTGCATCCGCCGGAATTGTCATCGTTACAGCTGCCGAACTGCTCGCTGTGGCTGCCGTTGCTGGTGGAGAAAGTGCCGGCTGAAACCCGCACATGATCGACACGCACAAAGCTGTGGCCATCGGCCAGCGGCGTTTCCGCCTGCATCATGGTGGTATGGGCGGTGAAATCGGAAGTGCCACCGTTGCCTTTGTTGCGCGAGTAATCCTGCTCCAGCGTGAACGTGGTGTCCTGCTGACGATAAAGATCGGCGGCGTCGCTGCGGATGCTGCGTTTCAGCCAGTCATCCTGCGCCTGATTGCGGGTTAATTGCGTATAACGATCGTTATCCTGTGGCACATCCGGGCTGATGCCGCTCGCGGCCATCGCCCGTTGATAATCCTGCTGCGCTGGTGCGGGTTGTTGCAGTTGCGTTTCCAGCCGCGCCGCATCGCGAAACACCAACGCTTTTTCCTGTGACGCGGCCTGTTGCGCCGCGCGGGTTTTCAGCTCAGCAAAAATCTGTTGAGCACGAACCGCATCGCCACTGTTCTGCCAGGCGAGCGCCACGCGCCGACCGCTGTTCACACTTTGCTGCGCCACGCCTGGCGGCAAGGCTTGTAACGCGCGTTGCGTTTCAGCAGGGCGTTTTAAGGCGATCAAGGCTTCGATACGACCCAGCGCCGCATCGCCGTTTTTACGGTCTTGCTGTTGCACCTGTTGATAGCTCGCCAGCGCACTGCGGGCGTCGCCGCGCTCCAGCGCCCAATCGGCCAGCGTGATATCGCGGCGGATAGAAGCGGGTTGCTGTTGTAGTAGCGCAATTGCCGCCGTTTCATCGCCGCGCGTGCGTAAATCACTGGCGCGGGTAAACACTTTGTCCTGCTCGAGACGATCGGCCAGCTCATGCATGTTGCTGTCCCAGCGCGCAGCGGGCAGGCGATGCAAGGTGGCCAGCGCCGCGTCATCGCGGTCGCCGGAAGCCAGCCACAGCGCCGATGCATACAGCGCTGTGGGTTCCTGTGGATGCTGGCGCACCATCGCGTCCATCACCTGCGCGCCCTGAGTTTCTTCGCCGCCGTTGCGCAGCGCGCCGGCCAGTCGATAAACCAGCCAGATATCATCAGGATTCGCCTGCGCTACCTGGCGATACTTCTCCGCCGCCTGATGCCATTGGCCTTGCTGCGCCAACGCATCGGCTTCGGCCATCAGCACATCGGTGCGCAGCTGTAGCAGACGACGTTTCGCCGTGCTATTGCTGCGATCTAAGCGCAGCGCCTGCTGCCAATAACGCTCTGCCTGCGCAGAATTTTTACCCGCCAGCGCGGCATCACCCAAGCCAATCAGCGCCCAGCTATCGCGATTATCCAACCCTTGCGCGCTGCGGTAATACCCTTCCGCCGCGGCGATATCGCCTTTTTTCAGCGCCGCATCACCGTTGTTGATCGCCAACCAGTAACGGTTGGTTTGCAGCAGCGACTGCCATTTGCCGATCTGCGTGCTGGCCTGACCAGCCTGTATCGCTTTCTCCAGCCAGCGAATGGCGGCGGCGCGATTGTTGGCTCGCGCCTGCGCCTGGCCCATCGCGCCCATCAATTCAGCATCGTTGGGATTGGCGGTTAGCGCGGCATTGAGCGCGGCAATCGCATTGGCGCCGCCACCGGCATCCACCAGCGCTAAGCCACGCATCCGCTGGCGATACGCCGGATCGGCGAGCAGTTGTTGCTGACGCGCCAGCTCTTGCTGACCGCGCTGCTGGGCATCGCCCTCGGTAAAGGTTTGCAGATATTGCTGCAGGCTGGCGACGCTGCTTTCGCTCACCGGCTGATTCTGGATCTGCTGCAGCCACAGCTCGGAAGCGGCATCGCGTCCGCCGTTGCGGTTGGCGAGACGACGCAGCTGGGTAAAGGCTTCGCCCGGCTGATTGTTATCAAACGCCATGCGCGCCAGCTGCAGTTCTACGCCGATGTTGCCGGGATAGCGCTGCTCCAGCGCCTGCAGCTGTTGATACGCTTGTGGCTGCTGGCCGGGTAAACGCACCACCAGCCGCCAATACTCTAGCTCGGTATTCACATCAGGGAACACGCCGTGGAACAGCGCGTCCCACGCGGCTTTGGCTTCTACGACGTGCCCGGCAGTGGCCAGCAGTCGCGCCTGCTGCAGCTGCTGACGCCCTTCCGCAGTCACCAGACGCAAGCCGGCTGCTGATTCACGCGTGGCGGCGGCATTCGGTGCCACGCGCTTCAGTTCATCCAGCAGTTTTTGCGCTTTGGCCTGGTCGCCCTGGCGCAGCGCCATGCGGATTTGCGCCGCCAGCACCTGCGGATTATCGGGATCGATTTTTTCCAGTCGATAGAGCGATTGCTGTACCAGATCGATTTTGTTGGTCGATTCGCCGGTACGAATCTGCATCAGCAGCCACTCAACCGGCGAAACCTGGGGACCGATCGGGGCGGCAGTCGCGCCGGCCAACACCCCGAGCGTGCTACTGATCAGCAATCCAAGCTGCAGCTTATTCATCGTCATCCAGCTCGGCCAGACGGCGACGGCTGACCATGCGCATTAAACGCCACGCCATCAGCGCAAACAGAACCACGACCACCACCGCGCAAATCGCCAGCCACACCGGATGGGTGGCCAGCAGATTCCACAGGCGTTCCCACCACGGCAGGTGACCGACGTAATAAGTATCGCCGACGCGGATGCTGTTAACGCCCGATTCACGGATCACCGTGGCGGTACCGAACACTGCCGCGCGTTTGCCGCTGTCGAGCAGCGCGTTATTCAGCAGCTCCCAGCCGCGTGGGCTGTCGGCCAGCAATGCCACGACGCTGCGTTGATCGTTAAACGGTGACTGGAACCCGACAATCGCGCCCATCGGCCCGCGTGAGCTAATGGTGGTTTGGCTTTCTACCGCGCGTTCACTGTCAGAAATCGGTACGTTAGCTGCTGCGTTGCTGCGTGCAGGCATGCTGATCCAGCTGCGGGCGGCATCGGCCAGCAGCGGGATCTTCGTGTCGTCCTGCAGATCCTGCGGAATGCCGCCGATCATCAACATATCCACATCCGCCGATTTCGCTTTGCTCCAGTCATCGCTCATCTGCACGCGCAGCGCCGGATAACCGGTTTGTGCGCCGATGCTGCCGAGCGCATTCAGCAGCGTGCTGACTTCGTCATTGCTCGGCCTGGATGGCACCAGCACCAGCGTTTGCGCCAGATCGGCGTAGCGGCTGTACGGGAAACCGGCGTTGGCGAAGGCGCCCAGCGACGGCATTTCGATGTAGTGACGATAGCCGGAGAAATCGATGCTCGAGGTATCGTCAATCACCACGTGATGTCCGACGGCGGTGACGGTTTCGCAGCGGCCATCGGCGGTACCGCCAATAAAGGTGTTGGCGTAATCAAAGTTAAAACGCAGCTGATTCACCACGCCGAGGCGCAGCGCCGGAATGGTCAACTGGCGATTGCTGTCCTGCAAACCCTGCATCAGCGGGATGCGCATCAGCTGCTGACCGGCGGTATCTTTCTGCGTCAGCGGATAATCCTGCATGAACTGATTGTTGAGATGCACCGCGAGACGCGAGCCATCCTGCTGAATCGGCGAGGTGTAGCGGTAGCGCAGATCCATATCGATGCCGCGTGCGCGCACCAGGAACAGATCCGGTGGCAGATTCAGCGTCAGGCTGATCGGATTCGGCTGCAAACCGTTGCCCTGTAGCTGGTTTTGATACTGCGTCAGCTCGGCAAAGGTGGTGCGGCGATCGGTGCGCACCCAGTTCGGCGCGTCGTACGGCTGACGCGGCGCCAGCCGTTTTACGTTGTCGATGGTTGAGCTGTCGCCGCGCAGCAGCAGCTCGCCTTGCGCAATGCCTTCGACGGCGGTCAGCAGGTCATTATCGTCACGGCCGAGGATCAGCAGCATCTTCTCGTAAGGATTGTCCGGCTGATTCACCATCTCCACCGTCGGTTTCTCCACCGGCGGCAGATCTTTCAGGAAGTCGGGGCGATGATCGTTGGTGGCAAACACCACCGCATGCTGCTCTTTGGGCAGCTGGTTATACAGCACCGGGAAAGATTGTCCGCGCCACTGCGCTTTGCTGCCAAACCAGGAAGCCAGAATCCCGGCCGCACGCTGTTGCAGCAGATTCGGCGGGGCGTTGAAAACCATCGGCAGCTGCAACGGACGGCTGTCGCGCGTATCTAAGAACGGCTCCGGGAAATGCGACAGATCGTTCTTCAGCGGCAGCTTCTGCAGCGTCAAATCGAGTTTGCTGGCTTTGCCGATATCCAGCCAGATGGTGCTGTTGGCCGGGTTTTCACATACGTTGGCATAGTGACCTACCAGCTCAAGCCGCACGCGGTTGAAGTCGCTGATAAAGCGCGGATCGATAGGGATTTGCGTTTGGTTCTCTTTGCCGAGCTGCTCGGCGGTGACCGTCACCAATCCCACCAGTTCATCGTTGAGATAGACTTTGAGCTGCGACAGCGTCGGAATCAGCGCCGGCGAGGGACGATAGCTCAGATTCAGCAGCGCGCGCGTCACCACTTCATCGCTGCGCACGCCGAACTCAATCTGGCTGCTCGGTTCGGTACCGCGCAGCGTCATGCTGCCGGGCGGCGGAGCGACCTGATTAAACACCAGCTGGCTGTCACGCAGCGGCGCGTTGGCGTCGACCCGCGCATTCACCTCCGGTAACGGCTGCGGCGCAGTCATGGCGCCAGAAGTCAGCGGCGCGGCCTGCACCACAGAGACGCAGCCCAGCAGCAGGGCGGTGAACCAACTCAGTTTTTTCGTCATGGTCATATCATCAACTTAAGTAAAATCGGTTTTGATCGTCGCAGGCTGGCGGTCAATACGCTGCGGTAGCAGTGTCGCCAGCCAACTCACCAACGCGGTGAGGCCACGGAATAAGCGGCGCAGCGGCGCAGGTCCATACTCGGCCAGACGCAGATAGCCTTTAAAACCCAGCACCATAATGTCGGCCAGACTTTGCACCGGTTTATCTTCCGGGAAGCCATCCTGCCACAGCGCCCAGGTATCGGCGCGAGCGAAGGTGCACTGAATAAATTCAATGTGTTGGCGCGTCGTGAGTTGATGCAGGCGAATCCCGGCGCGACGGCCAAACACGCGCTGCACCTGACACGGGAAGCTGAACTCTTGCTGACCACGGCGCAGCAGCAGCGACACGGTTTCGTCCTCTTTCAGCGCATCGGCTTCGCGCAGCTCAACGCCCACGCCGCCGTCGGAATAGTCACGCAGGGTGCACGGCACCATGTGTCCATCTTCACGTGCGATGGCGGCAGGCATGGCGATTTCCACACGATGCGCTTCGCGGATCTGACGCGCTTCAACCGATACCGCCACCGCGCCGCCGAGGATAATCATGTTGTAAATCACCCACACCAAACTGACCCAAATGGTGAGCATTTCGTTGGCCGGACCGTACGCCATGCGCCAGAAGGCCATGCCGATACCGGCGATATTCAGCAGCACCAGCATCATGTACGGCTTGGTAATCACCCAATCGAGATGACGTTCGGCCACCAAACCACCTTTGGCGGTAACGTTGAATTTGCCTTTGTGCGGATTAAACAGCGCCACCGTGGTTGGCCGCGCGATGTACCACGCCAGCACAGTTTCATACACTTCGCTCCAGAACGAATGTCGCCAGCGGCCCTGAATGCGCGAGTTGGTTAAACTGGTGTGCAGCATGTGCGGCAACACGTAGATGGCGATCGCCAGCGCGGGCGCGTAGATGATGTAGGCGTGGAACAGCAGAAACGCCAGCGGTGCCAGCAGGAAGATCAGACGCGGAATCCCGGCGAGAAAGTGCAGCATGGCGTTGGCGTAACACAGGCGCTGCACCAGCTTTAATCCTTTACCGAACAGCGGGTTATCGAGGCGGAAAATCTGCACCATACCGCGCGCCCAGCGGATACGCTGACCGATATGCGCGGACAAACTCTCGGTGGCCAGACCCGCAGCCTGCGGAATACGAATATATGCCGAGGTGTAACCCTGGCGATGCAGACGCAGCGAGGTGTGCGCATCTTCGGTGACGGTTTCTACCGCAATGCCGCCGATCTGATCCAGCGCAGTTCGGCGCAATATGGCGCAAGAGCCGCAGAAGAACGCCGCATCCCAGGTATCGTTGCCATCCTGCACCAAACCGTAAAACAGCGAGCCTTCGTTAGGCGTCTGGCGGAAGCGACCGAGGTTACGTTCAAACGGATCGGGTGAGAAGAAGTGGTGCGGCGTTTGCAGCATCGCCAGCCGATGATCTTTCAGGAACCAGCCCATCGTCAGCTGCAGGAACGAGCGCGTCGGCACATGGTCGCAGTCAAAAATGGCAACATATTCGCTGCGGCACACGGCTTTCAAAGCATGGTTGATGTTGCCCGCTTTGGCGTGTTCGTGGGTGGGACGCACCACGTAATTGACGCCGATGCTGGCGGCAAACTCGCGGAACTCTTCGCGCGTGCCGTCGTCCAGCAGGTATATATTGAGCTTGTCCTGCGGCCAGTCGATGCCCATCGCCGCGTAGAGGGTCGGTTTCACGACGCTCAGCGGTTCGTTGTAGGTCGGCACCAGAATATCGACGCTCGGCCACGAGGTGATTTCCGGCGGCATCGAGACCGGCTGACGATTGAGTGGCCACAGCGTCTGGAAATAACCCAGCACTAATACGGCCCACGCATAGGTTTCTGCACCTATCAGCAGCAGACCAAATGTCAGGCTGATCGGGTCGTCCCAGTTGAGGGTTTCGGTGTAGCGCCACCACAGATAACGGCAGGAAATCGTCAGCGATAACACGATCAGCATGATGGTGGACAAGCGGCCCGGCACGCGACGCACCAGCATCGCCAATCCCCATAACAGCAGCACGAAGACAAACTGCGTAGTGATGCCGAAGGGCTGCGAGATGCACAGCAGCGCCAGCAGGCTGGCGACAATCGCTGCCACGATAAACAGCAGCTGCCGCAACCACGCGGGCAGCGCCTGAATACGTTGTTCGCTGCGCTGGGCGAACCGGTTTCGTTCCAGCCGTGCCGGCAGCGCACCGAGCCACTGATAGAGCGGCTCGCGCCAGCGGAACAGCGGTTTGACGCTGAAACTTTTACGCGTGCGTTTATCCAGCGGCAATACCAGCATCAGCCACAGGCTTTGCAGTGCATAGCGCAGCGGGTCAAGCGGACGTGGGCGCAGCGGCGAAATTTGCGGGTAGTAACGTTGACGATGTTGCAGGATGCGCTGCCAACCGGGGGTTTCCAGCCGCAACAGCGACCACGCGAGTATGCACCACATTAAATGCAGCGCGATGGTGAAACGGCCCGCGCCGTGCTGATGCGCCAGCTGAGCGCGGCGTTGCAGCGCCTGCCATGCTTGCGGCATCAGCAGCCAGCGTAATGGATTCACGCCGCGCCTCCCGGCACATGCAGCAGCAGCCAGTTAGCCAGGGTGTTGATCTCTTCGCTGGCCAGCGCATGCGGCCGATATTCGCCCACCGGCTGTTTCATCATCAGCGCTTCCGCCAGCGCTTCATCGCGGTGAATCACTTGGGGAATCAGGTTTTTCAGTGAGTTGATCCACAGCTGATGCAGATCCTGCTGTAGCTGGCTGTTGGCGTTGAACTGGTTGATCAGAAACAGCGTGTGCGCAGGAAAACGCGCGTGATGCAGACGCAACTGACAGTTGGCATCCAGCGTTAGCACCTGCAGCAGACGATCGGCCGCGGTAACCAGGGATCGCTGCCACGGCAACAGATCCGCTGGCATGTCGAAAATAATCCAGTTGTAGTGCGATTTCAGGGCCGGTAGCGCGTGTAGCAGCGGTGCGGCAAATTCTGCGTTGATAGCGCTGATGCTGGCGTACTGTTGCGACGTGAGTGCGCCAAACGGCAGAAAATCCAGCCCTGCCTGATAGCGCTGAGCGCACTGCTGCCACGCTTGCTGTTCGAGCAGCGCGGGCGCCCAGCCCTGAGCGCGGTCGAGCGGCATATTAAAGTGGACAGCTAGCTGATTTACCGGGGAAAAATCGATAACCAGCACCGATTGCTGCAGCGCGTTAAACGCCCAGCCGAGTGCGGCGCTCAGCGAGGTAGCGCCACAACCGCCACGCAATCCTTGTAATGCAATAACAGGCATTAACGTTCTGACTCCTGTGCGGCGCTTATTTCACGCAGCAATGGCCAGCGCGTCATAATGGTATTCAGTCGCGCTTCGCGGGCAATATCAATGTAGCGAAATGCCTTAAGGGAAAAGGCATCACTTAAGGCAGTAATGTCATCGTGCTCTTCGCTGCTAGTCGCATTCAGCGAAAATGCATTCTCTGTTTTCATTATTTTTTTGCCACCAAAAAATCGACAACGGATGAATTGTGGTTTTATTTTTTGTAAAGTTTAAACCTGAAGTAAAGACAAATGCTATCCACAGATCAATATGATTTGCGCTAATACGCTATTTTTTATTTCACCCGTTCCAATTGCGGCTGTCTCGATTAAACTAGCCTGGATTGTATCGATCGCGAATCAAATATGAAAAAACATTATGCGCTTGGCCTGCAGCAGATTCAGCAGGAATTAAATACTCTGCAGAATCCTGGGTTTTACTGGATTACCAGCCAGCGTCAGGATGATGCGCGAACGCTGCTGCGTCAGGTAGTTAGCCAACAAAAGGCGGCTACGCTCATCAGTGCGGATGAGAAACCGCAGGCGCTTTTGACGCCCGATCCCATCGGCGGTCCAGCGCGTATGCCGTTATTTTCACTGCCGGCTAATAAACGCAGCCTAAAGCAGCTTGAAAGTGATTTTTCCCGTGTGCTTAATAGTCGCAGTGGCCTGGTGATTTTTTATAGTAATGCCGCGCTGTGGGGAAAATTATCGCCCGATGAGTTAACCTTCTGGCTTAAGCGCATGCGCCGTTTGTTATCTAAAAAACAAATTACGTTGTTAATGATCACCTCCGGTACGTCAATAATTCACCTGCGTAATCATCTGCAAGGTTATTTTCGCCAGCTTGATGGTCTCGCACATTTGGAGTTTCAGCAGGACAGTTGGCATTATCGAATTAACTGGTGGTATGCGGCAGATAAATTACTGGCCGACCGCGCTATCCGTTTGAGTTATGTCGATAATCAATTTATTGCCGTTAATCAAGCGGGACAAAATATTCCCTTAAGCCGCAATGATGAAAACCAATTCCTGGCTCAGGAAGGTGTGCTGGAAGGCGCGCCGCCGCTTTCAGCGCAGTGGCAATTGTTTAGCGATAACGAAAGCGTGTTCTCGCGTGCGCAGCAGGCGAACGCCGCCACGGTCATCTTTAGTCTGGTTCATAATCAAGACATTAATTCTTTAGCAACGATGGTCCATAGTTTGCGTCGTTCACGCGGTAGTGCGCTTAAGATTGTGGTGCGCGAAATCAGTACCACGCTGCGCTACAGTGATGAGCGTTTGCTGCTGGCCTGCGGCGTGAATGCCATTGTACCGACCGTGGCCAGCCTGTCGCGCTTTCTTACCACGCTGGAAGGGATTCAGGGGCAGCAGTTCTCGCGCCATGTGCCTGCCAATCTCCATGCCCTGATGCAGGCGCTGCAGCCGCTACAGCAGAAAGGCTTTTTACCGCTGGATGCCTTTTGCGCGGCGGTGCAGCAGTTGATGAGCAATACGCTGCTGCCGGAAAATGACAAAGGCTTGATGGTGGCGCTGCGCGCGGTGCCGCAGCTGAAACCCGAACAGATTCTGACGCTGTGTAAACCGCGCCGCTTCGGCGATCTCGTGACGCTGGTGAACGACCGCATTTATCTGTTCCTCTCTTCATGCCGATTCAATGATTTGGATATCGCGCTGAAGTCGATCTTCTCGCTGCCGCACGACGAGCTGTTTAGCAATCGTATCGTCTGGTTTGAAGACAATCAGATCGTGTCGGAGGCGGACAAAATTCGTCAGCTGACGCCGGTGGCACAGCGCGACCGGCAGGCCACGCCGCTGGCCGCTGCGCCAGTCAGCACGCAAACCGCCGCGCCTGAGCGCGGGGCACAAACGCCGCAGCCGATTACCCTCAACCTCGATGGAGTAAGCCACCAATGACGCTGATGGATTGGGTGCAGGTGGCGATCCTGCTGTTATTGATTTTGCTGTTCCTGACATCACTGTTTGGGCGCGGACGAGCGCGCAGCGGCTCTAATCCGCTGCTGCGTTTGTTACCGACGCGCGCACTGAAATCAGAAGGACAGTGGCAACGCAAAACCCATAAAACGGATAAACATGAATAACAGATTCACGATGCACGGCTCGTGGTGGCGCGGCCTCGGTGGCTGGAACTTTTACTTCCTGATCAAATTTGCGCTGCTGTGGTACGGCTACCTTAATTTTCACGCGCTAAGTAACCTGGTGTTTCTGGCGTGGCTGCTGTTCCCACTGCCGGGCGCGCGGCTGCATCGCTTGCGTCAGTGGATTTCGCTGCCAATTGGCGTGGCGCTGTTCTGGCACGATACCTGGCTGCCGGGAATCCATTCGATTATGAGCCAGGGCAGCCAGCTTGCAGGCTTCTCGCCCAGCTATCTGCTCGATCTTGCTAATCGCTTTATCAACTGGGAGATGATTGGCGCGGGCTTTGTACTGCTGGTGCTGTATCTGTTTATCGCGCAGTGGATTCGCGTCACCGTGCTGGTGTCGCTGATGCTGATCTGGCTCAACGTGCTGACGATCGCCGGACCGGCAATGAATTTACTGCCGAACAGCGCCGCCACGCCGACGGTGAAGCTCAGCGATACGCCAGCGGCGAAAGCGCCAGATGGCCTCGATCAATCCGCGCCGCCAACCAGCGCCAACCTCACCGCGTGGCTCAACCGTTTTTACGACGCCGAGCGCCAGCGTGCGACCCATTTCCCGGACGCCTTGCCAGCTGATTCGCAGCCGTTCGATATTCTGGTGATCAACATCTGTTCGCTGTCGTGGTCTGATTTGAACGTCGCGCAGCTGCGTAATCATCCGCTGTGGCAGCACTTCGATATTCTGCTTAACAACTACAACTCTGCCACCGGTTACAGCGGCCCGGCGGGGATTCGTCTGCTGCGCGCCAGCTGCGGCCAGAGCTCGCACAGCGATCTGTACAAAGCCACCGATCAGCGTTGCTATCTATTTGATAATTTGGCGAAGCTGGGCTTTAAACAGCAATTGATGATGGATCACACCGGCGTGTTTGGTAACTATCTCAAGGAACTGCGTGAAGAGGGCAATCTGCAGGCGCCGCTGATGTCGCAGGCGGGCATCTCGCCGGAGGTGACGTCATTTGATGGCTCGCCGGTATTTAATGACGCGCAGCTGATGCAGCGCTGGCTCGACGATCGCACCAAGAGCAGCGATGCGCGCTCCGCGACCTTCTATAACCTGATTCCGCTGCATGACGGTACGCGCGAGTTGGGCAGCACGCGCAGCGCAGACTGGCAGCCGCGCGCCAAAGTGCTGTTTGATCAGCTCGATGCCTTCCTGACCAATCTGGAGAAGTCGGGCCGTCGCGTGATGGTGCTGGTGGTGCCGGAACACGGCGCGGCGCTGCAGGGCGACAAGATGCAGATGTCAGGATTGCGTGATATCCCCAGTCCGGATATTACCCATGTGCCGGTCGGCATTAAGTTTGTTGGCATGAAAGCACCGCATCAGGGCCAGCCGCTTAGCGTGGAGACGCCTACCAGCCTGATGGCGATCTCGGAAATCGTGTCGCGCGTGGTGGATGGCCAGGTATTTAACGCGCCGAACGTTAATATGTCGGTGCTGACCGATAATTTGCCGCAGACGCCGGTGGTGTCTGAGAACGATAACGCGGTGGTGATGATGTATCAGGGTAAACCGTGGATCCGCCTGAACGGCGGCGATTGGGTGCCATATCCGCAGTAGGTCGCAATTAATGGCCTAATGTTTGTTAAGACTACGACGAGTACGCTGGCCGGAGCCACTTTTGGTCCGGCGGTCCTCGCGCCGCTTACGCGGTACCTTCACTTCGCTCGTCTGCCTGTCGGACCGGCGGAGACGGGACCTCCCTGTCCCGGCTCCGCCTTTCGCCCGCGTCCTGCGGGCTCTCCTGGCTTCCTCGCTTCGTTCAGCGCTGCGGATTGCCTGCCCAAAAGTGGCCCCGGCCTGCTCCGAACCTTCAGTGAATGTTGTTGAAAAGGGCTCATTGGCTGGAGGCGCTGGCGCGTCTGCTGCGGCAAAAGGGCTATTCGCAGCGCTGAGGCTTTTACGTTGGGCCAGGAGCCTCACGCAGGGATGCGTGAGGCAGTTCGGGGCGGCCAGGACGGCCGATCCCCGAACGGTCCGTCGGCACGACGTGGAAGCCGAAGGCACCGCGCTAGCGGCGCGAGGACGGCCCGTGACGCAGCAGACGTGTCAGCGCCCGTACCCGGTTTATAGCAAAATGTTTTTTTTGACAGGCATTACGTCATAAATGGTGACCTTGCAGGTGAGCTTGAATGTGCACTCAAACCTGCATAATTCCGAATCACTTCATAAATAACCAAACTTGCTTATTTTTCGCCTTTATCCCGGCGAAAAAAACGCGTGACCTGGGATATACTCGCTGCGAATTTCATCTCATTACACGCCTTTGGTGGCCTGGAGAAGTTTTGTTGCGCGTCAGTCGTTCTCTAACGATAAAGCAGATGGCGACGGTTTCCGCCGTGGCGATGGTGACCATCTGCATCTTTATTGTCATCCAGCTCTTTCACTTTGTGCAGCAGCGCAGGATTGACTACGCCCAGCAAATGGAAAATGTGGCGCACACCGTGCGTCAGCCACTCTCCGAAGCGGTGCTCAAAGCCGATATTCCGCAAGCCGAACGCATCCTTAATACCCTGAAACCGGCCGGTATTTTATCGCGCGCCGATGTGGTGTTGCCAAATGCCTTCCAGGCGCTGCACGCCGATTTTGCGCCGGAAAAACCGGTGCCGCGCTGGGTCGCACGCCTGTTTGAGCTGCCGGTACAAATCACGCTGCCGCTCTATTCTGTGGAGCGTTCCGGTTTGCCGAAGCCGATTGCCTATCTGGTGCTACAGGCTGATTCCTCCCGCGTCTATCAGTTCCTGCTCAGCACGTTATCCACCATGATCACCACCTATCTGCTGCTGGCGCTG
Organism: Pantoea sp. y20; assembly: GCF_054903455.1. Lineage (NCBI taxonomy): Bacteria > Pseudomonadati > Pseudomonadota > Gammaproteobacteria > Enterobacterales > Erwiniaceae > Pantoea > Pantoea sp. y20. The sequence continues at coordinate 174,659 of NZ_CM142816.1, forward strand.
ATTCTCTCGATCGCCATTAGCTGGTGTATCAACCGCTTGATTGTGCATCCGCTGCGCGATATTTCGCGTGATTTACAGGAGCTGCCGCCGCAGGCGATTCTGACCCACAAAATGAAGCTGCCGAATAATCATCGCGATGATGAAATCGGCATGCTGATCCGCAGCTACAACCGCAACCAGCAGGTGCTGGAGTCGATTCACGACGAAATGAGCCGCATGACCACGCATTTTGCCGTTACGGATCTGCCCAATCGCGCGCTGTTCCTTGCGCTGCTCGAACAGCACATCAGTCATCGCCACAATCGTCAGGCGTGGGGCTTGATGGTGATTCGCATTGAAACGTTGCAGGAAGCCAACGGCGTGCTGAGCGATGAGCAGCGCGATACGCTGATGCTGACGCTGGTGGAGAAGATTCGCAGCACCGTTGACGATCACTCACTGCTGGCGCAAACCGGGCCCAGCGACTTCGCCTTGCTGATGAAGCGCGCGCACAATCCGTTCCGCGCCATGCGTCTGGCGCGCAACCTGATGATTCGCATTAATCAGCCGGTGAACCTGCAACAGCTGCAGCTGCGTCCGAACGCCAGCATTGGCCTGGCGCTGCACGAAGAGAGCAGCATCTCGGCCAGCGAACAGCTCGATCGCGCCACCTCGGCGATGATGTCGGCGCGGCATCAGGGCAAAAACCAGATTCTGTTCTTCGATCCGGCGCTCACCGAGCGGGCGCAAAAGCGTTTAACGCAGGAACACGACATCTTGCAAGGTCTGCAGGACGAGCAGTTTGCTCTTTATCTCCAGCCGCAAATCAATATGGAAACCGGCGAGCTGGCCGGTGCCGAAGCGCTGCTGCGCATGCGCATGCCGGATGGCAGCTACGGATTATCGGAAGAGTTTATTGCCAGCGCCGAAGAGATTGGCGTGATCTCGGCCATTGGCCGCTGGGTGTTTGAAGAAGCCTGCCGCATTCTGGCCGGCTGGCAGAAGCAGGGCATTAACATCCCGCTCAGCGTCAATATCTCGGCGGTGCAGCTGCGTGATGCCAGCATGGTCAGCCATTTGCAGGGCTTGCTGGAGCGCCATCGCATCGCGCCGGGCAACTTCGTATTGGAAATCACCGAAACCGCGCAGATTGGCGATGCCGAACAGGCGATTGCGCTGCTGCGCTTGCTGCAGCAAACCGGCGTGGCGGTAGCGCTCGATGATTTCGGGATGGGCTACTCCAACCTCAACTATCTTCATCAGTTCAAAGCGCTGCCGGTAAATAAGCTGAAAATGGATCGCAGCTTCGTCGCCGCGCTGCCGGATGACGACACCATGGTGCGCATCGTGGCGGCGATTGCCGACATCATTCACCTCGACGTCATCGCCGAAGGTGTGGAAACCGCCGAGCAGCGCGACTGGCTGCTGGCGCGCGGAATTACTATAGGGCAAGGCTACTTATACGCTGAAGCGCTGCCGCTCCACGTCTTTAACCAACGCTGGCTCAATAGCTCGCAACTCCCAGAATAATCACCTTGGTTATTGATTTTCCTTACAAAATTGTAGCGAAGCGCTGTGCTGAAGCGTTTCAGTTCATAGTTAGAGTTTTGTAACTTTTGTAAGGAATAGTAGGGGATATTAATCTTGTTAACAGGGTGTTATTTTCCTCGCCATCGGTAAGGTTTTACGCTTCTGGCGGCTTGCCGCATGCGTTCTCCACAACAATGGCGGTGCGAACCGTCTTACTGGACACCTGTTATGAAAATCTTAAAAAGCCTCTATTTTCAGGTACTGGTTGCCATCGGCATCGGCGTCCTGTTGGGCCACTTCTATCCTGAGTTAGGCGCGCAAATGAAGCCGCTTGGCGATGGTTTCGTTAAGTTGATCAAGATGATCATCGCCCCCGTGATTTTCTGTACGGTGGTGACCGGTATTGCCGGCATGGAGAGCATGAAAGCCGTTGGACGTACGGGCGCAGTGGCGCTGCTGTACTTTGAAGTGGTCAGCACCATCGCGCTGATCATCGGTTTGGTGGTGGTTAACGTGGTGCAGCCTGGAGTGGGCATGAACGTTGATCCAGCCACGCTGGATGCTAAAGCAGTCGCGGTATACGCGCAGCAGGCGGAGCAGCAAGGTGTGGTCGCCTTCCTGCTGGATGTGATCCCGAATAGCGTCATTGGTGCCTTTGCCAGCGGCAACATTCTGCAAGTGCTGCTGTTCGCTATCCTGTTCGGCTTCGCTCTGCATCGCCTGGGCAGCGCCGGCACCGTGATGTTCAACGTCATTGAGAGCTTCTCGAAAGTGATCTTCGGCGTGATCAACATGATTATGCGTCTCGCGCCAATCGGTGCCTTCGGGGCGATGGCCTTCACCATCGGTAAATATGGCGTCGGCTCGCTGGTGCAGTTGGGGCAGCTGATCATCTGCTTCTATATCACCTGCGTGCTGTTCGTGGTGGTGGTGTTGGGGCTGATTGCACGCTTCGCTGGCTTCAACATCTTTAAATTTGTCGCCTACATCAAAGAAGAGCTGCTGATTGTGCTGGGCACGTCATCTTCCGAGTCTGCGCTGCCGCGCATGCTGGATAAGATGGAGAAGCTGGGCTGTAAGAAATCGGTGGTGGGGCTGGTGATTCCAACCGGCTACTCCTTCAACCTGGATGGCACCTCGATTTACCTCACCATGGCGGCGGTGTTTATTGCTCAGGCGACCAACGCGCATATGGATGTGTTCCACCAAATCACGCTGTTAGTGGTGCTGCTGCTCTCCTCAAAAGGCGCAGCGGGTGTAACCGGCAGTGGCTTTATCGTGCTGGCGGCGACCTTGTCAGCGGTGGGACATTTACCGGTTGCGGGTCTGGCGCTGATTCTCGGTATCGACCGCTTTATGTCCGAAGCGCGTGCGCTGACCAATCTGGTAGGCAACGGCGTGGCGACCATCGTGGTGGCGAAGTGGGTCGGCCAGCTGGATGAGAAACAACTGAATGCGACGCTTTCTGCCGGGAAAAAGGTGAATAACGCACCAGAAACCGCCGCATAACCTGCTATTTGCGTTAATTTGCCGAGAAATGCCCGCTGTCGCTTGCCCTGACAGCGGGCATTTGCATAATAAACCCCATTGATTTTTTTCCCGATTTTTTGCCTCGTTGCGCGACATCCTGACCTTCTCGTGGTCAAAGAGTCTGTTATTAAATAAACGTGGCGGCACAATGCCGCGCCGGTCACCCCAGATGTGACCGAACATGCCGCGCTAACGAGCGTTGATCTGTTTGAGTAGGGGTTCACATGCAGGGCACCAGAATTCGGCTTTTGGTTGGCGGATTGCTACTGGCAGCGTCCGGTTTTGGCGTGCACGCCGAGACGCTCCAACCCGATCCCGCCTGGCAGGAAGGCAAACTGGACAATGGTTTTAGCTGGCAGCTGCTAACCACACCACAACGTCCAAGCGATCGTATTGAGCTGCGCCTGATTGTTAACACCGGTTCGCTGGTGGAGAGTGCGCAACAAACCGGCTATAGCCATCTTTTACCGCGTTTAGCGATGGTGCATAACGCCACGCTGGACACCAATCAGCAACGTGCGCTGTGGCAGCAAGCCATGGATCCGCAACGTCCGCTGCCACCCGCTATTTCGTCGTACGATTACACCCAATACAACCTGAGCTTGCCGAACAACCGCCCTGATTTGCTGAAAGAAGCGCTCAGCTGGCTGGCGGCGACCGCCGGGAAAATGACGATTAATGAGCAGGTGGTTTCTACCGCATTAATGGCGACCGATCCGATTGCCACCTGGCCTGCCAATACGCAGGATGTGTGGTGGCGCTATCGCCTGAAAGGCTCGGCGATGCTGGCGCACGATCCCGGCGAGCAACCGCGCGCGCCGGTGGATATCGCACAGCTCAACAGCTTCTATCAGCAGTGGTACACGCCCGACGGCATGACGCTCTATGTGGTAGGTAACGTCGATAGCCGCAGCATGGCGGAGCAAATCAACAAAGCTTTTGCGCCGCTGAAAGGTAAGCGTGTCGCACCTGCCGCGCTACCGACGCTGTCACCGCTGCCGCATCAGCCGGTGAATCTGGTGAATGGCGGCATGAATCAGGATCGCCTGTCGCTGGTGTGGGACACCGCATGGCAGCCAATTCGTGATTCGCAAAATTTGCAGCGCTACTGGCAGAGCGATTTAGCGCGTGAAGCGCTGTTCTGGCATGTGCAGCGCGCGCTGGCTGACAGCAAAGCGCAAAGCGTGCAGGTTGGCTTCGATTGCCGCGTGCTCTATCAACGTGCGCAGTGCTCGATCAACATGGACAGCCCGAATGCCTCTTTGCCGCAGAATATGAATCAGGTGGCAAAAGAGCTGGCGGCGGTGCGCGACAAAGGGTTACCGCAGGAGGAGTTTGATGCGCTGATGGCGCAGAAGCTGCTGGAGCTCAACAAGTTGTTTGCCACATACGCCCGCACCGACACCGATATTCTGATGGGCCAGCGTCTGCGCTCGCAGCAAAACGCGGTGGTGGACATTGCGCCTGAGCAGTATCAGAAGCTGCGTCAAACCTTCCTCAGCGAGATGACGCGCGATCAGCTAAATCAGGAACTGCGCCAGCAACTGTCGCAGGAGCTGACCATGGTGCTGATTCAGCCGCAGGGTGAAGCCGAGACCAACGTGAAGATGCTGCAGGAAAGCTGGGATAAAGTGATGAAGCTACCCGAACCGCCAGCGGTACCCGCGAGTCCGGAAGAAGTGAAACCGGATAACAGCGCAGGCGCGGCGGATCAGACCGCGCCATCATCCTAAACATTAGGTCTTAGCACGTAGCCATTCGGTTACCAGCATCGGCCAACTGGCGAGCGGTAAATCTGCCACGCCACGGATACCAAATCCGTGGCCGCCTTTCTGGTAGAAGTGAATCTCCACCGGCACTTTGTGCTCACGCAGCGCGCTGAAGAACACCATGCTGTTGTTCACCGAAACCGATTCATCATCGGACGCGTGAATCAGCAGCGTCGGTGGCGTGTGTGCGTGCACGCGCGTCTCCAGCGAATAAGCATCAACCATCTTCTGATCCGGCCATGCGCCGAGCAAGCGGGTGCGTGCACCTTCATGCGCCAGACCTTCACGCATGCTGATCACCGGATAGAGCAGCACCATCGCATCCGGGCGCGGTGTGAAGCTGTCGGCTTGATCCTGCACCGGATAGAGTTTCTCGCCAAAGCGGGTGCCGAGGCTGGCGGCAACGTGTCCACCCGCCGAGAAGCCCATCATCACGATATATTTGCCGTTCAGCCCGCGCTGCGCACGTTCACGCAGCACGCGCACCGCACGCTGCGCATCGGCCAGCGGCGCGTCTGGACCTTCATGGTGACCGTCATACGGCAGGCGATACGTCATCACCGCCAGCGTGTAGCCCATTGACGTGAAGAAAGTGGCAAGCGCGCTGCCTTCGCGGTCGATCAACACCCGCTGATAACCGCCGCCCGGTGCGACCAGCAGCGTGATGCCGTTCGAGGTTTCCGGATGCCAGATGGCAATCTCCGGGCAGCGCACGCCGGTGGCGGCGCGGTCATAAGGTTCATACTCTTTGGCGAGATCGACGATCTGCGGCTGAGCGCGCGAATCGCTCGCGCCTGGCGCATCACCGTGTGGCCAGATATTGATGATTTCTGTGTGCATAAGTCAGTCCTGAGCGAGTTATGTTGTCGTTATTTTTTTCGCGGCCGGAGTAACAGCGTCCTGCTGTTGTTGATTAAAACATGGTCTTTTTTGCTGCTGGCGTCCAGCCGAAAACCGCCGATTTCGCCAGTTTCGGACTATGCCTGGCGGCCAGATTTCCTGCCATAACACATTGAATTTAAATCGATCTGATTAGCGCGAGTGAAGAAGTAATACCGTTTTTGTTACAGAAGTGGATGAGTCAGGTCGTTAGCGGAAATTGGCAGGGAAAAATGCTGCGTTAAGGCAAACTGCGCGGGCGGGTTGGTTAGCACAGGTAATGAATGGCGCAGAGATTTGTAGCGGCGCGATTCATCGCGCAATCAATTGCGCCGCTACGGTTGGTGCAGGTGGTTAAGTCATTTCGGCATCGCGCTGAGCGGGATAATCGCCCCGCGATACTGGATCACCGTACTGGCGGTGAGATGACCGCGTGCGGCGGCATCTTCGGCGCTTCCTCCGGCTAAACGCACCGCCAGATAACCAGCGCTGAAGGAGTCGCCAGCCGCGGTGGTATCGATCACTTTCTCTTTCGCCAGCTTGATGGCGGCGACCTCGCGCAGCGGCTCATCGCCAACCGCCACCAGACAGGAGTCCGCACCGCGTTTGATGGCAATTTCCTGCACGCCCGCAGCGCGTGTGCGAGCAATCACCGCATCCAGCGGCTGCTCGCCCCACAGCAAATCTTCGTCGTCGAGCGTCAGAAATGCCATGTCGGTATGACGCAGCATCTCGGCATACGCCTGCTGAGCGCTGGCTTTATCGGCCCACAGACGCGGACGATAGTTGTTATCGAAAATCACCTTGCCACCGTTCTGACGACAGGCGCTAAGCAGCGTCATCAGTTTTTCGCGACTGGTCGCAGGCAGAATCGCCAGGCTGATGCCGCTCAAATAGAGATAATCATAGTGCGCCAGCTGCTGGCAAATCGCGTCCGCTTGCGCGCTGTCCAGCCAGAAACGGGCGGCGGCGTCGTTGCGCCAGTACCAGAAGGTCCGCTCGCCGTGGTCGTCGGTTTCGATGAAGTACAAACCCGGCATTTTATTGTCGAGGCGCTGAACCAGCGCGGTTTCGACCTTTTCCTGCTGCCAGGCGGCGATCATCTGGTCACTGAAACTGTCGGTGCCGAGTGCGGTGACATAATCGACACGCAGCTGTTTATCTGACTGACGCGCCAGATACACCGCCGTGTTCAGCGTATCGCCGCCAAAACCGCGTTTGATGTTCTCACCTTTCTCGGACAGCTCAATCATGCATTCGCCAATAATGGCGATTTTCTTCTGCGTCATGGTCTTCAGCCTGTAGTGAATTCTGCCTTAGTCTCGCGTCTGGTATGGCAGTCGTCAATGGTTTTTAAAACGATGTTTTGATTTAGCTTAAGGCAGCAAACCGCCTGCGCCACGGTGATTTAGCGGCCAAAGCGCGTTTTGTTTTGCCGATTAAGTGCGAAGCACGCTGTTACACTCAACTCTTCATGGGACTAACGAGATTGATAAAGTTATCCCGGCGATCGCCGATACTTGCCGCTGAGATGCTATTTGCAGGCACTCAACACCAACCAGGAAAAAACCATGGTGATGAAGAATTTGAGTCATCGGCTGCCTGTTTCAAATGAATTGGAGCAACAACAGGAAACGCGTCTCTTCTGGCAACAGTGCCAACGATTCTATACTTTCCAGCCGATTTACCAGGTCTCAGGCCGCATGCTGGCTATTGAATTACTGACGGCGGTTACCCATCCCTCCGCGCCAGAAAAAAGGCTGTCGCCCGAAGACTATTTTGAAGCACTGACTATCGCGCAGCGGCTTGGTGTCGTCCAGGAACAACTCGAGCTGCTGATCACATGGTCAGCGTTTTTCAATCAGCGTCAGCTGGTGGCGTCGGTTAATATCGACGGTCCAACGCTGATGGAGATTGAGAAGCATGAGTCGATTCGCACGCTGATTGCGCAGCTGCCGTGGGTGCGCTTCGAGCTAACGGAGCATCATGCGCTGCCGCAGGAAGAGATGGTGGCGAAGATGCCGGAACTCGGGCCGCTGTGGCTGGATGATTTTGGCTCTGGCATGGCGAACTTCTCCGCGCTGACCGAGCTGCGTTACGACTACATCAAACTCTCGCGCGAGCTGTTTATGCTGCTGCGCGCCAGCGATGAAGGCCGCTCGATGTTCTCGATGCTGCTGGCGTTGATTAACCGTTACTGCAACGGCGTCATCGTTGAAGGCGTGGAAACCGAAGAGGAGTGGCAACAGGTGCGTAGCTCGCCAGCGATGGCGGCGCAGGGCTACTTCTTCTCGCGTCCGGTGCCATTCAGCGAGCTGGAACGTATGGCACTTGAGCTTCCCTGATCCCGTTCCGCGGCGTCTCGACTATCCTTAGTCAGACGTGGAAGGGCAAGGAGGAAGCAATATGTCACGTACTCGAAAGATCCTGAGCTGGGTGTTCGGGATTTTTTTGTTATTGGTTGTAGTGATTGTGGTGCTCATCGCCACCTTTGACTGGAACCGCTTGAAACCAACGATTAATCAAAAAGTTTCAGCCGAACTGAACCGACCTTTCGCGATTCGCGGCGATCTCGGCGTGGCCTGGGTTCGCAACCGTGAAGAACCTGGCTGGCGAAGTTGGGTGCCGTGGCCGCAGGTGCATGCCGATGATGTGATGCTCGGCAATCCGCCCTCTATTCCTGATGTCACCATGGTGCATCTGCAGCGGGTTGAAGCCACCATTGCGCCGCTGGCGATGCTGCATCAGCAGATCTACCTGCCGTGGATCAAGATGCAAAAGCCGGATGCGCGGCTGGTGCAAACCGCAGACAAAAAGAATAACTGGACCTTTGATCTCGCCAGCAGCCAGAACAGCGATGCTAACGCCGCGCCTTCTGCCTGGTCCTTCCGCCTCGACAACATCCTGTTCGATCAGGGACAAGTGCGCTATCGCGACGCCGTCAATAAAGCCGATGTCACAGTGACCATCAATCCGCTGGGCAAACCGGTGCCGTACGCCCAAGTGGCGGGCGGTGACGATCAGCAGAAAGGCGCGGGTGATTTTGTCTTTGGCTGGCAGGCGAACGGCACCTACAACAATCAGAAGCTGGATGGCGACGGCAAAATTGGCGGCATGCTATCGCTGCGCAGTAAAACCACGCCGTTCCCGCTGCAGGTGGATGTGCGTAATGGCACCACGCGTGTACGTATTGACGGTACCTTGCAGGATCCGCTTAATCTTGGCGGACTTGATGTGCGTCTGCGCTTCGCGGGCGATACGCTGGCCAATCTGTATGGCCTGACCGGCGTGCTGCTGCCCGATACGCCGCCCTATGAAACTGACGGCCATTTGATTGCGCGTTTCAATGAGGCGAAAGGGCCGCTATTCCGCTACGAGAAGTTTAACGGCCACATCGGCGACAGCGATATTCACGGCTCGCTCACCTATCGTCAGGGCAAACCGCGTCCAACGCTGACCGGTGAATTGACCTCGAACCAGCTGCGGATGGAAGATTTGGGGCCGCTGATTGGCGTCAACTCCGGCAAAGGCAGCGAGAAAACGCAGCAGGCCAAAGCGCAGCGCGGCGAAGCCTCATCGCAGCCCGCCGACCGCGTGTTGCCACACGACAAGTTTGATACCAAGAGCTGGGACGTGATGGATGCGGATGTGAAGTTCAGCGGCAAACGCATCGAACACAGCAGCAAGCTGCCGCTCAGCGATCTCTATACGCATCTGCAGCTAAAAAACGGCGACCTGCTGCTCGATCCGTTGCGCTTCGGTATGGCCGGCGGCAGCATCAACTCCACCATTCATCTGGAAGGCGATCGCAGCCCGATGCGCGGACGCGCCGATTTGCACGCGCGTAAGCTGCGTCTGCGTCAGCTGTTCCCGGATGTCACGGCGATGCAGAACAGTTTGGGCCAGCTCAACGGCGATGCCTCGCTGAGCGGCACCGGCAATTCGGTGGCGGATCTGCTCGGCACCAGCAATGGCGAACTGAAGCTATTGATGAATGATGGCCTGATCAGTCGCAGCCTGATGGAGATTGCCGGACTGAACGTCGGTAACTATGTGGTGGGTAAGCTGTTCGGCGATGATGAAGTGAAGATCAACTGCGCGGCGACCGATATGAATATTCGTCAGGGCTTAGCGACGCCGAAACTGTTCCTGCTGGATACCGAGAACGCGGTGATCAACGTGACCGGCAACGTTAATTTCGCGAATGAACGCATGGACCTGTCGATCAATCCGGAGAGTAAAGGGATTCGCATCATCACGCTGCGTTCGCCGCTGTATGTGCGCGGCACCTTTAAAAATCCGGATGCCGGAGTGAAAGCCGGACCGCTGATTGCACGCGGTGCCGCAGCGGTGGCGCTCGGTGCGGTGGTTGCTCCCGCCGCTGCGTTGATCGCACTGATTTCGCCTAGCGATACTGACGACAATCAGTGCAGTAATGTGCTGCAGCAGATGAAGAATCAGAAGTGATCAGTTACGCCACAGCACTTTGATGATGTGGTAACCAAAGGCGGTTTTCACCGGTCCGTAAGGCTGTAGCAGCGGACAGGAGAAGACCGCCTTATCAAATGCCGGTACCATTTGTCCTTTACGGAACTCACCCAAATCACCGCCGTTGCGTCCGGATGGGCAGGTAGAGTGTTTCTTTGCCAGCTGCTGGAAGTTCGCCCCTTTCGCAAGTTGCGCCAGCAGGGATTTGGCCTGCGCTTCCTCTTTCACGAGGATATGTAAAGCCGCCGCGGTTTTCGCCATGATGAAGTCCTAATGTGTATAATCCGGCCATTATAACCTCCTTTCTTTTGATTCAACTGAGCGAATTCCGTTATGCGTTTAAACCCCGGCCAACAACGAGCTGTCGAATTTGTCACCGGTCCTTGTCTGGTGCTGGCCGGTGCTGGCTCGGGTAAAACCCGCGTGATCACCAACAAAATCGCCCACCTGATCCGCGAATGTGGCTATCAGGCGCGCCATATCGCCGCCGTAACCTTTACCAATAAAGCCTCGCGCGAGATGAAAGAGCGCGTGGCGCAGACGTTGGGGCGTAAAGAGGCACGCGGCCTAATGATTTCCACCTTTCATACGCTGGGACTGGAGATCATTAAACGCGAATACAAGGCGCTGGGAATGAAAGCCAGCTTCTCGCTGTTCGACGATCAGGATCAGCTGGCCTTGCTTAAAGACCTGACCAAACAGTGGTTGGAAGAGGACAAGACGCTGTTACAGCAGCTGATTTCCACCATCTCCAACTGGAAGAACGATCTGGTCGATCCGCAGGGCGCAGCGGGTTTGGCGCAATCGCAGCGTGACCAGATTTTTGCTCACTGTTATCAGCTGTATGACCAACACCTGAAGTCCTGCAACGTGCTGGATTTCGACGACTTAATCGCGCTGCCCACGCTGCTGCTGCAGCGCAATCAGGAAGTGCGCGAACGCTGGCAGCAGCGCATTCGCTATCTGCTGGTGGATGAGTATCAGGACACCAACACCAGCCAATATGAGCTGGTGAAGCTGCTGGTGGGTGCGCGCGCGCGCTTTACCGTGGTGGGCGATGACGATCAGTCAATTTACTCGTGGCGTGGCGCGCGTCCGCAAAACCTGGTGCTGCTGCAGCAGGATTTCCCGGCGCTGGAAGTGGTGAAGCTGGAGCAAAATTATCGCTCGACGCAGCGCATCCTGAAATCGGCCAACATCCTTATCGCCAACAATCCGCACGTATTTGAGAAGCGCCTGTTCTCAGAGTTGGGGCAGGGCAGCGAGCTGAAGGTGCTGAGCGCGAATAACGAAGACCACGAAGCGGAACGCGTGGCGGGCGAATTGATCGCGCATCACTTCATCAACAAAACCGCCTATAAAGATTACGCCATTCTTTATCGCGGCAATCATCAGTCACGCGTGTTCGAGAAGCAGCTGATGCAGAACCGTATTCCGTATCGTATCTCGGGCGGCACGTCGTTCTTTTCTCGTCCGGAAATCAAAGATTTGCTGGCTTATCTGCGCGTGCTGACCAATCAGGAAGATGACAGCGCGTTTCTGCGTATCGTGAATACGCCGCGCCGGGAGATTGGTCCGGCAACGCTGCAGAAGCTGGGCGAATGGGCCAACCTGCGCAATAAAAGCCTGTATAACGCCAGCTTCGATATGGGGCTGGAGCAAACGCTGAGCGGGCGCGGGCTGGAGCATCTGCAGCGCTTTACGCACTGGCTGAGTGAAATCGTCCAACTGACCGAACGCGAGCCAGTGAATGCGGTGCGCGACCTGATTCGCGGCATCGACTACGAAAGCTGGCTGTTTGAAACCTCGCCCAGCCCGAAAGCCGCTGAGATGCGCATGAAGAACGTTAACCTGCTGTTCCAGTGGATGACCGAGATGCTGGAAGGCGATGAGCTGAACGAGCCGATGACGCTGGCGCAGGTGGTGACGCGCTTTACGCTGCGCGACATGATGGAGCGCGGTGAGAGCGACGAAGAGCTCGATCAGGTGCAGCTGATGACGTTGCACGCCTCGAAAGGTCTGGAGTTCCCGTATGTCTATCTGGTTGGCATGGAAGAGGGGTTATTGCCGCACCAGAGCAGTATCGATGAGAACAACATCGAGGAAGAGCGGCGTCTGGCTTACGTGGGGATTACGCGAGCGCAGAAAGAGCTGACCTTTACGTTGTGCCGGGAACGCCGCCAGTACGGCGAGCTGATGCGCCCGGAACCGAGTCGCTTCCTGCTGGAGTTGCCGCAGGACGATGTGGTGTGGGAACGCGAGAAAAAAGTGGTGAGCGCCGAAGAGCGCGTGAAGACCGGGCAGACGCGCGTCGCTGGATTGAGAGCGATGCTGGAGAATGCGAAGAAGGGTTGAGTTCCCGGTCCGTGCTCGCAGTCCCCCTCCTCGGTCCGTGCTCGCAGTCCCCCTCCTCGGTCCTCCCCCATGAATGGGGGAGGAAGATGCTGCTATATGTGAGTCGGAAAATGCATGTGGCAGCATCTCCTTCCCCCGCGGGCGGGGGAAGGTCGGGATGGAGGACAGCCAGCGCAATCCCAATCAGGAAATCGTCAGTAACCAGTGCACGTAGGACTGATAATGACTCTCCTGCTCTAACAGCTCAGAACGCAGCGGATGCGCTTCGCGCCAACCGGCCGGCAACGTCAAATGCAGTGCATCATCATCCGCCTGTAAACGCACGGCAGGCAAAGTGTCATCGCGACGACGACTTGAGAAGATAATCGCTAAGCGTAGCAAACGACTTAAACGCTCCGCCATGCGCGGCGGTACGGCGTTTTGCTGGGTCAGCAAGGCTAAATCGATGCTGCCGCTTTGGTTCTGCAGCAGGCAAGCCAGCATTTTTTTCTGCGCGGGAGTGAAGCCAGGAAGATCGAGATGACGAATCAGGTAAGCGGCGTGTTGCGGTGCCTGGCGGAAATCGACGCTCAGGCCAATTTCGTGGATAGAACAGGCGCTAAGGAGTAGATCGCGACATCGGTTATCCAGCTTCCAACGGCTGCTCACCTGACGGAAGAAACTTTCCGCCAACTGACGTACGCGACCGGCCTGGTCAATATCAATGGCAAAACGACGCTGCACGTTCTGCAATGTGCGGCTGCGGATATCACGATCCACCGGCAGATGCAGCATGCCATACACTAAACCTTCGCGCAGTGCGCCGCCGGCCAGCGTCATACCTTCAATGCTGAGTTCCTGGAAGATAGCGATGAGAATCGATAAACCGCTCGGGAACACTAAGGCGCGCTCCAGCGTCAATCCTTCAATTTCCAGCTCTTCCAACTTGCCGCACTGAATCGCGCGCTGTTTCAGCTGTTGCAGTTTGCTTAAGGTGATGCGCTCATCCATGCCCTGCGCCATCATAATTTCCTGCAACGCTTGTACGGTGCCCGACGCTCCGACGCAGATTTGCCAGCCTTTTTCGCGCAGCGCAGCGGCCACCGGACGGATCATCTCGCGCGCGGCCAGTTCGGCCTGCTCGAAATTCTCTTTGGCCAGATGACGGTCGCTGAAGTAGCGTTCAAGCCAGGTTACGCAACCCATCGACAAGCTGAACAGCGTGGTGGCATGTGAACCTTCGCCAGTCACCAGTTCGGTGCTGCCACCGCCGATATCGACCACTAAACGCTGATCGGAACCGCCGGTGGTATGCGCTACGCCCTGATAAATCAGGCGTGCTTCCTCTTCGCCGCTGATGACATTCACCGCGCAGCCAAGAATGTGTTCAGCCGTTGTGAGGAAATCCTGCGCATTTTCGGCAAGGCGCAGCGTGGCGGTTGCCACCACGCGGATTTGTTCCGGAGGAATATCCTGCAGCTGTTCGGAGAACAACTTCAGGCACTGCCAGCCGCGTTGCATCGCCTCAGCGGAGAGGTGATTCGCTTTGTCGAGGCCAGCCGCCAGACGCACTTTGCGCTTTATCCGCGCGACGGTCTGAATGCTGCCAGACACCTCGCGCACCACCAACATATGAAAGCTGTTAGAACCTAAATCAATCGCTGCATAAAGTGACGATGCGCTTAGCATGGTGTGCTTAACCCGAACGTTTACGGTTGCTATTGCGCGGCGCGCCGCTCCGACGGTTACTGTTGTTTCCGCCACGGCGTGGGCCGTTACCCGAGCGGCTGCGTTGCAGACGTTTCGGCGGTGGCAGTTCGCTCATCAGCGCATCGCTGTTGTACTTGCTGACCGGAATACCGTGACCAATATACTCTTCGATTGCCGGCAGGTTCAGCGCGTACTCTTCGCACGCCAGGCTGATGGAGTGACCGCTGGCACCCGCGCGGCCAGTACGACCAATACGGTGAACGTAGTCTTCACGATCGTCAGGCAGATCGTAGTTGAACACATGCGTGACGGCAGGAATGTGCAAACCCCGTGCCGCGACGTCGGTGGCAACCAGGATATCCACATCGCCTTTGGTGAAGTCATCGAGGATACGCAGACGTTTTTTCTGCGCTACATCACCGGTCAGCAGACCCACGCGATGACCATCGGCAGCCAGATGGCCCCAAATGTCTTCACAGCGGTGCTTGGTGTTCGCAAAGATAATGGCGCGATCTGGCCACTCTTCTTCTACCAGCGTCTGCAGCAAGCGCATTTTCTCTTCATTTGAAGGGTAGAAAAGCTCTTCTTTAATACGGTGGCCGGTTTTCTGCTCGGGTTCAACTTCCACGTATTCGGCGTTGTTCATGTGCTCAAACGCCAGTTCACGCACGCGGTAAGACAAGGTTGCAGAGAACAGCATACTCAGGCGTTGGGTGGCCGGCGGCATGCGGCGGAACAGCCAACGAATGTCTTTAATAAAACCGAGATCGAACATGCGATCGGCTTCATCCAGCACAACAACCTGAATCGCGCCCAGGTTGACATGGTTCTGCTTGGCGTAGTCAATCAGACGTCCGGTGGTGCCCACCAGAATATCGACACCATCAGCCAGCACTTTCAGCTGTTTATCGTAGCCGTCGCCACCATAAGCCAGGCCCAGCTTTAAGCCAGTGACCTTGGCTAACGGTTCTGCATCGGCATGAATTTGTACGGCGAGCTCACGCGTCGGGGCCATGATCAGCGCACGTGGCTGATTGATCTGGCGACCTTCTGCGGCAGGATGAGAAAGAAGATAATGAAACGTTGACGTCAGGAACGCCATCGTTTTGCCGGTACCGGTTTGCGCCTGACCCGCAACATCACGCCCTGAAAGCGTAAAAGGCAATGCGAGCGCCTGGATAGGCGTGCAGTTAGAAAAGCCTTTGGTATCAAGGGCTTCTACCACCTGAGGGTGCAGGGCGAAGTCGGAAAACTTCTGTTCAGTTAAGTGTGTTTTGCTCATAGTGTGGTAGAATATCAGCTTACTAGCGCTTTACGAAAGCGTATCCGATGAAATAAAGTCAACCTACGTTGGTATCATTTCCGCCAATTCGCCAGGCGCAATCTTTTGGAGTTAAACATGAGCAGCGATAAGATCGTTCACTTGACCGATGACAGTTTCGACACAGACGTACTGAAAGCAGACGGTGTCACTCTGGTAGATTTCTGGGCTGAATGGTGTGGTCCTTGCAAAATGATCGCCCCAATTCTCGACGAAGTCGCAGAAGAGTACGAAGGTAAACTTACCATCGCTAAGTTGAACATTGATGACAACCCGGGTACAGCGCCAAAATATGGCATCCGCGGTATCCCAACTCTGCTGCTGTTCAAGAACGGCGAAGTGGCGGCAACCAAGGTTGGCGCACTGTCTAAAGGACAGTTGAAAGAGTTCCTGAACGCCAACCTGGCCTAAGCCCGGCGCGGTGTTTGTTCGGCAGTGGTGAATTTTTTCGCCACTGCTGGACGTCTCACTTTAAGCGTGTTAAGTTAATTTCACTGCATTACGCTCTTACCTTGTAGTTTGCATCTAAGTTTTCCCTTGTCAGACCCTACTCGCAATGAACGTTATCGTGGTTTGGCAATCTGATGACTAGCACATTCGGCATCATCTTTCGACTGTCTCCTCGTTTCCTATCGCCACATCTGACGATAATCGTCGAGCTGAGTTGAAAAAGAGCCATTAACAGGCATGGAATTTTTGCCATACCACTCACGACAATCATTTCGAGAATTACCCCGAGTTTAAGAACCCATCACTATGAATCTTACCGAATTAAAGAATACGCCGGTTTCTGAGCTGATTACCCTCGGCGAAAATATGGGGCTGGAAAACCAGGCGCGTATGCGCAAGCAGGATATTATTTTCTCTATCCTGAAACAGCACGCAAAAAGCGGCGAAGACATCTTTGGTGATGGTGTGCTGGAGATATTACAGGATGGATTTGGTTTCCTTCGTTCTGGAGATAGCTCCTACCTCGCCGGTCCCGATGATATCTACGTCTCTCCCAGCCAAATCCGCCGCTTCAACCTCCGCACTGGTGACACCATTTCTGGCAAGATTCGCCCGCCAAAAGAGGGTGAACGCTACTTTGCGCTGTTGAAAGTTAATGAAGTTAACTATGACAAGCCGGAAAACGCGCGTAACAAGATTCTGTTCGAAAACCTTACGCCGCTGCACGCCAGCAAGCGTATGCGTATGGAACGCGGTAATGGCTCGACTGAAGATCTGACCGCACGCGTGCTGGATCTGGCTTCTCCGATTGGTCGTGGTCAGCGTGGTCTGATTGTGGCGCCGCCGAAAGCGGGTAAAACCATGCTGCTGCAGAACATCGCGCAGAGCATCGCCTACAACTATCCAGATTGCCTGCTGATGGTGCTGCTGATTGACGAACGTCCGGAAGAAGTGACCGAGATGCAGCGTCTGGTTAAAGGTGAAGTGATCGCTTCGACCTTTGATGAGCCAGCGTCACGTCACGTGCAGGTTGCTGAGATGGTGATCGAGAAGGCCAAGCGCCTGGTTGAGCACAAGAAAGATGTGATCATCCTGCTTGACTCTATCACGCGTCTAGCGCGTGCCTACAACACCGTGGTTCCAGCATCAGGTAAAGTGCTGACCGGTGGTGTGGATGCTAACGCCCTGCATCGTCCGAAGCGTTTCTTCGGTGCGGCACGTAATGTGGAAGAGGGCGGCAGCCTGACCATCATCGCGACCGCGCTGGTTGATACCGGTTCGAAGATGGACGAAGTGATTTACGAAGAGTTTAAAGGTACAGGTAACATGGAATTGCACCTCTCGCGCAAAATCGCCGAGAAGCGTGTATTCCCAGCGATTGACTACAATCGTTCCGGTACCCGTAAAGAAGAGCTGCTCACTACGCAGGAAGAGCTGCAGAAGATGTGGATTCTGCGCAAAATCATCCATCCAATGGGTGAAATCGACGCGATGGAGTTCCTCATCAACAAACTGGCCATGACGAAAACCAACGACGAATTCTTCGATATGATGAAGCGTTCCTAAGTTGCGATCGGCGAGTCGCTAAGCCAAGCGGTGATTCGCACAATTTGCCAGGAAATATTGCTAACGCCACGTCTTAACGTGGCGTTTTTTATTTATGGGCATTAGGATTAGCGCAGTCAGGAAGCTTTTATATTGACTGTGACAGAGATTCGTTTGTTTTTTCAGCAATCAGACTTTTCTGTAGCAGAATTCGGAATAGGGATATACGGCAATGGCGGGTGTTTTGCATATTGTTGTCCACGATTTTAGCTGAGAGCATTAACGTGAATTTACTCACTATGAGTACTGAGCTTGGTTTAGTTTTTCTTTTTACTTTAGTGTTCCTGTTTTTTGCTCGCAAAGCAGCTAAAAAAATTGGGCTTGTGGACACACCAAACTCCAGAAAAAGGCACCATGGCGCCATTCCGTTAGTTGGCGGCATTTCCGTGTACGCGGGGATCTGCTTCGCTTTTGCCATCTCAAATTATTATTTGCCGCACGCGATGCTGTATCTGAGTTGCGCGGGCGTATTGGTGCTGGTTGGCGCACTGGACGATCGCTTCGATATCAGCGTTAAAATTCGTGCGCTGGTGCAGGCGGCGGTTGCCATCGTGATGATGGTCGGTGCCAAACTCTATTTGCTCAGTCTGGGCTTTATTATCGGGCCGGTTGAATTAATTGTCGGTCCCTTTGGCTACGTATTGACGCTATTCGCCGTATGGGCCGCCATCAATGCGTTCAATATGGTGGATGGGATTGATGGCCTGCTTGGCGGCCTCTCCAGCGTCACTTTCGCCGCCATCGGCATCATTCTCTATTTCGACGGCCAGACCAGCCTCGCCATGTGGTGCTTCGCGATGATCGCCGCCACCATTCCTTATATCCTGCTTAATCTCGGCTTGATTGGCCGTCGCTACAAAGTGTTTATGGGCGATGCCGGTAGCACCATGATCGGTTTCACCATCATCTGGATTCTGCTGGAAACCACCCAAGGCCTGAGCCATCCGATCACGCCTGTCACCGCGCTGTGGCTGATCGCGATTCCGCTGATGGATATGGTGGCGATTATGTATCGCCGTTTGCGCAAAGGCATGAGCCCGTTTTCCGCTGACCGCCAGCACATCCACCATTTAATTATGCGCGCCGGATTCACGTCACGTCAGGCGTTCCTGCTGATTACCGTCGCCGCCGCGCTTCTGGCGGGTATTGGTGTGCTCGGCGAGTATCTGGCTTTCATCCCGGAATGGGTGATGCTGGTGCTGTTCATGATGGCATTCCTCCTTTATGGCTATTGCCTGAAACACGCATGGCGCGTGGCGCGCAAAATCCGTCGCATTAAACGTCGCTGGCAAAGCAGCGAAGATAAAAAATAAATTACCCAGAAAGTACCCTGATAAGGATTTTGTTATGACCTCTGTCGTTGTGGAGAACGAACTGGATATACGTGGCCTTGGCTGCACACTCTGGCGTGGTAAACGCTGGATTATCGGTCTGGCGCTGCTGTTTGCGCTGGTTGCCTGGTTAGCATCGATGTTAATGAAGCAGGCG
Source organism: Pantoea sp. y20 (assembly GCF_054903455.1). Classification (NCBI taxonomy): domain Bacteria; kingdom Pseudomonadati; phylum Pseudomonadota; class Gammaproteobacteria; order Enterobacterales; family Erwiniaceae; genus Pantoea; species Pantoea sp. y20. Next base: position 193,742 of record NZ_CM142816.1, read on the forward strand.
TGGAGCACCACGGCGGTGACCGATCGTCCAACGGTCAATATGCTGGGTGATTTCTTCGTACAGCAGCAATTCCTCAATAATCTGGATGTGCGCACCAATACGCTCAATCTCAGTTCGCCAGCGCCGACCGTGATGGATGAGGTTTATCAGGAGTTCACCATGCAGCTGGCATCATGGGATACGCGCCGTGATTTCTGGCAGCAGACCGAATACTTCAAAAGCCGCAAAAGCGGTAACGCGCACAACGATGCGGCGCTGCTCGACGACCTGATCACCAACATTCAGTTCACCGCTGCCGACCCGGCGCGCAATATCTTAGATAACATTAAGCTGGTGGCCGAAACCGCCAGCGATGCTAACAATCTGCTGCGTCAATATATTGCCTACGCCAGCGAGCGTGCGGCGCGTCATCTTAATGCGGAGCTGAAAGGCGCCTGGCAGGCGCGCAGCGTGCAGCTGGCGTCGCAGGTTAACCGCCAGCAGGAAGTGGCGCAGACGGTATTTGAACGTCAACGTCAGCGCATCGAACAGGCGCTGAAAGTGGCGAGCGAGCAGGGGATTAAAGAGAATCGCGCGCCGGCAACCGGCGAGGCGCTGCCAGACAGCGATCGTTTCCTGCTGGGTCAGCAAATGCTGCAGGCGCAACTCGACACTTTACAAGCCAGCGGGCCTGCTTACGATTTAAGCTATGATCAAAACAAAGCGATGCTGAGTACGCTGCAGGCCGGTCCGCGTCTGGATAAACAATTTCAGACTTACCGCTATTTGCGCACCCCGGAAGAGCCGGTGTCGCGCGATAGTCCGCGCCGCCTGTTTATGATGATCATGTGGGGCGTGATTGGCGCGCTGGTCGGTGCGGGAGTGGCGCTGGTGCGTCGTCCGCGTTCAACGTTAGCAACGAGCCATTAAGAGAAGCCACGTGAAAGTTCTGACGGTATTTGGCACGCGTCCTGAAGCGATCAAAATGGCTCCGCTGGTGCAGGCGCTGGCGCAGGATGCTGCGTTCGAGTCACGCCTATGCGTCACCGCACAACATCGTGAAATGCTCGACCAGGTGCTGCGTTTGTTCCAGCTGCAGCCTGATTATGATCTGAATATCATGCGCCCGGAGCAAGGGCTGACGGAGATCACCAGCCGCATACTGCAGGGCATGAAAACCGTACTCGCTGATTTCCAGCCGGATGTGGTGTTAGTGCACGGCGATACCACCACCACGTTTGCGGCCAGCCTGGCGGCGTTTTATCACCAGATTCCGGTGGGTCACGTAGAAGCGGGATTGCGTACCGGCAACCTGATGTCGCCGTGGCCGGAAGAGGCCAATCGCACGCTCACCGGCCATCTCGCCAGTTATCACTTCACGCCCACGCAAAATTCGCGACAAAATCTGCTGCGCGAGAATCTGCCGGATGCGCGCATTTTCGTGACGGGCAACACGGTGATTGATGCGCTGCTGTGGGTGCGTGATCGCGTGCTGGACGATGCCGATCTCAATGCCCGCCTCGCCGCGCGCTATCCGTTCCTCGACGCTGACAAAAAACTCATTCTGGTTACGGGTCATCGCCGCGAAAGTTTTGGCGACGGCTTTGAACGCATTTGCAGTGCGCTGGCGCAAATCGCGCGCCAGCATCCGCAGGTGCAAATTGTCTATCCCGTGCACCTCAATCCCAACGTCAGCGAGCCGGTTAACCGCATTCTCAGCGGCATCGAGAATATCATCCTGATTGAGCCGCAAGAGTATCTGCCGTTTGTCTGGCTGATGAATCGCTCATGGCTGATTCTCACCGACTCCGGTGGCATTCAGGAAGAAGCGCCGTCATTAGGCAAACCGGTGCTGGTGATGCGCGATACCACCGAGCGTCCGGAAGCGGTGGACGCAGGCACGGTGAAACTGGTCGGCACCGATATCAGTAAAATTGTCGCTGAAGTCAGCCTGCTGTTGCAGGACGATGAAGCCTGGCAGGCAATGAGTCGCGCGCACAATCCGTATGGCGATGGCCATGCCTGCGCGCGCATCTTGCAGGCCCTAAAACAACACAGAGTGTAACCATGCGTTTTGAAACCATTTCCGTTATCGGACTGGGCTACATTGGGCTGCCAACGGCAGCCGTTTTTGCCTCAAAGGGAAAGAAAGTCGTTGGGGTGGATATTAATGTCCGCGCCGTTGAAACCATCAATCGTGGCGATATCCATATCGTGGAACCCGAGTTGGGTGATGTGGTGCGCGAAGCGGTGCGTGCCGGTCATCTACGTGCGACTACACAGGCCGAAGCCGCCGATGCATTCCTGATCGCCGTGCCCACGCCGTTTATCGGCGACCATCAGCCGGATCTCAGCTATGTGCAGGCCGCGGCGCTGTCGATTGCACCCGTGTTAAAAGCGGGCGATCTGGTGATCCTCGAATCGACGTCGCCGGTGGGCGCCACCGAGCAAATGGCGGAATGGCTGGCGGCGGCGCGTCCCGATTTGCGTTTCCCGCAGCACGGTGATGCGTGCGATGTGTTTATCGCTTACTGCCCGGAGCGCGTGTTACCCGGCAAAGTGATGGTTGAACTGCTGGAAAACGATCGCGTCATTGGTGGCATGACGCCAGCCTGTTCCGCACGCGCCAGCGAGCTGTACCGCATTTTCCTGCGCGGCGCGTGTGTGGAAACCAATGCGCGTACCGCCGAGATGTGCAAATTGACAGAAAACAGCTTCCGCGATGTGAATATCGCCTTTGCCAATGAGCTTTCGCTGATTTGCGCCGAGCAGGGCATCAACGTGTGGGAACTGATTGCGCTCGCGAATCGCCATCCGCGCGTCAACATCCTGCAACCCGGACCGGGCGTCGGCGGGCACTGTATCGCCGTCGATCCGTGGTTTATCGTGGCGCAGAATCCAGAACAGGCGCGACTGATTCGCACCGCACGTGAAGTGAATGATGCCAAACCGGGCTGGGTGCTGGATCAGGTAAAGCAGGCGTTAGCAGAGTGCCTCACCGCCAGCGGCAAACGCGCCAGCGATGTCACCATTGCCTGCTTTGGTCTGGCCTTCAAACCGAATATTGACGATTTGCGCGAAAGTCCGGCGATGAGCGTCGCCCATCGTATTGCCGAGTGGCACAGCGGCGCAACCTGGGTGGTTGAACCGCATGTGGAAGACATTCCGCAACGTCTGGCGCACGAAGCCACGCTGGTTGCTACGGATGTAGCGCTGCAGCAGGCGGATATTCTGGTGATGCTGGTTGATCACGCACAGTTCCGCGCGATTGATGCGGCCCAGCTTGCCCAGCCGTGGATTGTTGATACCAAAGGCGTGTGGCGATGAAACAGTTTTTGGTGACCGGCGGGGCAGGATTTATCGGTTCTGCGCTGGTACGTTTTCTGCTTGAAAACACCGAACACCGCGTGGTGGTGGTCGATAAGCTGAGCTATGCCGGCAATCTGGCGTCGCTGGCGCCGGTGCAACAGAATGCACGTTTCGCCTTCGAACAGGTGGATATTTGCCATCGCGCTGAGCTGGATCGCGTCATGGCGCACTATCAACCGGATTGCATTATGCATCTGGCGGCAGAAAGTCATGTTGACCGCTCGATCGATGGACCTATCGCCTTCGTCGAAACCAATATTGTCGGCACCTATCAGCTGCTGGAAGCGGCGCGTCATTACTGGAATGGCATGGCAGATGAACGTAAAAAAGGCTTCATTCTGCACCATATCTCCACTGATGAAGTGTTTGGTGACCTGCACGGTAGCGACGACTTCTTTACCGAAACCACGCCGTATGCGCCGAGCAGCCCCTATTCGGCGACCAAAGCCAGCAGCGATCATCTGGTGCGCGCCTGGCTGCGCACCTACGGTTTGCCGGTCATCATCACTAACTGCTCCAACAATTACGGACCGTATCATTTCCCGGAGAAGCTGATCCCACTCACCATCATTAATGCGCTGGCGGGCAAACCGCTGCCAGTGTATGGCAACGGCAGCCAGATACGCGACTGGCTATATGTAGAGGATCACGCGCGGGCGCTGTATAGCGTGGTGAGCAGCGGCAAAGTAGGGGAAACCTACAATATTGGTGGTCATAACGAGCGACGTAATCTTGAAGTGGTGGAAACGCTGTGCGATCTGCTGGATGAGTTGGCGCCGCAGCAGCGTGCACCGCACCTGAGCCACTACCGTGACCTGATTACCTTTGTTAGCGATCGTCCCGGCCACGACCAGCGCTACGCCATCGACGCCAGTAAAATTGAGCGTGAGCTGGGTTGGACGCCGCAGGAAACCTTTGAGAGCGGCATTCGTAAAACCGTGCAATGGTATCTGGCAAACCCGCAATGGTGGCAGGCGATTCTTAACGGCAGCTATCGCGGTGAGCGTCTGGGATTAGCCACGCCGCGTTAAACGCACTTCAGAAGGAGCAGCGATGAAAGGCATTATTTTAGCCGGAGGTTCGGGCACGCGTTTGCATCCGATTACCCGCGCCATCTCGAAACAGCTGTTGCCGGTATATGACAAACCCATGATTTACTATCCGCTGTCGGTACTGATGCTGGCAGGGATTCGCGAAATTTTGATCATCACCACGCCAGAAGATCGCGCCCATTTTGAACGCTTACTGGGCGACGGCAGTGAATTTGGGATTCAGCTAACCTATGCAGAACAACCCAGTCCTGATGGGCTGGCGCAGGCATTTATTATTGGCGAAAGTTTTATTGGTGACGATCACTGTTGTCTGGTGCTGGGCGACAATCTCTATTTCGGCCAGGGTTTCAGCCCCAAGCTGAAGAAAGTGGCCGCGCGCAGCAGCGGCGCGACCGTCTTTGCTTATCAGGTGATGGATCCGGAGCGTTTTGGCGTGGTGGAGTTTGATGACGACTTTAACGCGCTCTCCATTGAGGAAAAACCGCAGCAGCCGAAATCGCGCTGGGCGGTCACCGGCCTCTATTTTTACGACAACCGCGTGGTGGAGTTCGCCAAACAGGTGAAACCTTCCGAGCGCGGTGAGCTGGAAATCACCGCCATCAACCAGATGTATCTCGATCAGGGCGAGCTTGCGGTGGAGTTGCTGGGGCGCGGATTTGCCTGGCTGGATACCGGCACGCACGACAGCCTGATTGAGGCGAGTATGTTTGTGCAGACGGTGGAAAAACGGCAGGGCTTTAAAATTGCCTGCCTGGAAGAGATTGCATGGCGTAACGGCTGGCTGAGCGATGCCCAGCTTTTAGCCGCGGCTCAGGCGCTAACCAAAACCGGCTACGGCCAGTATCTGCTGGATGTTCACAATGCCCGTCCGCGTCAATATTGATTCCCTTACGTGGGAAAATGAGTTCTTCGGTCAGAACAGCGCGCGCTTATCGCTGGATGGCGATTTGACGCTGGCCGAGGCCCTTCAGCAGCCGTATGCGCTGTGGCAAGTGAAGGTGCCCGCTGAACGCGTTGATGCCATCGATGCGCTGAGCCAGCATGGTTTTCAGTTAGTGGAAGGCGAAGCTGACCTTTCCCTCAGCATCAAACATACCGAGCGGCAAGTTGGCGTGCGCATTGCGCGGGAAGCACAAATCCCGGCACTGCGTGAAGCGGCTGCGCAGGCGTTTAGCCAAAGTCGCTTCCGCGCGCCGTGGTTTGCTGCAGCAGACAGCGGACGTTTCTACGCGCAGTGGATTGAAAATGCGGTGCGCGGCACCTTTGATAATCAATGTCTGGTGGCCTGCGATGAGCAGGGCGCGCTGCAAGGTTTCGTCTCGATGCGCGAAGTGGACGGCGACATGCGCATCGGTCTGCTGGCGGTATTGCCCGCCGCACAAGGTTGCGGCGTCGGCCAGCGCCTGCTGCTCGCCGCCGCCGACTGGGGCCGTGTGCGTCAGCTAACGCATCTGCGCGTGGCGACCCAGCTCAGCAATCTCACGGCGTTGCGCCTCTATTTACGCAGCGGTGCGCGGCTGGAAAGCACCGCTTACTGGTTCTACAGGAAAGCCTCATGATCCCATTTAATGCGCCGCCGATTGTCGGCAGCGAAGTTGAATATATGCAGTCGGCGATGGCCAGCGGCAAGCTGTGCGGCGATGGCGGCTTTACTCGCCGCTGCCAGCAGTGGATGGAACAGCATTTCGGCAGCAAAAAAGTGCTGCTGACGCCATCCTGCACCGCATCGCTGGAGATGGCGGCGCTGCTGATTGACCTGCAGCCTGGCGATGAGGTGATCATGCCGAGCTACACCTTCGTCTCCACCGCCAACGCCTTTGTGCTGCGCGGCGCGACCATTGTGTTTGTCGATGTGCGCCCCGATACGCTAAATATCGATGAAACGCTGATTGAAGCGGCGATCACGCCGAAAACCCGCGCCATCGTGCCAGTGCATTACGCGGGCGTGGCCTGCGAGATGGACAGCATCATGGCGCTGGCGGCGAAGCATAAACTCTATGTTATCGAGGATGCCGCGCAAGGCGTGATGTCGCAGTACAAAGGACGCGCGCTCGGCACCATTGGTCACATTGGCTGCTTTAGCTTTCACGAAACTAAAAATTACACCGCCGGCGGTGAAGGTGGCGCAACGCTGATCAATGACGCGAAGCTGGTGGATCGTGCCGAGATCATTCGTGAAAAAGGCACCAACCGCAGCCAGTTTTTCCGTGGTCAGGTAGATAAATATACCTGGCGCGATATTGGCTCCAGCTATTTGATGGCGGATTTGCAGGCGGCCTATTTGTGGGCGCAGCTGGAAGCGGCGGAGCAAATTAATCAGCAGCGTTTGCGTTTGTGGCAACGCTACTACGATGCGCTGCGGCCGCTAGCTGCTGCCGGCCGTATTGAGCTGCCGGTGGTGCCGAAAAATTGCCGCCACAATGCACATATGTTCTACATCAAGCTGCGCGACAGCGACGATCGTCAGGCGCTGATCAACTGGATGAAAGAGGCGGAAATCCTCACGGTGTTCCATTACATCCCGCTGCACTCGTCGCCAGCGGGTGAACGTTTTGGCCGCTTCCACGGTGATGATGCCTTTACCACGCGTGAAAGCGAGCGCCTGCTGCGCCTGCCGCTGTTCTACAACTTATCGGATAACAACCAGCGTACGGTGATCAGTTCGCTGCTGAGTTTCTTTGCCTGATGTCATTAGCAAAAGCATCAGTCTGGACCGCGTCTTCCACGCTGGTAAAAATCGTTGCTGGCCTGCTGGTGGTGAAACTGTTAGCGATAAGCTTCGGACCCGAAGGGATCGGGCAAGCCGGTAACTTCCGCCAGTTGATTACTGTACTCGGCGTATTGGCGGGCGCGGGCATCTTTAACGGCGTCACTACGTTAGTCGCGCAACATCAGCAACAGCCACAACAACTGCGCGCGGTGACCGGCACGGCTTCGGCGATTGTGCTCGGTTTTTCAACGCTGCTGGCGCTGGTGTTTTTGCTGGCGGCAACGCCCATCAGCACGGCGCTGTTTGGTCATGCTGAATATGCCAACGTGGTGCGCATTGTTGCCTTTCTACAGCTCGGTATTGCCTGGGCCAATCTGACGCTGGCGTTGCTGAAGGGCTTCCGCGATGCGCGCGGCAATGCGCTGGCGCTAATTGCCGGAAGTATCGTCGGCGTGCTGGGTTATGTGCTGTGCTGGTGGCTGGGCGGCTATGCTGGTGCGTTAGTGGGATTGGCGCTGGTGCCGGCGCTGCTGGTGTTTCCGGCGTTGCTGATGCTACGTCGCCATCGCGATCGGCTGCCGCTGAGCTGGCTGATGCCAGGCTGGCATCCTGACCTGGCGCGCAATCTGGCGAAGTTTACGCTGATGGCGCTGATCACCTCATTCACCTTGCCGGTGGCGTGGGTGATGATGCGAAATCTGCTGGCCGAGCAGCAAGGCTGGGCGCAGGTTGGTTTATGGCAGGGCGTGACCAGTATTTCCGATGCCTACCTGCAGTTTATCACCGCCACCTTTAGCGTCTGGCTGTTGCCCACGCTGGCGCGGCTGGAGCAGAAACCGCAAATCGCCCGTGAGATTGGGCGTGCGCTGCGCTTTGTGTTACCTGCCGTCGCAGCGGCCAGTTTCTGCGTATGGCTGCTGCGCGATGTCGCTATCTGGCTGCTGTTTTCGCCGCAGTTCAGCGCGATGCGTGACCTTTTCGTCTGGCAGTTGTGCGGTGATGTGTTTAAAGTCGGCGCCTATGTTTTCGGATATCTGGTGATCGCCAAAGCGTCACTGCGCTTCTATATTCTGACGGAAATCAGCCAGTTTGCCCTGCTGACCGGTTTTTCCCATTGGCTGATTCCGCTGCACGGGACCGCCGGGGCCGCGCAGGCTTACATGGCAACCTACGTTCTCTATTTCGCCCTTTGTTGTGGCGCCTTCATGATTTATTGCCGGAAAAAATGACGACTTTTCACGTATTGGGATCGGATATCCCGCATCACAATCATACGGTGCTGCGCTTCTTTAATGACGTAATGAGCGCCGAGCTGCCAGGCGCTGCCCCGCGTCAGTTTATGGTAGTATCCAGCGCGCCCGAAACGCTGCAAGCGTATGCTTCATTGCAGATTGAAACCTTTGCCAGCAAGCATGCGCTGGCGCAAGCGGTGGTGACGCGTGCTGCCGATCGCTCGCAGCGCTTCTTCTTTCACGGCCAGTTTAATCCCAGCATTTGGTTGGCCTTGCTGAGCGGCAAACTGCGTCGTCAGCAGGCGTTCTGGCATGTATGGGGCGCGGATCTCTACGAAGAAGGGCGCGGTCTTAAGTATCAGCTGTTTTATCTGCTGCGCAGAATGGCGCAAGGGCGCGTGGCGCGCGTGTTTGCGACGCGCGGTGATTTGCACCATTTCCAGCAGCGTCATCCGCGCGTTCCCGCCTCGCTGCTCTATTTCCCGACGCGCATGCCGGATGTGGCGCTGCCTGCGCCAATGGAAAGCCCCGATTTCACTATTCTGCTCGGTAACTCCGGCGATCGCAGTAATCGTCACATTGCCGGTTTAGAGGCGATTCGAGCCCAGTTTGGTGAACAGGTGAAAATCGTCGTGCCGCTCGGTTACCCGCAGAACAATCACGCTTACATCGATGAGATTGCCGCCGCCGCACAGCGCTTGTTCCCGGCGGGGCAGGTGACGCTGCTGCGCGACAAGATCGACTTTGATGCCTATCTGACATTGCTTAGCCGCTGCCAGCTCGGCTATTTTATGTTCGAGCGCCAGCAAGGCATTGGTACGCTTTGCTTACTGATTCAGGCCAATATTCCGTTTGTGCTGAACCGCAAAAATCCGTTCTGGCGCGATCTCAGCGAGCAAGGTTTGCCGGTGCTGTTTAGCGAAGATGCGCTGGATAGCGCCAGCGTGGCCGAAGCGCAACGGCAATTAGCGCAGTGCGATCACTCTTCGATCGCCTTTTTTGCCCCCGGCTATCTGGCAGGCTGGCGCGATGCGCTAACCCTGAGTGAAAGGGAGAGAACATGAGCCTGATGCAGTTTAGTGGTCTGCTGGTGGTTTATCTGTGTTCGCTGGGTTTCATTCTGACCCTAACCTGGCGGGAATTTAAACGGGTGCGCTTCAACTTCCACCTGTTCTTCACCATTTTGTTTTTACTGACCTTCTATTTCGGCTTCCCGCTGACCAGCGTGCTGGTATTCCGCTTTAACGTGGCGGTGGTGCCGCCGGAATATCTGCTGCAGGCGCTGCTGGCCGCTACCAGCTTTTATGCCATCTATTACGTTAGCTATAAGGTGCGGCTGCGGCCGGCCAATGCGCCTGCGCGCAAACCCTGGCTGCAGATGAACCGGGTTGAAACCCATCTGACCTGTCTGCTGCTGGCGCTGGTGGCGATTGGCACCGTGACGGTGTTCTTTATGCACAACGGCCTGCTGCTTTTCCGGCTTTCGGCTTACAACCAGATCTTCTCCAGCGAAGTGTCCGGCGTGGCGCTTAAACGCTTCTTCTACTTCTTTATTCCGGCGATGCTGATTCGCTACTTCCTCAAGCCAACCCAGCGTCAGTGGCTGTGGTTTTTGCTGGTGTCGGTGGCATTTGGCTTGCTGACCTACGCGCTGGTGGGCGGCACGCGCGCCAATATCATTATCGCGTTCGCGCTGTTCTTGTTTATTGGCATTACGCGCGGCTGGATCACGCTGTGGATGCTGGTTGGCGCCGGTGTGATGGCGATTGGCGGTATGTTCTGGCTGGCGTTGCGTCGCTATAACCTCGACGTAGTGGGCGATGAAGCGTTTTACACCTTCCTTTATCTAACACGCGACACCTTCTCGCCGTGGGAAAATCTGGCGCTGTTACTGCAAAACTACGACAAGATCGATTTTCAGGGGCTGGCACCGATTTGGCGCGATTTCTACGTGTTCATTCCCAGCTGGATGTGGCCGGGACGTCCAACAGCCATTCTCAACAGCGCTAACTACTTTACCTGGGAAGTGCTGAACAACCATTCCGGCTTGGCGATCTCGCCCACGCTATTGGGTTCGCTGGTGGTGATGGGCGGCGTGTGGTTTATCCCAATCGGTGCGGTGGCTGTCGGCCTGCTGATTAAAGGCTTTGATAACCTTTATCTTTATGGCCGCGATACCAGCAATCGTTACAGCGGGGCGATTTTGCAGAGTTTCTGCTTCGGCGCGGTGTTTAATATGATCGTGCTGGCGCGTGAAGGGCTGGATGCTTTCGGCTCGCGCGTGGTGTTCTTTTGTCTGATTTTTGCGGCCTGTATGTGGGCGGCTAAATTGCTTTACTGGCTGTTGGCGCGCGCGGGGTTGATTCGTCCGCGCAGCGAGCCGGTTTTACACAGCCCTTCTTAACCTTTGGGCACAACGGGAAATTCATACCATGGAAACCGATAAGCCGCGCTATAGCCTGCGCGGAGTCGATCTTCACGCCTTCAACGATATGGCGAGCTTTCTGCGCTTTCTGCTGCCCGAGGGTAAACCGCGTTGCGGCACGCTGGTGGCGATGAATGCCGAGAAAATGCTCACGCTGGAAGAAGATGCGCAGCTACGCGCACTGATCGCTGAGGCTGAGTTCAAATATCCGGATGGCATCAGCATCGTCCGTTCGCTACGTAAGAAGTATCCTCAGCTGCAGGCGAACCGCATTGCAGGCGCGGATTTATGGGAAGCGTTGATGGAGAGTGCAGGGCGTAGCGGCATTCCGGTGTTTCTGATTGGTGGACGTCAGGCGGTGCTGCAGGAAACCTGCGACAAGCTGCGACGACAGTGGAATGTGAATATCGTTGGCAGTCAGGATGGTTACTTTGCGCCTGAAGCGCGCGACGCGCTGTTTGCCCGCATCGCCGCGAGTGGTGCGCAGATTGTCACGGTGGCGCAAGGTTCTCCGCGCCAGGAGCTGTTGATGCGTGATTGCCGCGCCCATTGGCCGCATGCGCTCTATATGGGCGTTGGTGGCACTTACGATGTGTTTACCGGGCACGTTAAGCGCGCGCCCGTTTGGTGGCAAAAGTCCGGACTGGAATGGCTTTATCGCCTTATTCGTCAGCCTTCGCGTCTGCGTCGCCAATTAAAGCTGCTGAAATACTTACGCTACCACTGGCGGGGCGACCTCTGAAATTGCTGGTTTTTCCAGCGAAAATGAGAGGGTAAGCGCCTCAAACTGCTGTAATTATCGATGGAATGCACAAAGCGTAATCAAACGCGTTTTTTTTCTAAAAAAGGGCTGGACAGTATGAGGTCAAGCCCGTAGTATGCCCATCCGCAACGGCGCTACGCGCCCGTAGCTCAGCTGGATAGAGCGCTGCCCTCCGGAGGCAGAGGTCTCAGGTTCGAATCCTGTCGGGCGCGCCATTTAGTTTGTGCGCAAGAGCTTCGGTGGTTGGTTAGACCGCGTTATGCAGTGAATTAGTAAGCGAAACACGCTTACGCACCAGAATTATGGTGGCTATAGCTCAGTTGGTAGAGCCCTGGATTGTGATTCCAGTTGTCGTGGGTTCGAGTCCCATTAGCCACCCCAGATTTTGCTCGGTCACGCGATGGTGGCGGAATTGGTAGACGCGCTAGCTTCAGGTGTTAGTGTTCTTACGGACGTGAGGGTTCAAGTCCCTCCCTTCGCACCAGGCAAAATTACGCTGTAGCGTTAAAGAAGTAAAAAATCGGCGAGTAGCGCAGCTTGGTAGCGCAACTGGTTTGGGACCAGTGGGTCGGAGGTTCGAATCCTCTCTCGCCGACCATATTCGAAAAGCCTGCTTGAAAAAGCAGGCTTTTTTCGTTTGTATCCGCCATTCATATTCTCAACTTTTCCCATCATTTCCTTTGAGCGTAATTCCGCACATTGTCGCTATTTAGATACATATAAATCATTGATTTATATGGGCATGACAATTCCTTGCATAGCTTGTCGTTCTGCGGAGACAGCTTATTGAATGATCGTCGCGTTTTACCGACAGTGGCTAACACCGGGATTGTGGCAGGGACTATATCCTGTTGATATTAATTAGCTTATTGCACGTGCTGCAACTTTGGCACGTCTTGTGCAATAATCTACCTGTAGATGCTCATTCCACCTCTTATGTTTGCTGATGCTACATAAACCTGGGAATGATGCAGAGCCCCTTACGGCATCCGTTGTCCAGCCTGGCAGTATTTGCGCACGCTTTACTGCAGTAAGAAGGACATTACGTTGAGTCGGATGCCATCAGTTGTCTTAACGACCTGATCTTACACCTGCTTATGGCAGGTGTTTTTTTGTCTGTAATATGGCGAAGGGTAGATTCGGCTTCGGAACGCAAGGTTCAGTTAAGCCGCTTCGGGTTTTGCGATGAGTTCACTGGTCACGCGTATATCGAACTCAGTGAAAAGTGCGGTAGGAATTTTTTTTTTGCCTATCTTTTTCAGGCTCACAAAGCCGTGACCTTCCAACGTTTTCAGCGTCGCAGACAGATTACTGACTCGACGTCCCGAAAGCTCCGCCAGCTCTGTAACGGTCTGAGGTTTGCGCTCGTGCATAAGCTTGAGAAGTAGGATGTTCTCATTGCTAAGCACCTGCGCAATCGCGTTAACGGACGCAAACCAAACTTTGGGTTCATCAGCCTCAGGTTTGTACTGCCCACTCGCAATGCTCATTATTCGATTACGCATATTCTCTGGAGAAATAATGCCGATGAGCGCTTTCATGATTTACCCTCTTTTTCACCAATGATTTTGTCTACATTTTCCAGAAAGTCTTCGAGCAGTTGGCTGGCCGAAACAAAGAAATAGGGCTGCCCAGAATCAACAGAGGTTTTATGCAGATGGTCATAAACCGTCCATTTACCTGAAAAACCTCTCTTCGGCGGCTTAATGGCATGAGCGTTATCTATGCCGAAGATGCGGGTGTTGTAATTGTTATGGAAGGTAAGATTGTACCTTATGCCATGCGGCCTGAACTTCGACGGTGCTTCTTTACGAACCTCAATTTTCCACCAATATCCGCTCTCATAAGTAAATCGATATCCATCCATGTCGATCAGCGTATTTAATCCGTAGTCTTCATCATCCATATACTTATGACCCGATCATAACAAATTAATGTTGCTGTGTAAAATTTCATCAGACCCACACGGTAATGATCGAAACAGATCAGGATATTGATTAGCGATAAATTGCAGGCAAAAAAAAGCCGGGACAAGCCCGGCGTGCACAAAAGTAACAATCGTAAAATCAGATGCTGGTATTGGTCTTCAGCGTAAGTAGCAGGCCTTCACGACGCATTTTGGCAGCGTCTTCCGGACGATGCAGGCGGTCGTAAACATCGGCCAGCCAGGCATAATCAAACGCATCCGGACGCTGCGCCAGCGCTTGCTGGAACGCTTCTGCTGCCTGCTGCCATTCCCCATGACGCATCAGCAGCTGCCCCAGCGTGCTGTGCAGCAGCGGCGTGGCGCCATGCTGTTTAATCTGCTGACGCAGCGCTTTTTCCAGAGATTGCGGATCGCCACTTTTAATACGCGGCATCAGCAATACCAGACGATCGTCATATTGGCGTTTCAGACCTTCCAGCACGATGCTCTGTGCGGTATCCGGATCGTCACACTCAATCAAATGTTCTGCCATAGCCACCTGCAAGGCGGTTTCCTGACGCGTTTTGCGGCTCTGGTTTTGCCACCATTTCTTCAAACCGTCGCTGCCTTGATCGGCCATCGCCTGGTTCATCAGGCCCAGCCAGGCTTGCTGCTGCAAGGCATCGCGCTGTGCTTCATCATTGATCTGCACTTTCTGCATCGCAGGCAGAATGTCGAGCAATGCGCCCCATGCGCCGGTACGAATATAGGCTTGTTCTGCCAGACGCAACACTTCCGGATGGCGCGGTGCGACTTCCAGCAGGCGATCAACGCCATGGCGTGCAGCATGATCTTCGTTGCGCGCCAGTTGCAGACGTACGCGTGTGATTTCAACCGGAATCGTGTCGTTCACCGATAACTCAGAAGCGCGCTCCAGATGCTGATTAGCACGGATTTCGTCACCGCGTTGCTGTGCCGCTTCGGCAGCCAGCAAGTAGTTTGCTACTGGCTGATCGGCGTGGTCGGCATTTTTCGACAGCAGTTTTTCGGCCTGTTTAAAGTCACCTTCAGCCAGTTTCATCAGCGCGCTTTGCGTGTGGCGCTGCGCGCTACGGCGCTTGCGGCCGGTGAACCAGCCGCGTGTGCGTGCGCCGGTACGGAACAGGCGACGCAGAATCCATTCCACCAATAAAATCACCAGCAGGCTGAGGATCAAGATGATCGCCAGGCCGGTTACGCTGGTTTCAATGTTCCAGTTGTCGGTTTGGATCAGCACGTAGCCCTGATGGCCGGCTACCATCGGTCCAACCACAATGCCCGCAATCAGCAGCAGGAAAAGCACCAATACTTTCAGCATGGTTAGCCTCCTTGTTGATCAGCAGCAACCGATGGCTGAGCCAGCAAATTACGTACGCGGGTTTGCATCAGTTTTTCCAGCAGCGGCTGGCTTTCCAGCGTATCCGGCACATCCATTGAAATGCTTTGCTGGCTCAATTCATCCAGCTGTGCAAGGAAGGCTTTGGTGGCGGCATCGTTGGTGTCATACCAGGCGCGAACCCAGGTTGATACCGCATCGATAGACTGTTTGTAGATCTCATCCTGATGACGCGGTACGGCCTGAGCCGCAATCAGCAGGCGCGAACGAATGTTTTCGCGCAGGTAAACATCCTGATTCGGTGCCAGCAGCGGCTGTGCGGTGTTGTCGCGGCGGCGGATGGTGATGAAATCATCCATAAAGTTATGCCAGCTTTTCACCAGATTTTGACGCCACTCGTGCAGCGAACTGGAGAGTTCACCGCCATCAGCGTCCATAGGCGAATCATCGCTGTCGTTGTCGGCCAGGCGTAGATTATCGACGCCGTTCGACAGCTGATTAAGCTTGAGGATGGTGCCGTCATAATCAACCTGGCTGACGGCGGAGAGTGAACTGATGTCCTGCGTTAAGGCGCGACGCACGTTCATCACACTCGGATCGTTCATGTCGGCCAGGCTGGAATCAGCACTTTTCAATAACGCTGCCGCGGTGGTGACATCCTGATCGCTCCACAGTTTGCGGCCCGCCAGTTTGACGAGGTAATCCGCTTGCGCCAGTAGCCAGGTACGCGTGTCGTTTCCAGAGATGTTAGCGACTTTATCGCGCAGGGTTTCCAGCTCTTTTGCGCTGTTATCCTGCTGCGTGCGCGCCTGCTGCAAGGCGCTGTTGGCGCTATCCAGCTGTTGCGTCAGCTGCTGTTTGTCGCTGCCCAGTTGCTGCTGCAAGGCGCTCAGCTGCTCACTGAGATTCTGGTTAGTTTGAGCCTGTAAATCGGCCTGGTGTTTCCCATTAAGATAAAGTCCCGCCCCAATCGCCAGCGCAATCACAATCGCCACGGCACTCAGCACCTTGCCATCGCCTTTTTTATCGCGAGGTGGTTTGGTTGCTGGCGAGGGAGAATTGTCCGCTGGGGTGGTTTCTTCAACCATGGCGGAGGAGGCTTTTTGTTCCGTCATTATGGCTCATCCCATTGTTAAGTTCAGCGTAACGCGCGCAGCAGCGCATCGTTATCGGCACCATCGGCTACATCAATGTCCTGCCAGCCTAATTCAGCGGCTTGCGTAGCCAAACGTTCACTGACGACCACAAGCCGACAGTGCAGTAACCATTCCCGACGATCAATTGGCGGAAACAGAGAAAAGAGTTGTTGTAACATTTCGCCGCTGGTTACCACCAGCGTTGTAATGCCGCGATCGCGCCAGCGGCGGCCTTCAGTCGCGCCGTTGTAGTGCTTTTCACAGCGCTGATAACACTCGCAGTATTGCACCTCAACGCCGCGTTCAATCAGCGTTTCTGCCAGCAACTCGCGCCCCGGACTGCCGCGCAGAATCAGCGCGCGTTTGCCACTAACCTGCTGCAGACGGTTCAGGCGCACCAGCTCTTCGCTGGTCTCCCGCGCATGAGGATAGTCTACTTTGAGATTACTGACGGTATGCAGGGCTAAAGCGGTGCTGCGACCAATAGCATAATAGTTGAGGGCTTCAGGCCATGTTGTCGCGCTTTGCTGTAAAGCGGGCTCGGCGAAAGTAACGACCTGCTGCGACAGTAAAAACACCAGATCGCCTGGCTGTAACGCCGCAAGTTGGCTTGGCAAATGGATAAGATCGCGACCCGGCGTAAATTCAATCAGCGGGAAGCCCCATGCCAGCTTGCCCAGGCTGCGCAAACGCGAGACCAGTTCAGTGGCGGCCGGTTCCGGGCGGGTCACGAGGATGGTCATACTGGCGGTTGACCTTGATACACTTCACGCAGAATGTCGCGCGCGCCGCCATCCAACAGCTCTTCGGCCAGCGAAACCCCCATTCTTTCGGCGTGATCGCGTGGACCGCGACGCTCGCCGACCACCATTTGACTGCCGTCCGGTGAGCCAACTAATCCGCGCAGCCACAGCTGATCGTCTTCCAGCACCGCGAAGCTGCCGATAGGCACCTGACAACCGCCTTCCAGCCGCGTGTTCATTGCGCGTTCGGCGCGCACGCACACGGCGGTATCGTCGTGATTCAACGCCTGTAGCAGCGTAATCAATTGCTCATCATCTGCGCGGCATTCAATGCCGACGGCGCCCTGACCCACGGCGGGCAGGGAAATCTCGGCAGGCATTGCCTGACGGATGCGATCTTCCAGACCTAAACGCTTCAAACCGGCCGCCGCCAGAATGATGGCGTCATATTCACCGGCATCAAGTTTGCCAAGACGCGTGCCGACGTTGCCGCGCAGTGAGCGAATCACTAAATCCGGACGACGGGCGCTAAGCTGGCACTGGCGACGCAGGCTGGACGTCCCAACAACCGCGCCTTGTGGCAGCTCATCAACACTGTTGTAACGATTGGAGACGAAAGCATCGCGCGGATCTTCACGCTCGCAAATGGTCACCAGACCGAGGCCTTGTGGAAAATCGATCGGCACATCTTTCATTGAGTGCACGGCGAGATCGGCGCGGCCTTCCAGCATTGCCAGCTCAAGCTCTTTAACGAATAGCCCTTTGCCGCCAACCTTTGCCAATGGCGTATCAAGGATGACATCACCTTTGGTGACCATCGGCAGCAACTCAACTTGCAGACCCGGATGAGCCGCCATCAGACGCTGTTGGACATATTGTGCCTGCCACAAAGCAAGGGGACTTTGTCTGGTAGCAATTCTGAAAATTTTGTTTAACATGCTGTTAACCATTTTGATCGTTCATCGAATATCCTATCATTGATAGGGGAATGCTGTCAGTTTCAACGGATTGAAAAGGCCGCGATGTCAGACTGCGCCTGGATCTTGCGGGTCGCAGTTTTGTGTCGAAGTCTGAAAAAAGCAGGGCTACGGTCGGAACATGCTAAACTGTTAAGTAGCGCAACTTTCTTTACGGTCAATCCTCCGGGTGTTAGATTGATCACGTTTCCAGCAATTATTTGCCCGATATCTTTATTATTAAGCGGCAGAATGCGGAAACAGGGTGCTTAACACTGGGACAATCAGGCGAAACGTCTTGTACCTCTACATTGAGACACTGAAACAGAGACTGGATGCGATTAACCAGCTGCGTGTAGATCGCGCACTGGCTGCCATGGGGCCTGCTTTCCAGCAAGTCTACAGTCTGCTGCCAACATTATTGCATTACCATCATCCGCTGATGCCGGGCTACCTCGAAGGTAGCGTTCCGCATGGCGTCTGCCTTTACACGCCCGATGAAAATCAATTCCAGCTGCTGCAGAACCTAGCGGGCGGACAACCGCTCGATCTCACCGCCGCCGTCGCGGGCGAACGTCCAATTACCGGCATTTACTCAATGGGCAGCACCTCGTCGGTTGGGCAAAACAGCATTTCCGACCTCGACATCTGGGTATGCCACCAATCGTGGCTGGATAATGAAGAGCGCCTTAATCTGCAGCGTAAGTGTACGCTGTTGCAGAAATGGTGTGTGTCGATGGGTGTGGAAGTCAGCTTCTTCCTGATTGACGAGAACCGTTTCCGCCATAACGAAAGCGGTAGCCTCGGCGGTGAAGACTGCGGTTCTACCCAACATATTTTGCTGCTGGATGAGTTCTACCGTACCGCCGTGCGTATGGCGGGTAAACGCATCCTGTGGAATATGGTGCCTGGCGAAGAGGAGCATCATTACGACGATTACGTCATGTCGCTCTATTCACAAGGCGTACTGACGCCGAATGAGTGGCTGGATCTCGGCGGCCTTGGCACGCTGTCGGCGGAAGAGTACTTCGGTGCCAGCTTGTGGCAGCTGTATAAAAGTATCGACTCGCCGTATAAAGCGGTGCTGAAAACCCTGCTGCTGGAAGCCTACAGCTGGGAATATCCCGACACGCAGCTCTTGTCGATGGACATCAAGCAGCGCCTGCACGACGGCGAAATTGTCTCCTTCGGTCTCGATCCTTACTGCATGATGCTGGAGCGCGTGACGCGCTATCTCACCAGCGTTGATGACATGGCGCGCCTCGATTTAGTGCGTCGATGTTTCTATTTAAAAGTGTGTGAAAAGCTCTCGAGCGAAGATCACCATCATCAGCGCACCGGCTGGCGGCGCGAGATCTTATCGCAGCTGGTTAAAGAGTGGGGCTGGGATGAAGAGAAGTTAGCGGTACTGGATAACCGCGCGCAGTGGAAAATCGAACGGGTACGCGAAGCGCACAACGAGCTGCTGGATGCGATGATGCAGAGCTATCGCAACCTGATTCGCTTTGCGCGTCGCAACAATTTAAGCGTCAGCGCCAGCCCGCAGGATATCGGCGTGCTGACGCGTAAACTGTATGCCGCGTTCGAGGCGCTGCCGGGTAAAGTCACTTTAGTGAACCCACAGATTTCGCCCGATCTCTCGGAAGAGAATCTTACCTTTATTCATGTCCCGGCGGGCCGCGCTAATCGCGCCGGTTGGTATCTGTATAACCAATCGCCAGACATGAGTTCTATCATCAGCCATCAGCCGCTGGAATATAATCGCTATCTGAACAAGCTGGTGGCGTGGGCGTGGTTTAACGGTTTGCTGACCAGCAAAACGCGTCTGCATATGAAGGGCAACGATCTGTGCGATCTGCCGCGTCTGCAGGAACTGGTTAACGATGTGTCGAGCCACTTCCCGCTGCGCGTGCCAGCACCGACGCCGAAAGCGCTCTACAGCCCGTGCGAAATTCGTCACTTAGCGATTATCGTTAACCTGGAACACGATCCTACCTCCGCATTCCGCAATCAGGTGGTGCATTTTGATTTCCGTAAGCTGGATGTGTTCAGCTTCGGTCAGCAGCAGCAATGTTTGATTGGCAGCATCGATCTGCTCTATCGCAACTCGTGGAATGAAGTGCGTACGCTGCACTTCAATGGCGAGCAGGCGATGATTGAGGCGCTGAAAACCATTCTCGGCAAAATGCATCAGGATGCTGCGCCGCCGGATACGGTGGAAGTATTCTGCTACAGCCAGCATCTGCGCGGTTTAATTCGTACTCGCGTGCAGCAGCTGGTTTCGGAATGCATTGAGCTGCGTCTGTCGAGCACGCGTCAGGAACCGGGCCGCTTTAAAGCGTTACGCATGGCGGGCCAAACCTGGGGCTTATTCTTCGAACGCATGAGCGTGTCGGTGCAGAAGCTGGAAAACGCCGTGGAATTTTATGGCGCGATTTCTAACAACAAGCTGCATGGTTTGTCGATTAAAGTGGAATCGAACCAGACGCCGTTGCCGCCGGTGGTGAACGGCTACGCCAGCGAAGGCATCATTCAGTTCTTCTTTGAAGATACTAATGACGATCGCGGCTTCAACATCTATATCCTCGACGAAACCAATCGCGTTGAGGTTTATCACCATTGCGAAGGCAGTAAAGAGGAGCTGGTGCGCGACGTGAGTCGATTCTATTCCTCGTCGCATGACCGTTTTACTTACGGCTCCAGCTTTATCAACTTTAACCTGCCGCAGTTCTACCAGATTGTGAACACTGGCGAACGTTTCCAGGTGATTCCTTTCCGCAGCCAAACGCTGACGCAGCTCTGCGCTACCCAGCCTGACAACGACAACGGCGACTTCCAGCCGCGCTATCAAATGCATTGATCCCGCCCGCGTTCGCGCGGCGGGATGCGCTGTTACTCTGACCTGCCGCAGGAAATGCGGCTATTTCCTGTTGCTTTTACAACGTCAACTGCGATGATAAGCAACCATGGCTTTAGGACAGAAGAGCAGACAGAATGATACGAGTGATGAGTCAGCTGGGTATGGCGCTGGCACTGGTCAGCCTGGTAGGCTGTGGCCTAAAAGGACCGCTGTATTTCCCGCCGAAAGATCAGCCAAACAAGCCGAAACAGCAGGTCACCGCGCAGCAGCAAAAAGCGGCTCAGGATGCTGATGTCGGTGGTTTGGTCACCAGCAAGCCTGGTTCGCAGGCCAACTAAACTCTATGAGTAATCCGGCGGAGCAGAAAATGCAGTTCTCAAAAATGCACGGTCTCGGCAACGACTTTATGGTTGTGGATGCTGTGACGCAAAACGTCTTTTTTTCGCCGGAACTGATTCGCCGCCTGGCGGACAGAAATCTGGGGATCGGTTTTGATCAGCTACTGATCGTTGAACCGCCTTACGATCCGGATCTCGATTTCCATTACCGCATTTTCAACGCTGATGGCAGCGAAGTCGCGCAGTGCGGCAACGGCGCACGCTGCTTTGCCCGCTTTGTGCGTCTGAAAGGTTTGACCAATAAAAGCGACATTCGTGTCAGCACGCAAACCGGCCGCATGGTGCTCAGCGTTACCAATGATGAGCTGGTGCGCGTCAATATGGGTCAACCCAACTTCGAACCGCAAAGCGTGCCGCTCCGCGCGAATAAAGCAGAGAACCTTTATTTGCAGCGGGTGGCCGAGCAAACCGTGATGTTTGGTGCGGTATCGATGGGTAATCCGCACTGCGTGATTCAGGTAGAAAGCGTGAAAACCGCGCCGGTGGAAACGCTGGGCCCAGAGCTGGAAAGCCACGAGCGATTCCCGGAGCGCGTCAATGTCGGCTTTATGGAAGTGGTCAATCGTGAACACATCCGTCTGCGCGTGTATGAACGTGGTGCAGGCGAAACCCAGGCATGCGGCAGCGGCGCCTGCGCGGCGGTCGCCTGCGGCGTTCAGCAGGGCATTCTGGCGGAAAATGTCCGCGTCGATTTGCCGGGCGGAACGCTGCACATTGCCTGGAAAGGGGAAGGGCAGCCGCTGTTTATGACCGGTCCAGCCACACACGTCTACGATGGGTTTATTCATCTATGAAAAATGTCGAAGAGCAAACCGAAAGCGAGGTTTTGCTGGACGATCAATCGGTAAGCGCATTTCTGCGTCAAAACCCCGATTTTTTTATTCGCAATGCGCGCCAGGTTGAACAGATGATGGTGCCGCATCCGGTACGCGGCAGCGTTTCGCTGGTGGAGTGGCATATGGCGCGGCAGCGCAACCACATCCAGCAGTTAGAAGAGGAGATCACGCTGCTGATGGAGCAGGCTACCGCCAACCATCAGCTGTTTGATCGCCTGCTGGCGCTACAAGGTCATCTCGCCGCCGCCGACAGCTTGCAAGAGATGCTAACGCGTCTGCACCGCTGGGCGCGCGAACTGGGTCTGGCCGGCGCACACGTACGCGTGTTCAATGACAAGTGGCACATCGGCGCACCCTCTGATTTCACCCAGCTCGGCTTGTCACGTCAGGCATTCGAACCGCTGCGCATTCAGCGCTTCGGCAATGAACATCACTATCTCGGCAGCCTGAACGGTCCGGAATTGCTACTGCTGTTGCCGCAGGCCAAAGCGATTGGCTCGGTAGCGATGTCGCTGATGGGCGAACGCGGCGAGCTGGGCATATTAATGTTCACCAGCCGCGATAATCAGCATTATCAGGCGGGCATGGGCACGCTGCTGCTGCAGCATCTGGCGCAAATGTTGCCGGATCTGCTGTCACGCTGGATTGAACGCGCATGAGTCACGTCAGTCCGCTGCTGCCGGCCGTGGATGACTTTCTGCGTTATCTCAAGGTCGAGCGCCAGCTGAGTCCGCTGACGCAAAAGAATTACCAACGGCAATTGCAGGCGATTATGGCAATGGCCGATGAGATGAAGCTGACGAGCTGGTCGCAGCTGGAACCGGCGCAGGTGCGCAGCCTGGCGGCACGCAGCCGGCGGGGCGGTTTAGGCGCCAGCAGTCTGGCGCTGCGCATGTCGGCGCTGCGCAGTTTTCTCGACTGGCAAGTGCATCAGGGCATGTTGAGCGCCAATCCCGCTAAAGGCATCTCCACGCCGCGTAATGCGCGCCATCTGCCGAAAAACATGGATGTCGACGAAGTTAACCAACTGCTGGAGATCGATCTCAACGATCCGCTGGCGGTACGCGACCGCGCGATGCTGGAAACCATGTACGGCGGCGGTTTGCGTCTGTCTGAGCTGGTGAATATGGATTGTCGCCACATGGATTTGGAGGCGGGTGAAGTGCGGGTGCTGGGTAAAGGCAGCAAAGAGCGCCGCGTACCGATTGGCGGCACGGCGGTTACCTGGATTCAGCACTGGTTACCGCTGCGTGCTAGCTTTGCGCCGCAGGATGATGCGGTGTTTGTCTCCAGCCGCGGCAGCCGGATTTCGACGCGCAACGTGCAGAAGCGTTTTGCCGAATGGGGCATCAAGCAAGGCGTTGCCAGCCATATTCATCCGCATAAACTGCGCCACTCTTTTGCCACGCATTTGCTGGAATCGAGCGGCGATCTGCGCGCGGTACAGGAACTGCTCGGTCACGCCAATCTGGCGACCACGCAAATCTACACCCATCTGGATTTCCAGCATCTGGCGACGGTTTACGATGCGGCCCATCCGCGTGCCAAACGAGGAAAGTCTTAATGAAGTTTTATCGTCCGCTCGGCCCAATCAAAGCAATCACCTTTGATCTCGACGACACGCTGTATGACAACCATCCCGTCATCCGCAAAACCACTGCCGAATCGCACGCTGCGCTGCAGGCGTATCATCCGGCGCTGCGAGAATTCACCCCGGCGGATTATCAGGCGCTGCGCAATGAGTTGCTGGCGCGCGAGCCGGAAATTTATCACGACGTGTCTGAATGGCGTCGTCGCTCGGTGGAGCTGGCGCTGCTCAATGTCGGCTTATCCAAAGCGGAAGCCACCGCCGGTGCCAGCGACGTGATGAGCGTCTTCCATCAGTGGCGTAGTGAAGTCGATATGCCGGAAGAGACGCATCAAACGCTGACGTGGCTGAGCGAGCGCGTGCCGCTGGTGGCGATCACTAACGGCAATGCCTGTCCGGAAAAGCTCGGCATCCATCACCACTTCCAGTTCGCGCTGCGTGCCGGTCCGCACGGTCGCGCCAAGCCGTGGCAGGATATGTATCATCTGGCCGCTGAGCGTTTGAACATCGCACCGCAGCACATTCTGCACGTCGGCGACGATCTCACCACCGATGTGGCCGGTTCGCTGCGTGCCGGCATGCAAGCCTGCTGGATCAATCTACGTGAAGGCAATCTGATGAAGATTGACGATGCGCGTTTGCTGCCGCATGTTGAAATTGATCGGTTGGCATCTCTGACCTCGCTGCTATAATCCACACATGTAAATATATACAGCTCTATCCGCAGCAGTGTGGATTTGAGTTCATTTTCTTTCGCGAACGGTGCTTATGGACGTTTCTGATCTGCTTGACGGCTTGAATGACAAACAGCGCGAGGCGGTCGCCGCACCGCGCAGCAACCTGCTGGTGCTGGCCGGAGCAGGCAGTGGCAAAACCCGTGTGCTGGTGCATCGCATCGCCTGGCTGCTGTCGGTAGAGAACTGCTCGCCGTATTCAATTATGGCGGTGACCTTTACCAACAAAGCGGCGGCGGAAATGCGCCATCGTATCGATCAGCTGATCGGCACCAGCCAGGGCGGCATGTGGATTGGCACTTTCCACGGCCTGGCGCACCGTTTACTGCGCGCGCATCACCTTGATGCCGGCTTGCCGCAGGATTTCCAGATCCTCGACAGCGACGATCAGCTGCGTCTGCTGAAGCGCCTGATCAAAGCGATGAACCTTGATGAGAAACAGTGGCCTGCGCGTCAGGGCATGTGGTACATCAACGGCAAAAAAGATGAAGGCCTGAGGCCAAAACACATCGAAAGCTACGGCAATCCGGTTGAGCAAACCTGGCTGCGCATCTATCAGGCGTATCAGGAAGCCTGCGATCGCGCCGGATTAGTGGATTTCGCCGAGCTGCTGCTGCGCGCCCACGAACTGTGGCTGAACAAGCCGCATATCCTGAATCATTACCGCGAGCGTTTCAGCAACGTGCTGGTGGATGAATTCCAGGATACCAACAATATTCAGTACGCATGGATTCGCATGCTGGCGGGTGATAGCGGCCGCGTGATTATCGTCGGCGATGACGATCAGTCGATTTACGGCTGGCGCGGTGCGCAGGTGGAGAACATCCAGCGCTTCCTGCAGGATTTTCCCGGCGCGGAAACCATTCGCCTGGAGCAGAACTATCGCTCGACCAACAACATTCTGAAAGCGGCGAACACGCTGATCGCCAACAACAATGGCCGCCTCGGTAAAGAGCTGTGGACCGACGGCAGCGATGGTGAAAAGATCTCACTCTACTGCGCATTCAACGAGCTGGATGAAGCGCGCTTTGTGGTCAATCGCATCAAAAGCTGGCACGAGAACGGCAATGCGCTGCAGGATTGCGCCATTCTCTACCGCAGCAACGCCCAATCGCGCGTGCTGGAAGAGGCGCTGTTGCAAGGCAGCATGCCGTATCGCATTTATGGCGGCATGCGCTTCTTCGAGCGTCAGGAGATTAAAGATGCGCTGGCCTATCTGCGTTTAATGGCCAATCGCAACGACGATGCAGCCTTTGAGCGTGTGGTGAACACGCCGGTGCGCGGCGTCGGCGATCGTACCCTCGATGTGGTGCGCCAGACCGCGCGCGATCAGCAACTCACCTTGTGGCAGGCCACGCGCGAGCTGTTGCAGAACAAAGCCTTAGCCGGACGCGCCGCGTCGGCGTTACAACGCTTCTGCGAGTTGGTCGATTCACTGGCCAGCGAAACCGCCGAGATGCCGCTGCATGTGCAAACCGATCGCGTAATTAAAGACTCCGGTTTATGGGTGATGTACGAGCAGGAGAAGGGTGAGAAAGGCCAGGCGCGTATAGAAAACCTTGAGGAACTGGTCACGGCAACGCGCCAGTTCAGCTATCAGGACGAAGACGAAGATTTGATGCCGCTGCAGGCGTTCTTGTCGCATGCGGCGCTGGAGGCAGGCGAAGGCCAGGCCGACAAATGGCAGGACGCGGTGCAGCTGATGACCATGCACTCGGCGAAAGGGCTGGAGTTCAGCCAGGTATTTATCGTCGGCATGGAAGAGGGCATGTTCCCGAGCCAGATGTCGCTGGATGAAGGCGGTCGTCTGGAAGAGGAGCGCCGTCTGGCTTACGTTGGCGTGACGCGTGCCATGGTCAAGCTGACGCTCACCTATGCTGAAAGCCGTCGTCTTTATGGTAAGGAAGTGTATCACCGTCCATCACGCTTCATCGGTGAGCTGCCGGAAGAGTGCGTGGAAGAGGTGCGTTTGCGCGCCAGCGTCAGCCGTCCGGTGAGCCATCAGCGCATGGGCACGCCCATCGCGCAAAATGACAGCGGCTTCACGCTCGGCCAGCGCGTGCGTCATGCCAAGTTCGGTGAAGGCACCATCATCAACCTCGAAGGCAGCGGTGAACACAGCCGTTTGCAAGTGGCGTTTCAGGGCCAGGGCATCAAGTGGCTGGTGGCGGCTTACGCCCGTCTGGAAACGGTGTAGCGCGGTTGCGCTACCTTGACGACTTTTTCGTCTCAGCGTAACATGCGCGCACTATTATCATGAGAGGACAATGCCTTGGACGCGCCCAGTCGATGCTGGCTCAATCACCTGTTTAACAGGAACTCCTAAGGTTACCTCTTTTAGCTGGTAGCCTTAGCGGTTAACAGCGACCTCCCTTTTTTACTCTCGTCGCGTGAGTTAGCACTGATTTACCCTTGAAGCGAAAGTTTCCGTGTTCAGGCTTCGCCGTGCCCGTAATTTACAGTGGTCACCGCCTTGTCCCATTCCGAAAAAATGGGGAGTTATTGCTATGCTGAGCGCATTTAAACTCGATCGTAATCGCCTGACGCGCATCGAGCTGGAAGAAGATAACGACAAACTCAACACGTCTGTTTGGGTCGATCTGATCGAACCTGACGACAGCGAACGCGATCGCGTGCAATGCGAGCTCGGCCAGAGCCTGGCGACGCGTCCGGAGCTGGAAGACATCGAAGCCTCGGCGCGTTTCTTCGAAGACGAAGACGGCCTGCACATTCACTCCTTCTTCTTCTTTGAAGATGCCGAAGACCACGCTGGCAACTCCACCGTGGCATTCACCATCCGCGAAGATCGCCTGTATACGCTGCGCGAACGCGAACTGCCAGCTTTCCGTCTCTATCGCATGCGTGCGCGCAATCAGATGCTGACCGATGGCAACGCCTATGAGCTGCTGCTGGATTTGTTTGAGACCAAAATCGAACAGCTGGCGGATGAGATCGAGAACATCTATAGCGCGCTGGAGAAACTCAGCCGCGTGATCATGGAAGGCCAGCAGGGCGAAGAGTACGATCAGGCGCTGTCACGTCTGGCGGAGCTGGAAGATATCGGCTGGAAAGTGCGGTTATGTCTGATGGATACCCAGCGTGCCCTCAACTTCCTGGTGCGTAAAGCGCGTCTGCCGGGCAACCAGCTGGAGCAGGCGCGTGAAATCCTGCGCGATATCGAATCGCTGTTGCCGCATAACGAATCGCTGTTCCAGAAGGTCAACTTCCTGATGCAGGCGGCAATGGGCTTCATCAATATTGAGCAGAACCGCATCATCAAGATCTTCTCGGTGGTTTCGGTGGTATTCCTGCCGCCCACGCTGGTGGCATCCAGCTACGGCATGAACTTCGAGTTTATGCCGGAGTTGAAATGGAGCTTTGGTTATCCGGGCGCGATTAGCCTGATGATTCTCGCTGGCCTGGCGCCGTACCTCTATTTCAAACGCAAGAACTGGCTTTAACCCTTCTTACTCCCCTCTAAACAATTCGAGTTGCAGCAAGGCGGCAAGTTTGTGAATCCCAGGAGCTTACTAAAGTAAGTGACTGGGGTGAATAAAGGCAGCCAACGTAGCTGCGACTTGAATTATGACGAGGGGAGCGTAATCTGTTGGCTCTCTTCTTAAATCAATGATTTCCACCCTATGGCGCGCTTCTCATTGCGACTTCAGTGGACACTGCTGCTGATTGCTTCGTTAGTGCTGGGGATTATCCTCCAGCTGTTCCATCTTCCTGCGGCCTTGCTGCTTGGCCCGATGATCGTCGGCACCTTTATGGGCTTGTCCGGCGCGACTGTTCGCATCGATAAACGTTTCTTCGTGCTGGCACAAGCGGTGCTTGGCTGCATGATTGGCCAGAGCTTATCGCCGGGCATTCTCACACCGCTGATTCAGGATTGGCCGGTGGTGTTGGCGGTGCTGGTGCTGACGTTGGCGGCCAGCGGCTTGTCCGGTTTTCTCCTGGTACGCTTCAGTAGTTTGCCCGGCCCAACCGGCGCATGGGGATCGTCGCCTGGCGGCGCTTCGGCGATGGTGGCGATGGCCGGTGATTTCGGGGCGGATGTGCGGCTGGTGGCGTTTATGCAGTATCTGCGCGTGCTGTTTGTCGCCACCGCTGCGGCGGTGGTGGCGCGCATTGGCCTCGGCACCCACGGCGGTGCAGCTGAACTGGTGTGGTTTCCTGCGCTGCACAGCAGCTTTCTGCTGACGCTGCTGGTGATGGTCGCTGGTGCGTGGCTCGGCCAGAGGCTGCGAATTCCCTCTGGTGCCTTGCTGCTACCCGCGCTGATCGGTGCGATATTGCACGGCACCGATGTGGCGACTTTGCAGGTTCCGGAATGGCTGCTGGCGCTAGCCTATGCACTGATTGGCTGGAGCGTGGGATTGCGTTTCACACGGCCGATTTTCAAACTTGCGCTGCGAACGCTGCCGCAAATGTTGCTGTCGATTTTTGGTTTAATGCTGTTGTGTGGCGGATTAGCCTGGATGCTAACGCGCGCGCTACACGTTGATCTGATGACCGCCTATCTGGCAACCAGCCCGGGCGGGCTGGATACCGTGGCGATTATTGCGGCCGGCACGCGGGTCGATATGGCTTTTGTCATGGCGCTGCAGACGCTGCGTCTGTTCACCATTTTGCTTACCGGCCCGGCGCTGGCGCGTTTTATCTCACGCTACGCGCATGCGCGCCCGAGCTGAGAACGCAACCGCATCAATAATGAACACGGCGAGCGCCAGCCAGATAAAGCCGAAGGTCACCATTTTATCCGGCGTCAGGCGCTCGCCGTAGAACAGCACCGCCAGCAGGAACATCAGCGTCGGACCCAGATACTGGAAGAAACCGACGGTCGATAAGCGCAGACGCGCGCAGGCGGCTGCAAAAAACATCAGCGGAATGGTGGTGATAATGCCCGCCGCGACCAGCTTGAGATTGAGGCTCATGGCGTTGGCGCTGAGATGGCTGGTGGCGCTATCGGCAAAACCAAACAGGTAAATCGCCGCCAGCGGGAATAGCCACAGCGTTTCGATCAACATGCCACTTTGCGCATCGACCTGAATTTTTTTGCGCACCAATCCGTACAAAGCAAAACTCAACGCCAGGCCAAGCCCGATAATCGGCAGCGATCCAAACTGCCACAGCTGCACCAGCACGCCGGTGGTCGCCAGCAGTACC
This sequence comes from Pantoea sp. y20, assembly GCF_054903455.1. Lineage (NCBI taxonomy): Bacteria > Pseudomonadati > Pseudomonadota > Gammaproteobacteria > Enterobacterales > Erwiniaceae > Pantoea > Pantoea sp. y20. Next base: position 222,973 of record NZ_CM142816.1, read on the forward strand.
GCCAGCCACTGCAAGCGGCGGAAGCGTTCGCGCAGGAACAGCATGCCAAACACCACATTAATCAGCGGGTTGATAAAGTAGCCGAGGCTGGCTTCCAGCATGTGCTGATTGTTCACTGCCCAGATAAACAGCAGCCAGTTGCCGCCAATGGTGATGGCGGTCAGCGCCAGCAGCAGCACCTTTTTCGGCTGAGCCAGTACGCTACGTACCTGCGCCCAGCTGCGCGTCAAAGTGATCAACAGCAGCATAAACAGTGCGGACCAAATCACGCGATGCGTCATGATCTCGGTGGCGGGTACCTCTTTGACCAGCTTGAAGTAGGCGGGGGCGATGCCCCAAATGAAGTAAGCGCCGAGCGCGTAGCCAATACCCTGGCGAGTTTGTTGCGAATCCATCATGTCATTCCAAAAGTACTGATTAGCCAATCATGTAGGTGGCGGTAGCGGTGGCGATGTAATCGCCTTGCTGGTTATGTAACTCCACGCGCGCCACAGCAACTTTGTTGCCGCCGCGCAGCAGGCTGCTGGTGGCGACAAAGCGCTCGCCACGGCCAGGGCGCAGATAATCCACGCGCATATCGATGGTGCCCATGCGCGACAGGCGCTGACGCAGCTCTTCCTCGGTAATGCTCTCCTGACGCGTCAGCGCATAGCTGACACACACCAGCCCGGCCGCGACATCGAGCACTGAAGCGATCACGCCGCCGTGCAGAATCTGCTGCGCTGCGTTGCCGACCAGCATGGTTTTATTGGCGAAGCCGAGTTCGGCATAATCCGCTTCCAGTCGATCCAGCTCTAATCCGAGCGCCTGATTGAAGGGCATGTGATAAACAAAGATTTCGCCAATCAGACGACGCGCTTCCTGCTGTGTCAGCAACGGGGATGACATAATGCCTGCCTTAAAATGTTAACGAGTTGTGTATATTATGCCGCGTTCGAGCCGCTTTCCAGTTTCGGAAATCGGCGCTGATCAACCGCAGGTTTTGCGTGTAGAATGGCCTGCTTTTTGAACCGTCACTTGACGATTACGACACGCAGTTCTCTGGAGAATTCTATGCGTAAGCATTACGCCTTGCTGGCCGCGGCGCTGATCCTTCCTGGCCTGGCGCAGGCTGAAGAAGCCACGATAAAAGAGGTTCATGATGCACCGGCAGTGAAGGGCAGCATTATCGCTAACCTGCTGGAGAAACACGATAACCCGTTCGTGCTTTATCCTTATGAAAACAACTATCTGCTCTACACCTACACCACTGACATGAACAAAGAGGCGATCTCTTCGTACAACTGGGCAGACAAAGCTAAAAATGATGAAGTAAAATTCCAGCTCAGCCTGGCGTTTCCGCTGTGGCGCGGCATTTTAGGCGATAACTCGGTGCTGGCGGCGTCTTATACTCAGCGCTCGTGGTGGCAGCTCTCGAACCGGGGTGCGTCATCACCGTTCCGTGAAACCGATTATGAGCCACAAATTTTCCTCGGCTGGGCCACCGATTACACTTTCGCAGGCTGGACCTTACGCGATGTGGAAACCGGCTTAGTGCATCAGTCGAACGGCCGCAGCGAGCCGACCTCACGCAGCTGGAACCGCGTTTACGCGCGCTTCATGGCGCAGAACGGCAATCTGCTCGCAGAGATCAAACCCTGGTATCGTCTGCCTGAAAGTGAAAGCAATGACGATAACCCGGACATCACCAAATACATGGGTTACTACCGCGCCAAGCTCGGCTACATGATGGGCGAGAACATTTTCAGCGTGGAAGGTAACTACAACTGGAACAGCGGCTTTGGCGGTGCAACCTTCGCCTGGAGCTACCCGATCTCTGAACACGTGCGCTTTTACACGCAGGTCTTCAGCGGTTATGGTGAATCATTGATCGACTATAACCATCGCCAGACGCGCTTCGGCGTGGGCGTGACGCTCAACGATCTGTTCTAACCCGCAACAAAGACAGGATTACCGTGGCAACATCGGCAGTGCTTAATCAGGAAATGCTGGCGCAGCAGGTATTACAAGATACCTTCGGCTATCAGCAGTTCCGCCCAGGTCAGCAAAACATCATCGAAACCGCCCTGTCAGGACGCGATTGTCTGGTGGTGATGCCGACTGGCGGCGGCAAATCGCTGTGCTATCAAATCCCGGCGCTGGTGCGCGAAGGGCTGACGCTGGTGGTTTCACCGCTGATTTCACTGATGAAAGATCAGGTCGATCAGCTGCTGGCCAACGGCGTGGCTGCAGCGTGCCTCAACTCGACGCAGACGCGTGAGCAGCAGCAGCAGGTGTTTGCGGATTGTCGTACCGGCAAGCTCAAGCTGCTGTATATCGCGCCTGAACGTCTGATGATGGACAATTTCCTCGACAGCCTGCACCAGTGGAATCCGGTGATGCTGGCGGTGGATGAAGCGCACTGTATTTCGCAGTGGGGCCACGATTTCCGTCCGGAATATGGCTCGATCGGCCAGCTGCGTCAGCACTTCCCTGATTTGCCGGTCATGGCATTGACCGCCACCGCCGATGAAACCACGCGTAACGATATCGTCCATCTGCTGCAGATGGACGATCCGCTGATTCAAATCAGCAGCTTTGACCGCCCCAATATTCGCTACACGCTGGTGGAGAAATTCAAACCCACTGAGCAACTTCTGCGTTATGTGCAGGATCAGCGCGGCAAAAGCGGCATCATTTACTGTAACAGCCGCGCCAAAGTGGAAGACACCGCCGCGCGCCTGCAGAGCCGTGGTTTGAGCGTTGGCGCGTATCACGCCGGCATTGATAGCGCGCAGCGTGCCAGCGTGCAGGAAGCTTTTCAGCGTGACGATCTGCAAATCGTGGTCGCCACCGTGGCGTTCGGGATGGGCATTAACAAACCCAACGTGCGCTTTGTGGTGCACTTCGATATTCCGCGCAACATCGAATCCTATTATCAGGAAACCGGCCGCGCCGGGCGCGATGGCCTGCCTGCCGAAGCGATGATGCTTTACGATCCGGCCGACATGGCGTGGCTGCGTAAATGTCTGGAAGAGAAAGTGCCCGGCCCGTTGCAGGATATAGAACGCCACAAACTCAATGCGATGGGCGCGTTTGCTGAAGCGCAAACCTGTCGTCGTCTGGTGTTGCTGAACTATTTCGGCGAAGGTCGCCAGCAGCAGTGCGATAACTGCGATATCTGCCTCGATCCGCCGCGTCGCTACGACGGTTTGCTGGAGGCGCAAAAGGCGCTGTCGAGCATCTATCGTACCGGCCAACGCTTTGGAATGGGCTATATTGTTGAAGTTTTGCGCGGCGCCAGCAATCAGCGCATTCGCGACAACGGCCACGACAAACTGCCGGTGTACGGCCTGGGCCGCGAGCACAGCCACGAACACTGGATCAGCGTGCTGCGTCAGCTGATTCACCTCGGGATGGTAACGCAAAACATCGCCATGCATTCGGCGCTGCAACTCACCGAAGCGGCGCGTCCGGTATTACGTGCGGAAGTGCCGCTGATGCTGGCGGTGCCGCGTATCGTGACGGTGAAAACGCGCGGCAGCAGTTCGCCGAAAGTGCACAGCGGCAATTATGATCGCCAGCTGTTTGCCAAGCTGCGTAAGCTGCGCAAAGCAATTGCCGATGAAGAGAATATTCCGCCGTACGTGGTGTTTAACGATGCCACGCTGATTGAAATGGCAGAACAAATGCCGATTAGCGCGTCAGAAATGCTCAGCGTGAACGGCGTCGGTCATCGCAAACTGGAGCGTTTTGGTAAGCCGTTCCTGGTGATGATCAAAGAACATGTTGATGAAGGTTAAAGGAAAAAATTCATGCTGATGTTATTCGCCACTGTCGCGCTGGTGCATCTGGTTGCGCTGATGAGTCCCGGCCCGGACTTCTTCTTTGTGTCGCAAACGGCGGCAAGCCGCTCGCGCAAAGAGGCGATGATGGGCGTTCTGGGCATTACGTTGGGCATTGTGATCTGGGCCGGTGTGGCGCTGATGGGCCTGCATCTGATCCTGGAAAAAATGGCCTGGCTGCATGAAATCATTATGGTCGGCGGCGGATTGTATCTGCTGTGGATGGGCTGGCAGCTGATGCGCTCAGCGCGTCAACGTCATAAGCAGCCACAATCGGAAGCGCCAGTGGTTGAGCTGCCGAAAAAGGGCATGAGCTTCCTGAAAGGTTTCCTGACTAACCTGTCGAACCCAAAAGCGATCATCTACTTCGGTAGCGTATTCTCATTGTTTGTTGGCAACGACGTTGGCGCGATGGAGCGCTGGGGGTTGTTCCTGCTGATTATCGGAGAGACGTTCGCGTGGTTTACGCTGGTGGCGGCGATTTTCGCTATGCCGTGGATGCGTGATAAGTATCAGCGAATGGCGAAGTGGGTGGATGGTATGGCGGGCGTGTTGTTCGCCGGTTTTGGCATTCACCTCATCATTTCACGTTAAGCCTGGTTTACTTGCCATTTCGGTACCGGGCAGTGCTCGCCCTCCTCACGTACGACGTGTACGCTCCGGGGGCTGCGCGCTGGCCGGCACCGAACTGGCTGCGCCACCAACGGCTTTGAAGTGGGTGCGATTTTCTTTTACGCCATTCTGCGTGCGCTGGCTAGCAGCGCGCCTACTGCCATAAACAATCCACCAAAGGTGCGGTTCAGCAGCTTCATCTGCTTCGGGCCTTTAATCCAGCCGGCGATACGCGTTGCCAGCGTGGCGTAACCAATCATTACGATGATATCGACCACAATGGTGGTCACGCCCAGCACCAGATATTGCATGAGCTGCGGCTGGTGCGGCTGAATAAACTGCGGGAACAGCGCAGCGAGAAACACGATGCTTTTCGGGTTGGTGAGGTTTACCAACACGGCACGCTTAAACAGGCGGCGACGCGGCATGGCTTTGGCAACGGCGTCGAGGTCGATGCCACCCGCCGAGCGCCACTGCTGAATGCCCAGCCATACCAGATAGGCTGCACCGGCCCACTTCAGGACTTCAAACGCCAGAATCGATTGGGAAAACAGCGCACCTAAACCGGCGCCGACCAGCACAATATGAATGGCCAGACCCAGCTGCAAGCCGGTAATCGATGCCGCTGCGCCGCGATAGCCGTGACTGATGCCGGTGCTCATGGTGTTGATCGCGCCGGAGCCGGGTGAAAGGCTGAGGATGGTTGTGGTCAGCAGATAGGTTAACCACCATTCAATGGTCATGTGTGACATTCCCTGAAGTTAGCGAAGTGTGACACAATACGACAGAAAATCGCCGCACGCTACGCAGCACAGGCGCGCAAATCACGTTTTTTTCAGGGGGACGGATGCAGCAGCATAAACAGAGTTGGCTCGGACGTGAGCGAGGCTTTTCGGCCTTTGCCACCGGTCCGCTGCTCGACTTCTGGCGTCGCCGTGAAGAGTGTGAATTTACCGGCGTCGGCAACCTGAAGATTCGCTACGTCCGTTTCACCTCACCGCAACATCGCCGTGTCATTCTGGTCGTGCCTGGCCGCATTGAGAGCTACATCAAGTATCCCGAACTGGCTTACGACCTGTTCATGTGCGGCTACGATGTGGTGATTCTCGACCATCGCGGTCAGGGACGCTCTGAACGTCTGCTGGAAGATTCGCATCGCGGCCATGTGGTGGAATTTGGCGACTACGTTGACGACCTGGAAACGCTGTATCTGAAAGAGATCGTGAGTCCACATTATCAGCAGCGCTACGTGCTGGCCCACTCGATGGGCGGCGCGATTTTAGCGCTGTTTCTCGCGCGTCAGCCGCAGGCGTTTCATGCTGCGGTGTTCTCCGCGCCGATGTTTGGCATTGTGCTGCCGCTGCCCGACTGGATGGCGCACCGTATTCTGGACTGGACCGAGAAACTGCCGGCGCTGCGTGAAGGTTACGCGCTGGGCACCGGGCGCTGGCGCGCCAATCCGTTTGGCATCAACCGCCTGACGCATAGCCGCGAACGCTATCGCCGTAACCTGCGTTTTTACGCCGACGATCCGGCAATTCGCGTCGGTGGCCCCACTTATCACTGGGTGCGCGAAGGCGTGCAGGCCGGGCGGGACATCTTCAATCAGGTAGCGAACATCACCACGCCGACCTTGCTGCTGCAGGCCAGTGAAGATGATGTGGTGGATAACCGCTCACAAAATCTATTTTGTACGGCGATGGCCGCAGCAGGACATCCCTGCGCGGGCAACGCGCCGTATGTGATCAAAGGAGCGCGTCATGAGATCTTGTTTGAAACAGACGCGATGCGTGCCGAAGCGCTAAACGCGGTGGTCGATTTCTTTGAACGCCACGCTTAATCAATTTTACTTTCCGATATCAACACCCGAGGTTTACATGTATCACATCGTCGCATCCGACCTGGATGGCACGCTGCTCTCTCCGGACCATCGCCTGACGCCGTTCGCGCGCACCACGCTGCAGGAACTGGTGGCGCGTGATATCCACTTTGTCTTTGCCACCGGCCGTCACTATATCGACGTCGGACAGATGCGCGATAAGCTCGGCATTCCGGCTTACATGATCACGTCTAATGGCGCACGCGTGCACAACGCCGCAGGTGAACTGGTGTTCAGCCACAATCTTGACGCCGACATCGCCAGCGATCTGTATGGCCTGCAATATCATGACGAGCATATCCTGACGCACGTCTATCGCGACGATGAGTGGTTCATGAGCCGTCATCGTCCGGATGAGCAGGACTATTTCCGTGAATCGGTGTTTAACTATCAGGTTTACCAGCCGGGCATGCTGCCGACTGATGGCATCAGCAAAGTGTTCTTCACCTGCGAAGATCCGGAGCGTTTAATTCCCATGGAGCAGGCGATTGAAGCGCGCTGGGGCGATCGCGTGAATGTCAGCTTCTCGCTGCCAACGTGTCTGGAAGTGATGGCGGGCGGCGTTTCCAAAGGCCACGCGCTGGAAGCGGTAGCGAAACAGCTCGGCCACTCGCTGAAAGCGTGCATCGCCTTCGGCGACGGCATGAATGATGTGGAGATGCTCAGCATGTCGGGCAAAGGCTGCATCATGCGCAATGCGCAGCAGCGTTTGAAAGATACCTTGCCGACGCTGGAAGTGATTGGCAGCAACGCGGATGACGCCGTGCCGCACACGCTGCGTAAACTGTTCCTCGCCTAGAAAAAAGGGCCGGTCACCACCGGCCCTTTTTCGTTATGCCAGCTGTTTCTTGTGCTTGTGCTCACTGACCATGGTGAGCAGCAGCAGAATCACTGCCAGCACCGATCCGCCAATCATCACAATGAATCCGCCGTCCCAGCCGAAATAATCCACGGTGTAACCGACAATCGCACTCGCCGCGACCGATCCGCCGAGATAGCCAAACAGCCCGGTAAAGCCCGCTGCCGTTCCGGCCGCTTTTTTCGGTGCCAGTTCCAGCGCGTGCAGGCCAATCAGCATCACAGGACCGTAAATCAGGAAGCCGATCACAATCATGCACAGCATGTCGATGCCTGGATTGCCTGGAGGATTCAGCCAGTACACCACGGTGGCGATGGTCACCAGTGTCATAAAGAACACGCCGGTTGCGCCACGGTTGCCGCGGAACACTTTGTCCGACATCCAGCCGCACAGCAGCGTGCCGGGAATACCGGCATATTCGTAAAAGAAGTAGGCCCACGAGGATTTATCCAGCGTGAAGTGCTTCACCTCTTTCAGGTAGGTCGGCGACCAGTCGAGAATGCCGTAACGCAGCAGGTATACAAACACGTTCGCCAGTGCGATGTACCACAGCAGCTTGTTGGGCAGAATGTACTGCATGAAAATCTGCTTCGCCGTCAGCTCCTGCTCGTGATCCTCGTTGTAATCCGGCGGATAATCATTTTTCCACGCTTCAATCGGCGGTAAACCGCAAGATTGTGGTGTGTCACGCATCAAGGCGAAGGCAATAATCGCGATGAGGATGGCGCCAAACGCCGGCATATACAGCGCGGCTTTCCAGTCGTTAAACCACGCCATGCCGAGCAGGAACAGCAGCGGAGGAATACCGCCACCGACGTTATGCGCGCAGTTCCACACCGACACAATTCCGCCGCGCTCTTTCTGCGACCACCAGTGCACCATGGTGCGCCCGCACGGCGGCCAGCCCATGCCCTGGAACCAGCCGCACAGGAACAGCAGCACAAACATCACCATGATGCTGGAGGTGGCCCACGGCACGAATCCCATCACCAGCATCACCGCTGCGGCAAGGATCAATCCGGCGGGCAAAAACACGCGCGGATTCGAGCGGTCTGAGACCGAGCCCATAATGAATTTCGAGAAGCCGTAAGCGATGGAAATGCCCGATAGCGCAAAGCCGAGATCGCCGCGCGAGAAGCCTTGTTCCACCAGATAAGGCATTGCCAGCGCAAAGTTTTTACGCACCAAATAGTAGGCGGCATAGCCAAAAAATATTCCCAGGAAAATCTGCCAGCGCAGACGACGATAAAGCGGATCAACACGATCATCGGCCACTTGTGGGCGATGCGGTGCAGGTTTGAAAATACTCAACATGAGTGTGGCCCTCCAGGGCGCGATATAGTTATGAGTTCCCAGCAGGTTGGGGCAAAAACAGGCAGTAAAAATGGCAAAGCGAAGTTTCCATTTCGCGCAAAGGATAGTGATGGTCACGCGCAGTTACTGTGACATGTGACACATATGTTACAGTTTTATGACAATTGAGAGCGAAAAAAACCAGGAAATGTTGTATTTCGCGCATTTTTACCCGGACGTTAAAATGAGAAATGAAAATTATTCGTCGTTATTTTATCCACTTGTAAACCAGATAGTTCACCCCGATTTCGACAGTTTGTTTACACTAGCGCCACTGTTCATTTTGAGATCGTTACCGTGCTGTTACTGATCGTTACCACCATTCTGTGGGCCTTTTCCTTCAGTTTGATCGGGGAATACCTCGCAGGTCAGGTGGATTCCTGGTTCTCTGTTTTGATGCGTCTGGCGCTCGCCGCCATCGTTTTCCTGCCGTTCCTGCGCTGGCGCGGTTACCGTGCTTCCACCATCCTGCTGTATATGCTGGTGGGCATGCTGCAGCTTGGCATCATGTATTTATTAAGCTTTGAGGCTTATCTGTATCTCAGCGTGACCGAGTTCCTGCTGTTCACCGTGATGACGCCGCTGTATGTCACGCTGATCTACGATTTGCTCAGCCGACGTCCGCTGCGTATCGGCTATGCCTTCAGCGCGCTACTGGCGGTAATCGGTGCGGCGATTATTCGTTACGACAAAGTCAGCGACCATTTCTGGTTTGGTTTGCTGCTGGTACAGGCGGCAAACATCTGCTTCGCCATCGGCATGGTGGGCTACAAACGCCTGCAGGAAACTCGCCCGATGCCGCAGCACACCGCATTTTCGTGGTTCTATCTGGGCGCGGTGATGATCGCGGTGATCGCCTGGAGCTTGTGGGGCAATCCGAACAAACTGCCGACCACGTCGCTGCAGTGGGGCATTCTGGTGTGGCTGGGCGTGGCGGCTTCAGGTTTGGGCTATTTCATGTGGAACTATGGCGCTACGCAGGTGGATGCTGGCACGCTGGGTATTATGAACAACATGCATGTGCCAGCGGGCTTGCTGGTGAATCTGGCGATCTGGCAGGAGAAACCGCATTGGCCAAGTTTTCTCGCCGGTGCCGCCGTGATTTTCGCATCCCTTTATGTGCACAAACGCTGGGTATTAGGTAAGAAAAGCAACGCATAGGCTAAAAGGGAAGGGATAGCGCGGCAGTGGAGCAAAGCATCCGAGCCATGGATGGCGAGGCTGATCCACAAGGAAGTGGTTTCCCTTTGCGATCTGCTGCGCTATCCCTGACCCGGCTCGAACAAAGAAGCGATTAACCCTTCTTAGCCGGCCCCGGACGATGAATCATCGTCAACCCTTTCAGGAAATTACGCAGAATCTGATCGCCGCATTCGCGGAAATTCTTATGATCTGGGTTGCGGAAAATCGCGCCAACTTCAGCCTGTGAGATCTTAAAGTTCGCTTTCAGCAGCACATCCGGAATATCGGTGGTCTTCAGCTCAAAGGCGATACGCAATTTCTTCATGAAAATGTTGTTATTCATGCGGCGCTCAATCGAAGGCGCGGGCGCATCTTCACTCTTACCGCGACGGTAAAAAATCAGACCGTTAAGGAAGTAGCCCATCAATACATCTGGCAGCTTGCGAAACGCGGCATCGTCATCTTTCTTCATCCACGCCTGCACGTCTTCCAGCGGCACTTCACTTCCCGCCAGGGCAAAAATCTCCACCACTTTGCTATCGCTCAAATCCAGCATATAGCGCACGCTGCGCAGAACATCGTTACTCATCATGGTGAAACTCTCTTGGTCGCGGGTTGAGGCGGCGCATTATAGAGCAGGCGGGGCAGGGATAACAGCGCGGGCGACCTTCGCCGCCCAACAACATCAGGATGAGGTGATTTGCAGTGAGCCGGGACGCGCGGCATCGCGCACAAAGGGCAGATGTTCACAGGCGTGCTGACGGGCAAACCGCACAAAGGCTTCCATTACCGGCTGACGCTGCTCGCCTTCGCGTACGGCGGCATACAAGCGGCTCCACAAACCACCGCCTAAGGTCTTGGTCACCACCAAACCCTGCTGCTCAAAATTCTCTACTACCCAATGTGGCAACGCGGCGATGCCCATGCGCGCCGACACCATCTGAATCAGCAGCAGCGTGTTATCGACGCTCTTCAAGGCTGGACTGACGCCCGCAGGCTGCAGGAAATGGCGCCACACATCCAAACGCTGACGCTGCACCGGATAAATCATCAGCACTTCATCGGCCATATCTTCCGGAGCAATGTGCTCAAGCTGCGCCAAAGGATGATCCGGTGCCATCACCAAACGCACTTCAAAATCGAACATCGGTGAATAAAACAATCCACTGCGCGGCAAAATATCGGAGGTCAACACCACATCCAGCTCGCCCTGTTGCAACGCGGGTTGCGGATCAAAGGTCACGCCGGATTTGAAATCCATCACCACCTGCGGCCAGCTTTGGCGGAAATTATTCAGCGCGGGCGTCAGCCACTGAATACAGCTGTGACACTCAATGGCAATACGCAACGTGGCCTGATGCGGCTCATGACACGCCTGCAAAGCCTGCTGAATCTGCGGTAAAACCTGCTCAGCCAACTGCAGCAAAATCTCTCCCTGCGGCGTAAAACGCAGCGGCTGGCTTTTACGCACAAACAGGCGAAAACCCAGCCGCTGCTCCAGATCGCTGAACTGGTGGGATAACGCCGATTGCGTCTGATGAAGCTGGGAGGCGGCGGCAGCTAACGAGCCGGTGTTCCGTAACGCCTGCAGCGTCCGCAGGTGTTTGAGTTCGATCATGAGAATCCTTCACATCGAGATTGAACAAATTGCGCTTGAGGAACATACAGTACCCGCAGATTATGGCGGTGTAAACATCTGGACGGCTAAACATCTCTGCCCCCTATTCAGTTAAGAATATCTGGAGAACAGAAAATGACCATTCTGAACCATACTCTCGGTTTCCCTCGCGTTGGATTGCGTCGTGAATTGAAAAAAGCACAGGAAAGCTATTGGGCAGGTAAAAGCTCACAGGAAGAGCTACTGGCGGTGGGGCGTGAACTGCGCGCCCGTCACTGGCAACAGCAGAAAGAGGCGGGCGTGGATCTGCTGCCAGTCGGCGATTTCGCCTGGTACGATCACGTGCTCACCACCAGCCTGCTGCTGGGTAACGTGCCAGCTCGTCACCAAAATCAGGATGGCTCGGTCGATCTCGACACGCTGTTCCGCCTTGGCCGTGGCCGCGCACCAAGCGGTGAACCGGCGGCAGCGGCGGAAATGACCAAATGGTTCAACACCAATTATCACTACATGGTGCCGGAATTCACTCAAGGGCAGCAGTTCAAACTGACCTGGACTCAGTTGCTGGATGAGGTTGATGAAGCGCTGGCGCTCGGGCACAAGATTAAACCGGTGCTGCTGGGTCCGGTTACCTATTTGTGGCTGGGTAAAGTGAAAGGTACGTCGTTCGACCGCCTGTCACTGCTCAAAGACATTCTGCCGGTTTACCAACAGGTGCTGGCTGAACTGAAAAAACGCGGCATCGAATGGGTACAAATCGATGAGCCAGCACTGGCGCTGGAGCTGCCGCAAGCGTGGCGCGATGCCTTCAAACCGGCTTACGACGCGCTGCAGGGCGAAAGCAAATTGCTGCTCACCACCTATTTCGACAGCATCGGTCAGAATCTCGACGTGATCAAAGCGCTGCCGGTGCAAGGTCTGCATGTTGACATGGTCCACGGCAAAGACGACATCCAACAGGTGAACCAGCAGATTCCCGCGGATTGGCTGCTCTCCGTCGGCGTAATCAATGGCCGTAACGTCTGGCGTGCCGATCTCAGCAGCTGGTTTACGCGCCTGCAGCCGCTGGTGGGGCAGCGTCAACAATTGTGGATTGGATCATCCTGCTCGCTGCTGCACAGCCCAATCGACTTAAGCGTGGAAACGCGCCTCGATGAGGAAGTGAAAAGCTGGTTCGCCTTTGCTCTGCAGAAGTGCGCTGAGCTTGCACTGCTGAGTCATGCGCTGAACAACAACGATGCCGCTTCGCTGGTTGAGTGGAGCGCACCGATTCGTGCGCGTGCCAACTCCACGCGCGTTCACAATGCCGCAGTCGGCGAGCGTCTGGCGAAAATTCAGGCCAGAGACGTTGAACGTGCCAGCAGCTACTCCGAGCGTGCCAAAGCGCAGCGTCACCGCTTTAACCTGCCAGCGTGGCCGACCACCACCATAGGTTCATTCCCGCAAACCACCGAAATTCGCGGCCTGCGCCTCGACTTTAAAAAAGGCAACATTGATGGTGGAAACTACCGCACTGGCATCGCCGAGCACATCAAACAGGCAATTGTGGAGCAGGAACGGTTGGGCCTCGACGTGCTGGTGCATGGCGAAGCAGAACGTAACGACATGGTGGAATACTTCGGCGAAAACCTCGACGGCTTCGTGTTCACCCAAAACGGCTGGGTACAGAGCTACGGCTCGCGCTGCGTTAAACCGCCGATCATCATCGGCGACGTAAGCCGTCCGCAAGCTATCACCGTTGAGTGGGCGAAGTACGCGCAGTCGCTGACCGATAAACCGGTGAAAGGCATGCTGACCGGTCCAGTGACGATTCTCTGCTGGTCGTTCCCGCGTGAAGATGTAAGCCGGGAAACCATCGCCAAACAGATTGCGCTGGCGCTGCGTGACGAAGTGGAAGATCTGGAAAAAGCCGGTATTGGCATTATTCAGATTGATGAACCGGCACTGCGCGAAGGCCTGCCGCTGCATCAGTCCGATTGGGCGGCGTACCTGGCCTGGGCGGTGGATGCGTTCCGTCTCAATGCCGCCGTGGCGCAGAATGAAACCCAGATCCATACCCACATGTGTTACTGCGAGTTCAATGACATCATGGACTCGATTGCCGCGCTGGATGCGGACGTTATCACCATCGAAACCTCACGTTCCGATATGGATCTGCTGGATACCTTTAAGGAGTTCGACTATCCCAACGAAATCGGTCCGGGCGTGTATGACATTCACTCACCAAACGTGCCGAGCGTGGAGTGGATGGAAGAGTTGCTGCGTAAAGCGGCGCAGAGCATCCCGGCAGAGCGTCTGTGGGTTAACCCGGATTGTGGCCTAAAAACGCGTGGCTGGGCGGAAACCCGTCAGGCGCTGGCGAACATGGTAAAAGCGGCGCAAAACCTGCGGGGTGAAACGGCTTAGTCGCTGTAAATGAGATTGGGGCGCAAATGCGCCCCTTATTATTACGCGTTTGGCGCTACGCCATACTGCGTGAACCACGCCAGCATGCGTTGCCAGCCATCTTTGGCGGAATCGGCGTGATAACTGGCACGATAATCCGCATTGAAAGCATGTCCTGCATCCGGATACACCACGATTTCCGCCTTGGCATTGGCGGCATGCAGCGCCTGACGCATCTTATCAATGCTCTCCAGCGGGATGCTCTCATCCTGACCACCGTAAAGGCCCAGCACCGGTGCGTTGAGATCCACCGCGATATCGATCGGATGCTTCTGCTGCTTCAGCGTCTTCTCACCGTCTAAGCGTCCATACCACGCCACCGCTGCACGCACCTGCGGATTGTGCGCGGCAAACAGCCAGCTAATACGTCCGCCCCAGCAGAAACCGGTAATCGCCAGGCGACGGATATCACCATCGTGGCGCGTGGCCCAGTTGGCCACATGATCGAGATCGGACAACACTTGCGAATCCGGAACTTTACTCACCAGCTCTTTAAACAGCGTGGGAATGTCGTGGTAATCGTTGGGATCGCCCTCGCGGAAATAGAGTTCCGGAGCGATGGCCAGATAACCTTCCAGCGCCAGACGGCGGCAGACATCGCGGATATGCTCGTGCACGCCGAAAATCTCCTGCACCACCAACACAACCGGCAAGGTGCCTTGATACTCTTTTGGTCGTGCGTAATAGGCAGGCAGGTTTTCGCCCTGGCTCGCAACTGAGGTCTCGCCAGCATGAATCGCGTCGCTGCCGGTAATAATGGTGCTGCTTGCGGTGGGCTGAACGGCCGGTGCAAAGCCGCCGGGTGCCGTTTTTTGTGCCATATTGTCTTCGGTTTTCATTGTTCTCTCCGTGCTAGCAAATGCGCAATCACGTAACTATAGCCTGGCGAAGTGAAGCAAGGCTGTCGTAGGGTACAGAGGGATTTTTTCACGTGTGCTGCTTCTCTATTAACATTGCCACCAACACTTACACAGCACCGCTTGTAGCAATTCAGAATTGCACAGCGTGAATGTGTGATTTATGTCACATAATGTTTTTCTGATAATGTAAGTTTCATTATCGATGGTGAATTGAGTCACATATTTATGCCGCCTGCTCACGTAGAGTGGCGCGCTCATCCCCAATTATCAGGAGTCTGTTATGGCCCAGTCTGACGTTTTCCACCTTGGCATTACTAAAGCTGATTTGAAAGGAGCCACGTTGGCCATCGTGCCTGGCGATCCTGAGCGCGTAAAGAAAATCGCCGCGTTGATGGACAATCCACAGCATCTGGCTTCACACCGTGAATTCACTACCTATCTGGCTGAAGTGGATGGCAAACCGGTTGTGGTGTGCTCCACTGGTATCGGCGGACCTTCTACCTCAATTGCGGTTGAAGAGCTGGCGCAACTGGGTGTGCGCACCTTCCTGCGCGTTGGCACCACCGGCGCTATCCAGCCGCATATTAATGTGGGCGATGTGCTGGTCACTACCGCTTCGGTACGCCTCGACGGTGCCAGCCTGCACTTTGCGCCGATGGAGTTCCCGGCCGTGGCTGATTTCACCTGCACCACCGCGCTGGTGGCAGCGGCAGAAGCGTGCGGCGCGAAAACCCACATTGGTATTACCGCCTCATCTGACACCTTCTATCCAGGCCAGGAACGCTACGACACTTTCTCCGGTCGCGTGGTGAATCGCTTCCAGGGCTCAATGGAAGAGTGGCAGCAAATGGGCGTCCTCAACTATGAGATGGAATCCGCTACACTGTTAACCATGTGCGCCAGTCAGGGACTGCGTGCCGGCATGGTGGCTGGCGTCATCGTTAACCGTACGCAAAAAGAGATCCCGGATGCCGCGACCATGAAGCAGACCGAAAGTGATGCGGTGAAAATTGTGGTTGAAGCCGCGCGTCGCTTAATTTAGTGCGCCAGTCAGGGATGAATTCGAGACCAGGCTTATAAGGAATCCCGCAACTTCCTGATTAGAATGCGCGCAATTTCAGCAGCTACTGAGAAAATTCTTATGCGCAAAATGGTTTCTGTCTCACGTCCCAATTTCATGAATAATCCCGCTACTGCACAATCACGCGTTGAAGGTGCAGCAGCGAGATTTCGCCAGGCGATGGCGGCGAATAATTATCCTCTTGCGCGTCAATGCTGTGAAGAAGTGCTGCGCGTCTTGCCCCATCATATGCAGGTGCTCAGCGACTACGCGCTCACCCTGATGCGCGTTGGCGAATACAAAAAATCTTATAAAATTTACCAGAAGATCTACCAGGCTCCGGCCGCGCAGCGTGCACAGGCATCGGAAACCTGGCTGGATGGATTAACCGAAGTGTGCGGCTGGTTGAATAAAGAAGATGAAGCGGCACGTTACGGCCTCGAATCGCTGCAAAAATCTGATGTGACTTTCAGTAAAGGGGCGAAAGTCGCCTTCCCTTCTGAGACACCACCGCCGATCAACCGCAGTAATCCGGCAGAAAATATCATCTCCTTTAGCCTGTATGGCAGTCAGCCACGCTACTGCGAAACCTTGATTAAAAACATCGAAGTGGCGCGCGAGCTTTATCCCGACTGGATCTGCCGCATCTATCTCGACGACAGCGTGCCGCAGCACGTCTGGCAGCGCCTGACGCAGCCAAACACCCAACTGGTGGATATGTCGCATGAGAAAACTATCTTCCCAACGCTGTGGCGTTTCCTGGTGATGGACGATGACAGCGTCAAACGCTACATCGTGCGTGATGCGGATTCGTTGCTGTCCGAGCGCGAAGTCGTGGCGGTAGAAGCCTGGCTGACTTCGCCTTACTGGTTCCATCATATGCGCGATTACTTCTCGCATACCGAGCTGCTGCTGGCGGGCATGTGGGGCGGCTGCCACGGCGTGTTCCACAACGTTGAGCAGCAGATGCGTGACTTTATCGCGCAATACGAAGGCAGCGAACGATTTACCGATCAGTACTTCCTCAAAGTGGCGCTGTGGCCGACGGTACGTGAGAGCATCTTGAATCATGACGATATTTTCCGCTTCCATCATGCACAACCGTGGCCGGCGCATCAGCCGATTCGCTGGCAAACCGACAGCTTCCACGTCGGTAGTAACGCCGGTTTTGCCAGCATGGCGGGCCAGGTCGAAAACGCTGAGAACGGCTGGCAGCAGGTTGAGATCACCTACGACGGGAAAAGCTGGACCTATCCGGCCAAAATCCAGGGTGAAACCGAATGGGTGTTGCCGATGCCCTTCTTCCTGATTGATGCGTGGAAAGCGGGCGATCTCACCGTAAAAGCCCTCTAATTAGAGAACGTTTTCCCTAAATAATTCGAGTCGCAGGAAGGCGGCAAGCGAGCGAATCCCCGGGAGCTTACATCAGTAAGTGACTGGGGTGAGAACGTGCAGCCAACGCATCTGCGGCTTGAAGTATGAAGGGAAAAAAATCTGGACATTCATACAGTAGAGCTCTACCTTTTCCCTCAGCAAGTCGATCCGCGGGGGGATTATGGATCAGCAACTTATTATTAGCGGCGCGCTGGCGCTGGCCGGTTTGGGCATTGGCTGGATCATTGCTCAACTGCGCGCCGGTCATCAGCACGCCAGCTTCACCACCGAGCGTCGCCTGCTGGAAGAGGCGCAGCAGCGTCAGCAGCAGCAGCTCGAACAGTTACAGCAGCAAATCCAACAACGCGAACAGGAGATGCGCCAGCTACACGGTGCACTGAGCGGTGCGCAGGAACGTTTGCAGCAGCTTGATTACTGGCGCGGCGAAAGTGAACAACTCAGCCGTGAACTGCGAAATCAGCTGGAAGTGAACAGCGCGCAGGAAGCCGAACTGCGCGAAGTGACCATTCGTCTTGAAGAGACGCGCTACGGTGCAGAAGAGAAGCAGCGACTACTGACCAACAGCGAACAGCGCCTCAGCGCGCAGTTTGAAAATCTCGCCAATCGCATCTTCGAAAACAGCGGGCGGCGCGTCGATGAACAAAACCGTCAAAGCCTGAATAGTCTGATTGGTCCGCTGCGCGAACAGCTGGACGGTTTCCGCCGTCAGGTCACCGACAGCTTTGGCCTGGAAGCGCGTGAACGTCACACGCTGACCCACGAAATTCGCCAGCTACAACAACTCAACGCACAGATGGCGCAGGAAGCGGTCAATCTTACTAAGGCGCTGAAAGGCGACAATAAAATTCAGGGAAACTGGGGCGAAGTGGTGTTGGCCCGTGTGCTGGAAGCATCGGGCCTGCGTGAAGGTTACGAATACCAAACGCAGGTGAGCGTGCAGCTGGAACAGCAGGGCAGGATGCAACCGGATGTGATCGTGCGTTTGCCGCAGGGTAAAGATGTGGTGATTGACGCCAAAATGACGCTGGTTGCCTACGAACGCTACTTCAATGCCGACGATGAAGCCACGCGTGAGCAGGCGATTCAGGAACACATTAGCGCCATGCGCGGACACATTCGCCTGCTGAGCCGTAAAGATTACCAACAATTGCCCGGTTTACGCTCTCTGGATTATGTGTTGATGTTTATCCCGGTGGAACCGGCGTTTCTGCTGGCGATTGATCGTCAGCCCGAGCTGATCAGCGAAGCGTTACAGCAGAACATCATGCTGGTTAGTCCCACCACGTTGCTGGTGGCGCTGCGTACTATCAATAATCTCTGGCGTTATGAGCATCAAAGCCGCAACGCACAGCGCATCGCCGACCGGGCAACGCGGCTGTACGACAAAATGCGGCTGTTTGTCGATGACATGAGTGGCATCGGGCACAATCTCGACAAAGCGCAGCAAAGTTATCATCAGGCGATGAAAAAGCTGTCTGAAGGGCGCGGCAATCTGATCGCACAAAGTGAAGCGTTCCGTTCGCTTGGCGTGGAGATCAAACGTCCGATTAATCCGCAACTGGTTGAACAAGCGCAGCCGGAAGAAGCGGATGAAGATTGGGCAGACGATCGCACCGAGGATGAAAACGTTGCAGAACCAACAACAGACTCGCTGCGCCGCATCAACGAATAGCACGGTGGTCGCGTGCTCGTGTAGCGCGACTCTGATACACTTCGGCAAGAATTGTTTGTGGAACAGGTAAAACCGATGGCAGATGAATCACAGCAGGAAACTACCCATTTTGGCTTCCAGACCGTCGCGAAAAGCGAAAAGGCCGATAAAGTTGCGGACGTGTTTCACTCCGTCGCGGCAAAATATGACCTGATGAACGATTTGATGTCGTTTGGCATCCATCGTGTCTGGAAGCGTTTTACCATTGACAGCAGCGGCGTGCGCCGCGGTCAGCGCGTGTTGGATCTGGCGGGTGGTACCGGCGATCTCACGGCAAAATTCTCACGTCTGGTGGGCGAAACCGGCCAGGTTGTGCTGGCAGACATCAATAGTTCGATGCTGAAGATGGGCCGCGAAAAGCTGCGCAATCTCGGCGTGTCGGGCAATGTCAGCTATGTGCAGGCGAATGCCGAAGCGCTGCCGTTCCCGGATAACTACTTCGATTGCATCACCATCTCATTCGGCTTGCGTAACGTGACCGAAAAAGAGAAAGCGCTGGCATCAATGTTCCGCGTGCTGAAGCCAGGCGGACGTCTGCTGGTGCTGGAGTTCTCGAAGCCGTTGCTGGAGCCGCTCAGCAAAGCCTACGATACCTATTCATTCCACATTCTGCCGCGTATTGGTCAGCTGGTGGCGCAAGACGCTGAAAGCTATCGCTATCTGGCGGAGTCGATTCGTATGCATCCCGATCAGGAAACCCTGAAAGCGATGATGAACGATGCGGGCTTTGAAAATACCACCTACTTCAACATGACTGGCGGTATTGTCGCGCTGCATCGCGGATTTAAATTCTAATCCATCATGACTTTAACTCCTCTCATCACCGGCGGTCTTGAGACCGCCCTGAACCGTGTTCTCTATCGCGATCGCAGCCTGAAAGCCGCACGCCAGCGTTTGGCTGGCAAGGTATTGATGCTGCGTCTGCAAGAGCTCGATTTTCCTTTGGTGCTGGTATTTAGCGAATCGCAACTCGATGTGCTGAGTGATTGGCAAGACAACAGCGACTGCACGGTGAGTTTGCGTGTCAGTACCTTGCCGAAACTGCGCGATCGCCAGCAGCTCACCAGCCTGATTCGTAGCGGTGAACTGGAGGTTGACGGCGACTTGCAGGTGGTACAGCAATTCTCCGCACTGATGGATCTCGCCGAGCTGGATCCGGCGGAATATCTTGCACCGTGGATTGGCGATATCGCTGCGCAAGGCGTAAGCCAGGCCGCACAGCAGGCGCTGAAGTTCGTGCAGCAGCAGTTCATCCGCCGTCAGGATTATCTTGGTCAGGTGCTGACAGAAGAGTGGCGCGTTGCGCCGGGTGCACTGGAACTGGCATGGTTTTGCGAGGAAGTGGAAGCGACAGAACGTTCGCTCAATGCGTTTGAAACGCGTTTGGCACAGCTGGAGGCGAAATGACGCTGGGAGAAATTCGGCGCTTATACTTCATCATCAAGATCTTTCTGACTTACGGCCTTGATGAACTGATTCCCCGCATGCGCTTCACACTGCTTTTACGCTTGTGGCGGCGCTGCATCTTCTGGATCCCTAACCAACATAAAGATGCTTCCGCCGGCGTGCGCATCCGTTTAGCGATGGAGCAGTTGGGGCCGGTGTGGATCAAATTCGGTCAAATGCTCTCGACGCGTCGCGATCTGTTCCCACCGGCGATTGCCGATGAACTGGCGGTGCTGCAGGACCGCGTTGCGCCATTTGATGGCGTGAAAGCCAAACAGCAGATTGAAAAGTCGATTGGCGGCCCGGTGGAAACCTGGTTTGAAGACTTCGATATCAAACCGCTGGCCTCGGCTTCTATCGCGCAGGTGCATACCGCAACGCTGAAATCCAACGGCCGCGCGGTGGTAATTAAAGTGATTCGTCCCGACATCCTGCCGGTGATCAGAGCCGATATGCGACTGATTTACCGTCTGGCGCGGTGGGTGCCGCGTTTGTTGCCGGATGGTCGTCGTCTGCGTCCGGTAGAAGTGGTGCGCGATTACGAAAAGACCTTAATTGATGAGCTGAATCTGCTGCGTGAAGCGGCGAATGCCATCCAGCTGCGTCGTAACTTTGACCAAAGCCGCATGCTGTATGTGCCGGAAGTGTTTTCTGATTATTGCAGCGAATCGATGATGGTGATGGAGCGCATTTACGGCATTCCGATCTCAGATATCGCCACGCTGGAGCAGCACGGCGTTAACATGAAACTGCTGGCCGAGCGCGGTGTGCAAGTGTTCTTCACCCAGGTGTTCCGCGACAGCTTCTTCCATGCCGATATGCATCCTGGCAATATCTTCGTCAGCTACGATCACCCGGAAGATCCGCAATACATCGGCATCGACTGCGGTATTGTCGGTTCGCTGAACAAAGAAGATAAGCGCTATCTGGCCGAGAACTTCATCGCCTTCTTTAACCGCGATTACCGCAAAGTGGCCGAGCTGCATGTGGATTCTGGCTGGGTACCGGCCGATACCAACGTCGAAGACTTTGAGTTTGCCATTCGTACCGTGTGTGAGCCGATTTTCGAAAAGCCGCTGGCTGAGATTTCGTTTGGCCACGTGCTACTCAACCTGTTCAACACCGCGCGTCGCTTTAATATGGAAGTGCAGCCGCAGCTGGTGCTGTTGCAGAAGACGCTGCTGTATATTGAAGGGATTGGCCGCCAGCTCTATCCGCAGCTTGACCTGTGGAAAACGGCCAAGCCTTTCCTCGAAGATTGGATCAAAGATCAGATTGGTATCCCGGCGATTTTGCGGGCGGTGAAAGAGAAAGCGCCGTACTGGGCGGAAAAACTGCCGGAGTTGCCGGAGCTATTTTACGACAGCATGCGCCAGCACAAATTATTGAAGCACAGCGTCGATAAACTCGTCACCGATTTAAACGTACAGCGAACACGCAATCATCAGGCGCGCTATCTGTTTGGTGTAGGCGCTACACTGTTATTAAGTGGCACCGCCGTGCTGTTAAGTCGACCGGATTGGGATTTCTTCCCGGCGCTATTAATGGCCGCTGGCATCGTCACCTGGCTTATTGGCTGGCGCAAGACAAACTGATTGTCTGCCTGGTGCAAATCGCGTAATGTCGCAAGCTAAAGCCCGAAATCATACGGGCTTTCTGTGCGTTACAGTCAACAGTTTTTCACAGAATATTAGAGGCATATCTCATGGGCGGTATCAGTATTTGGCAATTGTTAATCATTGCCGTCATTGTTGTTCTTCTGTTCGGTACCAACAAACTTCGTAACCTGGGTTCGGATTTAGGATCTTCCATTCGTGGCTTCAAAAAAGCTATGGGCGATGAAGACGATAAAAAGGATCAACCGAAAGAGCAGGACGCTGACTTCAACGCCAAAACTCTGGCAGACAAACAGCAAACCACGGCGACTAAAGACGACGCCCGGAACGACAAGCAGGTATAACTGTGTTCGACATTGGTTTTAGTGAACTGGTATTAGTGTTCGTGATCGGGCTGATTGTGCTTGGCCCGCAGCGGTTACCGGTTGCGGTGAAAACCGTCGTCGGCTGGATCAGAGCCATTCGCTCGCTGGCCGCGAATGTACAAAACGAACTGGCGCAAGAGTTGAAACTGCAGGAATTGCAGGACAGCCTGAAAAAGGTGGAAGAAGCGGGCCGTGGCACGTTGTCACCCGAGCTGAAAGAGTCGATGGAAGAACTGCGTAAAACCGCCGACTCCATGAAGCGTTCGGTGCAGCAGAGTATCGATCTCGAAAAAGAGGAAGATGAAGCCAACACTATTCATCAGACTCCGCCAGCCGCCGTGCAGCCCGTGACTTCACCTGCGGTCACGCCCGCAGCAGCAGAGCATCAAACCAGTGCGCCTGCACAGACTCCGCAGCCTACTGACGAAATCTCTGCCGCAGAAACCCCTCCCGTCGCCAGTGCTCCTGAAAGCACCGCGAAGACTTCTCTCGTAAAAGATGAACGATAAACATGGCCGTTGAAGATACCCAACCGCTCATTAGCCATTTGATTGAGCTGCGCAAGCGTTTGTTGAATTGCATCATCGCTGTTTTAGTCATCTTTTTGTGTCTGGTCTATTTCGCGAATGATATTTACCATCTGGTCGCGTCGCCGCTGATCAGCCAGATGCCAGCCGGGGCGAGTATGATCGCTACCGACGTCGCATCGCCATTCTTCACGCCGATCAAGCTGACTATCATCGTTTCGGTGTTTCTGGCCGTGCCGGTGATTTTGTATCAGGTGTGGGCCTTTGTGGCGCCCGCGCTCTATCGCCACGAACGCAAACTGGTGATGCCGCTGCTGTTCTCCAGTACGCTGCTGTTTTACGTCGGCGTGGCGTTTGCTTACTTCATCGTGTTCCCGCTGGCGTTTGGCTTCTTCGCCAAAACCGCGCCGCAAGGCGTGACCATCGCAACGGATATCACCAACTACCTCGACTTCGTCATGACGATTTTCATGGCCTTCGGCGTGGCGTTTGAGGTGCCGATTGCGATTGTGCTGCTGTGCTGGACCGGCATAACTTCACCAGAAGATTTGAAAAAGAAACGTCCTTACATGTTGGTTGGCGCGTTCGTGGTTGGGATGTTGCTCACACCGCCGGATGTTTTCTCGCAAACTTTGCTCGCTATTCCGATGTACTGCCTGTTTGAAGTCGGCGTATTCTTCTCCCGCTACTATGTGGGTAAAGGACGTCAGTCTTCGGATGAGGAACACAACACCGAATCCTGATGTCCTTAATGCAGGGCATCCCGCAGCGCGCGGGAAGATGAATCTAAACCGCCCCGTTGGGCGGTTTTTTATTGGGGAGAAGACATGTTTGATATCGGTGTAAACCTGACCAGCACGCAATTCGCAAAAGATCGCGAGCAGGTGGTAAAACGTGCGCGCGAAGCAGGCGTCACCGGCCTGTTAATTACCGGCACCAACGCGCTGGAGAGCCAGCAGGCGCGGCAGCTGGCGGCATTGCACGCGGGCTATTGCTGGTCAACCGCCGGCGTCCATCCGCACCATGCCAGTGAATGGTCGACGGAAACCGCGAATACCTTGCGTCGCCTGGCGGAAAGTGAGCAGGTGGTCGCGATTGGCGAATGTGGCCTGGATTTCAATCGCAATCTTTCGGCCCACGATCAGCAGGAATACGCTTTCGATGCGCAGCTGGCGTTGGCTGCTGAGCTACAGCTACCGGTGTTTTTGCATTGCCGTGAAGCGCACGATCGTTTTGTTGCAGTACTTGAGCCGTGGCTACCGAAGCTGGTTGGTGCAGTCGTGCACTGCTTTACCGGTACGCGTGACGAGCTGCAAGCGTGTCTGGCGCTGGGATTGTCGGTGGGCATTACCGGTTGGGTGTGCGACGAGCGTCGCGGTATGGAACTGCGTGAATTGCTGCCGCTGATTCCGGCTGAGCGCCTGTTACTGGAAACCGACGCACCGTATTTACTGCCGCGCGATATGCATCCGCGTCCCACTTCGCGCCGCAATGAGCCATGCTTCCTGCCGCATATTGTGCAGCAGGTGGCGAACTGGCGTGGCGAGGAGGCGGAAGCGCTGGGCGCGCAGGTTAATCTCAACGCGCGTCAGCTGTTTAAACTCGCTTAGAGTTTACGGAACTGTTTGTTATCCACGCTGCGCATCACCTGTTTGTTCAGCATGTTGAGCAGCAAAACGGAGCGCGTTTCACCATCCGGCTCGGCAAAAATGGCGCGCAATCCTTCGAACGTGCCATCGGTGATGATCACTTCATCACCGCTTTGCGGGGTTTCCGCATCAAGCACGATCTGCGGCACGTCGGTTTGCAGCGCTTCGATCACATCATTTGATACGGTGGCCGGCATGGTGCCAAAGCGCACGAAGTGGCTGACGCCGCGCGTGCTGCTGATGGTGGTGGTGTGAATCGCTTCGGGATCGAATTCGATAAACAGATAGTTGGGAAACAGCGGCTCACTCACGGTGGTGCGTTTACCGCGCACAATCTTCTCCAGAGCGATCATCGGGCTGAGGCAATTGACCTCTTGCCGCTCAAGATGCTCTTTCGCGCGCAACAGTTGTCCACGTTTGCAATAGAGTAAGTACCAGGATTCCATAACCGCTCCCAAATAATGGACGCTAAGAATATCAAATCAGTTGTCAGAGTTATAGCGCATCGGCGGGTGGAAACCGGGCGCTGAAAACAATTTCACTACGATTTATCCGATTGATGCGGCTTATTTACGCTTTCTTGCAAGAAAATTGACGGCCGGCGACCATCTGTATCAGACTCCCTCCCCATCTTTCGATTGAAAAGGAGTGGCTGATGGAACTGTTCCTGTTGAGTAACGGTAAAGTGGCTGACGATGCGCCGCTGTTAAGTTACGCCCACCCGCAGCTGCATGCGATGATCGCCCAGCGCGGCATCACTTCGGCGGTGCTGGTACCGTACGCGATTATTCGTGGCGATCACGCGCAGCGCGCGCAGGAGTTATCCGCGTCGTTAGGCATTGACGTGCGCACCGTGCACGAGTTTGCATCGCCCGTTGCGGCGATTGAACAAGCTGAGCTGATTCTGGTGAGCGGCGGAAATACCTGGTTCCTCAATCAAATGCTGCACGAGCACGGCTTGATCGTCGCTATCCAACGCGCGGTGCGCGAGCGTGATGTGCCGTACGTCGGCTGGAGCGCCGGTTGCAATGTCGCAACGCCTTCCATTCGCACCACCAATGATATGCCGGTGCGCAGCAGCGTAGTGTTGCCCGCGCTGGGTTTGTTCCCGGTGCAGATCAATCCGCATTATCTTGATGCGCACGTCAGCGGCCATATGGGCGAAACGCGTGACGAACGACTGGCCGAGTTCTGTGCCGTTAACCCGCATGAATCGGTGATTGCGCTGCGTGAAGCCAGCTTCCTGCACGTGAGCGAAAATCGCCTGCGTTACTACAGCGCACGCGGTGAAGACTTCAAAGTGTTCCGTCACGGCGAGCCGATTACTGCTTATCACGATGTATTGGCGATTCAGTCGCTGGTGCCGTTTTCCTGTCAGCCTGCCTGACGCAAAACCTCAACATGTCAGCGTAAAACGCCTCTATAATGGCGTTTCACTCTGGCCGGAAAGCTAAAGCCGCATGAAATATCAGGATTTACGAGACTTCCTCGCATTGCTGGAACAGCGTGGCGAGTTAAAGCGCATCACTCAGGAGATCGATCCTGAGTTAGAGATGACGGAAATTGCCGACCGCACGCTGCGCGCCGGCGGCCCGGCGCTGCTGTTCGAAAACCCGAAAGGGTACGACATGCCGGTGCTGTGTAATCTGTTTGGCACACCAAAACGCGTGGCGATGGGCATGGGCCAGGAAGAGGTCAGTGCGCTGCGTGAAGTGGGCAAGCTGCTGGCGTTCCTGAAAGAGCCGGAGCCGCCAAAAGGCTTCCGCGATCTGTTTGATAAGATGCCGCAGTTCAAGCAAGTGCTGAACATGCCAACCAAGCGTCTGCGCAATGCGCCGTGCCAGGAAGAGATTTTCAGCGGCGATGACGTCGATCTGTCGCGCATTCCGGTGATGAAATGCTGGCCGGGCGATGCTGCGCCGCTGATTACGTGGGGATTGACCGTCACGCGCGGCCCGCATAAAGAGCGACAAAATCTGGGTATCTATCGCCAGCAGGTGATCGGCAAGAACCGCGTGATTATGCGCTGGCTATCGCATCGCGGCGGCGCGCTGGATTTCCAGGAGTGGTGCAAAGCGCATCCGGGCGAACGTTTCCCGGTGTCGGTGGCGCTGGGCGCCGATCCTGCCACCATTCTCGGCGCGGTAACGCCGGTGCCGGATACACTCTCCGAATACGCCTTTGCCGGTTTGCTGCGCGGGAATAAAACCGAAGTGGTGAAGTGCGTTTCAAACGAACTCGAAGTGCCGGCCAGCGCGGAAATCGTGCTGGAAGGTTATATCGAGCCGGGCGATGTCGCGCCGGAAGGTCCGTACGGCGACCACACAGGCTACTACAATGAAGTAGATAGCTTCCCGGTGTTTACCGTGACGCACGTAACGCAACGTCGCAACCCGATTTATCATTCAACCTACACCGGACGTCCACCGGATGAACCGGCGGTGCTGGGCGTGGCGCTCAATGAAGTGCTGGTGCCGATTCTGATCAAGCAGTTCCCGGAGATCGTTGATTTCTATCTGCCACCGGAGGGCTGCTCTTATCGCCTCGCGGTAGTAACGATCAAGAAACAGTACGCGGGTCACGCCAAGCGCGTGATGTTCGGCGTGTGGTCGTTCCTGCGTCAGTTCATGTACACCAAGTTCGTGATTGTGTGCGATGACGACGTCAACGCGCGCGACTGGAATGATGTGATTTGGGCGATTACCACACGCATGGATCCGGCGCGCGATACGGTGCTGGTTGAGAACACGCCCATCGATTATCTCGACTTTGCCTCGCCGGTTTCCGGCTTAGGCTCGAAGATGGGACTTGATGCGACCAATAAGTGGCCGGGCGAAACCACGCGCGAGTGGGGCACGCCGATTGTGAAAGATCCGGCGGTGACCGCGCGCGTTGACGCCATTTGGGATGAGTTAGCTATCTTTGCCGAGCCGCCGCAGCGCTAACGGCGGCAGACCAATTAGACCCGAAGAAAAAGGGAACGCATGACAACGTTAAGCTGCAAAGTGACTTCGGTTGAAGCGATTACGGACACGGTTTACCGCGTTCGTTTAATTCCGGCGGCGGATTTTAACTTCCGCGCCGGACAGTATTTGATGGTGGTGATGGATGAGCGCGATAAGCGCCCGTTTTCACTGGCTTCTACGCCAATGGAAAAGGACATCATTGAGCTGCACATCGGCGCGTCGGATCTCAATCTCTACGCGATGGCGGTGATGGACCGCATCAAGAACGATCGCCAGATTACGGTTGATATGCCGCACGGCGATGCCTGGCTGCGTGAAGATAGCGAGCGTCCGATCATTCTGATCGCGGGCGGTACCGGCTTCTCCTATGCGCGTTCTATTCTGCTGACCGCGCTGGCACAGCAACCCGATCGCGAGATTGCGATTTACTGGGGCGGCCGTGAGCTGATGCATCTGTACGATCTGGATGAGCTGAATGCGCTGGCGGTGAAGCATCCGAACCTGAAAGTGATCCCGGTGGTTGAACAACCGGCGGATGACTGGACCGGACGCAGCGGCACGGTGCTGACGGCAGTGATGCAGGATTTCGCGTCGCTCAGCGAGCACGATATCTATATTGCCGGTCGTTTTGAGATGGCGAAGATTGCGCGTGAGCGTTTCTGCGCCGAGCGCGGTGCGCTGGAAGCGCAGATGTTTGGCGATGCATTTGCCTTTATTTAAGGTCAACAGAACGCGATAAATCGCGCCGCTACGAGAATGTGCACGGATTCGTCGCGGCGCAATGTATTGCGTAAAAAAACCGCCCGAAAGGGCGGTAACACGTGCAACATTAACGTATTAAACCCGTTCGAACACCGTGGCGATGCCCTGGCCTAAACCAATGCACATGGTCGCCAGACCAAATTGCACATCGCGACGTTCCATCAGATTCAGCAGCGTAGTACTGATACGCGCACCGGAACATCCCAGCGGATGACCGAGCGCAATCGCGCCGCCGTTCAAATTCACTTTCTCATCCAGCTGTTCCAGCAAGCCCATGTCTTTAATGCATGGCAGCGCCTGTGCGGCAAAAGCCTCGTTGAACTCGAACAGGTCGATATCCTGCACGCTCAATCCGGCGCGCTTAAGCGCCAGCTTGCTGGCGGGAACCGGACCGTAACCCATAATCGACGGATCGCAGCCAACCACCGCCATGCTGCGAATGCGCGCGCGCGCTGTCAGACCGAGTTCGCGTGCGCGGCTTTCACTCATGATCAACATCGCGGCTGCGCCGTCGGAAAGCGCGGATGAGCTGCCTGCGGTCACGGTGCCGTTGACCGGATCGAATGCCGGGCGCAGCGCAGCCAATCCTTCGAGGCTGGTCTCTTCGCGGATCACTTCGTCGCTCTCAAAGCGCTTCAACACGCCGTCGGCGTCGTGGCCGTAGGTCGCCACAATCTCACGCTTGAAATCGCCACGTTGAGTTGCCGCCCACGCACGCTGGTGCGAACGCAGCGCAAAAGCATCCTGCTGCTCACGCGTAATGTGATGCATGCGCGCCAGCATCTCGGCTGTTAACCCCATCATGCCCGCCGCTTTCGCCACCGTGCGACCCAGGCCCGGATGGAAATCCACGCCGTGGCTCATCGGCACGTGGCCCATATGTTCTACGCCGCCAATCAGGCAGCTGTGCGCATCGCCAACCATAATCGCGCGTGCCGCGTCGTGCAGCGCCTGCATCGACGAACCGCACAGGCGGTTGACGGTGCTGGCAGGTACGCGATGCGGGATCTCCGCCAGCAGCGCGGCGTTACGTGCAATGTTGAAGCCTTGCTCCAGCGTCTGCTGCACGCAGCCCCAGATAATGTCGTCCAGCGTGGCGGGATCAACCGCCGGGTTGCGGCTCAGCAGCTCGCGCATCAAATGCGCCGAGAGATCTTCCGCCCGTACCTGACGAAACGCGCCGCCTTTGGAGCGGCCCATCGGCGTGCGGACCGCATCAACAATTACCACTTTTTCCATTTTCATTACCTCAGGCACTTTGCAGCGCCGCTTCGTCAATCGGTTGCACCGCGGGATACCAGCTCTGATGCTGATGGGCTTTTTGCAACAGCAGCTCCGGCAGCGCATACAGCGGGCCGAGCGCGGTATAACGTTTGGCCTGATCGACCACGTTGCTGTTGCCCAGCGTATCCATGTAGCGGAACGCGCCGCCACGGAACGGCGGGAAGCCTAAACCGTACACCAGCGCCATATCAGCTTCGGCCGGTGAAGCGATGATCTTCTCTTCGAGGCAGCGCACCACTTCGTTGAGCATCGGCAGCATCATGCGGTTGGCGATCTCGTCATCGCTGAACACGCGCTTCGGCTGGCAAATCGGTTCCAGCAGCGCATCGACAGCCGCATCGGCTCTCTTCTGCGCTTTGCCTTTTTTATCCTGCTCCCAGCGGTAAAAGCCCTGACCGTTTTTCTGGCCGTAACGTTTGGCGTCAAACAGCACGTCGATCGCGTCGCGATAATCTTTCTGCATGCGAGACGGGAAACCTTGCGCCATCACCTGCTGAGCGTGATGCGCGGTATCAATGCCGACCACATCCAGCAGCCACGCGGGGCCCATCGGCCAGCCGAACTGTTTTTCCATCACTTTATCGATCTGACGGAAATCCGCGCCGTCGCGCAGCAGCAGGCTGAAGGCGGCGAAGTAGGGGAACAGCACGCGATTCACAAAGAAGCCGGGACAGTCATTCACCACAATCGGCGTCTTGCCCATTTTGCTCGCCCAGGCCACCACTTTACTGAGGGTCGCTTCTGAGGTTTTCTCACCGCGAATCACTTCAACCAGCGGCATACGCGGTACCGGATTGAAGAAGTGCATGCCGCAGAAGTTTTCCGGACGTTTCAGGGCTTGCGCCAGCAGGCTGATCGGAATGGTTGAGGTGTTGGAGGCGAGAATGGCGTCCTCGCGCAGATGCTGTTCGGTCTCTGCCAGCACTTTGGCTTTGATCTGCGGATTCTCTACTACCGCTTCTACCACCACGTCGGTGCGTTCGAATCCGGCGTAATCCAGCGTGGGCTGAATGGTGGTGAGTACGCTCGCCAGTTTCGCGCCATCAATTTTGCCGCGCTCCAGCTGTTTGTTCAGCAGCTTGCTGGCTTCGGTCATGCCCAGCGTTAACGCCTGCGGATTGATATCTTTCATCATCACCGGCACGCCTTTCCATGCCGATTGATAAGCAATGCCGCCGCCCATAATGCCTGCGCCTAATACTGCTGCTTGCTGCGGCGCACCGGCCGCACTGCTGTGCTTTTTCGCCAGGCCTTTGACGTACTGATCGTTCAGGAAGATACCGACCAGCGCGCGTGCCACATCGCTCTGCGCCAGCGGCACAAACGCGGCGGTTTCCAGCTTCAGCGCATCATCACGTCCGAGGCTGGCGGCAGCTTCAATGGTTTTCACGGCGGTGATCGGTGCCGGATAGTGTTTGCCCGCGGTTTGCAGCACCATGCTTTTGGCGATGGTGAAGCTCATGGCGGCTTCAATCGGGCTGAGTTTCAGCGGTGCCAGCTTCGGCGCGCGGCGTGTCTGCCAGTTGCCCTGCACGATGGCGTCCTGCAACACGGTCAGCGCAGCGGCATGTAGTTTGTCGCTGCTGACTACCGCATCCACCAAACCGAGTTTCAGGGCGCTGCTGCCATCAACATCTTTACCGGCGGCGATAATCTCCATCGCGCTATCGGCGCCAAGCAGGCGCGGCAAGCGCACGCTGCCGCCGAAGCCCGGCATAATGCCCAGTTTGGTTTCCGGCAGGCCGATGCGTGCGGTCGGCGTGGCAATGCGGAAGTCGGTCGCCAGTATGCATTCACAGCCGCCGCCCAGCGCATAGCCGTCGATGGCGGCCACGGTGGGCACCGGCAAATCCTCTAAACGATTGAAGATGCTGTTGGCAAACGCCAGCCATTGGCTCAGCTTCTCTTCTGGCGCATCAAACAGCGACAGGAATTCTGTGATGTCGGCACCAACGATAAATGCCGGTTTGGCCGACGAGAGCAACAGGCCGCGCAGCGCGGGTTGCTGTTCCAATACGCTTAATGCCTCGCCCAACGAGGCAACGGTTTTGGTATCGAGTTTGTTCACCGAACCGGGCGCATCGAAAACCAGCTCGGCGATGCCGTCGTCAAGCCAGTGAACTGAAAGGGTATCGCCTTGGTAGAGCATGTCCGTCTCCTGAAACCGCGAAAGTTGATCTGGTCATACCAGATGAGTTGGAGTGTGAGTGTGATGTTAATTATTTGCAAACGAGAGTTTGATTATTTGATACAACGATCACAGCGTGCGCAGCACGGCATCGCTAACACGGCTGTGCTACACTGCGGCCACTTTCGCGACATCGGAGACTAGTCCATGGATTCACTGAAAACCCTGTATCACGCGCACATCAATACGCTGCAGCAGCGAGCGCAGCAGGTGCTGGCTCGCTTTAAGCTTGATGCCATGCTGATTCATTCCGGCGAGCTGTTGACCGTTTTTCTCGACGATCACGACTATCCGTTTAAGGTGAATCCTCAGTTCAAAGCGTGGGTGCCGGTGACGCAGGTGCCAAACTGCTGGTTATGGATTGATGGCGTGAATAAACCCAAGCTGTGGTTCTATTCGCCGGTTGATTACTGGCACAACGTTGAGCCGCTGCCAAACAGCTTCTGGACTAACGATGTGGAGGTGATTAGCCTGAAGAGTGCCGATGAGATCGCGCAGCTGCTGCCAGCACAGCGTGAAAACGTAGCCTATATCGGTCCGATGCCGTCACGTGCTTCCCAGCTCGGTATTAACAGCGAGCAGGTGAACCCGAAAGGCGTGATCGATTTCCTGCATTATCATCGCAGTATCAAAACCGACTATGAACTGGCGTGTATGCGCGAAGCGCAGAAGCTGGCGGTGGCGGGCCATCGCGCTGCCAAAGAGGCGTTCTTCTCTGGCATGAGCGAGTTCGATATCAATATCGCCTATCTGACCGCAACCGGCCATCGCGATACCGATGTGCCTTATGGCAACATCATTGCGCTCAATGAACATGCCGCGGTGCTGCACTACACCAAACTGGATCATCAGCCGCCGGCCAAACGCCACAGCTTCCTGATTGACGCCGGTGCGGAATACCTCGGTTACGCCGCTGACCTGACGCGCAGCTACGCGGCGCAGAGCAAATCGCGCTATGCCGACATGGTTGCGGCGATGAACAAGGAAGAGCTGGCGCTGATCGCCACCTTGAAAGCCGGCGTGCGCTATACCGATTATCATCTGCAGATGCATCAGCGCATTGCGCGTCTGCTGCTGAAGTTCGAGTTGGTGAAAGGCCTGACTGAAGAGACGCTGGTGGCGGAAGATTTAACCGGTCCGTTTATGCCGCACGGCCTTGGACATCCGCTCGGCCTGCAGGTGCACGATGTGGCTGGTTTTATGCAGGACGACAATGGCACGCATCTGGCGGCACCGTCGCAGTATCCGTATTTGCGTTGTACGCGCGTGCTGGAACCTGGCATGGTGCTGACTATCGAACCGGGCTTCTATATTATCGATTCGCTGCTGACGAACCTGCGCGGCGGCAAGTTCAGCCAATACTTTGACTGGACGGCAATTGATGCACTGAAACCTTACGGCGGTATTCGTATCGAGGATAACGTGGTGGTTCACGCTAATCGCATTGAAAACATGACGCGCGACTTGCACCTTGCCTGATGGATGCTTACGACATTCCCGCTCAGGCCGTAAGTCTCAGCGAGGAAACCATCAAGAAAAGCCGCTTCATCACCTTGCTGGCGCACACGGCCGGCGTGGAAGCGGCGCGCGCGTTTGTGCAGCAGGTGAAGCAGGAACATCCTACCGCGCGGCATCACTGCTGGGCGTGGGTGGCGGGTGCGCCGGATGATTCGCAGCAGCTGGGTTTCTCCGATGATGGCGAACCTTCTGGCACCGCGGGCAAACCGATGCTGGCCCAGCTGATGGGTAGCGGTGTCGGTGAGATCACCGCGGTGGTGGTGCGTTATTATGGCGGCATCATGCTGGGCACCGGCGGACTGGTAAAAGCTTATGGCGGCGGCGTGCAGCAAGGGCTGAAGCAACTGGCGCGTCAGCGTAAAGTGCCGATGGAATCTTTTACTCTGCAGTGCGATTACGCCCAACTCAGCGACATCGAACGCTTGCTGCAACGTTTTGACGGCATTATAGAAGAGAGCCATTATCAGGATCGTATTGCGCTGCGTTTAGCGTTGCCGCATGCGCAGATTGATGGCTTTCGCCAAAACCTCTCTGATTACAGCCGGGGCGCGCTGACGCTCATCCCGCTGACAAACTAAAAGCTTCTGTTTAAAGGAAACGGCTGAATGCATTTTCGCGCCATTACCCGCATCGTGGGCCTGCTGGTGATTCTGTTCTCGGTGACCATGATTTTACCGGGCCTCGTCGCCTTGATTTACCGTGATGGTGCCGGGCGCGCGTTCAGTCAGACCTTTATGATGGCGATCGTTATCGGTTCACTGCTGTGGTGGCCAAACCGCAAGCAGAAAACCGAACTCAAGCCGCGCGAAGGTTTCCTTATTGTGGTGCTGTTCTGGACCGTGTTGGGCAGCGTCGGTGCGATGCCGTTTATCTTCGCCGAGCAGCCGCATCTCTCAATCACTGATGCCTTCTTTGAGTCCTTCTCTGGCCTCACTACCACCGGCGCCACCACGCTGGTGGGACTGGATACGTTGCCTAAAGCGATTTTGTTTTATCGTCAGATGCTGCAGTGGCTCGGCGGGATGGGGATCATTGTGCTGGCGGTGGCGATTCTGCCCATTCTGGGCGTGGGTGGCATGCAGCTCTATCGCGCCGAAATGCCGGGACCGTTGAAAGATAACAAGATGCGTCCGCGTATCGCGGAAACAGCTAAAACGTTGTGGCTGATCTACGTATTGCTCACCGTGGCGTGCGCGGTGGCGCTGTGGCTGGCGGGCATGCCGATGTTTGATGCTATCGGCCATAGCTTCTCGACGATCGCGATTGGCGGGTTCTCAACCCATGATGCCAGCATCGGCTACTTTAATAGCCCAACTATCAACACCATTGTCGCGGTATTTCTGCTGATCTCGGGCTGTAACTATGGCCTGCACTTCTCTTTATTAAGTGGTCGCAACCTGAAAGTGTACTGGCGCGATCCCGAATTCCGCATGTTTATTGGCGTACAACTGACCTTAGTGCTGATCTGTACCATAGTGTTGTGGTTCCACAATGTGTACGCCAGCGGCTGGCAAACGCTGAATCAGGCGTTTTTCCAGGTGGTATCAATGGCGACCACGGCCGGTTTTACCACCGACAGCATTGCGCGCTGGCCGCTGTTCCTGCCGGTGCTGCTACTGTGCTCGGCTTTTATCGGCGGCATGGCGGGTTCAACCGGCGGCGGTTTGAAGGTGATTCGCATACTGCTGCTGTTCAAACAGGGTTCGCGTGAACTGAAGCGATTGGTGCACCCGAATGCGGTTTACACCATCAAGTTGGGTAATCGCGCGCTGCCGGAACGTATCCTCGAAGCGGTGTGGGGTTTCTTCTCAGCTTATGCGCTGGTGTTCCTGCTCAGCATGTTGGCGATCATCGCCACTGGCGTGGATGACTTCTCGGCTTTTGCTGCCGTGGCCGCGACCCTGAATAACCTCGGGCCCGGTTTGGGTGTGGTAGCAGACAACTTCACTTCAATGAATGATGTCGCGAAGTGGATTTTGATTTTAACCATGCTGTTTGGACGCCTTGAAGTGTTCACGCTGCTGGTGCTGTTCACGCCGACCTTCTGGCGCGAATAATAAAATAGGATTGAGTAATGAAAGCGTTGATTCTGTATTCCAGCCGCGATGGGCAAACCCGTGACATTGCCGCGCATATTGCACAGACGTTAGTGCCGCATCAACTGTGTGACGTGATCGATTTACTGCATGCGCAGCAGATTGATTGGTTGCAGTATGATCGCGTGCTGATTGGTGCTTCGATCCGCTATGGCCATTTCAATCCGGCGTTGCTGAAATTTGTCACCCAGCACAGAGCACAGCTGCAGCAGCGGGTGAGCGGCTTCTTTAGTGTCAACCTGACGGCGCGTAAAGCAGATAAGTGTACGCCAGAGACCAATGCGTATACGCGCAAGTTCCTGGAGCAGTCACCGTGGCAACCCGATTGCTGTGCGGTTTTCGCCGGGGCGTTGCGTTATCCGCGTTATCGCTGGTTTGATCGCGTCATGATTCAATTCATTATGCGTATGACCGGCGGGGAAACCGACACATCGAAAGAAGTTGAATACACCGATTGGAATAAAGTGGCGCTTTTTGCCCAGGGTTTTGCGCAGTTACCAGGCAAATCGTTGTGAAATACAGCGTTGTGGCGAAATTTAGGTCGAACAGTAATTTATTTGCAATTAACCCTTGTCAGCCCCAAATAACTCCCTATAATGCGCCACCACTGAGACGGCAAAGCGGCAACGCAGACTGCTTGGCAGGGAGTGACGAAATTCATCCCGCCGGATAAAAACGCTGAAAAAAGTGTTTGACTCCGAAGGAGAGTAGCGTAGTATACGCCACCTCGCGACAGACGGTTCAGCCGCTGTTCGCAACGCTCTTTAACAATTTATCAGACAATCTGTGTGGGCACTCGCAGGATTGATATCCGCGTCTCCGGACGCAAAAAAATATCAAAGCCTCACGAGTGAACACATAATGAAATTCATTATGACGTTTTACAGATGAGCACCGCTGAACTTGTTTCAGCAAATCAAACTTAAATTGAAGAGTTTGATCATGGCTCAGATTGAACGCTGGCGGCAGGCCTAACACATGCAAGTCGAACGGTAGCACAGAGAGCTTGCTCTCGGGTGACGAGTGGCGGACGGGTGAGTAACGTCTGGGAAACTGCCCGATGGAGGGGGATAACTACTGGAAACGGTAGCTAATACCGCATAACGTCGCAAGACCAAAGTGGGGGACCTTCGGGCCTCACACCATCGGATGTGCCCAGATGGGATTAGCTAGTAGGTGGGGTAATGGCTCACCTAGGCGACGATCCCTAGCTGGTCTGAGAGGATGACCAGCCACACTGGAACTGAGACACGGTCCAGACTCCTACGGGAGGCAGCAGTGGGGAATATTGCACAATGGGCGCAAGCCTGATGCAGCCATGCCGCGTGTATGAAGAAGGCCTTCGGGTTGTAAAGTACTTTCAGCGGGGAGGAAGGCGGTGAAGTTAATAGCTTCACCGATTGACGTTACCCGCAGAAGAAGCACCGGCTAACTCCGTGCCAGCAGCCGCGGTAATACGGAGGGTGCAAGCGTTAATCGGAATTACTGGGCGTAAAGCGCACGCAGGCGGTCTGTCAAGTCGGATGTGAAATCCCCGGGCTTAACCTGGGAACTGCATTCGAAACTGGCAGGCTGGAGTCTTGTAGAGGGGGGTAGAATTCCAGGTGTAGCGGTGAAATGCGTAGAGATCTGGAGGAATACCGGTGGCGAAGGCGGCCCCCTGGACAAAGACTGACGCTCAGGTGCGAAAGCGTGGGGAGCAAACAGGATTAGATACCCTGGTAGTCCACGCCGTAAACGATGTCGACTTGGAGGTTGTTCCCTTGAGGAGTGGCTTCCGGAGCTAACGCGTTAAGTCGACCGCCTGGGGAGTACGGCCGCAAGGTTAAAACTCAAATGAATTGACGGGGGCCCGCACAAGCGGTGGAGCATGTGGTTTAATTCGATGCAACGCGAAGAACCTTACCTACTCTTGACATCCAGAGAACTTAGCAGAGATGCTTTGGTGCCTTCGGGAACTCTGAGACAGGTGCTGCATGGCTGTCGTCAGCTCGTGTTGTGAAATGTTGGGTTAAGTCCCGCAACGAGCGCAACCCTTATCCTTTGTTGCCAGCGGTTCGGCCGGGAACTCAAAGGAGACTGCCAGTGATAAACTGGAGGAAGGTGGGGATGACGTCAAGTCATCATGGCCCTTACGAGTAGGGCTACACACGTGCTACAATGGCGCATACAAAGAGAAGCGACCTCGCGAGAGCAAGCGGACCTCATAAAGTGCGTCGTAGTCCGGATCGGAGTCTGCAACTCGACTCCGTGAAGTCGGAATCGCTAGTAATCGTAGATCAGAATGCTACGGTGAATACGTTCCCGGGCCTTGTACACACCGCCCGTCACACCATGGGAGTGGGTTGCAAAAGAAGTAGGTAGCTTAACCTTCGGGAGGGCGCTTACCACTTTGTGATTCATGACTGGGGTGAAGTCGTAACAAGGTAACCGTAGGGGAACCTGCGGTTGGATCACCTCCTTACCTGAAGATACCTTCCCGCGAAGTGCTCACACAGATTGTCTGATAGAAAGTAATGAGCAAGACGGCTGCGAAGTCGTGACACTATCGTGTCCCCTTCGTCTAGAGGCCTAGGACACCGCCCTTTCACGGCGGTAACAGGGGTTCGAATCCCCTAGGGGACGCCACTTGCTTGGTGACAGGTGAAAGGTGTCTCCACGACGTATCTCAAACGAAGCTTACGAGCTGCGTCTGAGATACTGCTCTTTAACAATCCGGAACAAGCTGAAAATTGAAACGACGTATCGTCTTCATTCTCCGTAATAAGAATGAAGCGGCGATATGTTCGAGTCTCTCAAATGCTTGCAGTCTGCGCGCGTTGCAAAACGCCTGTGGGTTGTGAGGTTAAGCGACTAAGCGTACACGGTGGATGCCCTGGCAGTCAGAGGCGATGAAGGACGTGCTAATCTGCGTAAAGCGTCGGTAAGGTGATATGAACCGCTACAGCCGACGATGTCCGAATGGGGAAACCCGGTGCACCCAGTGCATCATCGCAACATGAATACATAGTGTTGCGAGGCGAACCCGGGGAACTGAAACATCTAAGTACCCGGAGGAAAAGAAATCAACCGAGATTCCCCCAGTAGCGGCGAGCGAACGGGGAACAGCCCAGAACCTGAATCAGTTTGTGCGTTAGTGGAAGCGTCTGGAAAGTCGCACGATACCGGGTGATAGTCCCGTACACGAAAGTGCACAGATTGTGAGTTCGAAGAGTAGGGCGGGACACGTGGTATCCTGTCTGAATATGGGGGGACCATCCTCCAAGGCTAAATACTCCTGACTGACCGATAGTGAACCAGTACCGTGAGGGAAAGGCGAAAAGAACCCCGGCGAGGGGAGTGAAACAGAACCTGAAACCGTGTACGTACAAGCAGTGGGAGCCTCTTTAATGGGGTGACTGCGTACCTTTTGTATAATGGGTCAGCGACTTATATTCTGTAGCAAGGTTAACCGTATAGGGGAGCCGCAGGGAAACCGAGTCTTAACTGGGCGTTAAGTTGCAGGGTATAGACCCGAAACCCGGTGATCTAGCCATGGGCAGGTTGAAGGTTGGGTAACACTAACTGGAGGACCGAACCGACTAATGTTGAAAAATTAGCGGATGACTTGTGGCTGGGGGTGAAAGGCCAATCAAACCGGGAGATAGCTGGTTCTCCCCGAAAGCTATTTAGGTAGCGCCTCGTGAACTCATCTCCGGGGGTAGAGCACTGTTTCGGCTAGGGGGCCATCCCGGCTTACCAACCCGATGCAAACTGCGAATACCGGAGAATGTTATCACGGGAGACACACGGCGGGTGCTAACGTCCGTCGTGAAGAGGGAAACAACCCAGACCGCCAGCTAAGGTCCCAAAGTCATGGTTAAGTGGGAAACGATGTGGGAAGGCACAGACAGCCAGGATGTTGGCTTAGAAGCAGCCATCATTTAAAGAAAGCGTAATAGCTCACTGGTCGAGTCGGCCTGCGCGGAAGATGTAACGGGGCTAAACCATGCACCGAAGCTGCGGCAGCGACACTATGTGTTGTTGGGTAGGGGAGCGTTCTGTAAGCCGTTGAAGGTGTGCTGTGAGGCATGCTGGAGGTATCAGAAGTGCGAATGCTGACATAAGTAACGATAAAGCGGGTGAAAAGCCCGCTCGCCGGAAGACCAAGGGTTCCTGTTCAACGTTAATCGGAGCAGGGTGAGTCGACCCCTAAGGCGAGGCTGAAAAGCGTAGTCGATGGGAAGCAGGTTAATATTCCTGCACTTGGTGTTACTGCGAAGGGGGGACGGAGAAGGCTAGGTTATCCGGGCGACGGTTGTCCCGGTTTAAGCGTGTAGGCTGATACCTTTGGTAAATCCGGGGTATCTTAAGGCTGAGGCGTGACGACGAGCCACCACGGTGGTGAAGTAACTGATGCCCTGCTTCCAGGAAAAGCCTCTAAGCTCCAGGTAACACGAAATCGTACCCCAAACCGACACAGGTGGTCAGGTAGAGAATACCAAGGCGCTTGAGAGAACTCGGGTGAAGGAACTAGGCAAAATGGTGCCGTAACTTCGGGAGAAGGCACGCTGTCATCAGGTGAAGTCCCTCGCGGATGGAGCTGAAGGCAGTCGAAGATACCAGCTGGCTGCAACTGTTTATTAAAAACACAGCACTGTGCAAACACGAAAGTGGACGTATACGGTGTGACGCCTGCCCGGTGCCGGAAGGTTAATTGATGGGGTTATCCGCAAGGAGAAGCTCTTGATCGAAGCCCCGGTAAACGGCGGCCGTAACTATAACGGTCCTAAGGTAGCGAAATTCCTTGTCGGGTAAGTTCCGACCTGCACGAATGGCGTAATGATGGCCAGGCTGTCTCCACCCGAGACTCAGTGAAATTGAAATCGCTGTGAAGATGCAGTGTACCCGCGGCAAGACGGAAAGACCCCGTGAACCTTTACTATAGCTTGACACTGAACATTGAGCCTTGATGTGTAGGATAGGTGGGAGGCTTTGAAGCGTGGACGCCAGTCTGCGTGGAGCCAACCTTGAAATACCACCCTTTAATGTTTGATGTTCTAACGTAGGCCCGTAATCCGGGCTGCGGACAGTGTCTGGTGGGTAGTTTGACTGGGGCGGTCTCCTCCCAAAGAGTAACGGAGGAGCACGAAGGTTGGCTAATCCTGGTCGGACATCAGGAGGTTAGTGCAATGGCATAAGCCAGCTTGACTGCGAGAGTGACGGCTCGAGCAGGTGCGAAAGCAGGTCATAGTGATCCGGTGGTTCTGAATGGAAGGGCCATCGCTCAACGGATAAAAGGTACTCCGGGGATAACAGGCTGATACCGCCCAAGAGTTCATATCGACGGCGGTGTTTGGCACCTCGATGTCGGCTCATCACATCCTGGGGCTGAAGTAGGTCCCAAGGGTACGGCTGTTCGCCGTTTAAAGTGGTACGCGAGCTGGGTTTAGAACGTCGTGAGACAGTTCGGTCCCTATCTGCCGTGGGCGCTGGAGAATTGAGGGGGGTTGCTCCTAGTACGAGAGGACCGGAGTGAACGCACCACTGGTGTTCGGGTTGTCATGCCAATGGCACTGCCCGGTAGCTAAGTGCGGAAAAGATAAGTGCTGAAAGCATCTAAGCACGAAACTTGCCCCGAGATGAGTTCTCCCTGACCCCTTGAGGGTCCTGAAGGGACGTTGAAGACTACGACGTTGATAGGCCGGATGTGTAAGCGCAGCGATGCGTTGAGCTAACCGGTACTAATGACCCGTGAGGCTTAACCTTACAACGCCAGAGGCGTTTTGGTCTGAGAGACCGGATATTTTCAGCTTGTTTACGGATTAAAGATTTAGCGGAAGCGAATGTTATTCGTTTTTGCGACAGAATTTGCCTGGCGGCTTTAGCGCGGTGGTCCCACCTGACCCCATGCCGAACTCAGAAGTGAAACGCCGTAGCGCCGATGGTAGTGTGGGGTCTCCCCATGCGAGAGTAGGGAACTGCCAGGCATCAAATAAGTGAAGAAGCCCCGGACGAAAGTCCGGGGCTTTTTTACGTCTGTACATTAGCAATTTCCCATCAGAAATAAGAAAACATCAAACTCGCAACCTACCGATCAGGTAAACTACGGTCAGATTAATCAGTAAAGGCCGTGAAATGTCCAGCCCCAATACATCCCTGAAAGCTTTCAACACTCTTGGTCTTACGATCAATGCACAAACACTGACCATCGCTGAAACTCCTGACGCTATTACTTTGGCCTGGAAAAACAGTCAGCAATCAAATCTGCCTTTTATTGTATTAGGCGAAGGGAGCAACGTACTCTTTCTTGAAGATTTTAGCGGCTCGGTGGTGGTTAATGCGATTAAAGGCATCGCTATCGAAGAGCATGACGAAGCCTGGCACTTGCATGTTGGTGCCGGCGAAAATTGGCATGCTTTAGTTGAAAACACGCTAAAGAAGGGTATTACAGGACTGGAAAACCTGGCGCTGATTCCTGGTATGGCCGGCTCAGCACCGATTCAAAATATCGGTGCATATGGTGTCGAATTTAAAGATATCTGTCACTACGTTGAAGCTATACACCTCCCATCGCAAAATATAATTCGGTTGTATCGAGAAGAGTGCCAGTTTAGCTATCGCGATAGTATTTTCAAACATGCTATGAAAAATGACTATGTCATTGTTGCAGTGGGATTACGTCTGGCAAAACAGTGGAAACCAGTTCTAACTTATGGCGAGCTGACTAAGTTAAACCCAGCAACAGTGTGTGCCTGGGATGTATTCAATGCTATTTGCCATATGCGCCAAAGCAAACTGCCCGACCCAAAAATCACAGGCAATGTGGGTAGTTTCTTCAAAAATCCGCTGATCACAGCTGAGCATGCAGATGCGCTAATTAAGCAGTGGCCATCCATTCCTCATTATCCACAGGCCAGTGGCGAAGTGAAATTAGCAGCTGGCTGGTTGATCGACCAATGTGGTCTTAAAGGCTTCCGTGTAGGTGGCGCCGCAGTTCACCGTCAGCAGGCTTTGGTACTGATAAATGAAGATCATGCCACTCCACAGGATATTGTCGATTTAGCGCATCAGGTTAGAAATAGAGTCGGACAAAAGTTTGATGTTTGGCTGGAGCCAGAAGTGCGCTTTATCGGTGCTCGAGGCGAGCGTAATGCCGTTGAGGTAATTTCATGAAAGATAATAGCGTGCCGTTAAAGTTAGTGGCATTGGTGGCCGATGGTGAATTTCACTCTGGTGAGCAGCTGGGCGAAGCGCTTGGTATGAGCCGTGCTGCCATTAATAAACATATACAGACTCTCAAAAGTTGGGGTCTGGATGTATATACGGTAACGGGTAAAGGCTACAGCTTACCAGAGCCAATTCAGTTACTGGATGAAGAAATCATTCTGTCTCTCCTGCATCAACCTAATCTGGCGGTTATTCCTGTTATCGATTCTACCAACCAGTATTTGCTGGATCGGATGGATCAATTGCCGTCTGGCTACGCATGCATAGCCGAGTATCAGCAAGCAGGGCGCGGACGTCGCGGGCGT
This sequence comes from Pantoea sp. y20, assembly GCF_054903455.1. Classification (NCBI taxonomy): domain Bacteria; kingdom Pseudomonadati; phylum Pseudomonadota; class Gammaproteobacteria; order Enterobacterales; family Erwiniaceae; genus Pantoea; species Pantoea sp. y20. The sequence goes on from NZ_CM142816.1 coordinate 265,702, forward strand.
AAATGGTTTTCACCGTTTGGCTCCAACCTGTATATGTCCATGTATTGGCGTCTTGATCAGGGGCCAGCTGCGGCGATGGGCCTGAGTCTGGTGATTGGTATCATCATGGCAGAAGTGATTCAGTCATTAGGTGCTCCGGATGTCCGGGTTAAATGGCCGAATGATCTCTATCTTAACGATCGTAAGCTTGCTGGTATTTTAGTTGAGTTAACTGGAAAAACCGGCGATGCAGCTCAGATTGTTATAGGTGCTGGTGTCAATTTGCTGATGCGTTCAGAAGGCACGGCAGAAATTAATCAGGGTTGGATTAATCTTCAGGAAGCTGGTGTTGATATCGATCGCAACGAGTTAGCTGCGAAGTTGATCAATAGCCTGCGTGAAGCGTTACCTATTTTTGAGCGCGATGGTTTGGCGCCATTTGTTTCCCGCTGGGAAGCCCTTGATAACTTCATTAATCGTCCAGTGAAGCTTCTTATTGGGGATCGTGAGGTACATGGCATTGCGCGAGGTATTGATAAGCAGGGTGGCTTATTACTGGAGCAGAATGGAGTCATTAAATCCTGGGTAGGGGGTGAGATTTCTCTTCGTCCAGACAATTAATGCATCTGAGCTAACAAATTAAAATGCCCACGATCTTTTATGGGCATTTTATAAAAAAGACTATTTCCTCAAACGTACACTTTGCACCGCATGATCAGCCGACTTCGTCATAATAAGACTTGCTCGTTCACGTGTAGGCAGGATATTTTCCTTTAAATTAAGCCAGTTAATCTCTTTCCACAGACCATGCGCAATATTGAGTGCATCCTCTTCAGGTAATTGCGAATAGTGATGGAAATAAGAGTCCGGATCGCTAAACGCGCCCTCACGGAATTTCAAAAAGCGATTTACATACCAGTTCTCAAGTAAAGACTCTGGTGCATCGACGTAAATTGAAAAATCCACGAAATCAGACACAAATACATGATGAGGATCGTGAGGATAGTCCATACCGCTTTGCAGCACATTCAATCCTTCAAGAATAAGAATATCAGGCTGTTGTACGACTTTATCGCCATTCGGAATGACATCATAAATCAGATGAGAATAAACCGGCGCTGTCACCTGGCTAGCACCCGATTTTAAATCAGATACGAAGTTAACCAGGCGATGCATATCGTAAGATTGAGGGAACCCTTTTTTCTTCATCAAACCGCGTTCTTTAAGCACGGCATTAGGATGCAAAAAACCATCAGTAGTGATCAGTTCTACTTTGCGGTGTTCTGGCCAGCGGCTAAGAAGTGCCTGAAGCACACGAGCAGTTGTGCTTTTTCCTACCGCAACGCTGCCGGCAATACTGATGATATAAGGGATTTTCTGCCCATTAGTGCCAAGGAATTGCTCAAGCACCGCCTGACGACGCAGATTAGAACTGATATAAAAATTAAGCAGACGCGATAGCGGCAGATAAATCTCGGCCACTTCTTCTAATGAAAGATCTTCATTGATACCACGCAGACGCTCAATTTCACCTTCAGCCAATGTCATTGGTACTGAATCGCGTAGTGCTGCCCATTGCTGGCGATTGAACTGCAAATAAGGCGTAGTAAGAGGTGTCGTTTTTTTACTCATAAGCATGCATCTGAGTGCAAATTCTGATTAATCAACACCTTGCTGCATTAGGCATACGAAGATGTATCAAACTCAATTGCACGTCACAGGGGTAATTAACGAGAACAATGGGCAGGAGGGTAACACCAGTGTGACTTTAAAAAGAAGTAAAATGATAAACAGGAGCACGCTTTCGCAAGCGTGCCCGCATTTTTCTTGTCGGTCAGTAGCTTGTCGCTACATTTTCTGCTGGGCTGGTACGCAGACGTTTATAGTAAATCGCGCCGGGATGAGGATGCCCATCCGCGCATAATGCATAGTCGGGCAATTCCCCTAAATAGCGGTAGCCATGTGCCCGATAAAAAATTTCTTCTGCAGAACCTGCAATGACATCCAAATAAAGCAGACCACGCTGATAGCTTTCTGCCTTGTGCTCAAGCGTCTGCATTAATCTGCGTCCAATCCCTTCTCGCTGAGCATTTGAATGCACAAGCAGCTGTAAAACTTCCGCGCGATTTTGTCCATCTGGACGCTGACAAATATTGAGCTGCACGCTTCCCACCACAACCGAGTCGATGACGGCAATCCATAGCAGCAACTCATGGCGTGCCATTTTGTTGCGCAAGCTATGAAAATAGCGCTCGGCATCCTGATACTGTTGCATCTTTTGCGAATGTTGAAATGCCGAAGTCATATTGTTTTTTACCGCTTCAACCATCAGGGCAGCCAAAGCCTGACGATAAAGGGGTAATGTTTCTGCAGTGAGCTGTACAATATTCATGCGACATCCTCCATTTAATGACCCGATTAAATAGATAAGCAAAATGCAGGCCAGCAGAAAAACGAGTGTAGCGGGTAGTTTCAAAAAAAATTTTCTGCAATTTGCACAGCAGAAAGGCAGTGTGCTTCAAATATGTGCATTGAAAATGATGGCGGTTCATAGCAATCAATCAATGTGGTGGTGTAAAAACGCACAGGTTTAGGGGGATTTTACTGCGACTGATGGCTGATTTGAGATGATTTGCACAAATAGTAAGCGATAGAGCAATTTTGACGATTTTTTTGTTGCATCCTTCTTCGGGTATTCCTAGAATGCGCTCCACTTGATGCCGGCTTAGCTCAGTTGGTAGAGCAACTGACTTGTAATCAGTAGGTCACCAGTTCGATTCCGGTAGCCGGCACCATCAAGTAGGTGGGATTCCCGAGCGGCCAAAGGGAGCAGACTGTAAATCTGCCGTCACAGACTTCGAAGGTTCGAATCCTTCTCCCACCACCATCTCAACCTCCTGGTTGGGCGTCAGATAAAGTCTTTATCTGATGGGTGAGTTCTTCATCTCTCACCTTCGAATTTCAGATTGCGCATTAGCGCAATCAAAGTTGGTCAGCAACTCTGACCGGCTCGAATAATAGAAGGTCTTCTTTTATTATTCATAAGCTACAGAAAGAACAGGTAGCCGAGTTCCAGGATGCGGGCATCGTATAATGGCTATTACCTCAGCCTTCCAAGCTGATGATGCGGGTTCGATTCCCGCTGCCCGCTCCAGATGTGCTGATATGGCTCAGTTGGTAGAGCGCACCCTTGGTAAGGGTGAGGTCCCCAGTTCGACTCTGGGTATCAGCACCACTTCCTTTATCTCTCTCCTGATTCTCTCTCTGTAAACCAAACAGTCAGGCAATGCCTGGTTGATATGACGATATCTTCGATATATCCGTGTCTTAGAGGGACTAGCGATGGCTAAAGAGCAATTTCAGCGTAATAAACTGCACGTAAACGTGGGCACCATCGGTCACGTCGACCACGGTAAAACCACCCTGACTGCAGCAATTACTACCGTACTGGCTAAAACCTACGGCGGTAAGGCAAGCAAATTCGATGAGATCGATAAAGCGCCAGAAGAGAAAGCACGTGGTATCACCATCAACACTTCTCACGTTGAATATGAAACCCCGTCTCGCCACTATGCGCACGTTGACTGCCCAGGCCACGCCGACTATGTGAAAAACATGATCACCGGTGCAGCGCAGATGGACGGCGCGATCCTGGTTGTTGCTGCGACTGATGGCCCAATGCCACAGACCCGTGAGCACATCCTGCTGGGTCGTCAGGTTGGCGTTCCTTACATCATCGTGTTCCTGAACAAGTGCGACATGGTTGATGATGAAGAGCTGCTGGAACTGGTTGAGATGGAAGTACGTGACCTGCTGTCAGCATATGACTTCCCAGGCGACGACACTCCAATCGTACGTGGTTCTGCTCTGAAAGCGCTGGAAGGCGACGCTGAGTGGGAAGCTAAGATCATTGAGCTGGCTGAGCACCTGGATACCTATATCCCAGAGCCAGTACGTGCAATCGACAAGCCGTTCCTGCTGCCAATCGAAGACGTATTCTCAATCTCTGGCCGTGGTACCGTTGTTACCGGTCGTGTTGAGCGCGGTATCGTTAAAGTGGGCGACGAAGTTGAAGTTGTTGGCCTTAAAGACACTGTGAAATCAACCTGTACTGGCGTTGAAATGTTCCGCAAACTGCTGGATCAGGGTCAGGCAGGCGAGAACTGTGGTGTTCTGCTGCGTGGTATCAAGCGTGAAGACATCGAGCGTGGCCAGGTTCTGGCTAAGCCGGGTTCAATCAAGCCACATACCCAGTTCACTTCAGAAGTTTACGTTCTGTCTAAAGATGAAGGCGGCCGCCATACTCCGTTCTTCAAAGGCTACCGTCCTCAGTTCTACTTCCGTACTACTGACGTGACCGGTGACGTTCAACTGCCAGAAGGCGTTGAGATGGTAATGCCAGGCGACAACGTAAAAATGACCGTTACTTTGATCAAGCCAATCGCTATGGATCAGGGTCTGCGTTTCGCAATCCGTGAAGGCGGCCGTACTGTTGGTGCGGGTGTTGTTGCTGAAATTATCGCTTAACTGCGATAAGATTTGACGCAATGCACAAGGAAAGGGCATCATTTGATGCCCTTTTTGCACGCTGTTGTATAGAACCTGGCTCATCAGTGATTTTGCATCATAATCATTGCTGAGACAGGCTCTGTTTCACGGCGTTGGATACCGAGTTACGCTCAAAAGCTCATTCGGTTTGGATGCCTCGCACTGCGGGGCAGTATAGTTTCTGAATTATTGTGGCAGGTTGGTTTATGAGTGCGAATACCGAAGCTCAAGGAAGCGGGCGCGGCCTTGAAGCGATGAAATGGGTAGTTGTGATCGCATTGCTCCTGGTAGCAATCGTCGGCAACTATATCTATCGCGATGTAACATTGCCTCTGCGCGCGCTGGCTGTGGTTGTGCTGATCGCTGCAGCGGGCGGCATTGCTTTGCTGACAATCAAAGGCAAAGCGACTGTGGCATTTGCCCGTGAAGCTAAAACCGAAATGCGTAAGGTCATTTGGCCGACTCGCCAGGAAACACTGCACACCACGTTAATCGTTGCCGCGGTTACTGCCGTGATGTCACTGATTTTGTGGGGGCTGGATGGTATTCTGGTCCGTCTGGTATCGTTTATCACTGGCCTGAGGTTCTGAGATGTCTGAAGCTCCAAAAAAACGCTGGTACGTCGTTCAGGCGTTCTCTGGTTTTGAAGCCCGCGTAGCGAAATCGCTGCACGAGCATATCAAACTGCACAACATGGAAGAGCTTTTTGGCGAAGTCATGGTGCCGACTGAAGAAGTCGTCGAAATCCGTGGCGGCCAGCGTCGCAAAAGCGAACGTAAATTCTTCCCTGGCTACGTATTGGTTCAGATGGTAATGAATGACGCCAGCTGGCACTTAGTACGCAGTGTACCGCGTGTAATGGGCTTTATCGGTGGTACTTCCGACCGTCCTGCGCCAATCAGTGATAAAGAAGTTGATGCGATTATGAACCGCCTGCAGCAGGTGGGTGATAAGCCGCGTCCAAAAACGCTGTTCGAGCCAGGCGAGATGGTACGCGTCAGCGACGGCCCGTTTGCCGACTTCAACGGAGTGGTCGAAGAAGTGGACTACGAGAAGAGCCGCCTGAAAGTGTCCGTTTCCATCTTTGGCCGTGCAACGCCAGTGGAACTCGACTTCGCTCAGGTGGAGAAAGGTTAACCCTTCTGTTCACTTTTTAGCTCTTGCGGAAGGCGCGAAATTTACCTATAATTTCGCGCCTTTTGTTTTTATGTGCCCGCAACGGCATATAAATCGTTATCACGGGGAGCCTGTTTTTCAGGCGTTATAACCCAATTGAGGAATTATCATGGCCAAGAAAGTACAAGCCTACGTTAAGTTGCAAGTTGCAGCTGGTATGGCTAACCCAAGTCCACCTGTTGGTCCAGCACTGGGTCAGCAGGGTGTTAACATTATGGAATTCTGCAAAGCGTTCAACGCTAAGACTGAATCCCTGGAGAAAGGCCTGCCTACTCCTGTTGTTATCACCGTATACAGTGACCGTTCTTTCACCTTCGTTACCAAAACGCCTCCGGCTGCCGTACTGCTGAAAAAAGCAGCGGGCATCAAGTCTGGTTCTGGTAAGCCGAACAAAGACAAAGTCGGTAAAGTTTCCCGTGCTCAGGTACGTGAAATCGCAGAAACTAAAGCTGCGGACATGACTGGTTCTGACGTAGAAGCGATGACTCGCTCTATCGAAGGTACTGCTCGTTCCATGGGCCTGGTAGTAGAGGATTAAGAAATGGCTAAGCTGACCAAGCGCATGAGCGTAATCCGTGACAAAGTTGATGCTACTAAGCAGTACGACATTAACGAAGCTGTTGCTCTGCTGAAAGAACTGGCTACTGCCAAGTTCGTAGAAAGCGTTGACGTTGCCGTTAACCTCGGCATCGATGCACGTAAATCTGATCAGAACGTGCGCGGTGCGACCGTTCTGCCACACGGTACTGGTCGTTCAGTACGTGTTGCCGTCTTCACCCAAGGTGCAAACGCTGAAGCTGCTAAAGCAGCTGGCGCAGAACTGGTTGGTATGGAAGACCTGGCTGAGCAGATCAAAAAAGGCGAAATGAACTTTGACGTTGTAATCGCATCTCCAGATGCAATGCGCGTTGTTGGCCAGTTGGGCCAGGTTCTGGGCCCACGCGGTCTGATGCCAAACCCGAAAGTTGGTACTGTAACGCCGAACGTTGCTGAAGCAGTTAAAAATGCTAAAGCAGGTCAGGTTCGTTATCGTAACGACAAAAACGGCATCATCCACACCACCATCGGTAAAGTGGATTTTGACACTGACAAATTGAAAGAAAACCTGGAATCTTTGCTGGTTGCGCTGAAAAAAGCTAAACCATCACAGGCGAAAGGCGTGTACATCAAGAAAGTCAGCATCTCTACCACCATGGGCGCCGGCGTTGCCGTTGACCAGGCTGGTCTGAGTGCATCAGCAAACTAATTGCTGCTTGTAACGGGCGAAAAATTCATCTAGAATCTTACGCCCGTTGTTCTGGTTGTTTGCACAATTCAGAACCCAGATTCAAAGCGAGTGAGTGACAAAGTCTAAACACTTGGTTGTTCAGTCGCTTAGGTTGGAGCCAGGCCTTATCCTGGCCTCCGTCCGAGACCGCAGGAGCAGAATATTTTCGGATATCTTGCTTAATACCCTGCGTAGACGGTGACAGAACCAAAAAGAATTATTTCTTCGCTGGATTCTGCTCACCGTGTAATAGCGCTTATCGCCTTCGGGTGAATAAGTGAAGTGAGTTCCGGGAAATTATTCCCGGTCAATCCAGGAGCAAAAGCTAATGGCATTAAATCTTCAAGGCAAACAAGCGATTGTTGCTGAAGTTAGCGAAGTAGCCAAAGGCGCGCTTTCAGCGGTTGTTGCGGATTCCCGTGGCGTGACCGTTGATAAAATGACCGAACTGCGTAAAGCAGGTCGTGAAGCTGGCGTTTACATGCGTGTTGTTCGTAACACCCTGCTGCGCCGCGTCGTTGAAGGTACTCCTTTCGAGTGCCTGAAAGACACGTTTGTTGGTCCGACCCTGATTGCATACTCTTTGGAACACCCGGGCGCTGCCGCTCGTTTGTTCAAAGATTTCGCTAAAGCGAATGCAAAATTTGAGGTCAAAGCTGCAGCCTTTGAAGGTGAGCTGATCACGGCGGCCAATATTGACCGTCTGGCAACTCTGCCGACTTACGAAGAAGCACTGGCACGTCTGATGTCGACCATGAAAGAAGCCGCTGCTGGCAAACTGGTCCGTACTCTGGCTGCTGTGCGCGATGCAAAAGAAGCGGCTTAAGGCCAAATTCTTTTCCTTCGTGCTTGCTACCGTATAAACTTTTTCTGATTTTTAGGAACAATCGATATGTCTATCACTAAAGACCAAATTCTGGAAGCTGTTGCCGCTATGTCCGTAATGGAAGTAGTTGAGCTGGTTTCTGCTATGGAAGAAAAATTCGGCGTTTCTGCTGCTGCCGCTGTAGCTGTTGCTGCTGGCCCAGCTGAAGCTGTTGAAGAGAAAACTGAATTCGACGTAATTCTGAAAGCTGTTGGCGCTAACAAAGTCGCAGTAATCAAAGCAGTACGTACTGCAACTGGCCTGGGCTTGAAAGAAGCTAAAGACCTGGTTGAAGCTACCGGTACTATCAAAGAAGGCATCAGCAAAGAAGACGCAGCCGCTCTTGAAGCTGCTCTGAAAGAAGCTGGCGCTGAAGTTGAAGTTAAGTAAGACAACCTTCGGGTTGCAGCCTGAGTAACATTAGGCTGATGGCTGGTGACTGTTTAGGTCACCAGCCTTTTTGCGCTACAGGGGAATGATGGCGTTTCGCACTGTTTGTCCATCATGCCTCTTCAATATCTTTTTCTATCGACGCCTTAATATATCGCTCTCCTGCGAAGGTTCCCTGCCTGAACAACGGCGATGAAATGATTTAAGAGTGATAGAAAGATGTATTGCATGGGGTGCTGCGCATCGCATGAAAAACAAAAAATAGTGTTGCATGAACTGTCCTTTTCAGGACGGACAGCGTGGTTCGACATGTCAGCTAGCTGAGGAACCCCATGGTTTACTCCTATACCGAGAAAAAACGTATTCGTAAGGATTTTGGTAAACGTCCACAAGTTTTGGACATACCTTATCTCCTTTCTATCCAGCTTGACTCGTTCCAGAAGTTCATCGAGCAAGATCCAGAAGGCCAGTACGGTCTGGAAGCAGCCTTCCGCTCCGTATTCCCAATCTCAAGCTACAGCGGCAACTCTGAGTTGCAGTATGTCAGCTACCGTTTGGGTGAGCCTGTCTTTGACGTAACTGAATGTCAGATCCGTGGCGTGACCTATTCGGCACCGCTGCGCGTGAAACTGCGTCTGGTGATCTACGAGCGCGAAGCGCCGGAAGGCACCGTAAAAGACATTAAAGAACAAGAAGTCTACATGGGTGAGATTCCACTCATGACGGACAATGGTACCTTTGTTATCAATGGTACTGAGCGTGTTATCGTTTCTCAGCTGCACCGTAGTCCTGGCGTGTTCTTCGACAGCGATAAGGGTAAAACGCACTCTTCCGGTAAAGTGCTGTATAACGCACGTATCATCCCTTACCGCGGTTCATGGCTCGATTTCGAGTTTGACCCGAAAGACAACCTCTTCGTCCGTATTGACCGTCGTCGTAAGCTGCCGGCCAGTATCATTCTGCGCGCGTTAAACTTCACTTCAGAACAAATCCTTGATCTGTTCTTTGATAAAGTCGTTTATGAAATCCGCGATAACAAACTGCAGATGGAACTGGTGCCTGAGCGCCTGCGTGGTGAAACCGCCTCCTTCGATATCGAAGCAAATGGCACGGTCTACGTTGAGAAAGGTCGTCGCATCACTGCGCGCCACATCCGTCAGCTGGAAAAAGACAACATTCAGCACATCGAAGTGCCAGTTGAATACATTGCTGGCAAAGTGGTTGCTAAAGACTACGTCGATCTGAACACCGGCGAGCTGATCGTTCCTGCAAACATGGAATTGTCACTGGATCTGCTGGCGAAACTGAGCCAGTCAGGCCACAAGCGCATTGAAACGCTGTTCACCAACGACCTGGATCACGGTGCGTACATCTCCGAGACTCTGCGTGTAGACCCAACCAACGATCGTTTAAGCGCGCTGGTTGAGATCTACCGCATGATGCGTCCTGGTGAGCCACCAACGCGTGAAGCTGCTGAAAACCTGTTCGAGAACCTGTTCTTCTCTGAAGATCGTTACGATCTTTCTGCGGTTGGCCGTATGAAGTTCAACCGTTCTCTGCTGCGTGATGAGATCGAAGGTTCAGGTATCCTGAGCAAAGACGACATCATCGAAGTGATGAAAAAGCTTATCGGTATCCGTAACGGTATCGGTGAAGTGGATGATATCGATCACCTCGGTAACCGTCGTATTCGTTCTGTTGGCGAAATGGCAGAAAACCAGTTCCGTGTGGGTCTGGTGCGTGTTGAGCGTGCAGTTAAAGAGCGTCTGTCTCTGGGCGACCTCGATACGCTGATGCCTCAGGACATGATCAACGCTAAGCCGATTTCGGCGGCGGTGAAAGAGTTCTTCGGTTCAAGCCAGCTGTCCCAGTTTATGGATCAGAACAACCCATTGTCCGAGATTACGCACAAACGTCGTATCTCTGCTCTGGGCCCAGGCGGTCTGACCCGTGAGCGCGCCGGCTTCGAAGTACGTGACGTACACCCAACCCACTACGGTCGTGTATGTCCTATCGAAACCCCAGAAGGCCCAAACATCGGTCTGATCAACTCACTCTCGGTTTACGCGCAGACTAACGAATACGGTTTCCTTGAAACCCCGTATCGCCGCGTTGTTGACGGTAAAGTGAGTGATGAAATTCATTACCTCTCTGCAATTGAAGAGGGTAACTACGTTATCGCTCAGGCAAACACCAACCTCGCAGAAGATGGCAGCTTTGTTGACGATCTCGTCACCTGCCGTAGCAAGGGTGAGTCAAGCCTGTTCAGCCGCGATCAGGTTGACTACATGGACGTTTCCACCCAACAGGTGGTTTCTGTCGGTGCTTCACTGATTCCGTTCCTGGAGCACGATGATGCTAACCGCGCCTTGATGGGTGCGAACATGCAACGTCAGGCGGTTCCAACTCTGCGTGCTGATAAGCCGCTGGTTGGTACCGGTATGGAACGCGCAGTAGCGGTTGACTCCGGTGTAACTGCTGTCGCGAAACGTGGTGGTACCGTTCAGTACGTTGATGCTTCTCGTATCGTTATCAAAGTTAACGAAGAAGAGATGTATCCGGGCGAAGCGGGTATCGACATCTACAACCTGACCAAGTACACCCGTTCTAACCAGAACACCTGCATCAACCAGATGCCGTGTGTCAATCTGGGTGAGCCGATTGAGCGTGGCGACGTGCTGGCAGATGGCCCGTCTACCGACCTCGGTGAACTGGCGCTGGGTCAGAATATGCGCGTGGCGTTCATGCCATGGAACGGTTACAACTTCGAAGACTCCATCCTCGTATCCGAGCGTGTGGTTCAGGAAGACCGTTTCACCACTATCCACATCCAGGAACTGGCATGTGTGTCTCGCGACACCAAGCTGGGGCCAGAAGAGATCACCGCTGATATCCCGAACGTGGGTGAAGCTGCGCTTTCTAAACTGGATGAATCCGGCATTGTGTACATCGGTGCGGAAGTGACCGGTGGCGACATTCTGGTTGGTAAGGTAACACCGAAAGGTGAAACCCAGCTGACGCCAGAAGAGAAACTGCTGCGTGCGATCTTCGGTGAAAAAGCCTCTGACGTAAAAGATTCGTCACTGCGCGTTCCGAACGGCGTATCCGGTACTGTTATTGACGTGCAGGTCTTCACTCGCGATGGCGTGGAAAAAGACAAGCGCGCGCTGGAAATCGAAGAGATGCAGCTGAAGCAGGTTAAGAAAGACCTGTCTGAAGAACTGCAGATCTTCGAAGCTGGCCTGTTTGGCCGTATCCAGGCAGTACTGATCTCGGGTGGTGTTGAAGCTGAGAAGCTGGACAAACTGCCACGTGAGCGCTGGCTGGAGCTGGGCCTGACTGACGAAGAGAAGCAGAACTCTCTGGAGCAGCTGGCTGAGCAGTACGACGAACTGAAGCACGAGTTTGAGAAGAAACTTGAAGCTAAGCGTCGCAAGATCACCCAAGGCGATGATCTGGCACCAGGCGTGCTGAAAATCGTTAAGGTGTATCTGGCCGTTAAACGTCAGATTCAGCCTGGTGACAAGATGGCAGGTCGTCACGGAAACAAGGGTGTTATCTCGAAGATCAACCCTATCGAAGACATGCCTTACGATGAGAACGGTACGCCGGTCGACATCGTACTGAACCCGCTGGGCGTACCATCGCGTATGAACATCGGTCAGATTCTGGAAACTCACCTCGGTATGGCGGCTAAAGGCATTGGTGAAAAAATCAATGCGATGCTGAAGAAGCAGGAAGAAGTCTCCAAACTGCGTGAGTTCATCCAGCGTGCTTACGATCTGGGCACTGATGTGCGTCAGAAAGTTGACCTGAACACCTTTACAGATGACGAAGTACTGCGTCTGGCAGAGAACCTGAAGAAGGGTATGCCAATCGCGACTCCGGTGTTTGACGGTGCGAAAGAGAGCGAAATCAAAGAGCTGCTGCAGCTCGGCGGATTGCCTTCTTCCGGTCAGATCACCCTGTTCGACGGCCGTACCGGTGAGCAGTTTGAGCGTCAGGTAACCGTAGGTTACATGTACATGCTGAAACTGAACCACCTGGTTGACGACAAGATGCACGCACGTTCTACCGGTTCTTACAGCTTGGTTACTCAGCAGCCGCTGGGTGGTAAAGCGCAGTTCGGTGGACAGCGCTTCGGTGAGATGGAAGTGTGGGCACTGGAAGCATACGGTGCCGCGTATACCCTGCAGGAAATGCTTACCGTTAAATCTGATGACGTTAACGGCCGTACGAAGATGTATAAAAACATCGTCGACGGTAACCATCAGATGGAACCGGGCATGCCGGAATCCTTCAACGTACTGTTGAAAGAGATTCGCTCGCTGGGTATCAACATCGAGCTGGAAGACGAGTAAGTACTCGCAAGTACTGGTTACGGGACGTGCACTTCGGGTGCGCGTCCCTGAGAGTTCCACTCCGACGGGAGCTAATCCGTGAAAGACTTACTTAAGTTTCTGAAAGCGCAAACTAAGACCGAAGAGTTTGATGCGATCAAAATTGCTCTGGCCTCGCCAGACATGATCCGTTCATGGTCTTTTGGTGAAGTTAAAAAGCCGGAAACCATTAACTACCGTACCTTCAAGCCTGAGCGTGACGGTCTTTTCTGTGCCCGTATTTTTGGACCGGTAAAAGACTACGAATGCCTGTGCGGTAAGTACAAGCGTTTAAAACATCGCGGCGTGATCTGTGAGAAGTGTGGCGTTGAAGTTACACAGACCAAAGTACGTCGTGAGCGCATGGGCCACATTGAGCTGGCTTCACCGACTGCGCACATTTGGTTCCTGAAATCACTGCCTTCGCGTATCGGCTTACTGCTGGATATGCCACTGCGTGATATCGAGCGCGTGCTGTACTTCGAATCTTATGTGGTTATCGAAGGCGGCATGACCAACCTGGAAAAACGTCAGATTCTGACGGAAGAGCAGTACCTTGACGCGCTGGAAGAGTTCGGTGACGAATTCGACGCGAAGATGGGTGCGGAAGCGATCCAGGCGCTGCTGAAAAACATGGATCTGGAGCAAGAGTGCGAGCAGCTGCGTGAAGAGCTGAACGAGACCAACTCCGAGACCAAACGTAAAAAGCTGACCAAGCGTATCAAGCTGCTGGAAGCGTTCGTTCAGTCTGGTAACAAGCCAGAGTGGATGATCCTGACCGTTCTGCCGGTTCTGCCGCCAGATCTGCGCCCGCTGGTACCGCTGGACGGTGGTCGTTTCGCAACGTCGGATCTGAACGATCTGTATCGTCGCGTGATCAACCGTAATAACCGTCTGAAACGCCTGCTGGATCTGGCTGCGCCAGATATCATCGTACGTAACGAAAAACGTATGTTGCAGGAAGCGGTTGATGCACTGCTGGATAACGGCCGTCGCGGTCGCGCCATCACTGGCTCGAACAAGCGTCCGCTGAAATCTCTGGCAGACATGATCAAAGGTAAGCAGGGTCGTTTCCGTCAGAACCTGTTGGGTAAACGTGTTGACTACTCTGGCCGTTCAGTTATCACCGTTGGTCCATACCTGCGTCTGCATCAGTGCGGTCTGCCGAAGAAAATGGCTCTTGAGCTGTTCAAACCGTTCATCTACGGCAAGTTGGAACTGCGTGGCCTGGCCACCACCATCAAAGCCGCTAAGAAAATGGTTGAGCGCGAAGAGGCTGTCGTTTGGGATATCCTGGACGAAGTGATCCGCGAACACCCGGTACTGCTGAACCGTGCACCAACTCTGCACCGTTTGGGTATCCAGGCGTTTGAACCGGTTCTGATCGAAGGTAAAGCGATCCAGCTGCACCCGCTGGTTTGTGCGGCATATAACGCCGACTTCGATGGTGACCAGATGGCTGTTCACGTACCGCTGACGCTGGAAGCCCAGCTGGAAGCGCGTGCGCTGATGATGTCGACCAACAACATTCTGTCACCAGCGAACGGCGAGCCAATCATCGTTCCTTCACAGGACGTTGTTTTGGGTCTGTACTACATGACCCGCGACAAAGTGAACGCCAAAGGCGAAGGCATGGTGCTGACTGGCCCGAAAGAAGCTGAGCGTGTTTATCGCGCTGGCCTGGCCGAGCTGCATGCACGCGTTAAAGTGCGTATCACTGAATACACCAAGAACGAGCAGGAAGAGTTCGTTGCGAAAACCAGCATTATCGACACCACCATTGGTCGTGCGATTCTGTGGATGATCGTTCCGAAAGGCCTGCCTTACTCCATCGTCAACCAGGCGCTGGGTAAGAAAGCCATTTCCAAGATGCTGAACACCTGTTACCGCATTCTTGGTCTGAAGCCGACCGTTATCTTTGCTGACCAAACTATGTACACCGGTTTTGCTTACGCAGCCCGTTCAGGTGCCTCTGTAGGTATCGACGACATGGTCATCCCAGCGAAGAAAGCGGAAATCGTAGCCGAAGCGGAAGCGGAAGTTGCTGAGATTCAGGAACAGTTCCAGTCTGGTCTGGTAACTGCTGGCGAACGTTACAACAAAGTTATCGATATTTGGGCCGCCGCTAACGAACGTGTTTCCAAAGCGATGATGGATAACCTGCAAACTGAAACCGTGATCAACCGTGATGGCGAAGAAGAGCAGCAGGTATCGTTCAACAGCATCTACATGATGGCCGACTCCGGTGCGCGTGGTTCTGCTGCACAGATTCGTCAGCTGGCCGGTATGCGTGGTCTGATGGCTAAGCCAGATGGCTCAATCATCGAAACGCCGATCACCGCGAACTTCCGTGAAGGTCTGAACGTACTCCAGTACTTCATCTCCACGCACGGTGCGCGTAAAGGTCTGGCGGATACCGCACTGAAAACTGCTAACTCCGGTTATCTGACGCGTCGTCTGGTCGACGTAGCGCAGGATCTGGTTGTTACCGAAGATGACTGCGGCACGTTCGAAGGCATCATGATGACTCCAGTCATCGAAGGTGGCGACGTTAAAGAGCCGCTGCGTGAGCGTGTACTGGGTCGTGTAACGGCTGAAGACGTTCTGAAGCCAGGCACTGCGGACATCCTGATCCCGCGTAACACCCTGATCGATGAACACTGGTGTGATGTGATCGAACTGAATTCAGTCGATGCGATCAAAGTGCGCTCGGTTGTTGGCTGTGAAACCGACTTCGGTGTGTGTGCACACTGCTACGGTCGCGATCTGGCACGTGGTCACATCATCAACAAAGGTGAGGCCATCGGTGTTATCGCAGCACAGTCCATCGGTGAGCCGGGTACACAGCTGACGATGCGTACGTTCCACATCGGTGGTGCGGCATCTCGTGCGGCTGCTGAATCCAGCATCCAGGTGAAGAACAAAGGTACTATCAAGCTGACCAACGCGAAGTCTGTAACCAACTCCTCAGGGAAACTGGTTATCGTTTCACGTAACGTTGAGCTGAAGATGATCGACGAGTTCGGTCGTACCAAAGAGAGCTATAAAGTACCTTACGGTGCGGTCATGGCTAAAGGTGATGGCGAGCAGGTTGCCGCGGGCGAAACCGTAGCAAACTGGGATCCGCATACCATGCCGGTCATCACCGAAGTGGGCGGTTTCATTCGCTTCACTGACATGATCGACGGTCAGACCATTACGCGTCAGACTGACGACTTAACCGGTCTGTCATCGCTGGTGGTTCTGGATTCTGCAGAACGTACTGCGGGTGGTAAAGATCTGCGTCCTGCGCTGAAAATTGTTGATGCCAACGGAAATGATGTTTTGATTCCAGGTACCGACATGCCAGCACAGTACTTCCTGCCGGGCAAAGCAATTGTTCAGCTGGAAGATGGCGTTAAGATCAGTGCCGGTGACACGCTGTCGCGTGTTCCGCAGGAATCTGGCGGTACCAAGGATATTACCGGTGGTCTGCCGCGCGTTGCTGACTTGTTCGAAGCGCGTCGTCCGAAAGAGCCAGCAATCCTGGCAGAGATCAGCGGTATCATCTCCTTCGGTAAAGAGACCAAAGGTAAGCGTCGTCTGGTGATTACGCCGGTTGATGGTAGCGATCCGTACGAAGAGATGATTCCAAAATGGCGTCAGCTTAACGTATTCGAAGGTGAGCGCGTAGAACGTGGTGACGTCGTATCTGACGGCCCAGAGTCTCCGCACGACATCCTGCGTCTGCGTGGCGTCCATGCTGTGACCCGTTACATCACTAACGAAGTGCAGGAAGTTTACCGTCTGCAAGGCGTTAAGATTAACGATAAACACATCGAAGTCATCGTTCGTCAGATGCTGCGTAAAGCAACCATCTCGAGCGTGGGAAGCACCGACTTCCTGGAAGGTGAGCAGGCTGAATACTCACGCATCAAGATCTCTAACCGTGAACTTGAAGCGAATGGCAAAATCGGCGCAACATTCATGCGCGATCTGCTGGGTATCACCAAAGCGTCACTGGCAACCGAATCGTTCATCTCTGCAGCATCGTTCCAGGAGACCACGCGTGTCCTGACCGAAGCAGCAGTTGCAGGTAAGCGTGATGAACTGCGCGGCCTGAAAGAGAACGTCATCGTGGGTCGTCTGATCCCAGCCGGTACCGGTTATGCTTATCACCAGGATCGTATGCGTCGCCGCTCTGCGGGCGAAGCACCGGTTGCACCGCAGGTTACTGCGGATGAAGCCTCTGCAAGCCTGGCAGAATTGCTGAACGCCGGTCTGGGCGGAAGCGACGACGAGTAATTCGTCTGCTAAAGCTGACCAATAAAAAACCCTGCTTCGGCAGGGTTTTTTTTCGTCTTCATTTTGTCAGAACTTGCGGCAGACATCTTCGCGTGTCAGTCCGATATCACGCAGCTGGTTATCACTCAGTTTTGACAGGATGCGGTGAGTTTCACGCCGTGCTTTCCAGTGTTTAACCATACGCACTACGCCGCGGAAGATATCCAGTAAAGTGACATCAAAAGGTTTAGCCGCGCGGTTTTGATCGAATTCCATAATCCTTGCCCTCAGTAGGTTGCCTGAGAAGCATTGTCTTATTCCCACGCATTATGATACAGACGCAAAAAACACTTATCTTTAACATACAGATTGCCTTAAGGTGGATCTGAATGGTAATAATGAGGTCTATCTGTACTGGTTTATTATGATTGATGGCTGAGTGAGGCATACGATGACGCGCTACCAACATTTAGCATGTTTGCTTTCGGATCGTATAGAGCAAGGGCTGTACCGCAGCGGCGAGCGCTTGCCGTCGGTGCGCACGCTGAGTCTTGAACACGGCGTGAGTATCAGCACCGTTCAGCAGGCATATCATCTGCTGGAAGAGAAACAGCTGATTGTGCCGCAGCCACGTTCCGGATATTTCGTTGCAACACGCAAAGCGACGCCGCCGATGCCGGCCATCACCCGACCTGCACAGCGTCCGGTGGAAATCACGCAGTGGGAATCGGTGCTGGAGTTGCTCAGCAGCCGAACTAATAACGATGTGTTGCAACTCGGCAGCGGTATGCCTGATCTGACCCAGCCCACGTTGAAACCGCTGTGGAAAATTCAAAGCCGTATGGCGCAGAAGCAGGATATCGATCAGCTCAACTATGACAGTTTGCTGGGTGTCGCGGCACTGCGCGAACAGGTTGCGCGCCTGACGATCGACAGCGGTTGTCAGCTCACGGCAGACGATATCGTGATCACCACCGGCTGCCATGAAGCGTTGTCGATCTCGATTCGTGCGATATGTCAGGCTGGTGACATCATTGCGGTGGAGTCGCCGACTTTCCACGGCACCATGCAAACTCTGCGCGGCTTCGGCATTCGCGCCATTGAGATTCCTACCGATTCGGTTACCGGCATCAGCCTGGAAGCGCTGGAACTTGCGTTCGAACAGTGGCCGATTAAAGCGGTGGTGGTGGTGCCAAACTGCAATAATCCGCTGGGCTTTATCATGCCGGAATCTCGCAAACGTGCGCTGGTGACGCTGGCACAGCGTTTCGATGCCGCGATTATTGAAGACGATGTGTACGGCGAGCTGGCGTGGGAGTATCCGCGTCCGGTTACCCTTAAGTCATTGGATCACGATGGACGGGTATTGCTGTGCAGTTCCTTCTCCAAGACGCTGGCGCCGGGGCTGCGTGTCGGTTGGGTGGCGCCGGGACGCTATCGCGATCGCGTGCTGCATATGAAATATATCAGCACCGGATCGACGGCCACCCAGCCGCAACATGCGGTCGCCGAGTTTATTCGTCTTGGTCATTATCTGCCGCATTTGCGGCGCATGCGTCAGGTGTATCAACGCAATTATGAAACCTTTAGCTGCTGGGTACGCCACTACTTTCCGTGTGGGATTTGTGTGTCGCGTCCGCAGGGCAGTTTCCTGATGTGGATTGAATTGCCAGAGGCATTTGACGCGGTCAGGCTCAATACCGAATTGCGTGAGCTGAACATGCAGGTTGCCGTCGGCTCGCTGTTTTCGGCCTCGGGTAAGTATCGCAACTGCTTGCGCCTGAATTATGGTTTGCCAATGAATGAGCACACAGAGCAGGCGATAGCTCAACTCGGCGCAGCGGTAGAACGTGCCATGCTGGCTTGTAGTCATGGATCCGTGCATACCTCCTCCCTGATCACGTGAAGAAAGGCAGGGCTGGGAGAGGTTGAGACCAGCCCTGGCCCGCTGCAAGCGACAGCGGGCAGGCACACTTTAGTCTTGTCAGGAAATGACGCCAGCCCCTACATCACGCTGCTGCGCGGCAGATTCCAGCGTTTCATCTTTACTTGCCGCGCATTACACTGCTTCTGCAGGTTCGATTCCATTTTCCACCAGTGACAGTAACTGCTGCGTTGCTGCGCGCCAGTCGGCGGCCTGGGTAATCGCGCTCACCACCGCAATGCTGCCCACGCCGGTAGCCAGCACTTCCGGCACGCGCGCCAGTGAAATACCGCCAATCGCCACGGTTGGCACATTCTGCAAACGCGCCAGGTGGCGTTTCAATTCCACCACGCCTTGCGGCGCAGAAGGCATATCTTTGGTTTGCGTAGGATAGATGTGGCCAAGCGCAATGTAAGAAGGGCGCAGCGCCAGAGCCCGATCTAACTCGGCATCGTCATGCGTCGATAAACCCAGGCGCAATCCCGCCTCGCGAATGGCCGCCAGATCGGCTACATCGAGATCTTCCTGGCCGAGGTGCACGCCATAAGCGTGATATTTAATGGCTAAGCGCCAGTAATCATTGATAAACAGGCGAGCGCGATACTGTTTGCCGAGTGCAATCGCCTCGCGCACCGCATCTTCCACCTCGTAATCTTCACAATCTTTGATGCGCAGCTGTATGGTGCGCACACCGGCTTCCAGCAAGCGCGCGATCCATTCCACGCTATCAACAACCGGATACAGCCCCAGCTTTGAGGCTGTGGCAGGAAAGGCGTCGGTCATACATTTTCCTCTTTAAGGGTATCGGCAGCGTGATAGATCTCGCCGCCACGATTGCGGAAGGCGTTCGACATTTGCGCCATACCCATCTCAATCGGCTGGGCTTCAGCCTGTTGGCGGGCGGCAAACTCACGCACTTCCTGGGTAATTTTCATCGAGCAGAATTTCGGGCCGCACATCGAGCAGAAGTGCGCCACTTTTCCCGATTCCTGCGGCAGGGTTTCATCGTGATAGGCGCGTGCGGTGTGCGGATCGAGCGCCAGATTGAACTGATCTTCCCAGCGGAATTCAAAACGCGCTTTCGACATCGCATTGTCACGGATCTGCGCACCGGGATGACCTTTCGCCAGATCCGCCGCGTGCGCAGCGATCTTGTAGGTGATCAGCCCTTGCTTCACATCCTCTTTGTTCGGCAAACCGAGGTGCTCTTTCGGCGTCACGTAACACAGCATGGCGCAGCCGAACCAGCCAATCATGGCCGCGCCGATGCCGGAAGTGAAATGGTCATAGCCGGGCGCGATATCGGTGGTGAGCGGGCCAAGCGTGTAAAACGGGGCTTCGTGACAATGCTCAAGCTGTTCGGTCATATTGCGTCGAATCATCTGCATGGGCACATGGCCCGGACCTTCAATCATCACCTGCACATCGTATTCCCAGGCGATTTTGGTCAGTTCGCCCAGCGTATGCAGTTCGGCAAATTGCGCCTCATCGTTGGCATCCTGAATCGAGCCGGGACGCAGGCCGTCGCCCAGTGACAGCGCCACATCGTAGGCGGCACAAATTTCACAAATCTCGCGGAAGTGCAGATAGAGGAAATTTTCGGTGTGATGCGACAGGCACCATTTCGCCATAATCGAGCCACCGCGCGACACAATGCCGGTCAGGCGTTTGGCCGTCATCGGCACATAGCGCAGCAGCACGCCAGCGTGAATAGTGAAGTAGTCAACGCCTTGTTCCGCCTGCTCCAGCAGCGTGTCGCGGAAAATCTCCCAGTTGAGATCTTCTGCAATGCCGTTCACTTTCTCCAGCGCCTGATAAATCGGCACCGTACCAATCGGCACCGGACTATTGCGCAAAATCCACTCACGCGTTTCATGGATATAGCGGCCGGTTGAGAGATCCATCACAGTGTCTGCGCCCCAGCGCGTTGACCACACCAGCTTCTCCACTTCCTCTTCAATAGATGAGCTCACCGCAGAGTTGCCAATGTTGGCATTCACTTTCACCAGGAAGTTGCGGCCGATAATCATCGGTTCGGATTCGGGATGGTTGATGTTCGAAGGGATGATGGCGCGCCCATTGGCGACTTCTTGACGGACAAATTCCGCGGTGATATTTTCTGGCAGATTGGCACCAAAGCTGTGACCCGGATGCTGCTGTAACAGCACTTCACCGCGAATACGCTCGCGGCCCATGTTTTCACGCAGCGCGATAAACTCCATCTCCGGCGTGATGATGCCCTGACGCGCATAGTGCAGTTGGGTAACCCGGCGACCCGCTTTGGCACGGCGCGGTTGCGGCAGCTGCTCAAAACGCAGATGGTCCAGGCCTTCATCCGCCAGACGCTGCTGCGTGTAACGGGAACTCAGCTGGTGGATGGTTTCGCTGTCGTCACGTTCTTCGATCCAATTGGCACGCAGCCTGTCGAGTCCCTGATGCACATTAATGGTGGCTTGAGGATCGCCATAAGCCCCGGCGGTGTCGTAAACCGGCACCGCTTCATTTGGCTCATAGTGCGGATTCTCTTTGCTGCCGCCTATGTGCGTTGGACTGAGCTGTATCTCACGCATCGGCACGCGAATATCCGCGCGGCTGCCGGTGATCCAGATACGTTTGGAGTTGGGGAAAGCGGTTCCCTGCAGGGAATCGATAAATTCTTGCGCCTGAGCGCGTTGTTCACGACGAGAAGTTTTAGCAGACATAGCAAGTTTCCGGTAACGGTTGGAAGTTGCTTGTCCAGAGTTCGGAAGGAGTAACAGGTACGGTGCCGGGCGCCAGCATGCACCGTGCTGATAATGTCTACTCTTGTTCCCTTCGCAGGTACTAACCTGATCAGGTTCCGCGGATCCCGAATTAACGGTCTCAGCCCTAGAGGGCACTCCGACAAGTTGGTGTTTTGTGGTTTAAGCTACTTTGCTTGCCATTTTGCACCTGGGCAGTGCTCGTGACCGTCACGTACTACGTGTACGCTCCGGTCCCTGCGCGCTGTCCGAGTGCAAACTGGCTGCGCACGCTACGCTTAAACCGCAAAATTTGCCTTTTGATTGTCGTTAAAGAAGACAATAAAAAAGCCCATTTAGCATAAGAGGGCTTTTCTTGAATAACAAGTTTTTTACATCTTCGGGGTTCTAAGCCGGGCGGGCAATGGCGCTGTCGTTGGCAACCGGCGGAAGCGCCAGCTGGTTGTCCCAGGCGAGTTGCACCAGCTTATCTTCCAGCGTGAAGCGCGATTCCAGCACCTCGCCGACTTCGGAGAGCGCGGTTTGAAAATCCACGCAATTATCATCGTTAATCGCTTGCTGCAGATGGCTATCGTAGAGCTGCATGATGCGATCGGTATTCGCCTCCAGTGCCGGATAAATCTGCGCAGCGACGAATAAGGGGCTATCACCCTGCATCTCACTAATGATGTGTTCATACACGCTGAAATGGCCGGTGGAAAGGTAATCCACCAGGTTGTGACAAAATGCGTCCAGCGCCTGTTCATCCAGCGTGGATAACGCATCTTTTTGTGGCTTCATGCCAATAAGCTCGTAGTAAGTGACGAGCAGCTGTCGACGGGCGCGCAGCCATGAATCAACCAATTCATTTCCGCCGCCTACACGCTCTGTCAGGTTATCTAACTGGTTAAGCATATGGGGCTCCAGGTAGGTTATAGTTGTTTATTACACACTTAATATTAGGATTTCAGCGTGCGATTTGACGCTAAGGACAACGATTAAGATGCAACGTGAGATCTCAAGCTTAGACGCTGGATGGTGGGTTGTCAGCCATGAGCAAAAACTTTGGTTGCCGCAGGGCGAATTGCCGCATGGCTTAGCCAGCGATTTTGGCCTCAGCGGCAGCAACGCGATTTTGATCGGCGAGTGGCAGGGCGAGAATGTCTGGCTGGTACGTGAATCGCGTCCGGACAGCATGGGCTCCGTGCGCCAACTGATTGATGAGGATGTCGGCCTGTTCCAAATCGCCGGACGTGGCGTGCAGCTGGCGGAGTTTTACCGCTCGCATCGCTGGTGCGGCTATTGCGGCCATGAGATGCACATCAGCAAACGCGAATTTGCCTGCTTGTGCAATCACTGCCGCGAGCGTTATTACCCGCAAATTGCGCCGTGCATCATCGTGGCTATCCGCCGTGGCGATGAGATCCTGCTCGCCAATCATGCGCGTCATCGTAACAATATCTACACCGTGCTGGCGGGCTTTGTCGAAGTGGGCGAAACCTTAGAACAAGCGGTGGCGCGGGAAGTGATGGAGGAGAGCAACGTGCGGGTGAAAAACGTGCGTTACGTTACCTCGCAGCCGTGGCCGTTCCCGCACTCTCTGATGATGGCGTATATGGCGGAATATGACGGCGGCGATCTGCAACACGACGGCAAAGAGCTGCTGGATGCCGGCTGGTATCGCTACGACGATCTGCCGCTGTTGCCGCCGCCCGGCACGGTGGCGCGTCGCCTGATTGAAGATACCGTTGCCCTGTGCCGCGCCAGCGCGGCGTGAAAATGCTACACTGCTGGCCTTAGCATGAGAGAGCCCATTATGAGTGAACTGAAGAACGATCGTTATCTGCGCGCCCTGTTACGTCAGCCGGTAGATGTCACACCGGTATGGATGATGCGACAAGCCGGGCGTTATTTGCCGGAGTACAAAGCCACGCGCGCTGAAGCCGGTGATTTTATGTCGCTGTGTAAGAATGCTGAGCTGGCGTGTGAAGTCACGCTGCAACCGCTGCGTCGCTATGCGCTGGATGCGGCAATTCTCTTCAGCGATATCCTCACCATTCCGGATGCGATGGGACTTGGGCTCTACTTTGAGACCGGCGAAGGCCCGCGTTTCTCCAATCCGATCACCTGCCGTGCGGATGTCGACAATCTGCCAGTGCCGGATCCAGAGCAAGAGCTCGGTTATGTGATGAACGCGGTGCGTACCATTCGTCACAACCTGAAAGGCGAAGTGCCGCTGATCGGTTTCTCCGGCAGCCCATGGACGCTGGCAACCTACATGGTTGAAGGCGGCAGCAGCAAAGCGTTCACCAAAATTAAAAAGATGATGTACGCCGAGCCGCAAACCCTGCACAAGCTGCTGGATAAGCTGGCAGATAGCGTGATTCTTTATCTCAATGCGCAGATCAAAGCTGGCGCGCAGTCGGTCATGGTGTTCGACACATGGGGCGGCGTGCTGACCGGACGCGACTATCGCGAATTCTCGCTCTATTACATGCATAAAATCGTCGATAGCGTGCTGCATGAGAATGAAGGTCGCCGCGTTCCTATTACGCTGTTCACTAAAGGTGGCGGCCAATGGCTGGAAGCGATAGCGGCGACCGGCTGCGATGCGCTGGGACTCGACTGGACCACCGATATCGCCGATGCGCGTCGTCGTGTGGGTGATAAAGTGGCGCTGCAGGGCAACATGGATCCTTCCATGCTGTATGCACCGCCTGCGCGCATTGAGCAGGAAGTCGCCGGGATTCTCGAAGGTTTTGGCACTGGCGAAGGTCACGTGTTTAACCTGGGCCACGGCATCCATCCTGATGTGCCGCCTGAGCATGCTGGTGCGTTTGTTGAAGCGGTGCATCGTCTGTCACGTCCGTATCATCAGGGCTGATGATGGATTTAGCCGCACTACGCCAGGAACAGTTACAGCGCGCTGCTGATGTGGTGCGGCAGGATGATTTCGATGTGCTGCCGCCACGCTTTATTGGTGGTGCCGACGTGGGATTTGAACAGGGCGGCGAGATCACGCGCGCGGCTCTGATCATCCTCGAGTATCCATCCTTAAAGCTGGTGGAACACCGCATTGCGCGCGTGGCCACCACCATGCCCTATATTCCGGGCTTCTTATCCTTCCGCGAAATGCCGGCGCTGCTGGAAGCCTGGCAGCAGCTCTCCCAGTTGCCCGATCTGCTGTTTGTGGATGGCCACGGTATTTCCCATCCCCGTCGGCTTGGCGTGGCGGCGCATTTCGGTTCGCTGGTGGATGTGCCCACCATTGGCGTGGCGAAGAAGCGTTTGTGTGGACGTTTTGCTGAGCTGGACGCCGAGCCAGGCAGCCGTCAGCCGCTGCTCGACAAAGGCGAACAGATTGGCTGGGTATGGCGCAGTAAAGCGCGCTGTAATCCGCTGTTTATCTCGACCGGCCATCGCGTCAGCATGGATAGCGCATTGCAATGGGTGGAAGCCTGTACTGCGGGCTATCGTTTGCCGGAACCGACGCGTTGGGCGGATGCTGTCGCCTCCGGACGCCCGGCCTTTCTGCGCTGGCAAAACACGCCTTAACGCTGTTTGTGCCCGGCTTTTGCGGTACACTGCCGCCAGCTAACCTATTGAGAGTAAGTTTGATGTTACAGAATCCCGTCCATTTGCGTCTGGCGAAGCTTGAAAGCTGGCAGCATATGACTTTCATGGCCTGCCTTTGCGAGCGTATGTTCCCCAACTATTGGGCTTTTTGTCAGCAGACCGCATTCGCCGATCCGCAACTCTATCGCCGCATCCTCGATCTCATCTGGGAAAGCCTGACGGTCAAAGATGCCAAAATCAATTTCGACGGTCAGCTGGAGAAATTTGAAGCGGCGATCCCGGATGGTGACGATTTTGAGGTTTACGGTGTTCATCCGGCGATTGATGCCTGCGTGGCCTTGAGTGAACTGCTGCATGCACAGCTCAGCGGCGAAACGCTTGAGCACGCCGTTGAAGTCAGCCGTACATCGATCACCACCGTGGCGATTCTGGAAATGACGCAGGCCGGTCGCGAAATGACCGACGAAGAGCTGCGCGGAAATCAGGCTGTCATCGATGAATGGGACCTGCAGTGGGAGATTTTCCGCCTGCTGTCAGAGTGCGAGGAGCGAGACCTGGAATTGATTAAAGGCCTGCGTGCAGACCTGCGCGAAGCGGGAATCAGTAACATCGGTATACTTTTTCAGCAATAAGGCAAGAAAACGTGACTTCAGGCCCGAATTACCGCGCCTGGAGGCTTCACATCAGCCCCCAGTCTGGTCTACATTTGGGGGGCTGAAAATTGTGGCTATCGGTGCGTGCCGGCTGAACAAGGTCTGAGAATGGCTTTTCCCTCGCACTCGTTGCTTAGCAAGCGATAAATACACTTTAAGGATAACTTATGAACAAGACTCAACTGATTGATGTGATCGCAGAGAAAGCTGACCTGTCTAAAACCCAGGCTAAGACTGCGCTGGAATCTACCCTGGCTGCGATCACTGAGTCTCTGAAAGAAGGTGATGCTGTACAACTGGTTGGTTTTGGTACTTTTAAAGTGAACCACCGCGCTGAGCGTACCGGTCGCAACCCGCAGACTGGCAAAGAGATCAAAATCGCAGCAGCTAACGTGCCAGCGTTCGTTTCAGGCAAAGCTCTGAAAGACGCTGTTAAGTAAGTTTCCGCATTGCGGTTTAGCTTTAAAAGAGGGGGCGTTAGCGCCCCTTTTTGTTGCCGGGACCTGCCATGCTGAATTCAATTCCTCAGCGCGTTTGCGCCCTGTTATTTGGTGCGCTGCTGACGGGCTGTAGCTCCACTCCTGAACTTCCTGCCTTCACGGCGAGCGGCTATTTGGCCGACCGCGGCACTGTGCGCATCTGGCGCAAGAATAGCGACCATCAAGTTGTTCACCTGCGTACGGTCTTCACGCCGTTTAATGGCGATGCGATGGAAACCACTGACTACAACTGGCAGCAGCAGAAGCTGATTAGCGTCGAACGGCGCGTCGCGGGTGCTCAGCCGGATGATGTCACCTTACGCTTTGATCATCTGGGCAATCTCAATTTCATGCAGCGCCAGCTGGCGGGACGACGTGAAGCAGTCAGCGCTGATAGCGTTGAGCTGTATCGCTTCGATGCGCAGCGCATGCTGGATCAGAGCAATGCGTTGCTGGAAGGCCGCGTATTACTGCGTCAGGGCCATTGGCTGGGTGGCAATCAGGTGCGTGAGTGCGATGACAAGCTGGTGAATGCGGCCTTTGATCGCGACACGCTGTATACGCTAGGTCGCCAGCAGCAGAGCCAGGCTGCGCCATTGATGGTGTCGTGGCTGGAAGCGCCGGAGGGTGTGCAACTGCTGCGTGCTACGCCGGATGACGAATGCAGCTGGCAGCCAAAAGAGAGTGATTTCTGACAGGCGGATAAGAGAAGGGGCACTTGCTGTGCCCCTTTGCATACTTATTTGCGGTTAATCGCGCGGTAGCCGATATCGCGGCGGCAGAAGCTGCCATCCCAAGAGATATGCTGCGCCAGCGCATATGCGTTTTTCTGCGCAGCGGCAACATTGTCGCCCAGTGCGGTGACGCACAGTACGCGACCACCGTTGGTGACCACCAGATCGTCCTTCATGGTGGTGCCAGCGTGGAACACTTTGCCGTCCGGCACTTCTTCCAGCGGCAGACCGTGAATCTGATCGCCCGTGTTGTAATCGCCCGGATAACCACCCGCCGCTAACACCACGCCGAGAGAGGGACGCGGATCCCACTGCGAGGTTTGCTGATCCAGTTTACCGTCGGTAGCCGCCAGACACAGCGCCACCAAATCCGACTGCAAACGCAGCATGATCGGCTGAGTTTCCGGATCGCCGAAGCGGCAGTTGAATTCGATCACTTTAGGCTGACCGGCTTTATCGATCATCAACCCAGCGTACAGGAAGCCGGTATAGATGTTGCCTTCTGCTTTCATACCGTTGACGGTTGGCCAGATGATCTGATCCATCACGCGCTGGTGGATCTCATCGGTTACCACGGGCGCCGGAGAATACGCGCCCATGCCGCCGGTATTTGGACCGGTATCGCCATCGCCGACACGTTTGTGATCCTGGCTGGTGGCCATCGGCAGCACGTTGTTGCCGTCGACCATCACGATGAAGCTGGCCTCTTCGCCATCAAGGAACTCTTCAATCACGATGCGGTGACCAGCATCGCCGAACGCATTGCCAGCCAGCATGTCCTGCACAGCGGCTTCCGCTTCCGCCAGTTCCATCGCCACGATCACGCCTTTACCGGCAGCCAGACCGTCAGCTTTGATCACGATCGGTGCGCCTTTCTCACGCAGATACGCCAGCGCAGGCTCCACTTCGGTAAAGTTCTGATATTCAGCGGTTGGAATCTGCTGACGTGCCAGGAAATCTTTGGTGAACGCCTTTGAGCCTTCCAGCTGGGCAGCGGCTTGCGTTGGGCCAAAGATCTTCAGGCCTGCAGCACGGAACGCATCAACTACGCCAATCACCAGCGGTGCTTCCGGACCAACGATGGTCAGATCGATCTTTTCCTGCTGAGCAAAGGCCAGCAGCGCGGGAACGTCGGTGGCGCTGATTGCCACGTTTTGCAGAGCCGGCTCGAGCGCGGTGCCCGCATTGCCAGGCGCGACAAATACTGTTTCCGCCAGTGGCGATTGTGCCGCTTTCCATGCCAGCGCGTGTTCACGTCCGCCATTACCAATCACTAAAATTTTCATCTGTACTGCTCCCAACAATTAATGGCGGAAATGACGCATGTCGGTAAAGATCATCGCGATGCCGTGCTCATCAGCGGCGGCGATCACCTCATCATCACGGATTGAACCGCCTGGCTGAATCACGCAACTGATACCGACAGCCGCAGCGGCGTCGATACCGTCGCGGAACGGGAAGAAGGCATCAGACGCCATCGCGGAGCCTTTCACTTCCAGACCTTCGTCACCGGCTTTGATACCGGCAATTTTGGCCGAGTAAACGCGGCTCATCTGGCCGGCGCCAATGCCAATGGTCATGTTGTCACGTGCGTAGACGATGGCGTTGGATTTAACGAACTTCGCCACTTTCCAGCAGAACAGCGCATCACGCAGTTCCTGCTCAGTTGGCTGACGTTTGCTGACAACGCGCAGCTGGCTGGCATCGACCATGCCCAAATCGCGATCCTGAACCAGTACGCCGCCGTTAACTCGTTTGAAATCCAGCGCCGCAACGCGACCTTGCCACTGACCACACACCAGAACGCGCACGTTCTGCTTGGCCGCGGTAATTTTCAGTGCCGCTTCGCTGGCGGATGGCGCGATGATCACTTCAACAAACTGACGGCTGATGATCGCCTGCGCGGTGGCTTCGTCCAGCTCGCGGTTAAAGGCGATGATGCCACCGAAAGCGGAAGTCGGATCGGTTTTGTAGGCACGCTCATAAGCGTCAAGAATCGAACCGCCAACTGCCACGCCGCATGGGTTAGCGTGTTTGACGATCACACAAGCGGCTTCGTCGAACTCTTTCACGCATTCAAGTGCGGCATCGGTATCGGCGATATTGTTGTATGAGAGCGCTTTGCCCTGAACCTGCTGCGCAGTGGCCACAGAAGCTTCAGCAACATTCTCTTCTATATAGAAGGCAGCATCCTGATGGCTGTTCTCGCCGTAACGCATATCCTGCTTCTTAATGAAGTTGAGGTTCAGCGTACGCGGGAAGCGGCCAGCCGGTTCTTTGCTGTCGCTGTGATAAGCCGGCACCAGGCTACCGAAGTAGTTGGCGATCATGCTGTCGTAGGCGGCAGTGTGTTCGAAAGCTTTGATAGCCAGATCGAAACGCGTTTCCAGCGTGAGCGAGTTTTCGTTGGCATCCAGCTCGGCAATGATCGCTTCGTAATCGCTGCTCTTCACCACGATCGCCACGTCTTTGTGGTTCTTCGCCGCTGAGCGAACCATGGTTGGGCCACCGATATCGATGTTCTCAACCGCGTCAGCTAATGAGCAATCAGGTTTGGCAACGGTTTGTGCGAAGGGATAGAGGTTGACGACCACCATGTCGATTGGGTTGATGGCGTGTTCAGCCATGATCGCATCATCCTGACCACGACGACCCAAAATGCCGCCATGCACTTTCGGGTGCAGCGTTTTGACGCGTCCATCCATCATTTCCGGGAAACCGGTGTAGTCAGAAACTTCGGTGACGGGCAAGCCCGCATCTGCCAGCAGACGTGCGGTACCGCCTGTGGAGAGCAGCTCAACACCACGACTGGAGAGTGCCTGAGCAAATTCGAGGATACCGGCTTTGTCAGAGACACTGAGTAGAGCGCGGCGTACAGGACGACGTTGTTGCATGGTGGTTTTATCCCTTGGCTTTGTTTCGCGTAAAAAAGAGCGTTACATCAAGCTTAGTGTCTCTCTTCTATATAGAAGGAAACGCTTGCCTCATGTAACGCCCCAAAAGGGGCATCCTTGACGTCGCCGGGCATTGTAGCGAAAACGTTTGCGTGATGCTCGCCTAAATTCATTTGTGCGGCAGAGTGTGGATAACACTGTGTGTAACTGCGTATAAGGCGGGGTTTTGCTGTGGAATGCAGCGAACGGTTGTTTTTATTGAATTTAGCGGTTGCGTGCTGAGAACAACTCCCTATAATGCGCATCCATCAACACGGCACAACGGTTTACGAAGTGCGGTGTTGGTGAGGAAGATTCGATAAGAACTTCCGCCGGATGAAAACGCTGAAAAAAGTGTTTGACTCCGAAGGAGAGTAGCGTAGTATACGCCACCTCGCGACAGACGGTTCAGCCGCTGTTCGCAATGCTCTTTAACAATTTATCAGACAATCTGTGTGGGCACTCGCAGGATTGATATCCGCGTCTCCGGACGCAAAAAAATATCAAAGCCTCACGAGTGAACACATAATGAAATTCATTATGACGTTTTACAGATGAGCACCGCTGAACTGGTTTCAGCAAATCAAACTTAAATTGAAGAGTTTGATCATGGCTCAGATTGAACGCTGGCGGCAGGCCTAACACATGCAAGTCGAACGGTAGCACAGAGAGCTTGCTCTCGGGTGACGAGTGGCGGACGGGTGAGTAATGTCTGGGAAACTGCCCGATGGAGGGGGATAACTACTGGAAACGGTAGCTAATACCGCATAACGTCGCAAGACCAAAGTGGGGGACCTTCGGGCCTCACACCATCGGATGTGCCCAGATGGGATTAGCTAGTAGGTGGGGTAATGGCTCACCTAGGCGACGATCCCTAGCTGGTCTGAGAGGATGACCAGCCACACTGGAACTGAGACACGGTCCAGACTCCTACGGGAGGCAGCAGTGGGGAATATTGCACAATGGGCGCAAGCCTGATGCAGCCATGCCGCGTGTATGAAGAAGGCCTTCGGGTTGTAAAGTACTTTCAGCGGGGAGGAAGGCGGTGAAGTTAATAGCTTCACCGATTGACGTTACCCGCAGAAGAAGCACCGGCTAACTCCGTGCCAGCAGCCGCGGTAATACGGAGGGTGCAAGCGTTAATCGGAATTACTGGGCGTAAAGCGCACGCAGGCGGTCTGTCAAGTCGGATGTGAAATCCCCGGGCTTAACCTGGGAACTGCATTCGAAACTGGCAGGCTGGAGTCTTGTAGAGGGGGGTAGAATTCCAGGTGTAGCGGTGAAATGCGTAGAGATCTGGAGGAATACCGGTGGCGAAGGCGGCCCCCTGGACAAAGACTGACGCTCAGGTGCGAAAGCGTGGGGAGCAAACAGGATTAGATACCCTGGTAGTCCACGCCGTAAACGATGTCGACTTGGAGGTTGTTCCCTTGAGGAGTGGCTTCCGGAGCTAACGCGTTAAGTCGACCGCCTGGGGAGTACGGCCGCAAGGTTAAAACTCAAATGAATTGACGGGGGCCCGCACAAGCGGTGGAGCATGTGGTTTAATTCGATGCAACGCGAAGAACCTTACCTACTCTTGACATCCAGAGAACTTAGCAGAGATGCTTTGGTGCCTTCGGGAACTCTGAGACAGGTGCTGCATGGCTGTCGTCAGCTCGTGTTGTGAAATGTTGGGTTAAGTCCCGCAACGAGCGCAACCCTTATCCTTTGTTGCCAGCGGTTCGGCCGGGAACTCAAAGGAGACTGCCAGTGATAAACTGGAGGAAGGTGGGGATGACGTCAAGTCATCATGGCCCTTACGAGTAGGGCTACACACGTGCTACAATGGCGCATACAAAGAGAAGCGACCTCGCGAGAGCAAGCGGACCTCATAAAGTGCGTCGTAGTCCGGATCGGAGTCTGCAACTCGACTCCGTGAAGTCGGAATCGCTAGTAATCGTAGATCAGAATGCTACGGTGAATACGTTCCCGGGCCTTGTACACACCGCCCGTCACACCATGGGAGTGGGTTGCAAAAGAAGTAGGTAGCTTAACCTTCGGGAGGGCGCTTACCACTTTGTGATTCATGACTGGGGTGAAGTCGTAACAAGGTAACCGTAGGGGAACCTGCGGTTGGATCACCTCCTTACCTGAAGATACCTTCCCGCGAAGTGCTCACACAGATTGTCTGATAGAAAGTAATGAGCAAGACGGCTGCGAAGTCGTGACACTATCGTGTCCCCTTCGTCTAGCGGTTAGGACTCCGCCCTTTCACGGCGGCAACAGGGGTTCGAATCCCCTAGGGGACGCCACTTGCTTGGTGACAGGTGAAAGGTGTCTCCACGACGTATCTCAAACGAAGCTTACGAGCTGCGTCTGAGATACTGCTCTTTAACAATCCGGAACAAGCTGAAAATTGAAACGACGCGTTGGTTCATTTCTCCGTAATAAGAAATGAATAACAGCGCGTTCGAGTCTCTCAAATGCTTGCAGTCTGCGCGCGTTGCAAAACGCCTGTGGGTTGTGAGGTTAAGCGACTAAGCGTACACGGTGGATGCCCTGGCAGTCAGAGGCGATGAAGGACGTGCTAATCTGCGTAAAGCGTCGGTAAGGTGATATGAACCGCTACAGCCGACGATGTCCGAATGGGGAAACCCGGTGCACCCAGTGCATCATCGCAACATGAATACATAGTGTTGCGAGGCGAACCCGGGGAACTGAAACATCTAAGTACCCGGAGGAAAAGAAATCAACCGAGATTCCCCCAGTAGCGGCGAGCGAACGGGGAACAGCCCAGAACCTGAATCAGTTTGTGCATTAGTGGAAGCGTCTGGAAAGTCGCACGATACCGGGTGATAGTCCCGTACACGAAAGTGCACAGATTGTGAGTTCGAAGAGTAGGGCGGGACACGTGGTATCCTGTCTGAATATGGGGGGACCATCCTCCAAGGCTAAATACTCCTGACTGACCGATAGTGAACCAGTACCGTGAGGGAAAGGCGAAAAGAACCCCGGCGAGGGGAGTGAAACAGAACCTGAAACCGTGTACGTACAAGCAGTGGGAGCCTCTTTAATGGGGTGACTGCGTACCTTTTGTATAATGGGTCAGCGACTTATATTCTGTAGCAAGGTTAACCGTATAGGGGAGCCGCAGGGAAACCGAGTCTTAACTGGGCGTTAAGTTGCAGGGTATAGACCCGAAACCCGGTGATCTAGCCATGGGCAGGTTGAAGGTTGGGTAACACTAACTGGAGGACCGAACCGACTAATGTTGAAAAATTAGCGGATGACTTGTGGCTGGGGGTGAAAGGCCAATCAAACCGGGAGATAGCTGGTTCTCCCCGAAAGCTATTTAGGTAGCGCCTCGTGAACTCATCTCCGGGGGTAGAGCACTGTTTCGGCTAGGGGGCCATCCCGGCTTACCAACCCGATGCAAACTGCGAATACCGGAGAATGTTATCACGGGAGACACACGGCGGGTGCTAACGTCCGTCGTGAAGAGGGAAACAACCCAGACCGCCAGCTAAGGTCCCAAAGTCATGGTTAAGTGGGAAACGATGTGGGAAGGCACAGACAGCCAGGATGTTGGCTTAGAAGCAGCCATCATTTAAAGAAAGCGTAATAGCTCACTGGTCGAGTCGGCCTGCGCGGAAGATGTAACGGGGCTAAACCATGCACCGAAGCTGCGGCAGCGACACTATGTGTTGTTGGGTAGGGGAGCGTTCTGTAAGCCGTTGAAGGTGTGCTGTGAGGCATGCTGGAGGTATCAGAAGTGCGAATGCTGACATAAGTAACGATAAAGCGGGTGAAAAGCCCGCTCGCCGGAAGACCAAGGGTTCCTGTTCAACGTTAATCGGAGCAGGGTGAGTCGACCCCTAAGGCGAGGCTGAAAAGCGTAGTCGATGGGAAGCAGGTTAATATTCCTGCACTTGGTGTTACTGCGAAGGGGGGACGGAGAAGGCTAGGTTATCCGGGCGACGGTTGTCCCGGTTTAAGCGTGTAGGCTGATACCTTTGGTAAATCCGGGGTATCTTAAGGCTGAGGCGTGACGACGAGCCACCACGGTGGTGAAGTAACTGATGCCCTGCTTCCAGGAAAAGCCTCTAAGCTCCAGGTAACACGAAATCGTACCCCAAACCGACACAGGTGGTCAGGTAGAGAATACCAAGGCGCTTGAGAGAACTCGGGTGAAGGAACTAGGCAAAATGGTGCCGTAACTTCGGGAGAAGGCACGCTGTCATCAGGTGAAGTCCCTCGCGGATGGAGCTGAAGGCAGTCGAAGATACCAGCTGGCTGCAACTGTTTATTAAAAACACAGCACTGTGCAAACACGAAAGTGGACGTATACGGTGTGACGCCTGCCCGGTGCCGGAAGGTTAATTGATGGGGTTATCCGCAAGGAGAAGCTCTTGATCGAAGCCCCGGTAAACGGCGGCCGTAACTATAACGGTCCTAAGGTAGCGAAATTCCTTGTCGGGTAAGTTCCGACCTGCACGAATGGCGTAATGATGGCCAGGCTGTCTCCACCCGAGACTCAGTGAAATTGAAATCGCTGTGAAGATGCAGTGTACCCGCGGCAAGACGGAAAGACCCCGTGAACCTTTACTATAGCTTGACACTGAACATTGAGCCTTGATGTGTAGGATAGGTGGGAGGCTTTGAAGCGTGGACGCCAGTCTGCGTGGAGCCAACCTTGAAATACCACCCTTTAATGTTTGATGTTCTAACGTAGGCCCGTAATCCGGGCTGCGGACAGTGTCTGGTGGGTAGTTTGACTGGGGCGGTCTCCTCCCAAAGAGTAACGGAGGAGCACGAAGGTTGGCTAATCCTGGTCGGACATCAGGAGGTTAGTGCAATGGCATAAGCCAGCTTGACTGCGAGAGTGACGGCTCGAGCAGGTGCGAAAGCAGGTCATAGTGATCCGGTGGTTCTGAATGGAAGGGCCATCGCTCAACGGATAAAAGGTACTCCGGGGATAACAGGCTGATACCGCCCAAGAGTTCATATCGACGGCGGTGTTTGGCACCTCGATGTCGGCTCATCACATCCTGGGGCTGAAGTAGGTCCCAAGGGTACGGCTGTTCGCCGTTTAAAGTGGTACGCGAGCTGGGTTTAGAACGTCGTGAGACAGTTCGGTCCCTATCTGCCGTGGGCGCTGGAGAATTGAGGGGGGTTGCTCCTAGTACGAGAGGACCGGAGTGAACGCACCACTGGTGTTCGGGTTGTCATGCCAATGGCACTGCCCGGTAGCTAAGTGCGGAAAAGATAAGTGCTGAAAGCATCTAAGCACGAAACTTGCCCCGAGATGAGTTCTCCCTGACTCCTTGAGAGTCCTGAAGGGACGTTGAAGACTACGACGTTGATAGGCCGGATGTGTAAGCGCAGCGATGCGTTGAGCTAACCGGTACTAATGACCCGTGAGGCTTAACCTTACAACGCCAGAGGCGTTTTGGTCTGAGAGACCGGATATTTTCAGCTTGTTTACG
This sequence comes from Pantoea sp. y20, assembly GCF_054903455.1. Classification (NCBI taxonomy): domain Bacteria; kingdom Pseudomonadati; phylum Pseudomonadota; class Gammaproteobacteria; order Enterobacterales; family Erwiniaceae; genus Pantoea; species Pantoea sp. y20. Next base: position 301,056 of record NZ_CM142816.1, read on the forward strand.
GATTAAAGAATCAGCGGAAGCGAATGTCATTCGTTTTTGCACAAAGAATTTGCCTGGCGGCTTTAGCGCGGTGGTCCCACCTGACCCCATGCCGAACTCAGAAGTGAAACGCCGTAGCGCCGATGGTAGTGTGGGGCCTCCCCATGCGAGAGTAGGGAACTGCCAGGCATCAAATAGTGAAGAAGCCCCGGACGAGAGTCCGGGGTTTTTTTGCGTCTGAAATCAGCTAAAATCGCATAGAATAGAGCGATTCAGTGTATGAAAATCACGCAAATTTCATCTCAAACTTTCATTTCAAGAAGCAAATCCAGCATAAATACGCCACGACTTATCCCAAATCCCATCTAAAGCTGAAACATTTTCATAAACCGCATGAAGACTCGACATTCTCGACATAACACGTTAATGTCGGGCATCTGGATGTCTAAACGTTTATACGGTTATCAGTACGAGGTGAGCAGGTTATGCCAATCAGGATTCCCGACGAATTACCGGCAGTGAATTTTTTGCGTGATGAAAACGTCTTTGTCATGACGTCGTCGCGCGCCAGTGTTCAGGAGATCCGTCCGCTAAAAGTGCTGATTCTTAACCTGATGCCAAAGAAGATTGAGACAGAAAATCAGTTCCTGCGTCTGCTCTCTAACTCACCGTTGCAGATTGATGTGCAGCTGCTGCGCATTGATAGTCGCGAGTCGCGCAACACGCCGACGGAGCATCTGAACAACTTCTACTGCAACTTCGAAGACATCCAAAACGATAACTTCGATGGACTGATTGTGACCGGCGCGCCGCTGGGATTGGTCGATTTCAATGATGTCGCTTACTGGCCGCAGATTCAGCGCGTACTGCATTGGGCGAATGAACACGTTACCTCCACGCTCTTTGTCTGTTGGGCGGTTCAGGCGGCACTCAACATTCTGTATGGCATTCCTAAGCAGACGCGGCAGAACAAATTGTCCGGTGTTTATGAGCACCAAATCCTGCATCCCCACGCCTTACTAACGCGCGGGTTTGACGACAATTTCCTGGCCCCGCATTCACGCTATGCTGATTTTCCGAGCCAGCTGATCCGCGATTACACCGATCTCGAGCTATTTGCCGAATCGGAATCCACCGGCGCATATCTGATGGCGAGCAAAGACAAGCGCCTGGCGTTTGTCACCGGCCATCCGGAGTACGATGCCCTGACGCTCTCGGGTGAGTATCATCGCGATTACGATGCTGGCCTGCAGCCGGACGTGCCGTTCAATTACTTCCCGCACGACAACCCAGAGCTGCCACCGCGCGCCACCTGGCGCAGCCACGGCAACCTGCTGTTCTCCAACTGGCTGAACTACTACGTTTATCAGATCACGCCGTTCGATCTGCGCCGGATGAATCCAACACTCGAATAGATCAAACACCTCGTTTGATCCTGCCGCGCTAGCCGAAAGCTATCGCGGCTTTTTTTTTGCCTTCAATTCACCAGTGGAAGTTATTGCCTTTAATTCGAGAGATTAAATTACATAAATATCAATCTGATAAATTAACATAAACATTAAAATGGAAATAGTTTTTGAAATTAAAATAAAAATCATTATGCTCTGATCTTGCAGGTTATAAAACACCCTACATCCGGATCCGATCGTTAAACGATGGATCAACTCAGGAGGCAGCCCGCATGACAGACTCGGTTATCAGCAATACGCTAACCTTCAGCCAGCCCTTTACCCACGCGGAAAAGCAGCTGCTTACCCCAGAAGCGATCGACTTTATACACGCATTAGTGGTGCGCTTTGCACCAGAGCGCGAACGCCTGCTGAAAGCACGCCAGCAACGACAGAAGCGTTACGATCAGGGTGAGTTACCCGGCTTTGATTCGGAAACCGCTTCCATTCGTGAAAATGCGTGGCAAGTTCGTCCTATTCCGCAGCTGCTGCAAGATCGTCGCGTAGAGATCACCGGGCCGCCGGATCGCAAAATGGTGATCAACGCGCTCAACGCGAACGTCAACGTCTTCATGGCCGATTTTGAAGATTCACTGGCGCCAACCTGGCAGAAGCTAATCGACGGACAATTAACACTGCGCGATGCCACCAACGGCACGCTGAGCTTTACCAGTGAAACCGGCAAGATCTATCAGCTGCGCGCCAATCCGGCGCTGCTGATGTGTCGGGTGCGCGGTCTGCATCTGAATGAAAAGCATGTGGAGTGGCGCGATCGGGCCATTCCCGGCGGATTGTTCGACTTTGCGCTCTACTTTTTCCACAACGTTGAAGCGCTGCTGGAGAAGGGCCACGCGCCATGGTTCTATCTGCCGAAAACCGAGCATGCCGCTGAAGTGGCGTGGTGGCGTGAGATCTTCCGCTTCAGTGAAGATCGCTTCGATCTGCCGCGCGGCACCATCAAAGCCACGGTATTGATCGAAACGCTGCCGGCGGTATTCCAGATGGATGAGATCCTGTGGGAACTGCGTGATCACGTCGTTGGCCTCAACTGTGGCCGTTGGGATTACATCTTCAGCTACATCAAAACGCTGGGCCAGCATCCCGATCGTATCCTGCCGGATCGCCAGCAAATCAGCATGGATCAGCCATTCCTCGATGCCTATTCACGCCTGCTGATTCGAACCTGTCATCGTCGTGGTGCGCTGGCGATGGGCGGTATGTCGGCGCTGATTCCGAGCAAAGACGCGGAGCGCAATGTATGGGTGACGCAAAAGGTGCAGGAAGATAAAGCGCGAGAAGCGGGCAACGGTCACGACGGAACCTGGGTGGCGCATCCCGGCCTGGCTGATATCGCGATGGAGGAGTTTGACCGTCGGCTGGGCGATCAGCCCAACCAACTGCACATCACGCGTGAGCAGGATGCGCCAATCACCGCCGAACGTCTGCTGGCGCCCTGTCGCGGCAAGCGTACTGAAGCCGGCATGCGCGCCAATATCCGCGTGGCGCTGCAATATCTGGAAGCCTGGATCAGCGGCAACGGCTGCGTTCCGATTGATGGGTTGATGGAAGATGCCGCCACCGCTGAAATCGCCCGCACCTCCATCTGGCAATGGATTCATCACAAACAAATTCTCAGCGATGGCCAGCCGGTAACGGTGGCGCTGTTTGAACGGCTGCTGGAGGAAGAGCTGGCCACCTTGCAGCAAACCGTTGGCGCAGAACGTTTTCAAAATGGGCGCTTCGACGATGCCGCCGCGCTGATGGCGCAAATTACCACCGATGACGAACTGGTTTCCTTCCTCACTCTGCCGGGCTACCGCCTGCTGCCTTGAACCTGGAGATATGACGATGAATCGTACGCAACAGATCAAACAACTGGAATCGAGCTGGAATGATGCGCGCTGGCAGGGAATTACTCGTCCGTACAGTGCGGAGGATGTGGTCAATCTGCGCGGTTCGGTCAATCCCGCCTGCACGCTGGCGGAGCGCGGTGCCACCAAACTCTGGTCGCTGCTGAATGGTGAATCGAGCAAAGGCTACATCAACAGCCTCGGCGCGTTGACCGGCGGACAAGCGGTGCAGCAGGCGAAAGCCGGCATAGAGGCGATTTACCTCTCCGGCTGGCAGGTGGCGGCAGATGCTAACCTGGCCGGGCAGATGTATCCCGACCAATCGCTGTATCCGGTGAATTCGGTGCCAAATGTGGTGGAGCGGATTAATCAGAGCTTCCAGCGAGCCGATCAAATTCAGTGGGCCAGCGGCGTATCGCCAGAAGACAGTGATTTTATTGATTACTTCCTGCCGATTGTCGCCGATGCGGAAGCGGGCTTTGGCGGCGTGCTCAATGCGTTCGAGCTGATGAAATCGATGATTCAGGCCGGTGCCGGCGCGGTGCATTTTGAAGACCAACTGGCGGCGGTGAAGAAGTGCGGCCACATGGGTGGCAAGGTATTAGTCCCAACGCAGGAAGCGATTCAGAAACTGGTGGCGGCGCGTCTGGCCGCGGACGTCATGAACGTGCCGACGGTGTTGCTGGCGCGCACCGATGCGGATGCCGCCGATCTGATCACCTCAGATTGCGACCCGCGCGATGCGGCGTTTATCACCGGCGAGCGCACCTCGGAAGGCTTCTTCCGCACGCGTGCCGGGATTGAACAGGCGATCAGCCGCGGGCTAGCGTATGCGCCTTATGCCGATGTGCTGTGGTGCGAAACCTCAACGCCAGATCTGGAGATGGCGCAGCGCTTTGCCGACGCGATTCACGCGCAGTATCCCGGCAAGTTGCTGGCTTACAACTGCTCGCCTTCGTTCAACTGGAAGAAGAACCTTGACGATCGCACTATCGCCCGTTTCCAGCAGGCGCTGAGCGAAATGGGCTATCGCTTCCAGTTCATTACGCTCGCCGGGATTCACAGCATGTGGTTCAACATGTTTGACCTGGCGCACGCCTATGCACAGGGCGAAGGCATGCGCCATTACGTGGAGAAAGTGCAGCAGCCGGAGTTTGCGGCGCGCGATAAGGGTTACACCTTCTCATCGCATCAGCAGGAAGTGGGCACCGGCTATTTCGATCGCGTCACCAACGTCATCCAGGGCGGACAATCCTCCGTGACCGCGCTGACCGGCTCTACCGAAGCCGCACAATTCTGAAGCCGTTGTAAGGTCGCCATTCAATGGCGACCACTTACCGCTAAAGGAGCGTTGCCGATGACACCGAGAGAATCGCTGATCGCCCACACCATTCTGCAAGGTTTTGACGCGCAGTATGGCCGCTTTCTGGATATCACCGCCGGTGCGCAACAGCGCTTCGAGCAGGCCGACTGGCACGCGGTGCAGCAGGCAATGAAAGCGCGTATCCATCTTTACGATCACCATGTTGGCCTGGTCACCAACCAGCTGCGCATTCTCAATGACACTTCGGACTGGGATGACGCGTTCTGGTTACGGGTGAAAAGCCATTACGAAACCTTGCTGCCCGGCTATCCGCGCCATGAAATCGCCGAAAGCTTCTTCAATTCGGTCTATTGTCGCCTGCAGGGCCACAGCCATTTGTCGCCCGAGCGTCTGTTTATCTTGCCGTCGCAGCCCTATGCGCCTGCACCGGTTGCGCCGCGCCCGCTGTCGCGCCTCTATCGTCCGCAGCAGAATTGGCAGGAAACACTGCGTCAGGTGCTGAATGACATTCCGCTGCGTCTAACGTGGCAGGATCAAACGCGCGATATCGGCTGGATTGTGCGCCATCTGCACGAGCAGTTTGGTGCCACACAGCTGGCGACGGCGACGCTGGATGTCGCCAGCGAACTGTTTTACCGCAACAAAACCGCGTGGATTGTGGCGCGCCTGCAGCTGAGTGATGGCATGGTGCCCTGTTTGCTGCCGATTCAGCGCGATGATGCTGGCCGTTTGTGGATTGATACCTGTCTCACCGACAGCGATGATGCCAGCATCGTGTTTGGTTTTGCCCGCGCCTATTTCATGGTGTACGCGCCGGTGCCAGCCGCGCTGGTGGCGTGGCTGCAACCGATTCTGCCGGGAAAAACCGTGGCAGAGCGCTACATGGCGATTGGCTGTCAGAAGCACGGTAAAACCGAATGCTACCGTGAATACCTGCACTATCTGGCGCACAGTCAGGAAGATTTCACCGTCGCGCCCGGCATCCGCGGCATGGTAATGATGGTGTTCACGCTGCCGGGTTTTGATCGCGTATTTAAGGTGATCAAAGACCGCTTCGCACCGCAAAAAGAGGTCACCGATGCGCAGGTGCGCGACTGCTATCGCATGGTCAAAGAGCACGATCGCGTGGGCCGCATGGCGGATACGCAGGAGTTTGAGCACTTTGCGTTACCGCGCGCGCGTATTCCGGCCGAGCTGATGGCGGAGTTTGAGCGCGATATCCCGGAAAAGCTCGAGCTGCGCGACGATGTGGTGATCATCCGCCATTTGTGGCTGGAACGCCGCATGGAGCCGCTTAATCTGTGGCTGGCTCAGGCTTCGCCGGAACAGCGGCAGCATGCGATTGGCGAATATGGTGATGCGATTCGTCAGCTGGCGGCGGCGAATATTTTCCCCGGCGACATGCTGTACAAAAACTTTGGCATGACGCGTCATGGCCGCGTGGTGTTTTACGATTACGACGAAATCCGCCCGATGACCGAGCTGGTGTTCCGCGATGTGCCGCAGGCGCGCTATGAGGAAGATGAGCTGCAGGCCGAGCCGTGGTACAGCGTCGGGCCGGATGATGTGTTCCCGGAAACCTTCCGCTATGCGCTGTGCAGCGAACCCTCGACCGGCAAACTGCTGCAGGCGCTGCATCCGCAGCTGTTTGATCCCAACTGGTGGCGCGCGCTGCAAACGCGCATCCGCGAAGGGCATATTGAAGAGGTCATTGCGTGGCGCGCCAGCCAGCGTTTCAGCGCGCGCTATGCGTCGGTGGCCGCTTAGCGGCCAGAATAGGTTTGGGTCACCTGCTTCGCGGCGCGGATCACCAGCGCTCCCAGCTCGGTGATGCGGTCGTCAGTCATGCGCGCAATCGGGCCGGAGATTGAGATGGCGGCGAAGGGTTCGCCATGTTCGTCATAAATCGGTGCCGCAACGCAGCGCAGACCCAGCGCGTGCTCTTCATCATCGTGCGAAAAGCCCATCTTACGAATCAGCGCCAGATTCTCCTTCAGGCTGTGCGGCGACATCAGCGTTTTCGGCGTGTAGTGATGCAGCCCTTTTTGATGCAGCAGCGCGGTAACTTGCTCATCGCTCAGATGCGCCAGAAACGCTTTGCCGGCGCCGGATGCATGCATCGGCAGCTTGCCGCCAATCGGCGCGGACATGCGCATCAGCTGCGTACACTGCACCTGATCGATGATCACCGCCTGATAATCGCTGAGATCCAGCACCGCCAGATTCACCGTCTCGCCGGCGTCTTCCATCAGCTTGCGCAGCAGCGGATGCACAATCGCCAGCAGATTGCGGCTCTGCAGGAAGCTGCTGCCGACCACAAACGCGTGCGAACCAATGGTCCACAAACCTAAGTCGCCCACCTGATGCACAAAACCTTGCTGTTGCATGGTGGAGAGCAGGCGATGAGTGGTGGAGTTGGGTAAACCGGCCTGTTGTGCCAGTTCGGTCAGCGCCACGCTGCCTTGGGATTCGGCAATCAGCTCCAGCAGGCGCAGACCACGCGTCAAAGATTGTACTTGCCCGCCGACGGGCGCGCTGGTGGTAGCCGTTGTCGCACGCGGTTTCTTGCCGCGTTTCACGGGCGCAGGGGTTGCCATAACGTCTCCAATTCGCATCAATGCTGGAAACCATTTTCGTTTTTAACCGCATTAATGCAAACGCTGACTTTCTGGTCAGACCTGTCATCGGCAATAGCTGAAAATGTCTCATCTGAGCTGACTTTTGATCACCTGCAAGTTGTGCCAGTATGACTGGCTGGCATATTAGCCAACGCAATGACGTGGACGGGGCGAGAGTGAGCAACAAAACAGAAATGCTGCAGCAGCAGCTGGCGCAACGCATTATGATTCTGGACGGTGGCATGGGCACCATGATTCAGAGTTATAAACTGAGTGAGCAGGATTTCCGTGGCAGCCGCTTTGCCGACTGGCCATCTGATTTGAAGGGCAACAACGATCTGTTGGTGCTAACCAAACCGGAGGTGATCCGCGAAATCCACGATGCCTATCTCGCTGCCGGCGCGGATATTCTCGAGACCAACACCTTCAACTCCACCACCATTGCGATGGCCGATTACGCGATGGAAGCGCTGTCGGCGGAGATTAACCTCGAAGCCGCCAAACTGGCGCGTGCCAGCGCCGACGCATGGACGGAGAAAACGCCGCATCGTCCGCGCTACGTGGCGGGCGTGTTGGGCCCGACCAACCGCACCTGTTCTATCTCGCCGGACGTCAACGATCCCGCCTATCGTAACGTCACCTTTAACCAGCTGGTGGAAGCCTACCGCGAATCGACGCATGCGCTGATCGCCGGTGGCTCCGACCTCATCATGATCGAAACGGTGTTCGATACCCTGAACGCCAAAGCGGCGATCTACGCGGTTCAGGCCGAGATGGAAGCGATGGGCGTGAAGCTGCCGCTAATGATCTCCGGCACCATCACCGATGCGTCCGGTCGTACGCTCTCCGGCCAAACCACCGAAGGTTTCTATAACTCGCTGCGCCACGCCGAACCGCTGTCGTTCGGCCTCAACTGTGCGCTTGGCCCGGATGAACTGCGTCAGTATGTGGCGGAGCTGTCGCGCATTGCTGAAGGCTACGTCACCGCGCACCCGAACGCCGGTTTGCCCAACGCCTTTGGTGAATACGATCTCGATGCGGCGATCATGGCTGAGCAAATTGGTGAGTGGGCGCGCGCCGGTTTCCTCAATATTATCGGCGGCTGCTGCGGTACCACGCCGGAGCACATCGCGGCGATGGCGGCAGCGGTAGACGGCGTTGCGCCGCGCCAGCTGCCAAAGATTCCGGTTGCCTGTCGCTTAGCCGGGCTTGAACCGCTTAACATTCAGGCCGATTCGCTGTTCGTCAACGTCGGTGAACGCACCAACGTCACCGGCTCGGCCAAATTTAAGCGTCTGATCAAAGAAGAGAAATACAACGAAGCGCTGGATGTGGCGCGCCAGCAGGTAGAGAACGGTGCGCAAATCATCGACATCAACATGGATGAAGGCATGCTGGATGCGGAAGCGGCGATGGTGCGCTTCCTCAATCTAATTGCCGGTGAGCCGGATATCGCCCGCGTGCCAATTATGATCGACTCCTCCAAATGGGAAGTGATCGAGAAAGGCCTGCAGTGCATTCAGGGCAAAGGCATTGTGAACTCTATTTCGATGAAAGAGGGCGTGGAACCGTTTATCGCGCACGCGCGCAAAGTGCGTCGCTACGGCGCAGCGATGGTGGTGATGGCGTTTGACGAAGCGGGTCAGGCGGATACGCGGGCGCGCAAAATTGAGATCTGTCGTCGCGCCTACAAGATTTTGACCGAAGAGGTTGGTTTCCCGCCAGAAGACATCATTTTCGACCCGAATATTTTTGCCGTGGCGACTGGCATTGAAGAACACAACAATTACGCGATGGACTTTATCGGTGCCTGCGAAGACATCAAGCGCGAACTGCCACACGCGATGATCTCCGGCGGCGTCTCCAACGTGTCGTTCTCGTTCCGTGGTAACGAACCGGTGCGCGAAGCGATTCACGCGGTGTTCCTCTATTACGCCATCCGCAACGGCATGGACATGGGCATCGTGAACGCCGGTCAGCTGGCGATTTACGACGATCTGCCTGCCGAACTGCGCGACGCGGTGGAAGATGTGGTGCTGAATCGTCGTGACGATGGCACCGAGCGCTTGCTGGAACTGGCGGAGAAATATCGCGGCAGCAAAAGCGACGGCGAGCAGGAGAAACAGCAGGCCGAATGGCGCAGCTGGGACGTGGTAAAACGTCTGGAATACTCGCTGGTGAAAGGCATCACCGAGTTTATTGAGCTGGATACCGAAGAGGCGCGCCAGGCAGCAGCGCGGCCGATTGAAGTGATTGAAGGGCCGCTGATGTCCGGCATGAACGTGGTTGGCGATCTGTTCGGCGAGGGCAAGATGTTCCTGCCGCAGGTGGTAAAATCAGCGCGCGTGATGAAGCAAGCGGTGGCCTATCTCGAACCTTATATTCAGGCCAGCAAAGAGGCCGGACGCAGCAACGGCAAGATTGTGCTGGCAACGGTAAAAGGCGATGTGCATGACATCGGCAAAAATATCGTCGGCGTAGTGCTGCAATGTAACAACTACGAAATCATTGACCTCGGCGTTATGGTGCCGAGTGACAAAATCCTCAAAACCGCGATTGCCGAGAACGCCGATATCATCGGGCTTTCCGGCCTGATCACGCCGTCGCTGGATGAGATGGTCAACGTCGCCAAAGAGATGGAGCGCCAGGGATTCACCATCCCGCTGCTGATTGGCGGCGCGACTACCTCGAAAGCGCATACCGCAGTGAAAATCGAGCAGAACTATAGCGGCCCAACGGTGTACGTTCAGAACGCCTCGCGCACCGTGGGCGTGGTGTCATCGCTGCTGTCCGAAACGCTGAAAGAAGATTTCGTGGCGCGCACGCGCAAAGAGTACGACACTGTGCGTATTCAGCACGCACGCAAAAAGCCGCGCACGCCGCCGGTGAGCCTGCAAACTGCGCGCGATAATGATTATGTCATCGATTGGGAAAGCTATACGCCGCCGGTGGCGCACCGCCTCGGCGTGAGTCCGGTCGAAGCCAGCATTGAAACGCTGCGTAATTACATCGACTGGACGCCGTTCTTTATGACCTGGTCGCTGGCCGGCAAATATCCGCGTATCCTGGAAGATGAAGTGGTGGGCGAAGAGGCCAAACGCCTGTTTGCCGATGCCAACGCCATGCTCGATATGCTGAGCAGCACCGGCACGCTCAATCCACGCGGCGTGGTGGGGATTTTCCCGGCCAACCGTGTCGGCGATGACATTGAAATCTACAGCAACGAGAACCGCAATCAGGTGCTGTGCGTCAGTCATCACTTGCGTCAGCAGACCGAGAAAACCGACTTCGCCAACTACTGTTTAGCCGACTTTGTGGCCCCAAAATCCAGCGGTAAAGCCGATTATCTCGGCGCGTTTGCGGTTACCGCCGGAATTGAGGAAGATGCGCTGGCCGAGGCGTATGACAAGCAGCACGATGATTACAACAAAATCATGGTGAAAGCGGTGTCGGATCGCCTGGCAGAAGCCTTTGCTGAATATCTGCACGAACGCGTGCGTAAGGTGATTTGGGGCTTTGCCGCTCATGAAAATCTCAGCAACGAAGAGCTGATTCGCGAAAATTATCAGGGCATTCGTCCCGCACCGGGTTATCCGGCGTGTCCGGAACACACTGAGAAAGCACCGATCTGGCAGCTGCTGGAGGTGGAAAAACATACCGGCATGAAGCTCACCGAGTCTTTCGCCATGTGGCCAGGCGCAGCGGTTTCCGGCTGGTACTTCAGCCATCCCGATAGCAAGTACTTCGCCGTGGCGCAGATTCAGCGCGATCAGGTGGAAGATTACGCCGCGCGTAAAGGCATGATCGTGAGCGAAGTTGAGCGCTGGCTGGCACCCAATTTGGGTTATGACGCAGATTAATAGTCGGTAACGCGCAATAAATGGCGCCGCTACGGTATGTGCACCTCTCCGTAGCGGCGCGATTTATCGCGCGGGTTTCAAACCACCCGTGCTGATGTTAATTAAATCGCGCATCACGATCTGACGTCAGGTCATACAGCTGATATTTACGACCCAGCATCTGCCCACCATCTCGCGTCAACGGCACCCAGTTCACCTGCGCGCGGCCTCGCGTTGGCGTCACGGTAAACAGATCCATCGGCACCGAAATATAGAAGCCTTTAGTGAAGTCGCCTTCGCCATAGGCTTCCGCCGACACGTTGGTTTTGGTGGCGTAGAAGCCCACCATCACGCCGCTATCAAACCGCTTCGACACATCAACGGTAACGCCTTTATCCTTCGCCAGATATTCACCGACGCTGGCTTTCACCAATACGTCCTGCATAAACCACGGACGCCAGTACGCGGTGAAATGTCCGGTTGGCGCTTTGTAATCGGTGAACTGCATCATGTTGTCCCAATCACGCTGCTTCACGTAGTTGGCATCAACCCCGAAGGCCCAGTTGCTATCTATCGGACGATACAGCACTTCGCCGCCGACGCCGCCGTACATGGTTTCCAGATAACCGCCGTAAACCTGGCCGTAGAAACCGTTGCCGAGCGCCTGCATGTAGTTGGCTTGCAGATCGTTAACGTAAACGTTGTTCTCAACGTAATCACGAATATGAGTACGCACGCGCGGCAGCGTTGAATCCGCCGGTGCGCCGTTGTAGTTGAACTTATCGTAGTTATTGGCGAGGTTGCCAAACAGGCTGCCGCCGACCAACAGGTGATCGGTAAGCCAGTAATCGGCGTTGGCCATCACGCCAACCTGATACATGTAGAAGCTTTCCGGTCCGCCGACGGACTGATTCAGCACCGGCGACAGGCTGTAGTTCAGACGATCTTTGCGGATGAAGAAACCTTGCTCGGTGGCACCGGGATCGACCGGATTTTCACGCGTCTGCTGCAGCGGCTGTTCATGCCCCAGCGGATAACCCACGAGTTCGTTATGCAGGCTGGCAACGTTGGTGCGCGTGCTCACCTGCGGCATATTGAAGCGCGACTCGGTGACGTCGATGGTATCGATGCCGGCCGGCAGGTTGTTCATGATAATGCGATTGGCGCGATCGACCCCTTCGCGCGTATCGCGATATTTGGTCTGCTCGCCGGAAACATACAACGTGCTGCCTTTGGTTTGAATATGCGGGCCATTCAGTCCTGCGTTGTACTTCAGATCGGTCAGCTGGTTTGCCACCACCGTTGGCTGCAACAGATCGCCCTGCGGCTGCGGGTTGTAGGCCGGCTTCTCGCTATCGATATGCGACTGATGCAGATCGTTGAAATTGGTGCGCAGGGTAAAGCCGAACATAAAGGTGTTGCCGCGCTCGTAGCTGGCGTTGATGTCCGCCCAGTCGGTGAGGCGATAAATCGCGCCGACGTTGACTTTACTGCGCTGATCCAAACGACCGGCGAAATCATCCTGATAATCGTTGCCTTCGTACTCCAGCTTGAGGCGCAGCGGCTGCCACGGTGTTTGATACTCTACGCCGCCAAACAGCGCCGCCGGACCGTGGAACATCTGCGAGCCATTAATTGAACCCGCTTCGCCACCGCCGGTGCGGCTACAGAAGCTGTCGCTGTAGGAGCAGAACGGGTTCTTAATGGTGCCGCTGTTGCCGAGATAACCCCAGCCCAGACCCAAGGTGAAATCGAACGGGCCCCACGCTTTGCTCGCCACCAGATATTCGCTGTCGAACAGACCGGTACCGCCTAAATCGCGTGAGCCAACCGCCACTTCTGGCAGCCAGTAGCTCTCTTGCCATAGGCGCAGCTTCACATCGAAGGCTTTATCTTTATAGCTTTGGTTGCCGCTGAAACCTTCTACTGCGCTGTAACGGCGGGTACGCACATCGGTATAGCGTACGGTGGTTTCCAGCCACGGGAACAGCTGCAGCGAGGCAGAATAGTAGCGATATTGATCGTTATCGCGGAAGTTGACGCTAAATTCGCCCTCTTTCGCCATACGCGCGGTGGGCGTCTGCATCAGGCCAACGCCACCAAAATCCGATTGAGAAGGACCGACCGGTTCAGGCCAGGTTTCCGCATGCACCTGGCAAGCGGCGGAAACAGAAGCAGCCAACAGGCTGAGAAGTAATTGTTTTTTCATCAGTCTGGTATCCGGTGAGTCAGAACGGAAAGCATGCGCTCATTCAAATCGCTGTGGCCCCATGGCAAGCTCCATGAGGTGAAACCGAGCCAGATAATGCTGCCGGGTTCCACTTCGATATGGCGATGATTCCAGTAGGCAACCGGAACTTGCTGGGTGCTGCCGGACGGCGCAATCACCGTGGCATAGCTGCGTTCCGCGCCGGACAGACGATCGTGGCCTTCGAGGTAATCACGCACTTCGCGGCCAGGCTGCCAGCGCGCTTTACCCGGATTGCTCAACGCCCCCAGCACCAGTACCTGCGTCGGCTGCGCCAGCATATAGAGGTCATAGCTGCCTTGCAGCGTGCGGTTATCCTGTGGACGCAGACGCACGTCATCGGGATCGAGCGAGGTGAACTGGCGGCCCGTTACCTGCAGCGCGCCAAGCTGGTGGATAACCGAGCCGATGGTTGCGGCCAACGACTCGCCGCTGTCGGCTTGCCAGGCGCGCAGATCGGCCAGCAGCTGCTTCTGTTGCTGCTGTGCTACCGCCGTTGCGCCGCGTTCGGCAATCACCGTGCCCGGCCACCAACTGCGCAGTTCAGGATGGGTGAGCAACTGACTAAGATTCTGCGCATCGTTAATTTGCAGTGTGTTTTTTCCCGGCAGATCGTGAACGGTGACTTGCGCCGCCGCCAGTGCGTGGCCAGCCGTGAGCAGCGTCAATGCTGCCAGCATTGGAGTTATTTTTTTCATGATTTCGCCGGCTTCAGAATGGTGGTTTCAACGGGGAAGGCATCGGCGGCCAGCATCTGGTTGGCCTGCAATACCGTGCCATCACGGTTATCGATCCAGAAGGTGTTCTGCCACTCCGCGCCTACGTTCTCCATGCGCACGGTTTCATGCCAGACGCGGCACGGTACGCGTTCACCGGCGATGTCCAGCACCGTATCGTCACCGCGCTCGAAGCGGGAAACCGCTGTGGCGGCACGCACTTTATCTTGCTCGCGCCACTGCACCACGCGCGTCCAGCTGGCACCGTGTTGCAGATGCAGCGCATCGGCGAGCGGATCCTGCGCCAGGTTACTGACGTCAGCGAGGTTGCTCGGTAAACCCAGGGTTTTGATCAGACGGCCATGCTGCATCACCAGCATCGCTTTATCCTGGGTGATCCACTTCTGCTGGCCGTTTTCGTTGTAACCGAGCACCACGAAGATGCGCGGTCCTTCATTGATGCGGGCATAGAGGCTGGCGTAGGGCAGGTTAGCAACCTGCTCGTTGGTGACCGTGACATCATCCGGGCCATTCACGGCCAGCATCACGGTTTGTTCGAGGCCTTTTTGCGTTTGTGTGCAGGCCTGCAACAACAGGCAAAGAAGTAGCAAAGAGAGTCGGCGCACGGTGTATCCCTGTCTAAATAAGCCAAGCAAAAAATAACCACACGGGTGTGTGGTTATGCTTAAAGGTGCTACATCAACGAGTGGTGCTCGTTGTGGTGGTTGTTGTTGTACCGGTATTTGCACCGTCACCGCCGCCAGAAGCAGCAATGCCGAGACCCACTAACGCACCGAGCGCGCCGATACCCACAGCGGTAGACGCGCCGGAAGAGATTGCTCCCGCCTGCGCGCCTGCTGCAGCACCAGCTTCTTCCGGCGCGGCAATCGCAGCGGAAGAAACGGCAACGTAAAGTAAGGCTGCACCGGCAACCATCAGTTTTTTCATAACAACGTTTCCTGCATTTATATGAATCAATGAATGTAGGATTTACCCAGATTTCGGGCGCGTTCAGTATAGGGCAACAAATTACCAGAGTTCAGCATGAGTAAAAGAGGGCAGGAAGTCGGGTTTTTTCTGGTGATAAATACGGCGAATTGGCGTTAGCTGCTTTTTTTTAACGCCTTTTTTCAGGCTAATAGGATAAGTGAATGCCTGCGCATTTCACGGCAGAGTTTTTCACTTTTGCACTAATTATTGGTACGGAATGGGAATAATCGGAATTTACTTATAAGGCTTAAATTAAAATCATAGATCTATCAGATGGATAAACTATTTGTCGGGCTGAATTAGGTCCATTTTTAAGCCAGGTAAGGTGCGGTAAATTGAAATGAATTACGAATTTCCTTACGCCACTTTAAGAATTTTCTAACCCTGTTTAATGCAGTAATTAATAATATTGCGTGTGAGATGGCCTGGTTGACAAAAAAAAGGCGGCAATTACGCCGCCTTATGTAAATTAGCCGGAAAATTAACGCCAGGATTTGTAGCGATTAATTAAGCCATTGGTGGAGCTATCGTGGCTGCTAATTTCAGCGTCATTTTCCAGTTCTGGCAGAATACGGTTTGCCAGCTGTTTACCCAACTCAACACCCCATTGGTCAAAGGTGAAGATGTTGAGAATCGCGCCCTGAGTGAAGATCTTGTGCTCATACAGCGCAATCAGTGCACCCAGACTGAACGGGGTAATTTCACGCAGCAGAATGGAATTAGTTGGGCGGTTACCTTCGAACACTTTGAACGGCACGATGTGCGCGACAGATTCGGCAGATTTACCCGCATCGGTAAACTCTTTCTCCACCACATCGCGTGACTTACCAAACGCCAGCGCTTCGGTCTGCGCGAAGAAGTTCGACAGCAGCTTCGGATGGTGATCGGTCAGCACGTTGTGGCTCAGTGCTGGTGCGATAAAGTCGCACGGAATCAGTTTGGTGCCCTGATGAATCAGCTGATAGAACGCATGCTGGCCGTTGGTGCCAGGCTCGCCCCAGATGATTGGGCCGGTCTGGTAATCCACTGGATTGCCTTCACGGTCAACGTATTTACCGTTGGATTCCATGTTGCCCTGCTGGAAGTAAGCAGCAAAGCGATGCATGTACTGATCGTACGGCAGAATCGCTTCGGTTTCGGCACCAAAGAAGTTGTTGTACCAGATACCGATCAGCGCCAGCAGCACCGGCAGGTTCTGCTCGGCAGGCGTGTTGGCGAAGTGCTTATCCATGGCGTGCGCGCCGCTCAACAGCTGCTCGAAGTTCTCGAAGCCGATGGAGAGAATGATCGACAAGCCGATAGCTGACCACAGTGAATAGCGGCCGCCAACCCAATCCCAGAACTCAAACATGTTGTCGGTATCAATACCGAACTCACCCACCGCTTTACCGTTGGTCGACAGCGCAGCGAAGTGCTTCGCCACGTGCTGCTGATCGCCCGCAGTTTTCAGGAACCAGTCACGCGCGCTGTGGGCGTTGGTCATGGTTTCTTGCGTGGTGAAGGTTTTAGATGCCACGAGGAACAGCGTGGTTTCCGGGCTGAGATCTTTCAGCGTTTCGGCGATATGGGTGCCATCGACGTTAGAAACAAAGTGCATGTTCAGGTGGTTTTTGTACGGACGCAGCGCTTCGGTCACCATGAACGGGCCGAGGTCTGAACCGCCAATCCCGATATTCACCACGTCGGTGATGGCTTTGCCGGTATAGCCTTTCCAGTCGCCGCTGATGATGCGCTCGGAGAAGCCTTTCATCTTCGCCAGCACCGCGTTGACTTCCGGCATCACATCTTTGCCGTCCACCACAATGGGCGTGTTGCTGCGGTTACGCAGCGCAACGTGCAGAACTGCACGCTCTTCGGTGCGGTTGATCTTCTCGCCAGAGAACATCGATTTAATGGCGCCTGCCAGATCGGTCTCTTTAGCCAGCGCCTGTAATTTTTCGAGGGTTTCCTCGGTGATGCGGTTTTTTGAGAAATCCACCAGCATCTGGTCATCGAAAGTGGCAGAGAATTTCGCAAAACGATCGGCATCTTGCGCAAACAGGTCGGCGATTTGCACCGATTTCATCTGCTCAAAATGCTGCTGCAGCGCTTTCCAGGCAGCGGTTTGGGTCGGATTGATATTTTTCATGGCAACACTCTAGTTGATATAAGAACCGTCATTCCATCCGGGGCGTCCTGCTGGCCCGGCATCCATAGCATTCTTGCACGGGGATGAGTATGACCACAGTTACTGGCTAAGGGAAAAAATTTGTGACCGTGGCCGCACTGTTTCAGGTAAATCCGGCAGCGATTGTCGGTGCTGCGCCAGCAGAATTCCCTGTGCCGCATCAGAAAAAAGCCGCTTTTGTCTGATTCGGACACTACTTTAGGCCGCTGTTGGTGGGCGCGTTTGTTCAACGATGCGTTTACCGAAGTGTAAAAGTGAGAAATCCTCAAAGTGCGGGGATGGACAGGGGGGAAAATAATCAGTAATTTATGCGCGCTACTTACACCTCCGGGTGTAAGCCAGAAGAGGCGCGTCGCCCAGGCAGTGTGTTTGAGGATCCGTATCCGCAGAGAACACATCAGGGGGTGTGACGCCGAGGTGGGGCAACACGCGGGGTGTTGCACTGTCGGCTGCAGGGGCTGAATCCTCTGGGTTGTCACCAGAATCGTCCACAGTCGGACGGTTCGCAAGGTGAAGCGCTTTTGGTGACTTGTCTACTACTGATCTTGTCTGCCCAATTCTGCTCTTCTCTTGTGCCTAGGCTGCTACTATGTCTTCCGCCCCAAAACGGAAGAAAGATAACCTGACACGGGGTTCGTAATATGTCCCAAAATCTTATCGTGGCTAAATTTGGCGGCACCAGCGTTGCCGATTTTGATGCTATGAACCGCAGCGCAGATGTTGTGCTGTCGGACGCCAATACCCGCTTAGTGGTGCTCTCTGCCTCCGCTGGCGTAACCAATCTGCTGGTTGCCCTTGCTGAAGGCCAGGAACAAGCGCAGCGCGCTTACCTGCTGGATGAAATCCGCCGTATTCAATATGCCATCATCGATCGTCTGCAATCGCCGGATGTGATCCGCGATGAGATTGATCGCATGCTGGAAAACATCACCATGCTGTCTGAAGCCACCTCGCTGGCGACCTCACATGCGCTGACCGATGAGCTGGTGAGCCACGGTGAGCTGATGTCGACGCTGTTGTTCGTGGAGATTCTGCGCGAGCGTCAGGTCAACAGCGAATGGTTTGACGTGCGTAAAGTGATGCGCACCAGCGATCGTTTTGGCCGCGCAGAACCCGAAGTGGCGACGCTGAAAGAGCTGGCCGCAACGCAGCTGCAGCCGCGCATTGCGGAAGCGCTGGTGGTGACGCAGGGCTTTATCGGTAGCGAAATCAAAGGGCGCACCACCACGCTTGGTCGTGGCGGCAGCGACTATACCGCTGCGCTGCTGGGCGAAGCGCTGCAGGCCGCGCGCATTGATATCTGGACCGATGTGGCCGGTATCTACACCACCGATCCACGCGTGGTGTCCACCGCTAAACGCATCGAAGAGATTACCTTCGAAGAAGCAGCGGAGATGGCGATCTTTGGTGCCAAAGTGCTACATCCGGCCACTTTGCTGCCGGCCGTGCGTAGCGATATTCCGGTGTTTGTCGGTTCGAGCAAAGATCCCGCTGCAGGCGGTACGCGCGTGTGCAACGAAACCAAGAATCCACCGCTGTTCCGTGCGCTGGCGCTGCGTCGTAAGCAGACGCTGGTAACGCTGCACAGCCTGAACATGCTGCATGCACATGGCTTCCTCGCCGAAGTGTTTAACATTCTGGCGCGCCACAGCATCTCCGTTGATCTGGTGACCACTTCCGAAGTGAGCGTGGCGCTGACGCTGGACAGCACCGGTTCAACCACCACCGGCGACAGCTTGCTGACCCAGGCGCTGTTGACTGAGCTCTCTTCACTGTGCCGTGTGGAAGTGGAAGAGAATCTGGCGCTGGTGGCGATCATCGGCAACAACCTGTCAAAAGCGTGCGGCGTCGGCAAAGAAGTGTTTGGCGCACTCGAGCCGTTCAACCTGCGCATGATTTGTTACGGTGCCAGCAGTTATAACCTTTGCTTCCTGGTGCCAACCCCAGATGCCGAGGAAGTGGTACGTGCGCTGCATAAGAATCTTTTTGGTTCTTAAGGCCAGTTTTTAGCATGCGGAATCAAGCCGGACCGGGTCCGGCTTTTTTTATTGGTGAAATTTTTTAAACAATAATTCAAGCCCAACGACATTCACTGCTTCGCGCCAGACATTTCTGATGAACCCCGTCATATCTCGCGAGAACCGTCTCAAATACGCTGCTATCGCCTAAAAATCACCCTAATCCCTTATTCTTCGGTTGCGCTTCAATCGCCAAAAACGATAATCCCGCCGCGAAAACATTAAATTATTTGAGGGAGCAGAGATGAAAAGATTAGTGGCTGAAACGCTGGGCACTTTCGTGCTGGTGTTGGGCGGTTGTGGTAGTGCGGTTTTGGCCGCGGCGTTTCCAGAATTGGGTATTGGTTTTGCTGGTGTTGCGCTGGCGTTTGGTCTGACGGTGTTGGTAATGGCATTTGCCGTCGGCCATATTTCGGGCGGCCATTTTAACCCGGCGGTCACCCTCGGTCTGACGGTTGGCGGACGTTTCCCGGCGGCGCAGGTTGTGCCTTATATTATCGCGCAGCTGGTCGGCGCGGTTGCGGCGGCTGGCGTGCTGTATTTGATCGCCAGCGGTAAAGCCGGTTTCGATGCCGTGGCCAGCGGCTTCGCGTCGAACGGTTACGGTGAACATTCGCCGGGGGGCTTTAGCCTGCAGGCGGGCATGATCGCCGAACTGGTGCTGACCGCCGTATTCCTGATTGTGATCATGGGCGCGACCGATAAACGTGCTCCGGCTGGCTTCGCGCCCATTGCAATCGGCCTGGCGCTAACGCTGATTCACCTGGTGAGCATTCCCGTCACCAATACCTCAGTCAACCCGGCGCGCAGTAGCGGTGTGGCGATCTTCCAGGGCGGCTGGGCATTGGAACAGCTGTGGATGTTCTGGTTGTTACCGATTATCGGTGCCGCGATTGGTGGTGCGATCTACCGCTTTGCACTGGAAAAAGCAGAGTAACTTTGCCGTATTTCAGCGGATCGGCAGCAGCCGATCCGCATTTTGCCCCGCAAGCGACTTCCCGCCTTACGTCAAGATAATGAAATGTTATGATCCCGCGTCCGTCGCTGTGGTCGTTCCCTGCGCGACATTTCATCTGTGGCAATATAAAAAAATTCCTAAGGAAGTCTGGTTATGCTCGGCAAACTTACCCGCCTGTTCCCGCTCTGGGCCGTGCTGCTCTCGGTCGCTGCTTATTATTCTCCTGGCACCTTTCTCGGCATTGGGCCGTGGGTGACTTACCTGCTGATGCTGATTATGTTCGGCATGGGCGTGACGCTAAACATTGATGATTTCAAACGCGTGCTAGTGCGTCCTGCGCCGGTGATCGCCGGGACTTTCCTGCATTATCTGGTGATGCCGCTGGCCGCGTGGGGCCTGGCGAAGCTGTTCCAGATGCCACCGGATCTGGCGGCAGGCATGATTCTGGTCGGCAGCGTGGCCAGCGGCACCGCTTCAAACGTGATGATTTATCTGGCGAAGGGCGATGTGGCGCTGTCGGTGACCATCTCATCCGTGTCGGCGCTGGTAGGTGTATTCGCCACACCGCTGCTAACACGCTTCTACGTTGATACCCACATTCAGGTGGATGTGGTCGGTATGCTGCTCAGCATCGTGAAAATCGTGGTGATTCCGATTAGCCTGGGTCTGATTATCCATCACTCCATGAATAGCGTGGTGCGCCGCGTTGAGCCTTATCTGCCGGCGTTTTCTATGGTGTGCATTCTGCTGATCATTAGCGCGGTGGTGGCTGGCAGCCAGGGCTTTATCGGTTCTGTCGGCTTGATGGTGATTGTGGCGGTGATCCTGCACAACGCGATCGGTCTGTTGGGCGGTTATTGGGGCGGTAAGCTGTTTGGCTTCGATGAATCGACCTGCCGCACGCTGGCGCTGGAAGTGGGTATGCAGAACTCAGGTCTGGCGGCGACGCTGGGCAAACTTTACTTCTCGCCGTTAGCGGCCTTGCCGGGCGCGCTGTTCTCGGTGTGGCACAACCTGTCAGGTTCGCTGCTGGCCGGTTACTGGTCGGGTAAACCGATCGATAAGAAGCAGAAGTAATATTCAAAAAAGCATCACATTCAATTCATGCACATAGCGTAGCGGCGCAATAAATTGCGCCGCTACGCTGCCTGCGCTCTGAATGTATTACAGCTTCAGATAGGTACGAATCCCATCCAGGAACATCTGCGTCGCCAGCATAATCAAAATCAATCCCATCAGGCGCTCCAGCGCGTTAACGCCTTTGTCGCCCAGCAGGCGTAAAAACAGCCCCGACATCAGCAGAATCACCACCGTCAAACCCCACGCGATCAGCAGCGCGCCGACCAGATGCGTCATTTGGTTGGGATATTGATGCGACAACAGCATCAGCGTCGCCAGCAGGGACGGACCGGCCACCAGCGGAATTGCCAGCGGCACGAGGAACGGTTCTTCACCGGCCGGCAAGCCACTCGAGCTGCTCTCCTCTGACGGGAAAATCATGCGGATGGCGATCAGAAAAAGAATGATGCCGCCGGAGATCGACACGGTTTCGGTGCGCAGATTGAGAAACGCCAGAATGCGTTCACCGGCGAATAAAAATAGCAGCATCAGAATCAGCGCAATCAGCATTTCGCGCATCAGTACCACGCGGCGGCGTTTGGGTTCCAGATGCTTCAATACCGACATAAAAATCGGCAGGTTGCCCAGCGGATCCATAATCAACAACAGCAATATGGTCGCGGATATCATTTCAGTCATGTTGGTTAGCCATTATTAGTTGTACTGCTGAAAAAGTTGGCGCAATCGAATTAATTCACTTGCCAGAAGTGCTGCATTTTGTAGAGTTGACGGTCATAGGTAAACCTGATTATTACGCAGACCGGCACGATTATCCGGCCAGTCTTTTCCTCGCACCACACGGCCTCTTTCGAGAGCACCCGAGACGGACAGAAAATGAAGAATGTAGGTTTTATTGGTTGGCGTGGCATGGTCGGCTCAGTGCTGATGTCACGCATGAGCGAAGAACGCGATTTTGATGTCATCAATCCGGTCTTCTTCTCCACGTCACAGCTTGGTCAGGCGGCACCCACATTCGGCGGTAAGTCGACCGGTGCGCTGCAGGATGCTTTTGATATCGAGGCGCTGAAGGCGCTGGATATTATTATCACCTGCCAGGGCGGCGATTACACCAGTGAAGTCTATCCGAAGCTGCGCGAAAGCGGCTGGCAGGGTTACTGGATTGACGCGGCTTCCACGCTGCGCATGAAAGATGACGCCATCATCATTCTCGATCCGGTTAACCATAATGTGATTCGTCAGGGCCTCGATAACGGCATCAAAACCTTTGTCGGCGGTAACTGCACCGTCAGCCTGATGCTGATGTCGCTGGGCGGTCTGTTTGCTAACGATCTGGTTGAATGGGCCTCGGTGGCGACTTATCAGGCGGCATCGGGCGGCGGCGCGCGTCATATGCGTGAACTGCTGACGCAGATGGGCATGCTGCATGACCACGTGGCGAAATCGCTCCAGGATCCGGCTTCGGCAATTCTGGATATCGAACGCAGCGTGACCGATTTCACCCGTTCTGGCACTTTGCCAACCGACAATTTCGGCGTACCGCTGGCGGGCAGCCTGATTCCGTGGATCGACAAGCAGCTGGATAACGGCCAGAGCCGTGAAGAGTGGAAAGGCCAGGCGGAGACCAACAAAATCCTGCGTACCAGCAGTGTGATTCCGGTTGATGGCCTGTGCGTGCGAGTTGGCGCGCTGCGCTGCCACAGCCAGGCATTCACTCTGAAGCTGAAAAAAGACCTGCCGCTGAGCGAAATCGAACAGCTGCTGGCCTCGCATAACGAATGGGTGAAAGTGGTGCCAAACGACCGCGACATCACCATGCGCGAACTGACGCCAGCCGCCGTCACCGGCACCCTGACCACGCCAGTAGGCCGCCTGCGCAAACTGAATATGGGACCGGAATACCTTTCTGCCTTCACGGTGGGCGATCAGTTACTGTGGGGCGCGGCTGAACCGCTGCGCCGCATGCTGCGTCTGCTGATCGACTAAGCGCAGCGGCAAATCAGAAAGGCCGGGGTTTCCCGGCCTTTTTTTATTATCCAGGCTGCAAAAATTCATGCAAATTGCGCCTGACAAGTGATCCGCTTCCCTTTTTTGCTTGCCCGATAAGTATTTTTCACGATCCTCCCTGGCTTCTGCTATCCCCAAGCTATGATTTAACAGAGATGTGCCGGTTGTTAACTGTTTTTGTTTTTTCGAACTGAATGGTTGTTGTACACGGTGAAGATCTTTCCCACGGACGGTTGTGTCCTCACGGTGTACCTATGGCTCAATGAAAAGCAGCGCACCCGAGGCGATAATCCTGCCGACTCTGGTCGCCTGCGCAAAATCATAGGAAGAAAGTCATGTCAGAGCTTCCCGATCGCCAGGCGATCAATGCCCTTTTTGCCGGGAATTATGCCGATCCCTTTTCACTACTGGGTATGCACCAAACGGCTGCAGGCCTTGAAGTGCGTGCGCTGCTGCCCGATGCCTCCGATGTTTGGGTCATTGAAACCAACACCGGACGCAAATGTGCTCAGCTTACCTGCCTCGACTCACGCGGTTTCTTCTGTGGCGTGATTCCGCGTCGTAAAAACCGCTTTGGTTATCAGCTGGCGGTGAACTGGCACGGCCAGCAAAACCTGATTGATGATGCCTATCGCTTCGGCCCGCTGCTGGAGGAGATGGATGCATGGTTATTGGGTGAAGGCACGCATCTGCGTCCCTACG
The DNA here is from genome assembly GCF_054903455.1 of Pantoea sp. y20. Classification (NCBI taxonomy): domain Bacteria; kingdom Pseudomonadati; phylum Pseudomonadota; class Gammaproteobacteria; order Enterobacterales; family Erwiniaceae; genus Pantoea; species Pantoea sp. y20. The sequence continues at coordinate 324,997 of NZ_CM142816.1, forward strand.
AAACCCTCGGCGCGCACGGCACCACCATTGATGGCGTGCACGGCACGCGGTTCGCCGTTTGGGCACCTAATGCGCGTCGCGTATCGGTGGTAGGCGAGTTCAACTTCTGGGATGGCCGACGTCATCCCATGCGTTTTCGCCGTGAACTTGGCGTCTGGGAACTGTTTGTGCCGGGCGCGGTAAACGGTCAGCTGTATAAATTTGAAATCGTGGATAATTCCGGCCAGATGCGCATCAAAGCCGATCCTTTCGCCTTTGAAGCACAGATGCGTCCGCAAACCGCCTCGATGATCTGCGGGCTGCCACCGAAAACCGAGATGCAGCCGCAGCGTAAGGCCGCCAATGCTTTTGACCAGCCGATTTCGATTTATGAAGTGCACCTCGGTTCATGGCGACGTCACACCGATAACAACTTCTGGCTCAGCTACAAAGAGCTGGCGGAACAGCTGATTCCTTACGTTAAAGAGATGGGCTTCACCCACATCGAACTGATGCCGATTAACGAACACCCCTTCGACGGCAGCTGGGGCTATCAGCCGCTCGGCATGTATGCGCCGACGCGCCGTTTCGGTACGCGCGATGAGTTCCGCCACTTCGTGGCCGCCGCGCATGATGCTGGCATTAACGTGCTGCTCGATTGGGTGCCAGGCCACTTCCCAAGCGATGATTTCGGCCTGGCGAAGTTCGATGGCACCGAACTCTACGAACACAGCGATCCGCGCGAAGGTTTTCATCAGGACTGGAACACGCTGATCTACAACTTTGGTCGCCGTGAAGTGAGCAATTATCTCTCCGGCAACGCCTTGTACTGGATGGAGCGTTTCGGCATTGATGGGCTGCGCGTCGATGCGGTGGCATCAATGATCTACCGTGATTACAGCCGCGCCGAAGGCGAATGGGTGCCGAACCAGTTTGGTGGACGCGAGAACCTCGAAGCGATTTCGTTCCTGCGTCACACCAACCGCGTTTTGGGTCGCGCCGCACCGGGCAGCGTCACGGTGGCGGAAGAGTCCACCGATTATCCCGGCGTTACGCGCCCTTCAGAAGATGGCGGCCTCGGCTTCTGGTTCAAATGGAACCTTGGCTGGATGCACGACACACTGGACTATATGAAGCTCGACCCGGTGCATCGCCGTTATCATCATCAGCTGATGACCTTTGGCATGATTTACAACTACACCGAAAACTTCGTGCTACCGCTGTCGCATGACGAAGTGGTGCACGGCAAACGTTCGATTCTCGATCGCATGCCGGGCGATGCCTGGCAGAAGTTCGCTAACCTGCGCGCCTATTACGGCTGGATGTGGGGTTTCCCCGGTAAGAAGCTGCAATTTATGGGCAATGAATTTGCGCAGGGTCGCGAATGGAACCACGACACCAGCCTCGACTGGCATCTGCTGGAAGGTGAGGATAACTGGCACAACGGCGTGCATCGTCTGGTGCGCGATCTCAATCACACCTATCGCCATTACGCGCCGCTGCATCAACTCGACTTTGATGGGCAAGGTTTTGAGTGGCTGGTGGTCGATGACTACGAAAACTCCGTGTTTGTATTTGTGCGCCGCGATCGCGACGGCAATGAAATCATCGTAGCCAGCAACTTTACGCCAGTGGCGCGTCACAACTATCGCTTTGGCGTCAACCAGCGTGGCGGCTGGCGCGAGATCATGAATACCGATCAGCACGATTATCACGGCAGCGACACGCGCAATCACGGCGTGGTACACACCGATGAGATGGAGAGTCACGGTCGGCCGCAGTCGCTGAGTTTGACCTTACCGCCGCTGGCAACACTTTGGCTGGTGCGGGAGAGCGACTGATGCTGGAGCAGGGGCAGCCGGAACCGTTAGGTGCGCACTATGATGGGCACGGCGTTAATTTCACGCTGTTCTCCCAGCATGCCGAACGCGTTGAACTCTGCCTGTTCGACGCGCACGGTGCTGAGCGCCGTTTCGCGCTGCCCGCGCGCAGCGGTGATATCTGGCACGGCTATTTTCCCGCGCTGAAGCCCGGCCAGCGCTACGGCTATCGCGTTCACGGTCCGTGGGCGCCGCAGCAGGGACATCGCTTCAATCCGGCTAAGCTGTTGGTCGATCCCTGCGCCAAAGCGGTGGCGGGTGAAGTGGCGGACGACGCGCGTTTCAACGGCGGCGAACGCGAGCCGGATGGTTTGGATAACGCCGCCATCGCGCCGAAATCGTTGGTGACTGCCGAAGATTTTGACTGGGAGGACGATCACGCGCCGCGCACGCCGTGGGGCAACACGGTGATCTATGAAGCACACGTACGCGGCTTAACCCAGCAGCATCCGGAAATTCCGGAAAGGTTGCGTGGCACTTATGCGGCGCTGGGTCATCCTGCTATGGTGAAGTACCTGCGCCACCTCGGCATCACCGCGCTGGAACTGCTGCCGATTGCCCAATTCACCAGCGAGCCGCGCCTGCGCCGTTTGGGATTGAGTAATTACTGGGGCTACAACCCCTTTGCCTTGTGGGCGGTGGATGCGCGTTACGCCTCGGGCGAAAACGGTTTAACGCCGCTGCAGGAGTTTCAGCAGGCGGTTAAAGCGCTGCATGCCGCGGGCATCGAAGTGATTCTGGACGTGGTGTTCAACCACACCGCCGAGCTGGAAGAGATCGGGCCAACGATTTCCCTGCGCGGCGTGGATAACGCCAGCTATTACTGGCTGGATGGCAACGGCGACTATCAAAACTGGACCGGCTGCGGCAACACGCTAAATCTCAGTCATCCGCAGGTGATGACGTGGGCGCTGGAAGCGCTGCGCTACTGGGTGCGTGTTTGCCATGTTGATGGGTTCCGTTTTGACCTCGCCAGCGTGTTGGGACGCACACCGGAGTTTCATCAGGATGCGCCGCTGTTTGCCGCCATCAAAGCCTGTCCGCTGCTGTCGCAGGTGAAGCTGATTGCCGAGCCGTGGGACATCGGCCCCGGCGGTTATCAGGTCGGCAACTTTCCGCCAGACTTCGCCGAGTGGAACGACCATTTTCGCGATGCGGCGCGCCGTTACTGGCTGCATGGTCAATTGAATAATGGCGATTTCGCCCGCCGTTTTGCCGCATCCAGCGACGTTTTCCAGCGTGAGGCGCGGCTGCCGCACGCCAGCATCAATCTCATTACCGCTCACGACGGCTTCACGCTGCGCGATGTGGTGAGTTTTAACAACAAACACAATCAGGCTAACGGCGAAGACAATCGCGACGGCAGCAGCAGTAACTTTAGCCATAACCACGGCAAAGAGGGACTGCAGGTCAATTTCGATATTGTCGAACGGCGGCGGCGCAGCGTGCATGGCTTACTGACCACGCTGCTGCTGGCGCAGGGCACGCCGATGCTGCTGGCGGGTGACGAACGCGGTCACAGCCAGCATGGCAACAACAACGCCTATTGTCAGGACAACCCGCTGACCTGGTTGAACTGGCAACAGGATGATTTTGGCCTGGTAGACTTCACTGCTGCGTTAATCCGTCTGCGCCAGCGCATTCCCGCGTTGACGCAGGATCGCTGGTGGCAGGAGGGCGATGGCAGCGTGCAGTGGTGCAATGCCAGCGGCACACCACTGGAAACCGAGCAGTGGGAACAGGGGACGCACCGAATGCAGATCCTGCTCTCCGGCCGCTGGTTAATAACAATAAACGCCACGGAATCGGTGAGTGATATCGCCTTACCAGACGGAGAGTGGCGTGCCATTCCTCCTTTCGCCGGGGAAGATAACCCCATCCTGACAACTGTCTGGCACGGTCCCGCACACGGTGTGTGTGTGTTCCTAAAGCAATCATAAGGAGTCAGACATGGTGAAATTAGATAGAACAGATCATCTGATGCTGGCGCGCCAGCTCCCTACACAAACGGTCGCCCTGATCCTTGCTGGCGGGCGCGGTACGCGCCTGAAAGATCTCACCGCGAAACGCGCCAAACCTGCCGTGCACTTCGGTGGCAAGTTCCGCATCATCGACTTTGCGCTGTCCAACTGCATCAACTCGGGCATTCGGCGCATCGGCGTGATCACCCAATATCAGTCGCATACGCTGGTGCAGCACATCCAGCGTGGCTGGTCGCTGTTCAACGAAGAGATGAACGAGTTTGTCGATCTGCTGCCGGCGCAGCAGCGTGCCGCTACCGAACATTGGTATCGCGGGACTGCCGATGCGGTGACGCAAAACCTCGACATTATTCGCCGCTATAACGCGCAGTACATCGTGATCCTCGCCGGGGATCACATCTACAAAATGGATTATTCGCGCATGCTGCTCGACCACGTCGATCGCGGTGCCAAATGCACCATCGCCTGCTTGCCGGTGCCGTTAGCTGAAGCCACGGCGTTTGGGGTGATGGCGGTGGATGCCGAAAACAACGTAATCGATTTTGTCGAAAAACCGCCGAAGCCGCCGTCAATGCCGGGTGACGATACCCGCGCGCTGGCCAGCATGGGCATTTATGTGTTCAACGCCGATTATCTTTATCAGCTGCTGGAAGAGGATCTGCATGTAGCCGATTCCAGCCACGATTTCGGCAAAGATCTGCTGCCGAAAATCGTCGCCAGCGGCGAGGCGTATGCGCACTCCTTCACGCTCTCCTGCGTGCAGGTTGATGAAAACGCTGAGCCGTACTGGCGCGACGTTGGAACGCTGGAAGCTTACTGGCGCGCCAATCTCGATTTAGCGTCGGTCACGCCTGAGCTGGATATGTACGATCACAGCTGGCCGATTCGTACCCACATGGAGCCGCTGCCGCCGGCGAAATTTGTTCAGGATCGATCCGGTAGCCACGGCATGACAATGAATTCGCTGGTCTCGGGCGGCTGCATCATCTCCGGTTCGGTGGTGGTGAACTCGGTGCTGTTCCCGCGTATTCGCATCAACTCGTTTTGCAATATTGATTCCGCAGTGCTGCTGCCTGATGTGGTGGTTGGCCGATCGTGTCGTCTGCGTCGCTGCGTGATCGATCGCGCCTGCGAACTGCCAGAAGGCATGGTCATTGGCGAAAACCCCGACGAAGACAGCCGTCGTTTTTACCGTTCTGAAGAGGGCATCGTACTGGTGACGCGCGCCATGCTGGCCAAATTGGCCGGAGGCGGTCAGTAAGTGACGAAAGAATATAGAGAAAATTGCCGCGTGGAACGTGTGCGATAACAATAGGGGTTCAGGATGCAGGTTTTACATGTCTGTTCAGAGCTTTTCCCGCTGTTGAAAACCGGCGGACTGGCTGATGTCGTCGGTGCATTACCACAGGCGCAAATAGCCGATGGTACGGATGCGCGGGTGTTGATTCCCGCCTTTCCGGATCTGCGTAAAGGGATTCCTGATACAGAGGTCCTGGCGGAGTTGCAAACTTTTGCGGGACCGGTACGCTTACTTTTTGGACAATTTAACGGCGTTGGTATTTATTTAATCGATGCGCCGGGATTGTATGAACGTCCCGGCAGCCCGTATCACGATACGTCGCAGTTTGCTTACGTCGATAACTATCTGCGTTTTGCGCTGCTGGGCTGGATGGGCGCCGAGATTGCCAGCGGGCTGGATACCGACTGGCAGCCAGATATCGTGCATGCGCATGACTGGCATGCTGGCTTAACCTGCGCCTATATTGCGGCGCGCGGGCGTCCGGCGAAAACGGTGTTCACCGTGCATAATCTGGCATATCAAGGGCTGTTTTCGGCGCGTCATCTGGATGAGATCCAGATCCCGCGCGCGTTCTTCGACATGCATGGACTGGAGTTCTTCGGGCAAATTTCCTACCTCAAGGCGGGGCTGTTCTTTGCCGATCACATTACGGCGGTCAGCCCGACTTACGCGCTGGAGATTACCCGACCGGAATTTGGTTACGGCATGGAATCACTGCTCGAACAGCGACTGCGTGAAGGGCGCCTGAGCGGGATTTTGAACGGCGTCGATCCCGGCATCTGGGACCCGGCGCACGACCTGCTGCTCACCGCGCGCTACGACAGCGAAACGCTGGAGAGCAAAGCGGAGAACAAGCGCCAGCTGCAAATTGCCATGGGCCTGAAGGTGGATGACAAAGCACCGGTGTTCTGCGTCATCAGCCGCCTGACCAAACAGAAAGGGCTGGATCTGGTGCTGGAAGCGCTACCGGGCTTACTGGCGCAGGGCGGACAGTTGGTGCTGCTCGGCCAGGGCGATGCGGAGCTGCAGCAAGGTTTCCTTGCGGCGGCGGCGGAGCATCCGGGCCGCGTTGGCGTGCAGATTGGTTATCACGAAGCCTTCTCGCACCGCATTGTCGGCGGCGCGGATGTGATTATGGTGCCGAGCCGTTTTGAGCCGTGCGGCTTAACCCAGCTGTATGGTTTGAAATACGGTACGCTGCCGCTGGTGCGTCGCACTGGCGGACTGGCGGATACGGTGCAAGACAGCTCGCTTGAGAATCTGGCGGATGGCGTCGCCAGCGGTTTCACTTTTGAAGACAGTAATGCCTGGTCGCTGCTGCGGGCGATTCGGCGCGCATTTGTTCTGTGGTCTCGTCCTGCACTCTGGCGTTACGTTCAGCGGCAGGCGATGGGGATGGATTTTAGTTGGCAGGTGGCAGCACAAGCCTACCGCGATCTTTATCAACGTTTGCTGTAATGAGAGATTGGGATACTTGATATGAATGCACCTTTCACCTATGCCTCACCCACGCTGACGGTTGATGCACTGAAGCACTCAATCGCCTATAAGCTGATGTTTACTATTGGTAAAGATCCATCGATCGCGAATAAGCATGAGTGGCTCAACGCCGCGCTGCTGGCGGTGCGTGATCGCATGGTGGAACGCTGGCTGCGCTCCAGCCGCGCGCAGCTCTCGCAGGATGTGCGGCAGGTTTATTACCTGTCGATGGAGTTCCTGATGGGGCGCACGCTCGGCAACGCGTTGCTGGCGATGGGCATTTATGAGGATCTCAATCAGGCGCTGGAAGAGATGGGCCTCGACCTCAGCGAACTGATGGAAGAGGAGAACGATCCCGGCCTCGGTAATGGCGGTTTAGGGCGTTTGGCGGCCTGCTTCCTGGATTCGCTCGCCACGCTCGGTTTACCGGGGCGCGGCTACGGCATTCGTTATGACTACGGCATGTTTAAGCAGAATATCGTTGACGGCCAGCAGCGCGAATCGCCGGATTACTGGCTGGAGTACGGCAATCCGTGGGAATTCCAGCGCTTTAACACGCGCTACAAAGTGCGCTTCGGCGGCCGTCTGCAACATGAAGGCGCGCGGGTGCGCTGGGTGGAAACCGAGGAGATCGTGGCGATGGCTTACGATCAAATCATTCCCGGTTTTGATACCGATGCCACCAACACGCTGCGCTTGTGGGGCGCGCAGGCCAGTAACGAAATCAACCTCGGTAAGTTCAACCAGGGTGATTACTTCGCCGCGGTAGAAGATAAAAACCACTCGGAAAACGTGTCGCGCGTGCTCTATCCCGATGACTCCACCTATTCGGGGCGCGAGCTGCGTCTGCGTCAGGAGTATTTCCTCGTCTCCTCGACGGTGCAGGATATTCTCAATCGTCACTGGCAGATGCATGAAACCTGGGACAATTTGCCGGACAAAATTGCCATCCACCTCAACGATACGCATCCGGTGCTGGCGATCCCGGAACTGATGCGCATACTGATCGACGAGCAGAAATTCAGCTGGGACGATGCCTTTGAAGTGACCTGTCAGGTGTTCTCCTACACCAACCACACGCTGATGACGGAAGCGCTGGAAACCTGGCCAGTGGATATGATTGGCAAGATCCTGCCGCGTCATCTCAGCATTATTTTTGAAATTAACGACTACTTCCTGAAAACCATTCAGGAATATTACCCGGATGATTGGGAGCTGTTAGCGCGCATCTCGATCATCGATGAGAACGACGGCCGCCGCATTCGCATGGCGTGGCTGGCGGTGGTGGTGAGCCACAAAGTTAACGGTGTGTCAGAGTTGCACTCCAACTTGATGGTGCAATCGCTGTTCGCTGACTTCGCGCGTCTGTTCCCGGGCCGTTTCTGCAATAAAACTAACGGCGTGACGCCACGTCGCTGGCTGGCGCTGGCGAATCCGGCGCTCTCCGAGGTGCTGGACGAGGCGATTGGCCGCAACTGGCGCACCGATCTTGGCCAGCTCAACGAATTGACCACGCAGATCGATTATCCGGCCTTTATCCAGCAGATCGCCGACGCCAAGTTTGCCAACAAAAAACGCCTGGCGGATTGGGTGGCGAAGAACATGGATATCGTGCTCGATCCGCATGCGCTGTTTGATGTGCAGATTAAGCGCATCCACGAATACAAACGTCAGCTGCTGAACGTGCTGCACGTTATCACGCGCTACAACCGCATCAAGGCCGATCCCAGCGCAGAATGGGTGCCGCGCGTTAATATCTTCGCCGGCAAAGCGGCGTCGGCCTATTACGTGGCGAAACACATCATTCACTTGATCAACGATGTCGCCAATGTGATCAACAACGATCCGCAGGTGAAGAACAAGCTGAAGGTGGTGTTCATTCCAAACTATGGCGTGAGCCTGGCGCAGATCATCATTCCGGCGGCGGATCTCTCCGAGCAGATCTCCACTGCCGGTACCGAAGCCTCTGGCACTAGTAACATGAAGTTTGCGCTGAACGGCGCGTTAACCATCGGTACGCTGGATGGTGCCAACGTTGAGATGCTGGAGCATGTCGGCAAGGAGAATATCTTTATCTTCGGTAACACTACGCCGCAGGTCGAGAAGCTGCGCACCGACGGTTACAACCCGCGTAAGTATTATGAGGATGATCCTGAGCTGCATCAGGCGCTGACGCAAATCGCCAGCGGGGTGTTCAGCCCGCAGGAGCCAGGGCGCTATCGCAATCTGTTTGATGCGCTGGTGAACTTCGGCGATCACTATCAGCTGCTGGCGGATTACCGCAGCTATGTGGATACGCAGGATAAGGTGGACAAGCTGTATCGCCAGCCGGATAAGTGGCAACGCAGCGCGGCGTTGAATATCGCCAATATGGGTTATTTCTCGTCGGACCGCACCATTCAGGAATATGCGGATGAGATCTGGCACATTTCGCCAGTGAGATTGTAAGGCGAGGATTGCAGAACCAAGTCGCCATGAATGGCGACCCTACGTGAACACCCAAATCGATACCCAAAATCATTTGGACGGCAGGAAGGCGGCAAATGAGCGAATCCCCGGAAGCTTACTTTAGTAAGTGACCGGGGTGAACGAATGCAGCCAACGCACCTGCCGTTCGAAGGATGAAGGGTATTATTTCAACGTGATGCTTTTGACGATCCCATCTGCATCGCTCTGTGCTTGCTGCTGATTATCTGCTGGCAAGGTAATTTGCAGCGTCAGCAGTTTGCCATCCACTTTCGCCAGAATCACCGAAGACCATGAGGTCTGATTGTTGGCAGAAATCACCGTATCCAGCTGCTGTGCCGGCTGGTCTTTCAGCGTCACCGCTTTGTTAGACACCACCTGCAGCTGTGGGTCGCGACCGCGCTGCTGCTGTTCCAGACGCTGTGCCAGCGCATCAAGCGCTTCGTTGGTGGGATCGCCGGCAATCACGATAATCGCGCGCTGACCGGTTTCGTCGGCATAGACGTGCATGTTGGTGGATTCAGAGCCGAGCTTGCCGCTCTTGTCAGACATGCCCGCCGGTAGAGAGAAACTCAGTTTGCCGTCCATCAGGTTAACCGTCTGGGCCGACTGGCTGGCGCTCGCACCGTTGCTGTTCGCTGCCGCATCATCTTTCTTCTGGTCACATGCCGCCAGGCCGATAACCAACAGGCCAATACCCACATATTTCACTACGTTACGCATTCTTTTCCCTTTTACATGATTCCAGTCAGCCGTTATACAAGCGGATTTAGTTAGCAAAAGCAACCGCCGGAGTGTCAGGAAATCTTAGCGTAATGCGGCATTTAGTGTATGTGCAATCAGCCGAAATTGATCTGCTGCTGCGCGGAACGTTCGGCTAAGCGCTTCAGCATGGCATTTAGCAGCACGCCGTAAGCGGGCAGGAAGAAGATCATGCAGATCAGCACTTTGAAGCTGTAATCCACCAGCGCGATTTCGACCCAATGCGTGGCCATAAACGGATCTGGGCTCTTGTAAAAGGCGATGAAAAAGAAGGCCAACGTATCGCTGATATTACCGAGGAACATCGCTGCCGCTGGCGCAATCCACCACTGCGATAAACGGCGCAAACGGTTAAAAACGTGTACATCGAGGATTTGTCCCAGCGCATAAGCCATAAAGCTGGCGCAGGCGATACGGGCAACAAACAGATTCACCTCTTCCAGTGATGCCCAACCTTGCCATTCGCCCTGATAGAACACGCAGGAAACAATGTAGGAGATCACTAGCGCGGGAATCATCACCGCCAGAATAATGCGACGTGCCAGCGGCGCGCCAAAGATGCGCACGGTCAGATCGGTGGCGAGGAAAATAAACGGAAAGCTAAACGCGCCCCATGTGGTGTGAAAACCGAAGATGGAAACCGGCAGCTGGACCAGATAGTTACTGGAGGTGATCACCAGCAGATGGAATAGCGATAGCCAAAACAGCGCATGCATGCGCTGACGTGCAGAGAAGTTAATCATTGTAAGCCTTTTTAGTGATGGGGTGAGGGAACCCAGATTCGTGCATTGGCACGGTGGTAAATAAAAAATCGGCGGCATCTTAACGCGTTGCGCAATTTATGCAATGGTTAATTTTAACGCAATCGTTATCGCCTTGCGTTGGCTTATTCGCGCGCTAGAATGAGCGCCCATTACCCACTACAGACAGAGAATCATGAGCGATCCCTTTTCTGCGCCTGACCATCAGCTTGATGCCCTTGGCCTGCGCTGCCCGGAGCCGGTAATGATGGTGCGTAAAACCGTGCGCAGCATGCAGGCCGGTGAAACCTTGCTGATCATTGCTGACGATCCCGCCACCACGCGCGATATCCCCGGTTTCTGCCGCTTTATGGAGCATGAGTTGCTGGCACAGCAGACCGAAAGCCTGCCGTACCAGTTTCTAATTAAAAAAGGCGCCTAACGCTGACGCAGCAAGCGCAGCGCGTTGGCTGTCACCAGTGCGGTGGCACCGGAATCCGCTAAGACCGCCAGCCACAAACCGGTGAAGCCGAGCAGCGTGGTGACCAGAAAAATCGCCTTTAATCCCAACGCCAGCGCCACGTTCTGACGAATGATGGCGCGCGTGCGCCGTGCCAGCACAATGGTGCGCGGCAGAATCGCCAGCTGATTTTGCGTTAATGCCACATCCGCGGCTTCCAGCGCCACATCGGTGCCGCTGCCCATCGCAATGCCGATGGTGGCGGCTTTCATGGCGGGCGCATCGTTAATGCCATCGCCGACCATTGCCAATGCGTGCTGTGTGCCTAACGTCCTCACCGCCGCAACTTTATCGGCGGGCAGTAAACCTGCGCGGTAATCGATGTTGAGCTTAGCGGCAATGGCCGCAGCCGCGCGTGGATTGTCGCCGGTCAGCATCATGCTGTTAACACCAAGCTTCTTCAGTTCAGACAGCGCGCTGAGGGCTTCAGCGCGCAACTGATCCTGCAAGGCTAACGCGCCAAGAACCTGCTGCTCCTGCAACAGCAGCACCACAGTTTGGCCTTGCGCTTCCAGCTGAGCAATCTGCTGCTGTTGTGCATTATCAAGATGGCTGACTTCGCGCGGCGTCAGCAGTTGATAGGTCACGCCATCTATCGCAGCACGAATACCACTGCCGGCCAGCGTTTGCTGCTGTGCAGCTTGCGGAAGCCTGAGCGCGCGCCGCTCGGCCTCGCTGACAATCGCCCGCGCCAGCGGATGGGTGGAACCCTGTTCAACGGCGGCGGCGATGGTGAGCAAGTTGTTTTCCGCCATCACGCCAAATGGCTGGATGTGGCTGATCTGCGGTTTACCGGCGGTCAGCGTGCCGGTTTTATCGAACGCCATCATATTTACGCGACTGAGCCGCTCCAGCGCCGCGCCGCCTTTGATCAGCGCGCCCTGACGCGCGGCAGCAGCCAGGCCGGAAGTGATGGCAGCGGGCGTGGAGATCACCAGCGCACAGGGGCAACCAATCAGCAACAGCGTCAGCCCTTTATAAATCCACGGCAACCACGCACCAAAACCCAGCAGCGGCGGCAGCACCATCACCAGCAGCGCCAGCAGCATAATGGCGGGCGTATAGATGCGGCTGAAGCGATCGATAAAGCGCTCAACCGGCGCACGATGGGTTTCGGCTTCCTCAATCAGTTGCAGGATGCGGTCAATGGCACTTTGGCCCGGCTGGGAAATGACTTTCAGCGTCACCAGACGATCAAGGCTGGTGGCACCGGCCATGATCTGCTCGCCTGGCTCACGCGCCACCGGCAACGATTCACCGGTCAGCGCGCTTTCATCGAAGCTGGCGCTGGCGTGCAGCAGTTCGCCATCGGCGGGTAAACGTCCGCCGGCCGCCACTTCAATCACATCGCCGGGCTGCAGTGCTTCTAAGCGGACGTTTTCCCGCTGTGTGCCGTTGATGCGCGTGGCGGTAGCGGGACGCAGCGCCATCAGCGCGGTGACGCCACGGCGTGCGCGTGTGGCGGCGTACGCTTCGAGGCGTTCACCCAGTTGAAACAGCAGCAGCACCATCGCGGCTTCGGCGTGCGCGCCAATCACCAGCGCACCGGCGGCGGCAATGGTCATCAGCATCTCAATGCTGAACGGCGAACCACTGCGCAGGAGCTTCCAGGCGCTGCGCGCGATCGGCGCTAAACCTACCAGCGTGGTGGCGATAAACAGGCGATCGCCCCAAACCGGCGAAAGCTGGCTCAGCAGCCAACTGGCGAGCATCAGTACGCCAAGCAGCAGCAAACCGGCGTTTTCCTGCCAGCGGCTTTCGGGTTGTGGCGACGATGGGGAATCACTGGCGCTCAGCGCGAAGCCGGCATTTTTCACCACCTGTTCAATGGTGGCGCGGATATCCTGGTCGGCATCGACCACCAGTTTTTCACTGGCAAAAATCACGCGTGCTTGCTGAACCTGCGGTACACGTTGCACGGCAGTTTCGATTTTACGCGCGCAGCTAGGGCAATCCATGCCCGCAATCTGCCAGCGGAATTGATGTGAAGAAAAGGCGGGCCTGTCGCTTTCGGCGTCGCTTTCGCCGCCTGGCGATCCGCTGTCGCTGTCACAGCAGCCGCAATCGCTGTCTGGCGTGATGGGCTGCGCTGCGGAGATGTTCAATGTTGCGGGTTTTACGCTGCGAATCGAGCATAGCGGCTGTGGCTGACGGTGTGATTTGCCACAGCGGCAAGGGTGAGCATGTTGATGCATGTAGCCTCCGGAATCAGGGGCGGGCTGTTGCCCGCACCCTAATGCTACACTCTGGAGTGGACTCCAGAGTCAAGCGGAAGGTAAGGTTATCTTCAGTAGAGCCACAGTGAACGCACAATCATGAAGTGACCGGCGAAGTAGCAAGCGGCGACGATGGCGCTATCGGCGCTGAAACGGCGGCGATAATGCGAGATAAACCAGACAATATTGGCTAACAGCAGCAACGCGGCACCCACCAGCAGCGAGAAACTGAAGTCAGTTGGACGGAAGAAGTAGTTCTCCGCCGCCATCCAGTTCATCACTAGCGTCATGCCGATCAAGGTGCAGATAGGCCAGCGCAGATCTTCCAGTTTGCTCCACAGAATCCCGATAACGATCACGCCAATGATCAGGAAGGTGAGGGGAATCGGCCAGAAGAAACTCATGGTCATGTGTGCGGCAAAACTGATGGTGTACAGCAGATGCGACAGGAAGAATGCGCCTAGCGCATAGAGCATTTGCTGACGCGGTAACAGCATTAACGCGTCACCCACCAGCGTGGCGACCAGCCCGGCCAGAATCAAATAATCGGTGGTGTTGAAGGTTGGCGCTTGCCACGCCCAGGCAACGAGTAACAGCAAGGTGACAGGTTTAAATAGCCAGCGTTGCCATTGCGGACCGCGATATGAAGCATCGACGTAAAGCCAGCCGGAAAAAAGTACGGCAAGGAAAGACCAAAGCATGTTTTCTCCCTTTTCTGGACGAAATGTCCGCCAGTTTGATGAATTTTCCCAAAATCACCCTCTCAGTGTAAGTTACCGGCGCCAAATGTGACAATCAGCCGACTCTGGTTGTATGCTTTGTCGTCTTTACCCGTTCCGAATTAACGCAAAGCACGAGATAAATCATGAGCAAACCACCGCTAATCTTTTTCATCGTACTGGCCATTATTGCCGTTTTGGCGACCCGTCAGTTTATTAAACAGCGCCGCGAAACGGCGGTGAACGATGCCTCGCCGGTGCGCTCACTGAGCGTGGAAGTGAAAACCAAACGCGAATTTCCGTCGCCCAATCGCCGTTCACGTCAGCGTGAAGAGATTGTGGCGGAAGAGATGAAATATGAAGCCTGGTTCCATCCGTTGAACGGTGCCAGCGATATTAAAGTGACGGTGAATGCGAACCAGTATCACCAGATCGATAAAGGCGCGAAGGGCGAGTTGAAGATGAAAGGCACGCGTTTTGTGAGTTTTACTCCGGCCCAATAGGGCCGCCATTCATGGCGACCTGGCTATAAACCGCACGAAACTACATCTTCGGATAATGCTTTTTCTGCCACGCCAGCAGCTCAAACACGCCAAAAAAGAAGATCTTCGCCTGGGTTACGCCGCTCAGTTTTGGGGCGTCTTTGGGCTGGGTGGCGCGCAGCAACACCAGCTGCAGGCCGTGCATAATCACCATAAAGAACAGCGCCACGTGCACGAAATAGCGCAGCGGCGTTGGGAAAGGTTGCACCAGATTGAGCAATAAAAAGGCCCAGACGCAAATCATCAGCAAACGTCCCAAATTAAGCCACATCGTGCGTCTCCTGTTGGCGTTGATATAAGCGATAAGCCACCTGACCGGCAATCTTCTCGCGGTACAAATCCCAATTTGCGGGTGCGACAGGCGTGCCATTTTCCACTTCGCTCTCGACATAAATCAGCGCTTCAGCCGCTAACCAGCCATTTTGCTCCAGCAGCGACAATGTTTCCTGTAACAGCCCTTTACGGAAAGGCGGGTCAACAAACACCACGTCAAACGGCTCGCCCGGCTGGCTTAACCACTGCAGCGTGTTGGTTTGCACCACTTTTGCCTGCGTAGCACGCAGCGTTTGCAGATTCTGTGACAGCTGTTGCGCCACCGAACGCTCCAGCTCCAGCAGCGTGGCCGACGCTGCATAGCGAGACAGCGCTTCCAGCCCTAACGCGCCGCTGCCGGCGAAGCAATCGAGGCAGCGCGCTTCCTGAATATCCGGCGCCAGCCAGTTAAACAGGGTTTCACGTACGCGATCGGTGGTCGGGCGCAAACCTGCGCTATCCGGCACCGGTAATTTACGGCCGCGCCACTGACCGCCAATGATGCGGATCTGGCCAGCGCTGCTGCTGCGGGGGGATTTACTCATTTCGCTCACAACTCGTCATATTTTGTTGCGTAGTTTAACGGGCGTAGCGGGCAGAAGAAACGTTAAAAAAGGGTGCTGTGGTGCGCTGGCTGGAAAGTGTTAGACTACTGAGTTGGTATAGCGCGCGTAATTACCTGATTTTTACGCCGCTCACCCGCTTAAAATTGAATATTTTATCCCCTGGGAACAAGCGTGCTACCGGGAATAAGCCATCGAGGAGTAGGGTCACACAATGGCAAAAGAGAAAAAACGCGGCTTTTTTTCCTGGTTAGGCTTTGGCAAAGAAGAAGAGACGCAACTACCTGCTGAAGAGCAGCAGCAAACTGCCGAGGTGGTCGCTGAGCCTGCCGTTGAAGAGAGTGCGCTCGATCGCGCCGAAGCGCAGGCTGTTGAAACCGTCGCCGTCACTGAACAGGTGGCGGAACAGCAGCAGGTTGAACCGGAACTGATTGAAGAGCCGGTCATCGAGCCGCAGGAACCTGAGCCGGTTACCGCAATCGTTGAAGAGGTGCAGCCAGAAGAGATAGCAGCGCCGGATGTGGTACCGATCGAAGAAGAGCCGCAGCTGGAAGAGCTGGCGCTTGATGAGCCTGAACTGCACGAAGAAGCGCCATTAACTGACGAAGAACTGGAAGCGCTGGCGTTAGCGGAAACCTATGCGGAAGATGCTGAGCTAGCCGAAGCCACGCAGGATACCGTGAGCGATCTGCCGCTGGCCGCTGCGCCAATCATCGCGCAGGAGCAGGAGCGTCCGACCAAAGAGGGCTTCTTCGCCCGACTGAAACGCAGCCTGGTAAAAACCCGTGAAAACCTCGGTTCTGGCTTTATCAGCCTGTTCCGCGGCAAGAAAATCGATGACGATCTGTTTGAAGAGCTGGAAGAGCAGCTGCTGATTGCCGACGTTGGCGTCGAAACCACCCGCCGCATCATCACCAATCTGACACAACAGGCCAACCGCAAGCAGCTACGCGATGCGGAAGCGCTGTATGGCCTGCTGAAAGCGGAAATGTCCGGTATTCTGGAAAAAGTGGATCAGCCGCTGGAAGTGGGTGGCAAAACGCCATTCGTCATCCTGATGGTAGGCGTCAACGGCGTGGGTAAAACCACCACCATCGGTAAGCTGGCGCGTCAGTATCAGGCGCAGGGCAAATCGGTGATGCTGGCAGCGGGCGATACCTTCCGTGCCGCCGCCGTTGAGCAGCTGCAGGTTTGGGGCCAGCGCAACAACATTCCTGTGGTGGCGCAGCATACCGGCGCAGATTCTGCCTCGGTGATTTTTGACGCCATCCAGGCGGCCAAGTCGCGCAATGTGGATGTACTGATCGCCGATACCGCGGGTCGTCTGCAGAACAAATCGCACCTGATGGAAGAGCTGAAGAAAATTACCCGCGTGATGAAGAAGCTGGACGAAGATGCGCCACATGAAGTGATGCTGACGCTCGACGCCAGCACCGGGCAAAACGCTATCAGCCAGGCCAAACTGTTCCATGAAGCGGTGGGCCTGACCGGCATCACCCTGACGAAACTGGATGGAACCGCCAAAGGCGGCGTGATCTTCTCGGTTGCCGATCAGTTCGGCATTCCGATTCGTTATATCGGTGTTGGGGAAGGCATCGAGGATTTACGGCCGTTTAAGGCCGCAGACTTTATTGAGGCACTGTTTGCCCGAGAGGAATGATTGGGATGATTCGCTTTGAAGAGGTCAGTAAAGCTTACCTGGGAGGACGTCAGGCGCTGCAGGGAGTGGATTTCCATCTGCGTCCCGGCGAAATGGCGTTCCTGACCGGCCATTCCGGTGCGGGGAAAAGTACCTTACTAAAGCTGATTTGTGGCATTGAGCGCCCGAGCGCCGGGCAGATCTGGTTTAGCGGCCACGATATTTCGCGTCTGCGTCACAGCGAAGTGCCTTTCCTGCGACGTCAAATCGGCATGATTTTCCAGGATCACCATTTGTTGATGGATCGTTCGGTCTACGACAACGTGGCGATCCCGCTGATCATTTCCGGTGCCAGCGGCGAAGATATTCGTCGGCGCGTGTCGGCCGCGCTGGATAAAGTCGGCCTGCTCGACAAAGCGAAAAGCTATCCGATTCAGCTCTCTGGCGGTGAACAGCAGCGCGTCGGCATTGCCCGCGCGGTGGTGAACAAGCCCGCGGTGCTGCTGGCGGATGAACCCACCGGTAACCTCGACAATGCGCTGTCGGAAGACATCCTGCGCCTGTTCGAAGAGTTCAACCGCGTTGGTGTCACGGTGTTAATGGCAACGCACGATGTCGGGCTGATTGCACGCCGGAATTACCGCGTGATGACGCTCAATCAGGGACGTCTGCACGGAGGCCACGATGGTCAATAAACGCAACAAGCGCGCACCAGCGCCGAAAGCGAAGCAGCCCTCTAAAAGCAAGGCGCTGAAAGGCGGCTGGCAGGAACAGTGGCGCTATGCGCTGCGCGGCACGCTGTCGGATATGTGGCGTCAGCCGCTGGCGACGCTGCTGACGGTGATGGTGATCGCCATTTCCCTGACGCTGCCGAGCGTGTGCTACATGGTGTGGAAGAACGTCAGCCAGGCGGCGACGCAGTGGTATCCCGCGCCGCAGCTAACGGTTTATCTGGATAAAGCGCTGGATGACACTGCAGCGGAGAATGTCACCGCGCAGCTCAAGCAGCTCGATGGCGTGGACAACGTCAACTATCTGACGCGTGAAGAAGCGTTGAATGAGTTCCGCAACTGGTCTGGTTTTGGTGGTTCGATGGACATGCTGGAGCAGAATCCGCTGCCGGCGGTGGCCATCATCACGCCGAAACTTAATTTCCAGAATTCGGACACCATGGCGAATCTGCGCGATCGCGTATCTAAAGTGCAGGGCGTTGATGAAGTGCGTATGGATGACAGCTGGTTCGCGCGTTTAGCGGCGCTAACCGGGCTGGTGGGACAGATTGCCTCAATGATTGGCCTGCTGATGGTGGTTGCGGTGTTCCTGGTGATCGGCAACAGCGTGCGGCTCAGCATCTTTGCGCGGCGCGATACAATTAACGTGCAGAAGCTGATTGGTGCCACCGACGGCTTTATCCTGCGTCCATTCCTGTACGGCGGTGCGCTGTTAGGTTTGGGCGGCGCGGTGCTGTCGCTGCTGCTCTCGGAAGTGCTGGTGTTGCGCCTGCAATCGGTGGTGGCGCAAGTAGCAACCGTATTCGGTACCACCTTTGTGCTGGAAGGTTTCTCCTGGGATGAAGGGCTGCTATTACTGCTGATCGCCGCCATCATCGGCTGGATTGCCGCCTGGCTGGCAACAGTGCAACATTTACGCCGTTTTACGCCGCAGTAACCAAAAGCAACGTTTTTTGCTATACTCTTCCTCTGCTGCCGACGACCTGGGAGCAGAGGAATTCTCCTATATCCCCCGCCGTCATCTGTGTGTAAAATATTCACTGCTATATTTGAACTTGTGGATAACTTTGTCGTCCAAGTAGCACAGATTGCTTCTGGTTTTTTCGCGACGTTGACATAATGTAGCGTTTGCGCAAGGAACTGTGCAGCAAGTCCATTGAATTTGTGAGGGTTTGAATGACCAAAGAAATGCAAACTTTAGCGATTGCTCCTCTGGGTAACCTGGAATCTTACGTTCGGGCTGCCAACAACTGGCCGGTGCTGACGGCAGAAGAGGAAAAAGCATTGGCTGAGCGGCTGCATTACCAGGGCGATCTGGATGCAGCAAAGACGCTGATCCTGTCTCACCTGCGCTTTGTTGTTCATATTGCTCGTAACTACTCCGGTTACGGCTTGCCGCAGGCGGACCTGATTCAGGAAGGTAACATCGGCCTGATGAAGGCGGTGCGTCGCTTCAACCCTGAAGTCGGCGTGCGTCTGGTGTCGTTCGCCGTGCACTGGATTAAAGCAGAGATTCACGAATACGTGCTGCGTAACTGGCGTATTGTGAAAGTCGCGACCACCAAAGCGCAGCGCAAGCTGTTCTTTAACCTGCGTAAAAGCAAACAGCGTCTCGGTTGGTTCAACCAGGACGAAGTAGAAATGGTCGCACGCGAGCTGGGCGTGAGCAGCAAAGACGTGCTGGAAATGGAATCGCGCATGGCTGCGCAGGATATGACTTTCGACATGTCGTCTGATGACGAAGCAGGCGAAGGCAAAGCGATGGCGCCGGTGCTGTATCTGCAGGATAAAACCTCTGACTTTGCCGATGGCATTGAAGAGGACAACTGGGATGCACATGCGGCTGACAAGCTGAGCGATGCGATGCTGAGCCTCGACGAGCGTAGTCAGGACATTATCCGTGCCCGCTGGTTGGACGATGACAACAAAACCACGCTGCAGGAGTTGGCCGACAAATACGGCGTCTCTGCGGAGCGCGTGCGTCAGCTGGAAAAAAATGCCATGAAGAAACTGCGTGTGGCGATTGAAGCCTGATAGTGATCGGGTGGAAAAACGGGGCGACTTTTAAGTCGCCCTTTTTATTACCTGGTCGCTACGCATCATGTTCAGACATTCCGCGCGACATCCTTTCAACGTACCCAACCATCAGCCTGCGCACGAAAACTACAAGCCTGCATAAACGCCGCACGCACCCCCTGATCGGCGTCGCCGTCATCGGCAATCCACCAATCTGCTAACGCGCTATTCTGCGCGATTGTCTCTTCCAGCAAGTATTGCCCCACGCCACGTCGACGCGTGACTTCGCGAACGTTGAGGTGGATGATTTTCCCCTGCGTGCCGCTGAGGGTCAGCTGCAGCGCCGCCAGTAATCGGTCGTTAAAACGCGCCGCATACAAACGCTGCGTGTCGCTGAGTTGTGCTTCCAGTTGCACAATATCGATTTCCGGCCAGACTTTAGCTAAATCGATACGATCCTGAGCGGTTAACGATGCTAAGCGCTGGATTGTCAGCTTCATACCTAATACCTGTACTAGTGCAAAGGCGATAGTGTAGCGAATTTAGACAGTCAGAGCGCTGTCACTTTTTTCTGATGAAAATAGGTCAAATGCCGGTCAGTTTGCCAGGATTGTGGAGTAAGCCATCAACGATAGTTGAAAAAGCCAGCATAACGCGCTGGTATCCTGCTGAAAAATCGGCCATAACAACCAGACGATTCTGCTGATCCACTCAGTCAATTCTGAATATGTCAGTTGATTTACAGAAGAAAGTTCCTGTTTAATAACCTGAAAAATAAAGCCTTATTACCTATAAATGCCAGAAAAGCGCGCTAACCCATTATTGCAGAATGAGTTTTCCTCTTTGACTGGCAGAAAATAAACAATCACAACAAACACGACACAACAGATGGGGAAGTTCGCATGAAAATGAGTAAAGGACGCGCATTACTGGCGGGCTGCGTTGCCCTGGCGATGAGCCATGCGGCGCTGGCTAAAGACATCAAAATTGCCATCGTAGGCGCATCAACCGGTCCGGTCGCGCAGTACGGTGACATGCAGTTTACCGGTGCCGCGCAGGCGATTAAGGACATCAACGCCAAAGGCGGCGTTAACGGTGACAAACTGGTTGGCGTGGAATATGACGATGCCTGTGACCCGAAACAAGCGGTTGCGGTTGCCAACAAAGTGGTTAACGACGGCATCAAATACGTTATCGGCCATCTGTGCTCCTCCTCTACTCAGCCAGCTTCAGACATCTATAACGATGAAGGCGTGCTGATGATCACCCCAGCCGCTACCGCGCCTGAACTGACTGCACGTGGCTATGCTGACGTGCTGCGTACTACTGGCCTGGATTCCGATCAGGGCCCAACGGCGGCGACCTACATCCTCGACCACATCAAGCCAAAACGTATCGCTGTGGTGCATGACAAACAGCAATATGGTCAGGGCCTGGCGGAATCGGTGCAGAAAACCCTGAAAGCCAAAGGCGGCAACGTGGTGCTGTTTGAAGGTATCACCGCCGGTGATAAAGACTTCTCCACGCTGATTGCGCGTCTGAAGAAAGAAAACGTCGATTTCGTTTACTACGGTGGCTATTACCCGGAGCTGGGCCAGATTCTGCGTCAGGCAAAATCCGCTGGCCTGAATGCCGGCTTCATGGGTCCGGAAGGCGTGGGCAATGCTTCTCTGTCTAACATCGCTGGCGATGCGTCTGAAGGCCTGTTCGTGACCCTGCCGAAACGTTATGACCAGCTGCCAGAGAACAAGGCGATTGTTGATGCGATTAAAGCCAACACCGCGTCTAACCGCAAAGATCCAACCGGTCCGTTCGTCTGGACCACCTACGCGGCGATTCAGTCGCTGGTGGCCGGAATCGAACGCAGCAAGAGCGATGAGCCTGATGCAATTGCGAAGAACCTGAAAGAGGGCGCTGCCGTTCCAACCGTGATGGGCAACCTGAACTGGGATGAGAAAGGTGACCTGAAGGGCTTCGAATTTGGTGTCTTCAAATGGCACAAAGACGGCTCTTCTACCGCAGTTAAGTAATCCCCCAAAATTCCCTTTCCCGCACGCGGGAGAGGGAATTATTCAGCTCCAGAGCAGGTCCTCACTATGTCCGAGCAGTTTCTCTATTTTATTCAGCAGATGTTCAACGGGGTGACCCTCGGGAGCACCTACGCGCTGATCGCCATCGGTTACACCATGGTTTACGGCATTATCGGCATGATCAACTTCGCCCACGGCGAGGTGTACATGATCGGTAGCTATGTCTCCTTTATCGTGATTGCCGCCCTGATGATGATGGGCATCGATACCTCGTGGCTGATGATCGCCGCTGGTTTCGTGATGGCGGTGATCATCTCCAGCGCCTATGGCTGGAGCATCGAGCGCGTGGCGTACCGGCCGGTGCGATCGTCTAAGCGCCTGATCGCGCTGATCTCAGCGATCGGTATGTCGATCTTCCTGCAAAACTACGTCAGCCTGACGCAAGGCTCGCGCGATCTCGCGCTGCCAAGCCTGATCACCGGCCAGTGGACGTTGGGCGAGAGCAACGGCTTTGCGGCCACGCTCTCCACCATGCAACTGGTGATTTGGGTGGTGACCTTCCTGTCGATGCTGGCGCTGACGCTGTTTATCCGTTATTCGCGCATGGGCCGCGCCTGCCGCGCCTGTGCAGAAGATTTGAAAATGGCCAGCCTGCTGGGTATCAACACCGATCGCGTTATCTCTCTCACCTTTATCATTGGTGCGGCGATGGCCGCGGTGGCGGGCGTATTGCTCGGTCAATTCTACGGCTCCATTAACCCATTCATTGGCTTTATGGCCGGGATGAAAGCCTTCACCGCCGCGGTATTAGGCGGTATCGGCAGTATTCCAGGCGCGATGATTGGCGGCCTGGTGCTGGGCATTGCAGAAGCGCTAACCTCGGCGTATCTGTCGACCGAGTATAAAGATGTGGTCTCCTTCGCGCTGCTGATTGTGGTGCTGCTGGTGATGCCAACCGGGATTCTTGGCCGTCCGGAGGTGGAGAAAGTATGAAACGCCTCGGTTTGGTCAACGCCGTGATCTCCACGGTGATGTTGCTGATTCTCGCTACCTTCTTTATGGGCGTGCGCCTCGATCTGGACGGCACCAAACTGGTGGTCGCCAATGCGGGCGCGGTGCGCTGGAACTGGATTTTCATGGGTTGTGCGGTGGTGTTTGTCTTCCAGCTGCTGCGTCCGCTGGTGCAGGGCAAATTCAAACGCAGCGGCAAAGGTTTTGTTCTGCCGGGTTTTGATGGATCAACGCCAAAGCAGAAGCTGTTGATGGCGCTGGTGATTGCCGCCGCCGTTATCTGGCCGTTTCTGGTCTCGCGCGGCAGCGTCGATATCGCCACGCTGACGCTGATCTACGTGATGCTCGGTCTCGGGTTGAACGTGGTGGTGGGTTTGTCTGGTTTGCTGGTGCT
Source organism: Pantoea sp. y20 (assembly GCF_054903455.1). Classification (NCBI taxonomy): domain Bacteria; kingdom Pseudomonadati; phylum Pseudomonadota; class Gammaproteobacteria; order Enterobacterales; family Erwiniaceae; genus Pantoea; species Pantoea sp. y20. Next base: position 348,278 of record NZ_CM142816.1, read on the forward strand.
GGGCTACGGCGGTTTCTACGCCATCGGCGCTTACACCTTCGCGTTGCTAAATCACTATTACGGTTTTGGTTTTTGGGAAAGTCTGCCGCTGGCCGGTTTAGTCGCCGGTGCGTTTGGCCTGATGCTCGGCTTCCCGGTGCTGCGCCTGCGCGGTGACTATCTGGCGATCGTCACGCTCGGCTTCGGTGAAATCGTGCGTATTCTGCTGCTGAATAATACCGCGTTCACCGGCGGCCCGAACGGCATCGCGCAGATTCCCAAGCCAAGTCTGTTTGGTCTGGAGTTTGGCCGCCGCGTCAGTGAAGGCGGCTGGAGCACTTTCCATGATTTCTTTGGCCTGAAATACGATCCCAGCGACCGCGTGATTTTCCTCTATCTGGTGGCGCTGCTGCTGGTGGTGCTGACGCTGTTTGTGATCAACCGTTTGCTGCGTATGCCGCTGGGCCGCGCGTGGGAAGCGCTGCGTGAAGATGAGATCGCCTGCCGTTCGCTCGGCCTGAGCCCAACGCGCATCAAGCTGACGGCTTTCACCATCAGCGCCGTGTTCGCAGGCTTCGCGGGGACGCTGTTCGCCGCTCGTCAGGGCTTCGTCAGCCCGGAATCCTTCACCTTTGTCGAATCGGCCTTTGTGCTGGCGATTGTGGTGTTGGGCGGCATGGGTTCGCAGCTGGCAGTGATCCTTGCAGCGATTCTGCTGGTGGTATCACGCGAGCTGATGCGTGATTTGAACGAGTACAGCATGCTGGTGCTCGGCGGTTTGATGGTGCTGATGATGATCTGGCGTCCGCAAGGTCTGCTGCCGATGAAGCGTCCGCATCTGAAGATGAAAAGCAGTAAACAAGGAGAGCAGGCATGAGTCAGCCTTTATTAGCCGTTGAAGGCCTGATGATGCGCTTCGGCGGCCTGTTAGCCGTCAACAACGTGGCGCTTGAGCTGCATCCACAGGAAATTGTTTCGCTGATCGGCCCGAACGGTGCCGGTAAAACCACGGTGTTCAACTGCCTGACCGGTTTCTACAAACCGACCGGCGGCACCATCAAACTGCGCGATCAACAACTGCAAGGTTTGCCAGGCCAGAAGATTGCGCGCATGGGCATTGTGCGTACCTTCCAGCATGTGCGTCTGTTCCGTGAAATGACGGTGATTGAGAACCTGCTGGTGGCACAGCATCAGCACCTGAAAAGCGGCGTGTTCTCCGGCTTGTTCAAAACCCCGGCTTTCCGTCGCGGTGAGAGCGAAGCGCTGGATCGCGCGGCAACCTGGCTTGAACGCATCGGTTTGCTGGATCTGGCTAACCGTCAGGCGGGTAACCTTGCTTATGGTCAGCAGCGTCGTCTGGAGATTGCGCGCTGCATGGTGACGCGTCCGGAAATCCTGATGCTGGATGAACCGGCGGCGGGTCTTAACCCGCGTGAAACGCACGAACTCGATGAGCTGATCGCCGAACTGCGCGGTGAGCACAAGGTTTCCGTGCTGCTGATTGAACACGATATGAAGTTGGTGATGGGCATTTCTGACCGCATTTACGTGGTTAATCAGGGAACGCCGCTGGCTAACGGCACGCCGGAACAGGTGCGTAACAATCCGGATGTGATCCGTGCTTATTTAGGTGAGGCGTAACATGGCAAACCCGATTTTAACTTTGCAGAATGTCAGCGCCCATTACGGTCCGATTCAGGCGCTGCATAACATTAATCTGCACATCAATCAGGGTGAAATCGTCACGCTGATCGGTGCCAACGGCGCGGGTAAAACCACGTTGCTCGGCACTTTGTGTGGCGAACCACGCGCCACCAGCGGCACCATCACCTTTGATGGTAAAACAATCACCGACTGGCAAACCGCGAAAATCATGCGTGAAGCGATTGCCATCGTGCCGGAAGGCCGTCGGGTGTTTTCGCGCATGACGGTGGAAGAGAACCTGGCGATGGGCGGTTTTTTCGCCACGCGTCAGCAGTATCTGGAGCGTATCGATCGCGTTTATCAGCTGTTTTCACGGCTGGCAGAACGTAAAGCACAGCGCGCGGGCACCATGTCTGGCGGTGAGCAGCAGATGCTGGCGATTGGTCGTGCGTTGATGAGCCAGCCGCGTTTGCTGCTGCTGGATGAGCCGTCGTTGGGGTTGGCGCCGATTATCATTCAGCAGATCTTCGATACCATTGAGCAGCTGCGTAAAGAGGGCATGACCATCTTCCTCGTCGAGCAGAACGCCAACCAGGCGCTGAAGCTGGCAGATCGCGGCTATGTGCTGGAGAACGGCCACGTGGTGCTGGAGGACAGCGGCGAAGCGTTGCTGTCCAACGAAGCGGTGCGGAGTGCGTATTTAGGCGCGTAAGTTGGTGCTCGCTGTCCCCCATCCCGGCCTTCCCCCGCAAGCGGGGGAAGGAGACGCTGCCACATGCCACTCCCAACTCACATATAGCAGCATCTTCCTCCCCCATTAATGGGGGAGGACCGAGGAGGGGGACAGCGAGCACGCACGAATTAGCTCAGTTTTCATTACCAACCCACCTGTCACATCCCCGTCATAAACCTGTTATTAATCCGTCATTTCCCCGTGTCATGTTACGTCGCGAACTAAAAAATGCGCGCATTCGCGCGTACTTAACAGCACAGGAAAAACCTTATGTCCGCTTTTACGCTTCGTCCCCGCCTGATGAGTGCCGTGCTCGGTCTGGCGCTCAGCGGTAATGCGCTTGCTGCAACTGAGATCCCTTTCTGGCACTCAATGGAAGGCGAGTTAGGCAAAGAAGTTGATTCTCTGGCACAACGTTTTAACCAGGCTCATCCCGATTACAAAATCGTTCCGACTTACAAAGGCAACTACGAGCAGAGCTTAGCGGCGGGTATCGCGGCAGTGCGCGCCGGTAAAGCACCTGCGCTGCTGCAGGTGTATGAAGTCGGTACGGCGACCATGATGGCGTCAAAAGCTATCGTGCCGGTCAACCAGGTGTTTAAAGACGCCGGCGTGCAAATGGATCCCAGGCAGTTCGTGCCAGCCGTTGCCGGTTACTACAGCGACAGCAAAGGCCAGCTGATCTCGCAGCCGTTCAACAGCTCCACGCCGGTGCTGTACTACAACAAAGATGCGTTCAAAAAAGCCGGTCTGAACCCGGATCAGCCACCAAAAACCTGGCAGGAGCTGGCGAAAGACGCCGAAGCGCTGCGCAAAGCCGGCCTGACCTGCGGTTACGCCAGCGGCTGGCAGGGCTGGATTCAGATTGAAAACTTCAGCGCCTGGCATGCGCTGCCGGTCGCCACCAAAAATAACGGCTTTGACGGTACCGATGCTGTACTTGAATTCAACAAGCCGGTGCAGGTGCGCCACATCGAAATGCTGGAAGCGATGAACAAGAAGGGGGATTTCACCTACTTCGGTCGCAAAGATGAATCCACCGCCAAGTTCTACAACGGCGATTGCGGCATCACCACCGCGTCTTCCGGTTCGCTGGCCGACATCAAACACTACGCCAAATTTAACTTCGGCGTAGGCATGATGCCGTACGATGAAACCGTTCCGAACGCACCGCAAAACGCCATCATTGGCGGCGCGAGCCTGTGGGTGATGAAAGGCAAAGATGCCAACACCTACAAAGGCGCGGCGGAGTTCATGAAGTTCCTCGCACAGCCGGAAATCGCTGCCGAATGGCACCAGAAAACCGGTTACCTGCCTATCACCACCGCCGCATACGAACTGACTAAGCAACAGGGCTTCTATGACAAGAACCCCGGCGCAGACATCGCTACGCGTCAGATGCTGAACAAAGATCCGCTGCCGTTCACCAAAGGCATGCGTCTGGGCAACATGCCACAGATTCGTACTGTCGTGGACGAAGAGCTGGAAGGCGTGTGGACCGGCAAACAGGCACCGCAAGCCGCGCTGGATAACGCTGTGAAGCGCGGTAACGAACTGCTGCGCCGTTTTGAGCAGCAAGTGAAGTAACGCTGTTATCTCGGGGCCGACGCCTGGCGTTCGCCCCGATTTTTCTCCTGGATTGAGCCTGCTATGTCCTCATCGCGCCCGGTATTTCGCTCCCGTTTTCTGCCCTATTTGCTGCTGCTGCCGCAACTGGTGATCACGGCCATCTTCTTTCTGTGGCCAGCCGGTGAAGCCTTGTGGTATTCGCTGCAAAGCATTGATCCTTTTGGCATCTCCAGCACCTTCGTCGGAATGGCGAACTTTAAACGCCTGTTCAGCGACGAGTACTATCTGGCGTCCTTTTGGACCACCATTGAGTTCAGTGCGCTGGTCACGATTTGCGGCATGACCTTTTCCCTGCTGCTGGCGGCGCTGGTGGATTACGTGATTCGCCTGCGCAAGCTCTACCAAACTTTGCTGCTGCTGCCGTACGCGGTGGCGCCGGTGGTAGCGGCGGTGCTGTGGATGTTCCTGTTTAATCCGGGCCTCGGTTTGTTCAGCCACCTGCTAAACCAAATGGGCTACAACTGGAACTACGCGCAAAACAGCGGTCAGGCGATGTTCCTGATTGTGCTGGCGTCGATCTGGCAGCAAATGAGCTATAACTTCCTGTTTTTCTTCGCCGCGCTGCAGTCGATTCCCAAATCGCTGGTGGAAGCGGCAGCGATCGATGGCGCCGGTCCGGTGCGTCGCTTCTTCAATTTATCCCTGCCGCTGATTACGCCGGTGAGCTTTTTCCTGCTGGTGGTCAATCTGGTGTATGCCTTCTTCGATACCTTCCCGGTGATCGATGCCGCCACTGGCGGCGGGCCAGTACAGGCCACCACCACGCTGATCTACAAAATCTATCGCGAAGGCTTCACCGGGCTGGATCTCTCTTCCTCCGCCGCGCAATCGGTGGTGTTGATGCTGCTGGTGATTGGCCTGACTATCCTGCAATTCCGCTTTGTCGAGCGTAAGGTGCAATACCAATGATTGAGAATCGACGCGGGCTGGACATCTTCAGCCATACCTTGCTGGTGCTGGGCGTGCTGACCATTCTGTTCCCGCTCTACATCGCTTTTGTCGCGGCGACGCTGGATAACGAGGCGGTGTATCAGGTGCCGATGACGCTGCTGCCGGGTACGCATTTGTGGGAGAACATCGCGCGCATCTGGACGCATGGCGTGAATGGCAACGGCCCGGCATTTGGCATGATGATGCTCAACAGCCTGCTGATGGCGCTCGGCATCACCATTGGCAAAATCAGCGTCTCGATGCTCTCCGCCTTCGCGCTGGTGTGGTTCCGCTTCCCGCTGCGCTCGCTGTTTTTCTGGCTGATTTTCATCACCCTGATGCTGCCGGTTGAAGTGCGTATTTTCCCGACGGTGGAAGTGATTTCGACGCTGAATATGCTCGACAGCTACAGCGGCTTAACGCTGCCGCTGATGGCATCGGCGACGGCAACCTTCCTGTTCCGTCAGTTCTTTATGTCGCTGCCGGACGAGTTGATTGAAGCGGCGCGTATCGACGGTGCCAGCCCCATGCGCTTCTTCTGGGACATCGTGTTACCGCTGTCCAAAACCAATCTCGCCGCGCTCTTCGTGATCACCTTTATCTACGGCTGGAACCAATATCTGTGGCCGCTGCTGATCATCAACGATGCCAGCCTCAGCACCGCCGTCGCCGGAGTGAAAAGCATGATCAACAGCAGCGGCGGCCCGACGCAGTGGAATGAAGTGATGGCGGCAATGTTATTAACCCTGATTCCACCGGTGGTGGTGGTACTCGTGATGCAACGTGCGTTTGTGCGTGGCCTGGTAGAGAGTGATAAATAAATGGCAGGCGTAACCCTTCAGACCGTTACCAAATCGTATGACGGCAAAAATCAGATCATTCAGCCGCTGAATATCACCATCAACGACGGTGAGTTTATGGTGATGGTGGGCCCATCCGGCTGCGGTAAATCGACGCTGCTGCGCATGGTGGCGGGCCTTGAGCGCGTATCGTCGGGCGATATTTATATCGACGACAAACGCGTCACCAACATGGAGCCGAAAGATCGCGGCATCGCCATGGTGTTTCAAAACTATGCGCTCTATCCGCACATGACGGTGGGTGAAAACATGGCGTATGGCCTGAAGATTCGCGGCATGGGCAAAGTGCAGATTGAGCAGCGCGTCATGGAAGCCGCGCGCAGCCTCGAACTGGATCATCTGCTGCATCGCCGCCCGCGTGAGCTGTCGGGCGGGCAGCGTCAGCGCGTGGCGATGGGACGCGCTATCGTGCGTGAACCGGCGGTTTTCCTGTTTGATGAGCCGTTGTCGAATCTGGATGCGCGCCTGCGCGTGCAGATGCGTCTTGAGCTGCAACAGCTGCATCGCCGCCTGAAAACCACCAGTATCTACGTGACGCACGATCAGGTAGAAGCGATGACGCTGGCGCAGCGCGTGATGGTCATGAACAAAGGCGTGGTGGAGCAGGTGGGCACGCCGGTGGAAGTTTACGAGCGTCCGGCCAGCCAGTTTGTTGCCTCGTTTATCGGTGCGCCCGCCATGAATTTGCTGCCAGGACAAATCAGCAGCGACGGCACGCGTTTCACGCTTGATGCGCTCAACAGCCTGCTGCTGGGCGAGAGCAGAGCCAAATGGGCCAATCGCCCGCTGACGCTCGGCATTCGTCCCGAGCACATCAAACTCAGCAGCCGCGATGCGGGCGGCATTCCGCTGGTGGTTGAAACGCTGGAGATGCTCGGCGCGGATAATCTGGCGCACGGCCGCATCGGTAACGTGCGCATGGTGGTCCGTTTGCCGCACAGCGAGCGCCCGCTGGCGGGCAGCACCTTGTGGCTGCATCTGCCGTCAGATGCGTTACACTTCTTCGATTCAACCTATGGAAAGCGTCTGGAATGAGTCAACACAACTGGCCTTATCCGTACATTGTCGCGCATCGCGGCGGCGGCAAACTGGCCCCGGAAAATACCCTCGCGGCGATTGATGTCGGCGCGCAGCACGGTCACACCATGATCGAGTTTGATGCCAAGCTGTCGGAAGATAAGCAGATTTTCCTGCTGCACGACGATACGCTGGATCGCACCAGCAACGGTTGGGGCGTGGCGGGCGCGCTGTCGTGGCATAAGCTGTCACAGCTGGATGCCGGCGGCTGGTTTAGCCGCGATTACGAAGGCGAACCGCTGGCGCTGCTGAGCGAAGTGGCCGAGCGTTGTCGCCAGCATCAGATGATGGCGAACATCGAGATCAAACCCACCACCGGGCAGGAGGTGGAAACTGGCCGCAATGTGGCGCTGGCCGCACGCGAACTGTGGCAAGGACAAACCGCACCGCTGCTCTCCTCCTTCTCTTACGCAGCGCTGGAGGCTGCGATGGAGGCAGCACCTGAACTGCCGCGCGGGTTGCTGCTGGATGAGTGGCACGACGATTGGCAGGCGCTGACGGCGCGTCTGGATTGCGTGTCGATCCATCTCAACCACAAATTACTCGACGCCAAACGCACCGCGCAGCTGAAAGCGGCCGGTCTGCATATTCTGGTGTATACCGTGAATCAGCCCGCGCGGGCGCGCGAGCTGTTGAGTTGGGGCGTCGATGCTATCTGCACCGACCGCATCGATATTATCGGTCCCGACTTCCGCTAGTTCTGCTGCTGTTTCTGGCCCGGCTGCGACTGAATCACCCGCTGCTGGGCGCTATCCCGCTGTTCCTGCACCTTGCGCTGGACATCCTGACTTTGCTGCTGCTGATTCTGCTGCAACCTGAGCTTCTGCTGTTGCTGCTGATTCTGCATCTGCGACTGCATCCGCTGCTGGCTTGGGTTGAAGCCGGGTTTGTTCGGGTCGTTGGTGCTGTTCAACGTATTTGCCATGCTGCTTAACGGCAGCAATGCTGCGATCACAATTAGCCATTTGTTCATGGTCTTCCTCCATTCATGCAGCCTGCTGTGTGCTGATGCTGCCAAAGTGGCAACACGCGCTGCAGCCATAAGTTTATGCGATATCACAAACCTATGATCCAGGAGTGCGCCGAATTTAGCTTACTGCTACGCTTTTTACCGTGTTTGCAAACACTTGCATCAATAAATAACAAATGGATACCCAAAATAATTCGAGGCGCAGGAAGGCGGCAAACGAGAGAGTCCGATGAGCTTACATAAGTAAGTGATTCGGGTGAACGAGAGCAGCCAACGCATCTGCACCTTGAAGTATGAAGGGTATAAATAACTTTAAAAGGATGGTGGCAGATGAGGATACAGGGCAACGTGCGTCAGTTCGGCTGGGCATTATTGATGAGTTTTACCGTGGTGCAAGGCGCACACGCTGCGCCCCCTAACGCGCCGCCGGTTTCGTATGGCGTTGATAGTGATACGTTTCACCCGGTAAAAGCCAAACATGGCATGGTGGCATCGGTGGATGCGATGGCGACAGAAGTCGGCGTCGATATTCTTAAGCAGGGCGGTAACGCGGTGGATGCGGCGGTTGCGGTGGGTTTCGCGCTGGCGGTGACGCATCCGCAGGCCGGTAATCTCGGCGGCGGGGGCTTTATGCTGCTACGCACCGCATCGGGCCGCACCACCGCCATCGACTTCCGCGAAATGGCACCGGCGCGCGCGTCACGCGATATGTTCCTTGATAAGCAGGGCAACGCTGATAGTAAGTTGTCACTCACTTCTCATTTAGCCTCAGGTACGCCGGGCACCGTGGCCGGTTTTGCGCTGGCGGCGCAGAAATACGGCACCTTGCCGCTGAGCACATTACTGGCGCCTGCTATCAAACTGGCGCGTGACGGTATCGTAGTGAACGATGCGCTGGCCGACGATCTCGCCACCTACGGCAAAGAGACGCTGATCAACCACGACAACAGCCGCGCGATTTTCTACAAAGCCGACGGTAAGCCGTATCAGAAGGGCGAACGTCTGATGCAGAAAAACCTCGCGCGCAGCCTGCAGCTGATCGCCCAGCAAGGGCCGGATGCGTTCTATAAAGGCAAAATCGCCGATGAAATTGCCGGTGAAATGGCGCAGCACGGCGGCCTGATCGGCAAGCAGGATCTGGCGGCTTATCGCGCGGTAGAACGCAAGCCGGTGAGCGGCACCTATCGCGGCTATGAAGTGTTCTCCATGCCGCCGCCATCGTCCGGCGGGATTCACATCGTGCAGATCCTCAATATCCTGGAAAACTTCGACCTGGCAAAATTCGGCTTTGGTAGCGCGGATGCGATGCAGGTGATGGCGGAAGCGGAAAAATACGCTTACGCCGACCGTTCCGAATACCTTGGCGATCCTGATTTCGTCAAAGTGCCGCAGCAGGCGCTGACCAGCAAAGCCTACGCCAAAACCCTGGCGCAGCAGATTGACGTCAATAAAGCGCGTCCATCCAGCGAGATCAAGCCGGGCAAACTGGCGCCGTATGAAAGCAATCAAACCACGCACTTTTCGGTGGTGGATAAAGATGGCAACGCGGTCGCGGTGACTTACACGCTGAATACTTACTTCGGCAGCGGCATTGTCGCCGGACAAAGCGGCATCTTGATGAACAATGAAATGGATGATTTCTCGGCCAAACCGGGTACGCCAAACGTCTACGGCTTAGTCGGTGGCGAGGCGAATGCGGTGCAACCGGCTAAACGTCCGCTGTCATCGATGTCGCCCACTATTGTGGCAAAAGACGGTAAAACCTGGCTGGTGACCGGTAGCCCAGGCGGCAGCCGTATTATCACCACCGTGCTGCAAATGGTGGTGAACAGCATCGATTTCGGCATGAACGTCGCGGAAGCGACCAACGCACCGCGCTTCCATCATCAATGGTTGCCCGACCAGTTGCGCGTAGAGAAAGGCTTCAGCCCGGATACGTTGCGCCTGCTGGAAGCCAAAGGCCAGCATGTGAAAGTGATGCCCGCGATGGGCAGCACGCAGAGCATTATGATTGGGCCGGACGGCACGCGTTATGGCGCATCGGATCCGCGTTCAGTGGATGATTTAAGCGCAGGTTATTGAACGCTAATGCGCAATAAATTGCGCCGCTACGGTATGTGCACGCATTTGTAGCGGCGCGATTTAACAGGTTATTTCAAGCGCGCCATATAGTGCGTATCCACCATTTCGCCGTCGCGCATGGCGTGGCGACGTGCGGTGCCTTCGATCTCAAAGCCAAACTGCCGATACAGGCCAAGCGCTTTATGATTATCGGCGAACACCGTCAGCTCAATGCGCGTCACCTGCAGCCAGTTGTCGCACAAATCAATCATCGCTGACATCAGCGCTTTACCGACGCCGCGCCGATGAAAAGCAGAATCGACGCCCATGCCAAATGTCGCGGTATGGCGACGGCGCGCCACCGACAGCACTTCCACCGTGAGTTGCCCGGCAATCTGATCGTCAATGCACGCCACTAGCATATGCACACCCGGACGCAGATTACTGAGGCGGTCCTGCCACAGCGTCGGCGATTGATACGGCAGATGCAGCGTGTTGGCCTGCGGTTCAGGCTGACTGTACATGCGCGTTAAAGCAGCAGCATCTTCGGGAATAGCGTGACGAACAACGATCTGACTCATGAGCGACTCCTTGTGCAAAATGGATAAAATCCCCTTTAACATCAAGGAATTCTCGCTCTTCGTCAATGCAAAATAATTCGCAAAAGGGCTTTACAGACGAGAATGATAATGATTATTATTGCCATGCGAGCTCGGAAACGTCTCCTGACAACCGGGTAAGCACGACATTGCTCACATTGCTTCCAGGTATTATTTAGCCAGCTCGGGTGCTGGCTTTTTTTTTGCCTTTACAGCGTGTACCAGGTTGCCGCACCGGGCCCGACCGGCAGATTGAAGACAAACACCCAAAGCACAAACAGCAGCGTCCAGCCAATCATAAACACCACCGAATACGGCAACATCATCGCCACCAGCGTACCGATGCCCATATCGCGTCGATAACGCGCCGCCACCGCCATAATCAGGCCAAAGTAACTCATCATGGGTGTAATCACGTTGGTCACCGAATCGCCGATGCGATATGCCGCCTGAATCACTTCGGGCGCAAAGCCGACCAGCATCAGCATCGGGACAAAGATCGGTGCGGTCACCGCCCATTGCGCCGAGGCGGAGCCGATCATCAGGTTGATAAAGCCGCAGATCATGATGAAGCAGACAAACAGCAGCGGCGCGCCCATATCGATTGATGCCAGCAGATTAGCGCCTTTCACTGCCACCACGGTGCCGAAATTGCTCCAGTTAAAAAACGCCACGAACTGCGCAGCAAAGAACACCAGCACGATATACATGCCCATGCTGCTCATACTGGCGGACATGGCGTTAATGACGTCGCGATCGTTGCGCATATTGCCGATCAGACGGCCATATACCATGCCGGGAATAGCGAAGAAGACAAAGATAAACACCACGATGCCCTTCAGGAACGGTGAACCCGCCAGCGTGCCGGTTTTCGGGTTGAGTAACACGCCGTAGCCCGGAATCACGGTCAGGATCAGCAGCAGCGTAACGCCAAGAACCGCCCAGCCCGCGCCTTTCAACGCCCGACGTTCTTGCGTCGTCAGCGCGCCCATATCGCCTCGCACCGCATCACCTTCGCTGTCGTGATATTTGCCCAGTTTAGGTTCGACGATGCTGTTGGTGATCCAGGTGCCAAGAATGGCAATCACGAAGGTACTGACAAACATAAAGTACCAGTTCACTTCCGGGCCAACATGGTAGTCAGGATCGATAATCTGCGCGGCGCTTTGGGTAATGCCCGAGAGCAGCGGATCGATGGTGCCAAGCAGTAAGTTGGCGCTGTAGCCGCCAGAAACCCCGGCAAACGCCGCGGCCAGGCCCGCCAGGGGATGACGGCCCAATGAGTGGAAAATCATCGCGGCCAGCGGAATCAGCACCACATAGCCCAGCTCAGAAGCGGTGTTGGAGATAATGCCAGCGAAGACGATGGTGAAGGTGATGAGCTTTTTCGGTGCGTTAAACACCAGCGCGCGCATCGCCGCCGAGAGCAGCCCTGAATGTTCGGCAATCCCCACACCGAGCAGCGCAACCAACACGGTGCCGAGCGGCGCAAAGCCGGTAAAGTTGGTGACCAGATGGCTGACGATGCGTTGCAAACCTTCGGCACTCATCAGGCTAACCACGTGAATCACACCGTCTGGTGCGCGTCCTGCCGCGCCAACTGGGCGGGGATCGATCACGTTGACGCCAAACGCTGCGGCAATGGCAGACGCAACAATGATAAACAGTGAAAACAGGGCAAATAAAGTAATCGGATGCGGTAATAAATTACCCAACCATTCAACGGTATTCAAAAAGCGCTCAATCGGGCGCTTAGCGGGTGGAGTGATGTGTTCTGACATAATTTTTCCTTGTTATTCCTGCTTGCAGGGTCCGTGATGCTCATTGTTATGTAGTGGGTTATCTACAAGACCAATCTCGTTCGCACTTCCTCATCAGTAAATCCTGGGTCGTTTTTTCGTTTTCATTCACTTTTTTTGAACAGAGAGATGAATTTTTTCAGCTATCAATCAATCCTTCGCAGTACCAAACTGTAAAAAACATTGAGGAGAATTGAACATGATTTATGTACGCAAAGCTGAAGAACGCGGTCACGCTAATCACGGTTGGCTGGATAGCTGGCACACCTTTTCTTTCGCCGATTATCACGATGCCAACTTTATGGGCTTCTCGGCACTGCGCGTGATTAACGAAGATGTTATCGATGGTGGTCAGGGCTTCGGCACCCATCCGCATAAAGACATGGAAATCCTGACCTATGTGCTGTCTGGCACCGTTGAACATCAAGACAGCATGGGCAATAAAGAGCAGATTCCGAGCGGTGAGTTCCAAATCATGAGCGCCGGTACCGGCGTGCGACATTCGGAGTACAACGCCAGCGCCACCGATCCGCTGCACCTGTATCAGATCTGGATCATTCCAGAGCGCAAAGGCATTGAGCCGCGTTACGCGCAGCGCCGTTTCGATGATGTTAAAGGCCGCCAGTTTGTGCTGACGCCGGATGAACGTGACGGATCGCTCAAGGTGTTTCAGGACATGACGTTGTCGCGCTGGGTCTTTGCGGAGGGCGAAAGCGATGAAGTGACAGTTGAAGCAGGTCGTCGCGTGTGGATTCAGGTGGTGAAAGGGCTGGTGAGCGTGAATGGCGAACAGGTTGGCAGCAGCGATGCGCTGGCGATTTGGGATGAAAGTGCGCTGAGCATCAAAGCTGACAGCGATGCAGAGATTCTGCTGTTTGATTTGCCACCGGTTTAAAGGTCGCGCAATGAACGGCGCCGCTGCAATATCTGCACGTATTTGTAGCGGCGCGATTGATCGCGCAGGTTTTCCTCAAAAGCAGTGCATGACAAAAAAATGATAAACTCGTCGTATCTCTGATTTCAGGCGCATACGATGAAGAAGAAAAGGCCGGTATTACAGGACGTTGCCGATCGCGTCGGCATCACAAAAATGACCGTCAGTCGCTACCTGCGCAATCCCGATCAGGTTTCTGCGGCGCTGCGCGACAAAATCGCCGTGGCGCTGGACGAACTCGGTTACATCCCCAATCGCGCCCCCGATATGCTCTCCAACGCCACCAGTCGCGCTATCGGCGTGCTGCTGCCTTCCTTAACCAACCAGGTTTTCGCCGACGTATTGCGCGGCATTGAGGCCGTTACCGACGAAGCGGGTTACCAAACGCTGGTGGCGCATTTTGGCTACAACGCGCAGAAAGAGGAGTTACAGCTGCGATCGCTGCTCGGCTGGAACATCGACGGCGTGATCCTCACCGAGCGTACCCATACGCCGGGCACGCTGCGCATGCTGGAAGTCGCGGGCATTCCAGTAATTGAAATGATGGATTCGGTCACGCCGTGCCTCGATATGGCGGTGGGCTTTGATAACGTCGAAGCCGCGCGGCAGATGACGCATGCTATTCTGAAAAAAGGCCATCGCCACACGGTTTATCTCGGTGCACGCCTTGATGAACGTACCTTGCAGAAGCAGCAGGGCTACGAAAAAGCGATGCGCGAAGCGGGGCTCACGCCACACAGCGTGATGATGGAAGATGCCTCCTCTTTCAGCGCCGGCGCGCAACTGCTGTGCGAGGCACAAAAGCGTTATCCGGAAACTGACAGCCTGTTTTGTACCAACGATGACCTGGCGGTAGGCGCGATGTTTGAGTGCCAGCGTCAGGGATTACGCGTGCCGCAGCAGATGGCGATTGCCGGTTTCCACGGCCACGACATTACGCAAGTGGTGAATCCGCGCCTCGCCACGGTGTTAACGCCGCGCGAGCGTATGGGACGGGAATCGGCAGCGATGCTGCTGGCGCGCATTGGCGGCGATCGCACGCTAACGCAACCGCTGGATGTTGGCTTTGAAATCTCCGAAGGTGACAGCATCTGATTTTGGCGATTATTTGAGTCAGTTCACACTTTCGTGCTTTTCCACCTGAGAAGGGTTGCCAGCCTTTCAGTGGGCTCTGACAATGGCAGCTCGATTTGTTATCGGTAACATTGGGCAGAATTCACTGCCGGAGCGCAAAACAATGACAACGCCATCTCCATCGCACCACGTCTTTATCCTGATGGGCGTTTCCGGCAGCGGAAAATCTGCCGTCGCCAATCAGGTCTCTCATCAGTTAAACACTGCGTTCCTCGATGGGGATTTCCTCCATCCGCGCAGCAACATCATGAAAATGGCGGATGGCCATCCGCTGGACGACAACGATCGCCAGCCGTGGCTGCAGGCGCTGAATGATGCGGCCTTTGCCATGCAGCGCACGCAGGAGATCTCCATCATCGTCTGTTCGGCACTGAAAAAGTCCTATCGCGACATCCTGCGTCAGGGCAACGAGAACCTGAAATTTATCTATCTGCAGGGCGATTTCGAAACCATCGAATCCCGCCTGAAAGCGCGTAAAGGTCACTTCTTCAAACCGCAGATGCTGGTGACGCAGTTCGCCACGCTGCAGGAACCCGGCGCGGATGAGCCCGATGTACTGGTGGTTGATATCAATCATTCACTGGATGAGGTAGTTGCGGCCACGGTTGCGACCATTGAGGGTGCAATCAACAAGGGTTAGTCATGAGTACCGCAACGCTAGTGTTAACCGCAGCAGGCTCTGTCCTGCTGCTGCTGTTTTTGGTGATGAAAGCGCGTATGCACGCCTTTGTTGCCCTGATGTTAGTCTCCATTGGTGCCGGTCTGTTCTCCGGCATGCCGCTCGATAAAATCGCACAAACCATGGAAAAAGGCATGGGCGGAACGCTCGGCTTTCTCGCCATTGTGGTGGCGTTAGGCGCGATGTTCGGCAAGATCCTGCATGAAACCGGCGCCGTCGATCAGATCGCCATTCGCATGTTGAAAAACTTTGGGGAAAGCCGCGCGCACTATGCGATGGGCGTCGCCGGCTTGATCTGTGCGTTGCCGCTGTTCTTTGAAGTGGCGGTGGTGTTGCTGATCAGCATTGCGTTCGCCGTGGCGCGTCGCACCCAAGGCAATCTAGTTAAGCTGGTGATCCCGCTGTTTGCCGGTGTTGCGGCCTCCGCCGCGTTTCTGCTGCCGGGACCCGCGCCGATGCTGCTGGCGGCGCAGATGCACGCCGACTTTGGCTGGATGATTCTGCTGGGTCTGTGCGCGGCGATTCCGGGCATGCTGATTGCCGGTCCGCTGTTTGGCAGCTTTATTGCGCGGCACGTCAGCTTTAGCGCACCGCCGGAAGATCATCAGCCGGAAGTGGAAGAGGGCAAACTGCCGTCGTTTGGCTTTAGCCTGGCGCTGATTCTGTTCCCGCTGCTGCTGGTTGGCCTGAAAACTATCGGCGCACGCTTCACCACGCCGGGTTCCCATCTGTATGAGTGGCTGGAGTTTATCGGCCATCCGTTCACCGCGATTCTGCTGGCCTGTCTGGTGGCGATTTATGGCCTGGCTTATCGTCAGGGCATGGATAAAGAGAAGGTGATGCAAGTGTGCGGCAGCGCGCTGCAACCGGCGGGCATTATTCTGCTGGTGATTGGTGCGGGCGGCGTGTTTAAGCAGGTGCTGGTGGATTCGGGCGTTGGCCCGGTTTTAGGACATGCGTTGACCGGCGCAGGTATGCCGATTGCGCTGGCATGCTTCATCCTTTCTGGCGCGATTCGCGTGATTCAGGGTTCGGCCACCGTGGCGTGTTTAACCACCGTCGGTTTAGTGATGCCGGTGATAGAACCGCTGCACTACAGCGGCGCGCAGCTGGCCGCGCTGTCGATCTGTATCGGCGGCGGCTCGATCATTATCAGTCATGTGAATGATGCGGGTTTCTGGCTGTTTGGCCGCTTCACCGGCGCCACCGAAGCCGAAACGCTGAAGACATGGACGCTGATGGAAACCATTTTGGGCACCACCGGCGCGATTGTTGGCATGATTGCGTTCAGTTTGCTGTCGTGATGTAAAACCAGCGCAATACATTGCGCCGCTACGGACCATTACGCGGATTTGTAGCGGCGCGATTTATCGCGCGATTCTGACCTTCTTAATCCTCTTCCCGCTCATCATCCGGCTGATCCAAAACCGTGTACGCCACGGCGCAGAACAGCGAATTTAAACGCTTCAAATCGCCCAGCAAGCCAAGGTGCAACGAGCTTGTCTCAATGCTTTGCACATTCTGCAGATGCAAGCGCTCGACGTGCGCGTGGGAGAAACGGCGAATCAGGATGCGGAAGCGATGCTTGGATCGGCGCAGGCGTTTGGCGCTGGTGACATCGTGCGACAAAAACACCGACAAACTCAGACGCAGGTTATACAGCACCTGTTCCTGCAAGGTTTGCAGCTCCTCCAGTCCTTCGGCAGAGAAGGCACGGCGCGCGGTCAGTGACTTATCCGCTACGTCGGCGCACATGCGTTCGATAATGTCGCCCGCCTGCTCCAGGTTGAGCGCCATCTCAATGATCTCCGCCCAGCGGCGCGAATCATCCTCCGGCAAATCCTCTTTTGGCATACGCGCCAGATAGAGTTTGATCGCGGTGTAAAGCACATCAACATCATCATCCAGCCGCCGCACCGCGCGCTCTTCGCGCAGGTCGCCATGCACCACCTTATTGAATGACTCAATCATCTGCTCGACCACATCACCGATGCGCAGTGTTTCGCGTGAGGCGTTAGCCAGCGCTAACGCTGGCGTATCCAGCGCGCTGCTGTCGAGGTGTTTGGGTTTGAGATGGGCTTCGTTTTCGGGATCATCGGCAATCATACGGCGGCACAGGCGCGCCATTGGATCGGCAAACGGCACCATGACTAAACAGCGAATCAGGTTGTAGAAGACGTGGAAGAAGATCACCAGCTCTTCATCATTGACTGGCAGCTTATCCAGCACATCGGCGACAACATTGACGAACGGCAAAATGGCGATGCTGCCAATCAGCTTAAACAGCAGGCTGCCGAGCGCGACGCGTTTGCCCGCTGCATTGGAGCCGCTGGCGTTGATCATCGCCAGCAGGCCGCTGCCGAGGTTGGCACCAATCACCAGACAGAGTGCCACCTTGAAGGAGATGACACCGGTAGCGGTCAGCGTTGCGGTAATCAGGACCGCCGCGAGGCTGGAGTAACTGATGATGGCGAACACCGCACCAATCAGTGCATCGAGCATCACATCGCCGGTCAGTGTTGAGAACAGTACCTGAACGCCCGCCGCCTGGGTGATCGGTTTGGCAGCCGCGACAATCAGCTGCAGCGCCAGCAGAATCAGGCCAAGCCCAATACTGGCGCGGCCTAACTGCCCAATGCGCGTTTGCTTGCGGCTGAGAAAGAACACCACGCCAAAGAAGATAAACAGCGGCGACAGCCACGACAGATCGAAGGTCAGGATACGCGCCATGATCGCGGTCCCGACATCCGCGCCCAGCACCACCACCAGTGCGGGCGTCAGACTGACCAGATTCTGCGCCACAAAAGAGGTAACGAGCAGCGTGGTGGCGTTACTGCTCTGCACCAGCGCCGTGACGCCAATGCCGGCAAGAAACGCCATCGGTTTTTTTTCAACGCTGCGGCTGAGTACGCGACGCAGATCGGCACCGTAAACGCGCATGATGCCGGTGCGCACAATGTGTGTGCCCCACACCAGCAGCGCAACGGCAGAAAGTAAATTAAGCAGAGTTAACACGTATAGAGGCTCCTCATCCGTCAGGCTCAAACCACACCGATTGCCAGCCTGACGGTGAGCACAACCGGTAAAACCTTCGCCGCGTTGTGTCGCCTTTTTTCGTTTAAATTAAGCAACCTGGCGCAACGTCGACATCTCTAACTGTAGCCCAATCTGCATACCAGCGGGATGCAAATCTGCCACGCTGCGGTTGAGTACATCAATCGAAAGCTCCACGTTTTGCGCGCGCACCCGATAGCGAATCACGTTGCCAAGCAAGCTGTGGCTGAGGATGGTGGCGGGAATGCCCGCCTGCGGTGCGCACAGCTGGATCGACTCCGGGCGAATCGCTACCTGACCGCTAAACGCCTGTCCGGTCAGCTGCGTTGCCTGCTCGGCGCTCAGCAGGTTGTAGTTGCCGATAAACCCGGCGGCAAACAGATCGGCCGGTTGGGTATAGAGCATTTCCGCGTTGCCGTTCTGCACGATCTTTCCCCGATTCATCAGCACGATGCGATCGGACATGGTCAACGCCTCTTCCTGATCGTGGGTGACAAACAAGGTAGTGAGTTTCAGCTCGCGCTGAATATTGCGGATCTGTTCACGCAGATGGCGACGAATGCGCGCATCCAGCGCCGACAGCGGTTCATCCAGCAACAGCAAGCGTGGACGCGTCACCAGCGAACGCGCCAGCGCCACGCGCTGACACTGTCCGCCAGAGAGCTGATGCGGATAACGCCGCGCGAAGTCGGTGAGTTCCACCAGCGCCAGTACCTCCATCACGCGTTTCTGAATCTCGCTGCTCGCCAGTTTCTGCATCTTCAGGCCAAACGCCACGTTCTTCTCAACCGTCATGTTGGGGAACAGCGCGTAGCTCTGGAACACCATGCCGATGGTGCGCTTCTGCGGCGGCAGCGGCACGATATCCTGACCTTGCAGCAATACTTTGCCGCTATCCACTTCGGTTAACCCGGCGATACAGCGCAGCAGCGTCGATTTGCCGCAGCCGCTGGGGCCGAGCAGCGTAACAAACTCGCCTTCTTCGGCACTGAAATCGATGTTTTCAAAAATGGTGGTCGGACCGTAGCTTTTGTTCAGCTGGGTGACGCTCAGATAACTCATGGTCAGCCTCGTTCAGGATTGAGGGCATTCGCCAGCCAGGTAACCAGCAGGACGACGGCAAAATAGGAGATCACCAGCGCGCTGGTGAAGTGGCCGCTGCCGTTGCGCATGTTAAACAGATAAACCTGCAAGGTTTCATAGCGGGTGCCGACCAGCATATTGGCGAAGACAAACTCACCAATCAGGAAGGAGAAGGAGAGCAGCACCGCGATAAATACCCCTTTGCGCAGGTTCGGCAACACCACAAACAGCGCCGCCTGCCAGGTGCTGGCACCGAGCAGCTGCGCGGCATCAATCAGCTCTTTCAGGTTGATGGCCTGCATATTGTTGGAGATGGCGCGATAGATAAACGGCAAGGCGATGGTGAAGTAGCAGCCGATCAAAATCCACGGCGTGCCGGTCAGCATCAGCGGCGACGACGAATAGAGTTGCAGCAGCCCGACCGACGACACCACCGGCGGTACGGCGAAGGGCATCAGGATCAGCACGTTCATCACCGCATCCAGTTTCGGATAGTAGTAAGCGATCACAAACATGGCAGGCAGCACCAGCACCAGCGAGAACAACAGCGCACCGCTGCAAACCAGCAGCGAATGACCGAGCGCGGTCAGGAAACGCGCATCGCTCCACAGCGCGCTGAGCCACTTCAGCGTAAAGCCCTGCGGCAGGATGGTGTCGCTCCAGCTGGTGGAAATGCCGTACAGTAACGTCGCCAGCAGCGGCGCGGCTAAAATGGCCAGCAGCAGCCAGACAATCAGGCGATGATAAAATTTTTCCGCGCGCGACACGTGTAGCTCCTCAGGAAGGTTTGGCGTTGAGATAGCTGCGGCGCACCAGATACTGCTGCACCACGGTAATCAGCGCCATAATCAGCACCAGCAACATCGCCAGCGCGCCGCCGGTGTTGGGATCAAGCGAGATATCGCCAGAGACCAGCGCGGCAATGCGCACCGGCACCACGTTAAAGTTGCCGGTAGTGAGCGCGTAAATGGTGGCGTAAGCGCCGAGCGCGTTCGCCAGCAAAATCACGAAAGTACCGAGCAGCGCCGGGAACAGAATCGGCAAACCGATGTGCCACCAATAGCGCCAGCGGCCCGCACCCAGCAGCGCGGCGGACTCTTGCCAATCCTGTCGCAAGCCATCAAACGCGGGATAGAGCAGCAAAATGCCGAGCGGGATTTGGAACCAGGTGTACACCAGCACCATGCCGTCACGCGAGAACAGCTTGAAGCCTTCCAGCACGCCGTAATGGCGCAGCAGCAGCGTCAGACAACCGTTCAGACCGAGCAGAATGACAAAGGCAAACGCCAGCGGTACGCCGGCGAAGTTGCTGGTCATGTTGGTGAATGACATCAAAAAGCGTTGAAAGCGGCCGCTGCCGAGCTGATGCAGCGAATATCCGGCAACCAGTGAGATCAGCAGGCCGTAAATGCTCGACCAGATGGAGATGTCGAGCGACAGGCGAAACGCCTGCAAATAGAACGGCGAGGTGAGGATATCGCTGTAGTTGTCGAAGCCCCAACGCTCATTGATGTCGCTCCAGAAGCTGTTGATGGCAATCCACAGCAGCGGCGCGAGCTGGAATGCCACCCAGAACAGCGCAAACGGCAGCAGCAATAGCGCGGCGAGCGTTTTGCCTTTCATTACTGCGGCTCCGCCAGTAACGCGCGACATAGCGGTTTGTCATGTTCGACGCCGAGCAAGGTGCACACGATGCCACACAGTTCGGTCTGCTGCGGCTGGAGATCCGGCTGCAGCGAGAAACCTTTGCCAAACACGAACAGCGGCACCTGCGTCTCCTCTGGCAAAATGCCGCCGTGCGAGCGGTCATCGTTCATGCCGTGATCGGCGGTGACAATCACCTGATAACCAGCCGCCAGCCAGTCCGGCATCCACTGCGACAGATAACCATCGGCCATGCGCGCGCGGTTGCGATACTGCGGCGATGACAGGCTGTGCTTGTGTCCGGCATCGTCAATGTTCATCGGGTGGATCAGCAGGAAGTCGGGATCGTGCCGCAAACGCAGGCTTTCTGCATCTTCAAACAGGTGGGAATCCGGATAACCGTCGTCCCAGTAAAAATGCCCATACTGAATCGGCAGATCGGGCGCGACCGTGTGGCGGTCGCGCGCTGCGTTGAACGGGGATTGATTGTAGAGCTCACTCACCCAGTGGTAGGCGGCCGCTGCAGTGGTGAGACCGGCGGCACGCGCGTAATGGAAGATGCTGCGCTGATTACTCAAGCGGCTGACGCCGTTATGAATAATACCGCTGCGCACCGGTGGAATACCGGTGAGAATGCATTCGTACAGCGGGCGCGACAGCGAAGGCAGTTCGCAAGTCAGCGTATAATATTGGCCGTTGCCCTGCGCGCATTCAGCAAACAGATAGCCCATTGCGTGCTGCGCTACCTGATTACTCAGCCCATCCAACACCACCAGGATCGTTTTCATCCCTCGCTCCTTACTGCTTCATATTAATGATGACGTTCTCTTGCCACAGACGCGGCAGCATTTTCGAAGTTTTATCCCACGCGGCCTGGTCTTTGATTGGACGGGCATTCTTATACTCAGACTGCGGCAGCA
Organism: Pantoea sp. y20; assembly: GCF_054903455.1. Taxonomy (NCBI): domain Bacteria; kingdom Pseudomonadati; phylum Pseudomonadota; class Gammaproteobacteria; order Enterobacterales; family Erwiniaceae; genus Pantoea; species Pantoea sp. y20. Next base: position 370,007 of record NZ_CM142816.1, read on the forward strand.
GCTTAGCCTGCACGTCGGCGGGCAGAGTTAAATGCTCGGCACGAATCGGGCGCGCATAGCCTTTCGCCAGGTTGATCTGGCCTTCATCAGACAAGATGTATTCACGCGCCAGCTTGGCGGCGTTCGGATGTTTGGCGTATTTATTGATGATGGTGCTGTAGCCAGAAGTGACGGAACCGTCGGAAGGGATCACCACTTCGTAGCGGTTTTTGTCGATCTGATCGCGGTAGTTCAGACCGTTAAAGTCCCACACCACCGCCACCTGAATTTCGCCTTTCTCAATGTTGGCAATCACCGGATCGGTCACGCCAAGGCGGCCTTCTTTCGCCAGATCGCCGAAGAAGCTCAACGCCGGTTTCACATTCTTCTCGTCACCGCCTAATGCATAGCTGGCCGCTAACACGCCGTTCGCTGCCTGAGCCGCAGTGCCGACGTCACCGATAGTGACCACATACTTACCTTTCTTCAGATCGGCCCAGCTGTGCGGTACATCTTTGACCTGCTGCTTATCCACCAGGAACGCGATGGTGCCGGTATACGCCAGCATCCAGTTGCCATCCTGATCTTTTGCCCAGCTCGGGATTTGCTCCCAATGCGTTGGCTTATACGGTTGCGCCACGCCTTTAGCGACGGCAATCGGACCGAAAGCAGCGCCCACATCACCGATATCGGCGCTGGCGTTCTCTTTCTCTGCAGCAAATTTTGCCAGTTCCTGCGCCGAGGACATGTCGGTGTCGCTGTGCTTCAGGCCATATTTGCTGTTGAGGTCACTCCAGGTATCTTTCCAGTTGGCCCAGCTATCTGGCATGCCGACGCTGTTGACCTGACCTTCGGCGCGCGCGGCTTTTTCTAACGCGGCGAGGTCATTATCTACGGCTTGCGCGGCGGGCAGCGCAAGCAGTACGGCACTGGCTACTACAGAGGCGATAAACGCTTTCATCTCGATTGCTCCCGGTATATGTTGTGGGACTTCTTGGTCTAGTCCAGCAAGAACCGAGCCAATGTAGCCCGAATAGATGAAGGTTTTATGACCATGGTGGTGAAACGGGGTGTGGCGCGACGATCCACATGCGGTTACAGCGCGCTAAAGCGTGGGTTGTTCTCTGTCACATTGTAGTCATCGAACTGTCATAGTGCAGATTTGCCCCAAAATGAGGCTGAAAAATGATGTCGAAAACGGCGGATGTGATTGCAGCAGGGCTGCGGGAACGCATTGAAAGCGGTGAATTTGCCGGCGGTCGTTTGCCCGCCGAACGCAGCTTAAGCGAACACTATTCCACCACGCGCATTACGCTGCGTGAGGCGCTGGGCTTGCTGGAAGCGCAAGGCATTATCTATCGTGAACTGCGTCGTGGCTGGTTTCTCGCACCGCCGCGGCTAGTCTACAACCCCTCTCATCATAGCCATTTTCACGCCATGGCCGCTGAGCAAGGCCGTATTGCCAGCACTGAAGTGCTGGAGGCGCGTGAAGTGCCAGCGCAATTAGCCATCGCGCGTCATCTGCAACTGCTGGAGGGCGATCGGGTTTACCGCATTCGCCGTTTGCGCCGTATTGATGGCCGCGCCGTGTTGTATGTCGAGCATTACCTCAATCCCGCCTTCTTTCCGGGATTGCTGGATGAAGACCTGACGCGTTCACTCACCGATCTGTATGACCAGCGCTATGGCATTCGCTACGGCGGCGCGCGTTTTACCATTTTGCCGGGACCGCTGCCGGTGCGCGCTGCGCCTGCGCTCAACGTGGCGAGCGGCACGCCCGGATTGTTGATTACCCGCATCAATCGCGATCAGCACAAGCGCGTGATTGATTGCGACTGCGAGTTCTGGCGCTATGACGCGCTGTGCGTGGATGTCGAAGTATAAATATTGTGATTTTGATCACACTACAGCATGATAGCGCCAGTGAGTAATTGAGAGCGTGAGGCGCAAAAATGACAATAAAAACAGGGGTTGGGCAGTACATCTCTTTAGCATTGCAGTGGGTGCTGAATATTGGTCTGATCATTCTGGCCATTATTCTGGTGGTGTTCCTCGGTAAAGAAACCATTCATCTGGCCAACGTGCTGTTGAGCACCGGCGAGCAGACGTCTTCCTATCTGCTGATTGAAGGCATCGTTATCTATTTCCTCTACTTCGAATTTATCGCGTTGATTGTGAAGTACTTTCAGTCGGGCTATCACTTCCCGCTGCGCTACTTCATCTACATCGGCATCACGGCGATTATCCGCCTGATCATCGTCGACCATAAAAATCCGTTCGATACGCTCTACTACTCGGCGGCGATTTTGATTCTGGTGGTGACGCTGTGGTTGGCGAACAGTAACCGCCTGAAACGCGAGTAATAATATCGCGTGGCACAACGAGCCGTGCCACGCATTCTCCTCTGCGCTAAACTAGGGCAACTTTTTTCCCGGAGATGTCCTGATGTCGCATGACGCGCTGCGCCAGTTACGCGCACTGCACTGGCTGCCAGCCTCTTCACCGAAGCTTTCTGCCCCGCTACTTGACTGGTTAATGGAAGAAGACTCCATGACGCGTCGCTTCGAGCAGCATTGCCAGCAAGTGACCGTAAAACTGATCCGCGAAGCGTTTATTGGCGCTGAAGAGATCTCGGAGGAAGCGGAATTTTTGCCCGCCGACCCGCGCTTCTGGTTACGTGAAATTGTGCTGTGCGGTGATGGCGAGCCCTGGCTGATTGGCCGCACCGTGGTGCCAGAAAGCACGCTGAACGGCCCCGAGCAGATGCTGCAACAGCTCGGTACGCGCCCGCTTGGCCGCTATCTGTTCTCTTCATCTACCCTGAGCCGCGATTTTATCGATCCCGGTCAGGTTGGCGATTTATGGGGACGCCGTTCCCGCCTGCGTTTGTCGGGCAAGCCGCTACTGTTAACTGAACTGTTTTTACCGGCGTCGCCGCTCTATCGCGCGCTGGATCAAGGATAAAACCACTGTGCAAAACACCTTACCCATGACCAAATGGCAGGCTTACTGCCGCCTGATGCGTATCGATAAACCCATCGGCACCGTGTTACTGCTGTGGCCAACTCTGTGGGCACTGTGGCTCTCCGGCATGGCGATTCCACCGCTGCCGGTGCTGCTGGTGTTTGTGCTCGGCGTTATCGTGATGCGTGCTGCCGGCTGCGTTATCAACGATTACGCAGACCGCAAAATCGATGGTCACGTCAAGCGCACGGCGTCACGTCCGCTGGCCAGCGGCGCGGTGTCCGGGAAAGAGGCGAAGCTGCTGTTTGCCGGTCTCGGTTTGCTGGCGTTTATGCTGGTGTTGACCATGAACACCATGACCATTTTGCTGTCGTTTGGCGGCCTGGCGCTGGCGTGGGTTTATCCGTTTATGAAGCGCTACACGCATCTGCCGCAGGTGGTGCTCGGCGCAGCGTTTGGCTGGGCGATTCCCATGGGATGGGCGGCAGTTAGTGAGTCCTTACCTTTGGTCTGCTGGCTGGTTTTCCTGGCGAATATCTGCTGGACGGTGGCCTATGACACGCAGTACGCGATGGTCGATCGCGATGACGACTTGAAGATCGGCGTAAAATCAACGGCGATTCTGTTTGGCCGTTACGACAAACTGATTATTGGTTTACTGCAGCTGGCAACGCTCGGTTTGATGGCGCTGGTGGGCATGATGCTTCAACTGAATGGGGCGTTTTACTGGTCGCTGCTGCTGGCTGCGGGCTTGTTTGTGCATCAGCAGAAGCTAATTGCCCAGCGCGAGCGCGATCCCTGCTTCCAGGCGTTTCTGAATAACAACTATGTGGGCATGGTGCTGTTTCTCGGCATTCTGCTCAGCACCGTGCCGTTCGCGGATCTGTTATAAACAAAAAAGGCGCACTGAAGTGCGCCTTTTTATTAGCTTATCGCCGCGTTAATCGTGGGTGACCGCGCTTTCAATCGTCAGACGCACGTCGCTGGTCACCAGTTCCGCCAGCATCTGCCACATCATATGACTGCGTTCGGCATCGGCATCGCCTTTGTCACTGATATATCCTTCATCACGCAGCGTGAGGACCAGCGCAGTAAACACTGCTTTATCAAAGAACTCTGGTGCGTTGATACCGTGCAGCACAGACAGGCGTTGAGCCAGCGTGCGGCTCTCTTTCTCCAGCGTGCCACGGTTGATGGCCGGTTTCGCGCTGAGGATAGCGAAGGTAATCGCGAAGCGTTGCAGCGTCTCACGAATACCCGCCGCCAGCAGTTGCAGCGAACGGTGACGTGCCGGCGTCATTCTTAGTTGACCATCCTGCAAGGTGATCAGGCCCTGACGCGCCATCTCTGCACAGAGTGCGTTAAGTAGCGCAGGCAACTCCGCCTTGTCCCAGCGCAAGAACAACTCGCTCTTTAGCATCGGATATACCAGGCTAACCTGACGCAGCAGCTCTGCTTCGCTGATTTCCCGATGTTGTTGCACGATGGCGGCAATCAACGATGGCATCACCAACATGTGATGAATGTTGTTGCGATAGTAGGTCATCAGCACCGCCTGCTCGCGCGGCAGAATGATGATGTCGCCAATGCTGTCTTGCTCGGTCTCGAACTTGTTCATGCCCATGGCGTGATCAAGCAGCGCTTCGGCGCTCATGTCAGGCACCGTGGCTTCCGGCGAATAGGGCACATTGCGCAGCAGCTGGGTGTAGCACTCTAACTGCTCGATCAGCTGTTCGCGGGTCAGTGAACGCTGACGTGACGCCAGTAGGGCGGTGACGCACAGGTTCATGGCGTTGGCTGCACCGGCTTCATTGATGCGCACCATCAGCTTCGCCGCAATGTCATTCACGGCGGGCGTCATCCAGGCTGGGCGTTGCGGTTCGATAGGATCAATCGCATCTCGCCATTCGGGCACGTTTTTGTTCAGATAGTTCATCAACGGCAGGGGTTCACCGAAGTTAACGTAGCCCTGGCCGAGATTGCGCAGCTTACGTAAACCGCGCACCATCTGCAGGAAACTCTCTTTCTCTTTGGCCGCACCCCGCAGCTCTTTGGCGTAGGTGCCCACTTCCATCACATGCTCGTAGCCAATGTAAATCGGCACGAAGGTGATTGGACGACTGCCGCCGCGCAGCATCGCCTGCAGCGTCATTGATAGGGTGCCGGTTTTTGGATCCAGCAAACGACCGGTACGCGAACGTCCGCCTTCCACAAAGTATTCCACGGAGTAACCCCGGCTAAACAGCTCGCCAAGATATTCACGGAACACGGTGGAATAGAGTTTGTTGCCCTTAAAGGTACGACGAATAAAGAAGGCGCCCAGACGACGGAAAATCGGGCCGGCTGGCCAGAAGTTCAGGTTAATACCGGCAGCAATGTGCGGCGGCACCAGGCCTTGATGATAAAGCACGTAGGAGAGCAGCAGGTAATCCATGTGGCTACGGTGGCAGGGCACATAGACAATCTCATGACCATCCTGCGCCAGCTGACGCACGCGCTCACCGCCATGCACGTTGATGCCCTGATACAGGCGGCTCCACAGCCAGCCCATCACGCGGTCAGTGACTTTAATCGCTTCATAAGAGAAGTCCGCCGCCACTTCTTCCATCATTTCGATGGCGTTCTGCTGGGCTTTCTCATGCGAAATCTTTTTGCTGCGCGCTTCATCTTCTACTGCTTTTTCGATCGCTTTGGATTGTAACAGCTTGTTGAAGAGATCCTGACGTGCAGGCAGACGCGGGCCGACCGCGGCCAGACGTTGGCGGGCAAAATGAATGCGCGCCACGCGAGCCAGCTTTTGGGCAATCGACTTATCGGTGCCGTGCTCGGTCGCCATCTGGCGCAACGAAACGGTTTGCGAGAAGCGAACAAAGCTGTCGCGGCCGTGCCACAAAATGGCGAAGAACTTCTGCACGCCATTGAGCACGCGCAGATGCGGCGTGGATTCACCGGAGGTTTCACGTCCCGGCGCACGACCAAACATCACCGCGACCGGCAGCATTTGCACATCGAGTTGCGGGTTGCTGCGGTGCAAATCCAGATAATCGTGGAACAGCTTTACCGATTCGGGATTGGCCACGAAATAGGGAATTACGCGTGGGCCATCGTGAATAAACACGTGGCGCGGCAGCAGGGTGCCATCGATCTCCAGCGGAGCCAGCGGATCGGGCAGATCATGTTTCAGGCATTGAGCACGCAGTGTGAGCAGGTCAGCCTTTGAATCATAAGGCAAAACATACATCACCGGACGTGTCGGATCGATCCCATGTTCAGAGATAGGATCGGTCGGAATGACCTTACTTTTTACCAAAATAGAGAGTGGTAAATTCAATAATTTGTAATAGAGTTTACGCCAACCTGACATAGACAACTTTAAGCCTCTTGTTAGCAAAGCGCGGCAAGCATACCAGAAAGCGCAGCGAAGGTCTGTGGCTCTGCCGCCTCATACTGCCCACACATTGACGTCAAAATAGTTCAAGGGTTCCATAGACATGGCAAATAACGTCACCGGTTTAGTAAGAATAGTGAAAGCCGCCGGTTATTCCTGGCAGGGCCTGCGTGCCGCATGGCAGCACGAAGCCGCTTTTCGGCAGGAAGCCATTGCCGCGCTGGTGGCCATTCTCGTGGCTTGCTGGCTGGATGTAGATACCCTTTCCCGCATCCTGATGATTGGCTCGGTAGTGCTGGTTATCATCGTTGAGATCCTTAATAGCGCTATCGAAGCGGTGGTCGACCGCATCGGGCAGGAGCAACATCCGCTCGCGGGCCGCGCCAAAGATATGGGATCGGCTGCCGTATTGCTGACTATCTTACTGGCTCTGTTCGTCTGGATCGCGCTGCTCTGGACGCATTTGAGATAGGGATTCCAGATTCATCAAACCGCTGATTTTTCCCTCTGTTACGGTTTTCATTTCGCGAATACCTGTATATACTCACAGCGACTGTATAAACAACCAGGGGGCGGGATGAAAGCGTTAACTGCACGGCAGCAACAGGTCTATGACCTGATTCGCGACCATATTAACCAGACGGGCATGCCGCCAACGCGTGCGGAAATTGCTGCGCAACTGGGTTTCCGCTCGCCCAATGCTGCCGAAGAGCATCTGAAAGCGCTGGCGCGTAAAGGCGTAATTGAAATTGTTTCCGGCGCATCGCGCGGGATTCGTTTGCTGATGGAAGAAGAACCGAGCGAAGGGCTGCCGCTGATTGGCCGCGTCGCTGCCGGTGAACCTTTGCTGGCACAAGAACACATCGAAGCCCACTATCAGGTGGATGCTAACCTCTTTAAACCGAGCGCCGATTTCCTGCTGCGCGTGAGCGGTATGTCGATGAAAGATATCGGCATTATGGATGGCGATCTGTTAGCGGTACACAAAACGCAGGAAGTACGTAACGGCCAGGTTGTCGTGGCGCGCATTGATGATGAAGTCACAGTGAAACGCTGGAAAAAGCAGGGTGCGATTGTACATCTGCTGCCGGAAAACACCGATTTTCAGCCGATTGTCGTGGATACCCGTGAGCAGTCGCTAACCGTTGAAGGTTTAGCTGTCGGAATTGTGCGCAACGGCGAGTGGCTCTGATCAGTTTCTGATCCACTTTAACTGCGGCGGTGCGTGTTTGCGCTGACCGCAGTCTGCTGTTTTACTTCTCTGTGACTCTTTCTGCGGCTCATTCTGGCGCCATTACGCTGATTACCGCACACAACGGAATGGGCTAATGCAGCTGTTTTCCTCTTCAGATAAAACTCTCTGGCGGCTAGCGCTGCCGATGATCCTGTCAAATATCACCGTCCCATTACTGGGTGTAGTGGATACCGCCGTTATTGGTCATCTCGATAGCCCGATCTACCTCGGTGGCGTCGCCGTGGGCACAACCGCCACCAGCTTCATCTTTATGCTCCTGCTGTTCCTGCGCATGAGCACCACCGGACTCACCGCTCAGGCATTTGGCGCCAATGACAAAACGGCGCTGGCGCGCGCCTTAACACAACCGCTACTGATTGCGCTGGTTTTTGGTGCGCTGTTTATGGTGCTGCGAACGCCGGTCAGCAGCCTGGCGGCAGCGTTAATGGGTGGCAGCCCGGAAGTGCAGCAACAGGCGAAAATATTTATTGAGATTCGCTGGCTAAGTGCGCCCGCAACCTTGGCCAATTTGGTGATTCTTGGCTGGCTGCTGGGCGTGCAGTACGCGCGGGCACCGATGGTGCTGCTAATCATCGGCAACCTGGTGAATATCCTGCTGGATCTGCTGTTCGTGCTCAAACTGCATTGGGGTGTCGCCGGAGCGGCGGCGGCTACCGCGCTGGCAGAATATGTCACGCTGGGCGTGGGTCTGTGGATGGTGGCGCGGGTGCTGAAGATGCGCGGTATCCATTTTGCTTTACTCAAAAGCAGCTGGCGCGGCGATGCGGCGCGGCTATTCCGCCTCAATCGCGACATTATGCTGCGGTCTTTGATGCTGCAAATCTGCTTCGCGTCGCTCACCATCCTTGGCGCACGCATTGGGCCGGATGTAGTGGCAGTCAATGCGGTGCTGCTGATGTTCCTCACTTTCACCGCATACGCGCTGGATGGATTTGCCTACGCGGTTGAAGCCTGTTCGGGTGAAGCGGTTGGGGCCAAAGATCGCAGCCGACTATTGCTGATTTGGCATGCGGCTTGTCGCCAGGCATGCTTCGTCGCCGCGATCTTTGCGCTGATTTATGCATTCACCGGTCCGCAGATTGTGGCGATGCTAACGTCACTGGAAGCGCTACGAGAGATGGCCGACCGCTATCTGATTTGGCAAGTGATTCTGCCGCTGGTTGGCGTCTGGTGCTATCTGCTGGACGGCATGTTTATCGGCGCGACGCGCGGGCGTGAGATGCGCAACAGCATGGTGATGGCGGCGATCGGCTACGGTGTCTCGCTGCTCACGCTGCCGTGGCTCGGTAATCACGGTTTATGGCTGGCGGTGACGGTATTCCTCGCGTTACGCGGACTCACGCTGTGGCTCATTTGGCGTGGTCACTGGCGGCGCGATAGCTGGTTTAACGCCTGAATAAGCGAAGCGTAACCTACAGATTAATCTGTATTTCCCTGCAAACTGCGAAGCGGCTACTACAATTACCTCATACGGCGCATATGAGTAGCGCGTTGTCTGGGTATATCGCCAGCTAAGCAGGCAATATATCTATCTCACTCAGGATGTAGTGGAGGAATATTATGAACAAAGACGAAGCGAGCGGAAACTGGAAGCAGTTCAAAGGCAAATTTAAAGAGAAGTGGGGCAAGCTAACCGACGACGACTTCACTGTGATCGAAGGTAAACGCGATCAGCTGGTTGGTAAAATCCAGGAACGCTACGGCTATGGTAAAGACCAGGCCGAGAAAGAAGTGAAAGATTGGGAAACAACCAATAAAGATTACCGCTGGTAATCTCACTTCACGGATGATGCTCCTACCCGCCAATCATTTAGCGTAGTGATTGGCCCGGCACAAGGATGTGCCTCCCTATTTTCTTACCCGCTTTTTACCCTCGAGCTGATGGTCATGCTCGCAGCTTTCATGGTGCGTACAAGCCGCCACCTCTGCGCAATTTTCACACAGGCCATGTGCCTCAATCACGGTATGTCGCAGAGAAAATCCCGCCTGATCCGCTAATGCAGCGATGGTTTTTTCCACGCCATGAGCATGTTTTTCGCTAACTGCCGCACAACCGTCACACACTAACATTACAGAAGTATGTGCTGGCTCATCAAAATGATGGCAAACCACGTAACTGTTATTTGACTCTACGCGATGAATAAATCCCTGTTCCAGCAGGAAATCCAGCGCGCGATAGATGGTGGGCGGTTTTGCTTGCGGTTCACTGACACGCAGTTGATCCAGCAAATCGTAAGCGCTTATCGAACCGTTCTGCTCTGCCATTAAGCGCAACACTTCGGCGCGTTGAGTGGTCAGGCGCACGCCGCGATCAAGGCAAAGTGATTCAGCCTGGGTAAGAAGTTGTTCTGGCGTGAGGTTTGACATAAGCATTCTCCGGGTTGCAGGTGATGTTATTTTATCACACAAATTTTTACGCTGCTGTGATTGCTTATTGTCCTTAAAATCCCTAAGAAAATTCTCCCCAATCAATAGATTACCTTCGCCATTTTTCCGTCAATATTGCTGCAACCCTTATGTCTGCAAAATGCGTCCGGCCAGGCAGCGCAACGCCTGCACGGATTTTGCTTTGCAACTCACCGGGTTAGCGGCTATGGTTCAAAAGGTCTTAAGTAATTTCTGGTCTCATTTAACTCACTGTTAATTTTTCTGCATAAAAACACAGCGGAATGGCGTGGAAGCGTCCAATTCTGCGAATAGCAGTGCTATTTCCTTTTAATTCACAGCAATGAAGCGTTAGCCAGGGTTCAGAATAGCGGCTAACTAAACTTTCAGTCGGTGAGTGATTCAGCGACATTTCAAAGGTGATGGCAGGCTCATGGCGAAGACATTATTCAGGCACAAAAAAGTAGCTTATCTTGTTGGTTTGAATGCAGTATTTCTCTCTTCCTCAGCTCTGGCAGCAGGTACATGGTACGACGCGCGTAACGACGCAATGGGCGGTACCGGCGTAGCCTCTTCCACCTGGAGTTCAGCGGTGCTGGCTAACCCAGCATTAATGACCAAGGCGCAGCCTGAAGATAACGTCAGCATCATTCTGCCATCAGCCGGCGCACAGGTTACCGATAAAGACAAATTGATCGATCGCGTTGACGACATTACCGATACCGTTGATCGTTATCAGGACGTGATCGATGACCTAACCTTTCAGGATTACCTCAATGGTTACCCGCAGCTGAAGGCTGCCGCGGGCGATATGGCTAACCAACTCAGCGATCTGCGTGGCAATAAAGCTCACGCAACAGCCGGCGTGGCCGTGGCCGTCACCGTTCCGAATGAAACCTTACCTTTTGCCTTTATCACCAAGGCTTACGGCACTGCGATTGTGCGCGCCAACGTGGCAGATAGCGATATTGCCTACCTGCGCGCGGTTGCCAATGGCACGAGAGTGCCTGTGCCGGGTGATGAAAATAACTTACGCTCCAGCGCCAATGGCCTGGCGGCATTAGTCACCGATTATGGTGTGTCAGTCGCGCATGAGTTCTCGATTGCCGGCCATCCGGTTTCTGTCGGCGTGACGCCAAAGCTGCAGAAAACCTGGCTGTATAACTACACCGCGAGTATCTACAACTACGACAAGAGCGACATCAACAGCAGCCGCTACCGCAGCAGCGATACCGGTTTCAACATGGATGCGGGTGTCGCAACAGATTTCGGTGAGAACTGGACCTTTGGCGTGACCGGACAAAACCTGATCTCGCGCGATCTCGATACTAAAGAGGTGAACGGTTACCGCGATACTTATCAAATTCGTCCGTTGGTCACTACAGGGCTTTCCTGGAATAACGGGCCGTTTACGCTGGCGGGGGATGTTGATCTGACTGAAACCAAGCGCTTCAAGTCGGAAGACACCAGCCAATATGCTGGCGTAGGTGCGGAATATCGTGTGCTGGATTGGCTGGCGCTGCGTGCCGGCTATCGCGCCGATCTGAAGTCGACCGATACTGACGTGTTCACCGCCGGTTTGGGTGTGTCACCGTTCAACAATGCTGTCCATCTGGACCTGGCCGGTTCTGTAGGTAAAGACAACACCGTAGGTGCCATGCTGCAGCTCGGATTCAACTTCTGATTACCCGTCTGATAACGGGCGGCTGTGCCGCCCGTTTTGCTGTGATATGATTGCGCAGTTTCTCATCACTTACTTACTGCGGATTTACTGCGTTTCATGACCGATACTTTCTCCTCGCAACGTTTTTCCATCGCCCCAATGCTCGACTGGACCGATCGTCACTGTCGTTATTTTCACCGTAAGCTGAGCGGTGACACGCTGCTGTACACCGAAATGGTGACGACCGGCGCGATCATTCATGGTAAAGGCGACTATCTGGCCTACAGCGAGGAAGAGCATCCGCTGGCGCTGCAGCTGGGTGGCAGCGATCCCGCCGCGCTGGCGCAGTGCGCTAAGCTGGCAGAAGAGCGTGGCTACGATGAGATCAACCTCAACGTGGGTTGTCCATCCGATCGCGTCCAGAACGGACGTTTTGGCGCCTGCCTGATGGGCGATGCGGCGCTGGTTGCCGACTGCATTAAAGCGATGCGTGATGTGGTGAGCATTCCGGTGACGGTTAAAACCCGCATCGGTATTGATGAGCAGGACAGCTACGAATTCCTGTGTGATTTTATTGGCACCGTGGCGCAACAGGGCGGCTGCGATACCTTTATTATCCACGCGCGCAAAGCGTGGCTGTCGGGTTTAAGCCCGAAAGAGAATCGCGAGATTCCGCCGCTCGATTATCCCCGCGTTTACCAGCTGAAGCGCGATTTTCCGGCGCTGACCATGGCGATTAATGGCGGCATCAAAACGCTGGAAGAGGCCAAACTGCATCTGCAGCATATGGATGGCGTGATGATGGGGCGCGAAGCCTATCAGAATCCGGGCATTCTGGCGCAGGTTGACCGCGAGCTGTTTGGTCGCGATATGCCGCGCGTCGATCCGGTAGCGGTGGTGCGCTCGATGTATCCTTACATTGAAGCTGAACTATCCAAAGGTATGTACCTCGGCCATGTGACGCGCCATATGCTTGGCCTGTTCCAGGGCATTCCGGGTGCGCGCCAGTGGCGTCGCTATTTAAGTGAAAACGCCCACAAACCCGGCGCCGATGTGCGCGTGCTGGAAGCGGCGTTAGCGCTGGTAGCGGATAAGATCCCGCAGGAAGTGATGTAATCACTGTTTAGCATGCCGGAACGTTCCGATTTGGTACGGTGCGCCTTCATGCGCACCGTAAAGCCAGTACCATAATTTTATAGATGGTTATTTCTACGCCTGGAATTAGTTTTTTTCATCACCTCAATGCTTCTTCATTTAAACTTTGTCCATTGCTTTCAATCAATTAGCTGTTTTTATAACCTGGCACGTATCTTGTAATGTTCCTGATGTTACTTTCACAGGAGAGCCTTCGTGGAAATTCTATTTGTTATCGGCTTTTTTCTGATGCTGCTGTTCACCGGCGTTTCGTTGCTGGGCGTTATTGCGGCATTGATGGTGGCGACCGCTTTGATGTTCTTTGGCGGATTGCTGGCAATTGTTATTAAAGTGTTGCCATGGCTGGTATTGGCGGTTCTCGCTGTCTGGCTTTATCGGGCATTTACCACGCCTTCAGGTGAGGCAAAGATGCGCAGGCTGAAAAGAAAAATCAGCGACTTAGATAGAAGGGACTGGCGCTAATTGCGGTGACGATCACAGACTCGGATATTGCTTAGCATTATTCCGCATTTAAACATATTTTTTACTTATGTTTTCTGTCAGGATGATTGGCGTTGTTTCAAACGAATTCATCGCCGCTGTCCCTACACCAGCGCGAACTATAAAAAGAAAGAAAAAAAGGGGCTTCCTACGGGAAGCCCCGTTTGCATTTAGCGATCAGGGAATCAGCAGGCTGGAACCCTGAGTCGCGCGACTCTCCAGCACCTGATGCGCGCGCACCGCGTCACTCAAGGCAAATTTCTGCTGCTCGGGCACGTTAAGCTGAATCGCGCGGCTGGCGATCAATGAGAACAACTCATTGCTGGCGGTATCCAGTTCTTCACGGTTGGTGATGTAACCGAACAGCGAAGGTCGGGTGACGAACAGCGAGCCCTTCTTGTTGAGAATGCCGAGATCAACGCCGGTAACCGGACCCGACGCATTACCAAAGCTGACCATTAATCCGTGGCGACGCAGGCTATCCAGCGATGGTTCCCAGGTATCTTTCCCCACTGAGTCATATACCACGGCCACTTTCTCGCCATGGGTCAACTCGCTGACGCGCTTCGCGATATTCTCTTCACGATAGTTAATTGTCGCCCAAGCACCGGCATCTTTAGCTATCTTCGCTTTCTCTGCGGAACCCACCGTGCCAATCAGATGTGCGCCGAGCGCTTTGGCCCATTGGCAGGCGATCAAACCCACGCCACCCGCGGCGGCGTGGAACAGGAAGATTTCATCAGCTTTCACTTTATAGGTTTGGCGCAGCAGATACTGCACGGTTAAACCTTTGAGGAAAGAGGCCGCGCCTTGCTCAAAGGAGATGCTGTCGGGCAGGATCACCAGACGATCTTCCGCCACATTGTGCACTTCGCTGTAGGCGCCCAGCGCGGCCTGGCAATAGACCACGCGATCGCCCGCCTTAAACCGCGTCACCGCCGATCCGACGCGCTTCACCACGCCGGCGGCTTCGGTACCCAGGCCGGAAGGGAAGCTGCTTTGCGGATACAAGCCGCTGCGCACGTAGGTATCAATGTAGTTAATGCCAATTGCCTTGTTTTCCACCTGCACTTCATGTTCGGCGGGATCGGCCAGTTCGAAATCGACCCATTGCAGTACATCTGGGCCGCCGTGTTGGTTGAACTGAATACGCTTTGCCATTCTGACTCCTGTGATTGTTCATCCTGGGACGGTATACTTGCGCGTCCCTTTCACGATCGGTAATGCATTCACTATGGCAGGAAATAAACCCACCAACAAATCGAACGAACCCCGCGATCGGCAGCTGGAAGGCGTGAAAATGCCGCCGCATTCCATAGAAGCGGAGCAGTCGGTGCTCGGTGGGTTGATGCTGGATAACCAGCGCTGGGACAACGTTTCTGAACGCGTCGTCGCCAGTGATTTCTTCAACCGCTCGCACCGTCTGATTTTCACGGAAATGCAGCGTTTGCTGGAAGCTGGCCAGCCGATCGACCTGATTACGCTCTCTGAATCGCTGGAAACACTAGGCGAATTAGAGATGGCCGGCGGCTTCGCCTATCTGGCCGAGCTGGCAAAAAATACGCCAAGTGCCGCGAACATTGGTGCTTATGCCGATATCGTGCGTGAACGTGCGGTAGTGCGCGAAATGATTTCTGTGGCGAACCAAATCGCCGATGCCGGTTACGATCCGCAAGGACGGAGCAGTGAAGATCTGCTCGACTTTGCTGAATCGAACGTTTTCAAAATTGCTGAACAGCGCGCTAATAAAGATCAGGGCCCGCAGAATATCGAGCAGATTCTGGAAGCCACGGTATCGCGCATTGAGTCGCTGGTCTCAACGCCGCACGACGGCGTCACCGGCGTCGATACCGGCTATCAGGATTTGAACAAAAAAACCGCCGGTTTACAGGGCTCGGATCTGATCATCGTCGCGGCGCGTCCTTCGATGGGTAAAACCACCTTCGCCATGAATTTGTGCGAAAACGCCGCGATGCTGCAGGACAAGCCGGTGTTGATTTTCAGCCTGGAGATGCCCAGCGAGCAGCTGATGATGCGTATGCTGGCGTCGCTGTCGCGCGTGGATCAGACGCGCATTCGTACCGGTCAGCTGGAAGATGAAGATTGGGCGCGCATTTCCGCCACTATGGGGATTTTGCTTGAGAAGAAGAACATGTTTATCGATGACTCTTCTGGCCTGACGCCCACCGAAGTGCGCTCACGCGCGCGCCGCATCTTCCGCGAAAACGGCGGGTTGAGCCTGATCATGATCGACTATCTGCAGCTGATGCGCGTGCCTGCGCTGTCGGACAACCGTACGCTGGAGATCGCTGAAATCTCGCGCTCGCTCAAAGCGCTGGCGAAAGAGCTGAATGTGCCGGTGGTGGCGCTGTCGCAGCTGAACCGCTCACTGGAACAACGTGCGGATAAGCGCCCAGTGAACTCGGATCTGCGTGAATCAGGTTCGATCGAGCAGGATGCCGACTTGATCATGTTCATCTACCGTGACGAGGTGTATCACGAAAACAGCGATCTTAAAGGCATCGCCGAGATCATCCTGGGTAAGCAGCGTAACGGCCCGATCGGTACGGTACGCTTGACCTTTAATGGCCAATGGTCTCGCTTTGATAACTACGCTGGCCCGCAATACGACGACGAATAACCCTTTCATTCCGGATGCATGCACGTTTTGTGCATGCATTTCACGTCATCAGAAAATAGTGTTGGACAACCCCGGCTTTAATCAGGTTATCTGTAGCAAAGCGCCCCTTATTACGCTGTGGAAACAGAATGACTCAGGTAGACGATCACGACCTTAAGATATTGACATTATTACAATCTAACGGACGCCTCACCAACCAGGAACTCAGTGATTTAGTCGGACTTTCGGCGTCGCAATGTTCACGCCGCCGCATCAATCTTGAGCAGGCCAATCTCATTCTCGGCTATCACGCACGCCTCTCGCCCGACGCGGTGGGCCTTGGCATGGTGGGATTGATTGAAGTGCGATTGAAAAACCATACGCCGGATTATGAAGAGAGTTTCCATCGCATGGTGGAAGAAGAAGCCGCGATTGTTGATGCGTTCAAAACCACCGGCGATGCCGATTATCTGCTGAAAGTGGCGGTAGCCGATCTGGCTTCACTGAGCGCGCTGATCAGCCAGCTAGTGGCTGGCCATCAAAGCGTGGCGCACGTGAAAACCTCCGTGGTATTGAGCCGTTTGAAAGAGAACGGTTTAATGATCATCCCACAGCACAAAACGCGCCAAAAAAGTGCGTGACGTGCTAATCTGGTGCAATTATTGCCTTAATAATGCAAAAAACGCGCACCAGAAAACAGATTTGTGCATGGGTTGATGGTTTATGTCTCAACTGATGCACAAAAACCTGCAATAAAGCGCCTTAGTTATCAATTGGATAATCACTGGCACCCATCGGCGGCGAGCATACGCCGCCGATGTGGTGCGTTTTTTGCATTTGAACCGCATCATTTGCAATGAGATTAACCCATGGATAACGTTGTTCAACCCACTAAAGTTCCGCATTCGCTGATTGAAGATGCGCTGGCGATAGTCCTCGGCACGCTAATGGTCTCTTTCGGCGTCATTATGCTGAAACAGGCGGGTGCACTCACCGGCAGTTCTGCCGGTATTGCCTTCTTAATCAGCTATTTGTCACCGCTCTCCTTTGGTAGCGCCTTCTTCCTGATCAACCTGCCATTTTACTGGCTAGCCGTGCGGCGCATGGGCTGGGAATTTACCCTGAAAACCTTCTGCGCGGTTGGCCTGGTGTCGCTGTTCACCCATCTGCATCCACTGTTTGTGCATTTTTCTGCGCTAAATCCGTTTTATGCGACACTGTTCGGTAACGTGGTGATGGGCATTGGGTTTATAGTGTTGTTCCGTCACAAAGCCAGCCTCGGCGGTATTAATATTTTGGCGCTCTGGCTGCAGGACCGCATCGGTCTGCGTGCCGGAAAACTGCAAATGGCGGTCGATACCTGCGTGGTATTAGCGTCGCTGTTTGTGGTGTCGTTACCGATGCTGTTTGCTTCAATCGCGGGCGCGGTGATCCTCAATCTCATCATCGCAATGAATCATCGTCCCGGCCGTTACATGGTTTGATGACGCATCTTTACCTCTTATTTATGACCAATCATGGAGATCTGCACCGTGTTTCAAAACGTTGATGCCTATGCCGGCGATCCGATTCTGTCGTTGATGGAAACCTTCAAACAAGATCCGCGCGATAACAAAGTAAACCTGAGCATTGGTCTCTATTACAACGAAGCGGGCATCATTCCTCAGCTGCAGGCGGTTGCCGCAGCAGAAGAGCGCCTGCAGGCGCAGCCGCATCAGGCGTCGCTGTATCTGCCGATGGAAGGTCTGAACGCTTACCGTAACGCCATTGCACCGCTGCTGTTCGGTAAACAACATCCGATGCTGCAAGCGGGCCGCATTGCGTCCATCCAGACGTTGGGCGGCTCAGGCGCGCTGAAAGTCGGTGCTGATTTCCTCAAGCGTTACTTCCCGGCGTCCAACGTGTGGGTGAGCGATCCGACGTGGGAAAACCACGTCGCAATCTTCAACGGTGCCGGTTTCGAGGTGAATACCTATCCGTGGTATGACGCGGAAACCAACGGCGTGAAGTTTGATGCGTTCATCGCCAAACTGAAAACCTTGCCGAAGCAATCCATCGTGCTGCTGCACCCGTGCTGCCATAACCCAACCGGCGCCGATCTCACCAACGCACAGTGGGATGAAACCACCGAAGTACTGAAAGCGCAGGAGCTGATTCCGTTCCTCGATATCGCTTATCAGGGCTTTGGCGCGGGCATGGAAGCGGATGCTTATGCGATTCGCGCGATTGCGGCAGCGGGTCTGCCTGCGCTGGTCAGCAACTCGTTCTCCAAGATTTTCTCGCTATACGGCGAGCGCGTTGGCGGCCTGTCTATTGTCTGCGATAGCGCGGAAGAGTCCGCTCGTGTGCTGGGCCAGCTGAAAGCCACCGTGCGCCGCAATTACTCCAGCCCGCCAAACTTCGGTGCGCAGGTGGTTTCCTGCGTGCTGAACGACGAAGCGCTGCTCAACAACTGGCTGGCAGAAGTCGAAGCGATGCGTCTGCGCATCATCGACATGCGTCAGGCATTGGTTGAAGTATTGAGTACCAAACTGCCGGGACAAAACTTTGATTACCTGCTGAAACAGCGTGGCATGTTCAGCTATACCGGCTTGAGCGCGCAGCAGGTTGACCGTCTGCGTGATGAGTTTGGCGTGTATCTGATCGCCAGCGGCCGCATGTGCGTTGCCGGCCTGAACAGCCGTAACGTCAACCAGGTTGCTGAGGCGTTTGCTGCGGTGATGTAACTTCACTGCGACGGCGCGCCACAAAAAACCGCCAACATGGTTTGGCGGTTTTTTATTTATAACTTTTTTTAACTATAAACCGGACTGGTCTCGTTAGCGCTTCTCCCCATGAGTGTAAATATCCTCCAGCCTGAAACGGCGCGAGAGCGGCAATGTAGTCGCATATTTAAACTCACAAGGAAGCACGCTTATGACCCGGACCGCTTACTCTTTTGCAGTCAAACCCCTCGCTTGTGTATTAGCCTTAGCCTTTTCCCTTCCGGTTTACAGCACCGCTTTAACGCGTGATAACGGCGCACCCGTCGGCGATAACCAGAACTCACAAACCGCAGGCGAAAATGGCGCAGTGTTACTGCAAGATGTGCAGCTGATCCAAAAGCTGCAACGCTTTGACCGAGAACGCATTCCAGAGCGCGTGGTACATGCACGCGGTACCGGCGCGCACGGCGAGTTCCGCGCCAGCAAAGACATCAGCGACTTAACCATTGCCGAAGTCTTTAAACCAGGCAGCGTGACGCCAGTATTTGTGCGCTTCTCATCCGTGGTGCACAGCAAACATTCACCGGAAACGCTGCGCGATCCACGCGGTTTTGCCACCAAGTTTTACACCAGCCAGGGCAACTGGGATTTAGTGGGTAACAACCTGCCGGTGTTCTTTATCCGCGACGCAATTAAATTCCCGGACATGGTGCATGCGTTTAAGCCAGATCCACGTACCAACCTTGGCAACGACGCGCGCACCTTTGATTTCTTCTCTCACGTACCGGAAGCCACGCATGGCCTGACCATGCTGTTCTCCAACATGGGGACGCCAGCAAACTATCGCCAGATGGATGGCAACAGCGTGCACGCCTATAAGTTCGTCAACGCCAAAGGCGAAGTGCACTACGTGAAATTCCACTGGAAAACCCTGCAGGGCGAGAAAAATCTCGATCCGGGCGAAGTGGCGGCTATTCAGAGCAGCACTTTCAGCCATATGACAGAAGATTTAGTGGCGTCGATCAACAACAAAGACTTCCCGAAATGGGATCTCTATATTCAAACCATCAAAGCCAGCGATCTGGATAAGTTCGACTTCAACCCGCTGGACGCCACTAAAATCTGGCCGGGTATCGCAGAAGTGAAAGTCGGCCAGATGGAATTGAACCGCAACGTGGATAATTTCTTCCAGGAAACCGAGCAGGTGGCGATGGCGCCATCGAATCTGGTTCCGGGCATTGAGCCATCGGAAGATCGCTTGCTGCAAGGTCGTTTGTTCTCTTACGCCGATACCCAGATGCACCGTTTGGGCGCCAATGGCCTGACGTTGCCGGTCAACGCGCCGCGCGTGCCGGTGAGCAACGGTAATCAGGACGGCGCAATGAACAGCAGCAAGGCTGACGATCATGGCGTCAACTATCAGCCAAGCCGTGTCTATCCACGCGAAGAGCTGCAGAGCGCCCGATACAGCCACAGCCCGCTGAGCGGCACCACGCAGCAGGCGATGATTGCCAAAACGCAGAACTTTAAGCAGGCGGGCGATCTGTATCGTTCCTTCAATGACAAAGAGAAAACCGATCTGATCAATTCTCTGGGCGGCGCGCTAAAAGGTGTGGATGTGCAAAGCCGCGCCATTATGTTGTCGTACTTCTACAAGGCTGATAAAGAGTACGGCGAACGTCTGGCTGCGATCACTAAAGACGATGTGGGCAGCATCAAAACCATGGCCGCTAAGCTGAGCGACTAACCTTCAGTCGGCAGAGTTCACGCTCTGCCGTTTTTTCCTCTCTTCAGGGTTTACCTTTCGCCGACATGCTGCACACTTAAACGGTGTAATTACTTTTAGGATTCTGGCATGTGGCATCAACAAACGCTTACGCTTGGCGCCAAAGCGCGCGGCTTTCATCTGATCACCGACGAGATTGTCGGCCAGCTTCATGGCTTATCCGATGTGCGCGTCGGCCAACTGCATCTGCTGCTGCAACACACATCGGCGTCGTTAACGCTCAATGAGAATTGCGATCCCACCGTGCGCAGCGATATGGAGCAGCATTTCTTACGCCATGTTCCGGAAAGTGCGCCTTATCAGCACGATTACGAAGGGGCTGACGACATGCCGGCACACATCAAATCGTCACTGCTCGGCGTTTCGCTGCTGATTCCGGTTAACCGCGGTCGCCTGATGTTAGGTACGTGGCAGGGAATCTGGTTGGGTGAACATCGGGTGCAGGGCGGTGCGCGGCGTATCGTGGCAACCTTACAAGGGGAATAAAAGATGAATACTTCGGATTTACTGACGTACTGCATGAGCAAGCCGGGCGCGGAGCAAAGCTTTAAAGAGTGCTGGCAGGCGACGCAGATTAAAAGTGAAGGTGTGCTGTTTGCCATGCTTTATGAGGTAAAAGGGCGTCCGGCCTTGTCGCTGAAAGCCACGCCTGCGCTGGCGGAATTGTTACGTGAGGAGCACAACGATGTGTTTCCCAGCGAACATTTAAATAAGTCGCACTGGAGCACGCTGTGGCTGGATGGTTCGCTAAAAGATTCGCAGATTTATTATCTGGTGGATGCTTCCTGGCAACAGGCTGACGCCACGCGCGCGGCGGGCGTCAACCATGATGAACACTGAGGCAAATTAAGCCGCAGATTCCTCGCGCAGAGTATTGATATCAATCACGAAGCGGTATTTCACGTCGCTTTTCAGCATACGCTCGTAGGCTTCGTTGATTTGATTCATCGCGATCAGTTCGATATCTGAAGTGATACCGTGCTTGCCGCAGAAATCCAGCATTTCCTGGGTTTCCGCGATGCCGCCAATCAGTGAACCGGCGATGCTGCGACGTTTGAAGATCAGGTTGAAGACCTGCGGTGCCGGGTGATCGTGCTCCGGCGCGCCGACCAGCGTCATGTTGCCATCACGCTTCAGCAGGGCGATGAACGGGTTGAGATCGTGCTGCGCTGCAACGGTGTTCAGGATGAAGTCGAAGCTGTTGGTGTGCGCGGCCATTTGATCGGCATCTTTCGAGATCACCACTTCATCAGCGCCCAGACGTTTACCATCTTCAATTTTTGACGGTGACGTGGTGAACAGCACCACATGCGCGCCCATCGCATGAGCTAGCTTCACGCCCATGTGACCAAGGCCGCCCAAACCGACGATACCGACTTTTTTACCCGGACCGACATTCCAGTGGCGCAGCGGTGAGTAAGTGGTGATACCGGCACACAGCAATGGCGCAACGCCCGCCAGATCGAGATTTTCTGGTACGCGCAGCACGAAGCTTTCATCTACTACCATGCTGGTGGAGTAACCGCCGTAGGTGATGGCTTTGGTTTCACGGTCTTCACCGTTGTAAGTACCAACGAAGCCATTCTCGCAATACTGCTCCAGCCCTTCCTGACAGCTTGGACAGCTGCGGCAGGAATCAACCATACAGCCAACGCCGACCAAATCGCCCACTTTGTAGTTGTGGGTGTGAGCGCCAACGGCCGTCACGCGACCGACAATCTCATGGCCAGGCACCACAGGAAAAATGGTGTTGCGCCATTCGTTGCGCGCGGTATGCAGGTCCGAGTGGCAGACGCCGCAGTACAACACTTCAATCTGCACATCATGAGCGCGCAGTTCGCGTGGCTTAAAATCGAACGGGGCGAGTTTTGCTTTCGCGTCCTGTGCGGCATAGGCATGCGTAATATTCATGGTGTCTCCAGTAGGATGTGTCGTGATTTCTATGCGGGATCCCGTTCAGCGTACTGAAGGGATAAAGGGCGTAAGGGACGCCAAAAGGAACGTTGTAAGGATAGTCAGCAGGGGGTAATGCGTATATGCCTGAAGTTGTCTGATTCTTGCCTGTTCCTGCATTTCGTTGCGGAATCCGACAGAAAAAACAGGCCCGCAATGGCGGGCCTGAGAGAAATTTACTTCTTCAACATTGGCTTAAGGAAACGCGCCGTGTGTGATTTTTCACACTCCGCCACCGTTTCTGGCGTGCCGGACACCAGGATTTCACCGCCGCCGCTGCCGCCTTCCGGGCCGAGATCGACAATCCAGTCTGCGGTTTTCACCACGTCGAGGTTGTGCTCAATCACCACGATGGTGTTGCCCTGATCGCGCAGCTGATGCAGCACTTCCAGTAACTGCTGAATATCCGCAAAGTGCAGGCCGGTGGTCGGCTCATCGAGGATATAGAGCGTCTGGCCGGTGCCGCGTTTTGACAGCTCACGCGCCAGCTTGACGCGCTGCGCTTCACCACCAGAAAGCGTGGTAGCTGACTGGCCCAGACGGATATACGACAGGCCGACATCGACCAGCGTTTGCAGCTTACGCGCCAGCGCCGGCACCGCATCAAAAAATTCGCGGGCTTCTTCGATGGTCATATCCAGCACTTCGTGGATGCTCTTGCCTTTGTATTTAATCTCCAGCGTTTCGCGGTTATAGCGCTTGCCTTTGCACTGGTCGCACGGCACGTAGATGTCGGGCAGAAAGTGCATCTCTACCTTGATCACGCCGTCACCCTGACAGGCTTCGCAGCGTCCGCCGCGCACGTTGAAGCTGAAGCGCCCCGGATTGTAGCCGCGTGAACGCGCTTCCGGCACGCCGGCGAACAGTTCGCGCACCGGAGTGAAAATGCCGGTGTAGGTCGCGGGATTCGAACGCGGTGTGCGACCGATCGGGCTCTGATCGATATCGATCACTTTATCGAAATGTTCCAGACCGGCGATCTCACGATAAGGCGCGGCTTCGATGGTGGTCGCGCCGTTGAGCTGGCGCTGCGCAATCGGGAACAGCGTATCGTTGATCAGCGTCGATTTACCCGATCCGGACACGCCGGTGATGCAGGTAAATAAGCCAACCGGAATCGTCAGCGTGACATCTTTGAGGTTGTTACCGCGCGCACCGGTGAGTTTCAGCACTTTGGCTGGATCGCCTTTAACGCGCTCTTGAGGGATCGCAATCTCACGTTTGCCGCTAAGGAACTGGCCGGTCAGGGAATTTTCATTCGCCATGATCGCGTGCACATCACCTTCGGCAACCACCTGACCACCGTGCACGCCCGCGCCTGGGCCGATATCGATCACATGGTCAGCGGCACGAATCGCATCCTCGTCGTGCTCCACCACAATCACCGTGTTACCGAGATCGCGCAGGTGAATCAGCGTGCCAAGCAGGCGTTCGTTGTCGCGCTGATGAAGGCCGATTGAGGGTTCATCCAGCACGTACATCACGCCGACCAAACCGGCACCAATCTGGCTGGCCAGACGAATACGCTGCGCTTCACCGCCGGAGAGCGTTTCCGCCGAGCGTGACATCGACAGGTAATTCAGGCCGACGTTCACCAGGAAGCTCAGGCGATCGCCAATCTCCTTCAGGATTTTTTCCGCAATCTGCGCACGCTGGCCGCTCAGCTTCATGTTGGCGAAGAAATCCATCGCATGACCGATGCTCATTTCTGAGATGGTCGGCAGGTTGGTGTCTTCAACAAATACATGGCGCGCTTCACGACGCAGACGCGTACCTTCACAGCTGGCGCAGGCACGGTTGCTGATAAATTTCGCCAGCTCTTCGCGCACCGCGTTGGATTCCGTCTCTTTATAACGGCGCTCCATGTTGTGCAGCACGCCTTCAAACGGATGGCGGCGCACTGAGGTGTCACCGCGATCGTTGATGTATTTGAATTCGATATTCTCTTTGCCGGAACCGTACAGAATCACTTCGCGCGCTTTGTCGCTCAGACTGTTAAACGGAGCTTCAACATCGAATTGCAGATGCTCTGCCAGCGAGCGCAGCATCTGGAAGTAGTAGAAGTTACGGCGATCCCAGCCGCGGATGGCGCCTCCGGCCAGCGACAGCTCGGGGTTCTGCACCACTCTATCGGGATCGAAATATTGCTGCACGCCCAGGCCATCGCAGGTCGGGCAGGCGCCAGCCGGGTTGTTGAACGAGAACAGGCGCGGTTCGAGTTCACGCATGCTGTAGCCACAGATTGGGCAGGCAAAGTTGGCCGAGAACAGCATCTCTTCGGCGCTGGTATCGTCCATATCGGCGACGATCGCCGTGCCACCGCTCAGTTCCAGCGTGGTCTCAAAGGATTCGGCCAGACGCGTTGCCAGATCCTCGCGCACGCGGAAGCGGTCAATCACCACTTCGATAGTGTGCTTCTTCTGCAACTCCAGCTTCGGTGGATCCGACAGATCGCACACTTCACCATCGATACGCGCACGGATATAGCCCTGCGCGGCGAGGTTTTCCAGCGTTTTGGTGTGTTCGCCTTTGCGATCTTTCACCACCGGTGCCAGCAGCATCAGACGACGGCCTTCTTCCTGCGACAGCACCTGATCGACCATCTGACTCACGGTTTGCGCCGCCAGTGGAACGTCATGATCCGGACAGCGCGGTTCACCCACGCGCGCGAACAGCAGGCGCAGGTAGTCGTGAATTTCGGTAATGGTGCCGACAGTGGAACGCGGGTTATGCGAAGTCGATTTCTGCTCAATGGAGATGGCGGGCGAAAGACCTTCAATATGGTCAACGTCCGGTTTCTCCATTAATGAAAGAAACTGGCGCGCATAGGCCGAAAGCGACTCGACATAGCGACGCTGGCCTTCCGCATACAGCGTATCAAACGCCAGCGAAGACTTACCGGAACCTGACAGACCGGTGACCACAATGAGCTTATCGCGAGGGATGATCAGGTTGATGTTCTTCAAATTATGGGTGCGAGCACCGCGGACTTCGATCTTATCCATTCACCTTTCCCGGATTGAACAACACTCGCCATGCCTTGCCAGCACGACCAGCAGAAACGGTCCATTATGGCACAAAAAATAAACTGAATAAATATCCAGTGTTTTTGCTATTCTGTCCGCCGATAAATTTTGGAATCCCGCTCTAAAGTGGGCACACGCCAATGTGACGTGATACAATTTTTCGCTTAGACTTTTAGCATCAACTCATCGGGAGACAGCAACATGGCCAGTCGTGGCGTAAACAAAGTGATTCTAGTCGGGAATCTGGGTCAGGATCCGGAAGTGCGCTACATGCCAAATGGTGGCGCGGTAGCCAACATTACGCTGGCCACGTCAGAAAGCTGGCGCGATAAGACAACCGGTGAAAACAAAGAGATCACGGAATGGCACCGCGTTGTGCTGTTCGGCAAGCTGGCGGAAGTGGCTGGCGAATACCTGCGTAAAGGTTCTCAGGTTTACATCGAAGGTCAGCTGCGTACCCGCAAATGGACCGATCAGGCCGGCCAGGATAAATACACCACTGAAGTGGTGGTTAACGTTGGCGGCACCATGCAGATGCTGGGCGGACGTCAGCAGGGCGCGAACGCAGGTGGCGCACCGGCAGGCGGCCAGGGCGGCGGCAATAACAATGGTTGGGGCCAGCCACAGCAGCCACAACAGCAGCCGCAGGGCGGTGGCAACCAGTTCAGCGGCGGTGCGCAGCAGCGTCCACAGCAGCAGAGCGCGCCTGCTAACAACGAACCGCCAATGGATTTTGACGACGATATTCCGTTCTGATAATCCGCCTGAGCTATCTCAGGCCGGACGTTATCGAATCCAGAAATGCCATTCCGCGAGGAGTGGCATTTTTTTTATCTCAAGCCAAACAAGGTGCAGCCTTAATGCGGTCGCCATTCCCGCAATAACGCTTCCGTCTCACGTACCAGCACCGGGTTGCCCGGCATAATCAAATCGGCCCACACTTCGTTGTGCTGATTGATTTGCTGCTGCGCGGAAACATAGGTGCGGTCGGCGGTGGTATGCGCATCGGCGGCGACGGTGATGTGATAGCCGAGGCTGGCGCCGACTTTGATGGTGGTATCGACACAGTAATCAGTCGCGCAGCCGCAAATAACGAAGCTTTTAATACCGCGTTGGTCGAGTTGAGCGGCGAGATCGGTTTGCCAGAAACTGTCGCAGGCGGTTTTATTGACAAAGATGGCGTTGGCCGGCTGCTGCAACTCGGGCACGATGGCCCAGCCTGCTGAATTGACCTCTAAACCTGGGCCAACGTGCTGGATGAAGAGCACCTGATCGGCCGCAGCGGTTAACTGATTGATCCGCTCGCAGCGTCCGGCACGATCAAAACGCGGCGATGCCAGCACGCCGTTTTGCATATCCACTACCACAACTACACGATTAGCCATTTTGATCTCCTGTTAAGTTTTGACAGTGTCCGGTGAACTCGCAACGAGGTAAAGCAAATCCGCTTTGCATTTATCGCCACTGCCGCGCATGCTTATAAGCGATTTTTCCCGGAGGTGTGTCGTGAAGGTGGTTCCTGAAATCTTTCCTTGTGAGCAAGATCGTGCGCAGTTTCAGCATTTTGCTGAGCTGCCGGGCATCGAGCTGTATCAGGCGCACATCTCCCGCTACGCTTTTGAACCGCATACCCATGAAGCCTTTGGCATCGGCACTATCGAATCGGGCGCCCAGCGCTTTCGCTATCGCGGCGCCAGTTACACCGCGCCGCAGCATTCGCTGGTGATGATGAATCCTGACGAGCTGCACACCGGTGAATCTGCCTGCGACGAAGGCTGGCGTTATCGCATGATCTATATTGATCCGCAGGAGATGGATCGTCTGACCGGCGATCGTCATTGGTGGTTCACCGACGCTCTGCGCACCGATGCGCGTCTGGCGCAGCCGTTTTCTCAATTGCTGGCGCAGATGTGGCAGGCGGAAACCCCGCTGGAGCGTGAAAGCATTTTGCTCGAACTGCTGGAGTTAATGCGTCCGCTGGCGCGTCAGGGACAGCAGCGACCTGTCGAAGGTGCACATCGCTTTGATGCGGTAAGAGACTATTTGCGTGAAAATCTCGCCGAACCGGTGCGCCTCGAAGAACTTGCTGCGCTGGCATCACTGTCGCCGTGGCATTTCCTGCGCAGTTTTAAACAACACTTCCACGTCACGCCGCATCAAATGCTGATGGCTTTTCGTCTGTTCGCAGCAAAACAGCAGCTGGCACGCGGCGACAGTGCGGCAACCGTCGCGGCATCGGTTGGTCTTACCGATCAGGCTCATCTCACCCGCGCCTTCGCGCATCGCTACGGCATCACGCCGGGCCGCTATCAAAAACAAGTGTTCCCTTCACGCTAACCGCAATCTGCTACAAGCCTTTAGCCTCCACCTGCGTCACACTGCAGCGGAATGCATATAAAGGAAGAGTTTATGTTTGCTGGAATACTGTTTGCGCTGGCGGCGGGACTGATGTGGGGATTGATCTTTGTGGGCCCGTTGTTAATACCGGATTATCCCGGCACCTTGCAATCGGCCGGACGCTACGTTGCCTTTGGTTTGGTGGTGTTGCCGCTCGCCTGGCTGGATCGCCGTCGTTTGCGTCAGCTGGCGCGCAAAGACTGGATTGAAGCGCTGAAGCTGTCGCTGATTGGCAATTTG
Organism: Pantoea sp. y20; assembly: GCF_054903455.1. NCBI lineage: Bacteria > Pseudomonadati > Pseudomonadota > Gammaproteobacteria > Enterobacterales > Erwiniaceae > Pantoea > Pantoea sp. y20. The sequence continues at coordinate 398,003 of NZ_CM142816.1, forward strand.
CTCTATTACGCGTTTCTCGCCAGCGCGATTCAACGCACCGGCGCGCCCATTTCTACCATGATTATCGGCACCTTGCCGGTGGTGATTACTGTGACGGCCAATCTCTGTTATGGCCATCTTGAAGGGCGCTTGCCGTGGCGTAAATTGACGCCAGCGTTGCTGATTATTGCTGTGGGCCTGGCTTGCGTGAATGCCGCCGAACTCCAGACGCAAGGCCCCGATTTTGATTGGTCGCGCTATCTCACCGGTTTAGGGTTAGCGGTTCTGGCGGTGGCATGCTGGACATGGTATCCGCTGCGTAATGGTTTATGGTTACGCGCGCATCCCCAGCACAAGCCATCCAGCTGGGCGACGGCACAAGGTTTGGTGACGCTGCCGCTGGCAATAGTGTTCTATCTATTAGTCTGCGTGCAGCTTCACTGGCAGCAACCTGCATTTGCGCTGCCATTCGGGCCGCAGCCGCAACGCTTTCTATTATTAATGTTAGGTATCGGGCTGATTTGCTCATGGTTGGGCACGCTCTGCTGGAATGCGGCCAGCCAACGCGTGCCGACGGTGATCATGGGGCCGCTGATTGTGTTCGAAACCTTAGCCGGTTTGCTGTGGACATTCCTGTGGCGACAAAGCTGGCCGCCGCTGCTAACCGCGCTTGGCATTGGTTGTTTGATTATTGGCGTGATCTACGCGATGCGTATTAAACCCCAGCCGCACATCACTGCGGTATAGGTCATCAAAATCAGCGCTGCTGAAAAATCATTTCGGCAGCGTACTACGCTGTATTTTAAGAATTTGACTAACCCTTTTCACGCGCCTCTTCGCCCATTCAGGCGCTCACTTGGCCATCGATATAACATTTTGGCTAATTGCAGCCCTCTTTTTAGCGCTGATTTGTCATAAAAAGTCATACCGTTTCATCCGGCGTATGAGTGTTTAACCGTATTAAGGCTTACTGAACCTTCACGAATCTCCAATCTTCCTGGCTATCGCAGGCCCTAAAGCGGAAAAAACCGACGCATTAACGCGCAAAAACATGCATCTAACCTACCGTTTATTGCCATTTGGCACTGAAGATTGGCACTTGAAAACCACTTTTTGCTTAAGGGAATCGAGAGATGTTAAGAAAGATTCCATTAACCTTTGGCAAAAAACCATTAAGCGTAGCGATGAATAGGGTGCAGGAATTTAACTTATTTCCCGCTTTTTGGCCGTTATTGTTTAGGGCGGGTAACCTTTGTTATCAGGATTATTCCTGGCAACAGAAGAGGGAATTATGGTCTACGCGCGTCAAACGATTGACGAATCGATCTCAGAACAGATCCAGATGAAAACAGAGGTTGTGTGTGAGCGGTTACACGCGGTTGTTCATTAATGCTTAACAGAACTATCCGCATTCAGGACTGATGATTAATGTTGGTAAAGTAATAATCGAAGCGCCAATCTCACCGAAATGAGATTGGACTTCGTTAGAATGGCTTGAATAGAGAGACTTTTGCTGATGTGAATCTATTTTACCGCAAAAAAGGAAGCAATTCCGCGATGGTATTCATCAGGAAAAATTGGTGCGAATTGTTATGTTGTGAACGCCGTATTAAATGATCTTCATATCTTCTGGTAAGAACAAATCTCAGCATTAGGTCAAATAACATCGGCCTTAATGGTATTAGCGATTATCTGTACCTGCAGGATAATGATAAACGCTACGGCTAATATCCAGTAAACGGCAGCTACGACGGGTACCTATGTCGAATGTCGTTTGCAGAAAGTTAACCGCCTGACGCTTTTCATTGGTGGTGAAGAAGTTTTTCAATACGCTTTGCAGCATCTCTTTATCGGAACTCAGTGATTGCAGCTCACGCGTGAGGTTAAGTAGCTGATCTTCCAGCTCCTTGATTTTTCTACCTTCTTCGGAAGAGAGCCCAGAAAACTTCTTCTTCCAGCTATAGAAAGTGGCCTCGGAAATGCCAAGCTCCTCACAAATCTCCCTGACTTTCACTCCCGTTTCAGAAGCTTTAATGGCATTTGTGATTTGCTCTTCGCTATATCGTGACTTTCTCATAAATGCTATTACCTTTCTTATCAATTAGTGGATGAGAATTACTGTATTAATATCTGGCACTGCAAAAACACTATTAATGCAGTATTAAAGTGCGCGATTTGAATTGCGAGGGTTAAATTAAGATATTTAGAAGAAATATCATCATGGGATAAATCTTATTTTATTCCGAATGGCATTGAACGCCTTCCTGGCTTTAGGTTTTTGATATAAATTCTCTCCATCCCAAATGCAGAAAAATACTACATTCATTGGAAAATCGGCATAAACCACTTGCAGAAATGTCAGGGTATGCCAGTAAACTTTTGCTTAGAATTTAGGCTGAAATCGTTTACATCCACCGAGTTTCGCACCGGATATAATCGGAATTTTCCTGAATATAATTCCTAATTGCTGACGCGAGTCTCATTTTTCGGACCAGTTTGGTTTGAAGTTAATAAATTAAGTCAGGCCCACTGAGCGCTTGTTAATTCATTTCAAGGACGTTGTACCGAAAGTTGTTGTAGTTCGTAATACTAAGGATCAGTCAATGAAATTGAGCGTAATGTCGAATGCCGCCTGGATGATGTCTGAAAAGATCGTCTCCGTGTTCGGCGTCATATTTGTGACCTCCTACGTGGCAAAATCCTTTGGTCCAACCATCTTTGGCCAAATGGCGTTTTCGACCTCACTGTTTTCCATGGTGCAGACCGTGGCGATTTTCGGTACGGAAACCATTCTGTTTAAACGTATCAGTAAGAGTGCACCGAAAGGGCTGCGCCTGATGACCGTAGCGCGCAACATGCGCATGGTTTTACTGTTGCTTACATCGCTGCCCGTCTTGATTTGGGTCTGGTACAACATGCAGGAAAACTTCCTCGCTTTTGCACTGGCCTCGTTTATCTCTTCGGTTTTCGTGACGCAGGACACCTTCAGTGTCTACAACAATGCGCGCTTAGCGTCGCGGCTGAATACCATCGCCAACTCTGTCGGATTGCTGCTGGGCTTCAGCTTAAGTTTCGCCATTGCCTGGCTGCACCTCAATCCGCTATGGCTGACCGTTTCGATTGTCGCCGTCACGTTGGTGCCGTACGTCATTAAGCGTTTTAACTTTTATCGCGAAAATCAGGATGTGGCGCCGCCGCAGGATAAGCGCAACACCTATCTGCGCTATTTGCTGTACGCCGGATTGCCGCTGGCCATCTCCAGCATCTTTATCTCGGTGCAGGTGAAAGCGGCACAGATGTTCCTGGCAGGCATCGCCTCAGCGCGCGATCTTGGTTTGTTCGCCGCCGCCAATACCATTTCGGCCTCCTGGATTTTTATCCCGGTCGCCATCATCACTTCCTGCTTTTCGGAAATCTTCCGTGAGCGTGGAGAAACCGCCATCAAGCTGACAGCACGGCTTAATGGTTATGTCATGGGTGTTTCATTGTTGTTGTTAGCGGTGATCGCGATGTACGGCGAAAAAATCATCATCGCTTTATATGGTCACGAGTACACACAGTCAGGAAGTCTCATTACGTTGTTGTCGTTAGCAACCTGCTTTTCGGCGATGGGGACCGTAGCGTATCGCTACATGGTCAAAGAAGGCGGGTTTAATTATCTGTTGAAGAAAATCGTTTGCCTGATGGTCATCAGCTTGCCGCTGTCGTGGTGGCTGATCCAGAGCTACGGCATCATGGGTGCTGCATGGAGCGTTTTCATCTCAGAATTGCTGTCTCTTACCGTAATGAATTACTTCTTCAAAAACGGCGTCATCCAAAAAATCCAGGTTTCCTCACTCAACTACAAAACCTACAAATGAGGTCAGATATGCTCAAGTTGAAAGATGAACTCAGAAGAAGCGTTCAGTACTTCATCAAGAAGATGCCCTGGGCATACCAGGATCGTATCTACTATTTTCACAAGTTCCGCAAATTGCCTAATCTGCGCGAGCCGAAAGTGTTTAACGAGAAGGTGCTGTATCGCAAATTCATCCATGGCGATTATCAGATTTATGGTCGTCTGTCGGACAAATATTCGGTGCGTGAATATATCGCCGATAAAGTGGGTAGCGAATACCTGATCCCGCTGGTTTACGAGACCAGCGATCCCAGCTCATTGCACACGCTGCCGAGCTGGAAAAATACCGTTATCAAGCCGAATCACGCCTCCAACATGGTGGAGATCCTGCTGGAAGAGCCGGATGCGTTGAAGAAGCAGCAGATTATCAACGATTGCCATCGCTGGCTGAAGACCGATTTCGCCAACGAAGCGCGCGAGATTCACTATCGCTACATCAAGCCACGCATTCTGGTGGAGCAGTACATTGGCGATGGTAAATCGGCACCGATTGACTACAAGTTCCATATGTTCAACAAGCGCGACGGCAGCTTTGAGTATGTGCTGCAGGTGATCTACAACCGCTGCAATCCGCTATTGTCGATGAACTTCTACGTCAACAACCTCAACGAGGCGTATCACAAAATTCGTGATACCGGCCTGGATGTGACGCCGCAAATGGCCTCGTTGCAGCACGCGTTGGCGTTGAGTAAAAAGCTGGCGAGCGATTTCGATTATGTGCGCGTGGATTGGTACATCGATAACGAGCAGATCTACTTCGGCGAATTAACCTTCACGCCGGGCGCGGGTTTGGTGACCGGTCTGGATCGCGGGCTAAATCAAATGATGGGTGATATGTGGATTCAGGATCGCCGCGGTACGAAGATACCGGGCATCACGGTGGCGGAAGTGACCATTCCGGCCGTATTGAAGAAAATTTAGAATCACACAGCAAAATAAAAAACCCCGCTTCGGCGGGGTTTTTTATTGGCTGCGATTAAGGCATTGGCCAATCGGTTGGCGTCTGGCTCATCACTTCGATAAAGGCGTTTTTGGAGATTTCCATAAAGTTATGCAGATTCTCCATGCTCAGCGTGATACCGAGTAGGCCAGTAACAAACCAGCAGGACATGCCAACGCCGATGCCACCGCACAGCAGCGCCATCACGTGGTGACTGTTCTGACGCAGTCGAATTTTCATGGTGCTGGCGAAAAACATCATTACCGCACTCAGGAGTTCCCAGCGCATTACAATCAAACTGGTGGTTAGGGTGGCCATCTGCAAAAACCTCTTAGAATCAGTGATATCCCCGACATTCAATCGACATCACTGGCGGCTAAGAAGGAAGGTCAGGGAAGTCCTTCTGGCCGTCTAACTGAAGACAGAAAAGTGTGACTTGGCTCACATTATATCACTCGATTTTAAATTTTGAACAAAATTTATACCGGGTCAGGTAGAAAGATTTTTATCGAACTGAGGAAAAAACAGGCAGGAAAAGTGAGGTGCGCCCGCAAGGGGCGCGCAGAAAGGGTTAGCTAACCGGGCAGCACTCGCCGGTGGTACGCTGGGCAAAACTGGTCATGTTGTTGTCTGCACAGTCAAAACTGAGCAAGCGCGGACGCTGAATCATCGCCTGGCGACGCATGGTATGACGATAAGCGGTTGGCGTTTGCGAGAACTGACGGCGGAACACGCGCGAGAACGTCTGCTGCGAGTCATAACCGTATTGCATTGCGATATCGAACACCGGACGCTGGGTTTGACGCAGCGCCTCAGCGGCCAGCGTCAGACGACGTTCGCGAATATAGCCACCCAGCGTTTGTTTCGTGACGGCACGGAACATACGCTGCAGATGCCATTTTGAGTAACCTGATTTTGCCGCGACTTCATCAATTGACAGCGCTTTATCCAGATTCTGATCGATCCAGTTGGACAGCGAATGAATGATTTCCTGTTGCATCATAGCCTCATCCTTCTGATGTTTTTTGCCTGGTAAGAAATTCGAAGTTTTGCTGGGGTGCGAGTATAATTCCTCAAGTTAACTTGAGGTAAAGGCCCTAAATGAAAAAAGAACGCAATTACCCGAAGCCGGTTTTGACGCCGGGCGAAGTGGCGAAGCGCAGCGGCGTGGCGGTGTCGGCGCTACACTTCTATGAGACCAAAGGATTGATCTGTAGCTCGCGCAACGGCGGCAACCAACGTCGCTACAGCCGTGACGTGCTGCGTCGCGTTGCCATCATCAAAATTGCACAACGCATTGGCATTCCGCTGGCGACGGTGAGCGACAGCCTGACGCACGTGCCGGCTAATAAACGTATGTCGACACAAGAGTGGGACGCGCTGACGCAGCACTGGCGCGAGGAGCTGGATAAACGTATCGAAACCCTCACGCGCTTGCGTAACGATCTCGATGGCTGCATTGGCTGCGGCTGTTTATCGATGCGTGATTGCCCGCTGCGCAATCCCGGTGACCGGTTGGGCGAGCAAGGTTCGGGCGCGGTGTTACTCGATCCGGAACAGGACGAGCAAAAACGCTGATCGACTATACTTGGCGGAACACTTTTACCGGCAAGGAAACCGTATGATCACCGTTCACCATCTGGAAAATTCCCGCTCGCATCGCGTGTTATGGCTTCTGGAAGAGCTTGCGGTGCCTTACCAAATCAAACGCTATCAGCGTGAAAACAGCCTGCTGGCACCCGATTCCCTAAAGAAAGTGCATCCGCTGGGCAAATCTCCGGTGATCACCGACGGCAATCGCGTGATTGCCGAGTCAGGCGCAATTCTCGAATACCTGCAACTGAAGTACGACAGCGAGCATCAGCTGACGTTGAGTCATGAAGATGAGCAGATTCAGGCGCGTTACTGGCTGCATTACGCTGAAGGTTCGCTGATGCCATTACTGGTAATGAAACTGGTGTTTGCGCAGTTTGGCAAAAAGCCGGTGCCGTGGCTGCTGCGCCCGGCCGGCATCGCCCTGAGCAAAGGGATTCAGAAAGCCTGGCTGAATAAACAGCTGGTTCTACATGGTCGGGTAATTGAAGAGCATCTCACGCAGCATGCGTTTTTTGCCGGTTCACGTTTTAGCATCGCCGATGTGCAGATGAGCTTCCCGCTGCTGGCGCTGCAACTGCGTGGTTCCCTGAGCGATACGCCTGCCACCGCCCGCTGGCTGGAAACCATGCAGCAGCGCGCGGCCTGGCAGCGGGCGATCCAGCAGGGCGGCGCGATTGAGTTAAGCCGCTGAGTTCAGCCAGGCCGCCATAATTGGCGGCCCTGGGGGGTGAGTTGCCTGGATTTATCCTGCAATACCCGTGATTAAGAGTTGAAAACCCCAGGGCAAACGCCAGATAATCGTTTGCCTTTTTTCCGCGTCCCCCTTTACGGCCTGGAATACGCGGCGACGTAAACGTTTGCCTGGATTTTCATTATGAAAAACCGCCATCAGGGAACGGCAAACGTGCGCCGCGCGGCGACTCACATCACAAAAAAATTGAGGAAGAATTATGTCTGGCGAATCGCGCCCGGCCAGTGGAAAACTGGACGCCTGGTTCAATATCTCTGCACGCGGCAGCAGCGTGCGTCAGGAAATATTGGCGGGTCTGACAACGTTTCTGGCGATGGTGTACTCCGTCATCGTGGTGCCCGGCATGCTGGGCAAAGCGGGCTTCTCGCCAACGGCGGTGTTCGTCGCTACCTGTCTGGTCGCCAGTTTTGGATCGATCATCATGGGTTTGTGGGCCAATCTGCCGATGGCGATTGGTTGCGCCATCTCGCTGACCGCCTTCACCGCGTTCAGCCTGGTGCTCGGCCAGCACATTAGCGTGCCGGTGGCGCTTGGTGCGGTGTTCCTGATGGGCTTGCTGTTCACGCTGATTTCGGTCACCGGCATCCGCGCATGGATACTGCGCAACTTACCAATGGGCGTGGCGCATGGCACCGGCGTAGGTATCGGCTTGTTCCTGCTGCTGATCGCCGCTGACGGCATTGGTTTAGTGGTGAAAAATCCGGCTCCGGGCTTGCCGGTGGCGTTGGGTCAATTCGCTTCGTTCCCGGTGATCATGTCGCTGGTGGGACTGGCGGCGATTTTTGGTTTGGAAAAACGCCGCGTGCCGGGCGGCATTCTGCTGACCATCATCGCCATCTCGATTCTCGGCCTGATTTTCGATCCGGCGGTGACCTATCAAGGTCTGTTTGCCATGCCGAGCCTGAAGGATGCTAACGGGCAATCAGCGATGTTTAGCCTCGATATCATGGGCGCGCTGCAACCGGTGGTGTTGCCAAGCGTGCTGGCGCTGGTGATGACCGCGGTCTTTGATGCCACCGGCACCATCCGCGCGGTCGCGGGGCAGGCGAATCTGCTGGATAAAGAGGGGCAGATTATCAACGGCGGTCGTGCGTTAACCACCGATTCCGTCAGCAGCCTGTTTGCCGGCTTGGTCGGCGCTTCGCCAGCTGCGGTCTATATCGAATCGGCGGCGGGCACGGCGGCGGGTGGTAAAACCGGTCTGACGGCGATTGTGGTGGGTTTGCTGTTCCTGGTGATCCTGTTTATGTCGCCGCTGGCCTATCTGGTTCCGGCTTACGCGACCGCGCCGGCGCTGATGTACGTTGGCTTACTGATGCTGAGCAACGTGGCAAAAATCGACTTCAACGATTTCGTTGATGCGATGTCCGGCTTGCTGACCGCCGTGTTCATCGTGCTGACCTGCAACATCGTCACCGGCATCATGCTCGGCTTCGCTTCACTGGTGATTGGACGCCTGTTTGCCGGTGAGTGGCGCAAGCTGAACGTGGGCACCGTGGTGATTGCTGTCGCGCTGGTCGCGTTCTATGCCGGTGGCTGGGCCATCTGACCTGAAAGTTGAATAATTCCAGGATTATTCGCTTTCTGCATCACGCCGCACATCGGGTTGCTCCGCTGTGCGGCGTTTTGTTTTACACTTTCCCACGCAACAACATCGCTTTAATGAAATTGATTCGCCTAAGGAAAGCATGGAAATCTTCTTTACTATTCTCATCATGACGCTGGTGGTTTCACTCTCCAGCGTGGCGGCACGTATTCTGCCGTTTCAAATTCCCCTGCCGCTGGTGCAAATTGCCGCCGGTGCACTGCTCGCATTTCCCGTCTTCGGCCTGCATGTCGATTTTGATCCGGAACTGTTCCTCGTGCTGTTCATTCCGCCGCTGCTGTTTGCGGATGGCTGGAAAACGCCGATAAACGAGTTCCTGCATCACGGTCGCGAAATCATGGGGCTGGCGCTGGTTCTGGTGCTGATCACGGTTGTCGGGATTGGCTACCTGATCTACTGGCTGGTGCCAGGGATTCCGCTGATTCCCGCCTTCGCGCTGGCGGCGGTGCTTTCGCCAACCGATGCCGTGGCGCTGTCCGGCATTGTTGGTGAAGGACGCATCCCGAAAAAAATTATGTCGATTGTGCAGGGCGAAGCCCTGATGAACGACGCGTCGGGCCTGGTATCGCTGAAGTTTGCCGTCGCGGTGGCGATGGGCACCATGGTGTTTACGTGGGGCGGCGCCAGCGTTGAGTTTCTCAAAGTGGCGGTCGGCGGTTTGGTCGCTGGTGTGGCGATATGCTGGCTGTATGGCCGCTCGCTGCGTCTGCTGAGCCGCTGGAGCGGGGATGACCCGGCAACACAAACCGTGCTGCTGCTGCTGTTACCGTTCGCCTCGTACCTGATTGCGGAACACCTTGGCGTGTCGGGCATTCTCGCCGCCGTCGCCGCCGGTATGACCATTACGCGTTCCGGCATTATCCGCCAGGCACCGCTGGCGATGCGTTTGCGCGCGAACAGCGTGTGGCAGATGCTGGAGTTCGTGTTCAACGGCATGGTGTTCCTGATGCTCGGCCTGCAGCTGCCCGACATCCTTTCCACCTCAATTGCGCAGGCGCAAGCCGATCCTAACGTCGAACTGTGGATGCTGTTTACCGACGTTCTGTTGGTGTACGCCGCGCTGATGGTGGTGCGTTTCGGGTGGTTGTGGATCATGAAGCGCACCAGCATGCGTCTGCTGAAGAAGAAGCCGCTGGAGTTTACCAATTACTCACTGCGTGAATTGCTGATTGCCTCTTTTGCCGGCGTGCGCGGTGCCATTACCTTGGCCGGTGTGCTGTCGATTCCGCTGTTCCTGAGCAACGGCGATCCGTTCCCGGCGCGCTATGAGTTGGTTTTCATCGCTACCGGCGTGATTCTGGTGTCGCTGCTGGTTGGCGTGGTGCTGCTGCCGATTCTGCTGCGCGACGTGGAAAGCATCGACAAGGTCGGCCATCGTCGTGAGATTCAGTTTGCGCGTGCCGCGATGGCGGGTGTGGCGATTGAGAGCCTGCATAAAATGGAGCAGCGTCTTGAGAGCGACACCGAAGAGAACATCGATCCTGAGCTGCTGAAAGAGGTCAGCCTGCGCGTGATTGGTAACCTGCGTCGTCGCGCGGAGGGGAAAAACGATATTGAGCAGGCGCAATTTGCCGAAAATCTCGAGCGTCGTTTCCGCCTCAATGCGCTGCGTGCCGAACGCGCCGAGGTCTATCATCTGCGCGCCACACAGGAGATCTCCAACGAGACAATGCAGAAACTGCTGCACGATCTTGATCTGTTGGAAGCGTTGCTGATTGAGAAAGAGGAATAGCAGTAAGCCATATTGTTCATCGGTAGCGGCGCAAAACATTGCGCCGCTACGCCAATGTGCTGCGGTTGTTTTCACACCGACAGCCGCGGCGCACTATCCGGCCAGTGTTCACGGCAGCACGCAATCCACGCCTCGGCGCTGCGCGACAGATAACTGCCTTCCCGCCAAATCAACCCCAAACTCCACTGCAGTTCCGATTCCAGCGGCAGCCACAGCAGCGACTGCTTATCCAGCCGCTGACAAATGGGCTCCGGCAGAATCGCCAGTCCCATACCCGCCTGCACCATCGCGGCGAGAAAATCCCACTGCGCGCTGCGCAGCGCAATAGTTGGCGTCAGGTTCTGGCGTTGAAACGCTTTACGAATCTGGCGATTCAAGGCGAACTCTTCATTGAGGATCAGCAGCGGATGTTCAGCTAACTCTGCCAAACCGACTTTACGGTGATCGCGCCATTGTTCACTGCGCGGCAGCAGCACGCACAGCGGATGGTGCATCAGCTCCAGCGTATTGAGCGGCAGTTCGGATTCGATCGGCAGCGCGGTGAGGGCGATATCCAGCGCGCCACTCAGCACCGCTTGCTGCGCCGTCAGTCCGCCGAACTCGGATATTTTCAGCTGTACGCCGGGATAACGGCGGCGAAAGGCGGAGATCGATCCGGCCATCTGCATGCCGACCATCGGCGGAATACCCAGCCGCAGCTCGCCGGTTTTCAGCTGGTTGATATCGCCCAACTGCGCTTCAAGCTGGTGGAACTCTTGCAGAATCACCAGTCCGCGCTGGTAAACCGCCTGACCGCTATCCGTTAAATGCAGTTTGCGGCCCTCGCGCAGCAGTAAGGTGCAGCCGAGCTCCTCTTCCAGCTGGCGCAGCATTTTGCTGATGGTCGGCTGCGTCACGAACAGCTTCTCAGCGGCGCGGGTGAAGCTCTGCTGGCGCACCACCTCAGTGAAGTAGCGCAGGGCGCGCACATCCATAAACATTCCTTTTTGGCATAGTTTGAATAATTTTAATTCATTTCTTTCACAGTTTGCGGCGGATTTATACTGGGCACCTCAATTTTTCATCCAGGTAACAAGCAATGATGGCATTAAGTCCGCGCAGAACGGATCTCCTGCAACGTACCTTTGTTCCGCTGCAGCTGGTGCTGTATGTCGGTTTGTTTATTTTCAGCGACAGGCTGGTGAGCTGGCTGCATCTGCCGCTGCCCGCCAACGTAGTGGGCATGGTGCTGCTGCTGGTGTTGATCATGACGCGCATCGTGCCGCTGCGCTGGGTGAAAGCTGGCGCCAACTGGCTGCTGGCAGAAATGCTGCTGTTCTTTATTCCAGCGGTGGTGGCGATAGTGAACTACAGCGATTTGCTGCGCAGTGAAGGCTGGCGCATCTGCGTGGTGATCGGCGTCAGTACCTTGCTGGTGCTGGCTTCGACGTCACTGGTGGTTGATCGTTTATATCGCTTCGAACTGGCGCGCGCCGCACGCAAGCAGGCGCATCATGAATGATCTGCTGATTAGTCTGCTGTGTCTGGCGTTCACGCTGCTGGTCTACTACCTCAACAAAATTCTTTATCGCCGCTGGCGCACGCTGCTGTTGATGCCGCTGGTATTGACGCCGCTGGTGCTGGTGGCGCTGTTGCTGCTCACTCACGTCAGCTGGAAAAATTACATCGCTGAAAGCCACTGGCTGATTTGGCTGCTTGGCCCGGCGACGCTGGCATTTGCCGTGCCGGTGTATGAGAACCTTGAGATCATCAAGCGTCACTGGCTGTCGCTGAGCGTGGGCGTGCTGACGGCCACGCTGGTGGCAGTATGCAGTTCGGTGTGGCTGGCGCGCTGGCTGACGTTACCGGAAACCATTCAGCGCAGCCTGGCGGTACGCTCAATCACCACGCCGTTTGCGCTGGCAGCCGCGCAGCCGATCGGCGGCCAGCCGGATCTGGTGGCGCTGTTTGTGGTGATCACCGGCGTGTTTGGTATGGCGGTGGGCGACGTGCTGTTTCTGCGTCTTGCCATCAAGCAGGGCGTGGCTAAAGGCGCCGGTTTTGGTGCTGCATCACATGGCGCAGGCACCGCGCGCGCGTATCAACTCGGCCAGCAGGAAGGCGTGGTGTCGAGCCTGGTGATGATGCTGTCTGGCGTCGTCACCGTCATTCTCGCGCCGCTGTTAAGCCACTTACTGTGGGTATCGTAATCCGCTGGTTTTGAGTCATTGCTCATACAGCAGCCCGATCGCTTTGCTTATTGTTTGCCCGCTTAAACGATAAGGAAGCGAAAAATGAAAAGTCAGTATTTTGCAATGGGGCTCCTGTTGGCCTCCGCTGGGGTAACTGCTCAGGAAATCGGCGTGAAGGGGGGCAGTGATTTCTTTGCGGCCGCCATCAACAGCCAAAAAAGCGCGCCAGGCCTGCAATATGGCGTGGAATATGTGAATGCCAAACATCAGTCAGAATTGCTGGACGCCAATCTGGGTTACGGCGTGGCTGTAGGCGCAATGCGCATTGTGCCGCGCATCGGTTTGTTCTGGGCTGAATTGAACCATGATAAAACGTCCAGCTACGGTGTGAATGCGGGTATACGCGCGATGGCTCCACTGCCACAAGCGCGCCATACCTGGCTCTATCTCGATTTCAGCATGGCGCCTAACTTCAGCACCTATAAGCTCGATCATCTGCATCAGTTTGAGGCCGGAGTTTACTACCAACCGGCCCACTGGTTAACGCTGAGTTCCGGTTACCGCTATCTCGGCAGTGGCTTGCACGAATATAAAACCCATCGTGCGATTGATGGTCTTTTTATCGGCGCAGCCTGGCGCTTCTAATCTGAAAAGTGGCCTTTTAGGGCCACTTTTTTCCCCGCCGTAATCCATTTTTACGTAAAGCTTTCCAAATAATGTTGTCTCTCGTCGCCAGGCTGGTACCCTTGCCGCCGAATTAATTGTTCTTCATGGAGTGGAATCACATGTTAAAGCAACTTGTTACTGGAAGCGTTTTGGGTCTGGCACTGCTGAGCAGCGGCGCGCAGGCAATTGAGGGCAGTGTTGACGTGGGTGAGCATAGCACCAACCTGAACCTTGGCCTCGGCACCACTTCACCGGGCCTGTTCCTGAAAGGCAACTGGCTGCGCAGCGATCACGATGGCAGCACCTACGGTGCGGGCCTCGGCTATAACATCGACGTGGGTGATTTCCGCATTGCGCCTACTGCGAAAGCGCTGTTCACCCATCCGGAAGATGGTCGTGATGGCTTCACCGTGGCAGTCGGTGGCGCAGCGCAATACAGCTTCAACAGCATGTGGGGCCTGTACGGCGAATATTACTATGCGCCAGAAGCGTTCTCCGATCGTCTGGATAGCTACCAGGAAGCCTCAGGTGGCCTGAGCTTCACGCCGATTTCGCTGCTGAACCTGCGTGTGGGTTATCAGTACATTGAGCTGAACAACAAAGGTAGCCGCAAAGATAACGTACTGGTCGATGGCCCGTATGTTGGCGCATCACTGCGTTTCTAATTGTTTAAATTAGAATGAAAAATGGCGGCCCAATGGGTCGCCATTTTTGTTTGGGTGCGGTCTGTCCCTCATCCCGGCCTTCTCCCGCAAGCGGGAGAAGGAGAAAACGCGCCGATCGGTTCCCTCTCCCATTTATGGGAGAGGGTTAGGGTGAGGGAAAGCCAGCACGGACTTAATGCGATTTCCCCTGCGAAATCCCAATCCCCGTCTGTGAGCGAATAAACTGCCCACGGAAGCGGGCACGTTCCTGGGCACCGCGTGCAGAATGGTCGGTAATTGAGAACAGCCAGATACCGATAAATGCCGCCAGCATTGAGAACAGCGCCGGATACTCATACGGATAGATCGGTTTCTCATGCCCGAGCACCTGCACCCAAATCGTCGGGCCAAGGATCATCAGCAGTACCGCAGTAACGAGTCCCAGCCAACCGCCCACCATCGCGCCGCGCGTGGTCAGTTTTGACCAGTACATCGACAGCAGAATAATCGGGAAGTTACAGCTGGCAGCAATCGAGAACGCCAAACCGACCATAAAGGCAATGTTCTGTTTCTCAAACAGAATCCCCAGCGCAATCGCCACCACACCTAACACCAGCACGGTGATCTTCGAGATGCGCAGTTCATCGCGTTCCGTCGCTTTACCTTCACGGATCACGCTGGCATAGAGATCGTGTGAAACTGCAGAAGCCCCCGCCAGCGTCAGACCTGCCACCACCGCCAGAATGGTGGCGAAGGCCACGGCCGAGATAAAGCCGAGGAACAGGCTGCCGCCGACCGCGTTCGCCAGATGCACCGCTGCCATGTTGGTGCCGCCGAGCAGCGCGCCGCTGGCGTCTTTAAAGGCTGGATTCGATCCCACCAGCAAAATCGCGCCGAAGCCAATAATAAAGGTCAGGAAGTAGAAATAGCCCATAAAGCCGGTGGCCCAGAACACGCTTTTACGTGCTTCACGCGCATCGGCCACGGTGAAGAAGCGCATCAGAATATGCGGCAAACCGGCGGTACCGAACATCAAGCCGAGACCCAATGACAACGCCGAGATGGGATCTTTCACCAGCCCGCCCGGCTGCATAATCGCCGCGCCTTTCGGGTGCACCGCCATCGCTTCGGTGAACAGCGTATTGAAGCTGAAGCCGGTGGCTTTCATCACCATAATCGCCATAAAGCTGGCACCAAATAGCAGCAGCACCGCTTTGATGATCTGCACCCAGGTGGTCGCCAGCATGCCGCCGAACAGCACGTACAGCACCATCAGAATCCCGACCATCACTACCGCGATATGGTAATCAAGGCCGAACAGCAGCTGGATCAGCTTACCGGCACCCACCATCTGCGCAATCAGATACAGCGCCACCACCACCAGCGAGCCGCAGGCTGACAGCGTGCGAATCGGTTTCTGCGCGAGGCGATAGGAGGCGACATCGGCGAAGGTGTAGCGCCCAAGGTTACGCAGACGTTCGGCGATCAAAAACAGGATCATCGGCCAGCCGACGAGGAAGCCGAGCGAGTAGATCAGCCCGTCGTAACCCGAGGTGTAAACCAGCGCAGAAATACCGAGGAAAGAGGCGGCGGACATAAAGTCACCGGCGATGGCAAGGCCATTCTGGAAACCGGTGATATTGCCGCCTGCGGTGTAGTAATCACTGCGCGAGCGGGTGCGTTTCGAGGCCCAATAGGTGATGCCGAGCGTCGCCGCGACAAACACCACGAACATAATGATGGCTTCATAGTTGGTGGCTTGCCGTTGCACCGCGCCGGTAATGGCATCGGCGGCAAACACGCTGGCGGGCACGATGGCTAAAAATATCGAAAGCAGGCGCTTCATGATTTCACCTCGCTCAGGATCTGTTTGGTCAGACGATCAAACTCGCCGTTGGCGCGCCACACGTAGACGCCGGTCAGCACGAATGACATCACAATTAAACCGACACCAATCGGAATGCCGCGCGTAACGTTAGTGCCCGCGTGCAGCGGCGTACCGAGCCAGGCGGGCGCAAAAGCGATCAGCAGAATAAAGCCGATATAGAGCACCAGCATGATCACGCTGAGCAGCAGCGCAAACGCCTGGCGCTTGTGCACCAGTTCATGAAAGCGCGGATTATTCTCGACTTGTTGCCAGACTGCTTCCTGTTCAGGGGTTTCGTTCATCACATGTTCTCCAGAGGCAAGGCAGACAGATATCTCACGATAAAGTGATTTAACTGGCTGAATATTCTAGTTTTATAAGTTGTGCGAACTCAGAAATACGTGGCATATAAGGGCGGCCAAATGGTCGCCCCTACAACAGAAGCCGGTTACGGCATGGTGATGGACTGTTTCTCCTCGAGCAATTTATCTACCACGCCCGGATCGGCCAGCGTAGAGGTATCGCCGAGATTGCTGGTATCGCCCGTAGCGATTTTGCGCAGAATGCGACGCATAATCTTGCCGGAGCGGGTTTTTGGCAGCGAGTCGGTCCAGTGCAGCACATCCGGTGTGGCAATCGGGCCAATCTCTTTACGCACCCAGTTACGCACTTCGGTATACAGCTCTGGCGACGGCTCTTCGCCGTGGTTAAGCGTGATATACGCATAGATTGCCTGGCCTTTAATGCTGTGCGGAATGCCAACCACCGCCGCTTCGGCAATCTTCGGATGCGACACCAGTGCCGATTCAATCTCGGCGGTGCCGAGACGGTGGCCGGAGACGTTCAGCACGTCATCGACGCGGCCGGTGATCCAGTAATAACCCTCTTCATCACGGCGCGCGCCGTCACCGCTGAAGTAGCGATTTTTGAAGGTGGAGAAGTAGGTCTGTTCGAAACGATCGTGATCGCCATACAGCGTACGCGCCTGGCCTGGCCAGGAATCGACAATCACCAGGTTTCCTTCGGTGGCACCCTCGAGCGGATTGCCTTCGTTATCCACCAGCGCTGGCTGCACACCGAAGAACGGTTTAGTAGCGGAACCGGCTTTCAGTTCGGTCGCGCCCGGCAGCGGCGTGATCATGAAGCCGCCGGTTTCGGTTTGCCACCAGGTATCGACGATCGGGCAACGGCTGTCGCCAATCTTCTTGTAATACCACTCCCAGGCTTCCGGGTTGATCGGTTCACCCACCGAACCCATGATGCGCAGGCTACTGCGATCGGTGCCTTCAATCGCTTTATCGCCTTCGGCCATCAGCGCGCGAATCGCGGTTGGCGCGGTATACAGCAGCGTGACCTTATGTTTATCCACCACTTCCGCCATGCGGCTCGGCTTCGGCCAGTTCGGCACGCCTTCAAACATCAGCGTGGTCGCGCCGCACGCCAGCGGACCGTAAATCAGATAGCTGTGGCCGGTGATCCAGCCAACATCAGCCGTGCACCAGTAAACATCATCAGGATGATAATCAAACACATACTTAAAGGTGCTGGCGGCATACACCAGATAACCGCCGGTAGTGTGCAGCACGCCTTTCGGCTTGCCGGTGGAACCGGAGGTATAAAGGATAAACAGCGGATGTTCGGCATCGACGGCGACCGGTTCATGCTGATCGCTGGCCTTCGCCACTAAATCGTGCCACCACAGATCGCGGCCTTCACGCCAGCCGGTATCTTTACCGGTGCGCTTAAACACCACCACATTTTTCACCGTGGTGACGTTTGGATTGTTCAGGGCATCATCAACGTTTTTCTTCAGCGGGATACTGCGTCCGGCGCGTACGCCTTCATCGGCGGTAATGATCAGTTTGGCGTTGGAATCGACCACGCGCCCGGCGACGGCTTCCGGTGAGAAGCCACCGAAGATCACCGAATGCACCGCGCCAATGCGCGCACAGGCCAGCATCGCAACGGCGGCTTCAGGCACCATCGGCATGTAAATCGCCACCACGTCGCCTTTCTTCACGCCCAGGCTGTCGAGCACATTGGCAAAGCGGCAGACGTCCGCATGCAGTTCGCGGAAGGTAATGGTTTTGCTTTCGCTGGCGTCGTCGCCTTCCCAGATGATGGCGGGATGGTCGCCACGCGTGGCGAGATGGCGATCGAGACAGTTCGCGGCGAGGTTCAGTGCGCCATCTTCATACCAGCGAATCGAAATATTGCCGGGGGCAAAGGAGGTATTTTTCACTTTGCTGTAAGGCTTAATCCAGTCGAGGATTTTGCCTTGCTCACCCCAAAAGGTGTCGGGATCGTCAACCGATTGTTGATACAGCGCCGCATACTGATCGGCATTAATGAGAGCATTCGCTGCAATGGCAGCGGGTACGGGATGCTTGTGTATTTGGCTCATGGCTGACCTCCTTGAAGATGTTAATCATATGTCAATCAATGGTTAATTGAAGACCACGACAGGGCTTTGTTTCTGTTTTGTAGTCTGGATCACGACCTTTTATCACTGCCAAATCCCCGGCGAACGGCGGGCAAAAACGCCGCGCCAGCAGCGCGATCTTCTGCCTTAAGCCTACGAGATCGCTGCCTCTGTTGTGCAAATAATCAGCAAACGCGCCGGGCCGCTTTTTGCGCAATATTGCATAGCTATGCTGAAACTTATCGAATTAACACTTTTCATAACAGCGAGTTATGGCCGTTAACCTTCGTCAGCATTTTATGCTACTAACCTGAATAAGATTTGCGCTATCACGCCGGGGGTTGCATTTACCGTAGTGAAAATGGTACTTATCTCGGCCCTGTTCAGCAGGTATCAACTCAGACTGCATCACCCCGCAGGCGCAAAATGCCTGCACAGCTGTAACCGACGTAGTCATAAATAACCCTCTATTTTATCGGGCTTTTGCTCACTTCCCTGTGTGACATTTCTCCTGCACCTTCGCAGCAGAGCAAAGGGGTTTTTAACTGAGGAAATAACGCGTTATGAAAGGTTTTAAGTTCACCCTTGCATGGCAGATTTTAGTCGCGCTGATTCTGGGCGTGATTGTGGGAACCGTGCTGCATAATCAGCCCGACGATCGTGAATGGTTAATCACTAACATTCTGACGCCCGCGGGTGACATCTTTATTCATCTTATCAAGATGATTGTGGTACCGATTGTTATCTCCTCACTGATTGTCGGCATTGCTGGCGTGGGTGATGCGAAAAAGCTCGGACGTATTGGTGTTAAAACCATTATCTATTTTGAAGTGATCACCACCCTTGCCATTGTGGTCGGCATCACGCTGGCCAACGTATTCCAACCCGGCAGCGGCATTGATATGTCAACGCTGGCAACGGTGGACATCTCTAAATACGAAGCCACCACCGAAGCGGTTCAGGGTGCACCGCACGGTCTGGTCACCACCATTCTGTCGCTGATCCCACAGAACATCTTCGCCTCGCTGGTGAAGGGCGACATGCTGCCGATTATCTTCTTCTCGGTGCTGTTTGGTATGGGCTTATCGGCGCTGCCATCGGAACATCGCGATCCGCTGGTCACGGTATTCCGTTCGATTTCCGAAACCATGTTTAAAGTGACGCACATGATCATGCGTTATGCGCCAGTCGGCGTGTTTGCGCTGATTGCGGTCACCATTGCGAACTTCGGTTTTGCGTCGCTCTATCCGCTCGCCAAGCTGGTGCTGCTGGTGTACGTGGCGATTCTGTTCTTTGCTTTCGTGGTGCTCGGCACGGTGGCGCGCTTCTGTAAGCTGCGCATTACCACGCTAATGCGCATTCTCAAAGACGAGCTGATTCTTGCCTATTCCACCTCCAGCTCAGAAACCGTGCTGCCGCGCATTATGCAGAAGATGGAAGCCTACGGTGCGCCGAAAGCCATCACCAGCTTCGTGGTGCCGACCGGTTACTCGTTCAACCTCGACGGTTCAACGCTGTATCAGAGCATCGCGGCGATCTTTATCGCCCAGCTGTATGGCATTGATCTGTCGCTGACTGACGAGATTATTCTGGTGCTGACGCTGATGGTGACCTCGAAAGGCATCGCTGGCGTGCCGGGCGTCTCCTTCGTGGTGCTGCTGGCAACGCTGGGCAGCGTGGGCATTCCGCTGGAAGGCCTGGCATTTATCGCTGGTGTCGATCGCATCATGGACATGGCGCGTACCGCGTTGAACGTGATCGGTAACGCGCTGGCGGTGCTGGTGATTGCGCGCTGGGAAGACCAGTTCGACACCAAACAAGCCGCCGCCTACGAGCAACAGCTGCGCACGCAAAGCGCCAGCTAACGCACCTGCGCCGTAGGGGGCGACATTCATGGCGACCACTACGCACAGAAACCCGCTTCGGCGGGTTTTTTTATGCCTGCTACAGACAAGTCTTATAACCCTTTGCCTCAAACCATTGCTTAAATCCATACCCACTATAACCACCAAAACTTTTCTTCGGTGGTTATAGTGGGTATATTTATTAGGCTGGAGACATCAGGAGGTTGTATTGAGCAGCAGGGAGCTGATCAGGATGTTGCTTGAGCGAGGTTGGGTATTAGATCGTGTTAAGGGAAGCCATCATGTATTCGTAAGAAGGGACAAGCCCTACCATATTTCGCTTCCTCATCCTGAGAAAGACCTGGCAACTGGAACAGTACGTAAGCTAATTAAGTTAATGGACTAATTTCACGGGGGCCTGGCCCCCGATTTGTAAAAGTGGCAATGTCAGCGGGTATTGTGATGCTTTCATATCTTCTAAAAGTCTTTTTAAAATCATTTTCAAGTGAGGGCTCAACATGAGATTCCCCGTTTATCTTCATAAGACAGAAAGCAACACCTATTCTGGCTTTGTACCGGACGTTGTTGGATGTTTTTTTGCTGGCGAGACAGTGGATGATGCATTAACCGATGCTTCTGCTGCGATTGATTCGCATGTTGAGTCGTCGACTGATGCGGGTTACGAGGTGCCGGTGGCAACGAACATTGAAACGCATATTGAGGATGAAAATTGTCAGGGTGGTTATTGGGCCTTTGTCGATATCGATCTCAGTCGCTATGAAGGCAAAGCAGTAAAGCTCAACATCACCTTGCCGCAGAATCTGTTAACTAAAATTGATAGCTATGTCGATCACCATCGTGAATATGGTTCCAGAAGCGGTTTTTTGGCCGCGTTAGCGCGCAAAGAATTGGCAAACGCCTGAACCACGAAAACGACCCGCTTCGGCGGGTTTTTTTATGTCCGCTGCGGCAAAAAGCAAAAAAATCCCGCGCAGCAGAGGAATTAACAATTCTGTGTGATATATAGTTTTACGAATAAATTATTCTCACATAGGAGTGTCTCATGCAGATCGATCTGAGCCAGATGATCACCGAAGGTCGTAATCCCGCCAGCCACAACATTGATGAGCTGACCACCGAAGCGATGCTGCGGGTGATCAATGATGAAGACAAAAAAGTGGCGCTGGCGGTGGAAGTCATTGTGCCGCAGATTGCGCAGGTGGTGGATGCCATCACCCACGCCTTCAGCAAAGGCGGTCGCCTGATCTATTGCGGCGCAGGCACGTCGGGTCGTCTGGGGATTCTGGATGCCAGCGAATGTCCGCCGACCTTCGGCACGCCGCGCAGCCAGGTGGTTGGGCTAATTGCCGGCGGCCACACCGCGATTTTGCAGGCGGTGGAAAACGCCGAAGACAACGTGGAGCAGGGCGCGCAGGATCTGCGTGATATCAATTTCAACGCTAACGATGTGCTGGTCGGGATTGCCGCCAGCGGCCGCACGCCCTATGTATTGGGCGCGCTGGCGTATGCGCGTCAGCAAGGCGCATTTACCGCAGCGTTAACCTGTAATCCTAACAGCCCAATGTCGCAGGCCGCGGATGTGGCGTTGACCCCGGTGGTGGGCCCGGAAGTGGTCACCGGTTCTTCGCGCATGAAAGCCGGCACGGCGCAGAAGCTGGTGCTGAATATGCTCACCACCGGCGCGATGATTCGCAGCGGCAAGGTGTACGGCAATCTGATGGTCGATGTGGAAGCCACCAACCAGAAGCTGGTGCAGCGCCAGGTGAACATCGTCAAACAAGCTACCGACTGTGACGATGCTACCGCGCAGCAGGCGTTGGCGGCGTGTAGTGGGCACTGTAAAACCGCGATTGTCATGGTGCTGGCGGGATTAGCGGCCGATGAAGCGAAATCGCTGCTGAGTCAGAATCAGGGCTTCATTCGCAACGCTTTGCGTGACGCAGGAGCGCAATAATGGCGGCCATTACTGAGGATCTGGTGCGCGACATTTTGCTGGCGGTGGGCGGCGCCAATAATGTGGTGCAGTGCGGCAACTGCATGACGCGCCTGCGTCTGACACTCAACGATGCCGCGCGAGTGGATAGCGCCACACTCAAAACGCTGCCGGGCGTGCTGGGCGTGATCGACAGCGATGCGCAGCTGCAGATCGTGCTCGGTCCCGGTAAAGCGCAAACTGCAGCAGAGAAAATGCAGGCACTGCTTAATCAACAGGCGCCGGGCGATCTGCAGGCCATCGCCAGCGCGCAAAAGCAGCAGATGAAGGCAAAGCAGACCAGCGCATTGCACCGTTTTCTCTCCTGCTTCGCCACCATCTTTACGCCGCTGATCCCCGGTTTTATCGGTGCCGGCTTGCTGCTGGGTTTCGCCACGCTGATTGAGCAGATCTTCCACCTTAATCAGCCTGGCGATCATGCACGCTGGCTGCTGGATACCGTGGCGTACATGAAGGTGTTTGGCAAAGGGTTGTTCACCTTCCTGAGTATTTTGATTGGCTATAACGCGCAGAAAGCCTTTGGCGGTACCGGCGTCAACGGGGCCATTATCGCCTCGCTGTTTGTGCTCGGTTATATCCCTGACGCGAAGGTCGGTTATTACAGCGGGATGCAGGATTTCTTCGGCATGGTGATCGATCCGCGCGGCAATATTATTGGCGTGCTGCTGGCGGCAATATTTGGTGCCTGGGTTGAGAAACAGCTGCGAAAAATCATTCCCGATAATCTCGATATGATCCTGACATCGTTGCTGACGTTATTAATTACCGGCGCGGTGACTTTCCTGGTGATTATGCCAATCGGCGGCGAATTATTTAAAGGCATGTCGTGGTTGTTCATTCATCTAAATAACAATCCGTTTGGTTGCGCTATTCTGGCCGGACTGTTTTTGATCGCGGTGATGTTTGGCATTCATCAAGGCTTTATTCCGGTCTATTTCGCGCTAATGGAAACCCAGGGCTTTAACTCGCTCTTCCCAATTCTGGCGATGGCCGGCGCCGGGCAGGTCGGCGCGTCACTGGCGTTATGGTGCAAAGCGGATAAAGACTCACTGCTGCGTAAACAGATCAAAGGCGCCATTGTGCCGGGCTTGCTCGGTGTCGGCGAACCACTGATTTATGGCGTCACGCTGCCGCGTCTGAAACCCTTTATCACCGCCTGTTTTGGCGGTGCGCTGGGCGGCTTCTTTATCGGGCTGGTGGCATGGCTGGGATTGCCAGTGGGAATGAACACCGTGTTTGGCCCTTCAGGATTAGTCACATTGCCGCTAATGACCTCATCGCAGGGCATTTTTGCCGGCATGGCGGTGTATCTCGCTGGGCTGATCGTGGCGTGGATTGGCGGGTTCGTCTTTACCTGGTGGGGCGGCACCCGCAATGTGGATTTAAGTTAAGTGAAGTACGGATATCGACCAGGTCGGCATAAAGCGTGACCTGGTCTAACCGTGATCACGATCACGCTTTTTAAACTCTCTCAAGTCGCTTAACCCGTCACAGCCACATTCACTGCTTAAGTACCGTTTGTAAGTAAAGCGTTAGCAAAAAATAAAGGTTTTATTAAGGAGATAGAAAGCCAGACCTAATATTTAAAATGGCCTCAAATTATTTAGAATATCCAACCTGCATCGCAATTAATTCCCCGAGATGACAATAGGTTACTCATAATTGTCTTTTGCACTCACCAGCGAAAAAGTCTATACCTAAAGCCAATTAATCTATAACAACAATTCCATCCCTTTTTTCACTGCACCGTATTTCTTCACACAGTTGTTCTCAAATTAGATTGCTACACGGGATTGGTCATTATCTGCCGCTTTATCCCCACGCGAAGAATTTAACGCTGTTGCAATAACAGCGCGGACGCTGCACGCCCACTGGAGGAAGTATGAGGTTTACATTAAATCCTATCGCATTAGGGATGTTGGCGGCGCAATTGCTGATCTATCCAGCGATGCAAAGTCAGGCTGTTACGTTGGGGACTTACACACCAGAAAATAATGACAACCAAACCGGTAAAATTACCGTCAGCAGCGGCAATGAAAGTCTGACCGGCAATCAGGCATTCACGGCAGGAACGGATGGCGCGGTCACCACCACGCTCGGGCAAGTGGCGATCACCTCGGGATCGCAGTATCTCAATCAGGATCGCCTGGATCCCGGCCCGCAAAACTTTGCGATCACCACGCCCGATCCCGCAACCGGCACCAACAGCACATTCCAGGTATATAACTCCGCCAGTCTTGTCGCCTTAGCGCCCGTCACCAGCGCCACCAGCGTGCCGGATGTGCAGAACGTCAATGATGCGCAGTACATCGATGCGCGCATTGCGGATGTCACCGGCGGCACGCTGGATGTGAATATCGGCCAGGCGAATGCGCTCAGCAGCGCCAGCACCAACAGCTGGACCATGGCCGCCAAGCAGACACAGCTATTTGATGTGAGCGGCACTGGCACGGTGAACTGGAACAGTAATAACCGCATCAGCTTTTTCGGTGCCACCGCCACGCCGGACGGCGCGGGATCGGCCACCAGCAGCTATCAGGTGCAAAACCTCGCCACCTATAACGGCGCATTCAGCGTGCAGACGCTGGATGGCAAAAGCACCAGCTTTACCGTCACCAACGCCAGCCAGCTGCAAAGCTACAACAACTGGCTGATCGGTCAGCTGCAGGCGGGCAATCTTGATAAAACCCGTTATCTGCCTGAGTTCAATAAAGCTGTCACCTTCACCAATGCCAACATCGTCTACAACGTTAGCGCCACGCCGCCAGACGAGGTGACGCAGGCGATCGGCAATCGCATTGTGATCAATGCCAATGGCGCGGACGCGAGGGTCAATCTGGCGGCGGGTAAAACGCTGGAAGTGGTGGGCGCGACGGGCGGTGCGATCAAAGCCTCCAACGGCGCGCAAGCGGTGATTGATGGCAAACTGGCGAGTCGCGGCAGCATCACCAATAACGGCACGGCGCTGGTGTTAACCGATAACAGCAGTGGAACCAATAATGGGGTAATTAACGGCGGCTTCCTCAATCGTCAGGATGGTACCGGCATTGGCTCGACCGGCTACGGTGCCAATGGCGTAGCCGTGCAAACCGGTAGCACCTTTAACAACAACGGCATCCTCAACCTCGCCACCACCGGCAGCAATTCACAGTATGGCGTGGCGGGCATCAATCTTGGCGTGTCCTCCACCGCCAATAACAGCGGCAATATCAACGTCGGCGTCAACGGTTCGAGCGCGCGCGGTACCGCGTCTGGCGTGTTACTGACCGACGCCACTTCCAGCTTCACCAATAACGCCAGCGGCAATATCTACATTGGTCGCGGACCGCAAAACAGCCTGGGTGAGGCGACGGCGGATACCGCGATGAACCAAAGCGGGTTGACCAGCGGTATCGCCCTGGTCGCCAACGGCAACGCGGTTAACAACGGCAGCATTACCCTCGGCACGAGAACGCAAAATGCGGCGGGGATGTCGGCGACCGGCGCGAATAACGCCACCATGATCAACACCGGCACCATCAATGTGAACGGTGCGGCTGCCACCATTCCGCGTGAAAACGTCGGCATGCTGGTGACCAACAGTGCCGGCAACATCAATAACGCGGGTACCATTAACCTGAATGGCGTGAACGGCACCGGCCTGAAAGTGCTGGCGACCAATGGCAACACCGCCAGCGCCACCTCAACCGGCACCATCAACGTGGCAGGCGGCGCCGATCCGGCCAGCGGCACGCGCAACTATGGCGTGTGGGTGGAAGGGCAAGGTGCAACCGGCACGGCGCAGGCCACCGTTGATGGCCCGATCAATCTCAGCGGCAATGGCGCGATCGGCGTGCATGCGCGCGGCAATTCCACAGTGACCGTGGATCCGGCTGCCGTGCCGACCTTTTCTAACGGTACCAATCAGATCGCCTTCTTTGCCTACGGCCCCAATGCGCTGATTAACGTGCTGGGCAACAATCCGTTTGATGTCACCACGCAGAACTCCACGCTGTTTCGTGTTGAGCAGGGCGCAGACTTCAACGGTAACGCCTTGTCGCTCACCGCGTCGGGTGCCGGTTCTACCGCCGTACTCGGCAGCGGCGCAGGCACCGAAGTGAGCAGCGATGCGGCGGTGATCAACGTCAGCGGCAGCGGTGCCAATGGCATTACGGTGGAAGGGGGCGCAACGGGTAGTATTGATGCCGCAACCACCATGAATCTCACCGGTAGCAACGCAATTGGCGCGATCGTTGACGGACAAAAACACGATATCTTTGGCAGAAACAGCGGCTCGCCGGTGACCAGCACCCGCCTGAACTCTGCGGCGTCATTGAATGCGTCACAGAGTGGCTTGACCGGTTATCTGGCCCGCAATCGCGCGCAGTTGACCAACAGCGGCGATATCACCTTCAGCGGCGCCAACGCCACCGGCATTCGCGTCGAGAGCGGTGCGACCGGCACCAACAGCGGCAATATCAACATCAACGATGGCGGCACCGGCATCGCGGTGAACAGCGGCAGCAGCACCTTTGCCACCACCGCCAATAACACCGGCACCATCAATGTTAATGGCGGCAGCACCACTAACCGCAGCCGAGGCGTCAGCGCCAGCGGCAATCGCGCGGTAGCCAACCTGAACGCTGGCACGCTGAATCTCAACGGCACCGGCGCGATTGGGGCGGAAGCGCTCAACGGTGCGCTGGTGAATATCGCCGCCGGTTCAGCGCCGGTATTCAACAACAGTGACCAAATTGCTTATCACGCGGCGGGCAGCGGATCGCGCATCAGCTCCGCCACCAACGCGTTAAATATCAACAGCAGCGGCTCAACCGGCTATCGCATTGATGACGGCGCGGCGCTGAGTTTCACCACGCCGACCACCCTCACCGCCAGCGCCAGCAGCAGCACCGGCGCGATTATCTCCGGCAGCGGCAGCAGCCTGAATAGCAGCAACGCCAACTTCACCGCCAGCGGCCAGGGCAGCACGGCGATCCGTGCTGAGGGCGGTGCGAACGCCACGCTCGATAGCGGCAGCAGCATCAACCTCAGCGGCAGCAACGCGGTCGGCGTGCTGATTAATAATCTGCGTACCGATTTGAGCAACGCGCTGGATGGCACGTCAGCGGCCACCCGCGTTACCAGCAACGGCAATGTGAGCGGCGCGGGCAATGGCGCGATGGGTTTTGATGTCACTAACGGCGCAGAGCTGGTCAACAACGGCAATGTGAACCTCACCGGCAGCAACAATATTGGGATCCGTTCGCGCGCCGGCAGCACGCTGACCAACAACGGCGTGGTCAATGTAGCCAACGGCACCGGGCTGGATGTCTCCGGCAGCGGCAGCACGCTGGCGAAAGGCGGCACCATCAATGTCGATAACGGTATCGCGGGCGTGCGCATCAGCGACGGCGCGCAGCTGGCGCTTACCGGCAGCAACACGGTGATTACCACGCGCGGCAACGCGCACGGCATCCTGCTGGACAGCGGTGCGACCGCACTCAGCGCCAGCGACGCTACGGTGAACGTGCTGGGCAGCGGCAACGGCATCGAAAACCGCGCCGAACTGAGCAACGTTGGTCTGAGCAATCTCACCATTAACGTCGGCGACGGCAACGGGATTCGCACCGCCGTGCCATTTGATCCGGCTTCGACGGTGACCACCAACGTCTCCGGCAGCGGCAGCGGCCTGAATATCGCCAATGCCGATGGTTCCACCACCCGCGGCGATCTGACGTTGGGGTCGGGCTATCAATTTAATGTTACCGGCGCAGGCGGCACCGGTATCCGCGCCAATACCACCGGCAATGTCACCACCGCTGCCAACGTCAATATCGACAATGCGGCGGGCGGATCGGCGCTGGTCTCCAGCACGGCGGGCACCATCGTCAATACCGGCAACTTCACCTCCAACAGCCTGACGGCGCCGGTGGTGGATCTGCGCGGCGGTAAAACCATCTTCGAGAACCTTGGCAACATCATCACCGCCAACCCACAAACCGTGGCGGTAGCGGGCAGCAACGCCGATGACGAAATTCTGCTGACCGAAGGCGCGGTGCAGGGCGATATCAATCCGGGCGGCGGATCGGATCGGTTCCGCTGGACGGGCGGAACGCTCAACGGCAGCCTGACCATGGGCAACGACAACAACAACACGGCTGAAGTGAGCAAGGTCGATCTCGGCACCACCTACCATCTCACCAGCGGTAATGGCACCGGCAACACCTTGACCTTCAATCAGATTGGCGCGCGCGGCGGCAGCTTCAGCGCCGACGATCTCAGCAAAGGCGTTAATCTTGGCAGCGGCTGGAGCACCATCAACTTCGCCAATACCCAATGGACACTAACCGATAACCTGCAGCTGGCGCACAGCACCATCAATGTCGATGCGGATTCCACGCTGTATGCCGGCGATAACGTGCATCCGACGCTATCCGGCGGTACCGCCGATTCCCTGGTGGTGAACAACGCCGGTACGCTGGATCTCACTAACGGCGCGGGTTCGCCAGGCAACACGCTGGATATTGCTGGCTCGCTGGCGTCGAGCGGCGGCCAGCTCAATCTGGTCACTAACCTCAACCAGGGTGGTGCGCTAAGCAATCAGCTCACCGACCACATTAACGTCACCGGCAATGCCAGCGGTACCACGCTGGTGAATGTGAAACTGGCGGATGCCAGCACCGGCGCACTCACCGATCTCAATCAAAATGGAGGGGTAGAGGGCAACGAAGGGATCTCGCTGGCGCAGGTAGGCGGTAATGCCAGCGCCAACAGCTTCGCGTTGAAGGATGGCTATCTCGGTGCCGGGCCGTGGCAATATCGGCTCTACACCTTTGCACCGGGCAGCAGCGATCCCAGCCAGCGTTTAGTCAGCGGCAGCGGCAATAACTATTGGGATTACCGTCTGGCGAACTACTACGTGTGTGAGGATAGCGCTAACTGTCAGCCGACCTTCGTCACCGATGCCTTTGGCACGCCGCAAAGCTACGATTCGCGTCCGGCGGTGGTGCCGCAGGTGCCATCTTATGTGTCGGCACCGGTTGGCCTGGCCTATTACACCTCGGCGATTATCGACGATCTGCATAAACGTCTTGGTGAACTGCGCCACGAGCAGACACGGCCGCAAGGCAACGGCGGCGAGATGTTCCTGCGCTATATCGGCTCAAACCTGAAGTACAAGAGCGATAAGAGTTTCCGTGACTTCGGTTATGACTTTGACCTTGATTACAGTGCGGTGCAGGTGGGCGGCAATCTGCTGCGACTCGATGGCGAGCAGGATAGCCTGCGCGGCGGTTTAGCCTATACGCGCGGTAATACGCGCATTCGTCCGCATGCGGCCGACGGTTACAGCAGCACCACTTTCGACAGCGACAGCCTGGCGTTTTACGGCACCTGGCAGCGTCAGAGCGGCTTCTATCTGGACGGTGTGTTGTCATTTGACTGGCATCGCGGCGAAACCGATATCGCCCGCACGCAAGAAGTTGCGAAGCTGAAAGGCCACGGCTGGACGGCATCGCTGGAGAGCGGCTATCCGTTTGCGTTGGGCGATGGCTACAAACTTGAGCCGCAGGCGCAGCTAATGTACATGAAGCTGAATATGAATGATTTCACCGATAAAGACGGCAATAAAGTGCGTTACGGCGACTATAACCAAACTATTGGTCGTCTCGGCGCGCGCCTCGATCGTACCTGGACCGACGACAGCAATCGTCAATACACCCCTTATCTGCGCGCGAACTACTACAAAGGTTGGGGCGGCAGCGCAGATACCTCGGTGTCATCGGTGGATAATCCGGCATTTGGCGCAACCTTCAGCAGCGGAAAATTTGGTCAAATGTGGGAACTGGGCGCAGGCGGCACTGCAACCTTGCAGAAGGATGTTTCATTGTATGCGGAAGCGGATTATCGCAAAGAGATCGCTGGCAATGGTGCTAAAGGGTGGCGGTATAACGTGGGGGTTCGCTGGCAATTCTGATTTCCCTGCGCCCTTTGCGCTGCAGGTGCGTTGGCTGCGCTCGCTCACCCCGGTCACAGAGTTCACTCTGCTCCCGGGGATGAGCGAGCTTGCCGCCTTCCTGCGACACAAATGGCTTTGGGAAATCCCATCTACCTGCGCCTTTTGCGCTGCAGGTGCGTTGGCTGCGCTCGCTCACCCCGGTCACAGAGTTCACTCTGCTCCCGGGAATGAGCGAGCTTGCCGCCTTCCTGCAACACAAATGGCTTTGGGAAATCCCATTTCCCTGCGCCCTTTGCGCTGCAGGTCTGCTAACTGGGTTTTTAATAAAAGATTGATTTGGTTTACTGTAAAACCCGGTTAATCGATGAGCTAAGTGAAAAAGTGTGAAAGCCGCTGCAAAGCGGCTTTTTTATTGGCCTGAATTTGAAACTGGTGCTAAAGCTCAAGCCGTACGATGCCGAAAAGATAAAAAAGTATTATCGATTGCTTCTTTTCGCCTGCGTATTGCAAGGACACACACATGCGTAACAACCAGCCCGTCACTCAGCGTGAATTCGCTTTTGACGATGACGCCACATTGATGTCGACTACCGATCTCAACAGCTACATCACCTATGCCAACGACGCCTTTATTGAAGTCAGTGGCTTCAGTCCAGAAGAGGTGAATGGCCAGCCACACAACATGGTGCGCCACCCGGATATGCCGCCGGAAGCCTTTGCCGATATGTGGGCGACCCTCAAACAGGGCGAGCCGTGGACGGCGCTGGTGAAAAACCGGCGTAAAAATGGCGATCACTATTGGGTGCGCGCCAACGCCATTCCGGTAGTGCGTGAAGGCAAGGTGCAGGGTTTTATGTCGGTGCGCACCAAGCCGTCGGTGGAGGAGGTTCGCCAGACCGAAGCGCTGTACCGCGACTTCCGCGAAGGGCGCGTCAAAGGACGCCGCTTCCATAAAGGCTTGATGGTCGGCACCGGCTGGCGTCGCCTGGGATCGATCCTGAAAACTCTGCCGCTGCGCTGGCGCATCCGCTCAACCTTATTAACGCTGCTGCCGCTCTCGGTGATTGGCGTCTGGCTGCTGGGCCTTGCACCTCTTGCCGTTGGCTGCTTTGCCGGCGGCATGGCGGGCCTTTTACTGCTGGCGAGTCTGTGGCTGGAGCAGCAAATTTCACGTCCGATGGAGCGCATGTGCCGTCAGGCATTGAGCGTGGCGACCGGCGCCAGCCATAAAGTGGAGCAGATCGATCGCGTTGATGAGATTGGCGTGACGCTGCGCGCCATCGGTCAGCTTGGGCTGATGTTCCGCTGGCTGGTGGATGATGTCAGCGGCCAGGCGATCAACGTGCTGAGCGCCAGCGATGCCATCGCGCGCAGCAACGACGAATTGAGCCGCCGCACCGAACAAGCAGCGGCTAACGTGCAGCAAACCGCCGCCACCATGAACGAAATGACCGCCACGGTGAAGAGCAACACTGATACCGCTAAAGAGGTCAATGGGCTGTCGGAAAACACCAGTCATGCGGCGATCAAAGGCGGCGAAGTGATGCAGGAGATGGTGGGCATGATGGCGGAGATCGCCGACAGCTCGAAGCGCATCGCCAACATCACCAGCGTGATTGACGGTATCGCTTTCCAGACAAATATTCTGGCGCTTAACGCCGCAGTGGAAGCCGCGCGCGCCGGTGAGCAGGGCAAAGGCTTTGCGGTGGTGGCCGGTGAAGTGCGCAATCTCGCGCAACGCAGCGCCAAAGCCGCCAGCGAAATCAAACATCTGGTGGAAACCAGCGCCAGCCGCGTGCAATCGGGCAGCGACCACGCCGATGCCGCTGGGCACACCATGCAGGAGATTGTCGATCAGGTGCAGAATGTCACTGCGCTGATCGCGCAAATCAGCGGCGCGACCGCCGAGCAGGCCATCGCGCTGACGCAGGTCAGCACGGCGGTGGAAGATCTCGACGAAATCACCCATCAAAATGCCGCGCGCGTGGCGGAAAGCGCCGAAGCGTCCGGTCGCATGAAGCATCAGGCCAATCGTCTGGTGGAAGCGATCAGCGTGTTCCGTTAACGCATGTCGCGTTCGGCGCGCAGTGCGCCGGGTGGCGTGCCAACAATGCGTTTGAAGGCGCGGCTAAACGCCGCCAGCGAACCGTAACCGAGGTGGAAGGCAACGCTTTCCACCGCTTCGCCCTCGTTCACGATACGTTCCACCGCCAGCCGCATGCGCAGCTCGGTAAGATAGCGCAGCGGCGTCATGCCGGTTGCCGTCTGGAAGCGCGCGGCAAACACCGAGCGTGAACTGCCGGATTCGCGCGCCAGCCGCTCCACCGTCCAATTTTCGCCGGGTGCGCGATGCATCGCCGCCATCGCCAGGCTGAGACGCGGATCGCGCAGCGCCTGCACCAGGCCGCTGCCTTTGCCGCAGCCGTTCTCCACCCAGCCCCGCACAATTTGCGCCGCCACCACATCCGCCAGCCGCGACAAAATCCCGGCGAAACCGGCTTTGCGCTGCCGCGTTTCGCGCTCCATCGCATCGAGAATCGGCTGAATTTCCGGGTACTGCGCCAGCAGCGTACTCACCAGCATCACATCTGGCATGGTGTGCACCAGCGGCTGCATGCCGCCCAGTTCAAACGCCATGCAGGCGCTGAACAGAATCACATCGCTGTTATCCGGGCAAAGTTCGGTGCTGTCGTCGATGGCACAGACGCTGGCGCAAATCGGGCGGCTATTAAACGTCGAAATGGGTTCGCAAACGGCCTCTTCGCTGGAGATCAGCGCGTGCGGTTTGCCGTGCGGGATCAGCAGCGCATCGCCGGCCTGCAGCGGATAGATCACGCCTGACGCCGAGCGAATCAGTAACGATCCGCGCCCAACAAAATGCAGCTGCGCGCGACCAGGCGCGTCGTCATATTGCAGGCCAAAAGGCGCGTGCAGCGCGATACGCTGGTATTTGACGCCGTACAGGCGCATGCCCATCAGCAATTCACTGGTCAGATCTTCATAGCGGCTCATACCAATCCCAGACGAATAATCAAAAAACAAAGTTTCTGCATCATAGATCGTCTGATGAACAGTCACTATGCTTAACGCTAAATATTTTGTGATGGGGATCACAGATGAGCCTGGATACTGAAATAGTCGAAACACCGTTAGACGTGGATAAACCGGCGTGGGGCGCGGTGTTTGCCATGGCCTTTGGCGTGTTCGGCCTGATTACCGCAGAATTTCTGCCGGTAAGCTTGCTGACGCCGATTGCCGACACGCTACGCATCAGCGAAGGGCAGGCGGGACAAACCGTGACCGTGACTGCGCTGGTGGCGCTGCTCACCAGCCTGGTGATTGGCAACGTTACGCGCCAACTTGATCGTCGCGTGGTGATGCTGGCCTTTACGCTGCTGCTGATTGCCTCCGCGCTGCTGGTGGCCTTTGCCGAGAATCTGCCAATGATTCTGCTGGCCCGCGTGCTGCTGGGCGTGGCGATTGGCGGCTTCTGGACGCTCTCGACCGCGATTACCATGCGTCTGGTGCCGAGCGATCAGGTGCCGCGCGCGCTATCCATCGTGTTTAGCGGTATTTCGCTGGCGACCATTATTGCTGCGCCGCTCGGCAGCTATCTGGGCGGCATTATTGGCTGGCGTAACATCTTCATTCTGACCGCTGCATTAGGCGTGCTGGCGCTGCTGTGGCAGTTCTTCACCTTGCCCGCGATGCCGCCGATTAATAAAGCGCGCAGCGGTGGCGTGCTGGATCTGCTGCGTAAAAGCGTGATGCGCTGGGGCATGCTGGCGGTGATTATGATGTTTACCGGCCACTTCGCCTTCTTTACTTATCTGCGTCCGTTCCTCGAAGGCAGCGCGCAGCTGAACGTCAATCAGCTGTCGCTGGTGCTGCTGGCGTTTGGCGTGGCGAACTTCTTCGGTACTTCGCTGGCGGGATATCTGGTGACGCGTAGCGTATCGCTGACGTTAACCGCGATGGCGCTGGTGATGAGCGTGACCGCGCTGCTGCTGGTGAGTTTCGGCGAGGTGTCGTGGCTGGTCGCGGCGGGCGTGGCGCTGTGGGGCCTGGCGTTTGGTTCGATGCCAACCGGGTGGTCAACGTGGATCTCCCGCGCGGTGCCGGACGATGCGGAATCAGGCGGCGGTTTGCTGGTCGCCACCATTCAGCTGGCGATCACCGCCGGTGCCGCAGCCGGCGGCTGGATGTTTGATTTGCAAGGCGCCGGCGGCGTGTTCCTCGCCAGCGGCGTGCTGATGCTGCTGGCGGCCATCACCATCTTCACCCGCGTTCGTCATCACGGTTAACACCTATGCCATCCGTCGCGGCGCGATAAATCGCGCCGCGATAGCATTATGCGTTCTGGCTATCACAGCCATATATCCTGCCTTTTAATTAAATGTCAGATTTTTAACCCTTTGCACAAAGGTTAACCCAAACGTGCTTTTTATGTTCAAAATATTCGAATGACAACGGCAAATCTCTCCGCTTTTTACTGATCAATTCTGCGCCTATTATATCTCTCAACAAGGCGATGACGCCTTACTCAATCAAACGTACATTAAGGAATTGACCATGAAAACCATCAAAACTTTTGCTGCTGTTGTTGCTCTGACCGTTCTGCCATTCGCGAGCTTTGCGCAAAGCATCACTGCAACCGCTTCAACGCTGGATGGAGCAGAAGCGCAAATCGCTGCTCAGGCGCATGAAGCTGGTGCTTCGTATAAAGTGACCGAAGCCAACTTCAACAACGGCGTGCACATGACTGCTGAACTGACCAAATAAGTTGCATTAACGTTCTGTGCTGACAGGGTGCCTTCGGGCGCCCTGGCGGCGTTGGTAAGCCGATAAAATCCTGTCACTTTCCCTTCGAAATGATTACTATTCTCAAAAAGTAGCACCCTTCGTCGGCTCGCCTCGGGCTGTCTTTTTAACATTGGTTGTAATGTCGGGCTTTCACTTCACTGCCATCAGGCGGTGTTTTTGCTATGGAGAAGTTATGAAGGCGAATAAAAAATCGTGGGCGCTGCGTCCACTGCTGCTGGCAACAGCGCTGTTCTCAACCTCTGCGGTGATGGCGGCGGAGTCTCAGCCGTTGAACCAGGCGATCTCAAAAGGCGCTTACGAGTTGGCGTTCAGCAACAGCGATAATGCGCTGTTCCTGGCGACCGCGCAGAGTACCACCGACAAAAAAGGCGGCACCGTTTATCGTCTCGATCCGCAGGATCTGGCGGTAAAGCAAACCATCAACACCGATCTGCCGACCTTTGGCGCGGCGATCAACCAGAAAACCAACATTCTCTATTTCGGTAACACCCGCGATGCTGCACTGACTGCAGTGGATGCCACCAGCGGCAAGGTGATCAACACGCTGGTGCTGGATGGGCGTCAGCGCAGTGAAACCGTGCGTCCGCTGCAGCCGCGCCAGTTGGCGGTTGATCCGGCGACCGATCGCGTTTACATCACTGGCCTCGGTGAGCAGAGCGTGGTGTGGGTGGTGGATGGCAAAACCCTGCAACTGATCAGCACCGTGCCGAACACCGGCAAAATGGGCACCGGTTTAGCGATCGATTCTGCGGCGCAAAAACTGTACGTCACTAACTCCGATGGCGAACTGGTGACCATCAATACGCGCCTGAACGCGATTGAAAAGCGTCAGAAAATCGATGGCGACAAAGATCACTTCTTCCTCAATATCTCGCTGGATACCAAAGGCCATCGCGCCTTCCTCAGCGACTCAAAACAACCGCAGGTGCTGGTGCTGGATACCCGCACCCAGCAGGTGATCCACAAGATCGATGTGCCGGAATCGCTGGCGGTATTGTTTAATGCCGATCGTGATGAGCTGTACGTCACGCACCGTAAAGCGGGCGAAATCAGCATCATCGACGCCAGCAGTTACCAGGTAAAACGCACGGTGAAAGCGCCGGGCCTGCCAAACAGCCTGGCGCTTTCCGCCGATGGCAAAACCCTGTTTGTCAGCATCAAGCAGCCGGGTTCACGCAAAGAACCACCAAAAAATCCAGATAGCGTGCTGCGCATCGCTTTATAAGCGGTAATAGTCTGAATTAAAGGGCGGCTTGTGCCGCCCTTTGCATTTCCGCACTTCGCTGCGCCTATTCTTTACGCACATACGCTACCTTGTAGGACGACAACACCAATGGAGAGGATGCAATGAGCCAGTTTTTTATGCATGAGAAAAACGATCTGGTTAACGAAGCCATCGAAGGGGTTTTGCTGAGTACGCCGTGGCACAACCTCAGTCGCCTCGATCTCGGTGATGAGATTCGCGTGGTGGTGCGTTCGGACTGGGATAAAAGCAAAGTGGCGCTGATCTCGGGCGGCGGTTCTGGCCATGAACCGGCGCATGCCGGATTTGTCGGCAAAGGCATGCTGACGGCGGCGGTGTGCGGCGATATCTTCGCCTCGCCGAGCGTCGATGCGGTGTTGAACGCCATTGTTAACGTCACCGGCGATGCCGGTTGCCTGCTGATTGTGAAGAACTATACCGGCGACCGTCTTAACTTCGGACTGGCGGCAGAGAAAGCCAAAAACCTCGGCTACAAAGTTGAGCTGGTGATGGTGCAGGATGATATCGCGCTGCCGGAAAACCCGCAGCCACGCGGCATCGCCGGGACTGTGCTGGTGCACAAAATTGCTGGCTTTGCGGCGGAGCAGGGACAATCGCTGGATGAGGTCAAAGCGCTGGCGCAGCGCGCGATTGATGCCACATCGTCCATCGGTTTGGCTTTTGCCACTTGTCATGTGCCGGGCGAAAAACGCGATGAGCGCGTCGCGCCCGGGCACAGCGAGCTCGGCATGGGCATTCATGGCGAGCCGGGTGTAATCACGCTGGATACGCAAGACAGCCGCCAAATCACCAGCATCATGACCGATAAACTGGCGCAGGCGCTGCCGGACGGCAAGCAAGCGCTGTTGCTGATCAACAATCTCGGTGGCTTCTCGCAGCTGGAGCTGGCGCTGTTAACGCGTGAAGTGTTGCAGTCGCCGCTGGCGGCGCGCATCACGCATCTGCTGGGGCCGGCAACGCTGGTCAGCGCGCTGGATATGAAAGGTTTTTCGCTGACGCTGCTGGCGCTGGAGGAGCCGTTCCTCGAAGCGTTAAACGCGCCGGTTCAGGTGCTGGGTTGGGTGCCGGTGTATGACTTTGCGCCGATCAGCCTGCAACGTGCAGAGAAAATCGGCAGCGTGCTGGATTTTGATGCCTCTGAGAATGCGGAGGTGGCGCGCATCGTCGCCAGCGTCACGCAGACGCTGATCGATCTGGAAAGCGAGCTGAACGCGCTGGATGCCAAAGTGGGCGATGGCGATACCGGCTCAACCTTTGCCGCCGGGGCGAAGAAAATTCAGCGCGGCCTGCAGGAAAAACAGCTGCCGCTGGATGAGCTGCCAACCTTGCTGGCGCTGATTGGCGAGCAGCTGGCGACGGTGATGGGGGGATCGAGCGGCGTGTTGATGTCAATTCTGTTCACCAGCGCCGGCCAGCAGCTGGAAGAGGGCAGCGCGCTGCCGCAGGCCTTGATGCACGGGCTGGAGCGCATGAAACATTACGGCGGCGCGCAGCCGGGTCATCGTACGTTGGTGGATGCGCTGCAACCGGCGCTGGAAGCGTTAGTGGCGGGCGAGTCGCTGGCTGCGGCGGCAGAAGCGGCGCAGAAAGGCGCCGACGCCACTGCGCAGATGCAGAGCGCCAAAGCGGGGCGTTCCGCGTATCTGAACCAGCAGAGTCTGGATGGCGTGAAAGATCCGGGCGCGTATGCGATTGAGAAGGTGTTTGCGGTGTTGGCGGGTTAAACAGAGTGCGCCTGGCCCCTCACCCTCACCCTCACCCTAACCCTCTCCCGCAAGCGGGAGAGGGGACTGACCGAGCACATATTTGACATTTGGCAGCGTCTCCCTCTCCGTGGGAGAGGGCCGGGGTGAGGGCACCAGACCGCACCGCACTACCACCTTACTCCGCGGCTTCGCGCATCATCTCTTCGTGTGGAATATCCTGCAAAATCTGCTCGAAACTGCGCAGACGTTTATAGATCGACATCAGCTCAACCAGCGTCGACCAAGAGGTAATGAGATACTGGAATGACGAACGCACCTGATCAAACACGTTAGTAATTTGGTTCATCATGCCCAACGTAATGGATGCGGTCACAATCGACGGTAACAGTAAAAACAGTCCGAACAGATTATCGACCTGCAGATAAAGAATGCGGGTGATATTAAAGTACAGATAGTGGAAATAGAGGCGGAAATAGTTATGGCGTACGCGGCTAAATAACTCTGCCACCGTTGGCGGAGCCGCCCGATCGGCATGATCCTCCCCGTACACCAGCTCTTTACGATAGGCCGCTTCAACCCGTTGATTGCGGAATTCCAGTCCGGGTAGCTTGATACCTACCAGCGCCAGTAAACCCGTACCAAAAATTGACCACAGCAGGGCGGCGATGACCAGCGCGTAAGGAAGATTGCCAAGAATTGGCACCTCTTTAACGTTGGGTGACAGTGCGACCAACACCGGCAGAAATGCCACCAGCGTCATGATCGCCTGAATAAAATTCACTCCCCAATCTTCCAGTGTGCCGGCGAAGCGCATGGTATCTTCCTGGACACGCTGCGCAGCACCTTCCACGTGGCGTAAGCGTTGCCAGTTATGCATGTAGTAGTTGTTCATCGCAGTACGCCAGCGGAATATCCAGTGGCTGATAAAGAAGGAGCTTATTACACCAATCACTACCGCGATCAGCGCGATACCGAGGAAAGCGGTGAGCTGATGGTAAAATTCCTCAATAGTGACGGCATTCGCCTTGCTCAGCGCTTTTTGGATCATATTGCCAAACGGATTGTACCAGGCATTGATCGCCACGCTCACCTGCACGCTAAACCAGGTAATGAAGATGATTAACGCAGCCCCCCAAACCGACCAGCGCTGCCACGGATGGTTATCAATCACGCGCCACGCCAGCGCAAAGAGGCCGGCAACGATCCAGTAATAGGCATAAAACCACAGTTGGCTGATGTGAATAAAACGGCTGGCATTGGTTGGCAAAGGTTCGTGCATCGCCGCCTGGAGTGCAGGCCAGCGCGCGGGGAAATCACTGAAAAAGCCAAACCAGGCAAAAATCGCGACTAAACTCCAAATCGCAGCTGAGCTGAAAAACAGCGTTGGCCGCGGAAAAAAGGACTTAAACATAGGCACTCCGCTGTTGTGTGTACGCTTTTATACCGCTTCAGACCTCTATCTGTCTGTTGTGGGTTGTATCAGACGATGTCAGTTTCGCCGCTGCGATGTAAAACGACAGCGGCAATTGTTAAGTAATTAGTGCGAATTTGTTTCTAGCAACTAAATTATCCACAGCAATGGTGTTACAATATTTGTACTGTTACCGGTAACAGTGCTGCTGTATCCCTTAAGCTATCAATAAAAAAACAATACAACGCAACTACTTAACTTTCATGCCGCATTATATGTGGTACTGAGGCAATGTCATGTCAGAACAAAAAAATGGTCACACTCGCAGGGATTTTCTGCTGAGAACCATCACCCTGGCGCCGGCAATGGCGGTGGGCAGTACGGCGATGGGCGCACTGGTGGCACCAATGGCCGCTGGGGCAGCAGAACAAAACGCATCACCACAACAGGCGCGTAGCTACCAGCCCACCTGGTTCACCGCCGAAGAGTTTGCCTTTATCACTGCGGCCGTGGCGCGCCTGATCCCCAACGACGAACGCGGTCCTGGCGCACTGGAAGCCGGCGTGCCGGAATTTATCGATCGTCAAATGAACACGCCGTATGCCACCGGTAACAACTGGTACATGCAAGGTCCGTTCAATCCCGATCTGCCAAAAGAGTTAGGTTATCAGCTGCCGCTGGTGCCGCAGCAGATCTACCGTCTCGGCCTCGCCGATGCCGATGGCTGGAGCAAAAAACAGCATGGCAAAGTGTTTGCCGAGCTGACGGGCGAACAGCAGGATGCGCTGCTCACCGCGTTTGAAAGCGGCACGGCCGAGTTCCCGCAGCTGCCGGCGAAAACCTTCTTCTCCTTCCTGCTGCAAAACACCCGCGAGGGCTATTTCAGCGATCCGATCCACGGTGGCAATCAAGGCATGGTGGGCTGGAAGCTGATTGGCTTCCCAGGCGCGCGCGCTGACTTTATGGATTGGGTGGAACGCGGCGAACGTTATCCGTTCCCGTCAGTGGATATTCGCGGGGAGAGGACGTAAGCGTGGCAAATGAATTGAAAAAAGTGGATGCGGTCGTCGTCGGTTTCGGCTGGGCGGGTGCCATCATGGCGAAAGAGCTGACCGAAGCGGGCCTGAATGTGGTGGCGCTGGAGCGCGGTCCGCATCGCGATACCTATCCGGATGGATCCTATCCGCAGTCGATTGACGAACTGACCTATAACATCCGCAAAAAGCTGTTCCAGGATTTGTCGAAAAGCACCGTAACGATTCGTCACGATGCCTCGCAAACCGCCGTACCTTATCGCCAACTGGCAGCGTTTCTGCCCGGCACTGGCACCGGCGGCGCGGGTCTGCACTGGTCAGGCGTGCATTTCCGTGTTGACCCGGTAGAACTGAACCTGCGCAGCCATTACGAGCAGCGTTACGGTAAAAACTTCATCCCGGAAGGCATGACGATCCAGGATTTCGGCGTCAACTATGACGAGCTGGAACCCTTCTTCGATCAGGCCGAGAAAGTGTTCGGCACCTCGGGCAGCGCCTGGTCAATCAAAGGCAAACTGCTGGGCAAAGAGAAGGGCGGCAACCCGTACGCGCCAGATCGTTCCAGCGACTTCCCGCTGCCGGCGCAGAAGCGCACCTACTCGGCACAGCTGTTCGCGCAAGCGGCGGAATCAGTGGGTTATCACCCTTATGATATGCCGTCGGCCAACACCTCAGGCCCCTACACCAACACCTACGGCGCACAGATGGGCCCGTGCAACTTCTGCGGTTTCTGCAGCGGTTACGCCTGCTACATGTATTCCAAAGCCTCGCCGAACGTCAACATCCTGCCCGCGTTGCGTCAGGAACCGAAGTTCGAGCTGCGCAACAACGCCTACGTGCTGCGCGTTAATCTGACCGACGATAAAAAGCGCGCCACCGGCGTGACCTATCTCGATGGTCAGGGCCGCGAAGTGGTGCAGCCTGCGGATCTGGTGATCCTGTCGGCGTTCCAGTTCCACAACGTGCATCTGATGCTGCTCTCCGGCATCGGCAAGCCGTATAACCCGATTTCCAACGAAGGTGTGGTGGGGCGTAACTTCGCCTATCAGAACATCTCGACGCTGAAAGCGCTGTTCGACAAAAACACCACCACCAACCCGTTTATCGGTGCCGGTGGCGCAGGTGTGGCGGTGGACGATTTCAACGCCGACAACTTCGATCACGGTCCGCACGGTTTCGTGGGCGGTTCGCCATTCTGGGTGAACCAGGCCGGTACCAAGCCGATCTCGGGTTTGCCGACGCCGAAAGGCACGCCAAACTGGGGCAGCCAGTGGAAATCTGCGGTCGCGGATACCTACAACCATCACATCTCGATGGATGCGCACGGCGCGCACCAGTCGTATCGCGCCAACTATCTCGATCTCGATCCGAACTACAAAGATGCCTACGGCCAGCCGCTGCTGCGTATGACCTTTGACTGGCAGGATAACGACATCAAGATGGCGCAGTTCATGATCGGTAAGATGCGTAAAATCACCGAAGCGATGAACCCGAAAATGATCATCGGCGGCGCGAAAGGGCCGGGCTCGCACTTCGACACCACCGTGTATCAAACCACGCACATGAGCGGCGGCGCGATCATGGGTGAAGATCCGAACACCAGCGCGGTGAACCGTTACCTGCAGAGCTGGGATGTGCCGAACGTGTTTGTGCCAGGTGCGTCGGCTTTCCCGCAGGGACTCGGCTACAACCCAACGGGCATGGTCGCCGCGTTGACCTATTGGTCAGCCAAAGCGATTCGTGAACAGTATCTGAAGAACCCCGGCCCGCTGGTACAGGCATAAGGAACACGGCGATGATTAAAAGCATTTTAGCCCTGTTTCTGGGCACCATGACGTTCGCCGCAGTGGCGGACGAAGCAGGTTCGGACGCGTTGGTGAAGCGCGGTGAGTATCTGGCGCGCGCGGGCGACTGCGTGGCGTGTCACAGCGCGCAGGGCGGCCAGCCGTTTGCCGGTGGACTGCCGATGGCGACGCCGATCGGCACCATTTACTCCACCAACATCACGCCGGATAAAACCACCGGGATTGGTGACTACAGCTACGACGATTTCCAGAAAGCGGTGCGTCACGGCGTAGCGAAAAACGGCGACACGCTTTATCCGGCGATGCCGTATCCGTCTTACGCGGTGGTCAGCGATGACGACATGAAGGCGCTCTACGCCTACTTCATGCACGGCGTGCAGCCGGTGGCGCAGGCCAACAAAGAGAGCGACATTCCGTGGCCGCTGTCGATGCGCTGGCCGTTGTCCATCTGGCGCGGCATCTTTGCGCCGGATGTGAAAGCGTTCCAGCCGGCGGCACAGGAAGATCCGCAGCTGGCACGTGGTCGCTATCTGGTGGAAGGTCTCGGTCACTGTGGCGCTTGCCATACGCCGCGTAGCATCACCATGCAGGAAAAAGCGCTCAACAACGGCGAAGGCAACAACTATCTTGCCGGCAGTAGCGCGCCGATTGATGGCTGGACCGCCAGCAACCTGCGTGGCGATAACCGCGATGGCTTAGGCCGCTGGAGCGAAGAGGATCTCAGGCAGTTCCTGCGCTTTGGCCGCAACGATCACACCGCCGTATTCGGTGGCATGACCGATGTGGTGCAGCACAGCCTGCAGTATCTGAGCGATGACGATATCAGCGCGATTGCTAAGTATCTGAAATCCCTAGGCGCGAAAGATCCGAATCAGGCGGTGTTTAAGCAGGATGATGCGGTGTCTCAGGCGTTGTGGAAAGGTGACGACAGCCAGCCGGGCGCATCGACGTATGTCGATAGCTGTGCGGCGTGCCACAAAACCGACGGCAGCGGCTATCAGCGCTTCTATCCGGCGCTGCGCGGCAATCCGGTGGTGATGGCAGACGATCCGACCTCGCTGATTCACATCGTATTGGTCGGCGGCACTTTGCCGGGCGTGAAAGGCGCACCTACGGCGATCACCATGCCAGCGTTCGGCTGGCGTCTGAACGATCAGCAGGTGGCGGATGTGGTGAACTTTATCCGTGGCAGCTGGGGCAATGGCGTGAAGTCGAGCGTGTCGGCGAAAGATGTGGCCGAGTTGCGTAAAGACGAAACCGTGCAGCCGAAGCAGGGTAATGCGGATATTAAGGTGTTGGAAGGGCAGTAGTTTTTGCTCGCTGTCCCCCATCCCGGCCTTCCCCCACAAGTGGGGGAAGGAGACGTTGCCTCATGCAGCTTCCAAACTCACATTTTGCAGCATCTTCCTCCCCCATTTATGGGGGAGGACCGAGGAGGGGGGCAGCCAGCACGATCTGGGACAGCCAGCACGATCTGGAACAGCCAGCACGCTCAACCCTCAAATATTCTCCAAATCCATCCCACGGGTTTTCGGCCCGTAAATCCCCACCGACAGCATCACAATCAGCATGCTCAGCACGATAAAGGCGATCACGCCCTGGCTGCCGGCATACTGCAAAATAAGGCCAATCAAAATACTGCTGAACAC
Organism: Pantoea sp. y20; assembly: GCF_054903455.1. Classification (NCBI taxonomy): domain Bacteria; kingdom Pseudomonadati; phylum Pseudomonadota; class Gammaproteobacteria; order Enterobacterales; family Erwiniaceae; genus Pantoea; species Pantoea sp. y20. The sequence continues at coordinate 441,762 of NZ_CM142816.1, forward strand.
CGTCGACAGGCGGCTAAACGAGTAGCAGAAACCCACCGCGCGGGCGCGAATGTGCGTCGGGAAAATTTCAGTCTGATAAGCGTGATAGCTGAAGGTTAGCCATGCATTGCTGTAAGTGATCAGGAAACCACAGATGATCATCAGCACCGGATTGGTCATAAACGCAAACAGCGTGCCGAACACCACCGTCATCAGCGATGAAAACACGATCTGCCATTTATTCTCGAGCTTATCGGCGTAGCGGCTGCAAATCAGCGAGCCGAGCGGATAGGCCAGCGTAATGAAAAACGCATACAGCAGGCTGTGCGTGACGGTGGCGCCTTTGCCCGACAGCAGCGCCGGCAGCCAGTTGCCGAAGCCAAAAAAGCCGATCGCCTGAAAGAAGTTCATCACCACCAGCATCAGCGTGCGCTGGCGATAGGCCGGTGCCCAAATCTCGCTGAAACGCCCTTGCTTAGGTTGCTCAGGTGCGAACTGTCCCCCATCCCGGCCTTCCCCCACAACTGGGGGAAGGGGAGAAGCGATACCACAGCGCTTTTCCATCGCACTCAGCACCTGATGCGCTTCCTGATGCCGTCCTTGTTGCGCCAGCCAACGCGCCGATTCGGGCAGGTTTTTGCGAATCAGCCAGATCACCAGCGAGCAGAGCGCACCGGCGATCACCACCCAGCGCCAGCCTTCGAGGCTGAGAATGGTTTGCGGCACCAGCCACCACGACATCAGCGCCACCGTCGGTACCGACAGGAACTGGATAAAGAAGGAGAAGGCGAACGCGCGGCTGCGCAGATGCGCCGGCACCCATTCGGAAAGATAGGTATCGATGGTCACCAGCTCGACGCCGAGGCCAATGCCGACCAGGAAGCGGAACAGGATAATCATCTCTGCGCTCTGCTGGAACGCCATCAGCAGCGAAAACGCACCGTACCACGCCAGCGCGCACATAAAGGTCAGGCGGCGACCAAAACGGTCGGCGTAGGGCGCAAGCAAACTCGCGCCGACAAACAAACCGAGGAAGGTGGCCGAGGCAAATGCGGCCTGGTCGGCGATGCCGAACACGCCCGCAGAACCGGTATGAAACACGCCCGCCGCCACCAGGCCGGAGCTGATATAGCCGGTTTCAAAGAGATCGTAGAGCTCAAAGAAGCCGCCCAGCGCCAGCAGCGTGATAAAGCGCCAGAGACCGGCGGACGAGGGCAGCGCATCAATGCGCCCGGCTAAGGTGCGGCGATCCGCGCTCATGTGATCGTTCGCCATCCCTGTCGACGTGATGGTTGTCATTATTATGTATACCTCGGTGTTTGCAGAACCCGCTGACGGCTGAGATGGGTTTTAAAAATAATTAACCGTTAGCAAGCGAAGGAATAGCAGGATAATAAATTCGCTGAGAGTTGCCGAGAGGCAGGACGGTGACATTTTGGCAACATATGTTGCAGTTCACAGAAAAGTGATCGCCATCCGTGGCGCAGGCTTAGTGCAGGCTTGGGTAGACGCCGGGACCGATCGGTAAACCCAGCGCGTACCACGCCAGCAGCAGCACAATCCAGGTGGTGAAGAACACCAGCGGATAGGGGAAGATCAGCACGTAATAGGTGCCCAGTTGCGCATCTTTTTGGTAACGCTGCAGGAAGCCGAGGAACAGCGGCAGGAACGGCGACATCGGTGCCAGCGGCAACACCGCAGAGTCGGCGATGCGGAAAATCATCTGGGCAAACGCCGGATGGAAGCCAAGCAGCATAAACATTGGCACAAATACCGGCGCAAGAATCGACCAGATCGCCGATCCGCTGGCGATAAACATGCACAGGAACGCCGACAGGAACATCAAGCCCATAAACGCCGGTGCACCGCTGATGCCCGCGCTCTCCAGCACATCGGTCAGGCCAATGGCCATGAACTTGCCCATGTTGCTCCAGTTGAAGAAGGCCACGAACTGCGATAGTGGAAACACCATCACAATAAAGCCCGCCATGCTCTTCATCGGATCCACCAGCAGCTGCGGGATATCATCCGCGCGGCGAATCTGCTTGGTTACCGCGCCATAGGCAATCGCCACCACAAAGAAGAACAGGATGATGATCGGCACAATGCCCTGAATAAACGGCGACGGAATAATGCCGCCGGTTTTTGGATTGCGCAGCGGCGCGTGTTCCGGCACCACCAGCAGCGCCATCAGCGCGATAAACACCAATGCGGCGATGCCGGCGGCTTTCAGGCCGCGATTCTCCAGTGCGGTGAGCGGCGGCAGACGATCGCTATTGCCGCCGTTCCACGCGGGCAGGCGCGGCTCGACAAATTTGTCGGTCAGCAGCGCACCGGCGATGGTCAGCACAATCACCGAACTGGCCATAAAGTACCAGTTGTCGATCACGCTAACGTGTACGGTGTCGCTCACCGCTTTGGCGGCTTCGCTACTGATGCCGGACAGCAGCACGTCGGTGGTGACAATCAGCAGGTTGGCGGTAAAACCGGACGCCACGCCCGCGATCGCCGCCATCAATCCCGCCACCGGATGACGTCCCACCGCGAGGAAGATCAGCGCGCCGAGCGGCGGCATTACTACCAGCGCGGCATCGGACGAAATGTGGCTGAAGAAGGCGATAAACAGCACCATGTAGCTGGCGTAGCGACGGCTCACGCGCGAAGCCATCTTCACCATCAGCGACTGCAGCAGGCCGACTTTTTCCGCCAGGCCAGCACCAATCACCAGCGCCAGAATCGATCCCAACGGCGTGAAGCCACTGAAGTTTTTGATGATATTGGGCAGGATCCATTGATTCCCTGCCACGCTCAGCAGGTTATTCACCCGCACCAGCTCGCCGTTGGCCGGGTTTTTCACCGCCACGTCGAGGCTGCTGAGCACGGCGGTGGCCACCATCAGCACCACAATCAAATAGACGAACAGTAAAAACGGGTTCGGCACTTTGTTGCCGACGCGTTCTATCCAGCTAAACAGCTTTCCAGGGCTGCGGTTCTCCGTGGTGGCTTCCATAGATCAATCCTCGTTAGTCGTCTTATTGTGTTTGCAAGCCCTTCATACTTCGAGCTGCAGGTGCGTTGGCTGCGTGCAGCTCGAAGTATTTTGGGCTTTAGTTTTTATATTTTTTTTTGCCCGCGTTTATAAACGCGAGAGGTAAATCCTAGGACGTTAACTTCGACGGTGTGACATCTGCTGGAATCGGGCAGGCGTAAGGCTGCTCGCGGCGTACGCGCTGGAACTCGTCGCGGCAGCGCGCCAGCGCCGCGTCATCCTGCAGCAAGGTCAGCGCGGTGGCGGCCATCACTTTGGCGGCCAGACACATGCCTTTGTGCGCAATCGACGTGCGGCCCTGCGCCACCAGCTGCCAGGTGTGCAGCGGCGTGCCGAAGGCGAAGCAGGGCGCAAAGCATTGCGCGGTGGGCGTCACCCAACTCACATCGCCAACGTCGGTTGAGCCGTAAAGGATCTCGCGCGTCACTGCATAGGGCGCCACTTCATCCATCAAAATCTTGTCGCCCAGCGCCGCTGCCCAGGCAACGCCCGCTTCACCGCCGGTGCGCGCCGCATTGAGACGTGCGTTACGCAGATCGTCTTTGCTTAGCGTGGAGCGCATCTCGGCGGCAAACGCCTGTTCCGCATCACTGTAGTCAGGCAAACCAAACTGATGCAAATAGCGCTCCATCACGCTTTCCAGTGCGCGATTCGGCACGTAATTGGAGCAGGCTTTATCGAAGCGCACCGTCATCTGCGTGTCGGTCATCAGCGCCGCGCCTTTGGCGATGTTGATGACGCGCTGATAGATATCCTGCGCTTGATCGAGCTGCGGCGCGCGAATCAGGTACAGCACTTCGGCATCGGCTTGCACCACATTGGGGGAGACGCCGCCGGCATTGGTCACCGCGTAGTGCAGACGCGCTTCCTGCACGATGTGCTCGCGTAGAAAGTTGGCGCCGGTGTTCATCAGCGTCACCGCATCCAGCGCGCTGCGCCCTAAATGCGGTGAGTTGGCCGCATGCGCCGCCACGCCTTTGAAGCGGAAGGCGGCCTGAATATTGGCCAGCGTGCTGAGGTTGAACATGCCGCTAAAACCTTCGGGATGCCAGGTCACCGCCGCGTCGACATCGTCGAACAAGCCTTCGCGCACCATAAAGGTTTTGCCGGAGCCGCCTTCTTCGCCGGGACAGCCGTAGAAGCGCAGTGTGCCGCGCTGGCCGTGTTCCGCCCACCAGGCTTTGATGGCGAAAGCGGCGGCCAAACCGGCGGTGCCGAGCAGATTGTGTCCGCAGCCGTGGCCGTTGCCGTTTTCCACCAGCGGCTGCGGCGTGGCGCAACCCGATTGCTGGCTCAGACCGGCCAGCGCATCGAACTCGCCGAGAATGGCGATCACCGGTTTGCCGCTGCCAATGCTGGCGATAAACGCGGTATCGATGTTGCCGACGCCGCGCTCCACGCGAAAACCTTCTTGCTCCAGCGCATCGGCCAGCAGTGCGGAGGACTTTGTCTCTTCAAAACGGGTTTCCGGTATGTCCCAGATGGCATCGCTGAGGGCGGCAAAACGCGGCTGATTTTGATTGATGTAGCGATCTATAAATTCGCTGTGGCTCATCGCTGGCCTCCAAACTGTGCGTGATTAAGGGCCAGCGTCGCCAGCGTTTGCACCGCGGTCGCCATGATCGCTTCGTCAAAATCGAACTTCGCGTTGTGATGGCCCGCCGCCAGATCGCAGCCGAAAATCACGTAGGAGGATTGGCCGCCGCGCTGCTGCACGCGTTCCAGCATGTAAGTGGCATCTTCCGAGCCCGCCGCCTGCTGTTTCGTATCGACCACTGAGGTGAAAATGCCCAGCGCCTCGGCCTGCTGGTGGATGAACGCCACCCACGGCGGGCTCGGTGTGCAGCTGCGCGCGCCGCCCATCAGCTTGACCTCATATTCCACGCCGTACATCGCCGCCGCACCGCCAATCACGCGCAGCGCCTGCTGATAGATATCGTCGTTAACCTGGTTGCTGACGCCGCGCGTTTCCACTTTCATCAGCGCGCAGTCGGGCACCACGTTGCGTCCGGTTCCGGCCTGCAATACGCCGACGTTGACGCGCGCCACACCGCCGCTGTGCTGCGGCAGGTTGTGCAGCGCCAGCGTGGCCTGCGCCGCCGCCAGCAGGGCGTTGCGGCCCTCTTCGGGTTTACCGCCAGCATGTGCGCCAACGCCGGTGAAATTGACATCGAGTTTGGTGGTGGCGAGGAAGCTGTCGCTGCCACAAACGATTTCGCCGGCGGGCACGCCGGTGCCGAGATGAATGGCGGTGAACAGATCGACATCATCTACCACGCCGGCCGCCACCATCGCCTTCGCACCGCGCACGCCTTCTTCCGCTGGCTGGAAAATGATTTTGATGGTGCCGCTCAGCTGCGCTTTCATCTCCATCAATACGCCCGCCAGCGCCAGGCCGATGGTGGTGTGGCCGTCGTGACCGCAGGCGTGCATCATGCCGGGATTGCAGGAGGCAAAGCCTTCGCGCGTTGGCAGATGATCGGCGGCGCGACTTTCGTTCTGATCAAGCGCATCCATATCTACGCGGAAACCCATCACCGGGCCGGGACGACCGGTTTCCAGTGTAGCGACCACGCCACAAAATCCGCCGGAGAAGTGTTTAATCCACTGCGGCAGCGCGCCTTGTTCCAGCGCGCGCGCTTCCTGCTGCGCCAGCACTTCATCAGAGGGCAATCCCATGCGCGAGTCGGCATCGATCACCTCGCGGCCCAGCTTGAGTTGATAACCAAGACGATGCAGCTCTTCAGCCACCAACGTGGCGGTGCGGAACTCCAGCCAGCCCGATTCGGCAAAGTGGTGCAGATCGCGTCGCCAGGCCTGCATCTGCGGGATGCGCGCGTTGACGAGGTCAGAAAGGGTTTTCATCGGCATTTCCTTTGTGTTGGTTTTTTATGCATTTATCCGAATCTACACATTGGTTTTGCCGCGCATAAGATGCGAATATCTTGCTACTGATAAACAATGGTTATCACCAAACTATGTCTGCGAACCTCAAACTTCATCAGTTGCGCGCTTTTGTTGCTGTGGCGCGTCAGGGCAGCATCCGCGCCGCCAGCCGCTTGTCCGGGCTTTCACAGCCTGCGCTGACCAAAGCGATTCAGGAACTGGAGCTGGCGCTGGGCGCGCGCCTGTTCGAGCGGCGACAGCAGGGCGTTACGCTGACTGATATCGGTGATAACTTTTTCAAGCATGCCAGCCTGGTGCTGGAAGAGTTGCGGGTGGCGCAGGAAGATATTCAGCAGCGGCTGGGATTGGCCGGCGGGCGCGTCAACATCGGCGTGGGTGGCAGTATTGCGCGCACCGTCATGCCGCAGGTGATCAATCAGTTTCATCGCGAATATCCGCTGGTCAAGGTGCGGATTGTTGAAGGTCAGCTGGTTTCGATGGTGCATGAACTGCGTCAGGGCGAGCTGGATTTCACCATCAATACCTACGATAAAAATCATCTCGATCAGGAGTTAGTTTTTGAACGGCTGATGGAGCGCGATTATCAGGTGGTGATGCGCAAAGGGCATCCGATGGCGCATGCGCGCACGCTGGCCGAGCTGCAACACTGCGACTGGACCATGCCGACACCGCAAGGCAGCTATTATCGGCTGCTACACGATCTGTTTGGCGAGCGCGGCATGGCGCCGAAAATCGTCGTCACCTGCGAGACCTTTATGGCCTGCACCAGCCTGGTGGCGCAGAGCGATTTCGTCAGCATTATTTCGCGCGACGTGATTGAAGATCCTACACACGGCGGCCAGCTGATTTCTCTCGTTCTCGACGAACCTTTACCGAAAGCCACTTTCTATCTTATTCAGCGCAAAGACACCGCGTTGACGCCGATGAGTGCCTACATGGCGCAGCTGTTCCGGCGCTACTGTCAGCAAAGGTAAGAGTGCGGCCCGGCTCGCAACCGATTAAATAATGCGCACTACACTTGCTGTGGACATTCCCTTTATGGAGAACAGACCATGCAAGTTACCCCGTATGTGTTTTACAGCGGTCGCTGCGAAGAGGCGATTGCCTTCTACCTCGACGCCACCGACGGCGAGCTGCTGTTCAAGATGACCTATGGCGATATGCCGGATGAAACGCCGGTGGAGGATGAAGGTTGTATCTCGGGCGTGAGCTTTTCGCCGGAGCAGATCATGCATGCCCATCTGCGTATCGGGCAGGGTGAATTGATGATGAGTGACGGCGCACCGCAGGCGGCGTATGGCGGTTTTGCCGTGAGTTTATCCACGCCGGATGAGGCGCAGGGCAAGCGTTGGTTTGATGCGTTGTCAGTGGGCGGTGAGGTGACGAAAAGCTGGGCACCGACGTTTTGGGCCAATGGCTTTGGTATGTTGACCGATAAGTTCGGCGTGCCGTGGATGGTGAATGCGTATAAGCCGCAGATTTGAGTAGAGGGTGCGCGCTGGCCCTCACCCTAACCCTCTCCCACAGGTGGGAGAGGGAACAGATCGAGCCTATTTACTCCCTCGCCCGCTTGCGGGAGAGGGCCGGGGTGAGGGAAACCAACAACTTAGAAGTTGTAACCCACCACCAAATAGTAACCCCAACCGGTTGATTTCACTTCAAACGGGCCGTTACCGAAGTTTAGCTCCTGGCCGTCAGCCCACTGGCCGCCGTTGTGGAAATAACGCGCCACGGTAGAAACATGCCAGTGATCGTAGTTCAGCGACAGAATGTGGCTGGACGCAATCGAGTTGCTGGTGCGTGAACGATCGGACTTATCACGCAGATCTGAACCCCAGTCGAAGTTGGTGAAGCCGATATAGCTCAGCTTGCCGCCCCACAGATCGGTAATCGGCACAAAGTATTTCACCTTAAAGCGATAACCATCCCAGCTGTTTTCGTTCGCCGCACCGTAGTTTTCCCACTGGTATTTAGCGTAAACGTTCAGCGACAGGCCGATATCGCTGTGCGTATCGATGTCGGTGCCAAGACCCATGTACCAGGTGTTCTGACGGTTATCGCTGTTGCGACCCATGTCATAGATGTAGTTGTTGGCGAAGTACCACTCTTTAAACGGACCAAAAGAGAGATCGGTGCCGGTCAGCTTATCGATGGAGAAACGTGGCTCAATTTCCATGAACATCGGCGAACCGTGGTCGAACACGCCGTTAGCGTTGCTGTTGCCCACGCCGAAGAAGTTGGTCAGATCGAGGTAGCCATAGAAATCGAACCAATCCTTTTTGGCAAAGGCTTCATATTCCAGGTACACGTCGTTGTTGAACTGGGGTCCAAAACGGGTGTGGTAACTGCCCACCACGTTCACGCTCTGATGCCACCAGTCAGAAACGTACTGCGGATCGCTGTCTGCTGCTTGTGCCGCACCAGTCCAGCTGCTGGCCAATAAGGCCCCTGCTATCAACGCTTTATATTTCATTATTGTTAACCACATGCTTTTGATCGCCGGGCCGTCGCCGCGATCGGGTGAAATTGATCCCAGGGGATGGGCAGTGAGTTGTCGTATCCGGTCTGCATCGCCAGATTTTCAAGCTTGCGTAATGTGCCTGTAACAGAGGCATAGAAAATAGATTTTGGTCACGTTTGTCAAAAAGTGTTGCAGTTTGATTCACTGGAAATGTGATCGCTATCACATTAACCCCGTGTAGCGAACGGAACCCCGCAACCGTTTACGTGTCGCGTTCAGCAGGGAAAGTTATTGATGTAGGGAAAGGATGTAGCGGCGCGATTTATCGCGTTGTTTTGATGTCGCACCGTGCCCACAGCAACTTTGCGCAATACATTGCGCCGCTACGGCACGGTGAAGTTTATGGCAATGTCACGCGTACCTGCAGGCCGGCAATCTGGCCCTGCGGATCGTGGCGGTTCGATAGCGCAACCTGCATCTGATGTTTCTGCGCTACGCTGCGCACAATCGACAAGCCCAGTCCGCTGCCTTGCGCCTGCACATCCGGCGAACGGGTGAAGCGGTCAAAGGCGCGCTCGATAAAGGATTCCGCCATGCCGGGACCGTTATCGACGATATCCACCACGGTGTGATTGCCGACGCGATGCAGCAGCACATCGACCAAACTGCCTTCCGGCGTATGCAGCATCGCATTGCCAATCAGGTTATCGAACAGGCTGCGCAGATCGGAGCGGCTGGCGTGCAGGCGATAGTGTGTGGTGCCGTTGAAGCCGATATCGATGCCGCGCTTATCCGCCACCACCATCAGCTGCTCAATGCTCTCTTTCAGCAGGTCGTCCAGTTCGATGCTTTCCACTGTGGCGACCACCGATTGATCTTCCTGACGCGAGATATTCAGCAGCTGCGTCACCAGATGGCGCGTGCGCGTCACGCCCGCTTCCAGCTGGTCAAACTGGCGGCTGGCTTCACCGGGTTGGATATGTTGCCGCAGATTCTCCAGCTGCAAAGTCACGGCGGTGACCGGCGTGCGCAGCTCATGCGCCGCATCTTCAAGGAACTGGCGCTGTGATGACCAGGCCGCGCGCAGTCTATCCAGCAAGGCGTTGTAAGCTGCCACCAGCGGCAGCACTTCATCCGGTAAACCATCAGGTGAAACGCTATGCGGATGCAGGGTTTCCTGCGCGGCGATATGGCGCGACGCCACGCGTAAATCGCGCGTAATAGCACGCACCACCAGCCATATCACAATCAGTGAGAGCGGCATCATCAGCACCAGCGGAATGATGGCGGAGAGCGCTCGCTTGACCATGATACTTTTCATGTAGCCGATATTGTGTAGTACCTGAATGTTGCCAATTTCACTGCCCAGCTCGCCGGGTCGCGTATAGACACGCCATTCGCAGTCGTCGCCACAGTCTCCGACTTTCAAATCGGTCCAGCCTTTTTTCAGCTGCAATGGCGCATGCAGGCCCGGCCAGGAGCTGGCGCGCAGATGATTGCTTTCGTCCCACAACTGGACGATATAGGTGCTTTTCAGTTTCTCTTCATGCATCACCATCGGCATTAGGGCCGGCATACGTTGGCTGCTGGCCCACGCATCGGCGATCTTGGCGAGCTGGTCGTCTTTCATGGTGCCCATCATGTCGCCGTAGCAGTGATAGAAATACCAGGTGACGCCGCCAATCATCGCCAGATGCAGAATCACCAGCGTGGCGAGCAGCTTGTTACGCAGCGAGCGCATAAAGGTGAAAGGTTTCATATTGCCGGTACCCGCCAGCCAAGTCCGCGTACGTTGCGGATCACTTCGTTATCCAGTTTGCGACGCATACCGTGGATCAGCACATCCACCGCGTTGCTGCTGACCTCTTCGCCCCAGCCGTAAATGCGGTTTTCTAACTGTTCGCGCGAAAGAATGGCGCCCGGCCGCTCCAGCAAGGCGTAGAGCAGGGCATATTCGCGTGCGGTGAGCTGTTCGCGCTGGCCTTTGTACAGCACTTCGCGCGTCATGATGTCGATCTGCACATCGCCGCTGCCGAGCAGAGAATCTGCTGCACCGTGGCGACGGCGGGTAATGGCACGCATACGCGCCAGCACTTCTTGCAGATCAAAGGGTTTCAGCAAATAGTCGTCGGCGCCGCTGTCCAATCCCTGAATACGTTGCTGCACGGTATCGCGGGCGGTGAGCACCAGCACCGGCGTCATGTCGCCGCGCGTGCGCGCACGGCGCAGCACCTGCAGGCCATCTTCACGCGGTAAGCCCAGATCCAGTAACACGCAGGTATAGCCGCCTTCAGCCCAGGCATTGCTGGCATACACGCCGTCGCGTACCCAATCCACCGACCAACCTGCCGCTTCCAGCGCTTGCTGCAGATTCGCGCCAATCATTTCGTCATCTTCTACCAGCAGCACACGCATGATGCCCTCCAACTTAACTGAACGCAGTGTAGCGACAGATAATTAGGCCAGAATTATACCCGTTTTCCCGCTTGCTAATTCTGCGCTAATTTTCTGCTAATTAAGGGATAAATTTAACGCGCTATTGTGGCGGCACTGGACATATTGCCAACGCAGGAGAATCCCATGAATCAGCGCGAATTTATCCGTAGTTTGCTGGACTGGATAGAGAATAACTTAGGGCACGATCTGCATCTGGATGAAGTCGCACGCCGCTCGGGATACTCCCGCTGGCATCTGCAACGTCTGTTCCGTCAGCACACCGGCTTTTCACTGGCCGAGTACATTCGCCAGCGCCGGTTAACCGAATCTGCGCTGACGCTGATTAACAGCGATGAGGCGATTTTGCAGGTGGCGATGAGTTACGGCTTCGATACGCAGCAGGCTTATACTCGCACCTTCAAAAACTACTTCATGGTGACGCCAGGCCAGCTGCGCCGCCAGCGTCGCGTTGAGCCGGATCGTTTATTGTTCCCATTGGCGATGGCGAGTTGATGTATGCCTATGCGCATTCGTAGCGGCGCAATTCATCGCGCCGCTACGAAATGTACGCTGATGGACTAATGACGCCTTTTGCTTTTAAGCTGCTGTTCTCACTCTCTTAACTGCCAGAGAACATGGATAACAGCGACAATCTCTCCGCCATGATGCTGTTTGCACGCGTCGTGGAACGGCAAAGCTTTAGCGAAGCCGCACGCACCTTAGGCGTCTCCAAATCGCACGTCAGCCGTGAAGTGGCGCGGCTGGAAGTGCGCCTCGGCATCAAGCTGTTGCAGCGCACTACGCGCAAAGTGGTGCTGACGGAGCTCGGCCAGGCCTACTATCCGTTCTGCGTGCGCATGCTGGAAGAGATGCATCGCGCCGACGCCTTTGTGCAGCAGGTACATCAACTGCCCGCAGGCAACGTGCGCTTGCAGGCGCCGATCACCTACGGCTGTCAGTGCGTGGTGCCGACGCTGAATGACTTTATTCGCCGCCATATTCACATCAACGTCGATCTCGACCTCACCACCAGCGATGACCCGCAACCCAGCGCCGACGTGGCGATTGTGATCCGCGCGCGTGCGCCCGACGCGGCCAATTATCGTGAACTCGCCAGCATTGATTGGGGCTTGTACGCCACGCCAGATTATCTGGCGGCGCATGCGCCCATCGATCATCCCGACCGCCTGATGCGTCACGACTTGCTGCTGTTTCACGGCACCGCGCACACCGCCGCGCTGCCGTTTCGCCGTGATAAACAGCGCCTGGCGCTGGATGTGCACAGCCGTTTCCGCGCCAACAACAGTATGGCGCTGCTTAATGCCGCACTGGCGGGCACCGGCATCGCTTATCTGCCCGCTTATATGACGCAAGATGCCTTAGCGCGCGGCGAAATCCAGCAGGTGCTATCAGATTGGCAAATGGACCGCCTGCACAGCTATCTGTTGCTGAAAGAGCAGCCGCAACCCTCTTCGCCGGTCACCTTACTGTGCGATGCGTTAATCAACACCCTTGGCACAGCGTAATTGTTGTTATCTGGCAACAATGCTGCGCCGCCTGGCAATTATCCGCGCTACTCTGTTTTCTGCGCAGCGTCACTGTTAGCCTGCTAAAAAAGCAAAAAACAGGGATATTACCATGCAGCAACCTCCACTCGCGTTAGCGCCCGAACAGCAACACTGGAAGCGAAATTTATGTGTCTGCGTGCTGGGTTCGTTCAGCACCATTGTGGCGATGACGCTGCTGTTGCCGTTTCTGCCGCTCTATGTGCAGCAACTTGGCGTGCAGGAACCGGCGGCGATTGCGCGCTGGTCGGGTGCGGCCTACGGCGCCACCTTCCTCAGCGCCGCCCTGACCGCGCCGTTATGGGGCAAACTGGCCGATCGCTATGGCCGCAAACTGATGCTGATCCGCGCCAGCCTCGGCATGGCGATTGCCATGTCGCTGATTGGTATGGCCACCGCGCCGTGGCAGCTGGTGGCGCTGCGTTTGCTGGCGGGTTTGCTCGGCGGCTACGCCTCGGGATCGACCATTCTGGTGGCGGCGCAAACGCCGAAAGAACAAACCGGCTGGGCGCTCGGCGTGTTGTCATCCGGCATTATGGCCGGCAACGTGGTGGGGCCGCTGCTGGGCGGCGTATTGCCGCCGCTGATTGGCATTCGTCACACCTTCTGGCTGACCGGCGCGGTGATTTTCCTCGCCTTCCTCGCAACCACCTTTTTGCTGAAAGAGGTGCCGCGCTCCTCTGGCAAGAAAACCCCACAGAAGATTGCTGACGATGCGAAGTCACTCAATTTGCCCGTGGTGCGGCTAATGTTGCTGTCGGGCATGCTGCTGATTTTCGCCAATATGTCGATTGAGCCGATCATCACGCTGTATATCGGCCAGTTTGTTAACGGCGATCACGCCATCACCGTCACCGCCGGATTGGTGATGGCCGCCGCCGCGCTCGGCAGCATTATTTCCGCGCCGCGTCTGGGACGGCTGGCCGATCGCGTCGGGCATGGTCGCGTGCTGGTGTATGGGCTGATAGCCTGCGCGCTGCTGCTGATCCCGCAGGCGTTTATCCGCGAAGCGTGGCAATTGGTGGTGCTGCGTTTTCTGATGGGCATGGCGCTGGGTGGATTGATGCCGTGCGTCACCGCGCTGATTCGTCACAGCGTGCCGCAGTCGCAGGTGGGCAAGATGCTGGGTTATTCAACCTCGGCGCAGTATGTCGGCCAGGTTTCAGGTCCGCTGTTCGGCGGCTTTATTGGCGGCGCGTTTGGTATGCGTCCGGTGTTTCTGGCGACCTGCGTGATCATGGCGCTGTGCGCATTGCTGAACGCGCGAGTGCTGCGTAAAACCTAACATGTAGGGCGCCATTCATGGCAACCGTTACATATAAAAAAAGCGGGCCTAAGCCCGCTTTGTTATCTCAACGCGAAAACTTACTTCGCATCAGGCAGTGCATAAGCAATCACATAATCGCCCAGCTTGGTGCCAAACGAACCGTGACCACCGGCAGCGATAACAACGTACTGCTTGCCATCCACTTCATAGGTCATCGGCGTTGCCTGGCCGCCTGCTGGCAGACGTGCCTGCCACAGCATTTCACCGGTATTGGTGTCGAACGCACGCAGGTAGTTATCTGCGGTGGCACCAATGAAGAACACGTTACCGGCGGTGGTGATTGGGCCGCCCAGCATTGGCATACCCATTTTGAACGGCAGTGGCACTGGCGCGCTATCGCGAACCGTACCAATGCGTTTTTTCCACACGGTTTCGTTGGTCTTCAGATCAACTGCGGAGACATAGCCCCACGCCGGTTGTTTACATGGCAGACCAAACGGTGACAGGAACGGATTCAGCTCCACGCCGTACGGTACGCCGTACTGTGGCTGGATACCGGTTTCGGTGCCTGAACCGCCTTTGTCGTCAGCCGGTGGCTCGATCGGGTTGCCCGGACCGCGCGGAACCAGCTTCGACACAAACGGCAGCGCCATTGGGTTAGCAATCGCAATCTGACGATGTGGGTCAACTGCGATACCGCCCCATTCGAACATGCCAAGGTTGCCTGGGAACACCAGCGTACCTTGCTCAGACGGCGGGGTGAACGGACCTTCATAGCGCAGACGCTTGAAGATCACGCGGCATACCAGCTGGTCGTACATCGTCGCGCCCCACATGTCCTTGTCCGTCAGATTCTGTTTCGGACGGAAGGTCAGTTCGGAGTACGGCTGAGTAGGCGCAACGTGGTCACCTTTAGCGGCACCCTGTGGAACCGGAGTTTCCGGCGCAGGGACAACCGGCTCACCGGTACGACGATCCAGGACAAAGATGTTACCGGTTTTCGCCGGTGCATAAATCACCGGTACGGTTTTGCCATCTTTAGTCGTGATATCGGCCAGCGTCGGCTGCGACGGCAGGTCCATATCCCACAGATCGTGATGCACGGTCTGATACGACCACACCAGTTTACCGGTGGTGGCGTTCAGCGCCAGTACGCTGCTTGCATAACGTTCCTGCTCTGGTGTGCGGTTGCCGCCCCAGATATCTGGCGTTGACACACCCATCGGCAGGTAAACGATATCCAGTTTCGGATCGTACACCGCCGGTGCCCATGAGTTCGGTGAATTCATGGTGAAGCTGTGTTCATCCGCTGGAATCGCGTTTGGATCTTTGGCACCCGGATCGAACACCCACAGCAGTTTACCGGTGTTAACGTCGAAGCCACGGATGGCGCCTGACGGCTCACGGGTAGAGTAGTTATCGGTGACCGCACCCGCTACCACGATGGTGGTGTCGGTGATGACCGGCGGCGACGTCGGCTCATACTGGCCTGGCGTCAATACCGGCTGCTTGTGCTGCAGATCCAGTTCACCGTTGTTGCCAAAGGCAGCACAACGTTCACCGGTTTCCGCATCCAGCGCGAACATGCGGCCATCATTCACCGGCAGGTAAATGCGGCGTGAGCACAGCGCAGGTTGGGTATTGGCCGCATCGGCCGCAGCAGGCACTTCGTGGTAAGAAACGCCACGGCAGGTCACGTGCTGGAAGGTTGGATTCGGCTTCAGGCCCGGATCAAATTTCCACTTCTGCTTACCGGTTTTGGCATCCAGCGCAAACAGAATCTGGTGCGGTGAGCAGAGATACAGGGTGTCACGGATTTTGATTGGCGTGACTTCATCGGTGATTTCGCCCGGATCGTTTGGCGTCTTCAAATCGCCGGTCTGGAACTGCCAGGCAACCTGCAGCTCTTTAACGTTACCGGTGTTGATCTGCTTCAGCGGGGAGAAGCGGGTGCCTTGCTGGTCACGCGCATACGCCGGCCAGTCAGCATCAGCGATGTTGCTCAGCGGCTGTGCCTGCGGAGCATTGGCTGCTGTCGCTGGAATTTCACCGTTCAGCTCTTGCGGATCGTGGAATACCGCCCACGCCAGCACCAGTACGCTGGCAAGCAGCGCCACTGACAGCAGCGCCAGAGCGCCTTTGCCGGCATTATTCAGACCGCGATACACAAACGGCAGAATCAGCCAGATGCCGAAGATCACCAGCACATCGGTACGCGGTGCCAGCGCCCAGAAGTCGAAACCGACTTCCCACACGCCCCACACCAGCGTTGCCAACAGCAGCAATGCGTACAGCAGTAATGCTGAGCCGCTACGGCGCCACAGCAGAATAGCGGTGATCAACATGACCACACCGCCAATAACGTAGTACCAGGAACCACCAATGGCGGCTAACCAAACGCCACCAACCAGCATAAACGCGCCCGTCAGCAGTGCAAAAAGCACTGTGAGAAAACGGATTACGCCAAAAGATGAGGAAGCTTTCCCCATAATATTGACCTCTTTCTTTGCCATTAAAAACTAAAAAGGAAACAACGCGTTGGGTTGCTTCCCGACATAGAGTACGAAATAACGAAACGGTTCGAGCGACGCTTTCCGTGCGGCGAGATGTTCCCTTTGCGTTAAATTTTATCTTAAAAACGTTAAAGGGTTTGATATTTTTAGTGCTTTGCACTCGTTGAAGGGAAGTACTGCGACATTTTATGAGGGAATAAAGGTGTTATGTCCGGTTAGATCGGGCCACAACACCTAAGAGCAACACATTGTGTAAACGTTTACCCTTCAAACAGCGTGCTGCTGGTGCGTTGTTCCTGCCAGCCGCTCAAATTAAGTTGCGCATAGTGCTCAGCGGGCAACGTTAACTGTGGCGTGCGTAATATTACTTCCACTTCTCTTTCACGACAGGATTCCAGCAGAAAAGGAAAGCTGAACTTGAGATAATTATCGTGAAAAAACTCGTTGGTCAGCGCAATACCGCTAAATGGAAACGCAGCGATATTCTTCCAGCAGGTGCCGGGCGGTGCCAAATCATAGAGCCAAAATGAGAAACGCTCTGCGGCCCTACGTAAAGCACTATCTTGCTGAACTAAATCGGCATAATTGATTGCCAGCTGTACATTCTCATCCTGCAGGCTGGAATAAATTTCCGGATCCTGTAAAAAACGCATAAGGTTATTTCCCGTTAACGGGATGATTATTAATTCGGGTGTATCCGGCAACTGATTATGCAGCGAAATTATGTTGCGTCCATTAAGTATTGCTGTGTTTTCCTGTTCGCAATGCATAAAGGGGGCTGAATAACACACGCCAGCTAGCGCCCCGTCGAAGCGATGGATGCGCTCAGTAACATAAGGATTATAAGAACTGTTTTCCATTTATCTCTGTGAATAAATTAATTAACTGGAGCGTCTTAATTATTATAAGGACGGCGGGATAATGAAATCTAAACACAGTCAATATAGATCGTTTTGTTTATCAAGATCACCTTTTTTTAACTGTCACTGATAGAGAGATATTAGGCGCTGAGCAGGATGAATTAATCGGCTATTGCCATATTGGGAAACTTTTGGATATTTTCATCTCATAACCATCAGCCTGCTAATATTAAGAGCTCCATGCTTAGCTAATTTTTGGATAAGCTTCTGTTTTTAAACAGCACGGCTAGCCATTGCCTGGCTCAGTAAGATGCCGCACTCTGTGGCCTGAAAAAATAAAGCGGAAGCCGCAACGTGGCTTTTCACCAGGTTAGTGCAACGACGCTAACCGATGTAATTGTTTAGGATGGGATAAAACTATGGGTTCTCTAGTATCCGCAGCAGAGGATTCATTGCTGCGGCACAGGTCGTTTGTCGCCTTTTGGCTGGCGCGCACCTGTTCATCGTTTGGTTTTCAAATGTTTTCGGTCGCGGTCAGCTGGCAAATCTACGCGCTGACCCACAGCGCGATGGCGCTCGGCATGATCGGTCTGATGCAGTTTCTGCCTTCTGTACTGCTGGCGCTGCCCGCCGGGCATCTGGCCGATCAGCTTGACCGTCGTCGTATCGTATTGCTCGGACAATTTATTGAGTGGCTGGCGCTGCTGGGGCTGGTTGCGCTCACGCTGATGAACTGGGCGGGCAAGATCGAGATTTGGGGATTGGTGTTTCTGATCTCCGTCGCCAAGGCGCTTGAGTGGCCAGCGATTACCTCGATGCTGCCGGCGCTGGTGCCGCCACCGATTCTGGCGCGCGCCATGGCCGCCAGTTCGGTGGGCGGACAGGCGGCGGTGATTATCGGCCCAACGCTCGGTGGCTTCCTTTATGTCGCCGGTCCGGAAGTGGTGTATGGCGTCTCGGCGCTGTTCTATCTGTTCTCCATCGTGCTGGTGAGCCGACTGCGCTATGAGCGGCCGCCGCAGGCGCGCTTGCCGATGAATCTGCCGAACCTGTTTGCCGGCGTGCGCTTTATCCGCGATCGCAAAGATGTGCTCGGCGTGATTTCACTCGATCTGTTTGCCGTGCTGCTGGGCGGGGCCACCGCGCTGCTGCCGATCTTCGCGCAAGATATCCTGCATACCGGGCCGTGGGGCTTGGGCATCCTGCGCGGCGCGCCGTCGGTCGGTGCGCTGCTGGTTGGCGTGTGGCTGAGTCGTCACAAGCTGGAAAAGAACGTCGGCATGATCATGTTCGGCTCGGTGGCCGGTTTTGGCGTGGCGACGCTGGTGTTCGCGCTCTCCACGCAGCTGTGGCTGTCGGTGATCGCGCTGGCGGCGTTGGGCGGCTTCGATATGGTCAGCATGGTGATTCGCGGCGCGCTGGTGCAACTCGATACGCCGGATGACATGCGTGGCCGCGTGAATGCGGTCAACGCCATCTTCATTAATACCTCGAATCAGCTCGGCGAGTTTGAGTCAGGTTTACTGGCGGCATGGATGGGCGCAGTGCCCGCGGCGGCGATTGGCGGCATCGGCACGCTGATCGTGGTGGGCGTGTGGATGGCGATTTTCCCGCATCTGCGTAAGCGGCAGAAGCTGGAAAACGAAACCGTTACCTAACTTCAACATCGCGCGATGAATCGCGCCGCTACGGATTGTAGCGGCGCAATTTATTGCGCGTGTCTTACGCGGTTGCTGCTTTCCCCAGGTTGGCGTCAAATTTTTTCCAACTCTCCGTCATATCCACCACGGTTTTCGATTTTCGCGCTTCATCGATTTTGATCGCAGTGAGGCCCGCTTCCAGTGCGTCCACCACTGAAACCTTCAGCGGCGTTCCCTGTGTAATGTGTTTCACAATCTCTTCAGCCATCAGCGCATCTGCGCCGTAATGGCCGTCATAGGCGTTGCCGTCATACTCAGTATCCGCTTCGCGCGCACCGGTGCGCGCGTTGTGCACGCGGAAGTAGTTACGCACGAAGTCACCTTCGGCCATGCCATCGGTGCCCATCACGCAGAAGCGGCGGAACTCATCCGGTACGTTAAGGTTGGCATGGAAGGCGAGGGTCGCGCCACCGGCATACTCAATCAGCGCGGTTTGGTAATCGACGATGTCGGCATCGCCGTCAAACACCGCATCGGTACTCGACCAGCCGCTCGGTTTAACGTGATACACCTCTGACTGCGCTGTTACCGCACCTTTAGGCGCGTGCTGCGGGGTGAAGTTTTTGCGTCCGCCAAAGCTGGCAACACGAACCGGACGCTCGCCGACCAGACCCTGATAAAGATCGATATCGTGGCAGCATTTTTCCAGAATATACGGGCCGGCGTACTTCTCCAGACGGCGCCAGTCGCGCTGGAAGAACGCACCGTGATACGGCTTGATGTGTTCAGTGGCTTCAATTGAGGTGATTTCGCCGAGGCGATTTTCATCACGCGCGGTGAGCAGGTCGCGATAGAGCGGCGAGTAACGCAATACCAAGCCGACCAGAATGCGCTCGTGACCATATTGCTGCACCAGCTGCGCCATCGCCATGGTTTGCTCTTCGTTGATCACCACCGGCTTCTCGGTGAACACCGTGTAGCCCGCCGCTAAGCCCTGACGAATGTGTTCAAGGTGCATAAAGTTCGGCGAACCCACCAGCAGCAGATCAAAGCCGCCGTGTTGCAGCAGCGCATCCACGCTAGCAAACGCGGTGCCCGCGTCGATGCCAAAGCTGTGCAGATTCGGTAATCCCGCCGGAGCCGGATCGACATAACCCACCACGGAAAACGCTGTGTCGGCTTTGTTGAACTCTTTCACCACATGGGAAAGCCGAAAGCCCAGACCAATAATGCCCACTTTCATGTTGTACCCCTGAAGCCCGTTGCCTTTGAGCCGCCCGACCTGTCAGGCTGCTGATAATCTGACCGTTAACTTATTACGACAGAAAAACTAATGTCAATCCGTGTGGCGGATCTCAATTGGTGAAAAATTGTTATTTATATGATTTATATCTATTTTAATTAACTATACGGATTGCCTATTTATTTATTATTGCGATTTAAGTTTTTTTCCCCTATCTTTCGCACATCTATAAGCGTCATACCGTTTCGGGCTGGCAGGAGGAAGCGCGTGCAATCACTAATGCTGGGTATTGATGGCGGTGGTACGCACTGTCGTGGACGCCTGACCGACAGCGCCGGACGCCTGCTGGCGGAAGCCAAAGGCGGTCCCGCTAACGTCTGGTCGCAGTTTGATGCCGCCATCGTGGCCATTGATCAGGTCATTGACGATCTGTTTACGCAGGCGAATTTACCTGTTGAAGCGCGCGACCGCACGGTGATCGTCGCCGGTTTGGCGGGTGCGAACGTCGCCTCGGTGCAAAGCCGTCTCGCCAGCTGGCAGCCACGCTGTCAGGCGCGCTATCTGTTTACCGATGTCGAAATCGCCTGTGCCGGTGCGCACGCCGGTGCGCCAGGCGCGGTGTTTATTATTGGCACCGGCAGCCAGGGCGCGGCCTGGGATGGCACGCACTTCACGCTGCTCGGCGGCTGGGGTTTTGCCCTGTCAGATGCCGGTTCGGGTGCGATTCTCGGCCAACGCGCGCTACGGCTGGCGCTGCTGGCGCACGAAGAGATTGTGCCCGCCTCGGCGTTAACGCAGCGCATCATGGCAAGCTATCAAAACAGCCCGGAACAGCTGCTGATGTGGTCGAAACAGGCGACACCCGCTGATTGGGGCCGCGTGGTGCCTGAGGTGTTCGCTGCCGCGCAGCAGGGCGATGTGCACGGCACAGCGCTGGTGCAGCAATCCGCCGCGGATATCGTGCAGATGGTGCAGCCGCTGCTGGCGCGCAGCCACGGCAAGCTGGCCTTGATGGGCGGACTAGCCGCGCCCATTCAGGCGTGGCTACCGGCGGATATCGCCGCGCTGCTGGTGCCGCCGCAGGGCGATGCCCTAAGCGGTGCGCTTCGCCTGGCCATGCAGTTCAGCCTGAAACTTCCCGCTTAACTTCAGATAAAGAGGCTCATGAGCGCTCCCAACGTAACCGCGCGCATTCTGCGGCTGATTGTCGAAAATGCGCCTATTAGTCAATCCGATCTCAAAGTGCGCAGCGGCCTGAGCATGTCGACGGTGTCGCAAGCCACCAATCGTCTGCTGACCGGCGGCATCGTGCAGGAGCTGGGGCTACGTCGCGTCTCAATGGGGCGGCCCAAAACGCTGCTCGGCCTCAATCCGGATCACGCCAGCGTGGTGGGGATTCAGCTTAATGCCGAACGCAACCTGATGGTGCTGACCGATCTCAGCGGCAACATCATCGGCGAGCAGCAAATTCCTTCCGGCGCGATGACGCCCAAACAGCTCGGCGATGCGCTGGCGAAGTTTTTGCGTGGCGTTGAGGGCAAAAAGGTTGGGGCGATTGGTCTGGCGCTGTCGGGTTTGGTCGATGCCAGCAATGGCGTTTGCGTGCTGTCACGCGCGCTGGGCTGGGATAACGTGCCGATTGCCCGTCTGCTGGAAGAGCGCTTCTCGCTGCCGGTATTTATTGAAAATGATGCCAACGCGCTGGCGATGGCGGCGCTGGTGTTTGGTCAGCTCGGTCATGCGCAGTCGGCGGTGATAGCTACGTTCGGCAAAGGCATCGGCGCGGGGATTCTGCTCGATCGCCAGCTTTATCGTGGTCGTCACGGCAAAGCTGGGGAGATTGGCGTGTCGCTGCTGGGCGATGGTTCTGAGCGTCTGCTGGAGGATGTGGCGTCGTCGCAGGCGATTCTGCAGCGCGTGGCGGCCACCACCAAAGAAGAGGTGCCGCATACGCTGCGCGATCTCGATGTGCGTCCAACGCCGGAGGTGCTGAGCGCGCTGGCCGAGGCCGGGCAGCATCTGGGGATGTCGCTGGCGAATCTGTCGGTGGCCTACGATCCGGACGTAGTATATCTGGCGATGGAGCCGCAAATGGCTTCGCGCATTCTGCTCGACCACGTTACGCAGAGTTTTCAGACCTACCGTTTGAAGCTGACGCCGCACATGACGCCGCTGCAGTTCCTTACGGAATCCAACCGCATGTGGGCGCAGGGCGCGGCCGGGTTTGCGGTGAATAAGCTGCTGGATTTGTTGGCCGCACAGGCCGATGAAGAGATCGCACCGCAATAATGAATCACGCGATAAATCCCCGCCCATTCTGTCGCGGCGCGATTTATCGCGCCGCGACGAAAAGATGCGGCTTTTACCTTATCTGAGTCGCAAACCCTGCTCATCAAACAATAAACAGTGCTCGGCACGCAGCTGATAACTCAGCCGCTCGCCAATCGCGTGTTCCGCCACGTTACGCTCCTCAATCACCAGCAGCTTCTCTTCGCCGATATCGAGATAGAGATAATTGGTGTGTCCCAGCATCTCGCTAAACGACAATTCGCCGCTAAAACTCAGGACATCATCGTTGCTGCTCACTGGCTGGAAATGCTCTGGACGTACGCCCAGCGTGATTTTCTGCCCTTCGCGGCACGACGCGGCGATCGGCAGCGTAAGCTGATTAATGCCCAGCGCCGGCACCCGCAGTTGCACCGCGCCCGGCGCGATCGCGGACACTTCGGCAGTGAGGAAATTCATCTTCGGCGAGCCAATAAACCCGGCGACAAACAGGTTGTCGGGATCGCGATACAGCGCCATCGGCGCGCCGACCTGCTCAATGCGGCCCTGACGCAGCACCACGATGCGATCCGCCAGCGTCATCGCCTCTAGCTGATCGTGCGTCACGTAGATCATGGTGTTGCCCAGCGAAGCGTGCAGGCGAGCAATCTCAATGCGCATCTGCAAACGCAGCTCGGCATCGAGGTTCGACAGCGGCTCATCAAACAGAAAAATGCGCGGGTGGCGGATTATCGCGCGGCCAATCGCCACACGTTGCCGCTGTCCGCCGGACAGCGCGCGCGGTAAGCGGTCAAGAAATTCTGTCAGATGCAGGCGCGCCGCAGTCTGTTTGATCGCCTGCTCAATTTCCGCTTTCGGGCGCTTCATCACTTCCAGCGGATAGGCCAGATTGCCGCGCACCGTCATGTTCGGGTAGAGCGCATAGGACTGAAACACCATGGCGATGCCGCGCTCGGTGGCGTGCTGATCGGTCATATCGGCGCCTTCAATCAGCAACTTACCGTCGGTGATCTCCTCCAGCCCGGCAATCATGCGCAGCAGCGTAGATTTCCCGCAGCCGGAAGGGCCGACAAACACCACGAATTCGCCGCTGTTAATGGTGAGATCGATGCCATGAATCACGTTTACATTTTCGTAGGACTTTTTAACGTTTTGCAGATGCAGGCTGGTCATGCGATGCCTCGAATCAGAGAAGTTGGCCCATATAAATGGCGTTGCTGCGCATAATCGGCGTGAAGCCAAGGCGCTGATAAAAGCCGCACACCTGCTCGTTTTGCAGGCTGACGCCGAGATAAACGCCCGGCACGCCCGCGGCACGCAGATCGTGTAGCAGCTGTTCAATCAGCTTGCGCCCCCAGCCACCTTGCTGCGCGGCGGGTAACAGATTGATGTGCAGATGCGCAGGCCATTGCGTCACCAGCTGATCCGCTGCCGCATCGGGCTGATGAATCGCTTCCAGCACTTTGCTGTCGAGCGGCGCCTGCGGCGCGTAATCGCGATACTGCTGTTGCAGCTGTGGCCACCAATCAGTATTCAACTTTGCTTCGAAGGCGCGCGTATCGGGCGCGGCGACCGCGTAGCCGACTACCTCGCCGTGCTGTTCCAGCACATAAGCAAATTCGGGCGCAAAGCGCGCGTAGGGAATGACAAAGCGCAGGCCGGGCAGCGCGGGATCGGAGTAGAGCGCGCTGGCATCGGTGCCGGCATTGGCGGTCTCTAAGCAGATGCGCGACAAGGCGGGGAAATCTGCCTCGCTGGCGCGACGAATAACACCTTCAGCCGTCATGGTGGAGCCTCTGTGGTCAGGAGATGAACAGATTTTACGGTAAAGAAAGCCGACTTAGTTTTCAAGGTGTAATAATTGCGCTGGCGCATAAAGCTGATGCGAACTATAACCACAAAGCATGACTGGGCGGCTGACAAACTCACGCGCAACGCCGGTATGAGCGCTGATTGAAAGCACATTGCCTTTCGCTCACCTATCGCAGTGATGATAACTATAGGATTTTCATATGCTCTATCAGTATGTTAAAGCAGCTTGCCTGGCTGAGTGATTTATACTGATGCTCAGGCTTTACTGCGCAACGCTGTCCGGTTTGCGCGCTGAATCGCAGCATCCTCTGCTGTTCTGGCGGCTTTTCTTCTTACTCTTTGCACTGTATCACAGAGCAAAAATTCCGCAGTGGTGATGTTTGACTTTCTTTTGTGCATAAAGTAAGTATGAATTATGTGCGTTGTCGCTGCTGAATCAACCTGCCGGGAATCGCAGGTGTCGAGATGAAGGGATGCCAGTCATCTGTTGGAGAAACCGAGCATGATGTGTGATTCAACCAATCGTCCTTCCCGTTTGCAAAGTTCACTGCGCACGGTGTCGCGTCTGGTCTCCGCCGGGATTCTGCTCGGTGCGACCATGGCAGCCGCGCAGGCCGTTACCCTGAATGAGTGGGACATTTACAACTATCCGCAGCAGACCGAAGCGGTGGATGAAGCGGTAAAAGCGTTCCAGCAAAAGAATCCGGACATTGTGATTCAGCGTTCGGTGCACTCCTTCGAAGACACGCGCATTCCGCTTAAGCTGGCGCTAACCGCCGGTGACGGCCCGCAAATCGCCCAAGTGAATCAGGGCGGCGGCGATATGGGCTCGCTGGTGAAAGACAAGCTGCTGTGGCCGCTGGATGATTACGCCAAAACTTACGGCTGGACCACGCGCTTCCCGGATTCAATCCTGAAACGTAACCGCTGGTCAGATAAACAAGATTTCGGCAGCGGCAAACTCTACGGCGTGGCGAGCCTCGGCGAGATGGTGGGTTTGTACTACAACAAAGCGCTGCTGGATAAAGCCGGTGTCGCGGTGCCTAAAACCCTGCCAGAACTCGAACAGGCGATGGAGAAACTCAAAGCCGCCGGTACACCGCCGATGATGCTCGGCCTGCTCGACGGCAACATGGGCCAGCAGCTGCTCAGCACCTTGTGGGAAGCGCAGATTGAGAGCAGCGACCGGAAAAAACTCGACGATCTGATTTACGACGTGGGCGGCACGTTCAAAGACGACAAGCTGGTGAAAGCCGCCAACCTGATGAAGGGCTGGAACGACAAAGGCTATCTGTTCCCCGGCTTCCAGGGCATTGGGCACGACGATGCCGCGACCCTGTTCCAGAATGGTCAGGCAGCGTTCCTGGTGAGCGGAACCTGGTATCTCGGCCAGTTTAAAGACAACAAAGATCTGCACTTCGCCGCGATGCCAGCGGGCGAGGGCGTGCAGCATCCACTGATGGTGGGCGGCACCGATCTGGCGTTCTCCATCACCAGCACCGCCAAAGACAAAGCGCAGCAGGATTCCGCAGCGAAGTTCATCGATTACATCGTCTCAGATGAGATGGCGAACCGCTGGCTGAAAGTGGGCTTCCTGCCGGCCGGCACCAGCAAAAATGCGCAGATTCCGGCGGATAACCCGCTGCTGGCGGAAGCGTATCAGGTGTGGGTGACGCTAAATGACAACGATGGTCTCGGCCATTATCTCGACTGGGCCACGCCAACCATGAACGCTGAGCTGAATCAGAATGTGCAGCTGCTGCTGGCGGGACGTCAAACCGCCGACCAGATGGTGATCAACTTCGATAACAACTATCAACGTTACCTGAAAACCCTCAAGCACTGATGACGTACGGCCCGGCGTAAGTGGCCGGGCCGCGAACAGGCCCGCAAGCGAGTACGGTTATGCTGAATAAATCTGCCTGGCGCAATGCGCTCTATCTTCTGCCCGCGGTGCTGGTGTATGCGGTGTTTCTGCTGATGCCGCTGTTGGCCTCATTAGGGATCAGCTTCACCGAATGGGACGGCACCTCGTGGCCGATTTTCATCGGCATGGGTAACTATCTGCGCATGTTCCAGGATCCGGTGTTCTGGGTGGCGCTCGGCAATAATGCCTTGCTGATGCTGTTCTACACGCTGTTTCCGATTGGCGTTGGACTGCTGCTGTGCAGCTTCCTGTATGAGACGCGCAATAACAAAGAGCGCAGCGTGCTGCGTATCCTCTTCTTCCTGCCGTACATCATGCCGATGGCGGTGCTCGGCGTGGTGTGGCGCTGGCTGTATAACCCGGCGTTTGGCCCTATCGATCAGTTCCTGCGCGCCGTGGGTTTGCCGCAGCTGGCGAAGTCGTGGCTGGGTGATTTTACCTGGGCGCTACCCGCGGTCGGCTTTGTCGCCACCTGGTACTTCTTCGGTTTCTGCCTGGTGCTGTTTATGGCGGGCTTGCAACGCATGGATCCGTCGCTGCTGGAAGCGGCCGATCTCGATGGTTCATCACGCCGGCAGAAATTTATGCGCATTACGCTGCCGTCGCTGCGTCCGGAACTGCGTATCGCGCTGCTGCTGACGGTGATCGCCAGCTTGAAAGCCTTCGATCTGGTTTACGTGATGACGCAAGGCGGGCCGGGCACGTCCACTATGGTGACCAACATCTTTATGTATAAGCAGGGCTTTGACCTGCACTACTTCGGCTATGCCTCCGCCGTGGCGGTGTTCAGTATGCTGATTGTGTTAATGATCAACGGCTTAATTCATCTATGTCTACGGGAGCGTCACTGATGCGCGGCACGCCAACTGTCTCACGCGCGCTGATCTGGATTGTCGCGTTGATGACCATCCTGCCGTTTTTAATGGCGCTGATGACCTCGTTCAAAACCCAGATGGAGCTATTTCAGGGCGTGTTTACCTTGCCCTCGTCGCTCAATTTCAAAAACTACATCACCGCGTGGCAGCAGGGACATTTCAACGTCTACTTCATGAACTCGGTGCTGGTGGTGATTCCGGTGGTGATCTGCAGCATCCTGCTCGGCATTCTGGCGGGATTCGGTTTTGCCTGGCTGAAGATCCCCGGCAAAACGGTGGTTGCCGCGCTGCTGGGCCTTGGCATGGTGCTACCGAGTGAAGCCTTTATTATTCCGCTCTATCACGAGCTACGCTGGATGGGCCTTACCAATACCTATCTGACGCTGATTCTGCCGCAAATTGCCTTGTCGCTGCCGTTTACCACGCTGATGATTGCCACCGCGTTGCAGCAGGTGCCGCGCGAGCTGGTGGAAGCGGCAGTGATGGATGGTGCCTCACGCCGCAAAATTCTCTGGGGCCTGCTGGTGCCGGCGATTTGGCCGACGCTGTCCACGCTGGCGCTGCTGCTGTTTATCTGGACGTGGAACGAGTTCCTTATCCCGCTAATTCTGGTGAATAAAGATGAGCTGCGCACCTTGCCGATCGGCATGATGTTTTTCCAGAACAAAAACACCATCGATATTCCGGTGCTGATGGCGGGCGCGATGATTGTCATCCTGCCGCTGGTGGCGGTGTTCCTGGTGTTCCAGCGCAAATTTATCAGCGGCGTCACCGAAGGCGCGGTGAAATAACCATCTTGTCCACCAGCAAAAGGTTTTGGTCATGCGGCGCGTGCTGCAATAGCGCATCGCCGCTATTCAGGAGAACCGCATGCACGTTTCATTGGCTGATTTCTACCCCATCGCCGATGGCGAAACGCTGGATACACACTGCTTCCAGCGCGCACTCAATCATCTGGCAACGCGCGGCGGCGGCACCTTATCAGTGCCGCCTGGCCGCTATCATCTCGGCACGCTAACGCTGGGTTCCAACATTAATCTGCATCTCGAAGCGGGCGCCACGTTGCTCGCCAGCTCACGCGTTGAGGATTATCAGCAGCAGCTGGCACAGAGCCAGGCTGAACTGTCGCAGCATGTGCTGCTGTACGCCGTCGGGCAGCGCAATATCAGCATCAGTGGCAAAGGGGTGATCGACGGTAACGGCGATGCGTGGTTTGCTGCGGAAAAGGACGAGCAGGGTTATCGCCTGCCGCGTGCGCAGCGCCCGCGCATCGTGGTGTTTGAGGATTGCGAGCAGGTGACGCTGCAAGATTTCACCATCATCCAGGCGCCGATGTGGACGGTACATCTGGTGAGTTGCCGCCATGTACATGTCGACCATCTCACCATCAATAACAGCATGAGCATGCCGAACACCGATGCGCTGGATATCGACAGCTGTGAAGCGGTGTTTGTCAGCAACAGCTACCTGAGCGTGGCCGATGATGCCATCTGCATCAAAACCAGCCAAAAACCCGCGCATTTGCGACGTGCCGCGCGACAAATCATGATCAGCAACTGCCTGCTGCGCTCCTACAGCTGCGCGTTCAAAATTGGCACCGAAACCTTCGATGACGTGGAAGATGTCACCGTCTCCGGCTGCACCCTCTTTGATTCCAACCGCGCGATTGGCTTGCTGTCGCGTGATGGCGGCCAGTTCCGCCGTTTGCTGTTCAGCAATATCACGCTGGCCTGCCGCCACGCGCCGCCGTGCCATTGGGGTAAAGCCGATGCGCTGTTTGTTTCAGTGCGCGCGCGCGATCCGGCGATAGCGCCGGGCAGCATTGAGCAACTGCAATTCAGCAACGTCAGCGGTGTGATGGAAGGAGCAATTAACCTGCATGCGGAACAACCGGGACAGATTCGTGATGTGATGCTGGCGAATGTGCAGCTGCGGCAAGTGGTAGCAGCAGGTGCGGATCAGGGACATTACGATGTGCGCCCGCCGTGTAATCCCGAATCGCCGACCGGCATGGGCCTCGACAATGCGTACAAACTGGATAGCACATCGGGCTTAGCATACGGCGTCGCTGCTTATCCGGATGGCTTGCCGGGCGTGTTTGCGCGCGGCGTGGAGAATCTACAGTTGCATAACGTGGTGATTACGCGCCCGCAGCCGTTGCCCCACGGCTGGCATGCGGAAACAGTGCAGATTCTTTAGGGCACGCCTGGAGGTTACAACGCAGCAGCGATAGCCGCGCCCAGTTCCTCGGTTGACGCGCGGCCGTCGAGCTCGCGCGTCAGGCTGTTGCCCGCCGCCAGCGTAAGCTCGATGGCATCCAACACCGCTGCGCCCGCTTCGGCGTAATCGAGGTGCTCCAGCATCATCGCGCCACTCCAAATCTGACCAATCAGGTTGTTCACGCCTTTACCGGCGATGTCAGGTGCCGATTCAAAGGTGCTGTAATTAATGCGTTGATTTTGATTATTTGTAATCATATTTGATGCTTTGTGAGCAACCTCAAACAAATTAAGCCCTGTTTAGCCTATAAAACGCCTCTAATATGCGTAAATTCATTCTTATTTGAGCGAAATGAATCATAAGCATAAGTGGGGTGGCGAAGTGCGTAGACACGGTGAATAACAACATCGGCCACCTCATCAACGGGACGCGTGAAGCCCAGCGCGTTCCACGACCCTACGTTATCGATGAGGCTGAAATGAAACAATTCTCTACAGAAGGGATGGTGATTATTGTCGGGATTGTCATTGCGTACATCCTGTTCACCACCTGGCTCACCTGGCGTCTGCGCAGTAAAAACAGCGGCGACTTTATGGCTGGCTCCAATGTGATGCCGGCATTTGTGGTGGGCGTGATGCTGATGTCGGAATACATCGGCGCCAAATCCACCATCGGTACGGCTCAGGCAGCTTTCGAAGATGGCTTTGCCGCTTCATGGTCGGTGATTGGTGCCGCTATCGGTTTCCCGCTGTTTGGTTTTTTGCTGGTAAAGCGCATCTACAATACCGGCAAAATCACCATCTCTGCGGCGATCGCTGAACGTTATGGCAACTCCACCAAAAACATCATCTCGCTAATCATGATCTATGCGCTATTGCTGGTTAACGTCGGTAACTACGTTAGCGGTGCGGCGGCGATCTCAACGGTGCTCAACCTCGATCTCACTACCGCTGCGGTGATCACCGCGATCGTCAGTACGTTCTATTTTATGTTCGGTGGCATGAAAGGCATCGCCTGGGTCACGCTGCTGCACAGCGGACTGAAATATATCGGTATTCTGATCATTCTCGGCGTGGCCCTGCACATGACCGGCGGCGTCAGCCCAATGATCAAAGAGATGCCGCATTTCTACTGGACGTGGGACGGCAACGTTGGCGGCAGCACTATTTTCGCCTGGATGATTGGTACTATCGGCTCGATCTTCTGTACTCAGTTTGTGATTCAGGCGATTGCCTCGACCAAAAGTGCCGAGTCCGCCAAACGTGCAACCTGGGTGGCGTTCTTCTTCTGCATGCCGATTGCCATTGCTATCGCGCTGATTGGCGTGGCGGCGAAATACCTGCATCCCGATATTAAAAGTCTCTATGCGCTGCCGGTGTTCCTGCAGGACATGAGTCCCTGGCTGGCGGGGATTGTCACCACCTCACTCGTGGCGTCGATCTTTGTCAGCGTCAGCACCGTAGCGCTGGCGATTGCCTCGCTGGTGGTAAAAGATTTCTACGTGCCCTATCGCAATCCGACACCGGAGCGCGAGTTCCGCATGACGCGCTGGCTGTCGCTGCTGATCGGTTTCCTGCCGCTGATTTTCGTGCTGTTCGTGCCGGAAGTGTTGAAGCTCTCCTTCTTCACCCGCGCTATTCGGCTGTCGATTTCAGTGGTGGCAATCATTGCCTTTTATCTGCCGTTCTTTAAAAGCACGCGCGGCGCCAATGCAGGCCTGATTGGTGCGTGCGTCATGACGTCAGTGTGGTATCTGCTCGGCGATCCATTAGGTATCAACAACATGTACGTGGCGTTGATCACGCCGGCGGTCATCATGGTGATTGACCGCCTGATCCCTTCAAGCCAAACCCATGTGAAAAAAGCCCCGAAATCTTCAATGCAAAACAGTGGAGCCTGAAATGAGTGATTTAACCCTTACCGTTGAACGCAGCGGTAACCTCCATCCGCACGCGCAGGATGCGCAACAGCTCACGGCGATGCTGCCTTCGGTCTGCCCGCAGAACCATGCGGCGAATCTGCTGCCGCTACCCAATGGCGACTTGCTGTGTGTGTGGTTTGGCGGCACGCAGGAAGGGATCGCCGATATTTCTGTGTGGTGCTCGCGGCTGAAAAGCGGCAGCACACAGTGGAGCGAGGCGGAAAAACTCTCTGACGATCCCACGCGATCGGAGCAAAATCCGCTGCTGTTCCTCGATCCCGAACAGGTGCTTTGGCTGCTGTGGACGGCGCAAAAATCCGGCAATCAGGACACCGCGATTGTGCGCTATCGTCAGTCACGCGATTTTGGCCGCAGCTGGGGGGCAATCGACACTTTGCTCGATCAGCCCGGCACCTTTATTCGCCAGCCGATTGTGGTGCTGCCAAACGGTAACTGGCTGCTGCCGGTGTTTTATTGCCGAACGCAGCCTGGCGTGAAATGGGTGGGTAACAACGATATCAGCGCGGTGAAAATCTCCAGTGATAAAGGCCAAAGCTGGCGCGATGTGGCGGTGCCAGACAGCCTGGGCTGCGTGCATATGAACATCACGTTGCTGCAGGATGGCAGCTTACTGGCGCTGTATCGCAGCCGCTGGGCCGATTTCATCTATCAAAGTCGTTCGATCGACGGCGGCGAAAGCTGGAGTGCGCCGCTGGCGACTGACTTGCCAAACAACAACTCGTCGATTCAGGTCACGACATTGCACAACGGCCATCTGGCGCTGGTGTTTAATGCCATGAGCGCCAGAGATGCCAGCGAGCGCCGCTTATCGCTATATGACGAAATTGAAGATGAAGAGGATGACAGCGATGTGGCGGTGGCGGCAGAGCCGCTGGTGCACAGCGGACGCAGCGCGTTTTGGGGCGCACCCCGCGCGCCAATGACGCTGGCGATTTCCGCCGATGGCGGCAAAAGCTGGCCATGGCAGCGTAATCTCGACGAGGGCGACGGCTACTGCATGACCAATAATTCGCAGCAAAAGCTTAACCGCGAGTTCTCCTATCCGAGCATCAAACAAAGTGACGATGGCGCGCTGCATGTGGCTTACACCTATTTTCGTCAGGCGATTAAATATGTGCGCGTCGATGAAAGCTGGGTGAAAGGATGAGCAGGCAGCGACACGCGCTGGTGACGGGCGTCAGCTCTGGCATAGGCGCCGCCATCGCCGATCATCTGTTGCAACAAGGTTGGCAGGTGACCGGTTTTAGCCGCACGTCGGTGCAGAACGATCATCCAGCGTTCACCTCGGTCAGCGTGGATCTGTTGGATGCCAATCTGCTGAAGCAGGCGCTATTGGCGCTGCCGAAGGTGGATGCGCTGGTGCATGCCGCAGGCATGATGGCGGCTGCGCCGCTCGGTGAGCTGGATGAGGAGCAGAGCGCGCGTTTGTGGTACCTGCACGTGCAGGTGGCGGAGATAATGGCAAATGTCTTGCAGCCGCAGATGGCGCAGGGCGATCGTATCTTGCTGGTTGGCAGCCGCACGTCACGCGGCGCGGCGAATCGCAGCCAGTACGTGAGCACCAAGGCGGCCATGGTGGGCATGGCACGCAGCTGGGCGGCGGAACTGGCACCCAAAGGCATCACGGTGAATGTGATTGCGCCGGGGGCGACGGAGACGCCCATGCTGCTGCAGCCCGGCCGCGCCAGTTCACCCCCAAAGCTGCCGCCGATGGGGCGCTATATCAAGCCACAGGAAGTGGCGGCGCTGGCAGGGTTTGTGCTGTCGCCTGCCGCCGATGCGATTACCGGGCAGGAGTTGGTGATCTGTGGTGGGGCGTCGTTGTAGTTTTTTCACTCACCCTAACCCTCTCCCACAGGGAGAGGGAATTGAATAGTGCACCGACTAACTCCCTCTCCCAGTGGGAGAAGGAATGGAATAGTGCACCGACTAGCTCCCTCTCCCAGTGGGAGAGGGTTGGGGTGAGGGCAACAAGTCGCACCTACCCGCGCCGCAATCCCGCCACATCCACCTGCCACTGATGCAGCTTGTTATACAGCGCGGTGCGTGAAATCCCCAGCAGCTGCGCGGACTGGCGCAGGTTGCCTTTCTGCTCGCGCACCACCTGCATCACATGCTGGCGTTCATTCTTCTGCAGCGAGCTCAATTCGCTGGCGACAGGCGCGTTACGCTGCACCATCTCTTCCGGCAGATCGTGACGATCTATCTCCAGCCCTTCACACAAATTCACCATGCGCTCGACCAGATTCTCCAGCTCGCGCACGTTGCCGGGCCAGTGCCACGCCTGCAAACAGCACATTGCCTCGGCGGAGAGCTGCGGCGCGATGCGCTTCAGCCGGGTGCAGAGCGCCTGAATGAAGGTATTCACCAGGCCGGGAATATCCTCCTGACGCTCGCGCAGCGGCGGGATCTCCAGCGAAATCACATTCAGGCGATAGTAGAGGTCGCGGCGGAACGCGCCTTTTTCCACCGCATCCAGCAGATTGCAGTGGGTAGCGGCGATGATGCGCACGTTGACCTTGATAGGATGGGCTGCGCCGATTCGCACCACTTCGCCCTCCTGCAGCACGCGCAGCAGGCTGGTTTGCGCCTCGAGCGGCATCTCGCCAATCTCATCAAGGAACAAGGTGCCGCCATCAGCCAGCTCAAATTTGCCCGCCGAGCCGCCGCGTCGCGATCCAGTAAAAGCGCCGTCGACATAGCCAAATAGTTCGCTCTGCACTAAATCACGTGGCAATGCGCCGCAGTTCAGCGCGATAAAGGCTTCCTGCTGGCGCGGGCTGGCGTTGTGAATCGCCTGTGCGAACAGCTCTTTACCGGTGCCGCTTTCGCCGGTTAATAATACCGTGCTGTCGCTGCGGCTGCTGGCGCGCGCTTTCTGAATCGCTTGCAGCACGCGCGGCGCGTGCCCGCGAATCATCTCAAAGGTGTAGCTGGCGCCGACGCCCATCACGCGGCGCGTAATGGCGCGGATACGTTGATTCTCGCGCAGCGACAGCACGCGGCCACCGTCTGGCGCGGGCATCAGCGAAATAAGGCAGGAAAGGGGATGCACGCCATCCGGCATAAATTGCAGCTCGCGGTCATTGCAGAACGGCATGGTGAGCAGCGATCCGCCTTGCGGTTGCAGCAGCACGTCGATCGGTCCGGCGCTGGGATCGAGGCCGCTAAAGATCTGGCGCGCATAGCGATTCAGCGTTTTGATGCGACCGTGACGATCGCAGACGATTACGCCTTCGTTCAGGGTTTCGAGGATCGACTGCTGCTCGGCCAGCAAACGGCGCAGCATCAGCTGCTGACCAACCGCTTCCGCTGCCGCCTGCACCGTGCCGAGCGTATGCGCATTAAAGTTGTCAGGCGTGGCGGTCAGCGTGAGCACGCCAAGCAGCTGGCCGCTGGCATCGCGCACCGGTGCGGCAGCACATTGGCGATGGCGTTTGCGCAGATCCAGCTTCCAGTTTTCGCCACTCAACACGTACACCAGCCGCTGCTCAATCAGGCAGCGCGCGGTGCAGTTGGTGCCGAGCACCTCTTCGCGCAGGATGCTGCCGACCGGCGTCAGATCCGCGCCGCAGAAGTGCAGCGTCACGCCTTGCGCATCGGTCAGATTGATGTGGCCATCCGGGTTATACGCCAGCAGGTTTTCCATGATGCTGCGCGCCGCGAGGATCAACTCGGCATTGTGCTCAAGGATCGCCGTCAGTTCCGCAGCGGGTGGCGAAACATAGGCAAAGGTGGCGGGATCGATCGCGCGCTGCTGCGATCGCTGCCACGACTGCAAAATGCTGTGCCGCATCCAGCCGGGCTGTTCACCGCGTTCAAAGCTGTGCCAGCCCTGCCACAACAACGTATCCCATTCGCCCACCTCCGCGCTGTCCGGCAAGCTGAAGATTGGATCGCTCTCATCTTTAAACGGCAAACGCTCACTGGCACGCATGTGACACTCCTTAACAAGATGGAATGTACATTTTATTGACATGTGAAGTTGACATGTAAGTTTTGTTGCCAAATTGTGAGCAATATCTGTGTCATGCCTCACATAAAGCGGCGAATTGCAGTTGGCATCGCCTTTGCACTACCGATTGCACATCCCTGCGCTCGAATGAGCATATCCAAAACAATAAGGAATAGGTCATGACATTTCATCTTAAGCCAGTACGCGTCGGCCTGATTGGCGCCGGACGCATGGGCAGCTTCCACGCGGAAAACCTGGCCTGGCGCGTGCCGGGTGCGATCCTCGCAGCGGTGGCCGATCCGCAACCGGGCGCGGCCGACGCGCTGACCAATAAGCTCGGCGTCGCTAAAGCCTATAGCGATCTGCATGCGCTGCTGCAGGATCCCGAAATTGAGGCGGTGGCGATTGCCGCACCAGCGCGCACGCACGCCGAATGGGTGATCGCTGCCGCTGAGGCGGGCAAACATGTGTTCTGTGAGAAG
Source organism: Pantoea sp. y20 (assembly GCF_054903455.1). Classification (NCBI taxonomy): domain Bacteria; kingdom Pseudomonadati; phylum Pseudomonadota; class Gammaproteobacteria; order Enterobacterales; family Erwiniaceae; genus Pantoea; species Pantoea sp. y20. The sequence goes on from NZ_CM142816.1 coordinate 477,181, forward strand.
CCGATGGCGGTGACGCTGGAAGAGGCGGATCGCGCGATTGCTGCCGCGAAAGCGGCCGGCGTCGTGTTGCAGGTCGGTTTTAACCGCCGCTTTGATTCCGGCTTTGCTGCAGCGATCGCGGCGGTGAAAGCGGGTGAAAATGGCACCACGCAGCTGAGCCGATCGCTGACGCGCGATCCGGGCCTGCACGATCCTTCGCGCATCCCGCAGTGGACGATCTTCCTTGAAACGCTGATCCACGATTTCGACACGCTGCTGCACTTTAACCCTGGCGCGAAGCCGGTGGAAGTCTATGCGCTGGCCGATGCGCTGGTGCGTCCGGATTTCAAAGACAAAGGCTTGCTCGACACATCGGTGGTTACCATCCGCTTTGATAACGGCGCGATCGCCACCGCTGAAGCCAACTTCCAGGCGGTATACGGCTACGATGTGCGCGGCGAAGTGTTCGGCAGCAAAGGCATGCTGCAGGCGGGCCACATCAACGTTAACAACTGTGTGCGCTATCACCAGGATGGCATCGCGATTGAAACCTCACGCATGGATTCAGACCTGCTGCGCGAAGCCTATGTGGCGGAGATGGCCGAGTTTGCCCGCTGCATTCGCAGTGGCGAAACGCCGCGCGCTACCGGTGAAGATGCACGAAACGCGCTGGAGATTGCGCTGGCCTGTATCGACTCGGTGCAGCAGCAGCAACCCATCAAATTGGGAGGTCGCTAATGGCCAGTTATCAGCTGTCGGTGTGTGCCGAAATGGTGTTTCTCGATCTGCCTTTTGTCGAGCGCGTGAAACGCATTCATGAACTGGGCTTTGGCGTCGAAATCTGGGGCTGGGCCAACAAAGATATCGATGCGCTGGCGGCGACCGGCGCGCGTTTCACCTCGATGACCGGCTACCTCAGCGGCAACCTGACCGATGATGATGAGATTCAGCAACTGCTGCAAAGTGCTGAAGCGTCGCTGGCGGTGGCCGAGCGGCTCAACTGTCCGGCGTTGAACCTGCACGGTACCGGACTGGATGACAAAGGTTTGCCGGTTAGACCGGTTGAGGTGGTGACCGGCGCGATGTGGCTGAAAGCGGCCGACACGCTGCGCAAAGTGGCGCAGCTGGGCGAGCGCGCCGGACGCGTCTTCACGCTGGAGAACCTTAACTTGCCGGTTGATCATCCCGGTACACCGTTCGCGCTGGCGGCCGACACGCTGGCGCTGGTGGAAGCGGTTAACAGCCCGGCGCTGAAGATGAACCTCGACCTGTATCACGCGCAGATTGGCGAAGGCAATTTGATCGAACTGATTCGCCGCTGTGGTTCGGCGATAGGTGAGATTCAGGTGGCCGATGTGCCGGGGCGTCAGCAGCCGGGCACCGGCGAGATTAGCTATCGCACCATCGCCCGTGCGCTACACGATGTTGGCTATCAGGGCACCGTGGCGCTGGAAGGCTGGGCCAGCGGCGAAAGTGGCGCCGCGCTGCAGCAGTTCCGCGATCATTTCACGCTTTGACGATTTCACCGCCGGGTATTTGCCTGTTATCCGGCATTAACTCGATGAAATATATAACAATATCTCAACCCTACAGGACTAACCCATGAACATCAGAAATGTGATGCTGTGCCTCTGCGCGCTGCTGCTCAGCCTGAGCGTGAGCGCTAAAACCTTCACCGTCGGCGTCGCGCTGGCGAACTTCGATCTCAACTTCGTCTCGATTCTGCGCACCCAGATGCAGGCAGAGCTGAAAGCTAACCAGCTCAATAGCCAGTTTGTGGATGCCAAAGGCGATGTCGCGCTGCAAGTGCAGCAGGTGGATGATTTTGTTAATCAGGGTGTCGATGCCATCATCCTCAATCCGGTGGACACTCAAGGCGTATTGCCAATGATTACCGCGGCGAAAAATGCCGGCATTCCGCTGATCTTCGTCAATCGTAAGCCAGAAGTGAAACTGCCAACCGACATGGCGTATGTTGGTTCAGACTCGGCGTTGGGCGGAGAAATGCAGATGGAAGCGCTGGCGAAGAAGATGAATTACAAAGGTAACGTGGCGATTTTGATGGGCGCGCTGTCGAATGAGGAAGCGCGTGAACGCACCCGCGCGGTGGAAGCCGTGATTGCCAAATACAAAGATATGAAGGTGATTGAAAAGCAGAGCGCCAAATGGCAGCGCAACGAAGCGGTGGATGTGGTATCGAGCTGGCTGCTGAATCAGCGCCCGATTGACGCTATCGCGGCGAATAATGATGAAATGGCGATTGGTGCCATCATGGCGCTCAACCAGGCGAAAAATGAGAAGATTTTGGTCGCCGGTATCGACGGCACGCCGGATGGTCAGCAGTTCGTGAAGAACGGCAAAATGACGCTGACCATTTTCCAGGACGCGAAAGGGCAGGCGACCGGCGCGGTGCAGGTGACTAAAGCGCTGCTGGAGAAGCAGAAAGTGCAGGAGTTCAACTGGATTCCGTATCAAACCATCACGCCTGAGAACTATGCGCAGTTCGCGGCGAAATAACATTTTTATTTACCAAAACTCTCCTGCTCGCAGGAGAGTTTTACGCTGGAAACCCGATTTATTCCTCCTCCACTTCGCTTTATTTGCCTAACTCTGACTGATAAACTCCGGCTGCAACCAGAATTGTCTCTGGTTAATGATTGCTCAGGCATGATGCATTAACAGAACGCATGCTTTCGACCGGAGAGAAGTGCAGGATGGATAAAGAGATTCTCAACACCATAAATTCTCAGCACCTTTTTCCCTCGCACAGCGACCGGCATATTTTTTTTGGTGTTGATGGTAAATTCATTGGCCACTCGCTGATTACCATCATGTCGATAATCAAGCATGCCAATGATGTTCGTTATCACTTTCATCTTATCTCTTCGGAAATATCTGCAGTTGATACTGCGCGTCTGGAAAAAATATTCGCTGGATCGTCACATGGGTTAACGCTGCATCATATTCAGGATAGTTTGTTTAGCGCGTTCCCTACCACAGAGTTGTTCACTCGCGCGACCTATTATCGTTTTCTCGCTCCGCTTATCTTGCCGCATGCCGCTAAATTGCTTTATCTCGATGCCGATATGGTGTGTCTGAATCCTCTTGATGAATTATGGCAGATTGCCATGCCAGCTGACGTTATTGCCTTGGTGGTTGGCGAGATTCAGGCATTGCAACCGCAGTTGGCTGAAAAGGTGGGCTTGCGTGGAAAGCGCTATTTTAATGCCGGCATGATGCTGATTGATGTTCAAAAGTGGAACCGCGAGCAGATCAGTGAACGCGCTTTTAATTTGCTTAACGAAAAGGGAAAACAATTCCAGTATCTTGATCAGGATGCGTTGAATACGTTGCTTGAGGACCGTGTGATATTTACGGAAACGCGCTTTAATACCATCAATATGCTCTCACACGATGATAGCGGTTATACACAGGATGTGCCGAAAAATACCTGCTTATTGCATTATGCGGGTGCCGATAAACCCTGGCAGCGGTGGAATCAACAGCACGTTGGCCATTACTATCGCGATCTTTATCAGATTTCACCATTAGCCGACGTCTCTTTTGAAACACCGAAAAACGCGCAACAAGCAAAGAGAATGTACAAATTTTTGTTCCGTAGTCATCAATGGATGCCGGCACTCTATTGGCGCATTAAGTATTTTAAAATGAGGTATTTTTGAGTGCAGACTTTACGTTTAAAGCCGCTGTTAACCGAAAGCAATATTTATCAGCTGTGCTTTCTGCTGTTAACCCTGGCATTTGCGACCTCGTTAGTTATCCCCGCATATCCTAAGAAAACATTCTATCTGGTGGGTTATTTAACGCTATTCTTTCTGCTGGCCAAGGGAATAAAAAGAAAATTCATTATCGATAAGAGTGCTTTCATCGTCGCCGTTCCCATTCTATTATTGGGCATAGTCAGGGTAATATGGTCGCGTATTTATGCCGATGCCTATTTTAGCGATGTAGTGGATAACTATTTTCAGGGCGGTAAACTTTTCATTATCTCCGCTTTTGTCAGCTATTTTTTCATTGCGTGGCGTCACTGTTTGTCAGCGAAAGTCCTGCGCATTAGCGTGTGCTTGTTAATTTTTGGCTTGCTGCTGACGCTGGGCGCCGGCTGGTACGAACATGCTCAGACGCAGCAACGCATCAAATTACTCACAGATTCAGCCGGTACCGTTTCATACCTGATGACGGCGTTAGCATTAACTGCCCTGTTTATTGTGAATAAGGTGATAGTTCGCCGCCTTAATCAAATTCTGCTGTTCACCGCTATCTTTGTGGTGAATATGCTGCTGATGTTCCTCACTGAGTCACGTGCGGCGGTGTTGGTGCTGCCCGTTTTATACTTGCTCTGTTTTTATCTGGTTCATCGCTGGGCAGGAAAATATTCGCTGGTGATTTTAGTTCTTTGCATTGCGGGGGGGCTGTTCTTCATGCCCAGCTCCATTATGCATCGGTTGGACAACATCCAGAACGAAATAGACAGCTATCAGAAAAATAATGATACCTCAATTGGTGCGCGCTTCTCGATCTGGAAAAGTGGCTATCACAGCGTTTCCTGGTCGCTGCTGGGGCAAAGTCCGGATGACAGAACGGATAAAGCGCGCGTTTATATTAAAACCTATGAACGCGCTAATCCTGAGGCTTATAAAAATGTGATGTATCACTTGCACGATGATTTTTTAGAAACGCTTTCGCTGCAAGGTATCGCGGGTGCTGTCACCCTGATTCTTTTTTATGTGGGTTTAATTGTGGCGGCAATGCGTCGTCGGGCATGGGATGTCGCGCTGCTTCCTGTTTCCATTTTTATATTCGGTTTGACCGATACCGTATGGATTCAAAGCAGTTCAGTGTTTATTCTGATGGCATCGATTATTATGAGCTATGCGCTGATGCAGCATAAGCCCCGAACGCATATCTAATATTTGTCAGGTCGCCATTGAAGGCGACCGATTTTCTCAACGCTTCAGCTCATTCTCCGCAATTTCATTCTCAGATATTTTTTCTTCAAACTAAATCTGACTTTACTGTCCAGCAAAAATGAAACGAAAGAGACGTTTTCAATCGCCTGCTTCACCACCTGTTTCTCATGTTCATCGTTAATCAGCGGATAAAACTTATGCGCCAGATTGATCCAGTGACAAGCGAGCAGGTTGCGGTAGCTTTCACCGAGCACATTATCCATCTGTTGCGTGGCTTTGATCAGCATCGATATTTTATCGGCATCCAGCGCGCTGGAGAGACTTTTTTCTCGTTTGAAATAGAGATACGGGCTCTGCTTCGCTAAAAATATCGTCTGACTGGCTTTCAGAATCGAGGGGAATAAATACGCATCTTCGTAGCAACTGAAGTCAGGGAAATGGTTATCTTCCAACAGCGAGCGTTTAATAAACTGACCGATAAAATGCGCCTGAATATCACGATGGATGAGGAATTTTTCAATCACCTGATGTTGCGACAAGGCGTTAACCTGCAAACCTTTCCACTGTTGTAGTTTGGTCTTCTTTTCATAAATTTCATTCAGCGGCGCCAGCAGAATATCGGGTTGTTGCGCCTGCAAAAACTGCACGATGTCAGCAAAAGAGTTCGGCAAAAGCTGATCGTCACCATCCAGCATCGTGACAAAATGGCCGCTGCATTTGCTGACGCCGAAATTTCTCACTTTGCCGATGTTACGGAACATCACGTCAAAGATTTTCACCTGGCTGAATGAAGCGGCAAAGCTGTGCAGCAACGCGCTGGTGTTATCTGTGGATGCGTCATTCACCAACACAACCTCGACCGCATCCTCAACGCCAGAGCAGGCCTTTTTGAGGCTGTTTAACGTCTCAACAATGTATTTTTCGCAATTGTGAGCCGTGACCAGGACGCTGAGAGTGCAAGGTGAATCCATAGTTAGCATCTATCCGTTAATGTTCTGAGAGCATTCATTGCTAACAAGTCTATCGCTTTCTACGCTGAAGGGAATGAAATTGTGTTGCATGGTTTAGGTGATCATACTCACAGCTCTGCACGTCGCTAGTGAGCACAACTAAACTTTCCTCCCGCCTTGCCGATGTTTTTTACCACTGAGTCCGTGCGCTTTGCCCCACGATTTTGGGGCTCTACGATCAACTTCTGGTGTGGAAAAATGTCATGATCGCAACGCCCTTGTCAGGCCCGGCGGCTTCGCCGGTGGAGATGGTTTCGCTCAAACGTATCGCACAGCGCGCGGATAGCCTGGCGGTGATCCTCAGTTGGGCGCTGTTGCCGATTGCACTTGGCGTTGGCTGGCTAAATGACAGCGTGCTGGTGGCGCTAATAGCGGGTTTGGTATTGGCGCTGCTGGCGACGTTTTTCGGCACCGCGCTGCGCGGTACGCTCACGTCGCGGCTGGTCTTATCCGCGCTGTTAATCGGCTGGGCTGGGCTGCTTATTCAGGTTGGTGGTGGCGCAACCGAATACCACTTCTCGGTGTTTGTGTTGATGTCGGCGCTGCTGGCGTGGCGAGATGTGCGCCCGTTAGTGATGGGCGCTGCGGCGGCAGCCACGCATCATGTGTTATTCAATTATCTGCAGGAAAATGATCTGTTTGGCGTGGTGGTGTTTCATCATCCCGGCTGGGACATGGTGTTTTTCCACGCGCTGTTTGTCGTGGTGCAAACCGCGATGCTGCTGGTGATTGCACGCCAGATGGCAGCGGATGCGCGCTCGGCCAGCGAAGTGGCGCAACTGGCGGCACACATTAATCAGCAAGCCGGTTATCTCACGCTGCGTGCCGATACTCAGCGGAGTGAAACGCCGTTCGCGCGCACCTTCAGTACTACGCTTGGGACCCTACACGGCACTTTGCATCAGGTCAGCGACGGCGTCGGTCAACTGCTGGCGGAATCCGACAGCATTCTGGAGCGCAACGCCGCGCTCTCGACGCGTACCGACGAGCAGGCGCAAGCGCTGGAAGTGGCGGCCAGCGCTATGAGCGAAATCAGTATCGCTGCCAGCTTAACCCGGGACAAAGCGCAAAGCGCGTGCGAGCTGGCGAGTGAAACCCGCGCGGTGGCGACGCGTGGTGAAGAGAATATCCAGTCGGCGATTCGCTCGATGGAGAAAATCAGCGAAGAGTCGAGAAGGGTGAAGATCATCCTGGAGCTGATCGACGGTATTGCGTTTCAAACCAACATTCTGTCGCTGAACGCCTCGGTGGAAGCGGCGCGTGCCGGTAATCAGGGACGCGGTTTTGCCGTGGTCGCCAGCGAAGTGCGTAATCTGGCGATGCGCAGCGAAAGTGCGGCACGCGAAATCCGTCAACTGATGGATGCCAGTTCCACCAGCACCGAACACGGCACCGTGCAGGTGGAGCATGCGGCGCAAACCATGCGCGAGATTCACAGCAGTATTAGCGGGTTATCGCAGCTGGTGACGGAACTGTCGGCGATGAGTGAGCAGCAGAATTTGAGCATTGAGCAGATTCAGCAGAGCATCAATAGCATTGATCACAGCGTGCATCATAACGTGCAGCACGTGGCCGAAACGCTGCAAGTGGCGCAGCAGCAACAGCAGCAGGCCAATGCGCTGAAGCAGGCGATTTCGTTATTTAAGTTGGGGTAAGCGTGACCTTTGCAAAGGTCGCCATGAATGGCGACCTTACGTTAGTTACTCTACGCCATTAACCAGCAGCACGCGGTATTTCGCGCCTTTCAGGCGATGCGCTTTGGCTTCCTGATACGCCGGGCTGAAATACCAGCCTTTCGCCGCCTCAGCATCCGGGAATTCGAGCACCACCACGCCTTCCGCTTCCGGGCCTTCCAGCGTTTCCAGGGCGCCATAAAACGCCAACGGGTTGATGGGATGGTCGCCGCGCGCCTGTCCGGCTTTCTCGGCATACGTCGTCAGCTCGTCCTGGTCTAAGGTTTCGTCCTTAATAAACACCACATATGCAGCCATTATTTCTCTCCTCGCGCCTGGCGTTTGTCTTCAGTGTTGTTATCGAAATCGGCGGCATCATGGCGCTCCAGCAGCTGATCCTGCGGCTCGGCACCAAAGGCGCGATTCACTTTACGCCCGCGAATCACCGCCGGACGCTCGGCAATCTCTTTTGCCCAGCGCACCACATTTTTGTACGACTGCACATCAAGGAATTCGCTGCCGCCATATTGGTTGTTCAGCACCAGATTGCCGTACCACGGCCAGGTGGCGATATCGGCGATGGTGTATTCGTCACCGGCGAGGAAGCGATGGTCGGCCAGTTGACGATCCAGCACGTCCAGCTGACGTTTAGCTTCCAGCGTAAAGCGGTTGATGGCGTATTCGATTTTTTCTGGCGCGTAGTGATAGAAGTGGCCAAAGCCGCCGCCGAGGTACGGCGCAGAACCTTGCAGCCAGAACAGCCAGTTCAGGGTTTCGGTGCGGCCTGCCAGCGAGGTCGGCAGGAAGTGACCGAACTTCTCGGCCAGATAGAGCAGGATATTGCCGGATTCAAACACGCGCTGCGGTGGCGTGACGGAATGGTCGCTCAGCGCCGGGATTTTCGAGTTCGGGTTTACATCGACAAAACCGCTGGAGAACTGATCGCCATCGCCGATACGGATCAGCCAGGCATCGTACTCGGCGTCTTTGGCACCCACCGCCAGTAACTCTTCCAGCAGGATAGTAATTTTCTGGCCGTTTGGCGTGCCGAGCGAGTATAGCTGCAGCGGATGTTTGCCGATCGGCAAGGTTTTGTCATGCGTCGGCCCGGCGGTTGGACGGTTGGTTTTCGCGCCGTTACCTTTGGCTTCCGGGTCCCAGGTCCAGACTTTCGCGGGCTGATACTGATGTTCCGACATAGTGGTTTCGCCTTGTTGTGATTGTATTTTTGCTGCTACTGAGTGTAGCAGCGCGTGATACAGGCGATTTAACCGCGCTGGCGGTGGGACGCAAAGTCCGATTATGTAAAGTTCTCTTGCGTAAACAGCATAAAGTCCACTCTACCAGGCTGATAGGTGTCGGGAATGTCGCCCTCTTCCAGATGCCGCAGCATCAGCGTTAAGGCGAGCTGAGCATGGCGCAGGGTGTTTTGATCGAGGGTGAGGTTCAGCACGCGATCCTGCAACAGTCGGCGTGTAGTGCTGTACAACTCGTGCGTGACGTACAGCACTTTACCGTCGAGACGATGACGCGCCAGCGCTTCGTGCACCTGTGTGTTGCCAATGCCGGTGTTATACAGCCCGACAATCGGCGGCGAGGCGGCCAGCGTTTTTTCTAACAGGCGGCTAATGCGTTCGCGCTCATCCTGACCGGCAAGAATCTCGCGCAGGCGCAGCCGCGGAAAGCGTTCGGCCAGCACCGCCTGAAAGCCCTCAATGCGCAGGCGGTGGGCTGCGTAATCCGCGCGTCCGCTCATCAACACCACTTCACCCGGCTGCGACAGCATGCTGCCGAGCATCAAACCGGCGGTGCGCCCGGCTTTGTATTGATCGATACCGACGTGGCACAGCCGCGCGGCATCGGGCAGATCGGCGACCAGCGTGATCACCGGCACGCCGCGCGCTTTACAGGCGGCGAGCGCATCGTAGATTAGCGGGTTTTGATGGGCGAAGACGATCAGCGCATCCATCTTTTTACTGCTGGCGGTGATGTGTGCGGCGAGTTTTTCCGGTGCATTTTCCGGGATCAGCGTGCGATGCAGACGCAGGCGGCGATAACCGAGCTGGTCGGCGAGTTTGGCAAAGTCTTGCGCTAATTGCTGAAAGAAGAAGGAGGCGTTGCCGCTGAGCAGCACTTCGATCTGCCACGGATGGCGATGTTCCTCGGGCAAAATGCGTTTTAAACCGGCGTCACGCGCGGCCTGCAGGATTTTTTTGCTCATGGCGGGCGATACGCCACCGCGATCGTTGAGTACCCGGTCAACCGTGGCGACACCGACGCCCAGTTGTTTTGCCAGCTCGGCCAGCGTCACTGCTTTCATGTTGCGTGCATTCCAATAGAGCGGGCCCTCATCCTAACCTTCTCCCGCCAGCGGGAGAAGGGACCGATCGAGCAAGCCGCACCATCCCGTTCCCTCTCCCGGTGGGAGAGGGTTAGGGTGAGGGCATCAGCGCGCACTCAACTATCCCAACAGCTCACGCTCAATCAGCTCGCGGGTTTCCACCGCCTGATACTTCATCTTCTCCGGATAACCGAACAGCGCCGCCGAGATAATCGACTCGCCGCCAACCTTAAAGGTGCGGTTGGCAAAATTCATCTCGCGCAGTGCTTCAAACAGCGCATCGAAATTCACTTCGCCTTCACCGACCGCCACGTGCTGGTGGATGGTGGCATCCACGCCTGGCGGGTTGACGATATAACGGCAGTGTTTGGTGTGGTTCATGGTATCGGCGATCAGCATATGTGAAAGATCATCGCCGGCGTAATGCAGCATGTTCTTCACATCGCCCACACCTTTGTCGTAATAGAAGGTGTGCGGTGCGCTGTAGATGTACTTCACGTTTTCGCTGCGGAATGACTTCACAATGTCTGCAGTTTCGTTGCTCTGCTCGCAGAAATCCCACGGATGCGCCTGAATCTCGACGCGGATGCCTTCACGTTCGATGATCGGCAGCAGCTCTTCCATCGAACGATAGAACATCTCTTCACAAATTTCTGGCTCGTTGGGATTGCCCGACAGCTCGGTGTTGATCACCTGCACACCCATTTCGACGGCAATCTCGATCATGCGTTTCCAGTTCTTCACCGCCGCCTGACGACGCAGTTCATCCGGGCCGGACCAGCGATATACGGTAATGAACGAGGAGATCTCCAGCCCGGTGGCATTCAGCGCGTTTTTGTATTCGCGCATGATTTCACGGCTGGCTTTCGGATGTTTATAAAACGGGTTGATCTGCGGGTGCGGCGACTGCTCGATGTACTTGTAGCCCCATTCCGCCACCTGATGCACCATGCGCGTGATGCCGAGATCCCTGATTACATCCACATCAAAAGCGATTTTCATTGTTTTCTCCTGAGCGTTAAGCGGTGCGGACTTTGATGATGACCATACTGATCTTTTTACGCGCTTCATCACGTATTCTGATGTGAAACCATCAGCCGGACCGCTTTGAATACGCACATGAATATCAAACATTTATTCTGAATGGTATTAAGATGAAATGAGTTATTTCATTTTTGCGAGAGCGATCAAAATAATGAGAGATTCTCTATCACTCGAAGCCAATTACTGATGATTTCTGTGCGGGATGATTGGTGATTTACCGCAGGTTAAGGCATTATTTTTGATAATTTATTATCATATCATTCAGGAAGTTGCGCATGAGTAAAATCACCATGACCGCGATTGCCGCCGCCGCCGGGGTTGGCGTGGCGACCGTCGATCGCGTGTTAAATCGTCGTGCACCGGTGCGCGCTGCAACGGAGCAGAAGGTGCTGGAAGCCGCTAATCGCCTCGGTTATCGCATCGGCAATGTGCCGCTGCTGAGCGGCACCGCGCCTGCCGCCAGCGTGACGCTGCGCATGGGCTTTATCCTGCTGTCAAAATCCTACTCGTTCTATCATTCCCTCACTGATGCGCTGCGCCAGCATACGCAGCCGTTTCATCCGGCAGGCAGCGAACCGCTTTTTACCTGGCACGACATTGATGATGTGGAAGCGGTGGTGGCCTCGCTGTATGCGCTGGCCGGGCAGGTGGATGCGATTGGCTTAGTCGCGCTGGACCACCCGCTGATTCGCCATGCGATAGAAAACATATCGCGTCAGGGCGTGCGGGTTTATGCGCTGTTTTCCAACTTTTCGCCGTGCGGTCACGCCGGTTATGTCGGTCTGGATAACCAGAAAGCCGGACGCACCGCCGCGTGGATTGCCACGCATCTGTTGCATCAGCCGGGTTCGGTCGGCGTGCTGGTGGGCGACCATCGCTTTATCTGTCAGGAGAGCAATGAGATCAGTTTCCGCTCCTATCTGCGTGAGCAGGACAGCGCGCGACGCGTGCTGGAGCCGCTGAAAACCAATGAATCGATTGATGGCGGCTACCGTTCCACGCGTCAGTTACTGGAAGAACATGCCGATTTGGCACTGATCTTCGCGCCTTGCGGCGGCATTGAGGGCGTGATTCATGCGTTGCGCCAGCAGCCGCAGCGTAAGGTGGCGTTGATATGTCATGGTCCGGTGAAAGAGGGCGAGCTGGCGCTGATTGATGGCACCATTACGGTGATGATCCGCAACCGCATCGACGAAATGGCCATGCGCCTGGCGCAGATGGTGCAGCAGCATCATGCGCAGCCGGGCGATCATTTCTCCCAGATCATCCTGCCGTTTGATATCGTCACGCGTGAAAACCTGTAGGCCGCGTCGTTGCTGTATTTGATATATTTTCTATCATTTTAATGATGCGAAATACTATGATCGCTATCAAAAAATGAATGTTTCATGGTTGTTGATGATGAAATATTTATTTGATACTTGCGCTATCCACTATCGCAAGGAACGATCATGACTATCCATATTGCTAACGCGCCCTGTAGCTGGGGCGTTGATGACCCGAAAAATCCCTTCCTGCCGCCGTGGCAGAAAGTCCTGAGTGAAGCGTCGCAGGCCGGTTATAAAAGCATTGAGCTGGGCCCATGGAGCTATCTGCCGGTTGAGCCTGCCGAACTGCGTCAGCAGCTGGAAGCGCACGACTTGTCGCTGGTGGCGGGCACCATTTTTGATGATTTGGTGAGTGAAGCCAATTTTCCGGCGATGGTTGAGCTGACGCACAACATCTGTCGCAACCTGTCTCTGGTACCGACCGCGACCAAAACCCATGCGGACAACAAACCCGCACCTTATCTGGTGATTATCGACTTCGGTAATCCAGAACGCGCCAAATACGCTGGTCAATCCGCCAAGGCGCCGCGCCTGTCAGCTGAAGCGTGGCAGCGCATGATGCAGCACATCACCACGCTGAGCCAGATTGCCTGGAACGAATACGGTGTGCGTGCGGTGATCCATCCGCATGCCGGTGGCTGCATTGAGTTCGCCGACGAGCTGCAACAGCTGGTGGAAGACATTCCGCATGAAGTCGCTGGTTTGTGCCTCGATACCGGCCATCTGTACTACTCCGGCATGGATCCGATTCCTTACCTCAGCCGCTACTGGGATCGCATCGATTATCTGCACTTCAAAGACGTTAACGATGCGGTATGGCGCGACGTGATTGCGCGCGGCGTCGATTTCTTTGCCGCCTGCGCAGAAGGCGTGATGTGCCCGATTGGCAAAGGGGCAATTGATTATCCGGCGGTGCGCGCCTTCCTGGCGGAGCGCAATTATCAGGGCTGGATCACCGTCGAGCAGGAGCGCGATCCGCGTGATGCCGACACCAGCCTGCGTGACGTCACCGCCAGCCTGCACTATTTGCAATCGGTCGGATTCTGAGGAGAACAACATGATCAACGGCATTAAGGCTCTGAATCGCTCGCTGCGCTGGGGCATGGTTGGCGGTGGCGGCACCAGCCAGATTGGTTACATTCACCGTTCGGCGGCCACGCGTGATAACAACTTCACGCTGCTGGCAGGCGCATTCGATATCAACGCCGAGCGCGGCCGCGCCTTTGGCACTTCGCTAGGTATCGAAGCCGATCGCTGCTACGCAGATTACGAAACCCTGTTTGCGGCAGAAGCGGCGCGCGCCGACGGCATCGAAGCGGTGTCGATCGCCACACCCAATAACACGCACTTCGCCATCTGCCGCGCCGCACTGAATGCGGGTCTCCATGTGGTGTGTGAGAAGCCGCTGTGCTTCACCGCTGCCGAGGCCGATGAGCTGGAACAGCTGTGTGCTGAGAAGAAGAAAATCATCGGTGTGACTTATGGTTACGCCGGACATCAGCTGATTCATCAGGCACGTGAAATGATTGCCGCAGGTTTACTGGGTGAGATCCGCATCATCAACATGCAGTTCGCGCACGGCTTCCATAACGAAGCGGTTGAATTGCAGAACGAAAGCACCAAGTGGCGCGTCGATCCGCGCTTCGTCGGGCCGAGCTATGTGCTGGGCGATTTGGCGACGCATCCGCTGTTTATCGCCGAAACCATGGTGCCGCATCTGCAGATCAAACGCCTGCTGTGCAGCCGCCAGAGCTTTGTCAAAACCCGCGCGCCGCTGGAGGATAACGCCTTCGTGATGATGGAGTACGACAACGGCGCAGTCGGCACCATGTGGGCATCGGCGGTGAACTGCGGTTCGATGCACGGTCAGAAGGTGCGGGTGATCGGCGAGAAAGCCAGCCTGGAGTGGTGGGATGAGCAGCCGAATCAGCTGCGCTATGAAGTGCAGGGCGAGCCGGTGCAGATTCTCGAGCGCGGCATGGGTTATCTGCATCCGAGTGCGCTGGCTGACGACCGTATTGGCGGCGGACATCCGGAAGGATTGTTTGAAGCCTGGTCCAATCTCTATCGCCGTTTTGCGCTGGCAATGGATGCCACCGATCGTGGCGATCAGGCATTCCTGAAAGACTTCTGGTATCCGGGCGCGCATGCCGGTTTGATGGGCGTGCGTTGGGTGGAGCAGTGCGTGAAGTCTGCGGATGCGGGAGCCATATGGATAGCGTGTTGAATGGGCCTTGCTCATGTGCGGAGCAAGAGGGCGTTAATGACTCAATCTTCCGCGGTCGCTTTTAGACCCTCGAAATTGCAGAATTCACTGCCAATTTAAATAAAAGTTAACTCGATTTTTTGAATGATTTTTCACCCCTCTACGCGCTCTTTATCAAGAGCGCAAATTCATTCTCCCCAGATTAAATAATCACTAAACGTGCAATTAACGCAACGTAATATAACAGTTTTATTTCTGTAATAGTTAAGCCGGCGTTATAAGAAGCGTATAAATAATAACCGTCTTTGTTTTGATGGTGTAAACATCATCTCGCGTTTTTTAGCCTTTCCGGCGGCAATTGCAGACATATCTTGAGGATACTGAGTTTTGTCTTGATCGAACAAAATACTGTCTTAGGTGTTTTTTTAGATCTTTAGATCGTTAAAATACAAATGTTAAGTTTTTTATTCTAAAAAAAGATCTTAAAAAAGATCAAAGATCTGTAAATTTACCCTCGCGCTAATTTTTTTAGGGTTATATTTCAAATTGAGCACGAATAATCAAAAAAACTTTCAATAGGTTGAAAGTTGTCATTTACTTAAAGCGGTCGAAGGGCTCCAACATTACTTCGATTAATGTTTTTTTCTGCTATGGAAATGAAAGTTCATTGCTTTAGCAGAGACATTTTTAATGACGATTTTTGAGGCTTAATCATGAAAAGCAAGTTCGCAGTATTAGTTGCAATTACGGCTTCTCTTGGATTTATTGGCACGACAACTGCTGCTGATGGCACGATTAATTTTACGGGTACAATTACCGATAACGCTTGCACGGTAGATACTGGCTCTGCCAACCAAACCGTGAATCTGGGCACCGTTTCGAGCAAAACCTTCACCGGAGCCGGTGTCACCGCGGCACCGACTCGCTTCAACATTAATCTGACAAGTTGTCCTGCTGCGGTAACCTCGGCCAGCGTACGTTTCGATGGCGCAACCTCTGCGGGAAATAACCAAATCCTCGCTCTGAACTCAGGGCAAACTGCCACCAATGTGGGTGTCGCGCTATATGAGCAAGACAGTTCCACTCTCATCCCTATCGCCAGCAAATCGGCTGATCGTCCAATCACGGCAGCCGGCCCTAATGTACTGACCTATATAGCGAAATATTACGCTACGGCCACGCCAGTTACTGCGGGTACAGCAAACTCCACGGCGACCTTCACCATTGCTTACAACTAAGTAGTTTCAGAGCCGCGTCATGCGGCTCTTTCTTTCGTCACGGAGAGAGATGGATGTTTAAAAAAAGTCTTTGGCCATTGGCCATGGCACTTTTGTGCCTGTCGCCTATGGCTCAGTCTGGTGTGCAGATTGGCGGCACACGTCTGGTTTATGACGGTAAAAACAAGCTGGCCGCGATAAGTGTGACTAATCCAGACGATCGTCCCTATTTGATTCAATCCTGGGTTAGCAGTCAGGAAGAGAGTGATACCGCTGATGACACTTTCATCACCACGCCCCCGCTCTTCCGCCTTGAGCCTCATAGCCAGAATTCGGTGCGCGTTATCTACAGTGGTCACACGTTGCCAGACGATCAGGAATCCGTGCACTGGTTGAATATCAAGATTATCCCCACGGTCAATCGTCAGGCCACTAACGATCTCGTTATCACTATTAAAAACAAGATGAAGTTATTTTACCGGCCCGCAGAGTTAAGCGGCGATCCCACATTGGCTTTTACCAGGCTCAAATTTCGCCAGCGTGAGGGCAAACTCGCCGTGTTTAATCCCACGCCTTACAGCGTTTCGCTCTACGACCTGACCGTAAACGGTTCAACTTTGACCAAACCGCCGATGGTGTTGCCTTCACAGGAAATCGTTCTGGGCCAAAAAGTGCATGTTGGCAATCCGGTGAGCTGGCGAGCGATTAATGATTTCGGCGGCATTACAGCAGAACAAACATTAAAAGTGGGCACCGATTAAAGGAGAGGGCCATGTCGATGAGACAAAATATACCTTTAACGCTGAGGCCTGCTTTTCAGCGCACCTTACTTAACATGTTAATACTGGCTGCAATATCCATTAATGATGTGGTTGCAGAGGATTATTTTGATCCTGACACGGTGGAACGACACAGCGGCCAGCGTGCAAATCTGGATCTTTCCACTTTTAGCCACAGTGGAGGCCAGGCGGCGGGCGTTTACAACGCCGACGTTTACCTGAACGACAATTTTGTTGGATCAAAAAGTATACGCTTTGAACCCGGTGCGAAGGGTCTGCAGCCCCTATTAATGAAAGCCGATTTTATGCGGTGGGGCGTGAAAGAGAATGCCACACCCGCTTTCGTGAAAATCTCACCTGCGCAGGAAGTGACGAATATCGCTGCCATCATCCCGCAGGCGCAAACCCGCTTTGATTTAAGCCAGCAACGCTTAAACGTCTCCATTCCACAAGAATATGTACGACATAACGCACAAGGGTATGTTGGCCCAGAGGAGTGGGACGATGGTGTCAACGCGCTATTTATGAATTATGGCTATTCAGGTGCCAATAACTGGAGTGATTATCGTCAGGGAAGTGATAACAACGCGTATCTCAATTTGCGTAGCGGTATCAATCTCGGGGCCTGGCGCGCGCGCAACTACACCACCTATAGCCATAGTCAGGGTAATGATAAGTGGAACAGTATTAATACCTACGTTCAGCGTGACATCAAACCCTGGAAAAGCCAGCTGGTATTGGGAGAGAGCTATACGCCATCAGAGGTATTCGATAGCTTCCCCTTTCGCGGAGCTCAGCTCTACTCAGACGACAATATGCAGCCCGAGAGCTTACGAGGATTCGCACCCGTTGTACGAGGCATTGCGCAGAGCAATGCGCAAGTTACCATTCGTCAGGACGGTAACATCATTTGGCAAGCCTATGTGCCACCCGGACCTTTCGCCATAAACGATCTTTATCCTACCTCTGCCAGTGGCGATCTTGAGGTGGTAATAAAAGAAGCGAATGGCAGCGTCCGACAGTTTGTTCAGCCATTTTCTGCGGTGCCTATCATGCAGCGTGAAGGGCGTTTCAAATATGCTTTCACGGCCGGGCAATATCGTTCAACCGGGGGATCGGCAAAAAAACCGGGCTTTATACAAGGCACTGGTATCTATGGTTTGCCTTATAGCTCGACCGTTTATGGTGGATCTATTCTGTCGGGGGATTACACGTCAGCATCGGTTGGTGTGGGGAAAGGTCTGGGGTTATTGGGTTCGATTTCGCTGGACGGGACATTCGCCAATGCCCGTTTAATGGAAGAAACTCATCGCGGTGGCTCATTTCGTTTTCAATATGCAAAAGATGTCGCAATGAGCGGCACCACTTTTACTCTGGCGGGCTACCGTTATTCCACCTCTGGTTATTACGATTTTAATGAAGCTAATGGCTATTACGCGAATACACTACCGCCGGGTTTCCGGGGTAATCCCAACAACCGCAATGAAGTTGAACAAGCCCGACGCGAATGGCGAAACTGGCGTTATAGCCATAACAGACGCAGTAAATCTCAACTCAACGTTAATCAATCGTTGGGTGATTATGGCAGCCTTTTTCTCTCCGCTTACCAGCAACAATATTGGGGCGTGACAGACAAGGAGCGCAGTTTGACGCTGGGCTATAACACCAGCTTCAACGCCATCAATTACTCCTTTAATTACAGCTATTCACAGACGCCGTTCTACACCAACCACGATCAAATTTTTTCGCTGGCGGTGCAGATTCCCTTCGACCGATTTTTACCCAAAAGCTGGCTGAACTTCTCGGGCAGCACCGACAATCACGATAAAACTACTGGCGCGGTGGGGTTGTCAGGCACTGCACTGGCAGACAATAACCTGAGCTATAGCGTGCAGCAGGGTTACACCAATCAAGGGGTTGGCGCCAATGGCAATGCGTCAGTCAACTATAAAGCACGCTTTGGCGAATACCAGGCTGGCTATAACTACTCGCGTAATACCCGACAACTGAATTACGGCGCAACGGGCGGCATCGTGGTGCATCCCTATGGTGTGACTCTGAGCCAGCCGTTGGGTGACACCATGGCCTTAGTGCGTGCTGAAGACGCGGAAGCGGTTCGCGTGCTCAACCAAACCGGCGTGCTGACTGATGGCAGAGGTTATGCCGTCGTACCCAACGTAACACCTTATCGCCGCACCTCGCTTTCGCTTGATGCCAATTCGCTCGGCGATAACGTCGATCTGCTGAGTGACAGCCAAACAGTGGTGCCTACGCAGGGGGCCGTAGCATTAGCCAATTATCCCACGGTATCGGGGGCAAAAATGGTCGTCACCTTGCGTGGGCGTCAAGTACCGTTCGGCGCACGTGCCAGCGTTGCCAACGGCGAAACCCTTTCGCATGGCATCGTTGATGACAAACAACATGTTTACCTCAGCGGCGTGCCCGCAGCGGGCGTGGTTAAGGTGAACTGGAAGGGCGGCGAATGTCAGGCTCCGTTTACGTTAGGAAAGGCTCAGTTTGGTGTCAATTCTGTGACGGCACAGTGCCGCTAAAGGAAGCATTTATGCGTTTATTTCTTTTATTACCGAGCATTTTTTTCATTGGGTTGTACGTTAACTTTGCGCAGGCTTATACCTGTACCACCACCACAGCCGCGACGACAGTTTCTCCACCTGCGATAGTGATTCAACGCGATTTACCGGTGGGATCGTTAATTGGCAGCCAGATCACCTCGGGTGCGGTGAACACATATACTTGTACTAACACAGCCCCCGCGTTGACTTTTCAAAGTGTGGGCGTAAAAGGCACCGGTAGCTATGTCACGACCATTGGGGGCCGGCGAATTTACAGCACCAATATTGCGGGGATTGGCTTTGCTATCGGTGCCATCTCAGTGAACAATTGCAGTAACTCAAGTGGCTGGGTTGATGGAACCGAAACGGGAGATGGTAATGCGAACAATAGGTTGCTGTGTTCGGTCAATGGATTAATGGGGGGACAACCTCTGCGCGAGCAAGCGTTGCTACAGTTCTATAAAACCGGTCCAACCGGATCGGGGATGGTCACCGCGCAGCAGGCAGGATCGTTTATTTTGCGCAACAACCAGGCGCTCTGGCATTCACCGGAATCGACTATTCTTATGAACGGTTTTAGTGTCACAACGCTGGCGTGTTCAGTCAGTAATACTGCCATCGCCGTGAATATGGGCAACGTGGATAAGCGTGCGTTCAGTGGGACAGGCAGTTCACCCGATGCCAGCTTTACGCGTAATTTTACCATTCCGCTTAACTGTAATGCCGGCACCCGCATCAATGTGAAAATTGATGGAAATGCCCAAAACTCCACCAATGGGGTATTAAATCTGACATCAGGTGCCAATACGGCAAGTGGAGTGGGCGTGCAGCTGCTGTTTAATAATGCGCCTGTGCAACTGGGCGCCAATATTGTTGCCGGAACCTCGGCCAGCGCGGGGAATTATAGCATTCCGCTTCAGGCGCGTTATTACCAAACGACCGCCACCATTACACCTGGCACAGCTAACAGTTCCGCGACTTTCACTCTGACCTATCAATAAATAATTTTCCCCCTGGCGGGGGAAAATTGTCAGTGATGACTCACCGATAGATCACTTCAACAGCTTTAATATGGCCCGATGATTGCACGCTGACATTGCCGAGTTGAAACGGCAGCGTCTGCTGTTGCTTATTGAATCTAATCTGACGCACTTTATCGACACCATTCTGGCTACATTGCACTGCGGCATGCTGGCTATTGGTCGTCGTCGTACAGGCAGGCTCAACTATCGCACCGGTAAAAGAAACGGTACCGCCCTCAGCCAGAACGGCTTGGGCAAATAGCAAACCAGAAAATAATACGAATGCTGTTTTCATCGGTCTTCTCCTGGTGGTGGCATAAAGAAGAACGACAAGTTAGGACCAAACTTTAATTAAAAATGGCGATAGTGAAAAAATATCCCCCTTAATGCGATCGCAGGTCGCTTAGAAAGCGCTGCGCGCGCGGGTGCTGCGGCTGGGTGAAGAACTGTTCTGGTTGTGATTTCTCCAGAATCTGTCCCTGGTCCATAAACCAGATGGTATCCGCCACCTCACGGGCAAAGTTCATTTCGTGGGTCACGCACATCATCGTCATCCCTTCCTGCGCCAGACCGCGCATCACCGACAATACTTCGCCGACCATCTCCGGATCGAGCGCCGAGGTCGGTTCATCGAACAGCATCACCGGCGGCTTCATCGCCAGCGCGCGGGCAATCGCCACGCGCTGCTGCTGGCCGCCGGAAAGCTGCGCCGGATAAGCATCGGCTTTATGCGCTAAGCCCACACGCTCCAGCAATTCACCCGCCTGACGACGCGCTTCGCTGCGCTTCACGCCCAGCACTTTCATCGGCGACATCATGATGTTCTCGGCCACCGTCACATGCGGGAACAGGTTGAAGCTCTGAAACACAAAGCCGATGCGCGTGCGCAGCTGATTGAGGCGCGTGCTGCTGCCGTGAATATCGGTGCCATCAAACACAATCTGGCCGTCATCGATCGGTTCTAAACGGTTAACGGTGCGGATCAGCGTCGATTTGCCCGAGCCGGAAGGGCCGCACACTACCACCACTTCGCCGGGATTAATCTCGGCGCTCAGGTTGGTCAGCGCCTGATACGCGCCGTACCATTTATTAACCTGATTAAACATGATCATCGGTCCCATGCGGTTTCCTTATTGCGAGGAGGTTTTAGTCAGCATCACCGCGGGCGCCACGCTGGGCGTTGGCTGCGGTGCTTGACGACGTTTCTGCGCAATGTGCGCTTCGAGTTTATTGGCCAGCCAGGTGAGGCTGAAGCAGATGAGGTAATAGCTCAGCGCCACAATGGCGAACACCTGAAACGGTTTGGTCAGCAGCTGATTGCTAACCTGATTGGCGGCAAAGGTCAGCTCCGGCACGTTAATCACGTAACCCAGCGTACTGTCTTTGATGATCGACACCAGCTGGCTGACCAGGCTGGGCAAGGTGTTGAACAGCGCTTGAGGCAGGATCACCAGACGCAAAGTTTTCAGGTGGCTCATGCCGAGCGCGCGTGAGGCTTCGTATTGGCCGTGCGGCAGCGCCTGAATGCCACCGCGCACGATCTCGGCGATATAGGCACTCTCATAAATCACCAGCGTACACAGCATGGTGGCGAAGCCGCTGATGTTGTGGCCGATCAGCAGCGGCACACAGAAGTAGGTCCAGAACACCACCATCATCAGCGGGATGCCGCGCAGCAGATAAACCCAGCCGGTGGCGGGCCAGCTCAGCCAGCGCCACGGCGACAGGCGCGCCAGGCCCAGCAGCACACCAATCGGAAACGCCAGCAGCACCGCCAGCACCGAGATCAGCAGCGTACAGAGCACGCCGCCAATCGGACCGTTCGGGTATTGCCCCATCAACAGCAGCATGCCGTTGTCATGCAAAATGGTGAACATCTCAAACATCGCCATTACCTCGCATAGACGCGCTGGAAGCGGCGGGCCAGCAGTGCGCCAAGGCCCATCAGCAGCAGGGAGAAGAACAGATAGCCCACGGTCGCCACGATGTAAGATTCGAAGGTACGGAACGTTTGGTTCTCAATATCGCGCGTTACATAGGTGAGATCCGCCACACCAATCACCATCGCCAGGCTGGTGTTTTTAAACAGCAGCACCGTGTGGTTGATCATCGCGGGCATCGCATTGCGAATGCCCTGCGGCAGAATCACGCCGTGCATGGCGCGCACGTAGCTCATGCCGAGTGCGCGCGCAGCTTCGTTCTGCCCGTCGGGAATGGCGCGCAGGCCGCTGCGGATATCTTCGGAGAAGTACGCCGCCTGACACAGACCCAGCGCGGTGAGGGAGAACAGGAACTCGGCGTTGTAGTTGTTGATCCACATCTGCAGCGCTTCCGGCAGCAGCGTGGGAATGGCGAAGTACCACATCATCAACTGGATCAGCGTCGGCACATTGCGGTGATAAGAGACATAGGCTTTGACAAGCCCAACCGCGATGCGGTTTTCAGTCAGGCGAATCACCACCAGCAGCAGCGCCAGCACCATCGCCAGCAGCCAGGCACCCAACGCCAGTTCAAGGGTGATCACCGTTCCGTCAACGATCATCTGGCCGTATTGGCCGGTTATCACACTGCTGAAATCGAGAGCCATTCTGTTACCTCATCATCGCCTGCTACGCGCTGTGGTCGCCCGGTCGCATGGTGGAAAGACCGCCCGGCACCTGTAATGTCGGGGTGATTTCGATGTTGCCGATATTTACCGCCAGCGGTGCCGCGAGCGCGAAAGCAACGCAGTCGGCGATATCTTTGGCCTGCGGCAATTCAAAGCCATCAATGAAGCGGCGGCGCGCCTCTTCGTGATCGCCTGACACGTTGCCGAAGATATCGGTGGCGACGCGGCCCGGACAGATTTCGGTGATGCGCACGCGCGCGCCGTAGCAATCGACGCGTAGCTGGCGCGAAAGGGCATGCACGCCGGCTTTGGTGGCGTGATACACCGAGTTACCGTTGAAGTTGTAGATGGCAGCAATCGAGGTGATATTGAAAACGTGGCCACGATCGCGCGCCACCATGCCCGGCACCAGCAAACGACACAGATGCAGCACCGCGCGCAGATTGACGTCCACCTGGGTTTCAATTACGTTCTCATCGGCATCGAGGATCGAGCCCGGATGCGACAGGCCAGCGTTATTCACCAGAATGTCGATTTCGAGATCCTGGCACAGCGCGGTCAGCGCCTTTATGTCACTGACATCCACCGCGTGCGGAATACAGCCGGTGCGATCGGCCAGCGCTGCCAGCTGCTCTTTCCGGCGCGCCACCGCGTGCACGGTGATGCCCTCCTGGCACAAGCGCTCAACAATCGCTTCGCCCATTCCCGCCGATGCGCCGGTCACCAGCGCGGTTTTGTAATCTGAAAATGGCATCTGCCTCTCCTCGTTATGGCGTCTTTTGACTGTATGCAGTTATGCCGCAAGGGCATAAGACATAAAAATTTTGAGGCAATAAGCGCCCCTTATAACCCCGCAGGGCTGCCATTCATGGCGACTGAAACATCAACACGTCCTCGCCATACTCCACCGCAGACAAATGCTCTGCCGCGAACGACTGCACCGTGCCGCTATCCGGGCTGATCACCGGCACATACAGCGGGCCAACCTGCACCAGCGCCACCACCGCACCGGCCTCGATGTGCTGGCCGGGCGCGACAAAATCCTGCGGACTATGCGGATGGCGGCGCAGCAGCGTGCCGGGCATCGGTGCGCCGATGCGTTGCGTGATGGGGGGGATTTCTGCGGCGGGAAACGTGACAGGCGCGGGCGTGGCTGGCGCGGCTGGCGTAGCGGCGAAGGTCAACCGCACTGACCATTGCTTGCCATCGAGCGCCAGGCTGTTCAGCCCGGAGGATTGCATCTTGCGCGCCAGCGCACGCAGCGTCGGCAGCGGTATTGCGGTTTTATCCATGGAATTCCCGTCAAAGCGAAACACGCCCGCCTGAGCGGGCAAAATCGTAATCTAGCGCGTTCGCAATACGGGCAGTAAGAGGGTTTCGCTTTGCGGCAATAAGCGGGACTTATCCCACCAACGTCAAAGGATGATTCTCAACGTTGCGGCGCGACATCAGCGACAGCAGGATCGATTTCACCGCTTCGGCCGGCTGTGACAGCGGCAGGTGATCCGACATGCAGAACGACAGCGACACCTGCACATCCGGATCGACGATCTTCGCCATCCACGCATCGCCGCTTTTCAGCATCGCGCGCGCGGCGGATTCCGGCATGATGGTGGTGCCGAGACCGGCGCTCAGGGCGGCATTCAGCGTGGTTTGTGACTCGATCTCGCATTTCACGCGGTACTGCAGATTGTTGTGTACGAAGGCATCGTCGAGCACTTTGCGCATGATGTTGTAGACGCGCGGCAGGAACAGATCGTATTGCGCCACCTGCGCCAGCGGGATCTCTTTCACCGGTTGCGCGAGGCTGAACGGACAGACGAAGTAGAGATCCTCTTTCATCAGCGGCATAAAGCGCAGACCGTGAATGGTGCGGTGATCGTAAATTACCGCCATATCCATGCGACCATTCATGATCAGTTCGCTCAGCGTAGTGCCGAAGTTCTCATTGAAATAGAGCACGATGCCGGGATGTTGCTGCTGCACTTCCATCATCAGCGGTAATGCGAGGTTTTGTGCCGCGGTGCCCGGCGCTAAGCCAACCGAGACGCTGCCGCTCAGTGACGCGCCGACCAGCTCGATGGCGCTTTGTGCCTGCTCGCACTGGCGTAAAATCGCCTGTGCGTGGGAATAGAGCGTTTTCCCGGCTTCGGTCGGCGTCACGCCGCGCTTGGTACGAATGAGCAGTTGCTGATTCACTTCCCCTTCCAGCGTAGCCAGCTGCTGGCTCAGCGCGGGCTGGGCAATATGCAAAATATCGGCGGCCTGGGTCAGGCTGCCCACATCAACAATTTTAACAAAGTACTTCAGGCGACGAAGATTCATGAACGCTTCCTCCAACAGAACGCATAGCGGGTATCAAGCAAAGTTGATGCCAAAATAGGCTTTCGCGAATGAACTCAGACAGGAGGGTAGAGCCACAGTGCCTCCTACGGCAGGTGCTGAGTTGGACAGTTGCCGAGACGGCGAGGGTAAAACAGCGACCTTTGCACTGGTATGGTGCGATTCACTCATTAGATTTGGCGATGATGGGAGTGAGTAAACCGGCGGTGCGCGCTGCTAACCGGCACTCAAAGTAACACTCTATTAACATTGCGTCAGGCGCTGGCGCGTGACCTGCCGCGCATTTCCACATCAGGCTCGCCACCTTTATGGCGAAAGTGTGCGGTCGGTTCAGTCATCGCTTTGTGTTATATCACCACAACAAAGCACTATTAACCGCCGCTTCGGGCAAAAACCTATCCTCTGGTAAACGTCGTGTTTGCAGCTTGCTGCAAGCCTTTCATGCTGACACTGAGCCAGGATTAACCCATGCCCGAGATAGCCGATCGATTAAAGAATGTGACCGTTTCTGCCTCCGTTGCCATGACCCAAAAGGCCCGCGATCTCGCGGCGCAGGGCATTGATGTGGTGGCGCTTTCTACCGGTGAACCCGATTTCCCTACGCCACCTCACGCGATTGAAGCCGCTTATGCCGCTGCGCGCGCCGGGGATACGCGTTATCCGCCCACCGACGGCACGCCGGCGCTGCGCAAAGCGATCCAGCTGAAGTTCAAACGCGATAATCAGCTCGATTACGACGTCAGCCAGATCCTCACCGCCGGCGGCGCTAAGCAGATCATTTTTAACGCGATCCTCGCGACCATCAATCCAGGCGATGAAGTGGTGATCCCTACGCCATCGTGGATCAGCTATGCCGATATCGTCAGATTCGCTGGTGGCGTACCGGTGGCGCTACCCTGCACGCAGGAGAACGGCTTCAAACCGCTGCCGGCCGATTTAGACGCCGCCATCACCGACAAAACCAAATGGTTGTTGCTCAACTACCCGAGCAATCCCACCGGTTCGGTGGCGAGCCAAGCGGAGCTGCACGCGCTGGGCGAGGTGCTACTGCGCCATCCGCAGGTGTGGATCATGACCGACGATATCTATGAACACCTGATTTATGACGATGTGCGTTTTTACACGCTGGCGCAGGTTGAGCCGCGCCTGGTTGACCGCGTGCTGACGGTGAACGGCGTGTCGAAAGCCTGGTCCATGACCGGCTGGCGATTGGGCTTCTGCGGCGGCCCGGCGCCATTGATCAAAGCGATGAGCAACGTGAATACCCAGAACAGCGGCGGTGTTTGCACCTTAACGCAGGCCGCGGCGGTGGCGGTGCTGGAGGGCCCGCAGGATCTGCTGCAGGAGCGCGCGCGCATCTATCGCCAGCGCCGCGATTACGTGCTGGAGCGCCTGACGTCGATTGATGGCCTGCGCTGCCACAAACCGCAGGGCGCATTTTATCTGTTTGTGAATATCGCGGGCTACATCGGTAAAACCAGCGCCGGTGGCCGGCTGATCACCAACGATGCCGATTTTGTGCTGGCGCTGATTGAGGAGCAGCACGTGGTGACGGTGCAGGGCGCGGCGTACGGCATGAGCCCGTTTATCAGGTTGTCGTATGCCACGAGCATGGAGCGGTTAGAGACGGGATGCGATCGCATTGCGGCGTTTTGTGGTGGATGCGTTTAATTCATTTTCAGAATCATTGCGCCGTTGCAGGTTGATACGCTTACTGCAACGGCGCAATGTATTGCTCAAAGTTAGCGCCGTTTCACTGAGGCCACGATGCGTTCAGCCATTTTCTCCAGCTCTTTCTTATCCATTGGTGGACGGTCTTTTGCCTGTACGCTGTACTGCATAACGTAAACCAACAGGTCAGGCTGCACGTTTCTGGCGTTGTGATTGCCACGCACATACGCTGCGTAGCCATAATCAACGCGGCCATCACTGAATTCCGCCATCGCGAAAGTCCCTAAACCTTTACGCCCATCCATTTCAATAGTGCGCCACTTTGGACTAATCAAATCCTTATAGACTGAACCCCACTGATATTTGCGCTCCCAAAGGTATGTAATGAAATCTTTTTCACTCTCATTTTCTGGGCGCTGGAATCCATCGCTGGGTTCCTGTCCCAGATCCTGTATGAATATAGTGACATCCGGATGCTCTTTCAGACGGTATGTCACCGCCATATTATGTGGTTCCTGTCCGGAGTCATTGGCGATAAAACCATAAGGAATGCAGAATCCCTGCTCATTAGGAACTTCATATAATTCGCGGGGACGAAAGCGACTTAGCAGTGATTTAACTTCAGCCTCTTTCTTTTGCCACTGATTCTCTGCTGTTTGTGATTTATCAGAAAGATAGGCATCCCTTTTTGCCCAAAACTGATAAAGGCGATTGCCGCTATTAAAGTGGGCTTCATATCCTCTGAAGCCGTAAACGGCAAATGAATTGTTATATTCTTTAATAAGAAATCCATATCGGCGGTTAAATTCTTCCTCAGGTGTTAAAGGTTCATTAAGTGCCTCAAAGTCCTGTTTTTCTAGTAGCTTTATAGTGTTCGCTTTGAACTTATAGTCACCTTCAATTTTTTTAACATATTTAGAGAAGTCGATTTTTTTTGCATCTTTTGACGAGATGCCAATTTTATATTTTCCGTAGTTGAATTTTGTAAACTGTGCCTGGATGCGATCATTCCCATTTTCATAGATAGCATCACCAAATGTTATAACTGCTTTTCTCGTCTTCTGAATAAGAATTTTGTTTTCACTAATTGGCTCCATGGGAGGATGAGTTACATTCTTAACTACATATAATGCCACTTCGAGTTTTGGCGGTAGTTCAATATTGTAATATCCCACACACTCATGCTTCCATTCTTCACTGTGAGCATGTTTTATAGTTACGAGGCTTATTAAAATAGTAGCAGGAAGAATTAACTTCATGATGTTCCCTCATTGTTGTTTTTCTTTTTATGATTTTTAGTGATTTTATAGTCTTCACTACTATGAGATTCGGTGTTTGCGATAAGTCTCATGTTGTAAGGTAACAGATTGTCTTCGCCTGATGTCCAGTTGATTGCCAGTGTGGTAAAGTATCCTTTTATATTTGTTGCTTGAGTCTTGTTATTGAACTTCATTTTTTCGTACTTGCTCCAGAATACGTCAGAGAATGGCATGCTCTCAATGTCTGAAAGCCTGTTTTCTTGGTTTGATTTTAATAAAGGCCAAATGGACGCGGGAGAGCGCCTACTGATTTCACTATCCTGGAGGTCATCTTCTGAAATGTCGTATCTTTCCTCGCTATTAACTTTTGGGGAGTTTCTAGGTGTAAAATTAAATATGGATTCATATATCTTGGTGTTATTTTCTGCTAACGACTGAATTTTCTCCCAGCTCGCTTTTAGCGCCGGTTTATCTAATGCTTCTGCACATTCCTCCGCCGCGCTACCCATCCATTTACGCCAGGCATTCTGGCGCAGTTCACGTGCGAAGTTACGACACGGCGCAGGCGTGCCCGTTCCGTCAAGATCGTTGAAGCTGTACGCCGTGTCGGCGATGGTTACTGCCAGCTCAGAGTCACCGCTGCCCAGCAGGCTACGATCATTGATATTGGCGCTGCCTACCAACACCCAGCGATCGTCAACGATCATTAGCTTGCTGTGCACATAAATCTGCTCAGTAACTGGCTGGCCGTTGAGCTCGCCGTAGTCGCGCAGGTTCAGCAGTGTGACGTAGGTGTAGCAGGCCTCAATATCGATCCTTAGATAGCTGTCGCCGCAGTCTTTCTCTAGTTCCGGAATGCGGCGATGCCACTCTTTGCGCTGCACCTGTTTTTCTTCCAGTTGTTGTTTCACCCACAGGCTGCGGCGGATGCGGTTGAGTAGGCTGTGCGAGCCGAATACCAGTGACTGCCGCGTCAGGTGGATTTGCGACACGATGGTCGGATCGTCGAGCCGGCCTTCCGGGTATACCGGTAGCATGTCCATTTCCGTTCTCAGCATGAGGAATTCCGGATAGGATAATTTGAAAAGCAAAAATTAGCCTTTGGTTCATTTTGATAATTCAAAAGAGTCATATCCTTCGTTACCAGGATAAAAAAGAGAGTGTTTTTCCCCATAAAAAAATCTGATAGAGTCATATGCTAAAATCTCAGATGTTCCATAGTATGGGGAAGGTTTGAATACTTTATTACCTCTACTGTCATAAATAATGAAAAAATAGTCTTCATCTTTGATGTATTTGAATAATGACATAGGGGAGAGTATTTTTATGCGGTACACGACAACTTTATATTTCATATCAGGGCTGATTTCTTGAAATATTTTAGTATATGTTGGCCTTATTATTGTTGACGGAAAGAAAATCCATGCAATAAATAATAGCGCTGCAATGATTTTTATTTCAGTTAACGCCCTCATAACTTTATTACCTTATCTTTTGGAAGAGGTTCCATCCATAGTACATCTGATAAAACAATGAAGTCCCCGCCAGTGTTATGTTTTTCTTGCCAGCGACGAAAGTCAGAGTTAAATATGGGTACGAATCCTGAGTAATTTCGAACTAGTAATCCCCATACTCCAGAAAGGTATGTTGACATATAGAATGCTGAAGTCTTTTTATCTAAGATGCGCTCTTTACTCCAAATTCCTAGAGGTTCGGAATTTCCGTCATCATCCACGAAATCGTATGAATCTTTTAAATAGAAACCTATTTTGTCGACTATAAATGTATTATCAATTATGTTTGTTCTACCTCTAATACAAACCTTTAATGTTGTGTTACCCATTGCGCCATACCATTCATTTATTGTGTCAAGTTTATTTCCAATTTTCATAATGTTCACTTGGGCATTAGCATCAAGTTCTCGAATGCTATCCGAATAACCTAGTTTTTTTTCATTGTTTTTATTTATATTTCCTTTGGATATTTGAAACTTCAGCCTCTCAATTCCTCGAACACTTTTCCATGTGCTGCGAAGTTCATTTACTCCTTTTTTAACTTGGTCATTTTGCATTGCCCAAGACATTTTAATAATATCGCTATTAACTTGTGTATCGGGTAAGTTTGTTGCATCATTTTTCAAAGCTGCTCGTTTTGATTGTTCAGTAAAAGCGTATGCTGGACTTATGCTAAACCAATGCCGCATAAGTTTTGCGGCTACACTCCAATTCATTTTATCCATCGCGTCAGGAATCATATCGATATGAAAAAATTCCACCTCAACTTCTTTAGTTTTTTTATTCATCAAAGTTGAAGTGGTCGTAGTGGCTAAATTCATTATCTTACTCCTGCTCTTATTTGATACACATAATCGAGAGTTATTATTTCTTCCACGTCTGTTTTAACTTCATGCGTCAATGCCTGACAGCTCATTCCATTAATACTTCCTGTCTGTGTAGTTATTCTCCATGCATAGTAAATATTATCGGCACTTGTATTGCTGTCAGTCACTCTGAAGCACGCCGAATTCAGTCCACATGAGAGAACTGGTAATGCAGACTGCATCGCTGGAATGTTTACTTCCATCTCCCGTGCCACCGCCTTGTGCGTCCGCATAGTCTTGCGCGCATACTTTGCCTCGGTGCCGTACTCAATTCGCCCGGCTTCCAGCTTCAGGTAACTGCCGCCGCCTATCAGCACGATGCGTTTCTTACCGGCGAACAGGATGTCCTGCTCCGCGCTCATGCTCAGCTTCTTCGCAGCCGTGATTTTCATCGCCGCGTTCTGCGCCTCAACTTTCACCGGCCCCTGACCGGCAATCAGGCTCAGCTTGTCTTTGTGTGCAAACAGCCCGACCTTTTCGCCCGCCATCAGGTTGACGTTGCCCATTGCACCGGCGCTGATGTCGCCGCCCGCGTTGAGGTGGATATTCTCCGCCGCCGTCATCTGCAGATGCTCGCCGCTGGTGAAAGCCACGCCATCGGGCGCGGAGAAGTGAATCAGCTCGTTCAGCGGCTGCAGGCGTTTGCGGAAGGCCTCGCGCTGCACGTTGATATCGACAATCAGCGCGTCAACCTGCTCCTGCACCAGCTTCAGCTGCTCGATTTGTTTAATCGCAATCTCGATTTCGTGCAGCGTGGTTGCCATGTCCAGCACCTCGCCCGCGCCTTTGGTCTGACCGTCGGCGGTGACGAACAGGCCTTTCGCCACGCGTATCACGCCGTGCTCATCGGTGTGCAGCTCAAAGCCGCTACCGCGCGGCTTGTCCTGCTGGTCGGTGATGTGGCCCTGATTGAGCTGCGTTTTACCGTATTCGGTGGAAAGCGCGATGTGTTCTTTCCCGCGCTTGTCTTCCATGCGCATTTCATTTCCCGCCGACGTGCGCAGGATGTTCTGGCTGCGGTTGTCGCGGCTGACGACGTCGGGATGTTCAGAGTCGTGGAAGGCGTGCGCGATGTACGGGCGGTCCGGGTCGCCGCCGTCAAAGGCGATACCGACTTCAGTGCCCTGAATCAGCGGCGCGTGAAAGCCGTAATCTCTGCCAGCGTATGGTTTTGCCAGCCGCACCCACAAATAGCTGTAGCCGGATTCGCTGAACAGGCGGTCCACGTCGAGCTTCACCCGATAGCGGCCCAGCTCGTCGAGATGGGCATAGATATCATCGGCGTTGCGGCTTTCAATGCGCGCCGGATGGGTGCCGACGACTTCCGGACGTGGCACCGTAGCTGGCCGAAAGCAGAACGCCTCGCTATACGGCATGCCCCAGACGGAGACGTGCAGGCGCGAATCGCGCGAAGCGATGAAGGTCACCAGCGTCATCACCACGCCGTTTTGCAGCGCGCGGATGACGTTGCCCTGCGGCTCCAGCACCGCGCCCGGCGTCAGGTGCGAGGCGTTGCTGAACAGGTGCACGTAGTCGGCACGCTTCAGCTCGCGCTCGTGGGCGATGCGCGCGTAAAACCGTCCTGACTCGGTTTCGTCCTCTTCACCGGGATTCCGATATGGGCCGATATAGCGATAGTGCCCGCCGGTGGTAGTGGCATCGCTACCTACAGCCGCATCGGCATCGCCCGGTTCGCCAGCCTGGCGATAGTTGTAGTCGCGCACGCGCACGCTGCCGGTCACCACGTTGTGCCAGGTGCGCACGCCCCACACCGACTCACGAGCTCCATCGTGCAGGCCCGAAAGCTCGGCGTACGGCAGCGCCATGTCAAACTGATAGCCCTGCTGCGAATCAGCAAAAATCAGCGTTTCCTGTTCGGTAACCGCATTCATCTCGGAACGGAACCAGATGCCGACCTCCGCCAGAATGCGCTGCAGGAATTGCAAATCACTCTCCTGCCACTGGGTAATCAGCTCGCGCGCCGGGTATTCACGCGTCAGGCGGAAATCAAAATCCGGCCCTTCAAAACCGTGCTGGCGCAGCAGCTGTTCCGCCAG
This sequence comes from Pantoea sp. y20, assembly GCF_054903455.1. NCBI lineage: Bacteria > Pseudomonadati > Pseudomonadota > Gammaproteobacteria > Enterobacterales > Erwiniaceae > Pantoea > Pantoea sp. y20. Next base: position 509,602 of record NZ_CM142816.1, read on the forward strand.
CTCCGGCGCGCTGAGGTTCTGGAATATCCGGCTCTCGCAGGTTAGCTTCATCAGCGCAAGGCGCGATTCAAGAAAGACGCGGTAGTGCGTCTGGTCGGCGCTCTGGCTCAGCCACTCCATGCGGGTGATGACGCCGTGCACCACCTTGCCGCTGCGCATCCTCAGGCTGGCAAATTTGTTCAGCAGCTCGTCTTTAACCGGCAAATTGGTGGTGAACTCGATGTCCCAGCGGAACGGCTCACTTAGCGCCTCGCGACCGCGAAAACGCAGCACGTCGGGGCGCACTGACGTGTTGTTGATAGTGAGGGTGTAAAGGGAAAGTGAAGCAGTGGCAATGAAATCTTTCAACGTGGCACCTTCCTGGTTCCGTTTAGCCGTCAGATGACGGTTAATCCACAAATTGAGAAGGGTGATTCTGTGGTAAATAATCAGGATGGGCAACTACTTTATTGTGTCTTTTATGCACAATGTGATGGCGTAAATAGTTGCTTTATAGCCAGATAAACGCTCAATCGCACTGCGATTAAACGGTGCGATTGAGAGTGAAAAAGTTTTATTGCGCGACAACCTCTGCTGCCGGGGCGACCTGATGACCGCTGGCTTCGATTTCGCTGCGCACAATGGTGGCGAGCGCCAGGGAACCTGGCGTGTCGCTGTGAACCAGAATCGAGCGCGCACGCACCGCTATCTCTTCACTTTCAATCGTCGTCACCGTGCCGTGCTGCAAAAACTGGCGCACGCGGGCGCGCAGCGCGCTTTCCTCGTTGATCACCGCACCGGCAATGCCGCGCGGCACCAGACGGCCTTGCGCGTCATAGGCGCGGTCGGCCAGGAACAGCGTCAGCGTTTTCAGGCCAGCCGCCTGCGCCGCGACTTCAATGATCGTATCGGGCTGGGCGAAGATGATCAGCTCGCTATTGATGCGCGCCACTAACTCCATCACCTGTTGCGCCAGGTCGGCATCGCGGTTGACGATGTTGCCCATCGCGGCGTGGAAACTGAAGTGGGAAACGTGGGTGCCTTCCGCGCGGGCAATCGCCGTCAGCGCGCCGAGTTGATAGGCCACCTGCTGACAAATCTCTTCGGCGCTAAACGGCAGTTCGCGGCGGCCAAAACCCTGGCGATCCGGCAAGCCGGGATGCGCGCCAATGCCCACGCCATGTGCCTTCGCCAGCCGCACCATGTTGGTCATGATCGCCGGATCGCCAGCGTGGAAACCACAGGCGATATTGGCGGATGACACCACTTTCATTAGCGCGGCGTCATCGCACAGCTGGTAAATGCCGAAGCCTTCGCCCATATCGGAATTCACATCAATCTTCATGTCTGGTTTCCTTGTGCGGATTAAACGGTAAGCGCTTTACGCAGTGGCTGGCAGCTGAAGCGCAGACGGCTCAGCCAGCGCGCCACTTCCTGTTCGATGGCGATCGCTTCACGCACATCGCTGTGAATCAGCTGGATCGATTGGCCCGGCAGCACTTGCCCAAGCCGCCACAGATCCTGCTCGATCACGCCAGCGATCTTCGGATAACCGCCGGCGGTATTGGCATCGCTTAGCTGGATGATCGGTTCACCACCCGGCGGCACCTGCACAATGCCGGGGATCAGCCCGTACGATCGCATCTCAACGGTTTCTGACGGGAAGATAGGATCGCCTGATAGCCGATAGCCGGTGCGATTGCTTTGATTTGATACCTGCCAGGATTGCTGCCAGAAGCGCGCGGCATCGGCGGCAAACAGTGGGTATTCGCCGGAGGGAATGGCGCGCAGCTGAATGTCTCCGGCGCTGTTGCGGGGAAAACTGGCGTGTAATGCGCTGTCTGGCGGTTCAATACCGATGCCGCTGCGCGGAAGTGCCGGGCCGCGATTTTCGCCGAGTGCCAGCCGATCGCCACGCTGCAGCGGACGTCCTTCAACGCCGCCGAAGCCACCGCGCAGCGCGGTACTGCGCGAGCCAAGCACCAGCGGCACATCAATGCCGCCAGCAACACACAGATAGCCACGCGCGCCGCTGCGCGGGTAACGCAGCTCCAGCACTTGCCCGGCACGCACGCTGCAGCCCCACCACGGCGGCAGCGGCGTGCCATCCAGCGTGGCGCGGCAATCCGCGCCGGTCACCGCGATGCTGCTGTTTTGCAGAAAACGTACGCGGAACGGGAACAGCTGCACTTCAATTGCCGCCGCATTTTCGTCGTTGCCGAGGAGTAAATTACCGGCACGCAGCGCCAGCGGATCCATCGCGCCGCTCACCGACACGCCGATGTGGCGATAGTTGAAGCGACCTAAATCCTGCACCGTGTTGAGCGCACCGCTCTGTTCGATCTCAATCACAGCTCAATCCTCTGCGGCAGAAAACGGATGCGATCGCCCGGTGCCATCAGCGCGGGCGATGCGGCCAGCGGGTCAAACACCACCAGCTCGGCAAAACCAATCGCATTCCAGCCGTTCGGGCCGGTCAGCGCCGAAACGCCCGCCTGCGCGCCACCGATGGTGACGGTGCCTTTCAACATGCTAAGCGACGGCACTTTCTTGCGCGGTGTCGCCAGCAGCGGATCCAAGCCGTGCAGATAGCCGAAGCCCGGCGCGCTGCCCAATGCAAACACCGTGTATTCGCTTTGATGGTGCAGACGCACCACCTCGCGTGGGCTCAAACCGGTATGGCGGCACACCGCCTCGAGATCGGTGGCGTGTTCACCGCCGTAATGCACCGGAATTTCAATCAGTTTGCCCTGCGGACTGATCGCCTGCGCCTGATCCCATGCGGCATGCAGCTGCATACGCACGGCGATTTCATCAGCTGGAATATGGCGGAACAGTACCAGCAGATTGGTGACGCCGGGAATCAGCGCTTCAATCGCTTCATCGGCATGCAGCAGGCGCGCCAGCGACCAGATGCGGCGCTGCGCCGGGAGATCGAAACCGCCTGGCGCTTCCACCAGCCACGCGCGTGCGCCGATGGTGGAGAGCTTGATAGCAGAGGAGCAAGCCAGCGCGGGAACGCTGGCAGGCTGGAGAGCAGAGTGCGACGTCACGGGCATGGTTATTCCAGCGGTTCAAATTTCAGACTGGAGAGCGGCTGTACGCGCTCTTCGCGCACCATTTTGTATTCGGTGTTGGGCCCAATCCACGTATCCCAGATTTTGTCGATGGTGCCGTCATCGTCCATCGCCTTCAGGCTGCTGTTGACGCTGGCCAGCAACGCCGGTTCATCACGCTTCATGCCGACACCAATCGGCTCCAGCGCCATCGGTTCTTTGATCATCGCCAGATTGATGCCGTCTTTTTTTGCCTGCGAAATGGTTTTGATGCCGGTCATGGTGTTGGTGACGAAGCCCACCGATTTGTTCTGCTCCAGCGCGAGGAACGCGGAGGCTGAATCCTGGAAGGTCACCGCTTTGCCGCCTTTGATATGGATTGATTGCTCAGAAGTGGTGCCTTTGGTGGCGCTGATGCGTTTGCCCTGGAAATAGCTCAGCGGCTTGTCAGCCAGCGGTGCTTTGACCAGCAGCATCTCTTTGGCGACGTAATAGGGATCGCTGAATTGAATCTGGTTGCCGCGCGTTTTGGTGTAGGCCAGATTGGCGATCAGCACGTCGGCGCGGCCGGTAGCAATCACCGCAATACGCGCTTCCACCGAGGTGGGCACCAGCGTCAGTTTGACGTTCATCTGCTTCGCCAGCGCGTTACATAGATCGATATCCATGCCCGCCAACTGACGTGTTTTCGGATCCGGAGAAGAGAAGGGCGGCACGTCCGAATAGACCGCGCACTTTAGCTCGCCGCTGGATTTGATGTTGGCCATCATGTCGGCATGCGCAGCCGAAATAGCCAGCAGCGGCAGCAGTGCCAGCCCGATGGTGGTAAGTCTTTTCATGGTCATGTGAACTTCCTCAATGATGAATACCACGGCGTCACCGGGACGGAGCGCCTGCGTTCTCGCTTTTCTGGACTATATCGGCTTTGTTTTCAGGCGAAAAAGAGGGAAACCCTGTCGTGCAATAGCAAAAAAATATGGCTAAGCGGCGCATAAGTTCTTTCTATTCGGGCAGAGCAAAAAAGTGTTATCCAGCGCACACTTTTCTCGCCAGGCTGATTGCAAGTCCTCTCGGCAATCCCGCCGATTGCATGTGGTAGAGAGAAGTGAAAAAGCATGAATGCCCGATTAGGCGTGTTACTGAAGATACTGGCCGCGCTGTGCGCCACCTTGATGCTGGCGTGTGTGAAGGGGCTGAACGGCGCCATTCCCACCGGCGAAGTGATTTTTTTCCGCAGTTTTATCGCGCTGTTGCCGCTGCTGATTTGGCTGAAAATGCAGGGCAACGTGCTGGACAATCTCAAGACGCGTAACCTGTTTGGTCACTTTATTCGCGGCTTCTCCGGCACTGGCGGCATGTATTTTAACTATCTGGCGCTGGTCTATATTTCGCTGGCCGATGCCACCGCGCTGAGCTATGCGGCGCCGCTGTTTACCGTAATCCTGGCGGCGATGTTGTTGAAAGAGCGGGTGCGGGTTTCGCGTTGGGTCGCGGTGGTGGTGGGATTATCCGGCATTTTGATCATGCTCTCTTCCAGCCTGAGCACCAGCGGCGCGCTGTTTTCCCATGGGGCCAGCAACGCGATGACGAGCATTGGTGTGGCATGTGCGTTGCTGGCGGCGCTGTGCTCCGCAACCTCTAACGTGCAAATTCGCTTCCTCAACGGCATCGAGAAGCCGGGCGCGATCGTGTTTTATTTCTCACTGATGACTACCGTAATTGGCCTGGCAACGGCGCTGTTTGGCTGGAGCAAACCCAGCGCGATACAGCTGCTGTTGCTGGTGGGCTGCGGCCTGTTTGGGGGGCTGGCGCAGATTCTGGTGACGCTGAGCCTGCGTTACGCCGATGCATCACTGCTGGCACCGTTCGATTACACCACGCTGGTGTGGTCGATGCTGATTGGTTATCTGTTCCTGAACAGCCTGCCGGGCAGCACCACCTTGCTGGGCGCATCGATTGTAGCGCTGGCCGGGATATTTGCGGTGTGGCGTGAGAATCGCCAGCGCAAACTGGCGATGGTGAGCAGTACGCCTTAGCGTTGCGCAGTAATTAGCGCTGCGACAAATAGGTGCACGCATCCGTAGCGGCGCGATTTATCGCGCAATGAATTGCGCCGCTACACATAGGTGCACGCATCGGTAGCGGCGCGATTTATCGCGCAGTTTTGTTTCTAACGAAACACATCATCAATGATTTCAACCTGCTTGGTGCGCAGTGTTTCATCCAGCCAGCTGCGTTCGAGTGAGCCGGTTTTCGCCAGCTCGAAGTTGTGTTCATCAACGATTAAATACGCCTGCGCCGCTTCGAGAATGCGCGCTGCATCCTGGCGAGGAATCACAATCACACCATCCGCATCGCCCAGCACGATATCGCCCGGTGAAACGTGAATTTTACCGCAGGCAATTGGCACGTTGATCTCGCCCGGACCATCCTTGAACGGGCCGCCCGGCGTGTGACCGGCGGCGTAGATGGGGAAGTCCATGCGTGACAACCCTTCGATATCGCGGACCGGTCCGTCCAGCACAATGCCTTCCATACCGCGCTGTCTGGCATAGGTCGCCATCACTTCGCCCATCAGCGACTGACTGCGATCGCCCTCGTTCGACAGAATAATTACATCGTTTCGGCCCGCCATATCCAGCGCTTTGTGCAACATCAGGTTGTCACCGGAACGCGCTTTAACCGTCACCGCCAGGCCGCACATGATCGGCTGACGCGGCGCGGTTTTCAGGCTGATCTCGGCCGACAAGGCGGGCAAACGGCTCATGCAATCCGCCACCACCGCAGCCGGTAACCGGCGAAAAGCTTCCAACAGCGGTTCGGCATCGGCGGGACGACGTAAATAGATTCGGTTTCCTGCGCTCATGGTTATTTTCCTGTAGGGAGTGATTTAATTAATCGCGTTGTGTTCCTGGATAAATAATTAAATGTAAAAGTAAGCGTTTTTATTTTTGGTTGTGATGAGTCATTACTTCATTGAATAGGGTGTTCAGCTAACAAGCTGAATCATCGGATGATTACTGGAACGTGATTAAGCTTACGCGATTACGCAGATGTTACGCAGAGGATGTTACGGCTAACCGAGACAGGATCACGAATTACTATTCCGGATGAATTTAACTCACTGATAATTAATTTTATTGGATTTTATTATGGGGAGATAGATTAATAGTATTAGCTGGAGATAAATATATTGGCATCGATCAATGCTGGATAATCAGCATGTATAGAGGGAAGGGAGGCAGTAGCTGAGATGAGCAAACGCAGAAAAGCAAAAACCCAGCCATAAGCTGGGTTTTCAGAATGTTGGTGCCCGGACGCGGAATCGAACCACGGACACGGGGATTTTCAATCCCCTGCTCTACCGACTGAGCTATCCGGGCAACGGGGCGCATTAAACCCTAATGGCTTACAGCCGTCAACGGCTTTCGTCAAAAAAGCGGTGCAATCGTGATTGATTGCTTGCTTTTCAGACAAGGTGAACAAAAAGGCTACGCTAGCGCACCATTTTTGCGGCACAGCGCGATACCGAGTACATCTTCCGCCAGACGGCGCGCCGTCGCGACATCCTGTACGTTGCGTTTCACCAGCAGTTTGCTCAGGCAACCTTCCAGAATCAGCTCCATCTGATCGGCCACCATGCTGGGATTATCCAGCGCTAAATCGACCAGAATTTCATGGGTGAATTGCCAGGAACTGCGCTTTTGCTGTTCGGCTAGCTGATGCACCGGCTGATCGGGTTGCGGATAGAAGCTGCAGGCGGCGATAAACAGGCAGCCGGGAAAACGACCTTTGCTGACGTGCTCACTCAGCACTTCGTAGCGGGCTAACAGCTTTTGTTCGGCGCTGAGGTGTTCATCAAGCTGCACCTGACGACGCCAGCTGTCAATCTGCTGGCCGTGATAGCGCAGCGCGTCATACAGCAAAGCATCACGATCGGGCCAGAAACGCGTGAGTTGTTCGGCTTCAAGACCGGTTGCGCCAGCCAGCTGAGTTAGGGAAGTGGTGGCGGCCAGGCCACTTTGTTCGAGCACATTCAACGCATGCTCGAGTATTTGTTCACGTTGCAAGTGACTCTCCTCTGGAATGCGGGCCCGCTCGCGGACGAACGGGCAGTGTCCTGCTGACAGTGTCGTTTAACGTGACACATTCTGCAAATGCGCGCGGAAATCGGCGGCGTTGAGGAAGCCGGTGACGCGCGAATCGGGGATCTCTTTGCCTTGCGTATCGAAGAACAGAATGGTGGGCAAACCTAAAACCTGCAGATGCTGCAACAGCGCGTTGTCCTGCGCATTATTGGCGGTGACATTGGCTTGCAGCAGTTGTACCTGACTTAGGGCGTTACGCACGCCCTCATCGCTAAAAGTGTATTTCTCGAACTCTTTGCAGGCCACACACCAGTCGGCGTAGAGATCAACCATGGTGATACGGCCTTGCGCCTGCTGCAGCGCGCTGTCGAGCTGCTCGCTGCTGGTGATGGTGTGGAACGGCAGATGCGCCACGGCTTGCGCACTGTTGCTGCTGCCAAACGCCCAATCCTGTAGCGGGCGCGCACTGACCAGCGCGGCGGCGAGCATGATGATTTGCAGCACGCGCCATTTGCCGCTGGCGCGCAGGCTGAGGCTGAATGCCCAGGCAAAAAACGCCACGCCGAGCAGGCTCCACAGACGGATGCCCCACAGATCGCCAATCACGCGCTCCAGCAGGAATACCGGCAGCGCCAGAATCACAAAGCCAAAACCCTCTTTGACGGTTTGCATCCACGGCCCACTTTTTGGCAGCAGCTTGTTGCCAAACATCGTCACGGCAATCAGCGGCAGGCCCATGCCGAAGGCATAGAGCCACAGCGTACCTGCTCCGGCCCACAGATTACCGCTCTGCGCGATGTACAGCAGAATGGCGCTGAGCGGTGCGGTGGTGCAGGGCGAGCAGATCAATCCGGCCAGTGCGCCCATCATAAATACGCCCGGCAGCGAGCCACCTTGCTGGCGATTGCTCCACAGCGTGAGGCGCGTTTGCAGGCTGGCAGGCAATTGCAGCGAGAACAGGCCAAACATCGACAGCGCCAGCACGATAAACAGCGCCGACAAGCCAATCAGCACGTAAGGATGCTGCAGCGCCGCCTGGAAGCGTAATCCGGCCGCTGCCACAACCATGCCGAGCACGGTGTAAGTCAATGCCATACCTTGCACATACACCATCGCCAGCGCGAACAATCGCCCCATCGAATAGCGGCGCGGGCCTCCTAAAATGATGCTGGAGATCAGCGGATACATCGGCAGCACACACGGCGTGAAAGCGACGCCAATACCAATCAGCAGCGCCCAAAGCGGTGAAAACGGCAGCGGCGTGCTGTGATTGGTGGGCTGCGCGCTGACCGCAGGCGCAGCCTGATTGGCGGCAACCGCGCTCAGCGGCACCGCGCGGGTTTCCGGCGGATAGCAGAAGCCCGCAGCCGCACAGCCCTGATAGGTCACGGTGACGGTCGCGCCGGCAGCGGCCTGGCGCAGCGTGATCGGCAGTTGCAGATCCTGCGGATAGATTTCACTTTTGCCGTAGAACTCATCTTCGTGCGGCTGGCCCGGCGGCAGCGTGAGTGGAGCAATTTGCGCTTTTTGCGGCGTGACGTGGATTTGCTGGCGATAGAGATAGTAGCCATCCTTCACTTTCCAGCTGAACGTCAGCTGATTGCCTTGCTGAGTGAAATCGAAGCCAAACGCCTGATCAACCGGCACAAAGCGGCTGTTGTTGTTCGGGGAGAAGAGTGAGGCTTGTGCCGAAAGGCAGAAAACCAGCGCCAGGCAAAAGCCGGCAAGGCGAAAGAGTCGTGCAGCCATAGCGAATGAGTGAGCTCCGGTGGCGAATAGGCCGCGATAATAGCACGACCGCTTCGCCACGAGGTTTTCAGGATGTAAACGCGCTACAGAATCAGGCTGCCAAACAGGAAGCCAAACGCCACCGAGAAGGCAATCGCTAACACGCCGGGAATAATAAAGGAGTGATTAAACACAAACTTGCCGATACGGGTTGATCCGGTGTCATCCATTTCCACCGCGGCCAGCAGCGTAGGATAGGTTGGCAGCACAAACAGCGCGGAAACCGCCGCAAAGGACGCCACGGCGGCCAGCGGCGAGACGCCCAGCATCAACGCGGCAGGCATCAACGCTTTGGTGGTGGCGGCTTGCGAATAGAGCAGCGTGGCGGCGAAGAACAGCACCAGCGCCAGCATCCACGGATAACCTTGCAGCATGTCACCGGCTAACGCCTGGATATCGTTGAGGTGCGCTTTGACAAAGGTATCGCCCAGCCACGCTACGCCCATCACGCAGATACAGGCGCTCATGCCCGATTTAAAGGTGCTGGCGCTGAGGATTTCACCGGTATCGACTTTACAGGTCAGGCAGATCAGCGTGGCAACGGTCAGCATAAACACCACGATGGCTTCGTTGCGCGGCAGCACGGGATTGCTGATCAGGCCAACACTGTCGCTAATCGCGGTGGCGTAGAGCACCACGGCGGCGATGCCGATCAGGAACAGCAATACGGCACGCTTCGCGCCCGGTTTGATGTCATAAACCTGCTCACCGCGCAGTTTCACTTCACCTTTCGCTAAACGCGCCTGATATTTCTCATCATCCCTGAGCTCCTTGCCGAGAAAACTGGTGATGATGGCGGCGCAGAAGATCGCTGCCATGGTAGAGGGAATCGCCACACCCAGCAGCGCCAGATAACTCACGCCATGCGGTTCAAGGATTGAAGCGAAGAATACCACCGCCGCCGAGAGCGGCGAGGCGGTAATGGCAATCTGCGAGGCGACGACCGCAATCGACAACGGACGCGACGGGCGCACGCCTTGCTCTTTCGCCACTTCGGCAATCACCGGCAAGGTGGAGAAGGCGGTGTGGCCGGTGCCGGCCAGCAGCGTCATGACATAGGTGACCAGCGGCGCAAGGAAGGTGACATAGCGTGGATGGCGGCGCAGCAGGCGTTCTGCTAATCCCACCAGATAATCGAGACCACCGGCGATCTGCATCGCGGCAATTGCGGCAATCACCGCCATGATAATTTCGATTACATCAAAGGGAATCGCGCCGGGTTTCAAGCCGCAAATCAGCGTCAACGCCAGCACACCTAAACCGCCCGCGAAACCAATACCGATGCCGCCCAGACGCGCACCGAGCCAGATCGCCAGCAGGACAATAACCAACTCCACTACTACCATTCGTTCCACTCCCTGAGCCGCGGAGAAATCCCGACTCTTAAAGTTGTAGCCGCCAAAATGAAAAAAGCACGCCGCATTGTATATGGGCGTGCTGTTGGCAACTTGATCCGGAACGGATTACTGTTCGTTTTCGTCGGTGTAGCGTTTGGCTTTGTACGCCGGATGCATCAGGTTCTGAATGGAGAAAATGTCATCCAGTTCGGTTTCCGTCAGCAGGCCGCGCTCCAGCACCACTTCACGCACGCTTTTACCGGTTTCGGCGCAAATCTTACCGACGATATCGCCGTTGTGGTGGCCGATGTACGGGTTGAGGTAAGTGACGATACCAATCGAGTTGAACACGTAAGCTTCACACACCGCTTTGTTGGCGGTGATGCCGTTGACGCATTTTTCCAGCAGGTTGAAGCAGGCGTTAGTCAGGATGCTGATCGATTCAAACAGCGCCTGGCCAATCACTGGCTCCATCACGTTGAGCTGCAGCTGACCCGCTTCTGACGCCATGGTGACGGTGATGTCATTGCCGATCACTTTGAAGCACACCTGGTTCACCACTTCTGGCACCACCGGATTGACTTTGGCGGGCATGATTGATGAACCGGCCTGCAGTTCAGGCAGATTGATCTCATTCAGGCCGGCGCGCGGACCGGAGGAGAGCAGGCGCAGGTCGTTACAGATTTTCGATAGTTTCACGGCCAGGCGTTTCAGCGCCGAGTGCACCATCACGTACGCGCCGCAGTCGGAGGTGGCTTCAATCAAATCTTCTGCAGGCACCACCGGCAGATTACTCACTTCCGCCAGACGCTGTACCGCCAGCTGCTGATAGCCATCCGGCGTATTGAGACGTGTGCCGATGGCGGTGGCGCCGAGGTTCACTTCCAGCAGCAGTTCAGCGGTGCGCAGAATGCTGCGAGTCTCTTCATTCAGCAGCACGTTAAACGCGTGGAACTCCTGGCCAAGCGTCATCGGCACTGCATCCTGCAGCTGAGTACGACCCATTTTCAGAATGCTTTCGAATTCAACCGCTTTGCGCTGGAAACCTTCGCTCAGCTGATTGATGCCGTCGAGCAGTTTCAGGATCGAAGCGTACACCGCGATACGAAAACCGGTTGGATAAGCATCGTTGGTGGACTGACACTTGTTCACGTGATCGTTGGGATTGAGGTACTGATATTCACCTTTCTGGTGGCCCATCAGCTCCAGGCCGATGTTGGCCAGCACTTCATTGGTGTTCATGTTGACCGAGGTGCCCGCGCCGCCCTGATAGACGTCAACCGGGAACTGATCCATGCATTTACCGTTATTCAGCACTTCATCACAGGCCTGAATAATGGTGTTGGCGATATTGCGGGGAATGGTCTGCAACTCTTTGTTGGCGAGCGCGGCTGCTTTCTTCACCATCACCATACCGCGGACAAACTCCGGTATGTCGCTGATTTTGTTATTACTAATGTAGAAGTTTTCAATCGCACGCAGAGTATGAACACCGTAGTAAGCGTCTGCCGGAACTTCGCGCATGCCTAACAGGTCTTCTTCGATACGAATGTTGTTCGCCATGATTACCTTCTTGTTATTGCTGCCTGGTTACTGCCGGGCGTCGGGATGGACGGGCGGCAAACAACGTGCAGGTGAAGCGATTATATTGTCGTGGAATGTCAGCGCCGACATATTATCCATCTTCGCACTGACGGGCACGATCATATTCTGATGTTACAGAATTGTTTGTGCACAGATCACTTTACGGGCTTTTGCAGGCCCAGCGGTAATAACGATATGTGATGTACTTCGCAATTTTAAGTCAGTGGGAAAAAAATGGCAGGAGCGGTTGAAAATGCCGGTGCAAATGCCCATCTCTATCAATACGGTCATACAGACCCTCCCTTTCTGCTGCCTGGCCATTTGCGGGGCAGCTTCAACTCACAGGAGAACTCGGTGCGCTGGTTACCGTTCGTGATTTTTTTTGTTTTGGCCTGGATTGAGATCTCAATCTTCATTCAGGTCGCGCATGCGCTGGGCGTGCTGCTCACCATGCTATTGGTGATCTTCACCTCGTGTATTGGTGTGTCGCTGGTGAAAAATCAGGGCATGAAGAACTTCCGTTTGATGCAGGAGAAGCTGGCGCGTAACGAAAGCCCGGCGGCTGAGATGACCAAAAGCGTTTCGCTGATTATCTCCGGCTTCCTGCTGCTGTTGCCCGGTTTCTTCACCGACTTCCTCGGTTTACTGCTGCTGTTGCCGCCGGTGCAGAAGCATCTGACGTTGAAGCTGATGCCGCACTTGCGCGTATGGCGAGGTCCGGGCGCCGGTCCGGATGCGGGTTTCACCGTGGACGGTGAATATGAGCGCAAAGATCAGGACCAAATAGGTCATGACAAAGACCATTAGATAATCAAGGCGGCGCAAGCCGCCTTTTTGTTGCTTTTTTCGCCGTCTGTTGCAGAAACGAAAATATTTATATTTTTTGCCCTTGAAAGCCCACTTATTGCCCCTATCTCTTCCAGCACGAGGCTGGAAGCCCTGCTGTCCGGCTCAACCCCAAAAATGAATGATTGGACTTTCTAAAGGAGAGCTATCAAATGAAAATTCGTCCATTGCACGATCGCGTTATCGTCAAGCGTAAAGAAGTCGAAGCTAAATCAGCGGGCGGCATCGTGCTGACCGGTTCAGCTGCCGGTAAATCTACCCGCGGTGAAATCCTGGCTGTTGGCAAAGGCCGCATCCTGGAAAACGGTGAAGTTAAGCCACTGGACGTAAAAGTGGGTGATCTGGTGATTTTCAGCGAAGGCTACGGTGCCAAAACCGAGAAAATCGACAACGAAGAAGTTCTGATCATCTCCGAAAGCGACATCCTGGCAGTTGTTGAAGCGTAATTTACGCGCAATTCACTGAACGAAACGAATTTAAGGGATATTTGAAATGGCAGCTAAAGACGTAAAATTCGGTAATGACGCACGCGTAAAAATGCTGCGCGGCGTAAACGTACTGGCAGATGCAGTAAAAGTTACCCTGGGCCCGAAAGGCCGTAACGTGGTTCTGGATAAATCTTTTGGTGCACCGACCATCACCAAAGATGGTGTTTCTGTTGCGCGTGAAATCGAGCTGGAAGACAAGTTCGAAAACATGGGCGCACAGATGGTGAAAGAAGTGGCCTCTAAAGCGAACGACGCAGCAGGCGACGGCACCACCACCGCAACTGTACTGGCTCAGGCCATCATCACCGAAGGCCTGAAAGCCGTCGCTGCGGGCATGAACCCGATGGATCTGAAGCGCGGTATCGATAAAGCCGTTATCGCCGCCGTTGAAGAACTGAAAACCCTGTCTGTGCCTTGCCAGGATTCACGCGCGATTGCACAGGTTGGTACCATCTCTGCTAACTCTGATGAAACCGTGGGCAAACTGATTGCAGACGCGATGGACAAAGTGGGCAAAGAAGGCGTTATCACCGTTGAAGAAGGCACCGGCCTGCAAGATGAGCTGGACGTGGTTGAAGGTATGCAGTTTGACCGTGGCTACCTGTCTCCGTACTTCATCAACAAGCCAGAAACAGGCGCAGTTGAGCTGGAAACCCCGTTCATCCTGCTGGCTGATAAGAAAATCTCTAACATCCGCGAAATGCTGCCAGTGCTGGAAGCCGTTGCGAAAGCCGGTAAGCCACTGCTGATCATTGCAGAAGACGTGGAAGGTGAAGCCCTGGCAACGCTGGTGGTGAACACCATGCGCGGTATCGTCAAAGTGGCTGCGGTTAAAGCACCTGGCTTCGGCGACCGTCGTAAAGCGATGCTGCAGGATATCGCTATCCTGACCGGCGGTACCGTGATCTCTGAAGAGATAGGTATGGAGCTGGAGAAAGCCACCCTGGAAGATCTGGGTCAGGCAAAACGCGTTGTGATCAACAAAGACACCACCACCATCATCGATGGCGTGGGTGATCAAGGCGCTATCTCTGGCCGCGTAACGCAGATTCGTCAGCAGATCGAAGAAGCAACCTCTGATTACGACAAAGAGAAACTGCAGGAGCGCGTAGCGAAACTGGCAGGCGGCGTAGCCGTGCTAAAAGTGGGCGCAGCAACTGAAGTTGAAATGAAAGAGAAGAAAGCACGCGTTGAAGATGCCCTGCACGCGACCCGTGCTGCGGTTGAAGAAGGCGTGGTTGCCGGTGGTGGTGTGGCGCTGGTTCGCGTTGCAGCGAAAATCGCCGCATCTGGCCTGAAAGGCGATAACGAAGATCAGAACGTGGGTATCAAAGTTGCGCTGCGCGCAATGGAAGCCCCGCTGCGTCAGATCGTTTCCAACGCCGGCGAAGAGCCTTCAGTTGTTGCTAACAACGTGAAAGCAGGCGACGGTAACTACGGTTACAACGCGCAGACTGAAGAGTACGGCAACATGATCGACTTCGGTATCCTGGATCCAACCAAAGTGACTCGTTCTGCGCTGCAGTACGCTTCATCGGTTGCGGGCCTGATGATCACCACCGAAGCGATGGTGACTGACCTGCCAAAAAGCGACGCACCTGATTTAGGCGGCGCTGGCGGTATGGGTGGCATGGGCGGAATGGGCGGCATGATGTAATTGCCCCTGACTGCTTAAGTCATCTGGAAAACCCCCGATCGGAAACGGTCGGGGGTTTTTCTTTTGCTGGGGAACAAGGTATAAGTAAGGGCGCAATACTTCGGCTTTACGGGTTTAGGGCAATGAATGTTCAGAAAAAAAGTGCGCTTTTCTGCTACGCTGCCGCCCGACACTGATGATAATAAATGGGGATTACAATGCGGATTAACCTCTTGCTCGGTCTGGCAGTTGGAACTTTACTGCTGGCGGGCTGTAGCAGCTCCAATCAACTGAGTGCTGGCGGCGAACGTGTGACCTTCGTCGACCAACAACCCGCAAGTCAATGTCAGCTGCTGGGAACGCTTACCGGCTCTCAGAGCAACTGGCTGAGCGGTTCAGGCGGTGAAGGCAGTTCACTGCGTGGCGCAGCTAACGACCTACGCAACCGCGCGGCAGAAATGGGCGGCAACGTGATTTATGGCGCCACCAGCCCGACGCAGAATCTGCTGTCAGCTTTCGCACCGCTCGACAGCAAAATGACCGGCCAGGTGTATAAGTGCCCGTAAGTTGCAGTTGTAAAAAAAGCCGCTGATGCGGCTTTTTTTATGCCTGACGCAGCTGCAAATCCAGCGGCGTCTTGCTTGGCTCGCCGCCAATCTCACGCGCCAGTTTCGGCACCATATAACCGGAAACCATCGGCAGCAGCTGGCGCATCAGCCCACGTGCTTCCTCATCTGACACAAAGAAGTGCGCCGCGCCTTGCACCTTATCCAGCACGTGCAGGTAGTAGGGCAGAATGCCAGCATCAAACAGCGCATTACTGAGATCCGCTAGCGTCTGCGCATCATCATTCACATCACGCAGCAACACGCTCTGATTGAGCAGCGTCACGCCGGCACGCTTCAGCATCTGCATGCCGTAACGCAGCTCATCATCAATTTCCTGCGCATGGTTGATATGGCTCACCATCAATACCTGCAGGCGCGTGTCCGCCAGAATCTGACACAAGCTTTCGGTGATACGCGACGGGATTACCACCGGCAAGCGGCTGTGAATACGCAGGCGTTTGAGATGCGGGATTTTCTCCAGCGCGCCCACCAGCCATGCCAGTTCATGATCTTTCGCCATCAGCGGATCGCCGCCGGAGAATATGATCTCGTCCAGTTCCGGATGCGTGGCGATGTAGTCAATCGCTGCCTGCCAGTTGCGCTTGTTGCCCTGATTATCCTGATAGGGGAAATGACGGCGGAAACAGTAGCGGCAGTTGACCGCACAGCCGCCTTTTACCAGCAGCAGCGCTCGGTTTCTATACTTATGCAGTAAACCCGGCACAACGCTGCTTTGTTCATCCAGCGGATCGGTGCTATAACCTGGCGCATCGATAAATTCCTGACGGCTGGTGAGCACTTGCAGCAGCAGCGGGTCGGTCGCATCGCCTTTTTTCATGCGTGCGATGAAGGCGCGCGGTACGCGCAGGGCAAAAAGCTTGCGCGCATCGGCGCCTGCAGCCAGATCAGCATGCTGATCAAGAGATAAAAGTTGCAGTAATTCAGCAGGTTCGGTGACAACATCAGCTAGTTGCTGCAACCAATCTTCTCTGACGGGGGGATTTAGGGTTACAATGTGTGCCATTTTTTTGGCTATTTACCAGTTCAATATTTACAGAGGGCCTTTATGGCGACTTATCTTAGCAACGATTTCCGTCCCGGTCTTAAAATCATGTTCGAAGGCGAGCCATATGCCATCGAAGCCAGTGAGTTCGTTAAGCCGGGTAAAGGCCAGGCATTTGCGCGCGTTAAAATGCGTCGTCTGCTGACCGGTTCTCGCGTTGAGAAGACCTTCAAATCTACTGACTCTGCCGAAGGCGCAGACGTTCGTGATATGACGCTGCAATACTCTTACAACGACGGCGACTTCTACTACTTCATGCACCCAGAATCTTTCGAGCAGTATCAGATCGAATCTAAAGTGCTGGATGACGTGACCAAGTGGCTGCAGGACAATGCGGATTGTATAGTTACCCTGTGGAACGATAAAGCGATCGCTGTTCAGCCACCGAACTTCATCGAAGCGGAAGTTATCGAAACCGATCCAGGCCTGAAGGGTGATACCGCAGGTACCGGCGGTAAGCCCGCTACGCTGTCGACTGGCGCGGTAATCAAAGTGCCACTGTTCGTACAGATTGGCGAAGTAGTAAAAGTAGATACCCGCTCTGGCGAATACGTTTCTCGCGTAAAATAATCGTCAAATCAGGCGCATCATTGATGCGCCTTTTTTCTCACTGTGTGTCTCCCTTCTCTTTTTTCATCCGTCCAATCCGCAGTTTTACAGATCAAGGCTATGCTTTAAGAGCTGTACTTTTACTGCAACCAAAAAGGATATGGCTATGTTAAAGAAAAGTATTGTCGCGATTTTTTCCGTGCTGGTGCTCTCATCCGTTCTGACCGCTTGTAACACCACGCGTGGTGTTGGCGAAGACGTTTCGGCGGGCGGCAAGGCAATCCAGCGCAGCGCACAGTAAGATAGTCCGGTGCGAAAGCGACTTTCGCACCGGTCCTCCTTATTTCTGCTCCACCCAAATCAGCTCATCCACCGGGAATCCGGCACTTCTGGCCTGTTCAACCAGGCGTTGCTTAACATTTTCATCCAGCTGCGGCGTACGTGACAGAATCCACAAGTAGCTACGATTCGGCCCGCACACCAGCGCATAGCGATAGTCAGGATCCAGTGCGATCACGTTGTAGCCGCCATAGAACGGGCCAAAGAACGACACCTTCAGCGCGGCGCGCTGTTTATCGCCGGTGAAATAGGCTTTGCCAACGCTCTCTTGCCAGCGCTGTTTCTGCTGATTGTAGCCGCGGTTGATCACCTTCAAGCCGCCGTCCTCGCGCGGACTATAATTAGCGGTAACCTGTTGTAATCCTCGCTCAAAGCGGTGATCGAGTCGGGCGATTTCATACCATTGGCCGAGATAGCGCTGACTGTCGAAACCTTCTACTACCGTAACACCTTTAGGCGGCGCGGTTGAGCAGGCAACGGAGAGAAACGCGCTCAGGCTGGCAAGCAGGGTTTTCCATGGGGACATTGTGGGATTCCTCTACGATTTTAATGGGTTAAGTATAGCTGCCCGCTAGCAAATTGCTGCCTGCGCCCGCTGCCGTTGTTTGCCTTCGGCATTGCGGGTAGACTTCCACCCCTTATCTGTATGAGGAGTCATCAACATGAGCGAAACGGCAAGCTGGCAGCCGAGCGCACCCATTGCCAATTTGTTGAAACGCGCCGCTATCATGGCGGAAATACGTCGTTTCTTTGCCGATCGCGGCGTGCTGGAGGTCGATACCCCGGCGATGAGCCAGGCGACCATCACTGACATCCATCTGGTGCCGTTCCAGACGCGTTTTGTTGGGCCAGGCGCAGCCGAAGGGCGCGATCTGTGGCTGATGACCAGTCCGGAATATCACATGAAGCGCCTGCTGGCGGCCGGAAGTGGTCCGATTTACCAGATGGGTCGCAGCTTCCGTAATGAGGAGGCCGGGCGTCACCACAATCCCGAGTTCACCATGCTGGAGTGGTATCGTCCGCACTACGACATGTACCGCCTCATGAATGAGGTGGACGATTTGATGCAGCAGGTGCTGGAGTGCGACAGCGCGGAATCTCTGTCGTACCAGCAGGCGTTTATCCGCCATCTGGAAGTCGATCCGTTATCGGCTGATAAAGCGCAGCTACGCGAAGTGGCGGAGAAGCTGGGCGAGGGCGAGTTGGCCAATCGTGAAGAAGACCGCGATACGCTGCTGCAGCTGCTGTTTATGCTGGGCGTTGAGCCGAAGATTGGTAACGATAAGCCGTGCTTCGTCTACCATTTCCCGGCGACGCAGGCCGCGCTGGCGGAGATCAGTACAGAAGATCACCGCGTCGCCGAGCGCTTTGAGGTCTATTACAAAGGGATTGAGCTGGCGAACGGTTTCCGTGAATTAACCGATAGCCGCGAGCAGCGTCAGCGCTTTGAGCAGGACAATCGTCGTCGTGCTGCGCGTGGCCTGCCGCAACATCCTATCGATACCTATCTGCTGGATGCGCTGGCGCACGGTATGCCTGCCTGTTCTGGCGTGGCGTTGGGCGTGGATCGTTTGATCATGCTGGCGCTGAAAGCCAGCTCGCTAAGCGAAGTGATCGCCTTCCCGGTCGATCGCAGCTAAATCATCAGGGCGCGCAAGCGCCCTTATGGCGTGGTGGTGGCGGGCGCGGTCACTTCCGGGAATTCCTGAATCGTCACCGGCAAGGTCATTTTCTTTTCATTACGCAAGATCTGCACGTCAATCACCGAGCCCGGCCGAATTTCTGCCACCTGATCCATGGTTTCCTGCGCCGAGAGCGCCGGTTTACCATTCACTTCCAGCAGCACGTCATTGGCCTGAATGCCGGCGCTATCGGCGGGGCCGCCCGGCGTGACGTCGCTAACGATAATGCCCTGCACGCGATCAAGATTACTGCCCTGGCCGTGCAGCGGCGGCAGTTCGCGCCCGGTGATGCCGATGTAGCCGCGAATCACCCGACCATCACGAATCAGCTTATCCATGATTTTGCTCGCCAGCGCGGTGGGAATGGCGAAACCAATTCCTTCCGGCGTTTCGCCATCGCTGCTTTTATCAAACGTCAAGGTGTTAATGCCCATCAGTTCACCCAGCGAGTTAATCAATGCGCCGCCCGAGTTGCCCTGATTGATCGAGGCATCGGTCTGCAGGAAGTTTTGTCGTCCGGATGAGCTCAGACCCACGCGTCCGGTGGCGCTGATAATGCCTTGCGTCACGGTTTGGCCGAGGTTGTATGGGTTGCCGATCGCCATGACGACGTCGCCGATGTGCGCGATACGTTTGGCGTTGATGGGGATAACCGGCAAGTTGGAGGCGCTGATTTTCAGCACCGCTAAATCGGTCATGGCATCGGAACCCACTAAGGTGGCTTCGAAGAAGCGTCCATCCTGCAGCGCGACGATGATTTGGTCGGCGTTATTAATCACGTGTTTGTTAGTGAGGATGTAGCCTTTGCCGTTCATGATGACGCCGGAACCCAGCGTGGTGATTCCGCGATTATTGTTGCCGTGGGCGCTGCGGTTATAGACGTTAACGACCGCGGGCACGGCACGTCGCACACCCTGATTAAAACTAACGGGTGCTTCATCGTCGCTGTTGTCTTGATCAAAGGTGACGTTGCTGCCCATACGCAGCGCAGGGATCGCGACGAGCAGTAAGCCAGCCACGATCAGGCCCATCACCACAGAACGCAAAAGTTTAAGAAACATGGTGTTATTTCAAGCCAGGTGAGATCGCAGGGCAGAATAGCATGAGAAAGGCGGACAAACACCTGCTTGTCCGCCTGTTGCGAGGATTATCGCAGAAGCAGGTAAATCGTCTCTTCGCCGCGCACCACGTTCAGTGCCAGCACCGGCGGTTTGCCTTCCAGCACTTTGCGCATTTCGGCAATAGAAGCGACGCGATTGCGGTTTACGCCGATGATCACATCATCTTTCTGCAAACCGACTTGCTCCGCTGGCGTGCCTTTTTCAATGGCATCGACTTTCACGCCTTTATCACCGGTTTTGGTCGCGCCGTCGCTCAGCGTTGCGCCTTGCAGTGCAGGCGACATCAGCTGCGCGCTGGCGGTGGTTTGCGCGCTCTGTTCCAGCGTGACAGTGACGTTGACCGGTTTGCCTTCACGCAGCAGGCCGATTTTCACATCCTGGCCCGGCGGCGTGGTGCCGACTTTCACACGCAGCTCAGCAAAGCTGGTGATTGGCTTATCATTGATGGAGGTGATGATATCGCCGGCTTTGATGCCCGCTTTCTCGGCGGCTGACTTCGGCAGAACTTCCGAAACAAAGGCACCGCGCTGCGCATCAACGTTAAACGCTTTGGCGATATCGGCGGTCATTTCCGTACCTTTGATACCAAGCTGACCGCGCTTCACTTCGCCGAACTGAATCAGCTGCTGCGCCAGGTTCATCGCCATATTGGCGGGAATGGCAAAGCCAATGCCGATGTTGCCGCCGCTTGACGCCAGAATCGCGGTGTTGATACCAATCAACTCACCATTCAGGTTCACCAGCGCACCACCGGAGTTACCGCGGTTAATCGCGGCATCGGTCTGAATGAAGTTTTCCAGTCCTTCCAGATTCAGGCCGCTACGACCGAGCGCAGAGATGATGCCCGACGTGGCGGTTTGACCCAGACCAAACGGATTACCGATGGCCACGGCAAAATCACCCACTTTCAGCGAATCAGAGTCGGCGATTTTCACCTGCGTCAGGTTTTTCGCGCCTTCAACCTGGATCAATGCGATGTCGGTTTGTTCATCGTGACCAATTAACTTAGCGTCATATTCGTTGCCATCACCCAGCTGCACGCTGATTTTATCGGCGTTGCTGACCACATGGTTATTGGTGAGGATATAGCCTTTAGCGGCATCAATGATCACGCCAGAACCCAGACCTTCAAAAGGTTGCGGCTGCGATTGTCCCGGTGCCTGACCAAAAAAGCGCTTCAGTGGTTCAGGAATATCCTGCGCCTGCTGACCGCTGTCGGTACCTTCAACACGCACGCTCACTACTGCGGGCAGAACTTTTTCCAGCATCGGTGCCAGGCTTGGCAATGCTTGTCCCTGAATCTGGGCGGGAAGAGTTGCCAGCGCACTCGGCGCCGCAGCCAAACTCATCCCGATACCTAAGGCTAATGCGCTTAACAGACGTGCTTGTTTTTTCATTGCTACAACGCTCTCGCTGCGAAAGGGATAAAAGAAGTGTGACAGTAGTTTGTGGTTTGTGTTCGAAAACGAAAAGGGCACAGCTAAGCTGTGCCCCAAAAGGATTAATTACGCGGAGCGCGGTCGCTGCCACGTAACAGGCCGGATGCGCCTTCAGAGTAATCACGCGGCATCTGCACCGGCGCCTGATCGTTATCCGCTTCGGCTTCCGTTAACTGGTAGGCAAACGGATTTTTCTCGCCGGGCAGATTTGGCAGCAGGTCGTTAGACCCTTTCGCCATGTGCTGATACAGCTGGCGATAATCATGCGCCATATTGTCCAGCAGCTCGGCGCTGCGGGCGAAGTGGTTGGTGAGCTCCTCGCGGTAATCGGCCAGCTCAGCCTTCGATTTTTCCAGTTCATACTGCATGCTACGCTGCTCACGCAGCTTCTTGTTGCCAAAACGCATGACGACTGCGCCGACAATAATGCCAATCACTAAACCAATCAGCCCGTATTCCCAGGTCATAATGACTCCCGTGTAATTTCCGTTGTTTCGTAGGGCATTGCTTCTGTTGCAACATCAACTTCAATAGCAGCCACTATACCCAATAATCTATTGGAAGTGGAACTATCGGGCTGCATCGCTTAGTGTAGAGCGGCCTAATTTTCGTCAACCGACCCGTGAATCGGACTTTTTCAGGGATTCTGTGAGAACCATGCAAACCTCATCTCCGCTTGCACGCTACGAGCAGGCGCTGTCGCAGGGCGAATTCCGCCCGGATGACGTACAACGAGAAGCGATTACCCGCTTAGATACCATCCAGCAAGGATTGATTGCCCGCCAGCAACAGGTTGAACCGGCTGCCAAAGGTCTGTTTGGCCGCTTGTCTAAGATAATGAATAAAGAGAAAAGCACCCGCGAAGCGCCAGTGCGCGGACTGTATATGTGGGGCGGTGTAGGACGCGGTAAAACCTGGGTGATGGATCTGTTTTTTCAGTCAATTCCTGGTGATCGTAAGCTGCGCCTGCATTTCCACCGCTTTATGCTGCGTGTCCATCAGGAACTGACGCAGCTGCAAGGCCACAGCGATCCGCTGCTGATTGTCGCCGATCGCTTTAAAGCGGAAACTGACATTCTCTGCTTCGATGAGTTTTTTGTCTCAGATATCACCGACGCCATGCTGCTGGGCACGCTGATGGAAGCGCTGTTTGCGCGCGGCATCTCGCTGGTAGCCACCTCGAACATTCCGCCGGATGAGCTCTATCGCAACGGCCTGCAGCGCCCGCGTTTCCTGCCTGCCATCGAACAAATCAAGCGTCATTGTGAAGTGATGAACGTGGACGCCGGTATCGATTACCGTTTGCGCACACTAACGTCGGCGCATTTGTGGAACTTCCCGCTCAACGAGGCCACGCATAGCGAAATGGAGCGCATGTTCCGCGCGCTGTCCGGCAAAGCGCGTGAAGACGCGCCGGTGCTGGAAATCAACCATCGCCAGATGCCCACGCTGGGCGTGCATGAAGGCGTGCTGGCGATCAATTTCCTGACGCTGTGCGGCGAAGGGCGCAGTCAGCACGACTATATTGAGCTCTCGCGCCGTTTTCACAGCGTCTTGCTGTATGATGTGCCGGTGATGATTTATAAGACCGAAGATCAGGCGCGCCGCTTCCTTGCGTTGGTCGATGAGTTCTACGAACGCCACGTGAAACTGGTTGTCGCGGCTGAAACATCACTGTTTGAAATTTATCAGGGCACACGCTTGAAGTTTGAGTATCAGCGCTGCTTGTCGCGTTTGCAGGAGATGCAGAGCGAAGAGTATTTGCGTCTGCCGCATCTGCCCTGATGACGTGGCATAAATCGTAGGTTTTAGATGCAAAAAGGTTCGATCTTTGAGTTCGACTTCTCTATAATCTTGCGACCCCACGTTACAGCATCGGTTTTCTTTCCCAAGAACTCGATGTGATCCGGTAACTCACTTGAAGGGGTGGCTTGCTGGGCAAAATGGTCGTGTGAGCCTCAATCGTTTACTTAGCGTTTGGGATTTCACCAACGTGTAACTTTTTATTTGGGTAAGCTTTTCAATGAAAACTTTTACAGCTAAACCAGAAACCGTACAGCGTGACTGGTATGTTGTTGACGCAACGGGCAAAACCTTGGGTCGCCTGGCGACTGAACTGGCGCGCCGTCTGCGTGGTAAGCACAAAGCGGAATACACTCCGCACGTTGATACCGGTGATTACATCATCGTTCTGAACGCAGAAAAAGTTGCTGTAACCGGCAACAAGCGTACTGACAAGATTTACTATCACCACACTGGCCACATCGGTGGTATCAAGCAAGCGACCTTTGCAGAGATGATCGAGCGCCGTCCTGAGCGTGTGATTGAAATCGCGGTTAAAGGCATGCTGCCGAAAGGCCCACTGGGTCGTGCTATGTACCGTAAACTGAAAGTTTACGCAGGCAACGAGCACAACCACGCGGCGCAGCAACCGCAAGTTCTTGACATTTAATCGGGATTATAGGCAATGGCTGAAACTCAAAACTACGGCACTGGTCGCCGCAAAAGCTCTGCCGCTCGCGTCTTCATCAAGCCGGGTAGCGGTAACATCGTAATTAACCAGCGCTCTTTGGAGCAGTACTTCGGTCGCGAGACTGCACGCATGGTCGTGCGTCAGCCGCTGGAGCTGGTTGATATGGTTGGTAAATTTGACCTGTACATCACCGTTAAAGGTGGTGGTATTTCTGGTCAGGCTGGTGCGATCCGTCACGGTATCACACGCGCTCTGATGGAGTACGACGAGTCTCTGCGTTCTGAACTGCGTAAAGCGGGCTTCGTTACCCGTGATGCGCGTGAAGTTGAACGTAAGAAAGTCGGCCTGCGTAAAGCACGTCGTCGTCCGCAGTTCTCCAAGCGTTAATTGTTTGCTGCTTCGGCAGCGGCAGTTGGCTCAAAAAACCCGCTTCGGCGGGTTTTTTATTGCCTGCATTAATGATTTTTTCCCACGAAAAACGCGAGCTTTACCCGCATTTTGCCCGCAAATCATCACGCCCGCCCCACAAGCTGCTTAAAATCTGGTAAACTCACTGTCACTTTGCGCCTGCAAGACGCAGCGTTGTGCATGTCGTTCCTGTCCGGAAGACCGGTCGATGCTCCTGACGCTGACGGTAGGCGAATCTGATGAGCCGGTGAGTCGCCGCGTGGTTGGCTATTCGCAGTATCTTTTTGTGAACAAACTTGGAGGTTTTCATGGCTGTCGCTGCCAACAAACGTTCGGTAATGACGCTGTTTTCTGGTCCGACTGACATTTTCAGCCATCAGGTACGTATCGTACTGGCTGAGAAGGGCGTCAGCGTGGAGATCGAGCAGGTTGAAACGGATAACCTGCCGCAGGATCTGATTGACCTCAACCCGTATCGCACCGTACCGACGCTGGTCGACCGTGAACTGACGCTGTATGAATCACGCATCATCATGGAATACCTCGATGAGCGTTTCCCGCATCCACCGCTGATGCCGGTTTACCCGGTAGCGCGCGGTGAAAGCCGTCTGATGATGCACCGCATTGAGCAGGATTGGTACAGCCTGATGCGCACCATCGAAACCGCCAACGGTGCCGAAGCCGATGCAGCGCGTAAGCAACTGCGCGAAGAGCTGCTGGCGATTGCACCACTGTTCGCACGCACACCGTTCTTCATGAGCGAAGAGTTCAGCCTGGTGGATTGCTATCTGGCACCGCTGCTGTGGCGTCTGCCGCAGATGGGCGTTGACCTGTCTGGCGCCGGTTCTAAAGAGCTGAAAGGCTATATGACGCGTGTGTTTGAACGTGACTCTTTCCTTGCGTCACTGACGGAAGCAGAACGTGAAATGCGCCTGCAAGCTCGGGGCTAATGTATGGAAATGTCGCAACTAACGGCGCGTCGTCCTTACCTGTTGCGGGCGTTCTACGACTGGTTGCTGGATAACCAGTTGACGCCGCATTTGGTGGTCGACATCAATCTGCCTGGTGTGCAGGTGCCGCTGGAATATGCGCGTGATGGACAGATCGTTCTGAACATCGCGCCGCGTGCGGTAGGCAATCTTGACCTCGCCAATGATGAAGTGCGTTTCAACGCGCGTTTCGGTGGCGTACCGCGTCAGGTTTCTGTGCCGATGGCTGCAGTTCTGGCGATTTATGCCCGTGAAAACGGCGCTGGCACCATGTTCGAGCCGGAACCGGCTTACGAGCTGGCGACGGACGAGCAGGAAGGTAGCGGTCAGGAAGAGACAATGATGTCTGTGATTGATGGCGATCGTCCGGATGATACGACTGACGACGATCATTCGCCAGATGATGAGCCGCCGCCGCGTGGCGGACGACCTTCACTGCGTGTGGTGAAGTAAAACGTGCAATAAAAACGGGCCAATTGGCCCGTTTTTTTTATGCCTGCGCGTCTTAGTAGACGTCGCGCAGGTAGCGTTTATCTTTCTTCAGCTGATCAACGTAAGCCGCCGCGCGCTCGCTGGACAAGCCACCGAACTGACGAACCACTTCATACAGCGCCGCATCAACGTCTTTTGCCATGCGAGATGCGTCGCCACACACGTAGAAGTAAGCGCCATCCTGCAGCCAGGCGTAAAGCTCAGCGCCTTTCTCCAGCATGCGGTTCTGCACGTAGATCTTCTCTTCCTGATCGCGCGAGAAGGCCAGATCCAGATTAGTCAGCAGACCTTTCTCCTGCCATGCCTTCAACTCTTCTTCGTAGATGTAATCGTGTGCCTGATGCTGGTCACCGAAGAACAGCCAGTTTTTACCTTCTGCGCCCGTTGCCTGACGTTCCTGCAGGAAGGCGCGGAACGGTGCGATACCGGTGCCTGGTCCAACCATGATCAGCGGCGCATTGCCGTTTGACGGTACACGGAACGCTTTATTTGGTGAGATGAAGATCGCCGGCTTTTCGCCGCGACGTACACGTTCAGCCAGATAAGTTGAGCACACGCCTTTACGCTCGCGGCCGCTGCTGTGATAGCGCACGGAAGCAATGGTCAGATGTACCTGATTTGGGTGGGCTTTCGAGCTCGACGAGATGGAGTAAGCGCGATGCTGTAACGGACGCAGCATGGCAACGAATTCCGGCACCGACAGGCTGCGCGTCAGCTCGAGCTGCAGCAGATCCAGCGTGTCTTTGCCCCACAGCCAAACGGCAAGGGTATCTTTATCGTCGTGCTGCAGGACGTGACGCAGTTCCTGGTTGGTGGTGTGCTGGCCAACCCACTCAATCAGTTTGCGTGATGGCTCGGAAATTTCGAACTGATAAGTCAGCAGATCGCCGAGGTTGCGATCAAAGCTGGGAACTGGCGTTTCGTAATCTGCTTTGAGCTGAGTCAGCAGCAGTGAAACCAGTGCTGCGTCGTTCACCGGGATCACACCCAGCGCATCGCCCGCTTCATATTTCAAACCGCTGTCGGTGAGATCAAACTCGAAGTGACGAATATCTTTCGCCGACTCTTCTGCCGAAAGACGCTTGTTAGTCACCAACGCAGCCGCATAGGGGTTTTGCTTATTGCTGCCCGGAATGACGGGCGCTTCTGGCGCGCTTTCTAATGCTGTACCGCTGCTGCCTGCACTGGCGGCGAATTGCGGCATCGCCGTACCAATCCACGCGCTGGATGGCTCTTCGAAGTCGATATCGCAGTCGATACGATCGGCGACGCGTTTTGCACCGAGCTGCTCAAGACGCATATCGATGAATTTACCTGCCTGGCAGAAACCGTCGTAGCCGGTGTCGCCAATCGCCAATACCGCAAAGTGCATCTGCTCCAGACGCGGCGCGGTGCTGGCTGAAATCGCGTTCCAGAACAGCTGGGCGTTGTCCGGCATTTCGCCTTCGCCGTAGGTCGAGGTGACGATCAGAACGTGACGCATGGTAGCGAACACATCCAGATCCACTTCGCCCAGCGCTTGAACCACCGGCACCAAACCTTTGGCGCGTGCGGCTTTAGCGGCCGTTTGCGACAGCGCTTCAGCGTTGCCGGTCTGTGAACCGAACAGGATGTGCAACTGCGTATTGGTGCTGGCACCTGCAGCCGGTGCGCTCTGCTTGTCTTCTAATACCAGCAGGCGCGAATGGAGACCGGCGAGGAAGCCCGCCAGCCAGTATTTCTGCTCACCGTTAAACGGTGCATCTTCAGGAATGTAAGGAATTTTCATCGGTAAGGCTCAATCCTGTTCAAAATTTTATCCCTGTCATACTTCAGGTTGCAGATGCGTTTGCCGCCTTTCTGCACCTTGAAGTAGTGAGGGAAAGGTCAAAATTACACTTGTTCATGGGCGCTGTAATCAGGAAAGTTTCCCGACCGCAGCAGCGATTTCTGGCAGTGCAGCACGCGCAAACAGCTCTTCAAAATCAGGCAGATGACCAAGCACTTCACGGTTGCAGGCATCCTGATAGATGATCCAGCCGTAAGTCGCCAGGCTGTCCATCGAGCGAATGTTGCGCTGCGTTAATGCCGCTTTGTAATCTGACATTCGTTTCGCAGCGATCAGGCTTGCCAGCTCGTCATCGCTGTAACTCTCAATCGCCGAGCGTGCATGACGTTGCAGCTTGCTGATGAGCGTGAAATCTTCGGTCATCAGCAGATTACGTACCGCTTTTTCTACTGCTGGATCTTCCACCGCCGTGCCTTTCGGCAGTTTGCCCAGCGCCAGCTGCTGTGCGAGGCTGAGAACGGTGTAGTTGTTCAGCAGAACAAACATCTCCAGCGTATCGGTCGCGCCATAAGCCGGAACTGCGCCGTTGGCAATGGTTTTACCGTCACGCCACGCTGATTTGAACTTCGCAACCTGATGCGCAGCCAGCGAGGTTGACAGCTCTTCAAGCAGGTCTTTACGTGATTTGGCTTTCAGGATCTCGGTGCCATCCTGATACAGCAGCAGTGAACGCGGCATCACATAAACAAAGTGGTGGCACTCGGTTTCCCAGTTATCCAGCAGCCAGGCCGCGCGTGGCGATTGGGTTGCTTCCAGATGCCAGTTCAGCATGGTCAGCACCGCTTGTTTGTGCACTTGCGCCATTTCATCTTCATCGGCGATAGAACCAAACAGCACCGAATCACCTGCTGCGTGGGCTGCCAGCGATCCATACGGATCGTACTGGTAAGCGAAACCGCCGCTCATGCCGTTGCCAAAGCCTTTACCAAAGGTGCCAAGGTTGAGGATGGCGCCGTTGGTCATGTATTCGCAGCAGAAGTCACCAACGCCTTCCACTACCGCGGTTGCGCCGGAGTTACGCACGGCGAAGCGGTCACCCGCCTGGCCCTGAACGAACAGACGACCACCAGTCGCGCCAAACAGCGCGAAGTTACCGATCAACACGTTGCCATCGCTATCCAGTGCGCCGCCGCCTGGTGACATCACCACCAACTCGCCGCCGCACTGGCCTTTGCCGACACCGTCGTTACAGGTGCCGTAATGCTTCATCTGCATGCCGTCGTTGCAGAACGCGCCGAACGACTGGCCAGCAGAGCCGCTGGTGTTAATCAGCACGGTGGCTGGCGCCAGATAGTGACGACCGCGATCGTCTTTCAGCACCGCTGGCAATGCAGCCAGCTGCTCTTTCGAGAGTTCATGGTTCAGCATGCGTTCGATATCGATCGCCAGCTGACCACCGACGCTTTTGTTACGGTTGTTCAGCGTGATGCCCGCGCCCAGCGCGATTTCACGGCTTGCCGCGCCAACCAGCTGCGTTTTCAGCTCGCTGACCCAGCCATCATCCAGCTCAAAGTCTTTTTCCAGATACACCGGCTTGGCAATTTTCTGCTCTGGCACCACGGTCAACATCGCACGCAGATCCAGTTTGCCGACTTCCAGCGGGTGATCCATCAAGTGCAGCAGATCCGAACGGCCACGCGCTTCACGCAGGGAACGCAGACCGAGGCGGGCGAGGAACTCACGCACTTCCTGCGCCACGTTGATGAAGTACTGCGCCAGCTGACGCGGATCACCATCAAAGGCTTCGGCGTTGGTGGTTAAACCGGCCGGGCATTTGACGTTACAGTTTTTCGCCATCACGCATTTCAGCATCATCAGCGCGGTGGTGCCGAACTCGAAGCTATCGCCGCCGAGCAGGGCAGATTTGATCACATCGCTGCCGGTTTGCTGCGCGCCAGAGCAGCGCAGCTGCACTTTGTCGCGCAGGCCGTTGGCACACAGCGCCTGATGCACTTCAGCGATGCCGATTTCCGCAACGCGGCCGGTATATTTCAGGCTGGTAACGGACGCTGCGCCGGTGCCGCCGGTGTTACCCGCGACGTTAATGACATCCGCGCCGGCTTTCGCCACGCCGACGGCGATGGTGCCGATACCTTCAGAGGAAACCAGTTTGACGATGACGCGCACGCGCGCGGCTTTACAGTCGTGGATCAGCTGCGCCAAATCCTCGATGGAGTAAGTGTCGTGGTGCGGCGGCGGTGAAACCAGCTCAACGCCCGGCGTACCGCCACGCGCTGCGGCAATCTCAACGGTCACTTTTGGTGCCGGCAGCTGGCCGCCTTCACCGGGCTTCGCGCCCTGACCGATTTTGATCTCCAGCTCTTCCAACATTGGGTCAGCAAGATAAGCCGCCCACACGCCGAAACGCCCGGATGCCAACTGCTTGATACGTGACGCGCGGATGGTGCCGTGACGTGAATAGTGCTCGCCACCTTCACCACAGTTACTCATGCCGCCAACCATGTTCGTACCGTGCGCGACAGCTTCGTGCGCCGGCGCAACCAACGCACCGTGGCTCATCGCACCGGAAGCAAAGGTACGGGTGATTTCGTGGGCTGGCTGAATCTCTTCCAGCGGCAGCGATGGCAGCGCGGTGAAGATCAGCGACAGATAATCGGCTGCTTTGCCGTAAGCGGTGATGTGCAGCACGCCATTCGCCACGTTGCTGTTTTCGATATCGTCGGTGAAACGGGTTTTCAGCGCCCGCGCCAGCGCTTCCAGACGCTCGCTTTCCGGTTTCAGGCCAGCAATGGCATCGATCAGACGCAGCTCGAACTGGTTCAGACTACCGTTCACTGCTTCACATTTCAGGCCACGCGTAGCGAAACCGTTGTTCACCAGCGAGTAGCGGCCCAGTTTACGGCCGAATTCGGCTTCGCTGTCTACGTGGGTCAAATCGCACGGCAGCGCGAGGATGTCACGTAGCGCCGCAGGACGGCGTTTACGCTCGGCATGCATCAGGCTGGAGAACTGACGGTAATCTGGCGTGATGGCAAAGCTGTCGATCACCTCATTTGGGATACGCTCGAAGCTGCTGTCTTTAAAGGCTTCCGCTTTGATGTTGAACGCGTTATCCAGTTTGGCCAGCGTCATCAAACGAATAAAGTTGTCCTCTTCGCGCTCTTTGTTAGCAAAGCGAATCGGTTGTTCCGTCATATCAATGAAGGTACGCACCGCGATGGTGCCGTATGAGTGGCCCGCGCCTTCAGCACGCTCTTTGAACAGGCCGAGCAACGGCACTTCCGCTTCGCCCTGAATTTTTAATGCGCTTTGATGCCAGTCTACCGCCATTTGGGCGATCGCCGGGAAGCCCGCGCCGCCGACCGGCGTTTTGATATTCGGGAAATACTTTTTCAATACCGGATCGTCGGTATTCAGGAAGTTCGGCTCGAAGAACTCGCCGCAGCTGTAGCTCTCAACGGTACAAAGGCCGACTTTACCCATGGTTTTCATCAGCGCTTTTTCGGCTGCTTTGGCATAGCGTTTAAAGGCTTT
The DNA here is from genome assembly GCF_054903455.1 of Pantoea sp. y20. NCBI lineage: Bacteria > Pseudomonadati > Pseudomonadota > Gammaproteobacteria > Enterobacterales > Erwiniaceae > Pantoea > Pantoea sp. y20. Next base: position 540,890 of record NZ_CM142816.1, read on the forward strand.
ATTGCCTTCTTCGCCTTCACCGAATTTCTCTTCCGCACGCATCTGCACGCCGAGTGGGTAAACGGCAGAAGCACCGAAGCCCAGCGTCGCCGCGATATGGTGTGAAGAGATGCTTTGACCACTTTCGACCACCAGCGAAACATCCAGACGCAGACCTTCCTGCACCAGACGTTGGTTGATCGCCGACACCATCAGCAGCATCGGGATCGCTGCGTGAGTTGAAGAGATATGACGATCGGTGATCACCGCGATGCCGCCTTGCTGGCGTGCGAAATCCACTACCTGCTGGGCTAAGTCATCAATGGCTTTTTCCAGCGCGTTGGCGTTGGCCGCACGGCTGACGATATCTTTGCCGACCACCGGCTCATACAGCATCTCGAAACGCGCATAAGGAGCGACGGTTTGCTCGCGCAGGCGCAGCATGTCGAGGTGCGTCAGGATTGGCGTCGGAACAATGATTTGCTGACCTTTGCTGCGGCCGAGATGCGGCTTCGCACCCAGCGCCACACGCAGCGTCATGCCGTCCGCTTCACGAATGGAGTCGAGCGGCGGGTTGGTAACCTGGGCAAATCGTTGTGAGAAGTAGTGCGCCATGCCGCCTTCGTGGTCAGACAGGCCGTTGATGGCGTTGCCGTAACCCATGGCTGAGATCTTCTCAGCGCCGGTTTGCAGCATCGGATCCATCATGAATTTGAAGCTTTCCTGGTTGTAGTAGTAGGCGACAAAACGTTGATAGGTTTTGAGGTCACCACGATAACGCAGCGGCGAGCCGAGCTGCTCTGCCTGAATTTCTGGCAGGTCGGCGAGATCGATACGCGCTTTGCTCAGCAGTGACAGATAATCTTTTTCAGCGGCCAGTTTTTCCAGCGCTTCAACCGTAGTGTAAGAGCGTTTCTCTTTGTGATCGTAATAGAGCATGCCGCCCGCTTCGATACGGCCACGACGCAGCACGCTTTCCGGTGGGAAGGCGATCTGGCCCGCTTCAGACATCGCTCCGATGTACTCCGCGGTTTCAACGGAACGCAGCGGACGCAGACCGAGGCGGTCAAGTCGCGCGCCGATCACTTCACCGTTACCGAAGATCAGCGCAGCTGGGCCATCGTTCTTCTCTTCATATAAAGAGAAGTACTCGAGCATGGCGCGCACTTCGTTCGAGAGCGAGGTATCGTTCTCCCACGCTGGCGGCATCATCGAAACTACGGCGTTGATCAGGTCGAGGTTATCTTCCATCAAACGGCTATGGATGCTCTGGTCGAGACGCGAACTGTCGGACTGACCTTTTGGACGCACGATTTTTTTACCGCGCGCCAGCATCAGTGCCGCTTCGGCAATGCGGTTTTTACGATCGGTGTTCAGCTCGCCGTTGTGCGCCATTAAGCGGAATGGCTGCGCCATGGTGGTATGCGGATCGGTGTTGGTCGAGAAACGGGTGTGGAAGAACAGCCCGCGCACCTGATGATCGGCATCGGTCAAATCTTTGAAGTAAGGAATCACTTCGTTGGAGTTCAGACGCGCTTTAAATACCTGCGTGCGCGAAGAGAGCGACAGCGGATAGAGGCCGCCGAATTCGCTTTCGGTAAAGGCGCGCGCTTCGATATCCAGCAGCGCGCGATAAATCTGGCGCTCGAATTCGAGTTGTTCAGTCACTTCCTGCGGCGCGGCAAAAATCCACTGCACAATCGGCAGCTGGAATTGCAGGGCGGCCGGGCGCGTCACGCTGCCGTCCAGCGGCATATCGCGTTTCACTAATACCGGGAAGTTATGCGCCGCCAGCGTTTCTTCAACCAGACGCTCAGCGTTTGCACGCAGTTCTGCGTCTTTTGGCACAAAGAAGTTACCGACGCCAAAACGTCCGGCTTCCAGCGCCAGACCGGTGACCTTGCGGAAGAAGTTCAGGGAGAGATCGACGTTCACACCCGCGCCATCGCCCACGCCTTCGGCAGACATGCCGCCACGGTGCGGAACCGTGCACAGCGCGCTATGGGCCATCCGCAGAATCTCATGAGTCTGCTCGCCGTCCTTACGGGTAATGAAACCTACACCACAGCTGTCACTGCCAGCTGATGGGTCATACAAACCATAGGGATTCGGTTTTTGCGTGGACATTGAGAGTCTCCTTAAACTTCTTTTGACATTACCTGCATTATTTCGTGTACCGCAGCGTGACAATGTAAGCCAGCGCGGCGGTATCAATTCTTGTGCCGCTCAGTAAAGAGCAGGCGTCGCAGCACCGAGCAAGGGCTCTCAAGACACTGTTGTCACGTCCTTAATGAGCTGCTCTTTTTATTCCGGTCTCTTTCGGGAGATAGCTTGCATCCAGAGGGAGGCTTCTTGCTGCATAGATATGCCGAGACACAGGCCCACCAGGAAAGCTTCCAGTGGAATTCCAACTTATCGGGAAAGCGAACTCAGGTCAAATAGCCAGCTTTAATGCGGGTAATCGCCGTTCTTGTCACTTAACTAAATGATTAATAAGGCTTTGTTGCGTAAATTTATGTCAATATCCCGCTGCGCATTCCCCCAGGAAGTGTGAGCCGTCTCACTGTGACCCAGCCCTCTAATATCCAAACAATGCTGGCAGAAAGGGTTATAACAGCATTTAATGCTGTTAGGGGCAGTTGATACACAGCATGTATCTGTTTTTCTTATGGCGTTATATTTGAATCAAAATGGCGCTGCCATTAGTAAAATTAATCACGCAAAGCATGCGTAGAAAGTCATTTAAATTGAATGGGTATGCAATAAAGAGGTGCAACCATCAGGATGAATGGCTGCCAGGGTGCTGATTAGCACCGGATGTTGAGGAAAGGTTCGCAAAAGCGCGGCCCTCCAGATTATTCAGTTGGCAGAATTAGTCAAGCGCTTTGCGCATATAGAAGGGAACGTCGGCGAAATCACGCTGCGATGCACCATTACAGGGCATAACCTGCGTGATATGGCCGGGTGAAGCGGGGCAGCGCAGCGATAATTACGCTATCATGAGCCAGATTTCGTTCAGGGAGCTCGTAATGAAACAGATTCGTCTTTTAGCGCAGTACTACGTTGATTTGATGGTCAAACTCGGCCTGGTGCGCTTTTCGCTGCTGTTAGCCTCAGCGCTGGTGGTGCTGGCGATGGTGGTACAGATGGCCGTCACCATGGTATTGCGCGGGCATGTGGAGAGCATCGACGTCGTCCGCTCCATCTTCTTCGGTCTGTTGATTACGCCCTGGGCGGTCTATTTCCTCTCAGTGGTGGTCGATCAGCTGGAAGAGTCGCGCCAGCGCCTGTCGAAACTGGTGGATAAGCTGGAAGAGATGCGTACGCGCGATCTCGAGCTGAACCAGCAGATGAAAGAGACCATCACCCAGCTTAATCAGGAAATTAACGACCGTATTAAAGCCGAGCAGGCGCGCGAGCAGGTGATGGATAAGCTGCGCGAAGAGATGGCACGACGCGAGCAGGCGCAAATTGAGTTGGAACAGCAATCCTCCTTCCTGCGCTCCTTCCTTGATGCGTCACCGGATTTGGTGTTCTACCGCAACATTGATAAGCAGTTCTCCGGCTGTAATCGCGCCATGGAACTGCTAACCGGCATGAGTGAAAAGCAGCTGATTGGCCTGACACCACGCGATATCTACGATGACGAAGCCGCCACCAAAGTGCTGGAAACCGATGAGAAGGTGTTCCGCCACAATGTGTCGCTAACCTACGAACAGTGGCTGCAATATCCCGACGGGCGCAAAGCCTGTTTCGAAATCCGTAAAGTGCCCTATTACGACCGCGTCGGCAAACGCAGTGGCCTGATGGGCTTTGGCCGCGACATTACCGAGCGTAAGCGCTATCAGGACGCGCTGGAGAACGCCAGCCGTGAGAAGACAACCTTTATTTCGACTATCAGCCATGAGCTGCGTACGCCGCTGAATGGCATCGTCGGGCTGAGCCGCATCCTGCTGGATACCGATCTCAATCAGGAGCAGCTGAAGTACCTCAAAACCATCCACGTGTCGGCCATCACGCTGGGCAACATCTTCAATGATGTAATTGAAGTGGACAAAATCGAACGCCGCAAAGTGCAGCTGGATAATCAGCCGCTGGATTTCACCGGTTTCCTCGCCGATCTGGAAAACCTCTCCGGTCTGCTGGCGCAGCCAAAAGGGCTGAAATTTGTCATGGCGCCGGAGCTGCCGCTGCCCCATAAAATTTCGGCGGATGGCACGCGTCTGCGTCAGATTCTGTGGAACCTGATCGGCAATGCCGTGAAATTTACTCAGCAGGGCGAGATTGTGGTGCGCGTTGCCTATCGTCAGGATGAAACGCTGCACTTTGAAGTGCAGGATTCCGGCATGGGCATTCCGCAGGAAGAGCAGGATAAGATCTTCGCCATGTATTACCAGGTGAAAGATCAGCACGGCGGCAAGCCGGCGACGGGCACCGGCATCGGTTTAGCGGTCTCGCGTCGTTTAGCCCAGGCGATGGGCGGCGATATTAGCGTGAGTAGCGTCGCGGGGCAGGGTTCCTGCTTCACCGTGGAGATCAACGCGCCACGCGTCGCTGAGGAAGTGGAAGACGACAATCTGGATGACAGTATGCCGTTGCCGGCGCTGCACGTATTACTGGTGGAAGATATTGAACTCAACGTGATTGTTGCGCGTTCGGTACTGGAGAAGCTGGGTTGCAGCGTCGAAGTCGCGATGACCGGTACGGACGCGCTGGCGATGTTTGATCCGCAGGAGTTCGATCTGGTGCTGCTCGATATTCAGCTTCCGGATATGACGGGCCTCGACGTGTCACGTGCCATCCATCAGCATTACGCAGATGTGGCGCTGCCGCCGCTGGTGGCATTGACCGCCAATGTGCTGAAAGACAAAAAAGAGTATCTCGATGCCGGCATGGATGATGTGTTGAGCAAACCGCTTGCTGTGCCAGCGCTTACGGCGGTGATCAAGAAGTTCTGGGATTATCAGCCGGAGCTGGAAGAGATCGCCACCGAATCATCAGACGCGCAGTCGCGCACGCTGTTAGATGTGGCGATGCTGGAGCAATACATTGAACTGGTTGGCCCAGGATTGATTACCCAAAGCCTGACCATGTTTGAGCAGATGATGCCGGGCTACCTCGAGGTGCTGGATTCCAACATGATGGCGCGCGATCAAAAAGGCATTGCTGAAGAAGGGCACAAGATCAAAGGTGCGGCAGGTTCGGTTGGCTTACTGCATATACAGCAGTTGGCGAAGCAGATTCAGTCGCCGGAATTGCCAGCGTGGTGGGACAACGTGCAAGAGTGGGTCGATGAGTTAAAACAAGAGTGGCTGAAAGACGTGAACGTGTTACGTGAATGGGTAGCGGAGCGGGAAAAATTACAGGACGTTAGAAAAAAATGACCCCAGTCGAAACTGGGGTGCGCGAATACTGCGCCAACACCAGGGAAATGGGCACTGCTGCTATTATTAGAAATCGAATAAGAAAGCAGCAGTTCGGTATTGGTTAACGCTTCCAAATCACCTTAACAAATTCGCCAATGCTTGTGACAAGATTCATTAAATTGTGTGATGTTGAGCAGCGATTAAATACAGAAAACATTAATTTGCTGACACAGTCAAGCAAGGAATTAATTTCTTTGCCATATTGCACCTTTTTTGACCAATTGTTCTGCTTTTTGCCTGGTTTTGCTTCAGTCGTTAGCAGGAAAAGCCTGACACGAGCATGGAAAATGTGATTCTGACAAAAAATTGAAGTTAAGTTAGATTAACATGCTGATATTTATGAATAAAGTCAGGTTTTCTGACGGCTTATCCAAAACGTTTTGGAAACCTTAAACGGAAAGTTCCAGTTTATAGTTTATTGAATGATGTAAACCAATTGTGCGGTAAATCGCTTTACCATCATTGAGGCCGAATGCAGGCAGGATCAGACAGATTTGGTCGCATTTTTCAGAATGGTCTCTGTAATCAATGAACAAGTTCGAACATCATAAAAAATGATAGTTAAGCTTCATGAAAGCTTTTGCGTGAGCGATATCACATTCAGTTAAGTGTTCATGCACGCAGCGCCTGGTGCATTTAACATCATGGAACCGATTCCTTTTTGGCGGAAGTGCTTGATGTGATTGGCTCTAATAGAGGAACGTTGATTGCGCAGGCAACAATTTCACTGACGTTTTTGCCAATCAGAGGATAAAATTTAGTGGTTAATCGTTGGTGTTAGCTATTGTGACTTGGGTGATTGATTAATACAGGGAACAGGTAAGAGAAAATTGCATGAGCAAGAGTAAAGGGACGCTGGGAAAACGTATTAAAGTACTGATTGCTAAAGTGCTGCTGGCCTGGCTCGGCATCTGGTTAGCGGGCATTCTGCTGTTTGCTTTTTTACCGGTACCGTTTTCGGCGGTAATGATGGAGCGGCAAATCGGTGCCTGGTTTACAGGGCGTTTTGATTATGTGGCGCACTCGGATTGGGTCGGCATGGATGAGATCTCGCCGTGGATGGCTTTAGCGGTTATCGCTTCTGAAGATCAAAAGTTTCCCGAGCATTGGGGCTTTGATGTTGATGCCATTCAATCAGTGCTGGATAACGATGGCAATGAACGCATGCGCGGAGCTTCAACCTTGTCTCAGCAGACGGCGAAAAACCTGTTTCTATGGGATGGCCGCAGCTGGGTACGTAAAGGGCTGGAAGCGGGACTCACGGTGGGAATCGAAACCGTGTGGACCAAGCGGCGCATCCTGACGGTTTATCTCAATATTGCAGAATTTGGCGATGGCGTATTTGGCGTGGAAGAGGCCTCACAGCGCTATTTCCATAAACCCGCCAGCCGCCTGACGATGTCTGAAGCCGCGTTACTGGCGGCGGTTCTACCCAATCCGATCCGCTTCCGTGCCGATGCGCCTTCAGGCTACACGCGACAGCGCCAGCAGTGGATTATGCGGCAGATGCGCCAGTTAGGCGGCGAGGGTTTCCTGAATCGCTACAAGCTGCACTGAAAGGTTTAATCTTCGTCAAAGCCCGCTTCAAACAGTTCGATAACCGCTGCCAGCGCCTGCTCTTCCTGCGGGCCGCTGGCTTCGATTTCAATATGACCGCCTTTCGCTGAGTCGAGCATCAGCAACGCAATCACGCTGCTGGCTTCCGCTTCGGTGCCCGATTCGTTACGCAGCAACACTTCAGCATCAAAACTCTGCACCAGCTCGAACAGCTTCATCGCTGGGCGCGCGTGCATGCCCAGTTTGTTACGAATTTCAACGGTTTGCTTCACGGTCATGATTTGCGTTTTTCCAGAGTGCGATGACGAGACTGCACGTTTTTACCGCGTGAACGGAAATAATCCGCCAGTTGTTCCGCGATATACACCGAACGATGCTTACCGCCGGTACAGCCAATGGCGACGGTGAGATAGCTACGGTTATTGGTTTCCAGCATCGGCAGCCACAGTTCCAGATAGCTGCGCGTTTGATAGATAAAGTTGTGCACTTCGGTGTGACGATCGAGGAAGGCGGCCACCGGGCGATCCAGACCGGTCATCGGGCGCAGCTTAGGATCCCAGTGCGGGTTTGGCAGGAAGCGCACATCGAAGACATAATCGGCGTCGATCGGAATGCCGTGTTTGAAGCCGAATGACTCAAACACCATGGTCAGTTCACGCTCACGCTTGCCTAACAGGCGGGTACGCAGCATCTCCGCCAGCTCATGAACCGACATCTCAGACGTATCGATAATCAGATCGGCGCGTGAGCGCAGTGGCTCCAACAGATCGTTCTCTTCATCGATGGCACTCTCCAGCGACAGGTTTTTGCTGGAGAGCGGATGCAGGCGGCGCGTATCGCTGTAGCGGCGAATCAGCGTGTTGCGATCGGTATCAAGAAACAGCAGCTGCGGCGAAAAGGCATCGGGCAGATTGTTGAGCGCCGCTTCAAAGACTTCCGGTGATTCCGGCATGTTACGCACATCAATGCTGACTGCCGCAGAAATATTGCGTTCGGTTAAGGTATTCGCCAGCTCCGGTAGCAGCACCACCGGCAAGTTGTCGACACAGTAAAAGCCCATATCTTCGAGGGCACGCAGCGCGACTGATTTTCCTGAGCCTGACCGACCGCTAACGATCATCAGCACCATCACATTTCTCCCGTTTTAAACCGGCGAAAACGCCGGTAAAAGTGTTTCTCGCTTAAGAGTGTGCTTCCTGAGCTTCTGTGATAATGGCGTAGAGCTCTTGGTCGCTCTGTGCCGCGCGCAAACGACGACAGACGGTTTTATCTGCGAGGCGTTTTGCAACCAGCGAAAGCGTGTGTAAGTGGGTTTTACACTGGTCCGCAGGTACCAGCAGGGCAAACAGCAGGTCAACCGGCTGATTATCTACCGCATCAAAAGCGATAGGCTGATCGAGGCTAATAAACACGCCGACAGCGCGTAAGGTGTCCTCTTCCAGCTTGCCATGTGGAATGGCGATGCCGTTACCAATACCGGTACTGCCCATGCGTTCGCGGGTCAGGATGGCTTCGAAAAGCGTCTGGTGCGGCAGATTGAGCTGCTTCGCTGCCAGCTCGCTGATAATCTCCAGCGCGCGTTTTTTACTCTGGCAGTGTACGCCGCTACGGGTACAGTCCAGTGAAAGGACCGAGCTCAATTCCAGTGTTAGATCGTTGTTCATCATCGTTTCACTTGCGAGTTCACATAGCCGCGAGTTTCAGGCAATTGATTTCATTACCGTTCACCCGCTGGCGCTTGCGCAGATGACAAAACGGGGCGGTAAGTTCCGCCCCATTTATGCTCTAAGTGCCGAATCAGTCAGCACTCTGCAAGCGTGAAGGTTAGTGTTTTTTCAGTTTGTCTTTGTGTTTGGTCAGCTGACGGGAAAGTTTATCGATTAACCCGTCGATGGCCGCGTACATGTCTTCCGCTTCCGATGTGGCGTGCAGCTCTCCGCCGTTAACGTGCAGTGTTGCATCCGCAACCTGCGTCACCTTCTCTACCTTCAGAACAATATAAACCTGATTGATACGATCAAAATAGTGTTCCAGTTTGGCAAATTTGGTATTTACAAATTCACGCAGAGGTTCGGTAATTTCAACATTAAGTCCGGTAAGGTTTAGCTGCATAGGTCTTCCTTCTTCGTTCGGTCAAACCAATTGCTTGCGCTGGTTTGATGGCGGTATAGATAAAGACTCGCGATATTTAGCAACCGTACGTCGCGCAACCATGATGCCCTGTTCAGACAACATGGAGGTCAGTTTGCTGTCGCTCAAGGGTTTTGCGGGGTTTTCCGCCGAGATTAATTTTTTCACTAATGCACGAATCGCCGTGGAAGAGGCTTCGCCGCCGCCTTCGGTGTTGACGTGACTGGAGAAAAAATACTTCAGTTCAAAGATGCCACGCGGGCTGTGTAAATACTTTTGCGTGGTCACGCGGGAAATGGTGGATTCATGCATATCAACAGCTTGAGCGATATCCGCCAACACCATCGGACGCATGTACTCCTCACCCTGCTCAAAAAACGCCTGCTGCTGTTCAACGATACAGCGTGTCACTTTCAGCAGCGTGTCGTTGCGGCTCTCCAGGCTCTTAATCAGCCACTTGGCTTCCTGTAAGTTGCTGCGAATAAACTGGTTATCGCTTTCATTACGGCCAGCTCCGCCCATCGCCGCATACTGCTGATTGATTTTCAGGCGCGGCATGCTGTCCGAATTGAGTTCAACCGTCCAGCGCTTACTGATTTTGCGCACCAGAACATCGGGAATGACATATTCCGGTTCGCTGGTGTTAATTGACTGGCCTGGGCGCGGATCGAGTGACTGAATCAGCAGCATCGCCTCTTTCAGCACTTCTTCCTTCAGACGGGTTACGCGCATTAGGCTGCGGAAATCATGGTTGGCCAGCAGATCGAGATGTTCGCTAACAATCAGGCGTGCTTCCGCCAGCATGGGCGTGTCGGCAGCATATTGCGACAGCTGGACTAACAGGCAATCACGCAAATCACGTGCACCGACGCCGATTGGATCAAAACGCTGCACGCGCTTGAGCACGGCTTCGACTTCTTCCAGCGCCAGCTCTTCATCACCAATGCTGTCATAAATGTCTTGTAAGCTGACGGTGAGGTAGCCGGTGTCATCAATGGCATCAACAATTGACGTGGCAATCGCGCGATCGGTATCAGTGAACGGCGTTAACTCAACCTGCCACATCAGGTAATCCTGCAGCGATTGGGTGGTTTCGCCTTGGTAGATCGGCAATTCGTCATCCTGGTAATCGGTGCCGGTGCCTGACGGTGTGCCTGCGGTGTAGATTTCGTCCCAGGTAGCGTCGAGCGGAAGCTCTTCAGGCATATCTTTCTGCTCAAGCGCTTCGCGCGTGTCTAACGAATCACTTTCCTGATCCTGAAATTCACGTGCGTCAACTTCTTCGTGCAGTTCGGTTTGTTCAAGCAGCGGATTGCTTTCCAGCGCCAGTTGCAGTTCTTGCTGGAGTTCAAGCGTAGAGAGTTGCAGCAAGCGAATGGCTTGCTGCAACTGTGGAGTCATCGCCAGCTGTTGGCTGAGCCTGAGTTGCAAACCTTGCTTCATAATTCGGTAAGAATTTCCTAAGCAAACGTAGGGTGTTACAACACCTTATCAGAGTCTGAACTCTTCGCCCAAATAAACACGCTTAACCTGCTCATCTACAAGAATTTCATCAGGCGTGCCATGGGCAATTAAATGTCCCTGGCTGACGATATAGGCGCGTTCACACACCGCGAGGGTTTCACGCACGTTGTGGTCGGTAATCAGCACGCCAAGGCCGCTGTCACGCAGATGCTCGATGATTTTCTTGATGTCGATAACCGAGATCGGGTCAACACCAGCAAAAGGTTCGTCCAGCAGGATGAATTTCGGATTAGCCGCCAGCGCGCGGGCAATTTCCACACGACGGCGTTCACCACCCGACAGCGCCTGGCCCATGCTGTCGCGCAGATGGCCAATATGGAACTCTTCCATCAGCTCGTTGGCCCGATCCTGACGCTGTTCTTCGGTTAAATCATCACGGATCTGCAGCACAGCCATCAGGTTGTCGTACACGCTCAGGCGACGGAAGATCGAGGCTTCCTGCGGCAGATAGCCGATGCCGCGACGGGCGCGCGCATGCAGCGGCAGAATGCTGATGTCTTCATCATCAATCACGATGCGGCCGGCATCGCGCGGCACAATACCCACCACCATGTAGAAGGTGGTGGTTTTACCGGCACCGTTTGGGCCCAGCAGGCCGACAATCTCGCCGGATTTTACCTGCAGGCTAACATCTTCCACCACGCGGCGGCCTTTGTAGGCTTTCGCCAGGTTCTCAGCGATTAGTGTTGCCATAGCAATCAGTTACTCTTTTTAGGGCTCGCGGACGAACCGTTTTTGTCCTGCAGCTGCGACGGTACCAGAACGGTGGTCACGCGCTTGCTGTCGCCCTGGCTGAACGCCTGCATTTTCTGCTCTTTCACCAGGTAAGTAATGCGGTCGCCTTTGATGTTGCTGTCCTGCTGCTGAATGAAGGCATTGCCGGTCAGCTCAACAAAATCGTTCGCCAATTCATAGTGCAGTTTACTGGCGTGGCCTTGCACCGGCTTGCCGTTATCCTGCATCTGATAGAAGGTGGCTGGCGCGCCGTAAGCATCAACGATGGTTTTTTTGCTATCGCCGCCCGGACGAGTGACCACCACTTTATCGGCGGTAATCTTGATGGAACCCTGCGTCACAATGACGTTGCCGGTAAAGGTCGCAACGTTGCCCTGCAAATCCAGCGCCTGGTTAACGGAGTCGATATTTACCGGTTTGTCTGAGTCGCCGGTTAATGCCAGCGCAGGCAGGCTCGTTGCCAGCAGCGTACTCACCAGCAATAACTTAAGGCTATTTTTGTTCATTTTGAATTTCATAGGAAGTTTTGACCTTTTCAAGCAGCTCAGCATGTTTCGTCCGTAAATTGCCGCGCATTTTCATGCCAGTGGAATTAAAACTGCGGCCAAAAAGGGTGACTTGATCGTCAGATGTCACATCCTGGGTGACCAAATTAACCTGAGCGTTATCGGTAAGGATGCGCTCAAGCTGTGAATCCTGAGTCAAAGAATTGACAACAACGTTGCCGTAAAGATAAAGCATACGATCTTTGGTCAGCTTTGCCTTATCGGCGCGCACCGACCATGTCGCCACTTTATTAACGTCATAGGTGGTCATCACCGGATTATCGAACCAACTTATCTCATCGGCAGCAAAGTAGGTCACTTTATCGGAGACCAGCTTATAGCCCAGCGCGCCTGTGGGGTTATACACCACCGTGTTCGATTTCTCGCTGGTGTAGGTTGGCGCTTGATCGTTGGTTGCCACCGGCGTTCTGTCGTCATCCTGGTTGGTGAGATTCCAGCCGATCAGCACTAAGGCGATCAAGGCCAGGATCAGCGTCATCCAACGCCTGCTCTTACTCATATTGATTGCCCTTTGGCATCCTCAAATTTGTTCTGCGCCATCAAAATCAGATCGCACAACTCACGTACCGCACCGCGGCCACCGGCAATGCGGGTCACATAATGCGCGCGCGGCAGTAAAATCGGGTGAGCATCAGCAACGGCAACGCTCAACCCCGCCTGCGCCATTACCGGCCAGTCGATCAGGTCATCGCCAATATAGGCGACCTGATCGGCCGTTAATGACAGTTTATCCAGGAGTTCCCGCCAGGCCAAAAGCTTATCCGATTGTCCCTGGTAAAGATGCGTAATGCCGAGCGTCTTACAGCGATCTTCCAGCAATTTTGCTTTGCGGCCGGTAATAATAGCCACTTCGACGCCGGAGGTCAGCAGGCAACGCACGCCATAACCATCACGCACGTTAAAAGCTTTCAGCTCTTCACCGCTGTTGCCCATATAAATGACGCCATCGGACATCACGCCATCAACGTCACAAATCAGCAGGCGAATCTTCGCAGCACGCGCCATGACGTCCGCGCTCACCGGACCGTAGCAAGTCTCGACCATCGCCGTTTCAGCACTCATTATTTCTTCCTGTTAGACCACGCCAGCGCGCAGCATGTCATGCATATGTACCACACCGAGCAGGCGATCGTCATCGGCCACCAGCAGGGCGGTGATGTTTTTGTTTTGCATCAAATTAAGGGCGTCAACAGCCAGCATATTGGGGCGCACGCGAATGCCGCCGCTGGTCATCACTTCCTGAATGGTGGCTTTCTGGAAATCGATGCCCATATCGAACACGCGACGCAAGTCACCATCGGTAAAGATGCCTTCGATTTTCATTAGGTCATCGACGATCACCGTCAAACCGAGATTCTTACGGGTAATTTCCAGCAGCGCATCACGCATCGACGCATCACGGCTAACGTGCGGGATCTCATCGCCGCTGTGCATGATATCGCTGACGTGCAGCAGCAGTTTGCGGCCCAGCGCACCGCCAGGATGCGACAGCGCAAAATCTTCCTGGGTAAATCCGCGCGCTTCCAATAACGCCACGGCCAGCGCATCGCCCATGACTAACGTCGCGGTGGTGCTGGTGGTCGGTGCCAGGCCGAGCGGACAAGCTTCCTGCGGCACTTTCACGCACAGATGCACATCTGCAGCGCGGCCCATCGCGCTCTCAGGACGGCCGGTGATACAAATCAGCTGCACTTTCTGGCGCTTTAACACCGGCACCAACGCAAGGATTTCTCCGGATTCACCGCTGTTAGAAATCGCGATCACCACATCATTGGTGCTGACCATGCCGAGATCGCCGTGGCTGGCTTCGCCGGGATGCACAAAGAACGAAGGTGTACCGGTGCTGGCAAAAGTCGCGGCCATTTTTTTCCCGATATGCCCGGATTTGCCCATGCCCATCACCACCACTTTGCCGCGACAGGCAAAGATCATCGCGCAGGCGCGATCGAAATCATCATTGATATATTGATCAAGCTGCTCCAGCCCTTCGCGTTCGATGCGCAGCACCGCTTTGCCTGCTTGCTGAAAATCGAAATCCGGTTGCTGATGTGACATGGTCAGTCCGTCCTTAATAGCTTGTGATAAGCATGGGGCTCAGCCATAGCCACAGCACCCACGCGATAAAACCACCTAATAATAGTGTGCCTGCGATACGACCAATACGGCGTTTGCGCAGCAGGCAGAGCAGGGCGAACAGTACGCTCACTGCCAGCATCACCCAGTAATCACGTGCGAAGGCATGCGCATCAACGCTGCCGGGATGAATCAGCGCCGGCAGGCCGAGAACAATCGCCAGATTGAAAATATTGGCGCCGATCAGGTTACCGATCGCGATATCGTCCTCACCTTTCAGCGCGCCAGCCACCACGGTGGCCAGTTCGGGCAAACTGGTGCCGACGGCGATCAGCGTCAGGCCCATCACCAGTTCGCTCACACCAAAGTAGTCGGCAAAGACGGTAGCGTTGTCGATCACCATACGCGTCGACATCGGCAAAATAATCAGTGCAACCGCCAGCCACAGAAAGGCCACGGTGTTACCGGCCTCATCGCGCGGCAGCTCCGCCAGCTGTTCGCGGGTTAGCGTGTCGTTATTATCGCGTTCAGCACGGCGAGCAATGCGAATCACCACCAGCAGATAACCCAATGCAATCAGCAGTAACGCGATGCCGTCGAGTCGACTTAAATAGTTATCAAACAGCATGATGCCGCAGAGCAGTGAGACTAGCAGCATTAATGGCAATTCGCGCCGAATCAGATTGGAGTGTACTGTCAATGGGTGGAGCAGTGCCGCGCCGCCCAGAATTAATAGAATATTGGTGATGTTCGAGCCCAGCGCGGTGCCAACCGCTAAATCCATCTGTCCATGCTGTGCGGCCGAAAACGAGACGATCAATTCCGGTAATGATGTGCCAATGCTCACCACCGTCATACCAATGATCAGCGGTGGGATGCCAAAGGATCGACAGAGGATCGCGGCGCTAAATACCAAACGGTCGGCACCGTAAACCAGTAAAATCAATCCGATAAACAGCAAGGCAGAGGCTACGAACATTAAAAATCCTTGATGGATGGAGGTGTCGGCGAACCTTGTCCGACGGGTAAAAACATTCTGCACGCACTAACAGGCGCTGATTTTGACTGTCTGAGAGGCAAAAGTAAATTTTAAGGCCGTTTTCGCCACACTAAGTGGGTAAGTTTCTGTAAAACTATCGTGCATTCGAGGCTACCAGGCTACCATCCACAGCTTTGATAGCGCCCGATCCGCATAAAGAGGTAAAGATGATCCAGCAGCAAACGAATCTGGTTGAGGTTCGTGGCGTCAGTTTCACGCGCGGAGATCGTACTATCTTCGACGACATCTCGTTAACGGTTCCTGCCGGTAAAGTTACCGCGATTATGGGCCCGTCCGGAATTGGCAAAACCACATTATTGCGTCTGATCGGTGGGCAATTACAGCCCGATAAAGGCGAGATTTGGTTCCGCGATCAAAATATCCCGACGCTTTCCCGCACCAAATTGTACGAAGCGCGTAAAAAAATGAGCATGCTGTTTCAGTCCGGCGCGCTGTTTACCGATCTCAACGTGTATGAAAACGTTGCCTGGCCGTTGCGTGAACATACGCAGCTGCCGCCAGAACTGTTGCACAGCACCGTATTGATGAAGCTGGAAGCGGTGGGTTTGCGCGGAGCCGCTAAACTAATGCCTGCCGAACTCTCTGGCGGTATGGCCCGCCGTGCGGCGCTGGCGCGTGCTATCGCGCTGGAACCCGAATTGATCATGCTCGATGAGCCTTTTGTCGGCCAGGATCCAATTACCATGGGCGTGCTGGTGAAGTTAATTGACGAACTGAATCATGCCCTGGGCCTGACCTGCATCGTGGTTTCACACGATGTGCCTGAGGTCTTGAGCATTGCCGATCATGCCTATATTGTTGCCGGACAAAAAATCATTGCTCAGGGTAGCGCGCCGGAACTGCGAGAAAATCCCGATCCGCGTGTGCGCCAGTTTATCGAGGGTCATGCGGATGGTCCGGTGCCTTTCCGCTTTGCCGCTGGCGATTATCTCAGCGACTTGACCCGCTCAGGGAGAACGTAAACTGATGTTGTTACAGGCGCTAGCGTCATTTGGACGTCAGGGAATCAATACCTGTGCCGCTTTTGGCCGCGCAGGCCTCATGTTATTTCATGCGTTAGTCGGTAAGCCGGCGTTTCGTCGCCATGCGCCGCTGCTGGTAAAACAGTTGTATAGCGTGGGCGTGTTATCGTTACTGATCATCGTGGTATCTGGCTTGTTTATTGGCATGGTGCTGGGTCTGCAAGGCTATCTGGTGCTCACCACTTACAATGCGGAAACCAGCCTTGGCATGCTGGTGGCGCTCTCGCTGCTGCGTGAGCTCGGTCCGGTCGTCACGGCGTTGCTGTTTGCAGGCCGTGCGGGTTCAGCGTTAACCGCTGAAATCGGGCTGATGAAAGCCACCGAACAGCTCTCCAGCATGGAGATGATGGCCGTCGATCCGCTACGACGCGTGGTCTCACCGCGCTTCTGGGCAGGATTTATCAGCATGCCGTTGCTGGCGTTGATCTTTACCGCCGTTGGTATTGCCGGTGGCGCGCTGGTTGGCGTGAGCTGGAAAGGGATCGATCCCGGTTTCTTCTGGTCGGCGATGCAGAACGCGGTAGATTTCCGCACTGATGTCGTTAACTGCATGATCAAAAGCGCAGTCTTTGCCGTCACGGTAACCTGGATTGCGCTCTTTAATGGCTATGATGCCATCCCGACCTCGGAAGGGATCAGTCGTGCGACAACGCGTACCGTGGTGCATGCTTCACTGGCGGTACTCGGTTTGGATTTTGTGCTGACAGCACTGATGTTTGGGAATTGATGCAATGCAAAGCAAGAAAAACGAAATCTGGGTTGGCGTCTTCATGCTGGCTGCGCTGCTGGCGCTGTTATTCCTCGGCCTGCGCGTTGCCGATCTCAAAACTATCGGCACCGAACCAACGTGGAAGATGTATGCCACCTTCGATAATATCGGCGGACTGAAAGTCAGTTCTCCGGTGAAAATTGGCGGCGTGTTAATTGGCCGGGTGTCAGATATTGCGCTGGATGAGAAAACCCTCTCACCGCGTGTGACCATGGATATTAGCGATAAATACGCTGATAAGATTCCCGACACCAGCTCATTAGCCATCCGTACTCAAGGCCTGCTCGGTGAACAGTTCCTGGCGCTGAATTTAGGTTTTGACGATCCCGAGCTTGGTTCTTCTATGCTGAAAGATGGCGGCACGCTGCGTGACACCAAGTCGGCGCTGGTGCTGGAAGACCTGATCGGTCAATTCCTCTATAAAAGCGGCGATAATAAATCTGACGATAAATCACAGGGTGCGCAGAGTGCACCGGCAGCACCTGCAACAACGGAATAACCTACGAGGTAAAACATGATGTTTAAACGTTTACTGATGATTGCCCTGTTGGCAATCGCACCGCTGGCAGCCAACGCCGCAGCGGATCAAACTAATCCTTACAAGCTGATGAACGAAGCGGCGGAAAAGACCTTCACCCGCCTGAAAAACGAACAGCCGAAGATTAAGCAGGATCCGAACTATCTGCGCGAAGTGGTACGTCAGGAACTGATGCCGTACGTACAGATAAAATATGCCGGTGCGTTGGTTCTTGGTCGCTATTATCGCGATGCGACACCAGCGCAACGTGATGCCTACTTTGCCGCGTTCGGTGATTATCTGGCACAGGCTTACGGCCAGGCGCTGGCGCTGTACAACGGTCAAACCTACCAGATTCAGCCGGAGCAGCCGATTGGCGATGCCAATATCGTGGCGATTCGCGTCACCATCATCGATCCTAATGGGCGTCCGCCTGTGCGTCTCGATTTCCAGTGGCGTAAGAACAGCCAAACTGGCAACTGGCAGGCGTATGATATGGTGGCCGAAGGCATCAGCATGATCACCACGAAACAGAATGAGTGGGGCGATCTGCTGCGTACCAAAGGCATTGATGGCTTGACGGCTCAGCTGAAAACCTATGCCGCACAGCCGATCACCCTGGATAAAAAGCAATAATGAGTGAACCGTTAAGCTGGCAGCGCACTGCCAGTACGCTGGCCTTAAGCGGCAAATTAGATCGTGATACTTTGCTGACCTTGTGGCAGGAACGTAACACTGCGGTGGCGGATATCACCACCATTGATGTCGCCGGGCTGGAAAGGGTGGATTCAGCGGGTTTAGCGCTATTGGTGCATCTGCGTGAAATTGCGCGTGCTCAAGGCAGCGCACCACTTTTCTCTGGGATCTCCGATAAACTCCAGTCACTGATCACGCTGTATAACCTGCAGCAGATTATTGTTTCTGCGGAAAAAATCGCCTGATCGAATGATGTCGATGCTAAGCCCCTGATTTTTTCAGGGGCTTTTGCGTATTTAAGAGTCAGGCGCTTTCCTCTAAGATGTCTGCCTTATTATTATTAAGCGAAGTAACGAGCGATGGAAAATAGTGAAGTTCAGGCCGTGCTGATGCAGGCGCTGGCATTAGAAGAAGTACACGTACTCAGCAACGATGGCAGCCATTTTCAGGTCATCGCGGTGGGCGAAATGTTCGGCGAACTGAGCCGCGTGAAGAAGCAGCAGGCTGTGTACGCGCCGCTGATGGAATATATTGCGGATAACCGTATTCATGCGGTTTCCATCAAAACTTATACCCCAGCCGAGTGGGCGCGCGACCGTAAACTCAACGGTTTCTAAGTGCCTCACCGGTTGTTTTATTGATAGATAATTGAGAGCGGTGTTAATGGACAAATTTCGTGTGCAAGGCCCCACCCGTTTAAGTGGTGAAGTGACCATTTCCGGGGCGAAGAATGCTGCGTTGCCGATTCTGTTTGCTGCGCTGCTGGCTGAAGAGCCGGTAGAGATTCAGAACGTACCGAAGCTGCGTGATATCGATACCACCATGAAGCTGCTGAATCTGCTGGGTGCGCGCGTTGAGCGCAATGGTTCGGTCCACGTTGATGCTCGCGAAGTTAATGTTTTCAGTGCGCCATACGATTTAGTGAAAACCATGCGTGCTTCGATTTGGGCGCTGGGTCCGCTGGTGGCGCGTTTTGGTCAGGGCCAGGTTTCACTGCCGGGCGGCTGCGCTATCGGTGCACGCCCGGTCGATCTGCACATTACTGGCCTGGAACAGCTGGGTGCGGAAATTAAGCTGGAAGAGGGCTACGTTAAAGCTTCTGTCAATGGCCGTCTGAAGGGCGCGCATATCGTGATGGATAAAGTGTCTGTCGGCGCTACCGTTACCATCATGAGCGCGGCCACGCTGGCCACCGGCATCACCATCATTGAGAACGCCGCGCGTGAGCCGGAGATTGTCGATACGGCAAACTTCCTCAACACGTTGGGTGCGAAAATCACCGGCGCGGGCACAGACAAAATTACCATTGAAGGTGTTGAGCGTCTGGGCGGCGGCGTTTATCGCGTGCTGCCAGATCGTATCGAAACCGGTACTTTCCTGGTCGCAGCAGCCATTTCACGGGGCAAAGTTGTTTGCCACAACACGAAGCCAGATACGCTGGATGCCGTGCTGTCTAAATTGCGTGAGGCTGGTGCAGAGATCGAAGTGGGCGAAGATTGGATCAGCCTGGATATGCACGGTAAGCGTCCAAAAGCGGTGAATATCCGTACCGCGCCGCATCCTGGCTTCCCTACTGACATGCAGGCGCAGTTCACACTGTTGAACCTGGTGGCAGAAGGAACCGGTGTGATTACCGAAACCATCTTCGAAAACCGCTTTATGCATATCCCTGAGCTGATTCGTATGGGCGCGCACGCGGAAATTGAGAGCAATACAGCGATTTGTCATGGCGTAGAAACCTTGTCGGGCGCGCAGGTGATGGCCACCGATCTGCGTGCATCAGCGAGTCTGGTGCTGGCGGGTTGTATCGCGGAAGGCACCACGATAGTGGATCGTATCTATCACATCGACCGTGGCTACGAGCACATCGAAGATAAGTTGAAAGCGATGGGTGCAAATATCGAGCGCGTAAGCGGCGAATAATTTCTGCTTCGTAGATCAAAAAAACCAGTCACGGCAACGCGGCTGGTTTTTTTTCATTGGTATTACAGTCAGATCTTTTTACGATCCTTCGGCGATCGTATGCACTTCTTGCGATCCAATAACTGGCCGGTAACAGGATCGTAATATCGGCTTGGCCAGATGTCTGCCGGATGAACCTTGATCGCATTGGCGATTAGCCACTCACCTTTGGGCCAGGGACGCGACAGCGCATTGGCCAGCGTTGAGGAGCTGAGCCCTGATTCGCGTGACAGCGCTGCCAGTGATGTGCCTTTCTTACGTAATGCAGCAATGATATCTGCCGGGTGCCAATCCGCTTTCCTTGTGTACATAACTCTCTTCTCCATGTCCGTGTTATTACTTCATCTCCGCTGTAAAAAGGCGCTCCCGTGGCAGAGATATCTGGAAAAAACCCGCGTTTTTATAGCAAATGTTTCCCGTAATTTTCCAGTAAATGTTTGGCTGGCGCACGAAACTGCGTCGCTTTTCGCAAAAGCGATGCAAGAGATGTAAGTAAAAAGGGAGAATAGTGAGGAAGGAAACGGGGCCAGAGAAGGCCCCGTTGAAATCAGAAATCGCGCTGTACTGACATGTGCGCCAGCGCTTCGAGGGCGCTGCGCCACGGGCTTTCGGGTAATACCTGCAGGGCTGCGATGGCTTTATCTGCCTCTTCTTCAGCGCGTTTGCGCGTCCACTCCAGCGAGCCAGTCTGTTGCATCGCTGCCAGCACCGGTTCCAGCAGATGACGACCGTTACCTTCTTCAATGGCTTTACGGATCATCTGCGCCTGCTCAAGCGTCCCGTTGTGCATCGCGTGCAGCAATGGCAGCGTCGGTTTACCTTCGCTCAGGTCATCACCGGTATTTTTGCCCAGCGTTTCGCCATCTGCGCTGTAATCCAGCAAATCATCAATTAACTGGAAAGCGGTGCCAAGGTAGCGACCATAATCCTGTAACGCCTTTTCCTGCGCGGGCGTCGCCTCAGCTAAAATCGCCGACGCTTGCGAAGCAGCTTCGAACAGGCGAGCGGTTTTGCTGTAGATCACCCGCATGTAGCTCTCTTCAGTGATATCGGGATCGTTGCAGTTCATTAACTGCAGCACTTCTCCTTCGGCGATCACGTTGACCGCTTCCGACATCAGCGCAAGGATCTTTAAGGATCCCATGCTGGTCATCATCTGGAATGAGCGCGTATAGATAAAATCGCCCACCAGCACGCTTGCCGCATTACCGAACGCGGCGTTAGCGGTGGCTTTGCCACGGCGCATATCGGATTCATCCACCACATCATCGTGCAGCAGCGTCGCCGTATGGATAAATTCGATCAGCGCCGCATTAGTGATGTGCAACGATCCCTGATAATTCAGCGCGCGTGCCGACAGCACAGCGATCATCGGACGGATGCGTTTGCCCCCGCCGCTGATGATGTAATAGCCCAACTGGTTAATCAGTGAGACTTCTGAATTCAGCTGCTCGAGGATGGTCTGGTTGACGGCCGCCATGTCCTGCGCGGTTAATTCATTAATCTGTTCTAAGTTCATTCGTCTTTTCAGCTTTACTCGTTTTTTGCATGGTAAGCGCTTTACACAGCGTGAGTTCAGGTAATCTGTTACTGATTGTACTTGAAAAATCGGGTTGCGAAACGTTTGCATTCGCCTTGCGCTTTTTTTCTGCAAGAGAGTGCAAAGTGCTCTTGTCTTCTGCTGGAGTATTGCGTAGAATTCGCGCCCTATTGTGAATATTTATCGCGCCGCCTGATGAATAGAAAGGCACGCGCAGAAGCGGAGTTTTATATGTACGCGGTTTTCCAAAGTGGTGGTAAACAACACCGAGTAAGCGAAGGTCAGACCGTTCGCCTGGAAAAGCTGGACATCGCAACCGGTGAAACCATTGAGTTTGACCAGGTTCTGATGATCGCAAATGGCGAAGACGTGAAAATCGGCGCGCCACTGGTTTCAGG
The DNA here is from genome assembly GCF_054903455.1 of Pantoea sp. y20. Lineage (NCBI taxonomy): Bacteria > Pseudomonadati > Pseudomonadota > Gammaproteobacteria > Enterobacterales > Erwiniaceae > Pantoea > Pantoea sp. y20. The sequence continues at coordinate 562,844 of NZ_CM142816.1, forward strand.
CGGTGTGATCAAGGCAGAAGTTGTTGCTCACGGTCGTGGCGAGAAAATTAAAATCGTTAAGTTTCGTCGTCGTAAACACTACCGTAAGCAAGCTGGTCACCGTCAGTGGTTCACAGATGTGAAAATCACTGTGATCGGCGCGTAAGAGGAGATCTGACAAATGGCACATAAGAAGGCTGGTGGCTCGACCCGTAACGGTCGCGACTCCAACGCAAAACGTCTGGGTGTAAAACGTTTCGGTGGCGAATCTGTTCTGGCAGGTAGCATCATCGTTCGTCAGCGTGGCACCAAATTCCACGCAGGTAGCAACGTAGGTTGTGGTCGTGACCACACCCTGTTTGCCACCGCAGACGGCAAAGTAAAATTCGAGATTAAAGGCCCGAACAACCGTAAATATATCAGCATCGTTGCTGAGTAAGGTTGTCGTGCTGCAGACGTCTAACGTCTGAATACACGAATGAAAGGCCCCGCAGCTTTGCGGGGCTTTTTACATTCTGCTACTGAGCTTGCTGGATAACAGTTACGCTTTAGCACAGTTGTTGTACAATTTATGTACTCCTGGCTTTGCCAGTCTTGTATTATCCGCCGTCGGTCAGCGCAGAAGACCCTGGCGGACCCGTTTGCGGCCTGCAAGCTGCCGTGAACGACAGCGTGACGGAGAAATAAAATGAAGTTTGTAGATGAAGCGACGATCCTTGCGGTCGCGGGTGATGGCGGCAATGGTTGCGTAAGCTTCCGCCGTGAAAAATATATTCCAAGAGGCGGCCCGGATGGCGGCGACGGCGGCGACGGCGGCGACGTGTATTTGTTGGCGGATGAAAACCTCAACACCCTGATCGATTATCGCTTTGAAAAGTCTTTCCGTGCCGAACGTGGCCAGAATGGCCAAAGCCGTGATTGCACCGGTAAACGTGGTAAAGACATCATCGTTAAAGTGCCCGTTGGTACCCGCGTAATTGACCAGGGTACCGGCGAAACGCTGGGCGACATGACGCGTCATGAGCAGAAGCTGATGGTGGCGAAAGGCGGCTGGCATGGCCTTGGTAACACGCGCTTTAAATCCTCAGTTAACCGTTCCCCGCGTCAAAAAACCATGGGAACACCGGGCGAGAAGCGTGATCTGCAACTGGAACTGATGCTGCTGGCTGACGTTGGTATGTTGGGTCTGCCGAATGCCGGTAAATCGACCTTTATTCGCTCGGTATCCGCAGCGAAACCCAAAGTTGCGGATTATCCGTTCACTACGCTGGTGCCAAGCCTTGGCGTGGTGCGTATGGACAACGAAAAGAGCTTTGTTGTCGCCGACATTCCTGGCCTGATTGAAGGTGCAGCGGATGGCGCAGGTCTGGGTATTCGCTTCCTGAAGCACCTTGAGCGCTGCCGCGTGCTGTTGCACCTGATCGATCTTGCCCCTATCGATGAATCTGATCCGGTAGAAAATGCCCGCATCATTCTTGGCGAATTGGAAAAATACAGCGATAAGCTGTTCCAGAAGCCGCGCTGGTTAGTATTCAACAAATGTGACCTGCTGAGCCGAGAAGAAGCGGAAAGCCGTGCCAAAGCGGTAGTGGAAGCATTAGGCTGGGAAGAAAAATATTACCTAATCTCTGCGGCTAGCCATGATGGCGTGAAAGATCTTTGCTGGGATGTGATGAGCTTTATCATCGAAAATCCAAAAGAAGCCGAAGAAGAAGCTAAAGAGCCAGAGAAAGTGGCCTTCATGTGGGATGATTATCACCGTGAAGCCATGGAAACGGCGCAGGAAGTGGAAGAAGACGACGATTGGGATGACGACTGGGACGAAGAGGACGACGAAGGCGTCGAAATCATTTACCAGCGTTAATCGCACAAAAAAAGCGGCCCGAAGGCCGCTTTTTTTATGTCTTAACCCAGCACCGCCACCGTCAATCTCGAGGTGCAGCACAGCTGATTGCGGGCGTTACGAATCTCAATCTGCCAGCTTTGATTACGCGCACCAAGGTGCAGCGGGCGGCAAATGCCGCGCACTTCACCGCTGCTTACTGCACGATGGTGGCTGGCGCTCACCTCAATCCCCACCACGCTTTTACCTTCTTCGATGCTGAGATAACCGGCGATCGATCCCATCGACTCCGCCAGCACCACAGAAGCGCCGCCGTGCAGCAGGCCAAACGGCTGCTGCGTGCGGGCATCCACCGGCATGGTGGCTTCGAGATAATCTTCACCGATGGTGGTAAACACAATGCCAACGTGTGCCACCAGCGAGTTTTCACCCATCTTATTCAACGTTTCAACATCGACCGAACGTTTCCAGATTGCCATAACTTAGGATCCCAGCGTTGCGCCACCGTCGACCACAATATCCTGCAGCACCACGTGGCTGGCAAGATCCGACGCGAGGAACATCACGTTAGCAACGATCTCCTGCGGTTTAGCGATCTTACGCAGCGGGATCCCCAGCTTGTACTGATCCGGGAAACCATTGATCATCTCCTGCTCGGCTTCTGGCGTATGCCACAGGCTGCGTTGCATATCGGTATCGGTGGAACCCGGAGAAACGATATTGCAGCGCACGCCGTAAGGCGCCATCTCTAAACCCACGGTCAGACACAAGCTGCGCAACGCCGCTTTGGAAGCGCCATAAGCGGACATACCAAGGCGCGGCGCATGTGCCGCATTAGAGGCGATAGTCACAATCGCACCCGCACGCTGCTGGCGAAACACCGGCAAGGTTTGCTGAAACAGGTTGAACGCGCCGCCGGCATTCACCGCCAGACACGCCTGCCAATCGTCGAACGACAGTTCATCGGTGCTGCCAATACGCAGGATGCCGGCACCGTTCACCAGCACATCGAGACGTGGCTGATCTGCCAGCAAACGCTGACAAACCGCTTTCACCTCGGCGGCGTTCGCCACATCCAGCACCTGCGTGGCGAAAGGATAGTCGGCCTGATCGAAACGCAGATCGAAGCCGATAACCTGCGCGCCCGCCTGATGGAAGCTCAGCGCGGTGTGGTAACCAATCCCTTTGCCTGCGCCGGTTACCCAGACGATTTTTCCATTGAAATCGAAAGTTGCACTCATTTAGCTGGCACCCTTGATAACAGCGCCCACCAGCCATCGATGGTCGGATTTTTTGCCAGACTGACGAAATCGATGTCGCTGTGCACCTGACGCCAGCGCGCCGCCAGCGCCATCACGCGTACTGAATCCAGACCGTAATCGATCAGGTTCTCGTCATCTGCAGGCACATCGTCATCTTCCAGCAGCGGCAGAATCAGCGCACGCAGATCGTCTTTGCTCAACGGCAGCGGCATCAGGTCGGCGGTCATCACTACTTTACCGCTGCGACCTGCGGTGTAAGTCAGCGCCATCATGTGCTCTTCGCGCGTGAAGTCGGCCAGCGCATCCGCCACCATAAACGGCTGGATATTACGCATAAAGGCGTCAGTCGCGGTGGTCAGGCAACCGATGTGCGCGTACACGCCGGTGATGATCAACTGATCGCGGCCCATCTCCTGCAGGATCGATTCCAGCGGTGAGCGCACGAAGGCGCTGTATCGCCATTTGGTCAGTACCTGATCGTCCTGATCCGGCGCCAGCGCATCCACGATCTTCTGCTGATCCGGATGTTTGTTCAGGCCCGGTCCCCACATGTCGTTGAGGAGTGCGCGATCGGCATCGCTCTGTTCGTTCGGCTGAGCGGTATAGAACACCGGTATGCCCTGCGCTTTGCAGTAAGCACGCAGACGAGCGATGTTTTCCACCACCTGATTAACCAGCGGGCTGTTTTCGCCCCAGAAATTAAGGAAGTAAGCCTGCATATCGTGAATCAGCAGCGCGGCACGCTGAGGCTCAAGCGCCCACTTCACTTTATTGGTTGGCAGTTCAGTTGCTGCGGGTAGCGCGTAAGCGTTCAGTTTTGGAATAGCCATTACAATCTCCGGAACAGGTCAGGCTTGCGCTTGTTGGTCGGCAAGCTGTTGACGTAAACGTTTTTTATCCACCTTGCCGACAGGCGTCAGCGGCAGAGCATCGACGCAGGTAATACGGTCAGGTAATTTGAACTCGGCCACACCCAGTTCTCGCAGGTGACGACGCAACGCCACCGCTTTGATCGGTTGGCTAGCAACGATAAAGGCGCAGCTCTTTTCACCCATCAATTCGTCGTTCATCGACACCAGCGCGGCGTGGATCACATCCGGATGGCGTTGCAGCAGATTTTCGATCTCTTCCGCGGCGATCTTCTCGCCACCGCGATTGATCTGATCCTTTTCGCGCCCTTGCACGGTGATGTAGCCCTGCGCGTCGATCTCAATCAGATCGCCCGAACAGTAAAACCCGTTGGCGTCGAAGCTGGCGGCGTTATGTTCCGGGCTCTTGTAATAGCCACGGAAGGTGTAGGGGCCGCGCGTCATCAGGCGACCGATGGTGCCGGTTGGCAGCGCGTTGCCGTGCTCGTCAGCGACCCACACTTCGTCATCTTCAGAGATCGGGCGGCCTTGCGTGGTGAGAATGATGTTCTCATCGTCGCCAAAGCGCGTGTAGTTCACCAGACCTTCGGCCATGCCGAAAACCTGCTGCAGCTGACAGCCAATTTCACGCTGAATACGTGCCGCAAGGGTTTCGCCCAGCTTGGCGCCGCCCACCTGAATGCGTTGCAGCGAAGCCAGCTGTTTATTGCTGCCCCATTCCTGAATCGCCTGTAGCCACAAACTCACCGCCGGCGGCACCAAACCGGTATCGGTGACCTGATGCTTCTCAATCAGCGGGAAGCAGAGCGTGGCGCTGGGATCGGCAGCCAGAATTACCTGACCACCGGCATAAAACACACCGAGCGAACCCGGGGAGCTCATGGCAAAGTTATGCGGCGCGGGCAGGGCGATGAGATAACGCGTATCGGCGGTCACCTGACAAATCTCATCACTGGCGCGAATGCTGTAGTAATAGTCGTTGTGGGTGCGCGGAATCAGCTTCGGCGTGCCGGTGCTGCCGCCGGAGAGCTGGAAAAACGCCACTTCATCAGCGGCGGTTGGTGTGGCGAGGTAATCACCCGCGGCTTCCGCCATCAGCGCTTCCAGCGTATTTTCCGGCTGGTTGTCATTACGCAGAATCACCTGCTGCAGCGAAGGCTGCGCGGCGCACAGCGCGTTGATAAAGCTATCATCAGCAAACAGCGTGTGAGTGCGATCGGCAATCAGCAGTTTAGGTTCGATCTGCGCCGCATAGGCGCTTAGTTCGGTGCGCTGATGGCTGAACAGCGCAAATACTGACGCTACGCCGAGCTTAAACAGCGCAAATACCGTGACATAAAAATCGGCCACGTTGCCAAGCTGCACCAGCGCAGTATCGCCATTTTGCAGGCCACGGCGCTGCAGCGCGGCGGCCAGGTTGCTGCTCAGCACGTCCATTTCGCGATAGCTGATCTGGCGATCGCCATCAATCACCGCGATGGCATCATTATGCTGATGACGCGCCAGAATGTCGGTCATAGGCACATCCAGCCAGTAACCTTTTTCGCGATAGCGCGCAGCCAGGTCGTCCGGCCAGCGAGTATAGGGAATGCTCATGTTCTTTCCTTTATTGCAGTCCAAAGGCGCGCAACATGGTGTCCAGCTTCACGCCGGTTTCACGCCATTCTGATTCGGGTTGTGAGTCGGCCACGATGCCCGCGCCGGCAAACAGGCGCACCCGCGTGCCATGCACGGTGCCGCAGCGGATGGTGACCACCCATTCGCCATTGCCCTGGCTATCGCACCAGCCGACGATGCCGCCAAATAGTTGGCGATCAAAAGGTTCCAGCTGCTGAATAAGCTGCTGCGCGCGCTGATGGGGGAAACCGCTCAACGCAGGCGTCGGGTGCAGCAGGCAGGCCAGCGACAGCGCATTTTCGCGCTCATCCTGCACTTCGCCGTCGATTTGCGTGGCGAGATGCCACAGCGTGGCGGTGGTAATCAGCGACGGAATGGTCGGCACCGACAGCAAACGGCTGCGCGGCTGCAAGGTGTCGCGCATCGCGTCGGTCACCAGTTTGTGCTCATGACGATCTTTGCCGGAATCCATCAGCGTATCGCCAGCGGCACGATCCTGCTGGGCATCGTCGTGATTGCGCCGCGCTGAGCCCGCCAGCGGACAAGAGCTAAAATCGCGCCCCTGTTTGCGCAGCATCAGCTCCGGACTGGCACCAATCAGCGCACCGCCTTGCGGCAGCGGCAGATGGAAATGGTAGCTGTTGGGGTTCTGCGCAATCACGCGCTGCATCAGCGCTGCGGTATCAACCGGCTGTTCGCTAACGATATCCATCAGACGCGACAGCACCACTTTATCCAGATCGCCGCGCTGCGTGGCCGCCACCGCATCTGCCACCATCGTGGTAAACACATCGTGATCCGGCACTGCGGTGCGACGTCGCACCTGCGGCAGATCGCTGACGTTTTCCGGCAACGCGTTTTGCAGGTCAGCGCGATTAAACGTCTGATAGGATTCAGGAATAAACAGCGCGGCGGGCTGGCTGACGTCAAACGGGATCGCCCCGACCAGAATCGGATTGTCGATGCCCTGTTTTTTCGCCGCGGCAAAATGCTGACGTAACTGTTGTTGGAAATCACCGTCCAGCGACGCGGCGTCATCTACCGGCGCGGTAACGGTGGTATAGCATCCTTGCGTTGCCAAACTACGCCATGGCGAGGTAAAGAGGAAACCACGGCTTAGCGCGGAATAATCCTTCAGCCAGGCATTTTCAAACGTGGAAGATTCCACCATAATTTTCACCTATAAATGATAAGATTATTAAGAATGATTATCATTTTTATTATGGGCCTGTAACCTACGTCGATTGGGCAAAAGTGTCAATCCATTCGCGGGATTTCAGCTGCGTTTAGCCGTAATCAGGCGCTGACGCTCAGCAGGGAAATATGCTAAAAAGTGGACCAAAACTTATGAATAAATGCGGTTTTTGGGGCATTGCAGCCCTTATAGGTGTTTTCCAGATTTTCACCAGCGTCGCTCATGCCGAACAGGGTTGGCCGCGCACCGTTCAGGGTGCCAACGGATCGATCACGCTCAATCACGCGCCGCAGCGCATTGTCTCGACCAGCGTCACGCTGACCGGATCGCTGCTGGCCATTGATGCGCCGGTGATTGCTTCCGGCGCGACTGCGCCGAACAGTCGCCTGGCCGACGATCAGGGTTTCTTCCGCCAGTGGAGCGACGTTGCCAAAAAGCAACATCTTCAACGTCTGTATATCGGTGAGCCGAATGCCGAAGCGGTTGCCGCGCAAGCGCCGGATCTGATTATCGTCAGCGCCACCGGCAACGATTCTGCCATCAAGCTCGCCGAACAGTTTTCGGCTATTGCACCGACGCTGGTGGTCAATTACGACGACAAAAGCTGGCAGGAGGTCGTCACGCAGTTAGGCCAGGCGACCGGGCATGAAGCGCAGGCGGCGCAACGTATTAAAGCTTTCGACGATCGTGAAGCGGCGCTGAAAAAAGCCATCACGCTGCCACCGCAGCCGGTCTCCGCCATGGTATGGAACGGCGGCGGACGCGCAGTCAATGTGTGGACCGCGGCTTCGGCGCAGGGCAAGCTGCTGGAACAACTTGGCTTCACCCTGGCAACGCCACCGGCGACGGTTGAGCAGGGACACAGCATGGGACAGCGCAAAGACATCATTCAGCTGTCGGGCGAAAACGTTGCCAGCGGCCTGACCGGTAAAACCTTCCTGCTGTTCGCCGCTGACGATAAAACCACGCAATCGGTGTTGAACAATCCGTTCCTTGCACAAAACGCGGCGGTGCAGGGCAAGCAGGTTTACGAGCTGGGCGTCGATTCCTTCCGTCTTGATTACTACAGCGCCAGCAATCTACTGGCGCGTCTGGAGAAGCTGTTCGTTAAATCATGATGCCTGTTCCGTCAGCTCCGGTGCTGGCGGATGGTAACGACGTAAACGGCCCATCACCCACCACATCACGATGCCGAGCAGCGCCGACGTAAAGCCAAATACCGCGGCGGCCTGCGGTGGCAGCAGCCATGAACCCATCGCACCAATCACCGCCGCACCAATCGCATCGCCGGTCACGTTCTGCGCGGTCCACAAGCCGTTGATGCGGCCTAACAGATGATCTGGCGTTAATGCCTGAATCATCGCGTACTGCACCAGGCTGTTGATGGCGCTGAAGTAACCGAAAGCGACTAAACAGGCTAACGCCAGCGGCAGGTTCGGCATCTGGCTAAACAAACCCAACGCGACAAACGCTGCAATCGCACTGCCGAGCACCAGCTGTCCGGGACGCGCGGCGTGTTTCAGTTTACCGCTGGTGAACGCGCCGATAGCTGCGCCGAGCGGCACGGCGGCATACATCAGGCCAAGCTGGTCAGCGCTCACTGACCAATGCGGCGCAAGCGACGGATAGAGCACGCGCACCGCGCTGGCCAGCGTGACTAATGCGCCAATCAGCGCCACCATGCCGACAATCGGGCTGGCGAAAAGAAACTGCACGCCAGCGGCGAGGGATTTCAGCGGATGTTCACGCGGTTGTGGCGGCGGCGGCAAAGTGGGCAATTTCAGCAGCGTTAACACGGTAAGTAAGGTGCCAAAGGCAGCGAGTGCGTAGTTCCACGTCACGCCGCCGTGAGCAATCACCAGACCAGCAATCGCGGGCGATAAAATGGAGCCGAAGCGCACCGTCAACATGGTGATAGCGCCCGCCTGCATAATGTTTTCCCTACCGACCAGCGCGGGCGTCGCCGCCAGCAGCGCGGTGACGCCAATCGCGCCGAAAAAACCATCCCAGAAACCCAGCAGATAAACCGCGATCAGAGAGGGTTCTGGCAGCGCGGCGTTAATCGCCAGCGCGATAAAACCTAAGCCGCAGGTGGATCGGGCAAACAAAATCAGCTTTTTGCGTTCATGGCGATCCGCCAAAACGCCGCCGGTGAGCAGGCCGATAAACATGCCGGCAGCGGCCAGCGTCACCGCCAAGCCCACCAGCAGCGGTGAATGGGTCATGTGCTGAATCTGCACCGGCACCGCCACAGCGAGCATGCCGAGCGCGACAATCGAGATAAAACGCGCGATAAACACCGCGCGAAAAGCCGGGTGAGTTTTCAGCAGCGAGAGATCGATAAAGTGGGAAGATTTGTTCATGTGTTCGCCTTATTGCACCAATTTTCCTCATCGTCCGCGAGGCGAGTCATGGTAACATAGCTGAACGCGAGTAATAACGATAACCATTATCAAGTTACATCGCGCATGCAACGACGTTGAACAGTGAAGGTTTAGAACGCTATGCGCCAGATTCGTGCATTAGCAGGCTCAGGGATTCTGCTCTTGCTCCTCATCGCGCTCAGCTTAATGCTGGGGGCAAAATCAATACCGCTTCCCGATGTTTATCATTCGCTTACCACCTCCTGTCACAGCGCGGAGTGCGTCATTGTGCGTGACGCGCGCCTGCCGCGTACGCTGGCCGGTTTGCTGGCGGGCGTGGCGCTCGGCCTCGCTGGTGCGTTGATGCAGAGCCTGACGCGCAATCCGCTGGCCGATCCCGGCATTCTTGGCGTCAACGCCGGAGCAGGTTTCGCGGTGGTAATTGGCATTGCGCTGTTCGGTGCTGACTCGCCGGTGGATTGGCTCGGCTTCGCCTTTGGCGGCGCGCTGCTGGCGTCCGTGCTGGTGGCGATGACCGGCGCGATTGGCGGCGGGCGTGTCAATCCGGTGCGTCTGACGCTGGCCGGCGTGGCGCTGGGCGCGGTGCTGGAAGGATTAACCTCTGGCCTGTCGCTGCTCAATCCCGACATCTACGATCATCTGCGCTTCTGGCACAGCGGCTCGCTGGATATTCGCAATTTCACCACGCTGCGCACGCTGTTCCCGGCGGTGCTGATCGGCAGCGTGGTGGCCATTGCGCTATCGCAGGCGCTGAACAGTTTGAGTATGGGTGGCGACATGGCGACCGCGCTCGGCACGCGGGTGGCGCGCACCCAACTGCTTGGCCTGTTGGCGATTGCGCTGCTGTGCGGCGCAGCCACCGCGGCGGTGGGCCCGATTGCCTTTGTCGGTTTAATGACGCCGCACTTTGCCCGCTGGCTGGTGGGCAACGATCACCGCTGGATGCTGCCTGCGACCGCGCTGATCACGCCGATTCTGCTGCTCGCCGCCGATATCCTTGGCCGCCTGCTGGTGGCGGGCGAGCTGCGGGTTTCCATCGTCACGGCGATGCTCGGTGCGCCGATGCTGATTGCGCTGGTGCGCCGTAAATTGGGCCGGGGTGCACTATGACGCGTCGTGTCGGGTTACATACGCTTTGGCTGCTGTGCGCCTGCGCTCTGCTGGCTTATATGGCGATGACGCGCGGTGCATTGCAGATCAGCAGTGATCAAATCTGGCAAATTCTGCTCGGGCAGGGCGCCAGCAACGTCAAACTGATCGTGCTGGAATGGCGCTTGCCGCGCGTGCTAATGGCGCTGCTGATTGGTGCGGCGTTAGGCATCAGCGGCGCAATTTTCCAGTCGCTGCTGCGTAATCCGCTCGGCAGCCCGGACATTCTCGGTTTCAACACCGGCGCTTACAGCGGCGTGCTGGTGGCGCTGGTGCTGTTTAATCAAAGCGTCACGGCGATGACCGGCGCAGCGTTGATTGGCGGCATCGCCACGGCGGCGCTGGTCTATCTGTTTGCCTGGCGCAACGGCGTAGAGACCTTCCGGCTGATTATCGTCGGCATCAGCGTGCGCGCGCTGCTGATGGCGTTGAATTCCTGGCTGATTATCAGCGCCTCGCTGGAGTCGGCGCTGAGTGCGGGCTTGTGGAGCGCCGGATCGCTCAACGGCATTACCTGGGCAAAAACGCCGCCGGTGATTGCGGTACTGCTGCTGGCGTTACTGTTGATGGCGCTGCTGGCGCGGCGGATGCGTTTGCTAGAGATGGGCGACGATACCGCCTGCGCGCTTGGCGTGCCGGTGGAGCGCAGCCGCATGTGGCTGATGCTGATTGGCGTGGTGCTCACGGCGGCGTCAACCGCGCTGGTCGGGCCGATTTCGTTTGTCGCGCTGCTGGCGCCGCAGATTGCCCGTCGTCTTGGCGGCGGCGTCAAAGGTGCCTTGCCGCTGGCGGCGCTGTGCGGTGCGCTGTTATTGATTGCTGCAGACTTCGCCGCACAGCATCTGTTCCTGCCATATCAATTACCGGTTGGCGTGATAACCGTCATTCTCGGTGGACTTTATCTGATCGCTTTACTGGTGCGGGAGGCGCGACGCCAATGACCGATATCCCTTCACGTCTGCGCGGCGATAGCCTAACGCTGAGCTATGACAAAAAGGTGGTGGCAGAGAATCTGTCAGTGACGATTCCGCAAGGTGAGCTGACGGTGATTATCGGCCCTAACGCCTGCGGAAAATCGACGCTGCTGCGCACGTTGAGTCGCCTGCATACGCCGTTAAAAGGTGAGGTGTTGCTGGATGGCGCGGCCATTGCCAGCTATCCCACCAAAGAAGTGGCGAGGCGTTTGGGTCTGCTGCCGCAAAGTTCCAACGCGCCGGCGGGCATCAGCGTCACCGAGCTGGTGGCGCGCGGACGTTATCCGCATCAGGCGCTGTTTGGTCGCTGGCGTGCGGAAGATGAAGCGGCGGTGCAGAACGCGATGCGCGCCACCGGCGTGGCCGATTTGGCCCAGCAGTCGGTGGATACGTTATCGGGCGGTCAGCGTCAGCGCGTGTGGATTGCCATGGTGCTGGCGCAGGAAACGCCGCTGCTGCTGCTGGATGAACCGACCACCTGGCTGGATATCACCCATCAAATTGAGCTGCTGGAATTGATGCAGGAGCTGAATCAACAGCATGGGCGAACGCTGGTGGTGGTGCTGCACGATCTTAATCACGCTTGTCGCTATGCCACGCATTTGATTGCGATGCGTGACGGCAGGATTGTTGCCGAAGGGAAGCCGTCGGAGATTGTGACGCCCGCGTTGATCGAGCAGGTGTATGGCTTGCGCTGCGTGATTGTGGACGATCCGGTGGCGCATACGCCAATGATTGTGCCGCTGGGGCGCGGGGGATAATTAAACACGGTGCGCGCGGGCCCTCATCCCAGCCTTCTCCCGCTTGCGGGAGCAGGGGCCGACCCAGCTTGTATGTTACACCCGTTACCACACCTAAACATTCCCTCTCCCGTCAGCGGCTCCTGATTGTTCCCTCTCCCGCTTGCGGGAGAGGGTTAGTGTGAGGGAAAGATCGCTATCCCAACAACCGCTGCAACAACGGTCCAATCTGCTCAAACATCTGCGGTGAAATGATCTCCACGTGGGCGCAATCCATCGGCCACACTTCCAGTTCACCAACATAGGGTGCCCAGGCGCGGCGCGCATCTTGTCCTGGCTGCTGCGTCTGTTCGGCGAGGAACAGCGTGGCGCGACCGTTGAAACGCGCGCTGCGTGCGGTCGCCAGCAGGCGCACCGAACTGGCGTAGTTGGCCTCGATGGTATCGAACATCGCACGCATCTCTTCGCCGGCCTGATGGCGCTGCGCGGCGATAAACTGCTCGCGCTCGCGGTTCACCTCTTCCAGCACCGCCGGATCCAGCACGTTCTCGCCGCGTTTCTCATCCCAGTTTTGCGTTTCTGGTGGCCAGGTATCCAGCAGGCCGAGGAACGCCACCTCTTCACCGGCCGCTTCCAGCCGGGCCGCAATGCCTTGCGCCAGGGTGCCGCCAAGCGAATAGCCGAGGAAATAGTAAGGTCCGTGCGGCTGCACGTCGCGCAGGGTTTGCAGATGGGCGTCGCACACGTCATCCAGATGCGCGCTTTGGTTCAGCGGGCTACTGATATCCGGCGACTGAATGCCGACCAGCGACCAGCGCGCATCGAGATAACGCTGCAGGATGCTGAATTGCCAGGCAAACCCTGACGCCGGATGGAAGCAGAACAGCGTTGGTCCGTTGCCCTGACGCAGCGGCAGCACCGCTTCGAAACCGGCTTGCTGATGGGATTGCGTATCACTGAGCAGCGTTGCCAGCTTCTCCACCGTGGAGGCCACCATGATTTGTCCCACCGACACCGGCTGTTGCAGCTCACGGCGCAGCTGCGCCGCTAAGCGCATCGCCAGCAGCGAATGGCCGCCGAGGGCGAAAAAGTCATCCTGCGCGCTGATTTCCTCGCGCGCCAGCAGCTGACAGAAAGCATTAGCTAAGGTGGTTTCCAGCCCGGCGTGCGGTGCACGTCCCGCACTGGCGCCGGCGGATGCGGGCAACGGCAGCGCTTTGCGATCCAGCTTGCCATTGCTGCTGAGCGGGAAGGCGTCGAGCTGCACAATGGCTACCGGCACCATATGCGCGGGCAAGCGTTGCGCCAGCGCCTGGCGCAGCGCGTCGCTATCAACCGGCTGCCCGGCAATCACGTAGCCGACCAGCTGACGCGCATCACCTTGCGCCGCGGTATCGCCAAGTATCACCGCGTGTGTGACCGCCTGCTCAATGCCGGGCTGCGCGCTGAGCACATGATCGATCTCATTCAGTTCGATACGCTGACCGCGAATCTTCAGCTGATCGTCGCTGCGGCCGAGATATTCCACCGCACCGTTATCCAGCCAGCGCGCCACGTCGCCGGTGAGATACATGCGCTCGCCAGGCATGAAAGGATCGGCGATAAAGCGGCTGGCAGTAAGATCGGGACGGCCGAGATAGCCATGCGCCAGCTGCACGCCGGTTAAGTAGAGATCGCCCGCCACGCCCGGCGGCACCGGCTGCATGCGGGCATCAAGGATGCGCAGGCCGGTATTCCACACCGGGAAACCAATCGGCACGCTGGCACCTTCGACGGCGGCCAGGGCAGCCCCAAACGCCGGATACCAGCTGACATCCACCGCCGCTTCGGTTGGGCCATACAGATTGTGCAGCGGCACGCGCGTCAGTTTTTCCCACTCGCGCGATAAATCCGTCGGCAGCGCTTCACCGCTGCAGAACACGTTACGCAGGCTGGCGCAGCGGGCAATCGCCGCTTGATCGTCCAGCGCCGCGACAAAGGCCGCCAGCATTGAGGGGACGAAATGCGTGGTGGTGACTTTGTAGCGGGCAAACAGCTGCTGCAGCGCTTCCGGGTCGCGATGGGCTTCTGGCGGTGCCATCACCAACCGCGCACCGACCAGCAGCGGCCAGAAGAATTCCCACACCGAAACGTCGAAGCTGCTCGGGGTTTTTTGCAGCACCACGTCGTCGGCTTGCAGCGGATAGCGATCCTGCATCCACAACAGGCGATTGACGATGGCTTCATGCCCCACCAGCACGCCTTTAGGGCGACCGGTCGAACCTGAGGTGTAAATGATGTAGGCGCCATCCTGCGGCGTCGGCGCGCTGGCCGGCTGCGGTGCATGGGCATTGTGATACAGCACATCAAAATGCAGCTGATTGACCGACGCGATGGCGCTGAAGCGCGCGCTGAGCGCTGCGCAGGTGATCAGCGTTTTTGGCGCGGCGTCTTCCAGCATCAGCTGTAAGCGGTCATCCGGATAACCCGTATCGAGCGGCAAATAGGCAGCGCCGAGCGAAACAATCGCCTGTAGCGCCAGGGAGAGCTGCACTGAACGCGGCAGCGCCACGGCGACAATATCGCCACGCTGCACGCCGGCGGCGCTGAGATCGGCGGCCAGCGCAAACACCTGCTGTTGCATCGCGCGATAGCTAAGCTGATGCTGCGCATCGGCCAGCGCCGGTGCATCGGGGGTGCGTGCCGCCTGCTGCGCTAACAGTGACGCCAGCGTTTCTGCTGGCAGCGGATAGGCGGTTTGGTTGATTGCGGCAATCTGCGCATGCTCTTCGGCAGTGAGCAGATCGAGTTCGCCGCACGGCTGCTGCGGCTGTTGCGCCAGCTGATCGAGCAGCAGGGCAAAGCGGCTGGCATGACGCTGCAAAGTTTGTTCGCTGTAGCGTTCGGCATTGGCCAGCAGCTCCAGCGTCAGTTCACCGTGCTCGCTGATGTAAATGGCGATCTCCAGATCGCGCACCGGCCCGGACGCCAGTTGATGGGTGATGCCTTCCACGCCAGCGAAATCGAGCTGGTAGTCAAACATCTTCAGGTTGATCACCGGACCGTACAGCGGATCGCCATCGCCGAGGCGGCCGAGATCGCGCTGCACCTGTTCGGCGTCATAGCGCTGATGACGACGCATCTTTTTCACTTCACCCGCCAGCTGGGCGGCGAGCGCGCCGATCGGCTGCGTCGGATCGTAATGGATTGCCATCGGCAATACGTTGATCACCGGACCGGTGGCGCACAAGGCGGCCGAGCCGATGCGGCGCATAAAGATGAAGCCAGCGGCAAAGTCGTTTTGCCCGCTGAGACGCGCCAGCCACAGCGCCACCAGCGCAAAGGCGAGATCGGCCGCGCTGGCGTGCGGATGCTGCTGCACTAGCCTCTGGAAGGTGCTGCGATCCAGCGTAACGCTGTGGCGCAGCAGATCGGTGCTGGCATGTTGTCCGGCGAGCGGCAGCGGCGAGAGCGAAGCCGGTGAGGGCAGCGCCGCGCCTTTTTCGCGCCAGAACTGGCTGTCACGCATAAAGGAGGAGGATTCGCGGTAGCGCTGATACTCGTCCACCACTTCGCTAAACGGAATAAACGGCGTCGGTTCAGCGGCTTGCTGACGTACGGCCGCGCTGTAGAGATTGGCTATGCGGCGCGTCAGCGCGGTAAAGCTGAAGCCATCCACCACCAAATGATGATAGCGCTGATACCAAAACCAATGCTGATCGTCGAGACGGAACAGGCGGTGATGCCACAGCTTTGCGCCGCTCAATACGCGCAGTTCGCCATTCATATCGTCACGCATCAGCGCGCGCGCTTTGGCGGGCGCATCGGCCTCCGCGCGCAAATCGACAATCTGCGGCAGGCTAAAGGCGTGTGGCTGCGGCCACTGCAAGGCTTCGCCTTCCACCTCACCAAAGGCCATATTCAGCGTGTCGGCTTCCTGCATGCCCGCAACGATCGCCTGCGCCAACAGGGCGCTATCAATCTCACCGCGCAGTTCGACAAAGTGCGCCACCGCGTAAGCGTTGTGATGAGGTGACAGCTGATCGGCAATCCAGATGCCGGGCTGTGCCGCGACTAACGGCAAGGTTTGTTGGTCGGTCATAGGCTTATTCATCAGGGATTCGGACATGGATGCTCCGGTTTGCTCCACAGCGCTTGCAGGCCATTCAGCAGGCCGCCGCGCCAACAGAGCGCGTCATGGCCGCCTTCCACCGGCAGGTAATTCACCTGATAGCCGGCAGCGCTAAGCTGCTGTTGAAGTTGTTGATTAGCTTGCAGAATCAAGCCTTCGCGTTTGCCCGCTTCGAGCCAGAAACGCAGCGGTTGACGCGGTGCAAGACCGTTATCCAGCGCCTGCAGCAGCCAGCCGTGCGGATTGCCGCGTTCCGGCCACCAGAAGGAGCCCGATAAGCTGAGCGCGTTGCCAAAGGTTTCCGGCCAGTGCAGCGCGGCAAACACCGACGCCAGGCCGCCAAAGCTTTGTCCGGCGACGATGGTACTGTCCGCCTGCTGGCGATAAGGCGTTGATTGTGCAATTTGCGGTAACAGTTCTTGCTGAATGGCTTGCCAAAACTGCGCGTTACACGGCAGCTCGCGGCTGCGGTGTTCGCGGTCAATGATGTCGATAAACAGATACACCGCTGGCGGCAAAGAACCGGCATCAGTGAGCTGCTGCAGCGGTCCGGCAATCGGCATGCTGTGCGCCCAGAATTGCCCGTCAAGCATGATGGCCAGCGGACGCTGTGCGGGATTGGCTGCGCCGGTGGTGTAAATCCACACCTTGCGGCTGTTGCCTAATAGCGCGCTATCCCATTGTTGCTGTTGCAGTTCAATGGTTGGCGCTGTGCCGTTATCCACCGCTTGCCACAGCTGTTGATCGGGTGCGTGAGGCAGATGCAGCGGCGAGACGCCCATGCCGCGACCACCGGACCAGCCACGTAAGCTGTTCAAAGGATCGGCCTGCGCCGTCGGAAATTTGTCGCGCCACCAGTTGCGCAGCGTGGACATGTCGGCAACGCCAGTGAAGTCCGTGGCCTGTTCATCGGGCATCAAACAGTAACTGCCGCGCCAGTTGGCGGGCAGCGAGGTCTGCCAATACCAGACGTTGGTGCCCGCCACACGCATTAACGACTGCGGCGGGCGGCGCTGGTGGTGATCGGTCACGCCGGTAATGTTAATCCACACGCGCTGGGTCGACGATTGCGTCTCATCGCCTTGCGGATCACGCCAGAAGAAAGTGACCTGACATTGGCCATCGTCTACTAACTCAATGCGGGGAATACCTTGGGATTGTTGCGCCTGCCACCAGGCCGCACTGCCGGTTACATCATTTCGCCAGGTCATAGGGCTGCCAGTCGGTGTTTACGCGGAGATTTACATAAGCTTGATGAATAATACTATTGATAATAATTTGCATTTGCAATAGGGTGACTGCGCTCAAAAATGAGCACGCCTGTTCCGCCAGATGCTTACCGTTCGGTAAGGTTGCGCTACGGATGGTTTGAAGGGTCTGGAACTGGGCGCGATATGGACAGGGATCTTCTCACCGGCTCGCCAGTTAAGCATTCAACGGCTTTTTGCTGGCCATCCAGGAACGTATAAAATGAAAAATTACTCACGGTTATCGTTAGCCATTCTGATTGAACTGGGGCTCAGCGCCTCACTGCTTTCCAGCAGCGCCTGGGCAGCAGAGACTTCCTCCAGCAAAACCTCTGCCAGCACGACTGACGCACAATCAATGGACGGCGGCACCTTGATGGTCACCGCGCAGCAGCAGAACCTGCAAGCGCCGGGCGTCTCAACCATTACCGCCGACGAAATCAAAAAACATCCGCCCGCGCGTGATGTGTCTGAAATTATCCGTACCATGCCAGGCGTTAACCTGACAGGCAACTCCACCAGCGGCCAGCGCGGTAACAATCGCCAGATCGATATTCGTGGTATGGGCCCGGAAAACACCTTGATCATGGTGGACGGCATGCCGATCACCAGCCGCAACTCGGTGCGCCTTGGCTGGCGTGGCGAGCGTGATACGCGTGGCGACACCAACTGGGTGCCGCCGGAGATGATCGATCACATCGACGTGATTCGCGGACCGGCGGCGGTGCGTTACGGTAACGGCGCGGCGGGCGGTGTGGTGAATATCATCACCAAAAAACAGACCGATCAGCAGTGGCACGGTTCCTGGAACACCTATTACAACGTGCCGGAACATAAAGCGGAAGGCGCCACTAAGCGCACTAACTTCAGTCTGGAAGGGCCGCTGGGCGATGATTTCAACTTCCGTTTGTACGGTGGTTTAGCCAAAACCCAGGCCGATGCCTATGACATCAACGAAGGGCATGCGGCGGCGCGCACCGGCAGCTATGCGGGCAGCTATCCGGCCGGTCGTGAAGGTTCAGTTAATAAAGATATCAATGCCTTGCTGAGCTGGGCGTTTGCACCGATGCAGACGCTGGAGCTGCAGGCCGGTTACAGCCGTCAGGGCAACCTGTATGCGGGTGATACGCAGAACACCAACACCAGCTCGCTGGTGAAAAGTCTGTACGGTGATGAAACTAACCGCCTGTATCGCCAGAACGTCTCATTGAAATGGACCGGCGCATGGGATAACGGCGTCAGCACCAATACCTACGCGCGCTACGAGAAAACCCGCAACTCGCGCATCAATGAAGGTTTGGCCGGCGGCACCGAAGGCATCTTCTCTAACAGCGGTTTCAACACCATTCAGCTGGATGACGTGCTGCTGCATAGCGAAGTCAGCATTCCATTT
This sequence comes from Pantoea sp. y20, assembly GCF_054903455.1. NCBI lineage: Bacteria > Pseudomonadati > Pseudomonadota > Gammaproteobacteria > Enterobacterales > Erwiniaceae > Pantoea > Pantoea sp. y20. The sequence goes on from NZ_CM142816.1 coordinate 581,607, forward strand.
GAGCTGCTGTTTAACCAAACGGCGACGCTGGGTACCGAATGGAACCAGCAGCGCATGAAGGATGGCTCTTCCAACACGCAGGCAGCGAGCTACGGTTCGGTGCCGGGCATCGATAACACCGGTCGCAGCCCGTATTCCCAGGCAGAGATTTTCTCGCTGTTTGCGGAAGACAACATGGAGCTGACCGACAGCACTATGCTGACGCCAAGCCTGCGTTTTGATCATCACTCGATTGTTGGCAATAACTGGAGCCCGTCGCTCAACCTGTCACAAGGTTTGGGCGATGACTTCACGCTGAAGATGGGGATTGGTCGCGCCTATAAAGCGCCGAGCCTGTATCAGACCAACCCGAACTACTTGTTGTACAGCAACGGTCAGGGTTGTGCGGCCAGCACCGGCGCCTGTTATCTGCAGGGTAACAGCGACCTGAAAGCGGAAAACAGCATCAATAAAGAGATTGGTCTGGAGTGGAAACACGAAGGTTATCAGGCCGGTTTAACCTGGTTCCGCAACGATTATCGCAACAAGATCGAAGCCGGTTACTCGCCAGTGAGCAAAGCATCCAATGGCACCACAGATATTTATAAGTGGGAAAACGTACCGAAAGCGGTGGTGGAAGGGCTGGAAGGCACCGTCAACGTGCCGTTCTCCGACAGCGTGATGTGGAATAACAACTTCACCTATATGCTGCAGAGTAAGAACAAAGAGACCGGCGATCGTTTATCGGTGATTCCGGAATACACGCTGAATTCGACGCTGAGCTGGCAGGCGACGCAGGATCTGTCGCTGCAAACTACGCTGACCTGGTACGGCACGCAGACGCCGAAGAAGTATGATTACAAAGGGAATCTTTCGACCGGCAGCGCAACGGATAAAGTGAGTCCTTACTCAATTATCGGTATGAGCGGTACCTACGATATCAACAAGTACGCCAGCGTCACGGTGGGCATCGATAACCTGTTCGATAAACGTCACTATCGCGAAGGTAATGCGCAAACCACCGGTAACGCCAACACCAACTCTTATCTGTATGGAGCGGGTGCGAATACCTACAACGAATCTGGTCGTACTTACTTTATGAGCCTGAATACCCACTTCTAACGGCGCTTAGCCAATCAGTTGATGCGGTAAATAGCAGCGGGCAATCAGCCCGCTGCGATCTTCACGGTTCACCAGCTCCAGCCTGCCGCGATGCATCTGCACGATGCGCAGCACGATATTCAAACCCAAACCGCTGCCGCCATAACGCTGATCGCGACGACGAAACGCCTGCGTCAGCTCTTCCGCAGCGGCGGCTTCAATGCCGGGACCCTGATCCCACACTTCAATGATCACCTGCTGCTGGTCCTGCTGCATCTTCACCACGACTTCGCTGCCAGCCGGGCTGTAGCGCGAGGCGTTTTCCAGCAGATTGCGCAGCATCAGGCGCAGCAGTACCGCTTCACCTTGCTGCGGCACATCGTCGTTCTGCGGCCAGTGCAGGATTTGCTGACGCTGTTGATACAGCTCGGTCATTTCTGGCTCCAGCGGCTGCATGATGTCCTGTTGCCACTGCAACTGCTGATAGTGACCGCCCGCCAGCGCTTGCCCGGCGCGCGATAACATCAACAGCTGTTCCACGGTGTGCATCAGCTGATCGATACGTTCAATTAGCATCTCGCTCTGCGGCACGTTCTGCTGGTGGAGCAGCTCGAGATGCAGGCGCAATCCGGCCAGCGGCGTGCGCAGCTCGTGCGCCGCATCGGCGGTGAACAGGCGCTCCTGCTGCAACGTGTGATCGAGGCGTGAAAACAGTTGGTTGATCGAGGTGGTTACCGCCACGATTTCATCCATTTCGGAGTAGATCGGCAACGGTGTCAGATTATCCGCTGAACGATGCGCAAGGCTGTCCTGCAGCGATTTCAGCGGACGAATAATCCAGTTAATCGCCCAAAACGACAGCAGCAAGGTAAGGGCGACCATGACTAAGGAAGGCAGCAGCAACGAGGCAATGGCTTCACGGATCTCGTTTTCTACCCGATCGTTACGCGCCTGCGCAGAGAGCGTTTCGTTGACTAAAAAACTGATCTGCTCGCGGCTTTCATGCCAGAGCCAGATGGCGCTCATCACCTGACAGGTGAGGAGAATCAGCGCCAGCATAATCAATAACCGCTGACGCATGCTGTTCATTCGCGGATTTCCAGACGGTAACCGACGCCGCGCACGGTTTTTATGCGATCTTTCCCGAGCTTGCGACGCAAATTGTGGATGTGAACTTCGAGAGTGTTGGAGCCGGGATCGTCATTCCAGCTGTAGAGATCCTGTTGCAGCGTTTCGCGGTGTACGTTTTGCCCCACGCGCATCAGTAAGCGGGTGAGCAGTGCGAACTCTTTGGGCGTGATCTCCAGCGGCTGATCTTCCAGCAGAACCTGTTGTGAACTGAGATTGAGTGTCAGATCGCCCTGTTGCAGCAGGTTATCGCTGTGGCCCTGATAACGGCGGATGAGCGCCCGCACGCGTGCCTGCAGTTCAACCAATGCAAACGGCTTCACCAGATAATCGTCAGCGCCGGCATCCAAACCATCAACGCGATCCTCCAGCGCATCGCGCGCCGTGAGGATCAGTACCGGCACCGCAATGCCGTCGCGTCGCCATTGTCGCAGCAGTGATGCGCCATCGCGATCCGGCAAGCCGAGATCGAGCACGATCAGGCTGTACTGACCGCTACGCAGCAGCGCGTTGCTCTCTGCGGCGGTACTGGCGCAGTCGATGGCGTAGCCTTGCGAGCTTAATGCCTGCGCGAGGCCCGATTGCAACAGCGCATCATCTTCAACGATTAGCAGTTTCATCAGTTGTTCTTGTTGATATCCGTATAGAGGCGGCTCTCAAAACGTACCAGCGGAATGCGGCGCGTTTTCTGATTTTCCGGCGGTACCGCGTAACCGGACAGGAACTGGACAAAGGCGACGCGCGCGCCGCTGGAGGTGGTGATGAATCCTGCCAGATTATAGACGCCCTGCAGCGAACCGGTTTTCGCCGAGACTTTGCCATCCAGCCCTGCTTCATGCAGACCGCCGCGATATTGCAGCGTGCCGTCGTAACCGGCCAGCGGCAGCATCGAAATGTAATTCAGCGTCGAATCATTTTTCGCAATGTATTGCAGCACTTGCATCATGGTTTCTGGCGCGATCAGGTCATGACGCGACAGCCCGGAACCATCAACCTGAATGCTGTTGCCGAGATCGACCCCGGCTTTTTCGCGCAGAATACGACGTACCGCATCTGAACCCGCTCGGAAGGTGCCAGGCACATTGAAGTAATGATGGCCGATGGTGCGGAACACGGTGTCGGCAATCATGTTGTCCGACTTCTTCAGCATAGTGTGCAGCAGCGTGTGCAGCGGCGCTGATTGCGTTGAAGCCAACACGGTACCCGGCGACGTCACTTGCGCCTGGCGAACCAAATGACCGCTGTAATCAATATCGGCGGCGCGCAGCTCGGCTTTAAGTATCTCACCGGCCCACGCAGCACCATCCTGCACGGCAAAGGCCAGCGGCAGCGGCTCTGACCGTTGACGCATGCAGCCGGTTAAGGTGTAACGATTGAGCTCGCCTGGCACCACATCCAGCTCGCAATATTGTCCGTCACCGCTGTTGCGGCCAATGGTGCGCACCTGACTGAACATATGGGCCGGATAATAGGAGGCGATACGCACAAAGGCGTTTTCGCCCGGTGTATTGGCGCTATACAGCGATACTGAGAAACAGTTTTTATCGACGATGGCCGCTGCCGGTGGCGCACTGAAGCACTGCGTCAAATCGTTCCACGGCCAGCCTGGCGCCATATCGTGGCTGGCGAACACCGAGGTGTCGATCACCAGATTGCCCTTAATATGGGTGATGCCCTGCTTTTTCAGCGCTGTGACCATGTTGCGCAGATCCTGGCGGCTCAGCGTAGGATCGCCGCCAAATCGTGCCACTAAATCGCCATTCAGGGTGCCGTCATTGACCGCTCCTTTGGTTTCCATGGTGGTCTGGAAACGAAAATCGGGCCCGAGCTCTAATAAAGCCGCCAGCGCTGTCACCACTTTCATGGTGCTGGCCGGTAACGCCATCTGTTTGCCGTGATAATCGATTATCGGGGTGGATGCGCCCACTTTTTGTACCATCAGCGCCAGGTTTGCGCCGTCTGGCAAATACTGCATGTATTCTTCAACGGGAGCTGCTTGTGCCTGCAGCATAAACGCACAGGTTAATCCGGTAACAAGTCGTGAAAATCGCATAATCTCGCGGTAACTGACGGGTGAGGGCGTCAATACTACGTCCCCGGACGGTGCAAAGTAAACGATGACCCACAGGGAACTCTGGGGTAAAATACGTATCAAAATGCAAAACCGAACCTGACCCGGAAAGCTTTCCGGGTCAGGCTTCTTTTGCTTGTGAAAAGAGGTAACGCGCTGCAGAAGCTGTTTTCTGCTGTCACCGGTCAGGATGACGCCGTTAACCAGGATAGATGACGAGGAGCCAAAATGAATCAGATTCCGATGACGTTGAAAGGCGCTGAGAAGCTGCGCGAAGAGCTGAACGAACTGAAAACTGTGAAGCGTCCGCGCATCATCGCCTCCATCGCCACAGCCCGTGAGCACGGCGATTTGAAAGAGAATGCCGAATATCATGCGGCTCGCGAAGAACAGGGTTTCTGCGAGGGGCGTATTCAGGAGATTGAAGCCAAGCTTTCCAATGCGCAAGTCATTGATGTGACTGCCATGCCGAAAACCGGTCGCGTGATTTTTGGCGCTACCGTGACCATTCTCAATGTGGATACGGATGAAGAGTTCACCTATCGCATCGTGGGTGACGATGAAGCTGACTTCAAGCAGAACCTGATTTCAGTGAATTCGCCGATGGCGCGTGGATTGGTTGGAAAATCAGCCGACGATGTCGCGATTGTGAAAACCCCAGGCGGGGATGTGGAATATGAAGTCCTGAAGGTGGAATACCTTTAAGATATTGCTACGCTTTGCAATATGTCGCTGCATTTTGTAAAGAAAGGAAAAAGGCCGCATTGCGGCCTTTTATCACATGCAGGAGCGTGGCACTTTCTTTGCCCGTCGCCGCCTTTAAAGGCATGATTAACGCGGAAGAGTAATTTTACGCTCTTTGGCAGGGCGATACAGCACCAGCGTGTTGCCGATTACCTGTACGTTGCCTGCTTTAGTTTCACGCACGATAGCGTCCACGATCAGCTGCTTAGTTTCACGATCTTCCGAGGCAATTTTTACCTTGATCAATTCGTGATGCTCGAGCGCCAGTTCGATTTCGGCAAGCACGCCTTCGGTCAGGCCATTTCCGCCCAGCATGACAACCGGCTTAAGCGGATGGGCAAGGCCTTTCAGGTGCTGTTTTTGTTTGGTACTCAGATTCATCGTATTTTTTGCTTACTCAGGGATTGAAAACGGTTCATTCTACCGCCATCTCGGGTATATCGCCAAATCAACGCGACCATTGCGTGCTGATTTATCGCTACGATGACGATTTAATTGGAAAAATTATGACGGGTAAAAAGCGTTCGGCCAGTTCCAGTCGCTGGCTACAGGAACACTTTAGCGATAAATATGTGCTGCAGGCACAGAAAAAAGGGTTACGTTCGCGTGCCTGGTTTAAACTTGAAGAAATTCAGCAGGGTGACAAGATTTTCAAACCCGGGATGACGGTTGTTGATCTCGGTGCGGCACCCGGCGGTTGGTCGCAATACGTGGTTCAGCTTATCGGATCAAGTGGTCGTATCATCGCCTGCGATCTGTTACCAATGGATCCGATTGTCGGCGTTGATTTTTTGCAGGGCGATTTTCGTGATGAGGCGGTACTTAACGCCTTACTGGAGCGCGTTGGCGACCAAAAGGTGCAGGTGGTGATGTCTGATATGGCACCCAACATGAGCGGTACACCTGCGGTTGATATTCCACGTTCGATGTATTTGGTAGAATTGGCGCTGGAAATGTGTCGGGATATCCTGGCCCCAGGCGGCAGTTTTGTCGTGAAAGTGTTTCAGGGAGATGGCTTCGATGAATACCTGCGGGAAATTCGCTCCCTGTTTACGAAAGTAAAAATTCGTAAGCCGGACGCTTCGCGATTACGTTCGCGCGAAGTGTACATTGTGGCGACGGGGCGCAAACTTTAGCCCGAATTGCCGGAATCAAAGCAAGACGACCAATGCGTTTACTCTGATGTGTAATTCTGAGTTTCAGGGTAAACAAGCAAAATCATCCGCACTGCGATTCCAGGTATGAAGGATCTATAGTACCCTACGCTGTCTGTTAACATCGTTGTAATATGAGGTTAATCCCTTGAGTGACATGGCGAAAAACCTGATTCTCTGGTTAGTCATCGCGGTCGTGCTGATGTCTGTATTCCAGAGCTTTGGGCCCAGCGAGTCGAATGGCCGTAGGGTTGATTATTCAACTTTCCTATCGGAAGTGAACCAAGATCAGGTCCGCGAGGCACGAATTAACGGGCGTGAGATTAACGTTGTCAAAAAAGACAGCAATAAATACACCACCTATATCCCCGTCAACGATCCTAAGTTACTCGATAACCTGTTGACCAAAAACGTCAAAGTCGTTGGCGAACCGCCTGAAGAACCAAGCCTGCTGGCTTCCATCTTCATCTCATGGTTCCCAATGCTGCTGCTAATTGGCGTGTGGATCTTCTTTATGCGGCAGATGCAGGGCGGCGGCGGCAAGGGCGCGATGTCCTTCGGCAAGAGCAAAGCCCGCATGCTGACCGAAGATCAGATCAAAACCACTTTTGCTGACGTGGCCGGTTGTGATGAGGCCAAAGAAGAAGTTGGTGAGCTGGTTGAGTATCTACGTGAGCCGAGCCGTTTCCAGAAGCTGGGCGGTAAAATTCCGAAAGGCGTCCTGATGGTCGGCCCTCCGGGTACCGGTAAAACGCTGCTGGCGAAAGCGATTGCTGGTGAAGCGAAAGTCCCGTTCTTTACCATTTCCGGTTCTGACTTCGTGGAAATGTTTGTCGGTGTCGGTGCATCTCGTGTGCGTGACATGTTCGAACAAGCGAAGAAAGCGGCACCGTGCATCATCTTTATTGATGAAATCGATGCGGTTGGCCGTCAGCGTGGCGCCGGTTTAGGCGGTGGTCACGATGAACGTGAACAAACGCTGAACCAGATGCTGGTTGAGATGGATGGCTTTGAAGGTAATGAAGGCATCATCGTTATCGCGGCAACTAACCGTCCAGACGTCCTTGACCCGGCGCTGCTGCGTCCAGGCCGCTTTGACCGTCAGGTTGTGGTGGGTCTGCCAGACGTGCGTGGTCGTGAGCAGATTCTGAAAGTCCATATGCGTCGTGTGCCGCTGGCAACCGATATGGATCCATCAGTTATCGCACGTGGTACGCCTGGTTTCTCCGGTGCGGATTTGGCTAACCTGGTCAACGAAGCTGCGCTGTTTGCTGCTCGCGGCAACAAGCGTGTTGTTTCGATGGTTGAGTTTGAAAAAGCCAAAGACAAAATCATGATGGGTGCGGAACGTCGCTCCATGGTGATGACCGAAGAGCAGAAAGAATCGACGGCTTATCATGAAGCGGGTCACGCGATCGTGGGTACGCTGGTTCCGGGTTACGATCCGGTGCACAAGGTCACCATCATTCCACGTGGTCGTGCTCTGGGTGTGGCTTTCTTCTTGCCAGTAGGTGATGAGATCAGCGCCAACCGTCAGAAGCTGGAAAGCCGTATTTCTGTGGCTTACGGCGGACGTCTGGCGGAAGAGATCATTTATGGTCCGGACTATGTTTCTACCGGTGCTTCATCTGACATCAAAATGGCGACCAGCGTAGCACGCAACATGGTCACGCAGTGGGGCTTCTCTGAGAAGCTGGGTCCATTGCTTTACGCTGAAGAAGAGGGCGAAGTGTTCCTCGGTCGCTCAGTGGCGAAAGCAAAACACATGTCAGATGAAACGGCGCGCATTATCGATCAGGAAGTTAAACACCTTATTGATACCAACTATCAGCGCGCACGCCGTATTCTGAATGAAAACATGGACATCCTTCACGCGATGAAAGACGCGCTGATGAAGTATGAGACCATCGATGCACCGCAGATCAGCGATCTGATGGCACGCCGCGAAGTGCGTCCACCAGCAGGTTGGGAAGAGGCGAAAGTTGCTGTGGGTAACGGCGACTCTACGCAGGCTCCACGTCCTGTTGATGACCCGAAAACGCCGGGTTCAGACAAGATCATGTGATGGCATTCTGGCGGGAGGCGTTGCTCACCGCCAGTTCTCCCTCCCGCAATACTTGTTACAATGCAAACCCCGGTCAGTCCGGGGTTTTTTACATTCCGCGATTCAGTGATTCCTCAAGGAGATTCTCGCCATGAAGTTGTTCGCCCGTGATTCCCATCTCGATCTCTCTTTTCCCCATGTGATGGGTATTTTGAATGTCACGCCGGACTCTTTCTCTGATGGTGGAAGTCACAACACGCTGGTCGATGCGCTGACGCACACCAATGAAATGGTGAATGCCGGTGCCACCATTATTGATGTGGGCGGTGAATCAACGCGTCCGGGCGCTGATGAAGTTAGCGTGGAAGAGGAGCTGGCACGCGTTATTCCGGTGGTGGAAGCCATCGCGCAGCGTTTTGAGGTGTGGATTTCGGTCGATACTTCCAAGCCAGAAGTAATCCGTGAAGCGGCGCGAGTGGGTGCTCACATTATCAATGACATTCGTTCTTTGTCCGAACCGGGCGCGCTGGCGGCGGCGGCAGAAACAGGCTTGCCGGTGTGTCTGATGCATATGCAAGGAGAACCGCGCACCATGCAGCAGGCACCGGAATATAGCCACATCGTGAGCGAAGTGGATGCTTACTTCGCTGCACAGATTGCGCGATGTGAAGCCGCCGGCATCAAAAAAGATAACCTGATGCTCGATCCTGGCTTCGGTTTCGGTAAGAATCTCAGCCACAACTATGAACTGCTGGCCAACCTCAGCCATTTCCACCACTACGGCTTACCGCTGTTGGTAGGAATGTCACGCAAGTCGATGGTTGGGCAGTTGCTAAATGTCGGTCCGGCCCAGCGTCTGACCGGAAGCCTCAGCTGTGCGGTGATTGCCGCCATGCAAGGGGCGCAAATTATTCGCGTGCATGATGTGAAAGAGACTGTCGAAGCGATGCGCGTCGTCGAAGCGACACGGAGAGCAAAAGGATAAAGCATGAGTAATCGTAAATATTTCGGTACAGATGGGATTCGCGGCAAAGTCGGTGAAGCACCGATTACCCCTGATTTTGTACTCAAGTTGGGCTGGGCGGCGGGTAAGGTGCTGGCGCGCCAGGGTTCACGCAAAGTATTGATTGGTAAAGATACGCGTATTTCAGGCTATATGCTGGAATCGGCACTGGAAGCGGGCCTGGCGGCGGCGGGATTGTCAGCGGCCTTCACCGGCCCGATGCCGACACCTGCAATTGCTTATCTGACCCGCACTTTCCGCGCGGAAGCGGGTATTGTCATTTCAGCTTCTCATAATCCCTTTGACGACAATGGCATCAAATTCTTCTCGGCTGAAGGTACCAAGCTGCCGGATGAAGTTGAAGAAGCCATCGAACTGGAGATGGAAAAGCCGATCACCTGCGTAGAGTCGGCTGAACTGGGCCGCGCCAGTCGCATTGTCGATGCTGCTGGTCGTTACATCGAATTCTGCAAAGGGACTTTCCCAAGCGAGCTGAGCCTGAATGGGCTAAAGATTGTGGTCGATTGTGCGAATGGCGCGACGTATCACATTGCGCCTAATGTGCTGCGTGAGCTGGGTGCGAATGTGATTGCTATCGGCGTGCAGCCGGATGGCATGAACATCAACAAAGATTGCGGTGCGACCGATCTGCGTTTGCTGCAGCATCGCGTATTGGAAGAGAAGGCCGATCTCGGACTGGCGTACGACGGTGATGGCGACCGCATCATGATGGTTGACCATTTAGGTCACAAAGTCGATGGCGATCAAATTCTCTACATCATTGCGCGTGAAGGGCTGCGTCAGGGCCAGCTGCGCGGTGGCGTGGTGGGCACGTTAATGAGCAACATGGGTCTGGAACTGGCACTGAAACAGCTGGGTATTCCGTTTACCCGTGCGAAAGTGGGCGACCGCTATGTGCTGGAAAAAATGCAGGAGAAGGGCTGGCGTTTAGGAGCGGAAAACTCCGGTCACGTCATTCTGCTGGATAAAACCACCACCGGCGACGGCATTGTAGCAAGTTTGCAAGTGCTCACTGCAATCGTACGCAACCACATGACGCTACATGACCTGTGCAGCGGCATGAAAATGCTGCCGCAGATTCTGGTCAATGTGCGCTTCGCTGGCGAGCACGATCCGCTGGAAAGCGAAAGCGTGAAAGCTGTGACTGCGGAAGCTGAAAAAACGCTGGCGGGACGCGGTCGTGTGTTGCTGCGCAAATCCGGTACTGAACCCCTGATTCGTGTGATGGTGGAAGGTGAAGATGAGGCGCAGGTCAGTGCGCTGGCGCATAAAATCGCGGATGCAGTAAAAGCGGTGTAAGTTTTCAGGCGGGGAGTTTTTAAACTTTCCGCCTGCAAAATCACCGGGATGGTGCTTTTTTCCGCAATCGAAAGCGATGGTGAAAATTGCACTTGCAGAGGTATGTGCCTTTGGTTAGTATTCACACCCGCTTCTGATGGGTGATGACGAGACTCCCCATCGATATTGGTTGAAGCTTTAACTGTGCAGATACGCGCAAGGAAACAGGTTGATTATGTACGAAGCTCTGTTAGTTGTTTTCCTTATTGTAGCGATTGGCCTCGTGGGTTTGATCATGCTGCAGCAAGGCAAAGGCGCTGATATGGGAGCCTCATTCGGTGCAGGCGCTTCTGGTACGCTGTTTGGTTCAAATGGGTCTGGCAACTTTATGACTCGTATGACCGCGGTACTGGCTACGCTGTTCTTCATCATCAGCCTGGTTCTGGGTAACCTGAACAGTAATAAAACAGCCAAAGGTAGCGAGTGGGATAACCTCACTGCGCCGGCGCAGTCTGAACAGCAGACTCAGCCAGCTAAACCGGCAACACCGGGCAATGATATCCCGCAGTAAGATCGTCAACGCTGTAGTGCGATAAAACAACGTCGCAGTCTAGTGATGTACCGAGGTGGTGAAATTGGTAGACACGCTACCTTGAGGTGGTAGTGCTCGAAAGGGCTTACGGGTTCAAGTCCCGTCCTCGGTACCAAATCTCAGTTTAACTTGCATTTTTTGCAAGGTCGGCGTATTATTCGCCACGTTTTCGGACGCGGGGTGGAGCAGCCTGGTAGCTCGTCGGGCTCATAACCCGAAGGTCGTCGGTTCAAATCCGGCCCCCGCAACCACTTTCCCTTAGAGTTCTTTTTCAAATATACTGTATGCATCGACGGACGCAATCTCAGTGATTTTTGAAAAAAATTCTTTTGGATTGTGCTCCGAAGCCGCTATGCGGCGTACAGGGTCCAGTCACAAAAAGCCCCGAATATTCGGGGTTTTTTGTTATCAGGAAATCGAAACACTGGGCTATAGGCCCTTTTTTTATGTCTTGGGGGTGGGCTTGTCCACATTAGAGCAAAAATTGACAGAGTTGATCTCTGCTCCAGTAGAAGCGCTTGGCTACGAATTAGTCGGTATTGAGTTTATTCGTGGTCGCACATCAACCCTGCGCATCTATATTGATAGTGAAGAGGGTATCAATGTTGATGATTGCGCCGATGTTAGCCACCAGGTTAGCGCAGTAATGGATGTGGAAGATCCAATTACCGTGGCTTACAACCTTGAAGTTTCCTCGCCGGGTCTCGAACGTCCTCTTTTCACTGCTGAACACTATGCACGTTTTGTCGGTGACGAGGTGAGCCTGGTACTACGCATGGCCGTACAAAACCGCCGTAAATGGCAGGGTATCATCAAGTCTGTTGAAGGCGAGATGATCACGGTGACCGTTGAGGGTAACGATGAAGTGTTCGCGCTGAGCAACATTCAGAAAGCGAACCTGGTCCCCCACTTTTAAAAGTCCGGATTGAGGCTAACCAGGATGAACAAAGAGATCTTAGCTGTAGTAGAAGCCGTTTCTAACGAAAAAGCCCTGCCGCGTGAGAAAATCTTCGAAGCGCTGGAGAGCGCTTTGGCCACTGCGACCAAAAAGAAGTATGAGCAAGAGATCGAAGTGCGTGTCAGCATTGATCGCCGCAGCGGCGATTTCGACACCTTTCGTCGCTGGCAGATTGTAGAAGAAGTCACGCAGCCGACTCGCGAGATCACGCTGGATGCAGCCCGTTATGAAGACGAAGCGTTCAATCTGGGCGAATTTGTCGAAGATCAGATTGAATCTGTCACCTTCGACCGTATCACCACCCAAACTGCTAAGCAGGTTATCGTACAAAAAGTACGTGAAGCTGAGCGTGCAATGGTGGTTGATCAGTTCCGTCAACACGAAGGCGAAATCATCACCGGCGTGGTGAAGAAAGTGAACCGTGACAACATTTCACTGGACCTCGGCAGCAATGCTGAAGCCGTGATTTTGCGTGAAGACATGCTGCCGCGTGAAAACTTCCGTCCAGGTGATCGTATCCGCGGTGTGCTGTATGCCGTTCGCCCTGAAGCGCGTGGCGCGCAGCTGTTCGTCACCCGTTCTAAACCAGAAATGCTGATCGAGTTGTTCCGCATTGAGGTGCCAGAAATTGGCGAAGAAGTTATCGAGATCAAAGCGGCAGCGCGCGATCCGGGCTCACGCGCCAAAATCGCGGTGAAGACCAACGATAAACGTATTGATCCAGTGGGCGCTTGCGTCGGTATGCGCGGTGCGCGTGTCCAGGCGGTTTCGAGCGAGCTGGGTGGCGAGCGTATCGACATTGTGCTGTGGGACGACAACCCGGCGCAGTTCGTTATCAACGCTATGGCGCCAGCCGATGTGGCGTCAATTGTGGTGGATGAAGATAATCACACCATGGATATCGCTGTTGAAGCCGGCAATCTGGCTCAGGCGATCGGCCGTAACGGCCAAAACGTGCGTCTGGCTTCCCAACTGAGCGGTTGGGAACTGAACGTGATGACCGTCGATGATCTGCAGGCTAAGCACCAAGCTGAAGCCCATGCAGCGATCGATATGTTCACCAAACATCTCGACATCGACGAAGAGTTCGCCACCATTCTGGTGGAAGAGGGCTTCTCTTCGCTGGAAGAATTGGCTTATGTGCCAATCAACGAGCTGCTGGAAATCGACGGCCTCGATGAAGAGACCATTGAAGCCCTGCGTGAACGAGCAAAAAATGCGTTAACCACCCTGGCATTAGCGAAAGAAGAGAGCCTTGGTAATCAGGAGCCCGCTGAGGATCTTCTGAATCTTGAGGGCTTGGATCGTGCGCTGGCGTATCGCCTGGCGTCGAAAGGCGTTTGCACGCTGGAAGATCTCGCTGAGCAAGGTGTTGACGATCTGACAGATATTGAAGGGCTGGATGACGAGAAAGCCGGTGCGCTGATTATGGCTGCACGTAATATCTGCTGGTTCGGCGATGACGCGTAATAACAGGAAGGAACAGCATGACAGATGTAACCGTAAAATCGCTGGCCGCCGAAATTCAGACCCCGGTCGATCGCCTGGTACAGCAATTTGCTGATGCAGGGATTCGTAAGTCTGAAAACGATGCGGTATCCCAGCAAGAGAAAGAAACCTTACTGTCTCACCTGAATCGTGAGCACGGTCAGACCGGTTCAAGCAAGCTGACTTTGCAGCGCAAGACGCGCAGCACCTTGAATATTCCCGTCACCGGGGGTAAAAGTAAGTCGGTACAAATCGAAGTCCGCAAAAAGCGCACATACGTGAAAGGCGATGCAGAGTCTGAGCAAGCTCAGGCAGAAGCGGAAGCCGAGGCGCAGCGTGAAGCGGAAGAGCAGGCGCGTCGCGAGGCGGAAGAACAAGCCCGTCGCGAAGCTGAACAGAAAGCGCAACGTGAAGCCGAAGACAAAGCCAAGCGCGAAGCCGCTGACAAGGCTAAACGTGAAGCAGCGGAAAAAGAGAAATTGACTAATCAACCTACCGATGTAGTAGCCAAGGCTGCGCAATCTGATAAAGCCCGTCGTGAAGCAGAAGCTGCCGAACTGAAACGTAAAGCAGAAGAAGAAGCACGCCGTAAGCTGGAAGAAGATGCGCGCCGCGTGGCTGAAGAAGCCCGCCGCCTGGCTGAAGAGAAAGGCGCTGAATGGGCAAAACCTGAAGAAGAGGATAAAGGCGATTATCACGTCACTACCTCTACTCACGCCCGCCAGGCAGAAGACGAGAACGATCGCCAGGTAGAAGCTGGCCGTGCACGTGCCCGCACCACCAAAGCGGCTCGTCCGGTTAAGAAAGGCAACAAGCACTCTGAAGCTAAAACCGATCGCGAAGAAGCGCGTGCTCAGGTGCGTGGCGGCAAAGGCGGTAAGCATCGTAAGCCAAGCACCCTGCAGCAGGGCTTTAACAAGCCAGCTCAGGCGGTTAACCGCGATGTTGTAATCGGTGAAACCATCACCGTTGCTGAACTGGCTAACAAAATGGCGATCAAAGGTTCTCTGGTCGTTAAAGCGATGATGAAGATGGGCGCCATGGCGACCATTAACCAGGTTATCGATCAAGAAACCGCTCAGATGGTTGCGGAAGAGATGGGTCACAAAGTGATCCTGCGCCGCGAGAATGAGCTGGAAGAAGCGGTAATGGACGATCGTGACACCGATGCTGCGCAGGAAAGCCGTGCGCCAGTCGTCACCATCATGGGTCACGTTGACCACGGTAAAACCTCGCTGCTTGACTACATTCGTTCAACGAAAGTGGCATCAGGCGAAGCGGGCGGTATTACCCAGCATATTGGTGCTTACCACGTTGAAACTGACAACGGTATGATCACCTTCCTCGATACCCCGGGACACGCCGCGTTTACCGCAATGCGTGCTCGTGGTGCGCAGGCCACGGATATCGTTATCCTGGTTGTGGCTGCTGACGATGGCGTGATGCCTCAGACCGTTGAAGCTATCCAGCATGCGAAAGCAGCCGGTGTGCCAGTGGTTGTTGCGGTTAACAAAATTGATAAGCCAGATGCTGATCCAGACCGCGTTAAGAACGAACTGACCCAATACGGAATTCTTCCGGAAGAGTGGGGCGGTGAGAACATGTTCGTTAACGTCTCTGCGAAAGCCGGTACCGGTATCGACGACCTGCTGAATGCGATTCTGCTGCAAGCTGAAGTTCTGGAACTGTCTGCTATCCGTGAAGGTATGGCGAGCGGCGTGGTGATTGAATCGTTCCTCGACAAAGGTCGTGGCCCGGTTGCTACCGTGCTGGTACGTGAAGGTACGCTGAACAAAGGCGATATCGTGCTGTGCGGCTTCGAATATGGCCGTGTACGTGCGATGCGTGACGAACTGGGTCGTGAAGTACTGGAAGCGGGTCCATCCATTCCAGTCGAAATCCTCGGTCTGTCCGGTGTGCCGGCTGCGGGTGATGAAGCGACTGTAGTACGTGATGAGAAGAAAGCGCGTGAAGTTGCACTGTATCGTCAGGGCAAATTCCGCGAAGTTAAGCTGGCGCGTCAGCAGAAGTCTAAGTTGGAGAACATGTTCGCCAACATGACTGAAGGCGAAGTGTCTGAGCTGAACATCGTACTGAAATCTGACGTACAGGGTTCTGTTGAAGCCATCTCTGATTCGTTGCTGAAACTCTCTACCGACGAAGTGAAAGTACGCATTATCGGTTCAGGCGTGGGTGGTATCACCGAAACCGACGCCACGCTGGCTGCAGCATCCAACGCCATCATTCTCGGCTTCAACGTGCGTGCTGATGCATCTGCTCGCCGCGTGATTGACGCTGAAAACGTTGACCTGCGTTATTACTCCGTCATCTATAATCTGATCGACGAAGTGAAAGCTGCGATGAGCGGTATGCTGGCTCCAGAGTTCAAACAGCAGATTATCGGTCTGGCTGCGGTACGTGACGTGTTCAAATCACCGAAGTTTGGTGCCATCGCGGGCTGTATGGTCACTGAAGGTATCATCAAACGTCACAACCCAATCCGTGTACTGCGTGACAACGTGGTTATCTATGAAGGCGAACTGGAATCACTGCGTCGCTTCAAAGATGACGTTAACGAAGTTCGTAACGGCATGGAATGTGGTATTGGCGTGAAGAACTATAACGACGTTCGCGTTGGCGATATGATCGAAGTGTTCGAAGTGATTGAAATTAAACGCACCATCGATTGATCATCATTTGATGTGTTGCAATTTGGGAGGCCTCTGGCCTCCCGAATTATTTGGGAGAAAGAATAATGGCAAAAGAATTTGGCCGCCAACAGCGCGTTTCTCAGGAGTTGCAGAAAGAGATCGCAATTATCCTGCAGCGCGAAATTAAAGATCCACGTCTCGGTATGATGGTGACGGTTTCGGGCGTCGAAGTGTCGCGCGATCTTGCCTATGCCAAGGTGTTTGTGACCTTTTTGAATGATAAAGATGAAGAAGCAGTGCAAAACGGCCTGAAGGCGCTGAAAGAAGCCTCTGGCTATATCCGCACGCTGGTAGGTAAAGCGATGCGCCTGCGCATCGTGCCGGAGCTAACCTTCTTCTACGACAACTCGCTGATCGAAGGTATGCGCATGTCGAACCTGGTCAGCAACGTTATTAAGAGCGATGTTGAGCGTCGTGGCGATAGCCCGGCGGAAGATGACAAGGAGGACTAATGAGTCGTCCTCGTCGTCGCGGTCGCGACGTCCACGGTGTGTTTCTGCTGGATAAGCACCAAGGCGCATCTTCCAATGATGTGCTGCAGAAAGTAAAACGTCTGTTCAACGCGAACAAAGCGGGCCACACCGGCGCCCTCGATCCCCTGGCGACCGGCATGCTGCCGATTTGCCTCGGCGAAGCCACCAAGTTTTCGCAGTATCTGCTCGATTCGGACAAGCGTTATCGCGTCATTGCTCGCCTGGGTGAACGCACCGATACGTCTGATGCCGACGGTAATATTGTTGAGACGCGTGCAATTACTTTTGATCAGGCGGCACTGAATGCAGCGCTGGACTATTTTCGTGGCGACACCATGCAGGTGCCGACCATGTTCTCCGCGCTGAAGTATCAGGGACGCAAGCTGTACGAGTACGCACGTGAAGGCATAACCGTGCCGCGTGAAGCGCGCCCGATCAAAGTGTTTGAGCTGCAGTTTATTCGCTGGGAAGGTGATGAACTGGAGCTGGAGATTCACGTCTCTAAAGGCACTTACATCCGCACTATCATCGACGATCTCGGTGAACGGCTTGGCTGCGGTGCGCACGTTATCATGCTGCGTCGTCTGCAGGTGGCGCGTTATCCGATCGAAAGAATGGTGACGCTGGAGCAGCTGCAGGAAGTGGCGGCCACCGTCAACATGGCGGAAACGCCGGATTACAGTGCGCTCGATGCGTTATTGCTGCCGATGGATAGTCCGGCAGAAGAGTTCCCGATGGTGAATTTGCTGCCTACGGTGGCGGCTTATTTCAAACAAGGTATGCCGGTTCAGGTGGCGGATGCGCCGGAACAAGGATTGGTGCGCGTGACGGAAGGTGATGAGCACAAATTCATTGGTATGGCCGAAATTGCCGACGATGGGCGCGTGGCGCCGCGTCGTCTGGTGGTAGAATTTCCTGCGTAATCAAGCCTCTCGCATTTGACCTAACGGCGCATTTGCGTTGCTATCAGGCGAGGAGTAGAATGGCGCGGCTTTAAAAGCGGGCTGCTGAATTAGAGATCGGCACCCATACATTCATTATCTAACGGAGTTTATTATGTCTCTAAGCGTAGAAGCTAAAGCAGAGATCGTTGCTAAATACGGTCGTGGTACCAACGACAGCGGTTCAACTGAAGTTCAGGTTGCCCTGCTGACTGCCCAGATTAACCACCTGCAGGGTCACTTCTCTGAGCACAAGAAAGATCACCACAGCCGTCGCGGTCTGCTGCGCATGGTATCTCAGCGTCGTAAGCTGCTGGACTACCTGAAGCGTAAAGACGTTGCTCGCTACACCGGTCTGATCGAAAGCCTGGGTCTGCGTCGCTAAGTCTGAAGAATCTGATCAAGGATGTAGCGCATGCACCATGCAAAAAAACGCATCTGACGATCAGATTTGTGCGAGTTTCGCGAAAAGGGGGCCTTTATGGCCCCTTTTTTCGAGCAATCCGCAGCAATCCGGACCAAACTCATGTATTGTTGCAGAGAGTGATCTTTGCTTGCAGAGGTTCGCGCGGCTAATGAGAGGCTTTACCGCATGGGCGGTTAAGGTTGTCATTAGTCGCGAGGATGCAACTGAAGATCGGTAATCCCCGGCGCGCCAGAATGGGCTGCGCCTCTGAATTTAAGGACTTAAATTTTGCTGAACCCGATCGTACGCAAATTCCAATATGGTCAGCATACCGTCACGCTGGAAACCGGCATGATGGCGCGCCAGGCTACCGCTGCAGTAATGGTGAGCATGGATGACACTGCTGTATTCGTTACCGTTGTTGGCCAGAAAAAAACTAAACCAGGTCAGGATTTCTTCCCGCTGACGGTTAACTATCAGGAGCGTACTTACGCTGCTGGTCGTATCCCGGGTAGCTTCTTCCGTCGTGAAGGCCGTCCAAGCGAAGGCGAAACCCTGATCTCACGCCTGATTGACCGTCCAGTTCGTCCGCTGTTCCCGGAAGGCTTCATTAACGAAGTGCAGGTTATTGCAACCGTTGTTTCTGTTAACCCACAGGTTAACCCAGACATCGTTGCGATGATCGGTGCCTCTGCTGCGCTGGCTCTGTCAGGCCTGCCGTTCAATGGCCCAATCGGCGCAGCGCGCGTGGGTTATATCAACGATCAGTACGTACTGAACCCAACTGCTGATGAAATCAACGAATCACGTCTGAACCTGGTTGTTGCCGGTACCCAGAACGCGGTGCTGATGGTGGAATCAGAAGCTGACATCCTGACCGAAGAACAGATGCTGGGCGCTGTGGTATACGGCCACGACCAGCAGCAGATCGTTATCGAAAACATCAACGCGCTGGTTGCCGAAGCGGGTAAACCACGTTGGGATTGGCAGCCACTGCCAACTAACGATGCACTGATCGCACGCGTTACTGCACTGGCAGAAGCGGGCATCAGCGACGCTTACCGCATCACTGATAAGCAAGAGCGTTACACTCAGGTTGGCGCAGTGAAAGACGCGACCATCGCTGCACTGCAGGCTGAAGATGAAACGCTGGATGCTGGCGATATCGCTGACATCGTGCACGATCTCGAGAAGAGCGTTGTTCGTAGCCGCATCATCCGTGGCGAACCGCGTATCGATGGCCGTGAGAAAGATATGATTCGTGGCCTGGATGTGCGCACTGGCGTACTGCCACGCACGCACGGTTCTTCACTGTTTACCCGTGGTGAAACGCAGGCGCTGGTTACCGCAACATTGGGTACCGCACGTGATGCGCAGAATCTGGATGAGTTGATGGGCGAGCGTACCGATAGCTTCCTGTTCCACTACAACTTCCCTCCATACTGCGTGGGCGAAACCGGTATGGTTGGCTCACCGAAGCGTCGTGAAATTGGTCACGGTCGTCTGGCGAAGCGCGGCGTGCTGGCAGTAATGCCTAAGCAAGCGGATTTCCCCTACACCGTGCGTGTGGTTTCAGAAATCACCGAATCTAACGGTTCTTCTTCAATGGCTTCCGTGTGCGGTGCTTCTCTGGCACTGATGGATGCTGGCGTACCGATCAAAGCAGCCGTAGCCGGTATTGCGATGGGTCTGGTTAAAGAAGCCGACAACTTTGTGGTTCTGTCTGATATCCTGGGTGACGAAGATCACCTCGGCGATATGGACTTTAAAGTAGCGGGTAGCCGCGATGGTATCACTGCGCTGCAGATGGATATCAAAATTGAAGGCATCACCCGCGAAATCATGCAGGTTGCTCTGAACCAAGCGAAGGGTGCGCGTCTGCACATTCTGAGCGTGATGGAACAGGCAATCAGCACGCCGCGTCAGGAAATTTCTGAGTTCGCGCCGCGCATTTACACCATCAAAATCAGTTCAGACAAGATCAAAGATGTCATCGGTAAAGGCGGCTCAGTGATCCGTGCGCTGACCGAAGAAACCGGCACCACCATCGAAATCGAAGATGACGGTACCGTGAAGATTGCTGCTACTGATGGCCTGAAAGCCAAAGAAGCCATTCGTCGTATCGAAGAGATCACTGCTGAGATCGAAGTTGGTCGCGTTTACTCTGGTAAAGTGACACGTATCGTTGATTTCGGTGCCTTCGTGGCAATCGGCGGCGGTAAAGAAGGTTTGGTGCACATCTCTCAGATCGCCGACAAGCGCGTAGAGAAAGTGACCGATTACCTGCAGATGGGCCAGGAAGTTCCAGTGAAAGTCATGGAAGTGGACCGTCAGGGCCGTGTACGCCTGAGCATCAAAGAAGCGACAGAGCAGAAACCAGCGGAAGAAGTTGCTACCGCTGCATCTGATGCATCTGACGCCGAGTAAGCGTTTACCGATTTACCTCTCCCTGCTTTGCGGGGAGAGGTGTTTAGATCATCGCGAGGGCGGGAATCCTTGTGCACAGCAGGAGGATGACAGGATGGTTGTCCCAATGTTTGTATTCGGGAGTGGGAAATGAAGCCTTTTTTGCGCTGGTGTTTTGTTGCGACAGCTATCACGCTGGCAGGATGCAGCAACTCCAATTGGCGTAAGAACGAAGTTCTGGCAGTACCTTTGCAGCCCACACTGCAGCAAGAGGTGATCCTGGCGCGAATGGAACAAATTCTTGCCAGTCGTGCCCTGACCGATGATGAACGCGCACAGCTATTATATGAGCGCGGAGTGTTGTATGATAGTTTGGGTCTGAGGGCATTAGCGCGGAACGATTTTTCGCAAGCGCTGTCTATAAGACCAGATATGCCTGAGGTATTCAACTATCTCGGTATATACTTAACGCAGGCAGGTAACTTTGATGCTGCCTATGAAGCGTTTGATTCTGTACTTGAGCTTGATCCAACTTACAACTATGCGCATTTAAACCGTGGTATCGCCCTCTATTACGGCGGTCGATACAAGTTAGCGCAAGATGATCTGCTGGCGTTTTATCAAGACGATCCTAACGATCCATTCCGCAGCCTTTGGCTCTATCTCGTTGAAAGCGATATGGATGCCGACAAGGCAAAAGTTACGCTGAGACAGCGTCATGACAAAGCGGTTCGCGATCAATGGGGATGGAATATTGTCGAGTTCTACCTTGGCGACATCAGTGAAAAAACGCTGATGGAACGTCTCAAGGCGGACGCAACGGATAACACCTCGCTCGCTGAACATCTCAGTGAAACCAACTTCTATTTAGGTAAGTATTACCTAAGTCTGGGGGAGAAGGACGACGCGAAAGCGTTGTTCAAACTGGCGGTGGCCAACAACGTTAATAACTTTGTTGAGCACCGATACGCATTGTTGGAACTGGCGCAACTCGGCCAGACACAAGACGATTTATCAGAATCTGACCAGCAATAGCTGACGAACTTTTATTGCCTGAATACCTGTAAAGTCATCATCTTCAGAGATGAGGGCTTTTCTGTTCGTCAAAACTTCTAATTTGAGCCGGTTCACACTTTTTGATGAAAATGACTGAAAGTTTTCACGACGAGTTATGTAGACTGGCCGCCGCAATCTAAGAGGCACGTGTACTACATGACTGATATTCAAACCACTTTTGCTGACCTTGGCCTGAACGCCGACATCCTCGAATCACTGAACGGTATGGGCTACGTAAAGCCTTCTCCAATCCAGGCTGAGTGTATTCCTCACCTGCTGGCTGGCCGTGACGTGTTGGGTATGGCGCAGACCGGTAGTGGTAAAACTGCGGCATTCTCACTGCCGCTGCTAAACAACATTGATCCTACTGTTAAAGCACCGCAAATTTTGGTGCTGGCACCTACCCGCGAATTGGCGGTACAGGTTGCTGAAGCCGTCACAGAATTCTCTAAACACATGCGTGGCATTAACGTGGTAGCCCTGTACGGCGGCCAACGTTATGACGTACAGCTGCGCGCACTGCGTCAGGGACCACAAGTTGTTGTCGGTACCCCTGGTCGTCTGCTGGATCACCTGAAGCGTGGCACGTTAGATCTGTCTAACCTGCGCGGTCTGGTGCTGGACGAAGCGGATGAAATGCTGCGTATGGGCTTCATCGAAGACGTTGAAACCATCATGGCGCAGATTCCAGACGGTCATCAGACCGCGCTGTTCTCAGCCACCATGCCAGAAGCGATTCGTCGTATTACCAAGCGCTTCATGAAAGATCCACAGGAAGTGCGCATCCAGTCAAGCCTGACTACGCGCCCGGACATTTCTCAGTCTTACTGGACCGCTTACGGCCGTAAAACTGATGCGCTGGTTCGTTTCCTGGAAGCGGAAGATTTCGATGCAGCCATCATCTTCGTGCGTACCAAAAATGCCACGCTGGAAGTGGCCGAAGCGCTGGAGCGCAGCGGTTATAACAGCGCAGCACTGAACGGCGACATGAACCAGGCACTGCGTGAGCAGACGCTGGAGCGTTTGAAAGATGGTCGTCTCGACATCCTGATCGCAACCGACGTTGCAGCACGTGGTCTGGACGTTGAGCGTATCAGTCTGGTCGTAAACTTTGATATCCCAATGGATGCAGAGTCTTACGTTCACCGTATCGGCCGTACCGGCCGTGCTGGTCGTGCAGGTCGTGCGTTGCTGTTCGTCGAGAACCGCGAGCGTCGTCTGCTGCGCAACATCGAACGCACCATGAAGCTGACTATTCCAGAAGTTGAGCTGCCGAACGCAGAACTGCTGGGTGAGCGTCGTCTGGCTAAGTTCGCGGCTAAAGTACAGCAGCAGCTGGAAAGCAGCGATCTGGACCAGTACCGCGCACTGCTGAGCAAAATGCAGCCGGGCGAAGATCTGGATATCGAAACGCTGGCCGCAGCACTGCTGAAAATGGCTCAGGGCGAACGTCCACTGATTCTGCCACCAGAAGCACCGCGTCCAGCGCGTCGCGAGTTCAGCGATCGTCCTGACCGTGGTGAGCGTCGCGATTCACGTGATTCTCGTGGTCCACGCGAAAGCCGTGACAGCCGTGATGGTGATCGTCCACGTCGTGAACGTCGTGACGTTGGCGAAATGCAGCTGTACCGCATTGAAGTGGGCCGTGATGATGGTGTTGAAGTTCGTCACATCGTTGGCGCGATCGCTAACGAAGGTGACATCAGCAGCCGTTACATCGGTAACATCAAGCTGTTTGGTACTCACTCAACCATCGAACTGCCGAAAGGCATGCCGGGCGAAGTGCTGCAGCACTTCACTCGTACGCGTATTCTGAACAAACCGATGAATATGCAGCTGATGGGTGATGCGCCAGTGCACGAGCGTAGCGAACGTCGTCCATCTGCTGGCGGCGAACGTCGTGGCAATGGCGCACCGCGCGGTGATGGTGCTCCACGTGGCGAAGGCGCTCCACGTCGCTTCTCCGAACGTCGTGAAGGTGGCCGTGAAGGCGGACGCTTCAGCCGTGAAGGTGGTCGTGGCCCGCGTCCAGAAGGCGCTGCTGCACCACGTCGTCGTGACGCATAAGCGATAAACGCGAAAAGTAAAAAGGGACGCTAATGCGTCCCTTTTTTTATGCCTGTGGAAAGTAAATTTTACACGCCACCAGCAATCAGCACGCGTTCACCGCTAACGTAAGCTGACTCTTCTGACGCCAGAAACAGCGCCACCTGCGCCACATCTTCCGGCAAGCCAAAGCGTCCGAGCGGCGTTGCCGCTATCAGCTGTGCTTTCAACTCCGGGTGCATCTTCTTCGCCGCCAGCAAACCTTCAGTCAAAATAATGCCGGGTGCTAACGCATTGACGCGAATATTACGTGGCCCAAGCTCGCGTGCGAGGCCCTGCGTTAAGGTATCGATCGCGCCTTTGGTTGCTGCCCAACCGAGCCGGGCGTGCTGCGTTGGCTATTTAAAGCGCTAAGGTTGATGATGGAACCGCCGCGTGCGGGGAAATGTTTTGCCGCCTGCTGACACACCAGCAAGGTACCCAGCAGATTCACATTCAGCTGCTGCTGCATCTCGCTGAGGCTAAGCTCGGCAAAGTCACCGTGGTGAAAAATGCCGGCGTTATTCACCACAATATCGGGCGCGCCAAACTGCTCAATGCTGCTAGCGAACAAGCGCTGCACATCGGCCTCGCGTGAGATATCAGCCTGTACGGCGATGGCGTCGCTACCCAGCGCCTGAATGTCGGTCACCACATCCGCCGCACCCACTTCGTCCTGAAGATAATTCACCACTACCCGAGCACCGGCCGCCGCGAAAGTCATGGCGATGGCGGCACCAATGCCTTTCGAAGCGCCCGTCACCAGCGCAATTTTACCTTCAAGTGTTTTCATCGTGTCTCTCCACCTGAGATTTCGGGGAAAATAAAGCATGCGCTGTCCATACAATCGGGTGGTAGCGCAATCCTGCAAGCTTCTTGCACGATCCTGCAAATCTGCTGTTCAAGGACTAGTCGCAGCGCCAACCACAAGCGAGAATATTAAATCAGTGATTTCTTACCGCGGAGCACCGAGCGCATGATTCATCAGGAACAATGGCAGCAGTTGGTGACAATTATTGCTCGCCACGCACCGCAGGATGGTCGTCACTATTGCCCAATCGATTTTCTCTCTTTCGGCCGCAGTTCTCAGCCCACCAGTTTGGCGCATGTGGCGACCTGGGCGAGCTTTGCCCTGATCGCGCAGGGGCAAAAAGCGCTGCGCATGGGTGATGAAGTGATGCATTACGGGCCGGGCGATTTACTGTTGGTGACGCTTGATATGCCGGTGCAATCCTGCGTGGTCATGGCAACGCCAGAGAAACCGAATCTTGGTGTGGGCATCACCATCAACGAAACGCGTCTGATGCGTTATCTGGAACACTTTCCGCACCATCAACTCGGCAGCACGGCGGTGAGCGAGCGCGGTATCGCCGTGCATAAAGTCGCGCCCCCGTTGGTGGATGCGGTGATGCGTTTGGTCGAGTTGCTGGATCACCCGCAGGACATTGCTGCGCTGGCACCGTTGATTGAGCAGGAGATTTTCTATCGTTTGCTGACTGGACCCGAAGGGCCGCGCATTCTCAACATGGCGTTGACGGAACGGCCAGGCAACAAAGTGGCGCGCGCCGCGCGTTGGCTACGCGAAAACTTTCATCAGCCGTTGAAAATGGATTTTCTGGCGAGCAGCGTAGGGATGAGTATTTCGTCGCTGCATCATCACTTTAAAGCGGTAACGGCGATGACGCCGATGCAGTATCAAAAGCAGCTGCGGCTCAACGAGGCGCGGCGTTTGATGTTGATTGAGAAGCTGGATGCCGGCACGGCGGGTTATCGGGTGGGTTATCAAAGTGCTTCGCAGTTCAGTCGCGAATACAGCCGTTTTCACGGTCAGTCACCGGCGCGAGACGTGCGAACCATTGCGGTGGGCCCAGAGTGGTTAAACCCACCGCAATGAGGTTTACAGCGTGCGCGCTGCTTCCATTGCCAGCGCGAAGGAGCGCAGACGCGCCTGCGAATCGTAAATCTGGCCGTTAACCATAATCTCGTCCGCCTGGGTTTCACGCATCAGCGCGGCGAGGCCGCTGCGGACTTTATCGCTATCGCCGACAATCGACATGCTGAGTGCCTGCTGCACGCCATATTGCTCGGACGGCGACCACAGATTATCCATGTTCTCCACCGGCGCAGGTAGCGGACCCGGTTTGCCGCGACGCAGGTTAATAAACTGCTGCTGCATCGAGGTGAACAGGAAGCGGGCGTCACGTTCGCTATCGGCTGCGACGACGTTGACGCACACCATCGCATACGGCTTCGCCAGACGTGTGGAAGGTTTGAATTTCTCACGATAGAGATGCAGCGCCTGGAACAGCAGATCCGGCGCGAAATGCGAGGCAAATGCAAACGGCAAACCCAGCTGAGCGGCCAGTTGCGCGCTGTACAGGCTGGAACCGAGCAGCCACACCGGAATTTTCAATCCTAAACCTGGAACCGGTTGTACTGGTGGATGTTCTCCCTCTTCGGCGTCAAACCAGCGAATCAGTTCAGAGACATCTTCCGGAAAACTATCTGCCTGGCCGCTGGAAAGATGACGACGCAACGCCAGCATGGTGCGTTGGTCGGAACCCGGCGCGCGGCCCAGTCCCAAATCGATGCGCCCAGGATAGAGTGACTCGAGGGTACCAAACTGTTCGGCGATCACCAGCGGCGCGTGATTGGGCAGCATAATGCCGCCTGAACCGAGGCGCAGCGTTTCGGTATTGGCCGCTAAATAGCCAATCAGCACTGACGTCGCGGCGCTGGCAATCCCCGTCATATTATGGTGTTCCGCCAGCCAGTAGCGGTGAAAGCCCAATGCTTCGGACTGACGGGCCAGTGCCAGCGAATTATGGAACGCGTCGCGTGCAGTGGAACCTTGTGGAATAGGGGCCAGATCCAACACGGACAGGCGAACAGTTTTTTTCTCAGACATGGGCACTCCAAATAGGGATGGCGCAGGTGTTTAGTCGGACCTGCGCTTGTGAGTATTACTCATCGTTACCTATATTAAAACTGCTAATAACAGCAGGAATATAGCCGGAATGTGCCTTTACCTGCCGCCTTCCAGTGCCATTCCCGCCAGGCGACGCCAATAACCATTACAATCACTGCCGCGCGCCATCATTAGCGGTGCCTGACCGCCTTCGTTGGCGCGGAAGCGATCCACTTCGGCGAGCGTACTTTCGCCCTGGGGCGACAAACGCACAATGTCGATCCAGTTATGCATGCCGCTCAGGTCATTGCCGAGGTTGTAGCAATAGCCGCTCATGGTCTGAATGCCGTTGAGCACAAACACCTGCTGGCCTTCCTGCGAGAGCACGCGACGGCCGGTTGGGTAATTGATGCAGCAGGTTTGGCAATCATCTTTGCCACGATTCTCGGCGCGTGCGGTAAAGCAGCGTGCTGACAGCGCCAGCGGCAGATGACCATAGCCAAGCACTTCCACCTCAAATTGTTCGCGCACACCCGCCGCATCGCACTGTTGCAGCAGTTGAATCAGCCAGTCGCGGGACATCTCCACCGGAATGCACCAGCGCGTCATGCCTTCTTTCAGCAACAGTTGCAGCGTCTGCGCGTTATACACATTCAGCGTTGGGCCGGCGACAAACGGCAATTTGCGCTCCGCCGCCATGTTCACGGTGCCGATATCATTGGCTTCCAGCAGGAACTCTCCGTTCTCGACATAGCGGCGCAGCTCTTTGACTTCCGATGGCGACTGCAGCAGTGCCAACGTACTCAGCACCACTTGCTTGCCCTGAAGCGCCAGCATGCGCGCGATGTCCATCCATTGATGGAACGAGGTAGCGCGTCTTTTACTGCAGACGGCTTCGCCGAGATAAATGATCTCCGCGCTGCTCTCGGCGGCGCGTTGATAAAAGGTTTCCAGCGTTGCAGTTGGCCAGTACCACAGCACCGGCCCGATGGCGTATTTCATGCGATCTCCTTATTGCCAGTCACGGTGATAAGCACCGAGCGTGGTTTGGCTGCCTTCTGATAACTCGCCCAACGCCTGCATCCAGGGTTCCTGCACGGCATACTGTTCCGGCGATGCCATGCAGCGATCAATGGCCTGACGCCACACTTTCGCTACCTGCGCCACATAGGCCGGGCTGCGCTGACGTCCTTCAATTTTCACCGAGGCAATGTTGGCGCGCAGCAGTTCAGGCAGCAGCGACAAGGTGTTCAGGCTGGTGGGCTCCTCCAGTACGTGATAGAGCTGGTTATCCACTTCGTAACGGCCTTTGCACAAGGTGGGATAGCCAGCGCTCTCGTCGGGTGCGTAACGGTCAATCAGCACCTCATTCAGGCGCGATTCCATGCCTT
Source organism: Pantoea sp. y20 (assembly GCF_054903455.1). Classification (NCBI taxonomy): domain Bacteria; kingdom Pseudomonadati; phylum Pseudomonadota; class Gammaproteobacteria; order Enterobacterales; family Erwiniaceae; genus Pantoea; species Pantoea sp. y20. The sequence goes on from NZ_CM142816.1 coordinate 609,545, forward strand.
TTGGCGTCTGCTGCCAACGCACAAATTTCGCCGGCGAGCAGGCTCCCGCGCTGTTAGGCGACTCGCCGGTCAGCCAGGAAGAGAGGTAGCAGCGGCCTTCAGCCATAATGCACAGGCTACCGAAAGCGAACACTTCCAGCGGTACCGGCGTTTCACGCGCCAGCTGTTTGACCTGATGCATCGACAGCACGCGCGGCAGCACCACGCGGCTGAGTTGAAAATGACGATGGTAAAAATGGATGGCCTGCAGATTGGTGGCGGAGGCCTGTACCGAAAGGTGACGCTCAACCTGCGGATAGTGTTTTGCCGCGTACTCCAGCGTGGCAATATCGGCCAGAATCAACGCATCCGCGCCGTTCTGAGCGGCAACATCAATCGCGCTTTGCCAGCGATTGATGCCATCAGGATGGGCGAAGGTGTTGATTGCCACATGCAGTTTGCGCCGATGCTGATGCAGATAGCGTGCGGCTTCAGCCAGTTTCTTATCGGTAAAATTGAGGCCAGCAAAGTGGCGGGCATTGGTATCGTCTTTCAGGCCGACATACACCGCGTCAGCACCATGCTCCACCGCCGATTTCAGCGCAGGCAAATTCCCCGCCGGACACAGCAGTTCCATACATTTTCCTCCCCGGATTCTGAAGCCGAAGAGTGTAAATAACTGACCCGACAGCAATGTTGATTTAAGGCAGTGAAAGCGGCATTGATGATCGGGAGTGAAGGTTTTTCGTCCAGCCAGGCGGCGATTTCCTTGATCTCAGTGGAGGCGAAGCCGGTCAGATGTGGCAAAATAGATGAAATTTTCTGAAGGGAATGACGATGATGTTTGCGCGCTTACGCGGTCTGATTGTTAAAAAAGGGCCAGAATTCCTTGCTTTACCTGTTTCCATTACCCCTTTCCCGCTAAAAAAAGCTATTCTGCAACAACTCCTAAACTGGCAATTTCGTCATGCTTTGTCTGAAGGTGAGTTAGACTTTCTGGAAGGGCGTTATCTGGGGATTGAGGTTGCCGATGTGAATCTGCGCTGGATCACCACCCTGCAAGCAGGGCGCCTGACCGTTTCGCGCGACACCGAGGCTGATGTCTGGTTTCGCGGTGAAGCCAACGATCTGTTGCTGGTGGCAGCACGCAAAGCGGATCCCGATATGTTGTTCTTTCAACGCCGTCTGGTGATTGAAGGTGACACTGAGCTGGGACTTGAGGTGAAAAACCTGATGGATGCCATTGAACTGGATGCCATGCCCACGCCATTACGCACGGGATTGCAGCAGCTCGCTGCTTTTATTGAGACAGGAATGAAACAGGACGCGAAGGCCGCTGAGGCGCGCGCGGGGATCTCATGTTGATTCGTACTGAAATTGGCGTTGATGCAGCAGGCATCGATAGCCTGTTAAAGCGCAGTTTTGCTACCGCTGCCGAAGCGGAACTGATACAGCAACTGCGCGAAGATGGCTTACTGACTCTCGGTGTAGTTGCCACGGATGATGAAGGTCAGGTGCTGGGTTATGCCGCTTTCAGTCCGGTGACCCTGCAGGGAGAAGACCGCAACTGGGTCGCGTTGGCGCCGCTCGCCGTGGATGAATCGGTGCGCAAACAGGGCCTTGCTAAACGGCTGGTGTATGAAGGATTGGATTCACTGAATGAGTTCAGCTACAGCGCCGTGGTGGTGCTGGGCGATCCTGAGTTCTACAATCCACTCGGCTTTGAACCGGCGGCACGTCATGGTTTGCACTGTCGCTGGTTAGGCAGTGAAGCGGCCTTTCAGGTTTACAAACTGGCCGACGATGCGTTTGTCGGCGCAGAAGGGCTGATCGAATTCGCGCTGCCGTTTAACCGTTTCGACTAAACCAAGCCACTAAGCAGGGCGGCTGCTGTGCAACCAGCAGCAGCTTTTGCGCGCGGCTCAGCTGCTTCACCTGATATTCCAGGCGTGACGCCGCCGCCCGATCGCCCGCATCGCAGTGAAACACCAGCGTCAGCGGGCCCTTGCCACGTAGCGAACGCGCGCCGCGTCCCTGCTGATGCTGTTGCAGCCGACGATTAACATCGGTGGTGATGCCGGTATATAGCATCCCTGCGGCGGTTTGTAGCAGATAAAGCTGCCAGCCTTGTTCCATCATACTTATCCCGAAAATTAGCTGGCAGGCAGTGTAGCGCGCTTCAGGCCGCATCGCTATTCGCCGCACGGAGTCCAATTTTGTCCGACCATGCTCATCTGATTCGCTACTTAAAAAAACAGCACGTGCTGTCGTTATCTGCCAGCCACGGCGACGATCTGTGGTGTGCCAACTGCTTTTATGTATTTGATGCCGCGAACATGGCGTTCTGGCTGATGACTGAACCGGACACGCGCCATGGCGCATTAATCCAGTCAAATCCGCGCGTGGCGGGCACGGTGAATGGCCAGCCCAAAAGTGTGCTGCTGATTAAAGGCGTGCAGTATCGCGGCGTGATTCAGCTGCTAAGCGGAGACAGGGAAGTTATTGCGCGTCACGCCTATCAGAAGCGTTTTCCAGTGGCAAAGAAGGTCACCGCACCATTGTGGGAAATCGTGCTCGACGAAGTGAAGATGACCGACAATGCGCTGGGCTTTGGCAAAAAGATTATCTGGACCCGGCCTTAGGGCCGCCATTCACGGCGACCCCAATGCAGGAAAAACTATCAGGCCGCGTTCAAAATCCGCAGCGACTCGCGATTAAACGCGGGCAGGTCTTCAGGCGTGCGGCTGGTAACTAACTTGTCATCATCCACCACCACTTCTTTATCGTAAAAATCCGCACCGGCATTACGCAGATCGATGGCGATGGCTTTTACGCTGGTCATTTTGCGGCCGCGCACGCCGTTCGCGCTGATCAGCAGCTGCGGGCCATGGCAAATGGCAAACACCGGCTTGCCGCTGGCGACAAACTCCCTGGTGAAGTTGACGAAACGATCGTCACCGCGCAGGGCATCGGGCGAGTGTCCGCCGGGCAGCAGCAGCGCATCGAACTCGGCTGCATTCACATCATCAATAGCCTTGTCGATGTTGACCTCAGCTTTACCCTGCTTCCCTTTAACGATGTTGCCGGCCTTAAACTCGATGGTAACCACTTCATGGCCCGCCTGAGTGTAAGCCTCCGCCGGTGAGGTAAACTCTGAGTCTTCAAATTCATCGGTAATCAGTACCGCTATTTTCTTGCTCATCTTTTTTCCTCCTTGTTGATCACGAACCTTATGTTCGTTGCACTTCTAACCCAACAAGCCTGGTAGCCATGTCGCAAAAAGCAAGCCAGCCGGCAATTCTTCCGGGAGGTAAATTTCCGCGCCGGATCAAGTTTAGGCGATTTCCACATGGCGCAATGAAATGACCTGAATGACACTAAGGCCTTTCCGCCGCGTATCCTAACGCGGCATCGTTATTCAGTTGAATACGGAATTCCGTGATGACCCAACTCCCTTCTCATGCCCCGGCGACACGCTTCGCCTGGTGGAAACCGCTGCTGTTCCTCGCCGTGGTAGTAATCGGCCTGTGGTATGTCAAATGGCAGCCTTATTACGGCAAAGCCTTTACTGCTGCCGAAACGCATTCGATCGGTAAATCGATTCTGGCCAATGCGGCGGACTCACCGTGGCGCGCGGCGCTTGATTACGCCATGGTCTATTTCCTCGCCGTGTGGAAAGCGGCCGTGCTCGGGGTGATCCTCGGATCGTTGGTGCAGGTGCTGATTCCGCGCGCCTGGCTGCTGCGTCTGATGGGCAGCTCACGCTTTGGCTCGACGCTGATGGGCACTGGATTAGGTTTGCCGGGCATGATGTGCAGCTGCTGTGCGGCACCAGTGACCGCTGGCTTACGTCAGTCACAGGTTTCCAGCGGTGCGGCGATGGCGTTCTGGCTGGCGAATCCGCTGCTCAATCCTGCCACGCTGATTTTTATGGGCTTTGTGCTCGGCTGGCATTTTGCGGCGATTCGGCTGGTGGCAGGTTTGATGATGGTGTTGGGCATCGCGTGGCTGGTGCAGCGCAGCGTGCCGGATCAAGCCGTTACCGCGCCCGTTATCCCGGCCCGCGATGAACAGCCGTTTCTGTCACGCTGGCTGCGGGTGATGTGGCGACTGTTCTGCAACACCATTCCGCTGTATATCGTCGCGGTATTGTTGCTCGGCGCCGCGCGCGTGTGGCTGTTCCCGCACGCGGATGGCGCGGTGGGTAATACGCTGTTTTGGGTGATGTTGATGGCAATCGCCGGCTGCCTGTTTGTGATTCCTACCGCCGCGGAAATCCCGATTGTGCAGACCATGATGCTGGCGGGCATGGGCATTGCGCCCGCGCTGGCGTTACTAGTCACGCTGCCCGCCGTGAGTGTGCCGTCGTTATTGATGCTGCATCGCGCCTTTCCCGCACGGGCGCTGTGGATCGCGCTGATCGGCGTGGCAGGCAGCGGCATGCTGCTCGGCGTGCTCGCTTTGTGGCTGGCGTAACCACCAAATCTTCTGATTGCGGCTGCCGCGCCACAGCAGCCGCGCATCTTTCTCCGCTTCGATAAAGCGTCCATCAATCAGCACATCAATTTCCTCCACCACTTCGCGCTGCGCCGCGCTGAGTTCCGCCATTTCATATCCGGTCCACAGCCAGATATCCTTATCCGGACACTCACGCCGCACGCGTTTCACCAGACGACGTATATGCGGCACGTTGTGCGGATGCAGCGGATCGCCGCCGCTCAGCGACAAGCCCTGGCGCACAATGCGCCGATCGTTAAGATCGGCGATCAGCTGCTCTTCCATCTCCAGCGTAAACGGCACGCCGGAATCCAGCCGCCACGTGCTTTGGTTGTAGCAGCCGCGACATTGATGTTCGCAGCCCGCGACAAACAGCGTGCAGCGCGTGCCGGGCCCGTTAACGATATCAACCGGATAATAGCCGTGGATGCGCATCATCCCAGTTTTCCTGTCTCCAGATGTTTAACGCGCCGCTGTACTTCTTGCTGCTTACCGGCGTTAAACGGACGCGCATCCGGGCTGCCGAGATAGCCGCACACGCGGCGCGTCACCGACACGCGCGCCGGATCGTGATTACCACAGCATGGGCAGGTAAACCCTTTGCTGGTGCAGCTAAACTCGCCGCTAAAGCCGCATTCGTAGCACTCATCAATCGGCGTATTGGTGCCGTAATAGGGCACGCGGTGATAGCTGTAATCCCAGACATCTTCGAGCGCTTTGAGGTTGTGCTGGATGTTGGGATATTCGCCGTAACAGATGAATCCGCCATTAGCGATGGCGGGATAGGGCGCTTCAAAGTCGATCTTGTCGTACGGATTGACCTTCTTCTCCACGTCGAGATGGAAGCTATTGGTGTAATACCCTTTGTCGGTAACGCCGGCCACCACGCCAAATTCGGCGGCATCGAGGCGACAGAAGCGGTCGCACAGATTCTCGCTCGGCGTGCTGTACAAGCTGAAGCCGTAGCCGGTTTCCGCTTTCCACGCATCCACCGCGCGGCGCAGGTGCGTGACAATCGCCACGCCTTTTTCCCGCAGGTAATTGGCGTCATACGGATGCACTTGGTTGCCGCTCAGCGCATTCAGCGTTTCATGCAAGCCGATGTAGCCAAGGGAAATTGAGGCGCGGCCGTTGCGGAAAATGGCGCCCACTTCGTCATCCGCTTTCAGGCGCACGCCGCAGGCACCTTCCATATAGAGAATCGGCGCTACGCGCGCTTTGGTTTTTTCCAACCGGGCGATACGCGTCATTAAGGCACGTTTCGCCAGCGCCAGACGTTCATCGAGCAAGCGCCAGAACTGCGCTTCATCGCCTTTGGCTTGCAGGGCGATACGCGGCAGATTGAGGCTAATGACGCCAATATTGTTGCGGCCTTCGTGAATCTGCTCGCCGTTCTCCTCGTAGACGCCAAGGAAGCTACGGCAGCCCATCGGGGTTTTAAACGAGCCGGTCACTTCCACCACTTTTTCGTAGTTGAGGATATCCGGATACATACGCTTGCTGGCGCACTCTAGCGCCAGCTGCTTGATATCGTAATTAACATCGCCAGGCCGATGATTCACGCCTTCGCGGATAGCAAACACCAGTTTCGGGAATACCGCGGTTTTGTGATTTTTGCCCAATCCGGCAATGCGGTTGCGCAGAATGGATTGCTGGATCAGGCGCGCGGCCCAGTCGGTGCCGAGGCCAAAGCCAAAGGTGACAAACGGCGTCTGGCCGTTGGCGGTGTGCAGCGTATTCACTTCATATTCCAGCGACTGAAACGCGTCGTAGCACTCTTTCTCGGTGCGAACGCGCGCATAGGCTTCGGCATCCGCAATCTGCCATTCCAGCGCCACCGCGCGGTGTTTTTCCAGACTGAGCGTAACGAACGGTGCCAGCACTTCATCAATGCGATTGATGGTGGTGCCGCCGTAAATGTGGCTGGCGACCTGCGCGATGATCTGTGCGGTCACCGCCGTGGCGGTGGCGATTGATTTGGGCGGCTCGATCTCGGCGTTGCCCATCTTAAAACCGTGGGTCAGCATGCCGTGCAGATCGATTAGCATGCAGTTAAACATCGGGAAGAACGGGGAATAGTCGAGATCGTGATAGTGGATGTCACCACGTTCATGCGCCAGCACCACATCGCGTGGCAAGAGTTGCTGCTGAGCGTAATGTTTGGCGACGATGCCAGCCAGCAGATCGCGCTGGGTGGGAATCACTTTGCTGTCTTTATTGGCGTTTTCATTGAGCAGCGCGGCGTTGGTTTGCTCCACTAAACCGCGAATAGCGTGATGCAGTTTACCGCGCTGCTCGCGTGCTAAATCGCGGTCATGGCGATATTCGATGTAGGCACGCGCCAGCTGCGGCCAGCGCCCGCTCATCAGCGTCTCTTCCACCGCACACTGGATGTCGCGGATATCCACTTCAGCCTTGTCAGCCAGCTGTTGACTGACCTGCGCCGCCACTTGCGCGCACCACGCCGTATCATCGATTTGTGCCGCAGCTGCAGCCGCGTTGACTGCCGCCTCGATCCGCTGCGCATCAAACGGCACTCTGCAGCCGTCACGCTTAATCACCACCGTCGCCATTTCTTCTCCATGAAACTATATGTAGATAATTTTAAGGAGTTTAATCGCTATATGTGGTGTTTGCGCTGAGATTAATCGCCGGCGGTTTGACCTACAACAAAGAAGCCACAACCAGGAATGAAAGCCGCGCAATGGTTAATCTGGCTAAAATACAAAAGTATTAACCCGCCTTGATTTCAGTTTGTCGCCACTTGCTTTGCAAAGCGAAACAGGTTTAATGGGCCTTTTGCCCATTTTGGTCCGTTGTTTCATTTACAAGGATGCCCAGATGCCATTGCAAAGAACTCTGCTTGCCTGTTGTTTATCCATGACTTTTTCCGCCTTCGCCGCGCCGACTGGAGATTTACCGCTGATGCCGTGGCCACAAAGCGTTGTCCAGCCAGGCGGCGGCGGGGCGTATGCGTTAACACCGCAGCTCACGTTGCATATCTCGGGCGATCATCTGGAAGGTGCTGAATCGCGCTGGCGCGCGCGCATTGCGCGGCAAACCGGCTGGCCGCTGCTGCCGGCCAGCGCATCCAGCGATCATCCCAGCATTCAGGTACAAATCGCGCAGGCGGTTGATCCGCTTCCCCAACCAGACAGCGACGAAAGTTATCATCTGCTGGTTAACAGCGATGGCGTCTTGCTGAAAGCCAACACGCGCTTTGGCGCGATGCGCGGCATGGAAACCGTGCTGCAGCTGATTGAAAACACCGAAAATGGCACCGAAATTCCCTACGTCACCATTGACGACAAACCGCGCTTTCCGTGGCGCGGCGTGCTGATCGATTCGGCGCGCCACTTCCTGCCAATTGAAACCGTGAAACGACAAATCGACGGCATCGCCGCCGCGCGTATGAACGTGTTTCACTGGCACTTAACCGACGATCAAGGTTGGCGATTTGCCTCCAGCCACTATCCGCAGCTGCAGGAGAAAGCCAGTGACGGCTTGTACTACACGCAGCAGCAGATGCGCGATGTGGTGCGCTACGCCACGCAGCGCGGCGTACGCGTGGTACCGGAAATCGATCTGCCCGGTCATTCGTCGGCGATAGCAGTAGCGATGCCGGAGTTAATGAGCGCGCCGGGACCGTATCAGATGGAGCGCGGCTGGGGCGTGTTTAAGCCGTTGCTCGATCCCAGCAACGAAGCGGTATTTCGCTTTATCGACACCTTAATGGGCGAAGTGACGGCGATCTTCCCCGATCCCTACATCCACATTGGCGGTGATGAGGTTGATCCAACCCAGTGGAATGATTCCACACGCATTCAGCAGTTTATGCGCGACCACGGTTTAAAGGATACGCATGCGCTGCAAGCCTGGTTTAATCAGCGCGTTGAGAAAATCCTTGAAGCGCATCAGCGCCGCATGATCGGCTGGGATGAGGTTTACCATCCTGATCTGCCTAAAAGCATTCTGATTCAATCGTGGCAAGGACAGGATGCGTTGGGCACGGTGGCGAAAAACGACTTCCGCGGCATCCTCTCCACCGGTTTCTATCTCGATCAGCCGCAAACCGCCGCTTACCACTATCGCAATGAACCCTGGCCGCAGGGGCTCAACGGCGCGGATCAGGTGCAGGCTGGTGAGCAGGCGCAGAGCTGGCAATTCACCATGCCGCGTTTGAAAGGCAGCGCGCTGAAAGGCAGCTTAACCCTCATAGAAGGGAAAAAAGGCTGGCGCGGCTTTATCGATTTCAGCGGCAAAGCGCGTCGCATGATCAGTGATATCCGCTGGCTGTCGCCCACACAGCTGACGTTCAGCGTCGATACGTGGATGGGGCCATTCCAGCCGATGGTGACGCTAACGCAAGACAAGCTGACCGGTTATATGCTGGTGGGCAACGTGCGCTATCCCGCAGAAGGCAGCAAGTTGCCGCAGGTGCCAGCCGGCATTGCGCCATCGCTGCCGACGCCGCAACAGATGCAGAACAACCTGATTGGCGGCGAAGCGGCGCTGTGGGCGGAGAATGTTAACAGCCGGGTAATCGATACACGCCTGTGGCCGCGCGCCTTTGTGGTGGCGGAGCGGTTATGGTCGGCGCAGGATGTCACCGACAGCGATAACATGTATCAGCGCCTGAGCGCGGTGGATCGCTGGAGCACTGTTTCTGTCGGCTTGCAGCAGCATCAGCAGGCTGAAGTGCAGATGATGCGACTGGCGAACAGCAGTGACATCACGCCGCTGCGCATATTGGCCGAAGTGCTGGAGCCAGCGCAATACTACACGCGCCAGCATCTGAAATTTCAGGCGGGACATTATGACTATTTTGAACCGCTCAATCGTTTGGCGGATGTGTTGCCGGCCGAGAGCAACGCGGTGCGTGTGCTGGATAAGCAGGTGGATCGCTTGATCGCCAATCGCGCCGATCATGCGGCGGCGCATGCCATCCGTCAGCAATTGCAGCGCTGGCAGAACAACAGCGATGCGGTGATGCCGCTAATTCTGCGCAGCTATCAGCTCAAGCCGCTGCAGCAGCAAGTACAGCAAGTAGCAGAGTTGAGCCGGATGGGACTGGATTTGGTCAATGCGCTGGAACGTAATCAGGCGTATGGCGCAGGTGAGGTGGCGCAGATGCATTCACAACTGGATGCGGCAGCGCAGGTGCAGGACGAAACAGTGCTGGCGCTGGTGCGGCCGCTGGAGAAGTTGCTGCGATCGTTTAAATAAATATTGTGCTGGCTGTCCCCCTCCTCGGTCCTCCCCCATAAATGGGGGAGGAAGAGGCTGCCATATGTCAGTGATGAAGCTGCATGTGGCAGCATCTCCTTCCCCCGCTTGCGGGGGAAGGCCGGGATGGGGGACAGCCAGCACCAACCAACCAAATCAACGACGTACCGCAATCGCCTCGATCTCAATCTTCACATCTTTCGGCAGGCGCGCCACTTCCACGCACGAACGCGCTGGGAAGCTGGCGTTGTGCTCGGTGAAGAACGCTTCATAAGTCGCGTTCACGGTGGCGAAGTCATTCAAATCCTTCACAAACACGGTGGTTTTCACGATATCGCCCACTTTCAGGCCGGCGGCTTCGACAATCGCCTTCACATTTTCCAGTGATTGACGTGCCTGCGCGGAAACATCGTCGGCCACGGCGCCAGTGGCCGGATCAACCGGGATCTGGCCTGAAGTGATGATCATGCTGCCGAGATCCACGCCCTGCACGTAAGGGCCAATCGCTGCGGGTGCGTTTGAAGTACTGATTTCGCGAGACATTGTTTCTCCTTGAAAGTGCGCGGCCGACCGATGTCCGCCGCGAAATGAATCGTCCCATTATAGGGACGACGCGGGCGATTACCAGTGACCGAGCACCACGTGGCGCGCGAACTCTTTCTCGCAATATTTGCACTTCAGATGGACATCATCTTCGCGCTTTTTCACCGCAAAACTGGTGAATACCGGCTCGTTACGGCTGATGCAGTTGCTGTTCGGGCAGGTCAGCACGCGGTCAATACGATCCGGCAAGGTGGGGGCGATCTTCGCCACCACTTCGTATTCGTCAATGCGGTTTACCGTGGCGAGCGGCGCATAAACCGCCAACTGATTGATCTGATCGTCGGTCAGGAAGGTATTTTCGATCTTGATCAGATCTTTACGGCCCATCTCGCCCGACGGCAAGTTGAGGCCGATGGTGATGCGCTGATCGGTTTCGGTCAGACGAAACAGCGAAAGTAACTTAAAGCCGACCTGCGCCGGGATATGGTCAATCACCGTGCCGCGTTTGATGGCTTCAACCTGCAATTTATTATCGTGAGTCATCGCTTTCTCCTTACAGTGCCAGTTCGCGATTCAGTACCAGCGCCAGCAGCGCCTGGCGAGCGAAGATGCCATTTCCAGCCTGCTGAAAATACCAGGCGTGCGGCGTGCTATCCACGTCGGTGGTGATCTCGTCGATACGCGGCAGCGGATGCAGCACTTTCATGTTGTCGCGCGCACCGGCTAAATCAGCGGCACGCAGAATGAACTGTGCTTTAACGTTGGCGTATTCCGACGGATCGAGGCGCTCTTTCTGCACGCGCGTCATATACAGAATATCGAGTTCTGGCATCACTTCTTCGATGGTGTCGTGGCGTGACCAGGCAATGTTCTGCTCATCCAGCATATCGGTGATGTACGCCGGCATCGCCAGCGCATCCGGCGCGATAAAGAAGAAGCGGTTGCCATCAAACTTCGCCAGCGCCTGCGTCAGTGAATGCACGGTGCGGCCATATTTCAGGTCGCCGACCATTGCCACATTCAGGTTATCCAGGCGATTTTGCGTTTCTCGGATGGTGAAGAGATCGAGCAGCGTTTGCGTTGGATGCTGGTTAGCGCCATCACCGGCGTTGAGGATTGGAATGCCGCCGGAGAATTCCGTCGCCAGACGCGCGGCGCCTTCCTGCGGATGACGCATCACGATGGCATCAACGTAAGTCCCTATCACCGAAATGGTATCGGCGAGGGTTTCGCCTTTCTTGCCGAGCGAGGTGTTGCTACCGTCGGCGAAGCCCACCACTGACGCGCCGAGACGATGCATCGCGGTTTCAAACGACAAACGCGTACGCGTTGAAGCCTCAAAGAAGCAGCTGGCGATCACGTTGTGTTTCAGCAGCTCCGGCTGGGGATTGGCTTTCAGCTGGGCAGCGGTATGCAGCACCAGCTCCAGCTCGTCGCGGTTGAGATCGTTGATGGAAATAATGTGCTTGCGATATAGCGGGTTGGCCATAGCGTTCTCCTCTGCGCTGCCGGATTGCGGACAAAAAAAAGCCCCTGCTTAAGGGGCTTTTTTTACGATCGATTGATGACGGAAAGAAACAGATGCGCCGCCCGCTGTCAGGCGTCGTTGAGCGTCAAATTGTGCGCTGCGCTGTTGCATGTTTCCTCCGGCAAATTGGGCCGCATTATACGCATTCACTGATTTGCATCAAGCAAATATCGCGCGCGAGGTAAACGTTTGCGGCGCCACCAATCATAGCTTGCCGAGTGTCGCGACCATCACCGCTTTAATGGTGTGCATGCGGTTTTCAGCCTGATCGAACACGATGCTGTGCGCAGATTCAAACACCTCATTACTCACTTCCATGCCATCGTGCAAACCGTGCTGCTCGGCCATTTGACGGCCCAGCGTGGTTTTGTCGTCATGGAAGGCCGGTAAGCAGTGCAGGAACTTCACCTGCGGATTGCCGGTCAGCGCCAGCATCGCGCTGTTAACCTGATAAGGACGCAGCAGGGCGATGCGATCTTCCCACACTGATTTGGCTTCGCCCATCGACACCCACACATCCGTGTAGATGAAGTCGGCACCTTGCACGCCTTCGGCGATATCTTCGGTCAGGGTGATTTTGCCACCGGTTTGCTGTGCGGCCACGCGGCACTGCTCCACCAGTTCCGCTTCCGGCCAGCAGCCTTTTGGCGCCACCAGACGCAGATCGAGGCCGACCAGCGCAGCGGCTTCCAGCATGCTGTTGCCCATGTTGTTGCGTGCATCGCCGACGTAAACCAGCGTCATTTCATTCAGCGATTTACCCGGCAGATGTTCCTGCATTGTCAGCAGATCGGCCAGCAGCTGCGTGGGGTGGAATTCGGTGGTCAGGCCGTTCCACACCGGCACGCCAGCGAATTCCGCTAAGGTTTCCACCAGTTCCTGGCCGTAGCCGCGATATTGAATACCGTCATACATGCGTCCCAGCACGCGCGCGGTGTCTTTCATCGACTCTTTATGGCCGATTTGGCTGCCGCTTGGGCCGAGATAGGTGACGTTAGCGCCCTGATCGTAAGCGGCAACTTCGAAAGAGCATCGGGTACGAGTCGAGTCTTTTTCGAAGATGAGCGCGATGTTTTTGCCTTTCAGGTACTGCGTTTCGCTGGCATTTTTCTTTGCGTGTTTTAATTCACCTGCCAGACTCAGCAGAGAATCGATTTCGGCTGGGGTGAAATCCAGCAATCTCAGGAAATGTCTTTGATGTAGCTGACTCATACAGCGCTCCGGATGACTACATTAAATGAATTAAAATTCAATTTAACCGTATGAATATGCATTTTCAACCCCGGCGTTAAGAAACTTGTTGTTTTGTGTAGTGGCGCGCGAGGCAGTGTGGGAAAATAATTGAATTCAGCCGAATATTTGAGGACACACCCATGGCATATGAAGCATTGCTGGAAGAACAGCGCGAAGAGACGCGACTGATCATTGAAGAGTTGCTGGAAGACGGCAGCGATCCAGATGCGCTTTACACTATTGAGCATCATCTCTCCTGCAACAACTTCGACTCGCTGGAGAAGGTCGCGGTTGATGCCTTCAAGCTGGGCTACGAAGTGAGCGAGCCAGAAGAGCTGGAGCTGGAAGACGGCACCACCGTAATGTGTGTGGATATCCTGAGCGAAGGCGCGTTGAAGCCAGAGCTGATTGATGCGCAGGTTGAGCAGCTGGTGAATCTGGCGGGCAGCTACAACGTCGATTACGACGGGTGGGGCACCTACTTTGAAGATCCTGATGCCGAAGATGAAGACGACGATGGCGAGTTCATCGACGACGAAGAAGACAACGGTGTGCGTCACTAAGCATTAATGGGCGGCACTCGCCGCCCTGAACACGTTTCCCCGTAAGACAAAAGACTGCCCATGAATTACGCTCCGCTATTAGAACCGATCTATCAATTCCTGCATTGCCGCACGCCACAAGCGTGGATTGATGAAGCACGCAAGCCGGAAAATCTGACGTTGCTGCTCACCGATCACATGGTTTGTGAATTAAAAGCCGCGCAAACCGCGGTGTTCATCATCCGTAAATACGTGGCGGATAAGCCAAGTGGTGATGCCATTCTGGCATGGCTCAAGCCGTATGAAGATTTTATCTACCGCGACGAGCAGGACGGCAACTTTATCAATGCCCACAAGAATCTGACCAAAAGCATTATCGTGCGCAACGAGCTGCCGTGGGCCGATGATTTGGTGGAGATGATGGTGCTGCTGGTGAAAGAGGAGCTGCACCACTTCTATCAGGTGTGGGAAATCATGCAGTCGCGCGGTTTGCCGTATCGCAAAATCACTGCCAGCCGCTATGCCAAAGGTTTGATTCGCGAGATTCGCACATACGAGCCGGAAGCGCTGGTGGATAAGCTGATTTGCGGGGCGTACATCGAAGCGCGATCCTGCGAACGTTTCGCCAGCCTGGCGCCGTATCTGGATGAGCAACTGGAGAAGTTCTATATTTCGCTGCTGCGCTCGGAAGCGCGTCACTATCAGGATTACCTGAAGCTGGCGCAGCAGATTTCGCCGAAGGAGATTGCGCCGCGCGTGCAGGTGTTTGGCGAGGCAGAAGCGCGCTTAATCAGCGAGCCGGATGGCGAACTGCGGTTTCATAGTGGGGTGCCGGCGGTTTAGGTTTGTGCGCGCTGTCCCCCATCCCGGCCTTCCCGCTAGCGGGGGAAGGAGATGCTGCCACATGCAGCTTCAACGCTGACATGTGGCAGCATCTTCCTCCCCCATTTATGGGGGAGGACCGAGGAGGGGGACAGCGAGCACACACAGCCAGCACATCACAACACCTTCAGCATCCGCACTTCACAATCCACATGCCCGGTACAACCCATCGCGCTATCAATCAGCTCGAACCCCAGCGACTCATACAACTTAATCGCACGCGTCAAACTGCCGGTGGTTTCCAGATAGCAGCGCTGAAAGCCCTGCTGACGGGCGAATTCCATGGCACGCAGCGCCAGATCGCGTGCCAGACCTAAGCCGCGCACCTGCGGCAGGAAATACATTTTCTGCAGCTCACAGATATCCGGCGCGCTGCAGGCCAGCGGTGCAACGCCGCCGCCGCCCACCACCACACCGTCATGTTCCACAATCCAGTAAGCGCTGTTGGCTTCGCTGTAGAGTTCGAATAGGCGATCGAGATGGGGATCGGACACGGTGTAGCCTTTATCCGCCGTCAGGCCAAATTCGGCTGACACATCACGGATCACCTGCGCAATCAGCGGGTTATCGGCGGCTGAAATGGGGCGCACCTTTAAATTGATGGGAGCGTCGCTGGTCATCATTATCTTCCGGTATAAAAAAGCCGGGCAGTGCCCGGCTTCGATTAAGCAGTTGGACTGAAGCGCTTACAATGCCGCAATCACGCCCTGCTGTTCAAACAGTTTTGCTTTTGATTGCTCAAGCTCAGCCACGCGCTCACGCTCTTTGGCGACAACCGCTTCCGGCGCACGTGAGACAAAGCCTTCGTTCGCCAGCTTGGTCTGGATCTTCTCAATTTCGACATCAAGTTTCACCAGCTCTTTCGCCAGACGCTCCAGCTCGGCTTCTTTGTTGACCAGATCCGCCATCGGAATCAGCAACTCAGCGCCTTCAACAATCTTAGTGACCGAAACCGGGCCTTTCTCGCCTGCAGGCAGAATGGTCAGGCTTTCCAGACGCGCCAGACGCGACAGGAAGGTGCGGTTCTCTTCGACGCGACGCTGCGCGGCGGCAGAGCAGTCACGCAGCAGCACGTCGAGCGGCTTGCTTGGTGCGATGTTCATCTCAGCACGGATATTACGTACCGCGACGATCGCCTGCTTCATCCACTCGATATCGGCTTGCGCTTCGGCATCCTCTTTCGCCGCGTCATACTGCGGGAACGGCTGCAGCATGATGGTATCGTGATCGATGTTTTTCAGGCCTTTCACACGCTGCCAGATGGTTTCGGTGATGTAAGGAATGATCGGGTGCGCCAGACGCAGCAGCGCTTCCAGCACGGTGACCAGCGTATTACGCGTACCGCGCAGTTCCGCTTCGCTACCGCTGGTCATCACCGGCTTGGTCAACTCCAGATACCAGTCACAGAACTGGTTCCAGGTGAAGTCGTACAGAATGTTGGCCGCGATATCAAAGCGATAGTTATCCAGCGCTTCACGGTAGGCTTTTACGCTGCGGTTGAATTCGCTCAGAATCCAGCGATCCGCCAGCGACAGCTTCATTTCGCCGCCGTTTTGTCCGCAATCCTGCTCTTCGGTATTCATCAGCACGAAGCGGCTGGCGTTCCACAACTTGTTGCAGAAGTTGCGGTAGCCTTCGAGGCGCTTCATATCCCAGTTGATGTCACGACCGGTAGAAGCCAGCGCGGCAAGGGTGAAGCGCAGCGCATCGGTACCTGAAGGCACGATGCCGTCCGGGAACTGCTTTTCGGTACGTTTGCGGATCTTCTCAGCCAGCTGCGGCTGCATCATGTTGCCGGTACGTTTCTCCAGCAGATCTTCCAGAGAAATGCCGTCAATCATATCCAGCGGATCGATGACGTTACCTTTCGACTTGGACATCTTCTGGCCTTCTTCATCGCGTATCAAACCGGTCATATAAACGGTTTTGAACGGCACCTGCGGCTTGCCGTTTTCATCTTTGATAAAGTGCATGGTCAGCATGATCATGCGCGCAATCCAGAAGAAGATGATGTCGAAGCCGCTCACCAGCACGCTGGTTGGATGGAAGGTACGCAGCGCTTCGGTGTTCTCCGGCCAGCCCAGCGTCGAGAAGGTCCACAGACCGGACGAGAACCAGGTATCCAGCACGTCGTCATCCTGGCGCAGCGCCACATCGGCAGCCAGATTGTTTTCCTGACGCACTTCGTCCTCGGTGCGGCCAACATAGACGTTGCCGTCGTTGTCGTACCATGCTGGGATGCGGTGTCCCCACCACAGCTGACGTGAAATGCACCAATCCTGAATGTCACGCATCCATGAGAAGTACATGTTTTCGTACTGCTTCGGCACGAACTGGATATCGCCATTTTCTACCGCTTCAACCGCGACTTTCGCCAGCGGTGCGGTGCGCACATACCATTGGTCGGTCAGCATTGGCTCGATCACCACGCCGCCGCGATCGCCGTAAGGCACGGTGAGGTCGTGCGGTTTGATCTCTTCCAGCAGGCCAATCTCATCAATGGCGGCAACCATCGCTTTACGCGCGGCGAAACGCTCCATTTTCTGGAACTGTGCCGGGATGTCGTCCGCGCACGCATCGCTGACTTCGCCATTGGTATCGAACACTTCCGCGCGCTCGCGGATGTCGCCATCAAAGGTCAGAATGTTGATCATCGGCAGCTTATGACGACGACCCACTTCGTAGTCGTTGAAGTCATGCGCAGGCGTGATCTTCACGCAGCCGGTGCCTTTTTCCATATCAGCGTGTTCATCGCCAACGATCGGAATACGACGGTTCACCAGCGGCAGGATCAGCTCTTTGCCGATCAGATCTTTATAACGCGGATCTTCCGGGTTAACCGCGACGCCGGTATCGCCCAGCAGGGTTTCCGGACGCGTGGTCGCCACCACCAGATAATCTTTGCCTTCAGCGGTTTTCACGCCGTCAGCCAGCGGATAGCGGATGTGCCACATCGAGCCTTTGCTCTCGCGGTTTTCCACTTCCAGATCGGAGATTGCGGTACGCAGTTTTGGATCCCAGTTTACCAGGCGTTTGCCACGGTAAATCAGGTTCTCTTTGTACAGGCGGACAAACACTTCGCGCACGGCGTTGGACAGACCTTCGTCCATGGTGAAGCGCTCGCGCTCCCAGTCAACCGAGTTGCCGAGACGACGCATCTGGCGAGTAATGGTGCCGCCGGATTCCGCTTTCCACTGCCAGATTTTGTCGATGAATGCATCGCGGCCATAATCCTGGCGCGTTTTGCCCTCTTCAGCGGCGATTTTGCGTTCTACCACCATCTGTGTAGCGATACCGGCGTGATCGGTACCGGCCTGCCACAAGGTATTTTTACCCTGCATGCGCTGGTAGCGAATCATGGTATCCATGATGGTCTGCTGGAAAGCGTGACCCATATGCAAGCTGCCGGTGACGTTCGGCGGCGGGATCATGATGCAAAAGCTTTCCTGGCTGGTATCGCCATTCGGTTTAAAGTAGCCCTGCTGTTCCCAGTGCTCGTAGAGCGGCTGCTCGATATCTTGCGGGTTATATGTCTTTTCCATTTCTACACTGTCGTTTGCGGCGAGGGTGGCGTCGCCGTATTCAATTGGAAACCAACGCTGCGATAGGCTTTGTAGCGATCGCGCGCCAGTTGTTTTAGGGATTCTTCATAAGGAACGAAGTCTATCACTTCATGGAAACCAGTAGCAAAATCTGCGAACTGTGGCAGAAGGCTGATCAGCAGATCGCGCGGTGAACTGCCGCGACGCTGTGGCCAGGCCAGCTCAACCGGAGCGCCGTAGCGCGGGCCTTCTCCAGCCAGATTGTGCGGCACAAAAGCGTTTGCCGGAAGTTGCCAGAGCGCTTCATCCAGCCGATTGGCTTGTTCTTCGTTTTCGCAGGCAATCAGGATGCGTTTGCCGTCACGCCAGCGTGTTTCGGCAAGAGAGCACACCAACGCTTCGATGGCGGTTAGGCCGTCGTCGGCGCTCTCAGACTCCATCACATAGAAAGTGGCGTTTTTCATGGGATCCTTTGGATGAGAGGGGGGCTGGGTGCTTGCTGTCCCCCACCTCGGTCCTCCCCCACAAGTGGGGGAGGAAGATGCTGCCCTATGTTAGTTGTGAATTCGCATGTAGCAGCGTCTCCTTCCCCCACTTGTGGGGGAAGGCCGGGATGGGGGACAGCCATCACCAAATCAATCGTCGCCGTTCAACCCTGCGCGATTCAGCAGGAACTGCGACAGCAGCGGTACCGGACGGCCGGTTGCGCCTTTGGCTTTACCGGAACGCCATGCGGTACCGGCGATATCCAGGTGCGCCCAGTTAAACTTACGCGCAAAGCGCGCGAGGAAGCAGGCGGCGGTAATCGCACCGCCAGGACGGCCGCCAATGTTCGCCATATCAGCAAAGTTGGATTCCAGCTGCTCCTGATACTCATCCGCCATCGGCAGACGCCAGGCGCGGTCGCCGGACTGCTCAGATGCGCTGATCAGCTCGTGCGCCAGCGGATTGTGGTTCGACATCAAACCGCTAACGTGATGACCCAGCGCAATCACGCAGGCGCCGGTCAGTGTGGCCACGTCAATCACCACTTCTGGCTCGAAGCGTTCAACGTAGGTCAGCGCATCGCATAGCACCAGACGGCCTTCGGCATCGGTATTCAGCACTTCAACGGTTTGACCTGACATAGTGGTCAGCACGTCGCCCGGACGCATCGATTTGCCATCAGGCATGTTTTCACAGCCCACCAGCACGCCCACCACGTTCAGCGGTAAATTCAGTTCCGCCACCATGCGCATCACGCCGTAAACGGACGCCGCACCGCACATGTCGTACTTCATCTCATCCATGGAATCGGCCGGTTTGATCGAGATACCGCCGGAATCAAAGGTTAAGCCTTTGCCAACCAGCACGATGGGGCGCGCTTCTGGATCGTGATTGCCTTTGTACTCAATCACCGACATCAGCGATTCATTGTGCGAACCTGCGCCAACCGCCAGATAGGCGTTCATCCCCAACTCTTTCATCTGCTGTTCGCCGATGACGCGGGTGGTGACATTTTTGCTGTACGCATCCGCCAGCTGACGCGCCTGCGACGCCAGATACGCGGCGTTACAAATATTTGGCGGCATATTGCTGAGATCTTTGGCGGCTTTAACACCGGCAGCTACGGCCAAACCGTGCTGAATGGCACGCTCGCCGCTGGTAAGTTCACGGCGGGTCGGCACGTTGAACACCAGTTTACGCAGCGGACGGCGCGGCTCGACTTTGTTGCTTTTCAGCTGATCAAAGTTGTAGAGCGCTTCTTTAGAGGTTTCGACCGCCTGACGCACTTTCCAGTAAGTATTGCGACCTTTGACGTGCAGTTCAGTCAGGAAGCACACCGCTTCCATTGAGCCGGTGTCGTTCAAAGTATTGATTGTCTTCTGAATGACCTGCTTATACTGGCGCTCATCAAGCTCGCGCTCTTTACCGCAGCCGATCAGCAGGATGCGTTCGGAGAGGATATTCGGCACATGGTGCAGCAGCAGCGTTTGGCCCACTTTTCCTTCCAGTTCACCGCGGCGCAGCAGGGCGCTGATGTAGCCATCGCTGATTTTATCCAGCTGCTCAGCAATGGGTGACAAACGGCGCGGTTCGAAAACGCCAACAACAATGCAGGCGCTACGCTGTTTTTCCGGGCTACCGCTTTTTACACTGAACTCCATGCACTCTCCTGAATCTTAAAGACAACGGCCTTGGCTGTCGTTAGAATGTAGCGCGCTCGTAACTCATTAATTCGTTGCGACGCCATGACAATTCAACGCCGGTAGTCATAATGAGTGGTGGTGACAAGTATGTTGTTTTTTCACCACACTAACGCGTTCGTCATACTATTTTAGCTACGATGACGGCCATTGATGAAGAAAAATGGCTGATAAGCGTTGAAACTAGCGATTTTCCTGCAAAAAGACAAGTTATCACAGGCGTACTAAGCGTGATCATCATTAGATATCTGGTTCGGGAAACGCTCAAAAGCCAGCTGGCTATCCTCTTCATCCTGCTGCTGATCTTCTTTTGTCAGAAGTTAGTGCGGATTTTGGGAGCTGCGGTGGATGGCGAAATCCCAACAAACTTAGTTCTGACATTGTTAGGACTCGGCGTGCCTGAAATGGCACAACTTATCCTGCCCCTAAGCCTGTTTCTGGCGATTTTAATGACCCTTGGGCGGCTGTACACCGAAAGTGAAATCACGGTGATGCATGCCTGCGGCCTGGGCAAAAGTGTGCTGATTAAAGCCGCGATGATCCTGATGCTGTTCACCTCGCTTGTGGCGGCGGTCAACGTCATTTGGTTAGGGCCATGGTCATCACGTTATCAGCAGGAAGTGACGCAAAACGCCAAATCTAACCCAGGCGCGGCGGCGCTGGCGGCTGGGCAGTTCCAGACCTCTAGCGACGGCAATGCGGTGCTGTTTGTTGAAGATGTGAAGGGCAATACCTTCGGCAACGTGTTCCTGGCGCAGCTGCGTCCGAAAGGCAACGCGCGTCCCTCGGTGGTGCTGGCTGATAGCGGCCACATGGAGCAACACAAAGATGGCTCGCAGGTGGTGACGCTGGATAAAGGCACGCGTTTTGAAGGCACCGCCTTGCTGCGTGACTTCCGCATCACCGACTTCGTCAACTATCAGGCGGTGATAGGCTACAAAGAAGCCACGCTCGATCCGAACGATGCCGATCAGGCGGATATTAGCACGCTGCTCAAGACCAAAACCCCGCAGTTCCAGGCGGAGTTGCACTGGCGCTTGACGCTGATCTTTGCCGTACTGGTTATGGCGTTGATGGTGGTGCCGCTTAGCGTGGTGAACCCGCGTCAGGGCCGCGTGCTGTCGATGCTGCCTGCCATGCTGCTATATCTGATCTTCTTCTTACTGCAAAGTTCTCTGCGTTCCAACGCCGCGAAAGGCCGCTTCGATCCGGCCATCTGGATGTGGGTGGTGAACTTCTCCTATCTGGCTTTGGCGGTGCTGCTGAACATGTGGGATACCGTGCCGATGCGTCGCATCCGCGCGCGCTTTAGCCGTGGAGGATCGGTCTGATGTTTAAGGTTCTTGACCGCTATATCGGCAAAACCATCTTTAACACCATCATGCTGACGCTGTTCATGCTGGTGTCGCTGTCGGGCATTATCAAATTCGTCGATCAGCTGCGTAAAACCGGGCAGGGCGCTTATACCGCCCTCGACGCCGGTTACTACACGCTGCTCAGCGTACCGAAAGATATCGAAATCTTCTTCCCGATGGCGGCGCTGCTGGGCGCACTGCTCGGTTTGGGCACGCTGGCGCAGCGTAGCGAACTGGTGGTGATGCAGGCATCGGGCTTTACCCGCATGCAGGTAGCGCTGGCAGTGATGAAAACGGCGATTCCGCTGGTGCTGTTGACCATGGCGGTGGGCGAATTCGTTGCACCGCAGGGTGAGCAGATGGCGCGTAACTACCGTGCGCAGCAGCTGTACGGTGGCTCGCTGGTTTCGACGCAAAACGGCCTGTGGGCGAAAGACGGCAACGACTTCATCTACATCGAGCGCATCAAAGGCGATAACGAGATTGATGGCGTCAGCATCTATAAGTTCAGCGATCAGCGCCGTTTACTCAGCGTACGCTATGCGGCGAGTGCCGCCTGGAATGCGGATAAAAAGGTCTGGGCGCTGTCGCAGGTCGATGAATCGGATCTGCAAGATGCCAAACAAATTACCGGCTCGCAAAGCCTGAGCGGCGAATGGAAAACCAACCTGACGCCTGACAAGCTCGGCGTAGTGGCGCTGGACCCGGACGCGCTCTCGATCACCGGCCTGTATAACTACAGCAAATACCTCAAGCAGAGCGGCCAGGTTGCAGGGCGCTACCAGCTGAATATGTGGAGCAAAATCTTCCAGCCGCTCTCTGTGGCGGTGATGATGCTGATGGCGCTGTCGTTTATCTTTGGTCCGCTGCGAAGCGTATCGATGGGCGTGCGCGTGGTGACGGGGATTAGCTTTGGCTTCCTGTTCTACGTGTTGGACCAGATTTTTGGCCCGCTAAGCCTGGTATACGGTTTGCCGCCGATTCTGGGTGCGATTCTGCCGAGCGGAGCATTCTTCGCCATCAGCTTGTTCCTGCTGATGAAACGCCGCTAAGCCTTGTAAGGTCGCCATTCATGGCGACCTTTTTACTGAATACGCTCGATCCAACCCGGCACCTGCGACAACACATACAAAATCAGTCCAATCGTCCCGCCAACCAGCGTGCCGTTAATGCGGATAAACTGCAGGTCGCGGCCGATATTCAGCTCAATTTGCTGCGACATATCGCGCGCATCCCAGCTTTTCACCGTATCGCTAATATGGCGCGTCAGGAAGGCAGCAAACTCCGGCGCTACGCTGCGTGCGGCATCTTCCAGATGCTGATTCATCGAGGCACGCAGCGCTTCGTCAGCCGCCAGCGTCTCGCCCAGCCACAGCGCGGCCAGTCTGACGCGCTCCTGCACCCGTGAATCCTCACTATTTAGATCGTCTTTCAGCCAGCCCCGTAAATCCTGCCACAGCTCGCCAATGTAGCGATTGAACGACTCATCTTCCTTCAGCCAGCTCTTGATGTTTTCAGCACGTTCCGCCATTTCAGGATCGCTTTTCAGCCGCTCAATCAGCCGCTGCACCGCGCGGTCAAAGCCCAGGCGCAACTCATGCCCCTGATCGAGCGCGACCTGATCGAGTATCGAATCCACCGCATTCGCCACCAAATCGGCGCTGTGTTCGCCCAGCCATTCGGTGGGCAGCATTTTGGCTTTGATCGGATGTTCGCGCTTGAGCCAGCGCACAATCTGCGCGGCGATAAACTCGCGCGTTCCGGGCTTGTGCAGCAAGCGCAGCAGCTGTTGTACCGCCGCATCCAGCAGCTCCTGATGGCGATTATTTTTCGTCAGGCTATCCAGCAGCAGCGCGCTGGATTGGGTGAGATCGACCTTATCCAGCGCACGATGCACCGCACGGCGCAGAAAGCGCTGAATGCGCTGATCATCGGTGAGATCGAGAAAACCGCGCATCACCTGTAACAGATGACGACCAATGCGATCGGCGTTGCCCGGCGTGTTCAGCCACTGCGCCAGCATCTGCGACGGATCGTGGCGGCGAATCAGCGCCAGCAGCGAATCGGTATCGAGGAATTTCTCCTGCACGAAGCGACCCAGATTCTCGCCAATGCGATCTTTATTGCGCGGAATAATTGCTGTATGACGCGAGATAAACGGCACCGGCACGCGCCGGAACAGCGCCACCACGGCGAACCAGTCGGCTAATGCGCCGACCATCGCCGCTTCTGCGATTGCCTTCAGCCCAAGCACCCAGAAGTTGGCTGGCAGAAACAGCGTCACAATAAAGGTGGCTGCCGCAATCAGCAGCAGTGACAGCGCCAGACGTTTGCTGCGCTTAAGTTGTTGGAATTTATCCATAGTTCCTTAAATACCCTAAACAATTCGAGTTGCAGGAAGACATACAGCTAACGCACCTGCGGCTTGAAGTATGCCGGGTATTAGCGACGGCGGCCGCCAAGAAGGCTTCCTAATACACCTCGAATGATCTGATTGGTGACCTGGCGCGCGGCACTCTTCGCCACGCTCTGCACCACGCCGTCGCGCTTGCCGCCGCGTGGGCCAGTGGTGCCGAACAGAATGTCCTTCAGACCGCCGAGAATACCGTCATCAACGGCGACCTTGTTGCCTTTGGCTTCCGGCGCATTGGCTTGCTGCGTGGTGGCCTGCACGCCTTTTTGCAGCATTTCGAACGCCGACTCGCGATCGACTTCGCTATCGTATTTACCGTACAGCGGCGAATTGTTGATCAGGCCATTGCGTTCATCCTGCGTAACCGGCCCCATGCGCGATCCGGGCGCAATCACCATCGCCCGCTGCACCATCGATGGACTGCCTTTTTCATCGAGGAAGGAGATCAGCGCTTCGCCGGTGCCGAGCGCCTGAATCGCCTCGACGGTATCAAACGCCGGATTGGCGCGCATGGTTTCGGCGGCACTTTTTACCGCTTTCTGATCTTTCGGGGTAAAGGCGCGCAACGCATGCTGCACGCGGTTGCCGAGCTGGCCCAGCACGTTATCGGGAATATCGGCGGGATTCTGCGTAACGAAATAGACGCCAACGCTTTTCGAACGGATCAGGCGAATCACCTGCTCAACTTTCTCCAGCAGCACCGGCGGCGCGTCGGTAAACAGCAGATGCGCTTCGTCGAAGAAAAACACCATTTTCGGCTTATCGAGATCGCCGGCTTCGGGCAAGTGCTCATACAGCTCGGCCAGCAGCCACAGCAGGCTGGTGGCGTAGAGTTTCGGCATTTGATAAAGCTTTTCTGCCGAGAGGATGTTGATAAAGCCTTTGCCGTTGCTATCGCAGCGCATCCAGTCGCGGATATCCAGCATCGGCTCGCCAAAGAAGTGCTCGGCACCTTGCTGCTCCAGCGCCAGTAATCCGCGCTGAATCGCCCCAACGGACGCGCTGTTGATGTTGCCGTATTGCGTCTGGAAGGCTTTGGCGTTGTCGCCGATGTATTGCGTCATGGCGCGCAGATCTTTGAAATCCAGCAGCAACAAGCCCTGATCGTCGGCGATGCGGAAGATGATTTGCAGCACGCCCGATTGCACGTCGTTAAGGTTGAGCAGCCGCGCCAGCAGCAGCGGGCCGAGATCGGATACCGTGGCGCGCACCGGATGGCCTTGCTGACCAAAAATATCCCACACCATCACCGGATTTTTCTGCGCCTGCCAGTCGCTGACGCCAATCTTCGCCAGGCGCGCCAGCAGCTTCTCGGATCCTTCGCCTGCGGCGGAAATGCCGGTGAGATCGCCTTTCACATCGGCCATAAACACCGGCACGCCGATATCGGAGAAGGATTCCGCCAGCTTTTGCAGCGTAACGGTTTTGCCGGTGCCGGTAGCGCCGGTGATCAAACCGTGGCGGTTCGCCATGTTGGAGAGAAGATGCAGTTGAACGTCAGGCGTTTGGGCAATCAGTAACGGAGTGGTCATGATTTTTTCGCTCTCAGGCAATAGGTTATGCCAGAAGGATAGCAAGCGGCGCGCGAGGAGGGAGGAGGATTGTGCCGAAAAAGGCGTAATTATGTGCCTGCTGTCCCCCATCCCGGCCTTCCCCCGTAAACGGGGGAAGGAGATTAGGTGCGCGCTGCCCCCCATCCCGGCCTTCCCCCGTAAACGGGGGAAGGAGATGCTGCCACATGCAGCTTCTGAACGAACATATGGCAGCATCTTCCTCCCCCATTTATGGGGGAGGACCGAGGAGGGGGAAAGCGAGCACAATCCAAAACTATTTCTGCACCGTATCAAAAAACAGCAAACTCACACCAATCCCTTGCTGCACATGATTCACGTTATTCCGCACCGCAACCTGCTGCGCGCCCTGCAGCGTCACCACGAACGGTGAGTTCTGCTGCACGGTTTTCTGCAAATCGGTATAGAGCGCACGGCGCTTAACAGCATCGCTTTCACCGGCCGCTGCGCGGGTTTTCGCACTCAGATCCGGAATATCCCAGCCGACGCGCCACGCCAGGGTTTTGGAACCGCCCGGCACGTTATAGGCAAAGGCGCTGGCGTTGGTGTTTGGATCGACATAGTCTGCGCCCCAGTAAATGAAGATCGACTGAAAATCGCGACCGCGCATTTTGCTCCACAGCTCCGATTCCGCCACCGGCTGCAACTCAATCTGCACATCCGCTTGGGCGAAGCTGGCCTGAAGCGCCTGCGCCACGTCAATGTAGGGCGGCTGATTGATCACCGTCAGCGCAAACTTCGTCCCCGGCTTGATGCCGCCTTTGGCTAAAATCTCTTTGGCTTTCGCCACATCGTAGTGGAACGGCCGATCGTCCAGCGCGCCGTCAAAACCCTGCGGCAGGAAGCTCTGATGAATGCGGTACTGACCTTTCAGCAAATCCTTCGAGAGGGTGTTGTAGTCCACCAACCAGCGCGCGGCTTGCCACAGCGCCGGATTGCCCAAGGCCGGTTGCGCTTTATCTTTGGTATTGAAACCGAGGTAGTAAACCAGGCTGGAAGGGAAGGCTTCAATGCGCAGATTCTTGTCGCTCTTCAGCGCATCAATCTGATCCGGGCCAAGCTGATACGCCACATCAACATCGCCTTGCTGAATCAGCAGACGACGCGCACTGGCATCCGCCACGCCTTTAAGCAGAATGCGTTTCAGCTTCGGCTGCGGATTCGCTTGTTGGTTAGCGCTCAGCACCAGCGCCTGCTGCGGCACATATTGCTGAAGGATAAATGCGCCGCTGCCGGCGGAATGGGTATGCAGCCAGCCGTTGCCGAGATCGTTATTGGCGACGTGTTGCTGCACGGTTTTGCTATCCACCACCGAGGCCACCGGCGCGGTCAGCAGGCGCAGCGCCAGATTCTGACCAATCTGCGCTGGCCACTGAATCTCCAGCTGATGGTCATTCAGCACTTTGAACTGGCTGGCGATGTTTTCATTGGTCCAGCCAAATTCGGCGAGGATGAAAGAGGGCGCTTTGTTCAGCTGCACCGCGCGCGTCAGTGAGAAGATCACATCCTGCGCCGTCACCGGATTGCCGCTGGAGAAGTGTGCGTTGGGTTTAATGTTGAACACTAAGCTGTGCGGCGTGCTGCCCTGTTGCCAGTGGGTGGCCAGCAGCGGTGCCAGCTTCTGCGGATCATGACGATCCGCCTCCACTAATGTTTGGTAGATGTTGTGCTGCACGCTGTTACTGACGGTTTCGAAGCTTTCAGCGGGATCGAAGCTAATAATGCCGTCGAGCGGGACGGCGACGACAAGGGTATCTTTCGGTGTGGCGGCGTGCAGTGCAAAACTGCTGCCCCATAAAGCGACGAGCAAAATCAGTGAGCGCATTATTATTGTCCTGAGTGATAGATAAATTCACTCTATCTCTGCCGTCGCTTTGGCAAAATGCCGGTTTGTTCTGAGCTGTGCCGGAATATAAAAATTGATTACCTGGGGGAATTATTGCGTTTATTTTGTGCGCGACTTGTCATTTCCACGAAATAGATTGTTCATCTGCTGGTCAATAAAGTAAATAAGATGTTATAAATGAGAATGGTTCTCTGGTATGGAAGTATGATTTTTTTTCATTGGTTCATTTCTGCGATTATTTCTTTGCGCGATAATTCCTGGTCAAATGCCCACTGATTCGTGCCACTTTCCCATCAAATGTACGGTTAAACCCTGTTTTTTCGCCTCGAAAGCCTTTTACCAAGCCTTAACCTAAATTCAACATGATGACTGAATTTCATCAAAACACATCCATAATTGAATTTTTACATTCTGAAATACCTATATCCCTAAGATTGCCAGGTTATTTACCGATTTATAAAGCTATTAACAAAAATAATTATCTTTCTTAGCAAGTGAGAGTCGTCGCGCCATGCTTCTAAATAAACCGACCACCAGACGTAAGTTTTTACTTGGGTCGCTTTTGGCTTTGCCATTAAGTGACCTGGTATTTAAGGGATTAACTGCGGCGCAAGCTGCGGAAATGGCAGCACCCGAGCTCGCCGACTATAAACCGATCTTTTTCAGTGCTGATGAGTGGCAATTTATTCTGGCCGCAACCGATCGCCTGATTCCAGCCGGCGGCAAAGGTAAAGCGCCAGGTGCACTGGAAACCAACGTGCCGATCTTTATCGATCAGCAGCTGCACAGCCCGGAGTTCGGGGCAGAGATCTACATGCAGGGTCCGTTCAACGTGCATGCACCTGCCACCATGGGTTATCAAATCCCGTTCACGCCACAGCAGATGTACCAAACCGGTATCAAGCTGGTGAATCAGTGGACGCAAAGCAATTTCCAGAAACCGTTCCATGAGCTGTCACTGGAAGAGAAAGATGCGGTGCTCACCAAAGTGAACAAAAACGACGGCATTGACTTCGCCGCCCTGGGCGAAGAGAACCTGAAGGCCTCGCAGTTCTTCGGCCAGCTGCTTGCAGATACCAAACACGGCTACCTCGCTGACCCGATGTACGGCGGCAACAAAGGCATGAAAGCCTGGATTGCCATCGGCTTCCCGGGCGCACGCGCCAGCTTTACCGAATGGGTGAAGCAGCACAACGTGCCGTACCCGCTGGGACCGGTCAGCCTCCTGGGTGAAAGCGCGTAAGCACACCCCCGTTTTTGGTATGTGAGACAGGATTAACATGGCACAGATTACAAAGAAAGAAGTCGACGTCGTCGTTTGCGGCCTCGGCTGGGCCGGCTCGTTGATGAGTATTGAACTGGCGATGGCGGGACTCGACGTGCGCGCATTAGAGCGTGGCGGCGAGCGTGATTACCCGGATTTCGCTTATCCGAAACCGGCTGATGAATACGCCTACAACGTGCGTAACAAAGTGTTCGCTACGCCAAAAGAAGTGGCGGTCACCGTGCGTTACAACAGCAGCCAGACGGCGTTGCCGACCCGTAAATGGGGCGCGTTTGCGCCGGGAACCGGCGTGGGCGGCGCGGGCATGCACTGGACGGCGGTGCTGATTCGTCCAACCCCAACCGACCTGAAGCTGAAAACCTACGTCGATGAGGCCTACAAGCCGGGCATCCTGCAGGAAGATATGCGCGTGATGGACTTCCCGTTCACCTGGGAAGAGATCGAGCCGTATTACTACAAGTTTGAGCTGATCTGCGGTCAATCCGGCACCACCGGCAACCTGCGCGGCCAGATTCTGCCGGGCGGCGATCCGTTTGAAGGTCCGCGTTCTGAACCTTATCCGTTGCCTGCACTGGAAGATACGCTGAACAACGTGATGTTCAAAGAGGCGGCCACCAAACTCGGCTACCATCCGTTCCCGAACCCATCTGCGTGCGTATCACGCGCGTGGAAAAACCCGTACGGCAACCAGATCGCACCGTGTAACTACTGCGGCTACTGCTCGAAATATCCGTGCCTCAACTACTCTAAAGCCTCACCACAAACGGCGGTAATGGATGCGTTGAAACGTATGCCGAACTTCTCATACGAAGTGCATGCGGAAGTGGTGAAAGTGGTACTGCATGACGACCAGAAAACCGCCAAGGGAGTGATTTACTACGATGTGGACGGCAACGAAGTGTTCCAGCCGGCGAAGATCGTGGTGCTGTCCAGCTTCCAGCTCTATAACGTGCGCCTGATGCTGCTCTCCGGTATCGGCAAGCCGTATAACCCAATCACCGAAGAAGGTGTGGTGGGACGTAACTACGCGTTCCTGTCGAACGGCGGCGCAACCCTGTTCTTCAAAGACAAAAACTTCAACTCTTACGCCACCGCTGGCGCCACCGGCCAGATGTTCAACGACATCTCGCCAGGCAACTTCGACGGTCCGGGCCTCGGTTTCCTTGGCGGCGCCAAGATCCACAGCTCGCAAGCCACCGGCACGCCAATGGCTGCTGCGCTGCCGAAAGGCACGCCATCGTGGGGCATGGGTTACAAAGAAGGTCTGGAGGAGTGGTACAACCATTCCATGAAGATCAGCATCACCACCACCTGCCAGTCGTATCGCGATATCTATCTGGATCTGGATCCGAATTACACCGACCATCGCGGTCAGCCGTTGCTGCGCATGACGTTCAACTGGAAAGAGAACGAACTGAAGCTGCAACAGCACCTGAAAGGCATCGTCGGCAACATCGCCAAAGAGCTGAACCCAGACAGCATGAGCATGAGCTTCCTGCCAATGGGCGCGGACTTTGACCTCACCAAATACGTTTCGACCCACAACGTGGGCGGCGCGGTGATGGGCGATAACCCGAAAACTTCTGCACTGAACAAGTACCTGCAGAGCTGGGATGTTCATAACGTGTTTGTGCCGGGCGGCAACGCCTTCCCGCAAAACTTCCAGGCGAACCCGACCGATACCATCGGCGCGATCACCTTGATGGCGGCACAAGCCATTAAAGAACATTATCTGAAAAATCCCGGTCCACTGGTACAGGCATAAGCGCATGAAATTAAAATCATTGTTAATCGCCAACGCCGTGCTGCTGGGCAGCTTTGCACTGCAGGCACACGCGGAAGATGAAGCTCAATTGATCAAGCAGGGTGAATACCTGTCGCGTCTCGGCGACTGTATGGCGTGCCATACCGTTTCCGGTAAAGGGGATTACGCTGGTGGTTTGGCGATTGAGTCGAATCTCGGCACCATTTACTCCACCAACATCACGCCGGACAAAGAGCACGGCATCGGCAACTACAGCGAGCAGCAGTTCTCCGACGCGGTGCGCAAAGGCATATTGCCGAACGGGTCGCGTCTCTATCCGGCGATGCCGTACCCGGATTACGCCAAAATCTCCGACGCCGATATGCACGCGCTTTACGTCTACTTCATGAAAGGCGTGAAGCCGAGCAGCGAGCAGCCGCCGGAAACCGATCTGAGCTTCCCGTTCAGCCAGCGTTGGGGCATGCGCTTCTGGAACTGGGCGTTTACCTCTGACAAGCCATTCCAGCCGATTGGCGGCGCGTCAGAAGAGGTTAATCGCGGTGCTTACATCGTCGAAAGCCTGGGGCACTGCGGCAGCTGCCATACGCCACGCGGCCTCGGCATGAATGAGAAAGCGCTGGATAGCGGCGACGATCAGTTCCTTGCTGGTGGCAGCCTGAACAGCTGGGATGTGCCGTCACTGCGCGGTCTGCCGCGCTGGAGCGAGCAGGAGATTGTCGATTACCTGCAAACTGGTCGTAACGATAAAGCGGCGGTGGGCGGTGAGATGAAGTCAGTGATTGAGCACTCGAGCTCGCACATGACAGATGCCGACTTGAAAGCGATTGCCTCCTATCTGAAGTTCCTTGGCGGCAACCCGGCGCTGCAGGCGTATGACGTGAAGAAACAGCAGGCGACGGAAGCGAAACTGACCGCTGCGAAAGGCTTGTCGGAAGGTGAGCGTCTGTATATCGACAACTGCGGCGCCTGCCACTTTGTCACCGGTAAAGGTGCGCCGGGGATCTTCCCGGAGCTGGATCAGGCGACCATCGTCAATGCCAAGGATCCAACTGGTTTGATCCACACCATTCTGGCCGGTGCGCAGCAGCCATCCACTGAGAAAGCGCCATCAACGCTGGCAATGCCTGGTTTTGCTAAGCGTCTGGATGATGATCAAGTGGCTAAACTGGCGACCTTCATTCGTCAGGGCTGGAGCAACAATGCGCCAGCGGTGACGAAAGATCAGGTAGCAGAAGTGCGTAAAACGTTGAAAGGCGAGTAAATCGCTTAAAACTGTGCGATAAACCGCGCCGCTACGGATAGGCGCAAATACCGTAGCGGCGCAATTCATTACGCGTCTTTTAACGTGGTCTCAATGATAATTGTGAATCACTTCTAACACGCCGTTAATCACGAACTGCACGCCCATACACACCAACAAAAAGCCCATCAGACGTGAAATCGCTTCGATGCCACCTTTACCAACCAGCTTCATGATGGCGCCGGAACTGCGCAGCGAAATCCACAAAATCACCGACACGGCCAAAAACGTCAGCACCGGCGCGACGGCAACCACCCATGCCGGGAAATCTACGCCCGATTTAACCGTCGACGCGGAACTGATGATCATCGCAATGGTGCCCGGCCCCGCGGTGCTCGGCATCGCCAGCGGTACAAACGCGATGTTTACAGTTTCACGGTTGCTGTCGGTCGCGTCCAGTTCATCCTGCTTGTGCTCGGCTTCGACCGAATGCCCGACCGGTTTCGCCGGAAATAGCATGCGAAAACCGATAAACGCCACAATCAATCCGCCCGCCATGCGCAGGCCGGGAATGGAGATGCCAAAGGTGTGCAACACCGCGCTGCCGGCATACCACGCCACCATCATGATCAGGAACACGTAGATCGAGGCCTGCATCGCCTGGCGATTACGCTCCTGGAAATTCATCTCTCCGGCCAGGCCGAGAAACAGCGCCACCGTGGTCAGCGGATTGGCGAGCGGCAAAATCACCACCAATCCCAGCCCGATGGCTTTAAACAATTCCAGCATGAAATGTCCCATTTGAAAAATTATTCGATAATCGCACGGCTCGTAGCGGCGCAATTTATTGCGCGTTAAGAGGATGGAGAGTCGGTCAAAACCGCGCGATAAATCGCGCCGCTGCGGTGCGTGCGTTCATTGATTAGTGCTTCGGCGTATCCAGCGCCTCGATCAGCTCAGGGAAGAAATCCTGCAGCAGCTCAGGCGTCATCAGTTCGGGATAATTGATTAAATGCTCGCGAATGCGCTCATTCACATCCGGCAGCAGGCGTTGGGCGGCGTCTTGCGCACTGATCTTCTTCTGCTTCATCAGGCGCAGCACGTCATCCGGCAGATTGTCTTCATCTTCAACTTCATCCACACCTTCGAGATCGTCCAGCTCATCCAGCAGATCCATCAACGCTTCAATCTGCGGCGTGCGTGACTGGTATTCGGATGGCTGCTCGTTCTCCAGATAACGCAGCAGCGCGCGCACCGGTGAACCATCGGGTTCGGCAGGCGGTTCGTTGGCGAACCAGGTCAAGAGATCGTGCTGCGTCACCTGATGGACGTGATAACCGTTATCCACCAACTCATCGGCAAGGATATCGGCGGTATCGTGCTCAATCAGGCAAATGTGGGTGCGATTAGGCGTGAACTGCTCCAGCCATTGATAGATCTCTTCAATTACGCTGTCGTCGTAAATAAAGTGTTGGCTGAGATAGCTGTCATCCTGCTGGTGAACGCAGATGTGAATCTGGTCGGGATCGAAGTAAATCGCAATGTTGATGCCTTTCATGTGCGCTGTCCTGTGTGGTGCAAAATCTCACTATAGCCTCAGGCAGCGCAGATGAACATGGTGCCGCCAGCAGCATGAGCGACTGGCGGTAAAAATTAACGTAAATCAGCACGATCCAACCCATAAGCGCTGTCCAGTGCGCCCGGCGTCATCTGCGACAGCACCATCAGGCGATTCCAGGTGTTGATCACCGCGATACAGAACGTCAGCTCGCTGGTCTCCACTTCGGAGAAGTGCGCGCGCACCTCGCTATACAGCGCTTCGTCGATGCCGTTATCGCCCAGACGCGTCAGCGCTTCGGTCAGCGCCAGCGCCGCTTTCTCTTTGGCGGTGAACAGCGGGGATTCGCGCCAGATCGCCACATGATGCAGACGCAGCTCGCGCTCGCCGTGCAGTTTGGCCTCTTTCACATGCATGTCGACGCAGAACGCGCATTGATTGAGCTGCGAGGCGCGCAGATCGACCAGATGCTTCAGTGAGGTTTCTAATGAAACATTACTGACGTTCATGGAGAGATCGGACATGGCTTTGACCAGTGTCGGAACGGTTTTGAAGTGGTTAACGCGTGCAGTCAAGTTTTTTTCCTCAGGTCAGTCGTTTTTCAATGCGAAGGTGATGCGGGCATCTTAAACTTCCATGTCTGAGTGAAAAGGGTCAAAAAACGTAAAAACAGGTAGGGCATGGCGTGGGTTATAAAGAGATTTATGCGCGTTATCGCCAGCAGATTCTTGCAGGGCAGCTGAAGCCGGGCGACCGCGTACCGGCGATCCGTACGCTGGCGAGTGAGTTGCAAGTGGCGCGAAAAACGGTGGAAGCCGCTTATGAAATCCTGATCGGCGAAGGCTATTTTGTCAGTCAGGGCGCGAAGGGCACGCGCGTTAATCCCGAACTGATTCTGCCGGAAACAACCGGGAAAACGGCAGTGCCTGCGCCGCCAGTGAGCGCGTTAACCCAGCGTGAGAGCAAAGGCGAGCTGCGGCTTGGCATCCCGGCGCTGGATGCGTTTCCGCACAAAAAATGGCTGCTGATTTCCGGCAAAGCGTCGCGCAGCCTGCGCGCGGATGAGATGATTTTGCCGCCGGTCATGGGTTATCAGCCGCTGCGGGAAGCCATCGCCAGCTACCTGAACATTTCGCGCGGGCTCAATTGCCAGCCGGAACAGATTTTCATCACCAGCGGCTATCGCGCCAACCTGCGACTGATTCTGGCGGTGCTGGCGCAGCCTGGCGACAAGGTGATGTTTGAAGATCCCGGCTATTTCTTCGGGCAAAAACTGCTGAAGCGCATCGCGCCGAATCTGCATTACGTGCCGGTCGATCGGCAAGGCATGGATGTGGATTATCTGCTGCGCTATCACGCCGATGCGCGTTTCGCCATCGTCACGCCTACGCATCACAGCCCGCTGGCGGTAACCTTATCACTGCCGCGCAAACATCAACTGCTGGAGTGGGCACAGCACAATGACAGCTGGATCATTGAAGATGATTACGACGGCGAGTTTCACTACACGCGCAAAGTGATTCCGGCGCTGAAAAGCCTGGATGTGCACGATCGGGTGATTTACACCGGCACCTTCAGCAAAACCATGATGCCGGCGATGCGCGTGGGTTATCTGGTGATGCCGAAAGAGACCATCGCGCGCTTCAGCGAGTTGGGGGAAATTCTTGAAACCGGTATGTCGCTGCTGCCGCAAAAGATTCTGGCGCAGTTCCTCAGCGAAGGGCATTTCTATCGTCATATCAAAAAGATGCGCACGCTTTATCAGCAGCGACGCCGCATGATGCTGGATGCCTTGCAGGCATGTTTCCCGGATGTGTTTGATTTTGAACTGACGGATGGCGGCATGCACATTGTCGCCTTCCTGGCGCGCGGCACGCAGGACACGGCGCTGGCGGAGATTTGGCAGCGGCATCAGCTGCGCGTATTGCCGCTTTCTGGCTGGTATATGCAGACACAGAAACGCTATGGCCTGGTGATTGGCTATACCAACATTCGGTCGCTGGACCAGGCGCGGGAGTTGTTGCAGAGAACGGTGCTGGAGACGCGAGCGTTACTGGACTAAAGAAAAGGCGCGAGGGACAGCTCGCGCCTTGATATCGGCGCGTCCTTACATGCCGATATATTTTTTGCCTTGCTTCAGAACCACATCGCAGGCTTTGGTTTTCAGCTTCTCACCCATCGGCGAGTTGCTCAGACTTTGCAAATTCAGTTGCTGACCGTTGCCAGTGTTAAGCAAGCCTTGCAAACCCTGCTGGTAATCGGTTTTCTGCTCTTGCGCGGTGGTGCTGTTCAGGCCGAGTTTGCTCAGCACCTGATCTTTTACCGACTTCACGTTGTTATCCACCACGTTGTGCTGCACGCAGTAGGACATCACGCCTGCGGCGTTGGTCATGCTGTTGGAACTCACCGCTTTATCGCCGCCGTTGAGCAGGCCGGTAAGCGATGAGAGCGACATGCCGCCATTCTGCGTGGTGCTGGTGTTGCTGGTGCTGTTGTTTTGCTGTGACAGCTGCGATGCCGCGCTGCTCAGCTGATCCTGCCAGCTTGCTGCCGATGCGCTCCCCGCAACCATGGCTGCCGCGATGCCCCATCCCCAAATCATGCGTTGTACTTTCATCTCAACCTCGTTGTCTTTTATGTTCTGACTGCGTCAGTTTTGGTTAAGAGAGGTTTGAATTCGGAAAGTTCCAGTTAATCGGGCTGATTGGGGAAAATTGGGACCGTTCTGGGTTTTAATTTTTGAACGTCGGTTGGCGGGATCGATGGTATAACAAGCAGTTATCCGCGAAGTGCTGTTTTTTTCAACGCTTAGCGCACATCCCTAACGATTCCGGTTGCGCACGCTGTTCGTAACGGTATAATCCCCAACGTTTTCCGCATCCTCTTCAGTGCCGAAGTGGCGAAATCGGTAGACGCAGTTGATTCAAAATCAACCGTAGAGATACGTGCCGGTTCGAGTCCGGCCTTCGGCACCATTAAATTTAATTTCTTATTAAACAGTGAGTTAGACGTAAAATTCTATCTCTCATGTATGTAAGAAATGATCTAAGTTTTCACCAGAAATTGCCGCTTAGTTAGTAGTGGCAGATCTTCGGGAATACTATCTCATAGCGGCGTGTAGTTCCAAGCTTCAAACACGTACAGTTGTCAACTTGAAAAGCTATGACGCAGCCCACGCCTCTAAATATCCCAAAACAGTTTGATCGCACGCATTCAAGCCCGATGTGTGGCGTTTTCCAGCCCCAAAACAAGTCTATGGTGGTTCAACGTACCTGCATACGAAATGCAGGCTCTGCCAGCGTCTCACCGGCAGTTTCGGGATCGCAATAATCCCGAAAAGAATAATGAACAATGCGACCACCCGAGCGAAAACCGGGCGCTTAATGAAAAACTGAGCCATTTTACTCTCCGGCCTTCATGGTCAGTGTTGCAGGGGAAGCGGTTGAAATCACTGCCGCGACGTTCATGCCGTTGCCAAGCTTATCCATGCCCTGAACGACCACACGGCTGCCGGCAGGTAAGCCTTCGGCAATGCGGTAGGCGCCATGGATTAGCTCCCCGACACGGACGTTGATCTGGCGGGCCTTTTGCTCATTGTCAACCACCCAGAGTACAGCGTGACCTTCCTGATGCGAGACAGCCTGCTGGGGAACCATCAGCGCATCCTCATAATGCTGACGGGGGATCTCAACCCGCACAAACATGCCGGGCAGGAGTTCGCGATTCGGATTACTCACCTCGATGCGGACTATAACGTCGCCTGTCGCGGTATCGACGCTAATGCCGGAGAAAAGGATTCTGCCCGGCTGGTGATAGACAGCGCCACCGGGTAACAAAACCTTAACCGGCACGCCCGTCGTAGTGGCCTTCTGACTTGCCGACTGCTGGCGCAGCTGGTGGTAAACCCCGGCGGGCTGGTGGATGTCCACATAAATGGGGTCTGTCTGGTAAATGCGGGCCAGAGGAGTGCTGTCGCTGGCTGTCACATAAGCCTCTTCGGAAACCAGAGCCTGATCTATACGTCCGGATATCGGGGCCCCGACGGTGGCAAAACTCAGGTCGAGTTCTTTGCGCCTGAGCGCGGCGCTGGCCTGCGCCACATCTGCCGCGGCCTGTCGGGCATTCGCGATGGCCTCATCGAAACTCTGACGGCTCACCGCGCCCGTTTTCATCAGTGGCCGCAGATGGGCAGCCTGCTGTTGGGCTTTGTCATTGGCGGCTTTAGCACGCAGTAAACCGGCCTGCGCACTGGAGACTTCCGCTTCAAAAGGTGCCGCATTGATCTGGAAAAGAGGCGTCCCTTTTTTAATTTCTGCGCCCTGTTCAAACAGGCGGCGCTTAATGATACCGCTCACCTGCGGGCGTATTTCTGCTGTTTGCAGCGCGTTAACGCGGCCCGGAAGCGTCTCGCTGACCGCTAACACCTGTGGTTGAATCACCTCAACGGCAACCTGAGGTGCAGTGCTTCAGCTTCCGTAACGGCTTTATCATCGCAGCCTGTCAGCGCGGCAATTATGGCAACCAGAAGTAAAGGCAGAGAAAACAGTTTGAGGGACAACATGGGTTTCTCGTATTAAAGAGTGATGACCCATGTTACCGGACACGCGTTTATTCACCGTTGAGAGTGTGTTGAGATTGTGTGTAGAAGCAAAATGTTTTTCTCTATATAGGTACGTGTATTACCTGTGTGAAATGCGGGAGGCAAATGCAAAAAAATCCATATTTCCAACTTCAGAACAGCGTACGACCCGAGGGCATAATATCGCACCACTGTTTTTTGTAATACCAGTCTGGGTTATAGGCACCCAGAGAAAATATAAATTGCTTATCCAATGACGCGGCTAACGCTCTGGCGTGCTGGATGTTTTCCCAGAGCAAAACAGAGCCGACCCCCATAGATTTAAACTGCGGGTCGATACCGCCATTAAAGTCCTCGAAGTAATACCATGATGGGCACTCAACTTTATAGTTGAGATCAAAAGCGCAGGGTGAGTCATTGATGAATAATATTTTGCCAAAGATCATGTCTCTGAACATGGAGAACGTCTCAGTCAGGATCCCGGTGTCAGTGCACTTAAGACTGTTTTGCCACCGCAAATCGAACAGGTGCTGATAGATAGCCGAAAGTTCAGCAGGGGAAAAAGAAGTCACATCCTCAATTGTTCCGCCCGCTTTTGTAAATCGTCGCACCTCTCCGATACGCTTCTTAGCGGTTTTCACGGAAAAATCGGACTTGATGTGAGCCATTTTTTTCTTAAACAGATTGTGACGGATGCTGTTAAATATGACACCCTGAGAATGAGGTGATAACCGCTTGGTTTTAAAAGGAAGTATGACTTTTACACCCGCTTTTATCGGCAGGATAAGATCATCAAAAACAAAGGGAAGCGTTGAATTTTTATATTCCAGAGAGCCATTGACAGAAAACACGCCAGCAATGGGTTGCCCGTCTTGCCTTTTCATATAGTACTGAATACGGACGCCTCCACGCTCGGAAAGATAAGCGAGAACGCGGGGATGGGTGCACACGCTCCCCCCGAATGCAGTGTAAATCTGAGCATACGCAGAAAGCGTGCATTCTTCCCAGCCGGTATTTTTAAGTTTTAAATATGTTGTAAACATGCCTGTTACCTAAAGTGAAATACAAGGGGCCGCTTAATGATTTGTGCGCAAATATTTCATGACAGGCAAGGGTATAATTGATGAGTATTAAACAAGGGGTAAACAAATGCAGGGGTTTATTCTATAAATTGTCTTTTTTAGCTTCTACACATGTTCTACACACAGTCTGAACTGATCCTCAATAAATAAGCGCATAAAAGGTTCACTCACTAAATTAATTATTAGTTCGCA
Source organism: Pantoea sp. y20 (assembly GCF_054903455.1). Taxonomy (NCBI): domain Bacteria; kingdom Pseudomonadati; phylum Pseudomonadota; class Gammaproteobacteria; order Enterobacterales; family Erwiniaceae; genus Pantoea; species Pantoea sp. y20. Next base: position 648,589 of record NZ_CM142816.1, read on the forward strand.
AAAAAATACAAATAAAGCTTGATCCTAAATGGAAAGAATTGTTCAAATCAGATTGTGAAATCAACAGGGTGGTAATGATTTTTAAGAATTGCTTCCTGCGCATGGAATATAAACATAAGCTAAATGAAAAAGTTCAATGAAGTATCTACACTGTTGTTGAGTCTGGCGATAGTTATTAGCTTTATACTGGTCTGGTTTACGACCTGATAAGTGATTAAATCGTCAGTGTGGGATCTAACGTCAATCCTTAATTTATCTTTAAATTCACCATAAATAGTTAATTTATTTTTGTGTTTTTTTTGGTTTTTTTGTGTTCGGAAGGCGTTCTGTTAAAGCTTTCCTTTGATCAACCAGAATGGAATGGCACTATCATGAAAAATATCCTTATTACTGGTTCAACAGGTTTATTAGGGGGCAGGGCTCTGGGTATTGATTATCAAAAGGTTTCCTATAAACAGCTTTCTGACAGCAGAAGAACATTTAAGGATCTGTTTGGCCCGAGCAACGAACGGATCATGCTGCGTGCGATGAACCTTTACGGCCATTTCTCAAATCTGAATGTGGTGTTTGATAATTCTAAACTGCTGCAGCTTGGTATGAGTAAGCCTTCCAGGTTCACCGATTATCTGGATCGCTGCGTGCTGACAACGCGTGACGCGACAATTGCCGAACTGATGCAGGTCGATTTTAAATAGTCAGGTATCGGAAAAGCAATAAATACTGAAGCGTAAGTGGGGGCAGGGATCGATTTATGTCGCCCTGTTCATTATGAGCAGGGCGTCCCTGGAATATCACAGTTTGCGAACAACGTTAACGCGTAGAGGGCTAACCTCCAGCCAGATTGCCACACAGATCCCCGCAGCGCGGAGGTACTCTCTGTAGCGCTCAGGAACCCCTGCTGCTTAACAAATCTGCGTACCCGTGTGGAGTGCTGCCATAGCGTGTCAGCCTGTGCCTGTGTGAGTTGACGGGCCTTGCGTGCCGTTATGATATCAGCCTGCAACACGTTGACCCTTGAGGAAATATTCGCATCAAGCAGATCTTCGATGATGCCTCCCGTTTCCGCTTTGACGTTACGCTGGGCCTGCAATGCCGCAGGAAGGGTAAGTCTGTGCAGATTTTATGCCTGCCATTGCCTGGCTGGATACCAGCATAATGAGTCCTACTGTGAGATATTTCATGTATATGACTCTGTAGGTTTTTTTCGCATTGAATGTAACCTTCCTCCGGGGAAGAATGCGTGGGTACAGACCATGGTTGAGTGTCCTGTCTGATCTCACAGAGATAGGGCGTAATATTAAAACGTTTGGATCTCGGCTGTGAGCGAGATGCCGAAGTATGAATGTTTGTTTAACTCCACTGGCTTTTATCCGCTCTTATCCCAGTTCTTCGCGAGTTGGACCTTGAAAGTAGATGCTGCTTATATGACAACTACGTGGCTGAGTCAGCAAAAAACGAACTGTTTCCCAGACTGAGTGCCCATTCATCAGACGTTCCCCCATTCTGGATTCTGTATCAAAAGACGTATCTAACCCTGTAAGTTCGAAATCCGGTGGATACAACCCGGTCACACGTATGTTTTCTTCGGACAACTGCTGTGACAGTTTGGTGATAAACCCGCTAAACCCATGTTTGCTGGCGAAAAAAGCAGGGTGCGCAATTGAATCCGTAAAATTCGGGATCCCACATGAAGATATAATTGAGACGATATCAGCATTGTCTGAACGTCTTAACCCGGGCAGCAGAGCCTGAGTCAGTAGAATCGAACCTGTCAGACCTGAACTGACGGTGTTGATAATTTCTGTGTCAGGCTGATCGTCTAATCTCCCTGACAACCACTGAGCAGCATTCAGGATTAAAATGTCTATCGGCTTGTTTGAAATTAACAACTGTGAAGAAAACTGAGAAATGGATTCAGGCCGGGTTAAATCACAGATATACCCTTTTGCAATGCCGCTTTCAGCAGTGATGCTGCTGCAGGTTTTTTAAATATCTTCAGCCCGCCGTCCGCAAAAATCCACCTCTACCCCCTCTCGTGCCAGCCACACGCACAGCGCCTGACCAAATCCCCCGCCGCCACCGGTAATAACAGCTCTTTTACCTCTCTGCATCTTCATTCATCCTTTTCCTGATGACTATGTGTGGATGTAGATATACATGAGGAAGTTAAGTGACATCTTTCAGTTAATGCCCTTTTTACATGAGGAACAGAAATAAGCTGCATTGCAAACTGTTTAGCGTGTGTCAGGGGATTAGCAATGTCCGCTTCTGGCACAAAGCGGACATTAGGTTAAATAAACGCGGGAGAAGGCGAGATGCTTCAAGCTCAGGTAACAACTTTCTAGCTGTAACTGGGCAGCATTTCAGCCATCCACAGGGCGTAAGAGCCAAGTGCACTCAATATGTAGAATGCGAGCTTTCGGCCACTTCAGCCCCTAAGCGCTATTTCTATCATTCCTATCGCGCTTACATTGAAGCCAACCGCCATACGATTCCGCATAACATAAATATGTTTGACCTGCTACTTAAGAGCATCATTCGGTTGCGCGGGGCATCACTGACTAAAGCTTCACAAAAAGTCAGTGATGCAATCCAATCTCGATCTCACGGGAGAAAGCACGAGCGATTAGCTGCTAGGGTGCGATGAGCCCACAGCAATATGACTATATTTTCCGGCGAAAGCCGGTTTTTTACGTCCAGACTTCACCTGATATGAATGATAATCATCACCCTGCACCAATCATTCACAGTATAAGGTTATGTTTCTAATCATAAAAATCAATAAGTGAATAATGTGAAGGATAATTATTAAAATCTTTTTTTAGGTGGAAAATGATTATGTGGATTTCAACCTTAGAACGAATCCGCCACATTAAGCAGGCTTTTACTTGAAACGGGCAATACAAATATTTAGTGAAAGGATATCTATGAAGATTTCGCCAAAAAAAAAATCGGGGGCACATAAGGGGGCATTAGCAGTGCCGGATTTTTATTTTTTATTTAAAATCAAGCATTTGAATTGATTGTCGAGTCCGGCCTTCGGCACCATTTAAAGATACGAGCACTTTCGTAACAGTCCGCAAGTTACTAAAATTAAAGCCGAAAGGCTTTTTTTTGGTCCAAATCCGTCCGAGCCTTATTGTGGTTATGCTAAGGTCGACGGGGCACTTCCTCTTCTATTGTCTTTTTCTCCTGAAGTACAATTCAACGCCCACCCGATCAAAACATGACTTTTTGTTTATTGGTTTCGCTTTGTATCGTCACAGTGAGTTTTAATAGCAGCGCCTGTTGATGATATCCATCCTGCGAAATTGGGGAATACATTTAATTGATTGATATTGCTGATTTATATTTCCTTTATTAGTCTCAGTTAATTTTTCCATTCCTGCCGTTTTACTTACCTCATTTCTTATGATTTTCAGTAGACCCGCGGTGCGCGCGAAAAAGAAATCTCGCCAGCATCACAAAAATGAAAATCATCAGATACCTTTCTGTGACAAAAGACACAACCTGATTACAACTTCAGGCACAGAAGGGCGTTTGTCGAGATAATGATTGTACTCTGTACATCTAAGTTTTACACAGTACAACAATCGGCATTGCGAACATATCATCGCGTAAGGCCATGACAAACTTGTGAGGATTATCATGTCTGAGAAAAAGCACACCACGTCTTTCTCTGCCGATATAGAGCAGCAGACCGTTAAGAAGGTGGTTTGGCGCATTTTGCCCTTTCTCATCGTCTGCTATCTGATTGCCATCATTGACCGTGGCAACATCGGTATGGCCTCGCTACAGATGAATGAAGATTTGGGATTATCTAAAGCCGTTTTTGGTCTGGCCAGTAGCCTGTTCTTTGTGGGTTACTTTCTTTTTGAAGTACCCAGCAACCTTGCGATGCAGAAAATCGGTGCGAAGATTTGGATCTCTCGCATCATGGTCTCGTGGGGCATTATCTCGGTCTGTACCGCCTTCGTTGAGAGTGCCAATACACTTTACGTATTGCGTTTTTTACTGGGTGCAGCTGAGGCTGGATTCTTCCCTGGCGTGATTCTTTATCTGACTTACTGGATTCCGGGTAAATATCGCGCCCGCGTGATCGCCACCTTTATGGTTGCCATCCCTGCAGCGAATTTTATCGGCTCGCCCATTTCTGGGGCCATATTGTCACTTGATGGCTGGTACGGCATGCGCGGCTGGCATTGGTTGTTCATCCTGGAAGGCATTCCAGCGGTGGTTTTGGGTATTGCCGCCTTCTTTATGCTGAGCAACAGACCAAGCGATGCCAGCTGGTTAAATCAGGAACAAAAGGCGTGGCTGAATAGCACGCTTGAAGCCGAGAACGCGAAGAAGAAAGCGATCGGCCACATCTCTTTATGGCAACTGCTGCGCCATAAACATATCTGGGTGATGGCGCTGATTTATGCCGGCGCTTCTGCGGCAGGCTCAACGCTGAGCGTCTGGTCGCCGCAACTGCTTAAATCATATGGCCTGGATAACTTTACCACCGGTTTGGTGAACGCCATCCCTTACGGTCTGGCATCTATCCTGATGATTGTGTGGGGCAGAAGCTCCGATCGCAGCGGCGAGCGTCGCTGGCATACCGCGTTAACCCTTTTCCTGATTGCGGGTGGTCTGTTATCTGCCTTTATCACCAACAGTTTGACGGGCAGCGTGGTGATTCTGTCGCTGGTACTGGTAGGCGCGTATTCAATGAAAGGTCCGTTCTGGGCGCTCGCATCGGGATGGATGTCTTCCACTACTGCGGCCGCCGGTCTGGCTGCGATTGGCGCCATGGCTAACCTGATCGGCGGCGGACTGATGGTCAACGTTTACGGCATCATCAACCAGGCCACGGGCAGCCACACACTGGCTATGGTGCCGCTGGCGATTCTGTGTGGTATTGGCGGTATCGCCGTGCTGATCATGGGCCGCAAAAAAGAGTTAAACATTGAAGTCGAAAACACCGCGTCGCCGGTGAGTAAATAACGTCACCCTCCCGCGGGCGCTTATCTGAGCGTCTGCGGGAGGCTTTTCTCCCATTCCTCCCACCATCAATCCACTCCAAAAGAAGTTCACGTTCCGCCTCATCCAAGCTATGCACTTCTCGTTATCAAGCCGCTAAACGTCAGTGAGATCTCAGTGACAAGTCTGGATTGGAAAGACGTAACTGTCTTATCGAAGGGGCAACGCTGAGGGAGTGACGGAGATTTGCAGTGATAGCCGAGGTTGATGAACGACCTTACCGGCAAGCAAGTTGGTAAGGTCGTTTAACAAATGGTGGGGAGGGTTAATGCATTAAGACAGGGCACTTTCACTTTTGATCGGTTCAGCCAGCACCTTCAAAACGTTACTCGCTGCAGCTGTTCCCATTTTCACGTATGAGTTGTCACTGACGCCACCAATGTGCGGCGACAGGATGACGTTATCAACAGCCTGCCAGACATGTGGTGCGGTCAGCGGCTCAACAGCAAAACTATCCAGAGCAGCCCAGCTAAGGGTGCCGTCACCCAGCGCCGTTAGAAGCGCGTTATCATCGATCAGGCCACCGCGTGCAGTATTGACGAGAATCGCGCCTTTTTTACACTGACTCAGCCTGTCGCTGTTGATGATGTGCTGTGTCTGTTCCGTCAATGGGCAGTGCAATGAAATCACATCTGCCTGTTGTAGCAGAGCTTCAAGCGTGGAGGATTCACACTCGTCGGGAAAGGACTTGGCGAACGGGTCATAGGCAAGGACTTTCATACCAAACGCTTTGCCAATGCGAGCGACCCGACCGCCAATCGCACCCAATCCAATCAGACCCAGCGTTCGGCCTTCAAGCTCAACCGACTTGTGGGTCGATTTGTCCCAATGTCCCTGACGCATTCGGCGATCCAGCGGGAGAACCGCTTTGGCGCAGGCCAATATCATCGTCCATGTATGTTCAGCCACCGCTGCTGCATTAGCACCGGGCGCTGACTGCACGCTGATATGGCGCTCAGCCGCCGCTTTTTGATCGATAACATCAATGCCGCTGCCGTGCTTGGAAATAACCCGCAGGTGAGGTGCGGCATCCATGATGCGGGCGTTGATTTTGCCGTATCGAACAATAATCGCCACCGGATCGTGTTGGTGACACAGCTGACACAATTCGTCTTCACTGGGCTTTATGCCTGCGTAAACGATATCAAAGCCCTTGAGCAGGCCTAACGCTTCCTGCGCCAAATCGCTGCCGGTTACCAAAATTACGGGATGAGAAGATGCCATCACAATTCCTCCCCTTCATTCAACATTCCAGCCGCAAGCAGGGCTTTTTCCAGCCAGGGTGCGCGAATATCGCCTTCACGGATGGCGGCAATGCGTTTGGTCTCGGCATCCAGTTTTTTCTGTGCCAGCTCAATCAGCGCTGGTACATCTTCACGTGGCAGAACGACCACGCCGTCGACATCACCAATGATCAAATCACCAGGCTGGATGGTCGCTCCGGCAACAGAAACAGGATAGTTAACGCGGCCCGCGACAGATTTGGTCGGGCCACAAGGATTCAGACCTGCGGAAAACACCGGGAAGCCGTTTTCGCACAGTGCGTCGGCGTCGCGAACTGCACCATCGATGATGATTCCTGCGATGCCCGACGCTTCTGCCTGAGTGGACATGATTTCACCAATCAAAGCACAGCTGATATCGCCTTTACCGTCGACGACGATAACATCGCCAGGCTGAGCGATGGCGAGCGCCGCGTGAATGGCAAGGTTATCGCCCGGCCGAACCTCTACCGTGATGGCGGGGCCAGCAACTTTCATGGTGGGTGAAACGGGCTTTACGCGACCGTGCAGCGTACCGCGACGTCCGGCAACATCGGCAAGAATAGCGGCCTGAAACTCAGCAGCCTGTTTGACCAGCTCGGGCGCTGTACGGGTAAGGTCGCGCTTGATGAACGTATTCTCTGCGTGTGGCATAAATCACCTCTTCATGTTTTACCTGATACAACTATGTTGTACTATGTAAAACCACTATATCGATGTTAAATCAGATCGCACCAGCGTTAAGCTTTCATTTGTGATGTAAATACGATGTGAATCACAAATTGCACGGTAAACTCTTACCGTCGCAAACAGGAGACCGTACCGATGGGGAATGAAGGCGTAATTGCCGTTGAGAAAGCGCTGGCACTACTGGATTGTTTTAAGCCTGGCGAAGAGGCGTTGACGCTCACCGCTCTGGCACAATTTTCGGGCTACCATAAAACGACGGTTTACCGTCTTATGAACTCACTTGAACGCATGAACTACGTCATCAGACGCGACAGCGGCGTTTACACGTTGGGTCCCAGACTGCTTTATCTTGGCAAGCTCTATGAACAGTCATTTCATCTGGCTAGTATTGTCCAGCCTGAACTGCACGCGCTGGCGACGGCGACGGGTGAAAGCGCCACATGGTATGTGATTGAGAACGGTCAAAGGCTTTGCTTATTCAGAGCGGAGCCCTCCGAAGGATTACGAGAAACGCGCTTACCCGGTACACTTTTGCCGCTGGATAATTCAGCAATAGGGCAAGTGCTTCGCCATTGGGGACTCAATGAACCGCTTCTTGAATCTGCCCCAGAATTACCGCTCTTTACCTCCGGCATGCGTGATCCGCACATTGCTGCATTCTCTCTTCCCGTTTTTGGTGAGGGAAACAAACTGCTCGCCGCGCTGGCATTAACAGGTCCGTCATCGCGTTTAACGCAATCGATGCGCGACAGCGGTGTGGGCAAGATAATGAAAGAGACGGCTTACAGACTCTCCCTAAAGCTCGGCGCCCCTAAGATCAAATGTGATCATTTTTATTCGCTCTAGCTGGCCTGGATAGGTTCGCCTTGTAAATGATATGCCGCGAGTATTGCTAACTTCGGCAGTATGAATGCTAACTATTTCACCTGGGTATGAAGAAGATAACCGGGTGAATCGCACAGCGAAAATAACCCTGCATCGCTACCAGCTTAATTAACCATCTTTTTTTATAAATTATAGAGGCATTCAAGAAGGCTTTAAGTAATGATTATTCACCCTTCCTCATTACTTCTGATTCTAAAGCACTAAGTAAGATTGAAAATGGAGTGATTTATTTGAATGTGAAAGGTAAGGTTTTTTCTTTTAATAATCTCCCTGCTTATAAATACAATAATTCCATTTATACCATTCCCGTCGTTATCACGGCAAAGCCATACTGATTCTATGCAAAGTTAGTGCTGATGTGTGGTACTTAAGATCTTGTTAAGAACTCTTCGTATAATAGCGCCCATCAATGTAAACCAAGAGTTCACCATGAAAAACACCCTGATTTCCCTTTCGATTCTTTTCTCTGCTTTGACCGTGACGTCTGTTCAGGCTGCCAACCCAGCCACCGGCTGCGCCGCTAAAAAGCAGGATATCCAGCAAGAGCTGGCGATGGCGCGTGAGCATGGCAATGCTGCGCGCATCGCCGGTCTGGAAAAGGCGTTACGCGAAACCAAGGCAAATTGCACCGACAGCGGCTTGCTTACAGCGCGCCAGCAGAAAGTGGCCGAGAAGCAATTGAAAGTGCAGGAGCGCGAACAAGATCTAAGGGAAGCGCAGGCCAAAGGCCGCGGCGATAAAATTGAGAAGCAGCAGCGTAAACTGGCTGACGCGCGAGATGAGTTGAAAGAAGCGCAGGATGCATTAACGCAATAAACCAGGCATCCCGGCTGGGAAAACTGGCTCTTTGTCTCAAAATTCTCCTGCAGAGATTTTTTTCATCCAACTGTTGGGATTGCATGGCAGAATGGCGCTCCGGTGAAATCAGTGGAGGTGCAGAAGCGATGACAGTTGAAATTGAGCAGCGTATCTACGAGCTGGTGCGGCGTTACGACGGCGTTTACCTGTTTAAGCAAAAGACGCTGACGCCGCAGATTGATATTGATAGCGATCTTAACTTCGAGCGTGAAGAAGCCGCTGCGCTGATGGATGAGTTCTTCGGCGAGTTCAGCGTCGATCGCGGCGGATTCGTCATTGAAACCTACTATCCCGATGAGCCCTCGCTGGCGCAGATTCTCAATCCATTCAATAAGCGTGAAGTGCCGGTGGTACCCGATTTCACGCTGGGAATGTTGATTGAATCAGCAAAAGCGGGGCGCTGGCTGTACGAGTAACAGCAGGCTCAGCGCCGAGTCTGCCACCTTTCACCGCTTCACATGCACGCCAAAGCCACTCTCTTCCGGGACAAACTCCGCCTTTAAGGTCAGCGCAGGAATCTCATAGTCGCCGCTGTTCTGCTGACGGTAGACACTGGGCGCGGTTTCCGCCAACGTATCCAGCCTTGTAGCCAGCGCATCGCACCAGCCAGCAAATCGTTCTGCTGCTGACTTTTGTACACGATAGAAAACCAGCGGCGGCAGCACGCTAAAGCCGGGATAAAACAGCATGCCGTGCTGAATCGGAAACAGCAGATCGTTGATCGGGCCGTTAATGCCGCGCGGGCTGTAATGCGATTCCCATCCGCCGGTCGTCACCACCAGCATTGCACGTTTGCCGCTAAGATTGCCTTCGCCGTAACGATCGCCCCAATGCTGTTCGTTGTGCTCGCCCACGCCGTAAGCAAAACCGTTGGCGTAAACGCGGTCAAACCAGCCTTTCATGATGGCGGGCATCGAAAACCACCACAGTGGAAATTGAAAAATCACCGTATCGGCCCAGCGCAATTTTTCCTGCTCCGCGGCGATATCGGCGGCCTGCAACTGATGATCGTAGGCGAAGCGGGAATCCACCGTAGCATCGAAGTGGTCGCCCACTAACGGGGCGCGCGTGTCGGCAGCGTCGAGCGGCGCTTTCCACTGCATCGCATAGAGATCAGAGACCTGCACCTGATGTCCTGCATGCTGCAAATGCTGCACGGCAAAGTCTTTGAGTGAACCGCTCAGCGAACGCGGTTCCGGATGGGCATACACAATCAGTACATTCATGGGCTTAATCCTGTAAGATGAAAACCACTGCAGATTAAGTCGGCGCTGGCTATAGTGGAAATCAATTGCTGATATCTCAGGTATAGCCATAGTGAATATCGACTCGCTGGATTTGAATCTGCTGCAGACGCTCAACGTGCTGTTAAGCGAACTCAACGTCACGCGCGCGGCGCAGCGTTTGCATCTCTCGCAGCCTTCCGTCAGCGCTCAGTTGGCGCGATTGCGTAGGCATTTTGACGATCCGCTATTGTTACCGGGGCCGCGTGGCATGCTGCCAACGGCGCGCGCAGCAGCTCTGCGTGAGCCGCTGCGTCTGGCGCTGGAAGCGGTTGAGCGTGCGGTCGCGCCGCCCGATGCCTTTAATCCGGCCAATGCCGATGACACCTGGCGCATCGCCGCCACCGATTACACCTCGTCAGCGTTGGTGCTGCCTGCGCTCAACCTGATCCGCGCTGCTGCGCCGCAAAGTCGTATGGCGATATTGGCGCTGAATCCGCCGCTGGTGGCGCAGCAGTTGGAAAAAGGCGAGCTGGATGTGGTGTTTCATACGGGCGATAACGCGCCGCCGACGCTGCATCAACGCAAACTGTTCAGCGAGCGCTATGTGCTGGCGGGACGGTGCGATCACCCGCAGTTGCAACGTCTGCCGACGCTGGATCAATTCTGTCAGCTGGAATTTGTCATGGTATCGCCCGATGGCGGTGGCTTTAGCGCCGCCACCGATAATGCGCTGGCGAAGCTCGGGCGTTCACGCCGCGTGGTGCTGTCGGTGCCGCACTTCTTGTTTATGCAGGAAACGCTGGCGAGCAGTGATTTAGTGGCGGTGCTGCCCGAGCGGTTGGTGCGTCACGCTTCGCACCTCGCGGTTGTCGATCTGCCGCTGGAGGTGCCGGGCTTTGATATTTTGCTGCTGTGGCATGAACGTCTACACCGCGATCCGGCCCAGCAGTGGCTGCGGCAGCAGATTGTGGCGGCGCTGTCACGTTCTTAATCAAACTGCACAACCTCAAGTTTTTCCGAGATTTCCGGAGGCGCCATTTTGCTTAGCATTTCGTTAGCGATATTAAAATAATCGCATCCTGCCCAAATGGCCTTGCTGCCGATGATATAAACCCGTTTCTGCGCACGCGTTACTGCAACGTTTAACAAATTGGGTTTTGAAGATGCCCATTTCTCTCCGCCAGAATTATTAGCCGATAAACCGAGCACAATAATGACATTTTTTTCTTCTTTTCCCTGAAAGGTATGAACAGTACCAATCCTATCATCAATCCAGCGATTGATATCCTTGATGCCTTTTAGTTCCTGACTCAACAGGAATTTAAGTTGGTTTTTTATCTGTTTGAAGGGTGAAATAATATAGACGTCGGGCAGCGCGCCATGATATTCAAACCAGTCCTTTACCATCATGAGGACTTTTTTCCCCTGTGCGGGAACGTAATGTTTTCCTTCCACTTCACCACAGACATCTAACCAGCAACTCTCTCCCCAAATATCATTTTCAGTAGGCCAACGCTTGTCCCGACCATGTAGCATTTTATTGTTGTAAGCAATTGTGTTGGCGATACTGAACATTGGCTCATCACAGCGCCGATGGACGCGCAGCGGACTGCCGAGCCAATTCTTATTAGATATTTGTGCTGAACCATAGGGGTTCACTCTATCTGCAAGATTTTGTACTGATTGTGTTGTTGGAGACCACTGGCGCCAATCATCAGCGAAGGCACGCTGTGCAAGAGCTTCAACGAATGCTGGAGGAATAGTAAAAACGGGCTCAATCTGTAATGGATCTCCCACCACAACAGTACGTTTCGCGCGCCATAATGCTCCAGCCGCTTGTTGAGGTGTTGCCTGCCCAGCTTCATCAATAAATAACCATCCAATATCGCCAGCACCTAAATGCATGAACTGACGATGCACGGAGGCAAATGTAGAAGAAACCACCGGCACAATCATAAATAGAAGTTGCCACAACGCACGGCAGGCTTTGCTATCTGCTACACCACCGTTAATGGCGTCGCTGACGGAGAATATAACTTTAAGTAAGTTGCACTCTTTATAAGCTTCTTTCAGCCATGATTGGTGTAAATCAAGGGCACATGCTGAAAGTCGACTACGGGCTGCATTCAATATTGCGCCTTGACCGAAAGCGGTACGTTGAATGTCCTCAGCCTCAATATTGAAATCATCCGCAGCAAAAATGGTATCTTGATATTTAATCTTTAACGTTGAGCAATCTTGTTGTTTTGCATCCAGTTCACGTCTCGTTTGACTTAAACGTTGTTCAGTCAACTCCAATAGTGCCAAAGCAGAGCCTAATCTCTTTTTTAATCCTTTAATAATGACTTTAAGACGAGAGATCTTTCCAAATCTTAACGTCCACCATTTTGGTAAACGTTCAGCGCACCGCGTTGTTCGGGCGTGGAGTGAAAATATTCGTAAGCGTAACTGTTCTATTTTAAGCTGCTGTTGATGGAAAATATTGGACAGATCATTCAGACGTTCAAGTTGCTGAACTTCCTGAATGATACCTTGATAGTTTTGTTGCGCCTGAATAAAGGCTTTTTTAGCTGTTGAGAAGCTCACTATGTCTTTATTTTTTAAGGATTCAAACAGATGTCTGTATTCATCAGCCGGTGGTGTAGTTACAGCTTTTGTATGATTTTGTGTGAAAACTCTTTCTTTGAAGCGATCGCGATTCTTTTTCTTACCTAAAGCTACAGCAATCAATCCCCAGCAATCATCTTCTGGCGCAAGAGGTTTAATTAAATAGGTTTTATCTTCTTGCTTTTCATCTTCTTTCAAAATGCGTGAAAATGCTGCAAGTTTACGCGCGGCTGATTTAAAATAATCATGATGTTGCCAATCATCGCCAAGACTTTTTAACTGCGGTAGTTCGCGAGAGATGTTTTCAACAGCAGCATTATTGCTTGAAACAACCACCATTTCGTAGCCACACAGTTCAGAGCGCAGGCAGGGAATCTTTCGTGTGTCGCCATTAACGTCGATGGTAAACGAGCCAGAAAAGGCATCCTCAACCCGATCGAAACTTGCAAGAATAGCAGCACGCTTGACTATATTATTCGCAATTACATCACGTAGTAATGTGGTTTTTCCCGTTCCTGGAGGACCATTAACTGAATATAGCCCTTGATGCGTCAGTTCTTGTTCAAGAGTATTAATGGCAAATTGTTGCATTAAACTCATATTGTGTCTGCTATCTGAAAGCCAGCGTCCGGCAGGAAGCTGGGATAATCGTAATTTATCAATTAATAGCGTTCGTCCTGCCGGTAGAAGAAGATCTGCTTTTCTTTTACGACTTCCGGTTAGATAGCGACCTAATGGAGAATTAGCTTCTAGCTTATTCCGCTTGATATCTTGTATTATCAGCTCGATATCACGTAAGTAGAAGCTGTTTAATATACTTATTTCATTTGAGTAGTGGGCGGCAGAGTTCGAAGAATACTCCGGTTCGTTTAAAAGTTTCTTTTCAGCTATGTCGCTCAGGCCTGAAATTAAATCCAGGTCTAGCGGGGACGAGATATGAATTTTTTTAGGTGTAGTTTCATTTAACTTAATGAATAACGCAGGAGCAGGGATTTGAGGAGTGAAAGGCGTCCATTGTGCCATTGCTTTTAAAAACGCAATGATTTCGAAAGTGGTTAAAACAGACGGTAGGTGGTGTTGTTTTTTTAAATTATCAGCGACCGTAATAATTTCTTTAAAGCGCTGTTGTAATTTTTTTGTATCAACTTCATATGAATCAAAGTTAAGCCGATCTAATCCACCTTCTGCTATCTGACCTAATGCCCAGGTTACGGTAGAAAATTCAAAACTATCACTATCGATAACGCCATTATGGTCAATCTTACATTTTATCGAGCATGTACGACCTTCATTACCGAGTGCATCACTCTCGATATCACTGTTTTCAGCAACGAAAGGTTTGGCTTGCTGGAATATTTCGTCACGATCAAAAATGCCAAAAAAGAGTTCGTAGCGGTATTTTTTCTCAGGTAAATAGTCACTGCCTGCGCGCCTGACTTGCTGTGGTTCAATCCAGGGAAGTGAAGTAATATCTTGTAATTCTTCAATGTTAAGTTGAATTACGCCATCCGCATTATCTTCAAGATCTTTAATGTCAGTTGATTCGAAAAACTCTATTTTGTGCCAATAATCAAGAATATTTATGGCCTGTTGAGTACTCGAGATTTTGCTTTGCTCGTCCATGAAAATTTATATCCTCTGAATGTTTACCTGCTAATTCTTATACTACTGCTTTGAACGCTTAGCTTTCAATGATTAGCTCATCTGTGGAATGGTTAGTGGTAAACGACCCGGCGGCTGCTAGTTCTTGGCCATCCACGTGACCTTAAAAATTCACTTCTCCCGCGTCACAAAAATCATCACACTAGCCACCTTTACCATTATGGAGAGATGGCATGATTACCCGATTGCTGCTGGCGATGTCGCTACTTGCCAGCCTGAGTGCGCCGCTGTTGGCAGATCAAGACGGCGTCTCCTTTAGCCACAAAGACTGGGAACTGGCCTGCGATAACACGCTGACCTGTCGTGCCGCTGGTTACAGCGCCGAAGAGGGCGCGGGCGGCTCGGTGTTGCTGGTGCGCGCGGGCGGTCCCAATGCGGTGACGCACGGTCGCGTGGTGCTGGCCGATACCGGCGATGACGATTCTAAAGTGGTGAACAACTTAGCGTTGTGGATTGATGACCGTGCGCTGGGCGACGTGGCGAAAGCCGATAACGACGAATGGACGCTGACGGATGAACAAACCCAGGCGCTAATTAACGGCATTAAAGGCAGCGGCAAAGTGGAGTTTCGCGGTGGTGATGAGCCTTTCGATCTCTCCAGCAATGGCGCATTTGCTGTGCTGCTGAAGATGGATGATGCGCAAGGTCGTCTTAGTACGCCGGGCGCGTTGGTGCGCAAAGGCAACAAGCCGGAAAGCAGCGTACCGGCAGCGATGGCGATGCCGGTGATTCAGCAGGTAAAAGTGACTAAGGCCGATGCGCGTCCGTTGACGGCCGATGAGCTGGCGCTGTTGAAGCCAAAGCTGATTGCCTCACTCACCGACGACGACAGCTGCGACAATCTGGCTCCGTCCGACGATCAGCCGGAAGAGGGTGCGGAGCCGCTGACCTTAACGCCGGTTGATGATGCGCATGTGCTGATCGCCGCGCTGTGCTGGCGCGGAGCGTATAACGAAGGTTATGGCTATTGGCTGATCGATAAAGCATTGCAGGGCACGCCGCAGCTGGTGACGGATTCCGGCTCTGATTACAGTGAAGGTGTGATCTCAGAAGCGCAGAAAGGGCGCGGCATCGGCGATTGCTGGAGTACAGCGGCGTGGGTGTGGGATGGCAAAGCGTTTGAGCAGAGCAGCGATGCCACCACCGGCATGTGCCGCGCGATTCGTGCGGGCGGCGCATGGCAGTTGCCAACCTGGGTGACCGAGGTGAAACCGGCTCCCTGATAAAAACCGCACATATCGGTAGCGGCGCGATTAAAAGGCCAGGGACGCGCAATAAATTGCGCCGCTACGGAAGGTGCAAATATTATTTACCGCAGCACTGCTTATATTTTTTACCGCTGCCGCACGGGCAAGGATCGTTACGGCCGGTTTTCTCGCCGGCAAAGTGCGGCAGTTGAGGTTCAGGATCGGGCTGTGCCATGCGCTGTTCCTGCCAGTATTCATGCAGCTCCAGCGCCGCGGGGCGAATCGCCTCGATGCTGGCTTCAAACTCTTCCGGGGTGAAGGCTTCGCGCTTCGCCAGATGATCTTCGCTGCCGTGCAAGGCAATCGCCTCCATCATCGGCTGCAGTGATTCTGGCAGCAGCGACCAGTCCGCATCCAGCGCCACGCCGCGCAAATAGCCATAGCACCAATCTTCCACCACGGTGAATTCCTGGCCTTCCATCTCTTGGGTGCCAAACAGCGGATCAAACTGCTCCGGGAACTCGGCCAGACGCTCGGCGATGTCGTTCAGATGCTGGAAGGTCAGCGTCATAAAGCGATCCATCTCACGCTCATTCGACCACTTTGGAATGTGCTTTTTGCCGCCCCACATCGCCACCAGCCATTCGCTCGGTTCGATGTCGTTCGGGCCTGAGAGCAACGCCGTCAGCATGCCGTCCAGCTCAGCGGTATCCACCACCGAGTGTTCGTTGCCGTATTTCTCCAGCATATCTTCAAGCCAGTTGAGCTCTTTTTCGGTTAACGGACCCTGGTTCATACGGCGTCTCCTGCTGTTCATTGATGGGCCATGCCCAAAGTTAATTGGCGGCGATTATAGCGGGAAGCGGGCGCGATTTATCGCTTTTTGCATATCGATTGCTGAACCTCTCCTAAAAATGATTCGCCATAACTTATCGCGCAACAGTATTGGCTGCATTTGTCAGCAGATGGCAGCGTAAAGGCAGAATTTTTCTGCACGAAGGATGCAAAAGTATGGCCAGCACATTGCCGGTACTGGATTTAGCCCTGCTGGAACTGCCGGATGCGGAACAGGCGCAATACCTCGCCGAGCTGCGCGAAACCGCGCGAGACGTCGGCTTCTTCTATCTGGTGAATCATGGCATCAATCCGCAGCTGCTGCAGAACGTGCAAAGCATCACGCGCGCGTTCTTTGCCTTGCCAGATGAAGAGAAGCAGCGCGTTTCGATGATCCATTCACCGCATTTTCGCGGCTACAACCGCGCGGGCGTGGAATACACCCGTGAGCAGCGCGATCAGCGTGAGCAATTTGATATCGGTGCAGAACGGGCCGCCCTGACGTTGCAACCAGACGATCCGGCGTGGAAGCAGCTGCAAGGGCCCAATTTGTGGCCGCAGGCGCTACCGCAGCTGCGTCCGGTGATCCACGCGTGGCAGCAGGCGATGACTGACGTGGCGCTGCGTTTACTGCGCGCCTTCGCCAAATCTCTGTCGCTGCCGCCGGACGCGTTTGACGCGCTGTACGGCACGCACCCCAACGAACATGTGAAGCTGATTCGCTATCCTGGTCAGGATGCCACTGCTAGCCAGCAAGGTGTCGGCGCGCATAAGGATTCCGGCTTTCTGACCTTTCTGTTGCAGGACGATCAACGCGGATTGCAGGTTGAAGTCACGCCAGATCAGTGGATCGATGCGCTGCCGAAACCGGGCGCTTTTGTGGTGAACATCGGCGAACTGCTGGAGATCGCCACCAACGGTTATCTGCGCGCCACCGTGCATCGCGTGGTGTCGCCGCCGGCAAAACAGCAGCGCATCTCCATCGCTTTCTTCCTCGGCGCGCAGCTCGACGCCGAAGTGCCGCTGTATCAATTACCGCCGCAGCTGGCGGCAGAAGCGCGCGGACCGACCAGCGATCCCAGCAATCCGCTGCTGCGTGAAGTGGGCTGGAACTATCTCAAAGGACGTTTGCGATCGCATCGCGACGTGGCGCAGCGTTATTACGCTGACACTCTCAATCGCGTTAAATCATAAGAAACTAAGGGAAGCAGATGAATAAAAAGGTGATAGCCGCGTTGGCGATGGTTTCGGTGTTCAGCACTTACGCCTCGGCGGCCGCGCTGCGCGTGGCGGCCGATGCCGTACCGCACAGCGAAATCCTCAACCACATCAAACAGAGCGACAAGAAACTCGATCTCAAAGTGATTGAACTCAACGGCAACCTCAACGCCAACGAACTGCTGGCGCGCGGTGACGTGGATGCCAACTACTTCCAGCATGTGCCTTATCTGCGCGATCAGGAAAAAGCGCTGGGCGAGAAATTTTCTGTGGTCGCCACCGTGCATATTGAGCCACTTGGCATCTACTCGCACAAAGTGAAATCACTGAAAGATCTGCCTGATGGCGCGCAGGTGGCGGTACCGAATAATGTCACCAATCTGAGCCGCGCACTTTATCTGTTGCAGGCCAATGGTTTGATCAAACTGAAAAGCAGCAGCGCCAACACGCTGGTGACTTCCGCAGACATTACTGACAACCCGCACCATCTGAAGATTATCGAAGTGGAAGCGCCGCAGCTGCCGCGCGCGCTGGATGATGCGCAATTGGCGATCATCAATGGCAACTACGCGTTGCAGGCTGGTTTAGTGCCGTCGAAGGATGCGCTGGCGCTGGAACAGGCGAAAGATAATCCATATGCCAACGTGCTGGTCACTACGCCGAAACTGGCGCACGATCCGCGTATTCTGGAACTAGCGAAAGATCTGGAGTCAAAGCAAACTGCTGAATTTATTAACCAGCACTATAAAGGATCGGTTATTCCCGTTAATCAATAATCCCCGCCGCCACCTGTTTTTGGCAGGTGGCGCTGACTTTCTTCTGTGCTATATTTCGCCACCAACACCCGTCGCACCCTTTATAAAACATAAAAATTCGCTCAATCCATTGCCATGATTACCTTCGCCAGGAATAAACGGGTGCTGTGCCATCGTTTAACAATATGCATCATTGTGCTGGGCATGAGCGTATTGCTCAGCGCCTGCGGCACCTTGTCGCAAACCTCCGCGCCCGTTAGCGATAAAGTCTATCTTTCACACGCGACTTTTAATGAAAACGTGGATGACATCGTGCGCCATTACATGCAGCAAAAGCAGGTTTCTGGCATCAGCATCGCCATTATCCATCAACGCAGCCAGCCTGAATTTTACAGTTTTGGTGTCACCGATGCGCTGCACCGTTATCCCATTACGCCAGACACTTTATTTGCGCTCGGCTCGCTGAGTAAAGGCATCACCGCGGAGGTGATTATAGAGCTGGTGGATCGCGGTGAACTGCACTGGAACGACACCTTAGCGACGCTTTTGCCGCCCAACGTGCCGCTGAGCGCCGATGCCAAACGCATCACGCTGTTGCAGCTGGTGACGCACACCTCGGGCTTGCCGCGTCAGGATATGGATTTGCCGATGTTCATGAAATTTATGGGCTATCTGCGTAGCGGAGAGAACTTTTATGGCAACCTCGACAGCGACGCCGTGCTGGATTATCTGGCCGACTTTGACGCGCCCGCGCATCCTGGCGCGCGCTATTCCAATCTCGGCTATGCGCTGTTGGGCTACATCCTTAAATATCGCTTCCATCAGGACATCGAAACGCTGGCGCAGCGTAATCTGTTCCAGCCGCTGGGCATGACCAGCAGCAGCTTCAAGCCGCAGAGCCTGCGCGGCTATCCGTGGCGTGCGCTCGGTCATGCCGGCGATCAGCCTAAGCTGATTCCTCGCGGGCAAATCACGCCGGACTGGGCGTTTAAAAACAATATGGTGGCGGCCGCCAGCCTCTACAGCAACGCGCGCGATTTGATTCGCTATCTGGATGCGCACCTGCATGACGGCGCGGGCGCTTCGCTCAATGCGGCGTTTGCGCAGGTCAATCACGGCTACGAACAGCACGGCAATCAGTCACAAAATATCGCCTGGGTTACGGATACCTACGGCGATCAGCAGATTACCTATCAGGTTGGCTATATCGGCGGTTACTCCAGCTTTATTGGCTTTGATAAACAGAACGGCAATGCGATTGTGGTGCTGCAGAACGCGTTTAACTGGAGTAACTATCTGGGCATCGCGTTATTGATGGATCTGGCAAATAAAGCGCACGACAAAAACTAACATGGTTGCTTGCAATTTTACTGCGCCAAAAAGCGCCTGAGCTGAGGTATGCTGAGCAGCGAAATTTGACGCGCTAAGCGCGCCGGGGGAACCTTCTGCGTGCTTAACGTGTCAGTTAAATGGACAGTTAATAATTAACCAGAGTGGAAATCACCCATGCGCAGGACACACGTCAATCTTCTTTCTGCAGGAATTTTTCTGGGCGCTTTAAGCCTTGCTCCGGCCGCGCTGGCGGAAGGCGAGCAAACAGACGCCGTACCCATGCCGCCACAGGTGCAGCAAACCGCACCCGACGCGCAAACCCAGGCACCCGCCGCTGATGCGCCTGCTCAGGCGCCGGCCGCTGATGCGCCTGCCAGCAATGAACCGGCTGAATCCAGCGGCGATGTCGCGCCGATTCGTCCACCGCAAAGCGGCAATGCGGCAGCGCCAAACAACTACGATCTGAACACCATCATCATCGACTACAAAGAGTACAAAGTGGGCGATGTGGTGCCAGATGAGTACCGTAAAAAACAGTACACCATTGTTGAGTGGAAGCCACGCCATCTGCCAGCGCCGCAGCCAGGCACGCACTGGGCGTACATCAATGCCAACTACATCCTGATCACCGATGACACCGGTAAGATCGTGATGGGCAAATCAGGCGAAATCTTCTTCCGCGGTTAATTCCCCCGCAGCAGACGCGCTAACTGCGCGACGCCCGCCGTAATCTGGCTGGTGCTGGTGTTACCGTAACCCAGCACCAGCCCTTGTTGCTTCTGCTCCCCGAGATAAAATCCCGACAGCGCGCCCGGCGCGTAGCCACTCTGGATCAGCCGATCCACCAATGCCATATCGTTTTGATCCGCAGCCAGTGATAACACCAGATGCATGCCGCATTCGCCGCCCAGCAACGGAACCTGTGTGCCAAACGTTTGCTGTAATGCCTGTCGCAACGTCGCCTGCCGTTGGCGGTACAGACGGCGCATTTTGCTCAGATGACGGCTAAAATCACCGCTGCGTAAAAACAGCGCCAGCGCCTGCTGCTCAGGACGATTCCCGCCGCGCAGCAGTTCATGCAGCGCAGGGCGCAGCGGCGAGACCAGCTGCGGCGGCAATACCATAAACCCGAGCCGTAGCGCCGGAAACAGCGTTTTGCTGAACGAGCCGACGTAGATCACCGGCGTTGGCTGCGTCATGCCTTGCATGGCGGCGATTGGCTCGCCGCTGTAACGAAAATCGCTGTCGTAATCATCTTCGATAATCCACGTTTGCTGTTGTCGCGCGGCCGCCAGCAGCGCCAGACGACGCGGTGCGCTCATGATTGCGCCGGTGGGATATTGGTGCGTTGGCGTGGTGTAAATCAGGCGCGGCGGACGCTGCTGCCAGTCCTGCGGCTGCGGCGCCAGACCTTGTGCATCGACCGCTATCGGTTCAATACGCATATCTCCCAGCCGCATCGCCGCTTTCGCCCCGCGATATCCCGGCTCCTCCACCCAACCGATGTCGCCAGGGCTGCTGAGCAGCGCCACGCACAGCGTTAATGCCTGCTGCGCGCCTTCGGTAATTACGATTTGTTCGGGCGTACAGCGCACGCCGCGCGCTAATGCCAGATGCTGCGCCAGCGCGGCGCGTAGCGTGCGTTCGCCGAGCGGATCGCCATAGCCCAGCAGTTGCTGCGGCTGATGCAGCATCACGCGGTTCAGCGCCCGTCGCCACTGAGCCAACGGGAAATGTGCCAACAAAGGAACGCCGGGCCGCAGCGCCATCTCCTGACTCAATGTGCGATGGCTGGATCGCAACTGAGCGATGCGTGGTGACAAGACAATTTCGCTGCTGGCGGGCGGCTGAGTTTCCTGCGGTAGCTGCGCCATATTGCTGATGCGACTGCCCTGGCGATCGCTCAGCAAAAATCCTTCAGCCTGCAGTTGCGCCCAAACGGCGATCACCGTATTGCGTGAAACCGCGAGATCCAGCGCCAGCTGGCGTGTTGCGGGCAAACGCGTACCGGCAGCGAGTTTGCCGCTCAGAATCGCCTGCTTGATACGCTGGAACAGCTGCTGTTGCAGCGTCAGCTCGCCGTTGGTCTCTAGCGGGGCCAATAATAATCGATGCAGTGCAATATCACTCATTTACGCGGTTCCGTGGATCCATCAATTTCAACCATTGTGGCGCTTTTTAACACACCAGCAAAGTGGCACTCTGCGATTCTGGCCCTGACTGATAAAGGAATTAAGCTATGTCGCAACACACGAATGATTACGGACAACCGGTAGGATTTCCGCTGCCAGATTGGCAACCCCGCGCCTGGCCGAGCTATGAAACCTTCACCGGTGACTATTGCCGCCTTGAACCGCTGAGTGCCGAGCGTCATGGCCGCGAACTCTATGCAGCCTATGCGCTGGCTGAAGATGGCCGTGACTGGACCTATATGTTCGCCGAACCTTTTGCCGATGAAGCGGCCTATGTTGCCTATGCGCGTCAGCTGGAAAACGGGCGTGATCCGATGCATTTCGCGGTGATCGATCCCGTTAGCAACCGCGCGGTCGGTAGCCTGGCGTTAATGCGCATCGATGCGACAAACGGATCGGTGGAGATCGGCCACGTCGCCTTCTCGCCGTTGCTCAAACAAACGCGCATGGCTACTGAAGCGCACTATCTGCTGATGCGCTACGCCTTTGAGCAACTGGGCTACCGGCGCTATGAGTGGAAGTGTGACAGCTGCAATCAGCCATCACGAAACGCGGCACAGCGTTTAGGGTTTCAGTTCGAAGGGACTTTCCGTCAGGCGATTGTCTATAAAGGCCGCAGCCGGGATACCTGCTGGTTCTCGATTATTGATAGCGATTGGCCGCAGGTGAAACAGGGCTTCGAAAGCTGGCTGGCGGCAGAGAACTTTACGGCGGAGGGGACGCAACGCGAAAAGCTGGAGGCGCTGCGCACCCTACGTTAGTTTTGCGGAATTATTTTTATATCCACCATGCCGATCCCCAGTTTGCGGGGATCCTGGCCGATAATATTGCCGACATTCGACTCCTGCGGCTCCGGCGGCGCAATGATCAAATTGCGGCTGCCGGTTGGATTGGTGAAATGCAGCGTGGTGGTGGAGAAATCTTCACCTAAATTCAGTTGCTGCTCTTCATCGCCAACGCGCACCGGAATCGGACGGTGCGCATTCGGACCGAACGCCCGCGCGGTGATCACCACATCAAAGCGTTCCGGCAGCGGATCGGTGTACTCAATATTCACTTCCGGGGCCAGATTGGCATTTGACCAGCGTCCCCACTCTTCCGGGCGAGATATCCCTTTAAAACTTTTGACGCTGGTTGGCGCGCCAGGCACTGATAACAGGAAGCTGTCCGCGTTGTAGCGAATCGCGTTGTCTTCAATCCGAATCTGCTGCTCGTTGAGCTGGAAGGTTGCCGCACTCACTTCGGCTTTGGGGAAGCTGACTTTCGCTTTCCACTGCGGTTTATCAATGCGGGTAACGCTGGGTTTGGCGCCCATCTGTCCCATCGAAACACACAAATCGTTCGACAGAGCTAAATCTGGCTGCCACAGGCGCGCCATTTTAAAGCAGCGATCAACCCAAACGAATTTGTCGTCGGCAGCAAATTTAGCCAGCTGATAACGCAGTGGCTCCGCGTATTCGCCTTCGGGCAGCGGTTCAACATGCTTATCGGAGACGCGGAACAGAATCGGCAATTTGAAGGTTGCGCCGGAGAAGCTGAAGGTGTTTTTTTGTTGATCGACGGTAAAGCTGTCCATCTTACTGGGGAAATTCCACAGTTGAATGATATCCGCTTTCCACGCCGTGACGCGCTTCGCCATGTCTTCAAACTCGGTTGACAGCGAGGTGGAAGAGAGGCCGCTGCGACCAAGTCCAATCGCGTTATCCCCGCCGAGAATATCCAGCACCGTGGCGCCGTTATCCAGCGTACTGCGTTTGGCGTCGAGCACTTCCGCCTGAGGCTGATCGCCACGAATCACCATAAACAGGTCACGGCGCGGCTGCTTGATCAGGTATCGATGCGCGGTGTTATTCATCGCCAGATGATCGGAGGTCACCACGATGATGGTGTTTTTAAACCACGGCGACGCTTTGATGCGTTCAATCAGACGCGCCACATGCTCCTGCGAGCAGGCGACCGCGCTAAAGGATTGGTTTGGTTTGCCATCATAGCTGTAGCTTTTGCGCTGGCAGCTGCGCGAGATAAAACCATCCGGGTGATGGGTGTCGACGGTGAGAGTGAACAATGCGAAGCGTTTTTGCGCGCGCGATAGCTCTTCATATTTCTCAAACACCTCGTCCATCACCGTGTCATCGTAGTAGCCCCAGTTATTACGATAGCCGGGATCGGCGACGCGACTTTTCAGCTCCTGCGAGCCATACATATTGGCCGCATCAAAGCCATGTGACAGCAGAAAAGTGTCTTTACCGGCGAAGCGTAAATCGGCACCCTGAATAAACCAGTTCTCATAGCCAGAGTTTTTAAGAATGTCGCCCAGACAAATATTCTGCGGATAGAAGCTGGAGAGCGAGGCCGAGGCGTTGCCATCAAAAGGCGCAAACAGCGGGATGCCGCACTGTGAAGCCACCATCCCCGCGATGGTGTAATCAGTGCCAGGCAATTGTTCGGTTTGGCTGAAATCGATGCTGTTATCTTTTTCGCGGCTGAGTTCCGGGGCCAGACCGGGAAATGCCTGCTGATCGAAGTAGGTCCGTTCAAGACTTTCGCCATAAATGTAGACCAGGTTGAGCTTTGGCTCGGCGATCACCTTATTAGGCGTTTTGTAATAGGTTTCGAAGTCCGAATCGGCGAGGCGCGAATGTGAGGCGATCAGCTCTTTCACCTGGCGGAACGCAGGCGTGGTTTGTACCGAACCCGCAGCACAGGCAATCGCCAGCAAACTCCAGCCGAGGTGGTGCGGCCGCTTACGGCGGCGCAATAACCATGAAAGCAGGCAAAATAGCGAGAACAACGCGATGATCAGTCCGATGGCGGGCACCACATATTTGCTCACGCCCGCGCCGGTCAGGCTGTTGGTCAGGGTATACAGCACCGCGTCATTAATGCCATCGCCGGTAAAATAGTTGCTGGCGACCAGCGTGACGTTAAGCACGATAAACAGCGTGAGCAGCAGCAGGATCAGACTAAACCAAAATTTATTTCGCCCGGCTTTGAAGGAGTAGACTGCAATCGCAGCCAAAAAGAGTACTACCGAAACCAATTCGGACAACGTCAGATCCTCATTTTGAATGAATACGCAATCCTTGCGCCAACGACCCTCTGCGGGGATTTTGCGACAATCTATATTGGGTGTCACATGGCTGCAACACATCCAACCAGATTTGTGCGATGCATTCCGATTCGTTTAAGGCGGGTTCAGGCTGACTGTGGTTTAGCCTGGCAGCAACGGACGGACTGCTGCCAGTGAGGGCAGAGAAGGGAATCAGAGTTTTCCAGTGAGGTATTGCGCTTCGCCGTCGGCAAAGCTCCAGTCGCCTTTACTGTTGGTGATAAAACTAATCATCAAATCCGTGCCCTGTACGCCACAATTTTCCAGCAGCTCGCGTGCTAACTCTGCCATAAACAGGCACTTCTGCTCTTCACTTCTTGGGCTGGTATACACGCGCACCATGACCAGATTGTCGGTTCGCGCAAAGCCCAAGCCGGTATCCTGAAAGACCATCTGATAACCTTTGTTTTCGTGAACAATCTGATAACGATCGCGCGCCGGGACTTTGAAGGCGGTTAAGACCGCACGGTGTGCGGCATCCAGCAATGTGCGGATTTCTGATTCTGAACGGCCCTGAATAACGTCGAATGTCAGTAACGGCATAAATAAAACCTCGTTTTTGCTCACATGAAAAGAGTAGGATGTGGCGCTATGCTGCCGCTTGCTGCCGGAAAGAAAAAGCGCGCTGGTTGAATTGATTATTTATTATTTTGAACAATCGATATGAAAGAAATTAAAACCGATAACCTTTGGGTCCATTTGCACTGGTTAACCGTGCTGGCTGAGCTCGGCAGTTTTACGCGCGCGGCGGAACGATTAGACGTCAGCAAAGCGGCGATGAGTCAGAAGATTAAAGAGCTGGAAAAGATGGCGGGCGTGGCGTTGGTACAGCGCACCACGCGCAGCGTGCGACTGACTTCCGCCGGTGAAAAGCTGGTGGATGAGCTGCGCGATCCCTTCGCGAGTATCGCGCAGAGCTTTTTCAGCGTGCGCGATGAAGCCGGTCCAGTGCGTGGCATGGTGCGCGTCACAGCGCCGGTGGCGTTTGCGCGTCAGCAACTGGTGCCGATCATTGGCGATTTCCTGCGCGACTATCCGCAGGTGCGCTTGCAGCTGGATGTCACCGATCGTCTGGTGTCGCTCGGCAGTGAAGGCTTTGATCTGGCGATTCGCCACAGTGATAGCCTGCCTGAAACCCATGTTGCGCTGCCGCTGTGTGAAACCCGCGCGCTGCTGGTGGCGTCGCCGGCATATCTGGCGCAAAACGGCCTGCCGGATTCACCGCAGGCGTTGCAGCAGCATAATTGTCTTTATTATCCGCGCGGACTCGAATCGCCGCAGTGGCGCTTTCGATTAGCGGACGGCGGCAGCGAAACCGTGCAGGTGAAGATTCAGGGCAACTTTGCCACCAACAACAGCGAGTCGATCCGCGATGCCGCATTGCAGGGTTTGGGCATTGCGATGCTGCCGGATTTCAGTGCCAGCGCGGCACTCGCCAGCGGCACGCTGCAGCAGGTGCTGCCGCAGTGGCAAGCGGTGGATGCGTTCGCCGACCGGTTGTGGGTGGTGCGCCCGTATGCCGCACAGGTACCACGGGCGGTAACCACCTTAATTCACTGGTTACGCGCGCGCTTTGTTGATGGGTGATGCCAGCGCGATCGGCGCAGGCGTTTGCATCATCTGACCCAACAAACTGCCGCGGTTGTAGTTGCCGAGCCGCAGGTTGAAGTCGAGATGCAACTGCTCATTGCCGCTGAGTTTAATCACCGGTGGCGGCGTGAGTGGACGCTGGTGAAACAGCACCGCGTGGGCAAACGCCTCGCTTTTCCAGCCGCTTAAACGCTGATAGTAATAAGCGTTCGCCTCGCATTTACGCAGATAGAGATTCACCCGGCGATGTTCGCGCATGGCGATCTGCTGCGCCAGAGAACCTAATTGCTGCTGCGGCTGCGCAATTTTCTGCGTCAGCAGGGAATAATCATCGCGCTTGGTTAATTCACTGAAGTAATTCTGTTCGCCGAGATGTTTGATCGGCGCGTAATGTTTTTGCCACTCGCGGATAAAGGGATTATTGGCGGTTGCCGCCAGGAACCAGCTCTCAATCACCGGCGCGAGATAGTTGACGGTGGCGTTTTCGTGATAATAACCAATCACATCCATGCGACGTTCCTGATGCGCGCGATGTACCCAGGAGAGATCTTCAAATAATAAAGTGCTGCAATCAATGGCAATGCCGCCATAACGCAACAGTAATTCCAGACGAATCACTTCGCTGCGTTGTTGGGCGGTTAATTGGGTCGAGGTAAAGATAAAATCCGGTAAAACTTCTTTTATCGTTAAACGATTTAATAAATGAATTTCATGATCGGGATTATCCTGACGAATCTTTTTAATATTTAACGCCATTGATTTCGGTAAATATTCATTATCCCAATACATCCAGACTTTCTTTGGAATCTCTGGCAGATCTTTTTCGCCAGAAAGTAACACGATATTGTCCTCCTGGCTGGGATCGTATTCCGGCGCACAGAGCGCATTATGCTGTTTTTTCTGCAGGAAAGTCTGGCTGGTAAAAGCGAGTCTTTTCCAGTTATGCCAGAGGGTTAACGCTGGCTGAAGGCGTTTTTTATTCATGATGCACCTGATTATTGTGATTATGCTGGCAAGGCGTCCCTGAATCGCGGCGCTGAGCGCTCTTGATTGTCCTTTAGGCTGTGTGTAAAAAGTACTCTCCTATGCTTAATAAAACATTCTGTGCGGCGCGGCTATCACTTTTTGATCCTTTCAGATAAACCGGAAAATCAAGGATCCGTTAAGCTTTAAATTAACGATAAATAACCGCGTGGATTGTTGATTATTCTATTTTATCTCATTGAGAATATTCCTAATAAAATAACAATGGCGTGGCGTAAGTCGCGGGGCGGATTAAAAATTGCGTGTGAGATCACGTGTTAACCTCGCTACATTTTTCGCTGGTCTGCCGGGAAAATCCCCTCCTGATTGCGGGTTGGCTACGCTTAAAGGAGGTGACGAACAAAAGGAGACACTATGCAGCGACACAACCGTGGATTACTGGCGGTCGATAAGCAGGGCAATCGCGTGCTGTTTCTCAATCCCGAAACCTTTGCCGTTGAACAAGAGTTAAATGCCTTTCCGCCGCGTCCACACGAGCTTCTGATGCTGCCGCAGCTGGAGAAAGCTTACGTGCCGATCTACGGCGACGGCATTCACGGCGACAATCCGCATCCCGGGCGCAAAGTGGCGATCATCGATCTGCGCCTACGGCAGATCAGCGGTTTTATCGATCTGTCGCCGTTAAAAGCACCGCACAGCGGCCAGCTGGGACGAGACGGTAAAGTTTATCTCTGCTGTGAAAACAGCGCGGTGGTGGCAGTGATTGATCCCGTTAGCGATCGCGTGGAGAAAACCATTCAGCTGCCTTCGCACAATGCGCACCGACTCACTTTGTCGCCCAGCGGTCGCAAGTTGTTCACCGAGAATGAAGAGGACGCCAGCATTACCGTAGTGGATCTGTGTGAGGCGGAAGGGCGGATTATTGACAATATTCTGATGCCCGGCCCGATTTCCGGCATCGCCGCCTCGCCGAAACATCCTTATCTGGTGGCGAGCGCCGCCGATGCGCCGCTGCTGTATGTGGTGGATCGGCAAAGCCATCGCATCCGCCAGCGCCTGACGTTGCCGGGCCACCAGCAACCGTGTCAGGTGGTGCGCTTCAGTGCCAACGGCGAGCGGCTGGTGGCGATTGGCGATCAGGAGCCGGTGGTGACGCTGTTTGACGAGCTGCTCAATCCGCTCGGCGATATTCATGTTGGCAACAAGCCGATGGATGGCTGCTTCAGTGAGGATAATCACAGCTTGCTGATTGCTAATGAGGGCGACGGTTCGCTCAGCCTGATTGATCTGCAGCAGATGAAAGTGATTGCCACGCCGCAGGCCGGTACCGGTTGTGAAGTGCTGAGTTACTTTCAGCTCAAACCTTAAATAAACGGGCGATGATAAATCGCACTGCTCCAGTGGCGGCTGCTGGCATGTTTTTCGGCCTGCCAGCCGCGCTTGCGTAACTCGCGCGCAATCAGCTTATTCATGATGCCGTGCCCAACCAATAACACCGTGCCTTGCTGCGACAGCACCACCAGTTTATCCGCCGCCAGACGGGCACGTTCACGCGCATGCTGCACCGATTCGACATGGCCGGCATAGCCGCACAGCCACAACAAGCGTAATAGCGCCAGCCAGACGTTGAGCGGCAGATGCAAGCGTTCAAACGGCAACGTCGGTATCGCCACTTCGCTAAAAACCTCATCCACCGCGTGCGGCTGTAAACCGAGACGCGTTAATGACGAACGGGCGCGCGGCAGCGGGCTGGTGGCGATCACACTCGCGAGGCGCGCAATGGTCTGACTGCGCGGCGGCGGGGAGTCGCAAATATCAGCCTGATCGTAACCTTCACACCAGTCGGCCAGCGCCCGAGCCGTGAAGCGCCCCGTGACCGGATGATTGGGTTTACCGTGTCGCATAAGAATAATGGTCATAGCGCTCCTGAGTGATCTTTCTCCAGTGTAATGCAGACGCTGAGTCAGTCGCGCACCGGTGACGGCATTTAAGAATATTGCGGGTGTGTCATTAAACTTTAACTGAACTGTGCGAAAACCAGCGCGATGAAGATGCAGTATGCGCCGTTAAATGGTAAGCAATAATCGTTAATTACGTTGTAATCAGACATTTCTTGCATACGCGCATTAGATGTAATGTCATGAATTAACGCCTCTTTTATCTTGTGCTCATGAGTTATAGTGAAGTTTATCTAATAAATGTCACTATTTTTGCTTGATTTATCTACGCGCGTAGATAGACTATGCCCATAGTGATAACTCACGGTGCCAGAGACGAAGTTGGCCTTGAGATGACCCAGTTACATTTGCCTTACTAATGCGATCGATGAAAATTACATCGGCGGGAACAGGCGAAGAAGCGGATTCCAACACCAGGGAATTCATTACTGATTTTTCATCCAGGTTTGCCTACTGAACGTCGCCACCGGGGAGTTCCGCTTGTTGCAAGGGAACTGACCCACGGAAGGGCGTTTGCTGTTTTTACCTCATTCAGGGATTGGGTTATGACGGTTTCGCAACAAAGCTCACTGACATCCTCCTCAGCTGCCGACGCGCGGCTTGAAACATCATCCGGCCGCAAAGATTTCTGGCGCGCCACCTTCTCGTGCTGGCTCGGCACCGCGATGGAATATGCGGATTTTGCGCTGTATGGCCTCGCTGCCGGCATTATCTTTGGTGATGTCTTCTTCCCCGAAGCCACGCCGACTATCGCCTTGCTCTCGAGTTTTGCCACCTGGTCGGTTGGCTTTATTGCCCGCCCGATTGGTGCCTTGCTGTTCGGCTGGATCGGCGATCGTAAAGGCCGCAAAACGGTGATGATCTCGACCATCATTCTGATGGGCGCCTCCACTACATTAATCGGTTTGATTCCCTCCTATGCCAGCATTGGCGTTTGGGCACCGGCGTGTCTGGTGCTGCTGCGCTTTACCCAGGGTTTGGGGGCGGGCGCAGAGTTGTCCGGCGGCACAGTGATGCTGGGCGAATACGCGCCGGTTGAGCGTCGTGGTTTGGTCTCATCGGTGATTGCGCTGGGCTCGAACAGCGGCACGCTGATCGCCTCGCTGGTTTGGCTGGCGGTGATCCAGATGGACAAAGAGAGCTTGCTGGCGTGGGGCTGGCGTATTCCGTTCCTCAGCAGCGTACTGATTGCGGTGGTGGCGTTGTGGATCCGTCGTCATCTGCGAGAAACGCCAGTGTTTGAACGCCAGCAGGCGGAATTGCAGGCCGAACGAAACGCCACGCTGGCGCAGGCGAAAGCAGAAGTGGATACGCGCAGTTTCTGGCGTCGCACCCGCGCCTTCTGGACCATGGTGGGTTTACGCATCGGCGAAAACGGCCCTTCTTATCTGGCGCAGGGCTTTATCGTCGGTTACGTCGCCAAAGTGCTAATGATCGATAAGTCGGTGCCCACCACCGCGGTGTTCATCGCCTCGTTACTTGGCTTCGTGATTATTCCGTTTGCCGGTTGGCTGTCGGATCGCTTTGGTCGCCGTATAACCTATCGTTGCTTCTGCTTATTGCTGATGTTCTACGCCTGGCCCGCCTTTAGCCTGATGGACAGCCGCGACCCGACGATTGTCATCGCGGTGATTGTGGTCGGCATGGCGCTGGCATCGCTGGGTATTTTCGGCGTGCAGGCAGCGTGGGGCGTCGAGATGTTTGGCGTGAAGCGTCGTTATACCAAGATGGCGGTAGCGAAAGAGCTGGGGTCTATCCTTTCAGGAGGCACCGCACCATTAGTGGCGGCGGCGCTGCTGTCGTTTACCGGACACTGGTGGCCGATCGCGGTTTACTTCACGGCGATGGCCAGCATCGGTTTTCTCACCACTTTCGTGGCGCCGGAAACGCGCGGACGCGATCTCAATCTGCCGGAAGATGCCATCTGACCAGCAGGATCGCGTAAATCACAACCCCCATTGGCCGGATATTCCGGCCAATGGCATTTACGCAGGGGCAAAGGAATGGCGAAATCTCCAACCGGAAACGTAACGCGCACGGACGTGGCAAAAATCGCCGGCACCTCGGTGGCGGTGGTCAGTTACGTGATCAATAACGGCCCGCGTCCGGTGGCAGAAGCCACGCGTCAGCGCGTGCTGGAGGCGATCAAACAGACCGGCTATCGCCCCAACGCGGTAGCGCGCGCGCTGGCTTCGGGCAGCACTAAAACCTTTGGTTTAGTGGTGCCAAACATCGGCAATCCCTTTGTTGCCTCGATGGCGCACATGCTGTTGCAGGAGTCGATGAATCACGGCCACGTCATGCTGTTGGGGGATGCCGGCGACGATCGCAAACGCGAGCTGGAGATTATTCAGGGCCTGTTAAATCGTCAGGTTGATGGCCTGTTTTACAACAGCGTCGATCGCCATCCCTACATCGATGTGATTCAGGCCAGCGGTACGCCGCTGGTGATGCTGGATCGCATTGAGCCGCGTCCAGGCGTTGGCATGCTGCGCGTCAATGAGCGCGAAGCGGCGTGCCAGGTGACCGCGCATCTGCTCAGCCACGGTTATCAGCAGGTGGGCATGATCAGCGGTCCACTGGACATGCTTAACGCGCAGGACCGTATTCACGGCTGGCGCGATGCGCTGGCGCAGAAAGGGTTGCTGGCAGATGAGGCAATGATTTTCCCTGCCAGCTACACGCGGCAGGGCGGTTACGACGCCGCGCAGCGCATGGTGGCCAGCGGTCGTGTGCCGCGCGCGCTGTTTACCAGTAATGAAGGCCAGGCGATTGGCTGCATTCGTGCGCTGTCGGAGCATGGACTGCGCGTGCCGCAGGATGTCGCGCTGGTGTGTTTTAACGGTACCGATCAGTCGGCGTTTCATGTGCCGACGCTCACCACCGTACGTCAGCCGCTGCGCGATATGGCGCGCAGTGCGATTGCCATGCTTAAAAATTGGGATGGCGACGCAAAGCTGGCGGAATTTCCTCACCATTTAGAAATCGGTGAGTCCTGTGGCTGCCAGCTTACTCAACAAGAATAAAATTATAACACTATGAAAAGATTGATTATTGATTGTGATCCGGGAAACGGTATAGCGGGCGCCAACACCGACGATGGCCTCGCGCTGGCGTTAGCATTGGCCTCAAAGTCACTGTCGCTGGAACTGATTACCACTGTGACCGGCAACACGCCGAGCGCGGTGGGTGCGCAGGTTGCGAAAGATCTGCTGCAGCGGCTGGGACGCAACATTCCGGTGGTGCAGGGCGCGCTGCAGGCGCTGCGTGAAGATCCTGCGCCGTGGCGTGCGCGTCTTGACCACGTTGCTGATGAAAAGCTCGGTGAACTGTGGCGCGGCGTTCGTCAACCGCAGCGTATTCCGGCGGATGGACATGATGCGGCTGGTGTAATGGGCCAACTGATTTGTGACAATCCCGGCGAGTTTACGCTGGTAGCCATTGGCCCGTTGACCAACGTGGCGCTGGCACTGCAGCGTTATCCAGAGATGGCTGAATCGGTGGCAGAGATTGTGATTATGGGTGGTGTGTTCGCGCTGGATGATTACATCAAAGACACCAATTTTGGCCTCGATCCGGAAGCCGCGCATCAGGTGCTGCACAGCGGTGCTGCCATCACGCTGGTACCAATGGACGCCACCACGCAAACCCTGATGACGCAGCAGGATCTCACGCGGCTGACCGCTAACGATCATCCGTTGCCGCAGTTTGTGCGCGAGACGTTGCGGCCGTGGATCGATTATTCGATCCGCACCCGTCATCTGCCAGGTTGCTGGATACACGACGCGCTGGTGGTGGCGTGGCTGCTGAATCAGCGTGTCGCCGACGGCGTGGATTATCATGTGGATATTGAGCTGCGACCTGGCGCCACGCGCGGCAAAAGCTGGCGTTATCGCACGCCGCTGCGGCTGGATATTGGCGTGCCACCGCAGACCGGCGCCTTGGTGCATGTGATTCAAACCGTTAATAATGCGCTGCTGCTTGAGATGATCGAAAAGGCATTTAATCAGTTATAAAACCCTTGACTGCACCTGCCGTAACGGCGCGATAAAACGCGCCGCTACAGGATATTGCCTCCATCAATGACACGTTTTTTTACACCGCGCATCACTCGCTGACAATTCCTACCACAGCCCGCCTTTCTGACATGCTATATACAAATAGTTAACAAATTAGTAACCCGTGAAATTATTCGCGCGGTAACTTCTACTATAAATCCGGCCAACGAACCGGAAGCTCATCAGACAGGATACCAACATGTTCAACTGGACTGCGACCCAGCGCAACGTGGCTTTTGCCAGTTTCGCGAGCTGGACGCTGGATGCGTTCGACTTCTTCATCTTAGTGTTTGTCCTCAGCGATCTTGCCCAATATTTCCATACCAGCGTCTCCGATGTTTCTCTTGCCATCATGCTCACGCTCGCCGTGCGTCCGATCGGCGCGCTATTGTTTGGTCGGCTGGCGGAGAAGTACGGCCGCCGACCGATTTTGATGCTCAATATCGTGATGTTCTCGGCGTTTGAGCTGCTGTCGGCGTGGTCCCCCACCTTCACGGCGTTCCTCGGTTTCCGCGTGATTTACGGCGTGGCGATGGGGGGGATTTGGGGCGTGGCGTCGTCGCTGGCGCTGGAAACCATTCCGGATCGCTCGCGCGGCTTGATGTCCGGCATCTTCCAGGCTGGTTATCCGTGCGGCTATCTGCTGGCGTCGGTGATTTTTGGTTTGTTCTTCGAAACGGTCGGCTGGCGCGGCATGTTCCTGATTGGCGCGTTGCCGATTCTGCTGCTGCCGTTTATCTACTTCAAAGTGCCGGAATCGCCGGTGTGGCTGGCGGCGCGCGAGCGGAAAGAGAGCAATGCGCTGCTGCCGATTATCCGCCAGCACTGGAAAATCTGTATCTATATGGTGCTGCTGATGGCCTGCTTTAACTTCTTCAGCCACGGTACGCAGGATCTCTATCCCACCTTCCTGAAAGTGCAGCATCAGTTTGATCCGCACACCGTCAGCATCATTGCCATCAGCTACAACATCGCGGCGATGCTGGGCGGCATTACCTTTGGTGCACTCTCCGAGCGCATTGGCCGCAAGCGCGCGATTATTCTGGCGTCATTCCTCGCGCTGCCGGTGTTGCCGCTGTGGGCCTTCTCCAGCGGTTCATGGATGATCGGTATCGGCGCGTTTCTGATGCAGTTTATGGTGCAGGGCGCGTGGGGCGTGGTGCCGACCTATCTTACCGAACTGGTGCCCGCCAATGCGCGCGCGGTGCTGCCGGGCTTTGTCTATCAGCTGGGGAATTTGATCGCCTCCGTGAATGCGACGCTGCAGTCGCGTATCGCCGAGGCGCACGGCGGCAATTATGGTTTGGGCATGGCGATTGTCGCCGGAACGGTGGCGGTGCTGATTTGCGTATTAGTGGCCTTTGGTCGCGAGACGCGCGGCATCGAAATCTCCGGTGCCGCCGCGCGCGAGTCGTCTTAAAGCGCCTCGCAGACGTCAACCCATTTCGCCGCGGTGAGTTCCGCCATGCGCTGCGGCGAAATGCGCACCGCGCTATGAATCGATCCGGCTGCGGGCAGCACTTCATCAAAGCTGCGCAGCGACACATCGCAATAGACGGTAAGCGGATTTTCCAGCCCGAACGGGCAAACGCCGCCGACCGGATGTCCGGTCCAGTTCACCACCTCATCCACGCTTAACATGCGCGCCTTGGCGCCGAGCGCAGCTTTCAGCTTGCGGTTGTCGAGACGCGCATCGCCGCGCGTAACGATCAGCACGATGGCATCTTTCACTTTCAGCGACAGGGTTTTGGCGATTTGCCCAGGCTGAACGCCATGAACGCGTGCGGCCAGCTCAACGGTGGCGGTGCTTTCCGGCATCTCGATGATGTCGATATCCGGTGCATGTTCGGCAAAGAAGTGCCGTACCGACTCCAGGCTCATTGTTATCTCCGGTAAAAACAGAGCCGAAAAAATGCCATAAGCCTGGAAAAGTGTAAACGGGAGAAAAGGAGAATCTGTAACAGAATGCGCGGGTGCTACACCGCTTTTAACGTGCAGTTACCGCAACGTTCTACATCGGGGATACGATAGCGCTGGCAGCAGCTGCGTCGTTCCATTTCGCCATTACGCGGGATCATGGTGCGATACAGCGGATTATCGCTGCCATCGAGCAGGGATTTGCTGAAAAATAGCGCCTGTTCCAGCTGCAAAATCTTCTCTTCTGGCAACTGGTTTTTCAATTCACCAAGGAACCAGTAAAACGAAAAGCCCATGTTGTTCCAGATAAGCTTCGCATTGATATCACCGTGCTGCGTCATGCCGTTAACCGCCGGAATCAGGCATTGCTGAATCAGGCGATCGATACGCTGCTGTGCATTGAGGTAGCGCGCATCCTCATCTTCCTGCACATCCAGCCAGAAAGCGCACGGATGGCCGTTTTCGTGGAACTCAACGTGAATCAGATGCGGCGAGCAGTTCAGCGCACGCGGTTCCTGCAATAACGCCATCATCAGCGGTGGCAGCAGCAGGCCAAAATACCACTGCGCCCACAGCGATTGCAGCGGCTTAGCTTCCTGCTGCACATCAGGATGATCGCGATAGAGATAATCGCTGTAGCGCTGCGTCAGGCGGCGATAGTGAAGCGGATTGGACCATTCAGCCAGAGTTAACGTCCCGGCGGGTGCCGGCTGGCCAAGCTTGAGGTTATCCAGCATGTAGCTGCGTTGATCGCGCATCAGATCTTCCAGTGCGCTCGCTAAACTGCGATCGCTCTGCATAAAGATCAGTGGATGCTCGCTGAAGCGATGATCCTGACGCGTGATGATGGCCATGCCGGTCCTGAGTGATAACGGGAATCGAGAGACAAATGATAATCGTTCCCAGCATTTTGAACAACATTTCTGCACATGCAACTGTTAACGCACATTTCGTCGCGGCGCGTTTTATCGCGCAATAAATTGCGCCGCGACGAGGTGTGCGTTGGGTAATGACAAGGCTTTATATCAGTTCATTACTCGCCTGCGTCAATTTCGGCAAATCCTCCCACGCCAGAATAGTGTTACGTCCCTGATTTTTCGCCACATACAGCGCGCGGTCAGCATTGGCGACTGCCTGGTCAAAATCGTCAGCAAAGATGGGCGCGATGCCAGCGCTGATGGTGACGTGCGTCGAGACTTTCTCATTGAAGCGGTGCGGAATTTCCAAATCCACCACGTACTGACGAATGCGTTCAGCCAGTTTCATTGCGATTGAGGCGTTTACATTGGTCATCAGCACCAGAAACTCTTCGCCACCGTAGCGTGTGACCACATCGCGCGAACGCACCGCGTCGCGGATCGCCACGGACACGCGCGCCAGCGCCTGATCGCCCATCGCATGGCCGTAATTGTCGTTGTAGGCTTTGAAGTGGTCGATATCCAGCAGCAGCACAAAGTGGCTGCCGGCGTGGTTTTCCAGAATGGTATCAAGGCGATTCTTCAATCCACGGCGGTTGTACAAGCCGGTAAGCGGATCGAGCATGCTCAAATCGCTGAAGCTCTCTTTTTCCTCATACAGCTGGCTAACCAGCCGACGGGTGAAGGTATCAAAGCGACGACGCATTAAATGGTGCAGTGAAAAGCCGATTAATGGCAGCGTAATGGTGAATAAGATCATCATTAAATGCTGACCATCATCCAATAACAGCACGGTTAATACCGGCGGTGTGATGTGTAAACAGAATGCAATCAAATAATCACTCAGCGCAATGGCACTGATAAAGAACACGCTTAACAGGCTGATAATTAAAAAGCTGCCATCAAAATAGTAAACCAGATGATATCTGTGGTTAATATGCCACGCCCACAGCGCACCCAAAATAAAAGCCACAGGATTTAATAGCGGTAATTTTTGTTTTGACGCCATTAAGCAAATAACCAGCAGCGTGGAGCTGAAGCCCGCTACAACGTCCACCGGCAGCGAGCGTATTGGGCTATCGCTGCCTAAAATCGGCAGCAGGCAAAAAAGCGAAACGGCGACATTAAGAAACAGAAATAGCATCAGCGACAGCCGATATTTACTCTGTTTCAACTCATCATAAGATTGTAATTTCATTATTATTCTCGTGACAGCCCTGATATATCAAAGCGCTACCCGCAAGTAATAGTTTACCTACCCGGATAGAGAGCACGTTATTGTTGTGTTAGCGATATTGTTATCGGCGGCAATTTAGCATTTTCCAGTAATTCTGTCATCCGGCATGGCTTGCGACAAAAATTCGCTGCAAGATGAGAAATATTGTCATATGATAATGCGAATATTTATCATTTGAGGGTTGCGCGATGATCATGGCGATAATAGCCGCCTGCGGACTATGGGGCGTGAGCTGGGTAATGGGTAAACGTCTGGATAGCGGTTGGGGCGTGTTATTACCCTGCGCGGCGATGCCGATTTTTGCGTTATGGGAACCGAGTTTCAGTCAATGGCGAGTGGTGATGATTGTGGCACTGCTGCTGACCGTGGTGATGCTGTTTCACCATCGCCTGCGTCACTATCTGTTGCTGCCATCTTGTCTGGCATTGGCGGGCGGCTTAGCGGCGGTGTCGGTCAATTTCCACGTTATCTGATCAAATCGCAGAAACGACAACATCACGCTGAGAGCGTGAAGTTCGTTGAAAAATCTTTCGGGGGATTTACTGCTCGAAAGGAGTGACAACTGTTGGTGCGAAGGGAGGGACTTGAACCCTCACGTCCGTAAGAACACTAACACCTGAAGCTAGCGCGTCTACCAATTCCGCCACCATCGCATCTTAGTTGTCTGTTTATATCGTCGCATTGGTGCGAAGGGAGGGACTTGAACCCTCACGTCCGTAAGAACACTAACACCTGAAGCTAGCGCGTCTACCAATTCCGCCACCATCGCTCAGTGCGCAGATATAAACTGTGTGATTTTAGTTTGGTGCGAAGGGAGGGACTTGAACCCTCACGTCCGTAAGGACACTAACACCTGAAGCTAGCGCGTCTACCAATTCCGCCACCATCGCAAACTAACAACACCCTAAAGTATTGCTAACCACGGAGGCGCATTTTAGAGATTTTACTCATTGCGTCAACACATATTTCGCGACGGCAAAACGATCGCTGTAAAAAGCAACGTTT
Source organism: Pantoea sp. y20 (assembly GCF_054903455.1). Taxonomy (NCBI): domain Bacteria; kingdom Pseudomonadati; phylum Pseudomonadota; class Gammaproteobacteria; order Enterobacterales; family Erwiniaceae; genus Pantoea; species Pantoea sp. y20. The sequence goes on from NZ_CM142816.1 coordinate 687,097, forward strand.
CTGCCGCCGCGCTGCTGTTAACGCGTTTTGGCACCGCGACCATATACGGCGCGATAGACTTTGAAGCGTCCGGTTTGCGCCAGCACTTCGTGATTGCCAAAGGTTTCATCCAGAATTTGTGGATATGGCAGGAAGGCGTTAGCCACGATACGCAGTTCGCCGCCGCTGTTCAGATGCTTAAGCGCACCGCGAATCAGCGTGTTAGCCGCTTCAAGGCTGGTTTGCAGGCCATCGTGGAACGGCGGGTTAGAGATGATCATGTCGAAACGGCCGGTAACGTCAGAGAACACGTTACTGGCAAACACTTCACCTTCCAGTTCGTTGGCGGCCAGCGTGGCTTTACTCGCTTCAATCGCAGCAGCATGCACATCGCACAGCCACAGACGCACGCGCGGCGACACTTTCGCCATCACAGTTGCCAGCACACCGCTGCCACAACCGATATCCAGCACTTTGCCACGGAAATGCGGCGTCAGCGTGGAGAGCAGCAGATCGCTGCCGATATCCAGACCATCACGGCTGAACACGCCCGGCAAGGTATGGATGGTGAGATCCTCGAGCTGATAAGTATGGCCGTAGCTGCTGGCATCAAAGGTTGGCTGCTTATCGAGACGACCGTGATACAGGCCACAACGACGCGCGCTATCAACTTTCTCCAGCGTCGCCCACGCTTCCAGCATGCCTTCGGCGCTGCGCACGCCGCTGCGGTTTTCACCCACCACGAAGATATCGCAGCCTACCGGCAGCAGAGAGAGCAGGTTTTGCAGCTGGTACTGCGCTTCGGGTTTGTTCTTCGACCAGTAATAAACCAGCGTATCGCAGCCTTCAACATCGGCAGCGGTTGCAACCATGCTGTAAACCGCACGTTCACCAAGGCGATGGCTTAGGTTCTGCCAGTGATGATATTGCTGGGTATGCACGCGGCTCGACGCGGTTTCTAGCTGGGCGGGCAGGTCATCCTGCAGGTCGCCAGCAAACAAAACGTTGCGGGCAGTAAATTCATCACTGTGGCGCAGAATCACTTCGCTGGCCGGGGTAAAAGCAGACATGGGGCACTCCTGTTAAATCAGAGCGACGATTATATACACGTCATACTTCAAGTTACAGGTGCGTTGGCTGCTCTCGCTCACCCGAATCACTTACCTGAAGTAAGCTCATCGGGCTTCACTCGTTTGCCGCCTTCCTCTAACTCGAATTATTTTGTGTAGGGTGCTTTGTTGGCGCATGTTCGATGGGTTTGCTAGCATAGCGTCGCATTCTGGCAGCATAACGGGTAATAGCATGAGCACAAGGCGCGACTGGCTTCTACAGCAAATGGGGATTACGCAGTATCAGCTGCGGCGTCCGCGCGTGCTGCAAGGAGAAATTGCCGTCACGCTTTTGCCCGACACGCGTTTGGTTTTGGTGGCCGAACAGGCACCCACGCTACAAGAACCGCTGATTCGCGACGTGCTGCGCGCGCTGAACATTCAACCCGCGCAGGTCATGGCGTTAACGCCAGACCAGCTGCAAATGCTGCCGGAGCAGGTCGATTGCGCCGGTTGGCTGCTGGGCGTTGAGAGCGAACATCCGTTTAACGGCATTACCTTCAACACCGCCGTTTTCAATGAACTGATCAGCAGCGGCGCAGCAAAACGCGCCCTGTGGCAACAGATGTGTAACCATGACAGCCATCTCTTTAGTCACCCCTGAAGACCAGCCGCAGCTGCTGGCGATTGAGCGCCGCGCACATGCTTTTCCGTGGAGCGAGCAGACGTTTAGCAGCAATCAAGGCGAACGTTTCGTTAATATCCGCATTGAAGTTGAAGGTAAGCTGGCCGGATTCGCCATCACCCAAGTGGTGCTGGATGAAGCGTCGCTGTTCAATATTGCGGTGGATCCCGACTTCCAGCGCCGCGGCCTGGCGCGCCAGCTGTTGCAGCATCTGATTGCTGAGCTCGAGCAGCGCGACGTCATGACGTTATGGCTGGAAGTGCGCGCCTCAAATATGCCGGCGATTGCGTTGTATGAGCAGCTGGATTTCCATCAGGTGAGCGTACGCCCCAACTATTATCCCACTGCCAGCGGACGAGAAGATGCCATCATTATGGCGCTAACGCTTTAAGGAGCACCATGCTAAACGATTGGGACTGCATCCTGTTTGATGCAGACGAAACGCTTTTCCATTTCGATGCTTACGCTGGTTTGCAGCGCATGTTTGCCCGCTATGACGTGCAATTTTCTGCGCAGGATTACACCGATTATCAGGCGATCAACAAGCCGCTGTGGGTCGATTACCAGAACGGCACCATTTCCGCACTGCAGCTGCAAACGCGCCGCTTCACCTTGTGGGGCGAAAAGCTGAGCGTCGCACCCGAAGTACTCAACAGTGATTTCCTCAGCGCAATGGCCGATATCTGCCTGCCGCTGGAAGGCGCAGCCCACCTGTTATCAACGCTGAAAGGCAAAGTGAAAATCGCTATCATCACCAACGGTTTCACTGCGTTACAGCAGGCGCGACTTGAGCGTACCGGATTCCTCGATGTGTTTGATGCGCTGGTGATTTCTGAAGAAGTTGGCGTACCGAAACCTGACGTGGCGATTTTTGATCACACGCTGGCCTTGCTGGGCAACCCGGATCGCAGCCGCGTGCTGATGGTCGGCGATACGCCAGAATCAGATATTCTCGGCGGCATGAATGCCGGCCTGAAGACCTGCTGGATCGATCACGGCACGCGTCCGTTACCCGATCACATCACGCCAACCTGGCAGGTGAAAACGCTGGCCGAGCTGGAAGCGATTTTGACTGAAGGTTAAAAGTATCTATTCATCGTTACCATCGTGATGATGCTGAGAAGCCCGCTGTGCGGGCTTTTTTTATGTTATTATCTATGCATGAATCTATTCATTAATCTATTCATCAGACAAGGTGGCGGCAATGGCTGAGCTACAAAGTTTGCTGCTGGAAGGACCGCTTAGCGCGGCGGATCTGCTGGCTCGATTGCATATCAGCCAGGCCACGCTTTCACGCCAACTGTGTCAGCAGCCGCAGATTATCAAATGGGGCAAAGCGCGCGCGACGCGTTATGCGTTGCTGCGGCCCATCCGGGGTGAAAGCCGCTTCCCGCTGTATCGTATTTCTGCTGAAGGTCAGGCATCGCCCGCTGGCATCCTTTTGCCAACCTGGCCGCAGGGCAGTTGTCTGCATCTGGACCAGCACGATCAAGGCCGCTTTTATGACGGCTTACCGTGGTTCCTGCAGGAGATGCGTCCGCAAGGTTTTCTGGGCCGACAATGGGGCCGTGAATACGCGCCACAGCTCGGGCTGACGGATGATATTCGTCTCTGGAGTGATGAGCAGTGCCTGATGGCGCTGGCAAGCGGCGGCATCGATATGCCGGGCGCTTTTATTGTTGGCGACATGACATACCAGCGTTGGCTGCAACAGCCCGCACCGCAAGCCATCAGCGAGGCGCAAAAAATCGCGCGTTATCCGCTGATGGCACAACAGGCGCTGAGCGGCGATGAACCGGGCTCATCGGCTGGCGGCGAACAACCGAAATTCCTGTGCTATGCCGCAACGGCGAATGGCGATCGTCATTGTCTGGTGAAATTTACCGTCGCCCGTCAAAGTGATAATGCTGAGCGCTGGCGTGATTTGTTACGCGCGGAGCATCTGGCGTTGCAACATTTACTGGCGGCGGGATTGCCTGCCGCACATAGCCAGCTGATTGATAGTGAAGGACAATTGTTCCTCGAAGTGCAGCGTTTTGATCGCATTCATCAACGTGGTCGACGCTGCATGAGTTCATTAGAAGCGGTAAGCGCAGAGTTTATCGGCCATCAACAACACTGGCCGGATGCGCTGCGTGAGTTGCAGCGTCAGCAACGTGTTGATGCGGTAGCGGTTGAACGCGGGACTTTGCAGTGGGCGTTTGGACGACTGATTGCCAATAGCGACATGCACGCGGGCAATCTGTCTTTCTTTACTGATGAAGAACGTTTCAGCCTGACACCGGCTTACGACATGCTGCCGATGGCGCTGGCGCCCAATTCTCAGGGGCACATGCGCGATGAAGTCAAACTGACGCTGGATTTCGCGCTGTCAGGCGCCGTGTGGCGCGCTGCCAGCGCTATGGCGAAAATCTACTGGCAGGCGATTGCAGAGGATGCTGCGTTCAGCGCGAACTTCCGCAGCATTGCCGGGCAGGCATTACAGCAACTGGAAGCGATGGAAGTAACAATGCATAAAATGGCTTAACGCTCTTTTTCAGTCTCTGTGGTTGCTGCCGCCGCCTCTTCTTGCTCTTTCTCTTTATCCTCTTTCACCGTGCGGCTCGCCGTTAGCAGGAACGGCGATTGCTGCCAGCGGGTGCGACGGTCGCGCAGCAGGGTGCGCGTCAGGATAATGCCGATGGCCAGCGCCAGTAACATCATCAGGCGCAGGATGTTGGTGGTGTTATCCACCTGACGTGATTCCGTCACCAGCACGTGAGTATCCAGCGTGACGCGCAGGAAACCTTGCGGGCCATCTTTGCCTTCCAGCGGCTGCACAATTTGATGGTTGAAGTAGCTACCAGCGCGTTTGCCATCCAGCGACAGCCGATCGCGCACATTAATGCTTTCGCCGCTGTGCGCCACCAGGCTGCCATCATCGGCGTAAACGGAAGCATCAAGAATGCGGCTGTTGTCGGTCATCTGATTGAGGATGGCGGCAATCTGCGTGCGGTTATCGTCGCTGTTATCCATCAACGGTTTAAGGCTAAACGCCACCTGTTTGGTCAGCGTGCGCGCCAGTTCTTCCACTTGTTCAGAGCGAGCCATTTGATGGCCGAGGCTAAACCAGGATGCGCCTTGCATCAGAACCACTAACAGAGCCAGCGAGATAAGAACAATCACCGTGCGATGCAGGCGAAATTTCAGTGCGGTTTTAACCATCAGAAACCCGTGTGATGTAACAGCAGAAAGGCTGGCAATTATGTTGCCAGAACCCGCGCAGACAAGGTAGCCTCTTGCGTGGTTTTGTTGTCCCTACAGGAGCTGTAATGCCAAATCGTCTTACCTGGTGCGATCTGCCCGCCGATGTTTCACTTTGGCCGGGTTTACCCCTTTCCCTCAGCGGTGATGAAGTGATGCCGCTGGATTACCGTGCTGGTCGGACTGGCTGGTTGCTGTATGGGCGCGGGCTCGATAAACAAAAACTCACCGATTATCAGCATAAGCTGGGGGCGGCGATGGTGATCGTCAGCGCCTGGAATGTCGATGAGTATCAGGTGATACGTCTGGCAGGCTCGCTGACGCCGCGCGCCAGCAAACTGGCGCATGAAGCCGGTTTTGATGTGGCACCGCTCGGCAAAATCCCGCATCTGAAAACGCCAGGTTTGCTGGTGATGGACATGGATTCCACCGCGATCCAGATTGAGTGCATCGATGAGATCGCCAAACTGGCGGGTTGCGGCGAGCAGGTGGCGGAAGTCACCGAGCGCGCGATGCGCGGCGAGCTGGATTTCAAAGCCAGCCTGCGCGAGCGCGTCGGCACCCTGGCGGGCGCCGATGCCAATATCCTGATGCAAGTGCGCGATGCGCTGCCGCTGATGCCAGGCTTAACCACGCTGGTGCAGAAGCTGCAGGCGCTGGGCTGGCAGGTGGCGATCGCCTCGGGCGGCTTTACCTTCTACGCCGACTATTTGCGCCAGACGCTGCATTTAGCCGCGGCGGTGGCCAACGAGCTGGAAATTCGCGACGGTAAGTTAACCGGCCAGGTGCTGGGACAAATTGTCGACGCCCAATTTAAAGCCGATACCCTGAACGATCTGGCACAGCGCTTTGAAATTGCTCCGGAACAAACCGTGGCGATTGGCGATGGTGCCAACGATCTGCCGATGATTAAAACCGCGGCGCTGGGTATCGCCTATCATGCTAAACCTAAAGTGAATGAGCAGACGGAAATCATCATCCGTCATGCTGACCTGATGGGTGTGTTCTGCATCCTGACCGGCAGCCTGATTCACGAAGAGCGTTAACTGAGGATTTGATTTGGCCAAAGCGGCAAAACGCGCCTTCGTTTGTAACGAATGCGGCGCTGATTATCCGCGCTGGCAGGGGCAATGCAGCGCCTGCCATGCGTGGAACACCATCACCGAGGTGCGCATTGCCGCCTCGCCTGCGGCGGCGCGTAATGAGCGCCTGAGCGGTTATGCCGGCGGCAACGCGGGCGTTAGCCGCGTGCAGAAGCTGTCGGAGATCAGCCTCGAAGCCCTGCCGCGTTTCTCAACCAGTTTCAAAGAGTTCGATCGCGTATTGGGCGGCGGCGTGGTGCCGGGCAGCGCCATCTTAATTGGTGGTAATCCGGGTGCCGGTAAATCGACGCTGCTGCTGCAGGTGATGTGCAAGCTGGCAGAAGGGATGAAAACCCTGTATGTCACCGGCGAAGAGTCACTGCAACAGGTGGCGATGCGCGCCCATCGTCTGGGATTACCGACCGAAAACCTCAATATGTTGTCGGAAACCAGCATCGAGCAGATCTGCCTGATCGCCGAGCAGGAGCAGCCGAAATTGATGGTGATCGACTCGATTCAGGTAATGCACATGGCGGAGATCCAATCCTCGCCGGGCAGCGTAGCGCAGGTGCGTGAAACGGCCGCCTACCTGACACGCTTCGCCAAAACGCGCGGCGTGGCGATCATCATGGTCGGTCACGTCACCAAAGACGGTTCGCTGGCCGGCCCGAAAGTGCTGGAACACTGTATCGACTGTTCGGTGATGCTGGATGGCGACGCTGATTCCCGTTTCCGCACCTTACGCAGCCATAAAAACCGCTTTGGCGCGGTGAATGAGCTCGGCGTGTTCGCCATGACCGAACAAGGCATGCGCGAAGTCAGCAATCCATCGGCCATTTTCCTGTCTCGCGGTGATGAGATCACCTCGGGCAGTTCGGTGATGGTGCTGTGGGAAGGTACGCGTCCGCTGCTGGTCGAGATTCAGGCGCTGGTGGACCATTCGATGATGGGCAACCCACGCCGCGTCGCGGTGGGTCTGGAGCAGAATCGCCTGGCAATCCTGTTAGCGGTGCTGCATCGCCACGGTGGCTTGCAGATGGCGGATCAGGATGTGTTCGTTAACGTGGTCGGCGGCGTAAAAGTCACCGAAACCAGCGTCGATTTGGCGCTGCTGATGGCGATGGTATCGAGCTTCCGCGATCGTCCGCTGCCGCAGGATCTGGTGATCTTTGGTGAAGTGGGCCTTGCCGGCGAAATTCGCCCGGTGCCGAGCGGCCAGGAGCGCATTTCCGAAGCGGCGAAACACGGCTTTAAGCGCGCCATCGTCCCGGCCGGTAATGCACCGAAGAAACCGGTCGAAGGGATGAAGGTGTACAGCGCGAAGAAGCTGGCGGATGCGTTAGCGATTCTGGATGAGTTGTAAGTTTTACCGGTCGGCATGAATGCCGACCCTACGTTTGTAGGGTGCGCATTTATGCGCACCGTCTTAAAGGCCGCACCGCCCTTTATTCCACGCAGGAGGCACTAAATGTCATCGTTTGACTACCTGAAAACAGCCATTCGCCAGCAAGGCCACACGCTGCAGCAGGTTGCCGACGCCAGCGGAATGACCAAAGGCTACTTAAGCCAGCTGCTCAACGCCAAAATTAAAAGCCCGAGTGCGCAGAAGCTGGAAGCGCTGCACCGTTTTCTTGGCCTGGAATTTCCGCGCCGCGATAAAACCGTTGGCGTGGTGTTCGGGAAATTTTATCCGCTGCATACCGGCCACATATATTTAATCCAGCGCGCCTGCAGTCAGGTGGATGAGCTGCATATCATCATGGGCCACGACGAGCCGCGCGATCGTGAACTGTTTGAAAACAGCGCCATGTCGCAGCAGCCGACCATCAGCGATCGACTACGCTGGTTGCTGCAAACCTTCAAATACCAGAAAAATATCCGCATCCATTCGTTTGATGAAGAGGGCATTGAACCTTATCCGCACGGCTGGGATGTGTGGAGCGGCGGCGTCAAAACCTTTCTGGCTGAGCAGGGCATTGAGCCGAATTGTATCTACACCAGTGAAGAGCCGGATGCCGCGATGTATGAGCAGCACCTCGGCATTCCGGCGGTGGTGATCGATCCCAATCGATCCTTTATGAACATCAGCGGCGGGCAGATTCGTCAGGATCCGTTCCGCTACTGGGAATACATCCCGACCGAAGTGAAGCCATTCTTCGTGCGCACCGTGGCGGTGCTGGGCGGCGAGTCGAGCGGCAAATCAACGCTGGTGAACAAGCTGGCGAACATCTTCAACACCACCAGCGCATGGGAATATGGCCGCGATTATGTCTTCTCGCACCTCGGTGGCGACGAGATGGCGCTGCAATATTCCGACTACGACAAAATCGCGCTCGGTCAGGCCCAGTACATCGACTTCGCCGTAAAGTACGCCAGTAAAGTCGCCTTTATCGATACCGATTTCATCACTACGCAGGCGTTTTGCCTCAAGTACGAAGGTCGCGAGCACCCGTTTGTGCAGGCGTTAATTGATGAATACCGTTTCGACCTGGTGATTTTGCTGGAAAACAACGTGCCCTGGGTGGCGGATGGATTGCGCAGCCTCGGCAGCTCAATGGATCGTCGCGAGTTCCAGACCATGCTGATCACCATGCTGCGTGAAAACAATATCGAGTTTGTGCACGTTAAAGAAGATGACTATGACACGCGCTTCCTGCGTTGTGTCGAGTTAGTAAAGCAGATGCTGGGCAGCTGATTCAGCCATAAAAAAAGGCGCCTAATGGCGCCTTTTTCACAGCAACAGACTTACTTCGTCATACGCTTGTACTTGATACGCTTCGGCTCGAGCGCGTCGGCGCCGAGGGTGCGTTTCTTGTACTCTTCGTACTCGGTAAAGTTACCTTCGAAGAACTCCACTTTGCCTTCATCCTGATAATCGATGATGTGGGTGGCGATACGGTCCAGGAACCAACGGTCATGCGAGATCACCATGGCACAGCCCGGGAATTCCAGCAGGGCGTTTTCCAGCGCGCGCAGAGTTTCGATGTCGAGGTCGTTGGTTGGTTCATCGAGCAGCAGCAGGTTGCCGCCGACTTGCAGCAGCTTGGCGAGGTGCAGACGACCGCGCTCACCCCCTGACAGCTCGCCCACGCGTTTGCCCTGATCGGTGCCTTTGAAGTTGAAGCGACCAACGTAGGCACGGCTTGGCATCTCGGTGTTGCCAACGCGCATAATGTCCTGACCGCCAGACACTTCTTCAAACACGGTTTTGGAATTGTCCATCGCGTCACGGAACTGATCAACCGACGCCAGCTTGACGGTTTCGCCCAGCTCGATGGTGCCGGAATCGGGTTGCTCCTGGCCTGACATCATGCGGAACAGCGTAGATTTACCCGCGCCGTTCGGGCCGATGATGCCGACAATCGCGCCTTTCGGTACAGAGAAGGTCAGATCGTCGATCAGCACGCGATCGCCATACGATTTCTTCAGGTTGGTCACTTCCAGCACTTTGTCGCCAAGGCGAGCGCCAGGTGGAATGAAGAGTTCGTTGGTTTCGTTACGCTTCTGGTAATCGGTGTTGTTCAACTCTTCAAAGCGTGCCAGACGGGCTTTGCCCTTCGACTGACGGCCTTTCGCGCCTTGACGCACCCACTCCAGCTCTTTCTCGATAGATTTGCGACGCGCCGCTTCAGAAGAAGCTTCCTGCGCCAGACGCTGATCTTTTTGCTCCAGCCAGGAAGAGTAGTTACCTTCCCACGGAATACCTTCACCGCGGTCCAGTTCCAGAATCCAGCCAGCCACGTTATCCAGGAAGTAACGGTCATGCGTGATCGCCACAACGGTCCCTTCGAAGTCGTGCAGGAAGCGCTCGAGCCACGCCACGGATTCGGCATCCAGGTGGTTGGTCGGTTCATCGAGCAGCAGCATGTCTGGCTTTTCCAGCAGCAGACGGCACAGCGCAACGCGGCGGCGCTCACCACCGGAAAGGGTAGCGATTTTGGCATCCCAGTCTGGCAGACGCATCGCATCGGCGGCACGGTTCAGCTGGGTATCGAGGTTGTGACCATCGTGCGCCTGGATCACTTCTTCCAGACGGCCCTGTTCAGCGGCCAGCTTGTCGAAATCCGCATCGGGATCGGCATACAGCGCATACACTTCGTCGAGGCGCTTCAGCGCGCCAACCACTTCGGATACCGCTTCTTCAACGGATTCACGCACGGTGTGCTCCGGGTTCAACTGCGGTTCCTGCGGCAGATAACCCACATTGATGCCCGGCTGTGGGCGTGCTTCCCCTTCGATATCGGTATCGATACCGGCCATGATGCGCAGCAGCGTCGATTTACCCGAGCCGTTCAGGCCGAGTACACCGATTTTTGCTCCAGGGAAGAAGCTAAGAGAAATATTCTTCAGGATGTGACGCTTCGGCGGAACGACCTTGCCGACGCGATGCATGCTATAGACGAATTGAGCCACGTTGTATTGAGCCTTTTGGTCTGTGAGTTATGAACTTTAGGTACAGAAGTTTAGCTGTTTTCACCCTTTATTCATACCCGTCATACTTCGCGCTGCAGGTGCGTTGGCTGCGTGTGTCCACCCCAGTCACATACTAATGTATGCGCCTGGGGATGAACCCACTTGCCGCCTTCCTGCAACACGAAGTATTTAGGGTCTGGTTTTGTTTCCCGGTAATAGAAACAGAGGAATTCTAAGCTTTAGGCAATCGCAGCGGAATATTCTGTTGTGCCAGCCAGCTCTTCAGCGCCGGTTCGGGTGCGCTATCGCTGACCAGCAAATCAAAACGGCGCAATTCACCGATACGCGCGGGCAGCACTTTGCCAAATTTACTGCTGTCCGCCACCAGCACGCGCTGACGTGCGCGCAGCATCGCGTGGTGCTTCATCGCCAGCTCGTTAATGTTGTAGCAGGTGGCGCCCTGTTCCTGATCGATACCTGCCGCCGAAATAAAGGCCAGCGTCGGGCAGAGATCGTCGAGGATCGAGTGCGCGCCAATCGGCGTGAACAGCGCGTTATCGGCGTGGAACTCACCGCCGCTCAGGATCACGTTGCAGGCCGGTTTCTCTTTCAACGCCAGGAAAGTGTTCATCGCGCAGCAGATGGCGGTGAACGGCAAGGTGTCAGGAATCGCATCTACGATGTACGGCAGCGTGGTGCCGCAATCAAAAAATACCGTGTCATTTTCACTGATCAGATCCGCAGCAGCCTGCGCCAGGCGCTGTTTGCGTGCGGCGTTCTGACCGTGCTGATCGGAGATGAAATAGTGTCCGGCGTGGCTTTTCGGATCGCTGACGATATAGCCGCCCAGCAGCACCACGGTTGAAGCCGGTTCGGTGAGATCGCGGCGAATGGTCATTTCCGACACGCCGAGCAGCTGCGCCGCGTCTTTCAGGTGCAGTTTATCGGTGCGTTTCAGCGCCTGAGCCAACTTGTGAATACGTTCGTCGCGCCGGGTTTCCATGATCATCTCTGCGTAATTAATCCTGAAGTCGAAGTGGCCTGGTCAAAAATCACGATAAATCTCACATATTTTAATGATTTGCGACGTATCCAGCAGGCCAGTTTTCAATCTTACCTGTAATGAGATCGGCCCGCAAACCTCATGCAATGCCGCCAACGTGTTGCTCTCAAGCCGCTTCGCTCTGATTCTCAATGTTGTTCCATTGTTAGAATAATAACATTCATTTCTACCAATTAATGGCTGTTTATCGGCTTTTTATCAGGATGTCGAGGTGTGAAATTTATCACACAATTAACTTTATTAACCTGATATTGTTATTTTAATAACATTATAAAGCTAAAAATTCACCGGGAGAAAACAATGGATATTGCGGTTATTGGGTCAAATATGGTGGACCTCATTACCTATACCAATCAGCTGCCTAAAGCGGGCGAAACGCTGGAAGCACCCGATTTTGCCATCGGCTGCGGGGGTAAAGGTGCCAATCAGGCTGTGGCAGCGGCGAAGATGGGCGGCAGCGTGATGATGGTGAGTAAAGTCGGCGACGATCTGTTCGCGCCGAATACCGTGGCCAATCTGCAGCAGCAAGGCGTTGATACCCGCTTCGTCACCACCGCGCCAGGCACCTCCAGCGGCGTGGCACCGATCTTCGTCGACGATCAGTCGCAGAACCGCATTCTGATTATCAAAGGTGCCAACCAGCAGTTGAAGCCAGCCGATATCGATGCCGCCGCCGAAGCACTGAAAAGCTGCCAGTTGATCATCCTGCAGCTGGAGATCCCGCTGGAGACTGTTTATTACGCCATTGATTTTGCCCGTCAGCATGACATCAAAGTGATCCTCAATCCGGCACCGGCGGTGGCGGATCTCAATATCGACTACGCCTGCAAATGCGACTTTTTCATGCCGAATGAAACCGAGTTGGAGATCCTCACCGGCATGCCGGTCACCACGGATGAAGAGGTGAAGCTGGCGGGGCAATCGCTGCTCAAACGCGGGCTGAAAAATCTGATCATCACGCTGGGCGGGCGCGGTTCGCTGTGGATGTCTGGCGACAGCGTGCATCAGGTTGCCCCCACCGCGGTAAAAGCGGTGGATACCAGCGGCGCGGGCGATGCCTTTATCGGCTGCTTCGCCCACGAGTTGGTGAAAAGCGGCGATATCCCGGCCGCGATGGCGCAAGCCTCGGCTTATGCCGCCTGCAGCGTGACCGGTCGCGGCACGCAGCGCTCCTATCCCGACGCGGAAACCTTCCAGCGTTTTCTCAACGTTCACTGAGGTCGAGTTATGCAACCGAACATTGTTCAGCAATCTGATGGCTATCTGAATAAAACGCCGCTGTTCCAGTTCATTTTGCTCTCGTGCCTGTTCCCGTTGTGGGGCTGTGCGGCGAGTCTGAACGACATCCTGATCACCCAGTTCAAAAGCGTGTTCGCGTTAAGCGATTTCGCCAGCGCGCTGGTGCAGAGCGCGTTCTACGGCGGCTACTTCCTGATCGCTATTCCGGCCTCGCTGGTGATCCGCAAAGCCACCTATAAACTGGCGATTTTATTGGGCCTGGCGCTGTATATTGTGGGCTGCGTGCTGTTCTATCCTGCGTCGCACATGGCAACCTACACCATGTTCCTGGCAGCGATTTTCGCCATCGCTATCGGTTTGAGCTTCCTCGAAACCGCCGCCAACACCTACAGCTCGATGATTGGTCATCGCGATCACGCCACGCTGCGCCTGAATATCAGCCAGACTTTCTATCCGGTGGGCGCACTGATGGGCATCGTGCTGGGCAAATATCTGGTGTTTCAGGAGGGCGACAGTCTGGAAAGTCAGCTGGCCGGCATGAATGCGGAACAGGCGCATGCGTTCCGTCTCACCATGCTGGAGCACACGCTGGAACCCTACAAATATCTGGTGATGGTTTTGGTGGTAGTGATGCTGCTGTTTCTGTTCACCCGCTATCCGCGCTGCAAACCGGAAAGCAGTGAAAAATCGTTGCCGTCGCTCGGCGAAACTTTCCGCTATCTGGCGGCGAATCGTCACTTCAAACGCGGGATTCTGGCGCAGTTCTTGTATGTCGGCATGCAGGTGGCGGTGTGGTCGTTCACCATTCGTCTGGCGCTGACGCTCGGCGCGGTCAATGAGCGCCATGCCTCTAACTTTATGATTTACAGCTTCATCGGCTTCTTTATCGGTAAATTTATCGCCAACGTCCTGATGACGCGCTTCCGTGCGGAAAAAGTGTTGATTGCCTACTCGCTGCTGGGTGTTCTGGCGTTGGCGTATGTGATGTTTGTGCCGAACTTTACCGCCGTGTATGCCGCCATCCTGGTCAGTGCGCTGTTTGGTCCGTGCTGGGCGACGATCTACGCTGGAACGCTGGCTACCGTCGATAACAAATACACCGAAGTGGCGGGCGCGTTTATCGTGATGTCGATTGTCGGTGCTGCCTTTATTCCTGCGATTCAGGGCTTCGTCTCCGATCATCTGGGCTCGATGCAGCTGGCGTTCGGCGTTTCGCTGCTGTGCTTCGCCTGGGTGGGTTACTTCTTCTGGGGCGAGCTGCGTCATAAAAAACAGGCAGAAGCAGCCGGTCGTTTAGTTGAGGAGATGCCATGAAAACCCGTTTACCGTTACGTCGTGAGCAGTTTCATGAAACGCCAGCCACGCTGCTGCGCAACGAGACGTTCCACGTCGAGCTGTTTCGCTATCCCGCAGGTGTGGAAGCGGTGTGCATCAGCAATCCACGCGGCACGGTGATCGTACTGCCGTTTTACGGTCAGATGGTGTGGGACGCTAACTTTGACGGCCATTCGCTGACCATGAGCCACAGCTTTAAGCAGCCGCTGCCTGGCAGTTCGATCATTGATACCTACGGCTGTTTCGCTTTCCACTCCGGGCTGCTGGCCAACGGCTGTCCGGCAGAGGATGACGATCATCCGCTGCATGGCGAAATGGCCTGCGCGCGCATGGACAGCGCATGGATCGTGCTGGAGGACGATCGCCTGTCGCTGGAGGGCGAAACCGAATATGTGAAGGGCTTTGGCCATCACTATCTTGCCGCACCGGCGGTGCGCCTTGAGGCCAATGCTGCGCGCCTGCACATTGAGATGAACGTCACTAACCTGGCAGGCGCTCCGATGCCGCTGCAGTATATGTGTCATCTGAACAGCGCCTGGCTGGATCAAGGGCGTTTCCAGCAGTCGATCCCGACCGGTGCGTTCCAGCTGCGCAGCTCGATCCCGGCGCACGTCAAGCCTACCCCACAGTGGCGCGCATATACCGATCAACTGGCGCGCGATCCGCAGGCGTTTCAGCAGCTGGATCAGCCGCAGATGTGCGATCCGGAGATCGTGTTTTTCGCCGACGATCTCCAGCAGTACGGCGATGAGATGCAGTTCGAGCTGCACTCACCGCAAGGGTTTGCCCTGATGACGCGCTTTTCCAGCCAGCAATTCCCGCACGCCACGCGCTGGATGCTGCATAACCGCGATCAGCAGGTCGCCGCCTATGTGCTGCCGTCAACCTGCCGCCCGGAGGGTTTCAAAGCCGCACAGCGCGCTGGCACGCTGATTGAGCTGGCCCCCGGCGAACAGCGCCATTTCAGCGTTGAGACCGGGATTTTGTAATCAATGGCGGTCTTAGGATCGCCATTTTAAAATCAATATCAACAGCGGATGTTGATATTAAAAATCATTTAAAAAATATCAAATATACCCCTATCTCCCCTCGGTTAATTGCAATGACCTAATGATTTAGATCAAATTATTAAATAAGAGGATGTGCATTATAGTAATTTGATTTAAATTTACGTTCAGGGAAGGGTTATGGCATCTGTACCGATAGGACCTGGTGCATTAATTATTCAGAATAATATGCGTGAAGCCAGATGTAATGGTATGTCGAGAGGTATGGCGACACCGGCAACCTATTACTGGTTTTATCAAAAAGTACGCAATCGCGGCCCTTGGGATTACAAACAATTCGACTTCAATTGGGCTGCTTTTGGAAACTTCAATTTTGGCGCTTCAGGCAGAGCGGCTGGCATACCCGATGACATTTTGCTGATGGGCGCGGGATTTGCTCAAACACTCGCTGGCACATCAAAACCTCGCTGGGGAAAGTGGTATGATGTTCCTCCCTATGGAGATGATCCCACAGATCAACGCAATATACGCGAGGGAATTGAGTATGCTAAACAGCACGGTTATTAAGCGATTTCATTTGATACTGACTCTTCTTTTGCTGATTATTATTGGTTTTTTAGTCATCGGTAATGAAAGCTCACGCGATAATGATGTGTTGAAGCGTAGTCAAAAAATCAATCAATCTTCCTGGCTATATATGACTGAATACAGTGCTGGCGGTGCCACTGTTCCTGTTATTTATCGATATTATTTAACCAGTGAGATTACCGGCAACGAAAAACAAGTTTTAAATAAACTTAAAACGTTGGAACCTCTCATTGAAGGTGTAGGAAGCATCCGCTCAATTAACATATCAGCTAATGGGCATATCACCTTTGGATGGAGTGGAAAAATAGTGTCAGTGAGCAGTAAAGTTGGCACGGCAGATTTTGAATTTGAAAATTAATTAAAATATTTAAAATGCTCGAAACGACGTGCCTCCTGCTTGTAGACGCGGCCGTTAAGCCGCTCTTTTGAATTATCAAGCTCAACTAAATCGCTACTAATCCGCGTACGCCGTCGGCTTCCATGGCGGATCCGGCGCCGCGCTGCACGATCTCGCCGCGCGACATCACTAGATAGCTGTCGGCCAGTTCGGCGGCGAAATCATAAAACTGCTCAACGAGCAGGATCGCCATATCGCCGCGCTGCGCCAGCTGGCGGATCACCGCCCCGATCTCCTTGATCACCGACGGCTGGATCCCTTCGGTTGGCTCATCGAGGATCAACAGCTTTGGTGAACAGGCGAGGGCGCGGCCAATCGCTAATTGCTGCTGTTGTCCGCCCGACAGGTCGCCGCCGCGGCGCGCTTTCATCTCACGCAGCACCGGAAACAGTTGATAGATCTCCTCCGGCACCGCTTTGGCCTGTGCGCCAGAAAAACGCGCCAGCCCCATCAGCAGATTCTCTTCCACCGTCAGACGCGGGAAGATTTCGCGCCCCTGCGGCACATAAGCGATACCGGCCTGCACGCGCTGATGCGGCTTGCGGCTGTTGATCACATTATCCTGCCAGCGAATTTCGCCGGATTTAGCCGGAATCAGCCCCATCAAACATTTCAGTAACGTGGTTTTACCCACGCCGTTACGTCCCAGCATGCAGGTAATTTCACCCGGCTTCGCTTCAAACGACAGGCCGCGCAGAATGTGGCTGCCGCCGTAATATTGATTCAGTTCCGCGACTTGCAGCATGTTAACGCCCCAGATAAACGTCGATAACCCGATCGTCCGCC
This sequence comes from Pantoea sp. y20, assembly GCF_054903455.1. Classification (NCBI taxonomy): domain Bacteria; kingdom Pseudomonadati; phylum Pseudomonadota; class Gammaproteobacteria; order Enterobacterales; family Erwiniaceae; genus Pantoea; species Pantoea sp. y20. The sequence goes on from NZ_CM142816.1 coordinate 703,963, forward strand.
TGCACTTCGCGTAACGATCCCTCGGCCAAAACCTGGCCCTGATGCAGCACGGTGACGTGATCGGCAATGGTTTCAACAAAGCCCATGTCGTGCTCGACCACCATCAGCGAATGCTTGCCGGCGAGGCTGCGAAACAGCTCGGCGGTGTATTCGGTTTCGGCATCGGTCATGCCGGCTGCCGGTTCATCCAGCAGCAGCAGATGCGGGTCCTGTACCAGCAGCATGCCGATTTCCAGAAACTGCTTTTGACCGTGCGACAGCAAACCGGCTTTGCGCTGACGCTCGCCGCCCAATCGCAACAGTTTTAGCACCTCATCAATGCGATCCTGCTGCTCGCTGTTCAACCGCGCGCGCAGGCTGGCCCACACTGATTTGTCGTTTTTCAGCGCGATTTCCAGATTCTCAAACACCGTCAGCGCTTCGAATACCGTGGGTTTCTGGAACTTGCGCCCAATACCGGCGCGCGCGATCTCCACCGGCGACATTTTGCTGAGATCGGTATTTTGGTCGTAGATCACCTGGCCATTATCCGGCCGGGTTTTACCGGTGATCACATCCATCAGCGTGGTTTTTCCCGCGCCGTTGGGGCCGATCACGCAGCGCAGTTCGCCCACGCCGATCTTCAGTGAGAGATCGGTGAGCGCACGAAAGCCGTCGAACGACACGTTGATCTTCTCCAGCTGCAATACCGGATCGCTTTGTTCACGATAGCGATCCGAGGGATGAGGTTGGGTAAACAGGTGTTCAGTCATCACGCCTCCGGCGCAGCAGGCCAATCACGCCACGCGGCAGGAACAGCGTGACCAGGATAAACATCAGGCCAAGGAAAAACAGCCAATATTCCGGGAAGGCGACGGTGAACCAGCTTTTGGCTCCGTTAACGATGGCCGCGCCAAGCAGCGGACCAATCAGCGTGCCGCGTCCGCCCAGCGCCACCCATATCGCCGCTTCAATCGAGTTGGTTGGCGACATTTCGCTGGGGTTGATAATGCCAACCTGCGGCACGTAGAGCGCGCCCGCCAGCCCGCACAGCACCGCCGACAGCGTCCAGACAAACAGCTTGAAGCCTTTGGGATCGTAACCGACGAACATCAGGCGGTTCTCCGCATCGCGCACCGCGGTCAACACGCGGCCAAACTTGCTGCGTGCCAGCGCGAAGCCAATGCCGAGGCTGACCAGCAGCAGCAGCACCGTGGCGACAAACAGCCCAATACGTGTGCCGGTAGCGGTGACGTTAAAGCCGAGCAATGTGGTGAAGCCGGTAAAGCCGTTATTACCGCCGAAGCCGGTTTCGTTGCGGAAAAACAGCAGCATGCCAGCGTAGGTCAGCGCCTGCGTCATGATTGAGAAGTAAACGCCTTTGATTTTCGAGCGGAAGGCGAAGAAGCCAAACACCAGCGCCAGTAAACCCGGCACCAGCATGATCAGGCACAGCGCCCAGACAAAATGTTGCGTGCCCGCCCAAAACCACGGCAGCTCACTCCATGAAAGAAAAGACATGAACGCGGGCAGGCCGTCGCCGGAGGCCTGGCGCATCAAATACATGCCCATCGCATAGCCGCCAAGCGCGAAGAACAGGCCGTGACCGAGCGACAGCAGCCCGGCGTAACCCCACACTAAATCGAGCGCCACCGCGACCACTGCGTAACAGAGAATCTTGCCGACCAGCGTTAGCGTGTAGGTGGAGATCGCCAGCGGATGGGTGGCGGGCAGCAGGGCGCAGAACGGCAGCGCCAGCAGCAGCACAGCGATCACCACGCCGAGGCTGAGCGTCAGGCGTGGCGCTTTGCGCGCAATAGTTAACGTCATTGGCTGGCTCATCAGTCAATCACCCTCCCTTTGAAGGCAAACAGGCCCTGCGGACGTTTCTGGATAAACAGCACGATCAGCACGAGGATGAGGATTTTTCCCAGCACCGCGCCAATCTGCGGCTCCAGCACTTTGTTAAGAATGCCAAGACCAAAGGCCGCGACCACGGTGCCCGCCAGTTGGCCGACGCCACCCAGCACCACCACGAGGAAGGAGTCGATGATGTAGCCCTGACCGAGCTCCGGCCCGACGTTGCCGAGCTGTGACAGCGCCACGCCGCCGAGTCCGGCGATGCCAGAACCGAGGCCAAACGCCAGCATATCGATGCGTCCGGTCGGCACGCCGCAGCAGTCAGCCATTGCGCGGTTCTGCGTCACGGCGCGCACGCTCAGGCCGAGACGGGTTTTATTCAGCAGCAGCCAGGTGAGGCCCAGCACGGCAAACACGAACAGGATCACCGCGATACGGTTGTACGGCAGCACCAGATTCGGTAACAGCTGCAGCCCGCCGGAGAGCCAGCCTGGGTTAGCCACTTCCAGGTTCTGCGCGCCAAACAGCATGCGCACCAGCTGAATCAGCATCAGGCTGATACCCCAGGTGGCGAGCAGCGTTTCCAGCGGACGTCCGTACAGATGGCGGATGATGGTGCGCTCCAGCAGCATGCCCATGCAGGCGGTGACCAGAAAGGCCACCGGCAGCGCCAGCAGCGGATACCAGGCCAGCCACTGCGGTGCGAACTGCTGGAACAGGCTTTGTACAAACCAGGTGGCGTAGGCACCCAGCATCAGCATTTCGCCGTGCGCCATGTTGATTACGCCCAGCAGGCCGTAGGTGATCGCCAGACCGAGCGCGGCCAGCAGCAGAATCGAACCGAGCGACAGGCCGGTAAACGCCTGACCGAGCAGATCGCCCCACATCAGGCGCTGTTTAATCTGCTTCAGGCTGGCGGCGGCGGCATCACGCACGCTGGCATCGGGTTCATTGCTGGCCTGGGTTAAGCGCGTGAGGCTGGCCTGCATGTTGGGATCGCTGGATTCGCCGAGCAGTTTGACAGCCTTAAGGCGCAGCGCCGCATCCGGGCTGGCGAGTTGCAGGTTGGCCGCTGCCATCAGCAGTACGTCGTGCACTTTCGCGTCTTTTTCCAGCGTCAGACGCTGCTCAATCAGCGGCAGCATATCGGCGACGCCATCATTTTGCAGTTGTTGTGCGGCACGTAAACGGATCGCGGCATCATCGCTCACCAGCTGATGGGCGGCGAGGGCGCTGGCGATCAATACGCGCAGGCGGTTGTTCATGAACAGCTTTTTGGTGTCGCCGTCGGGCTGTTGCGCGCTGTCGAGCGGCTGCAACGCTTCGCCTTGTTTGCTGAACGGCTGCTGTTTTTGGTCGATGACCACGGTTTCATTGCGCAGCGCCTGCAGCAGCGGCAAGCGACTGGCCTGCGGTGCGGCGGCCCACTGCTGGAGCAGCGTGGCTTGTTGCGCGCGGCTGGCGGCCGCGAAGTCTGCGCCATCGCCCGCCTGGGCGAGCCAGGGCAGCAGTAACAGCAGACAGCAGAGATAACGGCGGATTGTCATGGTTCTGGCCCTGATGGTGAGAAGTTGTTTTGGTTTGGATTGGTGTGGCTGTCCCCCTCCTCGGTCCTCCCCCATAAATGGGGGAGGAAGACGTTGCCCAATGCCAGCAATGAACATGCATGTGGCAGCGTCTCCTTCCCCCATTTATGGGGGAAGGCCGGGATGGGGGACAGCCAGCACAACCCCTACTGCGTTGATTTCACCGGATGGTCCGGCTTCTTATCGTTACCCGCGATGTACGGGCTCCACGGCTGGGCGCGTACCGGTTGCTCGGTCTGCCACACCACGTTGAACTGACCGTTCTCTTCCACTTCACCAATCATCACTGGCTTATGCAGGTGATGGTTGGTTTTATCCATGGTCAGGGTGAAACCGTCCGGGGCTTTAAAGGTCTGTCCCGCCATCGCCGCGCGCACTTTATCCACATCGGTGGTGCCCGCTTTCTCTACCGCCTGCGCCCACATGTGCAGGCCAACGTAGGTCGCTTCCATCGGGTCATTCGTCACCACGGTGTTGGCGTTCGGCAGGTTGTGCGCCTTAGCGTAGGCGCGGTAATCCGCGACGAACTTCTGGTTAGTTGGGTTATCCACCGACTCGAAGTAGTTCCACGCCGCTAGCTGACCGACCAGCGGTTTGGTATCAATGCCGCGCAACTCTTCCTCGCCGACGGAGAAGGCGATCACCGGGATATCCGTGGCTTTGATGCCCTGATTGGCCAGTTCTTTGTAGAACGGCACGTTGGAGTCGCCGTTGATGGTGGAGATCACCGCGGTTTTGCCACCGGCAGAGAACTTCTTAATGTTGGAGACGATGGTCTGATAATCGCTGTAACCAAACGGCGTATAGACCTCTTCGATGTCTTTATCCTGTACCCCTTTGGTGTGCAGGAAGGCGCGCAGAATCTTGTTGGTGGTGCGCGGATAGACGTAGTCGGTGCCCAGCAGGAAGAAGCGTTTCGCGCTGCCGCCATCTTCACTCATCAGGTATTCCACCGCCGGAATCGCCTGTTGGTTCGGCGCGGCGCCGGTGTAGAACACGTTCGGCGACATCTCTTCGCCTTCGTACTGCACCGGATAGAACAGCAGGCCGTTCAGCTCCTCAAACACCGGTAGCACCGATTTACGCGATACCGAAGTCCAGCAGCCAAACACCGCCGCCACTTTGTCTTGGGTCAGCAGCTGGCGCGCTTTCTCAGCGAAAAGCGGCCAGTTGGAGGCCGGATCGACCACCACCGGTTCCAGCTTTTTGCCCAGCACGCCGCCTTTGGCGTTGATCTCATCGATAGTCATCAGCGCCACATCCTTCAGCGGCGTTTCGGAGATCGCCATGGTGCCGGAGAGCGAGGACATAATGCCCACCTTGATGGTGTCAGCAGCCTGCGCCGCAAAGGCAAAGCCCATGCTGGCCACAGAGGCAGAGAGCGCGAAAGCCTTGAGCAACGAACGTCTTTTCATCAGTAAAACCCTCACGATGTTTGTATTGTTATTCAATGGGTTGAAGTCGAGCCTGCTGTAACATATGCAATGTGATCTTTCTGACCTCTGCCTTACTGACGGCGATGTGGTCGGTTAAAATGCGCTGCGCCTCCTCGGTTTGTTGCTGGAAAATCGCCCGTAAAATCTGAGCGTGCTCGCGGTATGTCGCCTCCATTCGGTCGTCTCGGGTAAAATCGAGACGGCGAATGATGCGGATTTTTTCGGTCAGTTCGGCGTGGATGCGCGCCATCTCCTGATTGCCAGCGGCGGCCACCAGCGCCATGTGAAAGGCTTCATCCTGCGCCGAAACCGCTTTGCCATCCGCCAGAGGCGGTGCATCCATCCAGAAGCTTTTCAGCGCGGTGAGCATGTCGATGCACTGCGGTGCGGGCAGTGCGCACAAGCGGCGCACCGCTTCGCACTCCAGCACGGTGCGAAAGTCGTACAGCTCTTCGAAATATTCAAAGTCAAACGGCTTCACCTGCCAGCCGCTGCGGAACCACACTTCGACGTAGCCCTCGCGCTCCAGCCAGAACAGCGCCTGACGCACCGGCGTGCGGCTCACTTCCAGCCGATCGGCGATTTCGTTTTCGCTGAAGCGATCGCCCGGCATCAGTCGGAACTCAAAAATGTCCTGTTTCAGCGCCTGATAAACCTTTTCGGCCAGTGCTTCCGGACGACCTTTGCTACGAGGGCTCGTGTTCATGCCAGCTCCTTATTCCAGCCACAGCAGGGCATCGCCCGGACTCACCGGACGTCCTGCCTGGCAGGCAATGCGTTTCACCGTGCCGGCCTGCGGCGCGACAATCGCCAGTTCCATTTTCATCGCTTCCACGATGATCAGCGTTTGACCGGCTTCCACCGCGTCGCCCGGCTGCACCAGCACTTTCCAGATGTTGCCGTTCATATCGGCGCACACCGCCAGCGCATCGTCGTCGGCTTCGGCCACCACCAGCGTCTCCTCGCTGGTGAGCGGCGCGTTCTGCTCTTCCTGCGCCCACAGCGTCACTTCCTGTTCGAAGGCGGCGGACTGACGCTGGCGGAAATCACTGATCGATGCGGCATTTTCCGCCAGGAATTGATGATGGGCGGCGAAGTCGAAGACCGTTTCTTCGATGCGCACCGTGGCGCGGCCTTCGCGGAAGTCATCGCGCAGCTGCGTCAGTTCGTTTTCCGTTACCGGATAAAAGCGCACCTGATCGAAGAAGTGCAGCAGCCACGGCTCGTCGGCCGCAAACTGTTCATTTTTGAGGAACTTGTTCCAGATTGGCAGCGTGCGGCCCACCAGCTGATAACCGCCGGGTGAATCCATGCCGTAGATGCACATGTACATGCCGCCAATGCCAACCGTGCCTTCGGCGGTAAAGGTGCGCGCCGGGCTGTATTTGGAGCTCAGCAGGCGATGGCGTGGATCGATCGGTACCGCGCACGGCGCGCCGAGATAGACATCGCCAAGGCCGAGAATCAGGTAGCTGGCATCAAAAAGGGTGTCGCGCACCGCTTCGCGGCTCGGCAGGCCATTAATACGCTGGATAAAATCGACGTTATTTGGCAGCCACGGCGCGCTGGCACGCACGGTTTCCTGATAACGTTCGACCGCGCCGAGCGTGGCGCTATCTTCGAAGGCCATCGGCATCCAGACAATGCGCGACGGCACTTTCAGCTGGCTGACATCGCCGAGCCCGGCTTCCAGTTCCAGCAGCAGCTGCATCAGCTGTTTCTGGCTGAGAATCAGGCTGTCGTAGCGTACCTGCAGAGAGCGCACGCCCGGCGACAGCTCTTCCACGCCCGGCACCGCGCGTTCACGTAGCGCATTCATCAGCAGATGCACGCGCAGACGCAGCGCCAGATCCAGCACGTTATCGCCGTACTCAATCAGCACATATTTGTCGCCCGCCTGGCGATAAACCGCCGCTGGCGTGGTTGCCGTGGCGGGGAGCGCCGCCAGCAAGGTGGCGGAACCGATAGCGCTGGCTGCTAAAGAGGGCACCGCAAAGGCCGGCGCGTGGCTGCTGCGCAGCGTGGCCACGCTGTGCGCCTGGGCTTTTTCCAGCGCCACCGCTTCGTCGGCGCTGATTGGGTGGAAGCGAATTTTATCGCCCGGTTTCACCTGGCCGACTTTCCACAGTTCGGCTTTGGCGATGGTCACCGGGCAGACGAAGCCGCCGAGGCTAGGGCCGTCGTGCGTCAGGATCACCGGGAAGTCGCCGGTGAAGTTCACCGCGCCGATGGCGTATTCGCAGTCATGCACGTTGGACGGATGCAGGCCGGCTTCGCCGCCGTTGGCGCGCGTCCATGTCGGTTTCGGGCCAACCAAACGCACGCCGAGGCGGTTGGAGTTGTAGTGCACCTGCCAGTCGCTGGCAAAGAACTCATCAATCGCCGCCTGAGTGAAGAAATCCGGTGCGCCATGCGGTCCATACAATACGCCGATGCGCCATTCAGTGCCGTAGTGCGGCACCAGCGCATGATCGAGCGCCTGCGGTGCGCTGACCGGCGCGGGCGTGGTGCAGGCAGCGAGCTGCGGCTGAGAAATTGGCAGCATGTCGGCGACGCGCAGAGTGCGTCCGGCGTGGCCGCCAAACTGGCCGAGTGAGAAGGTGGATCGGCTGCCGAGATATTCCGGCACATCGAACCCGTTGCGTACCGCTAAGTAGGTGCGGCAGCCGCTCTGCGCGCGGCCCAGCGTCAGGGTTTGTCCCGCTATGACGCTGACGGGCTGCCAGTAGGCGATGTTTTCGCCATCGACGTCGGCTGGGCAATCAGCGCCGGTCAGGGCGATAACGGCATCGCTGTGGAAGCGCAGCGTGGGGCCTTGCAGCGTGAATTCCAGTCCGGCGGCGCTGTCGTGGTTGCCAACAATGCGGTTGGCGAGGCGGAAGGCGAAATCGTCCATTGGGCCGGACGGTGGCACGCCGATATCCCAATAACCGAGGCGGCCAGGGAAATCCTGAATGCTGCTGAAGGTGCCGGGTTGCAGCACTTCAATCACGCTGGCGGCTGGTGTGAAGCTATCGAGGAAGCGCGTCCACACGTTGCCGCTGCGGAAGGCGTCGGTGGCGACGATCTGGCGCAGATAATCGAGATTGCTGGCGATGCCGTGCAGCTGCGTGGCGTCGAGCGCCTGCTGCATCTTCGCCAGCGCCGCTGCGCGCGTGTCGGCATGCACGATCAGTTTGGCGACCATCGGATCGTAAAACGCCGAGACTTCGGTGCCGGTAGCGATCCAGCCATCAACGCGCACGTCATCCGGGAAACTGACGTGGGTCAGCACGCCGGGGCTGGGCTGGAAGTTTTTCAGCGGATCTTCGGCGTAGATACGCACTTCAATCGATGCGCCAGCGGGCGCTTGCTGCAGGCGCGCCCAGTCGAGGGCATCGCCAGCGGCGACTTTCAGCATGCACTCAACCAGATCGAGGCCGGTGACGCATTCGGTGACAGGATGTTCAACCTGCAGGCGGGTGTTTACTTCGAGGAAGTAGAAGGCATCTTGTTCGGCGTCGTAGATGTATTCCACCGTACCGGCGCTGCGATAATTCACCAGCTCGCCAAGGCGTACTGCAGAAGAGAGCAGCGCTTCACGCGTTGCCTGCGGCAGATTGGGGGCAGGCGTCTCTTCCACCACTTTCTGGTTGCGGCGCTGCAGCGAACAGTCGCGTTCGCCGAGCGCGATCACTTTGCCGCTGCCGTCGCCAAAAATCTGCACTTCAACGTGGCGCGCGCGATCGATGCAGCGTTCTAAAAACACGCCCGCATCGCTGAAGAACTGCTCGCCAAGGCGGCGCACGCTCTCCCACGCATTGCGCAGCGCATCGGCGTCGGCGCAGCGCGTCAGGCCAATGCCGCCACCGCCTGCCGTGCTTTTCAGCATCACCGGATAGCCGATGGTGTCGGCGGCGCTTAAAGCTTCTTCCAGCGAACTCAGCAGCGGCGTGCCCGGCGTCATCGGCACGCCTGCGCTGGCGGCGAGCTCACGCGCGCGGTGTTTCAGGCCAAACTCGCCAATCTGCTGCGCGGTGGGGCCGACAAAGGCGATGCCGGCTTTTTCACAGGCATCGGCAAACGGCAGGCTTTCTGACAGGAAACCGTAGCCCGGCCAAATGGCTTGCGCGCCGGTTTCCTGCGCGGCGGCGAGGATTTTATCGATGCGTAAATAGCTGTCGCTGGCTTTGTCGCCGCCGAGGGCGATGGCGACGTCTGCTTCTTTGACGTGGCGCGCGTTGCGGTCAGCATCGGAATAGACGGCGACGCTTTTCACGCCGAGGCGTTTTAAGGTGCGAATGGCGCGGCAGGCGATTTCGCCACGGTTAGCAATCAGAACGGTGCTGAACATGCTTATTTACTCCCCAGAGAGGCCAGCCAGTTGCGCCAGCCGCCAAATTCGGTAATTTCCAGCGCCTGCGACAGCACCGCCGGTTCACAGATAAAGCCTTTTACGATGCGTCCGTCGGCCAGCGTCAGCGAGCCAATGCCGAGCGGGGCCGGGATTTCCGCCACGAACTCGCCAAAGCGCGCCAGCGGGATATCCCACAGTTCCACGGTGATCGCCGCACCGCTCTCGCCACGCAGCAGGCCCGGCTTCTTAATCGGGCCATCGAGCAGGGCGAACAGACGGTAATGGCTGGCGGTTTGCGTCTCCTCGACCAGCACCGCCTGGCGCGTGGTGAGCTGGAAGTTGAGCGGCATGCCGGTGAGATGCGCACCCACCACCGCCACGCGGACGTGATCGGTTGAAATCGGCAGCGCGTATGATTGTGCGGGCGCTGCTTTGCCAGTGGCACCGAGCGGCAGCGCCATCTGCTGCTGCCAGCGCAGGCCAAAACCAGCCAGTGCGCGATCGTGCCACGCAGGTGCAATCAGCGTGATGCCGGCGGGCAATCCATCGGCGCGGAACGGCGCAGGCAGCGCCAGCGCGCTGAGATCGGCCAGGTTGGTGAAATTGGTGTAGGTGCCGAACTGCGAGTTGTAGTGCACCGGCTCCTGCTGCATTTCGTCCAGCGTATGGATGGTTGGCGAGGTGGGCACCAACAGCGCATCGAACTGCGCCAGCGTTTGCTGAATCTGGCGCGTCAGTTCGGCGCGTAGGTATTCCGCCTGATAGGCTTCCACCGCCGTGTATTTCAGGCCGCTGCTGACGATGCCGTACACCACCGGATCCATCTCTTCCGGGCGATGGATCATCTCGCCCACCGCCACGGTGCGCTCGGCAACCCACGGACCGTAATAGAGCTGCTCGGCGAGTTGATGGAACAGAGAAAAATCGATTGGATGCAGTGTGGCGCCGCCGGCCTGCAATTGCTCCAGCGCCGCCAGCCAGGCCGCTTCGGCTTGCTTGTCGCCGAAGAATTCAGGCGTGGCGGGAATGGCGAAATCGGGCTGCGCTTTGAAGCTGGCTGGCGCGGTGTGCGGATTGCTGCGCGAATAGGCATCGCCCGCGTCATAGCCGCCCGCTGCGGTAGCCACCGCGAAGGCATCTTCGACGGTTAACGCGAAAACGGAAATGGTGTCATTGAGGCGGCAAGCGGGCACCACGCCGCTGGCAGAGAACCAACCTTTGGTCGGCTTGAGGCCGACAATGTTGTTAAAACCGGCGGGCACGCGGCCCGAACCGGCGGTGTCGGTGCCGAGCGAGAAGCCCACCAGACCGCGCGCCAGCACCGACGCAGAACCGGAGCTGGAGCCGCCGCTGACGTAATCAGGATTGAAGGTGTTGCTCACCGCACCAAACGGCGAACGCGTGCCGACTAAGCCGGTGGCGTATTGGTCGAGGTTGGTTTTGCCAATCACCACCGCGCCTGCTGCTTTGAGCTGCGCGACAACAAAGGCATCGGCTTCGGCGGTGTAGGTGAAGGCCGGGCAGGCGGCGCTGGTCGGCCAGCCGGCGACATCAATATTATCTTTTACCGCAAACGGCACGCCAAACAGCGGCAGCGCCGCCGGGTTGCGCTGATAGCTCGCCAGCAGCGGTTCAATCTGTGCCTGCAGTTGCGCGGGCGTGGCAAGATAGAGCCACGCGTTATCCTGCGCGTCGATGGCGTCGAGATGAGCCGCCAGCAAGGCGGTAATCTGTTGTGGATCCTGTTGGTAACTGCGTTGCCAATCCTGGAGCGTAAAGCCAAAGGTCAATGCCATGTGTGAATTCCAACTGGTATACAAGATGGAATTCAACAGAGCAAAGCGCGTGCCATTTTTGTAAGCCGATGAAACCGCGTAGTTAATTGATGTGTAATACGTTTTTCTGATGATAAATTGCACAACGGCGGCGCAAACGCTGCGCAACGGCGGTGCGCGAGCGTAAATTTTGTGAAGAACATGGCAAGAGACGGTTGGCCTGGTTAGCATGAAGGAAGTCTGGCATGAGCTGGATCGCAGCACTGAGAGGAGAGCGTAATGGAGAAGTGGCGTTACTGGATGCTAGGGATCTGTCTGGTCAGCACGGCCAGCAGCGTATGGGCCGATTCGCTGGATCAGCAGCGACAGCGCTATGCGCAAATCAAGCAAGCCTGGGATAACAAACAGATGGACCAGGTGACGCAGCTGATGCCGACGCTGCAGGATTATCCGCTCTACCCGTATCTGCAATATCGCCTGCTGGCGCAGGATCTCGATCAAGAGACGCCGCTGGCGGTGAAGAACTTTATTCAACAGTATCCTACGCTGCCACCGGCACGCTCGCTCTCAACGCGCTTTGTGAATGTGCTGGCGAACCGTCAGGATTGGCAGGGCGTACTCAGCTTCAGCCCGGATGAACCGAAACCGGTGCAGGCGCGCTGTAACTGGTACTACGCTAAGTGGGCGACCGGCCAGCAGCAGGCGGCGTTTGCCGGTGCGAAAGAGATTTGGCTGCGCGGCACCGCGTTGCCGAACGACTGCGACAAGCTGTTTTCGGTATGGCAAGCCAGCGGGCAACTCTCGCCGATCACCATTCTCGAGCGTATTCGTCTGGCGATGAAAGCCGGTAACGACAGCCTGGTGAATTACCTGGCGAAAATGCTGCCGGCGGATTATCAAACCACCGCCAGCGCGCTGATTGCGCTGCAGCAGAATCCGCAAACCGTCACCACCTTTGCCAGCAGCATGGGACCCACCGATTTCACCCGCATGGCGACCAGCTACGCCTTCGCCCGCGTGGCGCGTGAGGATATGGATAACGCGCGCATGATGATCCCGCAGCTGGTGCAGGCGCAGAAGATGAGCCAGGCCGATGAGCAGGACCTGAAAGAGACCGTGGTGTGGCGCATGATGGGCGCGGATCTCACCAGCGAGCAGGCGCGCTGGCGTGATGCGGTGGTGATGAACAGCGAATCTACCGCGCTGGTGGAGCGCCGCGTACGCCTGGCGCTGAGCCAGAACGATCGTCGTGGTCTCAATACCTGGATCGCGCGTTTGCCTGTGGAAGCCAAAGAGAAAGATGAGTGGCAATACTGGCAGGCGGATTTGCTGATTTCGCAGGGCCGCAAAGAGGAAGCCAACGATATTCTGCGGAAGCTGATGCAGGCGCGCGGCTTCTATCCGATGGTCGCGGCGCAGCGTTTGGGCGTGGAGTATCCGTTGCAGGTCGACAAGGCTCCGGCAGCCGACAGCAGCGTGACGCAAGGTGCGGAAATGGCGCGCGTGCGTGAACTGATGTATTGGGGGCTGGATAACCTGGCACGCAGCGAGTGGGCCAATCTGATCTCCAGCAAAACCCGTTCGCAGCAGCAGATGCTGGCGCGTTACGCTAACGAGCAGGATTGGTGGGATCTCAGCGTGCAGGCCACCATCACCGCGAAAATGTGGGATAGCCTGAAAGAGCGCTTCCCGCTGGCGTGGCAAAACCTTTACCAGCAATACACCAGCGACAAAGGCATTCCGCAGAGTTATGCGATGGCGATTTCACGCCAGGAGAGCGCGTGGAATCCGAAAGCGCGTTCACCGGTGGGCGCCAGCGGATTGATGCAGGTGATGCCCGCTACGGCGACGCATACCGTGAAGATGTATAACATTCCCGGCTATGTGAACAGCAGCCAGCTGCTGGATCCGCAGACCAATATTCAGATCGGTACGCAGTATCTGGAGTATGTCTATCAGCAGTTTGGTCAGAACCGCATCTTCTCTTCGGCCGCCTATAATGCCGGTCCGGGACGCGTGCGCAGCTGGCAGAAAACCAGCGGCGGTAATCTGGATGCGGTGGCGTTTATCGAAACCATCCCGTTCTCCGAAACGCGTGGCTACGTGAAAAACGTGCTGGCCTACGATGCCTATTACCGTTACTTCATGGGCAAACCGGACAAGATTCTCGCCGACAGTGAGTGGAATCGCCAGTATTGACTGTGCTATGCTTCCGTACTCGTTAATGAGTACGGAAGCCCTTCATGAGCCAACCCCTTTCTTCCCAGCCGGAATCGGCTCAGCCTGTTGAAGATAACTGGCTGCGATTTATCGAACTGATGCAAAATGCCTTTGCCGATGGCGTGGCGCTGCCGTTATTACAACTGATGATGACGCCGGATGAACGTGAATCCTACGGGACGCGTTTGCGCATTATTGAAGAGCTGATGAACGGCGATATGAGCCAGCGTGAACTGAAGAATGAGTTGGGCGTCGGCATCGCCACCATCACGCGCGGGTCTAATAGTCTCAAAGAGGCGCCGCCAGAGCTGAAACGCTGGCTGGAAGCGCGTCTTGGCCGCGGTTAACGCTGGCTGTAGAGCGGATGGGTGAACGGACACAGCGCCAGAATCAACGCCTGATGGTAGACGCTGGAGCGGCTAAGCAGGCCGTGGGTGAGGGCACCAATCGCGCCACCTTTGTGTTTGATATTCTCCACACCGGTTAAGCGTGCCATCTCATCACCCAGTTCATGCCCGGCGGCTAAGCCTGCCACGACAATCGGCGGCAGCGTAAAGCTGGCCGAACGTGATTCTCCGCGCTGCTGCGCGTTTTCAACCACCATCCACGCAAAGGCGCAATCGCCTTCAATGCCCGCTTCGATCGCCACCCAATAATCGGCCCGTGGACGCGTTTGACGCGCGTTCTCTACCCGCTGACGTGCGCCAGTTCGCGTTTCAACATCACTAAGTGGCTGGGCTGCGACGCCGCTCTCGACCTCAACCCCTTCGATGTGGCAGGATCCTTCGCCGAAAACGTCGTTGAACGCCTGAGCAATCGCGCGAATTTTTGCCGGGTTGATGGTGGCTGCGACAACATGGTACATAATTGTTTGAACCCTCGAGGCAAATTTGTCGCAGTATAACGGAAATTAAGCATGCTACAGGTCTATCTTGTTCGTCACGGTGAAACGGTATGGAATGCGGCTCGGCGCATTCAGGGGCAGTCTGACAGCCCGTTAACGGAAAAAGGTGAGCAGCAGGCTCAGCAAGTGGGCGAGCGAGTGAAATCGCTGGGCATTACCCATGTGATTGCCAGCGATTTGGGACGGACGCGGCGTACGGCAGAGATTATCGCCGATGCGTGTGGCTGCACCGTGACGCTCGATGCGCGTCTGCGCGAGCTCAATATGGGCTGCCTGGAACAACGTCCACTCGATGGCTTAACCGAAGAAGAGGAACACTGGCGGAAAACGCTGGTGGATGGCACCACTGCTGGACGTATTCCGGGTGGCGAATCGATGGCGGAGATGGCGACGCGTATGCACGAAGCGCTGAATGCACTGCTGGAGTTGCCTGCCGGCAGCCGTCCGCTGATTGTCAGCCACGGGATGGCGCTGGGCGTGTTGGTCAGTACCATTCTCGGTTTGCCTGCGCATGCGGAACGTCGTTTGCGTTTGCGGAATTGCTCGATCTCGCGCGTGGATCATCAGCAGAGCGCGTGGCTGGCGGCCGGTTGGGTGGTTGAGACGGCGGGAGATGTGTCGCATCTGGATGCGCCAGCGTTAGACGAGCTTCAACGCTAAGCCAAAATAAAAATGCCGTCGCGATGACGGCATTTTTTTATTAGTTATTCTGTTGGCGAATCGGAATCAGGTATTCGCAGCGGATTTCCGTTGGCGGCTCGCTACGCTTTTTACCCCCGTGCGTGTAGAAACGCTCGATGTCCTGTCCCTGACGACGCACTAATCCCAGCGTTGGCATACAAGTGCCGTACAGCAGCAGGATAAATTCACCCAGCGCGCTGCGCGCACCGTTGTAGGTGAACTGCACGTAATCACCGGCTTCCACAATCACGCTCTGATTCGACTGCATGCTTTTTGCCAGCTGATCGGCAGGCACCGCAGTGGTGTAGAGAATCTCCTGCTCATCATCTTTTTCATGGCTGGCGCGCACCTGATGCAAGCCATACAGCACCGGCGGCACCGTGTCGGTTTCCAGCAGGAACTGCTTCCAGAAATGCAGGCGCATCTCATCGCGATAGCTGGAAATCTGCTCCAGCGTACAGGAGTAACTCTGCGTCTGGCCGACCAGCACCGTTTCAGGCAGCGTGACAAACTGCGCTTCCGGCATGCTGTTATCGTCGAGACGAATTGGCGGGCGAATGCCAAACGAGTTCCACTCCGATGAGCGACGATACCAGGCCGGCGTTTGGTTGAATTGCTTTTTAAACGCACGGGTAAAGGTCTGCTGCGAATCGAAGCGATATTGTAACGCGATGTCGAGGATGGGGCGGCTGGTCAGGCGAAGCGCCACCGCGGCTTTCGACAGCCTACGCGCGCGAATGTACGCACCAATCGCGTGGCTGGTTACTTCCTTGAACATCCGCTGTAGATGCCACTTGGAGTAGCCTGCTTTCTGCGCAACGTTATCTAATGAAAGCGGTTGATCCAGATGGCTCTCCAGCCAGACAAGCAAATCGCGAATGATACCGGCTTGGTCCATAAAACATCCTCATAACTCTCTGGTGGCGCAACTATGAAGTCGTCGAATAATAGCACGAAATGCACAAAAGCGTGGGGGCGGTTTGCTAATCGAGTGTGCTAAGTCAATGTGGGTTAAAACCCTTTTAGGTTTGGTTCTCTGTTCGATTGACGGTACATTACATTCTCATCTATTCGATTGGCAATGGTAACTCAATGACAATAGCTCGTATTCTTATAATCACGTTGGCAACATATGTATTCAGTGCTGGCGTTCAGGCCGAAGAGATCGGCTCAGTTGACACGGTATTCAAGATATTTGGCCCCGATCATAAGATCGTGGTAGAAGCCTTCGATGACCCCGACGTAAAAAATGTAACCTGTTATATCAGCCGGGCAAAAACCGGCGGTATCAAAGGGGGACTAGGTTTGGCGGAAGACACGTCCGACGCGGCCATCTCCTGTCAACAGGTGGGACCGGTAGAGCTTAGCGAGAAAATCGCACAAGGCAAGGCGCAAGGTGAAGTGGTGTTCAAAAAACGCACATCATTGGTGTTTAAGAAGCTGCAGGTGGTGCGCTTCTTTGACCAGAAACGTCATGCGCTGGTGTACCTGAGCTATTCCGACAAGGTGGTGGATGGATCGCCGAAGAATGCGCTGAGCGCCGTGCCGATTATGCCGTGGCATTGATGCAGGCATAAAAAAACGCCCTGACGGGCGTTTTTTCTTTCAATTTTTAATCCTGCAGTTCGCCGCAGAAGCGGTAACCTTCGCCGTGAATGGTGGCGATGATTTCTGGCGTGTCTGGCGTGGATTCGAAATGCTTACGAATACGGCGGATGGTGACATCCACGGTACGGTCATGCGGCTTCAGCTCGCGGCCGGTCATCTTCTTCAGCAAGTCACCACGCGTCTGGATTTTGCCTGGGTTCTCACAGAAGTGCAGCATGGCGCGGAATTCACTGCGCGGCAGCTTGTACTGGTCGCCGTTTGGACTGATCAGTGAGCGGCTGTTGATATCCAGCTCCCAACCGTTGAAGCGATAGCTTTCAACGGTACGGCGTTCTTCACTTGGCATCGCCAGATTCATGGTGCGCGACAGCAAATTGCGTGCACGAATCGTCAACTCACGCGGGTTGAACGGTTTGGTGATGTAATCATCGGCACCGATTTCCAGACCGAGGATTTTATCCACTTCATTATCACGGCCGGTAAGGAACATCAGCGCGACGTTTGCTTGCTCACGCAATTCGCGCGCCAACAGCAAACCGTTTTTACCTGGCAGGTTGATATCCATAATCACCAGATTGACGTCATTGTCCGTCAAAACCTGATGCATCTCGGCGCCGTCGGTGGCTTCATAGACCACGTAACCTTCTGCCTCAAAGATACTTTTGAGGGTGTTACGCGTGACCAGTTCGTCTTCAACGATAAGAATGTGCGGGGTCTGCATGTTTCGCTACCTAAAATTTGCCAACAAATCGAAAACAGGGCGTACGTCGGTTACGCTAATGTGCTGCAACCGGTATACGAAATAATCTTCGGAATACACCATCCATCTACGTCAACTTCAGTGTTAGCTCAGCCAGTCAGGATGGATATTTGCACGCCCCGAGGATCTCGGACAGGCGCTCATCCTAACCGTATTAACAGCAACCTAACAGCACCAACAACAACCGATAAGCATAAAAACAACGCTTCGTTGACTTATATCAAATGCAAGTGTAGCACGTTAACACTTTTATGAAAAACTTCTCCAGGATTGCTAGTTTAGCTCACAAAATGCAGCATTTTTGCTACATTTCGTCCTTATAAAACCAAAACTAAAACACACAGGAAATTATATTTCAATGATATGAAAGAAAAGGGTTTTATATTCAATAGGTCCGATAATTTTGCTTATGCCCGCTAATTTCCACTACAGCTGGATTTATCCCTCTTTTAACATCGTTAACATCTTATTTTTCCACTAGCCGCAGTTGGTATTTTCTCTGCTGCATGCCAACATAATGCGAGTTGTTAACAGTTCGATGGAAAAATCATGCATTTCCCCTTAATCCTTGTCTCTCCCGCTCGTCCGGAAAATATCGGTGCGGCTGCTCGCGCTATGAAAACCATGGGATTTAGCGAGCTGCGCATTGTCGCCAGCGATGCCTGGCAAGATCCCGCAGCACGTCGAGTGGCGCACGGCGCCGGTGAGATCCTCGATAACGTCAAAACCTACGCCACGCTGAGCGAGGCGCTCAAGGATGTCGATTTTTCCGTAGCGACCACCGCACGTAGCCGCGCGAAATTCCGCTATTACGCTACGCCCAGCCAGGTTGAAAACATCCTGCAGGAGAAGCGCCAATGGCTGAGCCGCATCGCGTTGGTGTTTGGCCGTGAAGACAGCGGCTTAACCAATGAAGAGCTGGAGCAGGTCGATCTGTTAACCGGCATTCCGATGGCCAATGATTATCCGTCGCTGAATCTCGGTCAGGCAGTGATGGTGTATTGCTATCAGCTGTCGGCGCTCAATCAGATTGCGGCTGAGACCGCAGAAGTGGCGAATGAGCAGCAGTTGCAGGCATTGCGCCAGCGCTTTCATCAGTTGCTGGTCAAGCTGGATGTGAGTGATGACGTCAAAATGGCGGACTGGATCGATCAGCGCATCGGCCTGCTGGAACAGCGTGACAGCGCCATGCTGCATCGTTTGTTACACGACGTAGAAAAAAAACTTATAGATAATTGCTCGGATAAATCCTGAGATGCTAGTGACTGATGCGGCAATCCGCCGCATCTCCTGAACGATCGCGATAATTTTTGCCTCAGCAAGCGCAGCACTGCGCAACGCCAGGGACGGCGCGGCTAAGACAAATTCGTTGACTTAACGTGCGCTTTGCTTTACTTCTGGAAGGCAGACGGACAAGACAAAGACAGACAGAAAAAAATCTAAATGCGTAAACTCAGCCTGAACACCACAATTATTATTACCACCACCATTACCACAGGTAACGGTGCGGGCTGACGCATACAGGAAAAACAAAGAAAAAAGCCCGCACCTAAACAGTGCGGGCTTTTTTTTCGGCAAAAATTCAGGAGAGCTTCAAATATGCGAGTGCTGAAATTCGGCGGAACCTCAGTAGCCAATGCGGAACGTTTTCTCCGTGTGGCGGATATTCTGGAAAGCAATGCACAACAGGGACAGGTTGCGACCGTACTCTCTGCACCAGCAAAAATTACCAATCATCTGGTGGCGATGATTGAGAAAACCATCAGCGGCCTGGACACGTTGCCGAATATCAGCGATGCCGAACGTATTTTTGCCGATCTGTTGCAAGGCTTGCGTGATGCGCAGCCGGGCTTTGATTATGACGGACTGAAAACCCGCGTTGAACTGGAATTTGCACAGCTGAAACAAGTGCTGCACGGCATCAGCCTGCTGGGCCAATGCCCGGACGCTGTGAATGCCGCCATCATCTGCCGTGGCGAAAAGCTGTCGATTGCTATTATGGAAGCGCTGCTGCAGGCGCGCGGCCACAAAGTTACCGTTATCGATCCGGTGGAGAAGTTGCTGGCGATTGGTCATTACCTTGAATCCACCGTTGATATCGCCGAATCCACGCGTCGCATCGCCGCCAGCCAGATCCCAGCCGATCACTTTATCCTGATGGCCGGTTTCACCGCCGGGAACGAGAAAGGTGAACTGGTGGTGCTGGGCCGCAACGGTTCTGACTACTCCGCCGCCGTGTTGGCTGCGTGTTTGCGCGCTGATTGCTGTGAAATCTGGACCGATGTTGACGGCGTTTATACCTGCGACCCGCGCCAGGTACCTGATGCGCGCTTACTAAAATCGATGTCGTATCAGGAAGCAATGGAGCTCTCCTACTTCGGCGCCAAAGTCTTGCATCCGCGTACCATCGCGCCCATCGCCCAGTTCCAGATTCCTTGCCTGATCAAAAACACCGCTAACCCGCAAGCGCCGGGCACCTTAATTGGTGGCGAAGGCGAGCTGGATGAGAATCCGGTGAAAGGCATTACTAACCTGAATAACATGGCGATGTTCAACGTGTCAGGTCCGGGCATGAAAGGCATGGTCGGCATGGCGGCGCGCGTTTTCGCCGCAATGTCACGCACCGGCATCTCCGTGGTGCTGATCACCCAATCCTCTTCGGAATACAGCATCAGCTTCTGCGTACCGCAAAGCGAGCAGGCGCGTGCGCGTCGCGTGCTGGAGGAGGAGTTCTATCTGGAGTTGAAAGATGGCTTACTCGATCCGCTGGACGTGCTGGAACAGCTGGCGGTGATCTCGGTGGTCGGTGATGGCATGCGCACGCTGCGCGGCATCTCGGCTAAATTCTTCTCGGCGCTGGCGCGAGCCAACATCAATATCGTGGCGATTGCGCAGGGCTCGTCTGAGCGTTCCATCTCGGTGGTAGTGAGCAACGATGAAGTCACCACCGGCGTGCGTGTGGTGCATCAGATGCTGTTCGCTACCGATCAGGTCATTGAAGTGTTCGTGGTCGGCGTTGGCGGTGTGGGCGCAGCGTTGCTGGATCAGCTGCATCGCCAGCAGACCTGGCTGAAACAGAAGCATATCGATCTGCGCGTGTGCGGCATCGCTAACTCGCGGGCGCTGTTGACCAACGTACACGGTATCGATCTCAGCAACTGGAAGGCAGAACTGAACGAAGCCAAAGAGCCGTTCAATCTTGGTCGCTTGATGCGTTTGGTGAAAGAGTATCATCTGCTAAACCCGGTGATCGTCGATTGTACCTCCAGCCAGGCGGTTGCCGATCAATATGCCGATTTCCTCGCCGAAGGTTTCCATGTCGTCACGCCGAACAAAAAGGCCAACACGTCGTCGTGGAATTATTACCAGCAGATGCGTGCAGCGGCAGCAAAATCGCGCCGAAAGTTCCTGTACGACACCAACGTCGGTGCCGGTCTGCCGGTGATCGAAAACCTGCAAAACCTGATGAATGCCGGGGATGAACTGATCAAGTTCTCCGGTATTCTCTCTGGCTCGCTCTCCTTTATCTTCGGCAAGCTTGATGAGGGTGTTTCGCTGTCGGAAGCGACCAAAATGGCGCGTGAGATGGGCTTTACCGAGCCGGATCCACGTGACGATCTTTCTGGCACCGATGTGGCGCGTAAGCTGCTGATTCTGGCGCGTGAAGCGGGGCATCAGCTGGAGCTTAGCGATATCGATATCGAACCGCTGCTGCCCGCCAGCCTGACGGAGATCGCCGACGTTGAGCAGTTTATGCAACGTCTGCCGGAGCTGGATAACGCCTTTGCCGCGCGCGTTGCCAAAGCGCGTGACGAAGGTAAAGTATTACGCTTCGTCGGCGCGATAGAAGAGGGTGGCGTCTGCAAAGTGAAGATTGACGCGGTGGACGGCAACGATCCGCTGTACAAAGTGAAGAACGGTGAGAATGCGCTGGCATTCTACAGCCGCTACTATCAGCCAATCCCGCTGGTTCTGCGTGGATATGGTGCAGGGAATGATGTCACAGCAGCGGGCGTATTTGCTGACCTGCTGCGTACGCTGTCGTGGAAGTTGGGAGTTTGATGATGGTAAAAATTTATGCACCGGCCTCGATAGGTAACGTCAGCGTCGGCTTTGATGTGCTTGGCGCGGCGGTTTCGCCGGTGGATGGCACCTTGCTGGGGGACTGTGTTTCCGTGGAAGCCGCCGACAGCTTTAGCCTGGTGAACTCCGGGCGTTTTGTCAGCAAACTGCCGACCAATCCGCAGGAGAACATCGTTTATCAGTGCTGGGAGCGTTTTTGCCAGGCGATTGGCAAGCAAGTTCCGGTGGCGATGACGCTGGAAAAGAATATGCCGATTGGTTCCGGACTCGGCTCAAGTGCTTGTTCGGTGGTTGCCGGTTTGATGGCGATGAACGAATTCTGCGGCAAACCGCTCAACGACACCGAACTGCTGGCGCTGATGGGCGAGCTGGAAGGGCGTATTTCCGGCAGCGTACACTTTGATAACGTTGCGCCGTGCTTCCTTGGCGGCGTGCAGCTGATGATTGAAGAGAACGGCATCATCAGTCAGGACGTGCCGTGCTTTGACGAATGGCTGTGGGTGATGGCGTATCCGGGGATTAAAGTCTCCACCGCCGAAGCGCGTGCCATTCTGCCGGCACAGTACCGCAAAGAGGATGCCATTAAGCATGGCCGCCTGCTGGCAGGCTTTATTCACGCTTGTCATACGCGTCAGCCTGGGCTGGCGGCTAAACTTATGCAGGATGTTATCGCCGAGCCGTATCGCACCAAACTGCTGCCGGGCTTCGCCGATGCGCGTAAAGCAGCGCAGGATGTTGGCGCGCAGGCGTGCGGCATTTCGGGTTCCGGCCCGACACTTTTCGCCGTTTGCAACGAGATGGCAACGGCACAGCGGATGGCGGACTGGCTGAGCCAGCACTATCTGCAGAATGAAGAAGGTTTCGTCCACATCTGCCGTCTTGATACGGCTGGCGCACGTAAATTGGGATAACGCATGAAACTCTACAACCTTAAGGATCACAACGAGCAGGTTAGTTTTGCTCAGGCCGTTAAACAGGGCCTCGGCTCGCAGCAAGGGCTGTTTTTCCCGCTCGAACTGCCGGAATTCGAACTGACCGATATCGATGCCATGCTGGAGATGGATTTCGTCAGCCGCAGCAGCAAAATTCTCTCTGCCTACATTGGCGATGAAATTGCGGCGCATCAGCTGGCCGAGCGCGTGAAAAACGCCTTTGCTTTCCCGGCGCCTGTGGCGAAGGTCAGCGATGATGTGGCTTGCCTCGAGCTGTTCCACGGTCCAACGCTGGCGTTCAAAGACTTCGGCGGCCGCTTTATGGCGCAGATGCTTTCCTATGTGAGCGGTGCGGATGAGCAGATCACCATTCTGACCGCCACTTCCGGCGATACCGGCGCCGCCGTGGCGCATGCCTTCTACGGCATGGAAAACGTGCGCGTGGTGATTCTCTATCCGCAGGGCAAAATCAGCCCGCTGCAGGAGAAACTGTTCTGTACGCTGGGCGGCAACATCGAAACCATCGCGGTTGAAGGCGATTTCGATGCGTGTCAGGCGTTGGTGAAGCAGGCGTTTGATGATGAAGAGCTGAAAAAGGCGATTGGCCTGAACTCGGCGAACTCTATCAACATTAGCCGTCTGCTGGCGCAGATTTGCTACTACTTCGAAGCGGTGGCGCAGCTGCCACAAGAGAAGCGCAATCAGCTGGTGGTGTCGGTACCGAGCGGTAACTTCGGTGACTTAACGGCTGGCCTGCTGGCGAAATCTTTGGGTCTGCCGATTAAGCGCTTTATCGCTGCGACCAATGCGAACGATACCGTGCCACGCTTCCTCGGCAATGGCGCATGGCAGCCAAACGCCACGGTAGCAACGCTGTCGAACGCCATGGATGTCAGCCAGCCGAACAACTGGCCGCGCGTGGAAGAGCTGTTCCGCCGCAAAACCTGGCGTTTGACCGATCTGGCGTACGGCGCGGTAACCGATGAAACTACCAAATCCACCATGCGCGAGCTGGCAGAGATTGGCTATATCTCTGAACCGCATGCGGCGATTGCTTACCGTTTGCTGCGCGACAACCTGCAGGAGGGCGAATATGGCCTGTTCCTCGGGACTGCGCATCCGGCGAAGTTCAAAGAGAGCGTGGATGAGATTCTGGGTCAGGATCTGCCGCTGCCAAAAGAGCTGGCCGAGCGCGCCGATTTGCCACTGCTGTCGCACAACCTGAAAGGCGATTTCGCGGAGCTGCGGGCGTTTTTGCTGAAGTAAGTGCTGACTGGGGTCAGTGCTCGCTGTCCCCCATCCCGGCCTTCCCCCGCTAGCGGGGGAAGGAGACGCTGCCACACGCAGCCTCCAAACTCACATATTGCAGCATCTTCCTCCCCCATTTATGGGGGAGGACCGAGGAGGGGGGCAGCGAGCACGAACCAAGGAGGGGGGCAGCGAGCACAATCCAGGGCAGCGCTTGCTGAACTATTTCTGTTCGCGGCGCTTAAACACCAGCTCGTTATCTTTACTTTCTGCCGTGTCAAAGAAATATCCATCCACATCGAACTTCTTCAGCTGCGCAGGGTTGGTCAGGCGGTTCTGAATCACATAGCGGCTCATCAAACCGCGCGCTTTCTTGGCGTAAAAGCTGATGACTTTAAATTTGCCATTCTTCTCATCGAGGAACACCGGCTTGATCAACTCGGCGTTGAGTTTCTTCGGCTTGATGGCTTTGAAATACTCATCGGATGCCAGATTGATCAGCACGTCATCGCCTTGCTCAGCAATCGCCTCGTTTAACTTCTCAGTCAGCAAATCGCCCCAGAAGCCGTAAAGATCTTTCCCGGCCGGATTCGCCAGCTTGATGCCCATCTCCAGGCGATAAGGCTGCATCAAATCGAGTGGGCGCAGCAGGCCGTAAAGACCCGACAACATGCGCAGGTGCTGCTGGGCAAAGTCAAAATCGTCGTCGCTAAAAGTTTCGGCCTGCAAACCGGTATACACATCGCCTTTGAACGCCAGGATCGCCTGACGCGCATTCTCCAGCGAGAAGGGCGGCTGCCATTGGTTAAAACGATCGGCATTCAGGTGCGCCAGCTTGTCACTAATGCCCATCAGTGAGCTGATTTGCGCCGGTGAAAGATCGCGCGCAACGTCAATTAATTGGTGTGATTTTTCTAACAGCGCCGGTTGGGTAAAACGTTGTGTCGCCAGCGGGCTTTCATAGTCCAGTGTCTTCGCTGGTGAGATAACCATCAGCATCGTGTACGTCCTCTTTGACCCGCAGGTTTATCAGGGAATTGAAGGGAAAATGTCGCAAGGAGTGTAGCAAAAAAGCGGCATGGATCGGCAAATCGCTCCCATTTGTTAGCGCTATCGTAAAGGGCACTTCGTGGTGTTGCGCCGTCACTTGTGCGTGATATTATCGCAACAGCCTTTTACACCCTGACAGTCAACCTAAGAGAAAGAGAACCATGACGGACAAACTTACTTCCTTGCGTCAGCTGACTACTGTGGTCGCCGACACCGGTGATATCGCGGCGATGAAACTTTACCAGCCGCAGGACGCGACCACGAACCCTTCTTTGATTCTCAACGCCGCTCAAATCCCTGAATACCGCAAACTGATTGACGAAGCCATTACCTGGGCACGTCAGCAGAGCAGCAACAAAGAAGATCAGCTGGCGCTGGTTTCTGACAAGCTGGCCGTCAACATTGGTCTGGAAATTCTCAAACTGATCCCTGGTCGCATCTCGACTGAAGTCGATGCGCGCCTCTCTTACGACACTGAAGCGAGCATCGCTAAAGCGCGTAGCCTGATCAAACTGTACAACGATGCGGGCATCAGCAATGACCGTATCCTGATCAAACTGGCGTCAACCTGGCAGGGCATTCGTGCTGCTGAGCAGCTGGAAAAAGAAGGTATCAACTGTAACCTGACGCTGCTGTTCTCCTTCGCGCAGGCGCGTGCCTGTGCCGAAGCGGGCGTGTTCCTGATCTCCCCATTCGTTGGCCGTATCCTCGACTGGTACAAGCAGAACACCGATAAGAAAGAGTATGCAGCCCACGAAGATCCAGGCGTGGTGTCTGTGGCTGAAATCTACAGCTACTACAAGCAGCACGGTTATGAAACCGTGGTAATGGGCGCAAGCTTCCGTAACGTTGGTGAAATCATTGAGCTGGCTGGCTGCGACCGTCTGACCATCTCTCCGGGCCTGCTGAAAGAGCTGGCTGAGAGCGAAGGCACCGTTGAGCGTAAACTGAGCTACACCGGCGAAGTGAAAGCGCGTCCAGCGAAGATGACCGAAGCTGAGTTCTTCTGGCAGCACAACCAGGATCCAATGGCCGTTACCAAACTGGCTGAAGGTATCCGCAACTTTGCCATCGATCAGGGCAAACTTGAGAAGATGATCGCCGAGCTGCTGTAAGGTGATTGGCCGTGGCGGCAACCGCTGCCACGGTTTTACGTTTTTTCCCCCGCTTCTTGTATTATCCTTCTAACTACTCACGTCATTTGCTGCCATGCAGCTAACCACAGCGATAACTCTATGGATACTTTACGAATTGGATTAATTTCCGTTTCCGATCGTGCTGCTAACGGCATCTATCAGGATCAGGGCATTCCGGCGTTAGAGAGCTGGCTCACCGCCGCGCTGGCTACGCCGTTTGAAATTGAAACGCGTCTGGTACCGGATGAGCAGCCAATGATTGAGCAGGCGATTTGCGAGCTGGTCGATGAGCTGTTCTGCAATTTGGTCCTCACCACCGGCGGCACCGGACCGGCGCGGCGTGATGTGACGCCAGATGCCACATTGGCGGTTGCCGACCGTGAAATGCCGGGCTTCGGCGAGCAGATGCGCCAAATTAGCCTGCAATTTGTGCCGACCGCTATTTTGTCTCGCCAGGTTGGCGTGATCCGCAAGCAGTCGCTGATCCTCAATCTGCCGGGCCAGCCAAAATCCATTAAAGAAACGCTGGAAGGGCTGAAAGCGGAAGATGGAACGGTAAAGGTGCCGGGGATTTTTGCCGCTGTACCTTATTGTTTACAGCTACTGGAAGGGCCGTATGTGGAAACTCATGCCGATGTGGTAGCAGCTTTTCGCCCAAAAAGCGCCCGTCGTGAGACAAATGACTAAAAATCGGCATTTTCAGGCATAAAATCCAGCGGCACTGGTGTGGCAAAATATTGACGGTATAGTAATTCAATCTTTACATAAGTTGTTTTGCCTCTGGATACCGCTGGATTATGGATACGCACGCAACGCGCCGACTCAACGGGCAGGATTACAAAACCCTGTCGCTGGC
This sequence comes from Pantoea sp. y20, assembly GCF_054903455.1. Taxonomy (NCBI): domain Bacteria; kingdom Pseudomonadati; phylum Pseudomonadota; class Gammaproteobacteria; order Enterobacterales; family Erwiniaceae; genus Pantoea; species Pantoea sp. y20. Next base: position 730,413 of record NZ_CM142816.1, read on the forward strand.
CGCCCTTGGTGGGGCGCTGGAATTCTACGACTTCATTATCTTCGTCTTCTTTGCCGCCGTGATTGGCGAACTATTCTTCCCGCCTGACATTCCTGAATGGTTGCGTCAGGTGCAGACTTTCGCCATCTTTGCTGCGGGTTATCTGGCGCGTCCGTTAGGCGGCATTATCATGGCGCACTTTGGTGACAAAGTGGGGCGTAAGAAGATGTTCAGCCTCAGTATTCTGCTGATGGCGCTGCCGACGTTGGCGATGGGCGCATTGCCCACTTATGCCAGCATTGGCATCGCTGCGCCGTTATTGATGCTGCTAATGCGCGTGCTGCAAGGCGCGGCTATCGGCGGTGAAGTGCCTGGCGCGTGGGTGTTTGTCGCCGAACATGTGCCTGAAAAACGCATTGGTTTTGCCTGCGGCACGCTGACCGCAGGCTTAACCGCAGGGATTCTGCTCGGTTCGCTGGTGGCAACGGTGCTGAACACCACGCTGTCACCGGCTGCGATGCGCGATCATGGCTGGCGCATTCCTTTCTTCCTCGGCGGTGTGTTTGGCTTGCTGGCGATGTATCTGCGTCGCTGGCTGCATGAAACCCCGGTGTTCCAGCAGATGCAGCAGCGTAAAGCGCTGGCAGAAAAAATGCCGCTGCAAACCATTTTTGCCAGCCATAAGCGCGGCATCGTAATTTCGATGCTGCTCACCTGGCTTCTGTCGGCCTGCATTGTGGTGGTGATTTTGATGGCGCCGACGCTGATGCAAAAACAGCATGGCATTCCCGCCGCGCTCAGTCTGCAGGCCAACAGCTTCGCCACCATTATGCTGCTGCTGGGTTGTGTTATCGCCGGATGGCTGGTGGATCGCTTCGGCGCGGCGCGTTCGCTGATGGTCGGTTCAATACTGCTGGCGATCGGCAGCTGGAACTTCTTCCATCAGTTAAGTAGCACGCCGGAAATGCTGTTTGTTTGGTACGGTTTAGCGGGCCTGAGCGTGGGGGTCGTCGGTGTAGTGCCGTTGGTGATGGTGCGCGCATTCCCGGCGGCGGTGCGCTTTACCGGCATCTCATTCTCGTACAATGTTGCTTACGCGATTTTCGGTGGTCTGACGCCGATTAGCGTAACGCTGATGATGAGCCTGACGCCAATGGCGCCTGCCTGGTATGTGCTGGCGCTGGCGATAATTGGCTTTATGGTGGGAATCTGGCTGTGGCGCGATAGCCGTCAGCAGTATGCGCAGTTAGATATGTCGCTGCACTCGTCATAATGCAAAAAGCGGAGCCAAACAGCTCCGCTATTCATTTGTCACTCGCCAATCGGCAATACCGTACGACCAAACTTCTCGTTCAGCACTTCGCCCATCGCCAGATAGAACGCACTCGAACCGCAAATAATGCCAATCCAGCCGGCAACGCGCAGCAACCCCGCGTTGTCGGTCAGGTGGCCGATAGCCAGCAGCGCAAACAGCAGCGTCAGGCTGGCGAAGATGAACTGCAGCATTTTCGGTGACTTCAGCGTGCCGAAAAACAGGAATGCAGTGAACACGCCCCACAGCGCGAGATACGCGCCAAGGAAGTGGCCGTCGGCCGCCTCTGCCAGCCCCAGTTTTGGCAGCAGTAGAATCGCCACCAACGTTAACCAGAAGCTGCCGTAAGAGGTAAAGGCGGTCAGCCCGAAGGTGTTGCCTTTCTTATACTCCAGCAGCCCGGCAAAAATTTGTGCGATGCCGCCGTAGAAAATCCCCATCGCCAGGATGATCACATCCATCGCAAACAGGCCGGTGTTGTGTAAGTTGAGCAGGATGGTGGTCATACCGAATCCCATCAGGCCCAACGGGGCGGGATTCGCCAGCGTGGTATTGCTCATAATTCCTCAGAAGCAGCGTTGAAGATGTTGTTCGTGTTTTACACCCGCGCAAACCGCTGGGGGCGCGAGGCGCTGCATAATAAGCGGCCTCTTTTTGGCCAACTTTGATCTGAATCGACGAGAGAGTGAAATTTTTTTTAGTTTTAACCCTTGATGCGCATCGAACCGGCCCCATTTACTTGTCATCGAGCGTTGTGAGGCAGCAAAAAAAGCCTGCTTCAGCAGTTGAAAGTGGTCAGTTTGACCGCATCTCTGTTTCACAACCCAAATTGGCAAAGAATTTAAGTAGGAGACGTTTAGATGGGCAAGATTATTGGTATTGACTTGGGTACAACCAACTCATGTGTTGCAGTTATGGATGGTGGTAAAGCACGCGTACTGGAAAACGCCGAAGGCGATCGCACCACGCCGTCGATCATTGCGTATGCACAGGATGGCGAAACTCTGGTGGGTCAACCGGCTAAACGTCAGTCTGTGACCAACCCGCAGAACACCCTGTTTGCGATCAAGCGCCTGATTGGCCGTCGCTTCCAGGACGAAGAAGTACAGCGTGATATTAAAATTATGCCGTACAAAATCATCGGCGCAGATAACGGCGACGCATGGCTGGACGTAAAAGGCCAGAAAATGGCACCGCCGCAGATTTCTGCTGAAGTGCTGAAAAAGATGAAGAAAACCGCGGAAGATTTCCTCGGTGAAGCCGTCACTGAAGCGGTTATTACTGTTCCAGCTTACTTCAACGATGCGCAGCGTCAGGCGACCAAAGACGCCGGCCGTATCGCGGGTCTGGAAGTAAAACGTATCATCAACGAACCAACCGCAGCTGCACTGGCTTACGGCCTGGATAAAGGTCAGGGCAACCGCACCATCGCGGTATACGACCTGGGCGGCGGTACTTTCGATATCTCAATCATTGAGATCGATGACGTTGATGGCGAGAAAACCTTTGAAGTTCTGGCAACCAACGGTGATACCCACCTTGGTGGTGAAGACTTCGATAGCCGTCTGATTAACTATCTGGTGGCTGAATTTAAGAAAGATCAGGGCATCGATCTGCACAACGATCCGCTGGCCATGCAGCGTCTGAAAGAAGCGGCAGAGAAAGCCAAGATCGAGCTGTCTTCAGCACAGCAGACCGACGTTAACCTGCCGTACATCACGGCGGATGCGACCGGTCCTAAGCACCTGAACATCAAAGTAACACGTGCGAAACTGGAATCACTGGTTGAAGACTTGGTTTCTCGCTCTATCGAGCCGTTGAAAGTGGCTCTGCAAGATGCAGGTCTGTCTGTTTCAGACATCAACGACGTGATCCTGGTGGGCGGTCAAACGCGTATGCCAATGGTTCAGGCCAAAGTGACTGAGTTCTTTGGTAAAGAGCCACGTAAAGATGTGAACCCGGATGAAGCGGTAGCCGTGGGTGCTGCGGTTCAGGGCGGCGTGTTGGCGGGTGAAGTGAAAGACGTTCTGCTGCTGGACGTGACTCCGCTGTCGCTGGGTATCGAAACCATGGGCGGCGTGATGACTTCGCTGATTAGCAAGAACACCACCATCCCAACCAAGCACAGCCAGGTGTTCTCTACCGCTGAAGATAACCAGTCTGCCGTGACGATTCACGTGCTGCAGGGTGAGCGTAAGCGTTCAGGTGATAACAAATCCCTGGGCCAGTTCAACCTCGACGGTATCCAGGCTGCACCGCGCGGTATGCCGCAGATCGAAGTCACCTTCGATATCGATGCGGATGGTATCCTGCACGTGTCTGCGAAAGACAAAAACAGCGGTAAAGAGCAGAAGATCACCATCAAGGCTTCTTCTGGTCTGAATGAAGAAGAGATCGAAAAAATGGTGCGTGACGCGGAAGCGAACGCCGAGTCTGACCGCAAGTTCGAAGAGCTGGTTCAGACCCGTAACCAGGGCGATCAGATTTCGCACAGCACCCGTAAGCAGCTGGACGAAGCGGGCGACAAACTGTCTGCTGACGACAAAGCGCCAATCGAAGCTGCGTTGACCGAGCTGAACACCGCGCTGAAAGGCGAAGACAAAGCAGAAATCGAAGCCAAAATGCAGGCATTGATGGAAGTGTCCAGCAAACTGATGGAGCTGGCACAGCAGCAGGGTCAGGCAGCTGATGCAGGCGATGCTTCTGCACAGAAAGAAGACGACGTTGTCGACGCTGAGTTCGAAGAAGTTAAAGACAAAAAATAATTGCCCCTGACCGGGCGCGACGGCTGGCCTGACAGCCGTTGAAACCAGCACGGGCGTAGGAGATCTCTCCACGCCCGTGCGATCATGTTAAGGGCAGAACAAATATGGCTAAGAGTGATTTATACGAGATCTTAGGCGTCTCTAAATCCGCAGATGAGCGTGAAATCAAAAAGGCTTATAAGCGCCTGGCGATGAAATACCATCCGGACCGTAATCCGGACAATAAAGAAGCCGAAGCGAAGTTTAAAGAAATTAAGGAAGCCTACGAAATTCTGACCGACGCACAGAAGCGTGCGGCCTACGACCAATATGGTCACGCAGCCTTTGAACAAGGCGGCATGGGCGGCGGTGGTGGCTTCGGCGGCGGCGGTGCCGACTTCAGCGATATCTTTGGCGACGTATTTGGCGATATTTTTGGTGGTGGCCGCCGTCAGCGTGCCGCACGTGGCGCCGATTTACGCTACAACATGGAGCTAACGCTGGAAGAAGCGGTACGCGGCGTGACCAAAGAGATCCGCATTCCAACACTGGAAGAGTGCGATGTCTGCCACGGCAGCGGCGCGAAACCGGGGACCAAACCGCAGACCTGCCATACCTGTCATGGCGCAGGCCAGGTGCAGATGCGTCAGGGCTTCTTCACCGTGCAGCAGGCGTGTCCGACCTGTCACGGTCGCGGTTCAGTGATCAAAGATCCTTGCAATGCTTGTCATGGTCACGGTCGCGTTGAGCGCAGTAAAACCCTGTCGGTGAAAATTCCAGCAGGCGTGGATACCGGCGATCGCATTCGTCTGACCGGCGAAGGTGAAGCGGGCGAACAGGGCGCACCAGCGGGCGATCTGTACGTTCAGGTTTCGGTGAAAAAGCACCCGATCTTCGAGCGTGAAGATAACAACCTATATTGCGAAGTGCCGATTAACTTTGCGATGGCAGCATTAGGTGGCGAGATTGAAGTGCCGACGCTTGATGGACGTGTGAACCTGAAAGTGCCTTCTGAAACGCAAACTGGCAAGCTGTTCCGCATGCGCGGTAAAGGCGTGAAATCGGTGCGTGGTGGTGCGGTAGGCGATTTGCTGTGTCGTGTGGTGGTGGAAACGCCAGTTAGCCTCAATGACAAACAGAAAGCGTTACTGCGTGAACTGGAAGAGAGTTTTGGCGGCCCGAGCGGTGAGAAAAACAGCCCGCGCTCCAAAAGCTTCCTCGACGGCGTGAAGAAGTTTTTTGACGATTTAACACGTTAATCCCGTCTGGCATGCTTAATAAAGCGGAGAGGAAACTCTCCGCTTTTTTTATGTTTTCCCGCCAACGCGTCGCTCCTGATATAAGCTCAATCTGCCTGGCGTGAGATAAAAGCAGAAACCGTTTCGTAATGCATCGGTATTATCGAGTCGTTAACGAGACATAAGCTGCTTTTAACGAGGTGTTTGAGTCGCTACACTTCTCAGCCTAAATGTCTCTACTCAGGAGGAGTTGTGAACAAACCCCGTTCTCTTCGAAGCTTACTGAAAAGCTTTATTGCCAGCGATGCCAGCAACGGCATGGTGCTGATTCTGGCGGCCGTCGCGGCAATGATTTTGGCTAACAGCGCGGAAACCGCTCAAGCTTATCAATCGTTTCTCGCCGAACCGGTGCAGATTCGCTTCGGTGCATTAGACATCAGCAAAAACCTGCTGCTGTGGATCAACGATGCCATGATGGCGCTGTTTTTCCTGTTAATTGGTTTGGAAGTGAAACGTGAACTGATCACCGGTGAACTCGCCAGCCGCGATCGCGCCATTTTCCCGGTGATTGCGGCAATTGGCGGCATGGTTATGCCGGGACTGATTTTCCTGCTGCTCAATCATGGCGATCCTATTGCACGTAACGGCTGGGCAATTCCTACTGCTACTGATATCGCCTTTGCTTTGGGCGTGCTGGCACTGTTGGGCAGCCGCGTGCCAACCGCGCTGAAAGTGTTCCTGATGGCGCTGGCGATTATTGATGATCTCGGCGCTATCGTGATTATCGCGCTGTTCTATACCAGCGATCTCTCCGTGCTGTCGCTGAGCGTGGCGGCAGGTGCGATTGTGCTGCTGGCGATTCTCAATCGTTGTGGCGTGCGTAACATTGCCATCTATATGTTGGTCGGCATTGTGCTGTGGACGGCGGTGCTCAAATCGGGTGTGCACGCAACGTTAGCGGGCGTGATTGTTGGCTTCTTCGTGCCGCTGGAAGAGAAGAACGGCCACTCTCCAGCCGAGCACCTGGCGCATGGTTTAATGCCGTGGGTAAACTGGCTGATTCTGCCGCTGTTCGCTTTTGCCAACGCCGGCATTTCGCTGAGCGGCATTACCTTTATGGATACGCTGTCGCCAGAGCCGCTGGGCATCATTCTCGGCTTGCTGATTGGTAAACCGTTGGGTATCACGCTGTTCTGCTGGCTGGCGGTGAAGTGGCGGCTGGCGGTGTTGCCGGCGGGCACCACGATACGCGATATCATGGCGATTGGTGTGCTGTGCGGTATCGGCTTCACCATGTCGATCTTTATCAGTTCGCTGGCGTTTGATGCCGCCCATGAGCAACTGGTGACCTTCTCCAAGCTGGGGATTCTCAGTGGCTCGCTGCTCTCAGCGGTGATTGGTTACACGCTGCTGCGCATCAAATTGCGTTAAAAGAGGAAGGGGGCGAAAGCCTCCTTTTTTGCCGATGAATCAGCTCAACTTTAATCATCTCTACTATTTCTGGCAGGTGTGTAAAACCGGTTCGGTAGTGCGCGCGGCGGATGTGCTGTGCCTGGCGCCACAGACGGTTACTGGCCAGATTAAATCGCTGGAAGAGCAACTCGGCGGCGTGCTGTTTCGTCGTCAGGGGCGCGGTTTAGTGCCGACGGAGCTTGGTCAGCTGGTGTTCCGCTATGCCGACCGCATGTTCATGCTGAGCCAGGAGATGCTCGATATCGTTAACTACCGCAAAGAGTCGCATCTGCTGTTTGATGTTGGCGTAGCGGATGCCTTGTCTAAGCAACTGGTGAGCAAGGTGCTGCAGGCTGCGGTGGTGGCTGAAGAGGGAATCCATCTGCGCTGCTTTGAATCAACGCACGAGATGCTGCTGGAACAGTTAAGCCAGCACAAGCTGGATATGATTCTTTCCGATTGCCCAATTGATTCGACTCAGCAGGAAGGGCTGTTTTCGGTCAAGCTGGGCGAGTGTCCGATCAGCTTCTGGTGCAACACACCGTTACCGACGCTGCCGTTTCCTGCCAGCCTGGAAGAGCGGCGTTTGCTGATTCCGGGGCGTCGCTCGATGCTGGGTCGTAAACTGCTGAACTGGATTCACAGCCAGGGATTGCAAGTGGAGATTCTGGGCGAGTTTGATGATGCGGCATTAATGAAAGCTTTTGGTGCGCTTAACAACGCGATATTTGTGGCTCCGACGCTGTATGGCGACGAGATTTACCGGGATGACGCCATCAAAGAGATTGGGCGGTTGGATGCGGTGATGGAGGAGTATCACGTGATCTTTGCCGAACGGATGATTCAGCATCCGGCGGTACAGCGGATCTGCCATCGCGACTTTAGTGCGCTGTTTACCCCTGAATTGCAGGCATAAAAAAACCGGCTAAACGCCGGTTCTTTTTTACAAAGCGATTAACAGACGGGCGATTAAGCCAGTTTGTTGATCTGAGCAGTCAGGTTTGCTTTATGACGTGCAGCTTTGTTTTTGTGGATCAGACCTTTAGCAGCCTGACGGTCCACGAGTGGTTGCATTTCGTTGAATGCGTTCTGCGCAGCAGCTTTGTCGCCTGTTGCGATAGCCGCGTATACTTTCTTGATGAAAGTACGCATCATTGAACGGTTGCTTGCGTTATGCTTGCGACGTTTCTCAGATGTTACGGCGCGTTTCTTAGCTGATTTGATATTAGCCAAGGTCCAACTCCCAAATGTGATCTATATGGACAAATCAAAGGCCGAGGACTATGCCTTTTGCGCCTTCTTATGTCAATGGATTTGTGCAAATAAGCGTCGTTTTAAAAACAACACTCGATTACGTAATTGATGGCGCAGGATTCTACCAGCAACGCGGCGTTGAATACAGTATTTCGCAGCAAAAATCTTCAGATCCTTGCTAAGCAATTGCCCACGCGTGGAATAAGCCGCGCCAGAAGCAGGAAAGGCACGTATACGGGTTAACCTAAACGCCATTCAAGGGTATAATCCGCCGATTTCCACCGGTTTGAGTCAGCCATGAAGTTTATCCGCGGTATTTATAATCTGAAAGAGCAGCATCGCGGCTGCGTCCTGACCATTGGCAATTTCGACGGCGTACATCGCGGCCACCAGGCTTTGATGGCGCAGCTGATTGCCGAAGGACGAAAACGCAATCTGCCGGTGGTGGTGATGGTATTTGAGCCACAACCGCTTGAGCTGTTTGCCGGCGACAAAGCCCCGGCGCGCCTTACGCGTTTGCGTGAAAAGCTGAAGTACCTCGAACAAGCGGGCGTTGATGCCGTACTCTGCGTACGTTTTGATCGTCGCTTCGCTGCGCATTCGGCGCAGAGTTTTATTTCCGAATTGCTGGTAGACAAGCTCAACGTCAAGTTCCTGGCCGTAGGCGATGATTTCCGCTTCGGCGCTGGTCGCCAGGGGGATTTCCTGTTATTACAGAAAGCCGGTGCGGAGTATGGCTTTGAGGTTATCAGCACCCAGACCTATTGTGACAGCGGCAAGCGCATCAGCAGCACCGCCGTTCGTCAGGCGCTGGCGCAGGATGATTTTGCGCAAGCCGAAGCGCTGCTGGGCCATCCGTTCAGCATCTCAGGCCGCGTAGTGCACGGCGATGCACTCGGGCGCACCATCGGTTTCCCAACGGCTAATCTCCCTTTGCGTCGCACCGTTACGCCGGTTAAAGGCGTGTTTGCGGTGGCAGTGTTGGGCCTTGGCGATCAGCCGCTGCCCGGCGTGGCCAATATTGGTACGCGCCCAACGGTAAAAGGTTTACGTCAGCAGCTTGAAGTTCATCTGCTCGACACACATATGAATCTCTATGGGCGTCACATTGAAGTGGTGCTGAAACAGAAGATTCGCGATGAACAGCGTTTCGCTTCGCTGGACGCGCTGAAAGAACAAATTGCGAAAGATGTGGTGACAGCCCGCCAATTCTTTGGGCTAAAAACACCGGTTTAATGACCGAAATACGGAATCGAGAATCTGATGAGTGACTATAAATCTACCCTGAATTTGCCGGAAACGGGGTTCCCGATGCGTGGCGATCTGGCCAAGCGTGAACCGGGAATGCTGCAACGTTGGTATGATGACAACCTGTACGGCATCATCCGCGAAGCCAAAAAAGGGAAAAAAACCTTTATTTTGCACGATGGCCCTCCTTATGCGAACGGCAGCATTCATATTGGTCACTCAGTTAACAAGATTCTGAAAGACATTATCGTTAAGTCGAAAGGCATGGCGGGCTACGACTCGCCGTACGTTCCAGGTTGGGACTGCCACGGCTTGCCGATTGAGCACAAAGTTGAACAGATGATTGGTAAGCCGGGCGAAAAAGTGAGCGCGTCTGAATTCCGTGCCGCTTGCCGCCAATATGCGGCAGAGCAGGTTGAAGGCCAGAAAAATGACTTCATCCGCCTCGGCGTGCTCGGTGACTGGGATCGTCCTTATCTGACGATGAATTTCCAGACCGAAGCCAACATCATCCGTGCGCTGGGTAAAATCATCGGCAACGGCCATCTGCACAAAGGCGCTAAGCCGGTGCACTGGTGCATGGATTGCCGTTCGGCGCTGGCTGAAGCGGAAGTGGAGTATTACGACAAAACTTCGCCATCCATCGATGTGATGTTCAATGCCGTGGATGCCGATGCGGTGCGCGCGAAGTTTGGCGTCGCTGCTTCAGAAGGCCCGGTTTCACTGGTGATCTGGACCACCACGCCGTGGACCATGCCAGCCAACCGCGGTATCTCGCTGCATCCTGAATTTGAATACCAGCTGCTGCAGATCGACGGTCGCAGCCTGATTCTCGCCAAAGAGATGGTTGAGAGCGTGATGAAGCGCGCGGGCATCAGCGACTGGACCGTGCTGGGCGAATGCAACGGCGCGGCGCTGGAGCTGCAGCTGTTCCAGCATCCGTTCCTCGAGCAGATCCAATCGAAAGTGGTATTGGGTGAGCACGTGACGCTGGAAGCCGGTACCGGTGCGGTACATACCGCACCAGGCCATGGCCCGGATGACTATGTTATCGGTCAGAAATACGGTCTGGAAACCGCCAATCCGGTGGGGCCGGATGGCGCGTATCTGCCAGGCACCTACCCGACGCTGGATGGCGTAAACGTCTTTAAAGCCAACGACATGATCGTTGAGCTGCTGAAAGAGAAGGGCGCGCTGCTGCACGTTGAGAAACTGCTGCACAGCTACCCGCACTGCTGGCGTCATAAAACGCCAATCATCTTCCGTGCCACGCCACAATGGTTCATCAGCATGGATCAGAAAGGCCTGCGTGCGCAGTCGCTGAAAGAGATCAAAGGCGTGCAGTGGATCCCGGATTGGGGCCAGGCGCGTATCGAAGCGATGGTAGCGAACCGTCCGGACTGGTGTATCTCACGTCAGCGTACGTGGGGCGTGCCGATGGCGCTGTTCGTGCATAAAGAGAGCGAGCAGCTGCATCCGGATACGCTGGAGCTGATGGAGAAAGTCGCGAAACGGGTTGAGCAGGACGGCATTCAGGCGTGGTGGGATCTCGATCCGCGCGACCTGATGGGCGACGACGCTGACCATTACGTCAAAGTGCCAGACACCTTAGATGTCTGGTTCGACTCCGGATCAACCAGCTACGCGGTGGTGGATGCGCGTCCTGAATTCGGCGGCCATACGCCAGATATGTACCTGGAAGGTTCGGATCAGCATCGCGGCTGGTTCATGTCTTCTCTGATGATCTCCACGGCGATGAAAGGCAAAGCGCCTTATCGTCAGGTACTGACGCACGGTTTCACCGTGGATGGTCAGGGCCGCAAGATGTCGAAATCGATCGGCAACACCGTGGCGCCGCAGGATGTGATGGATAAGCTGGGTGCGGACATTCTGCGTCTGTGGGTCGCTTCTACCGATTATTCCGGTGAGATGGCGGTTTCCGACGAAATCCTGAAGCGTGCCGCAGACAGCTATCGTCGTATCCGTAACACCGCGCGTTTCCTGCTGGCAAACCTTGCTGGCTTTAACCCGGCGACCGATTGCGTCAAGCCGGAAGAGATGGTGGTGGTGGATCGCTGGGCGGTTGGCCGTGCGCTGGCAGCGCAGCAGGATATCGTGCACTCCTACGAAAACTACGATTTCCACGAAGTGGTGCAGCGTCTGATGCACTTCTGCTCAATCGAAATGGGCTCGTTCTATCTCGATGTGATCAAAGATCGTCAGTACACCGCGAAAGGCGACAGCCTGGCGCGTCGCAGCTGCCAAACCGCGCTGTGGCACATCGTTGAAGCGCTGGTGCGCTGGATGGCGCCAATCATGTCCTTCACCGCAGACGAAATCTGGGGCTACCTGCCGGGCGAGCGCGCGAAGTACGTGTTCACCGAAGAGTGGTATCAGGATCTGTTTGGTCTGGCAGATAACGAAACGCTGAACGATGCTTATTGGGATGATGTGCTGAAAGTCCGCGGTGAAGTGAACAAGGTGATTGAGCAAGCGCGTAGCGACAAACGCATCGGCGGTGCGCTGGAAGCGACGGTGACGCTGTATGCGGATGCCGAGCTGGCAGCCAAGCTGCAGGCGCTGGGCGATGAGCTGCGTTTCGTGCTGTTAACTTCAGGCGCGACCGTGGCGGATTACGCCACTGCCAGCGATGAAGCGCAGCAGAGCGAGCTGTTCAAAGGTCTGAAAATCGCGCTGCACAAAGCAGAAGGCGAGAAATGTCCGCGCTGCTGGCATTACACTACTGACGTTGGCCAGAACCCGGAGCATGCTGCGGTGTGTGGTCGTTGCTACACCAACGTCGCCGGCAATGGCGAACAGCGGAAATTTGCCTGATGAGTAAAGCGCTCTCTTCAACCGGTTTGCGCTGGCTTTGGCTGGTGCTGGTGGTGATTGCCATCGATTTTGGCAGCAAGATGTGGGTCATCAACAACATGATGCTGCATGAAACGCAGCCGCTGATGCCGTTCCTGAACCTGTTCTACGCACATAATTATGGCGCGGCGTTCAGCTTCCTGGCCGACAAAGGCGGCTGGCAGCGCTGGTTCTTCGCCGGCATCGCCATTGCTATCGTGGTGGCGCTGTTGGTGATGATGTATCGCAACGCTGCCAGCAACAAATTAACCAATATTGCCTACGCGCTGATTATCGGCGGGGCGTTGGGTAACCTGTTTGACCGTTCGTATCACGGTTTTGTGGTCGATTTTATCGACTTCTATGTCGGTGACTGGCACTTCGCGACCTTTAACATCGCCGACTGTGCCATCTGCATCGGCGCGGCGCTGGTGGTGCTGGAAGGTTTTCTCAGCCCGAACGGCAAACCGGCTAAACAGAAAGGGTAACTGATGACAGACTTAGTTCAGCGCGATAGCGCGTTGCTGGTGCATTTTACGCTGAAGCTGGAGGATGGCTCGACGGCCGAATCCACGCGCGCCAACGGCAAACCTGCGCTGTTCCGTCTGGGTGATGGCAGCCTGTCGGGTGCGCTGGAACAGCAGCTACTCGGGCGTAAAGTGGGCGACAAGCACGCATTTACGCTGGAGCCGGAAGATGCGTTTGGCGGCACCAGCCCGGATCTGGTTCAGTACTTCTCACGTCGTGACTTTAACGATGCGGGCGAGCCGGAAGTGGGTGCCATCATGCTGTTCAGCGGCCGCGGCGGCAGCGAAATGCCTGGCGTGATCCGTGAAGTTTCCGGTGACTCGATCACCGTAGACTTCAACCATCCGCTGGCGGGCCAGCGCATTCAGTTTGACATTGAAGTGCTGGAGATTGATCCGGCGCTGGAGGCCAACGATGCAAATCCTGTTAGCTAACCCACGCGGTTTTTGCGCAGGCGTTGATCGCGCCATCAGCATCGTTGAGCGCGCGCTGGAGATGTACGGCGCGCCCATCTACGTGCGTCACGAAGTGGTGCATAACCGCTACGTGGTGAGTAGCTTACGCGAACGTGGGGCGATCTTCATTGAAGAGATCGCTGAAGTGCCGGATAACGCCATTCTGATCTTCTCCGCGCACGGCGTATCGCAAGCGGTTCGCGCCGAAGCCAAAGCGCGTAACCTCACCATGCTGTTTGATGCGACCTGTCCGCTGGTGACCAAAGTGCATATGGAAGTGGCGCGCGCTAGCCGTAAAGGTGTTGAAGCGATTCTTATTGGTCACGCGGGGCATCCGGAAGTGGAAGGCACCATGGGCCAGTACAGCAATCCTAACGGCGGCATGTATCTGGTGGAATCGCCGGAAGATGTGTTCAAGCTGAACGTCAAAGATGAGAGCAACCTGTGCTTTATGACGCAGACCACACTTTCAGTCGATGATACTTCGGACGTGATTGATGCACTGCGTCAGCGCTTCCCGGCGATTATCGGTCCACGTAAAGATGACATCTGCTACGCCACCACCAACCGTCAGGAAGCGGTACGCGTCTTAGCGCGTGATGCTGAAGTGGTGCTGGTAGTGGGATCGAAAAACTCCTCTAACTCGAACCGTCTGGCCGAACTGGCGCAGCGTGCTGGTAAGCTGGCGAAGCTGATTGATTCGGCTGATGACATCCAGGAAGAGTGGGTCAAAGACAAGCAGGTCATCGGCGTAACAGCGGGCGCTTCTGCTCCTGATATTCTGGTGCAACAGGTGATTCAACGTCTGCGTGAGCTCGGCGGTGAAGCGGCGATTGAGCTGATTGGCCGTGAAGAGAACATCGTGTTTGAAGTGCCAAAAGAGCTGCGCGTCGACGTGCGAAACGTGCAGTAAGCGGTTTACACCGCAGTAAAATCAGGCCGACATTGTTCGGCCTTTTCTTTGCCTGTCGCTGTAGAAAATCCTGCTTCCAGCATGCGGGATTGCTTTTACTGATAATGTTTCGCGGCTGGCATAAAATTCTTATATCCCTTTATTGTTGTGGCGTGACTGTTATCTGACCGTTAACCTGTTTACGCTTTACATGCATAGATTTGTATCAGGAATGAATAATTATGAGTGAAATCCGCATTGCTATCGTTGGTGCGCCGGGTCGCATGGGACGCAATTTGATTCAGGCCGTACAGCAGGCGGAAGGTGTTGCGTTAGGCGCAGCACTGGCGCGTAGCGGTTCGTCATTGCTGGGCGTAGATGCTGGCGAACTGGCGGGCATCGGCAAAACGGGCGTGATCGTCTCTGACGACCTGCAAAAGGTGGTTAACGACTTCGATGTCCTGATCGATTTCACCCGTCCGGAAGGCACGCTGGAGTATCTGGCGTTTTGCCGACAGCACAACAAAGCGATGGTGATCGGTACCACCGGTTTTGATGAAGCCGGTAAAGCGGCGATTCGCGCGGCTGCTGAAGAGATTGGCATCGTGTTTGCCGCTAACTTCAGCGTGGGCGTCAACTTGGTGCTGAATCTGCTGCAGCAGGCAGCGAAGGTGATGGGCGACTACGCGGACATTGAAATCGTTGAAGCGCACCATCGTCACAAAGTTGATGCACCATCAGGTACTGCGCTGGCGATGGGCGAAGCGATTGCCGATGCCATGAAGTGGAATCTGGATGAGCACGCGGTGTATGCCCGTGAAGGTCATACCGGTGAGCGTAAAGCGCAAACCATCGGATTTGCTACCGTGCGCGCTGGTGATATCGTCGGCGAACACACCGCGATGTTTGCAGATATTGGTGAGCGCGTAGAGATTACCCACAAGGCTTCCAGCCGTATGACCTTTGCAAATGGTGCAGTTAAAGCGGCAAGCTGGTTAAAGAACAAGAAATCTGGCCTTTACGACATGCGTGATGTGCTGGATTTATCGATGTTGTGAGTGTTGTGAACCATCGTGATGTGGTTATTTCAATCGGTAAGACCTTGATTGACTAGGGCAATGTGATCATTGCCCTTTATTTTATCTGTAAATGACCATTTTGCTATATTATTGGTTCGAAGTGCTTATTTGTCGAAGTTGATGAGTGATTATCAGGCTTGCGATGGCTAATTTTGACCGTTTGGTCAAAAATTTATGCGCGCCAGCACCAGTTTGCCATTATCGCCGTCAGGCAACCGATTATTTTTCCGAGTTGTCTCACTCTTTTATCGCCTTTCACCGTTTTTAACATTCAGTTGCCCGAAATATACAAAAAAATAACCACATATTGTAGACAAGGTGCGGGGCGATCATTAGAATGCGCGCAATTTGCCAAAATTCGAGTACTCAGGCGGGTTTTGCATTGATTCTGGTACTCCTTTTGAATTAATATGCAAATATTGTGACTGTTTATTCCCTGGAGGATGTTTTGATTAAGTCAGCGCTCTTGGTTCTGGAAGACGGAACCCAATTCCACGGTCGGGCCATCGGGGCTACGGGGTCGGCAGTGGGGGAAGTTGTTTTCAACACTTCAATGACCGGTTATCAAGAAATCCTCACTGATCCTTCCTATTCCCGCCAAATCGTTACCCTCACTTATCCCCATATCGGCAATGTTGGCGTTAACGCCGCCGATGAAGAATCCAGCCAAATCCATGCTCAAGGCCTCGTTATTCGCGATCTGCCGCTGATTACCAGCAACTTCCGCAGCGAAGAAAGTCTGGCAGCTTACCTGCAGCGCAATAACATCGTTGGCATCGCCGATATCGACACGCGTAAACTGACCCGTTTGCTGCGCGAGAAGGGTGCACAGAGCGGCTGCATTATTGCGGGTGATAATCCGGATGCCGCACTGGCGCTGCAGAAAGCGCAGGCGTTCCCGGGCTTGAAAGGCATGGATCTGGCGAAAGAAGTGACCACCGCGGAAACCTACGCGTGGCAGCAAGGTAGCTGGACACTGGAAGGTGACCTGCCGGAGCAGAAAACGGCGGAAGAGCTGCCGTTCCATGTGGTGGCGTACGATTACGGCGCTAAGCGCAACATCCTGCGTATGCTGGTGGATCGCGGCTGCCGCCTGACGGTCGTGCCGGCGCAAACTTCGGCAGAAGAGGTTCTGGCACTTAATCCAGACGGTATTTTCCTGTCGAACGGTCCTGGCGACCCGGAGCCATGCGACTACGCCATTAACGCCATTCAGGCGTTCCTGAAAACCGATGTTCCGGTATTCGGTATCTGCCTTGGGCACCAGCTGTTAGCGCTGGCGAGCGGCGCCAAAACCATCAAGATGAAACTCGGCCACCACGGCGGCAACCATCCGGTGAAGGATCTTGATAACAACACCGTGATGATCACCGCACAGAACCACGGTTTTGCGGTTGATGACAGCCAATTACCGGCCAATCTGCGCGTGACGCATGTGTCGCTGTTCGACCAAACCGTGCAGGGCATTCATCGCACTGACAAACCGGCCTTCAGCTTCCAGGGACACCCGGAAGCGAGCCCAGGCCCGCACGATGCGGCGCCACTGTTCGATCACTTTATCGAACTGATCGAAGCATACCGTTCTAACGCGAAGTAATCAGGAGCCCACGATGCCAAAACGTACAGACATAAAATCCATCCTGATTCTTGGTGCTGGCCCGATCGTTATCGGCCAGGCATGTGAATTTGACTACTCCGGTGCGCAGGCGTGTAAAGCGCTGCGTGAAGAGGGCTACCGTGTCATTCTGGTGAACTCGAACCCGGCAACCATTATGACCGACCCGGAAATGGCCGATGCGACTTACATCGAGCCGATTCACTGGGAAGTGGTACGCAAGATTATCGAAAAAGAGCGTCCGGATGCGGTGCTGCCAACCATGGGCGGCCAGACAGCGCTGAACTGTGCGCTGGAGCTGGAGCGTCAGGGCGTGCTGGCTGAGTTCGGCGTTACCATGATTGGTGCAACTGCCGATGCCATTGATAAAGCCGAAGATCGTCGTCGCTTCGACGTGGCGATGAAGAGCATTGGTCTGGGCACCGCACGTTCCGGTATCGCGCATACCATGGAAGAAGCGCTGGCGGTGGCCGAAGACGTTGGCTTCCCGTGCATCATCCGCCCTTCCTTTACGATGGGCGGCACTGGCGGCGGTATCGCCTATAACCGCGAAGAGTTCGAAGAGATTTGCGAACGCGGTCTGGACTTGTCGCCAACCAATGAGCTGCTGATTGATGAGTCGCTGATTGGCTGGAAAGAGTACGAGATGGAAGTGGTACGCGATAAAAACGACAACTGTATCATCGTCTGCTCGATCGAAAACTTCGATGCAATGGGCATCCACACCGGTGACTCTATCACCGTGGCGCCCGCGCAAACTCTGACCGACAAAGAGTATCAAATCATGCGTAACGCCTCGCTGGCGGTACTGCGTGAAATCGGTGTCGAAACCGGTGGTTCGAACGTGCAGTTCTCGGTGAATCCGAAAGATGGCCGTATGATCGTCATCGAAATGAACCCGCGCGTATCGCGTTCGTCAGCGCTGGCTTCAAAAGCGACCGGCTTCCCGATTGCCAAAGTGGCGGCGAAACTGGCGGTGGGCTTTACCCTTGATGAGCTGATGAACGACATCACCGGCGGCTTAACGCCTGCGTCGTTCGAACCCTCTATCGACTACGTTGTTACCAAGATTCCTCGCTTCAACTTCGAGAAGTTCGCCGGTGCCAACGATCGTCTGACCACGCAGATGAAATCGGTCGGTGAAGTGATGGCGATTGGCCGCACCTTCCAGGAATCGATGCAGAAAGCGCTGCGCGGTCTGGAAGTCGGTGCCAACGGTTTCGACCCGAAAGTCAGCCTCGACGATCCAGAAGCGTTAACGCGCATTCGCCGCGAACTGAAAGATGCCGGTTCTGACCGTATCTGGTACATCGCCGATGCGTTCCGCGCCGGCATGTCAGTTGATGGTGTGTTCAACCTCACCAACATTGATCGCTGGTTCCTGGTGCAGATTGAAGAGCTGGTGCGTCTGGAAGAGCAGGTTGAACGCGAAGGTGTGAACTCGCTGAACGCGGAGTTCCTGCGCGCGCTGAAGCGTAAAGGCTTTGCTGATGTCCGTCTGGCCGCGCTGGCGGGCGTATCTGAAGGCGAAATCCGTAAGCTGCGTCAGCAATTTAACCTGCATCCGGTTTATAAACGCGTTGATACCTGCGCGGCTGAATTCGCCACCGACACCGCCTATATGTACTCAACTTACGAGGAAGAGTGCGAAGCCAATCCAAACCAGGATCGTGAAAAAATCATGATTCTGGGCGGCGGTCCAAACCGTATCGGCCAGGGCATCGAGTTTGATTACTGCTGCGTGCATGCGGCGCTGGCGCTGCGTGAAGACGGTTACGAGACCATCATGGTCAACTGTAACCCGGAAACCGTCTCAACCGACTACGACACCTCGGATCGCCTGTACTTCGAGCCGGTCACGCTGGAAGATGTGCTGGAAATCGTGCGTATCGAGAAGCCGAAAGGCGTCATCGTACAGTACGGCGGCCAGACGCCGCTGAAACTGGCACGCGCGCTGGAAGCGGCTGGCGTGCCGGTGATTGGTACCAGCCCGGACTCGATTGACCGTGCAGAAGACCGTGAGCGTTTCCAGCAGGCGGTTGATCGCCTGAGCCTGAAGCAGCCGGCTAACGCCACCGTTGCCACGCTGGAACAGGCCGTTGAGAAAGCGGCTGGGATCGGTTATCCGCTGGTGGTGCGTCCTTCTTATGTGCTGGGCGGCCGCGCGATGGAGATCGTTTACGACGAAATCGACCTGAAGCGTTACTTCCAGACCGCTGTATCGGTGTCTAACGATGCGCCAGTGCTGCTGGATCGCTTCCTCGACGACGCGGTTGAAGTGGATGTCGATGCGATTTGCGACGGCGAGCGCGTGCTGATTGGCGGCATCATGGAGCACATCGAGCAGGCGGGCGTGCACTCCGGTGACTCCGCGTGTTCACTGCCGGCCTACACGCTGAGCACTGAAATCCAGAACGTGATGCGTCAGCAGGTGGAAAAACTGGCCTTCGAGCTGAACGTACGTGGCCTGATGAACGTGCAGTTCGCGGTGAAGGACAATGAAGTTTACCTGATTGAGGTGAATCCACGTGCCGCGCGTACCGTGCCGTTCGTGTCGAAAGCCACTGGCGTGGCGCTGGCGAAGGTTGCCGCGCGCGTGATGGCAGGTAAAACGCTGGCTGAGCAGGGCGTCACTAAAGAAGTGATTCCACCGTATTACTCGGTGAAAGAAGTGGTGCTGCCGTTCAACAAGTTCCCAGGCGTTGACCCGATTCTCGGCCCAGAGATGCGCTCTACCGGTGAAGTGATGGGCGTCGGTCGCACCTTCGCTGAAGCCTTCGCCAAAGCGATGCTGGGTGCCCAGAGCAACATGAAGAAAACCGGTCGCGCGTTGCTGTCAGTGCGTGAAGGCGATAAGAAACGTATCGTCGACCTGGCGGCAAAACTGCAGAAGTTTGGTTTCGAGCTGGATGCGACACACGGTACCGCAGTGGTGCTGGGCGAAGCGGGCATCAATCCACGTCTGGTAAACAAGGTGCATGAAGGTCGTCCGCACATTCAGGATCGCCTGAAGAATGGCGAATATACCTACATCGTCAACACCACGGCGGGACGTCAGGCGATTGAAGACTCCAAGCTGATTCGTCGTAGCGCGCTGCAGTACAAAGTGCATTACGACACCACGCTGAACGGCGGTTTTGCCACAGCGATGGCGCTGAACGCGGATCCGACAGAGCAGGTAATTTCGGTGCAGGAAATGCACGCGCAAATTAAAGGCTGATTCCAATTGGCTACCCATTAACGGCTCCTGCGGGGGCCGTTTTTTTATCCTTTTACCAATGCCCGCATTTCCTTATCTGTAAAAATCCTATTGATTTGACATATGTTTTATCAGTTGATGCGGAAAGCGTTACACCTCGGAATATCCGCACAAAATTATAAATAAGATCCCAGTTAGCGCACCGTACTATTTCGCTCGCTCACCAATAGAGCGCTCACCTTAACTGGGATATAAAAAATGCAAATGCGTGCTTTCACTCTCAGCGCTATTGCTGCGTTACTCGCAGCGGCGCCACTCGCCAGCCAGGCGGAAATTACTTTACTCAAGCAGGATCCACAGGCGGGCGATGCGCTAAGCCGTCTCGACTTCAAAGTGGGCGGCAGTATTCGTCCGCAGTTCCAACATCAGAATGGCGTGAACGACAAATCGTACAAACGTAATGGCTACGACGGTGGCTCACGCTTTCGCTTCAGCGCCAATTATTACCTGTTTGACGACGTAAGCTGGGTCGGTTACTACGAGCTGGGCGTTAACTTCCCGGCCTGGTGGGGTTGGGACAATCATCATGCAGATGGTGCGAATAACACCTCGCGCCGCCAACTTTATACTGGCTTCAAAAGCGCCACCTTGGGTGAGCTCTACTTTGGTCAGCAGAACAGCGTTTACTACGATGTCGTAGGAGCGAAGACCGATATCTGGGATTACGATATGCTGGCGCAGGCGCCGGGCAACGGCATCAATGGTGATTACGATGGGTCTTACCGTTCGCGCAAAATGCTGAAGTACAAAAATACCTTCGGCGATGCGGATGTGTATGCGTCGTACCTGTTTGAAGATAATGAGTTCCTGCCAGGCAACGGCCTGCGTTACAAGCGTAAAGGCGGCGGCTCGCTGGGTGTGAACTACCACATCACCAAAGACCTGGCGTGGGGAACCGCGTGGAACTACACCCGCGCCGATATCCGCAATCCAGGCAATGGCGACAGCAAACGCTATGACCAGAATATCTACGGTACCGCTCTGAGCTGGACGCCGGATAACTGGACGCTGTCAGCCGGAGCGGGTTGGTATGAGAACTTCTCCCCAACCAAACGTAATACCGTTAACAATTACTTCGCGGATGACGCGTGGGGCATCGAATACTTTGCCGGCTACAAATTCCCAATTGGCCAGTATGCGGTGAAATCTATTCAGCCTTACTTCATGGGCGACCGTCTGGAGTTCGTCAACGGACGTGACTACAAACGTATTGATAACGGCGTTGGCGTGAGTGCTCAGCTGGATTACGGCTTCCGTGTCGACTACGAATATGTCATCACCTCCAGCACCGACAAGTCACTGGGCAACGTGAACCTGGTGCGTCTACGCTACGATTTCTAAAGCGTTTCAACGGCTCCAGCGGGAGCCGTTTTCTTTTTTTGCACAGAGTGCGCTTTTCTTTACACTGCGATACCAATAACGCGACGTTTCGCGCCGAGTTGTGCCGCCTCGTCAGCAATTTCTGGCTCCTCGCCCCGCAATTGCCGGGAAAGTCGGTGTAAAACTCTGTCCAATAACAAAAGTGCGGTGGCATCGGAGCTTTACGCAAATAGCGGGGGCGGCCTATCGACGAAAGTTTCGCCTTTACGTATGATGGCGCCAATTTTTTCCAGTAGGTCTTTTAACATGATTAGTCTGATCGCGGCACTGGCAGCGGATCGCATTATTGGTATGGAAAACGCCATGCCATGGAACCTGCCAGCAGATTTGGCATGGTTCAAACGTAATACCTTGAATAAGCCGGTGATTATGGGTCGTCTGACCTTTGAATCGATTGGCCGCCCGCTTCCTGGACGCCTGAACATTGTGGTCAGCAGCCAGCCGGGCAACCACGAAGGCGTTACCTGGGTGACATCGCTGGAAGAGGCGGTAAAAGCGGCGGGTGATGTCGAAGAGATGATGGTGATTGGTGGTGGACGCGTTTACGAGCAGATGCTGGCTCGCGCGGATCGCCTCTACCTGACCCATATCGATGCGGAAGTGGAAGGGGATACGCAGTTCCCGGATTACGAACCGGACGAGTGGCAGTCAACCTTCAGCGAATTCCATGACGCCGATGAGCAGAACTCGCACAGCTACTGCTTCGAGATCCTGGATCGCCGCAAGTAACGTTGCCAGTGATGGCGACCCATAAAAAATCCCGCTTATGCGGGGTTTTTTATTTACGGCGTATCACTTAACGGTGGATGCGCACTCACCGCGCTTTCGGCCATTGCCTGTTCGCGATTGGATGCCTGTACGTAATACTGTTTGGTTTCCCAATGCAGCAGCGTCAATGTTCCACCCCAGCAGCAGCCGGTATCCAGACCAATCACATGTTCCGGTGTGCCTTTACCTTCCAGCGATGCCCAGTGACCAAAGATCTGCGTATAGTCGCTGTCGATTTTGCCCGGCACCTTAAACCACGGTTTGAGCGGCGGCGGCGCTGATTCAGGCGACTCTTTGCAGATCATATCCAGCTGGCCATTCGGGAAGCAGAAGCGCATGCGCGTCAGCGCATTGGTGCTAAAGCGCAGTCGCGCCAGGCCGCTGAGCTCCGGCGTCCAGTTGTTTGGCATGTCGCCATACATCGCATCCAGAAACAGCGGATAGCTGTCGCTGGAGAGCACCGCTTCCACTTCACGCGCGCACAGCTGCGCCGTCTCTAAATCCCATTGCGGCGTAATGCCCGCATGCGCCATCAACAGCTTCTTCTCTTCATCTACCTGCAACAGTGGCTGACGACGTAACCAGTTAATCAACTCATCGGCATCATCGGCTTCCAGCAGCGGCGTCAGGCGATCTTTCGGCTTGTTACGGCTGATACCGGCATACACCGCCAGTAAATGCAGGTCGTGATTACCCAGCACCAGGCGCACGCAATTTCCCAGCGATTTTACATAGCGCAGCACATCGAGCGAACCGGGGCCGCGCGCCACCAAATCGCCGGTAAGCCATAAGGTGTCCTGCTGCGGATCGAAGTCAACCTGCGCCAGCAGCGCACGAAGCTCGTCATAACAGCCATGAACATCGCCAATCAGGTATGTACTCATTGTCAGTCCGATTAAAACGCGCCGCCCGGACGGGCCGGGCGGAGGAGGATTAGTGAATGTGGGTTTGCACCGCGAGTCGGAACACCGGAATCTCGACGTGGAACTCTTCGCCCGCATCGTCGATCATCACATAGTGGCCTTGCATGGTGCCCATCGGCGTCTCCAGAATCGCGCCGCTGGTGTACTGATACTCGCCGCCGGCCGCAATGTGCGGCTGTTCGCCGACCACGCCTTCACCTTGCACTTCAGTCTCGCGACCGTTGCCGTTGGTGATCAGCCAATAGCGGCTACGCAGCTGGACGTTGCTGCGCCCCAAATTGCGAATGGTGATGGTGTAGGCAAACACGTAGCGATCCTCGTCGGGCAAGGATTGCGACTCCACATACTGACTATGCACATGGATACAGACGCGGGCCAAATCACTCATGCACTCAACTCTCCGGAGTTTCAGCCTGATGCTTGCTCAACCAGTTTGCCAGTTGGCAATATTGCGCCACAGAGACGTTCTCTGCACGCAGCGAGGCATCGATTTCTAATTGATCCAGCGCACCAGCCGCAAACATATGAGCAAGGCTGTTGCGCAGCGTTTTACGGCGTTTACCAAAGGCTTCCGTGGTGATACGGCTCAGCAGACGAATATCGCTGACCGGATACTGTGGCTGCATGTACGGCACTAAACGCACCACGGCCGATTCCACTTTCGGTGCCGGCGTGAAGGATTCTGGTGGCACTTCGAGCACAGGAATAACCTGGCAATAGTACTGCGCCATCACGCTCAAACGACCGTAAGCTTTGCTGCCCGGACCGGCGACTAAACGATTCACCACTTCTTTCTGCAGCATGAAGTGCATATCTTTAATCGAACCAGTATAGCTGAAAAGGTGGAACATCAGCGGCGTCGAGATGTTGTACGGCAGGTTGCCGAACACGCGCAGCGGCTGGCCTTTCTCTTGCGCCAGCGCAGAGAAATCAAAGGTCATCGCATCCTGCTGGAAAATGGTCAGCTTAGGACCGAGGAACGGGTGCGTTTGCAGACGCGCAGCAAGGTCGCGGTCCAGCTCGACCACGGTCAGCTCATCCAGACGTTCGCCTACCGGCTCGGTTAATGCACCCAAGCCGGGGCCGATTTCCACGATAGCTTCACCTTTTTGCGGGTGAATGGCGGAGACAATGCTATCGATAATGTACTGATCGTTCAGGAAGTTCTGCCCGAAACGTTTACGGGCGTAATGCCCCTGATGGACGCGATTATTCATTACTGCTCTTGATCATAGTGATGGCGAGATTAAGCGCCGTGATAAAGCTGCCCGGTTCTGCCTGACCGAGACCGGCTAATTCAAGCGCGGTGCCGTGATCGACAGAAGTCCGGATAAAGGGCAGGCCAAGTGTGATATTCACCGCGCGGCCAAACCCCTGAAATTTTAGCACCGGCAAGCCCTGGTCGTGATACATCGCCAGAACCGCATCGGCATGTTGCAGGTATTTCGGCTGGAACAGCGTATCGGCTGGCAGAGGTCCGGTAAGTTGGATGCCTTGCTGGCGCAGTTCGTTGAGGGCCGGAATGATAGTATCAATCTCTTCGCGGCCCATATGGCCGCTCTCGCCGGCATGCGGATTAAGGCCGCAGACGAAAATATGAGGATGCGGTAAACCAAACTTCTGTAGCAGATCCCGATGCAGAATGGTGATCACTTCATGCAGCGTGTCGCGGGTAATTGCGGCAGAAACATCTTTCAGCGGCAGATGTGTGGTAGCCAATGCCACACGCAACTCTTCTGTTGCCAGCATCATCACCACTACATCGCCACCGGCGCGATCGGCAAAAAATTCGGTATGACCGGTAAACGGAATGCCCGCATCGTTGATCACGCCTTTGTGCACCGGACCGGTAATCAGCGCGGCAAATTCGCCGTTCAGACAACCGTCACAGGCGCGCATCAGGGTTTCCAGCACGTAGTGACTGTTTGCGACGCAGAGTTCTCCGGCGGTCACTGGCTGAGCGGTATCGACCTGCAGCAGCGTAAGCGTGCCGGCCTGCTGCGGTTGTGCCGCAACGCCAGGTTGATAGTCACGCAGCGTTAGCGGCAAACCCAATAAAGCAGCGCGACGGCGCAAAAGCTCGCCGTCGCAGCAGACCACCAATTCAACCGGCCAGTTTTGCTGCGCCAGTTGCAGGGTGAGGTCGGGACCAATCCCGGCGGGTTCGCCGGGCGTGATCACCACACGATAATTACTGACCATTGTTATCCAGAATTTTCACGTAAGCACTGGCGCGCTGTTCCTGCATCCAGGTTTGCGCTTCTTCCGCGAATTTACGGTTGAACAGCATGCGATAGGCGCGCTCTTTCTGCGCGGCATCGGTCTTATCAACCTGACGCGTATCCAGCAACTGAATCAAGTGCCAGCCAAATGAGGAGTGAACCGGCTGGCTGACCTGGCCTTTCTGCAACTTCAGCAATGCATCGCGGAATGCCGGATCGTAAATCTCTGGAGATGCCCAGCCGAGATCGCCGCCCTGGTTAGCCGAACCCGGATCGTCGGAGAACTGTTTGGCCGCTGCGGCGAAGGTGGTTTTACCGCTTTTAATATCCGCTGCAATCTGTTCGATTTTGGCCTGCGCCTGAGCGTCGGTCAGGATCGGTGAAGGCTTCAGCAGAATGTGACGCGCATGCACCTCAGTCACAGAGATGCTTTTGCTTTCGCCACGCAGGTCGTTCACCTTCAGGATGTGGAAACCAACACCTGAACGGATTGGACCGACGATATCGCCTTTCTTCGCGGTGCTCAGCGCCTGCGAGAACAGCGTTGGCAGCTCTTCGATTTTGCCCCAACCCATGTTGCCGCCTTTCAGCGCCTGCGGATCGGCTGAGTAAGTCACGGCCAGCTTGCCGAAGTCGGCACCGCCTTTCAGCTGAGCAACCAGTTGGCGCGCCAGCGTTTCCTGATCGTCAACCTGCTGCTGCGTCGGGTTTTCTGACAGCGGCAGCAGAATCTGGCTGATATTCAGCTCAGTACCTTGCGTGTTCTGCGCACCCACCTGCGTAGCCAGCGTATCCACTTCCTGCGGCAGGATAGTGACGCGGCGACGCACTTCGTTGTTACGCACTTCTGAAATCAGCATCTCTTTGCGGATCTGCGCACGGTAATCGTTGTAGTTCATGCCGTCGTAGGCCAGACGGCTACGCAGCTGATCGAGGCTCATGCGGTTTTGGGCGGCAATGTTCTGAATTGCCTGATCCAGCTGCTGATCGGTAATCTGCACGCCCGCTCTTTCACCCATTTGCAGAATGATGGCATCCATGACCTGGCGTTCAAGGATCTGATGACGCAAGGTTTTGTCATCAGGGAGTTGCTGGTTTGCCTGCTGCGCCTGTGATTTCACGGTGCGCATCATGTTATCAACGTCACTTTCCAGTACCACGCCGTTGTTCACGACTGCGGCAACTTTATCAACCACTTGTGGGGCTGCGAACGCAGTGTTAGCGGTAATCGCTACACCAAGAATCAGCATTCTCCAGTTCTTCATACTTTATCCATTGTTGTTTCCGCACTGCGGGAGAGCCTGTCAAACATCACAACATCAGAAAGCGCGCTGGTAAGGGATGATGCCCTGACGCAGCATTTCGTTGGTGCCTAAGCCATAGTTAGAACTCAGACCACGCAGCTCAATGTTGAATGAGATTTGGTTGTCATACTTACTGTCGTTGTTTTCCCAACCGTTGATCTTGCGTTCGTAACCCAGACGAATGGCATAGCAGCACGAGCTGTACTGCAGGCCGACCAGCTGTTCAGCCGGACGACTGTTGCGGGTATCGTAGTAATAACCGCCCACCAGTGACCAGGCATCCGCAATCGGCCAGCTGGCAGTGCCGCCCACCTGTGAAATCCCGTTTTTGTAGATCGGGTTAGTCACCAGGCTTGAGTTATTCAGCGCCTGCGCCACATATTCCGGGCTGCTGTAGCGATAGCTCAGCTGCACCATACGATCGGCATCCTGACGATACTCAACTACCGCATTGCCCTGCGCGACGTTATCGAGGCGGGTGTCATATTGCAGACCGCCACGCGCCCCCCAGCGATCGCTGATTTTCCAGTACGTGTCGCCGGCCCAAACGAGGCTGCCGGTGTCATCTTCCTGGTTCGTCTGGTTTACGCCGGTACGAGACGGGGTAAACGAGTAGATTTGACCCACAGAAACGTTAAAACGTTCAACCAGATCGTTATCATAAATACGCGTGGTTACGCCGGTCGCCACTTCATTTGCTGAAGCGATGCGATCCAGGCCGCTATAGGTACGATCGCGGAACAGGCCGGTGTAGTCGGTTTGCAGCAACGTCGAGTCGTACGGATAGATATTGCTCTGGTTACGATAGGGGACGTAAAGGTACTGAACACGCGGTTCCAGCGTTTGCGTATAGCCTGGTTCCCAGTCCATATCGCGGTCAAACACCAGGCGGCCATCCACTTTGAACTGGGGCAGCGTGCGGTTGACCGAGTTTTCCAGCTGATTATCACGAGCGGTATTAACCGAGGTGTTGTAATACTCAACGTCATCCTGCTGATAATGGGTTGCCAGGAATTTCGCTTCGGTATCGAGACTCGCCCAGCCGTTAGACAGCGGCAAATTCAACGTTGGCTCAACATGCAGACGCGTGGTTTCAGGCATCTGGCTATTGACGTTGGTAAATTTCACCGCCTGCGCAAAGATTCGACCATCAAACGGTCCCATATCGTTCTGATAGAAGTTCAGATCGAGCTGCGGCATCGCACGATAGACGTTGCTGTTGCTGGTGTTACCAAACACCTGGAAGTCTTTGGTCGACAGCGTCGCGTCCCAGTTGGTATCCGCGTAGCCAAGGCTGAATTTCTGCGTGGCGTAACCATCGGTGGAGCTGTAGTACTTCGACTCAAGATCGTTGAAGTAATAGGGATCGCTTACTTTGGTGTAGTCAGCGTTGAAGCGCCAGTGCTGGTCGTATACACCCGAATGGCGCCAGTAGAACAGCCAGCGATCGGAGCTATCGTCCTGCGCGATACCACGCACTGCTTTGTCATTGTCGTACTGCTTATCTGACTGCAGATAATCCAGCTCCATCAAGCCTGCGCCAAACACCGTCAAATAGCGGAATTCGTTCTGCAGCTGCAGACCGCGTTTTTCCATATAGTGCGGCGTGATGGTGGCATCGGCCTGCGGCGCGATGTTCCAGTAATACGGCAGCATGAATTCGAAGCCGTTATTACTGCCGTATTTCGCATTCGGGATCAGGAAACCGGAGCGGCGGCGATCGCCAATCGGTAGCTGTAAATAAGGGCTATAAAAGACCGGCACATTGCCGAGCTTAAAGCGGGCGTTCCAGATTTCCGCGACTTCTTCTTCGCGGTCCTGAATCACTTCGGAACCGACCACGCTCCAGCTGTTGGAACCCGGCAAACAAGAGGTAAAGCTGCCGTTTTCCAGAATGGTGTAGCGATTGTTACCGCGCAGTTTCATCTGATCGGCATCGCCGCGGCCCTGACGGCCAACCATCTGATAATCACCGTTCCACACGTTGGTGTCTTTGGTGTTCAGATTTGACCAGGCTTTCGGACCTTTGAGGATGACCTGATTGTCGTCATAGTGCACATTACCCAGCGCATCCACGGTACGAACCGGCGTGGTTTGGCCTTCCTGCTGACGTTGATGCAGCTGCACTTCGTCGGAACGCAGGCGGCTATTGCCTTGCTGCACATCGACGTTACCGGTGAACACCGCATCATCCGGATAGTTGCCTTTGGCGGAATCAGAATGGATGGTGACCGGCAGCGAGTTGGTGTCGCCATTGACCAGCGGGCGGTTGTAACTCGGCACGCCCAGCATGCACTGCGACATCAGATCGTCGGCGAGTGATGACTGGCTATAAAGCGCTGCACCAATCATGGTAGCCAGCAAGGTAGGTATACGTTTTTTCATACGCGGTTTCGATAATTCCATGAAAACTGGCATCATGCCGACAATCCGGTCAGAGACTAACTTACTGCCCGGCGTTGCGCCAGTGTTAATCCTTGTCTGTCCGCGTTGCCGTTAGGCGCTGAGATAAATGACAGGTATGATAATGCAATTTTCAGCCGCAAGCATGGCGAATTGAGGAGTTTATGCGCTACTGGGGAAAAGTAATTGGTCTGGCGCTCGGGATATTTTCCGGGGCAGGCTTTTGGGGCATTGTACTGGGTCTGATCATTGGTCACATGTTTGACAAAGTGCGCAGCGTAAAAGGACAGGGCTATTTCGCCAATAACCAGGCGCGTCAGACGCTGTTTTTCAGTACCACATTCCAGGTGATGGGCCATTTGACCAAATCAAAAGGGCGCGTCACCGAAGCGGATATCCAGATTGCTTCCTTATTTATGGATCGCATGCAGCTGCATGGCGATGCGCGCACTGCCGCGCAGCGTGCGTTCCGTGAAGGTAAACAGAGCGACTATCCGCTGCGCAGTAAACTGCGCGAGCTGCGCAGCGCCTGCTTTGGCCGGTTTGATCTGATTCGGATGTTTCTGGAAATCCAAATCCAGGCTGCCTTCGCCGATGGTTCACTGCATCCCAACGAACGTCAGGTGCTGTATGTGATTGCCGAAGAGCTGGGTATTTCACGCGCACAGTTCGCTCAGTTCCTGCGCATGATGGAAGGCGGTCAGCAGTTTGGTGGCGGCGGTTCTTCCCGCGGCGGCGCCTATCAGCAGGCGCAACGCGGTCCTACGCTGGAAGATGCCTGCAGCGTGCTGGGCGTGAAAAGCAGCGATGATGGCACCACCATCAAGCGCGCCTACCGTAAGCTGATGAGTGAACATCATCCAGACAAGCTGGTGGCGAAAGGTTTACCGCCGGAAATGATGGAGATGGCGAAGCAGAAAGCGCAGGAGATTCAGGCGGCTTACGATCTGATTCGTAAGGAGAAGGGGTTTAAATAATTTTATTGCTGTCCCCCATCCCGGCCTTCCCCCGCAAACGGGGGAAGGAGATACTGCCCCATGCAGCTTCATTACTGAAATGTGGCAGCATCTTCCTCCCCCATCCATGGGGGAGGACCGAGGAGGGGGACTGCAAGCACGGACCGAGGTGGGGGGCAGCAAGCACGGAACGAGGAGGGGGACTGCAAGCACGGACCGAGGAGGGGCAGCATCTCCAACACTAAAATCCCGCCGGCTGCCTGAACGTCATGCTATTGCCAAACGCCGGATGGGTGATCGTCAGCGACTCCGCATGCAACTGCAAACGCGGCGCCATCGCTAGCGCCTCATCATGTGCATAAAAGCGGTCGCCAAGAATCGGATGCCCCAGCGCCAGCAGATGCACACGCAGCTGGTGTGAGCGTCCGGTAATTGGCTTAAGCTTGACGCGCGCACTGTTCGTGGCTTCATACTCCAGCACCTGATACTCGGTCTGCGCCGCTTTACCGTTTTCGAAACACACCATCTGCTTCGGCCGATTCGGCCAGTCGCAAATCAGCGGCAGATCGATCAAACCCTCTTCTGCCGCCGGATGGCCCCACACGCGCGCCACATAGTATTTAGAAGGCTCGCGCTCACGGAACTGGCGCTTGAGCTCACGCTCAGCCGCTTTATTCAGGGCCACGACGATCACGCCGCTGGTAGCCATATCGAGACGGTGCACCGATTCCGCCTGCGGGAAATCACGCTGGATGCGCGTCATCACGCTATCCTTGTGCTCTTCGAGACGGCCCGGCACCGACAGCAACCCGCTCGGTTTATTCACCACCATAATGTGCTCGTCCTGATACAGAATATGCAGCCAGGGTTCGAGCGGCGGGTTGTAAGCTTCCATCAGCATGATGTCGCGGTCCTGAACATTATTGGTGCGTGACCACGATCAGACGCAGCGCATCGAGACGCCAGCCTGCATCGCCCAGGCTTTCCAATACCTGTTCGCGATTGCTTTCCAGCGCTTCAACCTCGTCATCACGGATGTTGGGGTTAAC
This sequence comes from Pantoea sp. y20, assembly GCF_054903455.1. Lineage (NCBI taxonomy): Bacteria > Pseudomonadati > Pseudomonadota > Gammaproteobacteria > Enterobacterales > Erwiniaceae > Pantoea > Pantoea sp. y20. The sequence continues at coordinate 761,326 of NZ_CM142816.1, forward strand.
CGCGCGCAGCGCTTCGAGACGTGACAGCTCAGCACCGAGTTTCTCTTCGGCTTCCACTTTCGCTGCCGCGATAATCGCCTGCGCTTCGGGAACGATCGCTTTTTCGGCCTGGGTCAGAATCTCGTGCACGTCTTGCTGCACCGCATTCACCAGCTTGCTGCCGGTATGGCGATTCACCGCATTCAACTGACGGTTAAAGCTTTCGAACTCCACTTTGCCTGCCAGATTGTTCCCGGCACGATCCATCAGCAAACGCACCGGCGTTGGCGGCAGGAAGCGGGTGAGCTGCAGGCTTTTCGGCGCTTGCGCTTCAACCACATAGATCATCTCGACCAGCAGCGTCCCGACCGGCAGCGCCTTGTTCTTCAGCAGTGACAGCGCACAGCTACCGGTATCGCCCGAAAGGATCAGGTCGAGGCCGTTGAGGATCAGCGGATGTTCCCAGGTAATAAACTGGGTATCTTCGCGCGACAGCGCCTGGTTGCGGTTAAAGGTCACGGTGCAACCCTCTTCCGGCAGGCCAGGGAAATCAGGCACCAGCATGTGATCGGACGGCGTCAGTACGATCAGGCTATCGCTGCGGTCTTCCTGATTGATGCCGACGATATCGAACAGGTTCAGCGCAAAGTTAACCAGATCGGTATCGTTGTCCTGCTCGCCGATGGCATTTGCCAGCTCCTGAGCGGCTTCACCGCCGTTGGAGTTCAGTTCCAGTAAGCGATCGCGTCCCTGTTCCAGCTGTGATTTCAGCGCATCGTGCTGCTTGCGGCTTGCGCTGATGAACTCATCGAGTCCCTGCGGATTTTCCGGCGCGGCAAGATATTCAATCAGCTGATTGTACTCGTTGTCATAAATGGCGCGGCCAGTTGGGCAGGTGTGTTCGAACGCATCCAACCCTTCGTGATACCAGCGCAGCAGCACCGCCTGCGCGGTTTTTTCCAGCCACGGCACCAGAATCTGGATGTCATGCATCTGGCCGATACGATCGAGACGACCGATACGCTGCTCCAGCAGATCCGGGTTGAACGGCAGATCGAACATCACCAAACGGCTGGCGAACTGGAAGTTACGGCCTTCAGAACCGATTTCGGAACACAGCAACACCTGCGCGCCATCCTCTTCGGAGGCGAAGAAGGCCGCTGCGCGGTCGCGTTCGATAATCGACAAGCCTTCGTGGAACACGGCGGCACGGATGCCTTCGCGCTCACGCAGCACCTGCTCCAGCTGCAGCGCGGTGGCGGCTTTGGCGCAGATCACCAGCACTTTCTCTTTGCGGTTGCTGGTGAGGTACCCCATCAGCCACTCAACGCGCGGATCGAAATTCCACCATGTGCCGCTATCGCCTTCAAATTCCTGATAAATCTGCTCGGGATACAGCATGTCACGCGCGCGCTCTTCTGCGCTTTTGCGCGTGCCCATGATGCCGGAGACTTTAATCGCGGTTTGATACTGCGCCGGCAGCGGCAGACGAATCTGGTGCAGCTCGCGTTTCGGGAAGCCTTTCACGCCGTTACGGGTGTTACGGAACAGCACGCGGCTGGTGCCGTGGCGATCCATCAGCATCGAGACCAGCTCTTTACGCGCGTCTTCTTTGCCATCGCGATCGCTGTTCGCCACTTGCAGCAGCGGCTCGATATCCTGTTCACCGATCAGATCGTTAATCAGGTTCATCTCATCTTTGCTGATGGCGTGGTCGGCCAGCAGCGAGCTCACCGCATCGGCTACTGGACGATAATGCTGCTGCTCTTCGACAAACTGGCCGAAATCGTGGAAACGATTCGGGTCGAGCAGGCGCAGACGCGCAAAGTGGCTCTCTAAGCCCAGCTGTTCTGGCGTGGCAGTCAGCAGCAGTACGCCAGCGGTTTTCTCTGCCAGCTGCTCAATAACCTGATATTCGCGGCTCGGTGCGTCTTCGCTCCATGCCAGATGGTGCGCTTCATCAACCACCAGCAGATCCCACTCGGCATCGGCCAGCAGCTCAAGACGCTGCTTGTTACGGCGCACAAAATCGAGCGAACAGATAATCAGCTGCTCGGTTTCAAAGGCATTGTCGCTGTCGTGCTGCGCTTCGGTGTAGCGATCGTCATCAAACAGCGCAAAGCGCAGGTTAAAGCGACGCAGCATTTCCACCAGCCACTGATGTTGCAGCGTTTCCGGCACCACAATCAGCACGCGCTCGGCACGACCGGCCAGCAGCTGTTGCTGGATGATCATCCCGGCTTCAATGGTTTTACCCAAGCCCACTTCATCTGCCAGCAGCACGCGCGGCGCGTGGCGACGGCCGACATCGTGAGCGATGTGCAGCTGATGCGGAATCAAATTGGTGCGCATCCCGCGCAGGCCGCTGATCGGCAGGCGGTATTGCTCGCTGTGGTATTTGCGTGCGCGGAAACGCAGCGCAAAGCGGTCCATGCGGTCGAGCTGACCGGCGAACAGGCGATCCTGCGGCTTGCTGAACACCAGTTTGCTGTCCAGCATCACTTCGCGCATGACGACGCCCGCTTCTTCGGTGTCGAGACGTGTGCCGATGTAAGTCATTAAATCGTTTTCGTTGCGGACTTCATCGACGGTCATCTGCCAGCCTTCGTGGCTGGTGATGGTGTCACCCGGATTGAAAATCACACGAGTGACCGGAGAATCGTTTCGGGCATACAGGCGGTTTTCGCCGGTTGCCGGAAAAAGCATGGTGATCATGCGCGTATCGAGCGCAACCACCGTGCCCAATCCCAGTTCACTTTCCGTATCACTAATCCAGCGCTGACCCAGTGTAAAAACCATATATTTTTTGCTCGACTCTCTGACATGCCATAAAGAAGTTCACCTGTACTCAGGCAATACCCAACCGCCAAACGGGTGTTTGGTCAGATTGTGAGTGCGGTGAGAATCAGGAAGGGCGCTATGGTACTGGATGGCAAGGCATTCGTCACCTGTCAAAAAAGCCCCAGCTGCCCAGTAATGAGTGTAGCAAAGTCGTCACCGACGAACGGCAAAATGCCGTCAGCCACCGGTTGCAGCTGTTTGGTGACGTAATGATCGTAGTCGAGGGGCGTATTGCGCGCCTCAAGCGGTTCCGGTCCGGCCGTGGCCATCACGTAGCGGATCGAGCCACCGTTTTGATACTGCAGCGGGCGCTGCAGCTTGCGGTTTTGCTCATCGGCGAGACGCGCAGCGCGCACATGTGGCGGCACATTGCGCTCGTAATCCTTCAGCGCGCGCCGCAGGCGTTTTTTATACACCAGCTGATCGTCGAGTTCACCGTTCAGCAGCTGCGCCACCGTTTCGCGTATGTAATCCTGCCACGGCTCGCCACGGAAAATACGGCCATACAGATTTTGCTGGAACTGCTGCGCCAGCGGCGTCCAGTCGGTGCGCACTGATTCGAGGCCTTTAAACACCAGCCGCTCGCCGCCCTCGCTGAGAATCATGCCGGCATAGCGCTTTTTGCTGCCCTGTTCGGCGCCGCGAATGGTGGGCATCAGGAAACGGCTGAAGTGCGTTTCATACTCCAGCTCCAGCGCGCTCTCCAGCCCATAGGTCGATTGCAGATGCTGCCGCCACCAGCCGTTAACCTGTTCAGCGAGATGACGACCAATCGCCGTCGCCTCCGCTTCACTGTGCGCGCCTTTCAGCCAGACGAAGGTGGAATCGGTATCGCCGTAAATCACATCAAAGCCTTCCGCTTCAATCAGCTCGCGCGTTTGCTGCATGATGGCGTGGCCGCGCAGGGTGATGGATGACGCGAGGCGCGGATCGAAGAAGCGGCAGGCGCTGGTGCCGAGCACGCCATAAAAAGCATTCATGATGATTTTCAGCGCCTGCGACAGCGGTTTGTTGCTGTCGCGCTTGGCGGCTTCACGCCCTTGCCAAATCTGCTCGACAATCGCCGGTAAACAGTGGGTTTCACGGGAAAAGCGCGCATTGCGGAAGCCGGGCACGGAATCGGCGTCATCCGGGTGCGCCAGGCCTTCCACCAAACCCACCGGATCGATAAGGAAGGTGCGAATAATTGAGGGATAGAGGCTTTTGTAATCCAGCACCAGCACTGAATCGTACAAGCCGGGCCGCGAATCCATCACGTAGCCGCCGGGGCTGGCTTCCGGCGCCACTTCGCCGAGATTCGGCGCCACGAAACCGGCGCGGTGCATGCGCGGGATATAGAGATGACCAAAGGCCGCCACCGAACCGCCGTGACGATCCACCGCTAAACCATTTACCGTGGCGCGTTCCAGCAGGAACGGCATGATGGCGGTGTGCTGGAAAATGCGCGTCACCAGCTCACAATCCTTAAGATTATATTTCGCCAGCGCTGGCTTATCGTTGGCAAAGCGCCAGTTGATCTCTTCCATGCGATCCCACGGATTATTGATGGCCTTGCCTTCACCGAGCAGCTGGCGCGAGACCGCTTCGAGGCTGAACGACGGGAAATCCCAAAACGCGGATTTGAGCGCGTCGATACCATCAATAATTAAGCGGCCCGTTGCCTGCGCGAAGAACACACCAGGTTTGAAGCCGTGCTCGCGCCACTCCAGCGCCTGCTTCTGACGGCCTAAACGCAGCGGAATGCCGTAGCGATCGGCGTGTTTCTGCAGTACGCGCAGATCGAACTGCACTACATTCCAGCCAATAATCACATCCGGTTCATGCCGCTCGAACCATGCGTTGAGCTGCTCAAGCAGCTGCGGGCGGCTATCAACATAGATCAGTTCAAAATCGAGCGTGCTGGCATCGCCGTTGGGCGGACCGAGCATGTAAACCTGGCGCTGACCGCAGCCTTCCAGCCCGATGCAGTAGAGCTCACCGTGCTGCGTGGTTTCGATATCCAGCGATACCCATTTCAGCTGCGGACGGTAATCAGGATGCGGCTTCAGGCGCGCGTTGACCACGCTGTCACCGCGTGTTTCACCGCTAAACCACACCGGCGCGGTGATAAAGCGCTCCATCAAATAGCGTTCGGGTGGACGAATATCCGCTTCATACACCGGTATGCCGTTTTCACGCAGGCGCTTTTCCAGATTTTGCAGCTGGCGATTGCTGCGGCAATAGAGGCCAAACACCGGGCGGCGGCGAAAATCCTTCAGCTCCAGCGTTTGCAGGCGCGTATGACGTTCGTCGCGGATCAGCGCTTCGGTTGGCGTGCGAAACTCCTCGGGCACAAACGCCACGGATTCCTGGGCAGGCAACACCAGCCGCTGCGGGCCGCTGTCGGTGGCCAGCCACAGCACCACTTCGCTGCCGGTCGGCGTATCTCGCCAATGTCGGGTAAGCAGAAAACCTGCGCGCGGATCGGTCACGTGAACTCCAGAGAATGAATTGCATTGAGTATAACATGGATGTTTATACAGTGTCCTGCAGGCGAAATTGTCACCACTTTGTCAACATCGTTCTACAATTCTTGCCTTGACGGCTACCTGCATGCTCTGGACAATCCAGCCTCTATATTCCGCAGAGGATATTTATGGAAGCCTGGATTCAACACCTGTTTTCGCAATCGCTGGAGTACGCGCTGATCGCTGTGGCGCTGGTGACCTTTCTTGAGTCGCTGGCCTTCGTGGGATTGCTGTTGCCGGGCACGGTATTAATGGCCAGCCTTGGGGCGCTGGTAGGAAGCGGACAAATTGGTCTTTACCCTGCGTGGGCGGCCGGATTCGTTGGTTGTTTAATCGGCGATTGGGTTTCCTACGGCATCGGCTGGAAGTTTCAGGGGCCGCTGCATCGCTGGAAATATCTGAAAAAGTACAAGGGTTTGCTGGATAAAACCGAGCATGCGCTGCATCAACACAGCATGTTCACCATTCTGGTGGGGCGATTTGTCGGCCCGACGCGTCCGCTGATTCCGCTGGCAGCGGGCATGCTGGAGTTGCCGGTGCGCAAATTCCTGCCGCCTAACCTGATTGGCTGCATCCTCTGGCCGCCCGCGTATTTGATGCCGGGCATTCTGGCGGGCGTGGCGATTGATGTACCGCAGGCCGCGCAGGGCGGCAGTTTTAAATGGCTGCTGTTGCTGGTGGCGCTGCTGCTGTGGGTCGGTGGCTGGTTGCTGTGGCGCTGGTCGCGCAGCGGTAAAACGGTGGATTGGGCGACTAAGTATCTGCCTGCATCGCGTCTGCGCTGGCTGGCACCGCTGATGGCGGCGATTGGCCTGGGCGCGTTTATCGCAATCCAGTTCCATCCGATGATGCCAATCTTCCGCCACCTGCTGTGGAAAGTTTTCTTCGCTTAACGCGCTGTCACGCCAAGGATGGCGGCCGCGGCACTTTCACCGCGCACCAAACTCTCTGTACTGCCATCCCAATAGATGCGCCCGTCGACAATCACCAAACTGCGCGGCGCAATCTGCTGAGCATCTTCCAGGCTGTGCGACACCATCAACAAGGTGATGTTGCGGTTTTCGCATACCGAACGTACCAGCTGCAGCATCTCGTTGCGCAGCGCCGGATCCAGCGCTGAGAAGGGTTCATCCAGCAGCAAAATCGGTTGATTGCGCAGCAGGCAGCGCGCCAATGCCACGCGCTGACGCTGTCCACCGGAAAGCTGACCAGGCAAACGCGTGAGCATCGCCTGCAAGCCGGTTTGCTCGGCGATATCCACCACTTGCTGCTGCTGTTCGCGCGTCAATTTCAGGCCCGGATGTAAGCCCAACGCCATGTTTTGCTGCACCGTGAGATGCGGAAACAGATTGTTCTCCTGGAACAGCATAGAAACCGGGCGCGCCGACGGCACGCTGTGGGTATGATCTACGCCGTTCATCACCAGCGCGCCTTGATTGATCGGCAAAAAGCCGCCAATCAGACTCAGTAAAGTACTTTTCCCCGCGCCGCTCGGACCGAGGATCGCCAGACGTTCACCCGCCTGCGCCGCAAAACTGAAGCGCATCGGCAGATGCTGATAAAGGTAAGTAAGGTTATTCAGTGTCAGCATGGCGACCCGGTAATTTTTCCATCAGAGTAAAAAGTAGTAAGCAGAGCAGCAGCAGCAGGAGTGCGGTGACGGCACCGTCCGCACCGCGATAGGCGCCAATCTGTTGGAACAGATAGAAGGGCAGCGTGCGGAAATCGGCGCTGCCAAACAGCGCGACCACGCCGAAATCGCCAATCGACAGCACGCAGGCAAACGCCAGCGCCTGAGCAATCGGGCGTTTCAGCGCGCGCAGCTCAATCAGCCGCAAGCGGTTGAAACCGGAGATGCCGAGTGAAGCGCAGAGCTGGCTGTAACGGGCGCTGATATCGCGCATCGGATTCTCCAGCACTTTCATCGCATAAGGAATGGCGATCAGGGCGTTAGTAAAGATCACCAAACCATCGGCGCGCTGCGGCAACCCCACGGTGGCGTTGAACAGCAGAAAGAAACCGCTCGCCAGTACAATGCCCGGCATCGCCAGAATCAGCATGCCGCTCATCTCCATCGCCTGCGCGGCGACTCTGTTCTGGCGCTGCCGCAGTTCGCGGCTGCTCCACAGCAGCATCATGGTCAGCACCACGCAGAGCACGCCGGCGCCCACGGCAATACGCAGCGAGGTAAAGGTGGCTTGCCACAGCGCCGCTTGTTGCAGCGCACCGGCAACGCCGCCGCGCAAACCATCGACGATTACTGCCGCCAGCGGCGGTAACAGCAGCAGCAGCGCCAGGCCAATCAGCAACGTATCGCTGATGCGCGCCTGCCATGAATCCTGCGGATCGCGCCAGCCGCGAATGCTCTGGCTGCCGGTGGGAATGGCTTTGCTAAAGCGCTGGCTCAGCATTACCAGCAGCAAACAGCAAGCGAGCTGTAACAGCGCCAGCAGCGCCGCGCGGCCCGGATCGTAATCGAAATTTAGCGCCTGATAGATCGCCAGTTCCAGCGTGGTCGCTTGTGGTCCGCCGCCCAGCGCCAGCACCGTGGCGAAGCTGGCGAAACAGAGCATAAAGATCAGCGCCGCCGTCGGCAGAATCTGACGGCGCAGCCACGGCCACTCCAGCAGGCGAAACAGATTCCAGCCGCGCAGGCCAAGCTGGGCGGCGACTTGCCGCTGCTCGCCGGGAATGCTCTCCAATGCCTGTAACAGCAGGCGCGTCGCCAGCGGCAGGTTAAAGAAGACGTGCGCCAGCAGAATGCCCTGCAGGCCATACGGCGAAAAGTGGTAGTCAAAGCCGATGGTCGCGCACAGTTGTGCCAGCCAGCCGCTGCGACCGTACACGCTGAGCAAGCCAAACACCGCCACCAGCACCGGCAGCACCAGCGTCATGGCGCACAGACGTAGCAACAGATTGCGTCCCGGAAAACGGCGGCGGTAGAGCGCGCGCGCCAGCAGGATCGCGGGCAACACCGACAGCAGCGCCGACAGCAGCGCCTGCTCAAACGAGAACAGCAGCACATGATGCAAATAGCTGTCGTCGAGTAGCGCGCGCCAGTCGGTGGCCGGAGCGACCACCACCAATGCACCAAACGCCAGCAGCGCCACCGCGCACAGCAACAGCGCGATGGCGCTACCGGGAATCAACCAGCCGGGCATTAACGGCTAACGGCGCGTTGCCATGCGCTGATCCACGCGGCGCGATGGTCGGCGACTTCGGCTGACGTGAATTGCAACGCCTTCGCGGGCACCTGCAGCGCTTGATAACCGGCTGGCAGATCGCTTTTGATCACCGGATACATCCAGTTGCCGGTGGGAATGGTCTGCTGGAAGGCCGGAGAAACCATAAACTGCATGAACTGCTGCGCCAGCTTGGGCTGTTTACTGCTGGCGAGCTGCGCGGCGACTTCCACCTGTAAATAGTGGCCTTCACTGAATTCGGCTGCGGCGTAGTTCTCTTTCTTCTCTTCGATAATGTGATAAGCCGGAGACGTGGTGTAGCTCAACACCAGATCGCCTTCGCCTTTCAGGAACAGGCCGTAAGCTTCGCTCCAGCCTTTAGTGACGGTAACGGTTTTTTGCGCCAGCTTCTGCCACGCATCAGCTGCGTTATCGCCATACACTTTTTGCATCCACAGCAGCAGGCCAAGACCCGGCGTGCTGGTACGCGGATCTTCATAAATCACGCGCCATTTTTCCGGGCTTTCGACCAGCTCTTTCAGGCTTTTCGGCGGGTTCTTCAGTTTGTTTTTATCGTAGACGAAAGCGAAGTAGCCATAATCGAACGGGATAAAGGTTTGATTGTTCCAGCCATCCGGCAGTTTTAGGCTGCGGGTATCGACGCTGCTGTTGGCAAACAAGCCGGTTTTCTCCGCTGCCTGCACCAGATTGTTATCCAGCCCCAGCACTACATCGGCTTTGCTGTTTTTGCCTTCCATGCGCACGCGATTGAGCAGCGATACACCATCTTCCAGCGCCACATACTTCAATTCGCAGTCGCACTGCGCTTCAAAGGCTTTTTTTACCGCCGGACCGGGGCCCCAATCGGCAGAGAACGAATCGTAGGTGTAGACGGTCAGAACCGGTTTAGCAGCGAAAGCCGGAGCCGTAACCAGCAGCAACATAGGCAGAACTTTGTTTAACACTTTGCGCTCCTTGAGGAGAAGAGATGTTGAGTCGCAAAGGATCTGAGGCGTGAGGCATCTCAAATCCCTACGCCGGTATTAGCCGGATCAGGTTCGACGGGTTTCTCTCAGCCCTGATATCAAGGCACCCCGTTGAGAACGGCTCATTCTAGACATTTATATGACAGCGCGAAAGGATCACAGCTCCGGTGGTGCAAACCAGGCTGATTTGAAGTCAAACCAGCCGAGCGTATTCAGCCGCACGCCGCGCATACTGCGTTGCCCTTCCAGTAGCAGCCAGTGATGGAACAGCGGATGCAGATAGTCGCGGTCGATCAGCTGTTTGCTCCATTCCGCCAGCGGTAACGCTTTCTGCCGCCAGCGCGCGGCATCGGCTTGCCAGTCAATCGGGATGCAGTGATGCATCAACGGCAACTCGAATAGTTGCGCGAACAGCGCGTACTCCAGCGGCAGGGTAAAGTTGACGCTGCCAAGCCAGATATCACTTTCACCTTCGCCCTCGAACCACGCTTCGTAGCTCACGACACGAGTAATTAGCTCAACACCTTGCTGCGCCAGCAGCGGTCGCAGCGCGTTAGCAATACCTTCATGCTCAACGTGATGGCTGTACCAGCTCAGCGTCAGCTGAGTTAAGCCTGCCGGTTTATCGGCGGAGGTGAGATCGCGGCGATGGTGCCAGCGCGGCAGCAAGCCATAAGCCGGGAACCAGTAACGCTGATAGCCGACGCCAGCATGATTCAGTAAGGCGATGGGATTAAACAGATAGCTTACCCAGCGGCGGAAATGCGCATCGCGACCCAACTCGGAGCGCTGATCGTACAGCAGGAAGTAGCAGCCTTCTTCCAGACGACTCTCTTCCGATTTTTCATCGGCGGTTTCGCCCTGCAACTTGACTCCGGCATACACCAGCTCGTCGCTGATCTCCGGCAGCACCCAAATCGACACATCGTCAATCAGCGCGCGATAGCCAAAGTAATCATCAAAGGCGGCGATCTTCAGCTGCGTTTGCTGATTGCGCACCACGCTGTACGGACCGGTGCCAAGCGGCTGGCGGGCAAACTGGCGTAACGTGGGCCATTCGCGCGGCAGGATCATCGCGCTGACGCTGGCCAGCAGCCACGGCAACCAATCGTCCGGCTGGCTCAGATGGATATCCAGCGTCCAGGGCGCGGGCGAATCCAGTTTACTGATGTGAGAAAACAGCGGCTGGCTGCGCACGCGCTCCAGCGAAGCAATCACATCCGCCATTTCCAGTTCACGGCCATGATGAAAACGAATCGCCGGGCGCAGGAAGAAACGCCACTGCAGCGGCGAGGTTTGCTGCCAGTGATGGGCGATATCGGGTTCGATTTCCCCCTTTTCCTCATTTATGCGCATCAGGCCGTTGAAAATTTGTCGTGCCAGATGGGTTTCCGAGCGGCGCAGCGGCGAACCGGGCAGCAAATTGGGCAGCGGGCGATAATAGAGCACGCGCAGGATGTGTTTGCCCTGGCGGAAGCTGCGGCCTAAATGCGCCGCAATCATCTGGCGCACCTGGTTTTTATCGCCCACCAGCTGCACTAACTGTTCGATGCGATCTTGTTCCAGCAGATCCTCGGCGCGCTGCTGCTGGAGCGCCAGGCCGGTGTAGCAAAAACTCAGCATTGAGCGCTTGCCGCGTCCCGCTTCTGCCTGCCAAATCAGCCAGCCTTCGCTTTGCATGGCGTTGAGCAGGTTACGCATATGGCGACGCGAGCAGTGCAGCAGATCGGCCAGCTCGCTGAGCGTGGTTTCCTGATCCTGCCCCTGACAGCTTTGCCATAGGCGGATAAATTGCTGCTGCAGACGTGAAGAGGACATAAAAGGGGAACTCCTTGTCAGAATCGCTCAGTTTTTCCTGCCTCATATTAGAGGCATACTGCCCGGCAATGGAAGAGCGGGAGGCATTCAGTAATGAATGGCGCTCTGCCAGCGGTTCCGCCGACGTGGAACCCCTTTCTGAGTAGGGTGCATTTTCACCGCCAGCAGCGCTTTATCTGCTGGCTTTTTTCGTTTTGCTGTAGAATCTTCTACCCTCATTTCTCTACCTTTTTTATTCGCAAAGGGATTTCTGCATGAAATCGCTGTTAACGCGTCAACGTCGCATCAATCCGGTCTACCTCTCGTTTATGGCGGTGTCGTTTATGACCGGCGTGGCCGGTGCGCTGCAGGCGCCGACGCTGAGCCTGTTTCTGACGCGCGAAGTGCAGGTAAGTCCGTTCTGGGTCGGCTTGTTCTTTACCATCAATGCGATCGCGGGGATTGTGGTCAGCCTACTGATGGCGAAACGCTCCGATAATCAGGGCGATCGCCGCAACCTGATTCTGTTTTGCTGCCTGATGGCCACGCTGAATGCGCTGCTGTTTGCCTTCAATCGCCACTATTTAACGCTGGTGACGCTGGGCGTGTTTTTGTCGGCGCTGGCCAGCGTGTCGATTCCGCAGGTGTTCGCCCTCGCGCGGGAATATGCCGATCAGTCGGCGCGTGAAGTGGTGATGTTCAGCTCGGTGATGCGTGCGCAGCTGTCGTTGGCATGGGTGATCGGGCCACCGCTGTCGTTTGCGCTGGCGCTTAATTACGGTTTTGTGACGCTGTTTTGCGTGGCGGCGGGGATTTTCCTGCTAAGCATGCTGCTGATCTGGCGCACCTTGCCCTCGGTACCGCGCGTGGTGGTCTCGCCTGAAGAGGTGCTGACGCAGCTGAGCCCGTGGAAAGACAGTCAGGTGCGGTTGCTGTTTATCGCCTCCGTCACCATGTGGGCGTGCAACACCATGTATATCATTGATATGCCGCTGTATATCAGTACCACGCTTGGCCTGCCGGAGAAGCTGGCGGGATTGCTGATGGGCACCGCCGCCGGGCTGGAGATTCCGATCATGCTGCTGGCTGGCCATTACGCGCGGCGCACCGGCAAACGCAACCTGATGCTGCTGGCGCTGGTGGCGGCAATGGTGTTTTATCTCGGATTGGTGATGTTCCAGTCGCGGACAGCGTTGATGGTACTACAACTGTTTAATGCCGCGTTTGTTGGCATCATCGCCGGGATTGGCATGTTGTGGTTCCAGGATTTAATGCCGGGCCGCGCAGGTGCGGCGACGACGCTGTTCACCACCTCAATTTCCACCGGCATGATTATCGCTGGCATCATTCAGGGCACCATGAGTGAACGCTTTGGTCATGAGTCGGTTTACTGGCTGGCGTTGGGGCTGGCGGTGCTGGCGTTGGGATTGGCGTCGCGCGTGCGGGATGTGGTTGATAGCTAGCAAAGAGAAGGGCGACAGGATGTCGCCCTTGTTGCCTCAGCGTAAGAACGCGGGCTGATTGGTCTCGTAGCTGGAGATAGACGCTTCGTGTTGCAGCGTCAGGCCAATGCTGTCGAGGCCGTTGATCATGCAGTGACGGCGGAAGCTGTCGATTTCGAAGCTATAAGTCTTATCGCCTGCGGTTACAGTTTGCGCTTCCAGATCCACGGTGAAGGTGATGCCCGGCTGCGCGGCAACCAGTTTGAACATCTCATCCACTTCTTCATCGCTCAGCTTCACCGGCAGCAGCTGGTTGTTAAAGCTGTTGCCGTAGAAAATGTCGGCGAAGCTTGGCGCAATCACCACATGGAAGCCGAAGTCGGTCAGCGCCCACGGCGCGTGCTCACGCGATGAACCACAGCCAAAGTTCTCACGCGCCAGCAAAATGCTGGTGCCTTTGAACTCCGGTTTGTTCAGGACAAAGCTGGCGGTTGGCACGGTGCCCGCATCATCTTCAAAACGCCAGTCGTGGAACAGATGCGCGCCAAAACCGGTGCGCGTCACTTTCTGCAGGAACTGCTTTGGAATAATGGCATCAGTATCGACGTTGGCCGCATCCAATGGCGCCACAATGCCGGTGTGTTGAGTAAATTTGTTCGCCATGGCTTACGCTCCCTGAGTCAATTCACGAATGTCGGCAAAGCGACCGGTTACGGCAGCCGCAGCAGCCATTGCCGGGCTCACCAGGTGAGTACGTCCACCGCGGCCCTGACGACCTTCAAAGTTACGGTTGCTGGTTGATGCGCAACGTTCGCCTGGATTGAGGCGGTCGTTGTTCATGGCCAGACACATGGAGCAACCCGGTAAACGCCATTCAAAACCGGCTTCGAGGAAGATTTTGTCCAGACCTTCGGCTTCAGCTTGTGCTTTTACCGGACCCGAACCTGGCACCACCATCGCCACCACGCCCGGCGCCACTTTACGGCCTTTGGCAATCGCAGCAGCGGCGCGCAAATCTTCAATACGTGAGTTGGTGCAGGAACCGATAAACACTTTATCGATCGCCACGTCAGTCAGTTTGATGCCGGGCTGCAGATCCATGTAAGCCAGCGCTTTCTCTGCTGAGGCGCGCTCAACCGGATCGGCAAAGGATTGTGGATTCGGAATCGCTTGATCTACCGCCATTACCTGGCCTGGATTGGTGCCCCAGGTCACTTGCGGAGCGATATCTTCCGCGTGCAGCGTGACGATGCTGTCGAATTTGGCATCGCTGTCAGACTTCAGCGTGCGCCAGTAAGCGACCGCTTGTTCCCACTGCTCGCCCTTCGGCGAGAACTGCTTGTCTTTCAGATAATTGAAAGTGGTGTCGTCCGGCGCGACCAGGCCCGCTTTGGCGCCCATTTCAATCGCCATGTTACACAGCGTCATGCGGCCTTCCATGCTCAGCGCTTCGATCGCTGGGCCACAGAATTCGACAACGTGACCGGTACCGCCAGCGCTGCCGGTTTTACCGATAATGGCCAACACAATGTCTTTGGCGGTAATGCCTGGCGCCGCTTCGCCCAGCACTTCAATCTTCATGGTTTTCGCGCGGCCCTGTTTCAGGGTTTGCGTGGCAAACACGTGCTCAACTTCGGAAGTACCGATACCGAATGCCAGCGAACCAAACGCGCCGTGCGTGGCGGTGTGGGAATCACCGCAGACGATGGTCATGCCCGGCAACGTCATACCTTGCTCTGGCCCAATGACGTGCACGATGCCCTGGAACGGGTGATTCAGGTCATACAGCTGAATGCCGAACTCAGCACAGTTTTTCATCAGCTCTTGCATCTGAATACGCGCCATCTCGCCAGACGCATTGATGTCTTTGGTCTGCGTCGAAACGTTGTGATCCATGGTGGCGAAGGTTTTCGACGGCTGACGCACTTTGCGCCCGTGCGCACGCAGACCATCAAAGGCCTGCGGCGACGTCACTTCATGGATCAGATGGCGATCGATATAGAGTAACGGCGTTTCGTTCGGGGTTTCGTTAACGACATGTGCATCAAATAACTTCTGATATAAGCTTTTCATTTTATTATTTTTCCTCGGCGATGAAACCGGCAATGATGCTGCCCATCTCATCTGTGCTCACGGCTTTGCCGTCACCGGCCAAATCACGGGTGCGATAACCCGCTTCCAGCGCACGGCTCACGGCGCGTTCAATGCTTGCGGCGGCTTCATCCGCATTCAGGCTGTAACGCAACAGCAGTGACAGCGACAGAATCTGCGCAATCGGGTTAGCGATGTTCTGACCGGCGATATCCGGTGCGGAACCGCCCGCTGGCTCAAACAGGCCAAAACCTTCTTCATTCAGGCTGGCGGAAGGCAGCAAGCCCATTGAACCGGTAATCATCGCGCATTCATCTGACAGGATGTCGCCAAACAGGTTAGAACACAGCAGCACGTCAAACTGTGATGGATCTTTAATCAGCTGCATGGTGGCGTTATCGATGTACATGTGGCTCAACTGCACATCCGGATAATCTTTTGCCACTTCGTTCACAATTTCGCGCCACATGACGGAAGTCTGCAAAACGTTGGCTTTGTCAATTGAGGTGACGATGTTGCGGCGCTTACGCGCGGATTCAAACGCGATACGCGCGATGCGCTCGATTTCGAAACGGTGATAAACCTCAGTATCGAAAGCGCGCTCGTGCGGGCCGCTGCCTTCGCGGCCTTTCGGCTGACCGAAGTAGATGCCGCCGGTCAGTTCACGCACGCACAGGATGTCGAAACCGCGTCCGGCGATATCGCTACGCAGCGGGCAGAACGCTTCCAGGCCTTTATACAGCGCAGCAGGGCGCAGGTTGCTGAACAGCTTGAAGTGCTTACGCAGCGGCAACAGCGCACCGCGCTCGGGTTGCTGCGCGGGTGGCAGATGTTCCCATTTCGGGCCACCTACGGAGCCAAACAGAATTGCATCTGCCTGCTCTGCGCCAGCAACGGTAGCCGGTGGCAGCGGTTCACCATGACGATCGATGGCGATACCGCCAACATCATATTCGCTGGTGGTGATACGCATGTCGAAACGCGTACGAATTGCATCGAGAACTTTCATGGCCTGCGCCATCACTTCCGGACCAATTCCGTCGCCTGGCAATACCGCGATATGAGAAGACTTAGACATAATTACACCGTTTCCTTCTGATCTTTAAATTTACGCTGCAGTTCTTTTTCCACCTGCTTAGCACGCCAAATATTGTTCAACGCGTTCACCATCGCTTTCGCCGATGATTCGACGATATCGGTCGCCAGGCCAACGCCGTGGAATTTACGACCGTTGTAATTGACCACAATATCGACCTGACCCAGCGCGTTCTCGCCGTGGCCTTTCGCCGTCAGCTTGTAGTTAATCAGCTCGGCTTCAAAGCCGGTAATACGGTTGATCGCCTGATAGACCGCATCAACCGGACCGTTACCGGTTGCGGCGTCGGCTTTGGTCTCTTCACCGCAGCCCAACTGCACGGAGGCCGTTGCGGTTACGCTGGAGCCGGTCTGCACGTTGAATTCGTTGAGCTCGAAATATTCTGGCTCTTCGTTCTGCTTGTTGATAAAGGCCAACGCTTCCAGGTCGTAATCGAACACCTGACCTTTCTTGTCGGCCAGCTTCAGGAAGGCGTCGTACAACGTGTCGAGGTTGTAATCGGACTCTTTGTAACCCATCTCTTCCATGCGGTGTTTCACCGCAGCGCGGCCAGAACGGGAAGTCAGGTTCAGCTGGATTTTGTGCAGGCCGATAGATTCTGGCGTCAGAATTTCGTAGTTTTCGCGATTCTTCAGCACGCCGTCCTGGTGAATACCGGAAGAGTGGGCGAAGGCGTTAGAACCGACCACCGCTTTGTTGGCTGGAATCGGCATGTTGCAGATTTGGCTCACGGTTTGGCTGGTGCGGTAGATTTCCTGATGATTGATGTTGGTGTGGACGTTCATGATCTGCTGGCGGGTTTTGATCGCCATAATCACTTCTTCCAGCGCACAGTTACCGGCGCGCTCGCCTAAACCGTTCAGCGTACCTTCAACCTGACGCGCACCGGCCAATACCGCAGCGATGGCGTTGCCAGTCGCCATACCCAAATCGTCGTGGGTGTGAACCGACAAGATGGCTTTATCGATATTTGGAACGCGTGCCACCAATTGGCCAATGATGTTGGCGTATTCGCCTGGCAAGGTGTAGCCGACGGTGTCCGGAATGTTGATGGTGGTTGCACCGGCATTAATCGCGGCTTCAACCATGCGGCACAAATCGTCGATTGGCGTACGCCCGCCATCTTCACAGGAAAACTCAACATCGTCAGTGTAGCTGCGGGCGCGTTTGATCATGTGCACCGCGCGTTCAATCACTTCTGGCAGCGTGCTGCGCAGTTTGGTAGCGATGTGCATCGGCGAAGTCGCGATGAAGGTGTGAATACGGAACGCTTCAGCCACACGCAGTGATTCGTATGCGGCGTCAATGTCCTTCTCAACGCAGCGTGCCAGTCCGCAGACGCGGCTATTTTTAATGGTACGAGCGATGGTTTGTACGGATTCAAAATCGCCTGGAGAGGAAACGGGGAAGCCCACTTCCATTACATCCACGCCCATACGTTCCAACGCCAGAGCGATTTGCAGTTTTTCTTTAACACTCAGGCTGGCCTGTAAAGCCTGTTCGCCATCACGCAGAGTGGTATCGAAAATAATAACTTGCTGGCTCATCGTAATCTTCCTTATGCATTAACTTTGCCGGTGCTACGAGCATAAAAAAACCCGCGCATTGGCGCGGGTTTCTTAAACTTCTGCAGGTTCGAATCAGTTGTTGATTCCGCCCACGAGTCTACCGCGCAAACTGGATGCGTTTAGTAGTAGACCGAGTAGGCGGAAAGAATGAAACATGATTCAAACCTCGTAAATTGAGTGCTGCACATATTGGTACTGGAATTGACGTGTGAAGTCAACCTTAAGTGCAAGGGTATTTCCATGAAGTCATAAGGGCGATGTGCTGTGATTTTTCGGCTGCGCAGAGCAATGACATTAATTAGCAACAGAATAAGTGAATCCATCCACTTAAAAAATCGTTTAGAAAATAGAATTTATTTTAAGTTGTTGATAATTAACATTTTAAGTTGCTAATGCGCATTGCTGATAAAACAAGATTAGGCTTGTTGTTAAGAGGAATATGATGTGATCGGGCCGTTTTATAGATAATCACGCCAGAAAGTAATTATCACAAAAGATTGTGGACTGAGTGGTCAGGCAATATGAAAATCATATTTCTTAGAACACGCTGCAAATAATCTATAAACCAGCATTTTCCTCTGTGGTTATGACGAAGCATTAGTTTAATCCTCGCAGGCAATAATCACGCATCAGTGCCTTTATTGCCGGATCGGGCGCGACGTGGCGTCCTGGCGTTTGCAGGGCGGGTTGTCTGCGGTTATGGTAATCGACCTACTCTCAAATAATTAACTCAAGTAGATTCCCTGTACCTGGAAGGCGGACAGAACGCCGCCTTCTGAGCATAAACATAAGGTTTTGATCTTAATTGGCGATCGGGGGCCGGATATCAGTGGCGTGCGGGAAACGCGAACGTCAGTGGATTCAGTCCCTCAAGCCTGGAGGCAGAAAATGGAGATGTTGTCAGGAGCCGAAATGGTCGTCCGTTCGTTAATCGATCAGGGCGTTAAGCAGGTATTCGGTTATCCGGGCGGAGCGGTGCTCGATATTTACGATGCGCTGCAAACGGTCGGTGGTATTGACCACGTATTGGTCCGTCATGAACAAGGCGCGGTGCATATGGCCGATGGCCTTGCGCGTGCGACCGGTGAAGTGGGCGTGGTGTTAGTGACTTCCGGTCCGGGCGCCACCAACGCGATTACCGGTATTGCAACCGCCTATATGGATTCGATCCCAATGGTAATTCTGTCGGGTCAGGTGCCTTCGTCACTGATTGGTTACGATGCGTTCCAGGAGTGCGACATGGTCGGCATCTCCCGCCCGGTGGTGAAGCACAGCTTCCTGGTGAAAAACGCCGAAGAGATCCCAACCGTGCTGAAAAAGGCCTTCTGGCTGGCAGCAAGCGGTCGCCCGGGACCGGTGGTGATCGATCTGCCAAAAGATATTCTGAACCCCGCCAACAAGCTGCCGTACGTCTGGCCGGAAACAGTGAGCATGCGCTCATACAATCCGACCATTCAGGGCCACAAAGGACAGATTAAGCGCGCGCTGCAAACGTTACTGGCAGCACACAAGCCGGTGATTTACGCCGGCGGCGGCGCGATTATGTCGGGCTGCGAAGCCGAGCTGCTGCAGCTGGCAGAGCAACTGAATATTCCGGTAACGACCTCGCTGATGGGCTTGGGCGTGTTCCCTGGCACACATCGTCAGTGTGTCGGCATGCTGGGGATGCACGGCACTTACGAAGCCAACATGACCATGCACAATGCCGATCTGATTTTCGGTATTGGCGTGCGCTTCGACGACCGCACCACCAACAATCTGGCGAAGTACTGCCCGAACGCCACCATCATGCATATCGATGTCGATCCGACGTCGATCTCCAAAACGGTCAGCGCCGACATTCCAATCGTTGGCGATGCGAAGCAGACGCTGGCACAGATGTTAGAGCTGCTGGCGCAAAGCGATGCGAAGCAGGAACTTGATAGCCTGCGCGACTGGTGGCAGACCATTGAAGGCTGGCGCGGTCGCAAGTGCCTGGAATTCGATCGTACCAGCGACAAAATCAAACCGCAGGCAGTCATCGAGACCATCTGTCGTTTGACCAAAGGCGAAGCTTACGTGACGTCTGACGTTGGTCAGCATCAGATGTTTGCCGCACTTTACTACCAGTTCGACAAGCCGCGTCGCTGGATCAACTCCGGCGGCTTAGGCACCATGGGCTTCGGCTTGCCTGCAGCGTTAGGTGTGAAGATGGCGCTGCCGGATGAGACGGTTATCTGCGTGACCGGCGATGGCAGTATCCAGATGAACATTCAGGAGCTGTCGACCGCACTGCAGTACGATTTACCGGTGCTGGTATTAAACCTCAACAACGGCTTCCTCGGCATGGTTAAGCAGTGGCAGGACATGATTTACTCGGGCCGCCACTCGCAGTCCTACATGCAATCGCTGCCTGACTTCGTGCGTCTGGCCGAAGCGTATGGGCATGTGGGCATTTCCATTGCGCATCCGGCGGAGCTGGAAGAGAAGCTGCAGCTGGCACTGGATACGCTGGCGAAAGGCCGTCTGGTGTTTGTCGATGTAAACATTGACGGCAGCGAGCACGTTTACCCGATGCAAATTCGTGGTGGTTCGATGGATGAGATGTGGCTGAGCAAAACGGAGAGGACTTAATTATGCGTCGTATTTTATCGGTTCTGCTGGAAAACGAATCCGGCGCATTGTCCCGCGTAGTGGGGCTGTTCTCTCAACGTGGCTATAACATCGAAAGCCTGACTGTGGCACCGACCGATGATCCCACCTTGTCACGCATGACCATTCAAACGGTCGGCGATGCGAAAGTGCTGGAGCAGATTGAGAAGCAGCTGCACAAGCTGGTGGACGTGTTACGTGTCAGCGAGCTGGGTCAGGGCGCTTACGTTGAGCGTGAGATCATGCTGGTGAAAATCCAGGCCAGCGGTTACGGCCGTGAAGAAGTGAAGCGCAGCGCGGAAATTTTCCGTGGGCAGATTATCGATGTCACGCCAACGCTTTACACGGTTCAGCTGGCAGGCACCAGCGATAAACTCGATGCGTTTCTCAACACCGTGCGTGACGTGGCAGAAATTGTCGAAGTGGCGCGCTCAGGAATTGTGGGTGTGTCGCGCGGCGATCGCGTGATGCGTTAATCACCCAAAGTAACGATTTCATCTGATTCTAACCCGGCGAAATGCCGGGTTTTTTTATTTTATGCGCTTAACCAGGATGCGAGAGAAAAGCGGTTGCTCGGCGTAGTGTTCTGCGGTTAGATGTTACAAATGTTTTACCCATAGCTACTCTGCGGATATTTTCGTCAGCGCTGGCTTATCAGAATTAAGGTGTCACCGTGAAACTGGATGAAATTGCGCGCCTGGCAGGCGTGTCGCGCACCACGGCCAGCTATGTAATTAATGGCAAAGCGCGGCAGTATCGTGTCAGCGAAAAAACCGTCGAAAAAGTGATGGCGGTGGTGCGTGAACACAACTATCACCCCAATGCCGTCGCGGCTGGGCTGCGCGCCGGGCGCACACGTTCAATTGGCCTGGTGATCCCCGATCTGGAAAACACCAGTTACACGCGCATTGCGAATTATCTGGAGCGTCAGGCGCGTCAGCGCGGCTATCAGCTGCTGATTGCCTGCTCAGAGGATCAGCCAGACAACGAAATGCGCTGCATCGAGCATCTGTTGCAGCGCCAGGTTGATGCCATCATTGTTTCAACTTCACTGCCACCAGAGCATCCGTTCTATCAGCGTTGGATCAACGATCCGCTACCGATTATCGCGCTGGACCGTGCGCTGGATCGTGAACACTTTACCAGCGTAGTGGGTGCCGATCAGGATGATGCGCAGGCGCTGGCGGCTGAATTGCGTCAGCTACCGGTGAAAAATGTGCTGTTCCTCGGCGCGCTGCCTGAGTTGTCGGTCAGCTTCCTGCGTGAGTTAGGTTTCCGCGATGCGTGGAAAGATGATGAGCGGCCAATTGATTACATCTACTGCAACAGTTTTGATCGGGCCGCCGCTGCGGCGCTGTTTGAGAAGTACCTCGAAGATCATCCGATGCCGGAGGCACTGTTCACCACGTCGTTTGGGCTGCTGCAGGGCGTAATGGACATTACGCTGAAGCGTGATGGTCGCCTGCCGACAGATTTGGCGATCGCCACCTTTGGCGACCATGAATTGCTGGATTTCCTCGAGTGCCCGGTGCTGGCGGTGGGGCAACGTCACCGCGACGTGGCTGAGCGCGTGCTGGAACTGGTGTTAGCCTCGCTAGATGAACCACGTAAACCCAAGCCGGGTTTAACCCGTATTCGTCGCAATTTATTCCGCCGCGGACAATTAAGTCGCCGCTCTAAATGAAATGCTGGGCAGTTCGCTGCCCAGCATTTATTAATCCTGTCGATATTTTGAAACCTTAGGGCGTAAATAAGCGTAAATAATCGCCACTCCAGCTAACAATTTAACCTTGCTGACTTTTCTTAATTGTTTACATGTTCACCAGTGAGGCGTGGCAGCGCTGGCGCGATGATGCTGGGCTTCCTTTCAGAAATCCCCTAAAATGCCGCCGCTGTCGCAGATTGCGGGGCAATTATATTTTTGCGCCGGAGCGCTTTATTTTTCGCCATTTATCCTCGTGCAGAAATTTTTATTCAATTATTCATCAGGTTAATTTTTTATTTTACGAATCCATGTCGATTAATTCCCTCATTGATTAATTTCACCCGATGTAAATAGTGATATTCACTTGCCGTTGCGGCTTGACAAGGATTTCATCGGCTCCGTAAACTCGTTTCGTGGTAAAAAGTGGGATAAAGTGGTGAAAACGGGTGATTGAGGGGTAAGGCTGGCATGTTCCGTGGAGCAACGTTGGTCAATCTCGACAGCAAAGGACGATTAGCAGTACCAACGCGCTATCGTGAATTGCTTGTCGCAGAGTCTCAGGGGCAAATGGTATGCACCATTGACCTCCACCAGCCATGCCTGTTGCTTTATACCCTGCCCGAATGGGAAATCATTGAGAAAAAGCTGTCTCGCTTATCCAGCATGAATCCTGCCGAGCGTCGCGTACAGCGACTGCTGTTGGGACATGCCAGTGAATGCCAGATGGATAATGCGGGTCGTTTGTTGTTGGCGAACACGTTACGTCAACATGCCGGCCTGACCAAAGAAGTGATGCTGGTTGGACAGTTCAATAAGTTTGAGCTGTGGGATGAACAGACCTGGTATCAACAAGTTAAGGATGATATTGACACAGAACAGTCGGCTCAGGAGCCTTTATCTGAGCGGTTGCAGGACTTGTCGCTATAGCTATGCAGGAAAATTTCAAACACACCACAGTGCTGCTGGATGAGGCGGTAAACGGCCTCAATATCAGGGAAGACGGCATTTATATTGATGGCACTTTTGGTCGCGGCGGTCACTCGCGCTTAATCCTTTCGCAGCTTGGTGAGAAAGGGCAACTGATAGCGATTGATCGCGATCCGCAAGCGATAGCCGCAGCCGCTGAGATAAACGATCCGCGCTTCTCGATCGTCCACGGGCCGTTTTCGGCTTTGGCGGAATACGTCGAAGAGCGTGGATTGACCGGCAAGATCGATGGCGTTCTCCTCGATCTGGGCGTCTCTTCTCCGCAACTGGATGATGCCGAACGTGGCTTCTCCTTTATGCGTGATGGGCCACTGGATATGCGTATGGATCCAACACGCGGGCAATCGGCCGCCGAATGGCTGATGAGCGCAGAGGAGGCGGATATCGCTTTCGTGATCAAGACCTACGGTGAAGAGCGTTTCGGTAAACGTATTGCGCGCGCCATTGTAGAGCGTAACCGCGACCAGCCGATGACGCGCACCAAAGAGCTGGCGACGGTGATTGCCGCCGCAATGCCCGTCAAAGACAAATTTAAGCACCCGGCAACGCGTACTTTCCAGGCGATTCGCATCTGGATCAACAGTGAGCTGGAAGAGATCGATACCGCGCTGAAAGGGGCCTTGTCGGTGCTCGCGCCAGGCGGCAGGTTGTCGATTATCAGCTTCCACTCACTGGAAGATCGCTTAGTGAAGCGTTTTATGCGCGATCAGAGCCGCGGTCCGCAGGTGCCAGCAGGCATTCCGATGACGGAGTCGCAGCTTAAAGCCTTAGGCGGTCGTGAGCTGAAAACGCTGGGCAAATTGATTCCTGGCGAAGCCGAAGTGAACGAAAACCCACGTGCGCGCAGTTCGGTATTGCGTATCGCGGAGCGAACGGCCTCATGATTGGCAACGAGCGCCACAGCTTACCCGGTGTCATTGGTGGGGACTTGCTGCGATTTGGCAAGATCCCGCTGTTGCTGTTGATCGCGGTGCTGGTGTCCTCGGTAATGGTGGTGACCACCACGCATAAGACGCGCCTGTTAACGGCGCAGCGTGAACAGCTGGTGCTGGAGCGTGATGCGCTCGATATCGAATGGCGCAACCTGATTCTTGAAGAGAACGCACTGGGCGATCACAGCCGCGTAGAGCGGATAGCAACCGATAAACTGCAAATGCAGCATGTTGATCCTTCGCAGGAAAATATTGTGGTGCAGAAATAAGGAATCGCAGAACTCAATGAGTGGCGCAGGCAAAACGCTGAAGTTAAAAAAACAAGAAGATAAGGCCAGCTTTGTAAGCTGGCGCTTTGCGTTACTGTGCGGGTGCATTTTACTGGCGCTGGGCGGACTGCTGTCGCGCGTAGCGTGGCTGCAGGTGATCAACCCTGACAAGCTGGTGAAAGAGGGCGATTTGCGTTCGCTGCGCGTGCAATCGGTGCCAACTGCGCGTGGTATGATCAGCGATCGTGCCGGTCGTCCGCTGGCGGTGAGCGTGCCGGTGAATGCGATCTGGGCCGATCCGAAAGAGCTGACCGAACACGGCGGCGTCTCGCTGGATAGTCGCTGGAAAGCGCTGTCGGATGCGTTATCGATCCCGCTCGATCAGCTTGCTGCACGTATCAATGCCAACCCGAAAGGGCGCTTTGTCTATCTGGCGCGCCAGGTGAATCCAGCGATTGGCGAGTATGTGAAAAAGCTTAAGCTGCCGGGCATCTATCTGCGTGAAGAGTCGCGCCGCTACTATCCGGCGGGCCAGGTGACCGCGCACCTGATTGGTTTCACCAACATTGATGGCCAGGGCATTGAAGGCATCGAAAAAAGCTTCGATAAATGGCTGACCGGCGCACCGGGTGAACGTACGGTGCGTAAAGACCGCAACGGCCGCGTCATTGAAGATATCTCCTCGGTAGATAGCCGCGCCGCGCACAACCTGACGCTGAGCATTGATGAACGTCTGCAGGCGCTGGTGTACCGCGAACTGAATAATGCCGTGGCGTTCAACAAAGCCGAATCAGGCACCGCGGTGCTGGTGGATGTAAACACCGGCGAAGTGCTGGCGATGGCGAACAGCCCCGCTTACAACCCGAATAATCTCAGCAACACGCCGAAAGACGTGATGCGTAACCGCGCTATTACCGACATCTTCGAGCCAGGTTCCACCGTGAAACCGATGGTGGTGATGACGGCTTTGCAGCGCGGTGTGGTGAAAGAGAACAGCGTACTGAATACCGTGCCGTACCGCGTCAATGGTCATGAGATCAAAGACGTGGCGCGCTACAACGAATTGACCCTTACCGGGGTTTTACAGAAGTCGAGTAACGTCGGGGTTTCACGTTTGGCGTTAGCGATGCCCTCCTCAGCACTTGTAGATACTTACGCGCGCTTTGGACTGGGTAAACCGACCAATTTGGGGCTGGTCGGGGAAAGTAGTGGCTTATACCCTCAAAAACAACGGTGGTCTGACATAGAGAGGGCCACCTTCTCTTTCGGCTACGGGCTAATGGTAACGCCGTTACAGTTAGCGCGAGTCTACGCAACCATTGGCAGCTACGGCATCAATCGCCCGCTGTCGATCACCAAAGTTGACCCGCCAGTGGCGGGTGAACGCGTTTTCCAGGAAGACCTGGTGAAAACGGTGATGCACATGATGGAAAGCGTTGCGTTGCCTGGCGGTGGTGGGGTTAAAGCCGCCATCAAGGGCTATCGCATTGCCATCAAAACCGGTACCGCCAAGAAAGTTGGACCGGATGGACGTTACGTCAACAAATACATTGCTTATACCGCAGGCGTTGCGCCTGCCAGCCGTCCTCGTTTTGCGCTGGTGGTGGTGATCAACGATCCCCAGGCCGGTAAATATTATGGTGGTGCGGTTTCAGCACCGGTGTTTGGCGCCATCATGGGCGGCGTATTGCGTACCATGAATATCGAACCTGATGCGCTGCCAACAGTTGATAAGAACGAGTTGGTGAAGAATAGAAGTGAGGAATCAAGTGACAGATCGTAACCTGCGCGACTTACTGGCCCCGTGGGTGCCGGGTGCGCCGGCGCGTCCACTCCGTGACATGACACTAGATAGCCGCGCGGCGGCTTCTGGCGATCTGTTTATCGCCGTGGCGGGTCATCATGCTGATGGACGTCGTTTTATTCCGCAGGCTATTGCACAAGGCGTAGCGGCAGTGATTGCCGAAGCCGAAGGCGAAGCCAGCGATGGAGATATCCGCGAGATGCATGGCGTCCCGGTTATCTATCTGGCGCAGTTGCAGCAGCGTCTCTCTGCACTGGCCGGACGCTTTTATCAGCAGCCTGCAAGCAAACTGAAATTGATTGGTGTTACTGGCACTAACGGCAAAACCACCACCACGCAACTGATGGCGCAGTGGGCCAATCTGCTCGGTGAAACCGGCGCAGTGATGGGCACGGTAGGCAATGGCCTTTACGGTCAACTGGTGGCAACCGAAAACACCACCGGTTCTGCGGTGGATGTGCAGCATGTGCTGAATGATTTAGTCGGGCAGGGCGCAACCCTGACGGCAATGGAAGTCTCCTCACACGGCTTGGTGCAGCATCGCGTTGCCGCCTTGCCGTTTGCGGCCGCGGTATTTACTAACCTGAGCCGCGATCACCTCGATTATCACGGTGATATGCAGAGTTATGAATCCGCTAAATGGTTACTGTTCTCTGAGCATCAGGTCGCTGAAGCCATCATCAATGCGGATGATGAAGTGGGGCGTCGCTGGCTGGCGAAATTGCCGGATGCGGTAGCGGTCACCATGGAAGACAATCTGCAATCGGGCTGTCATGGCCGCTGGCTGAAAGCCACGGCGGTGGATTATCACGACGGCGGTGCGCATATTCAGTTCAGCTCCAGCTGGGGCAACGGCGAGTTTGATAGCCGGCTGATGGGCGCTTTCAACGTGAGCAACCTGTTGCTAGCGCTGGGTACGCTGCTGGCGCTGGATTACCCGCTTGATGCGCTGGTTGCCACTGCACCGCAGCTGCAGCCGGTGTGTGGTCGCATGGAAGTATTCACTGCACCAGACAAACCTACGGTGGTTGTCGATTACGCTCACACGCCGGATGCGCTGGAAAAAGCGCTGGAAGCGGCGCGTCTGCACTGTAAAGGCCAGCTGTGGTGCGTGTTTGGCTGCGGTGGCGATCGTGACAAAGGCAAACGTCCGCTGATGGGCGCGATTGCTGAGCAATTCTCCGACATCGTCGTGATTACCGACGATAATCCGCGCAGCGAAGAGCCGATGGCGATTGTGAATGACATTCTCACCGGCTTACTCGATCCGGGTCGCGCACGCGTGGTTTCCGGTCGTGCGCAGGCGGTCACCAATGCCGTGATGCAAGCCGGCGCCGATGACATCGTGTTGGTGGCCGGAAAAGGCCACGAAGATTATCAAATCATTGGCAACCGCCGTTTGGATTACTCCGATCGCGACACCGTCGCCCGTTTGTTGGGGGTGATGGCATGATTCCCGTTTCTCTCAATACGCTGGCCGAAATCAGCGGCGGTCAACTGCACGGCGCGGATTTAACCCTTACCGATGTCACCACCGATACCCGCAAAGTCACCGCCGGCAGCCTGTTTGTGGCGCTGGTGGGTGAACGTTTTGATGCTCACGATTTCGCTAACGATGCTATTGCTAACGGCGCGCAGGCGCTGCTGGTCAGTCAACTGCTGCCGTTTTCTGTACCGCAAGTGGTTGTGGCTGATACGCGGATTGCTTTTGGGCAACTCGCCGCGTGGGTACGCCAACAGGCGAATGCTCGCGTGGTTGCGTTGACCGGTTCATCCGGCAAAACCTCGGTCAAAGAGATGACCGCCGCGATTTTGCGTCAGTGTGGCGAAACGCTTTACACGGCTGGCAACCTGAACAACGACTTCGGCGTACCAATGACACTGCTGCGTCTCACCAAAGAGCATGCTTACGCGGTGATCGAGTTAGGTGCCAACCATCAGGGTGAAATTGCCTACACCACCGATCTGGTGCGTCCGGAAACTGCGCTGGTGAATAACCTTGCTGCCGCCCATCTGGAAGGCTTTGGCTCGCTGGCGGGCGTGGCGAAAGCCAAAGGCGAAATTTTTGGCGGCTTGCCGGTACACGGCACCGCGATCGTCAACGCTGACAGCAACGATCTGGTCAACTGGCAATCACAGTTTGCAGATAAAACCTTGTGGCGCTTCTCGCCGCAGCCGATGGCTGATGCAGAGTTCCGCGCCAGCGAAATCGTGCTGCGAGCCGATGCCACGCTGTTCACGCTGCATACGCCACGCGGTGATATCGCCGTGGAGCTGCCGCTGCCGGGCCGTCATAACATCTCGAATGCGTTAGCCGCTGCAGCGCTGGCATTGTCAGTAGATGCGCCGCTGTCGGCGATTCAAGCTGGCCTTAAAACCTTGCAGGCTGTTCCTGGTCGACTGTTCCCGATTCGCCTGGCGGCCAATCAACTGCTGCTGGATGACAGCTACAACGCCAATGTTGGTTCTATGACTGCCGCCGCACAGGTGCTAGGCGATATGCCGGGCTACCGCGTGATGGTAGTAGGCGATATGGCTGAATTGGGTGATGAAGCCGAACTGTGTCATCGCCAGGTCGGCGATGCGGCCAAAGCGGCCGGTGTCGATCGCGTGCTGAGCATTGGGACTCTGAGCCAGCTGATTGGCGAAAACAGCGGTAAAGGCGAGCATTTCGCCACAAAAACCGCGCTAACTGAACGTTTACGCACATTGCTGTCCGAACATCAGGACATCACTATTTTGGTTAAAGGTTCACGTAGTGCCGCCATGGAGCAGGTAGTACAGAGCTTACAGGAGAAAGGAACATGCTAGTCTGGCTGGCCGAACATCTGGTCGCATTTTATTCCGGCTTTAACGTCTTCTCGTATCTGACGTTTCGCGCCATTGTCAGCCTGCTGACCGCCTTGTTCATTTCTCTGTGGATGGGCCCGCGCCTGATTGCCTGGCTGCAGAAGCTGCAGATCGGCCAGGTGGTGCGTAACGACGGTCCAGAGTCACACTTCAGCAAACGCGGCACACCAACCATGGGCGGCGTGATGATCCTCACCTCAATCACCATTTCGGTGCTGATGTGGGCCTATCCGTCTAATCCATACGTCTGGTGCGTACTGGTGGTGCTGGTCGGTTTTGGCATCATCGGCTTTGTGGATGACTATCGTAAGGTGGTGCGCAAGGACACCAAAGGCCTGATCGCGCGCTGGAAATATTTCTGGATGTCAGTAATTTCGCTGGCGGTTGCGTTCGCGCTGTTTATCGCCGGTAAAGATACGCCTGCAACGCAGCTGGTGGTGCCGTTCTTTAAAGACGTGATGCCGCAGCTGGGCCTGTTCTACGTGGTGCTGGCCTACTTCGTGATTGTCGGTACCGGCAACGCGGTTAACTTAACGGATGGTCTTGATGGCTTAGCCATTATGCCAACGGTGTTCGTGGCCGCAGGCTTTGCGCTGGTGGCGTGGGCGACCGGTAACGTTAAGTTTGCCGAATATCTGCACATTCCTTATTTACGGCACGCGGGCGAATTAGTGATTGTCTGCACCGCGATTGTCGGAGCCGGACTCGGATTTTTGTGGTTCAACACCTATCCAGCGCAAGTGTTCATGGGCGATGTCGGCTCATTGGCGCTGGGTGGCGCGCTCGGCACCATCGCCGTGCTGCTGCGTCAGGAATTCTTGCTGTTAATCATGGGCGGCGTGTTTGTGGTCGAAACGCTCTCGGTGATTCTGCAGGTGGGATCGTTCAAGCTGCGCGGTCAACGCATTTTCCGCATGGCACCGATTCACCATCACTATGAATTGAAAGGCTGGCCGGAGCCGCGCGTCATCGTGCGCTTCTGGATTATTTCGCTGATGCTGGTGCTGATTGGCCTGGCAACGCTGAAGGTACGTTAATCATGGCTGACTATCGGGGCAGAAAAGTCGTCATCATTGGATTAGGCATTACTGGCCTCTCCTGTGTTGATTTCTTCCTCGCGCAAGGCGTAACGCCACGCGTGATGGATACCCGTGTCTCGCCGCCGGGGCTGGACAAACTGCCAGCTTCGGTGGAGCGCTATGTTGGCGGTATTAATAGTGATTGGCTGCTGGCCTCCGATCTGATTATCGCCAGCCCCGGGATCGCGCTGGCGCATCCTGCATTGAGCGAAGCAGCCGATGCCGGGATTGAAATCATCGGCGATATTGAGCTGTTCTGCCGTGAAGCGCAGGCTCCGATTGTGGCGATCACCGGTTCGAATGGTAAAAGCACCGTGACGACGCTGGTGGGTGAAATGGCGCGCGCAGCAGGTTGGCAGGTAGGCGTGGGCGGTAACATCGGTTTGCCAGCGCTGACGCTGTTGAAATCGCCAGCACAGCTTTATGTACTCGAACTCTCCAGCTTCCAGCTGGAAACCACGCATAGCCTGAAAGCGGCGGCGGCGACGATCCTCAATCTCACCGAGGATCACATGGATCGCTATCCGCTCGGCATGCAGCAGTATCGTGCCGCCAAGCTGCGCATTTACGAAAACGCCAGCGTCTGCGTGGTGAATGCTGACGATGGCATGACCATGCCGGTGCGCGGTGTTGATCAGCGCTGCGTAAGCTTCGGCATCAACCTCGGCGATTATCATCTTAATCAGCAGCAGGGCAGCACCTGGCTGCGGGCGAAGGGCGAGAAAGTCCTGAACACCGATGAGATGACGCTGGTGGGCCAACACAATTATACCAACGCGCTGGCAGCGCTAGCATTGGCCGACGCGGTGAATATTCCACGCGCTTCCAGCCTGAAAGCATTAACCACCTTTACCGGCCTGGCGCATCGCTTCCAATTGGTGCATGAAGCCCACGGTGTGCGCTGGATTAACGATTCCAAAGCCACCAATGTTGGCAGCACCGAAGCGGCGCTGAATGGCTTGCAGGTGAAAGGTACCTTGTGGCTGCTGCTGGGCGGCGACGGCAAGTCGGCTGATTTCAGCCCGCTGGCGCGCTATCTGCAGGGCGACAACGTGAAGCTGTTCTGTTTTGGTCGAGATGGTGATGCGTTAGCGGCATTGCGTCCGGAGATCGCCACGCGCACTGAATCCATGCAGCAGGCGATGACGCAGATTGCCGCCCAGGTTAAAGCCGGCGATATGGTGCTGTTATCACCGGCCTGCGCCAGCCTTGACCAGTTCCGTAATTTTGAACAGCGCGGCGATCAGTTCGCGCAACTGGCGAAGGAGTTGAGCTGATGCGCATTCCTGGAGCCGGTATCGCCAACTATCTGTCGTTGCGCCTGCGTGAATGGGTGATGGGCGCGCGCGACAGTGATGATGCGCCGATGGTGCTGTACGACCGCACGCTGCTGTGGCTGACCTTTGGGCTGGCGCTGATCGGTTTTGTGATGGTGACGTCGGCGTCGATGCCGGTTGGTCAACGTCTGAATGAAGATCCGTTCTACTTTGCCAAGCGTGATGCGTTTTATATCGCTTTGGCGTTTGGTATGGCGCTGGTGACCTTGCGCATCCCGATGGATTTCTGGCAGCGCTACAGCAACGTGATGCTGATGGTGTCCGTGGTGATGTTGCTGATCGTTCTGGTCGTCGGTAGCTCGGTGAACGGTGCATCGCGCTGGATTGCTCTTGGCCCGCTGCGTATTCAGCCGGCCGAGCTTTCGAAGTTGACGCTGTTCTGCTATCTCGCCAGCTATCTGGTGCGCAAAGTCGAAGAGGTGCGTAACAACTTCTGGGGTTTCTGTAAGCCGATGGGCGTGATGGTGGTGCTGGCCGTGCTACTGCTGGCGCAGCCGGATCTCGGTACCGTCGTTGTGCTGTTTGTTACCACGCTGGCGATGCTGTTCCTCGCCGGGGCGAAAATGTGGCAGTTCCTGGCGATCATCGGCTCCGGCATTTTCGCCGTGGTGCTGCTGATCATCGCCGAACCGTACCGCATGCGCCGTGTGACCTCCTTCTGGAACCCGTGGGAAGATCCCTTCGGCAGCGGCTACCAGCTGACGCAATCGTTGATGGCGTTTGGGCGCGGTGAGTTCTGGGGGCAGGGCTTAGGCAACTCGGTGCAGAAACTGGAATATCTGCCGGAAGCACATACTGACTTCATCTTCTCCATCATCGGTGAAGAGTTGGGTTATGTCGGTGTGGTTTTAGCGCTGTTGATGGTATTCTTCGTCGCTTTTCGCGCGATGTCGATTGGTCGCCGTGCTCTGGAGATCGATCAGCGCTTCTCAGGCTTCCTCGCTTGCTCAATTGGCGTGTGGTTTAGCTTCCAGGCGCTGGTTAACGTGGGTGCAGCTGCTGGCATGCTGCCGACGAAAGGTCTGACGCTGCCGCTGATCAGTTACGGTGGTTCGAGTCTGATCATCATGTCGACCGCCATCGTGTTTTTATTACGCATAGATTATGAAACGCGTCTGGCAAAAGCGCAGGCGTTTACCCGAGGTGCACGATGAGTGGCAAACGGTTGATGGTCATGGCAGGCGGTACTGGCGGACATGTGTTCCCGGGTCTGGCCGTTGCCCATCACCTGATGGAACAAGGCTGGCAGGTGCGCTGGCTGGGAACCGCTGACCGAATGGAAGCGGATTTGGTGCCGAAACACGGCATTGAAATTGATTTTATCCGCATCAGCGGTTTACGCGGTAAAGGTGTAAAAGCGCAGTTGCTGGCACCGGTACGCATCTTCAATGCATGGCGCCAGGCGCGTCGCATCATGAAGAGCTGGCAGCCGGATGTAGTGCTGGGAATGGGTGGCTACGTTTCGGGCCCTGGCGGCTTAGCGGCGTGGAGCTGCGGTATTCCGGTGGTGCTGCATGAGCAGAACGGCATTGCCGGACTGACCAACAAGTGGCTGGCGAAGATCGCCACCAAAGTGATGCAGGCGTTTCCGGGGGCGTTTCCAAATGCTGAAGTGGTTGGCAATCCGGTGCGTACCGATGTGTTAGCGCTGCCGTTACCGGCAGAGCGACTGAGCGCACGTTTCGGCCCGATTCGCGTGCTGGTGGTTGGCGGCAGCCAGGGCGCGCGCATCCTCAACCAGACCGTGCCGCAAGTGGCCGCAGCGTTGGGCGAAGCCATTACGGTTTGGCATCAAACCGGTAAAGGCGGACTGGAAACCGTGCAGCAGGCTTACCGCGCAGCGGGCCAGCCGCAGCACAAAGTCACCGAGTTTATCGATGACATGGCCGAAGCTTACGCCTGGGCCGATGTCGTAGTGTGCCGTTCGGGCGCATTGACGGTAAGTGAAGTGGCGGCCGCAGGTTTACCGGCAATTTTCGTACCGTTTCAGCACAAAGATCGTCAGCAGTACTGGAATGCGTTGCCGCTGGAAAAAGCGGGCGCAGCCAAAATTTTCGAGCAGCCGCAGTTCACCGCGGCTGTGGTAGCGGACACGCTGCGTCACTGGGATCGCACCACATTGCTGGCGATGGCAGAAAAAGCCCGTCAGGTCGCGATTCCCGATGCAACCGAGCGGGTTGCAAATGAAGTGGCGCGCGTCGCGAAGTAAATTAATCGGCCAGTTGATTTGGCCCGTACCTTCAGCAGGTACAAACGGGAAAAACAGGTAATTGAAACAGATGAATACACAACAATTGGCAAAACTGCGTTCTATTGTGCCCGAGATGCGTCGCGTCCGGCACATTCACTTTGTCGGCATCGGTGGTGCTGGCATGGGCGGTATTGCCGAGGTGTTGGCGAACGAAGGCTATCACATCAGCGGTTCTGATTTGGCGCCGAACGCGGTGACACAGCATCTGGCTGCGCTGGGTGCGACGATTTATTTCAACCATCGTCCGGAAAACGTCACCGATGCCAGCGTTGTCGTGGTGTCGACGGCCGTAGCGCAGGATAACCCTGAACTGGTTGCCGCCCGTGAGCAGCGTATTCCCGTGATTCGTCGTGCTGAGATGTTGGCTGAACTGATGCGTTTCCGTCACGGCATTGCGGTTGCGGGCACGCACGGTAAAACCACCACCACCGCGATGGTGACCAGCATTTACGCGGAAGGCGGACTGGATCCCACCTTCGTTAACGGTGGCTTGGTTAAAGCCGCAGGCACGCATGCGCGCCTGGGCAGCAGCCGTTATCTGATTGCTGAAGCAGATGAAAGTGATGCGTCCTTCCTGCATCTGCAACCGATGGTGGCAATTGTCACCAACATCGAAGCGGATCACATGGACACTTATCAGGGCGATTTCGAGAACCTGAAGCAGACGTTCATTAACTTCCTGCACAACCTGCCATTCTATGGACGCGCGGTAATGTGCGTGGATGATGCAGTGATTCGTGACCTGATCCCGCGCGTAGGCCGCCAGGTAACCACCTACGGCTTTAGCGATGACGCGGATGTGCGTATTGAGAATTACGAGCAGCGTGGCGCACAAGGCCACTTCACCATTATTCGTCAGGATAAGCCGGTGCTGAAAGTGACGCTGAATGCGCCGGGCCGTCATAACGCGCTGAACGCGGCCGCCGCGGTAGCTGTTGCCAGCGAAGAGGGGATTGAAGATAACGCGATTCTGGCCGCGCTGGAGAGCTTCCAGGGCACCGGACGACGCTTTGACGTGCTGGGCGAGTTCGATACCGCCGCCGTCAACGGTAATTCAGGCAGTGCGATGCTGGTCGACGATTATGGACATCATCCCACCGAAGTGGATGTCACCATCAAAGCCGCACGTGCGGGCTGGCCTGACAAGAAGCTAGTGATGGTATTCCAGCCACATCGCTACACGCGTACGCGTGACCTGTTTGATGATTTCGCTAATGTGCTGTCGCAGGTAGATGTGTTGCTGATGCTGGATGTCTATCCGGCGGGTGAAGCGGCGATTCCTGGCGCTGATAGCCGCTCGCTGTGCCGCGCGATTCGTAACCGTGGCAAAGTTGATCCGATTCTGGTCTCTGAGCATGACGCGCTGCCAGATGCGCTGGCACCGTTGCTGTCGGGCGACGATCTGGTGATCGTGCAGGGCGCAGGCAACATCGGCAAGATTGCCCGCAAGCTGGCCGAAAACGAATTACAGCCTGCCGTTAAGTCGGAGGCGCGCTATGACTGAGAAGGTTGCAGTCTTGATGGGCGGCACCTCGGCCGAGCGTGATGTGTCGCTGATGTCCGGTGCGGCAGTGCTGGCCGGACTGCGTGAAATGGGCATTGATGCGCATGCAGTCGATACGCGTGATGTGTCGGTGCTTGACCTGAAACAGCAAGGTTTCGCTAAAGCGTTTATTGCTTTGCACGGTCGTGGTGGTGAAGACGGCACGCTGCAAGCGGTGCTGGAGTTTCTGCAACTGCCCTATACCGGCAGCGGTGTGATGGCTTCCGCCATCACCATGGATAAGCTGCGCAGCAAATTGCTGTGGCAGGGCAGGGGATTACCCTCAGGCAAATTTGTTTGGCTGACGCGTCAGCAGCATGAACAAGGTTTAAACGCGGATACTACCAAAGCCATTGAGGCGCTGGGTTTACCGCTATTTGTCAAGCCAAGCTGCGAAGGTTCTAGCGTCGGTATCAGCCGCGTGAACCATGCGGATGCATTACCCGCAGCGCTTGAAGAAGCCTTTCGTCATGATGATGACGTGCTGATCGAAGCTTTTCTGAGCGGCGCGGAATATACCGTGGGCATCGTGGGTGAGCAAATTCTGCCTTCTATCAGAATTAAAACCGCCAGCGAGTTCTATGACTATGAAGCTAAATACATTTCTGACGATACTGAATACTTCTGCCCGAGCGGATTAAGCGCCGAGCAGGAAGCAGAATTGCAGACGTTGGTGTGGTCAGCCTGGCGCGCATTGGGTTGCAGCGGCTGGGGTCGCGTGGACGTAATGGCCGACGGTGAGGGCAACTTCCAGCTGCTGGAAGTGAATACTTCGCCCGGCATGACCAGCCACAGTTTAGTGCCGATGGCCGCGAAGCAAGCGGGATACAGCTTCCCGCAGCTGGTGGCGCGTATTCTGGAGCTGGCTGACTGATATGTCTCAGGCAGCGATACGAGTACGCAATCGCGAACCTCAGGAGCGGACACGCTCCGGGCGCAGCAACGGTGCGCGACTGTTTGGCATGGTGTTCCTGCTGATTGTGTTGGGCATTATGGTGGCGGGTGGCCTCGTAGTGCTGAAGTGGATGAATGACGCGTCACGCTTGCCGTTATCGAAGCTGGTGGTGACCGGGCAAACCCACTACACCACGCATGATGATATTCGTCAGGCCATTTTATCGCTTGGCGCGCCGGGAACCTTCATGTCGCAGAATGTGGATATCATCCAGCAGCAGATTGAGCGTTTACCCTGGATTAAGCAGGTCAGTGTGCGCAAGCAGTGGCCTGATGAGCTGAAGATAAATCTGGTGGAGTATGTTCCGGTTGCACGCTGGAATGACTCACATATGGTGGACGCCGCTGGCGTCTCCTTCAGCGTTCCGGCCAGTCACGTTGGCAAAGAAACGTTGCCGATGTTGTACGGTCCGGAAGGCAGTGAAAACGAGGTGTTAGCCGGCTATCACACCATGAGTGATGTATTAAAGGCTAACAAGTTTACCCTGAAGGTCGCGTCGATGACGGCGCGGCGCTCGTGGCAATTAGTGACCAGTGACGATGTGCGCATCGAATTAGGTCGTAGCGATACCATGAAGCGTCTGAACCGTTTTATTGAGCTTTATCCGGATTTGCAGCAGCAGGGCCAGAGTCAGAACCAGCGCATCACGTACGTTGATTTGCGCTACGACTCGGGCGCCGCAGTCGGTTGGGCCGCTGCACCGATAGAGCCACAGGACAGTAATCAGCAACAGAACCAGGCACAGGCTAAACCACAATGATCAAGGCAACGGACAGAAAACTGGTAGTAGGACTCGAAATTGGCACCGCGAAGGTGTCCGCCCTGGTTGGGGAAATTCTGCCCGATGGTATGGTCAATATTATTGGGGTGGGCAGTTGCCCGTCTCGCGGCATGGATAAAGGCGGCGTAAACGATCTGGAATCGGTGGTGAAATGCGTACAGCGCGCCATCGATCAGGCTGAATTGATGGCGGACTGCCAGATTTCCTCGGTCTACCTTGCTTTATCGGGCAAACATATCAGTTGCCAGAACGAAATCGGGATGGTTCCGATTTCGGAAGAGGAAGTGACTCAGGATGATGTAGAGAACGTGGTGCATACGGCGAAATCCGTTCGCGTACGTGATGAGCATCGTATTCTGCATGTTATCCCGCAGGAATATGCCATCGATTATCAGGAAGGCATTAAGAATCCAGTGGGACTTTCTGGCGTACGTATGCAGGCGAAAGTACATTTGATCACGTGCCACAACGATATGGCAAAAAATATTGTCAAAGCCGTTGAACGTTGCGGCCTGAAAGTTGACCAACTGATTTTTGCCGGGTTGGCATCCAGTTTCTCCGTACTGACGGAAGATGAACGTGAGCTGGGCGTCTGTGTTGTTGATATCGGTGGCGGTACAATGGATATCGCTGTCTATACTGGCGGTGCACTGCGTCACACCAAAGTGATTCCGTATGCCGGGAACGTGGTAACCAGCGATATCGCTTACGCTTTTGGTACACCGCCCACCGACGCAGAAGCGATTAAAGTGCGTCACGGTTGTGCATTGGGCTCGATTGTCGGCAAAGACGAAAATGTTGAAGTGCCGAGCGTAGGTGGACGTCCACCACGTAGCCTGCAGCGTCAAACGCTGGCTGAAGTCATCGAGCCGCGTTACACCGAACTGTTGAATCTGGTCAACGACGAGATTCTGCAATTACAGGAGCAGCTGCGCCAGCAAGGCGTGAAACACCATCTGGCGGCCGGTATCGTGCTGACCGGTGGTGCGGCGCAGATTGAAGGTTTGGCAGCTTGCGCACAGCGCGTGTTTCACACGCAAGTGCGCATCGGACAGCCGCTTAACATCACCGGCCTGACGGACTATGCGCAGGAGCCGTATTACTCTACGGCGGTTGGTCTGCTGCATTACGGCAAAGAGTCACACATGAACGGTGACGCAGAAACGGAAAAACGTGCTTCAGTGGGCAACTGGTTCAAGCGAATCAACAGCTGGCTGAAGAAAGAGTTTTAATTTTTGAAAAAGGAGATCATGCTGGCAATGTTTATGATCTCCAGGCGACAGGCACATAACGGAGAGAAATCATGTTTGAACCTATGGAATTAACCAATGACGCGGTGATTAAAGTCATCGGCGTCGGCGGTGGCGGTGGCAACGCCGTAGAGCACATGGTACGCGAGCGTATCGAAGGTGTGGAATTCTTCGCTGTGAACACCGACGCGCAAGCGTTGCGTAAGACAGCGGTCGGCCAGACGATCCAGATCGGGACCAATATTACCAAAGGTCTTGGTGCAGGTGCGAACCCAGAAGTGGGCCGTAACTCTGCAGAAGAGGATCGCGAAGCACTGCGTGCTGCGCTGGATGGTGCAGACATGGTGTTCATCGCAGCTGGCATGGGCGGCGGTACCGGTACTGGTGCAGCGCCAGTTGTGGCTGAAGTGGCAAAAGATTTGGGTATCCTGACCGTTGCGGTGGTAACTAAACCGTTCAACTTTGAAGGCAAAAAGCGTATGGCTTTTGCTGAGCAAGGTATCGCTGAACTGTCTAAGCATGTCGATTCACTGATTACTATTCCAAACGACAAGCTGCTGAAAGTTCTGGGTCGCGGTATTTCTCTGTTGGATGCGTTCGGCGCAGCCAACGACGTATTGAAAGGCGCTGTACAGGGTATCGCTGAACTGATTACCCGTCCTGGCCTGATGAACGTTGACTTTGCGGACGTGCGTACCGTGATGTCAGAAATGGGTTACGCCATGATGGGTTCAGGCGTGGCATGTGGTGAAGATCGTGCGGAAGAAGCGGCAGAGATGGCTATCTCTTCTCCGCTGTTGGAAGACATCGATCTGTCCGGCGCGCGCGGCGTACTGGTCAACATTACTGCGGGCTTCGACCTGCGTCTTGATGAGTTTGAAACCGTGGGTAACACCATCCGCGCCTTCGCTTCTGACAACGCAACCGTGGTTATCGGTACTTCTCTGGATCCAGAGATGAACGACGAACTGCGTGTTACCGTAGTTGCAACCGGCATCGGCATGGATAAGCGTCCGGAAATCACGCTGGTGACCAACAAGCCGGCCACTCAGCCAGTGATGGATCATCGCTACCAGCAGCACGGCATGGCGCCGCTGCCGCAGGAGCAGAAACCGGCTGCGAAAGTGGTGAATGACCAACCGGCGGCATCCAGCAAAGAACCCGATTACCTTGATATTCCAGCCTTCTTGCGTAAGCAGGCTGATTAAGAATATCCCGAGAATTGGGATTCTCCGCTCTTTGTGCTAAAGTATTCGCCCGCTGGTAATTTATACTGGCGGTCGGACAGGTAATATTGCGAGATAAAGCGATGATCAAACAAAGGACATTAAAACGTATTGTTCAGGCGACTGGTGTCGGTTTACATACCGGCAAGAAAGTCACACTGACGTTACGCCCTGCGTCGGCTAACACCGGGGTCATCTATCGTCGCACTGACTTGAATCCACCGGTAGATTTCCCGGCTGATGCAAAATATGTGCGCGACACCATGCTG
The DNA here is from genome assembly GCF_054903455.1 of Pantoea sp. y20. Taxonomy (NCBI): domain Bacteria; kingdom Pseudomonadati; phylum Pseudomonadota; class Gammaproteobacteria; order Enterobacterales; family Erwiniaceae; genus Pantoea; species Pantoea sp. y20. The sequence continues at coordinate 800,684 of NZ_CM142816.1, forward strand.
AGTACTTGCCTGGTGAACGATGAAGGCGTGCGTATTTCAACCGTTGAACACCTGAACGCCGCATTGGCGGGCTTGGGCATCGACAACATTATTGTTGAAGTTGATGCACCGGAAATCCCGATCATGGATGGCAGTGCCGCGCCTTTTGTCTATTTGCTGATGGACGCTGGCATCGAAGAGCTAAGCAGCGCGAAGAAATTCGTACTCGTTAAGCAAACGGTGCGTGTGGAAGATGGCGATAAGTGGGCCGAGATCAAGCCGTATAACGGTTTCTCACTCGACTTTACTATCGACTTCAAACATCCAGCAATCGACTCAAGCTCGCAGCGTTACCAGCTCAACTTCTCGGCTGAGAACTTTGTTCGCCAAATCAGCCGTGCGCGCACCTTTGGCTTTATGCGTGAAATCGAATATCTGCAGTCTAAAGGCCTGTGCCTGGGCGGTAGTTTAGATTGTGCGATTGGCCTTGATGATTTCCGCGTATTAAACGAAGACGGTCTGCGCTTTGAAGACGAATTTGTTCGTCATAAAATGCTCGATGCGATCGGCGACCTGTTCATGTGCGGCCATAATGTTATTGGCGCGTTTACCGCCTTTAAATCGGGCCATGCGTTGAACAACAAGTTGCTACAAGCGGTTCTGGCTAAGCAGGAAGCCTGGGAATGGGCGACCTTCGAAGATGAAGCTGAACTGCCACTGGCATTCAAAGCACCAAATTTAGTTCTGGCGTAAGTCAGACATTAAACGGCAGGTTTCGCTGACACCCTCTCCGGTCAGTTGAACCTGCCGTTTTTTATTGCCTCATTTTTATTCCTGCCAAGCCGATCTCAATTCGCTGTAGCAACTGGCGAAACCCTGTACAAAAAAACGTGAATTCCGCCGAAGCCCCTTTAATCACTGGTGTCGAAGCCCCACATAAGTGCTATCATCTGGCGCTCACATAAGCTGGGTAACGCAGATTTTTGCTACCGCTTTATTACTTTATTCAATGCATTGTGGACGGATTGTGATCGGGATTTTCTCACGCTGGCGACAATTAGGCAGACGCTATTTCTGGCCACATCTCCTGTTGGGGATGGTGGCGGCCAGTTTAGGTTTGCCTGCCTGTGCGCAAAGTTCTGAGCCGAAAGCAAATGATTCACCGATAAGCAGCCTGTTTGTCGGCAATGTTGTCCACTTTGACCATCTGATTCGTCTGCAGGAAAGCGCGCGTCGACCGAATTTCAACGTTGACTACTGGCACCAGCATGCGATTCGCACCGTTATTCGCCACCTTTCCTTTAGTATGACGCCGCCCGCTCAGGCGGAAGCCGATCAAGCTGTGCCGCTGGCGGCACAAAAGCTGGCGTTGATAGGTTCGCTTCAGGCGTTGCTGACTTCTCCGGCGCAATCGCTGACTGTGGTTGAGCCGCAACAAAACCTGCGTCACAACGAACCACAAATCCTTTCCTCTGCTGATTGGCAGGCTGCTATTCATGGCATCCGCGCCGGGCCTTTTATTGCTTAACTGCTAACGTTTTTTCCACATCCTGAATCAGATTTTGCAGCCCGTGAAATCACGGCTGAATTGAGAAAAATTTATCATGTTAATCAAATTATTAACTAAAGTATTCGGCAGCAGCAATGATCGCACTCTGCGCCGTATGCGCAAAATCGTCGACGTCATCAATAAGATGGAGCCGGATTTCGTAAAGCTCTCTGACGATGAACTGAAAGCGAAAACTGACCTGTTCCGTGAGCGCCTGAAAAAAGGCGAAAGCCTTGAAAGCCTGATTCCTGAGGCCTTTGCCACCGTACGTGAAGCAAGTAAGCGTGTCTTCGGTATGCGTCACTTTGATGTGCAGCTGATTGGCGGCATGGTGCTCAACGAACGTTGCATCGCAGAGATGCGCACCGGTGAAGGTAAAACCCTGACCGCGACCCTGCCCGCTTACCTGAACGCGCTGAGCGGCAAAGGCGTGCACGTTGTTACCGTCAATGACTATCTGGCGCAGCGTGATGCCGAAAATAACCGTGCACTGTTTGAATTCCTTGGCCTGACCATCGGCATTAACCTGCCAAACATGCCAGCCGTGGCGAAGCGTGCAGCTTATGCCGCTGACATCACCTACGGCACCAACAACGAATACGGCTTCGACTACCTGCGCGACAACATGGCGTTCAGTCCGGAAGAGCGCGTGCAGCGTAAATTGCATTACGCATTGGTGGATGAAGTCGACTCAATCCTGATCGATGAAGCACGTACGCCACTGATCATCTCTGGTCCGGCGGAAGACAGTTCTGAGCTTTATACCAAAGTTAACAAGATCATCCCGCATCTGGTGCGTCAGGAAAAAGAAGACTCTGAAACCTTCCAGGGCGAAGGCGATTTCTGGGTTGATGAAAAAGCGCGCCAGGCACACATGAGCGAGCGCGGCCTGGTAAAAGTTGAAGAGCTGCTGGTTAGCCAAAACATCATGGTAGAGGGCGAGTCACTCTACTCCCCGACCAACATCATGCTGATGCACCACGTTACTGCGGCGCTGCGTGCTCATGCACTCTTCACCCGCGATGTTGATTACATCGTTAAAGATGGCGAAGTGGTCATCGTTGATGAACACACCGGCCGTACCATGCAAGGTCGCCGCTGGTCAGATGGTCTGCATCAGGCGGTTGAAGCGAAAGAAGGTGTGGAAATCCAGAATGAAAACCAGACGCTGGCTTCCATTACCTTCCAGAACTACTTCCGTATCTACGAGAAACTGGCCGGTATGACCGGTACCGCAGATACCGAAGCATTCGAATTCAGCTCCATCTATAAACTCGACACGATCGTGGTGCCAACCAACCGTCCGATGGTGCGTAAAGATATGGCCGATCTGGTCTACATGACCGAGAAAGAGAAGATTGACGCCATTATCGAAGACATCCGTGCCTGCACTGCTAAAGGGCAGCCGGTGTTAGTGGGTACAATTTCGATTGAGAAATCTGAAGTCGTTTCCAATGAACTGACGCGCGCGGGCATTAAACACAGCGTACTGAATGCCAAATTCCATGCCAGCGAAGCGGATATCGTTGCTCAGGCGGGTCAGCCTGCAGCGGTTACTATCGCAACCAACATGGCCGGTCGTGGTACCGATATCGTGCTGGGCGGGAGCTGGCAGGCTGAACTCGCCGCAATGGACGAGCCAACCGAAGAGCAGATTCAGGCGATGAAAGAAGCGTGGAAACTGCGTCACGATGCGGTGCTGGCTGCAGGCGGTCTGCACATTATTGGTACTGAGCGTCACGAATCTCGCCGTATCGATAACCAGCTGCGTGGTCGTGCGGGTCGTCAGGGTGATGCCGGTTCTTCACGCTTCTACCTCTCGATGGAAGATGCATTGATGCGTATCTTCGCTTCAGATCGCGTATCGAACATGATGCGTAAACTGGGCATGAAGCCAGGCGAAGCAATCGAGCATCCATGGGTGACTAAAGCGATTGCCAACGCGCAGCGTAAAGTGGAGAGCCGCAACTTCGATATTCGTAAACAGCTGCTGGAATACGATGACGTTGCCAACGATCAGCGTCGCGCCATCTACAGCCAGCGTAACGAACTGCTGGATGTGTCTGATGTGTCTGAAACCATCAATAGCATCCGTGAAGATGTCTACAAAACTACCATTGATACCTACATTCCGCCGCAGTCACTGGAAGAGATGTGGGATGTTGCCGGCCTGGAAGAGCGTCTGCGTAACGACTTCGATCTGAACTTGCCTATTGCTGAGTGGTTGGATAAAGAGCCCGATCTTCACGAAGAGACGCTGCGCGAACGTATCATGACCCACGCCGCGGAAAGCTATGCTGCTAAAGAAGAAGTGGTTGGCGAAGAGATGATGCGCAACTTTGAGAAAGGCGTGATGCTGCAAACGCTGGATTCGTTGTGGAAAGAGCATCTGGCAGCGATGGATTACCTGCGTCAGGGCATCCACCTGCGCGGTTATGCCCAGAAAGATCCGAAGCAGGAATACAAGCGTGAATCCTTCTCTATGTTTGCGGCGATGCTTGAATCACTGAAGTACGAAGTGATTAGCACCCTAAGCAAAGTTCAGGTACGCATGCCAGAAGAAGTGGAAGCGATGGAGCAGCAGCGCCGTGAAGAAGCGGAGCGTTTAGCGCAACAGCAGCAGCTGAGCCATGTTGATGATGCCACCGCAGCAGCCGAAGCGTTAGCCGCACAAGGCGGGGAGCGTAAAGTGGGCCGTAATGATCTCTGCCCATGTGGTTCCGGCAAAAAATACAAGCAGTGCCACGGCCGTCTGGCCTGATAAAAAAAGGAGCCTTCGGGCTCCTTTTTTTTGTTAACGATTTAGCGTGTTATCGCCATGAGTTTCTCTTCGTTTAGGCGCACGCCATGATACGGCAGCGTGACCAGTAAACCATCCGGTAAGCCAGCTCGCTTCAACAGCGCCCGGCTTTGGAACAGTAGCTGATGGTAATTGTTATCGCTTATGCTCGGATAGCTCTCATTCCAAACGGTGGCAATAATCTGTCGCTTCGAGGTAATCCGCAGCAACAGACAGGAGAAGAATCGTTTTTGCGCTTCATTCAACGAAATAACTTTGTGTTCAGGCCACCATGTTAAGGTGTTCTTTGCGCTGTCTAACGTCAGGATGTCATGAAATACCAGATGGCGTAGGGCATGTAATTGTTCCGGCGTATTTTGCGCCAGAAACGTTGTTTCTTTGAATTCCATAGGTAGTCGGGTTTAACAGAAGAAAGTGCTGCGAGTATTCCCAACATTCCCGGTTGCGATCCTTACGACATGTCTTAATCACTGGCTTTTGTAGGGCGTGGGACGTCACTTTCCGCTCAACGGTTAACATCACTCGATGTCTGATTTACACTCAGCGCTCATTTTATTAAAAAAGCGGAATCCAGCTTATGAAACACCTGCAGGTTGCGGTGGGCATCATTCGCAATACAGAACGTCAAATCTTCCTTGCCCAGCGTGCGGCAAGCTCCTATATGGCGAATAAGTGGGAGTTTCCCGGCGGAAAAATTGAACAAGATGAATCTGCCGAGCAGGCGCTCAAGCGTGAGCTGATGGAAGAAACCGGTATTGAAGTCACGTCGGCAAGCGCGATTGGTCAGGCCGATCACAGTTATGAAGATCTGCGCGTTACGCTGCATTTCTTCCTGGTTGAAGGCTGGAACGGCGAACCTTATGGTCGTGAAGGTCAGCCACAGCGTTGGGTCGAACAGCAGGATTTGGTCGCGGATGAATTTCCGCCTGCGAACCATGAATTGATCAGCCGATTAGTGGCTGGCGAGATTTAAGTGAAGGGGCGCTAAGCCCCTTACTTTTTACTGCTGTTCTTCGCTCCAGTCATCGCTGTCCATCTGGTCACCGCTGCTGGGAATACGTTTCTCTTCTGCTGCCCATTCACCTAAATCAATCAGCTGGCAACGTTTGCTGCAGAATGGCCGCCACGGGCTCAACTCATCCCAAATCACATCGCGACGACAATTGGGGCAAGGTACGGTAATTATCTCTTCCGGCATAACTTCCTCTAACAACAAGCTAATTCAAAATTCAGTCGGGCTGGTACTTCTCCGCGTTCGCTGTCTAATGGCAGGAAACGAATCGCATAACGGCTTTTGTGACCCGAGACCTGTGGGTACAGCGCGTCTTCCAGCGTTAATTGCAGGCGCAGTAAATCGGATCCTTCGGCGTTATCCTGATAAAAACCGTTGAGGCTGGTTTGATGACGAAATATGCCAGACTGGCGCACCAAATCGAGGATCATCGTCAAACTATTACGCAGCGGATTTAGTGATGCCAGCCAGCCATTCACCTGAACATCTCGCACTGCTTGCTCCTGATGCAGCCAGATGTGCAGGCTGGGTAGATCGAAACTGCAGCAGCCGCCGGGAATGCTCAAACGCTGACGTACCAGAGCAACCAGGCGATCTTCACGTAACTGTTGGCCCATGCGCGGTGCCGCCATGAGTTCGCTTGAGCATTGCTTCAGCTGCTGACGCAGATCATTCACGCGCAGTTCATCAATGCCTGGCACATCCAGCCAGGCGCGTAATTTTTGTTGCTGGCGCTCCAGTTCTTTTAACAATTCAGTGCGCATATCTCCGCGCTCAAAAATATCCAGTAAATCGCTAAGAATACGGAAAACGCCGAGTGCTGATACCGAACCGTTAACCGGCACCGTTTCATGCAGCTGATCAATCAGATATTCGACGCGCAGCCAGGTGCGCATCTTCTCATTCAATGGGTGTTCAAACAGAACAATTGTGCTCATGATGTTAATCCTTTCCGGTTGCTGCCAGGCGTAGATAGCGCTGGTGAAGCTCAGCAACGCGCGGTAGCACCTGTTCAGGCGTACCACTGTTATCAATGATGTCATCCGCACAGGCCCGACGCTGTTCGCGACTAGCCTGTGCGGCAAGAATATTTTTCGCCTGACTTAGCGAAATACCATCTCGCTGTTGGGTGCGTTGCAACTGCGTGGCGGTATCCACATCCACGACCAACACGCGATCGGCCTGATGCTGTAAGCCGTTTTCGACCAACAGCGGCACCACCCAAAGCACATAAGGTGAGGTGGCCAATAATTTTAATTGTTGCGTGCGGGCGTTGATGAGTGGATGAAGCAGCTGATTGAGCCAGTTTTTCTCTTGTGGCTGTTGGAAAATAATTTCACGAAGCCGCGCACGATAGAGCGTGCCTTCTGCCGTCAAAATGGTATCTCCATGACGCTGAGCAATCGCCTTTAGGGCAGGCGTTCCGGGCTCAACAACTTCTCTGGCAATGACGTCAGCGTCAATAATATCAACGCCTAGCGCTGCGAAAGCGTTGGCAATAGTGGTTTTACCACTGCCAATGCCGCCGGTGAGCGCAACGGTATAAGGCATAGCGTTCTCGCAAAATTTATATCGTGAGCGGCGATTAACCACAGCAAGATGAGAGCATGATCACAATCAATTTTCTCAGCTAAATTTAAGGGATTGTAGCCTAAATAAAGTGAAATTCGCAGTCTTGTCGCGGAACGAATGGCGCGTATGATAACGACACTGGAGCCGTGAGCGCTACCCGAACCGCGGTTCGTCGTCACTAACCAGGATAATCAGCTATGCGCATTGAAGAAGATCTAAAACTGGGCTTTAAAGATGTTTTGATCCGCCCAAAACGTTCCACTTTGAAAAGCCGTTCCGAGGTTGAGCTGGAACGCACCTTCACCTTTAAACACTCAGGCTTGAACTGGAGTGGCATACCGATTATTGCCGCCAACATGGATACCGTCGGTACTTTCACGATGGCTGAAGCCCTGGCGAGTTTTAACGTACTGACCGCAGTGCATAAACATTACAGCGTGCAAGAGTGGCAGGCATTTGTACAACGCGTGCCAGCGGCGGTGCTGAGTCATGTGATGGTCTCATCTGGTACATCAGAATCAGATTTCACGAAGTTATCCGCCATTCTGGCGTTATCATCGCAGCTCAACTTTATCTGCATCGACGTTGCTAACGGCTACTCTGAGCACTTCGTTCAGTTCCTGCTGCGCGTGCGTGAAAGCTTCCCAGGTAAAACCATCTGCGCAGGCAACGTGGTTACCGGTGAAATGGTGGAAGAGCTGATTTTGTCTGGCGCAGATATCGTCAAAGTGGGTATTGGCCCCGGCTCAGTGTGCACTACACGCGTGAAGACCGGCGTTGGTTATCCTCAGCTTTCTGCCGTTATCGAGTGCGCAGATGCGGCACACGGTTTAGGCGGACAGATCGTCAGCGACGGCGGCTGCTCGGTTCCAGGTGACATTGCCAAAGCTTTCGGGGGCGGTGCAGATTTCACCATGCTCGGCGGCATGCTTGCGGCACATGACGAGTGTGAAGGAACCATCGTCGAAGAACAGGGTGAGAAATTTATGCTGTTCTACGGCATGAGCTCCGAATCGGCGATGAAACGCCACGTTGGCGGTGTTGCGCAATACCGTGCGGCGGAAGGCAAAACCGTGCGGTTGCCTGTGCGCGGCCCGGTTGAGGAGACGGTTAAAGATATCCTCGGCGGTTTACGTTCGGCCTGTACCTACGTCGGTGCTGAACGATTGAAAGAGCTGACGAAACGCACTACCTTTATCCGCGTCGCTGAACAAGAGAACCGCGTGTTCACTCGCTGATCTCTGCCAACGGGCGCGCATCGAGCGTGCCCGTCATCGAATGGCATCACCAAGACCAAATACCGGCAGATACATTGCAATCACTAAAGTGCCAACTATCCCGCCGATTACCACCATCATCATCGGTTCCAGCGATGCCGCCAGAGCATCAGCGCGCGCTAATGTTTGCGCCTCATGCCACTCCGCCAGCCGTGCCAGCATCACATCTAATGCACCCGCTTCTTCACCCACTCGGATGAGTTGGGCACAAAGAGGTGTAAACAGCAGATGCTGTTGCAGCGCCTGATGCAGCGGCGCACCCGCAGCAATGTGTTGCTGCAACTGAACGATGGCATCGCGCCACAATCGCGATACCAAGGTCACTTCAACCGCCTGCAGGCTTTGCAACAAGGTCAAACCGGATTGTTGTGTAAGTTGCAGGATGGCGTATATCTGGCTGAGCTGCCCGCCGCGCCACAGCGAAGATAACAGTGGCATGCGCAGTAACCATTGATGTACGCGCTTTTGCCACGGTACCGAACGTCGATAAGTCTGCTGCACAATCATCAGTAATACGGCACCTACCAGCGACAGCGGCAGCGCGGCCTTCTGCAGCAGTTCTGACAGCGACATCACTGCAGCAGTAAAAGCGGGCAGCGGCGCATCAAAACTGGCATAGACAGAGACAAATTCTGGCAAAACAAACAGCAGCATGCCAGCACTGACCGCGAGCGCTACCAGCAAGATAAACAGGGGATAGCGCAGCGCCTTCACCACTTTTTGCCGTAAGTATTGCTGCTTGCTTTGCTGCTGCGCCAGTTGGCGACAGCACTCGTCTAGTTGGCCGGTTAATTCACCCACTTGCATCAAAGCGGGAAACAGCGGGGGAAAGATTTGCGGCCACTCCTGCAAGGCTTGCGAGAAGGGCTCACCGGCGATGACGCGGCGCTGCAATCCTTTCAGTAATACCCTCCAACCGGCATGAGGATGGCCTTCTGCCAGCAGAATCAGACTTTCCGCCAGAGGTAAGCCGGCCTTCAGCAGCGTCGCCAGTTGCCGCACCAAATCGATTTTTTGCTGCCACTTCCAGTCGCGCGAACGCCAGCATTTTCCACGCTGCCAGTTTACTGGCAGCATGCCGCGATCGGAGAGTTGATTGAGCAACGCATCCTGGCTGGCATTAAGTGATTCGCCCTCCTGCAGCACGCCCATGGTATCAAGAGCCTGCCAGCGGAAATGATAGAGATTAGCCATCGCCCAGTCCCACCACGCGCTGCATCTCTTCGAAAGAAGTATCGCCGCGACTTACTGCTTCCAGCCCCGCAGCTAGCAATGTTTTCATTCCCTGTTCATTTGCCAGCATTAACAGATGTTCCAGCGGCATATCTGCCGAGATAGCATTCTGCAATTTGCTGGTTAGCGGCAAGACTTCAAACAGCGCCAGCCGCCCGTAATAGCCGGAGAAGCAGTGATCACAGCCCGGCGCTCGCCAGGTTTGCAGCGTGCCCGGCCAGAGTTCGCCCGGCAGATGGGCAATAGCTTGTCCCGGCTGACGGCAATGCACGCACAAGCGTCTGACCAGACGCTGCGCCACCACCAACTGCAAAGCGGGGCCCAGCAGATAACCGGGAATATCCATCTGGCGCAGGCGCGTCAGGGTTTCAGCAGTCGAGTTAGTATGCAGTGTGGAAAGCACCAGATGGCCGGTCTGTGCTGCTTTAACGGCGATGCTGGCCGTTTCGGCATCACGGATTTCCCCCACCATAATCACATCGGGATCCTGGCGCAGTAGTGCGCGCAGCACACGATTGAAATCGAGCCCGCTACGCGGCTGGATCTGCGTTTGATTAATACCATCCAGCGGGATCTCAACCGGATCTTCCACGCTACAAACGTTCTTCTCTGGCACATTAAGCGCGCTTAACCCGCTATAGAGCGTGAAGGTTTTACCGCTGCCGGTCGGTCCGGTGACCAGAATCAAACCCTGCGGTTTCGCTAGCGCGTTTTTCAGTAAACGCAGCTGTGCTGCAGGCATGCCGAGTTTATCGAGGGTGATGGCGCTGTTTTCACTTTGTAGCAGCCGCACCACGGCTTTTTCGCCCTGGCTTACCGGTAGCGTTGAGAGACGAAACGCCGCCAGTTTGTCCTCTATTTCCAGCGTAAACTGTCCGTCCTGCGGCAGACGCCGTTCGGCGATATCCAATCCTCCGAGAATTTTCAGGCGCGCCAGAATCGCAGCGGGTTGTGCTTCAGAAGGCTGCGGTAGTTTGTGCAACACGCCATCGATGCGCAGACGCACCCGCAGTCCATGGCGCTGCGGTTCAAAATGCACATCTGAGGCGCGCCGCTGAATGGCCTGGCGCAAAATCTGATCGACCGCGTTAATCGCTGACTCAGCGCTGGCCTGTTCACGTGGTGCTGCAGCGACATCCGGCTCGTGCAGCAACTGCTCAAGCCGTGCCGCAGGCCAGCACTCGACCTCCACCTTGCACTGGCTGGCGAACTGTAGCGCTTCCAGCAGCAGCGGATCGGGTGTGTCGGCTACCGCTACGCGCAGTAGCGTGGCGTCATGGTGCAGAATCACCGCCTGATAACGGGCGCACAACGTGTGCAGCGCACTATTAGGTTTGTCCATCAGTTGGCATCCTTGTCGGCAAAGCGAAACTGCTCGAGGCAGCTATCGCGCAGGCTGCTGTTATCGCTGGTACAAGTGCGTTGCCAGCTCAACGTGCCATCCGTTGCGCTCCAAATCGGCAGCATTTCAACCGTTAATCCGCTGAGACTTTCCTGGCCGGTCAGGTTGATGGTTCCGTTGACCACGCTCAGCGTTGCCACATAGCGCGAACCTTTGGCCACCGGAATGCCGCGTTCTCCTGCCTGACACTGCGCCGGTCCGCCGCGCTCAATGGCACAGAGTTCTACTGCTGTTTTGTACGGCACCATGGTTTGCAGCATGTCGGTGAGCGCTGCGCGTTGCAGGTAGTTTTGATAAGCCGGTAAACCGATGGCGCTGAGAATGGCGACGATGCCAATCACAATCATTAATTCGATAAGGGTAAAACCGCGTTGTCTGTCCATAGTGAGGCTCCTTGTTGTGGAGCCGCTACGGTAGAAAAGGGCGAGGGAAAGCGGAAGTCATGGCTGCGCGAGGCTGGAAAGCATCGCGCAGAGAATCGTCAGATTTACAGCGGAGATAACAGCATTTTGGAAGCCAGCTCGCATATCTGCCGCACTAACACGCGGCAGAACGGGGCATTAAAGCTCGCGGAAACGCATCGACAGATCCAGCGCGCGCACATGTTTGGTCAGCGCGCCGACAGAGACATAATCAACGCCGGTCTGGGCAATTTGTGGCAGCGTGGTTTCGGTTACGTTGCCAGAGACTTCCAGCAGCGCGCGTTTGTGGGTTAGCGCAACCGCTGCATGCATCATCTCAAGGCTAAAGTTGTCGAGCATGATGATGTCCGCTCCGGCATCGATGGCATCCTGCAGTTCCGTCAGCGATTCAACTTCAACTTCTACCGGCACATCCGGCGACAGCCACAGCGCTTTTTCTACGGCGTTACGCACCGAGCCGCTGGCGATAATGTGGTTTTCTTTTATCAGGAAAGCATCCGAAAGGCCTAAACGGTGGTTATTACCGCCACCGCACAACACCGCATATTTCAGCGCGGTACGCAGGCCTGGCAAGGTCTTGCGTGTATCAAGCAACTGGGTTTCGCTGCCCGCCAGCAGGGCGACATAACGGCTAACCTCGGTGGCCACGCCAGAGAGCGTCTGCACGAAGTTGAGTGCGGTGCGTTCTGCGGTTAACAGCAGGCGCGCCGGGCCGGTAAGCTCGAACAGCAGCTGATCGGCAACCAGCGCTTGTCCATCTTCTACATGCCAGTTAAGAGTGACTTTATTACCGAGCTGGATAAAGACTTCCTCTACCCAGCGTTTACCACAAAAAACACCGGCTTCACGGGTGATGACTTTTGCCACCGCCTGCTTTTCTGCTGGCAGCAGCAACGCGGTGATATCGCGATCCGCATCCACTTCGCCACCTAAATCCTCCTGAAGCGCCCGGGCAACGGCTTCCGGGATATCCTGTTCTATACGTTTAATCAGTTCCTGACGGCGATGATCGGGATCGTAACGACGCGTTGCCATGGTTTTGCCCCTCCACAAGACGAATTTCGTGCGCTCACCTTAGCCTGATCTATCGACCATTGCCAGTTGCTGGCGGTGAAATGTTTAGTATCCTGAACTCGGCTGCGTCGGCGCATTAAGTCGCAAGTCTGCTGGATGAAACATGTTATTCTCAGCCTGATTTTGCTTAGGATTTAACAGCATGAAACTGGAAGAGGGCTGGATTACCAGCGCGCGTAAAGTACCTTCACCACACTTCAATCAGCGTCCAAATGATGAAGTGCCCTCGCTGTTGGTGATTCACAACATCAGTTTACCGCCCGGTGAGTTTGGCGGGCCGTGGATCGATCGCTTATTTACCGGCACGTTGCCTGCCGATGCGCATCCCTATTTTGCGGACATCGCCCATTTACGCGTGGCGGCGCATTGTTTAATCCGTCGCGACGGCGAGCTGGTGCAATACGTCTCTTTCGATCAGCGCGCCTGGCACGCCGGCGTGTCGCAGTTTGAAGGACGTGAAAGCTGCAACGATTTTTCCATGGGCATTGAACTGGAAGGCACTGATACGCTGCCCTATACCGATGCCCAGTACGTGACTTTGCAGCAGGTGACTCAACTCCTGCTGCAGCACTATCCGTTGACGCCTGCGCGCATCACCGGCCATAGCGATATCGCACCAGAGCGGAAAACCGATCCCGGTTCCTCTTTTGACTGGTTGCGCTATAAAGAATCCATCAGGCAGGAGAATCCCTGAGACAGCAGGAGCGGGTATGACGTTGTTTAGCTTGTTATTAGTTTTAGGTTGGGAACGCCTGTTTAAGTTGGGTGAGCATTGGCAACTGGACCATCGGCTGGAGCCGCTGTTTCGTGGCCGCCAGCGTTTTTCCCTGCTGCGCACGCTGATGATGACAGTGATAGCGATGCTGATCGTCTGGCTGGTGGTGTGGAGCCTGAAAGGCATCTTGTTTGGCGTGGCGCAACTGCTGTTCTGGATTTTGGTGGGATTGCTGTGTATTGGCGCGGGTTCGGTGCGACTGCACTATCACAGCTATCTCAAAGCCGCGAGCCATGACGATGAAGCGGCGCATCAGGCGATGGCGGCTGAACTGACGCTGATTCACGGCGTGCCGGTTGAGTGCAGCGAGCGCGAGTTCCTGCGTGAACTGCAGAACGCGCTGATTTGGATTAACTTCCGCTTCTATCTTGCACCGCTGTTCTGGTTTGTGGTCGGTGGACCTTACGGCCCGGTGCTGCTGGTGGGTTATGCGTTTCTGCGCGCCTGGCAGAGCTGGCTGGCGAAGCATCAGACGCCGCTGGCGCGCTCGCAGTCTGGCGTTGATCGTCTGCTGCACGTTTTGGACTGGATCCCCGTGCGTTTGGCCGGCGTGGCTTACGCGCTGCTCGGCCACGGCGAACGTGCGCTGCCAGCGTGGTTTGCCGCGCTGGGCGATCTGCATCGCCCGCAATATCAGGTGCTGACCAGCCTGGCGCAGTTCTCGCTGGCGCGCGATCCGCACATGGATAAAGTCGAAACGCCACGTGTTGCAGTGGCGTTGGCGAAACGTATTTCTCTGGTGCTGGTGGTGGTGGTCGCGCTGTTGACGATCTACGGCACGCTGGTGTGATCGGCTGGCGGCACGCCAAAATCCGGTGTGCCGTCTTCACGCCAGTCGAAATATTTCAAGCGCGTATGGCGATTCGGATCCCACAGCGGATCGCCCTCAATTTCGGTGTAATTGCGCGCGTGATACACCAGCACCGCTCTTCCCGCTTCATCCACCGTAAAGCTGTTGTGTCCCGGTCCGTATTGCTGATTATCCCAGCTGGTGGCAAATACCGGCCGCGCGGATTTACGCCAGGCGTTGATGTTGAGCGGATCGGCTAACACATCAATGCTTAATATCCCCAGACAGTAATTTTCATCGGTCGCGCTGGCGGAATAGGTGACAAACAGCTGGTCGCCATGCTGAATCACCGCCGGTCCTTCGTTGACGCTGAATCCCGCGCACTCCCATTCATACTCCGGTCGGCTCAGCATCAGCGGGGCGCTTTTTAGCGTCCACGGATTGAGCAACTCGGCGAGATACAGGTTAGAGTTTCCGGGAATCGCCGGATCTTTTTGCGCCCACAGATACCAGTGTTTACCTTGATGGTGGAAGTAGGTGGCGTCCAGTGAGAAGGAGTCGATGGGCGTATGTACGCGGCGGCAGGGCTGCCAGTTACCGCTCAGCGGATCGGCATCATTACACACCAGCGCATACATGCGGTGCTGGAACAGGCCATCTTTTATCGCCCGCGTCGGTGCGGCAGCGAAATAGATCACCCATTGCCCGTTGATGTGATGCAGTTCTGGCGCCCAGATCAGCGCGCTAAAGGGGCCGGTATCCGGTTTGTGCCACACCGTTACCGCTTCTGCCTCAATCAGGCCAGCCAGCGTTGAGGCATAGCGAATCTCCAGTCGGTCATATTCCGGCACCGAGGCGATAAAATAGTAGCCATCGGCATGGCGCAGAATAAAAGGATCGGCGCGTTGCGTAATAAAAGGATTGGGCCAGCTCATTTGATCTCTCCGGGTTGCGCAGTCGCAGAGGACGCGATAGGGGATTCGTGGTGTGAATGGGCACGGCGCAGCGCCAGATCGGCCTGAATCGTACGCATTAAGTTGCGATCCACTTTCATTAAACGCACCACGCCGGCGGTGATCAGATATCCCACGCCCGGAATGACCGTGAACAGCAGCATGATGCCGTTAATCGCGTTGGGGGTCTGCTGTTTTGCGCCGGCATCGTAGCCATAAATCGACAGCAGGAAACCGACCATCGCCCCCGCCACCGCCAGCCCCACTTTGAGGAAGAACAGGTTGCCGGAGAAGCTCATACCAGTGATGCGTTTGCCGGTTTTCCATTCGCCGTAATCATCCACGTCGGCCATCAGCGACCAGTGCAGCGGCGAGGGAATCTGGTGCAGGATATTCAGCAGGAAGTAGGCGATGACCACCGCGACGGTGGCGTGCGGATCAATCCAGTAGAAGCCGCAGGAGAACAGCGCCAGCGCGATGTTGGTCCAGAAGAACACCTTGAGCTTGCACCAGCGATCGGTGAGGATTTTTGCCAGTGTGCTGCCGAACATCATGCCGATGACGCCCAGGCTGATAAACAGCGTGGCAAAGTGCGTTGATTGCCCCATCACCCAAGTGACGTAGTACATGGTGGCGGCCATGCGGATAAAACCGGGGCAGACGTTGCAGAAGGTCAGCAGCAGAATGCGCACCCACTGATCGTTTTTCCACACGTCGCGCAAGTCTTGTTTCAAATCATCGTTGCTTGGCGTGGCCGGGCGAATGCGTTCACGCACATTGGCAAAACAGAACAGGAACATCGCCAAACCGATCAGCGCCAGCACGCCCATGGCCATTTGATAACCGCGCGCTTTGTTGTCGCCGCCAAACCATTCGGCCATCGGCAACAGCGAAAGTGAGAGGATCAGCGTGGCAATGCCCACCATCACAAAGCGATAGGACTGACATGACACGCGCTCACCCGGATCGTTGGTGATCACACCGCCCAGCGAGCAGTAAGGGATGTTGATGGCGGTGTAAGTGAGTGACATCAGGAAGTAAGTGACAAACGCCCAGATAACCTTGTTGTCGTAGCTCCACTCCGGCGTGGTGAACATCAGCACGCTAAACAGCACGTAAGGCACGGAAACCCACAGCAGCCACGGACGGAAGCGGCCCCAGCGACTTTGCGTACGATCGGCAATGGCGCCCATGATCGGATCGGTTACCGCATCAAGTACGCGTACCGACAGTAATAGCGTACCGACCAGCGCCGGGGCTAAACCAAACACATCAGTGTAGAAATAATTGAGGAACAGCATGATGGCACCGCCAATCATGTTGCATCCGGCATCGCCCATGCCATATCCCAGTTTCTCTCTGAACGAGAGGGCTGCTCCTTTCATTGATCGTCTCCAGCGATATGATGAGCAGGAATTATCTGTGCAAAATCAGTAATCTGCTGGGGAGCAAATGGTCGGGTAGATGGACAAAACGCGCGGGCGGGGAAAAGTGTGAGCCAGATCAGAAGTGCTGCCCGGCATCAGCGTGCCGGGCAGGGAACAACATTACGCTTTCTGTAGTTTGTTCTTGATGGTGTAACCGATAGCCAGAATCACCAGCCATACCGGAATCAACCATACCGATATCGCCATGCCTGGCGTCATCAGCATAATGACCAACACACCGGCGAGGAACACCAGGCAAATCCAGTTACCCAGCGGATAGAGCACCGCTTTGAAGCGCGTGGTGACACCTTGCTGATCTTTCTTTTTACGGAATTTCAGATGCGCGAGGCTGATCATCGCCCAGTTGATCACCAGTGCGGAAACCACCAGCGCCATCAGCAGGCCAAAGGCTTCGCCTGGCATCAGGTAGTTGATCAGTACACACAGCAGGGTCGCCACGGCTGAGACCAGAATGGTGGCGACCGGCACGCCGCGACTGTCCACTTTCAGCAATGCTTTCGGCGCGTTACCCTGTTGCGCCAGGCCGAACAGCATGCGGCTGTTGCAGTAAACGCAGCTGTTGTAGACCGACAGCGCCGCCGTCAGGATTACCACGTTCAGCGCGTTGGCCACAAAGGCATCGCCCAGCTCATGAAAAATCAGCACGAACGGGCTGGTATCCGCCGTCACGCGCGTCCACGGCAGCAGCGAAAGCAGCACCGCCAGTGAGCCAATATAGAAAATCAGAATACGCCACAACACCTGATTGGTGGCTTTCGGGATGCTCTCTTGTGGATTGTCGGCTTCTGCGGCAGTGATGCCCACCAGCTCCAGACCACCAAACGAGAACATAATGATTGCCATCATCATCACCAATCCGGTCATGCCGTGCGGCAGGAAGCCGCCCTGATCCCACAGGTTGCTGACGCTCGCCTGCGGGCCTCCGTTGCCGCTAAACAGCAACCAGCCACCGAACAGAATCATGCCGATGACCGCGACCACTTTGATAATCGCGAACCAGAACTCCATCTCACCGAACACTTTGACGTTGGTCAGGTTAATGGCGTTGATCAATACAAAGAAGATGGCGGCGGTGGCCCAGGTAGGAAAATCCGGCCACCAAAATTGTACGTACTTGCCCACAGCGGTGAGTTCGGCCATGGCAACCAGCACATACAGCACCCAATAGTTCCAGCCCGAGGCGAAACCGGCGAAGTTGCCCCAATATTTGTAGGCGAAGTGACTGAAGCTGCCGGCAACCGGCTCTTCAACCACCATCTCGCCGAGTTGGCGCATGATCAGAAAGGCAATAAAACCGGCAATCGCATATCCCAGAATCACGGCCGGACCGGCCGATTGAATCACTGATGCGCTACCCAGAAACAGGCCAGTACCTACGGCTCCGCCCAGCGCAATCAGCTGAATATGGCGATTCTTTAAGCCGCGGTGCAGCGTGTCGCCATGCTGTTGTTCCATACAAACCTCGTGATGTTGTTATTGTGCACCTGCAGTGCGCGCACTGTAAGGCTGTTTACCTTAATGTATTCTTTTCTTTACGGTATCTGGCGTGCTGTGTGCATGCATGAGCTACCACGGCGTTCAGAATAGTGATAAGCGCGTCAGTTTGCACCTGCTTTTGCTTTTTGTGCTGAGAGATGACTGAAAAAGCAGCAGCATCCTCTGCGCGCCCGTCGCAGTATTTCTGCCATGAAAAAAGGGTGAACACGAATAGGTTTCCCTTATGGTTGGGCCGTTTTCTGGGCGCTAACTCAGTGTAAGGTTAGGTAAAAGTGCAATTCATTAACATTTGCTGCGTGCGGGTGATTTCTCGCTTGATGCCGGTAGGTTAGCGCACCAGCGCTACGATCCTCCCCTGAAGTGTGACCGCACCCATATAGACACAAGGTGAATACTTTGTTACTTTACCGGCACCATTTTTCAATTGGTATTACCAATTTACTCCGGACGTTTGGCTGATAAGAAGGGAAGATGGCCTACAGTAAAATTCGCCAACCCAAGCTCTCCGATGCGATTGAGCAACAGCTGGAATCCCTCATTATGGAAGGGACGCTCCAGCCGGGTGAAAAACTGCTCCCCGAGCGTGAACTGGCGAAACAGTTTGATGTCTCACGTCCATCCTTGCGCGAAGCGATTCAGAGCCTGGAAGCTAAAGGCCTGCTGCTACGTCGTCAGGGCGGCGGCACCTTCGTCCAAAAAAATCTCTGGCAAAGCCTGAGCGACCCGCTGGTCGGTCTGCTTGCCGAACATCCAGAATCTCAGTTTGACCTGCTGGAAACCCGCCATGCGCTGGAAGGCGTGGCTGCCTATTACGCGGCACTGCGTGGCACCGATGAAGATTTGCAGCGCATCCGCGACTGCCATGTTCATATTCAGCAGGCACAGGACAGCGGCGATCTCGACGCCGAAGCGGATGCAGTGATGAAGTATCAGATCGCTGTCACAGAAGCCGCCCACAATGTGGTGTTGCTGCATCTGCTGCGTTCCATGGGCCCTATGCTGGAACAAAACGTCCGTCAGAATTTTGAATTGCTCTACGCTCGTCGGGAAATGCTGGCGAAAGTGAGCGGTCACCGCGCCAGTATCTACGAGGCGATTGTGGCTCGTGAGCCAGAACAAGCACGCGAGGCATCTCATCGTCACCTGGCGTTCATTGAGGAAATCTTGCTGGATAGAAGTCGGGAGCAGAGTCGTCGTGAACGCTCCCTGCGTCGTTTACAGCAACGTAAGGAATAACGCACGGCAACGAACGTGCGGAAAACACGACGGGCCTGTCTTCTTGTGCTGTGAACCAGAAGCAAAGCACAAGAAGACAGGCTCCTGATAATTTCAACGTATTAGACACAGATAAGGAATACACCCCATGTCAGAACGTTTACAGAATGACGTGGATCCGATCGAAACTCGTGATTGGCTACAAGCGATCGAATCGGTCATCCGTGAAGAAGGTGTTGAGCGCGCGCAGTATCTGATTGATCAGGTAATGAGTGCAGCACGCAAAGGTGGCGTGAAAGTTGCCGCAGGTTCCTCTGCAATCAGCAACTACATTAACTCTATTGCTGTTGAAGATGAGCCGGACTATCCGGGCAACACCTCTCTTGAACGTCGTATCCGTTCCGCAATTCGTTGGAACGCCATCATGTCGGTGCTGCGTGCGTCGAAGAAAGATCTGGAGTTGGGTGGCCATATGTCCTCCTTCCAGTCTTCCGCGACCATTTATGAAGTGTGCTTTAACCACTTCTTCCGCGCGCGTAGCGACAAAGACGGCGGCGATCTGGTTTTCTTCCAGGGTCACATTTCTCCAGGTATCTACGCCCGCGCCTTCCTTGAAGGTCGTCTGAGCGAAGACCAAATGAATAACTTCCGTCAGGAAGTGCAGGGCAAAGGTCTCTCTTCTTACCCGCACCCGAAACTGATGCCGGACTTCTGGCAGTTCCCAACCGTATCAATGGGCTTGGGTCCGTTGAACGCGATCTATCAGGCGAAATTCCTGAAGTATCTGGAACACCGCGGTCTGAAAGACACCTCAGCACAAACCGTTTACGCCTTCCTCGGTGATGGCGAGATGGATGAGCCGGAATCCAAAGGTGCGATCACCATCGCCACCCGCGAGAAGCTGGACAACCTGGTGTTCATCATCAACTGTAACCTGCAGCGTCTGGACGGCCCGGTCACCGGTAACGGTAAGATCATCAACGAGTTGGAAGGCATCTTTGCCGGTGCTGGCTGGAACGTGATCAAAGTGATTTGGGGCGGTCGTTGGGATGAACTGCTGCGTCAGGACACCAGCGGCAAGCTGATTCAGCTGATGAACGAAACCGTTGATGGCGATTATCAGACCTTCAAATCCCGTAACGGCGCGTACGTACGTGAGCACTTCTTCGGTAAATATCCGGAAACCGCAGCTCTGGTGAAAGACTGGTCAGACGAAGAGATCTTCGCGCTGAACCGCGGCGGCCACGATCCGAAGAAAGTCTACGCTGCACTGAAAAAAGCGCAGGAAACCAAAGGTCAGCCAACGCTGATTCTGGCCCATACCATCAAAGGTTATGGCATGGGTGACACTGCTGAAGGTAAAAACATCGCGCACCAGGTTAAGAAGATGAACATGGATGGCGTTCGCTACATCCGCGATCGCTTCAATGTGCCGGTTGCCGATGACAAAATCGAAGAGCTGCCATACGTCACCTTCGAAAAAGGCTCTGAAGAGTACAACTATCTGCACGGTCAGCGTGAGAAGTTGGGCGGCTACCTGCCAACGCGTCAGGCGGAGTTCAGCGAGAAGCTGGAAATGCCAACGCTGGAAGAGTTCCGTCCACTGCTGGAAGAGCAGAATAAAGAGATCTCCACCACCATCGCCTTCGTGCGTGCATTGAACGTGATGCTGAAGAACAAGTCGATCAAAGATCGTCTGGTTCCAATCCTTGCCGACGAAGCCCGTACCTTCGGTATGGAAGGTCTGTTCCGTCAGATTGGTATCTACAGCCCGAACGGTCAGCAGTACACCCCGCAGGACCGCGAGCAGGTTGCGTACTATAAAGAAGACGAGAAAGGCCAGATTCTGCAGGAAGGGATCAACGAGCTGGGCGCAGGTTCATCCTGGCTGGCGGCGGCTACCTCTTACAGCACCAACAACCTGCCGATGATTCCGTTCTACATCTATTACTCGATGTTCGGCTTCCAGCGCATCGGCGATCTGATGTGGCTGGCCGGCGATATGCAGGCACGCGGCTTCCTGGTGGGCGGTACTTCAGGTCGTACTACGCTGAACGGCGAAGGCTTGCAGCACGAAGATGGTCACAGCCACATTCAGTCGCTGACTATCCCGAACTGTATCTCTTACGATCCGTCTTACGCGTACGAAATCGCGGTCATCATGCAAGATGGCCTGGTGCGTATGTACGGCGAAGCGCAGGAAAACATCTACTACTACATCACCACGCTGAACGAAAACTACCACATGCCTGCGATGCCGCAGGGTGCGGAAGAGGGTATCCGTAAGGGTATCTACAAGCTGGAAACCGTAGAAGGTAGCAAAGGCAAAGTGCAGCTGCTGGGTTCAGGTTCAATTCTGCGTCACGTGCGTGAAGCCGCGCAGATCCTGGCGAAAGATTACGGCATCGCTTCTGACGTCTACAGCGTAACCTCGTTCACCGAGCTGGCGCGTGATGGTCAGGATTGTGAGCGCTGGAACATGCTGCACCCAACCGATGAGCCGCGCGTACCTTACATCGCGCAAGTGATGAACGAAGCACCGGCCGTCGCATCGACCGACTACATGAAGCTGTTCGCAGAACAGGTTCGCAGCTACGTGCCTTCCAGCGATTATCGCGTGTTGGGTACCGATGGCTTCGGTCGTTCTGACAGCCGTGAAAACCTGCGTCACCACTTCGAAGTGGATGCATCGTATGTGGTTGTGGCTGCGCTGGGTGAGCTGGCTAAACGCGGTGAAATCGATAAGAAAGTGGTGGCTGAAGCCATCACCAAATTCAATATCGACGCCGATAAAGTTAACCCGCGTCTGGCATAAGAGGTAAGAGAGTAATGGCTATCGAAATTAACGTACCGGACATCGGGGCAGACGAAGTTGAAGTCACCGAAATCCTGGTAAAGGTGGGCGACAAAGTTGAAGCTGAACAGTCGCTGATCACCGTGGAAGGCGATAAAGCCTCCATGGAAGTGCCTTCGCCGCAGGCGGGCGTGGTTAAAGAGATCAAAATCTCGACCGGCGACAAAGTCGAAACCGGCTCGCTGATTATGATTTTTGACGCAGAAGGTGCCGCAGAAGCGGCGCCAGCGCCAGCCGAAGAGAAGAAAGCGGAAGCCGCTCCTGCTGCCGCTGCTGCGGTCAGCAAAGAAGTCAACGTACCGGACATCGGCGGCGACGAAGTTGAAGTCACTGAGATACTGGTCAAAGTGGGCGACACCGTAACGGCTGAGCAGTCGCTGATCACCGTTGAAGGCGACAAAGCCTCAATGGAAGTCCCGGCACCGTTCGCGGGCGTGGTGAAAGAGATCAAAATCTCCACCGGCGACAAAGTGAACACCGGTTCACTGATCATGGTGTTCGAAGCAGAAGGCGCAGCGCCGGCGGCTGCTCCAGCAGTTAAACAGGAAGCGGCTCCAGCAGCAGCACCTGCGGCTTCTGGCGCTAAAGACGTCAACGTGCCGGACATTGGTGGCGACGAAGTTGAAGTCACCGAGATCCTGGTGAAAGTGGGCGACAAAGTCGCTGCTGAGCAATCCCTGATCGTGGTTGAAGGCGACAAAGCCTCAATGGAAGTGCCTGCACCGTTCGCCGGTACCGTGAAAGAGTTGAAAGTGGCGACTGGCGATAAAGTCAGCACCGGTAAACTGATCATGGTGTTCGAAGTGGAAGGCGCGGCACCGGCTGCGGCGCCTGCGGCTAAGCAGGAAGCGGCTCCAGCGGCAGAAGCCGCGAAACCGGCAGCGGCCCCAGCAGCAGCGAAAGCGGATGCGAAAGGCGAGTTCGCTGAGAACGATGCTTACGTACACGCGACGCCGGTGATTCGTCGTCTGGCGCGCGAGTTCGGCGTTAACCTGGCGAAAGTCAAAGGCACCGGCCGTAAAGGTCGCATCCTGAAAGAAGACGTGCAGACTTACGTCAAAGACGCGGTGAAACGCGCTGAAGCGGCTCCGGCTGCAGCAGCCAGCGGCGGAAGCCTGCCAGGTCTGTTGCCTTGGCCGAAAGTGGACTTCAGCAAGTTCGGCGAAATCGAAGAAGTTGAACTGGGCCGTATCCAGAAAATCTCCGGTGCCAACCTGAGCCGTAACTGGGTGGTGATCCCGCACGTTACACACTTCGACAAAACCGATATCACCGATCTGGAAGCGTTCCGCAAACAGCAGAATGCCGAAGCAGAGAAACGCAAACTGGATGTGAAATTCACGCCAGTGGTGTTCATCATGAAAGCCGTTGCCGCTGCTCTTGAGCAGATGCCACGCTTCAACAGTTCACTGTCTGAAGATGCACAGAAACTGACGCTGAAGAAATACATCAACATCGGTGTGGCGGTTGATACGCCAAACGGTCTGGTGGTTCCGGTGTTCAAAGATGTGAACAAGAAAGGCATCACTGAACTGTCCCGCGAGCTGATGGCGATTTCCAAGAAAGCGCGTGATGGCAAGCTGACCGCCGGCGACATGCAGGGCGGTTGCTTCACTATCTCCAGCCTTGGCGGCCTGGGCACCACGCACTTCGCGCCAATCGTCAACGCGCCGGAAGTGGCTATCCTTGGTGTTTCCAAGTCAGCGATGGAACCGGTGTGGAACGGTAAAGAGTTTGAGCCGCGTCTGATGATGCCGATCTCACTCTCCTTCGACCACCGCGTGATCGACGGTGCTGATGGTGCGCGCTTTATCACCATCATCAACAACACACTGTCCGACATTCGCCGTCTGGTGATGTGAAGTTAATCAAGGCCGGCGAAAGCCGGCCTTGTTGTAAGCATTCAATGTTGCCGCGGTTGGCAGTTTGTTAACAATTCTGTAAACTCTCGCGGTGAAATGTCCCGGCGGATATAGGGCATTAGAGCTTGGGAAAAGCTTTTTCCTGACTGCCGGTAATCAAACAAGAGGTCATGATGAGTACAGAGATTAAAACTCAAGTCGTGGTACTTGGGGCAGGTCCTGCAGGTTACTCTGCAGCCTTCCGTTGCGCTGATTTAGGTCTGGAAACCGTAATCGTTGAGCGTTACAGCACCCTCGGCGGTGTTTGTCTGAACGTAGGCTGTATCCCGTCAAAAGCGCTGCTGCACGTCGCCAAAGTGATCGACGAAGCAAAAGCCCTGGAAGAGCACGGTATCGTGTTTGGCCAGCCGCAAACTGACATCGACAAAATTCGTTCGTGGAAAGAGAAGGTGATCAACCAGCTCACTGGCGGCCTCGCGGGTATGGCGAAAGGTCGTAAAGTGAAAGTGGTGACTGGCCTCGGCAAATTCACCGGTGCTAACACGCTGGTGGTCGAAGGTGAAGGTGGCGCAACCACCATTAACTTCGATAACGCGATCATCGCGGCCGGTTCTCGTCCAATCGAACTGCCATTCATTCCGCACAATGATCCGCGCGTGTGGGACTCAACCGATGCGCTGGAACTGAAAGAAGTGCCGAAGCGTCTGCTGGTTATGGGCGGCGGCATCATCGGTCTGGAAATGGCCACCGTTTATAAAGCGCTGGGTTCAGAGATCGACGTGGTTGAGATGTTCGACCAGGTGATCCCGGCTGCTGATAAAGACGTAGTGAAAGTCTTTACCAAGCGTATCAGCAAGAAATTCAACCTGATGCTGGAAACCAAAGTGACCGCTGTTGAAGCGAAAGACGACGGTATCTACGTATCGATGGAAGGTAAAAAAGCGCCAGCTGACGCACAGCGTTATGATGCGGTGCTGGTGGCGATTGGTCGCGTACCGAACGGTAAAGGCCTTGATGCGGGTAAAGCAGGCGTGGAAGTGGACGATCGCGGCTTTATCCGTGTCGACAAGCAGATGCGCACCAACGTACCGCACATCTACGCTATCGGTGACATCGTGGGTCAGCCAATGCTGGCGCACAAAGGTGTGCATGAAGGCCACGTAGCGGCGGAAGTGATCTCGGGTCTGAAGCACTACTTCGACCCGAAAGTGATCCCATCCATTGCTTACACCGAGCCAGAAGTTGCCTGGGTTGGTCTGACCGAGAAAGAAGCCAAAGAGAAAGGCATCAGCTACGAAGTGTCCACCTTCCCGTGGGCCGCTTCAGGCCGTGCTATTGCGTCTGATTGTGCAGACGGCATGACTAAACTGATCTTCGACAAAGAGACTCACCGTGTTATCGGTGGTGCGATTGTCGGCACCAACGGCGGCGAGCTGCTGGGTGAAATCGGTCTGGCGATTGAAATGGGCTGTGATGCCGAAGATATCGCTCTGACCATTCACGCGCACCCAACGCTGCATGAATCAGTTGGCCTGGCTGCCGAAGTGTTCGAAGGTAGCATCACTGACCTGCCGAACCCGAAAGCGAAAAAGAAATAAGTTCGCGCTTTGAATAAATTAACGGCTCCTTTAAGGAGCCGTTTTTTATTAGTGGTTCTATTTAAATAAACAAATAAAAAAGGCGCAAGAGCTAACACATGCGCAATGCCGGAATAGCGGGAGCGGACTCCCGCTAGTGAATTTTTACTGTTGCGCTTCGTAAGCCATAACAGCCGATAATTCAGCAGTGAATATCCGTAATCGTAATTCACAGAGTGAACTGCGATTAACCAGACACAATCCTAATAGAATGAGCCCGCTGATAATCAGCTTGCTGAATATAGACTTCATAGTCACGTTCCTCTTGATTTAGCACGAGCAAGCGACTACCCTGACATTTCTCAGGTGTTAGGGTATGATGCTTGCCCGTGCGGTTAATGAAAGTTAACTGCACGGTTTTACGCTCCACAACCTACCCCAATCTTTTCAGCTTGAAGCAAGTTGCCTCAAGCGCCCGCAGGCAGTCTACGCCAAACTTCTTTTATTTCATCTAATATTTTAAATTATTTATAATTAATGGATTTTTATATTATCTAATCATTTAAATAGATCGCGTAATGGATGTTTTTAATTAAAAATTAATTTCTGTAAGCCGATCAATAAAATGACTTGGTGGCACGGGCAGATATTTCCGGCTCGGATAGTAGAGCCAGAATCCTTCTTTTACCTGAGTGAAGTTCGCCAGTATTTCCACTAACTCAACGCGAATTAAAACTTCCCGCACCGTAGCTTCATGCAGAAAGGCAATGCCTACGCCCGCACGGGCTGCCTGTAATATCCGCTCATTACTACCCTGCAGAATGCGCAGGCTCATAACCAGAAGTTAGTGAATCAACTTACCGAGATGGCTGGAGGTTATGATGCAACAGCCGCTCAGCTAGCGTTAGCGTGGGTGCTGGCAAAAGGCGAGTTTATTGTGCCGATTCCCGGCGCCAGCAAAATCGCCCATCTGGAACAGAACTGCGCCGCCGCCGATTTAGCATTACGTCATGCGGATGTCGCCACGCTGGACGAGTGGTTTAGCGAGAAAAATATTCTGGGCGAACGCTATAACGACAGCGAATTCGTGCTGGTTGATCGTTAACACTCTTCTGCGTACATGAGAACAAGCAGGCTTTCATAGCCTGCTTTTTTATGTGATCCCGCTCAATTTGCAGATGAAGCTGCTAAAAAACGCACGAATGTTGCTTTTTTGTAAACAGATTAACAATCAGGCGAAATGCTGCTATGCTGCCCCACGCGGAACCGGGCACCTCACCCTACTGTTCGACAGCATCAAGGGGTGCACCGGAAAGCTATACAATGAGAGCGAGGAGAACGTCGTGCTAGAAGAATACCGTAAGCACGTTGCCGAGCGTGCTGCCCAGGGAATCGTACCTAAGCCGTTAGATGCTTCCCAAATGGCCGCGCTGGTTGAACTGCTGAAAAACCCGCCAGCGGGTGAAGAAGAATTCCTGACCGACCTGTTGGTCAACCGTGTCCCACCAGGTGTTGATGAAGCGGCGTACGTAAAAGCCGGTTTCCTGGCAGCTGTCACTAAGGGCGAAGCCCACTCTCCTCTGGTTACTCGCGAAAAAGCCGTTGAGCTGCTGGGCACCATGCAGGGCGGTTATAACATCCATGCGCTGATTGAAGCGTTAGAAGATGAAGCCTTAGCGCCGATTGCTGCCGAAGCCCTGTCTCACACGCTGCTGATGTTCGATAACTTCTACGATGTCGAAGAGAAAGCCAAAGCGGGTAACCCACACGCGAAAAAAATTATCCAGTCCTGGGCCGATGCCGAATGGTTCCTGAAGCGTCCAAAACTGGCTGAAAAAATTACCACCACCGTGTTCAAAGTGACCGGCGAAACCAACACCGACGACCTCTCTCCGGCGCCGGATGCATGGTCACGTCCGGATATTCCACTGCACGCGCTGGCAATGCTGAAGAACGCCCGTGAAGGCATCGAACCCGACGATGCGGGTAACATTGGCCCGATCAAACAGATCGAAGCACTGCAGACTAAAGGCTTCCCGCTAACCTACGTCGGTGACGTGGTCGGTACCGGTTCTTCGCGTAAATCCGCCACCAACTCGGTGCTGTGGTTTATGGGCGACGATATTCCTTACGTGCCGAACAAAAAGGGCGGCGGTCTGTGCCTCGGCGGTAAAATCGCTCCTATCTTCTTCAACACCATGGAAGATGCGGGCGCCTTGCCGATCGAGCTCGACGTTGATCGTCTGAACATGGGCGATGTCATTGACGTTTACCCGTACAAAGGCGAAGTGCGCAATCACGAAACCGACGAATTGTTGGCGACCTTTGAGCTGAAAACCGACGTGCTGCTGGACGAAGTCCGTGCTGGCGGTCGTATTCCGCTGATCATCGGTCGCGGCCTGACCACCAAAGCGCGCGAATCGCTGGGTCTGCCGCATAGCGATGTGTTCGTACAAGCCAAAGATGTGGCTGTTAGCACCCGCGGTTACTCGCTGGCGCAGAAAATGGTCGGCCGCGCGTGCGGCGTAGAGGGTGTCCGTCCGGGCTCATACTGCGAACCAAAAATGACCTCTGTCGGTTCTCAGGACACCACCGGTCCAATGACCCGTGATGAACTGAAAGACCTGGCGTGCCTCGGCTTCTCGGCTGACCTGGTGATGCAGTCATTCTGCCATACCGCCGCCTATCCGAAGCCGGTCGACGTGACCACGCACCATACGCTGCCAGACTTCATCATGAACCGTGGCGGCGTGTCGCTGCGTCCGGGCGATGGCGTTATCCATAGCTGGCTGAACCGTATGCTGCTGCCAGATACCGTTGGTACCGGCGGTGACTCACACACCCGTTTCCCAATCGGTATTTCCTTCCCGGCAGGTTCTGGTCTGGTGGCGTTTGCTGCTGCGACCGGTGTGATGCCGCTGGATATGCCGGAATCGGTGCTGGTGCGCTTCAAAGGCGAAATGCAGCCGGGTATCACCCTGCGCGATCTGGTACACGCCATTCCGCTGTATGCGATTAAAGCTGGCCTGCTGACCGTTGAGAAGAAAGGGAAGAAAAACATCTTCTCTGGCCGCGTGCTGGAAATCGAAGGTCTGCCGAAACTGAAAGTTGAGCAGGCATTTGAGCTGACCGATGCCTCGGCTGAGCGTTCTGCTGCCGGCTGTACCATCAAGCTGGATAAAGAGCCGATCATCGAGTATCTCAACTCGAACATCGTGCTGCTGAAGTGGATGATCTCGGAAGGCTACGGCGATCGTCGTACGCTGGAGCGCCGCATTGAAGGCATGCAGAAATGGCTGGCCGATCCGCAACTGCTGGAAGGCGATGCGGATGCTGAGTACGCGGCGGTGATCGATATCGATCTGGCCGAGATCAAAGAGCCAATTCTGTGCGCACCGAACGATCCAGACGACGCGCGTTGGTTGTCTGACGTGCAGGGCGAGAAGATTGACGAAGTGTTCATCGGTTCGTGCATGACCAACATCGGTCACTTCCGCGCGGCCGGTAAGCTGCTGGATGCCCATAAAGGCCAGCTGCCAACCCGTCTGTGGGTTGCGCCGCCAACCAAAATGGACGCCGCCCAGCTGACCGAAGAGGGCTATTACAGCGTCTTTGGTAAGAGCGGTGCGCGTATCGAGATTCCGGGCTGTTCACTGTGCATGGGTAACCAGGCGCGTGTGGCTGACGGCGCGACGGTGGTTTCCACCTCAACCCGTAACTTCCCGAACCGTCTGGGTACCGGCGCGAACGTCTTCCTGGCGTCAGCAGAGCTGGCGGCGGTCGCTTCGCTGCTTGGCAAGCTGCCAACGCCGGACGAGTATCAGCAGTTCATGCTGCAGGTTGATAAGACCGCGGCTGACACGTATCGCTACCTCAACTTTGATCAGCTGGGACAATACACTGACAAAGCCGACACAGTGATCTTCCAGACTGCCGTTTAATCGGTTATCGGGATGAACAAGGGGACGATGAAAATCGTCCCTTTTTTTATGCCCTTTTTTCCGCTGACATCTCCAGGCATAATGCGAGCGCGATCCCACTTTATTCAGCGTGCTGCGCACAAAATGCACTAACACTGTGCTGCACAGCGCGTCATCAGTATGAGGCAATCATGGAATATGAATTTCTGCGTGATTTGACCGGTCAGGTCAAAGTGCGTATGTCGATGGACCACGAAGCGGTGGGGCACTGGTTCAACGAAGAGGTCAAAGACAATCTGCCGTTGCTGGATGAAGTTGAGGCCGCCGCCCAACAGGTGAAAGGCACCATCAATCAGTGGCAGCGTGTCGGGCATGAATACACGCTGTGGCTGGATGATGAAGAGGTGATGATTCGTGCCAACCAGCTGGCGCTGGAAGATGACGGCATGGAAGAGGGCATGACTTATTACGACGAAGAGAGCCTCTCTTTCTGTGGCGTCGACGATTTTCTCGCAGTGATTGCCGCTTATCGGCTGTTTATTGCCGGTAAATAACTAAACAGTAAGGTCGCCATTGATGGCGACCCAGACGATTACCGCGCCGCGCCACTTGCCACGGAATGCGCATGCGTCACCTGTTCCTCATCGACGATAGGTTCAACTTTACCCATCAGGAACAGATAGTTAAGAATGCCAATTACCACCAGCACCGCCGAGAACACCAGCGCCCAGGTAAAGTGGCCGGTTGCGCCAACAATCGCGCCGGTAATGATCGGCCCCACCGCGCCGCCCATGTTTGAAACGGTATTCTGCAGCCCCGCCACAATCGACACGCTGTTTTGCGGTGCCACATCGCCCGGCAAGGCCCACACTTGTGATGCCGCCACGGTGGTGCCGGATTTGGCGATACACAGCAGCAGCACGGTCATAAACACCGAATCGGTGAACGGGGCAAATCCGATACACAGCGCCATCAGCAGGCCGATGGTGAGAAACAGTTTTCGTGTAGCGGTCAGCGACAGCACTTTGTTATGCACCATGCGATCCGATGCCCAACCCGCCAGCACTTCAATCACCATGCCACAGATCAGCGGCAGCGCAGCCACCATCCCCATTTTGAGGAAATCCATGCCTTTATCTTTCACCAGATAGGTCGGCAACCAGGTAATAAAGAAATAGGAGGTGTAGTTGATGGTGAAAAAGCCAATGCACATTGCCCAGATATTGCGGTAGCGCAGCAGCTTGTACCACTTCATCGGCCGCACGCTTTTGTCGCCGTGCTTTTGCGTCTGGCCATTACGGATGAAGCGCACTTCTTGCTGGCTTATCGACTTATGATCTTCCGGATTTTCAGCGTAGATAAAGTACCAGGCAATCACCCAGAACAAGCCCAGCGCACCTATTGCGAGGAAGGTCAGACGCCAGTCGAACAGGGCGATCATAAAGACGATCAGCGGCATGGCCACCGCACCACCAAATTTGGAGGCACTGTCGAACAGGCCAGAAACCGTGGCGCGTTCGCGATCCGGGAACCAGCGCGCGGTAATGCCCGCGTTGCTGGGATAGGCGGCGGCTTCACCGACGCCGAGCGCTAAACGCAGCGCCAGCAGCGATTTAAAGCCGGTCGCCAGTCCCATCGCCATGGTGGCGATCGACCACCAGCCGACGGCGATACCAAGCCCTTTTTTCTGACCGAAGCGATCGGCAAACCAGCCCGCTGGGATCTGCAACAGCGCATAAGACCAGAAGAACGCCGCCATGATGAAGCCCATCATTTCAGGATTGATATCGAGTTCTTTGATCAGATGCGGAGCCGCTGCCGAGAGAACGGTGCGGTCAATGTAGTTAATGGCGATGGCCAGCCACATCAGGCCAGCAATCCACCAACGGATACGACTCGAGCGCGCAGAGTTAGTCATAGTAATTATCCACTCGAAAAAGGTTACAGAGAAAGGTGGCGTGTTATTCCAGCCCGTTCATCACGTTGATTGGGCGTTCGCCCCGTTGTATGCACTGCACAATTTGCGTCACGCAGCGTTCACCAATCGCGCTGATCGCACCGTCGGTGTAACCGGCAATGTGCGAAGTGGGAATGAAGTTGCTGAGCGTAAACAGCGGATGCTCGGTCAGCGGTTCCTGCACAAACACGTCAGCCGCTGCTCCGGCGATCACGTCATCCAGCAGCGCCTGATAAAGATCCTGCTCATTCACTACGCCGCCGCGTGAGGCATTAATCAGGAAGGCATTTTTCTTCATGCGTTTGAGGCGCGCGGCATCAAACAGATTCTGCGTTTTGTCGGTAAGCGGCATGTGCAGAGTGATGAAATCGCTGGTTTCGGTCAGCTGATCCAGCGTGACGAAGTCGATGCCGTGTTCAGTAGCAAACGGCTCATCAGGATAAAAATCAAACGCGATCACCCGCATGTTGAAACCTCTGGCGCGCAGCGCGACCTGCTTGCCAATATTGCCCAGCCCGATGATGCCCAGTGTTTTACCGTACACGTCGGTGGCAAAAATACGCGGCCAGCTGCCCGCTCGGGTTTCGATGGCGGCTTGGGTGATCTGACGCGCGCTGTTAAGGATCAAAGCAAAGGCGAAATCAGCGACAGCATGTTTATTGGCATCCGGCACGTTGGTGACGTAAATCCCGCGTGCACGCGTAGCATCCAGATTGATGTTGTCTACACCGACGCCGTGCTTACAGACGATTTTCAGCTGCGGTGCTAACGCCAGCAGCTCTTCATTGATGTCGGTAAAAGCCACGATCAGCGCCACGGTGTCAGCCAGATGCGGCTGGAGTGCGCTCAGCGGCGCATCGGCGGGCAGCGTAATCAGCTCAAAACCGTGCTGTTGCAGCGTGGTTATCGGCGTCGCGTCATATTTTGCAAACGACGGTGAGGTACAGATGACTTTCATAATTCTTCCCGATGTTGAAAATAAATACCGTTCCCGCGGATCGCATGCATCGTAGCGGCGCAATTTATTGCGCGAAAAATCGCGCCGCTACGGCTTGTGCGGCGATTGAAATCGGCTTCACGCTGCTATGGTGATGACTCTAATTACTGCAAATACTGATTCACAATCTGGCGGATCTTCTGCTCTTCTTCGGCTGAGAAACTCACCGCGTAGCGGCTGTCACCAACCTCAAAACCAAGCAGCGTCACTGCTTTTTTCACTGCGGCGGGAGAGAAGCCGACGCTATACAGATCGGTGCGCAGACCGGTCACATTCTCTTGCGCCAGGCGCGAACCTTCGATATCGCCGGCATGGAAGCGCGCCCAAATCGCGTTGATCTCTTTAGGCGCCACGTTAGCAAGGCCAGAAATACAGGCCGAACAGCCGTCGACAAAGCCCTGATGGATCAGCGAATCCGGGCCGTTCAGCACATCAAAACTGTTGATGCCTGCAGCCGCTTGCAGAAAGCCGCTCAGGCTCTCATAGCTGCCGGCGCTGTCTTTGATGCCGATGATGTTCGGGTGTGCGGCCAGCGTGCGTACGGTTTCCGGTTGCAGCGTGTTGCCGGTGCGCGCCGGAATGTTGTAAAGGAACAGCGGCACGTCGATGGCGTCAGCCACCGCGCGATAGTGGGCAATCAGCTCTTCCTGCTTTAGCGGCACGAAATAGGGTGTGATGACCGAAACCGCATCCACGCCCAGCTTCGCCACTTGTTTCCCAAGGCGAATGGTTTCACGCGTGGAGATCTCGCCAATGTGCGCCACCACCGGCGCGCTGCCGTTCACTTCATCGACGCAGGTCTGCGTCACCGCCAGCTTCTCCTGTTCGTTCAGCACGAAGAATTCGCCGTTGGTGCCGCCGCAGAAGATACCGTTGCCGGCGCTTAACTGGCGTTGTACCTGCTCGCGCTGGGCGGCTGGGTTGAATGCGCCGTCGCGATCGAAGGTGGTGACGATGGCGGTTAATACGCCCTGAATTTTCTTACTCATGGTGTCCTCAATAATCCTTAGTAATTCAAAGCCGGAAACAGCGTCAGATAGACGTTTCGTACGTCATCGGCGCCCACTTTCATCGGTACATTCTTCATCAGGCGCTGCACGTCGAGCGCGGCTTCCACCAGATACGGCAGATGATCCGGGCCGATACCCAGCTCTTCCAGGCTGGCGGGCAGCTTCAGGCGCTTCACCAGTGCGGCAAAATACGCCACCAGCGCGTGGGATTTGGCTTCGTCGTCCAGCGTGATGTCGGCATCCGGCAGCAGATCGTAAACCTGAGCGAATTTGCTCACCGCCGCCGGTCGTACAAAGCGCATGCAGGGCGCGAGGAGAATGGCATTGGCGACGCCGTGCGGCAGGTGATATTTGCCGCCCAGCGGATAAGACATGGCATGTACCAGATGCGTACCGGCATGCGCAATCGATGCACCACCGTAATAAGATGCCCACAGCATATTCAGGCGCGCTTCGAGATTGTCGGGTTCGGCGATAGTGGTTTCGAGGCTGGCAAACAGCTTTTTCATGCCGATCAGCGCATAGTTATCGCTCACCGGGTTCGCCACGGTCGCGGTAAAGCACTCAATCAAATGGCACAGCGCATCGATACCGGTGGAAGAAGCGATGTGCGGTGGCATGCTGGTGGTGAGTTCTGGCACCAGCGCGACATAATCTGGCAGCATCACCGGCGTGATAATGCCGACTTTGGTCTCTTTCTCGGGAATCGCCAGAATCGCGTTAGGCGTGGCTTCCGAGCCAGTACCTGCGGTGGTCGGAATCAGTAGCGAAGTGGTGCGCGTGTGCGGCTTCTCACCAGCCAGTAACGCCTCCAGTGTCGGCGCATCTTCGACACACAGAATCGACAGCAGCTTAGCGACATCCAGTACGCTGCCACCGCCGATGCCAATCACCAGATCCACATCGGTGCTCGGCAGCGCGGCGACAATGGCCGCCACATCGTGCTGGCTAGGCTCTGGCGGCACCGTGTTGACGATGCTCAGGCTGACAATCTGCTGCGTGAGCTGGGCGATCAGCTTTTGTACCGCCGGAATGCCTTCAATATTCTTATCGGTCACCAGCAGCGCTTTGTCTTTACCTTGCAGTAAATAGCTGAGGTCATTAAGCGCCTGAAAGCCACTGATCACGGTGCTGTTGATATTCATCTCTTACCCTTACGTTTTTGCGCGGAATGATTGATTTTGCTCAGTCGGCGCGAGTTCCATCACTGCAGTGCCTAATTTTATAGGGCAAATTGATTTCGATTAATTTGATCTTGCTCACATATAATCAATCATGATTGATTATAATCATTGCGACCCGGCAGCGGCCGGAAGAGGAGAGAGCATGACTTCACAGCCATGGAAAACGCCAGTCTTAGTGATTGCCGATGACTTTACCGGCGCCAATGACGCGGGCAGCGGGCTGGCACAAGCCGGGGCGCGTGTGCATGTGCTGTTTGAGAGCAGCACGCCACACGACGCTGGTGCTGCCGATGTGCTGGTGATCAGCACCGATAGCCGTGCAACCAGCGCACAAGAAGCGGCCCGGCGCACGCGAGCTGCCATTGAGCAACATCAGGCCATCGCTAACGACGGTTGGTTATTTAAGAAGATCGATTCCACGCTGCGCGGCAATCCCGGCGCGGAGATCGAAGCCGCGATGCAGGCCAGCGGTAAAACATTAGCCTTAGTGGTGCCGGCAGTGCCGAAGCTGGGACGCACCACGCGTGCGGGTGAAGTGTGGATCCATCAGCAGCGTTTGATCGACAGCGAATTCGCCAGCGATCCCAAAACGCCGGTCACCAGCGGCCATGTGCTGACGCGTCTGCAGATGCAGAGCACATTGCCGGGTGAAACCCTCGATCTCGCCACGCTGCGCAGCGATCAACTGGCGCAGGTGCTGGCCAGCAAGCAAGGTTTGCTGGTGGTGGATATCGAGCAGGACGCCGACATTGCCTTGTTGATGGCCGCGGCAGCCACGCTGGAGACGCGTCCGTTGTTGGCCGGAGCGTCCGGGCTCAGCGATGCGCTCGGCGCGTTGCTGGCGGCACGTCAGTCGCGTCCGGTGCTGGCGGTGGTCGGTTCGATGAGCGCCATTGCGCAGCAGCAGATTACACGCCTCGCTAGCCAGCGTGACATCCGCATTATCGACATTGATATCCGTCAGCTGTTTGCCCAACCGGCCTGGCCGCAGGCTGAACGGTGGCAGCAAGAGATGCAGCAGGCGCTGCACGACGGCGCGCATTGCGTGGTACGCACTACCCAACATGCCGGGCAGCGTCATGAGATTGCGCAGTTGTGCCAACAGCATCAGGTTTCTCGTCAGCTATTGGGCGAACGCATCTGCCAGTTTCTCGCGCAGTTAACCCGCCGCGTGTGCCGCGAGGTGCAGCCTGCTGGGCTTTATCTCTCTGGCGGCGATGTGGCGATTGCCGTGGCACAGGCATCAGGTGCCCGCGGTTTTCAGATTCAGGGCCTTGTGGCGGGCTGCGTGCCGCACGGGGTTTTGCTTAACAGTGAATTACACCTGCCGGTGATGACCAAAGCAGGTGGCTTTGGTGATGAAAACACCCTGGTAGAAGCCATTCGTTTTATTGAGGAGAAGTCGAGTGAGTAAAATTATTGCGATTACCATGGGCGATCCGGCGGGCATCGGCCCGGAGATCATCATTAAAGCGCTGGCAGAAGGTGAGTTAGCGGGCGTGCCTGCCGTCGTGGTCGGTTGTGCTAACACGCTGCGTCGGGTGATGGGTTTACATGTCACGCCGCAGGCTGAACTGCGCGTGCTCGACCAGGTCAAGGACGCGCATTTCGCGCCCGGCATGATCAACGTAATTGATGAGCCGCTGGCGGATGCCGCCGCGCTGCAGCCTGGAGTGGTGCAGAAAGCAGCGGGTGATTTGGCCTGGCGTTGCGTTAAACGCGCCACCGAACTGGCGCTGGCTGGCGACGTGCAGGCGATCGCCACCGCACCGTTAAATAAAGAGGCGCTGCACTCAGCGGGGCATATCTATCCCGGCCACACCGAACTGCTGGCGCAACTGACCAACACCAAAAATTACGCCATGGTGCTCTATACCGATAAGCTGAAAGTGATTCACGTCACCACGCATATCGCGCTGCGTAAGTTCCTCGATACCTTAAACGGCGAGCGCATTCAAACGGTGATCGGCATGGCCGACAGCTTCCTGCGCCGCGTCGGTTTCGACCAGCCGCGCATCGCGGTGGCAGGCGTTAATCCGCATGCCGGTGAAAACGGTCTGTTTGGTGATGAAGAGATCACCATCGTCGCGCCTGCCATTAACGCCATGAAAGCGCAGGGCATTGATGTCAGTGGCCCGTGTCCGCCCGATACCGTGTTCCTGCAGTGTCAGGAAGGACAGTACGATATGGTGGTAGCGATGTACCACGATCAAGGCCATATCCCGCTGAAATTACTAGGCTTTTATGATGGTGTTAACATCACTGCGGGCCTGCCGTTTATCCGCACCTCGGCGGACCACGGCACCGCGTTTGATATCGCCTGGACAGGTAAAGCGAACTCTGCGAGCATGGCGATCTCCATTAAACTCGCGATGCAGCTTGCATAGGGAAATATGAAGGGACAAAGCCGTCTCGACCAGATTATGGATTATCTGAAGAGCCATAATTTGGTCACTGTTGAACAACTGGTGAGCGCGATTTCTGCCTCGCCAGCGACGATCCGCCGCGATCTGATCAAGCTGGATAAAGAAGGCGTTATCAGCCGCAGCCATGGCGGCGTTACGCTGAATCGCTTTATCCCCAATCAGCCGACCACGCTGGAGAAGATGCAGCGTAATCTCGCCGAGAAGCAGGCCATCGCGCAGTTTGCCGCCAGTTACGTGCAGTCGGGTGATGCGGTGGTGCTGGATGCCGGCACCACCATGCTGGAGCTGGCGCGCCAGCTGACGCACCTCAAGCTGCGGGTCATCACCGCCGATCTGCATATCGCGCTGTTTCTGTCGGAGTTTAAGCAAATCGAAACCACCATTATTGGTGGACGCATCGACGATTCCAGCCAGTCGTGCATTGGCGAACACGGTCGCCGTTTGCTGCGCAGCATCAATCCTGATATTGCCTTTGTCAGCTGCAACTCGTGGAGCATCGAACGCGGGATTACCACGCCAACCGAAGAGAAAGCCGGATTGAAGATGGATCTGCTGGCCAACGCGCGCCGCCGCGTTCTGCTGGCTGACAGCAGTAAATACGGTTCATGGTCGCTGTATTGCGCCGCGCCGATTGATAGCCTGACTGATGTGGTGACGGATGCACGTCTGGATGAAGCGGTGTGCCGCGACCTGCGCGAGCGGGGTATTGGATTGGAGTTGACGGTTTAGATTTAGGTTGAGATTGTGCTGGCTGTCCCCCATCCCGGCCTTCCCCCGCCAGCGGGGGAAGGAGACGCTGCCACATGCAACTCTCGAACTGACATATTGCAGCATCTTCCTCCCCCACTTGTGGGGGAGGACCGAGGAGGGGGACAGCGAGCACCAACCGAGGAGGGGGACAGCAAGCACCAACCGAGGAGGGGGACAGCAAGCACCAACCGAGGAGGGGGACAGCGAGCACCAACCGAGGAGGGGGACAGCAAGCACCAAACTGCGGGCAATGATTACTTAACGTAAGCCAGCAAACTCAACGAATCGCGCGCCAGCGACTTACACTTCTTGTCGTTGGTAATGGCGATACCGCTCAAATCCTTGTAGCTCTCTTCGCCCAGCGACTTCATGTTGTAATTGCTGTAGTTGCTTAAATCCCAACGGTTCTGTTGGGCGAAAAACACCAGCGCTTTACGAATCTGTGCGTCCGGCAAATCCTGATAGCCACAATCGTTCTTGAGATAAACGAACACGGCGGTGAGGTCGGCCAGATCTTCTGCTTCGGATTCGCTCAGGGCAAAACTGGTGGAGGAGAAGCCAAGGAGTCCCGCCAGCAGCAGGATCTTGATGCTTTTCGTCATAATCATTCTCAACAAGGGACAATTTATTGACGTTAGCACAGTTATTGCCGCTATTCCGCTAAATTTGCCCTTTCGGGCCATTCCCACCCTTTTTATCAGTGCAATCTGTTTCAGGGCTTGACCCTCCCGCAGGGTAAAGGTTTACGCTGTGCCCTTATTCACGACAAGGATAAGAATATGCAACGTCGTCATTTTCTAAAGTTGACTGCCGCACTCAGCGCCGCCGGTGCGCTGCCGCTGTGGAGCCGCTCACTAATGGCCGCCACGCGCCCATTATTACCGATTCCCTCCATTTTGCAGCCTGATGCCCGCGGGCAATACACCTTGACCGCCATGACCGGTAGCAGCCAATGGAATGGCAAAGCGGTGCCTACCTGGGGATACAACGGTGGATTGCTCGGACCCGCGCTGCGTCTGCAACGCGAAAAAGCCGTCACGGTGAATATCCATAATCAACTGCCGGAAGCCACCACCTTGCACTGGCACGGGCTGGAGATCCCCGGCGATGTTGATGGCGGCCCGCAAGGGATTATTGCGCCCGGCGCGACGCGTCAGGTCAGTTTCACCCCCGATCAACCCGCCGCGACCTGCTGGTTCCATCCGCATCACCACGGCAAAACCGGTTATCAGGTGGCGCAAGGTCTGGCGGGTTTGGTGCTGCTGGAAGATGAAGCGTCCGGCAAGTTGCGTCTGCCGATGCAGTGGGGCGAAGACGATGTGCCGCTGATTTTCCAGGATAAGCAGCTGAATAAATCGGGAACGCAAATCGATTATCAGCTCGATATCATGCGTGCCGCCGTCGGCTGGTTTGGCGACATGATGCTCACCAACGGCGTGCAGTATCCGCAGCATGCGGTGCCACGCGGCTGGCTGCGTCTGCGTTTGCTTAACGGCTGTAACGCGCGTTCGCTGCATATCGCCACCAGCGATCAACGTCCGCTGTATGTGATTGGCAGCGACGGCGGTTTGCTGGCCGAGCCGGTGAAAGTGGATAGCTTGCCGCTGCTGCCGGGCGAGCGTTTTGAAGTGCTGGTGGATACGTCAGATGGCAAAGCCTTCGACGTGGTAACGCTGCCGGTGACGCAGATGGGCATGACGCTGGCGCCGTTTGACCAACCGCTGCCGCTGGTCAACATTCTGCCGCTGCGCGTGATGGCCAGCGGTACGCTGCCGGACAAGCTGGTGGATCTGCCGCCCATTCCCGCCACCGAAGGCCTGCAAAGCCGCTGGCTGCAGCTGATGATGGATCCGCAGCTTGATCAGCAAGGTATGCAGGCGCTGATGGATCGTTACGGCGATAAAGCCATGGGCGGCATGAAAATGGATCATGGCAACATGGCGATGAGTGATAGCGCGAAGACGATGGATCATGGCGATATGGCGATGGATCACGGCAGCCACGGCAAAACTGCCGCCTATGATTTCCATAACGGCAACAAGATCAACGGCCAGGCATTTAACATGACCAAGCCGATGTTCAACGTGGAATTGGGCAAAGTGGAGAAGTGGACGATTTCCGGTGAAGGCGATCAAATGCTGCATCCGTTCCACATTCACGGCACGCAGTTCCGCATCCTGTCCGAAAACGGCAAGCCGCCTGCGCCACATCGCGCAGGCTGGAAAGACATCGTCAGCGTTAACGGCTGGCGCAGCGAAGTGCTGGTGCGCTTCAACTATGTCGCCAACGCCGACAATGCGTACATGGCGCATTGCCATCTGCTGGAGCATGAAGATACCGGCATGATGCTCGGTTTTAGCGTCAGTTAACCGCAGCCTCCAGCGCCAGGCGGATATCTTCGATCAGGTCGTCAGGATGTTCGATACCAATCGACAAGCGCACGGTCGCATCGGTGATGCCAATACGTTGCCGTACATCCTGCGGCACGCCCGAATGGGTGGTGCTGGCAGGATGGCTGGCCAGGGATTCGGTGCCGCCGAGGCTCACCGCCAGTTTGAACAGTTCAAGCGTATTGAGGAAACGGAACGCCGCCGCTTGCCCGCCACGAATATCAAACGAGAAGGTTGAACCCGCGCCGCTGCACTGGCGCTGATACGTTTTGCCCGCCGGACTTTCAGCCGCCAGATACGGCAGCCAATGCAGTTTTTCCACCTGCGGATGATCGCGTAAAAACGCCGCCACTTTTTCGGCATTGCTGGTGGCTTTCTCCATGCGCAGCGACAGCGTTTCCAGCGAGCGGCCAATCATCCAGCTGGAGTGCGGATCCAGCTGCGTACCGATGGCGCTGCGCAGCGAGCGCACTTTGCCGACCAGCGCTTTGCTACCCAGCACCGCACCGGCAATCAAATCCGAATGGCCGCCGACATATTTGGTCAGTGAATAGAGCGACAAATCTGCGCCATGCTGCAATGGCTGCTGAAAAACTGGGCCGAGCAGCGTGTTATCGCAGGCGAGAATCGGCCGTGAACCTTGCTGCTGCGCAATCACATCCGCCACTTGCTGCATCAACTGGATGTCCACCAAACTGTTGGTGGGATTGGCGGGCGTCTCAATCAAAATCAGCGCCACGCGTCCGCGCTGCCACGCCAGCTTCGCCGCTTCATGCACCTTATCTTCATCGGTGCCATCGCTGAAACCCACCGCTTTGATCTCCAAATCGTGCAGCGTTTTGCTCAGCAGCGTTTCGGTGCCGCCGTACAGCGGCTGGGAATGCAGAATCACTTCGCCCGGACGCGCAAACGTCAGCAGCGTGGTGGCAATCGCCGACATGCCGGAGGAGAACAGCGCCGCACTTTCCGCGCCTTCATACACCGCCAGCCGATCCTCAACGATTTCGCTGTTCGGATGATTGAAGCGTGAATAGACCAGCCCGCCACTTTTGCCTTCCGGCGGCTGCTTGCGCCCGGCGACGAAATCGAAAAAGTCCTGTCCCTCTTCGGCGCTGTTAAACACAAAGGTGGAGGTGAGAAACACCGGCGGTTTCACCGCGCCTTCTGATAACTGCGGATCGTAACCGTAATTCAGCATCTGCGTTTCCGGGTGCAGCTCGCGCGTACCAATCTTGGTTTTTTTACTGGATGAAGCGGTCATAGGAACTCCAGAACTCGGCGGTAAAGGGGCGGACGTGTTCCTACAGTTAACGCCAGCGCGATAAATTTCGCCACGGAATCGTTTGCGTTCTGTGCGCGGCGTTAGACGCTGGCTCGTCTATGATAGACTTCGTGGCTTTCCAAAAACCGTAACTGGACGCATGCAATGAAACATACCGTCGACGTGATGATCTCCGAGCAAGAGATCGCAACCCGAATTGCCGAACTGGGCAAGCAGATCAACGAGCACTACCGCAATAGCGGCAGCGAAATGGTGCTGGTGGGTTTGCTGCGCGGCTCCTTTATGTTTATGGCCGATCTGTGCCGCGCCATCGACGTGCCGCATGAAGTCGACTTTATGACGGCGTCAAGCTACGGCAGCGGCATGTCGAGCAGCCGCGATGTGAAAATCCTCAAAGATCTCGATGAAGATATTCGCGGCAAGGATGTGCTGATCGTGGAAGACATCATCGATTCCGGCAATACGCTGAGCAAAGTGCGTGAAATCCTGCGCCTGCGCGAGCCAAAGTCACTGGCGATTTGTACCTTGCTGGATAAGCCAGAGCGTCGTGAAGTGGACGTCACCGTCGAATTTGTTGGCTTTACCATTCCCGATGAGTTCGTGGTCGGCTTTGGTATCGATTATGCCCAGCGCTATCGCCATCTGCCGTATATCGGCAAAGTTATCCCGACCGGTGAATAACCGCACAATCGTCCAAGGCTAAACTTCCCCGCCTGCGATACACTGCGCAGCCCGTAAGCCAACGGTTTATGGGCTGGCTCGACTCTCTGCTAAACTCCATTGATTTCTTAATGTTAATGACCGCGACATCGCTCGTGCGCATTACCATTTTCATAGGCCTTTGATGTCTCTACAACAAGGTATGGATTCGCAATGACATATGCACTGGAAATTTCCGGGCTGACCAAAACCTATCCCGGCGGCGTACAGGCGCTGAAAGGACTCGATCTCAACGTGGAAGCGGGCGACTTTTACGCCTTGCTGGGGCCAAACGGCGCCGGTAAATCCACCACCATCGGTATTATCAGCTCGTTAGTGAATAAAACCGGCGGCAGCGTGCGCGTATTTGGTTACGACCTGCAAAAAGACGTGGTCAACGCCAAGCGCCAGCTTGGGCTGGTGCCGCAGGAGTTCAACTTCAACCCGTTTGAAACCGTAATGCAGATTGTGGTCAATCAAGCCGGTTATTACGGCGTTGAACGCGCTGAAGCTAACAAGCGCGCGGAAAAATA
Organism: Pantoea sp. y20; assembly: GCF_054903455.1. Lineage (NCBI taxonomy): Bacteria > Pseudomonadati > Pseudomonadota > Gammaproteobacteria > Enterobacterales > Erwiniaceae > Pantoea > Pantoea sp. y20. Next base: position 843,123 of record NZ_CM142816.1, read on the forward strand.
CCTCAATCAGCTCGACCTGTGGGGCAAACGCAACGAACGTGCGCGCATGCTTTCGGGCGGTATGAAGCGCCGCCTGATGATCGCGCGTGCGCTGATGCATGAGCCGAAGCTGCTGATCCTCGATGAACCGACCGCCGGCGTAGATATCGAACTGCGCCGTTCGATGTGGAGTTTCCTGAAAGAGCTGAACATTAAAGGCACCACCATCATCCTCACCACGCACTATCTGGAAGAAGCAGAAATGCTGTGCCGCAATATCGGTATTATTCAGAGCGGCGAGCTGGTGGAGAACACCTCGATGAAAGGCTTGCTCTCCAAGCTACAATCCGAAACCTTTATTCTCGATCTGGCGCCGCGTAGCCCGCTGCCGCAGCTGGAGGGCTTCCAGTACCGACTGGTCGATACCTCGACGCTGGAAGTGGAAGTGATGCGTGAGCAAGGTCTGAACAGCGTGTTCAGCCAGCTGAGCACGCAAGGCGTGCAGGTGCTGAGCATGCGTAACAAAGCTAACCGCCTTGAGGAGCTGTTCGTCAGCCTGACACAGGGAAAAACAGGAGTGAAAGCATGACGCACTTGTATTGGGTGGCGCTCAAGAGCATCTGGAGCAAAGAGATCAACCGCTTCGCCCGCATCTGGATTCAGACGCTGGTGCCGCCGGTGATCACCATGACGCTCTACTTCATCATCTTCGGCAATCTGATCGGTTCACGCATCGGCGATATGCACGGTTTCAGCTACATGCAGTTTATCGTGCCGGGCCTGATCATGATGGCGGTGATCACTAACGCTTACGCCAACGTGGCATCGTCGTTCTTTAGTGCCAAGTTCCAGCGCAACATTGAAGAGCTGCTGGTGGCGCCGGTGCCAACGCACATCATTATCGCCGGTTATGTCGGCGGCGGCGTGGCGCGCGGCGTGTGCGTGGGGATTTTGGTTACCGCGATTTCGTTGTTCTTCGTGCCGTTCCATGTGCATTCGTGGTCGATGGTGGCGCTGACGCTGCTGCTGACGGCGATTCTGTTCTCACTGGCGGGCCTGCTGAATGCGGTATTCGCGCGCACTTTTGACGATATCAGCCTGATTCCCACCTTCGTGCTGACGCCGTTAACCTATCTCGGCGGCGTATTCTACTCGCTGACGCTGCTGCCGCCGTTCTGGCAAGCGGTGTCGAAGCTGAATCCGGTGGTGTATATGATCAGCGGCTTCCGTTACGGTTTCCTCGGCATCAACGATGTGCCGCTGGTGTTCACGCTGTCGGTGCTGATCGCCTTTATCGTGGTGTTTTATGTGCTGGTGTATTCGCTGATTCAGCGTGGGCGCGGGTTACGTACGTAGATTTGGGAGTGATCTTCAAAAAGATCGCCATTCATGGCAACCAAAGAAAAGGGCGCGGTGTAAAAATCGCGCCCTTGTTGTATCAGGCGACCTGAACCGGCAACGCCTTAGCGAGGCGCTTCATTTCGTTATCGCCTTCGAAGTAGGCAACTTTCGGCTGCCAGCTGCGTGCGACTTCATCTTCGACCTGCACGTAAGAGCAGATGATCATGATGTCACCAGCGCAGGCGCAGCGTGCGGCGGCACCGTTGACTGAGATGATCTTCGAGCCACGTTCAGCGGCAATTGCGTAGGTGGAAAAACGCTGGCCGTTGGTGACGTTGTAAATATCGATGGCTTCGTATTGCAGAATGCCGGAGGCGTCGAGGAAATCCTGGTCAATGGCGCAGGAACCTTCGTAATGCAAATCTGCCTGAGTGACTTTAACGCGATGCAGTTTGCCTTGAAGTACGGTGCGAATCATAACTGTCTAACCTTGTTAAGCTGCCAATAAACAACGGAAAACTACTCCGTCAGATCCACTTGCTGATTATCAATCAGACGTGCATTGCCAAGCCATGCGGCCATCAAAATCACCGCGCGCTGGCTGTCCACGTTCAGCGCTTGTAAGGTTTCGGCATCGCAAATCGCCAGTCCATCCGGACGGAAACCCTTCTCACGCAACGCCACTTCCGCTTGCTCGATAATCTCTTCAACATGGCGCTCGCCGTTGCTCAGACGTTCGGCCATGCTGTTCATCACCTGGCTAAGACCGGACGCGATGTTACGCTCGTCGGCGGTGAGATAGCCATTGCGCGAACTCAGCGCCAGACCATCTTTTGCGCGTACCGTTGGCACGCCCACAATCTCGATATCGAAGCCCATATCCGCCACCATCTTGCGGATAATCGCCAGCTGCTGGAAATCCTTCTCGCCGAAGCAGGCGATGTCTGGCTGCACCAGATTAAACAGTTTGCTGACGATGGTGGAGACGCCGCGGAAGTGTCCCGGACGGCTGGCGCCTTCCAGCAGCGATGATAAACCCGGCACTTCCACGAAGGTTTGGCTATCCAGGCCTTTGGGATAGACATCGGCGGGCGCGGGCGCAAACACCAGATCCACGCTATGACGATTCAGCTTCTCGCAGTCGTCCTGCAGCGTGCGCGGATAGCGCGCTAAATCGTCGGGACGATCAAACTGCATCGGATTGACGAAAATTGAGACCACCACAACATCAGCGCGCTCGCGCGCTTCATCGACCAACGTTAGATGACCGTCGTGCAGGTTGCCCATGGTGGGCACCAGCGCGATACGTTTACCTGCCTGACGCCAGCGACGAATCTCACGACGCAGCATCGGCAGTGTTTCAATGATCAGCACTGCAAATCTCCTGATTTACTGGAAACTGTGTTCAGCGGCTGGATAAAGGCCCGCTTCAACGTCGGCGATATATTGGCGAATCGCTGCACGAATGTCGCCGGTTTCTGTGAGGAAATTTTTGGCAAATTTGGGAACGTGACCGCCGGTAATGCCAAAGGCGTCGTGCATCACCAGAATCTGGCCGTCAGTGACGTTGCCCGCGCCGATGCCGATCACCGGCACCGACAGCGCTTTAGTGATGCGTTCCGCCAGCGCCACCGGCACGCACTCCAATACCAGCAGCTGCATACCGGCGGCTTCCAGCGCCAGCGCATCGGCCAGCAGACGTTCAGCGGCGGCTTCATCGCGGCCCTGTACTTTATAGCCACCGAAGATGTTCACCGACTGCGGCGTCAGGCCCAAATGGCCGCACACCGGGACAGCGCGCTCGGTTAGCATACGCACGGTTTCCGCCAGCCACTCGCCGCCTTCCAGCTTCACCATATTGGCGCCGGCGCGCATCAGCTGTGCGGCGTTAGTAAACGTCTGTTCTGGCGTGGCGTAACTCATAAACGGCAGATCGGCCATCAGCAGCGCCAGCGGCGCGCCACGGCGCACGGCGGCGGTATGATAGGCGATATCGTCCACGGTGACCGGCAAGGTCGATTCGTGGCCCTGCACGGTCATGCCGAGCGAATCGCCAATCAGCATTACCTGAATGCCTTCATCGGCAAACAGGCGGGCAAAACTGAAGTCGTACGCCGTCAGCGTGGCAAATTTGCGCCCGCTGGTTTTGAGTTGGCGTAAATGGGAGAGGGTTGTTGGTTTCATCACACGCTCCAGAGTTTTCTGATGCGCGCAGTGTACTACGGCTTACTCAGACCACAAACGGATAGCGCTGCGATCCAGGGTGGCAAGAATCACAGATAAGGCTTGTCCATTCGGCAGCGACAATTGCGGGGCAATTTCCAGCAGCGGTACCAGCATAAAAGCGCGATTGTGCATGTCGTAGTGCGGCACGGTCAGGCGCGGCGTGTTAATGGTCTGGTTGCCAAACAGCATGATATCGAGATCCAGCGTGCGCGGTCCCCAGCGTTCAGCTTTGCGCACGCGACCCTGTTCCAGCTCAATACGCTGGGTATGATCGAGCAGCGCCTCAGCGTCCAGCGCGGTTTCCAGCGCCACCACCGCATTGAGGTAATCAGGTTGATCCGGCGGGCCGTACGGCGGCGTGCGATACAGGGAAGATGTGGCGATGCGCGAGGTATGCGGAATGGCATCGAGCGCGGCCAACGCTGCATCAACCTGATGCAGCGGATCGGCCAGATTACTGCCTAAAGCGAGGTAAACGCGGGTCATTGCGGACTGTTTGTGCGAGGCCCGGTTGGACGGCGACGCGGACGGCGCGGTTTACGGCGCGGGGCCGGATCGTCGCCCAGCGTGGTCATCATGGTTTTCTGCTGCACCGGTGCCGCCGCCTGGAACTCGCCCCACCAATGCGTCAGCTTTTGCAGCTCAGGATTGTTTTCCACGTCGGCACGCAGCGCCATCAAATCGTAAGCGGCACGGAACTTAGGATGCTCCATCAGCTTCCACGCACGTTTGCCGTGACGACGCGACATGCGCAGCTGCAGCTGCCAGATATCACGAATCAGCGTGGTGATACGCTTGGGAATCGCCAGCGCGCGGCAGGCTTCATCCAGCGTTTCGTTCATCGACAGGGCGAAAGCATCGTAATAGGTCAGGCCGCTTTCCTGCGCAATGCGTTCGGCGGATTCCAGCTGCGGATACCAGAACATTGCGGCAAACAGGAAGGCCGGATTGACGCGCATATCATTTTGCAGGCGGGTATCTGTGTTTTTCAGAACCTGCGCCAGCATACGCTCCATCAGGCTGTCGCTTTCGGCGGTGAAACCGCGCGTCAGCATCGGGAACAGCGGCTGGAACAGCTGATATTCACGCATCATCTGATAGGTGCGGTAGCCGTAACCGGCTTGCAGCAGCTTGAGCGACTCTTCAAACATGCGCGCCGGCGGGATGTCATTCAGCAGCGTTGCCAGACGCGGAATCGGCTCGGCCGTTTCTGCCGCGATACGCATCTGCAGCTTGGCGGCGAAGCGCACCACACGCAGCATGCGCACCGGATCTTCGCGGTAGCGCGTTTCCGGATCGCCAATCATGCGAATGATGCCTTCGTGCAGATCGTGCAAGCCACCGACGTAATCACGTACGGTGAAATCGGCCACGCTGTAATAGAGGCTGTTGATGGTGAGATCGCGGCGTTGGGCATCGTCTTCAATGCTGCCGAAAATGTTGTCGCGCAGCAGCATGCCGTTCTGGCCGCGCTGCGAGCTGTTGCGATCTTCTTCGCTCTCTTCATGATGATGACCACGGAAGGTGGCGACTTCGATCACTTCCGGACCGAACATCACATGTGCCAGACGAAAACGACGACCGACCAAACGGCAGTTGCGGAACAGCTTGCGCATCTGTTCAGGCGTGGCGTTGGTGGTGATATCAAAGTCTTTCGGCTTGCTGCCGAGCAGCAAATCGCGAACGCCGCCGCCAACCAGGTAGGCTTCGAATCCGGCTTTGTTCAGGCGATAGAGCACTTTGAGGGCGTTTTCGCTGATATCTTTGCGTGAGATGTTGTGGCTTTCTCGTGGAATGACAGTCATCTGACCAGGACTTTCAGCTTCCACCTCTTCAGGCGCCTCCTCATCACGCTTGAGGACTCTCCGGCAAAAATTAGCGACTCGGGTAAAAATGGGACACCTCGACAGTGAGAAAAAGGGTGTTAATAAAATCAGCGGCTAATCATAGCCTGTTGAGAACCATTTAGGAATGGTGATGTCGTTTCATCCTCTTTAAGACCGTTCTGCAACGGAATCAGGCGGATATTCCACTGCGCGACGGCCTGTTTCAACAGGCTTTCCAGCGATTCATCCTGCCAGCCAGCCGAAACCGGCTGACCAAGAAAGCGTAAAGCCTGCACCAGCAGCGGCCGCGCATCGCCAGCGGGCAGCGCGGGCGCATGATTCTGCTTGGAAAGCTTGTTGCCATCGCGATTGACCGCCAGCGGCAAATGCAGATAATCCGGCACTGGCCAGGCAAACTGCTGATACAGCGCAATCTGGCGCACCGTGGGCTCAATCAAATCCGCGCCGCGCACGATTTCCGTTACGCCCTGAAAATGGTCATCAACCACCACCGCGAGATTGTAGGCAAACAGCCCATCACGGCGATGGATAATAAAATCTTCCTGCGCCAGCTGCGCTTCAGCCTGTAAATGGCCACGCAGGCGATCGTCAAAGCCGCTAACCGGCGCATGCTGACGCAGGCGCAGCGCGGCGTTGTCCGGCGGCAGCTGCAAATCGCGGCAGTGACCATCGTAAAAACCGCCCAGCTGCTGGATACGGCTACGCGTGCAGGTGCAGAAGTAACTTTGTCGATGCGTTTGCAGCCAGCTTAGCGCGGCGCGATAGGCATCGTGGCGCTGTGACTGCCATAAAACGTCGCCATCCCAGTAAAGACCATAATGTTCCAGCTGCTGCAAAATACGCGTTGCGGCACCGGGAACTTCACGCGGGGGATCGATATCTTCGATGCGCACCAGCCAGCGTCCCTGTTGCGCGCGCGCACTCAGGTAACTGCCTAACGCAGCAATCAGCGAACCAAAATGGAGGTCACCAGAAGGGGAGGGAGCGAAACGCCCAATGCAGTTTGAAGGATTCATAACGAAGTGTACCGCACGTCGGGAAAACAGGGATTTTCCCGGCTGTGCGGTAGCAATTTGCTTACGGCCATTAGCCAGCCATCTGCTTCTCGCGGATTTCTGCCAGCGTTTTGCAGTCAATGCAGAGATCGGCAGTCGGACGCGCTTCAAGGCGGCGAATACCAATTTCTACACCGCAGGAGTCGCAGTAACCGAAATCGTCGTCATCCACTTTCTTGAGCGTTTTCTCGATCTTTTTAATGAGTTTGCGCTCACGATCGCGGTTACGCAATTCCAGGCTGAACTCTTCTTCCTGCGCAGCACGGTCGACCGGATCCGGGAAGTTGGCAGCTTCGTCCTGCATATGTGACACAGTGCGATCTACTTCATCCCGAAGTTGGTTGCGCCAGGCTTCCAGAATCTTACGGAAATGGCCTAGCTGGGCGTCGTTCATATACTCTTCGCCCGGTTTCACCTGATACGGCTCCACTCCAGCGATGGCGAGGATACTCAGGGACGATGTTTTACGGTTTTGCCCTTCTTGCATGTTGTTTCTCCTGGATAACACGCACTTCCCTAGATACGTCAAGTTGCATGTGTGTTGACTGTGTGCCTGCAACCTAAACGATTTAGGGCTTATCGATTCCCATAAAGGGAAAAAAACAGGCCGCTATAAATAGCAGAAGCAATCAAGGTTGGCAATTATTCCTGACCACTACTTGACAAGCCTCTGAACAATCGCGTATTCAGCGCCTCGCCCAGAACATTCCTATCACACCAAATTGCCTTAAATATTACAACGCTACGTTAATCGGTTGCGTAAGTAATATCTTTAACGGTGAAATTTGAGCTTGATACGCCAAAACTTCCACACCATCACGCTGCGCCTGTTCCAGTAGTTCTGCGTAGTGCACGTCGATATGGCGTGCCGGGGAAACGTCCTCAATCCCTGTATGCAGAACTGCGAACAACAAAACGGCTCGATGACCTTCTGCCACGATGGTGCTCAATTCGCGCAGATGTTTCTGTCCACGAGCCGTCACCGCATCCGGAAAATAGCCTTTACCTGCTTGTAAAAGGGTGACGGACTTGACTTCAATATAGCAGTTGGATCGGCCATCCGCTTGCAGCAGGAAGTCAATTCGGCTTTTTTCCGTGCCGTATTTCACTTCAGGCTGGCAGCGGCTGTAAGCGGATAATTCCGGAATCGTGTCGAGCGTCAGCGCCTCGCGCACCAGCTGATTGGCGCGCAGCGTATTCACGCAGATCCAGTGGCCTTGTTGGGTCTCGGTGAGTTCCCAACTGTGCGGATATTTCCGCGTGGCACTGCTGGATGTCGAATACCACACGGTATCGCCCGGCGTGGCGCAGCCGGTCATCGCGCCGGTATTGGCGCAGTGAATGGTCAGCGTTTCACCTTCTGGCGTAACCACATCGGCTAAAAAGCGTTTGTAACGGGCGATCAAACGGGCGGGTTTAAGCGGCGGATCGAATTCCATTTACTCTCCTGCGGATGATAGTAGCGGCCAGCGGGCCAGCGCCTGATAACGTGTGCGGCCGCGCGTCACGTTCGAAGCGAACAGCGCAAAAAGGCGGATATCGGTGCGCCAGTGAAAACCGCGCGGCGGCAGCGCGATCTGTGACGCTGCTTGGCGCAACAGCGTGACGTGCGGATGAAACGGCTGCGGGCTCTGTGCGCAGCCATGACGTGCGGCTTGTGCGCGCAGCAGGCTGGCGAGCTGCAGTAATCCGCGCGGCGCCCGCTGACAACCGAGCCACACCACGCCGGGACGCGGCCAGTGACCGGCGTCATCCAAATCGAGGGCAAAACCGGGCTGTTCGATGCGTGAGGCCAGCCGCTGCAGCTTGCGAGACGTCTCATCGCTGACCTCGCCGAGAAACGCCAGCGTCAGGTGCAGGTTAGCCGCCGCCACCGGTTTCCCGGCTTCGGCAGCAAAATTATCCGCGCGCCACTGCACCAACTGTTGCTGGAGCGGAGCGGGCAGTTCAAGAGCAAAAAACAGACGTTGCGTTGCCAGGTTGGCCTCCGGTAATCCGCGCCTCAGAGTGCTACAATGCGCGCCATCTTAGCACAGGCATTTTGGGAGTTGAGTTTGAGTGAGTTACCGGTAAGCGAGGTGCTGACTGCGTTGCTGGACGCGCTGGCGCAGTCGCCGCAGGTGTTGCTGGCGGCGCCGACCGGCGCAGGTAAATCGACCTGGCTGCCATTACAACTGCTGCAACACGCCCCATTGCCCGGCCGCATCATCATGCTGGAGCCGCGCCGACTGGCGGCACGCAACGTGGCGCAGCGTCTGGCAGAACAGCTTGGCGAGCAGCCGGGCGGCATCGTTGGCTATCGCATGCGCGGTGAAAACTGCTGCGGTGCCAACACGCGCCTCGAAGTGGTCACCGAAGGCATTTTGACGCGCATGTTGCAGCGCGATCCGATGCTGGAAGGCGTCTCGCTGGTGATCCTCGATGAATTCCATGAACGCAGCCTGCAGGCCGATCTCGCGCTGGCGCTGCTGCTCGATGTGCAGCAAGGATTACGCGACGATCTGAAAATCCTGCTGATGTCGGCCACGCTCGATAATCAGCGTTTACGTCAGCTGCTGCCGGATGCGCCCTTTGTGGTCTCAGAGGGCCGCAGCTTCCCGGTCACGCGCCGCTATGCCTCACTCAACAGTCAGCAACGTTTTGAAGAAGCGGTAGCGCGCGAGGTGGCGCAACTGCTGCGCGAAGAGTCAGGATCGCTGCTGCTGTTCCTGCCCGGCGTGGCGGAGATCGAACGGGTTAAGCGCGAGCTGGAAGCGCGGGTCAGTGACGAGGTGGATCTTTCTCCTTTATATGGCGCGCTGTCGCTGGAGGCGCAACGCCGCGCCATCCTGCCGTCTCCGGCGGGCCGCCGAAAAGTGGTGCTGGCGACCAACATCGCCGAAACCAGCTTGACCATCGAAGGTATCCGCTTAGTGGTCGATAGCGCGCTGGAGCGCTCGGCGCAGTTTGACGTGCGCAGCGGCGTGACGCGGCTGCAAACGCAGCGTATCAGCCAGGCGTCGATGACGCAGCGCGCTGGTCGTGCTGGTCGTCTGGAACCTGGCATCTGCCTGCACTTACTGCCACAAGAGCAGGCGCTGCGTGCGGCAGCGCAGAGTGAACCGGAAATTCTCAATAGCGATTTGACCTCGCTGCAGATCGATCTGCTGCAATGGGGTTGTCAGAATGCGTCGCAGCTTATGTGGCTTGACGCGCCGCCGCCGCGCAACGTGCGTGCAGCGTGCGAGCGGTTAACCCAGCTAGGCGCGCTGGAGAATCACCAGCTCAACGCGCGCGGTCGAAAAATGGCCGCGTTGGGCAGCGATCCGCGCCTGAGCGCGATTCTGGTGGCTGCCGGGCAAAACAACGATGCCATCGCCAGCGCCGCGCTGCTGGTGGCGATTCTGGAAGATCCGCCACGCAGCGGCAGCGTCGATCTGCGTGATGCACTCAATCATCCGCAGCCGCACTGGCAGCGCCGCGCGCGTCAGTGGCAGAGGCGGCTCAACACCAGCGGCGGCACCATCAATCCCGATCTTTTCCCGCAGCTGCTGGTCGCCGGTTTTGCCGATCGTCTGGCGCAGCGTCGTGGCGACAGCGCGCGCTATCAGCTGGCGAACGGCATTGGCGCGATGATCAACGAGCAGGATGGTTTGCGCCGCTACGAGTGGCTGATTGCACCGATGCTGCTGCAGGGCGCCAGCGCCGCCGAAGCGCGCATGTTACTGGCGCTGCCGGTGGATATCGACGCGCTGCGCCGCGAATGCCCCACCTTAATTGAGCAGCGTACCGACGTGGAGTGGGATGAAGATAAAGGCACTTTGCGCGCGTGGAAACGCGAACTGATCGGCGCGCTGGTCCTAAAAGCGCAGCCGCAGGCACGCCCGGAGGCGGAAATATTGCATCCGGCGATGCTGCGCTGGATCCGCGAAAAAGGATTGTCGGTGCTGGGCTGGAAAGAAGACGCCGAACAGCTACGCTTGCGGGTGCACTGTGCCGCGCAGTGGCTGCCGGAAGAGGCGTGGCCGGCGCTGGACGATGAAAGCCTGCTCGATACGCTTGAAAGCTGGCTGCTGCCGGAGATGAGCGCGGTACGCGATCTGAAAGGATTGCAGAGCATCAACCTTGTCAGCGCATTATTACATTTGCTGACATGGTCACAACGTCAGCGGCTGGATACTGTGCTGCCAACTCATTACACTGTGCCGACCGGAAGCCGCCTGCCGATCCGCTACGATGCAGAGAAGCCACCCGCGCTGGCGGTGCGGATTCAGGAGATGTTTGGCGAAGCACAGAACCCAGCGGTGGCCGATGGCCGCGTACCGCTGGTGTTAGAGCTGCTCTCGCCCGCGCACCGTCCGCTGCAGATCACCCGTGACCTCGCGGCGTTCTGGCGTGGTGCGTATCCCGAAGTGCAGAAAGAGATGAAAGGGCGCTATCCAAAGCATCCGTGGCCGGACGATCCGGCCAACGCCTTACCCACAAGGCGGACCAAGAAATTTTCATCGTGAAACGCAGTGGACCGAATTCAGAGGGTTCTGCCATGCGTAGCACGAGTAAGCAGTTGTAGACTAAATAGAGTAACGGCCGCCGCCGTAGCAATACCTGGAGAATAAAAGCATGTCTGGGAACGATCGCGAACCTATTGGGCGCAAAGGAAAAGCGCCAAAGCCGCCGCGCAGCACTGCGCGTCGGGGTCGCCGCAGGGAACTTGATGATGATATCGATCAGGACGATTTTGACGAAGAAGATGAGGAGAGTGGACCGGTGCCACCAAAAAGTAAAAAACGTCCGCCACGCGGCAAACGTCGCTGGTTAGGCTGGTTGATTAAACTCTTCCTGGTCTTTGTGGTGGTGATGGCTGCCTGGGGCGTCTATCTCGACTCGGAAATCCGCAGCCGCATCGACGGTAAAGTGTGGCAACTGCCTGCTGCCGTTTATGGCCGCATGGTCAGCCTCGAACCGGGCATGTCGTACGACAAAAAAGAGATGATTGCGCTGCTGGAAGGCACGCAGTATCGCGAAGTGTCGCGCATTACCCGTCCGGGCGAGTTTAGCGTCAAAGGCAACACCATTGATCTGCTGCGCCGTCCGTTTGATTTCCCGGACAGCAAAGAGGGGCAGATCAACGCGCGCCTGACCTTTAGCAACAATGAGCTGAGCGAGATTAAAAACCTCGATACCGGCCGCGATTTTGGCTTCTTCCGCCTCGATCCGCGCCTGATCACCATGTTGCAGTCGCCGAACGGTGAACAGCGTCTGTTCGTGCCGCGCGCCGGTTTTCCGGATCTGCTGGTGAGCACCTTGATCGCCACTGAAGACCGCCACTTCTACGAGCACGACGGCATTAGCCCGTATTCGATTGGTCGTGCGTTCCTCGCCAACATCACCGCCGGTAAAGCGGTGCAGGGCGGTAGTACGCTGACGCAGCAGCTGGTGAAAAACCTGTTCCTCACCAACGAGCGTTCGCTGTGGCGTAAAGCGCGTGAAGCCTATATGGCGGTGATCATGGATGCGCGCTACAGCAAAGATCGCATCCTCGAGCTGTATCTCAACGAGGTGTATCTCGGCCAGACCGGTAATGACCAGATCCGCGGTTTCCCGCTGGCGAGCCTTTACTACTTCGGTCGTCCGGTGGATGAGCTGAGCCTCGATCAGCAGGCGATGCTGGTCGGCATGGTGAAAGGCGCGTCGCTGTACAATCCGTGGCGTAACCCGAAACTGGCGCTGGAGCGACGTAATCTGGTGCTGCGTTTGTTGCAGCAGCAGAACGTCATCGATCAGGAACTGTATGACATGCTGTCGGCGCGTCCGCTTGGCGTGCAGCCAAAAGGCGGCGTGATCACGCCTCAGCCGGCATTTATGCAGATGGTGCGTAACGAGCTGCAGGCTAAGCTCGGCGACAAAATGAAAGATCTCTCCGGCGTGAAGATTTTCACCACGCTGGATGCGATTTCGCAGGATGCCGCAGAGAAAGCGGTGATTGAAGGCATTCCAACGCTGAAAAAACAGCGTGGCCTAAAAGATCTGGAAACCGCAATGGTGGTGGTGGATCGCTTCAGCGGTGAAGTGCGCGCCATGGTCGGCGGTGCCGATCCACAGTTTGCCGGTTACAACCGCGCGCTGCAGGCACGTCGTTCGATTGGCTCGCTGGCAAAACCGGCCACCTATCTCACCGCGCTGAGCCAGCCGAACAGCTATCGCCTCAACAGCTGGATCGCCGATGAACCGATTGCGCTGAAACAGCCGAATGGCACCATCTGGAAACCGATGAATGACGATCGTCGTTTCAGCGGCAAAGTGATGCTGGTGGATGCGCTGACCAACTCGATGAACGTGCCAACCGTCAACCTCGGTATGACGCTGGGACTGGATGCGGTGGTCGATACCTGGAACAAGCTCGGCGTGCCGAAAGATCAGCTGCATCCGGTGCCGTCAATGCTGCTCGGTGCGCTGAACCTGACGCCGATTGAAGTGGCGCAGGCGTTCCAGTCGATTGCCAGCGGCGGTAACCGCGCTGAGCTGTCGGCGGTGCGTTCGGTGATTGCGGAAGATGGCACGGTGCTGTATCAGAGCTATCCGCAGGCGCAGCGTGTTGAACCGGCGCAGGCGGCGTATCTGACGCTCTACACTATGCAGCAGGTCGCCGATCACGGTACCGCGCGTGCGCTGGGTGCGCGTTATCCTAAAGCGCATCTGGCAGGCAAAACCGGTACCACCAATGACCTGATCGATAGCTGGTTCGCCGGTATTGATGGCAAAGAAGTGGCGATTACCTGGGTTGGCCGCGATAACAACCAAACCTCGAAGCTGTACGGTGCCAGCGGTGCAATGCAGCTTTATCGTCGCTATCTCGACAACCAGGCGCCAATGCCGCTGGTGCTGACGCCGCCGGAAGATATCACGCAGATGAATATCGATTCTGCCGGTAACTTTATCTGCGGTACGGGCAGCAGCACATGGCGTTCGCTGCCGGTGTGGTCGCTGGATCCGAACGCGCTGTGTCAGCAGCAGCAAGAGCAGGTTCAGCAACAACAGCAGCAGTTGCAGCAGCAACAAGAGCAGCAACAGCAGCAACAACAGCAGCAGCAGCAGCCACAGAATGAGCAGAAAGATTCTGACGGCGTGGCGGGTTGGATTAAAGATATGTTCGGCAGCAAATAAGTTGCTGAGAAAACACAGGGCGCTGCGGCGCCCTTTTTCATGCTTAGGATTGGTTGAGGGGTCTTAGCGAGGCACAAATAATTTCAGCGATTTTTTCGCCTGCTGTTCTCTCCTCAATTTGCAGTTCTTCCCTCAGAACCCGTTCCCGAGTGGCTTTCATCGGATCGCGTCCGGCGACGATATTGTCGACAAAAGTAAAAATATCCTCTTCCTGCCAGGCCACGTCGTAGGCGTTATAGATGAAGTCAGCGGTGCGATTCAGGCCATAACAGCTTTCATGAGTCAGGTAGAGAATCGGTTTTTTCGACGGCAAATATTCGAATAAGAATGAACCCGCGTCAGCGAGCAGCGCATCCGAACGAGCAAACGTCTGTTTGTAATCATGTCCGCTATCCCACTCCACATTTGAACGATGTTTTGCGGCATCAAACAGTTGCTGATACAGGCTGCGCGCGGTTGCGCTGGCTTCCCCTATCCACTGACTCAGTAGCGGGTGAGGGCGAATGATCAAATGGATATCCGCACGCTCAATCAGCTTTAAAAAAGCGGCGCCGTAGAGCGTAAAAGTGGTAGACATTTTGCGACCGTCAGGCAGCACAAAATGCGGCGTCCAAAGCAACGTTTTGATCTTTGTGGGTGGCTTTTCGTCGGGCAGATGAAAGCGGCGCTGATAGTGGTCAAACTTGGGGTGACCCGTAACATAGACGTGGTTGTTGCCCGCGTCGCACTGAATACCAAACTCCGCTTTATGTCGCTCCGAGCGAGAAAAAATCCACGTCGCCAGATTTTGGCACAGCAAATTAAATTGATAGAGTTGGACCTCTTCACTGATGCCGCTATCGAGCGCATAAGGGATGTAAGCAATTTTCACGCCGCGCTCATGCAGGTAGTCGCTGCGAAAGGCTTCGGGGCGTGCTTCGTCGTAAGGGTTTTGCAAGAACACCACATCGGGCTGACGCTGCTCCAACTGATAGTCTTCAAATCCTGTGTAATCCAGCCCTCTTTCACGCAGAATCTCACGCTGAATATCGCCATTAACATCGCTCGCCTTCCAGTTCAGGTAAGGCACCACCACGATGCGGCAATCGAACGCGGGATTGGCCTGCATCGCCTCAATCACCGATTCAAAGTTCGTCCAACCCGGTGGCCACTGGAAGTAAAAGTCGACTTTAATGGGGCCTGAAGTGGAGGGTGTGAATTTGGCGGGCGCAACGATTTGACTCAACGGTTTTCTGAAGAGTGCGCGGTAATCTACCGTTCGATTTTCGATATCGCTTTTATCGAGCCGTTGTGCACCGGCGTTGGGGAATACGCCCAGCCAAAGATCCTGCTGTATCAGGCTATTCCAGTGCACATCAAGGGCATATTGTGCCTGCGCACCACCTTGCAGTTGCGCCTGCAGCGCCTCGCGATAGTTTTCAATCAGCGTGGTGTAATAGCGGTGATTCACGATATAGGCGCATGCGCACCACGCGAAGTTAGCGCGCACGATATAGTCCACACTTTTTAACGGCGTGACGCGGCGATAATTGGCCGCCAGAAAAGCCACTTGCCAGTTGATTTGCGGCAGGGCGGCAAAGTAGCGGTTGAGATTGTCGTAGTTCTTCTGGTTTTCATTGAAGCTAAAGTCATCCTCCAGAATCAGCACGCGCTCCCAGCCGTTATCGCGTGCCATCTCCAGCGCGGCGATATGCGATTGTGTGCAGCCGATGTAGCCCTTTTCATGCTTGATCGCGTCCAGGCGAACGATTTTTTCAGCGGTTAAACCCAGCTTTTTAAGTTGTTTAGTGATGCGGGTTAATCGGTCTTTGCGTTTCTTCAAATTGATAAAGATAACGCGATCAACAATGTTCCAGTTTATAGCGGTCATGACTGTGTCTGCAGGAAGGAGAATGCAGGACATAAGCAATTAGCGGGCCATTTTTTTAACTTTATGATTTTAATGGTTATCGTAGGTTTGATGCTCTGTCGGGATGAAATAAACTTCCTCTGTGCGGCAATGCAATTTCCCGATTGGCGGCCTCCGCTCCTTTTATTGCTGATTTATTATTTGCGATCATGAATATGCGCGATCTGGCTGTAAACGCCGCGCTTACAGGCATTAATCGTTGCGAATATGGCGCTATTTCGCCTAAAATCCGTGCGTCATAATAATCATTCTCGTTTGTATTCGCCTGCATCGACTTTTTTCGAGAGACCTCACTTATGAATACGCGAAACACCAATCCTTGTTTCTTACGCCCGCGTTCGCTGGCTTGGTTTATTTCACTGACTATGGGTACGTTCAGCGTGCAGGCGTTGGCAGAAGATACCGTGGTGGTTAGCGCCGATGGCGGCAGCGGTGTCGAACAAGAGAAAGCGTGGGGCCCGTCGCCAACCATTGCGGCCAAACGCAGCGCCACCGGCACCAAAACCGATACGCCGATTGAGAAGAACCCGCAGTCAATCTCGGTAGTCACGCAGGAAGAGATGGCGATGAAAAACGTCACCAGCGTGAAAGGGGCTTTCAACTACACGCCAGGCGTGTTGACCGGTAACCGCGGTAGCTCCAATGTCATCGATGCGCTCTCTATTCGCGGCTTCAGCGAAACCAACACCAACCAATATCTTGATGGCCTGAAACTGCAGGGTGATAACTACTCTGAGTTTGCTATCGATCCTTATTTCCTTGAACGCGCCGAACTGTTGCGCGGTCCGGTTTCGGTGCTGTACGGCAAGAGCAATCCGGGCGGCGTGGTGTCGCTGGTGAGTAAGCGTCCGACGCAGGAGACGCTGCGTGAAGTGCAGTTCCAGATGGGCACAAACAATCAGTTCTCCACGGGTTTCGATTTCGGCGGCTCGCTGGATGATGACGGCGTTTACAGCTATCGCCTGACCGGTCTCGCGCGTAGCGCCGATGCGCAGCAGGATATGAACAAAGAGAAGCGCTACACCATTGCGCCATCATTCAGCTGGCGTCCGGATGAGAATACGCGTTTCGATTTGCTAACCTACTTCCAGAACGAACCGGAAACCGGCTATTACGGCTGGTTGCCGCGTCAGGGCACCGTGGTGGGCATCACGCGTCCTGACGGCAGCAGTTACAAGCTGCCAACTAACTTTGATGAAGGCGAAGACAGCAACAAGATTTCGCGCAACACGAGGATGGTGGGCTACAACTTCGAGCACAGTTTCAACGACACCTGGACGGTGCGGCAGAATTTGCGCTATGCGGATCTGAGAACGGATTATCGCAGCATTTATGGCAATGGTTTTAATGCCGCAACACAGCAAATCACCCGCGGTTCAGCGGTTTCTGATGAAAAGCTCAACCAGTTTGCAGTCGATAACCAGGCGCAGGCCAAATTCACCACCAGTCAAATTGATCACACACTGTTGCTGGGTGTCGATTTCCAGCGCACGCGTAATGATATTGATGCGCAATTTGGTACCGCATCACCGCTGAATGCCTTTAATCCACAATATGGCGACGACAGCGTGACGCCGTTCCCTAATCCTTATCAGCACCTCAATAAGCAGCGCCAAACCGGTTTATACGCGCAGGATCAGATGGAGTGGAACCGCTGGGTGTTAACCCTCGGCGGTCGTTATGATTACGCGATGAACTCGGTCTATGATCGCGTAGCCAATAGCGTTGATCGCCAGAACGATCAGGCTTTCACCTGGCGTGGCGGGCTGAACTATGTGTTTGATAACGGTATCGCACCTTACTTCAGCTACAGCGAAGCCTTCATTCCGAACTCAGGTTCAACTTATGATGGTCAAGCCTTTGATCCTTCCCGCGCGAAGCAGTATGAAGCCGGTGTGAAATACGTTCCTAAAGATCGTCCGGTGGTGTTGACGGCGGCGGTGTATCAGCTGACCAAAACCAAAAACCTGACGGCCGATCCGGATACCCTTAACCACCCAAATGCCAGCATTCAGAGTGGTGAAATCCGCTCGCGTGGCGTGGAGCTGGAAGCCAAAGCCGCGCTGAATGCCAACATCAATATGACCGCGTCTTATACCTACACTGATGCGGAATACACCGAAGACACTAACCTGAAAGGCAAAACGCCGGTGCAGGTGCCGAAGCATATGGCATCGCTGTGGAGTGATTACACCTTCCATGAAACGGCGCTGTCGGGCGTGACCGTAGGTGCAGGTGTACGTTATGTCGGCGAGAGCAAAGGGTTGTACGCCAGCGGCGACGATGTGAACCAAAACTTCGACGTAGCCGGTTACACCACCGTTGATGCCGCGCTGAAATACGACCTCGCACGCTTTGGCATGCCGGGCTCCACCATCGGCGTTAACGTCAATAACCTCTTTGATCGTGAATACGTCGCCAGCTGCTACCGCGACTACGCCTGCTACTGGGGCGCTGAGCGTCAGATTGTCGGTACTGCGACTTTCCGTTTCTAATCGTGTTACGCAGGTCGCCATCAATGGCGACCTACAGATTAACCAGGGATTATCATGCAGCATCCGCACCACGCAGAAACCACCTTCAGGCTGGATAACGTCAGTTTTCGTGTGCCAGGCCGCACGCTTCTGCATCCGCTGTCTCTTACCTTTGCACCGGGCAAAGTCACCGCGCTGATTGGTCACAATGGTTCTGGCAAATCCACGCTGCTGAAAATGCTCGGTCGTCACCATGCGGCGAGTGAAGGGCGCGTGTTGCTGAATGAGGACGCGGTAGATAACTGGGGCAGCAAAGATTTTGCGCGTCAGGTGGCGTATCTGCCGCAGCAACTGCCCGCGGCGGAAGGCATGACGGTGCGCGAGCTGGTGGCGATTGGCCGCTATCCGTGGCACGGCGCGCTGGGCCGCTATGGTCAGGAAGATCGCGATCGGGTGGAAGAGGCGATTACGCTGGTGGGATTAAAGCCTTTTGCCGGGCGTCTGGTGGATAGCCTTTCTGGCGGCGAGCGCCAGCGTGCCTGGCTGGCGATGCTGGTGGCGCAGAACAGTCGCTGCCTGTTGCTGGATGAACCGACCTCGGCGCTGGATATCGCCCATCAGGTTGATGTGCTGGCGCTGATTCAGCGTCTCAGCCGCGAACGTGGGCTGACGGTGATTGCGGTGCTGCACGATCTCAACATGGCAGCACGCTATTGCGATCGTCTGGTGGCATTGCGCGGTGGCGAAGTGATTGCCGAAGGAGGCCCCGAGGTGATCATGCAGGCCGATGTGCTGGGCAACATTTACGGTATTCCGATGGGCATTTTGCCGCATCCGCTTGGCGGCGCGCCCGTCAGTTTCGTTTATTAAGGCCTCGCCATGTTCGACATTTCTCGCCGCCGCCTGCTGACGGCGCTGGCACTTTCCCCGTTGATGTCCGCGTTGCCGCTGCGTGCCGCCATACCGGATGCGCAGCGCATTCTGGCGCTGGAGTGGCTGCCGGTGGAGCTGCTGATGGCGCTCGGCGTGACGCCACTCGGGGTGGCCGACATGCACAACTACAACATTTGGGTTGGCGATCCGCAGCTGCCGTCCAGCGTTATCGATCTTGGCTTACGCACCGAACCCAATCTGGAGCTGATGACGCAGCTCGAACCTTCACTCATCCTGCACTCCAATGGTTATGGTCCGGCGCTGGATAAGCTGCAGCGCATCGCGCCAACCATGGGTTTTGACCTCAACAGCGGCGACGGCAAACCGCTCAGCACCGCGCGTCACTCATTACAGGCGCTCGGCGCGCGTCTTGGCCGTGAAGCGCAGGCCGTGCAGCATCTGCAGTATGTGGATGAGCAGCTGGCGGCGGCGCGTGAACGCCTCAGGCCGTGGGCCGATCGTCCGGTGCTGCTGATGTCGCTGATGGACAGCCGCCACGCGATTACCTTCGGTAAAAACAGTTTGTTCCTTGAGGTAATGGAGATCCTTGGCTTGAGCAATGCCTGGCAGGGCGAAACCAACTTCTGGGGCAGTGCAGTCGTTGGGCTGGAGCGGCTGGCGGAAGTGGGTGATGTGCAGGTGATCTGCTTCGATCACGATAACGATCGCGATATGCAGCAGGTGATGGCCACCGCGCTGTGGCAGGCGCTGCCGTTTGTGCGCGCGCAGCGTTTCCAGCGCGTGCCGGCGGTATGGTATTACGGCGCGACCTCTTCGGCGCTGAAATTTGTCCGCGTGCTGGAACACGCGCTGGAGTCGCACTGATGCGCAATCGTCTTTTTCCCGTCGCGCTATTGAGTACGGTGTTTCTGCTGGCGCTGGCCTTAACCGTGATCAATCTGCGCCAGGCGCTGCCTATCGATCAATGGTCGCAGGCGTTTTTTGCGCCTGACGTCAACAACATCCAGCAAGTGGTGTTTCATCACAGTTTGCTGTCGCGACTGGCGCTGTCGCTGCTGGTTGGCGCGGGCCTTGGCCTCGCCGGTTTGCTGTTTCAGCAGGTGCTGCGCAATCCGCTGGCGGAACCCACCACGCTTGGCGTGTCGTCGGGCGCTCAACTGGGGATTACCGTCGCGACGTTATGGCATTTGCCGGGCGGCGAGTTCACGCAGCAGTTTGCGGCGATGGGCGGCGCGGTAATTGTCGGTATTCTGGTATTCGGCGTGGCCTGGGGCAAACGTCTGTCGCCGGTGACACTGATTCTGGCTGGGCTGGTGCTGAGTTTGTACGCCGGTTCGGTGAATCAAATCTTCGCGATCTTCAATCACGATCAGTTGCAGAACATGTTCCTGTGGAGCACCGGCGCGCTCAACCAGCTGGATGGACACAATGTGGCGCAGCTGTGGCCGCGTCTGCTGCTGGCGTTTGTGGTGGCGCTGGCGCTGCTGCGTCCGCTGACGCTGATGGGGCTCGACGATGGCGTAGCAAAAAACCTCGGTCTGGCGCTGTCGGCGGCACGTATTGCTGCGCTGGCGCTGGCGATTTTACTTAGCGCGCAACTGGTCAATGTTGCAGGCATCATCGGCTTTATCGGCCTGTTCGCGCCGCTGCTGGCGAAGATGCTCGGCGGGCGTCGCCTGATGAGCCGCATGATGTTGGCGCCGCTGATCGGTGCGCTGCTGCTGTGGCTGGCCGATCAGTGCGTGCTATGGCTGACCAGCCACTGGCGTGAAGTGTCTACCGGCACGGCGACCGCGCTAATCGGCGTGCCGATTCTGCTTTGGTTGCTGCCGCGCCTGCGTACCGGATCGGTACCGCCAGCGCTAAATCAGGGCGATAGCGTGCCGGCTGAGCGGCAGAAGGTCTTACGCTGGTGTTTGATCGGATTGCTGATTCTGGGCGTATTGAGTTGGGTTGGTATTACCTTTGGCCGCGATGCGCACGGCTTTGCGTGGGTGGGCGGCGATATGCTGCAGCAGCTGCTGCCGTGGCGCGCACCGCGCGTATTGGCCGCGCTGATGGTGGGCATGATGCTCGGCGTGGCGGGTGCGCTGATTCAGCGGCTTACCGGTAATCCGATGGCGAGCCCGGAAGTGTTGGGCATTAGCTCGGGTGCAGCGTGCGGCGTGGTGGTGATGATGTTCTTCGTGCCGGGCGATGCGGTGGCGTGGCTGTTGCCTGCCGGTGCGCTGGGTGCGGCGTTGACGCTTATGATTATTATGCTGGTGGCGAGTCGCGGCGGCTTTTCGCCAGAACGCATGTTGCTGGCGGGCATGGCGCTTAACAGCGCGTTTGTCACGCTTTTGATGGTGCTGCTGGCCAGCGGCGATCCGCGCATGGCGGGCTTGCTGAGCTGGATCTCCGGTTCAACCTACAACATCAATATGCAGCAGGCCGTGCAAAGCGCGGTGGTGGGTGTGGTGCTGATTTCGCTGGCGCCGCTGGCAAGTCGCTGGTTGACGCTATTGCCACTCGGCAGCGCTACCGCGCGTTCAGCGGGCATGGCGCTCACTACCTCGCGCCTCAGCCTGCTGCTGCTGGCGGCGGCATTAACCGCCACGGCAACCTTGACCATCGGGCCGCTGAGCTTTATCGGGCTGATGGCGCCGCATATCGTGCGCATGCTCGGGTTCCGCCGTGCATTACCACAGGTGTTGATGGCCGGTTTGTTGGGCGGCGGCTTGATGATTTTCGCCGACTGGTGCGGCAGGATGCTGGCGTTTCCGGATCAAATTCCAGCCGGGTTGATGGCGACCTTCTTTGGTGCGCCGTATTTTATCTGGCTGTTGCGGCGGGCGTAATCAGGGTAACCCGGAATGGCGACTCCACAACGACGGTAGAGTGCGCCATTCAGGCGGTTTTAAAGTTTCGCGAAGCTGCGGCGTGCCGCATCGATGGTGCGTTGGATATCTTCTTTACTGTGCGCCAGCGACATAAAGCCTGCTTCAAAAGCAGATGGCGCAAGGTAAACGCCTTCTTCCAGCATCAGGTGGAAGAAACGCTTAAAGCGCTCAACGTCACACTGAGTGACGTCTTGATAGCAGGTCACTTCATCGGCATCAGTGAAGAAAATCCCGAACATACCGCCCACGTGGTTGATCACCAGCGGAATATTTTCGGCTTTCGCTGCGGCCAGCAGGCCTTGTGCTAACTGCGTGGTCAGATCGGTCAACGTGCTGTGGGTGCCTGGCTGCGCAATTTGCGACAGACACGCGAAGCCCGCCGCCATGGCAATCGGGTTACCGGACAAGGTACCGGCCTGATAAACCGGACCGGTTGGTGCCAGCGCATCCATCACATCACGACGACCACCAAAGGCACCGACCGGCATGCCGCCGCCGATGATTTTACCGAGACAGGTCAGGTCTGGCGTCACGTCGTAATAGGCCTGAGCACCGCCTAATGCAACACGGAAGCCGGTCATCACTTCGTCGATAATCAGCAGCGCACCGAATTCGTCACACAGCGTACGCAGGCCTGGCAGGAAGTCTGGCTGCGGTGGAATGCAGTTCATGTTGCCCGCTACCGGCTCAACGATGATGCAGGCAATATCCTCAGGATACTGTTCGAAAGCCGCACGCACGGTGCTGAGATCGTTATAGGTGCAGGTCAGCGTGTGCTTAGCGAAATCGGCCGGTACGCCCGGCGAGTTTGGCTGGCCGAGCGTCAGCGCGCCGGAGCCGGCTTTCACCAGGAGGCAGTCGGCGTGGCCGTGATAGCAACCTTCGAATTTGATGATTTTGTCGCGATGGGTGAAGCCGCGCGCCAGGCGAATGGCGCTCATGGTGGCTTCGGTGCCGGAGTTAACCATGCGCACCATGTCCATGCTGGGCACCAGCTCGCACACCAGCTCGGCCATTTTCACTTCCATCTCGGTTGGCGCGCCGAAGCTCAGACCGCGCGCAGCCGCTTCAACCACCGCGTTACGGATGTTGGCGTTGTTATGACCCAGCACCATCGGGCCCCACGAACCGACATAATCGATATAGCCTTTGCCGTCGGCGTCATACAGATACGCACCGTCAGCGCGTTCGATGAACAGCGGCACACCGCCCACACCGGTAAATGCACGTACCGGGGAGTTCACACCGCCGGGGATCAGGCGTTGCGCTGCGGCATACAGGTTTTCTGACTTACTCATTGTTCTGCTCCTGCTGTTCGGGAAAAAATCTGGCGCCATTCTACGGGAATAACGGCTTGCGCTAAAGTTTAGGGTATATACTTTCCTGCGCATGCGGCGGCACGCAGTGTCAAGCGTGAGACTTGATTGCACTGGACGGCTGGCAGATAATAGCGAGATTAAGGTCGTTTTCTGACCTCGACGTTTACCTGGAGTAAAAGATGAGTGACGACTTAACAGCGCTGCCTTTGCAATTCACTGATGCAGCAGCAAAAAAAGTAAAAAACCTGATTTCTGATGAAGAGAATCCCGCGCTGAAATTGCGCGTTTATATTACCGGCGGCGGTTGCAGCGGTTTCCAGTACGGCTTCACGTTTGACGATCAAATGAATGACGGTGACATGACCATCGAGAAACAAGGCGTGGCGCTGGTGGTGGATCCGATGAGCCTGCAATATCTGGTGGGCGGTTCCGTGGATTACACCGAAGGCCTGGAAGGTTCACGTTTTATCGTGACCAACCCGAATGCCAAAACCACCTGCGGTTGTGGTTCTTCCTTCAGCATCTAATGCTGCTTCTGGCTGCCGTTCTGGTAGCCAGATTCCTACCATTCAATAGTCACTAAACGCGCAGATTCACGGCGTTTAGCATCGCGTTTTAATACTCGTTCGGTAATGCGCGGCTGCGCGCTAAAGTGACGTCCACAATCTACTTTTGGCAGAGAGTGTTCACTCTGGCGTGAGATATCGCAACGCGAGAATAACGTTAAGGTAGCGGCGATAGAGCCGGTCGACGTGGCCGCACTCAGAGGTGCAGCGATCACGAGCCCTATGGCCAGCAGCAGTGCTCTGGTCATGAATAGTTCCTGGTGAAGACAAAATTGCGCTTAGCGCTAAAAATGGGCACAGAGCATACGTGGCCGCTGTGCCTTGTATTATGATTTACGACAATTTATGCCGAATCTTTAATCTTTATTAGTGCTTTTTTTCGTCGGATGTAAATCTGCACACAGCTGTTTCGCTGCCAGCAGCATGCGAGGCCCCGGACGGCTCAGCCAGTCGTCATTGATGGCGATCACCGGCACATCCAATTGCGGCTGCCAATATTGCGCGATGCTGGCGGCCCGAGCGGCATCACCCCCGATCACAATCGCCTGCGGATGGCGCATCAGCACCTGTTCGCGGCTCACCTGCGGCCAGCTAACGCTGCTATCGGCAAAAATATTCCTGCCGCCGCACAGCTCAATGACCTGGTTTTGCATGGTGTTACGCGAAGCCGTAAACAGCGGCTGCTGACCAAACTGCAAAAACAGCGGCAGCGGCGTACTTTGCTGATACTGCTTGCGCAGCTCCGCTTCCTGCGCGCGTAATGCCTGCGCCGCATCGATGGCTTGCTGCGGCTGCGGACTCCAGCGCTGTAACGCCGCCAGCGCATCGATCATTTGGTCAATGGTTTGCGGATCGATCCACTCAACCTTGACCCCGAAACGCTGCAGCTGTTCAATTTGCCGCTGTGGATTACCGCCGCGCCACGCCAGTACCACATCCGGCTTCAGTTGCAGAATGCGTTCCACTTTAATGCCTTGCCAGTTCGCCACTTGTTCCAGCGCGTTGGCCTGCGCGGGATAATCGGAGAAGGCGCTGACGGCGAGCGGCGTAATGCCTGCGGCGAAGGCCAGTTCCGTCAGATGGGGCGAAAGGGTGATGACGCGCGGCGCGGCGGCGAACAGGCTGTTGCACAGCAGCAACAGCCCAAGCAGCAGGATTTTAGCCACGCGCCAGCTGAACCAACAGGTTTTCAACCATCAGTGAAGATTGTTTTGCCGCAACACTGAGGAACTCATCGAAGCTGAGGTGTGATTCCTGATCGGCAACGTCAGAAATGGCGCGCACCACCACAAATGGCACCTTGAACTGATGGCAAACGTGACCAATTGCGGTCGCTTCCATCTCCACCGCAATCGCCTGCGGGAAGGTGGTGCGGATGCGTTCCAGCGGTGCAGCGCCGTTGATAAACGCATCGCCGCTCACTACCAAACCGCGTACCGCGTTGAGGTCGAGCTGCTTGATAACCCTTTCAGCGGCGGCAATCAGTTTGTCATCCGCCACGAAAGCGGCGGGGCAGCTGGCCATCTGGCCTGGCTCGTAACCGAAGGCGGTGACGTCGGCATCGTGATAGCGCACTTCATCCGACACCACGATATCGCCCACTTTCAGCGTTGGCGCCAATCCGCCGGCAGAACCGGTGTTGATTACCACATCCGGCTTGCACAGCTGAAGCAGCAAGGTGGTACCGAGCGCGGCGGCCACTTTGCCGATGCCTGATTTCAGCAGCGCCACCTCAACACCATTCAGCGTGCCGGTGTAAAATTCGCAGCCGGCCAGCGTCAGTGTCTGGCGGTTTTCGATTTTGTCACGCAGCAGTGTAACTTCCTGCTCCATCGCGCCAATAATGCCTACTTTCATAAGAATCTCGCTAATTTAATGGATGTAACCCGCAAAAGTGAGGCATAGTCTAACATGGCTGATTGAGGAAGAATTCACGAAAAAATAAGGGGTAATTATGGCGACGATCAATTTCAGGAAGAAGATCAGTTTCACCCGCCCTTATACCAGCCGCAAAGATCCCGAAGGGGAATACTTTATTACCCGCCACTTTGAAAGCGATCGCGGACGTATTATTAACTCCGCCGCCATTCGTCGTCTGCAACAGAAAACCCAGGTATTCCCGCTCGAGCGCAATGCGGCGGTGCGTTCGCGTCTAACGCACTCGCTGGAAGTGCAGCAAACCGGGCGATATATCACCAAAGAGATTCTGCAAGCGCTGAAAACCCAGGGCGGCGGGCTGGCGAATTATGGGCTGGATGAGTTTGAAGGTGCCTTCGAAAGCCTGATTGAGATGGCCTGTTTACTGCACGATGTCGGCAATCCGCCGTTTGGTCATTTTGGCGAGGCGGCGATCAATGACTGGTTCGACGAAAATCTGCCTGCCGAGCTGGTCGATCCGCTGGTGGCGGGCGTTGCCGATGAGGCTGAGCGCGCCGCTTTTGACCAGTTGAATGCAATGATTCGTCAAGATTTATGCCATTTCGAGGGTAACGCGCAGGCGATTCGCCTGGTGCATACGCTGCTGCAACTCAATCTCAGCTATGCGCAGGTCGCCTGTATTTTGAAATATACCGCGCCCGCATGGTGGCAAGGCGATAAACCGGCCGAATTTAGCGTATTAATGAAAAAGCCGGGCTTCTATTTATCTGAGCGAGAATATGTGGCTGAGTTGCGTGAAGCGACCAATATTAAACAGCACCATCGTTTCCCGCTTACCTGGATAATGGAAGCCGCCGACGATATCTCTTATTGCATTGCCGATTTGGATGACGCCGTTGAAAAAGACATCTTCCACGTTGAAACGTTGTATAAGCATTTATTGGATGCCTGGGGCGCGGTAAAAAACGGCGATGTTTTCAGCCGCACTATCGGTGATGCCTGGAAAGAGGCTAATCAGAAAAAACGCCGCAGTATCAGCGATCAATTCTTTATGTCATTGCGGGTTAACGTGCAAAACGTGCTGGTTAGCCATGCGGTTAAGCGTTTCATCGACAACTTACCGGCTATTTTCGAAGGTGATTTTAATCACGCTTTACTGGAAGATGATGGTGAAGAAGGTCGCTTGCTAAAACTATTTAAAACGGTTGCGCGTCAGCAGGTGTTTAATCATCCGGAAGTTGAACAACTGGAATTGCAGGGTTATCGGGTAATTAAAGGTTTGCTCGAAATATATCAGTCACTGCTGTTGCTGGATTACGAGCAATTTACCACCTTGATGAACGAGGATTTTCTGGCAAAGCATCCGATTGAAACCCGCTTGTTTCATAAGCTTTCTGGCAAACATCGAAAGGCCTATCAACAACACATGCGCTCATTAATTGTTGAGCATAAATATCAGCGCTTGTTGTGGGAACGTTATTATCGTGCGCGTCTGATTCAGGACTACATTAGTGGGATGACGGACAATTATGCCTGGGATGAATATCGTCGTTTAATGGCGGTTGAATAAGCGCACAATTGTAAAGATGAAGAACAATTTTTTACCTTTACCTAAAACTTTATTAGGAACTTCGCGCTAAAAACTTAATCTCACCATCACGACCACAGCAATGGTCTGGCCGTAATTCTTAGAGAGACACAGATAAATGAAAAAAAACACAATTATGCTGGCGTTGGCGCTGAGTTTCGGCGCGGCGACGTTGAGCCCTGTGAGTGCATTTGCCGCAGAGACCGCTTCTTCTTCCAGCCAGCAATTGCCAAGCCTGGCACCCATGCTGGAAAAAGTCATGCCTTCCGTGGTGAGTATTAGTGTGGAAGGCTCGACGACGGTTAAAACGCCGCGTATGCCGCAGCAGTTCCAGCAATTCTTTGGTGATAATTCTCCGTTCTGCCAGGACGGTTCACCGTTCCAAAGCTCACCCATGTGTCAAAACGGCGGTGGTGACGGCGGCGCGGATGGCGGTGCTAACGCGCAGAAACAGCAGTTCCGTGCGCTGGGTTCCGGCGTGGTAATTAACGCGGATAAAGGCTATGTGGTGACCAACAACCACGTGGTGGATAACGCGACCAAAATCCAGGTGCAGCTCAGCGATGGACGTCGTTACGACGCCAAAGTGATCGGTAAAGATCCACAATCAGATATCGCGCTGATTCAGCTGCAGGATGCGAAAAACCTCACCGCAATTAAGATTGCCGACTCCGACAACCTGCGCGTCGGTGATTACACCGTGGCGATTGGTAACCCGTACGGCCTTGGCGAAACGGTGACTTCGGGGATTGTTTCGGCGCTGGGCCGCAGCGGCCTGAACGTTGAAAATTACGAAAACTTCATCCAGACCGATGCGGCGATTAACCGTGGTAACTCCGGTGGCGCATTGGTAAACCTTAACGGCGAGCTGATCGGGATTAACACCGCGATTCTGGCGCCGGACGGCGGCAACATCGGTATCGGCTTTGCCATTCCAAGTTCAATGGTGAAAAACCTTACCGCGCAGATGGTGGAGTACGGTCAGGTGAAACGCGGCGAGCTGGGCATTATGGGCACCGAGCTGAACTCAGAGCTGGCGAAAGCGATGAAAGTCGATGCGCAGCGTGGCGCCTTTGTTAGCCAGGTATTGCCGAACTCTGCTGCGGCGAAAGCCGGCGTGAAAGCGGGTGACGTGGTGGTGTCGATGAACGGTAAAGCGCTGACCAGCTTTGCAGCGCTGCGTGCCGAAGTCGGCTCGCTGCCGGTCGGTACCAAGCTGCAGCTGGGTCTGCTGCGCGAAGGCAAACCGGTGAACGTCACCGTTGAACTGCAGCAGAGCTCGCAGGATAAAGTGCAGTCCGCCACCATTTACACCGGTATTGAAGGTGCCGATCTCAGCAATATTGATACCAACGGCCAGAAAGGCGTGCGCGTCGATAGCGTCAAGCCTGGCAGCGCAGCGGCGCGTATTGGCTTGAAGAAAGGTGACGTGATTCTGGGTGTCAACCAGCAAGCCGTGGCTAATCTTGGCGAGCTGCGTAAAGTGCTCGACACCAAACCTTCGGTGCTGGCACTGAACGTACAGCGCGGTGACAGCAGCCTGTATCTGCTGATGCAGTAAGTTTCAGGTTGTTGATAACAGGCGAGCTTTGGCTCGCCTTTTTTGTGTCTGTGCAAATGTCCGGTACTGAATGTGACGCTTACCGCAAATCCCGCATAATCCCGCTGGCTATGTGCAGTTGCACAATGTCAGCGCCGTAACGGATGCGTATTCTGTCTGTTCGTCCTTATCTCCGGAGTGTTTGATGGCCACCTATCATCTCGATGCGCGACTGGCTCAGGATATTGTTGCCCGCACCATGCAAATTATTGACAGCAATGTCAACGTGATGGATGCGCGTGGTCGCATCATCGGCAGTGGCGATCGTGAACGCATTGGCGAATTGCACGAAGGCGCGCTTTTGGTGCTGTCACAAGGGCGCGTGGTAGACATCGACGAAGCGGTGGCAAAACATCTGCACGGCGTGCGTCCTGGCATCAATTTGCCGCTGCGTATTGATGGCGATATCGTCGGCGTGATCGGTTTGACCGGCCAACCGGCAACGCTGCGTCACTACGGCGAATTGGTGTGTATGACCGCCGAAATGATGCTGGAACAGGCGCGTTTGCTACACATGCTGGCGCAAGATAGCCGCTTGCGAGAAGAGCTGGTGCTGAATCTGGTGCGCAGCGAAACCTTATCGCCAGCGCTCAGCGAATGGGCGCAGCGGCTCGGCATCGATCTCAATCAACCGCGCGTGGTGGCGGTGGTGGAAGTGGACAGCGGCCAGCTCGGCGTTGATAGCGCCATGTCCGAGCTGCAACAGCTGCAAACGCTGCTGACCACGCCAGAGCGCGACAACCTGATTGCGATTGTTTCACTCACCGAAATGGTGGTGCTGAAACCGGCACTGAATGTACATGGCCGCTACGATCAGGACGATCATCGTCGTCGCGTGGATCAACTGCTGCAACGCATGAAGGAGAGCGGCCAGGTGCGAATGCGCATCGCGCTCGGCAACTACTTTACCGGTCCCGGCAGCATCGCACGTTCGTACCGCACCGCGCGTACCACCATGATGGTGGGCAAACAGCGCATGCCGGAACAGCGCAGCTATTTTTATCAGGATCTGGTGCTGCCGGTGCTGCTCGACAGTTTACGCGGCGGCTGGCAGGCCAACGAACTGGCGCGCCCGCTGGCAAAGCTGAAAAGCATGGATAACAATGGCTTGCTGCGACGCACGCTGGTGGCGTGGTTCAGCCACAACGTGCAACCCAGCGCCACGGCACGCGCGCTGTTCATTCATCGCAACACGCTGGAGTATCGCCTCAACCGTATTTCCGAGCTCACTGGGCTCGATCTGGGCAATTTTGACGATCGCTTGCTGCTGTACGTGGCGCTTCAACTGGATGAGCAAAGTTAATGAGAAACCTGTGGATTGCGTTGCTGTGGCTGTATAGCGCGCTAAGTTTGGCTAACGATCCGGCCTTTCTCTCATTAAACGATCTGCAGAAAGTTAAGCAGCAGCTGGCACATCATCAGGCCGCGCCGCCAACGCTCGACGCCTGGCATCAGCTTAAACAGCAAGCGGATAACGCGCTACAACACCCCAATCCCAGCGTCACCGATAAAGGTATGATGCCGCTGAGCGGCTCGAAGCAGGATTATTTAAGCCTGAGCGCCTATTGGTGGCCGGACGCCAGCAGCGCCGACGGCCTGCCGTGGCAGCGTCGTGATGGCGAAGTGAATCCTGCCAGTAAGAATGATCAAAGTGATGGCGTGCGGCTGGCGCGCTTTACCGCCGATTTTCAGGCCCTGACGCTGGCGTGGTACTTCACTGGCAATCAACGTTATGCCGATAAAGCGCTGGCGATGATGCGTCACTGGTTTATCAATCCCACCAGCCGTATGCACCCTAATCTTAACTTTGCTCAAGGCATTCCGGGCCGATCCGCGGGCCGCCATGATGGCGTGCTCGATGGGCGCTACTTTGCCACGCGCGTGGTGGATGCGCTGACTTTGCTACGCAATGCGCCCGGTTGGCAGCCTGCCGATCAGCAAGCGATGCATTTATGGTTTAGCGAGTATCTGCACTGGCTGCGGCACAATCCGCTAGCACTGCAAGAAGCGGCGGCGGTGAATAATCATGGCAGTTGGTATTGCACGCAGGTGGCGGGAATCGCGTGGTATCTGGGCGATCGTGAGACAGTCACAGCGATGGTAGAGTTGGCGCGCAATAAAATTGCGCTGCAAATTCGTGCCGATGGCAGCCAGCCCGCAGAGTTAGCGCGCACGCGATCCTTCCATTACAGCTACTTCAATCTGCAGGCGCTTAGCGCATTGGCGCAGCTAGCCGGTAAAGCAGGGTTAGGCGATTTATGGCATAGCCAGCAGCCAGGCGGATCGTTGCTGGCAGCGCTCGACATGATGGCGCCGTACAGCGATGCCGCTAAAGTCTGGCCGTGGAAAAACCGCGATCGCGTGAGCCAGCGCATCATTCCGCTGCTTTCAATGGCCGATAACAGTCTGCAGCAGCCGCGTTATCAACAGTGGATCATGCAGACGCAATGGAAAGATCAAAAGAGTGCGGCGGTGAGGCAGGCACAGCGTGATACCTGGCTGCTTTCGCTGCCTTATCAGCAGCCATAAAAAAAGGCCAGCATCGGCTGGCCTGTTATCTAAAGCGCGAAATTAACGGTTGTTGCGGGTCAGCTGATCAAGGTCTGATTCGATTTCAGCGATCTTGTTCGAGACCACGCTTTCCAGATGGCGCAGATCCGCCAGAATTTTGCGCTTCAGATCCACTTCAACCTGGTCGCGCTGGCAAATCTGGTCCAGCTCATCGATCACATAACGCAGGTTCGGGCTGATTTCCTGCACTTCTTTGTAACCCTGGCTGGTGTGATCGGCGACAACGGTTTTGCGCTGACGTGGATATTTGAATTTCACGCTTTTAGCAAAGAATTCACCTTTGTCTTTGCGGAAGTAGATTTTAAGAATGTCGTTGTTAGCTTCCTGACGCAGGCTGTAACGGTCGATGTCGTCAGGGTTGCTGATACCTAAGCTTTTCAGGTTGTCGTACATAGCGTTTATATTCCATCTAAGAGTGGGTGAGCGCGCAGGACTATCATCATCATTCGGGATGCAGCAGAAACGCGGCAACCGGAACGCTTACGGCATACTAAATCAACTGTAGACACAAAAACCGGGATGAACAGTGCGCGACCGGAGTTAACTTGGCGCGGATTATGAACTGTTTGAAAAATAAACGCACGTGTTAATTCGCGGCGCGAAACAGGTAATTCTGGCGGGAGTGTAAACAAATAATTACGGGCCTGTAGGCAGGCCCGTCGGGAAGATCTTCAGGCAGGAGAAGCTCAGTCGATGCTGCGCAACAGTTCGTTAATGCCTGTTTTGCTGAGCGTTTTAGCGTCAACTTTCTTCACGATTACCGCGCAGTACAGGCTGTAGCTACCATCTTTAGACGGCAGATTACCGGAAACCACCACGGAACCCGCAGGTACGCGGCCGTAATGCACTTCGCCGGTTTCGCGGTCAAAGATTTTGGTGCTCTGGCCGATGTAAACGCCCATGGAGATCACGGAACCTTCTTCGACGATCACGCCTTCAACGATTTCTGAACGTGCGCCAATGAAGCAGTTATCTTCGATGATGGTTGGGTTAGCCTGCAGCGGCTCCAGCACGCCACCGATGCCCACGCCGCCTGACAGGTGGACGTTTTTACCGATCTGCGCGCAAGAACCCACAGTCGCCCAGGTATCAACCATGGTGCCTTCATCAACGTAAGCGCCGATGTTGACGTAGGAAGGCATCAGCACGGTATTACGTGCGATGAATGCGCCCTGACGCACGGCAGCAGGTGGCACAACGCGGAAACCGGCGTTTTTAAAACGCGCTTCATCCCAGCCAGCAAACTTCATTGGCACTTTGTCGTAGAAGCGGGTTTCCGACCCTTCCATGACCTGATTGTCGTTGATGCGGAACGACAACAGCACTGCTTTCTTCAGCCACTGATGCGTTACCCACTCACCGTTGATCTTTTCAGACACGCGCAGTTCACCGCTATCCAGCAGGCCAATAACCTGGGTGATAGCATCGCGGGTCGCGCTGTCTACGCTAGATGGCGTGATGTCGGCGCGGCGCTCAAAGGCAGATTCGATAACGCTCTGTAACTGTTGCATAATGATTTCCTAAGTCTGTAATACGGGTGCCATCATCGCACTGGCACGGTAAATAAATTTGATTAATCGATTGCGGTCACACTTTATCGTTTGGATTAAGGGCCTCTGTCAACCTCTGTTGCAACACATTGCGCATTTCCACCCCAAGCGCACGCCGCTCGCTATCGGCGAGGATGAAAAGATCCTCAACCCGTTCACCAATCGTACTGATGCGTGCGCCGTGCAGCGACACGCCCAAATCGGCGAACACTTCACCCACGCGCGCCAGCAAGCCGGGCTGATCGAGCGCGACCAATTCCAGATAACTGCGGCGGTCGGTGTGCGTTGGCAGGAAATTGACTTCGGTATCGACACTGAAATGCTTGAGGCGCGCAGACTGGCGACGCGTACGCGGCGGAACCCATTCGTTTTGCGTGATGGCTTGTTCCAGCGCCTGAATGATCAGCGGATGACGATCGGCGGCCAGCGGGCTGCCATCCGGCTCCAGCACAATAAAAGTGTCCATTGCCATGCCATCGCGACTGGTAAAGATCTGCGCATCATGCACGCTGAGATTGCGGCGATCCAACTCGCCGGCCACCGCCGCAAACAGGTGCGGACGATCCGGGCTCCAGATAAAGATCTCGGTACCGCCGCGCGTGGCCTGCGGGCTGACCAGCACCAGCGGTTTGTTGAGATCGTGATGAATTAAATGACGCGCATGCCAGGCGAGCTGATTCGGTGTGTGGCGCAGAAAATAGTCGGCGCGGCAGCGGCTCCAGATATGGTGCAAACGCTCTTCGTCGAGGTTTTCCATCCGCAGCAGCGCCAGCGCTTGCAGACGATGATGGCGCACGCGCTCGCGCAGATCCGGGCTGTTTTCCATGCCGCGGCGCAGCTGTTTTTCGGTCGCGAAGAACAGCTCGCGCAACAGGCTCTGCTTCCAGCTGTTCCACAAGCTTTCATTGGTGGCGCAGATATCGGAAACCGTCAGGCACGCCAGATAGCGCAAGCGGTTTTCGTTCTGCATCACTTCGGCGAATTGCTGAATCACGGTGGGATCCTGAATATCGCGGCGCTGCGCGGTGACTGACATCAATAAATGATGGCGTACCAGCCAGGCAACCAGCTGCGTTTCGCGGGAGTTCAGTCCGTGTAATTCGGCAAAGTCGAGTGCATCCTGCGCGCCGAGAATGGAGTGATCGCCGTTGCGGCCTTTGGCGATATCGTGCAGCAGCGCAGCCATCAGCAACAGTTCCGGCTGTGGCAGGCGCGGCCAGAGTTCAACGCACAGCGGATGCATCGGGCGCGTGGCTTCGTCGGCAAAACTCTCCAGCTTCTGCAGCACGCGGATGGTGTGCTCATCCACCGTGTAAGCGTGGAACAGATCGAACTGCATCTGGCCAACGATGTTGCCCCACAGCGGCGTATAGGCCCATAACACGCTGTGACGATGCATCGGCACCAGCGCACGCTTAACCGCGCCAGGATGACGCAGAATCGCCATAAAGGTTTCACGCGCTTCAGGAATTTGACACAGCGGCTGCTTCAAATGGCGGCGCGCATAGCGCAGCTGCCGCAGCGTGGTGGAGTAAATACCTTTGATGTTTTCGTTACGCACCATCACGTAGAACATACGCAAGATGGCTTGCGGCTCACGCTCAAACAGCGTGAGATCGCGCAGGTCGATGAGATCACCGCGAATCTGGAAATCGTCATCAATGTTGCGCGGTTTTTCAGTGGTCGACAGCGCCAGAATCGCTTCATCGAACAGCTGCAGCAGCATTTGATTGAGTTCGCCGATGCGACGCGTGACGCGATAGAAGTCCTTCATCATGCGCTCAACCGGCTCGTTGACTTCGCCAAGATAGTTGAGGCGTTGAGCGACGGTGAGTTGGCGATCGAACAGCAGACGATTGTCATAGCGTGGCAGCGTTAAGTGCAGCGCAAAGCGAATGCGCCACAAAAATTCCTGACACTCGTTGATTTCATTGCGTTCCGCTTCGGTGATAAAGCCGAAACCAACCATCTCATCCATGGTGGTGGCGCCAAAGTGACGACGCGCCACCCATTGCAGCGTGTGTATGTCGCGCAGGCCGCCGGGGCTGCTTTTGATATCCGGTTCGAGGTTATAGCTGGTGCCGTGATAGCGCTGATGGCGCTCCTGCTGCTCTTCAATTTTGGCGGCGAAGAAGCGCGACGACGGCCAGAAACCATCGCTGAAGATGTTCTTTTGCAGTTCGAGAAACAGCGCCACATCGCCAGTGAGCATGCGCGATTCGATCAGGTTGGTGGCGACCGTAAGATCGGATAAGCCTTCCAGCAGGCACTCTTCCAGCGTACGTACGCTGTGACCAACTTCCAGCTTCAAATCCCACATCAGCGTTAGCAGCTCGCTGGCGCGCTGCGCGGCTGTGTCGTCCAGCGGCTGGCGGCTGAGGATCAGCACATCAATATCGGAGAGCGGATGCAGTTCGCCGCGACCATAACCGCCAACGGCAACCAGTGCGATCTCCTTCATCTGGTCGAAACCAAAGAAGCGCCACAGGCGACGCAGTAAGCGGTCGATAAACAGCGTGCGGGCATCAATCAGAGATTCAATATCGGTGCCCGCATCAAATGCAATGCCCAGGTGCTGCTGGAATTGCTCAAGATAGTGTTTGAGCTTGTCGCGCGTCAGGGCGTCATCCGGCCAGCTGGCGGGGGAATCGGTCAGGCCTTTGTGTACTGCTTCGGTCACGCTACCACTCATCAACATGCCTCTTCATTACGCACATAAAAAAGGCCAGCGATAAGCCGGCCTGGTACTGTTAGCGAGATGATTACGCGACGTTTTCGAGCACCGCTGGAATGGTGTCGTCTTCACGCAGCGTCAGAATCTCACAGCCGTTTTCTGTCACCACAATAGTATGCTCATACTGCGCGGACAAGCTGCGATCTTTGGTTTTCACGGTCCAGCCATCCTTCATGGTGCGGATGCGGTAATCACCGGCATTGACCATCGGTTCGATGGTGAAGGTCATGCCTGCTTGCAACACCACGCCGCTATCATCCGCGTCGTAATGCAGTACCTGCGGCTCTTCGTGGAAGCCTTTGCCGATGCCGTGACCGCAATACTCGCGCACCACCGAAAAATCCTGTGCTTCAACATACTGCTGAATCGCGCGGCCCAGTTCACGCAGACGAATACCCGGTTTCACCAGACGCAGCGCGATATAGAGACTTTCCTGAGTAACGCGACACAGGCGCTCGCCCTGAATGGTGGCTTTACCGACGATGAACATTTTTGAGGTATCGCCGTGATACTCATCTTTGATCACTGTGACATCGACGTTAACTACGTCGCCATCCTTCAGCACGCGATCGTCGCTCGGAATACCGTGACATACCACTTCATTCACCGAAATACACACTGATTTCGGGAAGCCGTGATAGCCGAGGCAGGCGGAAATCGCCTGCTGCTTCTGCGTGATGTGTTCGTGGCAGAGACGATCCAGTTCACCGGTGGTGACGCCAGGCACCACGTGCGGGGCAATCATCTCCAGCACTTCAGCGGCAAGGCGGCCCGCCACGCGCATTTTTTCGATTTCTTCAGGGGTTTTAATTGAAATAGCCATTAAATTAATCCGCAATCGTCGAAATTTTCGACAATAATGAGTTCTGTGGCAGTCATGTTAGCAGCCAGCAAAAGGGCTGCCAAATGGCGATTGTCTGCGCCTGCGGCGCTCAACTACTATTGGCGTATTCCTGCGCATTGTGGTATAAAGCGCGCCGACGATTCTCTGTCACCGACGTTTGGCTGGCAGGAAACGCATAAAACTCATTATGTGTACTAAAACACACATGTATCGACACATACGCCGGGGTGCCTTGAAAGAGGTCGGTCGTATGGGATACATGGAGGCCCAACCCCAAATCAAACTTTAGAGGTAATCATGGCAACTGTTTCAATGCGCGACATGCTCAAGGCTGGT
The DNA here is from genome assembly GCF_054903455.1 of Pantoea sp. y20. Lineage (NCBI taxonomy): Bacteria > Pseudomonadati > Pseudomonadota > Gammaproteobacteria > Enterobacterales > Erwiniaceae > Pantoea > Pantoea sp. y20. The sequence continues at coordinate 879,859 of NZ_CM142816.1, forward strand.
GTTCACTTTGGTCACCAGACCCGTTACTGGAACCCGAAAATGAAGCCATTCATCTTCGGCGCACGTAACAAGGTTCACATCATCAACCTCGAGCAGACTGTGCCAATGTTCAACGACGCTCTGGCTGAGTTGAAAAAGATCTCTTCCCGTAAAGGTAAGATCCTGATCGTTGGTACTAAGCGCGCTGCTGCCGAAGCGGTAAAAGAGTCAGCTCTGAGCTGCGACCAGTTCTTCGTAAACCACCGCTGGTTGGGTGGCATGCTGACTAACTGGAAAACCGTTCGTCAGTCAATCAAACGCCTGAAAGATCTTGAGTCTCAGTCTCAGGACGGTACTTTCGACAAACTGACCAAGAAAGAAGCGCTGATGCGCACTCGCGAACTGGCCAAGCTGGAAAACAGCCTGGGCGGTATCAAAGATATGGGCGGTCTGCCGGATGCACTGTTCGTTGTTGACGCTGATCACGAGCACATCGCTATCAAAGAAGCAAACAACCTGGGTATCCCAGTATTTGCTATCGTTGATACCAACTCTGATCCAGACGGCGTTGACTTCGTTATCCCAGGTAACGACGATGCGATCCGTGCTGTAAGCCTGTACCTGACTGCCGTTGCCACTACCGTGCGCGAAGGCCGTTCACAGGATCTGGCTGAGCAGGCTGAAGAAGCTGCTGAAGCTTAATAAGGTTCGCTCTTTCTAAGAGCCCTTAGACATCAGATGTTATCTGTTAAGGGGGCCGTTCAGGCCCCTTTATTTTATCTAAGTCTGTCACGCTCACTACAGAGCGAGCGGGGCAGAGTAAATTTTCCGCAACAAGTTTCTGACAGTGTGTGAGCACACAGAGACGAATCGAGGATTCTGGAATGGCTGATATTACCGCTGCATTGGTAAAAGAACTGCGTGAGCGTACTGGCGCAGGCATGATGGACTGCAAAAAAGCGCTGACCGAAGCGAACGGCGACATCGAGCTGGCGATTGAGAACATGCGCAAATCTGGCGCAATCAAAGCGGCTAAGAAAGCAGGCAACGTTGCTGCTGATGGCGTGATCAAAACCAAAATCGCTGACGGCTTCGCGGCGATCCTGGAAGTAAACTGCCAGACCGACTTCGTTGCAAAAGATGGCGGTTTCCAGGCGTTTGCTGACAAGGTTCTGGATGCAGCTGTCGCTGGCAAAGTTACCGATGTGGAAGTTCTGAAAGCGCAGTTCGAAGAAGAACGCGTAGCGCTGGTTACGAAAATCGGTGAGAACATCAACATCCGTCGTATTGCTATTCTGGAAGGCGCTGAGCTGAACAGCTATCAGCATGGCGCACGTATCGGTGTGGTTGTTTCTACCACCGGTGCTGACGAAGAACTGGGCAAGCAAGTTGCTATGCACATCGCTGCAAGCAAGCCAGAATTCGTCAAGCCAGAAGACGTGTCTGCAGACGTGGTTGAGAAAGAGTACCAGGTTCAGCTGGATATCGCCATGCAGTCTGGCAAGCCAAAAGAAATCGCAGAGAAAATGGTTGAAGGCCGCATGAAGAAATTCACCGGCGAAGTTTCTCTGACCGGTCAGGCTTTCGTTATCGACCCAAGCAAAACCGTTGGCCAGGCGTTGAAAGAGAAAAACGCTGACGTCATCAACTTCATCCGCTTCGAAGTGGGCGAAGGCATTGAGAAAGTTGAAGCTGACTTCGCAGCAGAAGTTGCTGCAATGTCCAAACAGTCTTAATGGTCCGAAAGAACCGCCACAAGGCGGTTCTTTTTTGTCTGCGATTTAGTGCAGCACTTTCAGTCTCATCCCAATAGCTTTTCTCGCGGGCTTTGCGGATGATCGACCAGATTTTACTTCTCCTTTTCATCATATCTTCCAGGAAGAACTGACCATGGCGACCAACGCAAAACCTGTATATCAACGTATCCTGCTAAAACTGAGTGGCGAAGCACTGCAAGGTGCCGAAGGTTTTGGCATCGACGCGAGCGTGCTTGACCGCATGGCGCAAGAGGTGAAAGAGCTGGTTGAGCTGGGCATTCAGGTGGGTGTGGTTATTGGTGGCGGTAACCTGTTCCGCGGCGCAGGACTGGCCCAGGCGGGCATGAACCGTGTGGTCGGCGACCATATGGGCATGCTGGCAACAGTGATGAATGGCCTGGCAATGCGTGACGCGCTGCACCGTGCGTATGTCAATGCGCGCTTGATGTCAGCGATTCCGCTGAACGGCGTGTGTGATAACTACAGCTGGGCAGAAGCGATCAGCCTGCTGCGTAATAACCGCGTCGTGATCTTCGCGGCCGGTACCGGCAACCCGTTCTTTACCACTGACTCTGCAGCCTGCCTGCGCGGCATCGAAATCGAAGCCGACGTGGTACTGAAAGCCACCAAAGTAGACGGCGTCTACTCTGAAGATCCGGTGAAAAACCCGGATGCCACGCTGTATGACCAACTGAGCTATGCAGAAGTGTTGGATAAAGAGCTTAAAGTAATGGATCTCGCCGCCTTTACGCTGGCGCGTGACCACAAGCTGCCTATCCGCGTCTTCAACATGAACAAGCCTGGCGCATTGCGTCGCGTCGTGATGGGTGAAAAAGAAGGCACCCTGATTACGCATTAATACCCGACGCACGTTAAAATAAGGTATATTCTTTTGCCGCGATGCTCTGACATCGTGCAGCAATTAGGATGATCGATGTTTATCGATACCGCTTCCGGTTAGCCCGGAAATGGCCAGGTCAACCGAATTCAAGGGTTTCAACGTGATTAACGACATTAAAAAAGATGCAGACACGCGCATGGAAAAATGTGTGGATGCATTTAAAAACAACATCAGCAAAATCCGCACCGGTCGTGCTTCGCCTTCACTGCTCGACGGCATTGTGGTTCCTTATTACGGTACACCAACGCCGCTGCGCCAGCTGGCTAGCGTGACGGTTGAGGATTCACGTACGTTGAAAATCAACGTATTTGATCGCTCGCTGAGCGCTGCGGTTGAGAAAGCGATTATGACGTCTGATTTGGGTCTGAACCCAAGCTCAGCCGGTAGCGATATTCGTGTGCCGCTGCCAGCGCTGACCGAAGAGCGTCGTAAAGACCTGATCAAGATCGTACGTGGCGAAGCAGAGCAGGGCCGTGTTTCCGTGCGTAACGTCCGCCGTGACGCCAACGATAAGATCAAAGCGCTGCTGAAAGACAAAGAGATCAGCGAAGACGACGAACGTCGTACGCAGGACGAGATCCAGAAAATGACCGATGCGCACATCAAGAGTGTTGATGCCGCATTGGCCGATAAAGAAAAGGAACTGATGGACTTCTAATTCCATCAACTGCTTTTCAAAACGCCGTTCAGAGACGTGTTCGACTCTGGCGGCGTTTTACATTGTGTTCGGCGCTGTTGCGGACACTCTCCACGACTTCACAGGGATAGCATGATGAAGCGATTAACTCTGCTGGGATCGACCGGCTCCATTGGTACCAGCACGCTGGCGGTGATTGCCGCAAATCCTGAACTTTATCAGGTGACCGCGCTGGTGGCTGGCCAGAATGTGGCGTTGATGGCTGAACAATGCCTGCAATTCCAACCGCGCTATGCCGCGATGTCCGACGAGACTTCCGCACAAGCGTTGCGTGAGCGACTGAAAGCACTCAACGTTAATACCGAAGTGCTCTCCGGCGTTCAGGCAGCCTGCGAATTGGCCGCGCTGGATGACGTGGATCAGGTGATGGCGGCGATTGTTGGCGCCTCAGGTTTACAGCCCACCATGGCGGCGATTCGCGCCGGTAAAACCGTGCTGCTGGCCAACAAAGAGTCGCTTGTCACATGCGGCCGTCTGTTTATGGAGGCGGTACGCCAACATCAGGTGCAATTGCTGCCGGTCGATAGCGAGCACAACGCCATTTTTCAGAGTTTACCCGCTTCCATACAGCATCAGTTGGGGTACGCTGATCTGCGGGGAAACGGCATCGAGTCGATTCTCCTTACGGGATCGGGTGGTCCTTTTCGTGACACGCCATTAGCGGATTTAGCCGGTATGTCGCCGGATCAGGCTTGTGCGCATCCGAACTGGTCAATGGGGCGTAAAATCTCCGTTGACTCGGCCACCATGATGAATAAAGGTCTTGAATACATTGAAGCCCGCTGGCTGTTTAATGCGACTGACGCGCAGATGGAGGTGATCCTGCATCCGCAGTCGGTTATCCATTCGATGGTGCGTTATTGCGACGGCAGCGTGCTGGCGCAACTGGGCTCTCCGGATATGCGGACGCCTATTGCGCACAGCATGGCATGGCCAGCACGTATTTCTGCGGGCGTAACGCCGCTCGACTTCACGCGCATGAAGTCGTTGACGTTTTCCGAGCCGGACTACGAGCGCTATCCTTGCCTGAAGCTTGCGATTGATGCCTGTGCCACAGGTCAGGCCGCGACGACATCGCTGAATGCAGCGAATGAAGTGGCGGTGGCAGCTTTTCTGCAGCACCAGATTCGCTTTACCGATATCGCCGCCATCAACAGCGAAGTGCTGGCGTCCCTGAGTTGTCAGGAGCCGGGCAGCATTGACGAGGTGATGGAGATCGATCGGTTAGCGCGCGTGCGTGCCAATGAATTGTTACCGCGCTTTCGTTTAGCAGGTTGATAGTTCCCGCTATTTGTTCGCTCTGGGTGAAAATGGTATAGTCGCTCGCTCGCGTTTCACAGCCGACATTGTTTCGATGTCATCTGGCGTGTTTGCCGGAGTTTGCTGCAGGCGCAATGTATTCAGAAACCACAGCATTTCTGATGAAAGGAATTATTACGCGTTATGTCGTCCAACAATCACAACACAATCGATGACGAGTCGTACTGTACGCCACGTCACGTGGCCATCATTATGGATGGTAATGGTCGCTGGGCAAAAAATCAGGGCAAACTGCGTATTTCAGGCCACAAAGCCGGGGTAAAATCAGTACGCCGGGCTGTCAGCTTTGCGGTTAGCCATAAACTGGAAGCGCTCACGCTTTATGCGTTCAGCAGTGAAAACTGGAGCCGTCCGATTCAGGAAGTGACAGCGTTAATGGAGTTGTTTGTCTGGGCGCTCGACAGTGAAGTTAAAAGCCTGCACAAACACAATGTGCGTCTGCGCATTATTGGCGATATCAGTCGTTTCAATAACCGAATTCAGGAACGCATTCGCCGCGCCGAGGAACTGACTCAGCAAAATAATGGACTGACCCTAAACATTGCTGCCAACTATGGCGGTCGTTGGGATATTATCCAGGGTGCCAGAAAATTGGCCGAACAGGTTCAGGAAGGTTTACTGCGTCCTGACCAGATTACCGAAGAAAGCCTGGCTCCGTATCTGTGTATGCAGGAGCTGGCGCCAGTGGATTTAGTGATAAGGACCGGGGGAGAGCATCGGATTAGCAACTTCCTGCTGTGGCAAATCGCCTATGCTGAGTTTTGGTTTACCGATGTTCTTTGGCCTGATTTTGATGAAAACGTTTTTGAAGGTGCACTGAATGCATTCTCTACGCGGGAGCGACGCTATGGCGGTACTGCACCAGGCGGCGCCTAAGCAATTTGGGGGTAACCTTTGCTGAAGTCTCGTCTGATTACCGCGTTAATTTTGATTCCGCTGGTGATCGCTGCACTGTTCTGGTTACCCCTGTCCGGTTTTGCGATTATCACTATCATCATTTGCATGCTTGCCGCCTGGGAATGGGGGCAGTTTGCCGGCATGAAAACGCGTCAGCAACGTATCTGGCTGGCCGTGCTTTGCGGCCTTTTGCTGTCCGCGATGCTCTTTACCCTTGAACCCTATCAACGCAATCTGCACCAATTCCAGATGGAAGGCTCGCTCTGGGCATCGCTGTTGTGGTGGATTGTCGCGCTCATCTTAGTACTGTTCTATCCCGCTTCTGCCGCGTTGTGGCGTCACTCACGTACGCTGCGCCTGCTGTTTGGCGTGCTCACCTTGATTCCGTTCTTCTGGGGCATGATGGCGCTGCGTCAGTATCATTATGATACTGACCATTTCGCCGGCGCATGGTGGCTGCTGTTCGTAATGTTCCTTGTCTGGGGCGCAGATTCCGGTGCTTACATGTTTGGTCGCCTGTTTGGCAAACACAAGCTGGCACCGAAAGTCTCTCCGGGTAAAACCTGGGAAGGTTTCTTCGGTGGGCTATTGTCATCTGCCATCATCGCCTGGCTGTTTGCTCTGCTGGCACCGCTTTCGGTGGCGCCGGGCACGCTCATTATCTGTGCGGTGATTGCGACGCTGGCATCGGTATTGGGCGACCTGACAGAAAGTATGTTCAAGCGTGAAGCGGGCATTAAAGACAGCGGTAACTTGATTCCGGGGCACGGTGGTATTCTCGATCGTATTGATAGCCTGACTGCTGCGGTGCCGGTGTTTGCCTGCCTGCTGCTGTTGGTGTTTCGCACCCTCTGAGGATAGCTGGCGATGTTGAGTATACTCTGGAGTTTTGCCGCCTTTATCGTGGCCCTTGGCGTGCTAATTACCGTGCACGAGTTTGGCCATTTCTGGGTGGCGCGCCGCTGCGGTGTTAAAGTTGAACGTTTCTCGATTGGCTTTGGTAAAGCGCTGTGGCGTCGCAGCGATCGTCAGGGCACCGAATATGTCATCGCGCTGATCCCTCTTGGCGGCTACGTCAAAATGCTCGACGAACGCGTTGAAAGCGTTCCCGCCGAGCTGCGTCATCAAGCCTTCAACAATAAAACCGTGCTGCAGCGTGCTTCGATTATCGCAGCCGGTCCTATCGCCAACTTCATCTTCGCCATCTTTGCTTACTGGGTAGTGTTTATTCACGGCGTGCCAGGTGTGCGTCCTGTGGTTGGTGAAATTCTGAACGGTTCCGTCGCTGCCGAAGCGCAAATTACTTCCGGCATGGAACTTAAAGCGGTAGATGGTATCGAAACGCCTGATTGGGATGCTGTGCGTATGGCGCTGATCGGTAAAATCGGCGACAGCGATGCCACGCTTACCGTCTCGCAATTTGGCGAAGAAGCCACGCAGCAAAAGCAATTAAATTTGCGCGATTGGCAATTTGAGCCTGATAAACAGGATCCGGTGGTCGCTTTAGGTATTCGTCCACGTGGGCCGCAGATTGAAACGACCTTAGCCGAAGTTCAGGCAAACTCACCGGCAAGCAATGCTGGTTTGCAAGCGGGCGATAGGATCGTTAAAGTCGATGGTCAGCCATTGTCACAGTGGCAGGCTTTTGCGGCACAGGTGCGGGATAATCCGGATAAAAACATGGCGCTAGATATCGAGCGCAACGGCGAACCTGTGGCGTTGACGTTAACGCCGGAAGCGAAACCGGGCAATGAAGCGGAAGGCTTCGCGGGTGTCATCCCGCGTGTGATTCCGCTGCCTGATGAGTACAAAACGGTAAGGCAGTATGGACCTTTTGCGGCGATCGGCGAAGCCAGTGTAAAAACCTGGCAGTTGATGAAGCTAACAGTCTCCATGCTGGGCAAGTTGATAATCGGGGATGTGAAGCTGAATAACCTGAGCGGGCCGATTTCGATCGCGCAGGGTGCCGGGTTATCAGCAGAGTACGGGGTGATTTATTACCTGATGTTCCTGGCGCTGATCAGCGTCAACCTGGGCATCATTAACCTGTTCCCTCTGCCGGTTTTAGATGGTGGTCACCTGCTCTTTCTGGCGATCGAAAAGATCAAAGGTGGACCGGTGTCCGAGCGAGTTCAGGACTTTAGTTATCGCATTGGCTCAATCTTGCTAGTGCTGTTAATGGGGCTTGCACTTTTCAATGATTTCTCACGTCTGTAATAGCTGGAACGCATACAGGCGCGGGATGTGTTAGGAAAACGCATAACAACGATGGCGATGAAAAAGTTGCTCATAGCGTCGCTGCTGTTTAGCAGCGCCACCGTTTACGGTGCAGACGATTTCGTAGTGAAGGACATTCATTTCGAAGGTCTCCAGCGAGTCGCCGTCGGCGCGGCTCTGCTCAGCATGCCGGTACGTGTCGGTGATACGGTGAATGACGATGATGTCAGAAACACCATTCGCTCACTGTTCGCCACCGGTAACTTTGAAGATGTGCAGGTTCTGCGTGACGGTACAACCCTGATTGTTCAGGTGAAAGAGCGTCCAACCATTGCCAACATCACTTTCTCCGGCAACAAAGCGGTGAAAGAAGATCAGCTGAAACAGAACCTCGAAGCGTCTGGCGTGCGCGTTGGCGAAGCGCTGGACCGCACCACGCTCTCTTCAATCGAGAAGGGTCTGGAAGACTTCTACTACAGCGTCGGTAAATACACCGCCAGCGTCAAAGCGATTGCTACGCCGCTGCCGCGCAACCGTGTGGATCTGAAATTCGTCTTCCAGGAAGGCGTTTCAGCGCAGATCCAGCAGATCAACATCGTCGGTAATAAAGCATTTACCTCTGATGAACTGATCTCGCGCTTCTCACTGCGTGACGAAGTGCCATGGTGGAACGTGGTGGGCGATCGTAAATACCAGAAACAGAAGTTAGCGGGCGATCTCGAAACCCTGCGCAGCTTCTATCTGGATCGCGGTTATGCGCGTTTCAACATCGATTCCACGCAGGTGAGCCTGACGCCAGATAAGAAAGGCATCTACATCACCGTGAACATCAACGAAGGCGATCAGTACAAGATTGCCGGCGTGATCGTGAACGGCAGCATGGCGGGCCATTCTGCTGAAATCGAAAAGATGACCAGGATTCCAGCGGGTGAGCTGTATAACGGCACTAAAGTCACCCAGATGGAAGATGACATCAAGAAATTGCTGGGTCGCTACGGTTACGCCTATCCGCGCGTAATGACGCAGCCAGAAATCAACGATGCTGACAAAACCGTCAAGCTGCACATCAACGTGGATGCGGGCAACCGTTACTACGTGCGTAAAGTGCGCTTTGAAGGTAACGACACCTCAAAAGATTCCGTACTGCGCCGTGAAATGCGTCAGATGGAGGGTGCCTGGTTGGGCAGCGACCTCGTCGATCAGGGTAAAGAGCGTCTGAATCGTACCGGTTACTTCGAAACCGTGGATGTGGATACGCAACGTGTTCCGGGTGCGCCGGATCAGGTTGATGTGGTCTACAAGGTGAAAGAGCGTAACACCGGTACTTTCAACTTTGGTGTCGGTTACGGTACTGAAAGTGGCGTCAGCTTCCAGGTGGGCGTGACCCAGGAAAACTGGCTCGGCACCGGTAACACTGTTGGCATCAGCGGTACCAAAAACGATTACCAGACCTATGCTGAGTTCTCACTGACCGACCCATACTTCACGGTCGACGGCGTGAGCCTTGGCGGTCGTTTGTTCTATAACGACTTTAAAGCTGATAACGCCGATCTGTCTGACTATACCAACAAAAGTTATGGTCTCGACGGTACGCTGGGCTTCCCGGTCAATGAAAATAATACGCTGCGTGTTGGTTTAGGTTATGTGCATAACGACCTGTCCAACATGCGTCCTCAGGTTGCGATGTGGCGTTATCTGGATTCGGTCGGTCGCCATCAGGGCTTGAACGATGATGGTGATTTCTCTGCAGATGATTTCACCTTCAACTACGGTTGGACCTATAACACTTTAGACCGCGGCTTCTTCCCTACGCGCGGTAACCGTACCAACCTGAACGGTAAAGTGACGATTCCAGGCTCTGATAATGCGTTCTATAAAGCGACATTGGATAGCCAGCAATATGTGCCGCTGAACCGCGATGGTACGTGGGTGGTGTTAGGCCGTGGCCGTGTAGGATATGGTGACGGACTTAATGGAAAAGAGATGCCGTTCTATGAGAACTTCTACGGCGGTGGCTCGAGCACGGTTCGTGGCTTCCAGTCCAACACCATTGGTCCTAAAGCTGCGTACCTGAACGATGGCTCGTCAAACTGTAAGATCTCTGATCCAAACGGCGTCTGTAAGTCGGACGATGCGGTTGGTGGTAACGCCATGGCGATTGCCAGCCTGGAGCTGATTACACCAACGCCGTTCCTGAGCGAGAAGTATGCGAATTCCGTGCGTACCTCGGTGTTTATGGATGCCGGTACCGTTTGGGATACCAAATGGCAGAACACTGCAGAAACACGCGCGGCGGGTGTGCCAGATTACAGCGATCCTAATAACATTCGCGTCTCTGCCGGTGTGGCACTGCAGTGGATGTCACCGTTAGGACCGCTGGTCTTCTCATACGCCCAGCCGATGAAGAAAGTCGAGGGAGACAAGTCAGAGCAATTCCAGTTTAACATTGGTAAAACCTGGTAAGGCTCTGAGCAGGGAAGTGAAAATACCGTCTTGCACGCGTGCTGCCTGATAATGCGGCACGCTGCAAAAACACACGTTGAGGTAAGGAGTTTATAGTGAAAAAGTTGTTCTGTGCTGCTGCTCTGGGTGTTGCATTAGCTGCTTCTGCGGGTGCCCAAGCGGCTGATAAAGTTGCCGTCGTAAACCTGAGCCAGGTTTTCCAGCAGTCTCCGCAGCGTGCCGCTGTTGCTAAACAGCTTGAAGGTGAATTCCAGAGCCGCGCCTCTGACCTCCAGTCTCAGCAGCAGAAGATCCAGCAAGAAATTCAGGATCTGCAGCGTAATGCATCGACCATGAAAGCGAGCGACCGCACCAAGAAAGAGAAGCAAATCTCTTCTGAGCGTGCTGCCTTTGAACAAAAAGCACAGGCTTTTGACAAAGACAACCAAACTCGTCAGATGCAGGAGCGTAACAAGCTGCTGGCTAAAATCCAGACCGCTGTTCAGTCTGTAGCGAAAAGCGAAGGTTACGATCTGGTTCTGGACTCTCAGGCCGTGCTGTACTCTTCTTCTGATGCTAAAGACATCACTGCTGACGTTGTAAAACAGGTTAAATAATTGATGTCATCAATTCGACTGGCTGATTTAGCCCAGCAGTTGGATGCAGAATTGCACGGAGATGGCGATATCGTCATCTCCGGCATTGCTTCTATGCAATCCGCCACAACTGGCCAAATCACTTTTCTTGCAAACAGCCGCTACCGCGAGCAGCTCGCTACTATCCAGGCTTCAGCCGTGGTGCTGACGGAAGCGGATCTGGAGTGGTGTAAAACGGCCGCCCTGGTGGTGAAAAATCCTTACCTGACTTATGCCCGCATGGCACAACTGCTGGACACCACGCCGCAGCCCGCGCAGAATATCGCGCCCAGCGCGGTGATCGATGTAACGGCTAAGCTGGGTAACAACGTTTCGGTAGGCGCAAATGCGGTGATCGAGTCTGGCGTAGAGCTGGGTGACGACGTCGTTATTGGCGCAGGATGTTTTGTTGGTAAGCAGACGCGTATCGGTCGCGGCTCACGTTTGTGGGCTAATGTCACGATTTATCACGAAATTCAGATTGGTCAGGATTGTCTGATTCAGTCCGGCACCGTCATTGGTGCTGATGGTTTCGGGTATGCTAACGATCGCGGCAATTGGGTGAAAATCCCGCAGCTGGGTACCGTCGTGATTGGTGATCGGGTTGAAATTGGTGCCTGTACTACCATCGATCGCGGCGCGCTGGATAACACTCTGATCGGCAATGGTGTTATCATAGATAACCAGTGTCAGATTGCGCACAACGTCGTGATTGGTGATAACACCGCTGTTGCGGGTGGTGTGATCATGGCGGGTAGTCTGAAGATTGGACGTTACTGTATGATTGGCGGCGCCAGCGTCATTAACGGCCATATGGAAATCTGTGACAAAGTGACCGTAACGGGCATGGGCATGGTAATGCGCCCGATCACAGAGCCAGGCGTATATTCGTCGGGTATTCCACTGCAACCCAACAAAACCTGGCGTAAAACAGCAGCGCTGGTGATGAACATCGATGAAATAAGCAAACGCTTAAAAGCCATCGAACGTAAGGTCGGTAAAGACGACTAAACGCATCCCACGCTACTTGCTTTCATAACAAGAAGTGTACTTTCTTCCACCTTCGGTAACCCGAGAATGGCAGCAGGTATCGTAAGAAAGCGAAACGCCCCGAACTAATTTGCGGCCTGCGGAAGATCATTTTGATCGGTGCAGGCCGTGTTATTGATGCCATCAGATTTTTAGGACAGGAAGAGTATTTTGACTACTGAAACGCATACTCTGAAAATTGAAGAGATTTTAGAACTGCTGCCACACCGCTATCCTTTCTTGCTGGTTGATCGCGTGCTGGATTTTGAAGAGCATAAATATCTGCGCGCGGTGAAGAACGTTTCTGTTAACGAACCGTTTTTCCAGGGACATTTCCCTGGTAAGCCGATTTTCCCAGGCGTTCTGATCCTGGAAGCGATGGCGCAAGCGACCGGTATTCTGGCGTTCAAAAGCGTTGGGAAACTGGAACCAGGCGAACTCTATTACTTCGCTGGTATCGATGAAGCCCGTTTCAAACGTCCGGTTGTGCCGGGCGATCAGATGATCATGGAAGTGACCTTCGAGAAAACCCGTCGTGGTCTGACGCGCTTTAAAGGCGTGGCGACCGTGGACGGCAAAATTGTCTGTGAAGCGACCATGATGTGTGCCCGTAGCCGGGAGGCATAATAAGTGATTGATTCAACCGCCAATATCCATCCCAGTTCTGTCATTGAAGAGGGTGCCGTCATCGGCGCCAATGTTCACATCGGCCCGTTTTGCTTTATCGGCGCTAATGTGGAAATTGGTGAAGGAACCGTACTCAAATCGCACGTGGTGGTGAACGGCCACACGCGTATAGGCAAAGACAATCAGATCTACCAGTTCGCTTCCATCGGTGAAGTGAATCAGGACCTGAAATATGCGGGCGAACCGACGCGCGTTGAAATTGGCGATCGCAACCGCATCCGCGAGAGCGTCACCATTCATCGTGGCACCACGCAGGGCGGCAATGTGACCAAGGTCGGCAGCGATAACCTGCTGATGGTGAATGCTCACATTGCGCATGACTGCGTGATCGGCAATCGCTGCATCTTTGCTAACAATGCCACGCTGGGCGGTCACGTCACCGTTGATGATTTTGCGATTATCGGCGGCATGACGGCGGTACATCAGTGGTGCACCATTGGTGCTCACGTGATGGTTGGCGGTTGTTCAGGCGTCGCGCAGGATGTGCCGCCATATGTTATTGCGCAGGGCAACCACGCAACGCCATACGGTATCAACATCGAAGGTCTGAAGCGTCGCGGCTTTAGCAAAGAAGCGCTGCATGCCATTCGCAACGCGTACAAACTGCTGTACCGCAGCGGCAAAACGCTGGATGAAGTGAAACCAGAGATTGAAGAGCTGGCGAAACAACACAGTGAAGTGCAGCCTTTCTATGACTTCTTTGCCCGTTCAACGCGTGGATTGATTCGTTAATCCATGTCAGCGCGTCCCCTAACGATTGCCCTGGTCGCCGGAGAAACCTCCGGCGATATTCTTGGTGCAGGTCTCATCCGTGCGTTAAAAGCGCGCCATCCTGATGCGCGCTTTGTTGGCGTGGCCGGTCCGCTGATGCAGGCCGAAGGCTGCGAAGCCTGGTATGAGATGGAAGAGCTGGCGGTGATGGGCATCGTCGAAGTGCTGGGACGCCTGCGGCGTCTGCTGAAAATTCGTCGTGACCTGACGCAGCGCTTCACCGAACTCAAGCCGGATGTGTTCGTGGGCATTGATGCGCCGGATTTCAACATCACGTTGGAAGGCCGTCTCAAGCGCGCGGGTATTCGCACTATTCATTACGTCAGCCCTTCCGTTTGGGCATGGCGTCAAAAGCGCGTTTTCAAAATCGGCCGCAACACCAATCTGGTGCTGGCATTCCTGCCGTTTGAAAAAGCGTTTTACGATCGCTTTAACGTGCCGTGCCGCTTTATCGGCCACACCATGGCTGATGCGATGCCGCTGCAGCCCGATAAGCTGGCGGCGCGCCGCGAGTTAGGCATTGCTGACGAGGCGATTTGCCTTGGCTTGTTGCCGGGCAGTCGCGGTGCCGAAGTGGAAATGCTCAGCGCCGATTTCCTGCGCGCCGCGCAGCTGCTGCGTCAGCGCTATCCCACGCTGGAAATCGTGGTGCCGCTGGTGAACGCCAAACGCCGCGCGCAGTTTGAGCAGATCAAAGCGCAAGTTGCGCCAGAACTGCCGATGCATTTGCTGGATGGCAAAGGCCGTCAGGCGATGCTGGCCAGCGATGCCGCTATTCTTGCGTCTGGCACCGCCGCGCTGGAGTGCATGCTGGCGAAATGCCCGATGGTGGTCGGTTATCGCATGAAGCCGTCTACTTTTTGGCTGGCAAAACGTCTGGTAAAAACGCCGTACGTTTCCCTGCCAAATCTGCTGGCCGGTCGCGAGCTGGTGAAAGAGTTGCTGCAGGACGAATGCCAGCCCGACGCGCTCGCCGCGGCGCTGGAGCCGTTACTGCACGCTGGCCCGGAGCGCGAAGCGCTACTGAAAACCTTCACCGAACTGCATCAACAGATTCGCTGGAATGCCGATGAGCAGGCGGCGGATGCGGTACTGGAGATTATCAATGGCTGAATTTATCTATCCCAACGCGCAGCGGATTGCTGGCGTTGATGAAGTAGGGCGCGGCCCGCTGGTTGGCGCCGTGGTCACGGCGGCGGTGATCCTCGATCCCGCCAACCCGATTGCCGGACTGGCCGACTCGAAAAAGCTCTCCGAGAAGCGTCGTCTGGCGCTGTATGACGAGATCACAGAGAAGGCGCTGGCCTGGAGCCTTGGTCGTGCCGAGCCAGAGGAGATCGATCAGCTCAATATTCTGCACGCCACCATGCTGGCGATGCAGCGCGCGGTCGCGGGTTTGCACATTGCACCGGACTTCGTACTGATCGATGGCAACCGTTGCCCGGCGCTGCCGATGCCCTCGCAGGCGGTGGTGAAGGGTGATAGCCTGGTGCAAGCGATCAGTGCCGCCTCGATCATCGCCAAAGTCACGCGCGATCGTGAAATGGCCGAACTGGATCTGCTGTTCCCGCAATATGGCTTTGCGCAACACAAAGGCTATCCAACCGCGCTGCACATGGAAAAGCTGACGCAGCACGGCGCCACACCTCATCATCGTCGCAGCTTTGCGCCGGTGCGTAACGCCTTGATTGATGCCGATGTGCTGGCAGCCCGCCAGCCAACTACGCTTTAATAGCCTGACGCTGTTTTAACCGGAAACTGATATGGCTGAACCTCGTTTTATACATCTGCGCGTCCACAGTGATTACTCCATGGTTGATGGTCTGGCGAAAACCGGACCCTTAGTCAAGAAGGCGGCTGCGCTGGGCATGCCGGCGATTGCTATTACCGATTACATCAACCTGTGCGGGCTGGTGCGTTTTTACGGTAGCGCACACGGCGCGGGGATCAAGCCGATTATTGGTGCTGACTTCCAGGTTGCCAGCGAATTGATGGGCGATGAGCTGACACAGTTAACGCTGCTGGCGGCCAATAACACCGGTTATCAAAACCTGACCTTGCTGATTTCACGTGCATATCAGCGCGGTTACGGCATTGCGGGCCCAATCATCGATCGCGACTGGCTGCTGGAGCTGGGCGAAGGCCTGATTCTGCTGTCTGGCGGACGTCGCGGCGACGTGGGCCGCAGTCTGCTGCGCGGCAATAGCGCGATGGTAGCGCAGTGTTTGAGCTTTTATCAGGAACACTTCCCGAATCGTTATTACCTGGAATTGATGCGCACCGGTCGCGCCGATGAAGAAGCGTATCTGCATGCCGCCGTCGAGCTGGCGGTGGCCGAAGGCATTCCCGTCGTTGCCACCAACGAAGTGTGCTTCCTGAATGAAGAAGATTTTGATGCGCATGAAATCCGCGTCGCAATTCATGACGGCTATACGCTGGACGATCCCAAGCGTCCACGCAACTACAGTCCTCAGCAATATATGCGTAGTGAAGAGGAGATGTGCGAGCTGTTCTCGGACATTCCGGAAGCGCTGGAAAATAGCGTAGAGATTGCTAAGCGCTGTAACGTGACGGTGCGCCTCGGCGAATATTTCCTGCCGCAGTTCCCCACCGGTGACATGAGCACTGAAGACTTCCTCGTGGCGAAGTCACGTGAAGGCCTGGAAGAGCGTATGGAATTCCTCTTCCCGGATCCGGCGGTGCGCGCAGAAAAACGCGTGGAATATGATGAACGTCTGGAGATTGAACTCACTGTTATCAACCAGATGGGCTTCCCGGGCTACTTCCTGATCGTGATGGAGTTTATTCAGTGGTCGAAGGACAACGGCATTCCCGTCGGCCCAGGCCGCGGTTCGGGTGCCGGTTCATTGGTGGCGTATGCGCTGAAAATCACCGATATCGATCCGCTGGAGTTTGACCTGCTGTTCGAACGTTTCCTGAACCCGGAACGTGTGTCGATGCCTGACTTTGACGTTGACTTCTGCATGGAGAAGCGCGATCAGGTGATCGATCACGTGGCCGATATGTATGGACGCGATGCGGTATCGCAGATCATCACCTTCGGTACCATGGCGGCGAAAGCGGTCATCCGCGATGTGGGACGCGTACTCGGTCATCCGTACGGTTTTGTTGATCGTATCTCGAAACTGATCCCGCCGGATCCGGGCATGACGCTGGAGAAAGCCTTCCTGGCTGAACCGCAGCTACCGGAGATCTACGAGGCTGATGAAGAGGTGAAAGCGCTGATCGACATGGCGCGCAAACTGGAAGGTGTCACGCGTAACGCCGGTAAACACGCCGGTGGTGTGGTGATTTCGCCGACCAAAATCACCGATTTTGCGCCGCTGTACTGCGATGAAAACGGGCAATTCCCGGTTACCCAGTTTGATAAGAATGACGTGGAATATGCCGGGCTGGTGAAGTTTGACTTCCTTGGCCTGCGTACGCTTACCATCATCGACTGGGCGCTGAAGATGATTAACCCGCGCCGTGAAAAGCAGGGTTTGCCACCGATTGATATCGCCGCCATTCCGCTGGATGACAAGAAAAGCTTTGATATGCTGCAGCGCTCGGAAACCACGGCGGTGTTCCAGCTTGAATCGCGCGGCATGAAAGATCTGATCAAACGTCTGAAGCCTGACTGCTTCGAAGATATGATCGCACTGGTGGCGCTGTTCCGTCCGGGACCGCTGCAATCGGGCATGGTAGATAACTTCATTGACCGTAAGCACGGTCGCGAAGAGATCTCTTATCCGGATATTCAGTGGCAGCACGAAACCCTGAAGCCGGTGCTGGAGCCGACCTACGGCATCATTCTGTATCAGGAACAGGTGATGCAGATTGCGCAGGTGCTGTCTGGCTATACGCTGGGCGGCGCGGACATGCTGCGTCGTGCGATGGGTAAAAAGAAACCCGAAGAGATGGCGAAGCAGCGTTCGGTGTTCCGGGACGGTGCGGAGAAGATGGGCGTCGACGGTGAGCTGTCGATGAAAATCTTCGATCTGGTAGAAAAATTTGCCGGTTATGGCTTTAACAAGTCGCACTCCGCCGCTTACGCGCTGGTTTCTTATCAAACGCTGTGGCTGAAAGCGCACTATCCGGCAGAATTTATGGCGGCCGTAATGACCGCTGATATGGATAACACCGAGAAAGTGGTTGGCCTGGTCGACGAATGCTGGCGCATGGGCCTCAAAGTGCTGCCGCCAGACATCAACTCCGGTTTGTATCCGTTCCACGTCAATGACGAAGGCGAGATCGTTTACGGCATCGGCGCGATCAAAGGCGTGGGTGAGGGCCCGATCGAAGCGATCATTGATGCGCGTAATGAAGGCGGCTACTTCAAAGAGTTGTTTGATCTCTGTGCGCGCACCGACACCAAAAAGATCAACCGTCGCGTAATGGAAAAACTGATCATGTCGGGCGCATTCGATCGTCTCGGCCCGCATCGCGCGGCTTTGATGAGTGCACTCGGCGATGCATTAAAAGCGGCCGATCAGCATGCTAAAGCCGAAGCCATCGGCCAGGCCGATATGTTTGGCGTGCTGGCCGAAGAGCCAGAGCAGGTAGAGAAATCCTACGCCAGCATCACGCCGTGGCCGGAACAAATTCAACTGGATGGCGAACGAGAGACTTTGGGTCTCTATCTTACCGGACATCCGATTAACCAGTATTTGAAAGAAATTGAGCGTTACGTCGGCGGCATGCGGCTGAAAGACATGCATCCGACAGATCGTGGTAAAGTAACCGTCGCGGCGGGGCTGGTGATTGCCGCCCGTGTGATGGTCACTAAACGCGGCAACCGAATTGGTATTTGTACCATTGACGATCGTTCTGGTCGTCTTGAAGTGATGTTATTTACCGATGCGTTAGATAAATACCAGCAGTTGCTGGAGAAGGACCGTATCCTGATCGTCAGTGGACAGGTCAGCTTTGATGACTTTAGCGGTGGCCTTAAAATGACCGCTCGAGAAGTGATGGACATCGACGAAGCGCGGGAAAAATACGCGCGCGGACTTGCTATCTCGCTGACGGACAGGCAAATTGATGACCAGCTTTTAAACCGTCTCCGCCAGTCTCTGGAGCCTCATCGTTCCGGGACCATTCCGGTGCATCTCTACTATCAGAGAGCCGATGCGCGAGCGAAGCTACGCTTTGGTGCAGCGTGGCGTATTTCGCCCAGCGATCGTTTACTCAACGATTTGCGGTCGTTAGTAGGATCGGAGCAGGTGGAACTGGAGTTTGACTAAAACAGGAACATTATGAGTCTTAATTACCTGGATTTTGAACAGCCAATCGCAGAGCTTGAAGCGAAAATCGACTCGTTAAAATCGATTGGCCGTTCGGATGAGAAACACGATATTAATTTGGATGAGGAAGTGCAGCGTTTACGCGAAAAAAGCGTTGAGCTGACCCGTAAAATCTTCTCCGATTTAGGCGCATGGCAAGTGGCGCAACTCGCGCGTCATCCGCTGCGTCCTTATACACTGGACTATATCCGCAACGCGTTTGATGATTTCGACGAACTGGCTGGCGATCGTGCTTATGCCGATGATAAAGCGATTGTCGGCGGTATTGCCCGTCTTGACGATCGTCCAGTGATGATCATTGGTCATCAGAAAGGTCGCGAGACCAAAGAGAAAATTCGTCGTAACTTCGGTATGCCGGCACCAGAAGGCTATCGCAAAGCGCTGCGTCTGATGGAAATGGCTGAACGCTTTAAGATGCCGCTGATCACCTTCATCGATACGCCGGGAGCTTATCCGGGCGTGGGTGCAGAAGAGCGCGGTCAGTCAGAAGCGATCGCACGCAACCTGCGTGAAATGTCTGGCCTGAAAATTCCGGTGATTTGTACCGTAATCGGCGAAGGCGGTTCCGGTGGTGCGCTGGCAATCGGCGTGGGCGACAAAGTCAATATGCTGCAATACAGCACCTATTCGGTGATTTCACCGGAAGGTTGTGCGTCGATCCTGTGGAAAAGCGCCGATAAAGCTCCGCTGGCTGCGGAAGCGATGGGTATCACAGCTGAGCGTCTGAAAGAGCTGAAGCTGATCGATTCCATCATTCCTGAGCCGCTGGGCGGCGCGCATCGTCAACCGGTAGATATGGCGGCTTCGCTTAAGCAGCAACTGCTGGCCGATCTGGCCGATCTCGATGTTCTGAGCACCGAAGAGTTGCTCAACCGTCGCTATCAGCGCCTGATGAACTACGGCTACGCTTGATACATCAGAGCTAAGCAAGAAGCGGACCCCGGTCCGCTTTTTTTATGTCGAACGAATACCATTCTGATCAGCCATCCGTAGGGTAGCCATCCATGGCTACCTGGTTCGACGATTTCGCTGTGACTTCGGTGCAAGGTCCAGAAAAGACCAGCCCGATCGCAAAGAATCACTGCATCCATGCAGATCGGCCTCGCCATCCATGGCTCGGATGCTTTGCTCTTCGGGCTGATCTTTCCTGTCCCCTTTGGCTTGATCGTGGCTTTTCTGGTGCATTAGCATTCGGTTGCAATCACTCAACAGCAGAGCATTCCAGGTTTATCCGCGCGCGGTTTTCGCTATCCTTATTCAGTGCCACAACACCACAGGAGGTGAGCATTGAATATTATTGCGATCATGGGACCGCACGGCGCTTTCTACAAAGATGAGCCTATTCGCGAACTGGATGCTGCCCTCAAGCTGCAAGGCTTCCAAACCGTTTACCCCAATAATGCCAGCGACCTGCTGAAGTTGATTGAACACAATCCGCGTATCTGCGGTGTGATTTTTGACTGGGACGATTACAGTCTGGCGCTGTGTAGCGACATCAATCAGCTTAATGAATATCTGCCGCTCTATGCCTTCATCAACACCCATTCGCAGATGGATGTCAGCATCAACGAGATGCGCATGGCGCTGCACTTCTTCGAGTATGCCCTGAGCGCTGCCGATGACATCGCGCTGCATATTCGTCAGTACACCGATGAGTACATCGATAACATCACGCCGCCGCTAACTAAAGCGTTGTTCACCTACGTCAAAGAGGGCAAATACACCTTCTGCACGCCGGGTCACATGGGCGGCAGCGCCTTCCAGAAAAGCCCGGTGGGCAGCCTGTTTTATGACTTCTTTGGCTCGAACACCTTAAAAGCGGATGTCTCGATCTCGGTCACGGAATTGGGTTCATTGCTCGATCACACCGGCCCGCATCTGGAAGCGGAGGAGTACGTTGCGCGCACCTTTGGCGCTGAGCAAAGCTACATGGTGACCAACGGCACCTCGACCTCGAATAAAATCGTCGGCATGTATGCGGCGCCTGTGGGTAGCACGGTGCTGATTGACCGCAACTGCCATAAATCGCTGACCCATTTGCTGATGATGAGCGACATCATCCCAATCTGGCTCAAACCGACGCGCAACGCGCTGGGCATTCTGGGCGGCATTCCGCAGCGCGAGTTTACGCGTGACAACATCCAGCAAAAGGTCAACGCCACGCCGCGCGCTAGCTGGCCGGTGCATGCGGTGATCACCAACTCAACCTACGATGGCCTGCTGTACAACACGCAGTTCATCAAACAGACGCTGGATGTGCCATCGATCCACTTTGATTCTGCGTGGGTGCCGTACACCAATTTCCATCCGATCTATGCCGGTAAAAGCGGCATGAGCGGCGATCGTATTCCCGGCAAAGTGATTTATGAAACGCAATCGACGCACAAACTGTTAGCGGCGTTCTCGCAGGCTTCGCTGATTCACATCAAAGGCGATTACGACGAGCACACCTTCAACGAAGCCTACATGATGCACACCACCACCTCGCCGAGCTACGCGATTGTCTCGTCGATTGAAACCGCGGCGGCGATGCTGCGCGGCAATCCGGGTAAGCGACTGATCAACCGCTCGGTTGAACGTGCGCTGCATTTCCGTCGTGAGATTCAACGCTTGCGCGAAGAGTCTGACGGCTGGTTCTTTGATATCTGGCAGCCGGAGCAGGTCGATCAAGCCGAATGCTGGCCGATCCAGCCGGGCGAGGAGGATTGGCACGGTTTCACCCATGCCGATCGCGATCATATGTATCTCGATCCGATCAAAGTCACCATTCTGACGCCGGGCATGAGCGAGCTGGGTAACATGGCGGAAGAGGGCATTCCAGCCGCGCTGGTGGCGAAGTTCCTCGATCAGCGCGGCATCGTGGTGGAGAAAACCGGGCCGTACAATCTGCTGTTCCTGTTCAGCATCGGCATCGATAAAACCAAAGCGATGAGCGTGCTGCGTGGGCTGACGGAGTTTAAGCGTGCATACGATCTCAACCTGCGCGTGAAAAACATGCTGCCGGATCTCTACGCTGAAGATCCCGACTTCTACCGCAACATGCGCATTCAAACGCTGGCGCAGGGCATTCATCAATTGATCCTGCAACATGATCTGCCGCGCCTGATGTTGAAAGCGTTCGACGTGCTGCCGGAGATGAAAATGACGCCGCATCAGGCGTTTCAGCGCCAGGTAAAAGGTCAGGTGGAAACGGTGGATATTCGCGAGCTGGTGGGGCGCATTTCCGCCAACATGATTCTGCCGTATCCGCCTGGCGTGCCGGTGGTGATGCCGGGCGAGATGATCACCGAAGAGAGCCGTTCCGTACTCGATTTTCTGCTGATGCTATGCACCATCGGCCGACACTATCCCGGTTTCGAGACCGATATTCACGGTGCGACGTTGACGGACGATGGGCGTTATCTGGTGCGCGTATTGCGTGAAGATGATGAAGGCTAACTTAGGACAATCACCTCTTTTCATCGTCGCATTTGCCACGTAGGGTAAGCGGCTTATGTGAAAACCGGAGTCGCTATGCTGCAGATTAAACAGATCCATCACATCGCCATTATTGCCACCGATTATCAGTGCAGTAAGGCGTTTTATTGTGATGTGCTGGGCTTTGAATTGTTGGGTGAATATTACCGCGCCGAGCGTGACTCGTGGAAAGGCGATCTTGGCCTGAACGGGGTTTATACCATCGAACTGTTCTCTTTCCCCTCGCCGCCGCCACGCGTTAGTGGACCGGAAGCCTGCGGCCTGCGTCATCTGGCGTTTTGCGTTGAGGATGTTGAACAGTCCATAGCGGCGCTGGCGGAGAAGGGCGTGACGTGCGAGCCGATTCGTATCGATGCGTTAACCGGTAAAGCCTGCACCTTCTTCCCCGATCCGGATGGTTTGCCGCTGGAGCTGTATCAGGCGTAAACTAGCGTCCGCCGCGAGCCGCAATTCGGTGGCTCGCCCGGACGGAACGCGCTCATGTCTTTATCTCATCTTGCTTCGCTGCTGACACCCGACGCTGGCTATGTGCTGGCGTTCAGCGGCGGACTTGATTCCACCGTGCTGCTGCATCAATTGGTCTGCTGGCAACGTCAGCAGCCAGCGCTACACGTGCGCGCGTTACACGTCCATCATGGTCTCAGCCCGAATGCCGATAGCTGGGCGCTGCATTGCCAGCAAGTTTGCCAGCAGTGGCAGATTCCCTGTGAAGTGCTGCATGTGCAGGTTGATGGCCGCGCCAACGGCATTGAAGCGGCTGCCCGCGAAGCACGCTATCAGGCGCTGTTTCAGCATCTGCAACCCGGTGAACACTTACTTACCGCTCAGCACCTTGACGATCAGGCGGAAACGCTGCTGCTGGCGTTAAAACGCGGCAGCGGACCGGCGGGTTTGGCCGCGATGCCGCTGCAGCGCAGCGTGGGTGAACATCGGCATCTGCGTCCGTTGCTCGACGTTAGCCGTCAGCAGCTGGAAAACTATGCTACCGAGCATCAACTGCGCTGGATTGAAGATGAAAGCAACGCCGATAGCCGCTATGACCGCAACTTCCTGCGTCAGCAGATTCTGCCGCAGCTGCAGGCGCGCTGGCCGCACTTCAGTGCCGCCAGTGCACGCAGCGCCGCGCTCTGTGGCGAGCAGGAGCAACTGCTCGACGAGTTGATGGCGGAACAGCTGGCGCAGCTTAGCGATGCGCAGGGCGCGCTGCACTTCCCGCCGTTAATGAACATGAGCGAAGCGCGGCGTCATGCGCTGTTACGCCGCTGGATTGCTCAACAGGGCGGCGCGATGCCTTCGCGCGAGGCATTGAAACGCATCACCGATGAAGTCATCAACAGCCGTGAAGATGCCAAACCTTGTTTGCGTTTCGGCGCTTTTGAGCTGCGCCGCTATCGCCAGCAACTCTATTGGTTACCGCCGCAGCCTTCACTTAGTCAGCACTTGCTAACCTGGCAAGACCGCACGCAGCCGCTTAATTTACCCGCTGGTTTAGGTTCGCTGCACGCGAATGCGTGGATTGCCGAGCTGCGCCAGCCTGCAGCGGATGAAGCGATCACGATCCGCTTCCAGGCGCAGGGTTATTATCATATACAGGGGCGCGCAGGTGGCCGCGAGATGAAGAAGCTGTGGCAAGAGCTGGGCGTTGCGCCCTGGCAGCGCGAACGTATTCCGTTGATTTATTTTAACCAGACGTTAATTAGCGCGCCGGGGCTGTTTATTACCCGCGAAGGCGCAGCCAGCAACGAGCAAGGCTGGCAGGCGATCTGGTCACCACAACAATAAAATGGAGAGCAATGATGAAACTTTGGATGGCCGCGGCGTTATTCGCTGCGGCGCTGCCGGCGTTGGCCGACGGCGATGTGAATGCGGGCGCGCAAAAAGCGGCAAGCTGTGTGGCGTGTCACGGTGCGGAGGGCAAAAGCGCCGTGCCGCTTTATCCCAATCTGGCCGGGCAACATGCGCCTTATCTGCTGCATTCACTGCAAGCCTATAAAAAAGGCGAGCGGAGCGGCGGCCAGGCGGAAGTGATGAAAGCGTTTGTCACGGGATTGAGCGATCAGGATATGGCAGATTTATCGGCGTATTACAGTTCGTTAAAACCTTAAGCGAGGTGGGCGGGATGTGATTCCCGCCCGAGAGAGGTTTTACTCGTCTTCGCTGACGACGACGGTGCCCAGCTCAGGATGTGTGAAGCTGGCGATGTGGTCGAGCCGCACTTCGCGGGTCTCGCCTGAGAGATCGACGGCAAGGTACTCGACGTTTTTACGTGAGACCATGTCCACGGCTTTGGCCTTGAGCTGATCGCCGTTTTTTAACTCTAACGACAGCGTCCAGTGTTTTTGGCAGGCGAGTTCAAGGTTGTCGTAATCATCGCAGTTGATGGGTTTGTAGGCTTCATTCGTCAACATAGTCGCTCACCAATAAGTTTGCAGCGGCATACGCTGCTTGTTCCCTGAGAGAAGAGTTTAGCGCAGAATCAGCGGCAATATCGTTGAGAGCCTTCAACGCACAACCTATGGCGTCTGGCACATACCCAAGGTCGCCGCTACCAATTTCGGCATACTTCTGGCGAACTAACTCACAATACTTTTGCACATACACCTCCTCAGCAGAGTTGATACTCTGGATGATAGGCGACTATATCACAGGAATTTCATCGAAATCAGCCCGGTCGTCACGGGAATGATGCAAGCAAATGGGCAAAAGTGACATTTCGCGCTGGTCTTATGCATTCAGCGTGCGCACAAAAGGTTAAGTTGATGAACAGGTTATTACGCGACGCAACGTCGAGCCAAACGGTAGGTGACAGATGATTGTGCTGTCTCGATCGCTTTCACTTGCAGATAATGAAGTGGAACTCAGTGCCATCCGTGCGCAAGGTGCCGGTGGCCAGCATGTGAATAAAACGTCGACGGCGATTCACCTGCGATTTGATATTCATGCCTCATCGCTGCCGCCGTTTTACAAAGAGCGACTGCTGGCGGCGAGCCATCATTTGATTACCGCGGAAGGCGTGGTGATCATCAAAGCACAGGAACATCGCAGCCAGGAAATGAATCGGGAAGCGGCCGTGCAGCGGCTGATAAATCTGATTCGGGAGTTAACCACGGTGGAAAAAGTGCGGCGTGCGACCAAACCGACGCACGGCTCTAAAGTGAGGCGGCTGGAAGGTAAAACGCGGCGCAGTAACGTGAAGGCGATGCGCGGAAAGGTGCAATAAAAAACGCCTCCGGCTGGAGGCGTTTAAGCGTTACTTGTTGAGTGCTTTCACCAGGAAGTCGACGATGTCATGTTGCTTAATCATCTGTTTCTCGCTGGCGGTACGCGCCTTGTACTCAATCTCTTCGTTATCGAGATTACGATCGCCAATTACGATGGTGTGCGGCACGCCAATCAGCTCCATATCCGCGAACATCACGCCTGGACGCTCTTTACGGTCATCCAGAATCACGTCAATGCCTTTGGCACGCAGCGTGTTGTACAGCTCTTCAGCCAACTGCTGCACACGGAAAGATTTGTGCATATTCATTGGCAGAATGGCCACTTCAAACGGTGCCAATGCCGCAGGCCAGATGATGCCACGTTCGTCGTTGTTCTGCTCAATTGCCGCCGCCACAACGCGCGTAATACCGATGCCGTAACAGCCCATGGTCATCACCTGGTTACGACCATCTTCGCCCTGAACCGCTGCTTTCATCGCTTCGGAGTACTTGGTACCCAGCTGGAAGATGTGGCCCACTTCGATACCGCGTTTAATCAGCAGCGTACCTTTGCCGTCTGGGCTTGGATCGCCTTCCACCACGTTACGGATATCTTCCACGCGCGGTTCTGGCAGATCGCGGCCCCAGTTGATGCCGCTCAGGTGTTTGCCATCAATGTTGGCACCCGCGCAGAAGTCAGCTGTTTTTGCCACGGTACGATCGGCGATCACTGGCATGGTCAAACCGACCGGGCCGAGCGAGCCTGGACCGGCACCCAGCAGCGCGCGAATCTGTTCTTCGCTCGCCATCTCCAGCGGTTCAGCGACGATATCCAGCTTCTCCGCTTTAATTTCGTTCAGCTGATGATCGCCGCGCAGCAGCAGGGCAACCAGCGTGTGGCCGCTCTCTTCGGTGGCTTTGACGAACAGCGTCTTAACGGTTTTCTCAATCGGCAACTGATGTTGCTCAACCAGCTCGGCGATAGTCTTGGCGTTTGGCGTATCGAACTGCGTCATGGCTTCTGTGGCGTGCGGACGCTCGCCAGCCGGCGCTAAGGCTTCGGCTTTCTCAATGTTGGCCGCGTAATCGGATTCGCTGGAGAAGATCACGTCATCTTCACCGCTCAGTGCCAGCACCTGGAATTCATGTGATGCGCTGCCGCCGATAGAACCGGTGTCAGCTTGTACGGCGCGGAAATCAAGGCCCATACGGCTGAAGCTCTGGCTGTAGGCGCGGTACATCGCGTCGTAGGTTTCCTGCAGCGATTCCTGCGTGGTGTGGAACGAGTAAGCATCTTTCATGATGAACTCGCGTGAACGCATCACACCAAAACGCGGGCGCACTTCATCGCGGAATTTGGTCTGGATCTGATACAGATTGAGCGGCAGCTGCTTATAAGAGCTCAGCTCGTTGCGGATCAAATCGGTGACCACTTCTTCGTGGGTTGGACCCAGCACGAAGGGACGTTCGTGACGATCTTTAATGCGCAGCAGTTCCGGGCCGTATTGCTCCCAACGGCCGCTCTCTTCCCACAGATCGGCAGGCTGAACCACCGGCATGGAGATCTCAATCGCACCGGCGTTGTTCATCTCTTCACGCACGATGTTTTCAACTTTTCGCAGCACGCGAATCCCGGTCGGCAACCAGGTGTAGAGACCGGAAGCCAGTTTGCGGATCATGCCGGCGCGCAGCATCAGCTGGTGGCTGATCACTTCTGCATCGGAAGGTGTCTCCTTCAGAGTGGAGAGCAGATATTGAGTAGTACGCATTGATTACGATTCCAGTTATACGGAAGGAAACTGACAAAATTTTTCTGGCGGCTAGTGTACCAGCGAGATCAATCACTCAAAAGCGGGTTTTAACGGGGATCGAGGGCGATCACCTCGGTTCCTGCCTCATCAATGCGCCAGCGCACGTTAAAGTCGAGTAGCCAGGCGGCATATTCACGATCTTCCGTCTCACCTTTACGGTAAGCCGGGCGCGGATCCTGTGCCAGCACTTCGCTAATGAAACGCGCTAGCTGCGGATGGGTTTTCTGCTGCAGCTGAAGCTGGCTCTGCGCCAGCGGCGAAAAGCGCACCGGCATGGTGGCATCAGGCGCCGCCTGCGCAAACCCGGCGCGCGCATCAGGCAGCGCTTCGGCAAACGGCAGATAAGGTTTGATATCCACCACAGGCGTGCCATCGACTAAATCGAGGCTGCCGAGCTGCAAGATCACCTGCTGCTTCTCGCAGCGAATGCCTTTTAACTCAACCAGCGACATGCCGATAGGATTGGGGCGGAAGGTTGAACGGGTGGCGAACACGCCCATACGCGCATTGCCACCGAGGCGCGGGGGACGCACGGTCGGACGCCAGCCTCCTTCAATGGTTTGATGGAATACAAACAGCACCCACAAATGACTAAACGCTTCCAGCCCGCGCACGGCTTCCGGCTGATTGTAAGGTGGTAGCAGATGCAGCTCGCCGCAGCCATCCTGCACCAGACCGGGCTGGCGCGGGACGGCAAACTTCTCTTTCCACGGCGAACGAATCACGCCGATTTGCGCAAAGGCAAACTCACTCATTGATTTGAT
The DNA here is from genome assembly GCF_054903455.1 of Pantoea sp. y20. Classification (NCBI taxonomy): domain Bacteria; kingdom Pseudomonadati; phylum Pseudomonadota; class Gammaproteobacteria; order Enterobacterales; family Erwiniaceae; genus Pantoea; species Pantoea sp. y20. Next base: position 907,749 of record NZ_CM142816.1, read on the forward strand.
ACTTTCAGTGCGGAGCCCTGGCAAATGGCCTGGCGATAGCATCCCGGCGTGCTGGTGACAATTTCGCACTTATGCAGCAGGACGGCGTTGGCTTTCATGCCGGCTGCGCGAATCTGCAGGCGCTTGCGCGCGGTGTTGATGTTAGGAGGCGAATCCTGGCTGCTGCTCTGGCAATCTTCAGCAGAGACTTCGCCCAAATCGCGGAACGGGTTGCTGACCAGATCGGTCGCATCGGTGTAGATCTTCACCGGCGCGGGACGTGGAGTCGGTTTACGTTGTGGTTCGCTGGATGCTTGTTGCGGACGAGAAGGAGCACTGCTTATCGGGTGATATTCACGCACACACCCGGTCAGCATCAATGCTAACAAGCAGAGCGGTAAAAAACGCATGGCAACATCCTCAAGTAATAAAAAAGTGGCGTTATTGAAACAAGGACGACAATAAATAACAAGTCAGGTGCAATTTATGGCAAAAGAAAGGGCGGCCGAAGCCGCCCTGCAAGGCATGAAAGGTGAACATTACCAGCCTTTCACTGCGCCACCGTTAAAGATCTTGTTGGCCGCTTCAGACACTTCGTCTGATTGGTAAGCCTGCACAAACTTCTTCACGTTCTCCGCGTCTTTATTATCTTCACGGCTAACAATCAGGTTCACGTAAGGTGAATCTTTGTCTTCCACGAAGATGCCATCTTTCGCTGGCGTCAGACCAATCTGGCTGGCGTACGTGGTGTTGATCACCGCCAGTGCGATCTGCTGATCGTCAAGTGAACGTGGCAGCTGCGGCGCTTCCAGCTCAACAATCTTCAGCTTTTTCGGGTTCTCAGTGATATCCAGTGAGGTTGGCAGCAGGCCAACGCCATCTTTCAGTTTGATCAGGCCGACTTTCTGCAGCAGCAGCAGTGAACGTCCCAGGTTGGTTGGATCGTTCGGGATAGCAACCTGTGAACCGTCCTGCAGTTCATCCAGTGATTTGATTTTCTTCGAGTATCCGGCGATTGGGTAAACGAAGGTGTTCGCTACGAAGGCCAGCTTGTAACCGCGATCTTTGATCTGCTGATCCAGGTACGGCTTGTGCTGGAAGGCGTTAACGTCAATATCACCTTTGCTCAGTGCTTCGTTTGGCAGCACGTAATCGTTAAAGGTCACTAGCTCAACATCGAGGCCATATTTCTCTTTCGCCACTTTAACTGCAGTTTCAGCAACCTGCTGTTCAGCGCCGACAATCACACCCACTTTAATGTGGTTTGGATCTTTTGCTTTCTGATCGCATCCTGCCAGCGCAATTGCGCCAATCAGAGCACCCACAGCGGCAATCTTTTTAAATGTAAAAGACATATCCTTTCCTTAATAGAGGACTATTGATGTTGCTTGCTTACTTATGGGACACAGCACGTACAATGCGGTCGCCACAGAATTGGATTAAATAGACCAGCACAACCAGCAAAACCAGCACGGTGTTCATTACGGTGGCGTTATAGCCAATGTAACCGTATTGATAGCCAATCTGGCCCAAACCGCCTGCGCCAACCGCTCCGCCCATTGCGGAGTAGCCAACCAGCGTAATCAGGGTAATTGTAGCGGCATTCACCAGACCTGGCAGCGCTTCTGGCAGCAGGACTTTACGCACGATCTGCAGCGGGGTGGCGCCCATGGCGCGAGACGCTTCGATCAATCCGGTTGGCAGTTCCAGCAGGGCGTTTTCCACCATACGTGCAATAAACGGCGCGGCGCCGACGGTTAGTGGCACAATCGCGGCTTGCAGGCCAATCGAGGTGCCGACTATGGCGCGGGTGAACGGAATCATCCATACCAGCAGGATAATGAACGGAATAGAACGGAAGATATTCACCAGCGCGGACAGCACGCGATAAAGCGCGTTGTTGGCCAGAATCTGGCCGGGACGCGTCACATACAGCAGCACGCCAATCGGAAGACCGAGGACAAAACCAAAGAAACCAGAGACGAAGGTCATCATCAGCGTTTCCCAGACGCCACGCGTCAGTAACCACATCATCGCTTCAGACATAACCCAACACCTCTACTTTCACATGATTTTCTTTCAGCCAGGCAATCGCGGCTTGTGTATCTGTTTCACTGCCATCCATCTCAGCCAGCATGATGCCGAACTTCACGCCGCCGGCGTAATCCATCTGCGCACTGATGATGTTGTTATTAACGTTAAAGCGGCGAGCCGATTCTGACAGTAGCGGAGCATCCACCGATTTGCCGGTGAACTCGAGACGCAGCAGCGGCACGCTATCAGCTGTTGGCTGTGGCGCCATGCGTTGCTGGTAGTCGTCGGGGATATCCAGATGCAGCGTCGATTGAATGAATTGTTGCGCCAGCGGCGTTTTCGGATGCGAAAACACTTCGCTCACGCTGTCTTTTTCAATTAACTCACCATTGCTGATCACCGCAACCTGATCGCAGATGCGTTTCACCACATCCATTTCATGGGTGATCAATAGAATGGTAATGCCTAGACGACGGTTAATGTCCTTAAGCAGCTCCAGAATCGAACGCGTGGTTGCAGGATCCAGTGCGCTGGTGGCTTCATCACACAGCAGCACCTTAGGATTGCTCGCCAGTGCGCGGGCAATCGCAACACGCTGCTTTTGTCCGCCAGAGAGATTCGCTGGCCAGCTATCATGCTTGTCTGATAATCCCACCAGATCGAGTAATTCGCTAACGCGCTTCTTTATCTGTTCGCGCGAAAGATTGCCTAACTCTAATGGCAGCGCCACGTTACCGGAGACGGTGCGGGAGTTCATCAGATTGAAGTGCTGGAAAATCATGCCAATCTGGCGGCGCGCCAGCGTCAATTGACCAGAAGAAAGGGTGGTTAATTCCTGGCCATCAACCAGCACGCGTCCGGAGGTTGGGCGCTCCAGCAGATTGACGCAGCGAATCAGGGTACTTTTACCGGCACCAGAGGAACCGATGACGCCATAGATCTGTCCAGCAGGCACGTGCAGGCTGACGTTGGACAGCGCCTGAATGGTGCGTGAGCCTTGCTGGAACACTTTGGTGATATTTTCGAGTTTAATCATTAGTTTATTTATTATCGTGTTGCATAGTCCGTGGTGTATCGGGCTTCACTCAGCAGGGCTGTGCGAAATTTGGATGGATGTTAAGGCATCCAGACGGCTAAATCAATGGAAGTCATTCAAACTGCCATTCTCTCGCTATACGCAATCATGCGATACTTAGCGACACATTTTCAGCAGGAGTTTCTACGTGGCGAACAAAGTCCCGGCTATTTTTCTTGATCGTGATGGCACATTGAATGTTGATCACGGCTATGTTCATGAAATCGATAATTTCGAATTCATTGATGGCACCATCGAAGCGCTACAGGCGTTAAAGAAGATGGGCTATGCGCTGGTACTGGTGACTAACCAGTCGGGCATTGCGCGTGGCATGTTTACCGAAGACCAGTTTATGCAACTCACAGAATGGATGGATTGGTCGCTGGCCGATCGTGATGTTGATTTGGATGGCATCTATTTCTGTCCGCATTTGCCAGATGCAACGGTAGAAGCGTATCGCCAGCAGTGTGATTGCCGTAAGCCGCAGCCGGGCATGTTGCTCTCCGCGCAGCAGCATCTGGATATCGATATGGCTTCTTCTTATATGGTAGGCGACAAAATAGAAGATATGCAGGCGGCGTTAGCAGCGGGTGTGGGTACCAAAGTGCTGGTGCGTAGTGGCAAGCCGGTAACGGCAGAAGGGGAAGCAGTGGCGGATTGGGTGATTAATAGTCTGGCAGAGCTGCCAGCACGTATCAAAAAGGCTTGAAAACGGGCCTTTTGCGCAAATTTCAAGCGAACAGCAAAAAACTTGAAATTTGCACTTGTCAGCTCCGAATAACTCCCTATAATGCGCCACCACTGAGACGGCAAAGCGGCAACGCAGACGGCTCGGCAGGGAGTGAAGAAATTCATCCCGCCGGATGAAGACGCTGAAAAAAGTGTTTGACTCCGAAGGAGAGTAGCGTAGTATACGCCACCTCGCGACAGGCGGTTCAGCCGCTGTTCGCAACGCTCTTTAACAATTTATCAGACAATCTGTGTGGGCACTCGCAGGATTGATATCCGCGTCTCCGGACGCAAAAAAATATCAAAGCCTCACGAGTGAACACATAATGAAATTCATTATGACGTTTTACAGATGAGCACCGCTGAACTGGTTTCAGCAAATCAAACTTAAATTGAAGAGTTTGATCATGGCTCAGATTGAACGCTGGCGGCAGGCCTAACACATGCAAGTCGAACGGTAGCACAGAGAGCTTGCTCTCGGGTGACGAGTGGCGGACGGGTGAGTAATGTCTGGGAAACTGCCCGATGGAGGGGGATAACTACTGGAAACGGTAGCTAATACCGCATAACGTCGCAAGACCAAAGTGGGGGACCTTCGGGCCTCACACCATCGGATGTGCCCAGATGGGATTAGCTAGTAGGTGGGGTAATGGCTCACCTAGGCGACGATCCCTAGCTGGTCTGAGAGGATGACCAGCCACACTGGAACTGAGACACGGTCCAGACTCCTACGGGAGGCAGCAGTGGGGAATATTGCACAATGGGCGCAAGCCTGATGCAGCCATGCCGCGTGTATGAAGAAGGCCTTCGGGTTGTAAAGTACTTTCAGCGGGGAGGAAGGCGGTGGAGTTAATAACTTCACCGATTGACGTTACCCGCAGAAGAAGCACCGGCTAACTCCGTGCCAGCAGCCGCGGTAATACGGAGGGTGCAAGCGTTAATCGGAATTACTGGGCGTAAAGCGCACGCAGGCGGTCTGTCAAGTCGGATGTGAAATCCCCGGGCTTAACCTGGGAACTGCATTCGAAACTGGCAGGCTGGAGTCTTGTAGAGGGGGGTAGAATTCCAGGTGTAGCGGTGAAATGCGTAGAGATCTGGAGGAATACCGGTGGCGAAGGCGGCCCCCTGGACAAAGACTGACGCTCAGGTGCGAAAGCGTGGGGAGCAAACAGGATTAGATACCCTGGTAGTCCACGCCGTAAACGATGTCGACTTGGAGGTTGTTCCCTTGAGGAGTGGCTTCCGGAGCTAACGCGTTAAGTCGACCGCCTGGGGAGTACGGCCGCAAGGTTAAAACTCAAATGAATTGACGGGGGCCCGCACAAGCGGTGGAGCATGTGGTTTAATTCGATGCAACGCGAAGAACCTTACCTACTCTTGACATCCAGAGAACTTAGCAGAGATGCTTTGGTGCCTTCGGGAACTCTGAGACAGGTGCTGCATGGCTGTCGTCAGCTCGTGTTGTGAAATGTTGGGTTAAGTCCCGCAACGAGCGCAACCCTTATCCTTTGTTGCCAGCGGTTCGGCCGGGAACTCAAAGGAGACTGCCAGTGATAAACTGGAGGAAGGTGGGGATGACGTCAAGTCATCATGGCCCTTACGAGTAGGGCTACACACGTGCTACAATGGCGCATACAAAGAGAAGCGACCTCGCGAGAGCAAGCGGACCTCATAAAGTGCGTCGTAGTCCGGATCGGAGTCTGCAACTCGACTCCGTGAAGTCGGAATCGCTAGTAATCGTAGATCAGAATGCTACGGTGAATACGTTCCCGGGCCTTGTACACACCGCCCGTCACACCATGGGAGTGGGTTGCAAAAGAAGTAGGTAGCTTAACCTTCGGGAGGGCGCTTACCACTTTGTGATTCATGACTGGGGTGAAGTCGTAACAAGGTAACCGTAGGGGAACCTGCGGTTGGATCACCTCCTTACCTGAAGATACCTTCCCGCGAAGTGCTCACACAGATTGTCTGATAGAAAGTAATGAGCAAGACGGCTGCGAAGTCGTGACACTATCGTGTCCCCTTCGTCTAGCGGTTAGGACTCCGCCCTTTCACGGCGGCAACAGGGGTTCGAATCCCCTAGGGGACGCCACTTGCTTGGTGACAGGTGAAAGGTGTCTCCACGACGTATCTCAAACGAAGCTTACGAGCTGCGTCTGAGATACTGCTCTTTAACAATCCGGAACAAGCTGAAAATTGAAACGACGTATCGTCTTCATTCTCCGTAATAAGAATGAAGCGGCGATATGTTCGAGTCTCTCAAATGCTTGCAGTCTGCGCGCGTTGCAAAACGCCTGTGGGTTGTGAGGTTAAGCGACTAAGCGTACACGGTGGATGCCCTGGCAGTCAGAGGCGATGAAGGACGTGCTAATCTGCGTAAAGCGTCGGTAAGGTGATATGAACCGCTACAGCCGACGATGTCCGAATGGGGAAACCCGGTGCACCCAGTGCATCATCGCAACATGAATACATAGTGTTGCGAGGCGAACCCGGGGAACTGAAACATCTAAGTACCCGGAGGAAAAGAAATCAACCGAGATTCCCCCAGTAGCGGCGAGCGAACGGGGAACAGCCCAGAACCTGAATCAGTTTGTGCGTTAGTGGAAGCGTCTGGAAAGTCGCACGATACCGGGTGATAGTCCCGTACACGAAAGTGCACAGATTGTGAGTTCGAAGAGTAGGGCGGGACACGTGGTATCCTGTCTGAATATGGGGGGACCATCCTCCAAGGCTAAATACTCCTGACTGACCGATAGTGAACCAGTACCGTGAGGGAAAGGCGAAAAGAACCCCGGCGAGGGGAGTGAAACAGAACCTGAAACCGTGTACGTACAAGCAGTGGGAGCCTCTTTAATGGGGTGACTGCGTACCTTTTGTATAATGGGTCAGCGACTTATATTCTGTAGCAAGGTTAACCGTATAGGGGAGCCGCAGGGAAACCGAGTCTTAACTGGGCGTTAAGTTGCAGGGTATAGACCCGAAACCCGGTGATCTAGCCATGGGCAGGTTGAAGGTTGGGTAACACTAACTGGAGGACCGAACCGACTAATGTTGAAAAATTAGCGGATGACTTGTGGCTGGGGGTGAAAGGCCAATCAAACCGGGAGATAGCTGGTTCTCCCCGAAAGCTATTTAGGTAGCGCCTCGTGAACTCATCTCCGGGGGTAGAGCACTGTTTCGGCTAGGGGGCCATCCCGGCTTACCAACCCGATGCAAACTGCGAATACCGGAGAATGTTATCACGGGAGACACACGGCGGGTGCTAACGTCCGTCGTGAAGAGGGAAACAACCCAGACCGCCAGCTAAGGTCCCAAAGTCATGGTTAAGTGGGAAACGATGTGGGAAGGCACAGACAGCCAGGATGTTGGCTTAGAAGCAGCCATCATTTAAAGAAAGCGTAATAGCTCACTGGTCGAGTCGGCCTGCGCGGAAGATGTAACGGGGCTAAACCATGCACCGAAGCTGCGGCAGCGACACTATGTGTTGTTGGGTAGGGGAGCGTTCTGTAAGCCGTTGAAGGTGTGCTGTGAGGCATGCTGGAGGTATCAGAAGTGCGAATGCTGACATAAGTAACGATAAAGCGGGTGAAAAGCCCGCTCGCCGGAAGACCAAGGGTTCCTGTTCAACGTTAATCGGAGCAGGGTGAGTCGACCCCTAAGGCGAGGCTGAAAAGCGTAGTCGATGGGAAGCAGGTTAATATTCCTGCACTTGGTGTTACTGCGAAGGGGGGACGGAGAAGGCTAGGTTATCCGGGCGACGGTTGTCCCGGTTTAAGCGTGTAGGCTGATACCTTTGGTAAATCCGGGGTATCTTAAGGCTGAGGCGTGACGACGAGCCACCACGGTGGTGAAGTAACTGATGCCCTGCTTCCAGGAAAAGCCTCTAAGCTCCAGGTAACACGAAATCGTACCCCAAACCGACACAGGTGGTCAGGTAGAGAATACCAAGGCGCTTGAGAGAACTCGGGTGAAGGAACTAGGCAAAATGGTGCCGTAACTTCGGGAGAAGGCACGCTGTCATCAGGTGAAGTCCCTCGCGGATGGAGCTGAAGGCAGTCGAAGATACCAGCTGGCTGCAACTGTTTATTAAAAACACAGCACTGTGCAAACACGAAAGTGGACGTATACGGTGTGACGCCTGCCCGGTGCCGGAAGGTTAATTGATGGGGTTATCCGCAAGGAGAAGCTCTTGATCGAAGCCCCGGTAAACGGCGGCCGTAACTATAACGGTCCTAAGGTAGCGAAATTCCTTGTCGGGTAAGTTCCGACCTGCACGAATGGCGTAATGATGGCCAGGCTGTCTCCACCCGAGACTCAGTGAAATTGAAATCGCTGTGAAGATGCAGTGTACCCGCGGCAAGACGGAAAGACCCCGTGAACCTTTACTATAGCTTGACACTGAACATTGAGCCTTGATGTGTAGGATAGGTGGGAGGCTTTGAAGCGTGGACGCCAGTCTGCGTGGAGCCAACCTTGAAATACCACCCTTTAATGTTTGATGTTCTAACGTAGGCCCGTAATCCGGGCTGCGGACAGTGTCTGGTGGGTAGTTTGACTGGGGCGGTCTCCTCCCAAAGAGTAACGGAGGAGCACGAAGGTTGGCTAATCCTGGTCGGACATCAGGAGGTTAGTGCAATGGCATAAGCCAGCTTGACTGCGAGAGTGACGGCTCGAGCAGGTGCGAAAGCAGGTCATAGTGATCCGGTGGTTCTGAATGGAAGGGCCATCGCTCAACGGATAAAAGGTACTCCGGGGATAACAGGCTGATACCGCCCAAGAGTTCATATCGACGGCGGTGTTTGGCACCTCGATGTCGGCTCATCACATCCTGGGGCTGAAGTAGGTCCCAAGGGTACGGCTGTTCGCCGTTTAAAGTGGTACGCGAGCTGGGTTTAGAACGTCGTGAGACAGTTCGGTCCCTATCTGCCGTGGGCGCTGGAGAATTGAGGGGGGTTGCTCCTAGTACGAGAGGACCGGAGTGAACGCACCACTGGTGTTCGGGTTGTCATGCCAATGGCACTGCCCGGTAGCTAAGTGCGGAAAAGATAAGTGCTGAAAGCATCTAAGCACGAAACTTGCCCCGAGATGAGTTCTCCCTGACTCCTTGAGAGTCCTGAAGGGACGTTGAAGACTACGACGTTGATAGGCCGGATGTGTAAGCGCAGCGATGCGTTGAGCTAACCGGTACTAATGACCCGTGAGGCTTAACCTTACAACGCCAGAGGCGTTTTGGTCTGAGAGACCGATATTTTCAGCTTGTTTTACCGGATAAAGAATTAGCGGAAGCGAAGATTTTACGCTGAGGCGAGGCGCCGACCGAGACGGAGCGAGGGAGCATACTGAAGTATGTGACTGAGTTACGCGAGGGAGAGCAACGCGGCATCAGTGAAAAATATTCGTTTCGTGCAGCAAGAATTTGCCTGGCGGCTTTAGCGCGGTGGTCCCACCTGACCCCATGCCGAACTCAGAAGTGAAACGCCGTAGCGCCGATGGTAGTGTGGGGCCTCCCCATGCGAGAGTAGGGAACTGCCAGGCATCAATTTAAGACCCGTCACCGGGTCGTGACCTTCCCCGTGACGCGGGAAGGGCGAAACACCTGAAATCAGAACGATTGTCTGATATCAGTACAGAATCGGTGGAGCGGTAGTTCAGTTGGTTAGAATACCTGCCTGTCACGCAGGGGGTCGCGGGTTCGAGCCCCGTCCGTTCCGCCACTTAATTGATAAGCCCTGACTGAAAAGTCAGGGCTTTTTCATATCTGCAATTTCGTCATTATTGTTGATAAAAAATCAAAATTTTTTTGCTTATAAACGGATTTTTCAGCAACAATAAACTTGCCACAATAGTTCCCATCGAAACATAACGCTATACGATGAGGAAATCATGACGATCCCCGCCTTTGGTTTAGGTACTTTCCGCCTGCAAGATGACGTTGTAATCCATTCAGTTAAAACTGCGTTGGAACTTGGCTATCGCACAATTGATACTGCGCAAATCTATGAAAATGAAGCGGCTGTGGGGCAGGCGATCGCTGAGAGTGGTGTAGTACGCGGCGACTTGTTTATTACCACCAAAATCTGGATTGAGAATCTTTCGGCTGAGAAGTTGATTCCCAGCTTGAAAGAAAGTCTGGCGAAACTGCGCACCGATTATGTCGATCTCACTTTAATCCACTGGCCTTCTCCCGGATCGGCGGTATCGGTAAAAGAGAGCATGTTGGCATTGATGGCAGCAAAAGAAGCAGGCCTGACGCGGCAAATTGGTATCTCAAACTTCCCAATTGCTTTGATGAAAGAGGCGATTGACGCGGTTGGCGTGGAAAATATAGCGACTAACCAGATTGAGCTGCATCCCTTTCTGCAGAATCGGCAGGTGGTTGATTTTGCTAAAAAGAATGGTCTTCACATCACTTCTTACATGACGTTAGCTTATGGAGAAGCGCTGAAGGATGAGGTAATTAATACCATTGCACAGAAGCACAAAGCTACTCCGGCACAGGTTGTTTTGGCATGGGCGATGAAGTTAGGTTACGCGGTGATCCCGTCATCAACCAAACGTGAAAACCTGGCGAGCAACATGACAGCGGTTGATCTGCAGCTAGACGATCAAGATATGGCAAATATTGCCGCGCTGGATCGTCATCAGCGCTTAGTGGGTCCAGAAGGTTTGGCGCCAGACTGGGATTAATCGCTGCATCCCTTTTCAGCCCTGCACTCGCCAGGGCTGAGCTTTAACCCATTCACTCAGAAAATCGATAAACGCCCTAACGCGTTGGCTAACTCCTAAGTCACTGTAATAGACTGCATTAAAAGGCATCTCAACTGGGATACGCTGTTCAGCAAGCAGTTCAATAAAAGTACCATCGGCTATCTCTTTATCTACCATAAAATCTGATAAACACGCGATACCTTGGTCGCCTAGCACTAGCTGTTTAAGCGTTTCGCCGCTGTTAGATGACATTCCTGGCGTGATGTCATAAAGATCGCCACCTTCATCTGCGACTGGCCAGCGATTTAAGCGTGGCGTTTCAACGAAGCCAAGGCATTCATGCTGAGCCAAATCAGCTGTTGATGCAGGGACACCATATTTCGCCAGATAAGCCGGCGTCGCCACTAATTTGCGATAGCTTATAAAGAGCAAACGAGCGCGCAGTGTAGAATCCGTCAAATTGCCAGCGCGAATCGCCACATCGACTTTACGTTCGATGAGGTTAATAAAGCTCTCTGAAGATATGAGCGATAGTGTGACATTGGGATAGCGCTCACGAAAGGGTTTAATCATCGGTAGCAACAGATGCAGAATTACGGGTGTAGCAGCATCAATACGCAGTACGCCCTGAGGCGCCATCTGACGCTCAATCAACTCGCTCTCGGCGGTTGACATCTCGTGCATCAACTTTTGCACGCGGCGAAAATAATGCTCGCCCTCATGAGTGAGCGCTAGCTGACGCGTAGTACGCGTTAAGAGCGCGACACCCAGCTTATTCTCCAGTTTTTTAACCGTGCGACTCACCGCTGAATTGGCCATCTGCAACTGTTCTGCAGCGCGACTAAAGCTGCCGCTCTCCACTACAGCGATAAACACCTTAAGCTCATCTGACGATGCTTTCATTATCCCTCCAAAAGCAAAAGTCTATTCGCACTTTGCATCTTTTTGTCATTAAAGCATGCGGCAACACTAATGCCCATTAAAACCTTAATGGGAGTTAATCATGCCAATTGCACTTTGGGCGCTGACGATCAGTGCCTGTGCGATCGGAACGACAGAATTTGTTATCGTCGTTCTGAGCCCAACCATCGCTGAACAACTCCGTATTACTCTGCCTGCCGCAGTGAGCGTGATTCTGCATTGTTGAACATTATGGATTGGCGTAAACCCCGTGGATCGGCACCGTAATTGTACCTGGCGCGCTGCTGCTAGGGCGATTGAGTGGCCAACCCGATAAAACTCAGACTGCGATAGCGATGGAATGACATGCACAAAAGCCTGCCAGCTGGCAGGCTTTTACATTGGTAAGCTGTGAGGCGAATTCCGACAATCAAGAACACCAATTGAAACCCCGCGCTAAAATCCCTATAACAGTCAGGTGAAGTACGAGTCGTAAACCAGTTGGGCGGGAAAGTGCGGAAAAAAACTTATTCAATGCGTTATGTAGCCGGTCAACCAGCAGAACGGATTTTTCCGCCGGGGGCAATGCTGCATCTTGGGCAGGCATTACCGCCTGGCGCACCTTTGCCAGCTGATCCCACACTGCGAGTTTTAGTCTGGAATATCTTTAAGCAACAGCGTGCAGACTGGATGTCTGTGCTCCAGGGTTTTGGCAAAGATGCCCACCTTGTTCTGCTGCAGGAGGCGCAGGCCACGCCTGAACTGGTCAAATTCGCCACCAGTAACTATCTTGCGGCCGATCAGGTGCCGGCCTTTGTCTTACCGCAACATCCTTCCGGCGTCATGACGTTGGCGTCTGCGCACCCTGTGTACTGTTGCCCACTAAGGGAACGTGAGCCGCTGCTGCGTTTGGCCAAATCTGCGCTGGTCACGGCGTATCCATTACCCACGGGCGAAATGCTGATGGTGGTGAATATCCACGCGGTCAATTTCAGTCTCGGTGTCGATGTCTACAGCAAACAGTTGGGGCCGATTGGCGAACAGATTCAACATCATCGTGGGCCGGTGATCATGGCGGGAGATTTTAACGCCTGGAGCCGCCAGCGCATGAATGCGCTATATCGCTTTGCGCGGGAGATGTCTTTGCGTGAGGTGAACTTCACCGATGACCATCGCCGAAAAGCCTTTGGGCGCCCACTGGATTTCGTCTTCTACCGCGATATGAAGGTCAGTGAAGCTTCTGTGCTGGTGACGCGCGCATCAGATCACAATCCGCTGCTGGTTGAGTTCAACTCTCTCTACGGTATCGAGCGTTAAGCTAATACGCTCGAACTCACGCCTCGCAACAGTTAATGTTCAGCTGAAATAATGCAGGGAAGGGCGAGTCAGAGCCTGAACAGGCGATATGCAGAATTTAGCAGAAGCAGAAAATGAAAAAGGCTGACAAAAGCCAGCCTTTTCGGGGCATTAGGTATCAGGTGTTGCGCTATTATTCACAAACAGCGTGAGCTTGTCGCCCGGCTGAATGTCTTTAGCGTCACTGTTCCAGCGCATAACGTCTTTGGTGTTCACACCGTGGCGTTTAGCAATACTGGCAAAAGAATCACCCTTACGTACACGGTAGGTGATGCTGTTGCCGTTATCAGCCAATTGCGTGCTCGCTTTGCCGTTCACGGTCAGAGTCTGACCGGTACGAACTGAAGCGCTGCGCAGATTGTTCTGCTGTTTCAGTGCACTGACGCTTACGCCAAGCTTGTTGGCAATGCCAGACAAGGTGTCACCTTTGCGTACCGTATAGCTGTTTCCTGCCGCACTGACTTTCGCCATCTCGGTAGGCTGCACGGAAGCGATATCACCGGAAGCCAGTGAATCGCGCAACTTAGCAACGTTGGACTTAGGCACCATAATGTAGTGCGGTCCATTTGGCGCAGTGGCACCGTTTTTATAACCGGCATTAAATGTCTTCAGCTTGCTGAGAGACATACCGGCCATATCGGCGGCCTGCGTCAGTTCAATCTGCTGTCCCACCTCTACGCGAGCTAAAGCACGGCTCTCGTTCGGGGTCGGCAGTTTGATACCGTAACGCTTGTTGTTCTTGAGAATCTCACTCAAGGCCAACATTTTAGGTACGTAAACCGTGGTCTCGCGGGGCAGCGATAAACTCCAGAAGTCAGTCGGCTTACCGCGCGCCTTATTCTGTTTCATCGCCTTCAGCACACGTCCTTCACCGCTGTTATAGGCGGCGATGGTCAGTAACCAGTCGCCGTCAAACATACCGTTCAGACGCTGCATCATATCCAGCGCTACTTTGGTCGAGGCCACCACATCGCGGCGTCCGTCGTACCATTGGTTCTGTTTCAAACCATAGTTTTTGCCCGTTTGTGCAACAATCTGCCAGATGCCGGCGGCATTCGCAGAAGATGTTGCGTGTGGGTCAAAAGCGCTCTCCACTATGGGTAGCAGTACCAGTTCCATCGGCATTTTACGTTTCTGTATCTGCTCGACAATCCAGTACATGTACGGCTCTGCCCGTAATGTTACATCGTGGAGATAGCTCTTATTTTTTAAAAATTTTGTTTTTTGTTCGCGGATCCGGCTGTTTTCCGGAATCCCCATCTTCAACTCGTCACTAATGTGATTCCAGAGATCAGTATCTTCTGCGAGGCTTGTTCCATCATCCTGCCATCGCGGCGACAACAATCGATCTCCGTACTTTCCATTTTCACCTTGACCAGCTGAAGACAGACTCTGGGCATGCTGTACGGGGATATTGGCGTCATTCCTTGATGCCTGACATCCTACCAGCAAGACCGAGGCGAGTAAGATCGCTTTAGCCTTCATGTGTGTGTCAATAGTTCGCTTAAAAGACGAGCAACTATACGTGACGGTCCACCACAACACAACCTCAAATATCAAAAGCGGTCTTTCTTCTCGCGTAGATCGGCGAAAGTTTGCCATAACGCTGATGATGAGACATTAGTGCCTAAAGCCTGTTGTAAATCAGCCTCTTGCGTGCGTAAAAATAAATTTATTTCCCGCTCTAAGGCCAGTTTTGTTGGTAAAGTGATGCGGTTTTCTGCGCGTAAGTCCTTAATTTGCTGATACCTTGCCAAAATTTTAGGGTCGTGGGGCAGAATAGCCGCAGCAAACTTCATATTGGATAAAGTGTACTCATGCGCGCAGCAAACGAGAGTATCTTCAGGGAGCTGATTAAGTTTTTGAAATGATTCGAACATTTGCTCTGCAGTGCCTTCAAATAATCGCCCGCAGCCGCCAGAAAACATCGTGTCACCACAGAAAAGATAAGGGGAGCTGAAATATGAGATATGTCCTAAAGTGTGACCGGGTGTTGCGATGACACGGAAATTCAGCCCAAGCAGGGTAAATTCATCACCTTCGGCCACAATACGCTTCGCCCCTTTATCTGCCGTTTCCTGTGGACCGAAAACCGCCACATCGGGATAGTGCTGCAACAGCTCATCCACACCGCCGACGTGATCGTGATGATGATGTGTCAGCAAAATCGCCACGGGTTGCCAATGATTGGCCCTGATTTTATCCAGCACCGGCTGTGCTTCGCCGGGATCGACTATCAAACACCTGTTGTCATCGTCCGTCAGTGTCCAGATGTAGTTATCCTGCAATGCGGGAATGCTGGTAAGATTCATAAACACCTCTCAGGTCGTAGAAAAAGGAAAATGGTAGAGCATGAAGCCGGCTAAAACACGCCAAATCCTGACTGCACCGCGCTCCTGGCGCGATATGCCAATGGGAGACTATTTTCGCGACGCGCTCACTCAGCAACTGCAGCCTTATCTCGGCAAGCTATATGGCTTTCATATGCTTAAAATTGGCAGCCTCAGCGCAGAAATCAACACCAGCCAGTGTGCCATATCGCATCAGGTGAATGTGGGCATTGAGGGCGATGAATTACAGGTTATCGCCAATAACACGCAATTACCCTTTGAATCTAAATCCGTTGATGCCTGTTTACTTGCGCACACGTTGGCGTGGAGTCAGGATCCGCACCGCGTACTGCGTGAAGTGGATCGGGTATTGATCGATGATGGATGGATGATCATCAGCGGCTTCAACCCTTTCAGTTTATTAGGGATTAGCAAAGGCATTCCGGGTTTGCACTCGCGCGCGCCGTGGAGTGGACGGATGTTCAGCCAGGTACGATTGCTCGACTGGCTGGGCCTGCTGAATTATGAGGTGGTTTACCGCACCCGTTTCCAGGTGGTGCCGTGGCATCGGCAGGGCGGCAGGGTGATCAGCGCGCATTTACCGGCGCTCGGTTGTTTGAACATTGTGGTGGCACGTAAACGTACGTTCCCGCTAACGCCCACCAAAATGAAGAAGAATCTGAGTCAAAGCCAGCTACGGCAAACGGTTAATGTCACGCGCCAGTTTCGTGAAGTGAAGGATCAGGATTCAACCTGATAACCGATATCATCCTGAGTGGGCTTTCCCGCCGCGCTGCGTGCCAGTTCGTCGCAGCGTTCGTTCTCCGGATGCCCCGCGTGGCCTTTTACCCATTCCCACTTAATTTCATGGTTGCTGAGCGCCACATCGAGGCGTTTCCACAGATCGACATTTTTCACCGGTTTTTTATCGGCGGTTTTCCAGCCGCGCTTCTTCCAGTTGTGGATCCAGCTGGTGATACCCTGACGAACATATTGGCTGTCGGTGCTGATCACCACCTCACACGGCTGTTTCAACGCTTCGAGCGCCACGATAGCCGCCATCATTTCCATGCGATTGTTAGTGGTGAGGCGATAACCTGTACTGAACTCTTTTTCATGCGCGCCATAACGTAAAATGGCGCCATAACCGCCGGGACCGGGATTGCCCAGGCAAGATCCATCGGTGAATATTTCTACCTGTTTGCGCATCTCTGGTAGACTTCCTTCTGACAAAACGCCAAGTCTGACATAAAACGAGTCCTATGAGCACTGCAAATAACCGCCAGATCGTCCTCGATACTGAAACCACCGGCATGAACATGATCGGTGTACATTATGAAGGACATCGCATCATTGAAATTGGTGCGGTTGAGGTGATCAACCGTCGCCTGACCGGCAACAACTTCCATATGTATCTGAAGCCCGATCGGCTGGTGGATCCGGAAGCGTTCGGCGTTCACGGTATCGCCGATGAATTCCTCGCTGATAAGCCGATGTTTGCGGATATCGCCGACGAATTCCTTGATTACATCCGTGGCGCAGAGCTGGTGATCCATAACGCATCGTTCGATATCGGCTTTATGGATTATGAATTCGGCATGCTGAAGCGGGATATCGGCAAAACCGAAACCTTCTGCCAGATCACCGATAGCCTGGCGATGGCGCGTAAGATGTATCCCGGCAAGCGCAACAGCCTCGATGCATTGTGCAACCGTTATGAAATCGACAACAGCAAGCGTACGCTGCACGGCGCACTGCTCGATGCCGAGATTCTGGCCGAAGTATTCCTGATGATGACCGGCGGTCAAACCTCGCTGGCATTTTCTCTGGACGGTGAGCAGAACAATCAGGGCGGCGCGGAGAACATTCAGCGCATTGTGCGTCCGAGTTCAGGTCTGCGCGTGGTCAGCGCCAGCGATGAAGAGATTGCTGCGCACGAAGGTCGTCTGGATTTGGTGCAGAAGAAGGGTGGTAGCTGCTTGTGGCGCGTGTAAAACGGCTGATTTTGCGTGCAAAATCGACGTTAAGCTGAAAAAAACGTCAAACGAAACATTCCCACAGAAAAAGCGTTGACGGGTGTGAAAGCTGCTATTAATATGCGCCTCGTTCTCGACGGGGAACAAAGCGCGGAGCGGTAGTTCAGTTGGTTAGAATACCTGCCTGTCACGCAGGGGGTCGCGGGTTCGAGCCCCGTCCGTTCCGCCAATCTATTTAAAGAAGCCGATGCAGAAATGCATCGGCTTTTTGCTTTTTCTAAATGGTGTCATTTTCCCTCATCCCCCGCCTTCTCACGCAACTGGGCGAAGGCGCTGATCGCGCTCGATGTTAACCCTCGCAGCGAGCTGCCCCTTCTCCCGCTAGCGGGAGAAGGTTGGGATGAGGGCCAGCGCGCACGCAACTTAATCCTTCTGTACCGCCACCGTCGCGCGATACGCCGCCACCGACTCTTCGCGGTCAGCGCGCGCCAGCCAGCGATAGCAGCCCGCACCCAACGCCACGCCGATAAACCAGCTAAAGTTCGCCACCGCATGCAGTGAAGGAATAAAGCTGATCACCAGACAAATGCCCACCGACGGCAGCAGCGCGGCAATCGCTTTCGGGTTGAAGCCGCCGCGATACCAGTAACGTCCTTTCGGCGTGTCATCAAACAGGTCATCCACGTAGACTTTGCTGCGTTTGATCAGATAGAAATCGGCCACCAGGATGCCAAACAGCGGCCCAATAAACGAGCCCAGCACATCCAGCGTGTAGTGAATCAGTTCTGGCGACTGGAACAGGTTCCACGGCGTCAGTAACACCGAACCGACTGCGGCAATCATGCCACCGGTGCGGAAGCTGATTTTCTGCGGTGAGCAGTTCGAGAAGTCGAATGCCGGCGAAACAAAGTTCGCCACGATATTAATGCCGATGGTAGCGATAATCATGGTCAGCAGGCCAATCGCCACCGCCACGTCGTTACCCACCATGCTGACAGTTTCAATCGGATCGGTGATCATTCTGCCGAACAGCGATTGCGTACCGGAGACAATCACCACGGTGACAATCGAGAACAGCAGGAAGTTGAACGGTAAGCCCCAGCGGTTGCCGCGACGAATTTCGCCCATGCTTTTGCCGTAACGCGAGAAGTCACCAAAATTCAGCAGCGGACCGGAGAAGTAGGAGACCACCAGCGCGGTGGCGGTAATCATCTGCCAGGTTTGCTCGCCGGTGCTCAACTGCTTGCTGGCCAGCGTAAAGGAGATACCATCGAAACCGGTTTTGTATACAATCCAGCCCGCCAGCGCCACCATCACCACGTACACCGCCGGACCGGCGACATCAATAAAGCGTTTAATCGCGTTCATGCCGTGCCAGAACACCATCGCCTGCAGTAACCACATCACACCGAAACAACACCAGCCCAGCTGAGATAAGCCGAGCCAGCTACTTTGCGTCATGCTGCTCAGGGTGGGGAAGAACTTCAGCAGCACCAGCATTAGCGCGTTAGCCGCCAGATAAGTCTGGATGCCGTACCACGCAAAAGCGATCAGCCCGCGAATAATCGCCGGGATGTTAGCGCCGAACACGCCAAACGCCTGACGCGAA
The DNA here is from genome assembly GCF_054903455.1 of Pantoea sp. y20. Classification (NCBI taxonomy): domain Bacteria; kingdom Pseudomonadati; phylum Pseudomonadota; class Gammaproteobacteria; order Enterobacterales; family Erwiniaceae; genus Pantoea; species Pantoea sp. y20. Next base: position 926,445 of record NZ_CM142816.1, read on the forward strand.
ATCACCGCGTACGGTACGCCTGCCATCTGGCTCGGTTTGGCCACCAGATTGGCGCACAGCTGCACAATGCAGATGCCCACCAGCAAGCACAGCAGCACCTGCCAGCTCGCCAGCCCGAGGGTAAAGAAGCTGGCGGCCACCACGTAGCCGCCCATGCTGTGCACGTCCGACATCCAGAACGAAAAGATGTTGTACCACGACCAGTTCTGGTCGCGCGTCGGCGCCAGATCGTCATTACACAGACGTGGACTGTATTGTGCGTTGGCTTCAGAGGCCACCCGCGAGGTCACTTCAGAATGATTTGGCATGAAACCTGCTCCTCTCAACATCATGGAAAAATAATCACAGCGTGAAACGGTATTGCAGGATCCAGGCCAGAAATGATTTCTTGTATACAAAAAATTAATTTCACGTATACGATGTGCAGCACACAGTCACTTACCGGAGCAGGTAATGAAAAGTGAAACAGGCCAGAAAACGGCTGCCGATCTGAACGATCGCGATGAACCTATCTATCAGGCGCTGCTTACCGCCATCGTTGAGCATCAACTGCCGCCGGGCAGTAAATTGCCGGAAGAAGCCTTATCGGATGTCTTCGGCGTGAGTCGCACCGGCATTCGTAAGGTGCTGCAACGCCTCGCCGCGGTGCAAATGATCACTTTGTCGCCCAGGCGTGGTGCACAGGTGGCGACGCCGGGCGTGGATGAAGCCCGCGACATCTTCGCCACCCGCAGTTTATTAGAGTGCGCCAATCTGCCGGCGGTGCTGAGCCACGTGCAGGCACCGCACTTAGCGGCACTCGGCGTGCTGATTGAAGAAGAGCAGCAGGCACATGATCAGCATGATGGTGCCGCGGCGATTCGTCTCTCCGCCGCGTTCCATATTCAGCTGCAGGCGATCTCCGGTAACGCAGTGCTCACCGATATGGTGACGCGCCTGACGCAGCGTTCGTCGCTGGTGATTGCCGCTTACGGTGCACCGTGGCAGCGCGGCTGCCGATGCGATCATCACGATCGGCTGGTGGATCTGCTGCGGCAAAAAGATCTGCCGGGGTTGACGGCGGCGCTGCAGCATCACTTCGAACACATTGTTGCCAGCCTGCACTTTGAGCGCAGCGGCGAAACCTTGCCTGATTTCACCCGGTTATTTGCCGGTAACAAAGGAGCGGCATCATGAGCCTGATTCAGGTCATCAATCCCAACACCAGCTTAGCGATGACGGAAACCATGGGTACTGCCGCGCGCGCCGTCGCCGCGCCGGGCACCGAGATTCTGGCGGTGTGCCCGACTCACGGCGTCGAGTCGATTGAAGGTCATTTTGATGAGGCCATCGCGGCGATTGGTGTGCTGGAGCAGGTGAAACGCGGCAAAGAGCAGGGCGTGAGCGGCCATATCATTGCCTGCTTCGGCGATCCGGGATTGCTGGCGGCGCGTGAACTGGCAAGCGGCCCGGTAATTGGCATTGCGGAAGCGGCCATGCACACCGCCACGCTGGTGGCGACGCGCTTTTCGATTGTCACCACCTTGCCGCGCACGCTGGTGATTGCGCGCCATCTGCTGCAGCAATATGGCTTCACACACCATTGTGCCGCGCTGCACGCCATCGATCTGCCGGTGCTGGCGCTGGAAGACGGCAGCGGCGTGGCGCAGGAGAAAGTGCGTCAGCGCTGCATGCAGGCCAAACGCGAAGATGGCAGCGGCGCGATTGTGCTGGGCTGTGGCGGTATGGCTACGCTGGCGCAGGATCTCACCAAAGAACTGGGCATGCCGGTAATCGACGGGGTCAGCGCTGCGGTAAAAATGGTGGAGTCGCTGGTGGCGCTAGGCTTTGGTACCAGCAAGCACGGCGATCTCGATTATCCACTCGAAAAACCGCTCAGCGGAGCCTTTCAGCACCTAAACTAACCACTGGTTGAGCGACAGGAACTTACAGAATGAATGATGTATCTGGCAAGAAAGAGTACAGCTTCAACAAAAACTATCCCCGCGATTTGATCGGCTATGCTGGCAACCCGCCGCATGCGCAGTGGCCGGGCAAAGCGCGCGTCGCGGTGCAGTTTGTCCTTAATTACGAAGAGGGCGCCGAGAACAACGTGTTGCATGGCGACGCCGGTTCCGAGCAGTTTCTTTCCGATATCATCGGCGCGGCCAGCTACGCCGATCGCCATATGTCGATGGATTCGCTGTATGAATACGGATCGCGCGCCGGTTTCTGGCGCATCCACAATGAGTTTCAAAAGCGCGGTTTGCCGCTGACGGTGTTTGGCGTGGCGATGGCGCTGGCGCGTCATCCGGACATCGTTGAGGCGATCAAAGCGGCGGATTACGACGTGGTGAGCCACGGCTGGCGCTGGATTCACTATCAGGCAATGGATGCCAAAACCGAGCGCCAGCACATGCAGCAGGCGGTGGACGTGTTAACCGACCTGTTTGGCAAAGCGCCAACCGGCTGGTACACCGGCCGCGACAGCCCCAACACCCGACGCCTGGTGGTCGAGCAGGGCGGCTTTAGCTATGACAGCGACTATTACGGCGACGATTTACCGTTCTGGACGCAGGTCACCTGTCAGGACGGCACGGTTAAACCGCATCTGGTCATCCCTTACACGCTGGAGTGCAACGATATGCGCTTCGCCTCGCCGCAGGGCTTCAACACGGCGGAGCAGTTCTTTACCTATTTGCGCGACACCTTTGATGTGCTGTACGAAGAGGGCGAAACGGCACCGAAGATGATGTCGATTGGCATGCACTGTCGTTTACTGGGACGTCCGGGGAAATTCCGTGGCTTGCAGCGCTTCCTCGATCACATTCAGCAGCATGAGGATGTGTGGGTGTGTACGCGGCAGCAAATCGCCGATCACTGGATCGTGACGCATCCGGCACCGAGCGCTTAGCCCCTCATCCCAACCTTCTCCCGCCAGCGGGAGAAGGCGCCGATCCGGCCCCGGTTTAGCAAATCACTCCACCCAATCATTCCCTCTCTCGCGTGCGGTAGCCCAATCATTCCCTCTCCCGCGTGCGGGAGAGGGTTAGGGTGAGGGAAAAACCACCCAACTCAACTCATCAAACTCACCTGCGCCGCGACAATCCGCCAACCGCACGGTAATCGCACCCACGTCTGCTGCTGGCGTCCGATCTTCTCTACACCTTCACGCGTAAACTCCGTACTGCACACCGCATAGTCATCGCCAAAAGTGGTGATCACCGTATTACGTAACTCGCGTTCCAACCCTTTTGACGGCCGCGCCGCGCGAAAAGCGCGGATCTCATCAATGCCATACAAATTCTCACCCGCGCCCAAACGCACGGTACGTTTGTCGTGCCAGAAAAGCTCATCCAGCACCTCAACATCATTGCCGATCAGCGCTTGCTCATAGCGGTAAAAGGCGGCGGTGACTTCGGCGAGAATTGCCGGGCGATCGATATGTTCAGGTGTCATTTTCAGGCGTCCATTAAGGTGGTTTGTGGCAGCGTCAGCCCTTGCTGTTGCAGCGCCCAGGCAGCGCGCAGTGCCAGATGTTCTTTAAACGGCGCAGCGATCAGCTGCAAGCCTATCGGCAAGCCGCTGGCGGTTTGCAGCGGCACGGTACAGACCGGTAAGCCGAGGAACGAAATCGGCTGGGTTAGCATGCCCATGCTGGCGCGCGTCGGCAAATGCTGGCCGTTGATATGAATGGTTTCCTGGCCGATGGTGGTGGCGGTGCAGGGCGTGGCGGGCGCAATCAGCACGTCAAACTGCTCAAACAGCGGCAGCACCTGCTGCTGGAAGTGGCGGCGGAAACGCTGGGCCTGCACGTACCACGCCGAAGGCAGCATCGCACCGGCCAGCAGGCGCTCACGCGAGTTGGGCTCGAACTGCTCCGGCTGCGTGCGCAGCATCGGCAGGTAGTGATTGCCGCCTTCTGCGGCGGTCATGATAAAGGCCGCCGAGCGTGCGATCTCCGCATTCGGCAAGGTCACTTCGTCGATTGCCTGCAGCGCTTTAGCTGCCACCGCCACGGCGGCACGCGCTTCATCGCTGCACCAGGTTGAGAAGAACCCGCCGAGTACCGCGCTGCGCACGCCTTCTGCGCCCTTGCTGAGCCCTGCGCTAGCTGGCGAGACGGGCTGCGCGGCCTGGAAGGCATCGCTGGCATCGGCACCTTGCAAGGTGTCGTACACCAGGCTCAAATCTTCAACCGAACGGGCAAACGGGCCGATGTGATCGAGGCTGGCGACAAACGGATGGCTGCCGCTGCGCGACAGGCGGCCGAAGGTCGGCTTCAGGCCAAAGATGCCGCACAGTGAAGCGGGCACGCGGATCGAGCCGTTAGTGTCGGTACCGAGCGAGAAGTGCACCAAACCCGCAGCCACCGCCGCCGCTGAACCGCCGGACGATCCGCCCGCCACGCGGGTTAAATCGCGCGGGTTGCGCGTTGCGCCGTAATGGGTGTTTTCCGTGGTAAAACCATAAGCATAGGCATCCATATTCAGCATGCCGGAGAGCAGCGCGCCAGACTGACGCAGTTTGCTCACCGCCCACGCATCCTCGCGCGCCGCCGCGCGTGCGCTGAACAGGCTGGCACCGGCTAAGGTGCTGTGTCCGGCGACATCAAACAGGTTTTTCACCGCGTAAGGAATGCCGGCTAACGGCGGCAAGGCTTCACCGCGCTGGCGCAGCTGATCGATCTGATCGGCTTCGCGCAGCATGCGCTGGCCGGTGACTTCGGTCCAGGCGTTGATCGCCTTATGCTGTTCAATCGCCGCCAGCGTGTTTTGCGCGATATCGCGGGCGCTGATCTCGCCCTGACTCAGCGCCTGCTGCAGGGCATTAATCGATAATGACGACAGTTTCATGGATGAAACACTCCCGCCACTTCCAGGCGATCGTCGAGCGGCAGCGCCATCAGCGGCTCGGCCATGGCGGCGATGCGGTTGAACTGCGTCAGCAGCTCGGCGCGGCGCGCATCATCCAGCTCCAGCGCCAGAATCTGCTCCATTTGGGCGATATAGGTGGCCCAGTCCGGTTGTGAACTCATCAATAATCTCCGTTAGAAACCGGCGGCGCTGCCGTTGCTGCGCGGATCGAACGCGCCTTCCAGCATGCCGTTGTTGTGTCTGACGATCGCGCCCGCATGGCCGACTACTTCACTGAAATCGGGTAGCAGTTCAACCTCATGGCCGAGCGCACGCAGCTGCTGCACCGTTTCCGGCGCGATGCGCGCTTCGAGCTTGAGCGAATCGGATGATTGTCCCCACGTACGACCCAGCAGCCAGCGCGGCGCGCTCACCGCCTGCTGTAGCGGATGTCCCTGAATCACGTGACGGGTGAAAATCGCCGCCTGGGTTTGCGGTTGGCCGTCGCCGCCCATCGAACCGTACACCATGGTGCGGCCATCTTTGAGACGCGCGGCAGCGGGATTGAGGGTGTGGAACGGCTGTTTGCCCGGCTGCAGCGCCAGCAGATGTTCGGGTTGCAGGCTGAAGGCGGCACCCCGGTTTTGCCAGGTGATGCCGGTGCCGGGCAGCACCACGCCGCTGCCGAATTCGTGATAAACGCTCTGGATAAACGAAACGGCTAATCCGCTGCTGTCCATCACGCCCATCCACACGGTATCGCCCGGCCCGCGCCCGGTGCCCCACGCAGCGGCTTGTTGATCGTCCACCTGCGCCGCCAGCGTGCTGAGGTGTTCCTCATCCAGCAGACGCTGCACATCAATGTCGATGTGGCGCGGATCGGTGATGTGCTTGTCACGCAGCGCAAAGGCTTTTTTAGTGGCTTCGACGATGCGGTGCACGGTTTGCGCTTCATCTGCGTCAGCCATATTCAGCCGATCGGTAATGCCGAGGATCGCCAGCGACACCAAACCCTGCGTCGGCGGCGTCATGTTCCAGATATCGCCTTCACTGTGTGCCAAATGCAGCGGCGTGCAGCGCCGGGCTTGGTGCGTCTGCAAATCCTCCAGCGTGATCGGCATCCCCAGCGCAGTCATTTCGCGCGCCAGATGGTGCGCCAGTTCACCGCGATAGAAACTTTCCAGCCCGTGATCGCACAGCATGCTCAGCGTATTCGCCAGCGCCGACTGGGTGAAGCGACTGCCGGCAAGCGGCACGCTGCCATCCGGTAAAAAGGTGGCGGCAAAACCAGGTTGATGCTGCAACTCGTGCTGTTTGGCGGCGGTGGCGGCGGCTTGCGAGGCGGTGACCGGAATGCCGTCGGCGGCATAGCGAATTGCATCGCGCAGCAGACGGGTTAACGGCAGCGGCGTCGCGCCAAGTTCCTGCGCCAGCGTCAACGCTTCCTGCCAGCCGCTGACGGTACCCGCCACGGTTAAGGCGGCTTTGGGGCCGCGATGCGGAATCTGCGTTTCGCCATGGTAGAAATCAAGATGTGCCAGCGAACCGGCTGCGCCGCTGGCGTCAATGGCGATGGGATCGCCGTTTGGCGGCACCACCAGCCAGAAGCCGTCGCCGCCCAAACCGTTCATGTGCGGGTAAACCACGGCGATGGTGGCAGCGGCGGCCACCATCGCTTCCAGCGCATTGCCGCCTTCGCGCAGTACGGCTAAGGCGCTTTCGCTGGCGAGATGGTGCGGCGTAACGGCCATGCCTAACGGCGCCATGTTGCTCTGTATCATAAAGAACTCTTTTTCTGGGTACGTGGTTAATGGGAAGCAAGAGCTGTTCCAGTTTTGAACGGACATCAATCTGGATCGATTTATGCTAGCTTGTGATGAAACGAAAGTTACAGGACCGATGATGAAACAACTTGATGAACGCCTTCGTAGTCAATATCCGCAACTGTCGCCGCAGGAGCAGCGCATTGCCGACTTCGTGTTTGACCATTTTGATGACCTGATCAGCTACAACAGCGCCGAGCTGGCGCGGCTGAGCGGTGTGTCGAAGGCCACGGTCAGCCGTTTATTCAAGCGTCTCGGTTACGAGAAATATAAGGACATGCGCGACGAGCTGCGCATCCTGCGCCAGAGCGGCATGCCGCTCACCGACAACCGCGATGCGGTGCAGGGCAACACCTTGCTGTCACGCCACTATAAGCAGGAGATGGCCAACCTGACGCAGTGGGTCAACAGCATCGATCCGCAGCAGTTTGGCGAGGTGATTAGCGCGCTGGGCGCGGCAAAACGGGTATTTATCATCGGCATGCGTAACGCCTATCCGGTGGCGCTGCACCTGCGTCAGCAGCTGATGCAGGCGCGTCCGCAGGTGCATGTGCTGCCGCAGCCGGGCCAGACGTTGGGCGAAGAGCTGGTGGATATCACGCCCGACGATATCGTGGTGGTGATGGCGTTTCGCCGCCGTCCACGCATCATTCGCCCGCTGATGCAGCAGCTGCAGCAGAGCAACATTCCGGTGCTGGCGCTGTGTGAGCCGCAGGCGCAGGGGATTATTACGCTGGCGCGCTGGCAGCTTTGTGCGCCGCTCGACAGCGTTTCCGCTTTTGATAGCTACGCCTCCGCCATGAGCCTGATTAACCTGTTGGCAAATGCGTTACTGCACGAAATGTTGTCGCAGGGCCGTCAGCGTATCCATCAAATTGCCGATCTTTATCAGCATCTTGACGAGCTGGAACACCGTTAACGGGCGCCATTGTGGTGCATTGCACTGTTTTTGATCGTTAATTCCAACGGGCGCGATGCCCGTTTTTGCTGCCTTCAACGCGGTAAAACCCCGTTTTTTCCCCTTTCTTCTCCCGGCACTGCGGTTGGCACATTAGTTGCAGAATGATTCATCAAGAATCTTTTGTTTCACGTAAACTCACCGGGGTGCATAATGAAAAAAGTATTATTAGCGGTAGCGGGCGCGGCATTGCTGATGGCGCAGGTCGGGAGTGCGATGGCCGATCAGCTGCAGGATATCCAAAAGCGCGGCGTGATCCGCGTGGCGGTTCCGCAAGACTTCCCGCCGTTCGGTTCCGTGGGTACTGACCTGCAGCCGCAGGGCTACGATATCGACATGGCGAAGTATCTCGCCAAACAGATGAAACTGAAGTTGCAGCTGGTGCCCGTTTCCAGTGCCAACCGCGTGCCGTATCTGCAGACCGATAAAGTCGATCTGGTGATCTCCAGCATGGGTAAAAACGCCGAGCGTGAAAAAGTGATCGATTTCACCCGCGCTTACGCGCCGTTTTTCCTCGGCGTATTTGGTCCGAAAGGCGAAACGCTGAAAGATGCGGCAGCGCTGAGCGGCAAATCGATCGGCGTCACGCGCGGTGCAGTGGAAGATATGGTGTTAAGCGATATCGCCCCGAAAGAGGCGCAGGTGAAGCGTTATGAAGATAACAACACCACGCTGTCGGCCTACCTTTCCGGACAAGTGCAGTACGTTGCGACGGGCAACCTGGTAGTGGCGGCGATTGCGCGCCAGAACGCCGAAAAAGCGCCGGTTGCCCAGTTTATGCTGAAAGATTCACCGTGCTACATCGGCCTGAAAAAAGATGAGCCGGCGCTGAAAGAGAAAGTGAATGCGCTGATTGAGCAGGGCATCAAAGACGGCACGCTGAACAAGTTGTCGGAAGAGTGGCTGAAAGCGCCGCTGCCAGCGAACCTCGGCGCATAAAGTATGGCGCAACTTAACTTCGCCGATCTCTGGCCGCACTGGCCAGAGTTGCTGGCCGGACTGTGGGTCACGATTCAGATCACCGTGCTCGCCACCGTGGGCGGTGTCAGCCTCGGTATTCTCGGCGCGGCGCTGCGCAGCGGCAAACCGAGCTGGGCGAGCCGCATCTGGGGCCTGTACGTCGAGCTGATTCGTAATACGCCGTTTGTGGTCCAGCTGTTTTTCATCGTCTTTGGGTTGCCCAATCTGGGTCTGAAACTGACGGCGGGCGAAGCCGCGCTGCTGGCGATGTTGATTAACCTTGGCGCGTACAGCACCGAAATTATTCGCGCCGGCATTCAGGTGACGCCGCGCGGTCAGTGGGAAGCGGGGCGCGTGCTGGGATTGACCCGCACGCAAACCTTTATCCGCGTGGTGTTGCCGCCGTCGCTGCAGCGTATTTATCCGGCGCTGGTCAGCCAATGCATCATTGTGATGCTCGGCTCGTCGGTGGTGTCGCAGGTGTCGTACGAAGAGTTGACCTTCGCCGCCAACCTGATTCAGTCGCGCACCTTTTTGAGTTTTGAAGTCTATTTCGTGACCACGCTGATCTATCTGGCGTTGTCGATTGCCATGCGCCAACTGCTGCTGGCGCTGGGACGTAAATGGTTGGGAGCGCAGCCGGCATGATGACGCAATTTACCGACTGGGACATCCTGCGCAACCTGCTGCTGGCAGCGCGCTGGACAATTTTACTTTCGCTGGTGGCGTTTTTTGGCGGCACGCTGGTGACCTTGCCGCTGCTGTTTATGCGCCTGCTGAAGCGTAAATGGCCGATGCGCCTGGTGCGCGCCTACACCGAGCTGTTTCAGGGCACGCCGCTGCTGATGCAGCTGTTCCTCGCCTTCTTCGGCGTCGGCTTGTTCGGCATCGACGTGGCGCCATGGACCGCCGCCTCGCTGGCCTTAACGCTCTACACCAGCGCGTTTCTGGTGGATATCTGGTACGGCAGCATTCGTGCCCTGCCAAAAGGGCAGTGGGAAGCGTCGCGCTGTCTCGGCCTGACCTTTGGTCAAACGCTGTTTCGCGTGGTCGCGCCGCAGGCGATTCGTATCGCCATCGCGCCTACGGTTGGGTTTGCCGTGCAGGTGATTAAAGGCACCGCGCTGGCCTCGATTATCGGTTTCGTCGAGCTGACCAAAGCCGGCACCATTTTGAATAACGTGACGTATGAGCCGTTCAAGGTGTTTGGCCTGGTAGCGCTCGGTTACTTCCTGATGTGTTATCCGCTGTCGCGTTACAGCCAGTACCTGGAGAAAAAATTCAATGCCGCTCATCACCATTAATCAGGTACAGAAGTACTACGGCGACAACCACGTCTTGAAAGGTGTCGATCTCGATGTCGATCACGGCGAAGTGATCTCGATTATCGGCCGCAGCGGATCGGGTAAAAGTACCCTGCTGCGCTGCATGAACGGGCTGGAAGGTTATCAGGAAGGCAGCATCAAACTCGGCGGTATGACAATTACCGACCGCGAATCGCAGGCGCGTGAAATCAGCCGTTCGGTCGGCATGGTGTTCCAGAACTTCAACCTGTTCCCGCACATGACGGCGCTGGAAAACGTGATGCTGGCGCCGCGCCGCGTGCTGAAGAAAAGTGAAGCCGAATGCCGTGCGCTGGCAACGCAGATGCTGGAGAAAGTCGGCCTCGGTGAGCGCATCAATTACTATCCGGCCAATTTGTCGGGCGGTCAGCAGCAGCGCGTGGCGATTGCCCGTGCGCTGGCGATGCAGCCCAAAGTTTTACTCTGTGATGAGATCACCTCCGCGCTCGATCCCGAACTGGTGGGCGAAGTGCTGAAAGTGCTGGAGCAGCTGGCCGCCGAAGGCATGACGTTGATTCTTGTCACCCATGAAATGAACTTCGCCCGCGACGTGGGCGATCGCGTGGTCTTTATGCATCAGGGGCGCGTCTGGGAGCAGGGCGACAGCAAAACGCTGTTCGCCAATCCGCAAACCGCGGAGCTGAAGCAGTTTATCTCTACCGTGCGCCTCTAAGCTTTCATTAAGGAATACAACATGGATATCAGCCAATTTTCGCAAATCAATCCGCCACAGCGTCTGTTGATGGGACCGGGCCCGATCAATGCCGATCCGCGCGTGCTGCGCGCCATGTCGAGCCAGCTGATCGGCCAGTACGATCCGGCGATGACGCACTACATGAACGAAGTGATGGCGCTGTACCGTGGTGTATTCCGCACTGAAAACCGCTGGACGATGCTGATCGACGGCACGTCACGCGCCGGTATCGAAGCGATCCTGCTGTCGGCGATCCGTCCGGGCGACAAAGTGCTGGTGCCGGTGTTTGGCCGTTTCGGTCATCTGCTGTGTGAAATTGCCCGCCGCTGCCGCGCGGAGGTGCACACCATTGAAGTGCCGTGGGGTGAAGTGTTTACGCCGGACCAGATTGAAGACGCGATCAAAAAAGTGCAGCCGCGCCTGCTGCTGACGGTGCAGGGCGATACGTCCACCACCATGCTGCAGCCGCTGGAAGCGCTGGGCGCGATTTGCCGGAAGTATGGCGTGCTGTTCTACACCGATGCCACCGCGTCGCTCGGCGGTAATGCGCTGGAAACCGATGCGTGGGGCCTGGATGCGGTCTCCGCCGGGATGCAGAAGTGCCTTGGCGGTCCATCCGGTACGTCGCCAATCACGCTGAGCCCGCAGATGGAAGCGGTGATCCGCAAGCGCAAATGCGTGGAAGAGGGCATCCGCACCGCCGATCATCAGGATGGTGACGACGAGATGATCTACTCCAATTATTTCGATCTCGGCATGATCATGGATTACTGGGGCCCGGAGCGCCTCAATCATCACACCGAAGCCACCACCGCGTTGTTTGGCGCGCGTGAATGTGCGCGTCTGATAATGGAAGAGGGATTAGATAACGGCATCGCGCGCCACAAGCTGCACGGCGATGCGCTGCTGAAAGGCATTCAGGGCATGGGCCTCGAAACCTTTGGCGATTTAAAACACAAAATGAATAACGTGCTCGGCGTGGTGATCCCGCAGGGCGTGAATGGCGATCAGGTGCGCAAGCTGGTGCTGGAAGATTTCGGTATCGAAATCGGCACTTCGTTTGGTCCACTGCATGGCAAAGTGTGGCGCATCGGCACCATGGGCTACAACGCGCGTAAAGATTGCGTGATGCAAACCCTGAGCGCGCTGGAAGCGGTGCTGAATCATGTTGGCTTCCGCACCACGCAAGGCGCGGGGATGCAGGCGGCGTGGGATCTTTACGGGAGCCGCGCATGAATAAAAGCCTGATGACCGCCAGCGAGGCGCAGATCGCCGCCGCTCGCGTCATGGCGCGCTGTGATGCGCTGGCTGAGATCAGCGAAAGCGAAGATGGCCTGACGCGCGTTTATCTGTCGCCGGAGCAGCTGCGTGCCAACGCGCGCGTTGGCGAATGGATGCAGGCTGCGGGCATGACGACGTGGCAGGACGCGGTGGGCAACATTTGCGGTCGCTACGAAGCGGCGCAGGCGGGCGCGCAGGCGCTGCTGCTCGGTTCGCACCTGGATACGGTGCGCAATGCCGGTCGCTACGACGGCATGCTCGGCGTGTTAAGCGCCATTGAAACCGTGCAGTGGCTGCACGATCGGCAGCAGCGTTTGCCGCTGGCGATTGAGATTGTCGGCTTCGGCGACGAAGAGGGCACCCGCTTCGGCATTACGCTGCTCGGCAGCCGTGGCATAACCGGCAGCTGGCCGGAAAGCTGGGTGACGCACCCGGATGGCAACGGCATCACCGTGGCGGAAGCGATGCAGGATGTCGGTTTCGATGCGGCGAAGATTCACGACGCGGCGCGTGAGGTCAATGACATCGCCGCCTATCTGGAACTGCATATCGAGCAAGGTCCGTGTCTTGAGCAGGAAGATTTGGCGCTTGGCGTGGTCACGGCGATCAACGGTGCGCGTCGTCTGAACTGCAGTTTTATCGGTGAAGCGGGTCACGCGGGCACCGTGCCGATGACGCATCGCAAAGATGCGCTGGCCGCTGCCGCTGAATGGATGGTGTTTATTGAGCACACCACGCAAGAGCACGATCCGCAGCTGGTGGCGACCGTCGGCACGCTGAGCTGCTTGCCGGGCGCGGTCAACGTCATCCCCGGTGAAGTGCAGCTGTCGCTCGACGTGCGCGGTCCGCAGGATGAGCCACTGGAGCGTTTACTCTCCACGCTGCTCACCCAGGCGCAGGCCATTGCGCTGCGTCGCGGCTTAACCTTCAGCGCCAACGAGTATTACCACATTGCCGCTACCGCCTGTGATGCGCGGTTGCAGCAGGCGCTGAGCCACGCGGTAGAAACCGTGCAAGGGCGCAGCCTGTCGCTGCCGAGCGGCGCGGGACATGATGCAATTGCTATCGCCGAGCGCTGGCCGGTGGGCATGCTGTTTGTGCGCAACCATCGCGGCATCAGCCATCATCCGGCGGAATCGGTACAAACCGCTGATGTGGCACTGGGCGTGCAGGCCTATCTGCAAGCGGTTTGCGATATTGCGCGCGCTAAGGAATAAAGATGGATTTGGTCAACTTTAATCAGCTTTCACCTCAAGCTGCGCAGGCGGCGATTGCGCACTGCGTGGCGATTCCCGCCTGGCAGCAGGCGCTGGTGGCGGCGCGACCTTTTGCCGACGTTGCGGCTTTACAGGCCGAAGCCGATCGTTTGGCGCAGTTGTGGCAAGCCGCTGATCTTGAGCAGGCGCTGAGTGCCCATCCACGCATTGGCGACAACTTGGCGGGCGCGGACAAAGAGGCCACGCTGTCGCGCAGTGAGCAGTCGGCGATGCAGCAGGCGGACGGCGCGCTGCAATTGGCGATGCTGGCGGGCAATCAAACCTATGAGCAGCGCTTTGGCCGGGTGTTTCTGATTCGTGCCAAAGGGCGCAGCGGCGAAGAGATGCTGGCAGAATTGCAGCGTCGGCTTAACAATGATGCAGCGAGTGAACAGCGTGAAGCGCTGGCGCAGCTGCGTGAAATTACCCTGTTGCGGCTAAAGGAGAGCATCACATGAGCACCATTACGACGCATATTCTCGATACCGCGCTGGGCAAACCGGCGATTGGCGTGGCGGTTTCGCTCGAGCAAAATAGCCCGGAAGGCTGGCTGCCGCTGGTGGAAGGCAACACCGACAGTGACGGACGCATTAAAGATTTGACGCCCGAACCGCTGGCGCCAGGTCATTACCGTTTGACGGCGGAAATTGGCGACTACTTTGCTGCCGAAGGGCGCGATGCGCTCTACGTGAGTGCGCAGATTGATTTCGTGATTGGCGCCACAGGCAGCCATTATCATCTGCCGTTTCTCATCTCGCCGTGGTCGTGGTCGACTTATCGCGGCAGCTGATAATGTGCGCCACTTCACGCGCTGCGCTTGAAAGCCAGTAACTATCAAAACCTTCGGTTCATCCAAATATATTCCTGGCGAAAGTGCGGCTAATCTTAGTCGCATATTAGAAAGCAATATGAAGCCAATGGAGCCGATAAACATGAGCACGCACGACAATAACGATAATGCAGCAGCCGCAGGCAAGTGCCCCTTTCATCACGGGGCGTCTGAAGAGAAGAGTGTTCTGGCGCGCGGCGCCGGTGGCGGGACATCCAACCGCGACTGGTGGCCTAATATGTTACGCGTCGATCTGTTAAACCAGCACTCCAACCGTTCCAACCCGCTTAGTGACACCTTCAACTACCGCGACGAATTCAGCAAACTGGATTACTCCGCGTTAAAAGCCGATATCCGCGCACTTCTCACCGATTCGCAATCCTGGTGGCCAGCCGACTGGGGCAGCTACATTGGGCTGTTCATTCGCATGGCGTGGCACAGCGCGGGTACTTATCGCACCATTGATGGTCGTGGCGGTTCAGGTCGCGGTCAGCAACGTTTTGCGCCGCTGAACTCATGGCCGGATAACGTCAGCCTCGATAAAGCGCGTCGCCTGTTGTGGCCGGTAAAACAGAAATATGGTCAAAAAATTTCCTGGGCCGATCTCTACATCCTGGCGGGTAACGTCTCGCTGGAAAACGCCGGCTTCCGCACCTTCGGCTTTGGTGCCGGTCGTGAAGACGTGTGGGAACCGGATATGGATGTGGATTGGGGCCACGAAACCGAATGGCTGGCGCATCGCCATCCAGAAGCGCTGGCCAATGCACCGCTGGGCGCTACCGAAATGGGCCTGATCTACGTCAACCCGGAAGGACCGGAAGCCAGCGGCGATCCAAAATCAGCGGCGCCGGCGATTCGTGCCACCTTCGGCAACATGGGCATGAACGACGAAGAGATCGTGGCGCTGATTGCTGGCGGTCATACTTTGGGTAAAACCCACGGCGCGGCAGAAGCCAGCCACGTGGGCGTTGATCCTGAAGAGTCACCGATTGAAGCGCAGGGCCTTGGCTGGACCAGCAGCTATGGCAGCGGCGTGGGTAAAGATGCCATCACTTCAGGTCTGGAAGTGGTGTGGACGCAAACTCCCACGCAGTGGAGCAACTACTTCTTCGAGAACCTGTTCAAATACGAATGGGTACAGACACGCAGCCCAGCAGGCGCCATCCAGTTCGAAGCGGTTGATGCCGAAGCGATTATCCCGGATCCGTTTGATCCAGAGAAAAAACGTAAACCAACTATGCTGGTGACCGATCTGACGCTGCGTTTCGATGAAGAGTTCGGCAAGATTTCGCGCCGCTTCCTCAACGATCCGCAGGCGTTCAACGAAGCCTTTGCCCGCGCCTGGTTCAAACTGACGCACCGCGATATGGGACCAAAAGCGCGTTACATCGGCCCGGAAGTGCCGAAGGAAGATCTGCTGTGGCAGGATCCATTACCGCAGGCGATTCATCAGCCAACGCCGGCTGATATCAGCGAGATTAAAGCGCGCATTGCGGCTTCAGGTCTGAGCGTCAGCCAGCTGGTTTCAGTGGCCTGGGCTTCAGCCTCCACCTTCCGTGGCGGTGACAAACGTGGCGGAGCCAACGGTGCGCGTCTGGCGTTAGCGCCGCAGAAAGATTGGGCGGTGAATGCCAGCGTAATCAATGATGTGCTGCCAATCCTGCAAAAGATTCAGCAGGAATCAGGCAAAGCATCGTTGGCCGATGTCATTGTACTGGCAGGTAGCGTGGGTATCGAACTGGCCGCTTCAGCCGCTGGCGTGGCAACGCAAGTGCCGTTTACGCCGGGCCGTGTGGATGCGCGTCAGGATCAAACCGACGTTGAGTCGTTCAACTTCCTGCAGCCGTTGGCCGATGGTTTCCGTAACTATCGCCGCAGCGCCAAAGGTTCTTCAACCGAAACGCTGCTGCTGGATAAAGCCCAACAGCTGACGCTGAGCGCGCCAGAATTGACGGTGTTGCTCGGTGGCCTGCGCGTATTGGGCACCAACTTCGACGGCGGCCAGCACGGCGTATTCACCGATCGCGTTGGCGTACTGAGCAATGATTTCTTTGTTAATCTGCTCGACATGCGCACCGCGTGGAAAGCCACCGATGAGAGCGAAGAGCTGTTTGAAGGTCGCGATCGTCTGAGCGGCGAAGTGAAGTTCACTGCGACACGTGCCGACTTAGTGTTTGGATCGAACGCTATCTTGCGCGCGCTGGCCGAGGTTTACGCCAGCAGCGATGCGAAGCAGAAGTTCGTGACCGACTTCGTTGCCGCCTGGACCAAAGTGATGAATCTGGATCGCTTCGAGCTGTAAGCTTAAAAAGCCGCAGCGGATTTCTCTGCTGCGGCTTCCTCTTTTAATCTTCGCGAAACGCTTCGAAAGGCAGGTTAAAACGTTTAGCCAGCGCGGCTTTGTGTTTGTCTGTCAACGAACGTTCTCCTTTCAAAATTCGGTTTACATAAGAACGCTGACCAATTTCATTCACGAAGGATGACTGATTGAGATTATGTTGATCCATCAACACCCGCAGTAACGCGACACCGCCAGGTAATGCAGTGACACGCGCGTTGAACGCGGCAAATTCCGGCGCACTATCTTCATATTTCGCCACTTTATCGGTGAGCATTTCAATCAGCGGATGATCAGGTTGATGTTCAATCAGATACTCCACCAGTTCTAACGCCTGCTCATAATCAGCTTTCGCGTTACTTCCGCCCAGCAGCGGGACGGCTTTAATCAGATTGTTGCTGGCCTGGATGGCTTCGGCAATCATTCTTTGTTCTCCCGATAATGCTTTACCCATTTGTCATACTCGGCATGCGTTACAACGTGTTTAATGAAGATTCGTTGGGCTATAAAATCAGCAAAAAACATCACTCTGAGATTATTTCCGCCTATGTTAATCACCCACCATTTCGCCCGGTATTTCATTCGGTCAAGACTTGGAAAAAAGGCTCTGAGCGCATCTGGATCGGCAAAATCGTTGCCATTTAAAGTTCGATAAGTGGCATCCAATGCTGCTGCATCATTTGGAAAACTCCGTGTCGCTTCTGTAAACACTTTCCTTGAGATAACGTGCATCATTCCCTCGACATGTTCCAACATGGAAACATGGTAGCGCAACAATGCCATGTTTCCAAGCAGGAAACAAAATTTTAGCGGGTTTTTAAGAGAGGGGAAAATGTGCTGCGCAGCGTCCACGCGGCAAAGAGGCTACTTCAGCGTATACCCATCCGCATCGCGCCATGCCGGGAAGCGTTCGCGGTAGGCTTGCAGCTCCTCCAGCGAAAGTTCCGCATCAAGACGCGCACGCGCAAAGGGCTCTCCACTCGCCAGAATCTCACCCAGCGGCGAAATAATCCTGCTGTCACCACTGTATTGATGCTGATTGCCATCGCTGCCGACGCGGTTACAACCGGCGATATAAGCCTGGTTTTCAATTGCACGGGCTAACAGCAGCGATTGCCAGTGCAGCGCACGCGGTGCCGGCCAGTTGGCGACATACAGCGCCAAATCGTAATCGTTGTGGTTACGCGAAAAAACCGGGAAGCGCAGGTCGTAGCAAATTTGCGGCAGAATCCGCCAGCCGCGCCACTCAAATACTTCACGTGTTTCACCCGCCACATAGTGCTGATGTTCATTGGCCATGCGGAACAAGTGACGTTTGTCGTACTGATGCAACGTGCCGTCTGGCTCGACCAGCAAGAAGCGGTTCACCGCGCCTTTTTCCGTCTGGATTGCGGCGCTGCCGCCGACTAACGCATTGCTGGTTTGCGCGTGCGCGTGCAGCCACGCCACGACGTCATCCTGCGGCAGCGAACTTTCGGCAGCTTCCATAGCAAAACCGGTAGTGAACATTTCCGGCAGCAGAATGATGTCGCGGCCTGTAATGCCTTTCAGCACACCGTCGAAATGACGCAGGTTAGCCGCGCCATCCATCCAGCTCAGGGTTTCCTGCAGAACGGTAATTTTCAAAGCTGACATAAGCGCTCCGCAGCGGCGTCGAGCGTTGCTTCCTGTTTGGCAAAGCACAGGCGAATCAGCTTGTGCGGGAAAGGTTCGGCGCAGAACACCGACAGCGGAATCGCCGCCACGCCGACTTCTTTGGTCAGCAGCTGGCAGAAGCTCACGTCATCCAGATCGGAAATGGCGCTGTAATCGACCAGCAGGAAGTAAGTGCCTTCGCACGGCAGCAGCTTGAAACGGCTGGCGGAGAGCGCCTGGATAAAGCGATCGCGGCGCGCGCGGTAGAACTCTGGCAGTTCGCGATAGTGCTCAGGCGCCTGACGCAGCATGTCGGCAATCGCCAGTTGTGCCGGCGTATTCACCGAGAAGGTCAGATATTGATGCACCTTGCGGATTTCAGCGCTGATCGCCGCCGGGGCAATGCAGTAACCCACTTTCCAGCCGGTCATGTGGAAGGTTTTACCAAAAGATGACACCGCGATGGCTCGCTGACGTAGTTCAGCATGCGCTAACACGCTGGCGTGGCCCTCTTCAGTGAAACAGATGTGCTCATACACTTCGTCGCTCAGCACATAGATTTCCTGCTCCGCAATCGCCTGCCACAGCTCGGCATAATCGCTTTTGCGCCACACGGTGGCGGACGGATTATGCGGCGTGTTCAGGATCACTAAGCGGGTTTTGCTGCTCAGCAGGCCGCGGAATTCGCGCCAGTCAACGCGGAAACCCGGCGGCTGCAGGGCGATGCGTTTTAACACGCCGCCCGCCAGTTGCACCGCAGGCGCGTAGCTGTCGTAGCTTGGGTCAAAGCAGATCACTTCATCACCTTGACGCACCAGCGCGGTGATCGCCGCGTACAACGCTTCTGTCGCGCCCGTCGTCACGGTGATATCGCTGTTGACGTCAGGCGTGTGGCCGTAAAGCGCAGCGGTTTTCTCAACAATCGCCTCACGCAGTGGCAGTACGCCGATCATCGGTGCATATTGGTTGGCGCCCTGACTCACGTGATGCGCCAGGCGCTCCTGCAAATAGCGCGGACCGTCAAAATCGGGGAAGCCTTGCGACAGGTTGATGGCGTTGTGCTGCTGCGCTAACGCACTCATTTGCGTAAAGATGGTGGTGCCGAGCGCCGGTAATTTGCTCTCGGGGATCAGGTTGTGCTGCGTCATTGTTTTGTGGCCTTAAGCGCGAATGTCGTTGCGGAGAAACCCTGTGTTGCTGCCACTATAAACAGGATGTTAACATTTGGCAATCGAGACGCTTAGACGTCTAAACTAACCTGCGGAGTCGGTATATCGCTATGACGGATTTTCTTCCACTGGAACATTTAGTGGCCGCCTGCCACTGGATTGGTGGCAAAGGCTGGGCACCTGCGACCGGCGGTAATATGTCGGTGCGGCAGGACGCGGAGTATTGTCTGCTGAGTGCGTCCGGCAAAGATAAAGGCAGCCTGACGCGCGATGATTTTATCCAGGTTGAAATCGCTACCAACGCCGTGCCATCGGGCCGCACGCCTTCGGCGGAAACCGGCCTGCATACCTTGATTTATCGCCTGTTTCCGCAGGCGGGTGCGGTGCTGCATACGCACACGGTCAACTCGACGGTGCTGTCGCGGGTGGAGAAGGGCGATGCGCTGCTGCTCAGTGGTTATGAGATGCAGAAAACGCTGGCCGGGCAGCAGACGCATCTGAACACCATCGCCATTCCCTTGTTCGATAACGATCAGGACATGACGGCGCTGGCGCAGCGCATTGAAGCTTTTGCCGCCGCTACGCCGCTGCAATATGGTTTTCTGCTGCGCGGCCACGGTTTGACCTGCTGGGGCAAGGACGTGAACGAAGCGCGTCGCCATCTGGAAGGTCTGGAATTTCTGTTTGAATGTGAACTGCAACGTCGCCTGCTGGAGGCCAAATGATCCGCGCCATTGTTACCGATATTGAAGGCACCACCAGCGATATCCAGTTTGTGCATCAGGTATTGTTCCCTTATGCGCGTCAGCATTTAGCGGCGTACGTGCGGGAAAATCATACCGATGAAAACGTCGCCGCCGCACTCAACGCGGTGCGTGCAGAGTCCGCTGCGCCTCAGGCCACGCTGGAGGAGCTGATTACCACACTCACGAATTATATCGATGAGGATCGCAAGTCACCGGGCCTCAAAGCCCTGCAGGGCATGATTTGGCGCGCCGGCTACGTTGAAGGCCAGTTCACCGGCCACCTCTATCCCGACGTGCTGCCGGCTTTTGCGCGCTGGCAGCAGCAGGGGATTGGCCTGTATGTTTATTCCTCGGGATCGGTCGCCGCGCAAAAACTGTTATTTGGCTACAGCGATGAAGGTGATTTAACCTCGCTGTTCAGCGGCTATTTTGATACCGGCGTCGGCGCGAAACGTGAAGCGCAATCGTATCGCAATATCGCCGAAAAAATCGGCCTTGCGCCTGCGTCATTGCTGTTCCTGTCGGATATTCATCAGGAGCTGGATGCGGCAGCGGATGCGGGCTGGCATACCGTGCAGTTAATTCGTGGCGCGGCGGATAACGCCAGTCGTCATCACCAGGTCAACGATTTTTCCCAGATTAAACCGGAGTCGATTTAACATGAGTGCATTGACCATTTTTACCGATACCGAAGCCCAGCAACCGGTGTGGCACAGCACCGATGCCGAGGCGATTCGCGAGCGTCTTAACGCGAAAAACGTGCGCTTTGAACGCTGGGAAGCCGATCGCGATTTGGGGGCGGATCCTGATGCAGAGACGGTGATTAACGCCTATCAACATGCGATTGATCGTCTGGTGGCCGAGAAGGGCTATCAGAGCTGGGATGTGCTGAGCATGCGTGCGGATAATCCGCAGAAAGAGGTGCTGCGCACCAAGTTCCTTAACGAACATACGCATAGCGAAGATGAAGTACGCTTCTTTGTTGAAGGTTCAGGGCTGTTCTGTCTGCATCTGGAGGGCGAGGTGTATCAGATTTTGTGTGAGAAGAATGATCTGATCTCGGTGCCCGCTGGCACGGCGCACTGGTTTGATATGGGTTCTGAGCCGCACTTTACCGCGATCCGCATTTTCGATAATCAGGAAGGCTGGGTCGCGAATTTCACCGGCGATAAGATTGCTGATGCGTATCCGCGTTTGGCGTGATTTTTTGCCCTCATCCTAACCCTCTCCCACAAGTGGGAGAGGGAACCGATCGTGCAAACAGGCAAGTATGGTTTTCCCCCTCGCCCGCTTGCGGGAGAGGGCCGGGGTGAGGGGAAAATTGCGCCTATTTACGGCAAAAATATCCCTTCCTCTACCTGCGCAGGCGTTACCACACCGGTATCCAGCACCCAACCGCTAATCAACGCCGCTGGCGTCACATCAAAGGCCGGGTTATAGACTGCCGCACTTTCCGGTGCCCACTGCACGCTACCAAAACTGCCTGCAACTCCGGTCACTTCGCTGGCGGCGCGCTGCTCGATAGGGATGGCGTCGCCGTTTGGACATTGACTATCTAGCGTGGTGTGCGGTGCGGCGACGTAGAACGGAATACCGTGATAGTGCGCCAGCACGGCCAGGCTATAGGTGCCAATCTTGTTCGCGACATCACCATTCGCTGCGATACGATCCGCGCCGACCCAAATAGCATCGACCACGCCGCGCGCCATTAGACTGGCGGCCATCGAGTCGGTAATCAGCTGATAAGGAATGTTTAGCTCACCCAGCTCCCACGCGGTTAAACGGCCACCTTGTAGCAGCGGCCGCGTCTCATCCACCCAGACATTTTTTACCAAACCTTGCTGGTGGGCATAAGCGATAACGCCGAGCGCCGTGCCGACGCCCGCAGTCGCCAGCCCGCCGGTATTGCAGTGCGTCAGCAGCTGGCTGCCCGGTTTTACCAGCGTGCTGCCGGCGCGGGCGATGTTGTCACACAGTTGCTTATCTTCGGCCACCAGACGCAGTGCTTCGCGGCTCAGCGCCGTGACGAAATCACTTTCGGCCAACGCAGTTTTCATGCGATCAAGGTTATTCATCAGGTTCACCGCCGTTGGGCGCGCCGCGCGCAGCACCTCAAGCGCCGTCACTAATTCTGCGCGCGCTGCGCCTTGCTCACCCAGCAGCGCCAGCAGCAAACTGGCTGAGAGGCCAATCAGCGGCGCACCGCGCACGCGCAAGGCATGAATGTGCTCGACCAACTCTGTAACGCTGTGCGCGGGTAGCCAGTTTTGTTGTTGTGGCAGCGCCTGCTGGTCAAGGATCCACAGTTGATTATCGCGAACCTCAAGGCTGGTGGTACGAAGTGTTTGCATGGTGTGAAATCCCTGTTGCGTTAATGCTGGCTATTGTGCCAACATGCGTAGCGGATGTATAGACGTCTGAACGGCTTATTACTATCGATAATCGAGGAACAGGCAATGTCGCAATACCGTACGTTCAATGCTGCCGATGCTGTGGAATATGCTCAACAATTTGGCGGCGTGGACGATCCGTCAGCGCTGGTGAGCGCCGAGGAGATCGGGGATGGCAATCTCAACCTGGTGTTTAAAATTTTCGATAATCAAGGCCGCAGCCGCGTGGTGGTAAAACAGGCGCTGCCCTATGTACGTTGTGTCGGTGAATCCTGGCCACTCACGCTGGATCGTGCGCGTCTCGAAGCGCAGACGTTGATTGAGCACTACAAACATTGCCCGCAGCACACCGTCAACGTCACTCATTACGATGCCGAATTGGCGGTGATGGTGATGGAGGATCTCTCCAGTCATCGTATCTGGCGGAGCGAATTGGTGAAGGGTGCGTATTATCCGCAGGCCGGTCGTCAGGTTGGCGAATATCTGGCGCAGACGCTGTTCCATACCTCCGATTTCTTCCTGCATCCGCATAAGAAAAAAGCCGAAGTGGCGCGTTTCATTAATCCGGAAATGTGCGAAATCACCGAAGACTTATTCTTCAACGATCCGTTTATTGACCATGAGCGCAACAAATATCCTGCGGCGCTGGAATCGCTGGTGGTCAGCCTGCGCAGCGACGATGCGCTAAAAATCGCCGTGGCCGGTCTCAAACACCGTTTCTTCGCCGATGCGGAAGCCTTGCTGCATGGCGATGTACACAGCGGTTCCATCTTTGTCGCCGATGGCAGCCTGAAAGTGATTGATGCGGAGTTTGGTTACTTTGGGCCGATAGGTTTTGATGTCGGCAGCGCGATAGGCAACTTGCTGATCAACTACTGCTGCCTGCCGGGCTTGCTGGCACCGCGTGAGGCGGCAGAAGGGCGTGAACGTCGTCTGAATGACGTGCAGGATATCTGTAATCAGTTTGCCAGCCGCTTCCTGGAATTGGCGAAAGAGAAAACCCGCGATGTGGCGCTGGCCTATCCCGGTTACGCCGAATCTTTCCTGCGCAAAGTGTGGCGCGATACCTTGGGTTATTGCGGTACCGAGTTGATCCGCCGCACGGTGGGAATGTCTCACGTTGCGGATTTCAAACAGATTGAAGATCAGACCATGCGCACCGAGTGTATTCGCAGCTGTATCACGCTGGGACGCACGCTGATTCTGGCTGCCGATCATGTTGCTGATGTGGATGCGCTGATTGCGCGGATTCGTCAGGCGGGTTAATGCTGGCGTCGGGAAATCAAGCAGGGCTGCAGAATAACCGGCTGACGCTGCGCAGCAAAAAAACAGATAGTTAAACTGCGGGGCGACGGGAGAGGTCGTTCCCGAGAGTGGAGAAAGAGAGGCCCTGGAAGTACCCGACAGCCAAAAGAAAAAATGCCAGTCAGGCTTAACTGACTGGCATTAGCCCCGTTTCCGGGGCTTTTTTTATTTCACGTTTAAGCTGGATTTTTTAGCTTCATAACGATGTGTTCAACACCCGGCTCATTCGGTAACAGCTGAAGGGACGATTCAATGACAGTAATTTTCCTGCGTTGATGTCATCCAGGCGGCCACGCACAATCTTATCGGTGTGAACGTTTAAGTCGATGCTAAAAACATCAGCGCTTGCGATCATTTTGTCACGTTCAGACTGTGGCAAGGCTTAAAATTCTTCGAAGTTCTTTGGAAAAGCTTTATTTGCTGAGTGAAAGTTAATTACTAACGGATTACGCAGAAGGACGTTCGTTCCATGCGTCCGTGTACTGGATATTACCATCCACAATACGCCAGGTGATTTTTTCATACTGCAGGCTGACGCTTTCCGTGTGGTTCAGCTTGTCATTGCCCGACAGTTTTGTGTTGGCCACGCCGCAGTTAACGCCGGTGACTTTCACGTTTTCCATCAGCACGGTGTAA
Source organism: Pantoea sp. y20 (assembly GCF_054903455.1). NCBI lineage: Bacteria > Pseudomonadati > Pseudomonadota > Gammaproteobacteria > Enterobacterales > Erwiniaceae > Pantoea > Pantoea sp. y20. Next base: position 950,643 of record NZ_CM142816.1, read on the forward strand.
TAGCACACCTCTTGGCCCGCATCGCTGATGTTGTAGAAACGAATTTCGGCGCTTTTCAGCGTCTGGCCGGTGGCCGCTGCTTTATAGAGATAAGGCGTTGAGCTATCCACCTCTTTCTCGATCATCATTGATGAATGCTGGCGCGTGCCGGTTATTTTGCCGTTAGCGGTGTCTACCGGCAGGTTAATACCGTGGCTCAGGCCGATAATTTCAATGCTGCCTTCACGTTCGTGAACATCGACAGAACCTCTAATATCCGCGCCACCATCGTCTTTAAGCCACATATACGGAGGAATTGGCATTTATTTGCTCCTTATTTTTTTGATTAACTTCATTGTTAAAATGTAAATAACAACCGTGATGGGAATCACTGTGCATACGGACATGTAGAAATAGATGTCGTAAAAACGATCCGCTCCAATCTCTTCATTCCCGTAGATCATTTGGCCGATTTTCAAGGCTAATTGTTCGTTAAACCATAACTCTGGCGGGCCCAGAGTACGGGCGACAACGAGCATCAGCGCGAGAAAAAAAGCGACTTTGGCCGCTCTACGGGCAAGTGTTTGAATAACCACCGGCAACCACCTCAATGTATCCGCGCGCCATTAAATTTTTCATGCAAGGAACCGGGATCGGCGCTGTTATCAGAAGGGCATTACGAATTAGTGCATAGTCTGAATTAAGGTGGAGAGTTATACATCCTTCAGATACGCGGCCGGGATGAAGGCGAAATAATCCGCGTTTGACGTCATTAATCCACGTTTCATCATCAATGCTCAGATCGTCACGATATAAAGCAAACCATTCGTCGCGATCAAATTCAGCACCGTTAAAAACGCGGTTATATAAATCCTGTGACTTTGCCTTAGCCCATGAAAGCAGGCCACCCCTCCCACGCTCAACAATCCAGTATTTACCCGGTGGGATAGGCCCAACGTTTGGGACGGCCATACATGCAGGAATATTTCTGTAGGCACCTTTTCCGGAAAACGCCATGAAGACGCCCACGCCATACAGATTCAACGGCACGAAATCTGCGCCGTTCAAAATCATCTTACCAATAATTGGCATCGTTAATCCCTAACCTTTAATCCATGTAGTAACTGATGTTTACGTTACATCCCTCAGATTGTCAGGACCAGAAATAATTAGAGTTGGTGATCAATAAAGCTTTTACGATCACGCTTTGCTATTGGCGTTGTTAAAACAACAACGAGAGATAGAGAATCTCAACGAACAATCCCCCTTTCGCGCAAGACGTGCGACACAAACAGGATATTCGTTATGTCGCAGACGCTGACCGATCAGGATTTTAAGAACGCCGCCACCAAACTCAGCTGCAGTGAAGCCGCCGTGCGCGCCGTCGCCGAAGTAGAGAGCTCCGGTATCGGGAAATCAAGCAGGGGCTGCAGAATGACCGGCTGACGCTGCGCAGCAAAAAACCAGATAGTCAAACTGCGGGGCGACGGGAGAGGTCATTGCCGAGAGTGGAGAAAGAGAGGCCCTGGAAGTACCCGACAGCCAAAAGAAAAAATGCCAGTCAGGCTTAACTGACTGGCATTACTCCATGCGGAGCTTTTGTGTTTTAAGCGGCTTCACTGGCCCGCGGGTTGGATTTCGTCTGCGGCTTTGGCACCGCCAGCGCTTCCGGCGCGAAATCATCGACGTTAATCGCTTTCAAACGGCTGGCTTCCGCACGGATCAAGACCTGCGCTTCGCTCTCATCAATCCAGCCCGCTTTCAGGCCCTCTTGTGCCAGCGCATCCAGTCGGGTAAATGACAGATGCTTTTTCTGCTGCTTGCATAAACGATCGTGAATCACTTCGGCGGCCATCACATCCTGCAGCGCCTGCTCCAGCTGACCTGCAGGATTATGTGCGCTTGGTGCCAGATATTGGCCGCGGCCCAAACGGGTACGGGTCGCAGAAGGCAGCTGCAGCAGTTTCGCCAGCTTGTGGTCCAGTTTATCTGACGGTGCCGGGCAGTGATGACCACCGGCGAAAATCACCAGTCGCAGCGCACCGGCCACCATGCGGTTCGGGAAGTTACGCAGCAAATCATCCATCGCCACTTCGGCCTGATGCAGCGCATCCTGCACGCCCCAATGTACCAGCGGCAAATCGGCTTCGTTGCGGCCTTCATCGTCATAGCGCTTCAGGGTGGCGGAGGCCAGATACATCTGGCTCAGCACATCGCCGAGACGCGCCGAGATACGTTCACGACGTTTCAGGCTGCCGCCCAGCACCGCCATCGATACATCTGACAGCAGCGCGAGGTTGGCGCTCAAACGGTTAAGGTGTTGATAGTAGCGGCGCGTGGCGTCGCGGGTTGGTGTGGCGCTAGTGCGGCCGCCGGTTAAGCCCAGCCACAGGCTGCGTACTTTATTACTGCCTACGTGGCCAATATGGCTGAATAGCGCGCGGTCAAAGGTCACCAAATCGTTTTTCGCTGCGGCGTTCATCTCTTCCAGCACCCACGGATGGCAGCGGATCGCGCCCTGGCCGAAGATGATCATGCTGCGCGTCAGGATGTTAGCACCTTCTACGGTGATGGCGATCGGTGCGCCCTGATAAGCCCGCGCCAGGAAGTTGTTTTCGCCCAGCATAATGCCTTTACCGCCAGCGATATCCATCGCGTCGATAATCGCGCGCTGACCGCGATGGGTGCAGTGATACTTCACAATCGCCGATAGCACCGCCGGTTTTTCACCGAGCATAATGCCGCTAGTGATTAGCGTTGCGGCAGCATCCATCACGTAGGCGTTACCAGCAATGCGTGCCAGCGGCTCTTCGATCCCTTCCATCTTGCCGATAGAGACTTTGAACTGACGGCGGATGTGCGCATAGGCACCGGTCGCCAGCGCAATGCTTTTCAGACTGCCGGTTGAGTTTGAAGGCAGCGTGATGCCGCGACCGACTGAAAGACACTCCACCAGCATGCGCCAGCCCTGACCGGCCATGGATGGGCCGCCGATGATGTAGTCGATGGGTACGAAAATGTCTTTACCGCGCGTCGGACCGTTCTGGAACGGCACGTTAAGCGGGAAGTGACGTTGGCCGATCTCTACGCCAGGCGTGTGCGTTGGGATCAGTGCGCAAGTGATGCCAAGCTCTGTAGTCTCGCCCAGCAGGTGCTCCGGATCGGAGAGTTTAAACGCCAGGCCCAACACGGTGGCAATTGGTGCCAGTGTGATATAGCGCTTGTTCCAGGTAAGACGCATGCCCAGCACTTGCTGACCTTGCCACTCGCCCATGCACACCACGCCGGTATCGGGAATCGCGCCGGCATCCGAACCCGCTTCCGGGCTGGTCAGTGCAAAGCACGGGATCTCATCACCGCGCGCCAGACGCGGCAAGTAATGATCTTTCTGCTCATCGGTACCGTAATGTTGCAGCAGTTCGCCGGGGCCGAGTGAGTTCGGTACGCCAACGGTGATCGCCAGAATGCCGGAGACGCCCGCCAGTTTCTGCAGCACGCGCGCCTGCGCATAGGCGGAGAATTCCAGGCCGCCATACTCTTTCTTAATGATCATGGCGAAGAAGCGATGCTGTTTCAGATACGCCCACAACTCCGGCGGCAGATCGGCCATTTCATGGGTGATTTCGAAATCGTTCGCCATGCGGCACGCTTCTTCGACCGGACCATCGATAAAGGCCTGCTCCTCTTCGGTCAGGCGCGGCTGCGGATAGTTGTGCAGCTTCTGCCAGTCCGGTTTGCCGCGGAACAGGTCGCCTTCCCACCATGTGGTGCCAGCGTCGATCGCCTCTTTTTCGGTGCGCGACATCGGCGGCATCACTTTCTGGAAGCTATGCAGCGCCGGTTTCGAGAACAGGCTACGACGCATCACCGGCAGGTTAAATGGCAGCAGAATAATCGCCAGCGGCAGCAGCATCCATGGCGTCCATAGGTCAGCGGCCGCCAGCGCGCCGGTCCACAGCAGCAGAATTACGCTGCTCAGCTGAAGCGAAATTTGGTGGTAGAACAACACGCTAAGCAGGATTAGCGTCGCAACGATTGAGGCAACCAACATAATGAACCACTCCATAAGTAGTAAGAGGTCTGACCTGTTATGGATGTAGGTTTAGAATATGGGGCAAAATTTATCAATCTGTTTACATCGCAATTACAACACATCTCACAAATTCGTTGCAGGATACGCAACAACTGCCAAACTTGCTCGAGACGCCGCGCTTTTCCTTATGGCAGGCGCTTTGCGGCTTAGCCCCATTCCGTTAAACTTGCCGGGTCAATCTTTCCTCTAAAGGACATCTCAATGTATCAGGACATTATTCGCTCAGAACTCAATGAAGCAGCCGATACGCTCAACACGTTCCTGAGTGACGAAGCCAACATTCACGCCATTCAGCGCGCCGCAGTTCTGCTGGCCGATAGCTTTAAAGCGGGCGGCAAGGTGCTCTCCTGCGGTAACGGCGGCTCGCACTGCGATGCGATGCATTTTGCTGAAGAGCTGACTGGACGCTACCGTGAAAACCGTCCTGGCTACCCGGCGATTGCCATTTCTGATGTCAGCCATCTCTCGTGCGTCAGTAACGATTTTGGTTATGACTATGTGTTCTCACGCTATATCGAAGCGGTAGGCCGTGAAGGCGATGTGCTGCTGGGTCTTTCTACGTCCGGTAACTCTGCCAACATCATTAAAGCAGTGGAAGCTGCGCGCGCGAAAGGCATGAAAGTGATTACTCTGACCGGCAAAGATGGCGGCAAGATGGCAGGTTCGGCGGATATCGAAATTCGTGTGCCGCACTTTGGCTATGCCGACCGCATTCAGGAGATCCACATCAAAGTGATCCATATTCTGATGCTGTTGATTGAAAAAGAGATGGTTAAGTCATGATGCGTTCCTCTCGCCGCGCGCGAGAGGATCTAACTTAAGGCGGTTGCTATGTGCGAATTGCTCGGGATGAGCGCCAATGTCCCCACGGACATCTGTTTCAGTTTTACCGGTCTGGTGCAGCGTGGCGGTGGAACCGGGCCGCACAAAGACGGTTGGGGCATCACGTTCTATGAAGGAAAAGGGTGCCGCACCTTCAAAGATCCGCAGCCGAGCTTTAACTCGCCGATAGCCCGTTTGGTGCAGGAATACCCGATCAAATCGCATTCGGTGGTGGCGCATATCCGCCAGGCGAATCGCGGTGAAGTGTCGCTGGAAAATACCCATCCGTTCACGCGTGAGCTGTGGGGCCGCAATTGGACCTACGCACACAATGGTCAGCTCAAAGGTTATCGTCAGCTGGATACCGGGCCATTTCGTCCGATTGGTGAAACCGACAGCGAGAAAGCATTTTGCTGGATGCTGCACAAACTGACCGAGCGCTATCCACGCACGCCGGGCAACTGGCCAGCGGTGTTCCGCTACATTGCCGAGCTGGCAGCAGAAATGCGTGAGAAGGGCGTGTTCAACATGCTGTTATCGGATGGGCGCTATCTGATGGCGTTCTGTTCGACCAATCTCTACTGGATTACGCGCCGTGCGCCGTTTGGCAAAGCGACGTTGCTCGATCAGGATGTGGAAATTGATTTTCAGCAGCAGACGACGCCGCAAGATGTGGTAACGGTGATTGCTACGCAACCGCTGACGGGCAATGAAACCTGGCACCGGATAGTGCCAGGCGAGTGGGCATTATTTTGCCTGGGTGAGCGCCAGGAATGATTTCGAGGCAGCATCCGGTGTAGCGATCACCGGCGTGCTGTTCACCGCATATTGGCCGGTGGCCGTCACGTTCACGGTAGGCGGCACACGGTACTTAGCGAAGTACGCATAGCCCGGCTGCAGTTCACGCCAGAAGTTAATGTACGTCGAGTATTTATGGCGCTGCATATTGCTGTCTGTCATGCGGAACGGATAGATATTGACCTGAATCTCCTGCTGACCATTACGCAGCGCGGCGTTGGTGTAGGCGAAGATCTCATCCATCGATGCATCCGTCATTGCGTAGCAGCCCACGGACACGCAATCGCCGTGAATCATTAAATAGTTACCGTTATAGCCTTTAGCGCGATCGTACTGATTGGGAAAACCGGTATTAATAGCGCGATAAAAACGGCTATCCGGTTTTAACTGGTTCAGCTTAACGTTGTAAAAGCCTTCCGGACTTTTGAAATCGCCCTGACGACGTTTAGGTCCTAAACCGCCAGAGAAATTACAGATGCGATAGCTGTCCAGCAGACGATATTCATTCCCGATTTTGCCGTACAGTTCCAGCGTACGCTCTTCCTTGAAAATCTGGATAAAAACGGGGGTGCCAATTAGTTGTTTCTTTAACTCTTTGCTCACCGGAGCCAGCGGTTGCGTAGGCTCGGGGTTCATTGCCCAGCTAAGGAGCGGCATAAGAATCATCGCAAGCGTTAATGCGATTCTGCCCATTCTGTAGATACCTTGATGTGGAGAGAGACGATGACGCTGTGCGTCCGGGTATTGCATTATCGGAAATATCCGCTATCGCAGCGCAACATTAACATTGTCTGGCTTTTAATCAAGCCAGTGTCCGAGAAAATGGCGCGTTCCTAAAAGGAATACGACCACTAATTTGTAAACTTTAATCTCGCTCTCAACAAATATTGCCGATATTTTTCGCTGCTGTATACTTATCCAGTATCTGGGAGGGCGTATGCGCAAAATTATTCATGTCGATATGGACTGCTTTTATGCAGCGGTTGAGATGCGCGACGATCCCTCTTTACGTGATATTCCTATCGCCATTGGCGGCAGCCGCGTGCAACGTGGCGTGATCAGCACCGCGAACTATCCGGCACGTAAATATGGCGTGCGCAGCGCGATGCCGACCGGCATGGCGCTGAAACTCTGCCCGCATCTGCGGCTGCTGCCTGGCCGCTTTGATGCCTATAAAGAAGCCTCCCGCCAGATCCGCGACATCTTCTCACGTTACACCTCGCTGATTGAACCGCTGTCGCTGGATGAAGCCTATCTGGATGTGACCGACAGCCTGCACTGCCATGGCTCGGCGACATTAATGGCGCAGGCGATTCGCGCCGATATCCTGCGTGAAACCGGGTTGACCGCTTCCGCCGGCATCGCGCCGATCAAGTTTCTCGCCAAGATCGCTTCCGATCTCAACAAACCCAACGGGCAATATGTGATTACGCCGGACGCGATGTCCGATTTTCTACTGACGCTGCCGCTCAGTAAAATTCCTGGCGTGGGTAAAGTGGCGACTAAAAAGCTGGAAGAGATGGGCTTGCGCACCTGCGCGGATGTGCAGCGCGCCGATTTGGCGCTGCTGCTTAAACGCTTTGGCAAGTTTGGCCGTATTTTGTGGGAACGCAGCAACGGCGTGGATGAGCGCAATGTGGTGGTTGAGCGCGAACGCAAATCGCTCGGCGTTGAACGTACCCTGATGGAAGATATTCACAGCTGGGAGCAGTGTCTGGAGATTATTGATTTTCTCTATGCGGAGTTGGATCGCCGCTTAACCGCCATCAAGCCGGATAGGCAGATCGCCCGACAAGGCGTGAAACTGAAGTTCAATGATTTCCAGCAAACCACGCAGGAGCACGTTTGGCCGGTGCTGAATAAAGACGACATGATCGCGGTGGCGCGTCAGGCGTGGGATGAACGCAGAGCAGGGCGCGGCGTGCGGCTGGTGGGATTGCATGTCACGATGGTGGATCCGCAGCTGGAGCGGCAGTTGGTGTTGGGGTTGTGAGATTGTGCGCGCTGCCCCTCATCCCGGCCTTCTCCCGCCAGCGGGAGAAGGAGTAAAACAAACCGCGCCGATCGGTTCCCTCTCCCGCCAGCATGAAAGCGAGAAGACAACGCCGATCGGTTCCCTCTCCCACTCGTGGGAGAGGGTTAGGGTGAGGGAAACTACTTCTTACCGTACTTCGCTTCCAGCGTTGCAAACCACGGCGTGATGAAATCGTTATTCTCGCCCCAGCCTGGAATGATCTTATTCAGCGACGCCACGTTGACCGCGCCTTGCTGGCTGTTCAACTGCTGCTGAGAAATCGATGACGCTTTAAACTCGTAAGTCGCCGGTGTGGTTTCGCCTGCAATCTTGTTCGCCACCAAACGCATATTCACTGCGCCAATGGTTTTTGGATCCACCGCTACGGTTTGTACCCAAGGACTGTTCTTTTCATGCATCAACTGCAGATCCTGATTGGATACGTCGATGCTATACAGTTTGATCTCGGTACGACCATTCTCCTGCAGGGCTTTATACGCGCCCTGGCTGAAAGCATCCCACGAACCCCAGATCGCATCGATCTTGCCTTTCGGGTATTTCGCCAGAATCGCGCCAATCTTGTTGGCGGTATCGCCCTGTACATCAGATGAAACCGCGCCAATCGACTCCAGCTGATGAATGCCCGGATTCTCTTTCAGCAGCTTCTCATACACCACCTGACGACGATCCATCGCCGGGAAACCGGCCACCCACAGCTTGACGATATTCGCCTTGCCGTTGAAGTCTTTGATTAAGCTGCCGAGTGATTCCTGCGCCAGCGAAGCATCATTCTGCGCCGTCACGGTGACGCCCTCTACCGGCGTATTAACCGGCGTATCAAACACCGACAGCTTGATGCCCGCTGCGGCAATACGCTGCACCAGCGCCGTGGAGTAGGGATCTTTACCGTGCGACAGGATAATGCCGTCATATTTCTGGCTAATCGCCTGGTTAACGAAATCCTGGAAGCGCGCATCGTCGCCATTGCTGAGGAAAGTGCTGACCTTAAAGCCAAGCTGGCGGCCTTGCTGAATCGCACCGGCGACAAACTGCGTGGTGTTATCGTCCGAACCCAGGTTGCGGATGATGGCGATGCGTAGCGGGCCTTCATGGTTAGCGATAACCTCAGGCACTGCGGCATCGGCGAAGGCGGCGCTGGCGTTGAGCAGGCTAACCGCCAGCAGCGAAAGGGTAATTTTTTTCATTATGATCTCTTTCTGATTAAACGCGCCTTAACGGCGCTGGATGTAAGTCATCGCCAGCGCCAGCGCCAGTACCAGACCTTTAATAATGTCCATCGCGTAATAGGGCACCGATAACATCACCAGCCCGTTCTGCAACACACCAAGAATGATGGCGCCCACCAAGGTACCCAGCGCATTCGGTTTGCCCGAACCGGCCAGCGAGAAGCCGATCCACGCTGCGGCAACGGCATCCATCAGATAACCGCCGCCGGCATTCACCTGCGAAGAGCCGATGCGTGATGCCAGCAAAATGCCGCCCAAGCCAGCCAGCAGCGAGGCCAGCACATACGCCAGCACGCGATAGCGCGTGGTACGAATACCGGAGAGACGCGCCGCTTCAGGATTGCCGCCCAGCGCATACATACGACGGCCATGCTTGGTCAGCGACAGCGCCAGCTGCGCCACAATGGTGACCACCAGCATGATAATCACGATAGTCGGCACCTGGCCGAGCAGACCAAAGGCGGCAGGAATGGTGCCTTCGGCCATGTCGCCGCTCGGCAGCACCATATTCTCGGTGATGGAACCGCCAAAGCTGTAGGTCATCGCCACGCCCTGAATCACAAACAGCGTGGCGAGGGTGGCGAGCATGTCGGGAATACGTAGCACCACAATCAGGAAGCTGTTGAACAAGCCAACCAGCGTACACAGCAGCAGCGTAATAATGATGGCTTCGGTGGTGCCAAAGCCGTGCCAGACGAATAGCGAAATCACCAGCGCATTGGCCAGCGAGGCGGTGGATCCCACCGACAGGTCAAAGCCGCCAATGGTCAGCGAAATCGACACGCCAATCGCAATCACCGTGACGATGGCAATCGAGCGCAGGATGTTAATGATGTTGGTCGGTTCGAGGAAGCTGTCCGAAGCGAGACCAAATGCGGCAATCAAAATCACCACGGTCAGCAACATGCCCCACTTATAAAGGAAATCAAACAGCTGATGGCGCAGAGAAGGCTGCGAGTTTAGGGATAGTTCTTTGCTGCTCACGCAGGTGTTCCTCCGGTGGAATAAAGCAAAAGTGCCTCTTCTGTGGCGGTGTTGCCCTCCATCTCTGCCACAATGCGCCCATCCCAGAGCACACAAATGCGGTCGCACAGACCGACCAATTCAGAAAACTCGCCCGAGGCATAAATGATGCCTTTGCCCTCACGCGCTAAGCCATCGATCAGCGTGAACAGATCGGTTTTGGCTTTGATATCGACGCCTTTCGTCGGCTCATCAAAAATCAGCACATCGGCGTTGTTGCGCAGCCACTTGCCAATCGCCACTTTCTGCTGGTTGCCGCCCGACAAACGACGCAGGATTTGCCCCGGTCCGGTGGTGCGCACATTCAGGCGCTGAATCACCGCTTCCGCCCAACGCCACGCCTGGCGATGACCAAACAGGCTCCAGCGCGAGAAGCTGTTATCGGCGCTGATGCTCAGATTCATGCTCACCGGTTCATCGATGAAAATGCCCTCTTTGCGGCGCTCTTCCGGCACCAGCGCCATGCGGTTTTCTACTGAATCATGTGGTGAACGCGGTCGCCACGGTTTGCCGTGCAGTTCGCCCTTTGTCACGCGGCTTTTGCTGGCACCAAACAGCGCTTTACACAGCTCGGTTTTACCGGCACCCGCCAGACCAGCAATGCCCAGAATCTCCCCTTTGTGCAGACGCAGCGAAATATCCTGCAGTAGCCGATCGTCGTGTAAGCCTTCCACCGACAGCAGCAGCGGCTGAGTCGCACGGGCGCGACGCGGCGGAAAAACATCATCCAGCCGATGTCCGAGCATTTTTTCCACGATCTGCTCGCCACTCAGCGCCGCCATCGGGCTGCTTTCAATCAGACGACCATCGCGCAGCACCGTTAAGCGGTCGCAAATCGCTTTCAGTTCGTGAATGCGGTGCGAGATAAACACCACGCCAATGCCGCTGGACTGCAAGCGGCGCACCACGGTAAACAGGCGCTCGCTCTCATGCTGATCGAGCGGGGCGGTGGGTTCATCCAGGATCAGAAAGCGGCAGTGATGGGACAGGGCGCGCGCCAGCAGGATTTGCTGCTTCTCTGCCAGCGAGCAGCGCTCCACCAAACGGTTGACGTCGATGTTCACTTCCAGCTGCGCCAGTAACGTACGCGCCTGGCGGCGAATCTCACGCCAGCTGTAGACGTGACCCGGTTCGGCTAAACGATCGAGCAGAATGTTTTCGGCCACGCTGAGCTGTGGCACCAGCGCCACATCCACTTCCTGCTGCACCAGATGAATGCCGAGCTTTTTGGCATCGCGCGGTGAGCGAATAGTGACCGGCACATCATCCAGCAGAATCTCACCGCTGTAATGATCGTGTGCGCCAGCCAGCACCGCCATCAGCGTAGATTTTCCGGCGCCGTTAGCGCCCGTCAACGCATGCACCGAGCCGCCTTCAGTCAGAAAATCCACCTGCGCGAGCGCGGCGAAACCGCCAAAGGCAATGGAGATATTACGCATCTCCAGGCGGTTGATCGCACTCATTGAACCGGGCCTTTAATTAGTTGAGTTGGGGGCATTTTTTCCTGAACCATCACTCTCGGCAACGAACGAAAGGGCATAAGCTAGCACGAAATCTTATTAGCCATCCAGACATCTGGACGTTATGGCGGCTAAATCTGGTTTGATGGAAAGATTTGGGTTAACCGAGAGGTGTAATCGTATTTATTCAGCGGGATGTGCTGTTTGTAGATTTGTGCAATAAATTGCGCCGCTACGGTATTTACAGCGTTTTATTTCCACACCTTTCACACGTCACTTTTGTAGCGGCGCAATTTATTGCGCAATCCTTCGCAGGCATAAAAAAACCCGACCGAAGTCGGGTTCATCGCGAAAGCGCAATCTTACGCTTTTTCTGGCACCACGCTGAGCAGCGCGGTCAGCAGTTTCCAGTACAGACCCACGCTTTCGATGTGAACCTGCTCATCCGGCGAATGCGGGCCGGTTATGGTTGGGCCAATCGACACCATATCCATATTTGGATACGGCTTCTTGAACAGACCACACTCCAGACCGGCGTGAATCACCTGAATGTTCGGCGTTTTACCAAACAGCGCTTCATAAGTTTTGCGCGTTAGCGCCATCACCGGTGAATCGGCATCAGGCTGCCAGCCCGGATAGCCGCCTTTAGGTGCGCTTTTCGCCCCGGCCAGATCGGCCAGCGAGGTCAGCACTTCAACCACCCAATCTTTACCGGTATCGATCAGTGAACGAATCAGGCAGATGATTTCGGCATTGTCCTGATCCATGGTCACCACGCCGACGTTCAGCGAGGTTTCCACCACGCCTTTCGCCACGTCAGAGTTACGAATCACGCCGTTTGGCGTAGCGTTCAGCAAATTAAGGAAACGATCGCGGCTGTCAGCGTTCAGCGCCTGGCCTTGATGCGCCAGCGACTCGGTGACCACGGCGATGTTCTTCTCTTTAATGCCCAACTCGTTTAGCAGCGTCGCCTGGAAATGTGCCGCAGCAGATTTCAGTGCATCAACCTTATGGCTGTCGATCGCCAGCGTAGCAAAAGCTTCACGCGGGATGGCGTTACGCAGCGTACCGCCGGTGAATTCGATCAGACGAACATCGAGTTCACGCGCGTGCAGCGCCAGAAAGCGTGCCAGCAGTTTGTTGGCGTTGCCGAGACCATGATGAATGTCGGCACCGGAGTGACCGCCTTTCAGGCCTTTCAGCGTCAGCTTCAGGGTTTCATAGCCTGCAGGAATCGCTTCACGCGTCAGCGGCAGGGTGGTGATGAAGTCGATACCACCAGCGCAACCCATGTAGATCTCACCTTCCTCTTCCGAGTCGGTGTTGATCAGAATGTCGGCCTGCAGCCAGTTCGGCTGTAAACCAAAGGCGCCGTCCATACCGGACTCTTCGGTCATGGTCAGCAGCACTTCCAGCGGACCGTGAATCAGGCTGTTGTCAGCCAGCACCGCCAGCGCAGACGCCATACCAATGCCGTTATCCGCGCCCAGCGTGGTGCCGCGCGCTTTCACCCATTCGCCATCAACATACGGCTGAATCGGATCTTTAGTGAAGTCGTGCACCGTGTCATTGTTCTTCTGCGGCACCATATCGAGGTGCGCCTGCAGCGCCACCGGCGTGCGTTTTTCCATACCGGCGGTAGCGGGTTTACGAATCAGGATGTTGCCAACCTGATCGCGCTCAACCCAAAAACCTTGCTCTTTTGCCCAGCCGACAACGTGTTCGGCCAGTGCTTCTTCGTGGTAAGAAGGGTGCGGAATGGAACAGATTTTGGCAAAAATATCCCACAGCGGTTGGGGTGAAAGTTGCGACAATTCAGACACCATGCATCTCCTGTGTCAGCGTGGCGGACATACCGCACGCACGCGGGTTTCCAGTAAAAATCGTCGTCAGAAGATCTGACGTGATGGGCCTGAGAATATCACTGTTTCTCGCCGGGTGCGTAATCAGCCGCGCTAAAAACCTGCAACCAGTAAGACAGATGCTGGTTTTTAAGGCGTCAGATCCTTATAATCTCGCGCAACCTTTTCCCCCTTGCATATTTTTTAAGCCAAGTTTCTTGGCCGGGATTCCTTTATATGAGCGAAAAATACGTCGTAACCTGGGACATGTTGCAAATCCATGCCCGTAAACTGGCCCAGCGCCTGCTTCCTGTGGAACAGTGGAAAGGTATCATCGCGGTGAGCCGTGGTGGTCTGGTTCCGGCATCGCTGCTGGCGCGTGAACTCGGTATTCGCTACGTCGATACCGTGTGCATCTCCAGCTACGATCACGATCATCAGCGCGAAATGAAAGTGCTGAAGCGTGCCGAAGGCGACGGTGAAGGCTTCATCGTGATTGATGACCTGGTGGATACCGGCGGCACCGCGCAGGCGATCCGCGACATGTATCCTAAAGCGCGATTCTGCACCATCTTCGCTAAGCCAGCTGGCCGTGCGCTGGTGGACGATTACATTGTCGATATCCCGCAGAACACCTGGATCGAGCAGCCCTGGGACATGGGCGTGGTCTACATCCCGCCAATCGTCAAAAGCTAATTGATGCATCGCAAACAACGCCCGGTTATGCCGGGCGTTGTGCTTTCTGCGCCTCGCGCGCGTATGGCGGGTGCAGTACACTCTTAGCCATCGCCACGTTGTTGGCAGGAGAATAGCTGAGATGTCTGATAAAAACCTGAGCGAAGAACTGTTCAAACCGCGTTTTAAACACCCGGAAACCTCCTCATTAGTGCACCGCCAGCATCACGCCGCCGTGCAGGTGCATAACGCCCTCGAAGGGGATACGCAGCGCGGCTGGTATCGCATGCTGAACAAGCTGCTGTGGACGTGGCGCGGTCTGTCGCCGCAGGAGATCAGCGAAGTGCTGGCGCGTATCGCGGTGAGCGAGTTCGAACGCACCAATGAAGCCTTGCTCGATACCGTGATTGGTTATCGCGGCGGCAACTGGAATTACGAGTGGTCGAAGCAGGCGGCGATCTGGCAGCAGCGCGCGTTAGAGAGCGAAAACCATGACGATGCCGGTCAGCATTGGCTGCATGCCGCCAATCTGTTCAGCCTCGCGGCTTATCCTTACATCAAAGGCGATGAGTTGGCCGATCAGGCGCAGGTGCTGGCCAATCGCGCCTACGAAGAGGCCACGCAGCGTCTGCCGGGCGAACTAAAATCCCTGACTTTCCCGATGAGCGGCGGCAGTCCGGTGACGGGGTTCCTGCATATGCCGGCGCAGGCTGAAGCGCCGTATCCCACCGTGCTGCTGTGCGGCGGCCTTGATTCGCTGCAGAGCGATCACTATCGCCTGTTCCACGACTATCTCGCGCCGCGCGGCATCGCCATGCTGACGCTGGATATGCCATCGGTAGGCTTCAGCAGCAAATGGCTGCTTAATCAGGACACCAGCCAGGTGCATCAGCAGGTGCTGCGTGAACTGAGCAACGTGCCGTGGATCGATCACACACGCGTGGCGCTGCTGGGCTACCGCTTCGGTGCCAACGTGGCGACGCGTCTGGCCTATCTGGAAGTGCCGCGAGTACGCGCGGTAGCGACGCTGGGAGCCATGGTGCACAGCGTGTTTGTGGATGCGCAACAGCAGCAACAGCTACCGGATATGTACATGGATATGCTGGCAAGCCGTCTCGGTATGTCCTCAACTTCCGACAGCAATCTGCGTACTGAACTCAACCGCTACTCGTTGAAGGTGCAAGGCTTACTTGGCCGCCGCACGCCAACGCCGATGCTGGCGGCTTACTGGCCGGATGATATTTTCGGTCCGGAAACAGACGCGCAGTTGATCGCCAACTCCTCGTCGCAGGGCAAGACGCTGGCGATTCCCGCCAAGCCGGTTTTTGCCAGTTTTGACAAAGCGCTCAATCAAATTTGTGACTGGCTGGAAAAACAGTTGAAAGGCTAACTGGCGAAATCTCTGAACTCTGCTACTACTTATATCCGGGATTTTCCATTTTTATGTTAATGGAAAGCTGGAAGTGCAATTTAAAGGGTTAAGGGAAAAGAGATGACATTACCGAGTGGTCACCCCCGTAGTCGCCTGCTTAAGCGCTTCACCGAATTGGGGCCGTATATCCGTGAAGGCAAATGTGAAGAGACACGCTTCTTCTTCGATTGCCTGGCAGCGTGTGTCAACGTCAAGCCTGCACCTGAGCTGCGTGAGTTTTGGGGCTGGTGGATGACGCTGGAAGCCTATGAAGATCACTTCACATACGAATATCATTTTGGCCTGTTTGATAAAGCGGGTGACTGGGGCGCTGCGACCATCAAAGGCAAAGAGAACAATGCCAAAGTGGAAAGCACGCTGCGTAATTTCCATGAGCGTCTGAAAGCGATGCTGCTGGAACAGAAACTCGATCTGCGCCCGGCGGAAGGCTTTAAAGAAGAGCCAGTGAAACTGAGCGCCTGATAGACTTTTAAGGGTTTAAAAAGGAAAGAGCCGGTGATGAGCCGGCTCTTTTTTTATAGACACAACGAGGGTACAGCTCAATCAGAATTGGTAAGTTAAGCCAACGGCCACAACGTCATCGTTGTTCAGGTTCAGCTTGTTGTTGTCATCCAACTGGTTGATTTTGTAATCCACAAAGGTCGACATGTTTTTGTTGAAGTAGTAAGTCATGCCCACATCGATGTATTTAACCAGATCCTCGTCACCGATCCCTTCAATGTCTTTGCCTTTGGTCTGGATATAGCCGAGGGACGGACGCAGGCCGAAGTCGAACTGATACTGCGCTACCACTTCGAAGTTCTGCGCTTTGTTAGCAAAACCGCGGGTGCCGATTGGCGTCATGTTGCGGGTTTCGGTGTAGATTGAAGCCAGGTAGATGCTGTTCGCATCATACTTGATACCGGCGCCCCATGATTCCGCTTTATCACCGCTTCCCAGCGCCTGCAGCTGCTGCTGGTTAGTACGGTCTGAAGAGGTGATGGCCGACATCAGGCTGATACCGGTGTCAGCAATGGTGTAACCCAGTGACGCACCGTAACCGTCGCCGTTCTGACGAGAAGTATCGGTGATGCTGCCACGGGCGTTAGCGCTGGTGGCGTCGTTTTTGCCCTGATATTGCAGCGCGAAGCGCAGGCCATCAACCAGGCCAAAGAAGTTGCTGTTGCGGTAAGTGGCTACGCCAGTTGCACGCGCAGTCATGAAGTTATCGGTACGCGCGGTACCGTCACCGCCGAACTCTGGGAATACGTCAGTCCAGGCCTCGACGTCATACAACACGCCATAGTTACGACCGTAGTCGAATGAACCGTATTGGCCGAATTTCAGACCAGCAAAGCCCAGACGGGTTTTGTTGCCTGCGTTGGCATCAGAACCTTCAGAATTATTCGCGTTGTACTGATATTCCCACTGACCGTAACCGGTCATCAGGTCATTAATCTGCGTCTGGCCTTTGAAACCGATACGCACGTAAGATTTGTCACCGTCGCTTGACGCGTTATCGCTGAAGTAGTGTTCAGCTTTAACACGGCCGTAGAAGTCCAGTTTATTACCGTCTTTGTTATACACTTCTGCGGCGTTTGCGGTGGAAGCCAGTGCCAGCGCTGATACAACTAATGCCAGTGTGCTCTTCTTCATTTTGCTATCAATCCCAATGAGTAAAATTTGTTGTACCCGTGAAAGGTTTTGTAAAACACCGACTTTTTACCGGTTGGTGATGAACGTTTTATGACAGTTTTTCGGCTTTCTTGTTAATCGCGAACTTTTGGTCTACCGCATTGTCAGGGGATTTTTGTGCTTTTCCCCTTGCTGTTGTTGGCTTCCTTGCTCACTCCTGATAAAACGTCCCTTCGCAGATTTTTTTCTTACATGGCAGGAAAAACATGAGTGGCAGTCAGACCCTTGTGGTCAAGTTGGGTACTAGCGTCCTCACCGGCGGTTCACGTCGGTTGAATCGGGCGCACATGGTGGAGTTGGTTCGTCAGTGTGCGCAGTTGCACGCCGCGGGCCATCGCATTGTTATCGTTACCTCTGGCGCCATTGCCGCCGGACGCGAACACCTTGGTTACCCCGAACTGCCGCCTACCATCGCCTCAAAGCAGCTGTTGGCTGCGGTGGGGCAGAGCCGTTTGATCCAGCTGTGGGAACAACTGTTTTCGATTTATGGCATTCACATCGGGCAGATGCTGCTGACGCGCGCTGATATGGAAGACCGTGAACGTTTCCTTTATGCGCGTGACATGCTGCGCGCGCTGCTCGACAACCACATCGTGCCGGTGATTAACGAGAACGATGCGGTGGCCACCGCTGAAATTAAAGTGGGCGACAACGACAATCTGTCGGCGCTGGCGGCGATGCTGGGCGGCGCGGATAAACTGCTGCTGCTGACCGATCAGCAAGGTTTGTTCACCGCCGATCCGCGTACCAATCCGGAAGCGGAGTTGATCAGCGACGTGCACCAGATCGATGATGCGTTACGCACCCTCGCGGGCGGCAGCGTGTCGGGCCTGGGAACCGGCGGCATGGCGACCAAGCTGCAGGCGGCGGACGTCGCTTGTCGCGCGGGGATCGATGTGATCATCGCCGCCGGCAGTCGTCCGGATGTGATTAGCGATGTGCTGTATGGCAAACCGGTCGGTACGCGTTTCCACGCGCAGCAGTCGCCACTGGAAAACCGCAAGCGCTGGATCTTCGGCGCACCGCCGGCGGGCGAAATCACCATCGATGATGGTGCGCTGGCCGCGATGCTGGAGCGCGGCAGTTCGCTGCTGCCAAAAGGCATCCGTGACGTGCAGGGCAACTTCTCGCGCGGTGAAGTGATCCGCATTCGCAACCTGCAAGGGCGCGATATCGCCCACGGCGTCACGCGCTATAACAGCGATGCCATGCGCATGATTGCCGGTCATCACAGCCAGGAAATCGGCGAGATCCTCGGTTACGAATATGGCCCGGTAGCGGTGCACCGCGACGATATGATCGTCAGTTAAGGAGCAGATAATGTTAGAAGAGATGGGTAAAGCGGCGCGCGCTGCGTCGTACAAACTGGCAGAACTCTCCACCGAACAAAAAAATCAGGTGCTGCTCACCATCGCCGATCGTCTGGAAGCGGAAAGCGCGGACATCCTGGCGGCGAACGAGCAGGATTTGGCGGATGCACGCCAAAATGGCATGAGCGAAGCGCTGCTCGATCGCCTGACGCTCAACCCGCAGCGTCTGAAAGGCATTGCCGATGATGTGCGTCAGGTGTGTCGCCTGGCCGATCCGGTGGGGCAATTGATGGATGGCGGCCAGCTTGATAGCGGCCTGCGCATTGAACGTCGTCGCGTGCCGCTGGGTGTGGTTGGCGTGATTTATGAAGCGCGTCCTAATGTCACTGTTGATGTGGCATCGCTGTGCCTGAAAACCGGCAACGCGGCGATTCTGCGTGGCGGCAAAGAGACTTATCGCACCAACGCCGCCACCGTGCGCGTGATCCAAAATGCGCTGACCCAGCACGGTTTACCGGCGGGCGCGGTGCAGGCGATTGAAAACCCGGATCGTGAACTGGTGAATCAGCTGCTGAAGCTCGATCGCTACGTCGATATGCTGATCCCGCGCGGCGGTGCAGGTTTGCACAAGCTGTGCCGTGAAAACTCCACCATTCCGGTGATCACCGGCGGCATCGGCGTGTGCCATCTCTATCTCGATGAAACCATGGAGACCGAGGCCGCGCTGGAGGTGATCGTCAATGCCAAGAAGCAGCGGCCAAGCGCCTGCAACTCGCTGGAAACGCTGCTGATCCATCGCGATCAGGCGGACACCTTCATTCCGGCATTCCTGCAACGTATGGCGCAAGAGAAGATTGCGCTGCACGCCGACGAAAATGTGCTGGCGCTGCTGCAAAACGGTGCTGCCGAGGTGGTGGCGGTGCAAGCGGAAAATTATGATGACGAATGGTTGTCCAACGATCTGAACGTCAAGCTGGTGTCGGATATTGATGAAGCCATCGCGCATATCCGTGAGCACGGCACGCAGCACTCTGATGGCATTCTGACGCGCAGCATTGGCAATGCCAATCGCTTCGTCAACCAGGTTGACTCATCGGCGGTATACGTTAATGCCAGCACACGCTTCACTGACGGCGGCCAGTTTGGCCTCGGTGCCGAAGTGGCGGTCAGTACGCAGAAGCTGCATGCGCGTGGTCCAATGGGACTTGAAGCGCTGACCACCTACAAATGGATAGGGTGGGGCGACGATACGCTACGTCGCTAATGTTCGCTCCTGCATGACAATGGGCACCGAAAACGGTGCCCATTTTTTTCGTTTTCGATCCAGTTATTCCAAGAGCTTTTTGATTTATTTCTGTCATCTATGGCGGGCTCGCGGCTTTTCACCCATTTTTTCCTTTAGATGCTGGTCTTATTGCTACAGAACAATCCTGAAAACCCCTGTCAGAACAAGCGATATGGCACTGAACACTGGTTTCGCCCTAACCGAAGGGGATAATGATTGTCCAGCTTCATTGATAAAAGCGGTTGGGTAGTAAACTGCCGGTAATATAAAATGAACTGGTAGCAAAAATGAAAATAACATTCAGTCTTTTACTGAAGGCAGATTATTAACTGATGGTTAAAAAAGAAAGTACGAGACAAGCATTCACTGCCAGGCTGATTGCCGCATGCGAAAGCGCGGGAATTGTCGGACATGGACGGAATAAACAGGTTGCGCTTGCTCTGCAAGAGAGGGGATGCAAGATCTCAACGCCGGGGGTGTGGAAATGGTTTAACGGGCAATCGATCCCCGATGATAATAATTTACTGGCGCTCAGCCAGTTACTCGACGTGCGCGTGGAGTGGCTGCAATTTGGCATGGAAAAACCGGCCGCCTTGCTGACGCAGCGCAGTCTGGTGAACCCAAAACATCTGTTTCGCGTGGAGAGTCTGGATATCGGCCAGCACGGTGTGCACAGCGGCTCTTCGCGCGATGAACTGGTGGAAACCATTCAAGCCATTGAATATGGGCTGGAAGAGGCGCGGGTGCTGTTTAACGGCCGCCCGGCAGAAAATATTCGCCTTATCGCGCTGAACAGCGATTCGATGGCCGGCACTTTTGCGCCGCGCGACCAGCTGTTTGTCGATATCAGCGTGCATCGCTTCGATGGCGATGGCATTTACCTGTTCACGCTTGACGATCAGCTCTATCTCAAACGCCTGCAACTTCAGCACAAAAAGGTCGCGGTGATCTCCGATAACAAGCGCTATGAAACCTGGTACCTCACGCTGGAAGAAGCCAGGACGCTGCAAGTGGTGGCGCGGGTGATCATGAGCCAGGCGCGGGATTATCAAATCCTGGGCTGATCACAAAACGTCAGATTGCGGCAAAAAAATATTTTGGCTGAAATCATTAATTTAACTGACGGTAAATAAAAAATTAACCATTGGTGTTTGCCAATGCATTAGAACCTGTTAATAATTTGAGCATGGATGGACAACATACCTGCTCACGGATGAGCCCGCTCTTAAACAATTGAGGCGCTGCACAAGCGCGATACATACCATCCAAAGTTAGTGAACTTTGGGATGGGGTGGATACGCACTTTGCAGCGTTGTCAGTTGCCCTCTGATTTTCACTCTCCTCTACTTCACCCTGGCCGCGAAAGCAGCCGGGCGAGTTGACGTCGGGTATTTTCCAGAGGAATAACGAACGCGTCGGCCTCAGCCGAATTGCCGTGCCTGCCACCCCATCGCCAAAGACTCATTAACAGGAGGAGTTATGGCGATTATCCAGTACGGGAAGTCAGTATTTTCAGGTAATGCACGCACGCGCCGCCATCGGCGACGCCAGTCCCTCAGCCTTAAGCGCAGCATCGATAGCGCACTCGGCATCGAATACGAAAACGTCACCTTGCGCACTGCTGAACGCATCTGCCAGCGCCAGACGCTGTCGCGCGTTGACAGCGCCGTGCTAGCGCCCGTTCGTGTTCAGCAGGCACAACCCAGCTTTGATAACTGCTGTCTGCCCCACGTCTATTTGTATGCCGTGCGTTAACCCTGCATCACTTTCCCCAGTTTTAAACGGAACGTTCCATTGTTGCTCACTGTTTAACCATTCTTGAGCGTTTCGCTTATATGAAAACGCGCTCAATGTCGTAAACGATCAGCAGGATTTATGTTTTTTGCCGTTTTGCGCAGCCATTTTCAGGCTGTTGCGCCCCGTCAAAGAGGAATTTCTATGAGCCAGATTATTGCCATCCTGAATTTCGAAGAGGGTTATCGCGAAGCGCCTTACCTCGACTCGCTGGGTTTCCCCACGGTCGCTGGCGGCATTCGCATCGGCCCCAAAGGGGCATCGCTTAGCAACTACATCTTCCAGGTGCCGCGTCTCGTCGGCGATGTGTGGAAGCAGTGCATTGTCGAGGGCAAGGTGCAGCAGATGCATCAGCGTGCGCTGGTGCATCAGGCGCTGGCCAAATGCAATGAGGCGCGCAGCGATGTACTGATCAGTATGGGATATCAGCTGGGGGTGGATGGGCTGGCGATGTTTCGCGGCATGCTCACCGCCATTACGCAGGGCGATTTCAACAGCGCGGCCAACGCCATGCTCGACAGCCTGTGGGCAAGACAAACGTCGGGTCGCGCACGGCGCCATGCCGAAGTGATGCGCAGCGGCACCTACGACATCTATCGGGGGCTGCTATGAATCTGAAACTGCTGATTTTTGTCATCGCGGTGCTGGCAGTGATTGTGGTGGTGTTGGTGATGCAGCGCTTCACCACGCTGGAGTTCGTGAAACATGCGCGGCTGTTATTCAAAACCTGGTCGGTATGGCTGGCGTCGCTCGGTTCGATGCTCAGCGCGTGGGTGCAATCATTTCCCACCGCTGCGCTTGATGCCTGGAACAGCATGCCGCCCGACGTGAAAGCGATTCTGCCGCACAACTATTTGGGGCTGATTGGCGCCTTTATGGTGGCGATGGGCGTGATTGCCCAATTCATCCGCCAGAAAGGCCTCAACCAGCAGAAAAATGCGATGGAGGAAAAAGTATGACATTGCTCATGACATTATTCGGCGCCAGCTGGCACTGGGTTGCCGCGCTGGCGGGCGTCATCGCTGCGCTGGTTGCCAGCTACTTCGGTGGCAAGAAAATCGGCAAGGTGCAGCAAGCATCCCAGGCCGCCGTCGAGCGCGCCGATAAAGCCGCGGCGCAAGCGGTAGCGGTTAACCAACAGCAGCAACTGCTGCGCGAGGAGGCCAAACGTGTGGAAGCCAGCAACCTTAATCTTGATGACGCTGCTGCTCGTGACAAGTTGCAGCAATCGAAGTACCACCAGCCCTGAATCTCCCGTCGTCATCGACTCAGCCTGCACCCTGTTTTCCCCGATTTACACCCACGGCAATGACGCCGAGCGCATGGACGTTCGCACCGTGCGCGCCATCAACAACCACAACGATCTTTGGGATCAGCACTGCGGCCAACCGGCTCAGTAACGTTGCTCTCATGCATTTGCATTCCCTACCCGAAAAGCCGAGGAGGCTATGATGATCGAAGTTAACTCTTATGCAGAACTGCGCACCACTGTACCGGCCAAAAACGGCGATTTGGCATTCTTACGTCGTTACAACGCGGACTCCACCTTCCACGGTGGCGGTGATTTTACCGGTTTTATCGGCACCACCACGGCGGTAGAAGATGGCGGTACGCTGGTGATCGGTAACGGTTTTTACTGGAAACGCGTGATTAACGATCCCACCGAAATCAACGTTTATCACTTCGGTGCCAAAGGCGACGGTTACGCCAACGATACCGAGGCGTTTAACCGTATGCTGGCGTGGACGCAAAGCTACTCAGGCAACATCACCGCATTACCGGTGCGTTTTCCTGGCGGTCGATTCCTGATTAGCCCCATCGACATCAGCGGTACCGAGCGCGCCTTCTTCGGCTTGCAGGGGGATGATGTCGAGCTGGGTTCGCTGCCGCGCACCACCATCATTTCCGACAAAAGCGCCAACACGGTGTTTAAGGTGAAGGCGCGTCGTACCTCAATCCGCGGTATTGCGTGGAACGGCCAGGCATCCGCCGATATCACCACCAACAAAAGCACCATCACTGCCGATATGTGCAGCAACGTGCAGCCGTTCTTCGAAAACACCTGTATCGAAGGCACCACCGTCAATATCTACTGTTTCCGCGCGCAGAATAACGGCGGTACGGTGATCAAAGTGCTGGATACCCTCGACAGTAAATTCGACCAGATTTACACCCTGTATACCTACGGACGCGTGTTTGATGTCGGCTGGTCAAACTCGCCCAAAGGCGCGTGGGATCACTCCACGGCGATTGAGCTGTGTAACTGTAACTTTCAGACCGGTTATGGCGACGCCACGCTTTACATGCCGCGCGTAACGCAGGGGATTATTCGCAACGTGTGGATTGAGCACACGCGTAATCCGGGCGATCTTTCCGACGGCGGCTGGACGGTGGATACGCTGAACATTGAGGATTGCGGTACGCCGTTGAATCTCAACAATGCGCGCGTGGTGATTCGTCAGCTCAATCTGCAATCCGGCGCAAAACTCAGCCTGGATGCGGTGGCCGGACGTTGGTTATCCACCTTTGAGTATGGCTATCGTCGTGACGAGAACTACGGCACCTTTATGACCGGATCGCTGCGCGCGGGCTACTTCAGCGGCTACAAAATTACTAATAACACCGATACCGATAACTGGTATCGCGTTGGGCAGCTGTTCTTCCCGAACGCTAACCAGCAGTGGGTAATGGAGTTTATTGGTAAAGCGGATGCCACTCAGCCAACGGGCACTGCCGGTTCACCGGTCAACGTGGCGGCGACCGGCAAAACCTGGGTCAATCTGCAGCGTCTGGAAACGGTGTGGGCTGATGCCTATCACATGGGACAACCTGCGGTGCTGGATATCCGCTACAGCCGCGTCGGCACCACCTATGCGGCGGTGTGGGTAAAACTGCGCGCCAACAGCGGTGACACCATGATGAACCTGAAATGCACCGGCCCTACGCGTTTCGATACCGGTTCCTGCTCGCTGTTCCAGCAGGACTTCTCGGTCGTGACCGATACCACCAAACTGGGCGGTTTCAAACCGGCGGCGCGTTTCGGGCTGCATAACGGTTTGGCCGGTATTGGCGCGAACGAGAAAGGGGTGCTGACCGTCGCGACGGCGGCCGGTACGCCGACCAACAAAACCGCGCCTACGGGCTTTGTGCTGGTCAACATTAACGGTGTCGATCGTAAACTTCCTTATTACGATTGAGGTCCAGCACCTGTTTGGCGAGGCTTCGGCCTCGCCTTTTTTTGTTTGTGGGGAAAGCGCACTGGCCATAAAAAAAGCACCGCTGTTTCCAGCGATGCTCTGATCAAAAGAGGCCGATTGCGCTATCAAAAACTGACTTTGACGCCCAGAGAGGCGCTGGAATCGCTGAAGCCTTTGCCGCCAACCTGTTGCGCGATACCGCCCCAGATGCCGACGTGCTGACTCGGATTCACTTCCAGACCCAGTTTCACTTCGCCGATGTTACGCGCACCCGCCTGCTCAATCTTCACGCCATCCAGTTTACTGCCGAAGCGCTGCGTATTATGCAGCCAGTTCACTTCAGCGTAAGGCTGCGCGGTGGCGGTGTACATGGTTGCCCGAACGCCGGTGCGGGTTTGCACGTTATGGTTGCCGGTGGCGCTGACGCGGGTGCCGTTCTGCTCGGTGTAATCGCCGGTTTTTACGCCCATCCACACCGCCTGCGCTTTCGGCTGCAGGCGATACTGCTGCTGCTCGCCGAAGGCGAAGCTGTAGCCGCCTTCCAGTGACGCGGTCATCCCCTTCGACTTGTAGCTTTCCTGACCGAGACCTTCGCCTTTCACGCTGTTACTGAAGGTGTTGTAGGCCAGCCAGCTGTCGACAAAGGCGCCGCTGCGCGTCTGGCTGTCCTGCTGCCAGCCGGCATAGATACCGCCGCTGTAGCCGTTAACCTGGCCTTTGGCGCTGTAGCCGGTGGTTTTCGACAGCGTATTGCTTTTGGCGTTGCCGTAACCCGCCATCACGCCGAGGCTGAAACGGTCGCTGCCATTCAAACTCCATTGTGCGATGTCGCCACCCAGCTGCGTCATGTAGCTGTTGGTGGTGCTTTTCAGCTGCGCGGTGCTGTCACTGAAGCGCCCGTGCGCGCCTTCGTTGCGCAGCCACAGCGTGGTTTTTTCCACTTTGCCGGTCAGCGCATCACGGTATTCTTTCACGCCCGGACGGTCGGCTGCGCTCAGGGTAAACAGCTTGCTGGCCGCCGCAAGGTTGGCAATATAGCTGCCGACTTCCGGACGGGCGCGCGGGGTACGTTTCGGTTGCGGCACCTCCGGTATAATGACGGTGCCCGTATCGCCGCCCTCGTCTTTAATGGGATCGACAGGCGTTGGATCAACGGGAATCGGATCGCTAACCAGGCGCCACTTGCCGTTTTTATCCTGCACCAGCGCATAATCCCACGCGCCGCCGACAATGCGACCATCCTGCAGGAACTCACCGTTTTGCGTGCCCTCAACGCGAATCAACTCAATGCCTTCCAGCGTGGCAGCACCTTTACCGCCCGCATTGTGCACCTGAACTTTGGTGGTGCCGCTGGCGTTGCCGGCGATATGCAGTTTATCGCTAGCCGTATCGTCACCCGCCAGCGCAAGGTTCATCACCAGTTTGGCGTTGTCAGCGTGATAGTCGCCCTTAACGGTTAAGGTGTGGAAATCGCCAGCACCGTGATCGAAGGTGATAGTGCTGTCTTTGGCCGTCAGGTTGTCGACGGTGGAGCTGCCGGTCATATTCCACTGGCTGCTGCCCGCTAAGCTCAGATCCTGTAAATCATGCGCGGCACCCTGCCAGCGCGAACCGGAATCCAGGCTGACGCTGCTGGCCTGCGTTTTGCTGCGATCAATATTGACATCGCCCTGAAGCTGAGAATGATTGCTGGCGTCAACCGTAATACCGCGCACGTCCGCTCCTGCATCTTCGCCGTACGGGTCTAACCCGGTTTCGAGCAGTGTTGTGCCGGACAACAGGCTGTTATCAAGATTCACTGTTGTTAAGGCATGGTTATAAGCGATGATTGCTGGCCCGTTATCCACCGTTAAAACTGTATTATTAAGGTTGATATGACCTTCGGTTTTTCGAGCCACAATTCCAGCGGCGTTATTTCCTTTTATATGTAAAAGTGAATTGCTAATATTAATAGTTAAACTTTTAAGATCTGGCTCACCGCTTGTGGCAGTTATGGCATTAGTTAATTCCCCAGGATTTTTATTGTTATCCATTTCAGCAAAAACATTGTCAGCGGTTAACACTGAACCGCTTTCAACATTGAAAGCAGTGCCACCGCTTTGGCTTATTATTTTTGAGTTTGTTATATTTGTTCTTCCATTAAAACTTGAACCTACGCCATACCCGGCACCTGTGATCTCAATATCTACATTTTCTGCATCAACTTGTCCTGAATAATCGGCATAAATACCAGCAGAATTATTATCCACGGCAATTAATTTACTATTGCGAACGGTGGCAAACCCCTTATCATAGGCAGTAACTGCGCCGCCATAATAAGCTCCAGAAGAAATTATGCTGTCAGTGATATTTACCCGGGAACCCTCACCTTTGGCCAAGGCACCATCTCCTCTTGCATCAATCTGTATATTTTCAGCATTCAGAACGCCACCGTTTTTCGCAAGCATGCCGGTACTGTTTTTTCCTGTAGTGCTGATGCTGCCACCAAAAACATTCAGTTCCGAACCGGTGTTGACCCACGCTCCGAAGGCATTATCACCGGTCGCGACATAATGACTATTATGACTTGTAGTTTTTCCACCATTTTCAGCCAGTAATCCAAATGCGCCATTAGCCGATACGGTGACATGACTGTTGGCGATATTTGCCACGGTATTCACACCATAACCGTTAATGCCCTGGGCTGTAGATTCTACGGTCGTCCCGTCGACATTCAACACGCCACCGTTTTTAGCAAGAATGCCGGTGCTGCCGCCGCCTGTATTGGTAATGCTGCCACCAAAAATAGTTAATACGGATTTACCGTTAACCCAGCCGCCGGAGGAATTTTTTCCCGTAGTGACATAGTGACTATTAATACTGGTGGTTTTACCGCCATTTTCAGCAAGTACCGCGTAACTATTTGCCCCTGCAACAGTGAAACGGCTATCTGAAACGTCGATAACTGCACCCGAGCCTATAGCATTTGCGCCATATTCCTGAGAGTTGACGGTTAAATTTTTACCGTTGATAGTGGCCTTATCTGCATATAAGCCAAATCCGGCGCTATTAATGACCACATCGGCGGCTTTAATGCGGCCACCGTTACCAGCAATAACTCCGTGACTGAATGCTCCCGCTGTATTGACACTACCGCCGGTTATATCAATATTCGAGCCCGCACCATTAACATAAACGCCGTACGCTTTTTTACCGTCGGTCGTGAAGTTCACATTATTGCTGTGCGCGGTGGCGCCTTTTTCAACAAATAAGGCGTGTGCGCTGTCATCGCTGGTAGCCACGTCCTTATCCTGAATATTAATAATATTTCCCGCGCCAGAAGCATATTCACCGTAGGCGGGGGCGGCCAGCGCGGGCTGGATAATCCAGACGCTGGCAAGCGCCATAAAGGCCTTCGCCACGCAGCCTGCGGTGAGGCGACGTGCTGTGCTGGAGCGGGATGATTTTACTTTACCGCGTGCCAGTTCGGAGGTGACAACATAATTACCCTGGCTGTGATTCCAGATAACCCGATAGTTTTTATTCATTTTGACTCTCTGCCTGTGAAAGTATCTCACGCCGCAATAACACAATGATTCGCGCGCGGGATGATTAAGGGATGGATATAACTTGATGGCAGAGAGAATATGAAAGATGCGGTAAAAAGCCGGGTAAGACATGTCTTGAATAAGATAAGTGCAGAAAGAATTTAATTATTGAGCGGCGTATTTAATCGCAGGAGGTGATGTGTCGCTGTGTATTCTGTTTTAAAAAAAATATTTTTAATGAGGATTATCAGTGAAGAAAGGAGGCGGCTGGCCGCCCCCCTTAACATCAGGATTTCGGGAAAATCCACACATGGTTTTCCGGCAGCGCCAGATGGCAATGCTGCGGAACAAATGTTCCCAGCGATCGCCAGGGTTATTCGCAACGTCTGCATTGAGCACACGCGTAATCCGGGCGATCTCTCCGACGGTGGCTGGACGGTGGATACGCTGAACATTGCAGATTGCGGTTCTCAGTTGAATCTCAACAATGCGCGCGTGGTGATCCGTCAGCTTAACCTGCAATCCGGCGCGAAACTCAGCCTGAATGGCGCCCGGCGCATTGATCAGAAATGTACCTTAATACCCAGCGCGGCGCTGGAATCGCTGAAGCCTTTGCCGCCAACCTGTTGCGCGATGCCGCCCCAGATGCCGACGTGCTGACTCGGATTCACTTCCAGACCCAGTTTCACTTCGCCGATATTGCGCGCACCCGCCTGCTCAATCTTCACGCCATCCAGTTTACTGCCGAAGCGCTGCGTATTATGCAGCCAGTTCACTTCAGCGTAAGGCTGCGCGGTGGCGGTGTGCATGGTTGCCCGAACGCCGGTGCGGGTTTGCACGTTATTTTTGCCGGTGGCGCTGACGCGGGTGCCGTTCTGCTCGGTGTAATCGCCGGTTTTTACGCCCATCCACACCGCCTGCGCTTTCGGCTGCAGGCGATACTGCTGCTGCTCGCCGAAGGCGAAGCTGTAGCCGCCTTCCAGTGACGCTGTCATCCCCTTCGACTTGTAGCTTTCCTGACCGAGACCTTCACCTTTCACGCTGTTACTGAAGGTGTTGTAGGCCAGCCAGCTGTCGACAAAGGCGCCGCTGCGCGTCTGGCTGTCCTGCTGCCAGCCGGCATAGATACCGGCGCTGTAGCCGTTAACCTGGCCTTTGGCGCTGTAGCCGGTGGTTTTCGACAGCGTATTGCTTTTGGCATTGCCGTAACCCGCCATCACGCCGAGGCTGAAACGGTCGCTGCCATTCAAACTCCATTGTGCGATGTCGCCACCCAGCTGCGTCATGTAGCTGTTGGTGGTGCTTTTCAGCTGCGCGGTGCTGTCACTGAAGCGTCCGTGCGCGCCTTCGTTGCGCAGCCACAGCGTGGTTTTTTCCACTTTGCCGGTCAGCGCATCACGGTATTCTGTCACGCCCGGACGATCGGCTGCGCTCAGGGTAAACAGCTTGCTGGCCGCCGCAAGGTTAGCAATATAGCTGCCGACTTCCGGACGGGCGCGCGGTGTACGTTTCGGTTGCGGCACGTCTGGTGCAATGACGGTGCCCGTATCGCCGCCCTCGTCTTTAATGGGATCGACAGGCGTTGGATCAACGGGAATTGGATCGCTAACCAGGCGCCACTTACCGTTTTTATCCTGCACCAGCGCATAATCCCACGCGCCGCCGACAATGCGGCCATCCTGCAGGAACTCACCGTTTTGCGTGCCCTCAACGCGAATCAACTCAATGCCCTCCAGCGTGGCAGCACCTTTACCGCCCGCATTGTGCACCTGAACTTTGGTGGTGCCGCTGGCGTTGCCGGCGATATGCAGTTTATCGCTAGCCGTATCGTCACCCGCCAGCGCAAGGTTCATCACCAGTTTGGCGTTGTCAGCGTGGTAGTCGCCCTTAACGGTTAAGGTGTGGAAATCGCCTGCACCGTGATCGAAGATGATGGTGCTGTCTTTGGCCGTCAGGTTGTCGACGGTGGAGCTGCCGGTCATATTCCACTCGCTGCTGCCCGCTAAGCTCAAATCCTGTAAATCATGCGCGGCACCCTGCCAGCGCGAACCGGAATCCAGACTGACGCTGCTGGCCTGCGTTTTGCTGCGATCAATGTTGGCATCACCCTGCAGTTGAGAATGATTGCTGGCGTTAACCGTAATACCGCGCACGTCCGCTCCTGCATCTTCGCCGTACGGGTCTAACCCGGTTTCGAGCAGTGTTGTGCCGGACAACAGGCTGTTATCAAGATTCACTGTTGAAAGGGCATTATTATAAGCGATGATTGCTGGCCCGTTATCCACTGTCAAGACGGTGTTATTAAGGTTGGCCTGGCCTTCAGTACTGTCAGTCAAAATTCCTGCGGCGTTATTTCCTTTAATGTGTAAAAATGAATTATTAATGTTAACGGTCGGGCCATTATAAAGTGTGGATTCAGTTTTAACATTAATCGCATTAGCGAACTTTTCAGGATTGCTAATATTATCTATTTCAGCAAAAACATTGTCAGCTGTTAATACGGAGCCACTTTCAGCATGGAAAGCAGTGCCACCTCTTTGGCTTTTTATTCTTGAGTTAATTATGTTTGCCCTTCCATTAAAACTTGAGGCTGCACCAAACCCGGCACCGATGATCTCAATATCTACATTTTCTGCATCGACTTGTCCTGAAAAATCGGCGTAAATACCAGCAGACTTTCTATCCACGGCAATTAATTTACTATCTCGAACGGTGGCTAACCCTTTATTACTGGCAGTAACTGCGCCGCCAAAATAAGCCCCAGAAGAAATTTTGCTATTATTTATATTTGCGCGGGTACCCTCACTTTGTGCCACGACGCCACGTCCTCTTGCATCAATCTGTATATTTTCAGCATTCAGGACGCCACCTTTTTTAGCAAGCATGCCGGTGCTGTTTTTTCCCGTCGTAGTGATGCTCCCACCAAAAATATTCAGTTCCGAACCGATATTTACCCACGCACCGAAGGCATTATCACCCGTCGCGACGTAATGGCTGTTATGACTTGTGGTTTTTCCGCCATTTTCAGCCAGTAATCCATATGCACCATTATCTGTAACGGTGACATGACTGTTAGCCACATTGGCTACCGTGTTTGCGCTATAGCTATTGATTCCCTGGGCAGTAGATACCACGGTCACCCCATCAACATTCACAATGCCGCCGCTTTTAGCAAGAATGCCTTTGCTACCTTTACCGGTATTTGTAATGCTGCCGCCAAAAATATTGAGTTCTGAGTCATTGTTCACCCATCCGCCATCAACGTTACTGCCTGACGTGGTGTAATGGCTGTTGGTACTGGTGACTTTAGCGCCATTTTCAGCCAGCAGCACGTAGGCACTATTACCGTTCACGTTTACGTTGCTGTCGGCAATGACAAGCTCAGTACCTTTACCCAAACCGTAAACGCCATAGGCGTTGGCCTGTACGCTCAGGTTCTTGGCCAGAATTTTGGATTTATCGGCGTAAATGCCCACGCTGGAAGTATTCAAGGTAATATCGCTAGCCATTAACTTGCCGCCATTGCCAGCCACTAAACCATATCCCTGTGCACCTGTAGTGGTAATCGTACCGCCGGTTATATCAATATTCGATCCCGCACCATCAACATTAACCCCGAACGCTTTTTTACCGCTGGTCGTGAAGTTCATATTATTGCTGTGCGCGGTGGCGCCTTTTTCAACAAATAAGGCGTGTGCGCTGTCATCGCTGGTAGCCACGTCCTTATCCTGAATATTAATAATATTGCCCGCGCCAGAAGCATATTCGCCGTAGGCGGGGTCGGCCAGCGCGGGCTGGATAATTCCGACGCTGGCAACCGCCATGAAGGCCGTCGCCACGCAGCCTGCGGTGAGGCGACGTGCTGTGCTGGAGCGGGATGATTTTACTTTACCGCGTGCCAGTTCGGAGGTGACAACATAATTACCCTGGCTGTGGTTCCAGATAACCCGATAGTTTTTATTCATTTTGACTCTCTGCCTGTAAAAAATATCTCACGCCGAAATAAAACGTTGATTCGCGCGCGGGATGATTGAGGGATGGATATAACTTGATGGCAGAGAGAATATGAAAGATGCGGTAAAAAACCGGCTAAGACATGTCTTGAATAAAATAAGTACAGAAAGAATTTAATTATTGAGCGGCGTATTTAATAGCAGGAGGTGATGTGTCGCTGTTTATTCTATTTTAAAAAAAATATTTTTAATGAGGATTATCAGTGAAGAAAGGAGGCGGCTGGCCGCCCCCTTAAACATCAGGATTTCGGGAAAATCCACACATGGTTTTCCGGCAAAGCCAGATGGCAATGCTGCGGATCGCGCACCTCGCTGCCATAAGCGCGAATGACAAAATCATCGCCCTGGGTGCGGAACAAATATTCCCAGCGATCGCCCAGATACATGCTGGTGAGCAGCGGCAGTTCCAGCTGATTTTCGCCCGGCCCCTCGACCAGTTTCACCCGCTCGACGCGGATCACCGCCGTGGCTTCCTGGCCGTTTTGCACGCCTGCGCCCGCCAATCCCCACAACGCCCAGCCTTTGCCCTCGATGCGCGCTTTGCCGTCGCGCAGCTCGGTGATTTTGCCGTGCAGCCGGTTGTTGCTGCCCATAAACTCGGCGGTGAACAGGGTTTTTGGCGAGCCGTACATCTCCTGCGGCGTGCCTTGCTGTTCGATTTTGCCGTTATTGAGCAGCAAAATACGGTCGGAAATCGCCATCGCCTCATTCTGGTCGTGTGTCACCATCAGCGCCGACAAGCCCAGTTTGATGATCAGCTCACGCAGGAACACGCGCGCCTCTTCGCGCAGCTTGGCATCCAGATTCGACAACGGCTCATCCAGCAGGATCACCGGCGGGTTGTAGACCAGCGCACGACCAATTGCCACGCGCTGCTGCTGACCGCCAGAAAGCTGGTGCGGATGGCGTTTACCAAGGTGGCCTAACCCCAACTGCACCAACACATCCTGCACGCGTTGGGTGATCTCCGCTGCCGCCACTTTGCGCAGCTTTAACGGATACGCCACGTTCTCGAACACGGTTTTGTGCGGCCACAAGGCGTAGGACTGGAACACCAACCCCAGATTACGTTCTTCCGCTGGGATCTCACTGCGCGGCGTGCCGGCGTAAACCGTGTTGTTGCCAATCACAATCGTGCCTTGCGTTGGCTTCTCCAGCCCGGCGACCGCACGCAGCAGCGTGGTTTTGCCGCTGCCGGACGGACCAAGCAGAGAAACCACTTCGCCGCGCTGCAAATTCATCGACACGCCTTTCAGCACCGGATTGTCGCCGTAAGTTAAGTGCAGGTTCTCGACCGATAATTCAATCATGTAATTTGACTCCAAATCGCAAGGCAATACCCAAACCGACCACGACCAGCAGGATGTTAATAAACGAGAGTGCGGCGACGATATCTATCGCGCCCGCCGCCCACAGGGAAACCAGCATGGAGCCGATGGTTTCCGTGCCGGGCGAAAGCAGGTACACGCCGGTGGAATATTCGCGCTCGAAAATCAGGAACATCAGCAGCCATGAGCCAATCAGGCCGTAACGGGATAACGGAATGGTGACGTGACGCGTGATCTGTCCGCGCGTGGCGCCGGTGCTGCGCGCCGCCTCTTCCAGTTCCGGCCCGACCTGCAGCAGCGTGGACGAGATCAGACGCAGGCCATACGCCATCCACACCACGGTATACGCCAGCCAGACGCTGAAGATGGTGCTGCGCAGTGACCGCAGCCAGACGATCAGGTTATCGCGCAGCCACTGCGACCAGACGAAATCAGACAGCCAGCCCGATTTGAGCGAGTTATCCAGCCACATCGGCAGGAACAGGAACACCCAGAGAAACGCCAGGCCTGCCAGCAAGCCCGGCACCGCACGCGGTACCAGCACGCTGTAGTCGAGAAAGCGCGTGGTGTTATCGGGTTTGCGGTGCATGGCGATGCCGATAAACAGGTAACACACCACCGCCAGCGCGCCGCCAATTACCCCAATCGCCATCGAGTTGACGATGGCGCGCAGCAGGTTAGGCTGCGCCCAGATGGTCTGGAAAGTTTTGATCGACAGCTCATCCCAGATTGAGACGCCAACGCCCCAGTTTGAGATAAACGCACGCAGCACCACGCCCAGCAGCGGCACGCCAATGGTCACCGTCAGCCAGAAGGCGACAACCGCGCCCGCCACCCAGCGCCATTTGCCCAGCGGCAGCGCACGCGCCTGCGAGGCTTTGCCTTTTACGGTGACAAAGCGATTGGCGGTGCGCATCAGGCGGCGTTGCAGCATCACCAGCGGGATGGTGATACAGATCAGCACCACCGCCACGGCAGCCATCAGATGATAAGAAGGCGTGCCGAGTTTATTAGTCAGTTGGTAGAGATAGGTGGCCAACACCATGTTGCCTTCGGGATCGCCCAGCACCAGCATCAGGCCGAACACCTCCAGCCCGAGGAAGAACAGCAGCACGGTGGCATATAGCATCGAAGGACGCACCATCGGCAAGCTCACCGCCGTCATCACCTGCAGCGGTGTCGCACCCGCAATACGCGCCGCTTCTTCAACATCCGATCCCACGCTGCGCAGTGCAGAAGAGATATACAGATAGGCGTGCGGGACG
Organism: Pantoea sp. y20; assembly: GCF_054903455.1. Classification (NCBI taxonomy): domain Bacteria; kingdom Pseudomonadati; phylum Pseudomonadota; class Gammaproteobacteria; order Enterobacterales; family Erwiniaceae; genus Pantoea; species Pantoea sp. y20. The sequence goes on from NZ_CM142816.1 coordinate 985,420, forward strand.
TGCGTTAGCCCGGCGATCACCACAATGCTCGACATGTCGTAGATATTCCACGGCACAAAACCGAACAGCGATTGCGCCCACAGCGAGAAGAATCCCACCGGGCCCGCCGCCACCACGTAACCAAAGCCGAGTACCATCGGCGAGACAAAAATTGGCACGAGGATCAGCGGCTCAATGATGCGTCGGCCGGGCAGATCGGTGCGCACCATCAGAAACGCCAGAATACCGCCCAGCGGAATGGCGATGATCACCAGCCCGAAGGCGAGAATAAATCCGCTGCGCAGCGCTTTATAGAAGTCGGGATCGGTGAAAATAAATTCAAACGACTCAAGGCTCCACGCTTTCGACGGCGAAAAGAACGGGGCGGACAAGAAACTTTGTATCACGATAAACGACAGCGGAACGTAGATAACCAGCGCGGTTATCAGCACCACAACGCCGCGCGGCAGGCTTTGCCACTTTCTCTGCAATGCACGCATATTGAGACCCTGAATGGCGAATCAGATAACAGAAAGAGAAGCGCGACGCAGCGGCCGCGCTTCGGTACTGCCGTTATTTACCGGCGGCTGTGCGCCACTGTTTGATGTAATCCAGACGTTTTTTCGGTTGCAGATATTCCAGCAGGCTTTCATCAACCGGGATCGGTTTCAGCGCGTTACCTAACATTTTGGTCAAACCATCAATGTCATTTTTGCCTTCAATATCGTTGCGCAGGGAAGGGATGTCGGCCTGATTGGCCAGAATGCTTTGCCCTTTTTCAGACAGCACGTAATCGAGCCACAGCTTAGCCGCATGGCTGTGTTGCGCTTGCTGGCTGATGAACGAGACGCGTGACAGCACCAGCGTGTAATCCTTCGGATAAGCGATGCCCAGCGATGGATCGGTTTTGGCGCGCGCTTCGGCGTAAGAACCCAAAATGTTAAAGCCAATCAGGTTTTCGCCGGATGAAACCCTTTCCATCATGGTGCCGGTGGAAGACTGCACGGCTAAACCGCCTTTCGCCACGTCGGCCAGGGTTTTGAAGTAGTTGGGGTCGGCTTTGGCATCCTGTACTGAGAGCATGAAGCCGAGGCCCGATTTCTCAATATCGTAGGTGGTGACTTTGCTCTTGAATTTGTCGGTCTGGCTGGCGATCAGCTTGGCTAACGCAGCGTGCGAATCGGGCACGTCACCGGCCGGGATCATGCGCTTGTTGTAGATAAAGACCACCGGTTCGTAGGTGGTGCCGTACGCCTTGTTATTCCACACCGCCCACTTCGGCAGCTGCGCCAGTTCAGGGGATTTGTACTCCTGCGCGTAGTCGGTCGCCAGCTTCAGGCCGGTATCCATTGAGGAGCTCCACACCACATCGCCGCTGGTGCCACCCGAAGCTTGTTCACTGATAAAACGGTTGTACAGCTCGGTGCTGTTCATATCGTTATATTCAACTTTGATGCCGGGATAAGTGGCCTCAAAGCCTTTGACCAGCGGCCCGGCGGCTTTGATGTCGGTGGTGGAGTAGACCACCACTTTGCCCTCTTTGGTGGCGGCATCAATCACGCTTTGGTAGTCCGAAGGGTAACCTTGCGGCGGAGCCGCTACGGCTGACATTGAAACAAACACAGTGGCGGCAATCAGAGACAGAGGAAAAGTGTTCGACATTATAATTAACCTTTTAGTTACATTTGAGGAACTAAAGGTCAACATAGCCGATCGCCTTTTCCACACAAGAGGTGACGGATTGTTATCTTCACGAAGTGTGATTGTTGGCGTCGTTTAGGCAATTAACACCATAAAAACCACAAGTGGCCGCGCGCGGAATTTGCGCGTGATCACAGGATTTTGCGGTACAGCCGTCGCGGGTGGCCGATATTGCCGTACTGCATCTCGACGCCAATAAATCCGATCTCTACGCAATATTCGAGGTAGCGGCGGCCGGTGGTTTTGCTGATGCCGATGTTTTCTACCACCTGTTCAACCGACCAGCTGCTGTGCGGTGCTGCGTTAAAAAAGCCTTTCACCCGTTCCAGCGTAATCGACTCAATGCCTTTGGTGGATGGCGCGGCAGGCGCGTCACTGGCTGGCAGGTTGAACAGCTTATCCAGCGCCTGTTGATCGACATTCTTCATCTGGCGCAGGGTCTGCACCAGCAGCATGAAGCGCTCCAGCGACGCGCGCAGGCGATGGAAAAACACCGGTTTCAGCAGGTAGTCAAAGGCGCCGCTGCGCATCGCGTGGCTACAGGTTTGCATGTCGCTGGCGGCGGTGATGAAAATCACCGAACACTCAAAACGCTTCAGCAGCGGGTCATCAATCAAGGTTACGCCCTGACCATCCGGTAAATAGTTGTCGAGCAGCAGCAGGCGTGGCTGATGCGCAGCAATCAGCGCGCGCGCCTGCGCCAGCGTCGCGGCAATGCCGACCACACGCAGATGAAAGTTCTGCTCAATATATTCACGATGCAGATCGGCCAGATGCGGCTCATCTTCCACAATCACCACATCAAGCGGCTTAGCATTATTCATGGGAAAGTCCTGTTAATGCGGCGGGCTGGAACGGAATAAACACCGAGAAGATGGTTCCCTGCGGTGAGTTGTCGCTGATCTCAATGCTGCCGCCCGCCTGCTGTACATAACCTGCCGCCAGATAGAGGCCGATGCCATGCTCTGCACCGAACATATCGTCTTCGCTGGACGGCTTGCTGGTGACGCCTTGCTCAAACAGATGCGGTTTAATGCTGTCATCGATGCCGCAACCCTGATCGGCCACTTCGATTAACAGCTCCTGATTACGGCCAGAAATATACAATTCTATCGGGGCGGCGGGCGTTGTGGCATTGAGCGTGGCGTCGACGGCGTTATCCAGCAGATTACCAATCACCGACATCAACGCCGTTTCACTCAGCGCGGCAGGAATGCGGCTCAGCTGGCAGGCCGGATCAAATTTCAGCTCCACGCCTTTTTCCCGCGCACTGACATATTTCCCCAGCAGCAGCCCACAGAGCGCGGGTGAGGTGAAGCGCGCCGAGACAAAATCCAGCACCTGCTGCGCGCCAGCTGATTGCGCGTGGATGTAGCGCATCGCGTCGTCGTAACGCTGCATCTGTAACAGGCCGACCAGCGTGGCGGTCCAGTTCAGCTGTTCATGACGCATGATGCGTAAATTATCCGCATAGCGTTTCACCTGGCTCAGCTGGCTGCTCAGCGTATTGATGTCGTTTTTATCGCGGAAGCTGCATACCCAGCCGCCAGGCTCGCCGGGTTCCAGCTCGATCGCCACCCGGTTAACGATCACCTGACGCTGATTGAGCACGGTAACGTGATCGTGAGTTTTCACCTCATGCTGGCGCAAAAAAGCCGCAGGAATCTGCAACACTGCATCCAGCGGTTTTCCCAGCAGTTCACTCTCACTCTGCTGAATATCCAGCAACTCGCGTGCGGCGCGGTTGATGAGAATCAACTGCCGCTCCGCGTTGACCGCAAACACGCCTTCATACATCGCTTCCAGCAGCGCTTTTTGTTGCAGCACCAGCAGGGCGATATCCTTCGGCTCCAGCCAGAACATCTGTTTTTTCAGGTTGCGACTAAACATCCAGGAAAAAATAAACAGCAGCAACAGCAGCGCCACGCCATACAAACTGGCCTGCCACAGCAGGCTAACGTTGATATTGGCAATATAGGAAGTGAGATAACCCACCGAGACAATGCCAATCACCTGATGCTGGGCATTTAAGATTGGCGCCTTGCTGCGCAGCGACACGCCGATGCCGCCTTTGCGCACCGAAATAATGGTTTTGCCCTGCAGCACCTCGGCATTGTCACCGCCAATCATCGGTAAATTGAGGCGCTCCGGTGATTCCGAGTGGTAGAGATGGTGTTCTTGCGTGTCGCCAATCACGATATAGCTGGCATCGCTTTGGTTGCGCAGCGGCTGAATCAGCGCGGCGATGCCAGCGAAATCGCGGCGCGCTACTTTCTCTGCCAGGCCGGGCATCAGCGCAATTTCACTGGCTTGCACCCGTGCGCGCTGTCCCAAATCGTGATGCAGCTGGCGATCGATAAAATGAAACAGAATAGTGCCCAGCAAGGCGAGTAGCAGGCAGGAAAACAGCACCAGCGACAGAAAGAGTTTTACCTGGAAAGATAATCTGCGTTTCATACAACCTGCAGTAAAGAGAAACTGGAGAGAGGCGTGGCTGGAGACTAGCACGCGAAAATGCGTGCCGTGACACGCTATCTTCAGAGTTGTGAGCTGGCTTCAATCCCGGCGCGGCTTAGGCGCTGGTTACTGTTGGCACCATGTCAGCGATATTCCCATCTTATTCCTGGTATTCGCCTGCTGTGGCGCTAATCAATCGGCAAAAAATCAATTCACCACGGCTAATCTATGCGCCGTTATTTAATCCAGCCTTTCTCTGAGTAAATTCCGGTTTGGCCTGGCAACCATTGACCTTATAACCCGGAGTGGTGAGAATGCCGGGAAAAGTTTTGAATTAGATCGCAAATTTTGGGCATTAAGCCCGTTGCAGTGCGACCGCAAGCGCCGCACTGAATTAACGCCACTTGCACTCATCGGAACGCAAAAGACGCGCCGAAGTAATAAAAGTGCAGGGCACACAGCAAATATCGTTAATGTCGTGACGTTCGTTGAGAAGGCCCGTCTGTTGATGCACCTACTCAGCCCCGGTCGGCATTTCTTGTTTTTGGTGATGAGCGCGATAAAAACGCCAGCGTTTTTTTACGCTCATTACCAGACAGATAAAAATTTAATTTAGGTTCGCCGTGAATGACGTGGTGACGCTATTAAGCCAAATCACCGCAAGATAAAACGTAACTGGCTGAAAATTAACTGAACTCTTACGAGCGCAGCGCAGCCTTTTTATGCCTGAAAAATGGGTTTATGCGTAGTCAGTAAACAGGTAGCTGCAAGCCTGGGGCGGTAGCCTGCCTGTTTTACCTGCTGAAAGCAGAATAAATCTGCACGGTTTATTTGGCGATTATCTTATTTAGCGATCTTTTTACAGAGAATTAAAGGCCAGTTTTATTTGACCTGAGGAAACTCTGAAATAGACAGGCAATAAATGTTAAGCCGGGCGCAAGCAACGTGCACTGTTAATCACTGCAATGTTCAGCAAATATTTTTCTGCCCGCAACTTTTTACTCCGACAGAGTCCAGAGGTTATATGCAAAATCCCGTTAACGACGTTTTGATCAGCGTCATCGTGCCGGTGTATAACGCCGCGGCGTATCTGGAGCGATGCATTGACAGCCTGCTACAGCAGGAAGAAAGCCGTTTTGAAGCGATCTTTATTAATGACGGCTCCAGCGATAACTCGCTCGCGATATTACAGAATTACGCCCATTACCCACATTTTCACATTATCGACAAAACCAACGGCGGCGTTTCGTCGGCGCGCAATCAAGGCATTCGCGCCTCGCGCGGCAAACTGCTGTGCTTTTTAGACGCCGATGATTTTCTGCCAGCCAGCGCATTTGCCACCTATGTGCGGCTGATGCAAAACAACATCGCCATGGTGGGTGGGGAATCGCAGCACTTCACGCCGCAAGGCGATCCGCTCGATTTCCCGGCCAACAGCAGTGACGTGCGCCAGTTGACCGCTTCGGCGGCGATCAACGATCTGCTCTATTTCAATCCGCGTCACGGCATCTGCGACAAGGTGTTTCGTGGTGATGTGATTCGTCAGCATCAGCTCACCTTCAACGAGGAGATTTATAACTTCGAAGATCTGCTGTTTGTGGTCAATTACCTGCACCTGCAACAGGATCGTCAGGTGATCTTCACCCAGCAGGTGGTTTATTACTATGTGGAATCCACCAACTCCGCCACGCGATCGGCGTTACGCGAAAAGCATTTCTCCTTTGCGCGTTCGTTTAATGGCATGCAGGCGTTTTTATCCGCGCAGCATAGCCGCTGTTATTACCATCTCTATTTAAAAGTGACCTCGTCTTATATCTATAAAGCGCTGCACAGCGACGGATTCAGCCGCGCCTTTATTGATGAATATATTTCGCTCTACCGTCGCAGCTTCAAGTCCTATTTCACATCAGGATTGATGCTCAATCCGTGGAGCCTGTACTTTGCGCTGTTTTTTGTCAGTCCACGACTGGTATCGCGTCTGCGCCGCCTGGCACAGAAATAAACGCTGAGGTTGAGTTGTGAAAGATAAATTAAAAAATTCTATGTGGATGATCGCTGAAAAGCTGATTGCGGTGTTCGGCCTGATATTTGTCACCTCTTATGTGGCGAAATATGTGGGGCCCACCACCTTTGGCATTATCTCGATTTCGATGCTGGTTTTTCAGTTCATCCAAAGCATCGCGCTGATGGGCAGCGATGTGATTCTGCTGAAACGCTTATCGCAAAATCATCACTCCGGCATGCGCTTAATGATGGCGACCTTTCTGCTGGTGTTAGTGATTTACGGCATTCTGGCAGCCAGCGGCATGCTGATTATGGGCGAAGAGTGGAGTGCTGAAGCGCGGGTATTTGTCTGCGCAGCGGCGATTGCCTGTCTGTTTTCTTCGCTCGATCTGGTCAATATCTACAACGAGGCGATGCTTAATGCGCGCCTGAATGTCATCGCCAATCTGGCGGGGCTGGCGATCAGTTTAACCGTGCGCTTCTTTATTTCGTATTACGGTTTGGATCCGCAACTGTTGTCGATTCCGATCGTACTGGCGACCTTTATTCCTTTTGCCATCAAACTGACGATATTCCTGAAATACCATCGTCAGGTACCGATTCCGGCACTGCGCCAGATGAAGAAATATTCCCGCTATATGGTGGCGTCCGGTATTTCTCTGGTGTTTTCCGTGATTGCGGTGGCGATTTATACCCGCGTTAACCAAATCAGCGTGTCGTATTTCCTTGGTGTGAAAGAGGCGGGGATTTTCTCTGTCGCGCTGACGCTCGCCACCGCGTGGGTATTTTTACCCAATGCCTTGCTGGCTTCCTTTTTTCCGGCGTTCTTTGCCGAACGTGACGATCGGCAATCGATTATCAAAGCACAGAAATTACATCTGCTGGTGATTGGTGTCTCGTCGCTGGTGATTCTGGCGATTTGGTTATTGTCCGGATGGTTTATCCGTGACTTTTACGGTGCGGAGTATCTCGATGCGGTAGCGCCAACGCTGTTACTCAGCGTGGGTGCGATGTGCGCGGTGCTAAGCAGCGTGATGGATCGTTTCATTATTAAGTACAACGGATATCGCTATTTAGTGAAGAAAACCTTCGTGGTGTTATTAATTTGCGTGGCCTCCTCTTTATTGTTGGTTCCTTATTTCGGTTTAAATGGCGCGGCCATGAGCGTGGTATTAACCGAGTTTTTATCTTTCTCCCTGCTTAATTACTTTTTCCCTGCTCAACCCGTAATGCGTATTCATCAAATTTTTATCAATCCCAGGAAACTATGGCTGTTATTTAACAATATCAAAACCTCAGACAGTAAAGAGAGTTTATCATGAATGAAAAACCCCTATTTAGTCTTATCATTCCCGTCTATAACTCACAAAAAACCATTAAACGTACTTTACTGAGCGTGCTTAAACAGACGTTCAGCAGTTACGAAGTGATTGTGGTTAATGATGGCAGCAGCGATTCAACCGCGAATATTCTGCAGGAGTTTAGTGCTTATTCGCAGGTCACGGTAATTCACCAAATTAATGCCGGTGTCAGCGCCGCTCGAAATAGCGGAATGCAGCAAGCCAGCGGTGAATATGTGTTATTCCTCGATGCGGATGATTGGGTGGATGATAACTTCCTGATGATCTTCAAACAGAATCTCGATGCCTGGCCAGCGGAATCTGTCGATTTGATGGTGGGCAACCTCAACGACAACCGCGTGGGCAAAGTGTCGCAGGCGGGCTTCTTCAGTCAGGAGGACATTCCTTATGTGCTCGGTGAGTTGGAGATGAGTGATAACATCGGTTATCTGCATAACAAATGTTATCGCCGTCAGATTATTGAGGAGTTGAACCTGCGCTTTTTGGAAGGTATCTCCATGAGCGAAGATTTGCTATTTAACCTTAAATTCTTCAGCTGCATTAGCAATTTTCTGGTCACGCCGGGTGCGGCTTATCATTATGAAGACGTGGCGGGTTCATTATCGAAGCGTAAAGTGCAATACAGTGAACTGAAAGTACGTAAACAGTTTCTCACCGCACTGTATGATTCGATCATCAGTAAATATCAGGCCAGCGATCTCGACTATTTCCTTAAAGGCATCTCCAAACGTGTGCTGGCGCTGGATATGCAAATCGTGACCGCAATGTATCACTCATCGTTTTCACCTGCGGATATTGCCCAGGAAATTGATCAAATAAAGCGGGGTAAATACTCAAAAGGTATTTTCATCCTGCTGAATAAAAATGAAAAATTGAAGTACATGATTATGAATTTGAATACACTCACAGCGTACTATTTTCTTTATGCACTCTACAGAATGCGCGCATTCTAATTAAATTCTCCCGGCGTTAGCCTCTGGACGCATTTGCTGTATCAGAGGCTAGTGGCCGGGGTAGTTGCTCTTTATGTCATCTGCACTACCCGTGGTAACAGCCCAGCGTTGCCACACCTTTCCACTTTCCTCACGCCTTTCTGCTGACTCCCCGTTACTCCTTCTTGCACTCATTCCGCGTCTCATGTCAAATAGCGCCCCATGCAATCGATTGCGCGCATGTTTCGTGCATTTACTGCGGCGCAAAACATCAGGATGCGTGAATTTCATCTCATGAAGCGTCATCCTTTGCGTTCCGGCCGGGCGGAGCAGCCCACGCCATGATTGGTAGCCATCTTTGTGGCTGCATGTTGATAAAGCTTGAAATTCTGGAGAGACAGATGGACAACTCACAAACCGGTACGCTTGGCACCGTAGAAACGGCGGCTAAGGGCTGGCGTAAGAGTGATACCGTGTGGATGCTGGGTCTGTACGGTACGGCGATTGGTGCGGGCGTGCTTTTCCTGCCGATTAACGCCGGTGCAGGCGGGCTGATTCCGCTGATTATCATGGCGATTCTTGCCTTCCCGATGACCTATTACGCGCACCGCGCGTTAACGCGCTTTGTGCTCTCCGGTAAAAATCCCGGCGAAGACATTACCGAAGTGGTGGAAGAGCACTTTGGCGTGGGCGCGGGCAAGATCATCACCTTGCTCTACTTCTTTGCTATCTATCCGATCCTGCTGATGTACAGCGTGGCGATCACCAACACCGTTGATAGCTTTATCGTGCATCAGCTGGGGCTGGTTTCGCCGCCGCGTGCGCTGCTGTCGCTGATTCTGATCATCGGCATGATGACGGTGGTGCGCTTTGGCGAGCAGATGATTGTGAAAGCGATGAGCATACTGGTATTCCCGTTTGTGGCGGTGCTGATGCTGCTGGCGGCTTATCTGGTACCGCACTGGCATGGTGCAGCGCTGGAAACGTTGTCGTTAGATGCGAATGTAAGCGGCCACGGCATTCTGATGACGCTGTGGCTGGCGATTCCGGTGATGGTGTTCTCCTTTAATCATTCGCCGATTATCTCCTCTTTTGCTGTTGCCAAGCGCGATGAGTACGGCGCAGGCGCGGAGAAGAAATGTTCGCGCATCCTGGCGAACGCCCATCTGCTTATGGTCGTGACGGTGATGTTCTTTGTGTTCAGCTGCGTGCTGAGCCTGTCGCCAGCCGATCTACAGGCGGCGAAAGATCAGAACATCACCATTCTGTCCTATTTAGCCAACCACTTTAATGTACCGATGATTGCGTGGATGGGGCCGATTGTGGCGATGGTGGCGATCACGAAGTCATTTCTCGGGCATTATCTGGGGGCGCGTGAAGGGTTTAACGGCATGGTGGTGAAGTCGCTGCGCAGCCGCGGTAAAACCGTCACGCCGCAGCGTCTGAATCGCCTGACCACCGCATTTATGCTGCTGACCACCTGGCTGGTGGCGACGCTGGACCCCAGTATTCTGGGCATGATTGAAACGCTGGGTGGGCCGATTATTGCGATGATTCTGTTCCTGATGCCGATGTATGCCATTCAGAAAGTGCCGGCGATGCGTCAGTACAGCGGAAAAATCAGTAACGTGTTTGTGGTGATCGTTGGCGTGCTGGCGATTTCGTCGATTGCTTATTCGCTGGTCAGCTAAGCATATATATCAGAAAGGTCGCCAGGCATGGCGACCTTGTCATCATTACACCGCAGCCGTTTTAAACACACTCATCGACTGCGCCAGGCGATCCGCCTGTTCCTGCAACGCCTGCGACGCCGCTGAGGCTTCCTGCACCAACGCGGCATTCTGCTGCGTCACCGCCTCCATCTGCGTAATCGCTGAGTTGATCTCGCTAATCCCGCTACTTTGCTCGCTGCTGGCAATGGTGATTTCGCTCATAATATCCGCCACGCTCTTCACGCTGTTGACCACTTCACCAATCGTTGAACCGGCGTGCGTCACCAGACGGCTACCTTCATCCACCTGCGCGACCGAATCCTCAATCAACACCTTGATCTCTTTCGCGGCAGATGCCGAACGTGCCGCCAGATTACGTACTTCGGTGGCTACCACGGCGAAACCACGGCCTTGCTCACCGGCGCGTGCGGCTTCGACCGCGGCGTTAAGGGAAAGTATGTTGGTCTGGAAGGCGATGGAGTCGATCACGCTGATAATATCGACAATCTTCTTCGAAGAGAGCGTAATGGCTTCCATCTTCTCGATCACCTGTTCCATCACCACGCCGCCTTGCTTCGCCACGTTGGAGGTGTTGGCCACCAGCTGATTAGCTTCCCGCGCGTTTTCGGCGTTGTGCTTGACGGTGGCGGTCATCTGTTCCATCGCCGATGCGGTCTCTTCCAGCGAGCTGGCCTGCTGTTCAGTGCGTGATGAGAGATCGATGTTACCGCTGGAGATTTGATTCGAGGCGACAGCGATGGTATCGGAACCGGCGCGCACATCGGAAACGATAGTGAGCAGATTGTCGTTCATCGCCTGCAGCGCCTGCATCAGCACGGCGGTTTCATCTTTACCGCTGATTTCAATGTGCGAACTGAGATCGCCTGCCGCGACTTTCCCGGCGATTTCCACCGCTTCATTCAGCGGACGCACAATTGAACGCGTTAGCATAAAGCCTAATACGATGGAGGCTGCAATGGCGAGAGCGGAGAAGATTAGCGTCATCTCAATAGCGGATGAGCCGTTATCAATAATCTTCGCGCCTTCTTGCTGTAACTGCTGCGATTGCGAATCGGCAAACGCCACCGCGCTTGCCAGGAAAGCGTTTTGCGTATCGGTAATGGATTTCAGTACATAGGTGCTGGCGGCGTCTGCATCGCCAGCGCGTACCAGCTCAATCAGCTGATGTTTCTCGGCCTCGAATTTGTCACTGGCCGCCAGCAGCCCGGCGATTTTCTTTTTACCCACTTCGGTAACCTGTATCGCTTTGATTTTATTCATCGCGTTGTTGGTATGCTCAGTGGCTTCGGCAAGTTGCTGGTAACGTTTAACGTTATTTTCCGGACGCGTGGTATCAATCACGATGCCACGCAGATATTTAATTTGATCGTTAACACCGTCACGGACGTCAAAACCGAGACGCACTTTTACGTAACGGTCTTCCACAATCGACGTAATACCGGTTTTGATGTTGTTAATTTTGGTAATCGACGTGATGCCGACAATGACTAACAGTGCCACCACTAAACCAAAGGCGATGCCCAAACGGACGCCGACCTTCATATTCTTTAAGCTCAACATTGGTTCTCCCCGTAATGCCAAAAATTGATGTTTTCAAGACGGAAAAGCAGGCAAGGTGCCCGCATCAGGTTGATGTTTTCTAAGGTAAAAATGGTTACGCAGCGTGACAAATCTGGTATGGCAGCACCCGCGCAAGCGCTATCTGTTATCGGTTGTTAATGTTTTAACTTTAATTTTTTAGAGATGCGTCACGGTTTGGTTAATGACGTTAACCTTGATTTTTGACTAGATGGGAAAGTTAGGCGGGAGGATCCTGGTTGAAGGGGCGCCAGGAATGGCGTAATGCCGATCAGTTAAGCACCTTATCAAATCACCGCACATTCCGTAGCGGCGCGATTTATCGCGCAATGAATTGCGCCGCTACAAGGTGTGCTCTGGTAATTAAGGGTTTTCAGGTCTTAACTGACAAGCATTACGCTATGAACGGTGGCGTTACAATAATTAACGCGGCTTTTTCAGCACGCCGTGGATCACATTCGACAGCTCGTTGATTTCGAACTTCGCCACGTAACCATCGGCACCGACTTTACGCACGTGATCTTCGTTGGCGCTGCCGGAGAGTGAAGAGTGGATCACCACCGGAATCTGGCGCAGGTTGTTATCGCGTTTGATGTTGCGCGTTAAGGTAAAGCCATCCATCTCCGGCATCTCGAGATCGGTCAGCACCAGCGCGATCTTGTCGTGGATCGACTCACCGTTTGCAGCCGCTTCTTTCTGCATCTCGTTAATTTTGATCCAGGCTTCCAGACCGGTGTTGTGCATAATCGCCGGGATGCCCATGCTTTTCAGGCCTTGCTCCAGCAGCTGACGCGCCACTTTGGAATCTTCCGCCACAATCGCCACCTGGCCCGGCTTCAGATTGAAGTCTTTGGCGGTCTCTGCGCTTGGCTCAACGCCGCGCACTGAAGGAATGATGTCATACAGAATCTGCTCAACGTCCAGCACCATCGCCAGATTATTGCTTTGGCCGTCGGTATCCAGACAGGCGATGCTGGTGATGTTGCGGCTACCGATGCCCGCTTCCGCCGTGTGCACCTGGCTCCAGTCGAGACGCACAATGTTCTCCACCGATTCCACCGCAAACGCCTGAGTGCTGCGCGCATACTCGGTCACCAGCAGCAGGTTAAGGCCGGTTTCTGGTTTGCAGCCGGTGACGGCGGGCAGATCGATAACCGGAATAAACTGGCCGCGAATACTCGCCATGCCAAGCAGCGGCGATTGCATGCCAGCGGCGCGGGTGATGGTGGGCATCGGCACGATTTCACGCAGTTTAAATACGTTGATGCCGTACAGCTCAGATTTGCCTTTCAGCTGATCGGAACCCAGTCGGAACAACAGCAGTTCGAATTTATTGGAAAGCGCAAGGTTGGCGCGTTCATCGATCTCTTTCTGAAAATTATCCATCATGGCCTCGGAGCAGATCTGGGCTGAGTAAAGGGCAGGGCAATATCGCCATGATTAACTTATCGGCAGAAGAGAAAAAAAATGAAGGGGGAGATAACGGAAATTTTAGCGTGAGAGCGATCGCCCTCACGCGGGTACCCTTTACTTCAGCAGAATGGCGCGTACGCTTTTGCCTTTGATCTTGCCCTCTTTCAGCTTGATCAGCGCTTTCTTCGCCTGAGCGGCGTCGATGGCAACATAGGCGTGGGTGGCGGTCATATCGATCTTGCCGATCTGGTCGCCGCTGAATCCGGCTTCACCGGTCAGCGCGCCGAGAATATCGCCCGGACGGATTTTGGCTTTGCGGCCGCCATCAATGCACAGCGTCATTTTGGTCGCCGGCAGCGATTTGGCGCTGGTGCCTTTCAGCGAGCTGGAGGAGACCCAATTGAGCTTCTGCTGCAGATACTCTTCCAGCGCATTGGCGCGCACCATTTCGTCGGGGGCAACAAAGCTTACCGCCAACCCTTTCTCACCGGCGCGACCGGTACGGCCGATGCGATGAATGTGCACTTCCGGATCCCACGCCAGCTGGAAATTCACCACCAGCGCCAGCGATTTAATATCCAGACCGCGTGCAGCGACGTCGGTGGCGATCAATACGCGGATGCTGCCGTTGGCGAAGCGAATCAGCACGCGCTCACGATCGCGCTGCTCCAGATCGCCATGCAGCGCTAACGCACTGATATCACGCTCGTTCAGCGCGGCAGCAACGTCGTCACACTCGCGCTTGGTGTTACAGAACACCACGCAGGAGGCCGGTTGTTGCTGGCTGAGCAGCGCGCCGAGCAGGCTGTGGCGCTCTTTGGCGCTGGCTTCAATAAACTGCTGCTCGATGGTCGGTAACTCGGTTTTATCTTCGGTGGCGACTGCCAGCGCATCGCGCTGAAAACGCTGGCTGAGACTGGCGATGGTATCCGGCCAGGTGGCAGAAAACAGCAGCGTCTGGCGCGTTTCCGGCGTAAAGCCGATGATCGCTTCCATATCGTCGCGGAAGCCCATCTCCAGCATGCGATCGGCTTCATCCAGCACCAGCGTTTGCAGCTGGCTGAGATCAAGGTTGTCGCGCTTCAGGTGATCGAGCAAACGGCCCGGCGTGCCGACCACGATATGTGGCGCATGCACTAAAGAATCACGTTGCGCGCTCATCGGCTGGCCGCCGCACAGCGTCAGAATTTTGATGTTGCGGGTAAAACGCGCCAGCTGACGCAGCACGTTGCTGACCTGATCGGCCAGTTCACGCGTCGGGCACAGAATCAGCGCCTGGGTGTGGAACTGGCTGTTATCGATGCGGTTCAGCAAACCCACGCCAAAGGCGGCGGTTTTGCCACTGCCGGTTTTCGCCTGCGCACGCACGTCGCGCCCTTCCAGAATCGCGGGCAGGGAAGCGGCCTGAATCGGCGTCATGGCGTCGAAACCCATCTCGCGCAGGTTATCGAGTTGGCTGGCGGGCAGTTGCGTCAGGGTAGAAAAAGCAGTCACGGGAAAGTCTCTAATTGCGGGTAGGATGGCGGCGGTCAGTCTGGCAGAAAGGGGCGTCATCGGCAATGGCAAAAGCGCTTCTGCTGCCTGCCTGAAAACCGTTAGTGTTATTGCAGGCTGGTCTCGTTTTTATACGCATACTGTTGCGAAGTTCTAATGCTTTTATGGTTGATTTTATTCTGGAATGAAGGCGCTAAACCTCGACATATTCAACGAAAAAGGAGAATTAGCGTTATTAAACAAGCATTATCAGGGTTTGTTAATGCTTACTTATAAGTATTGTGCTAATGAATGGCTTCGCTTAGGTAAAATTCTGATTAAAACGAATAGCCGATTTGCTTTATATTTACCCCGCCGTTTGGCTAATCAGTAAATACCCATAATATTTCAGAGGTCATTTCATTGAGTCATTATGTCCAGGGACAAAACGAAGACATTCTGAAAATCGTCGGCCGCGCCGTGTTAACGCTGCATCTGCATGGAGAAACCTTATCTTCGGATAAAGTCAGCTCTATGATTGCCTGTTACGCGGAAGAAGAGCCTGTCAGCGACGATGAAAACCAGCGGCTGTATGCGCTGGCGATTCAGATGCTTTCGTAAAATCCAGCACTCACCGGGTGTGCGCATGCTGCCTGTTTATGTCGTACGTAAAGCCTCCTTGCGGAGGCTTTTTTGTTGGGTGCCTTCAGCCACAAGCTGCATACCATTGTAGCTGCGCAATTTATTGCGCTATGTCGTGAAGGGCGCGGTGCCGCCATTAATACGCGCGATAAATCGCGCCGCTACGGGAATGTGCGATTTTTGGGCTTACGCACTGAACACTGGCAATCCGCGGTGGAAGGTGGCGCGGACCGGGGAGATGCGGGCAACGGCTTCGGCGGAGCAGCTGGCCTCGACCAGCATCATGCTGGCTTCATCGTCGACCTTCGGCCACTGACGTTCGCCCTGATTCGACAGCGGCAAAATCCCGCCGGTGGCGATATGCAGCGCGCGGCTCAAACCGAACTCATCGGAACCGCGATACAGCTGCGCGTACAAATTGGCTTTCTCCAGCATGCTGCCGGTGCCAAACGGTGACCAGTGATCGATCACGCTGTCCGTGCCGGTCATCACCGTGATGCCCGCCTCCTGCAGCTGCGGCAGCGGCATGGTCAGTTTGCCAATCGGAATGGTCGACGCCACGCTCATCTGCTGCTCGGCCATGCCCGCAATCATCTGATCCAGCGCTTTGCCTTCCAGCGTGCCGAGCGCAAAACCGTGGCTCAGCGTCACTTTGCCCTTCAGCTGCGGGTTTTTCGCGATGGTGTCGATCATGTACTGAATGGCCGCCACGCCGGATGGCGAGGTTTCGTGCAGATGGATATCCACGCCGCGCTGGAAATCGAGGGCGATCTGGAACATCGCATCCAGCGACGCCTGCATCGCGCCATCCACGTTGGTGGGATCGAGCCCGCCGACAAACTGCACGCCCATCTGCATCGCTTCACGCATCAAGCCATCAACCTTCGAGTGCAGCAAACCGTGCTGCGGGAAGGCAACGATTTCACACGGGAATTCCGCATGATTCGCTAGCGCCAGCTTGAGATGCTCAAGGCTTTTCAGGCCGCTAACCGGATCGATATTGCAGTGGCTGCGCGCTTCGGTGGTGCCTTTGCTGTGCAGCAAACCAATGATCGCTTCGGCACGCGCCTGCGACGTCGGCAGCAGTTGCGGGATCAGCACCTGTTCGCGCGCAATCATATCCATGATGGTTTTGCCCTGACGTGGACGCGGCGCTTCCCACGGACCACCGTAAAAGGTTTTGTCGAGATGGATATGCATATCGCGGGTGCGCGGCAGCAGCAGGGCGCCGTTGGCATCCCACTGAGGCAGATTGGTGTTGCGCGCTTTGCCTGCGGCATCAATCGCCGCGAAAGTGCCGTCTTTGATGGTGATGTCGTACAGCGCGGTGCGCGTGGCGATCACCTCTTTACCGTCGCGCTCAAAGCCCTCTTCGAGGCGGACATTGAGCAGCTGGTAGTGCGCAACGCGCGGTGGCGGCGTGTGCGGCTGTGTGCTGTTAGCGAGCAGCGGTGAAGCGGGTGCAGCGTAGCTGATGCCGGCGGCCAGCAGGCTTCCGGCGGCGGTCAGACTGAGAAATTCACGACGGCTGGGAGAGGTCAGTTGCATCAGAGGTTCCATCAAACGAGAAACGCTTAATCTGGCAAAACTCAACGCAGCGCGCTGCGATATTTGCCACTGGTTAGCAGTGGAAAAATCACTGCCACTGCAGCTGACAAAAGGTCACCAGCGCGGCGGCCAGCGCCTGCTGCAGTTCGTTCTGCGGCGCACGGCAAAATAGCGCCAGTTCAAAATGGTTGATGGTGGGTAAACCATCGGCTTCCCCTAATACGCGATGCTCAGGCAAGCGGCAGCTGGCGGGCAGCAGCGTTAAGCCCAATCCGGCGGCGCTGGCGCTGGCGAGCGCCACCAAACTGGCGCTGCTGTAGCTGATGCGCCAGCTGCGGCCGAGGCTATCCAGCGTCTGCGCCATCTCCTCGCGATATAAACCGAGCTGCGGGAACACCACCAGCGGCACCGGCGTTTGCTCAAAGCAGGGATGTGCGGCGCTGTCCAGCCACAGCAGCGGCTCGGGGCGCGCAGCCAGCGGACGTTCACCGCCCGGCTGTTTGATCAGCATGATATCCAGCTCCTCACGCTGCCAGGCGCGATGCAAATCGACATACATGCCGCTCATCACATCAAGGCGCAGTTGCGGATGATCGCGGCTGAACTCCGCCAGCAAACCGGCGGTCGGCGCGGCGAAATCTTCCGGCACGCCAAGGCGCAGCACGCCGTCGCGCCATTTATCGCTCAGCACGTCGTGCGCTTCGCCGTTTAGCGCGATGATGCGGCGCGCATAGCCCAGCAGCTTCTCGCCCTCTTCGGTGAGCGTCACCTGATGCGATGTGCGCTGTAGCAGCGGTTTACCGATCATCTCTTCCAGCCGACGCACCTGCTGGCTGACGGTGGATTGCGACAGATGCACGCGATCGGCGGCGCGGGTGAAGCTGGCGGTTTCGCACACCGCGACAAAACTCAGCAGTTGCTGCGGGGTGAACATCGGCTGACGATTCATTTTTCCACTGATCACTATGGTGTTATTTCATTTCCAAATAGTAACAACTGCTGCGATGCTGACAACCTCTTTGCAGCTGGATTGTGTATGAATCGACATTTCAACGGATTAACGCTCGCCGCTTTGGTATTGGCTGGGCTGAATATGCGACCGTTACTCACTTCTCTTAGTCCATTACTCGGCCAGCTTCGGCAGACGATGGGACTCTCTTCACTGGCGGCTTCGCTGCTGCCTGCGGTACCGATGGTGATGATGGGCGCGGTCGCGCTACTGAGCGCTTCGCTGATGCAGCGCGTGCTGCTGCAACGCTTGCTGCTGGCCGGATTGACGCTGCTGCTGCTGGCGCTGGCGGCGCGTGGCGTGATCCACGACGGCAGTTGGCTGGTGGTCAGCGCGCTGTTTGGCGGCCTTGGCGTGGGCGTGGTACAGATGGCGATGCCGGGCCTGATTCGTCAGCGCTTTGCGCAGCGCAGCGCGCCGGTCACCGGATTGTGGGCCGGTGCGCTGATGGGCGGCGGCGGTTTGGGGGCGGCGTTATCGCCGTGGCTCAGCGATCATTTGGGCGAGCCGCTGGCGCTGAGCGGCTGGGCGCTGCCGGTGCTGCTGGCGATTGGATTGTGGTTATATGTGCGGGTGCCAACCGCCGCCAGTACGGAAAACGTTGCGCTGCCGTCGCTGTGGCGCACGCCGCGCGCCTGGACGCTGGCAATCAGTTTTGGCCTGGTGAACGGTGGTTACGCTACCTGCGTTGCCTGGCTACCGGATGCCTATCATCATCTTGGCTGGTCGGCGCAAGCCGGCGGATCGCTGCTCGGCGCAATGATTCTCTGTCAGGTTGCGGGCGCGCTATTGATGCCGCTGCTGGCGCGTATGGCGGATCGGCGTCCGCAGCTGATTATCAGCCTGGTTTGTCAGCTGATCGGCATGAGCGGCTTTCTGTTTGCCCCGCTGTTCGCGCCGTGGCTGTGGGCGGCGATTGCCGGATTTGGTCTGGGCGCGGCGTTCCCGCTGGCGATGGTGCTGGCGCTTGATCACCTGCCGCATCCGCAGGCCGGTGCGCGGCTGGTGGCGTTTATGCAGGGCGCGGGCTTTATCATCGCCGGCTGCATGCCGTTTATCGCCGGTCAGCTGCAGGCATTAACCCACAGTTTTTCCAGCGTCTGGCTGATGCAGGCGGCGGTGACGGTCGGGCTGATTTTGCTGAACCTGCGCTTTCATCCGCGCAGTTATGGTCGGGCCTTTGGCCGGACTGCGGCGTAATTGGTCCTACCAAAAGATTCAAATGTGGCCGCGTCGTCACATAACATGAAAAATCCCGCCTGTTTCGTTGCATCGAAATAACAAAGCATTAACCATTCTCCTCCATCAAGCCCGCCACGCTGCATTTTGGTCCTACCAATGCAGCATGGCGGGGGAGCCTTTCTCAGGATAATGCGATGACCGAAAATACGCTGCGGGCGCGGCTCTGCGCCTGGATTACCGAGCATCAGCTGGAGCCGGGGATGCGGCTGCCGTCCGAACGCGCGCTGGCGGCCGAGTTCGGTTCATCGCGATCGTCACTGCGCGAGGCGATCCAGCAACTGATCAGCAGCGGCGTGTTGATCAGTAAACGCGGTGGCGGCACCTGGCTACGTCAGCCGCAGCAACCGTGGTCGGAACAGCGCATCGTAGAGCCGATTCGCCAACTGCTGGCTGAGGATCCCGATTATCGCTACGACATCCTTGAAGCGCGTCACGCAATAGAGGCCAGCACCGCGTGGCATGCGGCGTTGCGCGCCACCGAAGCCGATAAAGAGCGGCTGGCTTACGCCTTTGATGCGCTGCTGAAGATTAAGCAGAGCGACGATGCCGATCTCGCGGCGCAGGCCGATCTGCGTTTTCATCTCGCCATCGCCGAAGCCTCGCACAATGTGGTGCTGCTGCAGACCATGCGCGGCTTTTTCGATCTGTTGCAATCCTCGGTGCTGCACAGCCGTCAGCGCATGTATACCCATCCGGTGATTTTTAATCGTCTTAACGAACAGCATCAGGCGATGTTTGATGCGGTGATGGCCGGTGATGCGGAAACGGCGCGCCAGGCGGCGATGGATCATCTCGGCTTTGTTCACACCACTATGAAAACCCTGCATGAAGATGAGGCGCGCCAGGCGCGTATTACGCGTCTGCCGGGCCACCAACCTCAGCACAAGGAAAATAACGGATGATCATTTCTGCTGCCAGTGACTATCGCGCCGCGGCGCAACGCATCTTGCCACCGTTCTTGTTTCACTATCTGGATGGCGGCGCTTACGCCGAGCACACGCTGAAGCGCAATGTCGCCGATCTCTCCGACGTGGCGCTGCGCCAGCGCGTGCTGAAAAACATGTCGGAGTTGAGCCTCGAAACCAAGCTGTTCAACGAAACCCTGTCGATGCCGGTGGCGCTGGCGCCGGTCGGCTTGTGTGGCATGTATGCGCGCCGCGGTGAAGTGCAGGCGGCGCGCGCGGCGGCGCTGAAAGGGATTCCGTTTACGCTCTCAACCGTGTCGGTTTGCCCCATCGAAGAAGTGGCGCCGGCCATTAATCGTCCGATGTGGTTCCAGCTCTATGTGCTGCGCGATCGCGGCTTTATGCGCAACGCGCTGGAGCGCGCCAAAGCCGCCGGCTGTACCACGCTGGTGTTCACTGTCGATATGCCGACGCCGGGCGCACGCTATCGTGATGTGCACTCCGGCATGAGCGGCCCCAATGCGCCGCTGCGTCGATACTGGCAGGCGGCAACCCATCCGCAATGGGCGTGGGACGTTGGTTTACATGGCCGTCCGCACGATCTCGGCAATATCTCTACCTATCTCGGCAAACCGACCGGGCTGGAAGATTACATCGGCTGGCTGGCGAACAATTTCGATCCGTCGATTTCCTGGAAAGATCTGGAGTGGATTCGTGAATTCTGGGATGGCCCGATGGTGATTAAAGGCATTCTCGACGCGGAAGATGCGCGCGATGCGGTGCGATTTGGTGCCGATGGCATTGTGGTGTCGAATCACGGCGGGCGTCAGCTGGACGGCGTGCTGTCGTCGGCGCGCGCGTTGCCGGCCATTGCCGATGCGGTGAAAGGTGATATTACCCTTCTCGCCGACAGCGGGATTCGCAGCGGGTTGGATGTGGTGCGGATGATCGCCCTCGGTGCCGACAGCGTGCTGCTGGGACGCGCATTTGTCTATGCGCTGGCAACGCACGGTCAGCGCGGCGTTGAAAATCTGCTCAACCTGATTGAGAAAGAGATGAAAGTGGCGATGACGCTGACCGGCGCGAAATCGATCAAAGAGATTACGCAGGCTTCGCTGGTGCAGGCTAACGCGCTGTTGAGCGAGGCGGGCTTGAGTCCCGCGCGTCCACGCGCCGTGAGCTAATCCAGCAGAATGAGTCATGTTGTCTATACTCAATAGCTGTCGAACACAACAGGAGGAATGACATGACCATTCATAAGAAAGGATCGGCCCATTGGGAAGGCGACATTAAAGGCAAAGGTACGGTAAGTACCGAAAGCGGCGTGTTGAGCAATCAACCGTACGGTTTCAATACCCGTTTTGAAGGCCAGAAGGGCACTAACCCGGAAGAGCTGATTGGTGCTGCGCACGCCGCTTGTTTCTCAATGGCGTTGTCATTGATGTTGGGCAATGAAGGGCATCCGCCAACAAGCATTGATACCACCGCGGATGTGTCGCTGGATAAAAAGGGCGACGGTTTTGCCATCACCAAAATCGCGCTGACCAGCGCCATCGTCTTACCGGGCATTGATGACGCGAAGTTTGATGAGATCATCCAGAAAGCCAAAGCGGGCTGCCCGGTTTCTCAGGTACTGAATGCTGAAATCACGCTCGACTACACGCTGAATAAATAATCGCCCAAATGGGTGACCAGCGTTAGAATCAACGGTGCGCCTTAGGGCGCACCGTTGCTTTCTGTCGTCTGGAGGATGCGTGGCAAAAAAACTGGCTGCAACCAAACACTGGAAAATGATCGTGGTGCTGTTGTGCATCTGCGGGGCGCTGATGCTGATTCGCTGGGCAGCGATGATATGGGGATGAAAGAGTGGATCAGCAGCCACAAGCTTGGCGTGTTGGTGATGGTGATTTTGGTGCTGGAGTTACTGCACTACCTGCTCACGGCGTCATGGTTCCCATGGCAGATTGGCTAATCAATCAGGCGTACTCACCGTCTGTCTGGCGTACGTTACGCGCACTGCTGCGCGCAATGCGATACGCCTTGCGTGGATCGCCCGCCACGAACTCAAACGTGGGCGAGAAATAGAATGGCAGCCAGCCGCCGAAGCCGCTTTCCCATTCCCAACGTACGGGGCAGGGCCAGAGAATGCCATCATACAAAATGTAATAAACCCAGCGTCCGTTTGGACGACGGGGGCGAGATGTTTTCATTGGATTCACAACGATGATAGTGAAAAGCAGCTTATATTTTGAACGCTACAACCCATTCTTGCAATGCCGTTTGGCTACTATTTGCGCAACTTTAATCAAGCTGGCACCGAATTAACGGTGCACTTCGCCACAAAGTAAGACCACATTTGGCCGCACTTTATGGATGCGATCGGCCATCTGCTCACAGGCCACTTTGGTCGGATAGATACGCTCCGAAACCGGTAAGGCATCACAGGCATCATGCCCACATGCGCTCACTAATAAAACAAAACCAATCAGCATAATCAGACTCCTTTAACACCTTCTCGCTGGTACGGAATGTGTGGCTGGTCGTTCCCTTTTTTGATCCAGTATAGCTAAACGCGTTGAGAGTCAATTATCACCCTGAGCGGCTTTCTTGTCCGGCTCGCAAGATTATACGCATCGCAGTGCGCAACCGTAGCTCAATCTGGGCTAAACTATGCGGCCCTGATAAAAACGATGAGTGAGTTAACATGTCGAACGAAATTGCCCAACCAGCCAGCAGCCCAAAACAAGCTGCCTTGCAACTGGTGATTGAACTGGTGCGCGCGGGAAAACTGAGCCCGCTGCACGGTGATGCTTCCAACATGATTTCTATCTACGAACAGTTCAAAACCCATTTCGAAGCGGAAAAAGAGTAATTTTTTTGCCAGCGGTCGCCATGAATGAATGGCGGCCCTATGCGATCTCATCCGTGTGGGTGCGGTCGTACTCTTCCTGCGCGCGTTCCAGTGATGGACCGTGCTCCAGCGCCCAGTCATACAACGCGACAAACGGTTGTTGCAGCGTCTGTGCCAGCGGCGTCAGGCTGTATTCCACACCGATCGGCGCGGTGTTCAGCACTTCGCGATTCACAAGCCCATTACGCTCCAGCCGCTTTAACGCATCCGCCAACGCTTTGTGAGTGATGCCATCCAGCCGACGACGAATCTCGTTAAAACGCGACGGCTTAGTACAAAGCACGGTGAGAATTAAAATCGACCATTTATTGGTGATGTGCTCCAGCACCGGCCGGGTTTTTCCTACATCTCTCAAGCTGTTACCGTCGATCTCTGCCATGGCGATATACTCCGCGATATCTGGTATAAACAAAGTGCGTAATTGTTATTAAGTATAAAATATATACCATCAGCTTTCTACCCAAACAGGAGAGAGCAGATGAGCAGACTGGATAACAAAGTGGCAGTGGTACTGGGCGGCGCAAAAGGAATTGGTCTGGCAATCAGCCAGCGTTTTGCCAGTGAGGGCGCTACCACCTGGTTTACCTCGCGCCGTGACGAGGAGTTACAGACCGCTAGCAGCAGCATCAGCGGCAACGCGCATCCGCTGCGTGCCGATGTGAGCCAGCAGAGTGAATTGACGCGCATTATTGAAACGATCACGCGTGAATCCGGCCAGCTGGATGTGTTGGTGATCAACGCGGGGATGGCGGAGTACGCCACCATTGATGAGATTAGCGCTGAGCATTTTGATCACATCTTCGGCCTCAATGTGCGCTCGCCGGTGTTTGCCCTGCAGGCCGCGTTGCCGCTGCTGAAGCCCGGCGCCAGCGTGGTATTGATTGGTTCGATTGCCGATGTGATTGGCACCGAAGGATACGGCGTTTACAGCGCCAGTAAAGCCGCGCTGCGATCCTTTGCCCGTACCTGGACGCGTGAGCTCTCTGCGCGCGGCATCCGCATTAACGTGGTGGCGCCTGGCCCGATCGATACCGATATGATGCGGGCGGCTTCTGAAGAGGTGCGCAACGGCATCACCAGCACTATTCCGCTCAGCAGAATGGGCAAGCCCGAAGAGGTGGCCAACGTCGCGCTGTTCCTCGCCAGTGACGAGAGCAGTTACATCGCGGGCGCAGAAATCTGTGTGGATGGCGGTTTGACACAGGTGTAAGCATCATACATAGCCATCTCAGGATGGCTGTTTTGCTTTGGTCAGGCGAAATACCAGGCGGGCAGGATAGCGATTAAATTGTTCAGCGTGTGCAGGAAAATCGGTAGCGCCAGGCTGTTGCTGCGCAGGCGCGCGTAGCACAGCAGCATGGAAAACAGCGTTAAGGCAACCAGCGTTTCCCAGTGCACATATTGGGTATGCATCGCGGCGAACAGCAGGGAGGTGAGCAGCATGCAGGCCAAACGGCTTCTCGGCGCCCACAACAGAAAACCTTGCAGTAAAAATCCCCGGAACAGCACTTCTTCAAACACCGGCGCCAGCAGCACGGCGGTGAGCAGCAGAATCAACATCGAGCTGCGTCCCTGCTGCGATTGCGCAATCAGCCAGCCTTCGGGTTGCAGAAATTGCGTCTGCGCCACCATCAAAGCAAACAGTAAACCGATAAACAGCAGCGCCTGCATCGGCCGCACAAAGCCCAGCGGAATGTCGCTGCGACGCTGACAGTAAAAACGGTACAGCGGATAGATCACCGCAAACTCCACCAGGCATAGCACCGGCATCAGCAAGCCGTTGGTACGCAGCATCCCGTAATTGGGAAACAGCGTAACCAGCATGGTCACAAGGTAATAGACCACAAAGCTACCCACGTAGAACAGCGTTAACGTAACTTTGTCGGATTGGGTGTCCATAGGCGACTCAGCGAGCAGAGGAGAGCGCATAGTAGCAACGCCGATCATCCCTGTCGAGGTGGCGTGCTGCACATTTGCGCTGCTCAAATATTCCACCAACAAGACTAAATCTGCGGCGCTCGGGGCCGATAACCGATCAAACCCTACAGGGTGGAGATGTGCGCAGTCTGCGTTGTCATCCGCCTTTTTTTGCTGCCTGTATTCTACGAGCAATGCGCATGAATTCTGAGTTTCACCGGCACACGGCACTGGCCGCCAGGACCAATATGGAAGCACATACGGTAAGGCTGACGCGGCGCATTCTGCGCACCTTATCCTCGCTGCTGTTTGGCGTGCTACTTCTCTCTGTGGTGATGGTGCTGGTTATCGCCCATCGACAAAACATCGACTCAATCCAGCAGGATGCCAATCTGATGCGTCAGGCGTGGCAGCAACAGCAGCAACAGATGCTCGTCGATGCGCGCGATTATGCTAACTGGGGCGAAGGCTGGAAAAACCTGCATCTGACGGTCAATAAGGTTTGGGCGTGGGATGAAGAGAACTTTGGTCCGGGGCTTTACAAGGAGTATCACTACGACGGCGTGTTCGTGGTCGATGGCAATGGGAAAACCCGCTATGCGGTGATTAACGGTGAATTATCAGATGCTTCGATTGAGAGCTTGTTAGGCGCACAAAGCAACGTACTGCTAAGCGCGGCGCGCTCACGGCATGACGCCGTTGCAGGCAATGCGCTGGTGGAGAGTAACCCGGCGATCGTCGTGGCCGCACCGATTACGCCGGGCAAAGGACAGGATTTGCCGACGATGCCCGGCCCCGCTTCGGTCATGGTGTTCGTTAACATTTTCACGCCACAAAAACTGCAAACGCTGGGCACATCCCTGAATGTGATTGAACCGCGCATCGCCAGCGATCTAAACGATGCGCTGTTTGAGCCACGGCTGGTGGAGCCGGTGCTGCAGGGCGAACCCCTGGTGCTGCGCTGGCAGCCGAAAAATCCCGGCTTCGGCGTGATGTGGCTGATGATGCCGCTGCTGCTGTTCACCGCGCTGGCGGTGGCGCTGGTGACGCGTCGCGTGCTGCGGCATGCACTGCACAACGCGGTGATCTCCGATCGTCGCTTTGAAATGCTGGCGATCAGTCAGCGTGAGTTGGCCAACAGCGAAGAGCGTTTTCGCGATCTGGCGGAAGCCGCGTCGGACTGGATTTGGGAAGTCGACGCACAGGGCCGCCTCTGTTATCTCTCGTCGCGCTTTGCTGCGGTGACCGGCCATGAAGTGAAAAGCTGGATTGGACGTCCGCTCGATCAACTGCTGAGCCATCCCAGCCATTCGCTGGTCTCCTGGCTGATGCGTCAAGGCGAAGAGGTGAAACATGTGCCGCTGCGCTGCCAGTTTATGTCGGCCAACGGCGAGCGCCGCATTGGGCAGTTAATGGCGAAAGCCATTCGGCGTAACGGCTTGCGCTCGGGTTTTCGCGGCACGGTGTCGGATATCACTCATGAAGTGGACGCCGAAGCGCGCATTCAGTTTCTGTCACGTCATGACATGCTGACCGGCCTCGCGAACCGCATGCAGCTGCAGGAGTATTTAACCGCGTATCTGGAGTGCGTCAGCGCGGATGATCCGCTGTTTGTCATCAGTTTCGATCTCGATCAGTTCAAACCGATCAACGATACGTGGGGCCACGCGGTCGGTGATGACGTTCTGAATGAGATCTCGACACGGCTGAAAAGCTTGCTGGCGCCGAATGAACTGGCGGCCCGGCTCGGCGGCGATGCCTTTATTTTGCTGCTGCGCGAAAGCACGCGGGCGGGTGTGGAATATCGCTGTCGTGCGCTGCAGCGCATGGTGCATCAACCGATCATCAGCGGATCGCATCAAATCAGCCTCACCGCCAGCATGGGCATCGTATCAGCACCGCAGGATGCGGCTCAGCCGGAAGCGCTGTTACGCCTGGCCGATATTGCGCTGGCTCAGGCGCGCAGTGCCGGACGCGATCGGTGGGTTTGGTACTCCACCGATATGGCGAACCATCTGCAGTCAAAACGCGACATGGTGCAGGCGATTGAGGGCGCGCTGCACAATCACGCCTTCACGCTGCATTACCAGCCGCGCTATCAGCTGCAAAGCGGGCAGCTGGCTGGCGCTGAAGCGCTGATTCGCTGGCAGATAGCCGACGACCAATGGATCACACCCGATCGCTTTATTCCGTTAGCGGAAGAGAACGGCCTGATCGCTGCGATCAGCGATTGGGTGCTGATGCGCGCATGCGTGGACGCCCGCGATTGGGGCGAACAGCGCTATGTTTCTGTGAATATTTCGCCGGTGGAGTTTCGTAATAACGATCTGGTGCAGCGCGTGGCGCATGCGCTGGAGGTGAGTGGATTACCGGCCACACGGCTGGAGCTGGAGATCACCGAAAACGTCACTTTTGAGAATCCGGATCGCGCATTGGAGATCATGCAAGGCCTGCGCGCGCTCGGCGTGCGGCTGACGGTGGATGATTTTGGTACCGGCTATGCGGCGTTGGGCTATCTGAAAACCTTCCCATTCAACGGCTTGAAGATTGATCGTTCATGGATGAAGGAGTTCCCGGAATCGCAGCAGGCGCAATCGGTGGTGGCGGGGATTGTCGGCCTGGCGCGCGCGTTTGCGCTGACCATTACCGCAGAAGGGATTGAAACCGAAGCACAGCTAAAGGCGCTGAAAGCGCTGTCGTGTGAAGAAGGGCAGGGATATGTCCTTGGCCGACCCATGTCGCTGGCCGCCTTCAATGCGCGGTTACAGGAAGAGGAAACCGTGAATTGATTTTGCACACATTGTAGCGGCGCAATTCATTGCGTGAAAAATCGCGCCGCTACGAAATGTGTGCGGCTTTTTAACGCACTCTGATCGCAACAAACGTCATCAGAGCGGCGAAGCCAACAAAAATCACCAGTTCCATCATTGCCTCCTCGCTAAGAAAATTCTTAGTTAATTGTAGTGGCTGGCGGATTGATTTTTAGACAGTGCGTGCGATTAATCCTAACTTTTGAGAGGAAGATCGCCCTTTTGAGCTGATTAGTGCGACCAATCTGCTGTAAAAATTTCCGTTTCACGGTCACGCTTTGCTACTCTCAAAAACCGGTTGTCTATTTATCCAGGAGGAGAAACTTGTGACCCATTATGGAAAAGCGCTACTGGTAACGGCCTTTTTTGCCCTGACCGCGTGCCAGTCAGCCAGCAAACCTGACGCCAGCGCGGCTGCCAGCCACGATCCGGAAACCGATCAGTGCGGCGCATCGCAATACCAAAACTACGTTGGTCAGCCATTATCGACGCTCGACAACAAACGCTTCGCGGTGCCCGTGCGTGCTATTCCGTGGAATTCAGCGGTAACGATGGATTTCAATCTGCGTCGGATAAATTTCGCGGCGGATCAAAGCGGTAAAATTTCCCGGGTGTACTGCGGATAACAAAAAAACGACATTGCATTGTCATCTGGCTGTCACAGCGCCGGGCGAGGATAACTGCGCACTACGGAGATTTCCTCGTCACTCTCGAATATGCAATGTTCGTCTTATTTCTTCCCGCTGCGGCGGGAATTTTTTTATCTTTCGGCCTGCAAGGCTGATGGAGGAGTGATGATGAGAACGCGTGGAAAATTGCTGCTGTTAACGCTGTTGTTGAGTCCGCTGGCGCAGGCGTCGAGCGAAGCCGCATGGCAGCAGAACGACAAAAATATGCAGCAAAGCTGTCTCAAGGCCAGCGGCCTGAAGACAGTGAAAGTGGTGGGTAAGCCGATTAAGTATGATGACAGCGTGGGCTTTGATGCGCTGCTGCTGGAGGGTCGCTATCCGCAAAAGCACATGAAAAATCAGGTCGGACGCGAACTCTGCCTGTACCAGCGTCAAAGCGGCAAGGCATTTGTCAGCGAAGCCGACCATCTGCGTGCGGTAAAATAGTGGCGTGGGCCGCTATTTCTGCGGCCCCGATTCCAGCAGTTTTGCCAGTAAGTTGCGGTAGCTCTGCAGCTGCTGTTCATCCCCTTCAAATTCCAGCTTATCAATCACGCGCGCAATAATCGCTTTGCTGGTGGCAGGCTGTCCGTCATCCATCAGTTCGCGCATGATCGCCGCTAGCATGTCGCTCTCATGCGGTGCATGCCAGGCTGGGCTATTGAAGTAGTCGGTAATCGCCCGACTGGCGCTGTTTGGCTGGGTTCTCATAGCTGACCTCCGCAGAGACAACGATGCCCACCGCCGGATAATGGCAGCATGGGGAAATTGGGTTTAATCATGCGGACTGCCCAGAACAGACAGCGCGTCGCCAGTGATAACTGGTGGTTTTTTAAACATAGATGCGGTGTGGAATATTGTCAGTAACGTGTAGACATATTTTTTCACGTTTGCCTGCCATTGCGATGCGCTTATCTTGCGGCAGGCTGGGTTTCAGCACATAAAGACACTAAAAAACGGCTTTCAGACATGATTTGCTGTGAGCAAAATCACGCTCGACAGTGTAAAACTGCGTTTTTTCGCCCATGCCATGTTTTGCCGTCCGGTAATGTTATGAGATTGTTAGACTGAACTCTCGTTTCATTCTGCTGATGCCCACGCCCATGTTACGCTCCATCGAGTCCTGGAAAGTTAATCTGATATCCGTTTGGTTCGGCTGCTTTTTTACCGGCCTTGCTATCAGTCAGATCATTCCCTTCCTGCCGCTGTATGTGGAAGAACTCGGGATTCGTGGCGGTAACGCGCTCAGCATTTGGTCTGGGCTCACTTTCAGCGTCACCTTCATTGTTTCTGCCGCCGTCGCGCCGTTGTGGGGCAGCCTTGCTGACCGTAAAGGGCGCAAGCTAATGCTGCTGCGCGCCTCTTTCGGCATGGGCGCGGTGATTCTGCTGCAGGCGTTTGTCACTCAGGCGTGGCAGCTGTTGCTGCTGCGCGCGCTGATGGGCCTTACGTCCGGCTACATTCCCAATGCGATGGCGCTGGTGGCGGCGCAGGTGCCGCGCGAGCGCAGCGGCTGGGCGCTCAGCTGTGTTTCCACCGGGCAGATCAGCGGCGTCATTCTCGGGCCGATGATTGGCGGTTTGCTGGCGGACTGGCTCGGTTTACGCATGGTGTTTATCGTCACCGCCGTGCTGCTGATGGTGAGCTTTCTCGTCACCTTATTTCTGATAAAAGAGACCGGTTATACGCCGGTTAGCAAGCAGGACAAGCTGAGCGGGCGCGACGTGTTTCTCACCCTCGATAATCCGCGTTTAATGATCTGCCTGTTCTTCACCACCATGGTGATTCAGATGTGCAACGGCTCGGTGAACCCCATCCTGACGCTGTTCGTGCGCGAGCTGGCACCGAATGCGCAGAACATTGCGTTTCTCAGCGGGGTGATCGCCGCGTTGCCGGGCGTATCGGCGCTGATCTCCGCGCCACGGCTGGGTAAACTCGGCGATCGTATTGGCACGCAACGTATTCTGCTCGCCACCATGATGGTGTCATTATTGCTGCTGGTGGCGATGTCGTTCGTCACCAGCGCGACGCAGTTGGGCGTGCTGCGTTTCCTGTTGGGGTTTGCCGATGGTGCCATGATGCCGGCGGTGCAAACGCTGCTGGTGCGGCATTCACGCGATAACGTCACCGGGCGCATTTTCGGCTACAACCAATCGTTTATGTACTTGGGTAACGTGGCGGGTCCGCTGCTGGGCGCGGCGGTATCGGCGGCAACCGGCTATCGCTGGGTGTTCTTCGCCACGGCGATGGTGGTGATGGTTAACGTGATCTTCCTGCGCCGCTTCTATCGTCGGCCGAAAACCACGCTGACTCCACCTTTGAGCCAGCGTGAAACCGCAGAAAAACCTACTGACGCAACGTCAGCGCGTAGTGCCAGCGCTGCTGAGAAAGCAAAAACTCCGGGCTAACGCTTGGGCTCCATGAATCATCACCGCCGACGCCCATGTGGAAGCCATCGAGGTGCAGCCAGCACCCATCCTCTTGCTGCAATAAGTGGCGATGCGAGGTGGCACGCAGCTGTTCAAGGCTGAAGCGACTGAGCGAAAAGGCGAAGTCGCCGCTCACCTGCAAGCCATTGCTCTGTAACTGACGCGTGCCACAGCGCAAACCATTTTCACCGGGGAACACATACGCGGTGCTGAGCGCTGCCAGTGGCAGCTGCCAGCGCGAGAACTGCGCCGCCAGTTGGCGATCCGGATAGTTCTCGTGCGGGCCCAAACCGAGCCAGCTCACCTGCTGCGGCGACTTCGCCAGTTGGCAGCGCAGCCCGATGCGTGCCGGCGCCGGCAGACCGGGCGCCTGTTCCACATTGACGCTAATGGACAACTCACCGTTAGCATTAATTTGATAGCGTTTGTGGCTGGTGAAAGCCAGCTGACCGTTGGCCAGCCACTGATGCCAGGTTTCAATCAGCACGCTGTGTTTCAGGCTATCGACCTGCATATCCACCAGCACCGCTTGCAACTCATCGTAGCCCGCACGTTTCCAGCGCTCGACCCACGCATTGGGATCAACATTGGCAGCTTCGCTGGTGCCGATATCGTTATCAATCGGCGCACGAATAAAGCACTCCTGCAGCGGCGTGATCAGCGTTTCTTCATCATCAACAAACCATTGCACCAGCTCGCCACTGCGGCGCGAGAAGTGCCAGCGCTGCTGCGGCACAACCACCGCCACCAAATCGTGATTGGCGATCAGTTCCGGCGCGGTGGCACCGAGCTCTACGACGCGCACCGGCAGCGCAGCGGGCAGCGGCCACTGATCCCAGGCGACGCGCGCATCCGCTTCGGACCACGGCGTGGCGTTGATTTGATGCACCGCCAGATTCAGCCACGCGTTGCCCTGCAAATCTTCACTGGCGGGCAGCGTAAAGGTCTGGCTGCCTTGAGCGGCGAGATCGAGCGGCAATTCACCGCTGGCGATGGCAACGCCATCCTGCTCGATTGACCAGCGCAGCACTTCGTTATCGCTGCGGCGGAACAGATATTCGCTGCTGACGGTAAAGCGATACGGCTCGTTAGCGTCCCGCTGAAACTGGAAGAACTGCTGCGCGCGCTGGGCTTCAAACAGCGCCGGATGCGGTGAGCGGTCGGCAAAAACCAGCCCGTTCATGCAGAACTGGCGATCGTTCGGCGTATCGCCAAAATCTCCGCCGTAGGCTTGCCAGGCTTCACCGTTGTCGTCGTAGCGCGTCAGGCTTTGATCGACCCAATCCCAGACGAAGCCGCCCTGCAAGCGCGGGAACTGGCGGAAGGCTTGCCAGTATTTCGCGAAACCGCCAAAGCTGTTGCCCATCGCGTGGGCGTATTCACACAGAATCAATGGCCGCGTCTCGCCCGGCAAACCAATCCACTTTTTCAGCGACCACTTTGGCACCGCCGGAAAAGGCTGATCCTGATCGACGCGCGCGTACATCGGGCAGACGATATCGGTGGCGGCGGTGTTGGCGCCGCCGCCTTCGTACTGCACCGGACGCGTCGGATCGCTGCTTTTCACCCAGTGATAGAGCGCATCGTGCGTGCTGCCGTGACCTGATTCGTTGCCCAGCGACCAGATAATAATGCAGGCATGATTGCGGTCGCGCTGCACCATGCGCGTGACGCGCTCGCTGTAGGCGGCGAACCAGCGCGGATCGCTGGAGAGGCGATTCATGGGCTGCATACCGTGCGTTTCGATATTCGCCTCATCCACCACATACAAACCGTATTGATCGCACAGGCGATACCACAGCGGATGATTGGGATAGTGCGCGCAGCGTACCGCGTTGAAGTTGTGGCGCTTCATCAGCTCGATATCGCGGCGCATGCTGGCTTCATCCGCCACCTGACCGTGTTCCGGGTGATGTTCATGGCGGTTCACACCACGAATCAGCAGCGGCTTGCCGTTGAGGCACAATTGGCCCTGTTCAATGCTGACGCGGCGGAAACCGACGTCGTAAGCTTCGGCTTCGAGCACGGCACCGTTTTCATCCAGCAGCGTCACCACCGCGCGATAGAGATGCGGCGTTTCGGCGCTCCACAGTTGCGGCTGGTTGACCGGCAAAATCAGCAGGGCGCGTTCGGGATAATGACCGCGCTCGTCGATAATCGCACTGCCGGGTGCCTGTTCCTGCTCACCAATGCAGCTGTCGCCGCGCCACAAACTGACGCGCAATCGGCACTGCGCGGGCTGACGATCGCCGGCGTGGATCTTGACGCTGACACGCAGATCGCCGCGCAGGTATTCCGGGCTCAGCGCGGTTTCAATCTGCACATCGGCCAACTGCGTCTCCGGCTTATGCAGCAAGCTGACATCACGGAAGATGCCGCTCATGCGCCACATATCCTGATCTTCCAGATAGCTGCCATCGCACCAGCGCAGAACCATCACGGCTAAGCGGTTCTGGCCGGGCTGCAAGGCGTGAGTAAGATCAAACTCGGCGGGCAGGCGGCTATCCTGCGAATAGCCGATCCACTGGCCGTTACACCACAGGAAAAAGGCCGAATTTACGCCGTCGAAGATAATGCGCGTCTGGCCCTGTTGTAGCCAGCTAGCATCCACTTTGAATGTGAGCGAGTAGCATCCAGTAGGATTCTGTTGCGGCACCAAAGGTGGCGTGACCGGAATCGGATACTGCACGTTGGTATAAATTGGCGCGTCAAAGCCGTGCAGCTGCCAGTTTGCGGGCACCGGCAGCGCATCGGCGCCAGGCAAATCCTGCAGCAGCCAGCTTTGCGGTACCGCTTCCGGCTGCGTGAAGTAGCTGAAGCTCCATTGGCCGTTCAATAGCTGGCGCGAAGGCGAAGGGCGGTCATCGCGCGCGCTGATTTCGTCGCGCCAGCTGGCAAACGGCGGATGCGCATCCAGTCGATTAAGGCTGGTGATCACCGGATTTTCCCAGTCACGGCGCGCCAGAATTTCACTCAGGGAGACAGCAGATAAGCTCATGATGAGATCTCATTTATTGTAATGCGCTCACATTGCGTGAAATCGCACCGGCTGTAAAGCGATCAACCACGATTTTGCGCAGCGCGTTGGCAGCAATCTATGCCACCCGTGCAATGCTTTTGCCGCTTTAGTGCCAGTAAATTGTTAAGCGTGGTGAGCAGAGATGAATAGCGCCGGGTTGCGGAGGATTCTGTATTGTCGTGCCCGATGCGGCCTCATACACTCAGCCCGATTTCACCATTTCGAGGTAATTATGGTCCGTATGATTAAAATGGCCGCAGTTGTGGCATTGGTCACCGCGCTGAGCGGTTGTATTTTCCCACCTCCGGGTGGCGGCGGTTGGGGCGGCGGCCATGGTGGCGGTCCGGGACGAGGATTTATGGGGCCGCATTAATACCCATCATAATTCAGGCTGCAGGTGCGTTGGCTGCGTGCATTCACCTTCAGTCACTTACTGAAGTAAGCTCCTGAGGATGATTGCACTTGCCGCCTTCCTGCACCTCGAATTATTCAGGGCATAGGTGAGCGAAACGTTTCAATAAATCTTTGAACGTCCAGTGAAACGTTTCGCTATTAACTATTGAAATCTAGCCGGTTTTTTTATTCTGCCGTTTGGCTGTTTTTTCTCTAAAACGGCTTAAAAATCCTTGTTGTTTTATTCAGCGCAATGCTAACGTCTGTTTTTCTTCTCTCATTGAGCTTGTCGCATGAAAAACCTGATTGCGGAACTCCTTCTAAAGCTGGCTGAAAAAGAAGAAGAGTCTAAAGAATTAGTGGCTCAGGTTGAGGCATTAGAAATCGTGTTAACCGCGATGTTGCGCAAACTGGATCCTGATCAATTCCACGACATTGAGGCCGCTATTAAATTAGCCATGCCGCCCGTCGCCCCCGCGGCTGAAACGCCCGATACCACCATGCTGCGTAATTACGTAGAGAAGTTGCTGCATCATCCGCGCGTATAATGGCTATCGCCTGTTTTTGCAGGCAATTGTCATTATCGATTTCTCGTATTTGCTTATTCCGTGCCATGCTTAGAGAGCAATAATGCTACGGAGAATCCGGTAATGAAATCGTGTCTTTTGGCAATAATGACAGCAGGCTTGCTGATTGCAGGCGGAGCGAGTGCGGCAGAGAAAACCGCACAGCAGGAAAAAATGACCCAGTGTAACCAGAGCGCCGGTACACAAAATCTGAAAGGCGATGCGCGTAAAAGCTTTATGAGTGACTGTCTGAAAAAAGACAGCAAAATAGGCAGTATGACGCCGCAACAAATGAAGATGAAAACCTGTAATGCTGATGCGAGCGATAAAAAGCTCACCGGCGATGCACGTAAAACGTTTATGAGTTCGTGCCTGAAGAAAAGCTGATTTAATTAGCGATAATCGTCGCCGTTTTTAAATCACTCATGCGTGAAAAGGAATAAGGGTTCATGTTTAGCGTGAACCCTTTTTTATTGCTGTAAGCTGCGGCGCAGACATATTCAATTTTACTTATCACGTCAGAGGAAAAACTCATATCAGGATCCTCATCACAAAACCGCACCGATAACGCTGCCAGGATGCTTTAGTCCTAAATGATGACTAATTATTTCATCCGCTCAATCCCCGCGAAGCCAGAGCGTTCGTTGGGCAGCCTTTACCTGTGGAGTCTGCTATGAATGTGCTTGATTATGCTGTGATGGCGCTTTATGCGCTGATGATTGTGGCTATAACCTTGTGGGCGATGCGCAAGGTGGGCAGCACGCGTGATTTCTTTGCGGCTGGCGGCAAAATGCCGTGGTGGCTGTCGGGCGTGTCGCATCATATGTCAGGATACAGCGCGGCGGTTTTTGTCGCCTATGCGGCGGTGGCTTACAACATGGGCATCACCATCTATTTTTGGTGGGCGTTTCCCATCGCGATCGCGGTGTTGATAGGTTCACGCCTGTTTGCGCCGCGCTGGGCGCGCTTGCGCATCTATATGAACATCGAATCGCCGATGGAATATCTCGCCACGCGCTACAACTTGCCAACGCAAATGGTGCTGGCGTGGAGCGGGGTGCTGCTGAAAACCTTTGACGTCGGCGCGAAGTGGGCGGCAATTGCGGTGATCATCAACGTCTTCACCGGACTCGATCCGCTGATTGGCATCTGTGTATCTGGCGCGCTGAGTTTGTTTTACACCGTGATGGGCGGATTGTGGGCGGATGCCTGCAACGACTTCGGCCAGTTCGTGGTGCAGTTTGTGGCCGCGATTGTGATGGTGGTGGCGGTGGCGGTGCATCTCGGCGGCTTTGCTGAGCTGTTCACCATCTGGCAGCGTTTGCCGCCAACCCACACCCAGATCATTCAGGAGCCGTACAGCATCGGCTTTATTCTCGCCTATTTCGTCATCTACACGCTGAGCTATAACGGCGGCACCTGGAATCTGGCGCAGCGCTTTATAGCCGCGCCCGCCGGCCGCGATGCACGCAAAGCGGCGCGCCTCTCCGCCGCGCTCTATCTCATCTGGCCGCTGATTCTGTTCTGGCCGATGTGGGCTGCGCCGCTGCTGTTTCCCAATCTTAGCGATCCCTCGCGCTCTTATTCGATGATGGCGATGGAGCTGCTGCCGAATGGTTTAGTGGGTTTGGTGCTGGTGGCGATGTTTACTCACACGCTGTCGATGACCTCGTCGGATGCCAACGCCATTACGGCGGTGGTGACGCGCGATATCCTGCCCGGCATGCTGCCGAAACACTTTCAGCGCGGTAAAAGCTCGCTGCTGGTGGCGCGGCTCACCGCTTTTATCTTCATTATCACCACGCTGGTTATTGCCATGAACGCCAGCCACTTCGGCGGCGTGCTGTCGCTGCTGATCATCTGGTTTGGCGGCTTAGTCGGCCCGATCTCCATTCCCATGCTGCTGGGTTTGCTGCCGGCATTTCGTCGCAGCGGCAGCGCCGCCGCGCTGGTGAGTTGGGCGATCGGCGTCGGCACTTTCTTCTGCGTGAAATTTGTCTTTACCGATGTCAGCACCGCCACCGTGGTGGCTGCGCCGGTGATGTCCTCGCTGGTGCTGTTTGTGGTGATGGGCTGGTTACGCCGCGCGCCGGTGCGCCCGGAAGTAGATCAGCTGCTGAACGCACTCAATCAGGATCAGGATGCGCCAGCCGCACAGCGCTGGGCGCATAAAAGTAACGTCTCTCAGGAGGGATAACATGACGCTCTTACAACAGGGAACCCGAGATCGCTTACGGATCAAACGCTTCGCCAGCCGCGCGGCATTAGGTGCTGCTGCGGCGCAGGATGTGGCCGCGTTTCTGCGTCAACGGCTGAGTGAACAGCATGTGGTGCGCATGGTGTTTGCCGCCGCGCCCTCGCAAAACGAGTTTCTCGGCGCGCTGGTTGCGGCCGCGGATATCGACTGGTCGCGCATTCATGCCTTCCATATGGACGAGTACATCGGGCTGGAGACGGATGCGCCGCAGCGTTTCAGCCACTTTTTACGCCAGAAGCTGTTTGATGTGGTGCAGCCTGGCGAAGTTCACTTGATCCCATCTTGCGGCGATCCTGCCGCGATCTGTGCGGATTACGCGGCAAAACTTACCGCTGCACCGATTGATGCGGTGTGTCTGGGGATTGGCGAGAACGGCCATTTAGCCTTCAACGATCCGCCAGTGGCCGACTTCAACGATCCTATCACCGTTAAGGTGGTGCAACTGGATAATACCTGCCGCCAGCAGCAGGTTAACGATGGCTGTTTCGCCAGTTTCGAGGCGGTACCGACGCATGCCGTGACGCTAACGATTCCCGCCTTGATGAGCGGTGCGCGGCTGTTCTGCATGGTGCCGGGTGCGAGCAAACGCGCGGCGGTGCGCGCAACGCTTGAGGATGCGATCTCCACCGCGTGTCCGGCGACGTGTCTGCGCCAGCATGCCGATTGTACGCTCTATACCGACAGCGATGCCTGCCCGGAGGTGACCTTTGACTAACCTCATTTTGCGCGGTCGCGATTACCGCACGCTGCAACCGATTGAGCTGGAGATTGAGCACGGCACCATTAGTGATGTGCGCGCGCTGAATAAACTGGAAGAGGAGATCATCCTCGCGCCGGGCTTGGTCGATCTGCAGGTCAACGGCTTTCAGGGCGTCGATTTCAACCACTTTCCTTTTAGCGAAGAGGATGTGCTAAACGCCACGTGCGCGCTGTGGCAGCAGGGCGTCACCAGCTTTCTGCCAACGGTGATCACCGCCATGCCGGAGGAAATTGCGCAGGCGATGCAGCGACTCGCCAGCGCCCGCCAGCATCATCCTGACGTGGCACGCGCCGTTCCGGGGTTTCATCTGGAAGGACCTTTTTTGTCGCCTGAAGATGGGCCGCGCGGTGCGCATCCGCGCGAGGCGATTCGCGCACCGGATATTGCGCTGTTCGACAGCTGGCAGCAAGCCGCGCAGCAGCATATTCGCCTGCTCACGCTGTCGCCGGAATGGCCGCACAGCGATGCGCTGATCAAACATTGTGTGGCGCAGCAGGTGCGCGTCGCCATTGGGCATACGTCCGCCACGCCAGCGCAAATTCACGCGGCGGTTGACGCGGGCGCGACGCTCTCCACCCATCTCGGCAACGGCGCGCATCTGCAACTGCCGCGTCATCCCAATTACATCTGGCAGCAGCTGGCGGAAGATGCGCTGACGGCCACGTTGATTGCCGATGGCGATCACCTGCCGGCGGACGTGTTGAAAGTGTTCCTGCGTGCCAAAGGCGAGCAGGCGCTGCTGGTCAGTGACGTCACCTCGTTCGCTGGGCAGCCGCCGGGCATCTACGACACCGCGATTGGCGGCCGCGTGCAGCTTAGCGCTAGCGGACGCCTGAGCATCGCCGATGCGCCGCAGCTGCTGGCGGGATCGGCGCGTGGTTTGCTGGAGGGCGTGAACTTCCTGCTGCGCCACCAGCTGGCGACGCTGGCGCAGGCGATTGAGATGGCGTCTGTTCGTCCGGCGCGGCAGCTCAATCTGCCACAGCAGCAAGGTTTGGCCTGCGGCGCACCCGCCGATGTGCTGCTGCTGGCTGCTCAGGCGGACGGCGGCGTGGCTTTACGCGGCTGTGTGAAGCAAGGCGCTGTCGTGTGGCGGGATGGTGAAGATTATCTTTAGCGAATAAACAATAACTTACCTACCTCAGCGCGTTGTTGATGCGGACAAATCACCATGCTTTGCCAGGCTTACTCTTTGTAGGGATTTGCTGAATACCTCAAAAACCACAAGAAAGGAGGCCTAACGTGAGCTATCAAACTGTCGTGGAACTCAAGTCGCTGGCACAGCGCAAACCCACTAAATTTACCGTCGGCGACACCGATGTGGTACTGATTCGTGACGATGAGCGGGTGCAGGCGTTTCAGGCCAAATGCCCGCACGCCGGGGCGCCGTTAGAGCAGGGCGCGGTGTGTGGCGACAAGCTGATCTGTCCGTGGCACAAAGCGGTGTTTCAGCTACAGGATGGGCAGATGTGCGAGCCGCTGGCGCTGGCGAATCTCAAGCGTTATCCGGTGCGCATCGAACAAGGCAAAGTGCTGGTCAGCCCGCAGGCGATGTCGCCCGCCAGTGCGCCCTCCGCACAAGGTGAGTCGCTGGTATGCGTGATTCTCGGTTCGGGCGCGGCGGGGAGTGCGGCGATCTGGACGCTGCGCGATGAAGGTTTTAAAGGGCATATTGTGTTGATCGAGCGGGAATCGGCCGCACCTTACGATCGCACCGCACTGAGCAAATTCGTGCCGTCCGGCAAAATGGCGATTGAGGATGTACCTAAGCTGCTGCAGCAGGATGTGCTGGGCACGGTGGAGCGGATTGAGGGCGATGTCGAGCAGCTCAAAGCGCTTGAGCAAACGCTGATCCTCAAAGGCGGTCAGCAAGTGAAGTTTGACCAACTGCTCATTGCCAGCGGCGGCGTGCCGCAACCGCTCGATATACCGGGTAAAGATCTCGACGGCGTGCATCTGCTGCGATCGCTTAATCAAGCCGATGAGTTACTCAAAGAGGTGGATAAAACCGAGCAGCTGGTGATTATCGGCAACAGCTTTATCGGCATGGAGATGGCAGGTTCGCTGCGTAATCGTGATGTTGATGTCACGGTGATTGCGCGCCAGCCGCTGCCGTTTGCTAAACAGTTTGGCGAAGAGATTGGCCGCCACTTTTACGATCTGCATCGCAGCAACGGCGTGAAGTTTGTCGAAGGCGATCCCGTGGCGCTGGAAGGCGAGGGCAAAGTCACTGCCGTGCGCCTGAAGAGTGGCAAAAAAGTCGATGCCAGCCTGGTGCTGTTTGGCACGGGCGTGGTGCCGGCGACCTCATTCATCCACGACCTGCCGCTGGAAGAAGATGGCAGCTTGCTTACCGACAGCCAGCTGCGCGTGGCCGATAACATCTGGGTGGCCGGTGATATCGCCAGTTATCCGTCAGTGCAGGGCCCACAACGCATTGAGCACTATCGCGTGGCGCACCAGCAAGGGCGCATCGCGGCGCTGAATATGTTAGGGAAACAGATCCTGTATGACCGCGTGCCGTTTTTCTGGACCGCGCATTACGGTACCCGCTATGAGTATCTGGGGCATGCGGAAGAGTGGGACGATTACCGGCTGCTGGGATCGCTGCAGAATAAGCAGTTTATCGCTTTCTATTGTCAGGAGGGGATGATTACGGCGGTGTGTTCTGCCGGGTTATATACGCTGACAGCAGCGCTGGTGCAGGAGATGCAGCAGCCCATGACGCTGGCGCAGGGTATTGCGCTGTATGAGGCGTACGCAGCGGCCTGATGCCCTCTCCCACAGGAAGAGGGAGACGCAGCCACATGCCCGATCGGACCCCTCTCCCGCATGCGCGAGTTTGCCACATGCCCGATCGGACCCCTCTCCCGCTTGCGGGAGAGGGGTAGCGTGAGGGGCAAAGCGCACCGATCACTGCTTACTCAACGCCTCAGACTTCGCCATACACTGCTGCATCGCATTAATCACCGCGGCGCGGAAGCCTTTCTCTTCCAGCACTTTCACCGCTTCGATGGTGGTGCCGCCTGGCGAGCACACCATATCTTTCAGCTCGCCGGGATGCTTGCCGGTTTCCAGCACCATCTGCGCCGAACCTTTGACCGCCTGCGCCGCAAACTGATATGCCTGCGCACGCGGCATGCCGCCGAGCACCGCCGCATCGGCCATCGCTTCGATAAACATAAACACATAGGCTGGCGCTGAGCCGCTCACGCCAACCACCGCGTGAATCAGGTATTCATTTACCACCGCCGCTTTGCCGAAGCTTTCGAAAATCCCCACCACTTCATCCACTTCATGCGCTTCCACTAGCACGTTTGGCGTCACCGAGGTCATACCTTCGTTAACCAGTGATGGCGTATTGGGCATCACGCGGATGATTTTGCGATCGTGGCCGAGCACCGATGCCAGAGAATCCAGCGTCACGCCTGCGGCAATCGAGACCACCAGCACATCTTTCTTCAGCTGGCCGGCAAGATCTTTCAGCACTTTGAGAATCACATTGGGTTTCACCGCGCCAAACAGAATATCCACTTCGCGCGCCAGACTTTCCACGCTGTCTGCGGCGGTGACGCCATATTGCTGCGCCATCGCTTGATTGGTGGCGGGCTTACGGTCGAATACCCAGATATTGGCGGGGGCGATCTGCCCGCTGTTGACCAGTCCGCTAATGATGGCTTTCGCCATATTGCCGCAGCCGACAAACCCGATTTTTTTATCCAGCATCGCTTTATCCTCTAAGTGGTTCATTTTCTGTGGGGGTAAGCTTACGTCAGCGAGGATTAATAACAAGGCGGGCGGCCAGCAAAAACAGTTGCCATTCTGCCGCAGCACGGCAAGATCAGCCTCATTGTCTGTGAAAAAGGAGTCATCATGTCGATTTGGGTTGATGCCGATGCCTGTCCCAATGTCATCAAAGAAGTGCTGTACCGCGCGGCTGAGCGCACCAAAGTTACCGTGACCTTTGTCGCCAACCAACCGCTGCGCGTGCCGCCGTCGCCGTGGCTGAAAACGCTGCAGGTTGCTGCCGGGTTTGACGTGGCGGATAACGAGATTGTGAAACGGGTGCAGCCCGGCGAGCTGGTGATCACCGGCGATATTCCGCTGGCGGCAGAAGTACTGGAGAAGGGCGCTGCGGCGCTGAATCCGCGCGGAGAGCGTTATTCGACAGACACCATTCGTCAGCGCTTAACCATGCGTGACTTTATGGAAACGATGCGCGCCAGCGGGATTCAGAGTGGCGGCCCGTCGACCTTAAGCCAACGCGACCGCCAACTGTTCGCCAATGAATTAGATAAGTGGTTACGTCAGCGCTGATCAGACGAAGCTATCATCGTCGTCAAAGTCGCCGCCGCTGCCAAAGTCACCGAAATCATTGTTGTCCGCCAGGTTGTTATCCCAGCCCGAGTTATCATTCAGGAACGCATTGTTGCTGTCGTTGCCGTTAAAGGTGTCGAGGCTGTTATCGACCTGCGGCAGCGCCGGTTCGTTGATGATGTTAACGATCTCTTCCGGCTGCGAATGGTGGAACATGCTGGTCAGCATATCCGCCATCACCACGCCGCCCGCCACGCCAACGGCCGTCTGCAATGCGCCGCCGAGGAAGCCGGTGCCGCGTGCCGCAGGCGCAGCAGATTGCTGCTGTGGTGGCGCATATTGCTGTTGTGGCTGCGGCGGTGGATTCCCCCACGCTTGCTGATGTTGCGCCGCCGGGCGCGATCCGCCACCAAACAGGCTGGAAAGAAAACCGCCGCTGCTCTGCTGCGGTGCCTGTTGCTGCTGCGCCTGCGCCAGACGATTTTCCAGATCCGTAACCTGCGCATTAAGCTTTTTCAGCGCCGCTTCCTGAATCAGGATCGCCTGTGACATGTAGTAAGGCGCGCCGGGCTGATTCTGTAAATGCTGTTTGATTAACTGCTCTGCGCCAGCATCACGCGGGCCGCTTTGCGTCTCAGCCTGTTTCAGTCGGCTGAACAGGTTTTCAATAAGTTGTTGTTCTTCGCTTTGCATGGGGAACCCTCCGTTAAGGTATGCCTCATATATGAGGGCGCGACCAGAGAAAGTAAATCAGCGGCCTGGTAAGGAAATGTTGGCCGCTGTTACATTTGGCCCGATGCACGATTCATGCATTGTTTTTTGCAGCTTAATCAAAAGACTAGCTTAGGATGTGACTGAAATACGCGTAAATCGTGCCTCGCGGGTGGCTGATAAAATAAAATCCAGGTATTATGCGACGCATTATTGACCTGATGACGTTGCCCGTGCGGCACATTACGGCGGAGGATGAGCCCGGATGTCATTACCCATCTATCTGATCGGCGCACGCGGTTGCGGTAAAACCACGGTTGGCCAGGCGCTGTCGCAAGCGCTGGGCTATGCCTTCAACGATACCGATCACTATTTGCAACTCACTACGCAACGCAGCGTGGCGGAGATTGTCGCATCTGAAGGGTGGGATAGCTTCCGCGCCCGCGAAACGGAATCGCTGCGCGCAGTCACCGCTCCGAATACGGTCATCGCCACCGGCGGCGGCATGGTGCTGGCGGAAGTGAATTGTCGCTTTATGCGCGAACACGGCCAGGTGATTTGGCTGAACGCGCCTTCAGACGTGCTGGCCGATCGTCTGGAACATCAGCCGGAAGCCGCGCAGCGTCCCACCTTAACCGGCCGCCCGATTGCCGAAGAGATGGGCGATATTTTGCGTGAGCGTGCTCATTTGTATCGCCAAACTGCGCATCATGAAGTCAACGCGATGCAATCGCCCGATCGCGTAGTAGAGCAAATTCTGCAATCGCTCTCTTTAGCGCGCGCCAGCTAAACCCTCAGATTTCTCTCTGTTTCTTTGCAGCGATCCTCAGTTGTCTATACTTAGCGTTAGGCAGAGGATCACCGCTGTCTGTGGACAACTGATAGAAGAGGGAAAACAATGCCAACGAAACCACCCTATCCGCGCGTCGCGCGTATTGTCGCCGTTGAAAAAGGTTCGGCGGATCAAACCGTCACCTGGTATGAATTACGTGCCGACCATCCCAAACCCGATACATTAATAAGCGAACACAAAAGCGAAACCGAAGCGCAAGATGCCAAAGAGCGCTACGAAGACGCTGAAAAAGATTAAGTTTACCCGTCATATTTCAAGCTGCAGGTGCGTTGGCTGCATGTGTTCACCCCAGTCACTTACCTAAGTAAGCTCCTGGGGGATTCACCCATTTGCCGCCTCCCTGCAACTTGAACTCTATAGGGTAAATAATTCAGCCGAAAAACTGCAATATTCCAAAAAAGTTACACACTTTCCTGCGGAATATTTAACTCACCTGATTACGTCATTTATTTCCCACTTCACGCCGTATTTTATTCTGCCTTAAATTCCCTCAGAAACGTCCGGCTTAAAATTTGCGCTTGACCGTCAAAGCGTCGCGCTTTACTTTCTGGTTATTGAAAGAGGAACTGTGTTCCATATAGTGAAACCAACGCCATGACCACACTCGAAAATGCCTCCGCTGTACTGAAGCTCTTTCAGCGCTTTGGCGTGACGCAGGGCCATCCCGGCTTGACCTTTACCGAGGTGGTGGATGCGTTAGGCATGCCGAAAAGCACGGTCTCGCGCCTGTTAGCGACCATGGAGAGTGAAGGCT
This sequence comes from Pantoea sp. y20, assembly GCF_054903455.1. NCBI lineage: Bacteria > Pseudomonadati > Pseudomonadota > Gammaproteobacteria > Enterobacterales > Erwiniaceae > Pantoea > Pantoea sp. y20. Next base: position 1,029,762 of record NZ_CM142816.1, read on the forward strand.
TACTTGAGCGTGACACTGAAAGTCGCTGCTTCCAGATTGGTCGCGTGCTGCTGTCGGTGGCGGGTCACTATCTGTCGACGCCGCTGGTGGATAGCGCGTCGGCGCCGATGGCGCGCCTGGCGGCCAGCAGCGGTTGCATGGGTTATATCTCGGTGCTGGATGGCGACGATGTGCTGGTGATGCGCATGTATCACGGCCGCTTCTTCACCCAGCTGGTGACGCCGCCGGGCACGCGCGTTTCATTGACCGGCACTTCGACCGGACGCGTGCTGCTGGCACAGCTCAGTGATGACGAGGTTCGCGAACGTTTTGCCAGCAACTGGCAGGCGGCTTCGATGAACTCGCCGCTGAGCGTCGATGCGTTATGCAAAGAGTTAGCGGTAATTCGCCAGCAAGGCTGGGCACTGGCGCGCAATGAGACGCTGCCGGGCATCAGTTCGCTGGCGGTCGCGGTAACCAATAAACATCGCGGTGAAAGTGCCGCGCTCTGTCTCTCGTTTTTATCGCAAGAAGCGGCGCCCGGATATCCGGAGAGGCTGCTCAGCGAACTACGCGCAACGGCTGCACTGATGGCCGAAAAATACGGCGCATAATCCTGTCCAAAACAGGAAACCCTATTTTAGTTTTGAAGGCGTTTATTCGCGCCACACCAGGGAAATAGCAGGTCTTCGGACCTGCTTATTTCAATAATCAGGGAACGATTAATATAAAAACGTTGATGTCCCGCGTGTCGGGCACTTCGAATTAAAGCGTTTTCTACAGGGTGAAAATACGGGGATCTCATGCGTCAAAATAATCCAATAAAAAGCGTTGGCGTTGCCTTAATGCTGGTTCTGCTGTCCGTTGCCGGCGCCATCATTGGGGTTCAGCTTATTACCACCATTGGGGTAACACCCAATACCTCTATTATCGGCGCACTTTTTGCCATGCTGCTGGCGCGTATTCCGCTGCAATGGTTTCGTCGCTATCGCTCCATTGAAGTACAAAACCTCGCGCAAACCGCCATCTCCTCGGCCACCTTCGGTGCGGCCAACAGCCTGTTAATGCCGATTGCGGTGCCGTGGGCGCTGGGTGAGCCGCAGCTGGTGCTGCCGCTGTTTGTTGGCGTCAGCGCGGCGATGCTGCTCGATGCTTATTTACTCTATCGTCTATTTGATACCCGCGTCTTCCCGGCCAGCAATGCGTGGCCGCCGGGCGTGGCGGCAGCCGAAGCGATCAAAGCCGGTGACAAAGGCGGTCGTCAGGCTTGGCTGCTGGTGGTGGGGATTGTTGGCGGCATCGTGGGTTCGATGCTGAAGATCCCGATGTCGGCATTTGGTACCGCGTTTATCGGTAATATCTGGGCGCTCAGCATGCTAGGTATGGGTTTCCTGCTACGCGCCTACGCGCAACCGGTTGCTGGCATTGATATCAACGCACTCTATATTCCGCACGGCGTGATGGTCGGTGCCGGTTTGGTGGCGTTAATTCAGGTGGTGCAGGTGATTCGCAGCCGCCGCAATGATCAGGTCAACGTCAGCCGTAGCGACAGCGAAGTCAAACGTTCGCTGGGTTTCGGCACCGTCGGTTACATCGTCATCTCCACGCTGCTGGCGCTGGCGGGCGGTCTGTGGAGCCAGATGGGCCTGCCGATGCTGGTGCTGTTTATCCTTTACGCCGCCTTTGCTGCCTTCGTGCATGAATTGATTGTTGGTATCGCCGCCATGCACTCTGGCTGGTTCCCGGCCTTTGCGGTGGCGCTGATTACCCTGATTCTCGGTATTCTGCTCGGCTTCCCGCCGTTGGCGTTGTGCCTGCTGTGTGGTTTTACCGCCGCTACCGGTCCGGCGTTTGCCGATATGGGTTATGACCTGAAAGCCGGCTTTATCCTGCGCGGTAACGGTGCCGATGTGCAGCAAGAGCTGTGGGGTCGCCGTATCCAGCTGATCGCCGCGATGATTGCCTTTGTGATCTGTATTCCCGTGGTGTGGTACGCGCACACCATTTTCTTTGCCGAGAATCTGCTGCCGCCGGTGGCGCGCGTCTATGCCAAAACTATTCAGGCCGGTGCGGAGCCGGGGATTGCCGGCAACCTGCTGATGTGGGCGATTCCGGGCGCGATTATTCAGTTGATCGGCGGACCGAAGCGTCAGCTTGGCGTCCTGCTGGCGACCGGCTTGTTAATCAACAACGCCGCGGCAGGTTGGGCGGTGATGGTGGGCATCGCGCTGCGCATTATCATCCTGCGCGTGTGGGGCGAGCGTGGACGTTCACCGATGGAGGTGATGGCCGCCGGATTTATCGCGGGCGATGCGCTCTACAGCTTCTTCCATTCACTTTTTGCCAGCGGCAGCAAAAAATAATCCAGGAAATTCATGATGAGTTTACAGCAGACACTGCAGGTCTTTGAGTTACTCGATAGCGCTTACATTGATGGTCAACAGGTGGTCGATCTGTTCGCGGCCTATCCGGGCGTCACCGCCAGCACGAAACGCGTTAGCGGCCCAAAAGGGCGGACCGATTTCGTCCGCATCGATATCCCCGGTGCGCAGGGCAAAAGCAACGGCGGCAGTGCGCCAACACTCGGCATCATTGGCCGTCTCGGCGGTATTGGTGCGCGTCCAACGCGCATTGGTATGGTATCGGATGCCGATGGCGCCGTCGCGGCGGTGAGCAGTGCGTTGAAGCTGGCGCAGATGCAGACCAAAGGCGACGTGCTGGCCGGTGATGTGATTATCACCACCCACATCTGCCCGGATGCGCCAACCCGTCCGCACGAGCCAGTCGATTTCATGGATTCGCCGTGCGACGACATCACCATGAATGACAATGAAGTGATCGCTGGCGTTGATGCGATTCTGTCGATCGATACCACCAAAGGTAACCGCATTCTCAATCACAAAGGCTACGCGCTGTCGCCGACGGTGAAAGAGGGCTACATCCTGCGCGTGTCAGAAGATCTGTTACGCATCATGGAGATGACCAGCGGCAAACCGGCGGTTACCTTCCCGATCACCACGCAGGACATCACGCCATACTGCAACGGGGTTTATCACCTCAACAGTATTTTGCAACCTTCCACCGCGACGGATGTGCCGGTGGTCGGCGTGGCGATCTGTGCCGAATCGGTGGTGCCGGGCTGCGGCACCGGCGCCAGCCACGAAGTGGATATCGCTTTAGCCGTGAAGTTTGCGGTCGAAGTGGCGAAAGAGTTCGGGCGTGAAACCTGTCACTTCTACGACCCACAAGAGTACGCGCTGCTGCTCTCTTTGTATGGTAGTCTCAGCCATCTGCGCACCCGGAAAGCCTGATGATGAACATCTCCCTGGTCACACTGACGATTGGTCAATCACCGCGTAGCGACATTCTGCCGCTGCTGCTGGAACATCTGCCCGCCGATCAGGTGGCGCATGCCGGTTTACTCGACGGCCTGACGCTAGCCGAAGTTGAGCTGCAGTATGCGCCCGCGCCGGGTGACAAGGTGCTGGTATCGCGTATGACCAGCGGCGAGCAGGTGCGCCTGTCCGTAGCAAAAGTGGAGCTGGGACTGCAACGTAAGATTAACGCGCTGGAGCAGCAGGGCTATGACACCATTTTGCTGCTGTGCACCGGCGAGTTTGGCGCGCTGAAAACCCAATCCGCTTTGCTGCTGGAGCCCGATCGCATCATCCCACCGCTGGTACGCGCGATTGTGCAAGATCATAAAGTCGGGATTGTGGTGCCGGTGGAAGAGCAGATTGCCGAGCAGGCCAACAAGTGGCGCAACTTGATCACTCCACCATGTTTTGCCGTTGCCAGCCCGTATCTGGCGGAGCAGGCCGATTTGGTGGAAGCGGGATTGTCGCTGCAGGAGCAGGGCGCGGATGTGGTGGTGCTGGATTGCATCGGCTATCACCAGCAGCACCGCGATTTCCTGCAGAAAATGCTGGGCATTCCGGTACTGCTGTCGAACGTGCTGGTGGCCAAGCTGGCGGCAGAATTGATCGTCTAACGCAGGGAGATCACAAGTTGCGATCTGTGGCGCTAATTCGCGTGACAGATCAGCGAGTTCCTTAGTAATCTGCCAGTCACGATAATGTGCTGTGAGGAAGTAATATGCTCAATACAAGTGAGTATTTCGACGGAAAAGTGAAATCCATTGGTTTCGACAGCGTGACCATTGGCCGTGCCAGCGTTGGCGTGATGGCGGAAGGTGAATACACCTTCGGCACCAATCAACCGGAAGAGATGACGGTGGTGAGCGGCGCGCTGAAAGTGCTGCTGCCGGGCGAAACCGAGTGGAAATGGTACGAAGCCGGCACCAGCTTCAACGTGCCAGGCCAAAGCGAATTCCATCTGCAGGTGGCAGAGCCTTCTTCTTATCTGTGCCGCTACCTCTAAACTCAAGCTTTAGAACATCTTAAACCTGCGACTTCTGTTGAAGCGCAGGTTTTTTTATTGCTCACCCCACGAAAATCCTGCTGGTTTGTCGTAGGGTCACCCTTAATGGCGACCAGGATCGAGAGGATTAACGCTTCGCTTCGCCGCCTAACGCTTCGACCAGATTGCTGATCAGTGCGGCCAGTTCGCTGGTCATCAGAATGAAATCGGCATCGAAACGCTGGGCGAAATCATCGCGGTCGATGTCATCATTCTGCTCACGCAGCGTGTCGCTGAACTTCAAACGCTTCACTGAAGCATCATCGGCGATAACGAACTGAATGCGTTCCTGCCAGTCAAGCGCTAGCTTAGTGACCACTTTGCCGGCTTCAATGTGTGTAGCGATTTCGTCGGAAATCAGATCCTGCTTCTTACAGCGGATCACGCCGCCATCTTCCAGCATGGCTTTCAGCTCGGCTTCATCCATCAGGGCAAAACCGGCTGGCAGCTCACCTGAGCGCACCCATTCGGTCAGCGTCAGCTCGATCGGATTCTCCAGCGTCAGCGGTACCACCGGCAGCGAACCGAGGCTTTTACGCAGCAGCGCCAGCGTGTCTTCGGCTTTTTTGGCGCTGGCACAGTCGACGATGATCAGATTGTTAACGGTGTCGATCCACATATACGTCTGGCTGAAACGGCTAAACGCGCGTGGCAGCAAGCTGTGCAGTACTTCATCTTTCAGCGAATCTTTCTCGGTCTTCTTCAGCTTGCGGCTCTGTTCTGCTTCCAGCTTGTCGATTTTGGCTTCCAGCGCCTGCTTCACCACCGGCGACGGCAGAATCTTCTGCTCGGTGCGTGCACAAATCACCATCTGACCGTTGATTTCGTGCGTCAGCGCTTCGCTGCGGTTGCCCATCGGTGAAACCCAGCCGGTTTTCGCCATATCCTGGCTGCCGCATGGCGAAAAGGTAAAGGCGTCGAGCTGTTTTTCCAGATCGTCTGCGGACAGCGGAATGTCACGATTCAGACGATAAACCATCATATTTTTAAACCACAACATCGGGATTCCTTACCGTGGGTGCGATCGGGCGCACAAGTCTCAAAGTCAGCGCGCATGATAGCGAAACATCGGATTGGTTTCATTGCCTTTCCCGATTCAGCCTTCTACTGTATTGGTCACCAGAACGAATAATGAGGAATAAATCGTGCGCATCGGGATTGATTTAGGCGGGACCAAAATTGAAGTGATTGCACTGTCTGATCAGGGTCAGGAACTGTTCCGTCATCGCGTTAACACGCCGCGTGACGACTACGCTGCCACGGTTCAGGCGATTGTCGATTTAGTGCTGCTGGCGGAGGAGAAAACCGGCCAGCAGGGCACGGTCGGCATCGGCATTCCCGGCACGATTTCGCCCTACACGCAACGGGTGAAGAATGCCAACTCCACCTGGCTGAACGGTCAGCCGCTGGATAAGGATTTAGCGCAGGCGCTGAATCGTGACGTGCGTATTGCCAACGACGCGAATTGTCTGGCGGTTTCCGAAGCGGTAGATGGCGCGGGCGCGGGTCAGCCGCTGGTGTTTGCGGTGATTATTGGCACCGGATCGGGCGCGGGCGTAGCGATTGGCGGTGAGTCGCGCATTGGCGGTAACGGCAATGCCGGTGAGTGGGGCCACAATCCGCTGCCGTGGATGGATGAGGATGAATTGCGCCATCGTGCGGAAGTGCCCTGTTATTGTGGATTGCAGGGCTGCATTGAGACCTTTGTATCGGGTACCGGCTTCGCTATCGATTATCAGCGTCTGAGCGGTAAAGCGCTGAAAGGCGCGGAGATCATCAAGCTGATTGAGCAGCAGGATCCGGTGGCGGAACTGGCGATGAATCGCTACGAAATGCGTCTGGCGAAATCACTGGCGCAGGTCGTGAATCTGCTGGATCCCGATGTGATTGTGTTGGGCGGCGGCATGAGTAACAACGATCGCCTGTACCAAACCGTGCCGGCGCTGATGAAGCAGTGGGTGTTTGGCCGCGAGTGTGAAACGCCAGTGCTGAAGGCGGTACATGGCGATTCAAGCGGCGTGCGCGGGGCGGCGTGGTTGTGGCCGTTGAAAGGGTAGTTTCTGTTACGCACCTCTGTATGTGCTCGCTTTCCCCCTCCTCGGTTTGTACTCGCTTTCCCCCTCCTCGGTCCTCCCCCATAAATGGGGGAGGAAGATGCTGCCACATGTCAGTGAGGAAGCTGCATGTGGCAGCGTCTCCTTCCCCCGCTTGCGGGGGAAGGCCGGGATGGGGGACAGCGTGCACATCTCCTTCCCCCGTTTACGGGGGAAGGCCGGGATGGGGGACAGCCAGCACTAACCCACTCACTCACCCACTAACATCGAATCCTGCGGCGCGTTATCGCGCTGGGCTTTAGTCGCCAGGAAGTAGACATATCCCACCGCCATAATCGCCACAAACAAGCCGCCAATCACCGGGTTAAACCACAGCATCGCCACCAGACACACCAGCGACAGCACCAGCGCAATGCCCGGCACAATCGGATAGCCAGGCGCACGGAAGCTGCGTTCCATCTCCGGCGCAGTGCGACGCAGTTTAAACAGGCTCAGCATACTCATTAGATACATCACAATCGCGCCGAACACCGCCATGGTGATCATCGCAGCGGTCAGCGTCATGCCTTGCAGATTAATGAAACCATCGCTGTAGATCGCGGCGATCCCGATTAAACCCCCGGCGATAATCGCGCGGTGCGGCGTCTGGAAGCGCGACAGCTTCGCCAGACTCTGCGGCAGATAACCGGCGCGGGCGAGGGCGAAGAACTGGCGCGAATAGCCGAGAATAATGCCGTGGAAGCTGGCAATCAGGCCAAACAGACCGATCCACACCAGCATGTGCATCCAGTTGGAATTTTCACCGACAATCATCTTCATTGCCTGCGGCAGCGGATCGTTGATGTCCGACAGCTTGCGCCAGTCGCCAGCGCCACCGGCCAGCAGCATCACGCCAATCGCCAGCACCACCAGCGTCAAAATGCCGGTGATATAGGCTTTGGGAATGGTGCGCTTCGGATCTTTGGCTTCTTCGGCCGCCATCGCCGCGCCTTCAATCGCCAGGAAGAACCAGATGGCGAACGGAATCGCGGCGAAGATGCCAGACATCGCCGGCATGCCGAAGTGATCGCTACCCGCCCAGCCGTTAGCGGCAAAGTTGGCGATGCTGAAGCCCGGCGAAACCACGCCCATAAACACCAGCAGCTCCAGAACCGCCAGCACCGTGACCACCAATTCGAACATCGCCGCCAGCTTGACGCCGAGAATGTTCAGCGTCATGAAGACGATATAGGCGCCGACCGCGGCGGTTTTCGGATTGAGATCGGGATATTGCACGTTGAGGTAAGCGCCAATCGCCATGGCAATCGCCGGCGGTGCGAACACGAACTCAATCAGCGTGGCGAGGCCCGCGATCAAGCCGCCGGTTTCACCGAACGCGCGGCGGCTATAGGCAAACGGGCCGCCTGCATGCGGAATCGCGGTGGTTAGTTCGGTAAAGCTGAAAATGAAGCAGGTATACATGGTGGCGATCATCGCGGTGGTGATCAGAAATCCCAGCGTGCCCGCCACGCCCCAGCCGTAACTCCAGCCAAAATATTCCCCGGAAATCACCAGTCCAACCGCAATGCCCCACAAATGCAGGGTGCCCAGCGTGGGTTTGAGCTTATTCGTCATCGTCTTCTCCCCGTCGTCATTGTTGGTGCGGCAGCTTCACCGCGCTTTTTTATCTTTGCGCTACAGTGAAGTGATAATGCCGCTGCCTGGCGCGGGAAAACTTGACGCGGGCGCAGTGAGTTTTGTCCTCCACGGTCAACTCTGAGGCAAGAAAAGTGCCAGATGCACGCTGCGGTCAACTTTGGGTTGTCTGCGGTCAAGCAGTCAGGACGACGTCATCCCATGCTGATACCACTTGCTTGATGCTGGAGATTGATGAATGAGTGCCGAACAGTCCGATACCTTAACCGATACTGAAATCACCCTGCTGGCGCATCAGGCGCTGGCCCGTTATCCCGCGGCACTGCGCGGCGAACTCAAGCTGCTGTGCCGGTCGGAAAATGCCACCTTCCTGTTGCAGGCGGCGGGCAAACGCTACGCGCTGCGTCTGCATCGTCCTAACTATCACAGCAAAGCGGACATTCAGAGCGAGCTGCTGTGGCTGGATGCGCTGCGTGACATTGGCATCATGGTGCCGCAGGCGATCCCGGCCAGTGAGGGTGAGACCGTGCTGACGCTGCTGATGGCAAACGGCGACGAGCGATACGCCGTGTTGTTCCACTGGATTGAGGGTGACATGCCCACCACCGATGTCGATCCCAAAGCGTTTCAGCAGCTGGGGCACATCACCGCGCGCTTGCATCAGCACAGCCGCAGCTGGCAGAAACCGGCGGGTTTTCAGCGCATCATCTGGGATCATCACACCATGGTCAGCGATCATAGCCATTGGGGACGCTGGCAGGATGCGCCGAACCTCAATCCGGCCGATCACGGCATCGTCGCCGAAGCGGTAGCGCGCGTCGGGCAGGAGCTACAGGGCTTTGGCAAAGGGGCGGATCGTTATGGTTTGATCCACGCCGATCTGCGTCTGACCAACCTGCTGCTGCATAAAGGCGAAACGCGGGTGATCGACTTTGATGACTGCGGACTCGGCTGGTATCTGCACGATCTGGCGGCGGCGATCAGTTTTGTTGAGCACCATCCGCGCGCCGCCGAATGGGTGGATAACTGGATCCTCGGTTACGAAAAAGTGGCGCATATCAGTGATGACGAGATGGCGCTGGTGCCGACGCTGCTGATCCAGCGCCGCATTCAGATGACGGCGTGGATGGGATCACACGCGGAAACGGAAATGGCACTGAGCCTTGGGCCGCGCTGGGCCGATCACTCGGTGCGCCTCTGCCGACGTTATCTGGAAACCAATCAGCTGCCGGTTGGCGTTTGATGCACCAGCAGTGAGCAGCTTTGCGCTGTCGCGGCGCAGCAAAGGTCGCCATTCATGGCGACCCTGCGACAAAATCCGCAAATCATCCGCCTGGTACGAATATTGCTGGAATCCTCAACCTGTTTCACTCGCGCCACACGCAGAGGTTCCGATGCAATCACTCATAACACCCACTGAAGCCTTTAGCGCCTTGTCCGTCAGCGCCAGCAACCGCGGCGTTTTGGCGGCGGCGGCCACCGGACTGAGCGGGTTTATCACTGACAAAGGCGGCGATGTCGATCGTATTTTTGGCATCAGCGGCATCAACTCCGAACTGCTGGCGAGCCCCACGCTAAGCCTGGGTTTGGTGAACTACTGCCGCGTGATGGAAGAGGCAGCGCGTCATTCCGGTTTTGATAACTTCGGTTTGCATTACGGCAAGCAGTTCAAACCGCAGTCATTAGGCTTGATTGGGTATATCGGCCTCTGTTCGCCCACGCTGGAGCAGGCGCTGCACAACGTGGTGAACGCCTTTCCGTGGCATCAGCACGACACGCTGACGCGGCTGGTGGATAAAGGCGAGTGCTGGCGGCTCGATTATCAGGTGCGCCACGGCGCGATCCTCTCCAGACGCCAGGATGCGGAGCTGACGCTCGGCATGTTCCTCAACTTGATCCGCCACGTTGCCGGCAAAAACTGGGCACCGCGTGAAGTGCACTTCGAGCATCCGCGCCCGGAGCAGTGGCACGAGCACTGCAAAGTGTTTGATGCGCCGGTGTGGTTTGATCAACCGTTCAACTCATTACTGATTCCGAAACGCGATCTGCTGCGCAGCATGCCGGAACAAGATCCGATGTTGCTGATGGTGATGCAGGATGCTATCCGCCGCCTGAACAGTTGTGCCAGCCTGCAAAGCGTGGTGGAGCAGGCGCGATCGCAGGTCAATCTGTCACTGATGCAGGGCGAACCGGTGCTGGAAGATATTGCCGAAAAAATGGGCCTGTCGAGCTGGTCGCTGCAACGGCGGCTGCGTGAAGAGGGCATCAGTTTCACGGCGCTGGTGGACAAGGTACGCTGCGAGATGGCGACGCACTATCTGCAACAGAAGCAGCTGCCAATCTCAGAGATGGCGCTGCTGCTCGGCTATTCCGAAGTCAGCGCCTTCTCCCGCGCCTTCCGCCGCTGGTTTGGCATCAGCCCGCGCCAGTGGCGCCAGGATGGCTCGGCGTTGCCGGGGCAAAACCGAACCACGCTGGCTGGCTAGCGTCCGGTGGCGGCGGTAAATCTTTGCTTTGACCAATCAACTGCCAGGCGCGCAGGCACAGCGTTTCGTCGCCTTGCGTCTGCGTCACCGCGTAGCGCCCGCTGTTTTGCCACTCAAGCCGCACCAGACATTGCTGACCGGCATAACGGCGCGCATCGCGGAAATGCTGGTTGAGCTGATGCTGCATCTCATCAGCCCACTTGCAGGATGCGCTGCCCGGCGCGCTCTGCGGCTGACACAGATTGGCGATGCTATCCTGTTGCTTTGGCTCAGAATGCTGACAAGCGCTGAGGCCCACAACAATCATTAACCCGCCCAATAATCCCGCCATTCGATTAATTAAATTCATTAATATGCCTGTACTTTCACTAAAGTTCCTCTCTCTCACTGCCGACAGTCTACAGACCGACTCAACCAATGCTATGGCATTACTCTGACTGTCGGCAGAACCAGAATTTGCCGCAGCCTTGCGGCTTTATCTCCTTTTGATTCATGGATTAGAAATGCAGAAAAAATATGCCCTTGCGGCACTCTCCTTGTTAAGCGCCACGCTGCTCAGCGGCTGCGCGACCGAATCGTCACGCGCCATTGAAGCGCCACAGGTACGTGCGGCCAGCCAGCCCGCGTATCAGGGCGTGCGCAGCCCGATTGCGGTTGGCCAGTTTGATAATCGCTCCTCGTACATGAACGGCATCTTCTCTGATGGCGTGGATCGTCTTGGCAATCAGTCGAAAACCATTTTGGTCACGCACCTGCAGCAGACCAATCGCTTCAACGTGCTGGATCGCAGCAACCTGAAAGAGTTGCAGCAGGAAGCCGGCTTTAAGAAGAGCGAGCAGAACATCAAAGGTGCGACTTACATCATCACCGGCGATATCACCGAATTTGGTCGCAAAGAAGTGGGCGATCAGCAGCTGTGGGGCATTTTGGGGCGCGGTAAGAACCAGATTGCCTATGCCAAAGTCAACCTGAATGTGGTGGATGTCACCACCTCAGAAGTGGTGTACAGCGCGCAGGGCGCGGGTGAATTCAAGCTGTCAGCGCGTGAGATCGTCGGTTTCGGCGGCACCACCAGCTATGACTCCACTCTCAACGGCAAAGTGATGGATCTGGCGATTCGTGAAGCGGTAGATCATTTAGTGGATGGCATTAACAGTGGCGCATGGCGTCCGGCGAAATAAGGATATTGAGCATGAAAGGGTTGCAACTGAGTGCGGCGCTGATCGCTGCGGGTGTGCTGGCTGGCTGTGCGCCAAAAGGGCCGGAACCGATCTATTACTGGGGCGATTACCAGCAGCAGATCTATAGCTATTACCAAAAAGATAGCGATCCGCAGAAGCAGATCGAAGCGTTGAATCTGGATATTGAAAAAGCCAAATCGGTCAACAAACCGGTCGCGCCGGGCCTGCACGCGCAGCTCGGCCTGCTGTACGCCAAAACCGGTGCTACCGATAAAGCCTTCGGCCAGTTTGCCACCGAGAAGCAGCTGTTCCCGGAATCGGCGCCCTATATGGACTTTCTGATGAAGAAAAAACAAGGAGTTGCCCAGTGAACAAGCTGATTGTGTCTTTAGGCGTGCTGGCCACGCTGCTATTGACCGGCTGCGCGCACAAAAAACCGTACGATTACAGCGCCTTCCGCGCCAGCAAGCCGGCCTCAATTCTGGTGCTGCCTGCGGATAACCGCGCGCCGGATGTGAACGCGGCGAACAGCTTCACCTCGCTGGTGACGCGTCCGCTGGCGGAAGCGGGCTATTACGTGTTCCCGGTGGCGGTGGTGGATGAAACCTTCCAGCAGAACGGATTGACCAACGGCCATGAAATTCAGGCTGTCAGCCCGCAGCGTCTGCATGACATCTTCCACGCCGACAGCGCGCTGTACATTTCAGTGACCGATTACGGCAGCAGCTATCAGGTGATCCAGAGCGTGACCAGGGTGTCGGCGACGGCGCGTCTGGTGGATTTGCGCAGCGGTAAAGAGCTGTGGCAAGGCATTGCCACCGCCAGCGACGCGGAAGATGGCAACAACAATAATGGCGGTATCATTGGCATGTTGGTCTCTGCTGCGATTAAGCAGATCGCCAGCAATGTATCGGATAAGGCACACACCATCGCCGGTGTGACCAGCGCCCGTCTGCTGGCGCAGAACGAGCAGGGCGGTTTGCTGGCCGGCCCTCGTTATAAGTTGGTGAGTACGCGATAAAAGAACGCAGTGAATCGTAGCGGCGCGAATTATCGCGCCGCTACCAATTGTGCGTTTTTAAGCGAGATCGCCCGGCAGCTCCAGCTTGCTGTAACCCAGGCCATTCATCTTGCGGACACGGATCTGCACCGGAATACGCTCCTTCATCGCTTCGACATGGCTGATCACGCCGATGGTTTTGCCGCTGGCGTTGAGGGCATCGAGCGCATCCAGCGCGGTATCCAGCGTCTCGGCATCCAGCGTGCCGAAGCCTTCATCGAGGAACAGCGATTCGATGCGCGTTTTATGACTCACCAAATCTGACAGCGCTAACGCCAGCGCCAGGCTGACGAGAAAACTCTCGCCGCCCGATAGCGTGCGCGTATCGCGCGTGGCGTCAGCTTGCCAGGTATCAACCACTTCCAGCTCTAGTTCTTCACTGATGCGGCGCTGCAGCAGATAGCGACCGTGCAGGCGATCGAGCTGACGGTTCGCCAGCCACACCAGATGGTCGAGCGTCAGACCTTGTGCGAAGCGGCGGAATTTATCGCCTTTGGCCGAACCCACCAGATCGTTCAGACGCCCCAGCTGCGCCAGTTCCACTTCATCGGTGGCGATTTGCGTCAGCAACGATTGCTGCTGCAAACGCTGTTGTGCATCGCTGTGTAACTGCTGCTGCGCTTCGCCCTGTTGACGGGCATTGTCACGTAACGTCACGCGCAGCTGTTCCAGCTGCTGCTGAATCGTGGCGGCGATCTCGTCGCTAAGTTCCAAAGGCCGCTGCTGCTGATGCGCCGTCCAGCGCTGCATAAGCTGTTCGCTGAGGGTGAGCTGCTGCTGGCGCTGTTGATCGAGCGTCTGCAACTGCTGGCGCAGCTGCTGCACCTCGCGCTCCTCCAGCAGAGCGGCACGTAGCGCGCTTTCATCCGCAAAATCACTCTGCTGCAGCGCGGCGAGGAAGGCGCTTTCTGCGGCGGCAGCGCGCTCACGTAAGGTGTTTTGCTGCGCCGCGATCTGCTCGCACTGGCCATTCAGGCCGTGCAGCAAGCTTTGCGCCTGTTGCCACTGCTGAAGCTGCTGCGCCAGCGCCTGTTCACACTGTTGCAGCGCAACATGCTGCTGCTGCCGGGCTTCTGCCACCTGACGATCGCCAAACAGCTGTTGACGCTGTTGTTGCTGCTGCTGGCGCTGCTGCTGCAAAGCGCTGAGCGTCTGCTGCAGCTCATCCAGCCGCTGCTGTTCACGCGCCAGATTCTGCTGCAGGCTGCTGCGCTCGCTTTCGGCTTTCGCCAGCTGTGGCTGCAACTCGCCGTGTAACCGTTCATTTTCCTGCCATGCGATCCAGCGTTGTTGTAGGGTGCGCAGCCAGCTTTCCCGCTCAGCGACATCTGGCAGGACGAGTTGATGCTGCGTCAGCTGCTGTTCCAGCTGCTGCGCCAGTTGCTGCATGGCGCTGCGTTCGCTGGCCTCGCGCTGGCTGATTTCATCCAGCGTCTGCTGCGTGCTGGCGATCTGCTGCTGCGCCAGCTGCTGCTGATTCTGATGCTGCTGCCACAGCTGCTGCTGATGCAGATGCGCATCCTTCGCCTGCTGCAGTGCACGCGTGGCGTTTTCCCGCGTCTGCAGCTGCTGTTGCTGCAGCTGTTCCTGCGCATCCTGCTGCTGTTGCCACTGCGCAAAATCGTCCTGCTGCTCCAGCGTGCAGGTAAGTGCCAGCTCACCGCTCAGCGCTTGCCATTGGGTGTTCACCGTCGCCAGTTGCTGATCGTAATCGCTGATCTCCTGCTGCAACGCCTGCTGCTGTTGCAGCGACAGTTTCTGCTGCTCGCCTTTGGCGGTGCCGGACTCTTTTAGCTGCGCCACGCGCGTTTCCAGCGCGGTTAAACGCTGCTGATTGGCACCGGGCTCAAGCTGCTGATATTGCGCAATCGCCGGATGCTGGCACGAGCCGCACAGCGGGCAGGGCTGATCCGGCTGCAGTTTAGCGCGCTCGTCGGCCAACTGGGCGATGGTGCGCTCCAGCTCGCAGATTTTGCGCACATCGAGCAGCGCCTGATGTTCCCGTTTGTACTCCTCGCGCAGCGCCTGCAACGTCTGTTCCGCGTCCTGATGCTGCTGCTGGAGCTGCGCCAGTTTCTGCTGACGCTGTAACCGCTGCGGTTGCAGCGTGCGCCACTGCGCGGCGAGCAGGTTAAGCTGCTGGCGCGCAGGGCGTTGGGTTTGATGCTGCGTCAGGGCGTCGCGCAGTTGCGCGCTGCCGATCTCCGCCTCAAGTGAAGTCAGTGCTTGCTCCGCTTGCAGACGCTGCTGCGCGGCCTGGGCTTCGGCTTGCTGCAACGGTTGCGCCGCCTGTTCACGCTGAGCCTGCGCCTGTTGATGCTGCTCCAGCTGGCTGCGCTGCTGTTGGTGCTGTGCGATCAGCTGCGTCAGCGTCTGCTCGCGCTCATCCAGTCGGGCAATCTCCGCCTGCCAGCGCGTTAATTCCACGCCCCAATGGGCGACAGCGGCTTCGCGGGCACGAAATTCCTGCTGCTGCGCCAGCTGTTGTTGTAAACGTTCACTTACCTGCTGTTGCTGGCTGAGTGCGGTTTGGCTGGATTGCAGCGCCTGTTGTTGCTGCAGATGCAATCGCTGCTGTTCATCCAGCTGCTGCGCGAGGGTGGTGATGCGTTGATCGAGCGGGATAACCTGCTCGGTGAGCAGCGTTTCAAGCTGCTGCTGATGCTGTAACGCCTGTTCGCGCGCCTGCTGCGCGGCCTGATAATGGTTTTCGCCCTGTTGCAGCGCGGTTTTGGCTTGCTGCCGTTGCGCCTGCAGCTGCTGCGATTGCTGTTTCAGCGCGCGCAGATCGCCCTGCAACTGTTCGCGCTGCTGCAATTTCTCGCGCAGTTTTTCTGCCGGTTCGGCGCGCGCCAGCCGCTGACGATCGCCATCCGCCTGCTGCCAGGCCTGTTGCGCGGCAAGCAGCGTCTGTTCGGCCTGCTGCTGCTCTTGGGTTAGCTGTTGCTGCTGCACCAGCCATTGCTGCTGATGCTGCGCCAGCGTTAGCTGTTCGCTGAGAATTTTCTCCTGCGCACCAAGTTCTGCCAACTGCTGCGTCAATTCTGCCCGGCGTGCTTCATCCAGCAGCGACATGCCACCGGCGCGGGCGCGCAGCGTATCCAGCTCGCTGCGCGCGGTGCGCCAGCGTTCATAGATCTGCACCGAGATTTGTCCGTAGATTTCGGTGCCGGTCAGCTCTTCCAGCAGCTCGGCGCGTTCGCCGGGTTTGGCATTCAGGAAGGCGGCAAACTGGCCTTGCGACAGCATCATTGAGCGGGTAAAGCGGGCGAAATCGAGCCCCGACAGGGTCTCAATCGCTTTTAGCTTGTCGCCAACTTTATCGGCGATGATCTGATTATCAGCGACGCGCGCCAGCTCGACGCGCGGTGCCTGCAGCTTACCGTCGGCTTGGCCGCGCGCGCGGTTCTGGCTCCAGAAGGCGCGCCAGGCTTCGCCTTTGATCTCAAACTCCACTTCCGCCAGACACTCGGCGGTGTCGCGGGTGATCAGCTCGTTCTGGGTTTGCGACAGCGTGCCGAGGCGCGGCGTCTGATGATAGAGCGCCAGGCAAATCGCATCGAGTAAGGTGGTTTTGCCCGCGCCAGTGGCGCCGGTAATGGCAAACAAGCCGTTGCTGGCAAAGGGCTCACGACGGAAATCGATAAACCATTCGCCGCGCAGCGCATTGAGGTTCTTAAAACGTAGCGTCAAAATTTTCATGCGGATGGATTCTCCAGCGCGGCAAGCTGGGTGCGGAACAGCTGCGTTAACTGCTCGGCCTGCCCGGCATCCAGCTGATCTTCCTGCGCCAGTCGGCGAGCAAACACGTCTTCCACTTTTAGTTCGCTCAGGGTTTCGTTCTCCAGCCGTTCGAGGCTGCGCTGCCGCTGTTCGCGGCTGCGGCGCACCAGCAGCACTTCGACCGGCAGATTTTCGGTGAGCGCTTCAATGCGACGTTGCAGATCGCTGAGATATTCCTGCGTGGTGATCTCAATATCCAGCCAGACTGGCTGTTCGCTGGCGCTCGCGCTGAACTGCGCCAGCTGATGTTCAATCTCCGCCATCGAGCCTTTCAGCATCTGCATCGGCTGGAAGTGCGGGATGGTTAGCGGCGTAACGGTATCGAGCGTGGTGCTGAATTCCAGCAGGAAGACGCTTTTCTCGCGGCCAAGCTCATCAAAACTGAGCGGAATCGGCGAACCGCTGTAACGAATGTGCTCGCTGTTGGCGATGCGCTGGGCGCGATGGATGTGACCGAGCGCGATGTAATCGGCGTGCGGAAACGCCTGCGCCGGGAAGGCATCCAGCGTACCGATATAGATGTCGCGCACCGAATCGCTTTTAGTCACGCCAACAGTGGTGAGATGACCGGTGGCGATGATCGGCAGCGTAACGTCCTGCGCATCGCACTGCGCCTGCGCGGCAGCAAAGCAGTGCTGATAATGCTGCTCGATCGCCTCCAGCAGCGAGATCTGCTTCTCGCGGCCGGATTGGCCAGCCTGGCTACGCAGAATGTCGCGCGGACGCAGATAAGGAATGGCGCACAGCAGCGCGCCCGGCGCGCCGTCGCGCTGCTTCAGGGTTAATACCTGCTGTTCGCCCTGCGGCGTGGCGCTGGTTATCACCTGCGTATTCAGGCAGGCCAGCAGCTCGCGCGATTCATTCAGCGTCGCCACCGAGTCGTGATTGCCCGCCAGCACCACCAATTGACAGCCGCTTGGCTGCAGCGCCACCACAAAACGGTTAAACATTTCACGCGCGTAGCTCGGCGGCGAACCGGTATCAAACAGGTCGCCGGCGATAATCAGCGCATCCACCTGATGCTGCACAATCTGATCCAGCAGCCAGTCGAGAAACGCCTGATGTTCCCGCGCGCGACTTTTGCTGTAAAAGAACTGACCGAGATGCCAGTCAGCGGTGTGAATGATGCGCATGTTTGCTCCGTGCTCTATTTAGCGAAGACGAATTATAACCACTTAAGATCACAAAGAAAAAAAGCAGAATTTTATTGTGACATTTCTGTTTTTTATCTATCTATCTTAGGGCGGTGTTTTCATAAAAGTGTCACAAAACTGACGCATAATGGCGCCGCAAATCCCAGTGACACGGTGTCACACTAGCAGGAGTTACAATGGCTAAGCGCATTTTGGTTGTGGAAGACGAAGCTCCCATCCGTGAAATGTTATGTTTCGTGCTGGAACAGAATGATTACCAGCCTATTGAGGCGGAAGATTATGACAGCGCGATTGGTAAGCTGATCGAACCCTGGCCTGATTTGATTCTGCTGGACTGGATGTTGCCCGGCGGCAGCGGGATTCAGTTTATTAAGCATTTGAAGCGCGAAGCCATGACGCGCGACATTCCGGTGATGATGCTGACGGCGCGCGGTGAAGAGGAAGATCGCGTGCGCGGTCTGGAAGTGGGCGCGGATGATTACATCACCAAGCCATTCTCACCGAAAGAGCTGATGGCGCGTATCAAAGCGGTGATGCGCCGTATTTCACCGATGGCGGTGGAAGAGGTGATTGAGATGCAGGGCCTGAGCCTTGATCCTTCCTCACATCGTGTGATGTCGGAAACCACGCCGCTGGAGATGGGGCCGACCGAGTATAAATTGCTGCACTTCTTTATGACCCACCCGGAACGCGTGTACAGCCGCGAACAGCTGCTGAACC
Source organism: Pantoea sp. y20 (assembly GCF_054903455.1). Lineage (NCBI taxonomy): Bacteria > Pseudomonadati > Pseudomonadota > Gammaproteobacteria > Enterobacterales > Erwiniaceae > Pantoea > Pantoea sp. y20. The sequence continues at coordinate 1,048,233 of NZ_CM142816.1, forward strand.
ATGTTTGGGGCACCAATGTGTATGTCGAAGATCGCACCGTCGATGTGCATATTCGCCGTTTACGTAAAGCACTGGAATTAACCGGCCACGATCGCATGGTTCAAACCGTGCGCGGAACAGGGTATCGTTTCTCTGCCCGCTATTAAACGTAAACGGAGTGTTTACCGTGCTGGAACGACTCTCCTGGAAGAGATTGTTGACCGAGCTGGCGCTGGTCTGTTTACCTGCGCTGGTGTTGGGTCTGTTGTTCGGATATCTGCCGTGGCTGCTGCTGATTGCGGTGACCGGCGTGATGTTCTGGCACTTCAGAAATCTGATGCGTCTGTCGCACTGGCTGTGGGTCGATCGTTCAATGACGCCGCCCACCGGACGCGGCAGCTGGGAACCGCTGTTTTATGGCCTGTACCAGATGCAATTGCGCAACCGGCGGCGGCGGCGCGAGCTGGGCAATCTGATCAAACGTTTCCGCAGCGGAGCAGAATCGCTGCCGGATGCGGTGGTGCTGACCACCGAAGAGGGCACTATTTTCTGGTGCAACGGCCTGGCGCAGCAGCACCTTGGCTTGCGCTGGCCGGAAGATAACGGCCAGAACATCCTCAATTTGCTGCGTTATCCTGAATTTTCCCGCTATATCCGCCAGCGCAAGTTCGACATGCCGCTGACGCAGATCCTCAATAATCAGCATCATATGGAATTCCGCGTGATGCCTTACAGCGAAGGTCAGTGGCTGATGGTGGCGCGTGATGTCACCCAGATGCACCAGTTGGAAGGCGCGCGACGCAACTTTTTTGCTAACGTCAGTCATGAACTGCGCACGCCGTTAACGGTATTGCAGGGTTATCTGGAAATGATGGACGACTCGGTGATGAACGAGCGCACGCGCAGCAAGGCGTTGCATACCATGCAAGAGCAGACGCGCCGCATGGACAGCCTGGTGAAGCAGTTGTTGACCTTGTCGCGTATCGAAGCGGCGCCGGCCATCGATCTCAAAGAGACGGTGGATGTGCCGGGCATGCTGATGCTGTTGCAGCGTGAAGCGGAAACGCTGAGTCAGGGACGTCACACCATCCATTTCCATACCGATCCGCATCTGAAAGTGTTCGGCAATGATGAGCAGCTACGTAGCGCCATTTCCAATCTGGTCTACAACGCGGTGAATCACACGCCCGATGGCACGCGCATCGACATCAGTTGGCTGCGCACTAAACAAGGCGCGCAGTTTAAGGTGTGCGATGACGGGCCGGGCATTAGCGAGCAGCATCTGCCGCGCCTCACCGAGCGTTTCTATCGCGTGGATAAAGCGCGTTCGCGCGCCACCGGCGGCAGCGGATTGGGGCTGGCGATCGTGAAGCATGCGTTGGGACATCACAACGCGCGGCTGGAGATCACCAGCGTGCCGCATCAGGAAACCTGTTTCAGCTTCCTGCTGCCGCCACGCTTGATTGTGGCTAACGTGATGCAAGAGCGGGTTAATTAAGGTCGTAGGATCGCTATTCATGGCGCCATACTTATCAGTTAATAAAGCCTTTTTGGTGCGGGCGCTGACACATCTGCTGCGTCACGGGCCGTCCTCGCGCCGCTAGCGCGGTACCTTCGGCTTCCACGTTGTGCCGACGGACCGTTCGCGGATCGGCCTTCCCTGGCCGACCCCGAACTGCCTCGCGCATCCATGCGCGAGGCTCCTGGCCCAACGTAAAAGCCTCAGCGCTGCGAATGGCCCTTTTGCCGCAGCAGACGCGCCAGCGCCTGAAGCGAATGAGTCCTTTTCAACAACACGCACTGAAGCTTATGAGCAGGCCGGGGGCACTTTTGGCCTGGCAATCCGCAGCGCTGAACGAAGCGAGGAAGCCAGGAGAGCCCGCAGGACGCGGGCGAAAGGCGGAGCCGGGACAAGGAAGTCCCGTCTCCGCCGGTCCGTCAGGCAGACGAGCGAAGTGAAGGTACCGCGTAAGCGGCGCGAGGACCGCCGGACCAAAAGTGACACCGGCCTGCGCACTCGTCGTTGGTTTAACTGACAAGCATTACGCCATTCATGGAGACCAATTCCCGCCTCATTAACAACCCATACGCAATGTATTGCGTGATAAATCGCACCGCTCCAGAATAGGCGTCTTACTGAATTGCGGAATCGCCAATGAAATCGCTGTTGATCTCCCTCTTGCTGCTTTGCTCTGCTTTGGCACACGGCCAACAAACCATGCTAACCGGCAATCTGAGCAGCGTTGGATCGGATACGCTGGGTTATCTGATGACATTATGGGGCGAGGATTTCAGCCGCCAGTCGCCGGGCGTCAACGTTCAGGTGCAGGCGGCGGGATCTTCTACTGCGCCGACGGCGCTGGCGGCAGGTGCTGCCCAGCTGGGCGCGATGAGCCGGCCGATGCAGATCGACGAACGTCAACTTTTTACCGCGCGCTACGGCTATCCGCCGCTGGCGGTGCCGGTGGCGATGGATGCGCTGGTGGTAGTGGTTAATCAGGACAATCCGCTGTCGCGCATCGCGCCGCAACAACTCGATGCGCTGTTCTCCATCACGCGTCTGTGCGGCGGGCAACAGGTGCCGCAGCGCTGGGGCGATCTCGGCCTGAGCGAAGGCCAGTGGGCCACGCGCAGCATCCAGCGCTATGGCCGCAACTCGGCGTCGGGAACGTGGGGCTTCTTTAAGCAGCAGGCGCTGTGCAAAGGTGATTTCCGTGCTGATGTCGCTGAATTCCCCGGCTCTGCGGCGGTGGTACAAGCCGTTGCCGCCACGCCCAACAGCATCGGTTATGCCAGTTTTGGCTTTCATCTCAGCGGCGTGAAAATGCTACCGGTGGTCACGGCGAACGGCGACAGCGTGATGCCGGATGCCGAATCGATTCGCAACGGCCGCTATCCGTGGTCGCGCCCGCTTTATATCTACGTCAACAAAGCACCCGGCAAACCGCTGCCGCCGCTGGTGAATGCCTTTCTGCATCAGGTGTTATCGCCACAAGGTCAGCGTCGGGTGAGCGAAGCGGGTTATCTGCCATTATCAGATAGCCAGATGGCGCAAGCGCGAGCGGCAATTGAGGGAAATTGAAGAACGTGCATCTGAACATGAAATAGTTTCATGTAAGCTGAATTTTCTTCCGTTGCCGAAAGGGTAACAGCGTGGCATTCTTCGTGGACATATAGCCGTCCAGATGGCTGAAATAACCCAGCGAAATTATACCCTGACGCAACTATGCGCTCAGCCAGGAGATAAAATGCCACGTCATAACCCGTTCCGCGCCGATACCGTCGGCAGTTTTCTGCGTCCCGCAGCCATCAAGCAGGCGCGTGTGCAGTTTGCCAATGGCGAAATCAACGCTGATCAACTGCGTCAGGTTGAAGATCGCGAAATCCGCCATGTTGTGGAGCAGCAGCGTGCCAACGGCCTGCAGATCGTTACCGATGGTGAATTCCGTCGCGCTTGGTGGCACTTCGATTTCTTTGGCGATTTGCACGGCGTCGAGCTGTTCGAAGCGGAGCAGGGCATTCAGTTCAACGGCGTGCAGACCAAAGCGCACGGCGTGAAAGTCACCGGTAAAGTGGCCTTTAATCCTCAACACCCGATGCTGGAGCACTTCCGCTTCCTGCAAAGCGTGGCGGGCGATGCGGTTGCCAAGATGACCATTCCCAGCCCAAGCGTGCTGCACTTCCGCGGTGGCCGTAAGGTGATCGATGCCACGGTGTATCCCGATCTGAAAGAGTACTTCGCCGATCTGGCGCAGACCTACAAAGACGCCATCAAAGCGTTTTATGCGGCTGGCTGCCGTTATCTGCAGCTGGATGACACGGTGTGGGCCTATCTGTGCTCTACCGAACAGCAGCAGCAGATCCGCGAGCGTGGTGAAGATCCACAGGAACTGGCGCGCATCTATGCTGAAGTGCTGAATGCTGCACTGGAAGGTAAGCCAGAGGATCTGACCGTTGGGCTGCATGTTTGTCGCGGCAACTTCCGCTCAACCTGGATTTCCGAAGGTGGCTATGAGCCGGTCGCCGAAGTGCTGTTTGGCGGCGTGAATATCGATGCTTTCTACCTTGAGTATGACAACGAACGTTCAGGTGGTTTTGAGCCGCTGCGCTTCCTCAAGCCGGGTCATCAGCAAGTGGTGCTGGGTTTGATCACCACCAAAACCGGCGAGCTGGAGGATGCGCAGCAGGTGAAAGCGCGTTTGCAGGAAGCGTCACAGTTCGTGAGCCTTGATCAAATCTGCCTCAGCCCGCAGTGTGGCTTTGCCTCAACCGAAGAGGGCAACAGCCTGAGCGAAGAGCAGCAGTGGCAGAAGATTCGTCTGGTGGTCGATATAGCAAGAACAGTCTGGTAATGCTGTAAAGTTAGCCAAACAGGCGCGTAAATCGCGCCTTTTGTGCATCTGCAGGCTGATTTATGCAAAGAGATCTCTCGCATCGAGGAAACATTTAGCAAATCATCTGAGGTGTTTTGCCGCTATTCCACCGTGATTCACTGCTTTCTTCCACTATCTTGTTATATCCTTCTGGTTTTTCGATCCTGTATTGCCTTTCTTCGCTATAAACGTTCTAATTTGCGCCGTTGTCGATTTATCCCTCTGCGAACAGAAGAAAAGTAGATTAAATCACCTGCGCTTTAACGATTAGTCCCGCATAACACGCTGGTCTTGCCTGATAAGCCCTTGTTTTAGCGCATCCAGAGGACAACACGAACTCAACTTCCACCGCAACATCAGCTACAGGCAGTACAGAAGTTTATGACACATCGTTTAACCTCCAAGGATATCCTGGCGCTGGGCTTCATGACGTTTGCCCTGTTCGTTGGCGCAGGAAATATCATCTTCCCACCGATGGTGGGGATTCAGTCTGGCGAACACGTTTGGATTGCGGCTTTCGGCTTCCTGATTACGGCTGTTGGCTTACCGGTGATCACCGTCATCGCGCTGGCGCGTGTGGGCGGCGGCATTGATGCGCTAAGCTCGCCGATTGGTAAAGCCGCAGGCTTGCTGCTGGCGACCGTGTGTTACCTGGCTGTTGGCCCGCTGTTTGCCACGCCGCGTACCGCCACCGTTTCCTTTGCCGTGGGTATTGCACCGCTGACCGGCGACGGCACGCTGCCGCTGTTCATTTACAGCCTGATTTACTTCGCGCTGGTGATTGGCATCTCACTGTATCCGGGCAAACTGCTGGATACCGTCGGCCACTTCCTCGCTCCGCTGAAAATTCTGGCGCTGATTGTGCTCGGCGTTGCCGTGCTGATCTGGCCGGCCGGTGGCGTTTCGCCGGGCACCGAAGAGTATCAGCGTGCCGCCTTCTCCAGCGGTTTCGTTAATGGTTATCTGACCATGGATACGCTGGGAGCGCTGGTGTTCGGTATCGTCATCGTCAATGCGGCGCGCTCACGCGGTGTTGAAGATGCCAAACTGCTGACGCGCTACACCATGCTGGCGGGCATCATCGCCGGTATCGGTTTGACGCTGATTTACCTGACGCTGTTCAAACTCGGTAACGATAGCGGCGCATTGGTGGCGCAAAGCGCGAACGGTGCTGAGATTCTGCATGCTTACGTGCAGCAGACCTTCGGCGGCATGGGCAGCTTCTTCCTTGCGGCACTGATCTTCGTCGCCTGCATGGTAACGGCGGTGGGCCTGACCTGCGCCTGTGCAGAATTCTTTGCGCAATATGTTCCGCTGTCGTATAAAACGCTGGTATTTATTCTGGGCCTGTTCTCGATGGTGGTGTCGAATCTCGGTCTGAGCCATCTGATTCAGATTTCGATTCCGGTGCTGACGGCGATTTATCCGCCATGCATCGTACTGGTGGTGCTGAGCTTCACGCTGAAGTTCTGGAACAAAAGTTCGCGTATTATCGCGCCGACCATGCTGGTAAGCCTGCTGTTCGGTATCGTTGATGCCATCAAAACCACCAGCTTCAAAGATGTGTTGCCGCTGTTCAGTCAGCATCTGCCGCTGGCCGATCAGGGACTTTCCTGGTTGCCGCCATCGCTGGCGATGCTGGTGATTGCCGCGGTAGTTGATCGGGCAAAAGGACGTGAGCAGGTCGCGGTTCATCAGTAAGCGACATTGCTGTTAATTCCAACCACGGGCTTGCCCGTGGTTTTTCATTTTCAAGGTACTGAGTGTTATGCAAGAAACCAATAAGCTCAAACGCGGACTGAGCACGCGCCACATTCGCTTTATGGCGCTGGGATCGGCGATTGGCACCGGGCTGTTTTACGGCTCGGCAGATGCCATCAAAATGGCGGGCCCAAGCGTGCTGCTGGCGTACATCATCGGCGGTGCGGTGGCGTACATCATCATGCGTGCGTTGGGGGAAATGTCGGTCAACAATCCGCAGGCCAGCTCATTCTCGCGCTATGCGCAGGATTATCTCGGCCCGCTGGCCGGATACATCACCGGCTGGACCTACTGTTTTGAAATCCTGATTGTGGCGATTGCCGACGTAACGGCTTTTGGTATCTACATGGGCGTGTGGTTCCCCGATGTGCCGCACTGGATTTGGGTGCTGAGCGTGGTGCTGATTATCGGCGCCATCAACCTGATGAGCGTGAAAGTCTTTGGCGAAGTGGAGTTCTGGTTCTCCTTTTTCAAAGTCGCCACCATCATCATCATGATTCTCGCCGGCTTCGGCATGATTTTCTGGGGCATCGGCAACGGCGGCCAGCCGACCGGCATTCACAATCTGTGGACCAACGGCGGTTTCTTCGCGCACGGCATTGTCGGCATGCTGCTGTCACTGCAGATGGTGATGTTTGCCTACGGCGGCATTGAGATTATCGGGATTACTGCCGGTGAAGCGGAAGATCCGAAGACCTCGATTCCACGCGCCATCAACTCCGTACCGATGCGTATTCTGGTATTCTACGTTGGTACGCTGTTCGTCATCATGTCGATTTATCCATGGAATCAGGTGGGCACTTCTGGCAGTCCGTTCGTGCTGACCTTCCAGCATTTGGGTATTGCGGCGGCGGCATCAATTCTTAACTTCGTGGTGCTGACGGCGTCGCTGTCGGCGATTAACAGCGATGTGTTTGGCGTGGGGCGTATGCTGCACGGCATGGCGCAACAGGGCCACGCACCGAAGGTATTCCAGAAGGTTTCGAATCGCGGAATTCCGTGGGTGACCGTTTTGGTGATGATGCTGGCGATGCTGATTGCGGTGTATCTCAACTACCTGATGCCAGAGAAAGTGTTCCTGGTGATCGCCTCGCTGGCGACCTTTGCTACCGTTTGGGTGTGGATCATGATTCTGCTGTCGCAGATCGCCTTCCGCCGCAAGATTGGCAAAGAGCAAGCCGGTAAGCTTGATTTTGCCATGCCGGGCGGTAGCGCTACCGCATGGTTCGGCGTGCTGTTCCTGGCCTTCATTATTGGGCTGATTGGTTACTTCCCGGATACGCGCGTGTCGCTGTACGTTGGTTTTGCGTGGATTGCGCTGCTATTACTGGCGTGGCCGCTAGTGAAAAAGCGTAAAAGCTGATGATATTGTAAGGTCGCCATTGATGGCGACCTTTTTTATCGATGACGATTAAACATAATATAAAAAAATAATCACGCTATCCCTAAATAATAAAATGCCAAAAAATATCTCGGCGCATCCTGGCGCCGAAAAAGAACAACAAAAAAGGAGAAAATAAGTATTACTAAGGGATGTTTGACTTGCGCAGCATATCGTATTTTTATTGATGCCGGGATGTTTAAGAAAAAAAGAGAAAATTCTCACTTCGGAATAGAATATTACTTACAGCGCGCTTAAGTAATTTTGCATGAAGGTTAAGTTCGCATAAATTAACGAACTTAACCGATTACGGAAATTATAACGATAAATGCCCAGGCAGCAGCGCTCTCAGCTGCGGATAAATCACCGCATTAGCCAGCAACACCGGATTGCCGTTCTGCAAGCCGTGATTAGCCAGATAATCGTTGGTAATGCCGCCCGCTTCGCGCATCAGCACAATGCCCGGCAAGCCATCCCACGGATTCATATGCGCTTCGTAGTAACCAATTAAGCGACCGGCCGCCGCCCATGCGCTCATCAACGCCCCCGAGCCATTGCGGATAAACATGCCGCCCTGCGCCAATAATGCGCTGATAAAAGTGGTCAGCGGTTCAATCGGTTGGCTGTTGGAGCTGCTCAGACCAAGCAATCCCTGATCAAGCTGCTGCGCGCTGTGCGCCTGGATGCGCTTATCATTAACCCATGCACCTTTGCCGCGGCAGGCGTGAAAGGTTTCATGATGATTGGGATCGCACACCACGCCAATCACCGCTTCGTTTTCACAAACGATCGCCAGCGATACGCACCAGTTGTGCAAGCCGTTAAGAAAGCTGCTGGTGCCATCAATCGGATCGAGCACCCAGATAAAGCGTGCGCCAGCAGTATTGCCGCCGCTCTCTTCACCCAACACCGCATCGTCAGGAAAGCGTTCGTGGATCAGATGCTTGACCAATGCCTCAACGTTGCGATCGGCTTCGCTGACCACATCCTGCAGATCTTTCTTATGCTCAACTACTAATTGATGACGTTGCTGATACCAGGATAGAGCCCGGCTGGCGGCGGTTTTGGCAACATCACAGGCGAAATGATAACGTGCGTCGAGTTCGGTAAGCGAAGCTGATGACATCTTTCCCTCTTATGATTTTCAGGCTGGCGAAGCAACAACAGACGCCAAAAATGGCGTATTGGCTGTGTGACGAAGTTAACAAAAGTTAAGAAAGGCTTCATTAAGCCGCAGATGGCTGCGCGTGACAAGAGGGGGAAAAGCCCGCCAGTGAAATTTTTCTTCTTACTGGCGGGTAATACGGGATGAAGCCTTAATGGCGGGTTCTTACGCCAATTTGACGCATGTCATTACCGGTTGGCGATTGATGGACGCGCAGACCGAAAGTAGGTAGCACCGCGTAAATATGGTCAAAGATATCCGCTTGAATATTCTCGTACTCTTTCCACACCGTGGTGTTGGTGAACACATACACTTCCAGCGGCAAACCGTTTTCACCTGGTGCTAACTGCCGCACCATTAACGTCATCTCTTGATGAATACGCGGATGCTGCTCCAGCCAGCTCTGCAGCCAGACGCGGAAGGTACCGATATTCGTCAGGCGGCGACCGTTGAGTGGCGAATCTAAATCACAGCCCAGTTGCGCATTCCATGCGGCCACTTCTTCGCTTTTGCTATCCAGATACGGTGCCAGCAGATGCGCACTTTTCAGCTGCTGCATCATGGCATCATCAAGGAAGCCAATACTGGTGGTATCAATATGAATGCTGCGCTTAATGCGACGCCCACCGGATTCCGACATACCGCGCCAGTTTTTAAAGGAGTCGGAAATTAAGGCGTAAGCGGGAATGGTAACAATGGTGTTATCCCAGTTGCGCACTTTTACCGTGGTTAAAGAAATATCGATGACCGCACCGTCCGCACCATATTTCGGCATTTCCAGCCAGTCATTCATTTTCAGCATATTATTGGCCGCCAACTGAATACCGGCCACGAGACCCAGAATTGGATCTTTAAATACCAGCATCAGCACCGCGGTCATGGCACCGAGTCCGGTGATCAATACGCCAGGCGATTTACCCAACAGCAGCGAAATAATCATGATTACCATTAAAATGGCGGCGATTAATTTCACGCTCTGGATAATACCGCGCAGCGGCAATTGCTGCGCTAGCATGCTATTCGCGCTGAGCTGCTGCAGTAAATCCAGCAAGGAGAACAACATCAGCAGGGCGAAGATCATCATCCACAGCTGGGCGAAAATCAGCAGCGCTGCATAGATCTGAGCACTGTCGTGCAGGAAGAGTTCAGTCTGTAATTTGAATAGCACACCTTGCATCAGCCAGACGCTGCGGCTAAACAGGCGACTGTTAATCAGCGCTTTTGGCCACTGACGGCTACTTTTCTCGGTGTAGCGACGCAGCAGCGGCAAGATAGCGCGGTGCAGAATGGCGTGAGTAAGCAGTGAGATGGCAAAGATTATGGCAATCACTATCCCCAACGCCAGGATGTGCGTGTAGCTAAGACCGGCTTCTGCGAGCCGGTTGGCAATAAGATGCTGCATGAGATTTCCCTGAGTGTGACGAAGATTAAGGTCACGCAGGGTAGGTGATGGGAAATTTCCCGTCCAACAGACGGGTCTTGAATTACCTAATATTACAATTCCTGCGCGCGCGCGGCGGCCATTAAGCGCGGATAAAACTGGAAGAACAGCGGCTCAAGTTGCTCGTAGTGATCAACAAAATCCTGATAGGAGTCGCGCAGCGCGGCTAAGCGCGGACGGCGATGCGCCATGCCGTTGAGCACGCGTGCCAGCCGCGTTGGTTCGGCATAGTGCTCAAACCAGCGTTCGCGCCACATCACGGCGTTCAGCTCGACGAAACCTTCCGGCGTGCCCGCCAGCTGCGGCACGATGTTTTGTTCAGCCGCCGCGGTAAATGCCACCAGCGACTGCGTTGGGTGGAATTTATCCCAGTGTAGCGCGAGGAAGTGGTCCCAAATCACGTCGAGCGTGATGGGGGCCACGCGGCGCGTTTCCGGACGAAACAGCGCACGCGCAATCCGCACTTCGGGCAGGTTATCGGTCAGGACGTCGAGGCGACGATGCATGGCAATGCCATCCACCACCGGTGCAGGCCATTGTGATTGCACGTTGCCGCGCACGAAATCGGCCATGAGATTGCCCAGCAGAGAGCTGTTAGCCAGCTGCGCCAGGTGAAGGTGAGCGAGAAAGTTCATGGCGCATTATATACACGTCATACTTCAAGTTACAGGTGCGTGAGCTGCTCTCGTTTGCAGCCTGCCTGCACCTCGAATTATTTTGTGTATTCGCAGAATCACAGAAGCGCAGCCAGTTGTTCAGAATTTGCCGCTTTTCCGCTAGACTATGCCGCCTGATTTTAAGTCCTGAAGAAGTGAAGCATGCGCGTAGCCGATTTTACCTTTGAGTTGCCAGATTCCTTAATCGCCCACTATCCGCAGGCGCAGCGAAGCGGTTGCCGCTTGCTGTCGCTGGATGGTCCAAGCGGCGCGTTAAGCCACGGCGTATTTACAGACGTGATGGATAAGCTCAATCCGGGCGATCTGCTGGTGTTCAACAACACCCGCGTGATTCCGGCGCGCGTCTTTGGGCGTAAAGCCAGCGGCGGCAAAATCGAGATGCTGGTTGAGCGCATGCTGGACGATAAGCGCGTGCTGGCGCACGTGCGCGCCTCCAAAGCGCCCAAGCCGGGCGCAGCGCTGCTGCTGGGCGATGACGAAAGTGTCAAAGCCACGATGGTGGCGCGCCATGACACACTGTTTGAGATCGCCTTCGAAGACGATCGCGCGGTGCTGGATATTCTCAACAGCGTCGGCCATATGCCGCTGCCGCCGTATATTGATCGTCCGGATGAAGATGCTGACCGTGAGCTGTACCAGACCGTGTACGGCGTGCGTCCCGGCGCCGTCGCCGCACCGACCGCCGGTTTGCACTTTGACGAGCCGCTGCTGGAAGCGCTGAAAGCTAAAGGCGTCGAGATGGCGTTTGTCACGCTGCACGTCGGTGCCGGGACTTTCCAGCCGGTGCGCGTTGAAACCATCGAGGATCACATCATGCATGCCGAATACGCGGAAGTGCCGCAGGATGTGGTGGATGCGGTGCTGGCGTGTAAAGCACGCGGCAACAAAGTGGTCGCCGTGGGCACCACCTCAGTACGTTCGCTGGAGAGCGCCGCGAAGGCCAGCCAGGACGCGCTGATCGCACCCTTCTTCGATGACACCCAAATTTTCATCTATCCCGGCTATCACTATCAGGTGATCGATGCGCTGATCACCAACTTCCATCTGCCGGAATCGACCCTGATTATGCTGGTTTCGGCCTTTGCTGGTTATCAGCACACCATGGCGGCTTATCACAGCGCGGTGGCAGAGCAGTACCGTTTCTTTAGCTACGGGGATGCGATGTACATCACCCGTAATCCACAAGCGCCTGACGAAAGCGTCGGCGCATAATTGAATCAGACTGTTTCTCTGATCAGAGGTTAATGTGAAATTTGAATTAGATACTACCGACGGGCGCGCGCGCCGTGGCCGTCTGGTCTTTGATCGTGGCGTTGTTGAAACCCCAGCATTTATGCCCGTGGGCACTTACGGCACGGTGAAAGGCATGACGCCGGAAGAAGTGAAAGAGACCGGCGCGCAAATCCTGCTCGGCAACACCTTCCACCTGTGGCTGCGCCCAGGTCAGGAGATCATGAAACTGCACGGCGACCTGCACGATTTCATGAACTGGCAAGGACCGATCCTTACCGATTCCGGCGGCTTCCAGGTGTTCAGCCTTGGCGATATCCGTAAGATCACCGAAGCGGGCGTGCACTTCCGTAACCCGATCAACGGCGATCCGATTTTCCTCGATCCGGAAAAGTCGATGGAGATTCAGTTCGATCTCGGTTCTGACGTGGTGATGATCTTCGACGAATGTACGCCGTATCCGGCGGATTGGGATTACGCCAAACGTTCGATGGAGATGTCGTTGCGCTGGGCACAACGCAGCCGCGATCGCTTCGATTCACTCGGCAATAAAAATGCATTATTCGGCATTATTCAGGGCGGTGTTTACGAAGATTTACGAGATGTCTCGGTTAAAGGTCTGGTAGAGATTGGCTTTGATGGGTACGCTGTGGGCGGCCTGGCGGTGGGTGAACCTAAAGAGGACATGCACCGAATCCTGGAGCACGTCTGTCCGCAAATTCCGCAAGACAAACCGCGTTATTTGATGGGCGTCGGCAAGCCAGAAGATCTGGTGGAAGGCGTTCGCCGCGGTATCGATATGTTTGACTGCGTTATGCCAACGCGCAATGCGCGCAATGGTCATCTGTTTGTTACCGATGGCGTGGTGAAAATTCGTAATGCCCGGTATAAAGATGACACCGCAACGCTGGATGCAGAGTGTGATTGTTACACCTGTCGCAATTATAGCCGCGCCTACTTGCATCATCTTGATCGCTGTAACGAAATACTGGGCGCACGCCTGAATACCATTCACAATCTGCGCTATTACCAGCGTTTGATGGCCGGTTTACGTAAGGCTATCGAAGAGGGTAAATTAGAGCACTTTGTTAGCGAGTTCTACCAACGGACGGGGAAGGCGGTTCCTCCGCTGAACGTCTGATAATTCATCAATGAGGGAAATTTAATGAGCTTTTTCATTTCTGACGCCGTAGCCGCAGCAGGCGCACCGTCTCAGGGAAGTCCGTATTCTCTGGTGATCATGCTGGTGGTCTTTGGTCTGATCTTCTACTTCATGATTCTGCGTCCGCAGCAGAAGCGTACTAAAGATCACAAGAAACTGATGGATTCCATCTCTAAAGGTGATGAAGTGCTGACCAGCGGTGGTTTAGTTGGCCGTGTGACCAAAGTGGCAGAAACTGGCTATGTTTCTATTGCCCTGAACGACACCACTGAAGTAGTTGTTAAACGTGATTTCGTGGCCGCCGTTCTGCCGAAAGGTACTTTGAAGGCGCTGTAATTTTTTCTTCCCGAAGGGAACTGCCGTGTTAAACCGTTATCCTTTGTGGAAGTACATCATGCTGGTCGTCGTGATTCTCGTCGGCCTGCTCTATGCGCTTCCTAACCTTTATGGTGAGGATCCGGCCGTTCAGATCACTGGTGCGCGCGGTGGCGCCGCCAGTGAGCAAACGTTGGATCAGATCCAGACCGTATTAAAACAAGACAATATCGAGAGCAAATCCCTCGCTCTGGAAAATGGTGCCATTCTGGCCCGCTTTGCAACGCAGGATGGACAGCTGCGCGCGCGTGATGCACTCACCAGCGCGCTGGGCGAAGACTACATTGTGGCCCTTAACCTTGCGCCGGCAACGCCTCGCTGGCTGAGCATGCTGTCCGCGGAACCGATGAAACTCGGTCTTGATCTGCGCGGCGGCGTTCACTTCCTGATGGAAGTGGATATGGATACGGCTCTGGGCAAACTGCAAGAGCAGAACGCCGACAGCCTGCGCAGCGATCTGCGCGACAAAAGCATTCCGTATACCACCGTTAATAAAATCGCGAACTATGGCGTAGAAGTGCGTTTCCGTGACGGCGCCAGCCGTGACGCGGCAATCAGCTACTTGTCTACTCGCCACCGCGATCTGGTGATCTCAAGCCAGGGCAGCGATGCGCTGCGTGCGGTGATGAGTGATGCGCGTCTGAGCGAAGCGCGTGAATATGCGGTGCAGCAAAACATCACCATTCTGCGTAACCGTGTGAACCAGCTCGGCGTTGCCGAACCGCTGGTGCAGCGTCAGGGTTCTGACCGCATCGTGGTGGAACTGCCGGGTATTCAGGACACCGCGCGCGCCAAAGAGATTCTGGGCGCTACCGCCACGCTGGAATTCCGTCTGGTGAACACCAGCGTGGATCCAACCGCAGCGGCCAGCGGCCGTGTGCCCGGCGATTCGGAAGTGAAGAAAACCCGCGACGGGCAGCCAGTGGTGCTGTACAAGCGTGTGATTCTGACCGGTGATCACATCACCGACTCCACGTCGAGCATGGATGAGTACAACCAGCCGCAGGTGAACATTTCACTGGATGGCGCGGGCGGCAACATGATGTCCAACTTCACCAAGGACAACATCGGTAAGCCGATGGCGACCCTGTTTGTGGAGTACAAAGACAGCGGTAAGAAAGATGCCAACGGCCGGTCGATTCTGGTGAAACAGGAAGAAGTGATTAACGTGGCGAACATTCAGTCGCGCCTCGGTAACAGCTTCCGTATCACTGGTATCAATAATGCAAACGAAGCACGTCAGCTGTCGCTGCTGCTGCGCGCGGGTGCGTTGATTGCGCCAATCCAGATTGTAGAAGAGCGTACTATCGGCCCAACCATGGGTCAGCAGAACATCACACAAGGCCTCGAAGCCTGCCTGTGGGGTTTGATTGCGTCGATCCTGTTCATGGTGGTGTTCTACAAGAAGTTTGGTCTTATCGCTACCAGCGCGCTGCTGTGTAACCTGGTGCTGATTGTCGGCATCATGTCACTGCTGCCAGGCGCGACGCTCACCATGCCGGGTATTGCCGGTATCGTGCTGACGCTGGCGGTTGCGGTCGATGCTAACGTGTTGATTAACGAACGTATTAAAGAAGAGTTGCGTAACGGACGATCGGTACAGCAGGCGATTCATGAAGGCTATAAAGGCGCCTTCTCCAGTATCGTCGACGCCAACGTCACTACGCTTATCAAAGTGATCATTCTTTATGCGGTCGGTACCGGTTCAATCAAAGGCTTTGCGATTACTACGGCTATCGGTATCGCAACTTCAATGTTTACCGCTATCGTCGGCACCCGTGCCATCGTTAACCTGGTGTACGGCGGCAAACGCATCAACAAGCTGTCTATCTGAGGAGTGCGTTGTGGCACAGGAATATAGTATTGAGCAGCTAAACCACGGGCGTAAAGTCGTCGACTTTATGCGCTGGGATAAGCTGGCTTTCATCATCTCCGGTCTGCTGATTGTGGCATCTATTGTCATTGTCGGTGTGCGAGGCTTCAACTGGGGCCTCGACTTTACCGGCGGAACGGTGATTGAGATTAACCTGGAAAAACCGGCGGATCTCGACGCGCTGCGTGAAGGTTTGGTGAAAGCGGGCTTTGAAGAGCCGCTGGTGCAGAACTTTGGTAGCAGCCGTGATGTGATGGTGCGTATGCCTCCGGCCACCGGCAATGCCGGCACCGAACTGGGCAATAAAGTGCTGGCTTCCATTAGCCAGACCACGCAGCAGAACGCTACCGTGAAACGTATCGAGTTCGTTGGCCCAAGCGTGGGTAGCGATCTGGCGCAGGCCGGTGCGATGGCGCTGCTGTCTGCGCTGATTGCGATTTTGATCTACATCGGCTTCCGCTTTGAGTGGCGTTTAGCGCTCGGCACCGTTCTGGCGCTGGCGCACGATGTGATCATCACCTGTGGTATTTTGTCGCTGGCGCACGTCGAAATCGACCTGACGATTGTCGCTTCATTGATGTCGGTCATTGGTTACTCGCTTAACGATAAGATCGTGGTCTCCGACCGTATTCGTGAGAACTTCCGCAAGATTCGCCGCGGTTCTTCTTACGACATCACTAACGTGTCGCTGACCCAGACGCTGAGCCGTACTTTGATCACCTCCATCACTACGCTGGCGATGATCATGATCCTGTTCGTGTTTGGTGGTGCGTTGCTGAAAGGTTTCTCACTGACCATGCTGATCGGTGTCACCATTGGTACCATTTCATCGATTTATGTCTCTTCAGCGCTGGCGCTGAAACTCGGCATGAAGCGTGAACATATGCTGGTACAGAAAGTGGAAAAAGAGGGCGCAGATCAGCCTTCGATTCTGCCGTAACGCGGAGTCAGAAAGTAAACGGGCTGCCATTGGCAGCCCGTTTTTTTATGCCTGTCGATCAGGGCGTGGTTTTCGTCGCTGGAGGCTCAACATCGTGCACGCGCACGTAGCCGAGTTGCTCCGGGGTTAACCCGCTGAGTCGCAGCGGTACGCTAACGGAACTGCGCGGCATTAACTGTGCAGGAACCTCGATGGTCTGGCTCAGGCTGCCCGCGTTAAGCGGTTTGCCGCTGGCCGGATCCATTTCGCCCCATACCACGGTCGCGCGCAGTGCCGGAATCGGCTGATCATCGGTCGAGCGGATATTCAGATTGGCGCGACTGCCGCTGGCTTCACCCGCCACCTGCGAGAGTGACAAACGCAATTTACCTAGCTGCGTCTGTAACTCCACCGGCGTATTGGCTTGCGGCAACAGCCACGCGCCCTGGGTGGATTGGCTGTTCAGCTGTCCCTGAATCTCCAGCGCCGCTGCCTGATTGGTCAGCTTGCGCATCTGCTGATTAAGCTGACTCACCTCCTGATGCAAATCTTTGACCTGCGGTGAAACCGGCGTTGAACTGCAACCACTGAGAACCAGCAAAGAGAGTGCTGCCGGAGCCCAAAACGTCCTGATCGTCATGCAATGTCCTTTCTTTATTCGGGAATTCGTAAAACCTGGCCAGGGTAGATCTTATCAGGATGCGTCAGCATTGGCTTGTTCGCTTCGAAAATCTTGTTGTATTCATTAGGATTTCCGTAGACCTCTTTCGATACCGCACTCAAGGTATCGCCTTTTTTCACGGTATAGAATTTCGCGGGCGTAGCGGCATCGCTGGCGGTGACCTTGTCATCCACCTTGGTGATGCCCGCGACGTTACCGGCGGCCACCAGAATCTTCTCTTTCAACTCCTGAGAGATGCCATCACCAGTCACAGTAACGGTATCGCCTTTGACATCCACCTTGACCTTATCGCTGTCGGGCAAACCGAGTTTGTTGATGTGATCCTGCAATTTCTTGCTGGCATCGTCGCCGCCGCCACTGACGGCATCCCACAGTTTTTCTCCAGCATCTTTCACGAAATCAAACAGACCCATACATCCTCCAGATTTTTATGATGTTGGCCGCCTTGCTGGCGGCTCTTTAAGCGTAGTGGTTTTTTGCCTGAGGTCATGTAGGTGATGTCTTGCATTTGGCTTAACGTCACAAACGGGGATTCACACATTATGTGCCACACACATACATTTTGTGGCGCGATCGCGCTACACTGTGTGGCCTATTTATCTCGCATCAGGAAGCCTCATGCATTGCCCATTCTGCTCCGCTGTGGACACCAAAGTGATTGATTCTCGTCTGGTTAGTGAAGGATCGTCGGTGCGTCGCCGTCGTCAGTGTCTGGTGTGTCATGAGCGTTTTACCACCTTTGAAGTGGCAGAGTTGGTGATGCCGCGCGTGGTAAAAAGCAACGATGTGCGTGAACCCTTCAATGAAGACAAGCTCAGCAGCGGCATGATTAAGGCGCTGGAAAAACGCCCCGTCAGCGCCGATGCGGTTGAAAGCGCGGTCAATCATATTAAAACTCAGCTGCGTGCCACCGGTGAACGTGAAGTGCCAAGCGCACTGATCGGCAATCTGGTGATGGATGAGCTGAAAAAGCTCGATAAAGTGGCCTACATTCGCTTTGCCTCGGTCTATCGCAGCTTCGAAGATATTCGCGATTTTGGTGAAGAGATCGCCCGTCTACAGGACTAATCCATGACTGACGAACGCTATATGGCGCGCGCGCTGGAACTGGCGCGGCGCGGACGCTTTACCACCACACCTAACCCCAACGTCGGCTGCGTGATTGTGCGCGAGGGCGAGATTGTCGGCGAAGGCTGGCATCAGCGCGCCGGCGAACCGCATGCCGAAGTGCATGCGCTGCGTATGGCGGGCGAACGAGCTGCTGGCGCAACCGCGTATGTCACGCTGGAACCTTGTAGCCACCATGGACGCACGCCGCCGTGCTGCGATGCGCTGATTGCCGCAGGCGTGACGCGCGTGGTCGCCGCGATGCAGGATCCCAATCCGCAGGTGGCAGGACGTGGACTCTACCGTTTACAGCAGGCGGGCATCGACGTCAGTCATGGCCTGATGATGAACGAAGCGGAAGCGCTGAACCGGGGTTTTCTCAAACGTATGCGGACCGGATTCCCGTGGATCCAGCTGAAGCTCGGCGCATCCCTTGATGGCCGCACCGCCATGGCGAGTGGCGAAAGTCAGTGGATCACCTCCGCGGCCGCAAGGCGCGATGTGCAACGTTTACGCGCCCAGAGTTCAGCTATTCTTAGCACCAGCGCCACGGTGTTGGCGGACAATCCGTCGCTCACGGTACGCTGGAGTGAATTGAATGAAGAGGTGCGTGCGCAGCTCGAAGAAAGCCAGCTGCGCCAGCCGGTGCGCGTGGTGATTGATAGCCAACAGCGCGTCACGCCGCAGCACCGACTGATTGACCAGCCAGGCGAAACCTGGCTGATGCGCAGCGAGCCCGATCAACACGCGTGGCCTGCCAGCGTGACCCAGATTGCGGTGCCCCAGCGTGGTGAACAGCTTGATTTGGTCGCGATGATGATGTTGCTCGGCCAGCGCCAGATCAACAGCGTGTGGGTGGAAGCGGGTGCCGGATTAGCGGGTGCTTTGCTGCAAGCGGGCCTGGTGGATGAGCTGATTGTTTACATGGCGCCAAAGCTGTTAGGGAATGCCGCACGCGGCCTGTGCACGCTGCCCGGACTGGAACAGCTGGCCGATGCGCCGGCCCTGAATTTTAGCGATGTGCGCCTGGTTGGCGAGGACCTGCGCCTGACGCTGACGCCGCGCTGAAAGCGCGCGGAAAAGCCTGAGCGCGTCGCCAAAGAGTATGATAGAATCCGCCCCCTTCTGCGGGGCCATAAAACAACCCAAAGGATATGTATGAAAGTTATCGAAGCTCCTGTTGCCACGCCTGATGCAAACATTGCCATCGTAATTGCGCGTTTTAACAACTTCATTAATGACAGCCTGCTGGACGGCGCGATTGACGCACTTAAGCGCATCGGCCAGGTGAAAGCAGATAACATCACCGTTGTCTGGGTTCCAGGTGCATACGAACTGCCGCTGGCAGCACGCGCACTGGCGAAAGCCGGTAAGCACGACGCCATTGTTGCGTTGGGCACTGTCATCCGTGGCGGCACCGCACATTTCGAATATGTGGCCGGTGAAGCCAGCTCGGGCATTGCGCACGTCGCGATGACCAGCGAAATCCCGGTGACCTTCGGCGTGTTGACCACTGAAAATATCGAGCAGGCGATTGAACGCGCCGGCACGAAAGCAGGTAATAAAGGTGCCGAAGCGGCCCTGACTGCACTCGAAATGATCAACGTATTGAAAGCCATCAAAGCCTGATTTTTGTAAGGGGAATTTTGTGAAACCTGCTGCTCGTCGTCGCGCCCGTGAGTGCGCTGTCCAGGCGCTTTACTCCTGGCAGCTGTCTAAGAACGACATTGCCGATGTGGAATACCAGTTTCTGGCGGAACAAGACGTCAAAGACGTCGATATTAGCTATTTCCGCGAATTGCTGGCCGGTGTGGCGACTAACAGCGCGTACCTGGACGGTCTGATGAAGCCTTACCTGTCGCGTCAGCTGGAAGAGCTGGGCCAGGTAGAAAAAGCCATCCTGCGTATTTCGCTGTATGAGCTGAGCAAGCGTTCTGATGTGCCTTATAAAGTGGCCATCAACGAAGGCATCGAGTTGGCAAAAGTGTTTGGTGCTGAAGACAGCCACAAATTCGTCAACGGTGTGCTCGACAAAGCTGCCCCGCAAATTCGACCAAACAAAAAATAGCGTTAAAGGCCGGTTATCCGGCCTTTTTCTCATTGAGACCTGACTTATGTCTTGTGGTGAATTCGAACTGATTGCACGTTACTTTAACCGCGTCACCAGCTCCCGCCGCGATGTGGAGAAAGGAATTGGTGACGACTGCGCGTTACTTAACGTGCCAGAAAAACAGACACTTGCCATCAGCACCGACACGCTGGTTGCAGGCGTCCACTTCTTACGTGATATCCATCCCGCCGATCTCGGCTACAAAGCCGTCGCCGTTAATCTCAGCGATTTAGCCGCCATGGGCGCCGATCCGGCCTGGCTGACGCTGGCATTAACGCTGCCTGAAATTGATGAACCGTGGGTGGCGGCCTTTAGCGACAGCCTGTTTGAGCTGCTGGATTATTACGATATGCAGCTGATTGGTGGCGATACCACGCGCGGACCGCTGAGCATGACGCTCGGCATTCACGGTTTAGTGCCAGTGGGAAGGGCGCTGAAACGTTCGGGCGCGAAGCCAGGCGACTGGATTTTCGTCACCGGCACCCTGGGTGACAGCGCGGCCGGTTTATCGCTGCTGCAGCATCGCCATCGCCTGAACGATCCGGCGGTGCACGAAGCGTTGATCAAACGCCATCTGCGTCCAATGCCGCGCGTGCTGCAAGGCCAGGCGCTGCGCGGTCTGGCAACCTCGGCGATCGATATCTCTGATGGCCTGATTTCCGATCTCGGCCATGTGCTGACCGCCAGCCGCGTTGGCGCTCGCATCAATCTCGACGCGTTACCGCTTTCAGCGGCCCTGCGCGATCACTTCGAGCCTGAACTGGTGCTGAAATGGGCGTTGAGCGGCGGCGAAGATTACGAGCTGTGCTTTACCGTGCCAGAAGTGAACCGTGGCGCGATTGACGTGGCGCTCGGCCATTTTGGTGTGCCTTATACCTGTATTGGGCAGATTGCACCCGAATCGGAAGGGCTGAGTTTGCTGGAGAACGGCAAGCCGCGCAGTGTAGATGTGAAAGGGTTTGATCACTTCGGCGCGAAGTAAATTGCCCTCACCCTAACCCTCTCCCACAAGTGGGAGAGGGGACAATTAGGTAGGGACTGCTCGTTCTGCTCCAACAAGTGGGAGAAGGAACGATTAGGTGGGTACTGCAGATACTGCTCCCTCGCCCGCTTGCGGGAGAGGGCTGGGGTGAGGGGAATGGTCTACCTTACTCAAACCCCACCATCGGATGCGGTTGATATACCGTTTCCAGCTCGGCAATCTCATTCTCACTCAATTCAACATCCACCGCTTTCACCAACTCGGCGAACTGTTGCTCGCGCGAAGCGCCAATGATCGGCGCGGTGACCGCCGGTTTATGTAATAGCCACGCCAGCGCCACCTGCGCGCGCGTCACGCCTTTATCGGCGGCTACATTAGCCAGACGCTCGGCAATTGCCGCATCGTTCTCTTCGGTGCCGGTATACAGCTTCTCCATCACATTATCCGATACCGAACGTGCGGTGGTTTCGCCCCATGGACGCGTGAGTTTACCGCGCGCCAGCGGGCTCCACGGCAGCACCGCGATCCCTTCGCGCTGACACAGCGGATGCATGTCATTCTCTTCCTCACGCTGAATCAGGTTGTACTGATCCTGCATGCTGACAAAGCGCGCCCAGTTATTTTGCTTTTGCAGTTCCAGCGCCTGAGCAAACTGCGATGCGTGCATTGATGATGCGCCGATGTAACGCGCCTTGCCGGATTTCACCACTTCATGCAGCGCTTCCAGCGTCTCTTCAATCGGCGTGGCGTAATCCCAGCGGTGAATCTGCAGCAGATCGACATACTCCATACCAAGGCGCGTCAGGCTGTCATCAATCGATTGCAAGATATTCTGGCGCGACAAGCCTTGTGACAGATTACTCAGCGGAAAATAGACCTTGGTGGCGACCACAACCTGATCGCGGCGGGCAAAATCTTTCAGCGCCCGGCCCACAATCTCTTCGCTGCTGCCATCGGAATAGCTGTTAGCGGTATCGAAGAAGTTGATGCCGGCTTCCAGCGCCTGCTTGATCAACGGTCGGCTGCTCTCTTCAGGCAGCGTCCACGCGTGATTGCCGCGCGTGGGATCGCCGTAAGTCATGCAGCCTAAACAGAGACGTGAAACCTGTAAGTCGGTTTGGCCTAGGGGAATGGTTTTCATCTATTTGGGCTCCTGCTCTTATGCTTGAGGGAAATCGTTCCCTAAGCATAGCAGCAGGCTCGCTCACCGGGCGGTGAGCGAGTCGGGCAGATTACTGGGCGAGCCAGTCAGTGATTTGCTGCTGAATACCGGCGGCATCCAGCTGATAATCCTGACGTACTTCTTCCTGCGTGCCTTGTGGGATGAACTCATCCGGCAGGCCGAGGTTGAGCACCGGCACGCGCAGGCGTTTTGCCATCACGTACTCATTGACGCCGCTGCCGGCGCCGCCTTTGATGGCGCCTTCTTCCAGCGTAACCAGCGAATCGTGGCTGGCCGCCAGCTCGGCAATCAGTGCTTCATCGAGTGGCTTCACAAAACGCATATCTACCAGCGTGGCATTTAGCGCTTCCGCAGCGGCAGCGGCTTCTGGCAGCAAAGTACCGAAGTTAAGGATCGCCAGCTTTTCGCCGCGACGCTTCACGATACCTTTGCCCAGCGGCAAGCTAGCCAGCGGTTCCAGCGTTGCGCCGGTGCCGGTACCGCGCGGGTAACGCACCGCACTTGGGCCATCCTGATAGTGATATCCGGTGTAAAGCATCAGACGACATTCGTTTTCATCGCTTGGCGTCATGATCACCATCTCTGGCACGCAGCGTAAGAACGCGATATCAAATGCGCCCTGATGAGTTTGACCATCCGCGCCGACAATACCGCCGCGATCGATAGCAAACAGCACCGGCAATTTCTGGATGGCGACATCGTGGATCAGCTGATCGTAGGCGCGCTGCAGGAAGGTCGAGTAGATCGCCACAACCGGTTTGTAACCACCAATCGCCATACCCGCCGCGAACGTTACCGCGTGCTGCTCGGCAATCGCCACATCAAAATATTGCTGCGGATAGTCGCGTGAGTAGCTCACCATGCCCGAGCCTTCGCGCATCGCTGGCGTGACCGCCATCAGGCGCGGATCGTCAGCCGCCATTTCGCTCAGCCAGTTGCCGAAAATCTTCGAGTAGCTTGGTAAGCCCGGCACGCTTTTCGGCAGCGCCAGGCTGGCGGGATCGAACTTCGGTACCGCATGCCAGGTAATCGGATCTTCTTCCGCAGGGGCATAACCTTTGCCCTTTTTGGTCATGATGTGCAGGAACTGCGGACCTTTCAGATCGCGCATGTTCTTCAGCGTGCTCACCAGCGTCAGCACGTCGTGACCATCTACCGGGCCGATGTAGTTAAAGCCCAGCTCTTCAAACAGCGTACCCGGCACCACCATGCCTTTCAGGTGCTCTTCTGTGCGCTTCACCAGCTCTTTAATCGGCGGCAAACCGCCCAATACACGCTTGCCGCCTTCGCGCAGGCGTGAATAGGTTTTCCCGGAGAGAATCTGTGCCAGACGATTGTTGAGTGCGCCCACGTTCTCGGAGATCGACATCTCGTTGTCGTTGAGGATCACCAGCATGTCCGGCTTGATGTCACCGGCGTGGTTCATGGCTTCAAACGCCATGCCGGCGGTGATCGCGCCATCGCCAATAATACAGGCGGTGCGACGGCCTTTGCCTTCACGTTCGGCGGCAACCGCCATGCCAAGCCCGGCGCTGATCGAGGTGGAGGAGTGACCTACGCTCAGCACGTCGTACTCACTCTCACCGCGCCACGGGAACGGATGCAGGCCATTTTTCTGGCGGATGGTGCCGATACGATCGCGGCGTCCGGTCAGGATTTTATGCGGATAGGCCTGATGGCCTACGTCCCACACCAGATGATCAAAGGGGGTGTTATAAACATAATGCAGCGCCACTGTTAGCTCGACGACGCCCAGACCCGATGCAAAGTGGCCGGAAGATCGGCTCACGCTATCCAGCAGATACTGACGCAGTTCGTCACACAGCTCCGGAAGTTTTTCTTTCGGTAATAAACGTAATTCCTGAACCGTGTTGGCTAACGCCAGTGTCGGGTATTTTGCAATATCAAAACTCATCAGAGACTCATTATGAAAGTTATTTATCGCGTTCAATTATGAAGCTTGCCAGCGCTTGTAAGGCGAGTGTGTTGTAAGACTGTGCCGCCAGAATATCGAGCGCGCCGAGCGCCTCTTGATAAAGATCCCAGGCTTTACTGCGGGCATTTTCCAGCCCCATCAATGAAGGATAGGTGCTTTTACCCAATGCCTGATCCGCGCCCTGTGTTTTTCCTAATACGGCGGTATCGCCGACCACATCGAGGATGTCATCCTGCACCTGAAACGCCAGTCCGATGGCATTGGCGTAGGTATCCAGTAGCGGCATCGCGGCGCGACCACGATCGCCGGCGGCTAATGCGCCAAGACGTACCGCGACGCGAATTAACGCGCCGGTTTTATGGCGGTGAATCTGTTCCAGCTGCGCCAGATCGATGCTTTTGCCTTCCGCCGCCAAATCCAGTGCCTGACCGCCGCACATGCCTGCCACGCCGCTGGCCTGCGCCAGTTCGGAAATCATCGCAATACGCGCGTCGGCGCTGACGCCGGGCATCGGCTGATCGGCCAGAATCGAAAAGGCCAAAGTTTGCAGAGCATCGCCGGCGAGAATCGCCGTGTCTTCACCATATTTAATATGGCAGGTTGGCTGCCCGCGGCGTAACGCATCGTCGTCCATCGCCGGCAGATCGTCATGAATCAGGGAATAAGCATGGATGCATTCCACGGCCGCAGCCGGCACATCGAGGCTGGCGGCATCGGCCTTTAGCATTTCGCCTGTTGCGTACACCAGAAAGGGACGCAGACGCTTACCGCCTAATAATGCCCCATACTCCATGGCATTCACCAGAGGAGAACTCTGAAAAGGAAGTGGATCTATTAAGCGCGTCAATGCCTGATTAACGCGTTGATGGTAAGCGCTCAGCAGTTTAGCAAAATCCATTACTCATTTTCCGGGGTAAAAGGGGCGAGGGCGGCATCTTTCTCATCGCTAAGCAGAATTTGCACACGCTGCTCTGCCTGCTGCAGGGTTTGCTGACCGGTACGTGCCAATTGTACGCCGCGTTCAAATTCGTTCAGCGCCTGCTCTAACGGCAGCTCGCCACTTTCCAGGCGGCTAACAATCTGTTCCAGCTGCTCTAATGCGCTTTCAAAACTGGCAGGCGCTTCGGCTTTTTTCGGCATAATCAGTGTCGACTCACAGGTTAGGAGATCATCTTGCAATCGGTCATGGTAGCTGACGAGGATTAATTAGCAAAATAATGAATGTGATGAAGGTTGCTTAAAGCAGTCACCCGGCAAAGGTGATATACTTTTGCGCCTCGGATGCGGGGGCTCCTGAATTAACCCGCAATTATATGATTTTAACAGTTAAGTGCCGATGCTTTTAGCACTTATTTGTCCAAACGAACCCCTGTCGCCATGAAGTTTATCGTCAAGCTGTTTCCAGAAATCACCATCAAAAGTCAGTCGGTGCGTCTGCGCTTTATCAAAATTCTCTCCAGTAGCATTCGTAATATTCTGCGCACCGTGGATGAAGAGATCAAAGTCGTGCGCCATTGGGACCACATTGAAGTGCGTTCTAAGAATGAGTCGCTGCGCGAGACCCTTGTCACCGAACTGACGCGCATTCCGGGCATTCACCATGTGCTGGCGGTGGAAGATCGCGCCTACACCGATATGCACGACATTTTCGAGCAGACGCTGGTGCTGAACCGCGAGCGTCTGGAAGGCAAAAGCTTCTGCGTGCGCGTCAAGCGTCGCGGCAAGCACAGCTTCAGCTCGCAGGACGTGGAACGCTACGTTGGCGGCGGCCTTAACCAACACATCGCCAGCGCGCGCGTGCAGCTCAATCGTCCGGAAGAAACGGTGAATCTGGAGATCGACGACGATCGTCTGTTGCTGATCACCGCACGCTATGAAGGCTTAGGCGGATTCCCGATTGGTACCCAGGAAGATGTTCTGTCACTGATTTCCGGCGGTTTTGATTCTGGCGTGTCGAGCTACATGCTGATGCGTCGCGGCTGCCGCGTGCATTACTGCTTCTTCAACCTTGGCGGTGCGGCACACGAGATTGGCGTGCGCCAGGTTGCACATTACCTGTGGCAGCGCTTTGGTCGCTCACACCGCGTACGCTTCGTAGCGATCAACTTCGAGCCGGTAGTCGGTGAGATTCTTGAGAAAGTGGACGACGGCCAAATGGGCGTGGTGCTGAAGCGTATGATGGTGCGTGCGGCGTCAATGGTGGCGGAACGTTACGGCGTGCAGGCGCTGGTGACCGGCGAAGCGCTGGGCCAGGTTTCCAGCCAGACGCTGACCAACCTGCGTTTGATCGATAACGCCTCCGATACGCTGATTCTGCGTCCGCTGATCTCCCATGACAAAGAGCACATCATTGATGTGGCACGTAAGATCGGCACCGAAGATTTTGCCCGCACCATGCCAGAATATTGCGGCGTGATTTCGAAAAGCCCAACCGTTAAAGCGGTGAAGGGCAAGATCGAAGCGGAAGAGCAAAACTTCGATTTCGAGATCCTTCATCGCGTGGTGCAGGAAGCCAGCAACGTCGATATCCGTGAAATCGCCGAGCAGACGGAAGAAGAAGTGGTGGAAGTTGAAACCGTTGACTCCTTCATCAGCAACGACGTGGTGCTGGATATCCGTTCGGCCGATGAGCAGGAGGCGAATCCGCTGATCGTCGAAGGCGTTGAAGTGAAAACTCTGGCGTTCTACAAACTCAGCACCCAGTTTGGCGACCTTGACCAGAGTAAAACCTGGCTGCTGTATTGCGATCGCGGTGTGATGAGTCGTCTGCAGGCGCTCTATCTGCATGAGCAGGGCTTCAAAAACGTGAAGGTTTATCGTCCATAAGCGATAAACCGTAGCGGCGCGATGAATCACGCGTATTTCATGCGGCATCAGTGTTGCAGTGAAATGCGCAATTAATCACGCCGCTACAATCATGTGCAGTGTGCTGTAACAACGTTACCGCTCTTCAAACTCCTGATAATTATAAATCCCTGCTGCCAACACCAGCTGTGAAGCCACTTCACGCGCGGTCTCTTTATCCACCAGCAAATCAATCAGCTTCAACGCAAAATCCATTGCGGTGCCCGGTCCCTGGCTGGTCAGCAGATTAACGCGCGGATCCCACACCACGCGGCGCTCCATCCATTTGCTGTCGGGGATGGTGTCACGCAGGCCGGGAAAACCGGTCATATTGCCGACGGGAAACAGATCGTGCGCGACCAAAACCGTGCCCGGCGCGGCACAAATCGCCGCCACAATCTTGCTGGAGAGATGGAACTGGCGCACGGTTTCCACCAGCAGCGGGCTGTCGCGGAAGGTCTGCGCGCCTTTTAAACCGCCGGGCAGCACAATCGCATCGTAGTCGTTATCTGCCACCTCAACCAAAGGCGCATCCGCCAGCAGCCGCACGCCGCGCGAACAAACGATCTCACGCGTGCCATCGCTCTCCACGCTGGCGGTGGTGACGCTTAATCCGCCGCGTACCAGCAAATCGATAGTGGTGACCGCTTCGGTCTCTTCACTTCCATGTGCCAGGCAAACCAGAACCGATGCGTTCGCGCTCATAGTGGGACTCCTTACGTTTAATCAGATCGTACAAACGGGTGTTTTCCGGCAGTGAAATGCCCTGCGCGCGGGCGCGACGCAACAGGTAGCCGGTGATGTAATCAATTTCGGTCAGACGCTGCGCGCGCACATCCTGCAACATTGATGAGGTATTTGCGGCGGTGCTATCGATCACGTCGTAAATGATGTCGCGCAGATTATCCACCGCCATGTGCTGGCCTTCGCGCTCCATCACCCAGGCGATCTCTTCGCACAGCAGCGCGACTTGTTCCGGCCAGGCGCGCAGCGCCCCGTTTTGGCAATCGTGCTCGACGGTCATCGGATTGATCACGCAGTTAATTGCCAGCTTGCGCCAGCTGGCGGCGGCGATGTTGTCATGCCAGGCCACATCCGGCAGCGCCTGATGCAGAATATCAGCGATATCGCTCTGTGCGGCGCTCTCACGATTAGCAGGGCCGATATGGGTGATGCCGTGCGCAATATGCTTAATCACCGTGCCGTCGCGCATTGCCGCGTGCGTGGTGATGCCGCGCAACAGCGGCTGACGCAAATCTTTCAGCTCTTCCAGCGTTCCCATGCCGTTATGCAGCAGCAGAATTGGCGCGTGCGTCGGCAGCACGCTTTGCAGATTTTTCACCGCAGGTGAAACCTGGGGCGCTTTGAGCGTCACCAGTAACAGCTGGCTTTCGGCGAGGAACAGCGGATCATTGGCAATAAAGGTGTGATTGCTCACCTCGCCTTGCGGATCGACTACGTTGGCTGAGCAATAGGGCTGCGGTACACGTAACCAGCCCTGCACCTCATGTCCCTGACGGGCGAGAGCGGCGAGCCAAATTTGACCTAAGGCGCCACACCCCAACACGGTAATTTTCATTTTGCCCCCCGTGGGCGGGTTCCTGTTTTCACGTTACGGGTAAGTATAGCTTTCCGCGTATCGTGTTTTATTAGCGCCACAAGACGCGTATTATGCATGTCACTTTAGTATCAGGAGAAGAAAAGATGCCATCTTTCGATATCGTTTCCGAAGTCGAATTGTCGGAAGTGCGAAATGCCGTGGAGAATGCGAACCGCGAGATCTCAACCCGTTTCGATTTCCGTAACGTGAGTGCAACCATTGAGCTCAACGAAAAGAACGAGACCATCAAACTCAGCAGCGAATCTGATTTCCAGGTCAAACAGCTGGTGGATATTCTGCGCGAAAAGCTGCTGAAGCGTGGCATTGAAGGCGCGGCGATTGAAGTGCCAGAAGAGATCGTGCACAGCGGTAAAAGCTGGTCGGTGGAAGCCAAGCTGAAGAAAGGTATCGAAAGCGATATCGCGAAAAAGCTGGTGAAGCTGATTAAAGACAGCAAGCTGAAAGTGCAGACGCAGATTCAGGGTGAAGAACTGCGCGTAACCGGTAAGTCACGCGACGACCTGCAAGGTGCGATGGCGCTGGTGCGCGGTGGCAACCTCGGACAGCCTTTCCAGTTCAAAAACTTCCGCGACTAATCGCGTTTGTCGCGCGCCGCACGACGATAAAGCGTGCTGCGCGCGACGCCTAAGGCTTCCGCCGTTTTACTGATATTACCATTGAAGCGCTGCAGCGTTTCGCTGATCAACCGCCTATCATGACTCTGCCGATTGGACTGTGGCTGCACCGCCGCACGCCGATACTCAGCCGGTAAATGGACCTCTGTCACTTCTTCACCTTCATCCGCCAGTGCCAACAGCACGCGTAACAAGCTGCGCAATTGCCGCACGTTGCCCGGCCACGGCAGCTGCGCCAGAGCCGTCAACAGCGCAGGTGAGAGCTGAATATCGCGATCCGCGCCGCCCAGCTCCAGCCATAATCGACGGATAAAACCTTCCACATCCGGCCAGGCGCGCAGCGGCGGAATGGTCATCGAGAATTCCTGCAGGCGATAGAGTAAATCTTCGCGGAATTCACCTTCGGCCACGCGCTGTGCCAAATCGCGGTGTGTGGCGCTGATCACCGCGAAATTCACCGGCCAGCTGCGGCTGGATCCGAGCGGCGCCACCTCTTTCTCCTGCAACACGCGTAGCAAGCGGGTTTGCAGTGACAGCGGCATATCGCCAATTTCATCAAGGAACAGCACGCCGCCATCCGCTTCACGAATTTTGCCGATGTAACCATTCTTGCTCGCGCCGGTGAACGCGCCGGGTTGATAGCCAAACAGCTCAGATTCAATCAGCGCTTCGGGGATGGCCGCGCAGTTAATGGCAACGAATTTGCCTTCGCGCCAGCGGCTTTGCTGATGCAGTGCGCGGCTGACATACTCTTTGCCGCTGCCGGTTTCGCCGTGAATGCACAGTGAAACGCCGGCATTGAGCAGTCGCACCATCTTCTCGCCATCGCGCCCCAGCGAGAAAGGCAGCTCGCTGGCGGGTTCGCTCGGCGTGGCAAAATGGCTGCGCTGCGGTGCTCGCAGGCGAAAATAGTAGCGCTGCGTAGCGTAATCGAGCGGAGCGGGAATGCTGTTGGCGTGCTGCTGCTGTTGCGGGAACAGTTGTTGAAAGGTCACGCTGCCGAGTTGCCCGACGCTCAGCGCCAGCTCGCGCATCGCCAGACGATTGGCGGCGGTCAGGACGTTATCCGAGAACACCAGCAGCAGTTCATCGCTGGTATCGATGCCCTGCGGCTGCAGATGCAGGCTCATCAACCATTGCTGCGGATGCAGGCTCTGCTTCACCCACAGATATTCGATCTGTTTCGCCGCCGCTTTCACCCAGCTAAAGGTCTGCGGATGCGGGAAGTGCGCCGGGCCGGAAATATCCAGCACGCCAGCAATCTGACCGTTGGGCATTTGCAGCGGCATCGCCGCACAGTACAAACCTTGATTGAGCGTCAGGAAGTGCTGATGACCTTGAATCTCGCAGCCATCATCAATCGCCAGCGCGGTGCCAATCGCATTGGTGCCGCGCCCGCATTCACTCCACAAATTGCCTGGCGCCAGCGCATAACGTTGGGCTTTTTCCATCGAAGGCATATCGCCAAAGGTATTGAGTACCAAACCGGTGGCATCCGACAGAATCACCACCGATTGCTTCTCGGCCAGTTTCTGCGCCAGCTGTTTGATCACCGGCTGCGCGAACTGCTGCAGCCCGGCATTGCTGGCAAGCACATCGGCCAGTTCACCCTGGCGAACACGCGGAAAATCATCGGCGGTGCGATCGAGGCCATACAGCTGGCTACGGAACCAGGAGTCGCTTAACAGCGGATTGGCGTTAACGGCAGACGCGGATGGATTTCCCTGCATTGATGACCTCATGCCCAAGCGAAAGTGTTGCGACATTGTAGCGGGTCGGTTTCTGTACTGTTGCGATACGCAACACAGATGGTGAACTTTTCTGCACAACATAGCCAGGTTATGTTGTGCGGCGGCTCTTAACTTAATGATGATATTGGTTTTTTAATGAAATATCGTCTGATGAAAAAGCTGGCACGCTCGCTGCAATAGCTCCTCTGACAGCACGTTTTCTGGAAGGCGACTGAGCCTTCAGAATATCTGACCCTACATAAAGGAGTTTGCGATGCGTTATGCACATCCCGGTACGCCCGGCGCTTTGGTTTCATTCCAGGCGATTTACGGCAACTACATTGCGGGCAAATTCGTCGAGCCGCTCAGCGGCCAATACTTCACTAACACCTCGCCAGTGAATGGCAGCGATATCGCGCAGTTCCCGCGTTCGGATGCGCGCGATATCGATTTAGCGTTGGATGCGGCGCATCAGGCGGCCGATGCCTGGGGAAAAACCAGCGTGCAGCATCGCGCCAACATCCTGTTGCAGGTGGCGGATCGCATTGAGGCCAATCTCGAAAAACTGGCGGTAGCGGAGAGCTGGGATAATGGTAAACCGATTCGCGAAACCCTGAACGCCGATCTTCCGCTGGCGGTGGATCACTTCCGTTACTTCGCCGGTTGCCTGCGTGCGCAAGAGGGCAGCACCGCGGAGATCGATGAAACCACCGTGGCATATCACTTTCATGAACCGCTCGGCGTGGTTGGGCAAATCATTCCGTGGAACTTCCCGCTGTTAATGGCGGCGTGGAAACTGGCGCCAGCGCTGGCGGCGGGCAACTGTGTGGTGCTGAAACCGGCGGAACAGACGCCGCTCGGTATTACGCTGCTGATGGAGGTGATTGGCGATCTGTTCCCGGCTGGCGTGTTGAATGTGGTGCAGGGTTTTGGTCGTGAAGCGGGTGAAGCGCTGGCGACCAGCAAACGCATCGCCAAAATCGCCTTTACCGGTTCAACGCCGGTGGGGCGCCACATTATGGCCTGCGCTGCTGAAAACATCATTCCCTGCACCGTCGAGCTGGGCGGCAAGTCGCCGAATATCTACTTCGCTGATGTGATGGATGGTGAGGACGAGTTTATTGAGAAGGCGGTGGAAGGTTTAGTACTCGGTTTCTTCAATCAGGGTGAAGTCTGTACCTGTCCATCGCGCGCCTTGATTCATGAATCGATCTATCAACCCTTTATGGATCGCGTGATGGCCAAGGTGGCGAACATCCGTCGCGGCGATCCGCTCGATAGCGACACCATGATTGGTGCACAGGCTTCACGCCAGCAATTCGATAAAATCCTGTCGTATATCAACATCGCACGCGACGAAGGCGGGCAGATTCTCACCGGTGGCGATCGCGCCAGCATGGCCACCGAGCTGAATGATGGATTCTACATTCAGCCGACCTTAATCAAAGGAACCAACCAGATGCGCTGTTTCCAGGAGGAGATTTTTGGGCCGGTGATTGGTGTTACCACCTTTAAGGATGAGGCAGAAGCGCTCGCCATCGCCAACGAAACCCAGTTCGGTCTTGGTGCGGGCGTGTGGACGCGCGATACCAATCTGGCTTATCGCATGGGACGCGGCATCAAAGCCGGGCGCGTCTGGACCAACTGTTATCACATCTATCCCGCTCACGCGGCATTCGGCGGTTACAAGCAGTCGGGTGTAGGCCGTGAGACGCACAAAATGGCGCTCAGCGCCTATCAACAAACCAAAAATCTGCTGGTTAGCTATGGCACCGCGCCTTTGGGCCTGTTCTAAGTCCGCATCCGATCAAATGGAGAGTGAAAGATGAATATGCAAATCAAAACCACCATGAAAGCCGCGGTTGTGAAGGCTTTTGGTGAACCGTTAGTGATTGAGCAGGTGCCGGTGCCGCAGGTCGGGCCGGGGCAGATTTTAGTGAAAATTGCGGCTACCGGCGTGTGCCATACCGATCTTCACGCGGCCGAAGGCGACTGGCCGATTAAACCCAATCCGCCGTTTATTCCGGGCCACGAAGGTGTGGGCCAGGTTGTGGCGCTCGGCGAGGGCGTTAAGCACCTGAAAATGGGCGATCGCGTCGGTGTGCCGTGGCTCTATTCGGCGTGCGGTCACTGCGAACACTGTCTCGATAGCTGGGAAACGCTGTGTCTGTCGCAGCAAAATGCCGGTTACTCAGTGAATGGCAGCTTCGCGGAATACTGCCTCGCCGATGCCAACTATGTCGGCATCATTCCAGATAACGTCGATTACAACGAAATCGCGCCGATCCTCTGTGCCGGCGTCACCGTGTATAAAGGGCTGAAAATGACCGACACCAAACCCGGCGATTGGGTGGTGATTTCCGGTATTGGCGGTTTAGGGCATATGGCGGTGCAGTACGCGGTTGCCATGGGTCTGAACGTGGCGGCGGTGGATATTGATGATGAGAAACTGGCGTTCGCTAAACGTCTCGGTGCCAGCGTGGTGGCGAATGCGAAAAATGTCGATCCGGCCAAGGTGTTCCAGGAGAGTTTTGGCGGTGCGCATGGCGTGCTGGTCACGGCGGTTTCACCAAAAGCGTTCGAACAGGCGATTGGTACGCTGCGTCGTGGCGGCACCATGGTGCTGAACGGTTTGCCGCCGGGCAAATTCGATCTGTCGATTTTCGATATGGTGTTGGACGGCATTACGGTGCGCGGTTCCATCGTCGGGACGCGCAAAGATCTGCAGGAAGCGCTGGATTTCGCCGGTCGTCACAAGGTGAAAGCCACCGTAGCGGTAGAACCGCTGACTAACATCAACGATATCTTCGCGCGGATGCACGCTGGCAAGATTGAAGGGCGCATCGTGGTGGATATGTCGCTGTAACAAAAAGCCCGACGCGATGGTCGGGCTGGTCATTTAGCAACTGGCGAGCAGCGCTTCGAGTTCGACGCGGCTCGTCACTTTACTGTCGATTTTGATGTAAGCACTTTTCTCTTCTGGCACGATAAACACCGACGCCACGCCGGGCTGCGCTTTCAAACGCTTCTCCAGATTCGGCACCGCCAGCACCGCATCGCTGAGCATAATGCGCAGGCTGCTGACGTAAGGCGGTTCCTGCATCGACATCGCCACAAACAGCCAGGCAGCTGCGACAATCGCACCGACCAGGAACACGGTTTGGGCATCAACATGACCATAGATCCATCCGCCCATGCTGCCGCCAATCGCCACACCAATGAACTGGCTGGTGGAGTAGATGCCCATCGCGGTGCCTTTGTAGCCCGGCGGCGACTCTTTACTGATCAGTGATGGCAGAATCGCTTCCATCAGGTTGAAGGCGAGGAAGAACAGCTGCACACCAATCACCAGCGTCCAGAAGTGGCCTGCCGCGCCCCACAATACGATTTCTGCAATGATGATGATCGCCACGCAGCCGACAAACACGCGCTTCATGCGGCGCTTCACTTCGGCATAGATAATGAAAGGCACCACGGCAACAAAGGCCACCAGCATCGTCACCAGATAGACTTTCCAGTGCTCGGCCGCCGGTAAACCGGCTTGTTCAAACTGTCCCGGTAGCGCCACGAAGCTCGACATCAGCAGAATGTGCAGGCAGAGAATGCCGATATTCAGTTTTAACAGTTTTGGATTGGTCAACACCGCGCGGATACTGCCTTTCACCATGCCGGATTCGCGGTTCAATACGTGGTTTGGTGCGTTCGGCACAACTAATAAGGTGATGACGATGCCCAGCGTCGCGAGGATGGCGATCATCCAGAACAGCGCGTGCAAGCCGAGTGCGTGGGTGACAATCGGGCCAACTACCATCGCAATAGCAAAAGTGACGCCAAAGCTGATGCCGATAAACGCCATCGCCTTGGTGCGGTTTTGTTCACGGGTTAAATCTGACAGCAACGCCATTACCGCAGCGGCAATCGCGCCGGAGCCTTGTAACGCGCGGCCTAAAATCACGCCCCAAATGGTGTCGGAGGTGGCGGCGATCACGCTGCCGAAAACGAACAGCAGCAGCCCGCCAACGATCAGCGGCTTTCGGCCGACGCGATCGGAGAGCAGACCAAAAGGAATCTGGAAGATGGCTTGTGCCAAACCATAGATACCGATTGCGAACCCAATCAGTGTTTCACTGGCGCCCTGTAACGCCATGCCGTACGTGGTGAGTACCGGCAAGACCATAAACATTCCCAACATGCGCAGGGAAAAAACGGTACCTAAACCCCATGTAGCACGAAGCTCTACTGGCGTCATTTTATTGTCGTTCATGTTTACCTCAAAATTATACTGCGCCCATTTTAGGCAGCAGGGCAGGGCGGGTAAAACATTTGTTCTTAAGCAGTGGTAACAAAAAGAAAGGGCGCGAAATTCGCGCCCTTTCTGGTTTTGCGGAGCTGAATTACCAGACGTAAGTCAGTAAATCTTTCGACGCTGGCGTCATGAAATCAACGGACATCATCACGCTCAGAGCGGTGATAGCGACAATCGAGAACACAAACAGTTTACGCGCCCAAACTTTATCGTTTGAGGTTTTGTAACCTGAAAGCGCCATCCCGAGCCACCACACGCTAACGGCCGCAGCCACCACCAGATATTTGTAGCCCGCGTAACCGCCAAGGGTCAGCATCAGCGTGGCAATCATGAACGCCAGTATATACAGCGTAATATGATTTTTTGCCACCGAGATGCCTTTCACCACTGGCAGAACCGGGATGTTGGCAGCCTGGTAATCTTTAAAGCGGAAGATGGCAATCGCATAGGAGTGCGGCATCTGCCACAGGCTAAAGATAGCCAGTAAAATCAACGCGCCAGCATCAAACTGGTTGGTCACTGCGCAGTAGCCAATCACCGGCGGCGCAGCGCCAGAGAGACTACCAATCAGCGTGCCGTAGACAGAGTTACGCTTCATATAGAGGCTATAAACGCCTACGTAAACCACGAAGCCCATCACCGCCAGCCACATGGCCAGCGGGTTAGCGCCGAAATACAGCAACGCAAAGCCAGCAATACCCAATGCGGTTGCATAAACCAGGCTTACTTTCGCCGAGATCAGGCCTTTGACCAGAACACGGTTCCGCGTTCTCTCCATTTTGATGTCGATATCGCGGTCAATCACGTTGTTGAAAACACAACCTGATGCGACAACCAGCGATACGCCAACCAGCGAGGCGAGAAACAGGGTGTAATCAATGCTGCCTTTCGAAGCCAGCAGGAATCCACCGATCACAGAAATTAAATTGCCGAAAATAATTCCTGGTTTTGTTACTTGCAGGTATTGCTTAATCATTACGCGACTCTTTAGTGGGCCATCATGTTGTAGTTGAGGTTCCACATAATCCACAGTGAGCCTACGACAACAATCAAGATGATGAGTGCTGAGAAGACAATGGCCACCATGTTCCAGCCACCTTCTGATTTGCTGTCTAAGTGCAGGAAGTAGACCAGGTGAACCAGCACCTGAACTACCGCACACACCAGAACCACACCCAGAATAGTGCCGTGTGAAGCGCCGCCATCCATGACCATCCAGAACGGAATACCGGTCAGGATGATAGAGAGGACGAAGCCGATCATGTAAGACTTCACGCTACCGTGAGAAGCGCCATGTTCGTTAACAGAATGACTCATTACATGGCTCCCATCAGGTAGACAACGGTGAATACGCAGATCCAAACCACATCCAGGAAGTGCCAGAACAAGCTCAGGCACATGATACGGGTGCGGTTGGTTGCAGTCAGACCACGTTTAGAAATCTGGAACATCATCACTGCCATCCAGATCAGGCCAGAGGTCACGTGCAGACCGTGCGTGCCGACCAGCGTAAAGAACGCTGACAGGAAGCCGCTGCGATCAGGACCGAAGCCTTCTTTGATCAGGTGATGGAATTCATAGATTTCCATGCCGATAAAGCCAGCACCGAACAGGAAGGTCAACGCTAACCAGCTGATGACCGAGCCCTTGTTCTGGTTGTTCATCGCAATCACTGCCATACCATAGGTAATGGAGCTGAGCAGCAGCAGCGCGGTTTCGACCAGAACGAACGGCAGTTCGAAGATGTCTTTACCTGCCGGGCCACCGGCAGTGTTATTGACCATAACTGCATAGGTCGCAAACAGGGTTGCGAAGATAATGCAGTCACTCATCAGGTAGATCCAGAAGCCAAAGACTTTATTGGCTCCTGCATCGTGATGCCCATGCTCCGCATGGGCGTCGTGGTGGTGTTTTGCAGTTTCAGTTGACATTATTTCAGACCTGCTTTGCTGATTTCGTCAAAGTGCTTCTTCTCGATCTGCTCGACTTCAGCAACCGGTACGTAGTAATCCACGTCTTCATCGAAGCTCTTCACAATCCAGGTGATGATGGTGCCCACGAAGGTGAGGCCAGCCAGCCACCAGATATGCCAGATCATGGCGAAACCGAACACAGTCATCAGAGCCGCGATAACAACAGCTGCGCCACTGTTTTTCGGCATATGAATTTCTTCATATTTTTCTGGCTGCTTGTACGCTTCGCCTTTCTCTTTCATTTCCCAGAACGCATCGCGCTCATGGATATGCGGGATAACAGCAAAGTTGTAGAACGGCGGCGGTGAAGAGGTTGCCCACTCCAGCGTACGTCCACCCCACGGGTCACCGGTCAGATCACGGTTCTGGTCGCGATCACGTACAGAAACATAGAACTGGGTAACCTGGCACAGGATACCGCAAGCGATCAGCGCCGCACCGCCTGCTGCAACCACCAGCAGTGAGTGGAACTGAGGATCGATGTCCTGGCTGATACGACGCGTCATGCCCATGAAGCCCAGCGCATACAGCGGCATGAATGCCACGAAGAAGCCGATGATCCAGAACCAGAACGCGCGGATACCCCATTTTTCGTTCAGCGTGAAGCCGAACGCTTTCGGGAACCAGTAGGTCACGCCAGCCATACAACCGAACACCACACCACCGATAATCACGTTATGGAAGTGGGCGATCAGGAACAGGCTGTTGTGCAGAATGAAGTCCGCACCTGGAACCGCCAGCAGAACACCTGTCATACCACCAATAGAGAAGGTAACCAGGAAGCCGATGGTCCACAGCATCGCTGAGTGGAACTCAACGCGACCCTGATACATGGTGAACAGCCAGTTGAAGATTTTCACGCCGGTCGGGATAGCGATGATCATCGTCATGATACCGAAGAAGGCGTTTACGTTCGCGCCCGCACCCATGGTGAAGAAGTGGTGCAGCCAAACGATGAACGACAGAACGGTAATCGCGATGGTCGCCCACACCAGAGAGGTATAACCGAACAGACGCTTTTTAGAGAAGGTCGCCGTGACTTCAGCGAAGACACCAAACACCGGCAGAACCAGGATGTACACTTCCGGGTGACCCCAGACCCAAATCAGGTTGACGTACATCATCATGTTACCGCCCATTTCATTGGTGAAGAAATGGAAGCCAAGGTAACGGTCAAGCGTCAACAGTGCCAGCGTAACGGTCAGTACCGGGAACGCAGCGATGATCAGGACGTTAGTACACAGTGATGCCCAGGTGAATACCGGCATTTTGAACAGGTCCATGCCCGGCGCACGCATCTTCAGAATGGTAACGAAGAAGTTGATACCGGTCAGTGTCGTACCGATACCGGACAGCTGGAGACTCCAGATCCAGTAATCGACCCCGACGCCAGGACTGTACTCCGCACCCGAAAGCGGCGGATAAGCCAACCAGCCGGTCTGTGCGAACTCGCCCACACCCAGAGAGATGTTCACCAGGATCACACCGATCGCGGTAAACCAGAAGCTCAGGTTGTTCAGGAACGGGAAGGCAACGTCACGAGCACCGATTTGCAGCGGTACCGCGATGTTCATCAGACCTACCACGAACGGCATCGCCACGAAGAAGATCATGATCACGCCGTGAGCGGTGAAGATCTGGTCGTAGTGGTGCGGCGGTAGTATGCCGGCTTCCCCAGCGGAAGCCATCACTTGTTGGGTACGCATCATTACCGCATCGGCAAAGCCGCGCAGCAACATGACGAAAGCCATGATGATGTACATGATACCCAGTTTTTTGTGGTCAATGGAGGTGAACCATTCTGACCACAGGTACTGCCACTTACCAAAGTAGGTAATCGCAGCAACCAGCGCCAGACCACCTAAGATGATAGCGGCGACCGTAACCACGATAATGGGTTCGTGGTATGGCACTGCATCCAGTGTTAATTTTCCGAACATCGTATTATTCCTCGGCTCCCGCGGAAGCGGCGTGACTCATGTCCATGCCTTTATGTTCTGGCATGTCCATCTTCCCGTGGCTCATCATGAACTTATCAATCACTTGCTTGAACAGTTCTGGATTTGCCGTTGAGAAATATTCCACCGGGTGATTTTCGCTTGGCGTAGCCAGTTTCTCGAAATCATCCATGGTGTTCAGCGCGTTAGGTGCCGCTTTAACTTTGGCAACCCACTGCTGGAATTCCGCATCGTCTTTAGTTGCAATGGCTTTGAACTTCATGCCAGAGAAACCACGACCACTGAAGTTCGCAGAGATACCGTCAAATGTTCCTGGCTCGTTGGCGATCAGATGCAGTTTGGTCTGCATACCGGCCATCGCATAGATCTGGCTGCCGAGAGTAGGAATAAAGAAGGAGTTCATCACGGAGTTGGAGGTGATCTTGAAGTTCACCGGAGTGTTTGCCGGGAAGGCAATCTGGTTGACGGTTGCAATACCCTGTTCCGGGTAAATGAACAGCCATTTCCAGTCCAGTGCCACTACGTCGATCTCAACCGGTTTAACGTCAGAAACCAGCGGTTTGCTCGGCTCCAGCGCGTGGGTTGATTTCCAGGTCAAAACGCCGAGGAAGATAATGATCAGGATCGGAAT
The DNA here is from genome assembly GCF_054903455.1 of Pantoea sp. y20. Taxonomy (NCBI): domain Bacteria; kingdom Pseudomonadati; phylum Pseudomonadota; class Gammaproteobacteria; order Enterobacterales; family Erwiniaceae; genus Pantoea; species Pantoea sp. y20. Next base: position 1,088,246 of record NZ_CM142816.1, read on the forward strand.
GGTCCAGACCACGGCTTCCACTTTGTTTGAGTGTGACCAGTTAGGGCTATAAGTTGCGTTAGTATTGGTTGCCCGATATTTCCAGGCAAAGAATACTGCCATGAAGACTGCCGGGATAACTACGATCATCATCAAGCCGAAAGCTGTCAGAATCAACGAACGTTGCTCCAGTGCAATCTGTCCTTTGGGATTTAACAACGCACTATCGCAGCCACTGAGTAATACAGCGCCTGCAATTAATGACAAAATCCCCAAACTTTTATTGTATTTACTGAGTCTCATTTAACGACCTCAATGACAAAGGGCTCTATTGTCGTTTAAGTGTGCGCGCATTTTACGGGAAGGTTTATGCAGTGTAAACCAGCTTAAGGATGTGTCAGAAGGCTGTTGACACCTTTTGCTAAGGGTGTCACAGATGTTACGCAGGGTGACAAATTATTAACTGCGACAAGCAGTTGGCATCAATATAACAAAAACCAATGGTAGAAACCGCAGAAAAATCAGGGAAAGTATAAACCGTACTCTTAATACTCATTTATTTAACATTTCTGCATCATTTCGGCGATGACTTTTATACAAAGTAATTGCGCACCGGATTTAAATATTCGCTCGCAGTTGTTAATTTAATGTTTCTAATTCGCTTTAAAAAAAATGCTATTGGGAAAATGAGCAACTGATATTTTTAGCCCATTATTTCGTTATGAAATTGGCTTACTCAAACCAGATTTTCCCGCGCCGCTTTTTTTAATGCCAAACTATCCAAAATAACCCCGAGTGCGACCGCCAACAGCGCAAATGCCATGCCGGCTTCAAACAGTGGCGTAAGTAGCGCATCAATCTGCACAACGCCGCTGGCGTTAAGGGCTAAGGCCAGCAACCACAAGGCCAGCAAGCCGCAGCCGATGCTAAACAGACGCACCGTCCAGCGGTAACCTTGCGGCCACAAGCTGCGCATCACAAACTCCCCGCTTTGCTGCATGCTATGCAAAGTGCCGCGACACAGCCATAACAGCAGTAATCCCGGTACGCCAGCAAACACGGTGAAAGCATAGAAGGTCGGCCAGCCCCACATTTCAACCAGCCAACCGGCGGCGGGACCGACGTAAACGCGGCCCACGGCGGAGAGGGCAGAGAGCAGTGCGAACTGCGTCGCAGAGAAGGATTTGTTGCACAATGTCATCAGCAACGCGACAAAGGCCGCGGTGCCCATGCCGCCGCACAGGTTTTCAATGAAGACCGCGCTGGCCATGCTCCACAAGTGCGGTGGCGTTACCGCCAGCAACCAGTAAGCAAAATTCGACACCGCTTGCAGCACGCCAAAAATCATCAGGGCGCGGAACAAACTCAGGCGCTGCATCAGCACGCCGCCATACAGCGCACCAATAATGGTGGCCAACAAACCCAGCGTTTTGTTCACCAGACCGACATCGCCCGCGCTAAAGCCGACGCCGCGAATCAGGAAGGTGGTGGTGAGCGAGGCGGCAAATGCATCGCCAAGCTTGTAAAGGATAATCAGCGTGATCAGCAGCCAGGCATTATTGCGCTGGAAGAAGTCTTTCAGCGGGAATGTCACGGCCTGGCGTAGCGAGTGCGGTTCGCGCGCCGGCGCCACCGGTTCTTTCGCCAGCAACGTGGCGATCAGGCCCGGCACCATCAGCAACGCCATTAGCCAGTAAGTGGCTTGCCAGCCGAGATAGCGATCCGCAATCCACAGCGCCAGTCCGCCTGAAATCAACATCGCCAGACGATAGCCCAGCACGGTGATTGCCGCGCCGCTGCCGCGCTCCTCCGGCGGCAGCACATCGGTTTTCCAGGCATCAAACACGATATCCTGTGAAGCCGAACAGAAGGCAACCAGCACCGCCAGCGCGGCCAGCAGCGTTAAGTCACGCGAAGGCTGCATAAAGCCCATGGCAATAATGCCGCCAATTAGCGCCAGCTGCGTGACCAGCAGCCAGCCGCGACGGCGGCCAAGAAACGGTGGCGTATAGCGATCCATCATCGGCGACCACAGGAACTTAAACACGTAAGCCTGACCGACAAGGGAGAAGAAACCGATGGTTTTCAGGTCAACATTCTCTACCGTCATCCACGCTTGTAACGTCCCGGCGGTTAACGCCAGCGGTAAGCCTGAGGCAAAACCCAGCAGCAGCAATACCGCCGCATTACGTTGGGTAAAAATTCGCAGATAGTGAGATGTCATAGCCAACCTGAAATGAAGCCCGGCTGAGAGTCGCCGGGCAAAATACTGCGGAAATTAGCGGGCGTTCTGCTTAATGAAGTTGTGAACGCTGGTGTCCTGCGCCATATCAGCAATCACGTCACTCAGGGTTGAGTTAACCGCGTTGGTGATCTTCGCGTTGGTGGCGGTAAACGCGCCTTCTACGCTGTAAGTCTGGCGATAGTTTTTCACCTGCTTGTTACCGTTTTTCGCGGTGGCGATGATGGAGATATCCGCCTTGGTGGTAATGCTGTAGCGTACGTTGCCTTGAGTCACATCCGCATACAGACCATTCACCACGATCTGCAGATCAACGGCACCGCTTGGGCCGATCATATAGCCGCGTGACGTCATCTGCTTCTCTAACACTTCCTGCAGCAGGAAGCGCAGATCGCGTGATGGTGTCAGCGTGATCAACTGACCGTCGCGGTTTACTTTGGCCAGCGCCTGATCGGAACGTTGATCGGCACCGTTAACGCTGATGGTGACGCCCATCAGGCTTGGATCTTGCTGCGGTAATTGAATCTTCGGCTGAATATCCAATGTGGTGTTGTTGCTGGCACAGCCGGCCAAAATAAAAGCAGCCAGCAGAGGGAATAACAGTTTTTTCAACATACTCATTCTCGTTAGCATATGGGTTGGTTTGCAAAACTGCGGCCATCATAGCATTGCGCAGCGGTGAAAAAAGCCCCGGGCCAATGGAAATTGATTGTAAAGGCTTTTTTCGGACAGGATGAAACGCCAGCCAGTTGACCTGAGAGATAAGCAAGTTACTATGCGCAGCGCTGGCGGATTTATTTACGGCCAACCTGCGGAAGCGGTGAAAAACCTACTAATATTTAAACAGATGGGCACAGCGCTCGCCGGAAAGGAGTGTTAATCATGATTCGCGAACAAATAGAAGAAAAGTTGCGTAACGCTTTCGAGCCTGCACATCTTGAAGTGCATGATGAAAGCTACCGTCATAACGTGCCCGCCGGTTCTGAAAGTCACTTTAAAGTGGTGATTGTCAGCGATCGATTTACCGGTCAGCGCTTTCTGCAACGTCATCGCGCTATTTATGGCGAACTGGCAACCGAATTAGCGGGCAGCGTACACGCGCTGGCACTGCATACCTACACGCAAAAAGAGTGGGATGGATTACAGGATACGGTTTTGGCCTCGCCGAATTGTCGCGGCGCGGGAACGCTCGCCTGAATTCCCTTTTTACTCATCCTTAAAAACGGCCTGCGGGCCGTTTTCTTTTCATTTATTACACTCAAACGCGATCTACGGCGCAAAAAAGCAGCAAAACCGCTAAAAAGTGGTGAGTTTGCAGCCTCGACTCATTCCAGCGATGCCGCTATAATGCTGCGTCTATTTTTCCGGAATGTCTTCGGGACGCTTCTGGTGACAGGGATTTGGTTCTGCCTGCAGAGGCCGTCCCGGTTGTTGGATACGGCGCATTTTATGTGTGGTGTCTGAAGTTGACCGAGCACGTGATTTTTTGAGGTAACAAGATGACAGTTTCAGTAGAAACCACTCAGGGTCTGGGCCGTCGCATTTCGATTACTGTTGCAGCTGACAGCATCGAAAGCGCAGTGAAGAAAGAACTGGTGGAAGTGGCTAAGAAAGTCCGTATCGACGGTTTCCGTAAAGGCAAAGTGCCGGCACACATCATTTCTCAGCGCTACGGTGCTTCTGTTCGCCAGGACGTGCTGGGCGAGCTGATGACGCGCAACTTCGTTGACGCCATCATCAAAGAGAAAATCAATCCGGCTGGCGCACCAAACTATGTGCCGGGCGAATATAAAGAAGGCGAAGACTTCACCTACGCGGTTGAGTTCGAAGTGTATCCAGAAGTTGAGCTGAAAGGCCTGGATGCAATCGAAGTTGAGAAGCCAGTGGTAGAAGTGACTGACGCTGACGTTGATACCATGCTGGAAACCCTGCAGAAGCAGCAGGCGACCTGGAAAGAGAGCGATGCCGCAGCGACAGCTGAAGATCGCGCGACCATCGACTTCAGCGGTTCTGTTGACGGCGAAGAGTTTGAAGGCGGCAAAGCCTCTGACTTCGTGCTGGCAATGGGCCAGGGCCGTATGATCCCAGGCTTCGAAGAGGGCGTTGTTGGCCACAAAGCCGGCGAAACCTTCACTATCGACGTGAAATTCCCAGACGATTACCATGCAGAAAACCTGAAAGGGAAAGATGCGAAGTTCGAAATCGTGCTGAAGAAAGTTGAAACTCGCGAACTGCCAGAGCTGACTGAAGAGTTCATCAAGCGCTTTGGCGTGGAAGATGGTTCAGTTGCCGGTCTGCGTGCTGAAGTGCGTAAGAACATGGATCGCGAGCTGAAAGGTGCTATCCGTAACCGCGTCAAGACGCAGGCAATCGACGGTCTGGTTAACGCCAACGACATCGACGTCCCGGTTGCGCTGATCGACAGCGAAATTGACGTTCTGCGTCGTCAGGCTGCACAGCGTTTTGGTGGCAACGAGAAGCAAGCGCTGGAACTGCCACGCGAACTGTTCGAAGAGCAGGCTAAACGTCGCGTCGTTGTGGGTCTGCTGTTGGGCGAAGTGATTCGTATCAACGAACTGCAGGCTGACGAAGATCGCGTTAAAACGCTGATCGAAGAGATGGCTTCTGCGTACGAAGATCCGCAGGAAGTGATCGAGTTCTACAGCAAGAATAGCGAGCTGATGAACAACATGCGCAACGTGGCTCTGGAAGAGCAAGCGGTTGAAGCGGTACTGGCGAAAGCGAAAGTGACCGATAAAGCCACTAACTTCCAGGAACTGATGAACCAGACCTCTGCGGCCTGATTCATTCGTTAACCGTTAGTGCTAAGCCCGTGACTGAAAAGTCGCGGGCTTTTTCGTTTCTGGCGCCAAATACACCGATTTGCTCTCTATTTGCTTAATTAATCGGCAAATTATTCGCTAAGCTCTTTTTCCGTGTTAGCGAATGGGCAAAAGGTTGTTATGCTTGAAACAACTGGGCAGCATCCCCAGATATAGGGAGAATGCATGAAAACAGTGAGAATGACTGATTAACCGTCTTGTTACTGCGGAGTGAGACTGCAGCGCATAGTTTTCCCGGCGCGCCTCACGTAAAATCGGTACAGAATGTTGCCAATGAAATTTATCAGGAGACGGTAATGTCATACAGTGGCGATCGTGAATTTACTGCACCGCACATGGCGCTGGTGCCAATGGTGGTCGAACAAACCTCGCGCGGCGAGCGTTCTTACGACATCTACTCTCGCCTGCTCAAAGAGCGTGTGATCTTCCTGACTGGTCAGGTTGAAGATCATATGGCTAACCTGATCGTGGCGCAGATGCTGTTTCTGGAAGCTGAGAATCCTGAAAAAGACATTTACCTCTACATTAACTCGCCAGGCGGCGTGATTACTGCTGGGATGTCGATTTATGACACAATGAAGTTTATCAAGCCGGATGTCAGCACCATCTGTATGGGTCAGGCTTGTTCAATGGGTGCGTTCCTGCTGACAGCAGGCACCAAAGGCAAACGTTTCTGCCTGCCTAATTCACGTGTGATGATTCATCAGCCGTTGGGCGGCTATCAGGGCCAGGCGACGGATATCGAAATCCATGCGCGCGAAATCCTGAAAGTGAAGCAGCGCATGAATGAGCTGATGGCTGAGCACACTGGCAAATCGCTGGAAGAGATTGAACGCGACACTGAGCGCGATCGTTTCCTCTCTGCGGGCGAAGCGGTTGAGTACGGTTTGGTTGACTCAATCCTGACGCATCGCCAATAAGACACATCTGTCTGCCCCTTACGCTATAGTTAACGGGTAGCAGGCAGATGGGTTGAATGCATATCGGCCGTTGATGTACGGCCAGCGCCGTACAACAAATTTGGTCTGAGAAAGAAAAGAGGTTAGCTGATGACAGATAAGCGCAAAGACGGTTCAGGTAAGTTGCTGTACTGCTCTTTCTGCGGCAAAAGCCAGCATGAAGTCCGTAAGCTAATTGCCGGGCCGTCAGTGTACATTTGTGATGAGTGCGTTGATCTTTGCAACGACATCATTCGCGAAGAGATTAAGGAAGTTGCGCCGCACCGCGAGCGTAGCTCACTGCCGACGCCGCATGAAATCCGCCATCACCTTGATGACTATGTTATTGGTCAGGAAAGGGCGAAGAAAGTGCTGGCAGTAGCGGTGTATAACCACTACAAACGCCTGCGCAATGGCGATACCAGCAACGGTATTGAACTGGGCAAAAGTAACATTTTGCTTATCGGTCCAACCGGTAGCGGTAAAACATTGTTGGCAGAAACGCTGGCGCGCTTGCTGGATGTGCCCTTCACGATGGCGGATGCCACCACGCTGACCGAAGCGGGTTATGTGGGTGAAGACGTTGAAAACATCATCCAGAAGCTGCTGCAGAAGTGTGATTACGACGTGCAGAAAGCGCAGCGCGGCATTGTCTATATTGATGAAATCGACAAGATTTCTCGTAAGTCTGACAACCCGTCTATCACCCGTGACGTCTCGGGCGAAGGCGTACAGCAAGCGCTGTTGAAACTGATTGAAGGCACCGTGGCTGCCGTACCGCCGCAGGGCGGACGTAAACATCCGCAGCAGGAGTTTTTGCAGGTTGATACCTCCAAGATTCTGTTTATCTGTGGTGGCGCATTCGCCGGTCTCGATAAGGTGATTTCCCAGCGTGTTGAAACCGGGTCCGGCATCGGCTTCGGCGCAACCGTGAAGGGCAAATCCCAGAAGGCGAGTGAAGGCGAATTGCTGTCGCAGGTTGAGCCAGAAGATTTGATCAAGTTTGGCCTGATTCCTGAGTTCATCGGTCGTTTGCCGGTTGTGGCAACGCTGAGCGAACTGAGTGAAGAAGCGCTGATTCAGATCCTGCGTGAGCCGAAGAATGCGCTGACCAAACAGTATCAGGCGCTGTTCAATCTGGAAGGCGTAGAACTGGAATTCCGCGACGAAGCCTTAACGGCAATCGCTAAAAAAGCGATGTCACGTAAAACCGGTGCGCGTGGTCTGCGTTCTATCGTTGAAGGTGCGTTACTTGAAACTATGTACGACCTGCCTTCGATGGATGACGTTGAAAAAGTGGTGATTGATGAATCAGTCATTGAAGGTCAATCCGAGCCGATGTTGATTTATGGAAAGCATGAAGCCCAGGCTTCTGGTGAATAAATAAACAATTGCACCACGTTGTTATCTTAAAAAAGGGGAAAAATCTTTCCCCTTTTGTTTTTCTCTCGCCAGTGACATTGAATGTCGTACAAGCATCCCCATATACTCAATATCCTGTGGGTTTAACTGCAAAACCTCTATTGCGCGGTACCCATCACCTGGCGGACATTAAACTAAGAGAGAGCTCTATGAATCCTGAGCGTTCTGAACGCATTGAAATCCCCGTGTTGCCGTTGCGCGACGTGGTGGTTTATCCGCACATGGTAATTCCGTTGTTTGTTGGCCGGGAAAAATCGATTCGGTGCCTCGAAGCCGCGATGGATCATGATAAAAAGATCATGCTGGTTGCACAGAAAGAGGCTTCAACGGATGAACCTGGCATTAACGATCTCTTCTCAGTAGGGACCGTCGCTTCTGTATTGCAGATGCTGAAACTTCCAGACGGCACGGTAAAAGTGCTGGTCGAAGGTTTACAGCGCGCGCACATCACCACGCTGGCTGATAATGGCGACCATTTTGTTGCCCAGGCCGAATACCTTGTCTCGCCAGAAATTGAAGAGCGCGAGCAGGAAGTGCTGGTGCGCACGGCCATCAACCAGTTCGAAGGCTACATCAAGCTCAATAAAAAAATCCCACCTGAGGTCTTAACCTCCCTCAACAGCATCGACGATGCGGCCCGTCTGGCCGATACCGTCGCAGCGCATATGCCGCTGAAACTGGCTGATAAACAGTCCGTGCTGGAGATGTCCGACGTCAATGAACGTCTGGAATATCTGATGGCGATGATGGAATCAGAAATCGATCTGCTGCAGGTTGAGAAGCGCATTCGCAACCGCGTTAAAAAGCAGATGGAAAAAAGCCAGCGTGAGTACTATCTGAATGAGCAAATGAAAGCCATTCAGAAAGAGCTGGGCGAAATGGATGATGCGCCGGATGAGTACGAGGCGCTGAAACGTAAGATTGAAGCGGCCAAAATGCCGGCCGAAGCGCGTGAAAAAGCCGAAGCTGAGCTGCAGAAGCTGAAGATGATGTCGCCGATGTCTGCAGAAGCGACCGTGGTGCGTGGCTACATCGACTGGATGGTTCAGGTTCCGTGGGTGGCGCGCAGCAAGGTGAAAAAAGACCTGCGTAAAGCGCAGGAAACGCTGGATATCGATCATTACGGTCTGGAGCGCGTCAAAGATCGCATCCTTGAGTATCTTGCGGTGCAGAGTCGCGTTAGCAAAATCAAAGGCCCAATTCTGTGCCTCGTTGGACCGCCGGGCGTGGGTAAAACCTCGCTGGGACAGTCGATTGCTAAGGCCACCGGACGTAAATACGTGCGTATGGCGCTGGGTGGCGTGCGTGATGAAGCGGAAATCCGCGGACATCGTCGTACCTACATCGGTTCTATGCCTGGCAAGTTGATCCAGAAAATGGCGAAAGTGGGCGTCAAAAACCCGCTGTTCCTGCTGGATGAGATCGACAAAATGTCTTCTGACATGCGTGGCGATCCGGCTTCAGCGCTGCTTGAGGTGCTGGATCCTGAGCAGAACATCGCGTTTAACGATCACTATCTGGAAGTGGATTACGATCTCTCTGACGTTATGTTCGTGGCGACCTCAAACTCCATGAACATCCCAGCACCGTTGCTTGACCGTATGGAAGTGATTCGTCTCTCCGGTTACACCGAAGATGAAAAGCTGAACATCGCGAAGCAACATTTGCTGCCGAAGCAGATTGAACGTAATGCGCTGAAAGAGAAAGAGATCACCGTCGACGACAGCGCGATTGTTGGCATCATCCGCTACTACACGCGTGAAGCGGGCGTGCGTAGTCTGGAGCGCGAACTCTCCAAGCTGTGCCGTAAAGCAGTGAAGGCGCTGCTGATGGATAAGTCGAAAAAGCACATCGTGATCAATGGCGATAATCTCAAGGATTTCCTTGGCGTGCAGCGCTTTGATTATGGTCGCGCAGAGAGCGAAAGCCGTGTGGGTCAGGTGACCGGACTGGCGTGGACGGAAGTGGGCGGCGATCTGCTGACCATTGAAACCGCCTGCGTACCAGGTAAAGGCAAGCTGATGTACACCGGTTCGCTGGGCGAAGTGATGCAGGAATCGATTCAGGCAGCGCTGACTGTGGTGCGCGCGCGCGCAGAGAAACTGGGCATCAACGGTGATTTCTACGAGAAACGCGACATCCACGTGCACGTACCAGAAGGTGCGACGCCGAAAGATGGCCCGAGCGCCGGTATCGCTATGTGCACCGCGCTGGTGTCTTGCTTAACCGGTAACCCGGTGCGTTCTGATGTCGCAATGACCGGTGAAATCACCCTGCGTGGTCTGGTTCTGCCGATTGGTGGCCTGAAAGAGAAGTTGCTGGCGGCACACCGTGGCGGCATCAAAACCGTGCTGATCCCAGACGAAAACAAGCGCGATCTGGAGGATATTCCCCAGAACGTGATTGCCGATCTCGAGATTCATCCGGTGAAGCGTATTGAAGAAGTGCTGAACCTGGCACTGGAAAATGCGCCTTACGGCATGCAGGTTGCGACCGCAAAATAGTGATTAGCGGCATAAACCGCTAAAAAGCGAAGCTGGCAGGCAAAATGGTGCTTGCCAGCTTTTTTTTGTGCCGCTAACTTAGTGGGCTGCTGGATCAACGATTAAGATGAATACCGTTGTTTCAGCTCCACAGGCTTGATATAACTGGCTGCGCGTTCGCACCGGGCGGGAAGCACGGGTGCGATGTGAATAATAAAAGAGGGGATGAAGAGAGTGAATAAGTCACAGTTGATCGACAAAATTGCTGCAGATGCTGACATTTCTAAAGCGGCAGCGGGACGTGTTTTAGATGCATTCATGGACTCCGTTACCGAAGCTCTGAAGGGCGGTGATGAAGTAGCACTGGTTGGTTTCGGTACTTTCTCTGTACGTGAGCGTGCAGCTCGTACAGGCCGTAACCCACAAACGGGTAAAGAGCTGACCATTCCGGCTGGTAAAGTTCCGGGCTTCCGTGCTGGTAAAGCACTGAAAGATTCCGTCAATTAATGACCGCTGATACATCCATTGAAGCATTTTCTTCCGTGGATTGAGGACGCAAAAGCCGTTCTCATGTAACATACGGGCACATCATTTTTGATGTGCCTTTTTTATTCTTGATGCGCGGCGATAGCCTTTGGTTGTTGTCTCCGCATGGTTGCCAACTGCCAGCCTGAACAGCAGTTGCACGATGATGACATCGTGTTAGAGCTTTACATTCACACTACAGCGGAGTGTTGTCATACCATGATGGACAATTTACGCGCGGCGTCGAATCATGTCGTGCTCAAGATTATTCTGGGATTGATCATCCTGTCTTTCGTACTCACCGGGGTGGGCAACTACCTGATCGGTGGCGGCGGTGATTATGCTGCCAAAGTTAACGGCCACGAGATCAGCCGTGCAGAGCTGGAGCAGGGTTATAACAACGAGCGCAATCGTCAGCAGCAGATGCTGGGCGATCAGTTCTCGCAGTTAGCCAGCAACGAAGGCTACATGCAGCAGATGCGCCAGCAGGCGCTGTCGCAGTTGATCGATCAGGCGTTACTTGATCAGTACATCAAAGATCTGCACATCGGCATCAGCGATGATCAGGTGAAACAGGCGATCTTCAATCAGAAAGCTTTCCAGACCAACGGTAAATTCGACAACGCCAAATACAGCGGCCTGATCACCAGCATGGGCTTCACTGCCGATCAGTATGCCGAAGCGCTGCGCAAGCAGCTGGCGACGCAGCAGCTGATTAACGCAATTGCTAACACCGATTTCATGTTAAAAGGCGAAACCAGCAAACTGGTGGATCTGGTGTCTCAGCAGCGTGAAGTGCGTCAGGCGGTGATTGATGTCAACGCGCTGGCGGCTAAGCAGACGGTCAGCGACGACGAAGTCAGCCAATATTACCAGCAGCATCAGAATAGCTTCATGGCGCCTGAACAGTTCCGCGTGAGCTACATCAAAATGGATGCCGCTAGTATGCAGGAAACGGCCAGCGAAGCGGACATTCAGAGCTGGTACGATCAACATAAAGCGGATTATTCACAGCCACAGCGTAATCGCTACAGCGTGATCCAGACCAGGACGGAAGCTGACGCTAATGCCGTGGTTGACGCGCTGAAGAAAGGCGAAGATTTCGCTGCGCTGGCAAAAAGCAAATCCATCGACCCAATCTCAGCCCGCAAAGGCGGTGACATGGGTTGGCTTGAGCCGAGCACTACGCCAGACGAGCTGAAAAACGCCAATCTGACGCAGAAAGGTCAGCTTTCCGGCGCTATCAAATCGTCGGTTGGCTTCCTGGTGGTGCGTCTGGATGATATCCAGCCGGAGCAGGTTAAGCCGTTGGCCGATGTTCATGACATCGTTGCCGATAAAGTAAAACAAGAGAAAGCGGTTGATGCCTTCTACAAAATTCAGCAGAAAGTCAGCGAAGCAGCCAGCAACGACAACGAATCGTTGGCGGGCGCCGCGCAGGCTTCCGGCTTGAAAGTGGTAGAAACCAATTGGATCACCCGCGATAATCTGCCAGACGAGTTGAATTTCGATCAGGTTAAACAGGCGATCTTCAACGGTGGTCTGGTAGGCCAGAATGGTGCGCCGGGTAACAACTCCGACATCATCTCTGTGGATGGCGATCGTGCCTTTGTCCTGCGTATCAGTGAGCACAAACCGGAAGCGGTGAAGCCGCTGGATCAGGTAAAAGCACAGATCGTAGACTCGCTGAAGCATGATAAAGCGACGCAGCAGGCGAAAGCACAAGCAGATAAGCTGCTGGCCGATTTGAAAGCCGGTAAAGCGGATGCACTGAAGGCTGCAGGCCTGACGCTCAGCGCCAGCAAATCGTTCGATCGCAACGCGCAGGATCCTGTTGCTCAGTCGGCCTTCAATCTGCCACAACCTGCCGACAATAAACCGTCGTGGGGCGTGAGCGAAGATATGCAGGGCAATGTGGTGCTGATCGCGCTGGATAAAGTCAGCGCGGGCAACATGCCGCAGGCGCAGATCGATGAGATGGTAAAAGGCGTAACGCAGAATAACGCGCAAATCGCCTTTGAAGCGCTGCTGGAAAACCTGCGTAAAGAGGCGAAGATTAAGTACGGCGCCGCAGCACAAAACCAGTAAGCCTCACAAAAAAAGTTAAATCACTGCAATACCCGAAAGGCCGCTTATGCGGCCTTTTCCATTTCTGTAATTGCCCTTTTGAGCGTTGAATTGAGCTGTGACACCCTGCTGTTGCTGTCAAACACAAGGAGAAACACAGCATGGTTAAATCAACGTTTCAAGCCCTATGCATTACGCTGGCGCTGGGCGGCGCAGTTTATACCACCGGACTGGCGGCTGCCGAAAGTCCCAGTGAAACGCAGGCGACGCAAGTCTCCACGCCACAGGAAGGACAGGTCAGCATCAATTCAGCCACCGCCGAACAACTGGCGGCGGGTATGAACGGTATCGGGCTGAAGAAGGCGCAGGCGATTGTCAGTTATCGCGAACAATACGGGCCCTTTACCGCCATTGAACAGCTCAAGGAGGTGCCGGGCATTGGTAGCGCCCTGATTGAGCGCAACAGCGCCCGGCTTAAACTGTGAAGCGTCTCGCGACTTTGAAGGATTGAAAAAGCCCGGATTCAGGCTGTGCTATGCTCAGCAGGTCTTACCAGTTGTCATTCTCAGCCTGAACAAGGAGCAACAATGCAAACCACAATTAAAGTGCGCGGTTATCATCTGGATGTTTATCAGCACGTGAATAACGCGCGCTATCTGGAATTTCTGGAAGAGGCGCGCTGGCAGTGGCTGGAGGATGTCGATGCGTTTCATTGGCTGATGGAGCAGCAACTGGCGTTTGTGGTGGTGAATATCAACATCAACTATCGTCGTCCGGCGGTATTGGGCGACGTACTGAATATTGAAAGTGAAGTGTCACAGCTCAGCGGTAAAAGTGGCATCATTGCGCAGCGTGTCTTGCTGGCCAGTGATAATTCGGTGGTGGCCGATGCCGCGCTGACCTTTGTCTGTATCGATTTGCGCACGCAAAAAGCGGTGCCGATGGAAGGGGAGTTGCGCGAGCGTCTGATGTCATTGATGGTGGAAAATGAATAACTGGCGCCGATGACGCCAGTTTACCCTGCGGCCTGAATCAGTTGAGGCCGCTTTTTTGTTTCATCGCTGCCATCACCGCCGGCGCGTTCGCCTGATAATCTGCCAGGCCACGGGCGCGTAAATGGCAGGCCGCGCATTCGCCACAGCCATCACCTTTTACGCCGTTGTAGCAGGTAAGCGTTTCAGCGCGTACCAGCGGCAGCTGCTGCCAGTAATCGGCCAGCGCCCAGGTTTCCGCTTTATTCAGCCACATCAGCGGCGTCTCAAAGCGAATATTGCGCGCCATGCCGAGGCTGACGGCGTTATTCAGTGCTTTAACAAACTCATCACGGCAATCCGGGTAGCCGGAGAAATCGGTTTCGCACACGCCGGTGATCACCGCTTCGGCTTCGACCTGATAGGCATAAATCGATGCCAGCGTCAGGAACAGGATATTGCGGCCCGGTACAAAGGTACTCGGCAAACCGCTGGCATTGGGATCATAGGTTGGCACCGGAATGTTGTCGCGCGTCAGGCTGCTGACGGCTAACTCGTTGAGCAGCGTAACGTCCAGCACTTTGTGCGCGCGCGCGCCCAGCTTGTGCGACAGCTCAGCCGCAACCTCGATCTCTTCACGATGGCGTTGGCCGTAATCAAAAGTAACGCAATGCACTTCATCATAGTGTTGCAGCGCCTGAATTAAACAGGTGGTGGAGTCTTGTCCGCCACTGAATACCACAACGGCTCGTTTCATTTTTTCTTCCCCAAAAATCAGTGCGCTTATGGTACTGGCTCGGACGCAGGCTGAACAGCGCTAGCTGTGGTTGGCGGCGGAATCCAGGCGCGGGTGAAATCAAACCATCCCAAACTATTAAGCTGGATGCCCTCCACGCCGGGCGGCGCAAAAACCTGATAGCGATAGTTAAACAGCGGCAGTAAGTGGCCATCGCACATCAGCTGCTGAAACAGTTGCTGAGTCAATTCACTGCGCTGCAGTGCATCAGGTTGTTGGGCAATCGCGCTCAGTGGCGTTTGCAGAACCTGTTCGCGCAGCGGCTGCCAGACCGGATCGTTCTCCAGCCAGTTCACCAGCGTAAACAGCGGTGCATCGCCAATCAGTCGATCGCCCATCACCACATCGGCCTCACTGAGATCGCTATCGTCACGCCAGCTTTTTACGTCATGGAAGATGCAGGTGAGGGCGCAGCCGTGTTGCGCCAGCAGTGGAATCAACGCCTGTGCCATCACATGCAGTTCGACCGGCAAGTGGTAATGCAGCGTTAATGTGGGTGGCAGTGCAATCGTCTCTCTTTCGGCGCGCGGTACTGGCCAGCCAGGCAGCAGCTCATGGCTCGGTGTGATTAAACCCTCATCCAGCGGCAGTTGCTGAATCACACCGCTGCGCTGAATCAGGGCAATCAGCGATTGGGCCTGTTCGGCACTGAAGTTTGCCGAGATGCGTGGCGCCAGATAGCAAAATCCCAGGCTGATACTGCGATCAACCGGACGTAGCGAGCCGAGTTCGTCAGGATCGCCAATGGCGATTTGCACCGGATGGCTGCAGCTGGTGCCGAGATCACGATCAAACAGCTGCGGTGTGATCCAGTATTCCATCCGCTGGATCAGCGGGCGCTGCAAATGCCAGCGCGCATGGCTCTCCAGCCGCACCATCTCTGCGGTGAAATGCGTGAGTTTCCACGGCCCGCTACCGATATCGGCAAATTCAGGATGCGGTAACAGACAGAACTGATGCGCCAGCCGCTGCGGCAGCCAGTAATCGCTTTCACGCAGTTGAATATGTATCGCTAGCGGATGCGGCGCTTCAATCTGTTCAATCGCCGCCAGCAGCCGCGCACCGCGTGGCGAATGCCTGATCTGTTGCAGCTGCTCAACCAACTGTGCCGCCTGCACCGGTTCATCGTTGTGCCAGCTGAGCTGTGGGCGCAGCCAGAAATACCAGTCACGGCCGCTGGCATCATGCTGCCAATGGTGAGCGAGATCGCCTTCAACATCGTTATCGCGAAAGCGCGTTAACCCGGAGAAAACCTGGCGCGCCAGATGTTGCTCGGCACGTCCGGTCAGCTGCAGCGGACGCAACGGCTCCATCGCGCGGTAGTAAGGAATGCGCAGCACCGGCGATTGCTTCTGCCACTGACCGCCCATCAGTGGTCGCAGCAATTTTACTAATCGCTCGGGATGCAGATCGAGCACCTGCAGCGCCTGTACCGCCTCGCCGGCGTCGAGTTGCTGCGTTAACAACTGCTGGCGCAGCTGTTCCGGCGACACCAGGAAAGTTAGCTCACCCTGTTTGCCACGCCCGGATTCACCGCGCCACTGCAGCCAGCCGGCATCCTGCCACTGACGCAGCAGCGTGCGCAGATGGCGCTCGCTGCAAAAGCAGTGTTGCGCCATCGCAGCGACGCTAAGGCGTTGCGTTTCGCCGTGGCTGAGTTGCCACAGGCGCTGAAATTGATTGACCCGATGAAGTTCACGCATAGCTAAACCCGGAACAGTTTTTAAAAAGTATTCACTATTAGTTCCGTAATTACCAGGCGATAGTAGCTGCCTCACACAGACAGGAGAATTCGCATGGCTCGCCTCGCGGCATTTGATATGGACGGCACGCTGTTGCTGCCTTCGCACCGGTTAGGTAATGAAACGCTGGCAAGCCTGCATGCGTTGCATCAACGCGGCGTCACGTTGGCGTTTGCCACCGGGCGTCATCTCATGGATATGCAGCGAATACGCGAACAAATCACCTTGCCTGCGTGGCTGATTACCGGTAACGGTACGCGCATTCACGATTTGGAAGGCAACCAACTTTACGGCTGCGATTTATCGCCATCAGTGGCGGAAGAGGTGATTCATACGCATTGGCAAACGCCTGCCTCGATTCATGTTTTCAACGATGAGGGCTGGTTTACCGATAAGCCGCTGCTCGGCGCGCTGGAAGCGCATGCGATGAGTGGCTTCCATTATCAGCTGCGCGATTTGCGTCAGATGTCAGCGCATGAAGTCACGAAAATCTGTTTTATTGCGCCACATGAAATGTTGCAGGCGTTAAAAAGCGAATTGCAGGCCGCGTTGGGCGAGCGGGCCAACATTTGCTTCTCTGCGTGGGATTGTCTGGAGGTGTTGCCGGTCGATTGCCATAAAGGCGCGGCGTTGGGACGTTTGTGCCAGCATCTTTCGCTGTCGCTGGCGGATTGTATGGCGTTTGGCGATGCCATGAACGATCGCGAAATGCTGGAACGTGTTGGCAGCGGTTTCATTATGGGCAACGCCATGCATCAACTGAAAGCGTCGTTGCCCCATTTACCGATTATCGGACATTACGAGACACAGGCGGTGTCTCACTACCTTAATCACTGGATGACCACACCACACCTCGATTATTCCCCCGAATGCTGAGGCTTACAGTGAACCGGACAGGATGTCCGGTTTTTTATTGCAGCTCACGCACCCACGGCGCAATGTCGCCGATATTCTGCTCTACCCACTGCGCATTGTAATAGGTGTCGGGATAGCGCTCACCGCTGTCACACAGCAACGTCACCAGAGAACCCTGCTCGCCGTTTTCCCGCATGCGTTTTGCCACCTGCATCATGCCCCAGAAGTTGGTACCGGTTGAAGCGCCAGGGCGACGTCCCAGCACCTTTTCCAGCTGCAGCATTGCGGCGATAGTCGCGCCATCCGGCACTTTCATCATCTCGTCAATCACGTCGGGTAAAAACGACGGTTCCACGCGCGGACGACCAATGCCTTCAATCAGGCTACCGCGTTCGCTGCGCAGCGTTTTGTCGCGGCTCTGCCAGTAATCAAAGAACACTGAATGCTGCGGATCGACCACCAGCAGGCGCGTGTCATGGCCCTGATAGCGGATATAGCGGCCCAGCGTTGCCGAGGTGCCGCCGGTACCGGCGCTCATGATCACCGTATGCGGCACCGGGAAGGGTTCGTGCGACATCTGGCGGAAAATGCTTTCGGCAATATTGTTGTTGCCGCGCCAGTCGGTGGCGCGCTCGGCATAGGTGAACTGGTCCATAAAGTGGCCATTCAGTTCACGCGCTAAACGCTCGGATTCGCTGTACAGCTGGCAGGGATCGGCGACGAAATGGCACTCGCCACCGTAAAAACCAATCATCTCGATTTTGCGTTTCGCGGTGCTGGCGGGCATCACAGCGATAAAGGGCAAACCGAGCAAACGCGCGAAGTAAGCTTCCGATACCGCAGTACTGCCGGATGAGGCTTCAATGATCGGCGTATTTTCGTGGATCCAGCCATTCGCCAGGCCATAGAGAAACAGGGAACGCGCCAGTCGATGTTTTAAGCTGCCGCTGGGATGCGTGCTTTCATCCTTGAGATAGAAGTGAATGCCGGGATAATCATCCAGCTTAAAGCGGATCAGATGCGTATCCGCAGAGCGCTGAAAATCGGCGTTAATTTCATTGATGGCGTGGCGAACCCAGGGCGTTTGCATGTGGCATTTCCGTAATCATTATTGCGCACAGTGTAAGGCACTGGCAGGAAAAAGAGGTTGCTTTAATCACGGTATAATGGTGCGCTTAGAGAAAATTTTTCTCCGGGAGTGGCAAATGTTAGATAAAACTGACCGCGCTTTGCTGGCAATGCTGCAGCAGGATTGCACGTTGTCGCTGCAGACGTTGGCCGATGCGGTGAACCTCACAACCACGCCGTGCTGGAAACGCCTGAAAAAACTGGAAGATGATGGCATTATTCGTGCGCGTGTGGCGCTGGTGGACGGCGAAAAAATCGGTCTGTCACTTACCGCTTTTATGTTTGTCAAAACTCAGCAGCACAGCAGCGAGTGGTTTAAGCAATTTGTCGCCGTGGTGCAGCAAATGCCGGAAGTGATGGCGTTTTACCGCATGGCGGGCGAGTACGATTATTTGCTGCGCATTCAGGTCGCGGACATGAAGAGTTACGACAGCTTTTATAAGCGCCTGGTGAACGGCGTACCGGGACTGATAGATGTGACCTCCAGTTTTGCCATGGAAGAGATTAAATACACCACCGCCTTGCCGGTAGCGCCCTAACGGGCACAGAAAGAGACACGCTTGTGCAATTATTCAGCCAGTTAAGTTGGTATTTCCTGCGCGAGTGGCGGCGATATCTGGGCGCCGTCAGCTTGCTGATCGTTATTGCCTTACTGCAATTGCTGCCACCGCACGTGGTTGGCGTGATTGTCGACGGCGTCACCCAGCATAATTTAAGCGCCGGGCAGATCTTAATGTGGATCGGCGTGATGCTGGTGACGGCGGTGATTGTCTATCTGCTGCGCTACGTCTGGCGCGTGCTGTTGTTTGGCGCATCCTATCAATTAGCCGTTGAGCTACGTGAAGATTTCTATCGCCAGCTCAGCCGCCAGCATCCGGCATTTTATCTGCGCCATCGCACGGGCGATCTGATCGCCCGCGCCACCAATGATGTGGATCGCGTGGTGTTTGCCGCCGGTGAAGGCGTGCTGACGCTGGTGGATTCGCTGGTGATGGGATTGGTGGTGCTGATTGTGATGAGTACCCAAATTAGCTGGCAACTGACGTTACTGGCGCTGATCCCGATGCCAATTATGGCTTTCGCCATCCAGAAAGACGGTGCCCGCTTGCATCAACGTTTTAAAGTGGCGCAGGCGGCGTTTTCAAGCCTGAACGATCAAACCCAGGAAAGCCTGACCAGCATCCGTATGATCAAAGCATTTGGCCTCGAAGATCACCAGTCGCAGCAGTTTGCCGGCATCGCTGCTGATACCGGCAAGAAAAACCTGCATGTGGCGCGCGTGGATGCGCGATTCGATCCGATCATTTATATCGCCGTCGGCTTCTCTAACCTGCTGGCAATTGCCGGTGGCGGCTGGATGGTGTGGAACGGCAGTTTGACGCTTGGGCAGCTCACCAGCTTTGTGATGTACCTCGGTCTGATGATTTGGCCCATGCTGGCGCTGGCGTGGATGATCAACATCGTTGAGCGCGGCAGTGCGGCGTGGAGCCGTATCCGTTCATTGCTGGCGGAAGCGCCAGCGGTTGAAGATGGACAGAAAGTGTTACCGCCCGAACCTGGCATCCTGCAGGTCGCTATTCGTGAGTTCCGCTATCCGGCCAGCTCTGGCCCGGTGCTGAGCCATCTTAATTTCCAGTTAAAACCGGGCCAAATGCTGGGATTATGTGGGCCAACCGGCTGCGGCAAGAGCACGCTCCTAAGCTTGATTCAGCGCCACTTCGACATCGATCAAGGCGATATTCGCTACCACAATACACCGCTGCCGCAGTTGCGGCTCGATAGCTGGCGCAGCCGGCTGGCGGTCGTCAGCCAGACGCCTTTCCTGTTCTCTGACACCATTGCCGCCAATCTGGCGCTGGGTCGCCCGAATGCGACGCAGCAAGAGCTGGAGCGTGTGGCAACCATGGCCTGCGTGCACGATGATATTCTGCGCCTGCCACAAGGTTATGAGACCGAAGTGGGCGAACGCGGCGTGATGTTATCGGGCGGACAGAAGCAGCGCATCGCGATTGCACGCGCGCTGCTGCTGAATGCCGAAATCCTGATTCTGGATGATGCGCTGTCGGCGGTTGATGGCCGCACTGAACATGACATCCTGCATAACCTGCGTCAGTGGGGCAAAGGGCGCACCTTGATTATTAGCGCGCATCGTCTGTCGGCGCTTACCGAGGCCAGCGAAATTCTGGTGCTGCAGCACGGCGCCGTGACGCAGCGTGGCGATCATGACACCCTGGCGGCCAAAGAAGGCTGGTATCGCGATATGTACCGTTATCAGCAGCTGGAAGCCGCACTGGATGACGATGAAGTGGCAGAAGGAGCAAGCCGTGGCTAAATCACAACGTTTATGGCCGACGCTGAAACGACTGCTGGCGTATGGCAAACCGTGGCGTAAATCGCTGTGGCTGGCGGTCGGCATGCTGTGGATTGCGGCGGCAGCCGAAGTGACCGGACCGGTGCTGGTAAGCTACTTCATCGATAATCTGGTGGCGAAACATCAGATGCCGTGGGGCATCGTCGCGGGCCTGCTGGTTGGCTTTGTCCTGCTGCAATTGCTGGCCGCCGGTTTGCACTATTTTCAGGCGTTGCTGTTTAACCGCGCGGCGATTGGCGTGGTGCAGCAATTGCGCGTGGACGTGATGAACGCGGCGTTGCGCCAGCCGCTCAGCGCCTTCGATACGCAGCCGGTCGGCCAAATCATCTCGCGCGTCACCAATGACACCGAAGTGATCAAAGATCTCTACGTTACCGTGGTGGCCACAGTGTTGCGCGCCGCCGCGTTGATTGGCGCGATGCTGGTGGCGATGTTCTCCCTCGACTGGCGCATGGCGTTGGTAGCGATCGTGATTTTCCCGCTGGTGCTAACGGTGATGCTGATTTATCAGCGCTTTAGCACGCCGATTGCGCGTCGCGTGCGCAGCTATCTGGCGGACATCAACAACGGCTTCAATGAAGTGATCAACGGCATGAGCGTGATCCAGCAGTTCCGCCAGCAGGCGCGCTTTGGTGAACGCATGGGCGAAGCCAGCCGTTCACACTATCTGGCGCGTATGGAAACGCTGCGGCTGGATGGCTTTTTATTGCGCCCGTTGCTGAGTCTGTTTTCGGCGATGATTCTGTGCGGTTTGCTGATGCTGTTCAGCTTCGCCACGCCGGGCGTGTTTGAAGTCGGTGTGCTGTATGCCTTTATTACCTATCTTGGCCGCCTCAATGAACCGCTGATTGAACTCACCACGCAGCAGTCGATGCTGCAACAGGCGGTGGTGTCCGGCGAGCGTATCTTTGAACTGATGGATGCAGAACAGCAAGGTTACGGCAGCGATAGTCTGCCGCTGGCCTCCGGCAGCATCTCGCTGCGGGATGTGAGCTTTGCCTATCGCGATAATCGCGATGTGCTCAGCCACATCAATCTCGAAGTGCCGGCGCGTCATTTTGTTGCGCTGGTGGGGCACACCGGCAGCGGGAAAAGTACGCTGGCGAATCTGCTGATGGGCTATTACCCGGTGACACGCGGCAGTATCGAACTGGATGGTCGCCCGCTGCCGCAGCTGTCGCACGCCGCTTTACGTCAAAGCGTTGCGATGGTGCAACAGGATCCGGTGGTGCTGGCGGATTCGCTGCTGGCCAACGTGCGTTTGGGGCGCGATATCCCGGAAGATCAGGTGTGGCAGGCGCTGGAGACGGTGCAGCTGGCACCGCTGGCGCGCAGCATGGCGGACGGCATCCATACGCGTTTAGGCGAGCAGGGCAATAATCTGTCGGTTGGGCAGAAACAGTTGCTGGCGCTGGCGCGCGTGCTGGTGTCATTACCGCAAATCCTGATCCTCGACGAAGCCACGGCCAATATCGATTCCGGCACGGAACAGGCGATTCAGCAGGCGTTACGTGCACTACGCCAGCACAGCACGCTGGTGGTGATTGCGCATCGCCTTTCCACCATTACCGAAGCCGATCAGATCTTAGTGCTGCATCGCGGTCAGGTGGTGGAACGCGGTACGCATGCTGAGCTGCTGACCGAGCAGGGCCGTTACTGGCAGATGTATCAGCTGCAGCAGGCCGGCGATGAACTCGCGGCGGGCATCCCCGTACAAGCCGAAGGGTGAATTGCACCTTTTTTGCACAGTTTTATCGGAATGTTCTGTATTGATGCACTTCTTTGAGGCTTGAAGCACCAAAGAAGTGCAATATTGCAACACCTTTCCTCTACCCCCTAAGCAAACTGCGCTGTGCTTCACATAACGAAGCGTGATACAGCGCGCCTATGCTACTGACATTCCCCTTTTTTTATTTATGGCACAGCCTTTGCTTATATCCCTACGTGTCCGCGAAGACTCACTCAATTTCTTATCCGGAGGGGAACGTATGAAGCTGGTTACCGTGGTAATCAAACCATTTAAGCTGGAGGACGTGCGTGAAGCCTTATCCTCTATTGGCATTCAGGGACTGACCGTTACCGAGGTTAAAGGTTTTGGTCGCCAGAAAGGTCACGCAGAGCTTTATCGCGGTGCCGAGTACAGCGTTAACTTCCTGCCAAAAGTAAAAATTGATATCGCTATTGCGGACGACCAACTTGATGAAGTGGTCGATGTCATCAGCAAAGCCGCGTATACCGGCAAAATTGGCGACGGCAAGATTTTCGTCGCAGAACTGCAGCGCGTCATTCGTATTCGTACCGGCGAGACCGACGAAGCAGCACTGTAACTGGGGCTCTGAATTGTGATGGGATGGAAAGAAATGAATAAACTGATAACGAAGTTGGGCCTCACCAGCCTTGCGCTGTTACCTTCTCTGGCGATGGCGGCAGCCCCTGCAGTAGCGGATAAAGCCGATAACGCCTTTATGATGATCTGTACCGCCTTGGTACTGTTTATGTCGATTCCCGGCATTGCGCTGTTCTACGGCGGTTTGATTCGCGGCAAGAACGTGCTGTCGATGCTGACGCAGGTTGCGGTGACCTTCTCACTGGTTTGCGTGCTGTGGGTGATTTACGGCTACTCACTGGCGTTCAGTGAAGGCAACTCCTTCTTCGGTAGCTTCCAGTGGGCGATGCTGAAAAATATTGAGCTGAAAGCGCTGATGGGCAGCTTCTATCAGTACATTCACGTTGCGTTCCAGGCTTCCTTCGCCTGTATCACCGTCGGCCTGATTGTCGGTGCGCTGGCTGAACGTATTCGCTTCTCTGCGGTTCTGATCTTTGTGGTGGTATGGCTGACGCTGGCGTATCTGCCAATCGCACACATGGTGTGGGCGGGTGGCTTGCTGGCGCAAGACGGCGCGCTCGACTTCGCGGGCGGTACCGTGGTTCACATCAACGCCGCGGTTGCTGGCCTGGTGGGTGCTTACCTGGTGGGCAAACGTGCTGGTTTCGGCAAAGAAGCCTTCAAACCACACAACCTGCCGATGGTGTTCCTCGGTACCGCGATTCTGTATGTGGGCTGGTTCGGCTTCAACGCGGGTTCTGCTTCCTCAGCTAACGAAATCGCTGCGCTGGCGTTCCTGAATACCGTGGTGGCTACAGCGGGTGCGGTGCTGTCGTGGGTGTTTGGCGAGTGGGCGGTACGCGGTAAACCTTCTCTGCTCGGTGCTTGCTCTGGCTTCATCGCTGGTCTGGTGGCGATTACCCCAGCTTGTGGTTATGTCGGTGTCGGCGGCGCGCTGATTATCGGTCTGGCGGGTGGTTTAGCCGGTCTGTGGGGCGTAACAACCCTGAAGAAATGGCTGCGCGTTGATGACCCATGTGATGTGTTCGGTGTGCACGGCGTGTGTGGCATCCTCGGTTGTATCCTGACCGGCGTGTTCGCATCCTCTTCACTGGGTGGCGTAGGCTACGCAGAAGGCGTGACCATGGGCCATCAGGTTTGGATTCAGCTGTTCAGCGTAGGTGTGACCATCGTCTGGACTGCGGTTGTGGCCTTCATCGGCTTCAAACTGGCGGATATGATTGTTGGCCTGCGCGTTCCGGAAGATCAGGAACGTGAAGGTCTGGATGTGAACAGCCACGGCGAGAACGCTTACAACCAGTAACAGCCGGGCTGAAGAAGAGCAGTGCGCTAAAATTATAAAAAAACAGAGGGGCGATAATATCGCCCCTTTTTTTATGCGTCGCGTTGACGCATCACGCCCTCTTGCACCGTGGTCGCCACCAGTCGGCCATCCTGCGTATAAAACTCGCCACGCACAAAACCGCGCGCGCCGGAGGCGGAAGTGCTCACTACGCTGTACAGCAGCCATTCAGACAAGTCGAACGGACGATGGAACCACATTGAGTGATCGATGGTTGCAACCTGCATATCGGCTTCGAGGAAGCCTTTACCGTGCGGTTGCAGCGCCACCGGCAGGAAGTTGAGATCCGAGGCATAGCCCAGCAGGTATTGATGGATACGACGATCGGCCGGTAACTCGCCGTTGGCACGAATCCACACCTGACGCAGCGGCTTATCGACGTGGCCTTTCAGCGGGTTATGAATTTGCACCGGACGAATATCCAGCGGACGCTCGGCGAGGAATTTTTCTTTCAGCTTGAGTGGCAGATGCGCGGCCAGCTTCTTCGCCAAATCCTGTTCCGATGGCAGATTATCCGGGCCCGGCACCTGCGGCATTTCATTCTGATGCTCGAAGCCGCTTTCAGGTGCCTGGAACGAAGCCGTCATGTAGAAGATCGGCTGACCATTCTGTACCGCGCTAACGCGGCGTGCGCTGAAGCTTTTGCCGTCACGCAGCGTTTCGACATCATAAATGATGGCTTTTTGGCTATCGCCCGGACGTAGAAAGTAGCTGTGGAAGGAGTGAATGATGCGCTCTTCCGGCACCGTTTGTTTCGCGGCATACAGCGCCTGGCCGACTACCTGGCCACCAAACACCTGGCGCAAGCCCAGATCTTCGCTCTGACCACGAAACAGGCCTTCTTCCAGTTTTTCCAGATTTAATAAATTAAGCAGGTTGTGCAGTGCCTGGCTCATAGCGGATTCCTCAGCGTGACTTATCGCGTCAGTGTGAAAGATCCGACCAGTTTCCGTCAATGATTTTGCCGCGATTTCAGCGGGCTGGCGGAGGGTTTAGGCGCAATGCCGATATTTGTGCCAGAATTAAGGTCATTCGGCGGCTGAAAAGCTAAGCAATAAATTTACCGCCGACAATCATAGTGTTCATAAGGAGACGACATCGATGAAACTCTGGCAAGTTATTAGCGGTATGACCCTGGCTGCGGCGATTACCGGTTGTGCGGACCACAGCAAGCCGGTAGCCACACCTACACTCGGCTCAGCGGTAGCGGGGCAGCAGGCCGCGATTGCGCAGCCTAATGTCAGTGGTTCGGTGTATATCCGCCAGCGCATTGCGCTGCCGCCGGATTCTGTGCTGACCGTTACGCTATCAGATGCATCGCTGGCCGATGCGCCTTCGAAAGTGCTGTCGCAGCGCGTGGTGCGTACGGAAGGGAAACAGTCGCCGTTCCAGTTTGTCTTGCCGTTTAATCCGGCTGACATCCAGCCGAACGCGCGCATTCTGTTGAGTGCGGCGATTTCGATTGATGGCAAGCTGGCATTTATCACCGATACAGTGAAACCGGTGATTAATCAGGGCGGAACAAAAGCCGAACTGCTGTTGGTGCCAGTGACTAACGTCGCGATGCAAACCCAGCCGGGAGCAGCAACAACAGTGCCTTCGACTTCACCTACGCAGGTGACGCCATCTGCTTCGGTGCCGGCACCGACAAGTCTGTAATTTCGATTGATGGGACGGGAGAGCGCCGGAAGGCATCGTTGTTCCGTAAAGTCGCTGTCTCGTCCCTGAACGCTCGGCACACGCCATCAATGCCGTGTGACGCTTTACTCCACGACGATGCCTTCCAGCGTACGACGGGTTGGCTGCGGGCTTGTGCGCGACATATCGCACCGCTAAATTTCCCACCGATATTTCTCTAACTCGATCTCCCCAGCGTCGCTCACTTCAATCCCTTCCGCTTCCAGCGCATCGCGCTGACGAAACAAGTCGTCACCCTGCAGTGAAATGCGGCCATGGCGATTGATAACGCGAAACCAGGGTAATTTACTGCCTTCCGGCAAACGGCGTAATACGCCACCCACCTGGCGTGCCGCGCGCGGCGAACCCGCTAATTGCGCAACATCCCCGTAAGTAGTGACCTTTCCTGGCGGAATGGCCGCGATGATCTGCCAGACGCGCTCAGAGAAATTGTTTTGGTCGCTCATATGCGCACCTATTTTTATCTGGAAAGGGCAAACTTTAGCATGCAGAAGGGTAGACATCAGCGCATTGCTGTGTGCTTGCGCAAGAAACCAACGGTTGTCGGGCCTGCGCTTGCAATTGCCGGGGGCATACTTGATAATGCCTGCGCTCTCGAAATGAGGGCTTGTCAATGGGGGCCCTGTTGGTTCTCCCGCAATGCTAACTTGTGAACTCGGTCAGATCCGGAAGGAAGCAGCCGCAGCAGGCGACGCGTGTGCCGGGATGTAGCTGGCAGGGCCCCCACCAATTTGTACCCGCCTCATACTCCACAGAATTTTACGCACAGAAAAATCTGGCAATCCTTTGCCGGTGATTCAATCCTTGATCAAAACGATGATGGTGCAGATCGGCTGTTAGGGGAAAAACTTAGCGGACGAACTTCCAGACAGAAACCGGTACTTTATCGTAAAGCTTATTCATGGTCAGTTCAGCCAGACGATGATCGGCTGCCGAATAGAATACCGCGAGTTCATTATCAGGTAATTCATACTTGTTTTTTTCGATAACCCGTTCGAGGGTATCGATTGAGCGACAGCGGCGCAGTCGCATCAAATAATCTGTTTTAGTTAAGGCTTGGTTGCTCATAAATAAACCGGTCTCAGTCTGGTGCTAAAAGGAATGGCTAGGTTGTTGGAGATAAGCGCACTCTTCGGCAAACAGATTAAATAAGCGTTTTGCTGAACGCTGCCACCGTTGTAGATCCTGAGTATTGATTCCATAGCTGCTGAACAGCATAAAGGTATCGTCAAGATATTCATCGATTTGCGTAATCAGGGCTTCATCTTCAACGTGCTTAATTTTGTAATTCATCGTGAAAGAAGCGATATGCTCAATCAAATCGTTGAGCTGTAAATTGCTTTCCGAAGTAGGATCATTAACCCAACCATGATGGCTGTCGGTCAATGTCGCCATACTTTCGTCGAACAGGTTCTCACACAGGTATTTAAGCTGGGCAATATCATGCCGTTTCGGTGAGTATTCGTCCATCTTTTTCCCCTCCATAGCTAGCACAGTTACCGCAGCGCGGCGAGATTAAGAAAAGCTACCAGGAAGCGATATCGAATAAAATTGAATTCAGCGACTCCTTAAATGTAATCCACAATCATTAGCTTTGCTCACCTCAATTACCAAATATTACAATTCATCGGCGGGAGAGGGGCGCTCATTGTCAATCACGTCAAACACCAGCGCGCCGGGCTTTACCTGAAACAACACTTCTTCACGACGCGTAAACGTTTCATTTAAATCCAGGCAAGGATTAAATAAATTCCAGCTGAAATCGTAAAGCATTTTAAATCGATTATTGTCGGTTGGTTGAATAGAAATAATCTGGAAGCTATCGGGAACTAATTGCGCGTTTTGAGAATACCACTGTAAATCACCGGCTAATGCCTCGGCTATTTTGAGAATATTCCCCTGGATAATTCTAACCAACTTTTCGCAATCGTCCTCATCCACAGCAATATCACAATGAATAATAGACGGCATTTTGTATCCAGTAAAAGAATGATGTTTCTATCATTGAGCTTATTGAGTGACATTGCAAGTCGCTAATAAACAGAAAGAGTAATCGTTGTGATGGGTTTCATAACACAATCATGGCGAAACGGCGAATTAGCGCGGCTATCTTTATGATCGATCAACTTTTGAAACACTTTTGCCTGGGCGCAATTGAGGATGAGTCGGGTATGATAATTGTTATGTTATAACATTATTGGTTGTTGAGTATGAATCACAGCGGTTTACTTCTTTCCCTTGGCGGCCGTTTGCTGGTTGCGCTGATGCTGATTGCCTTGCTAGCGCTGGCCTTAGATTGGGGCATGCAGAAATGATACATTTCAAACGCTTACAAGCCGGTTATCAAGGCCGTGCGGTGACGCCGGTCGTTAACGGTGAGCTGGCAACGGGCAGCATGACGGCGCTGATTGGCGCTAACGGCACCGGCAAATCGACATTACTAAAAACCATTGCCGGCTTACTACCGCCAATTTCCGGCAACTGCGAATTGCACATCCCACGCAAAGCCCTGGGCTGGTTACCGCAACGCAGTGAACTTGAAACCCGCTTTCCTCTTACTGCCTATGAACTGGTGGCGATGGGCTGCTGGCCACGCTGCGGCTGGTTTGGTGGTATCAATCGCGCCTTGCGCCTGGAAATCGATGCCGCGCTGGATGCGGTACAAATGCGTGAGTTCGCCGATGCGCAACCATCGACGTTATCTGGCGGGCAACTGCAGCGCGTGCTGTTCGCGCGCTTAATGCTGCAGCGCAGCCAGCTGTGGCTGCTGGATGAACCCTTCAACGGCATTGATAGCCAAACCGTCACCTTGCTAATGTCGATCCTCGAACAGCAGCAGCAGGCGGGCACCACGTTATTAGTCGTGCTACACGATCGTCCGCTGGTGGCGCGCTATTTTCAGGATGTGCTATCGCTCGATGACGCTGATGCCGCACAAACGCCAACGTTGCATAGGGTGGCGTCGTGACATTACTCCAACCCTTTATCGAATTTGGTTTTATGCGCCGTGCGCTGGTGGCCTGCGTTGCATTAGCGATCAGCGCCACGCCGCTGGGCGTTTTCCTTTCCCTGCGCCGCATGAGTCTGGTCGGCGATGCCTTATCACATGCTGTGTTACCCGGCGCGGCGATTGGTTATCTGGTATCGGGATTATCGCTGGTGGCGATGGGTATCGGCGGCCTGATTGCCGGGTTGGCGGTGGCGCTGCTCTCGGGAGCGGTCAGCCGTTATACGCATCTCAAAGAGGATGCCAGTTTTTCCGGCTTTTACCTCGGCTCTCTCGCACTCGGCGTCACACTGGTGTCGCTGCGCGGCTCCAGCGTCGATCTGCTGCACGTGTTATTTGGATCGCTGCTGGCGGTGGATAACGCGGCGATTCTGCTGGTTGGCGGCATTGCGGCTACGACCTTGCTGCTGCTGGCGGTGATCTTCCGTCCGCTGGTGATCGATGCCTTCGATCCCGATTTCCTGCGCGCTCAGGGCAAATGGAGCGCACCGCTGGTGCACGGTCTGTTTCTGATGCTGGTGGTGCTCAATCTGGTGGCGGGCTTTCAGGTGCTGGGCACGCTGATGTCGGTGGGATTGATGATGTTGCCGGCCACCAGCGCACGCTTCTGGAGCCGCCATCTGGCTTACATGCTCGGCATCGCCATGCTGCTGGCGATCGTCTCAGCATTTATCGGCCTGATTCTTTCGTGGCATTTCTCGCTGCCGGCTGGACCGGCGGTGGTGCTCAGTGCTGCGGTGCTGTTTCTGCTTTCTGTTTTGACAGGACCATGTGGCGGCCTGTTGCGCCGTCGATAACCAAACCAATAAGGGGATAGGAATGAAAAAGTTACCGCTGAGTCTGGCGATTGGCGCCATGCTGGCAAGCCCGCTGTCGCTGGCGAAAAGCGTTGATGTTGTGGCGAGCTTTACCGTGCTGGCGGATATCGTTAAACAGGTTGGTGGCGATCACGTTAACGTGAAATCGCTGGTCGGGCCGAATGGCGATCCGCACACCTTCGAACCGACGCCGCAGGATAGCCAGGCGCTGTCGAAGGCGGATGTGGTATTCGTGAGCGGTTTGGGCATGGAAGGCTGGATGGATCGCCTGATCAGCGCGTCAGGCTATAAAGGCACCATCGTAGTGGCATCGAACGGTGTCAACACGCGCAAGATGGAAGAGGACGGTAAAAGCGTCACCGATCCGCACGCGTGGAACAGCATGCAAAACGGTGTGATCTACGCCACTAATGTGATGAATGCGCTGATCAAAGCCGATCCAGAAGATGCGGCGGATATTCGTAAAAGCGGTGAAAGTTACATTCAGCAGCTGCAGAAGCTGGATAGCTGGGCGAAAAATGCCTTTGCAGAAGTGCCGAAGAGCAAGCGTAAAGTGCTGACCAGCCATGATGCCTTTGGCTACTTTGGCCAACGTTATGGCGTCAGTTTCCTGGCGCCGGTGGGCTTCTCTACCGAAGCGGAAGCCAGCGCCAGCGACGTGGCCTCGATCATCCAACAACTGAAGGCCGAGCACATCAAAACCTACTTTATGGAGAATCAAACCGATCCTCGACTGGTAAAACAGATTGCCAGCGAAACCGGCGCGCAGCCGGGCGGGGAACTTTATCCTGAGGCGCTGTCGGAAGCGAATGGCCCAGCAGCGACCTATGTCGCCGCGTTCAAACACAATGTTGACGCCATTTTGCATAGCATGAAGTAAAAAAAAGGCCGGGGAGCATCCCGGCCAACTATCACGACACTTTCCTACCTTTTTTTCTTTCTTCCCTGAACCGCCTTAAAGCGCGGGTTAGTTTTGCAAATCACATAGATGCGACCTTTACGACGCACGACTTTGCAATCCTTATGGCGCGTCTTTGCAGCGCGCAATGAACTCAATACCTGCATCTGTTCTCTCCAGCGTTACTTGTTGCGCGACAGGAAGCTGCCGAAACGCTGGTTGAAGCGCGCGGTGCTGCCTTCTTTAGCAAAGTCTTTCTGCTTACCGGTGTAGAACACGTGAGATTTTGACGAGACATCCAGCGTGACATACGGCAGCACTTCACCTTCATACTCAATGGTGCGCTCGGTTTTGATGGTGGAGCCGACTTTAAAGTATTCGTTGGCCGAGGTGTCGTGGAACACCACTGGGCGATAAAGAGGATGGATATTCGGTTTCATAGTAACCTCGCTATGTAATGTTATACTATAACAATAGTATGAGCCCGAACATGGCTGATTGCAACCGTGAAAAACGCAGGGATTTTGGCGGGGCAGGGGAACAGCAATAAAAAAGGCCGCATCAGCGGCCTTTTAGGGAAGAGTAAAACTTAGTGTTTGTGCTCAACCGGATGACCGTGTTCCAGGTCACCTTTGTTCTTACTGAAGCGGCGACGTACCACCACGAAGAACACCGGAACGAAGAAGATAGCCAGCGCGGTCGCTGTTACCATCCCGCCCATTACGCCGGTACCTACCGCATTTTGTGCGCCAGAACCCGCACCGGTGCTGATCGCCAGCGGCATTACGCCGAGGATAAAGGCGAGTGAGGTCATCAGAATCGGACGCAGACGCATACGGGATGCTTCCAGCGTGGATTCCACCAACCCTTTACCTTCCTTCTCCATCAAATCCTTGGCGAATTCGACAATCAGGATGGCGTTCTTCGCCGACAATCCTATGGTAGTCAACAAGCCCACCACAAAGTAGACGTCGTTACTTAAGCCGCGCAGCGTGGTGAAGATCAGTGCGCCGACAACACCCAGCGGTACCACCAACATGACCGAGAACGGAATCGACCAGCTCTCATACAGCGCGGCCAGACACAGGAACACCACAATCAGTGAGATAGCATACAGCGCCGGAGCCTGGTTACCTGACAAGCGTTCCTGATAGGACATGCCGGTCCAGTCGTAACCAATACCCGCCGGCAGTTTTCCTGCCAACTCTTCCATCAGGTTCATGGCATCACCGGAGCTCTTGCCTGGCGCAGCCTGGCCCAGAATCTCCATCGATGGCAAGCCGTTGTAACGTTCCAGACGCGGTGAACCGTACTGCCACTTCGCCGAAGAGAAGGCGGAGAACGGTACCATGGTGCCGCCGCTGTTGCGCACGTACCATTTACTGATATCGTCCGGCAACATACGTGAATCGGCCTTGCCCATAACGTACACCTTCTTCACGCGACCGCGGTCGATGAAGTCGTTGACGTAAGAACCGCCCCATGCTGAAGCCAGCGTGGTATTGATGTCGGACAGCGACACACCCAGCGCCTGCGCTTTCTCCTGATCGATGATCAGTTTGTACTGCGGCGTATCTTCCATGCCGTTTGGACGCACACCCACCAGCGTATCCGAATGCTGGGCGATCATGCCAAACAGCTGGTTACGCGCGGCGGTCAGCTTCTCGTGACCCAGGTTGCCCTGATCGGTCAGCATGAAGTCGAAGCCGGTGGCGTTACCCAGTTCGATAATCGCTGGCAGGTTGAACGGGAACACCATCGCATCTTTGATTTGACCGAGCGCCTGCATGGCACGACCGGCAATCGCAGGCACTTTCAGGTTGGCATCGCCACGCTCATCCCACGGCTTGAGGCTGACGAACGCAATACCGGTGTTCTGTCCACGACCGGCGAAGCCGAAGCCGTTAACGGTAAACACGGAGTTAACGCTGTCTTTCTCTTTGGTCAGGAAGTAATCCGTCACCTGATCCAATACTTTCTGGGTACGTTCCTGGGTAGCACCGGCTGGCAATTGCGCCTGCGCCAGTAACAAACCCTGATCCTCTTCCGGCAGGAATGAGGTAGGCAGTTTCAGGAACAGGTACGCCATGCCGACCACGATCACCAGATAAATAAGCAGGTAACGGCCGGTGCTGCGAATGATATGACCAACACTGTCAACGTAGTGGTTGGTGCTCTTATCAAACAGGCGGTTAAACCAGCCGAAGAAACCGGTGGTTTTGCCGTGAGCGCCTTTCTCCACCGGCTTCAGCATGGTGGCACAAAGCGCAGGCGTCAGGATCAACGCCACCAGCACCGACAGCGCCATCGCCGAAACAATGGTGATGGAGAACTGGCGATAAATGACGCCGGTTGAACCACCGAAGAACGCCATTGGAATAAATACCGCTGACAGCACCAAGGCAATACCGACCAATGCGCCCTGAATCTGCTCCATCGAACGTTTGGTCGCTTCTTTCGGCGGTAAGCCTTCTTCCGCCATTACACGTTCGACGTTCTCTACCACCACGATGGCGTCGTCCACCAGCAGGCCGATGGCGAGCACCATCCCGAACATCGTCAGGGTGTTTATCGAGTAGCCAAAGGCACTGATGATCGCAAAGGTTCCGAGCAACACAACAGGAACGGCGATGGTTGGAATCAGCGTCGCACGGAAGTTTTGCAGGAACAGATACATCACCAGGAACACCAGCACGATTGCTTCGAACAGCGTTTTCACCACTTCGAAAATCGAAATTTTCACGAACGGTGTGGTGTCGTACGGATAAACCGTTTTCATGCCTGCCGGGAAGAACGGCTCCAGTTTCGCCAGTTCAGCTTTCACCGCATCGGCGGTGTCCAGTGCATTAGCGCCGGTGGCCAGTTTGATACCGATACCGGAAGCCGGTTTGCCGTTATAACGCGCGATGATCTCGTAGTTTTCACCACCGAGTTCAATCTTCGCCACGTCACGCAGACGTACCTGCGAACCATCCTGATTCACCTTCAGCAGAATATTGCCGAACTCATCTGTCGATGTCAGACGGGTTTGCGCAATGATCGAGGCATTCAGCTGTTGGCCCGGTACAGGTGGCGTACCGCCCAACTGACCCGCGGCGATCTGGGTGTTCTGGACTTTCAGCGCGTTGATCACATCCACTGGTGTCAGTGAATAGTTGTTCAGCTTGTGTGGGTCCAGCCAGATGCGCATCGCATACTGCGCACCAAACACCTGAGTATCACCGACACCCGGCATACGGCTGACCGGATCTTTGATGTTTGAAGCAACATAGTCAGAAATATCATTCTGCGTCATGGTGCCGTCATCACTGACAAAACCCGCTACCATCAGGAAGCTGCTAGAGGATTTCTTAACCTGAATACCCTGTTGCTGTACTTCCTGTGGCAGTAACGGCGTGGCCAGCTGCAGTTTGTTCTGCACCTGAACCTGCGCGATATCGGCATCAGTACCGGATTGGAAGGTCAGCGTCAGCGTCAATGTACCCGACGAGTCACTGCTCGAGGACATATACATCAGTCCATCGATACCGTTCATGTTTTGCTCGATGACCTGCGTCACCGAATCTTGCAGCGTTTTCGCATCAGCACCCGGATAGGTGGCCTGGATTTCAACCGCCGGCGGTGCAACATTGGGATATTGCTCAATCGGCAGGCTGATAATCGATAGCACACCAGCCAACATGATGATGATGGCGAGCACCCACGCAAAAATGGGGCGATCAATAAAGAACTTAGCCATGTATCAGTGGCTCCTGTTATGACGATGATTTAGCAGACGGTGATTCTGGTGCAGCTTTGGCATCATCGGAGACTTCTTTTGGCGTCACCTGCGCACCCGGTTTGGCACGCTGGATACCGGTGGTGATCACCCGATCGCCTTCTTTTAGACCTTCCGTCACCAGCCATTTGTCGCCAAATGCCTGATTAGCGGTGATGTTACGCGATTCCACTTTATTATCTGCGCCAACCACCATTGCGGTTGCCTGACCGGTTGGGGTGCGTGTTACGCCCTGTTGCGGCACCAGCAGTGCGGTGGGATTGGTGCCCTCATCCAGACGCGCACGAACAAACATGCCTGGCAGCAGGCGATTGTCCGGGTTCGGGAAGATGGCGCGCAGCGTGATCGAGCCGGTGGTTTCATCCACGCTCACATCAGAGAATTCCAATGTGCCTGTCTGCGGGTATGCGTTACCGTTTTGCATCAGCAGGGTGACGTTGGCCTTACCGTCGTTCTGTTTCAGCTGACCGGATTCCAGCTCTGCGCGCAGACGCAGGAAATCATCACTGGATTGGGTCACATCGACATACATAGGATCGAGCTGTTGCACGGTCGCCAGGGCAGTGGTTTGCCCGTTGGAAACCAGCGCACCTTCGGTTACCGACGATTTACCAATACGACCGCTGATGGGTGACGTCACTTTGGTATACGCCAGATTGATGCGCGCAGTTTCGACGTTGGCACGCGCAGCCTGGGCGGCTGCAGCAGTCTGGGCTGCGGTGCCTGCGGCGGTGTCATAGTCCTGCTGACTGATGTACTTGGTACCCAGCAGCGGCTTATAGCGAGTAATGGTTAACTGCGCAACACGCGCATTGGCTTCAGCCTGGGCGAGATCCGCTTTAGCGCTGTCGTAGGCCGCCTGATAGGTGGCGGGATCAATCTGATACAGCGACTGACCGGCTTTTACATCACTACCTTCAACAAAATTACGCTTGAGGATAATTCCTGACACCTGAGGGCGAACTTCCGCAACGCGGAAAGCCGAGGTACGGCCCGGCAGCTCGGTGGTAATTTTCAAGGGTTCGTTTTTTAACGTTACAACACCCACTTCTGGGGGCTGCTGCTGGGCGGCTTGCTGGGATTTATTATCATCACATCCTGTTAACACAAAGCTGCCTGATAGCATCAGGACGGCCGCCAGAGGCGCTAATCCTCTGTTTTTATTCATAAATAAACCTCTAGTGTCCGATATCAAATGATCAATGGATCACAAACCGATAAACCCATTGCTGCGTTAAAACACGGGTCATGCTATGGTACATACATTCACAAATGTATGTAAACTTACAAGTTTGTAAAAAAAGCCCAGCATGGCACGAAAAACCAAAGCGCAAGCTCTTGAAACACGGCATCAAATTCTTGACGCCGCATTAGCACACTTTTCCGAACATGGTGTGGCCGCCACGTCTCTGGCGGATATCGCAACAGCGGCCGGCGTCACGCGCGGGGCTATCTACTGGCATTTCAAAAATAAAGCCGATCTCTTACAGGAAATCTGGCTGCGTTGTGACGCTGGGCTGGACGATGTGGAACTTGAGTATCAGACAAAATACCCGGGCGATCCACTTTCTGTTGTTCGTTCTATGTTGATCTATATCCTTGACGCCACAGCAAAGGATCCGCAAAGACGCGCATTAATGGAGATTATCTTTCACAAATGTGAGTTTGTTGGCGAAATGTCGACGTTACAGGATATGCAGCAGAGCTTACTGCAAGCGTGTTACGATCGAATTGAAACTGTACTACGTCTTTGTATTGATGCCAGCCAATTGCCTGAGAACCTGAATACGCGTCAGGCGGCGCTACTGATGCGCGGCTATATTAATGGCATGATGGAAAGCTGGCTGTTCAACCCGCAAAGTTTTGATTTGGCAGCCGATGCGCCTCAGCTGGTGGATGCGTTTCTTGATATGTTGCGCCTGAGTCCAACGCTGCTTAGTCGGCCTTGATTTCCGCCGCTTGTTTCTGCTCATAATCCCGCTGAACAATCGCCAACGCGGCCAGCACGGTGGCGGTAGGGACATTATTCTCTTCAAGCAGTTGAATCAGATCGACGGCAAGTTTGATTTCGTCGGGTGCGCTGTCCAGTGACATTTTTTCTCCTAAATACGTAATTTCGCCGCGACCAGCAGCATTAACAGTGCGCCCAGCAGTGCGCTGGCGAAACCGGCTGGATGCAGGACGGCCAGATCGCCGGTGGTGAAGTAGGTGGCGATATAGCCGCCAATCAGCGCGCCAATCACCGCCAGTACCAACGTCGGCACAAATCCTCCCGGACGACCGGGAAAAATCACCCGTTTGAGCCAGCCTGCCGCTAAACCGATCACAATCCATAATACCAGCGTCATGATTTTACTCCTTTTTCTCACCGCAATGAGTATAGAGGAAAAAGCGCCGCGTTCAGCGCGGCATAGGCGGCAACTCCAGTTTGTAGATAGCGGCGCGGCAGCGTGCCAAACGTTCTTGCAGCTGATCGACTTCACGAATTAACTGCTGCTGAACGCTCAGCGTTTCAGCGCGCGCCAGATGCTGCTCGCGCTGAGCAATCATCGCCAGTAAGCGTTTTTCGTAGCCTTGATACTCTTCACGCTTGGCCTGGCGTGCATCGACACGTGGCCGCTCGCGCTTGACGCGCAACTGCTGACTCTGGCATTCGCGCTGTAATGCGGCAATTTGATCCAGCACTTTCTCTGCCAGCCATTGACGGCGCGCCACATCAGTGTCAGCAGCGGTTAACTGCGTCACATTGCCTTCCAGCTCGCGCAGATAATCCGCCAGACGCGTGCCGCTGGTGCGAAACAGGTGAGAATCAAAACGGGGCTGACGACAGGCACCATCCGGCTGCTGCGCAATCTGCTGGCGCAGTAACTCTAACATGGCATGGAGACGTTGCTGGGCGGGCGGTTGGGGCATCACTCTGTTTCCGACTGTGTTAACGTAACGCTGTTTTTGACTTATTCAGGCATCAGGCATGCAGCGCATTTTACTACTGAGCCTTGGCTGGCTGGCGATTGTGCTAGGTACGCTGGGCATTGTATTACCTTTATTACCGACGACGCCATTTGTGTTGCTGGCGGCCTGGTGTTTTGCCCGCTCGTCGCCGCGTTTCCATCATTGGTTGCTGTGGAAGTCGCCGTTTGGTCGCTTTATTCGCCACTGGCAGCAGCATCGTGCCATGCCGCCCGGCGCCAAAGGGCGCGCCATGTTGCTGATTGTGATTACCTTTTCGGTGTCCCTTTATTTAGTAAACCTGCTGTGGGTGCGCATCCTGTTAGGCGCGATGCTGTGCCTGCTGCTGCTTTTTATGTGGCGCATTCCGGTTGTAACCGAGGATGCCAACCCGCCACAACAGTAGCGTGAGGGTTGCATTTAGCCGGGTATTTGCATAGATTTGGGCATCTTCGTGCGTGGCTTCCCTTATAAACGACTTCGCTTAACCCGGTTTCCGGGGTTTGGCGCTAGAGAAGCTGCGCGTATTAGATATTTTCTCCAGGCGTAACATTTATGACCGCAACTGCGCAGCAGCTTGAACTCATCAAAAACAGCATTAAAAGCATTCCTGACTATCCGAAGCCGGGCATTCTGTTCCGTGACGTGACCAGTCTGATGGAAGATCCGCAGGCGTATGCCGCGTCGATCGCCATTCTGGTGGAGCGTTATCGTAACAAAGGCATCACCAAGGTGGTGGGAACGGAAGCGCGTGGCTTCCTGTTTGGCGCACCGGTGGCGCTGGGTTTGGGCGTGGGTTTTGTGCCGGTGCGTAAGCCGGGCAAACTGCCGCGTGACACCTTCAGCGAAAGCTACGAGCTGGAGTACGGCACCGATGCGCTGGAACTGCACAAAGATGCCATTAAACCAGGCGATGTGGTGCTGGTGGTGGACGATCTGCTGGCGACTGGCGGCACGCTGGAAGCAACGGTGAAGCTGATCCGCCGCGCCGGTGGAGAAGTGAAAGACGCCGCATTCGTGATTAATCTGTTTGACCTGACCGGTGAAGCCCGCCTGACTGCCATGGGCGTCGAGTGCTTCAGCCTGGTGAATTTCCCCGGCCACTAAGGCCTGCGCGCTCCGCTGCACGGCGGGGCGCCACCTCTGCAAAGTTAGTGGTTGCTGATCCGCTGGTGGCTGTTAAACTACTGCCAAAATAAACAGGGTTTGCGAAGCTGCATTTTCTCCCTTCTCCCTAAATTCCAGTGATTGAATCCACATGAGCTATCAGGTACTTGCGCGAAAATGGCGTCCCCAGGCCTTCGCTGACGTAGTCGGTCAGGAACATGTGCTGACTGCGCTGGCCAACGGGTTGTCACTGGGACGAATCCATCATGCTTATCTCTTTTCTGGCACACGCGGCGTCGGGAAAACCTCGATCGCCCGTCTGCTGGCGAAGGGGCTTAACTGTGAAACCGGCATCACGTCAACGCCGTGCGGGCAATGCGATAACTGCCGCGAAATCGAGCAGGGCCGTTTTGTCGATCTGATTGAGATCGATGCCGCGTCACGCACCAAAGTTGAAGATACGCGCGATCTGCTCGATAACGTGCAGTACGCGCCGGCACGCGGCCGCTTCAAGGTCTATCTGATCGATGAAGTGCACATGCTGTCGCGCCACAGCTTCAACGCGCTGCTGAAAACGCTGGAAGAGCCGCCATCGCACGTGAAATTCCTGCTGGCGACCACCGATCCGCAGAAGCTGCCGGTGACGATTTTGTCCCGCTGCCTGCAATTCCATCTCAAAGCGCTGGACGTGGAGCAAATCCAGCAGCAGCTGGTGCATGTGTTGCAGCAGGAGCAGATTGCTGCCGAACCGCGTGCGCTGCATCTGCTGGCACGCGCCGCTGACGGCAGCATGCGCGATGCGCTGAGCCTGACCGACCAGGCGATTGCCATGGGGCAGGGCAGCGTAACGCGTGACACCGTGGCACAAATGCTCGGCACGCTCGACGATGAACAGCCGCTGGCGCTGATTGAAGCGCTGGTGGATGGCCAGGGCGAACAGGTGATGGCGCTGCTGAATCAGGCCGCGTCGCGTGGGGTTGAGTGGGAAGCGCTGCTGGTCGAGATGCTGCGTTTACTGCACCGCATTGCGATGGTGCAGCTGCTGCCAGGCTCGCTCAGCGAGGACGATCTCAGCCAGGCCGATCGCCTGCGCGAGTTAGCCCGCGTGTTGCCACCGGCT
This sequence comes from Pantoea sp. y20, assembly GCF_054903455.1. Lineage (NCBI taxonomy): Bacteria > Pseudomonadati > Pseudomonadota > Gammaproteobacteria > Enterobacterales > Erwiniaceae > Pantoea > Pantoea sp. y20. The sequence continues at coordinate 1,127,672 of NZ_CM142816.1, forward strand.
GACGTGCAGCTCTATTACCAAACGTTGTTGATGGGACGTAAAGATCTGCCGCTGGCACCGGATCGGCGCTTAGGCGTAGAGATGACGCTGCTGCGGGCGCTGGCGTTCCATCCGCAGGCAACGATTGCGGAGCCGGTGGCGCGTCCCACCTTGACGCCACAAGCTGCTCCGCAGGTTGCTGCGCCACAAGCCGCAGCGAAAGCCGCGCCCGCACCGGCTGCGCAGCCGCAGATGGCACCGCCGAACCCTGACGCGCCGCCGGTGTCGGATGATTATCCAGACATGCAGCCCGCGCCCGATCCGTTACCTGACTCCACCAGCCAGTTGTTACAGGCGCGAACGCAGTTGCTGCGTCAGGGAGCCGGCAAAGCAAAAAAGAGTGAGCCGGCAGCGCGTTCCGCGCGGCCGGCGAATCCGGCGCTGGAACGTCTCGCTAGCGTCACTGAACGTGTGCAACAACGTGCGTCTGAACCCACGGTAAAAGCCCCGGCCAAACCGGAAGCCTATCGCTGGAAAACGCAGCTGCCGGTGGAGGTTAAAGCGGAGCCGGTGGCGACGCCAAAAGCCTTGCGTTCGGCACTGGAGCATGAGAAAACCCCTGAGCTGGCGCTGCGTCTGGCGGAAGAAGCCCAGCAGCGCGATGCGTGGGCTGCTGAAATCGCCGCGCTGACGCTGCCAAAACTGGTGCAGCAAGTGGCGCTCAATGCGTGGAAAGAGGTGGGCGAAGCCGGTGTTACGCTGCATCTGCGCAGCAGTCAGCGCCATCTGAATTCAGCTTCTGCCAGGCAGGCGCTGGCGGAAGCGCTAAGTCAGTCTGCCGGTCAGCCGGTTGAATTGACGATTATTGAAGACGATAATCCTACGGTATTGACGCCACTGGAGTGGCGCCAGGCCATTTATGAAGAGAAGCTGTCGCAGGCGCGACAGTCGATCGAAAGCGATACCCATATTCAGACATTGCGTCGATTCTTCGATGCCGATTTGGATGAAGAGAGTATTCGACCGGTGTGAACATGCTGCCGCGCGTCAACTGCGCGCAGCCCCAGCAGAGAGAGAAAACTATGTTTGGTAAAGGCGGATTGGGCAACCTGATGAAACAGGCCCAGCAGATGCAAGACAAAATGGCCAAAGTGCAGGAAGAGATCGCCGCGATCGAAGTGACCGGTGAATCAGGCGCTGGCTTGGTTAAAGTAACCATCAACGGTGCGCACAACTGCCGTCGTGTCGAAGTCGATCCTAGCTTGCTGGAAGATGACAAAGACATGCTGGAAGATCTGATTGCCGCGGCCTTCAACGATGCGGCACGCCGTATTGACGAAACGCAGAAAGAGAAGATGGCTGCGGTCTCTTCAGGTATGCAGCTGCCGCCTGGCTTCAAGATGCCGTTCTGATGCAAACCAGTCCACTGCTTGAATCTTTGATGGAGTCGTTGCGCTGCCTGCCGGGCGTTGGCCCGAAGTCGGCGCAGCGTATGGCTTTTCAGCTATTGCAGCGCGATCGTAGCGGTGGCATGCGTCTGGCGCAGGCATTGACCCGCGCCATGTCGGAAATCGGTCACTGCGCCGATTGCCGTACCTTCACCGAACAGGAAATCTGCACCATCTGCGCGAATCCGCGTCGTCAGCAAAACGGCCAGATTTGTGTGGTGGAGAGCCCGGCAGATATCCACGCCATTGAGCAGACCGGCCAGTTTGGCGGCCGCTACTTTGTGCTGATGGGGCACTTGTCACCGCTGGATGGCATTGGGCCACAGGATATCGGCCTGGATCGGCTGGAGCAGCGTCTCGAGCGCGAAACCTTAACCGAAGTGATCCTCGCCACCAATCCCACGGTGGAAGGGGAAGCCACGGCCAACTACATCGCCGAGTTGTGCGGACAATATGGCGTTGATGCCAGCCGCATTGCACACGGTGTGCCGGTCGGTGGTGAGCTGGAAATGGTCGATGGCACCACGCTGTCGCACTCGCTCGCCGGACGCCACAAGATTAATTTCTAATCACTTGCCGATGTCTTCACAGACATCGGCTTGAAATCCTCTCCTTCATCCCCATTTCTCTCTCAACGTATCATCAACCCCGATTCAGTTGAGGTAGCAATGACCATGAAAGGACAAGAGACGCGTGGCTTCCAGTCAGAGGTAAAACAACTTCTGCACCTGATGATCCATTCACTCTATTCAAATAAAGAGATTTTCCTGCGCGAGCTGATTTCCAACGCTTCAGATGCCGCCGACAAACTGCGCTTCCGCGCGCTGTCGACGCCCGATCTGTATGAAGGCGACGGCGACCTGCGCGTACGTATCTCGGTCAATCCGGAAAATCGCACGCTGACGCTCAGCGATAACGGCATCGGTATGCGCCGTGATGAGGTGATTGAGAACCTCGGCACCATCGCTAAATCCGGCACCAAATCCTTCCTCGAATCCATGGGCTCCGACCAGGCGAAAGACAGCCAGCTGATCGGCCAGTTCGGCGTGGGCTTCTACTCTGCGTTCATTGTGGCGGATAAAGTCACCGTGCGCACCCGCGCCGCCGGCGCGAAAGCCGATGAAGCGGTGTTCTGGGAATCTGCTGGCGAAGGCGAATATACGCTGGCAGAGATTGAGAAAGCCGATCGCGGTACCGAAATTACGCTGCACTTCCGTGAAGGCGAAGATGATTTCCTCGATGCGTGGCGCGTGCGTAACGTGATCAGCAAATACTCCGATCACATCGCGCTGCCGGTTGAGATTGAAAGCAAAGACGAAGAGAGCGACACCACCACCTGGGAAAAGATCAACAAAGCCCAGGCGCTGTGGACGCGCAACAAGTCTGAGATCAGCGACGACGAGTACAACGAGTTCTACAAACACATCGCCCACGATTTCAGCGATCCGGCGATCTGGAGCCATAACCGCGTGGAAGGTAAGCAGGAATACACCAGCCTGCTGTATATCCCGGCGCGTGCGCCGTTCGACATGTGGAGCCGCGACAGCAAGCACGGCCTGAAACTCTACGTACAGCGCGTGTTCATCATGGACGATGCCGAGCAGTTCATGCCGAACTACCTGCGCTTCGTGCGTGGTTTGATAGATTCCAACGATCTGCCGCTCAACGTTTCGCGTGAAATCCTGCAGGACAGCCGTGTGACCCAGAGCCTGCGTGGCGCGCTGACCAAGCGTAGCCTGCAGATGTTAGAGAAGCTGGCGAAAGACGACGCGGAAAAATATCAGCAGTTCTGGAAAGAGTTCGGTCTGGTACTGAAAGAAGGTCCAGCCGAAGACAACGCTAACCAGCAACAGATTGCCAAACTGCTGCGCTTTGCCACCAGCCAGAGCGAAAGCGCTGAGCAGACCGTTTCGCTCGACGATTACGTGACGCGCATGGTGGAAGGTCAGGACAAGATTTACTACATCACCGCCGACAGCTATGCCGCAGCGAAGAGCAGCCCGCATCTGGAACTGTTCCGCAAGAAAGGCATCGAGGTGCTGCTGCTCTCCGATCGTATCGACGAATGGATGATGAGCTACCTCACCGAGTTCGACGGCAAAACCTTCCAGTCAGTCAGCAAAGCGGATGATTCGCTGAGCAAACTGGCCGATGAAGAGACCGAAGAGCAGAAAGAAGCGGAGAAGGCGCTGGAGCCGTTTGTTGAGCGCGTGAAAACGCTGCTGGGCGAGCGTGTGAAAGAGGTGCGTCTGACGCATCGTCTCACCGACACGCCAGCGATCGTCACCACCGATGCTAACGAAATGACCACGCAGATGGCGAAGCTGTTTGCCGCGGCCGGTCAGGACGTGCCGGACGTGAAGTACATTTTCGAGATCAATCCGGATCATACGCTGGTGAAACGCGTGGCTGATACCCAGGACGAGACGCGCTTTGCCGAGTGGGTTGAGCTGCTGCTGGATCAGGCGCTGCTCGCCGAGCGCGGTACGCTTGACGATCCAAACCAGTTTATCCGTCGCATGAACCAGTTGCTGACGGCGTAATCGCACCAAACCCGAAAGGTCGCCATTCATGGCGACCTTTTTTATATCTGCTGTTAAATCTGCGCCTGATCCCGCAACCAATCGCGAAACAACGTAATCTCCGCATCGTGCTGACGCGAAGTCTTGGTCATCATCAACGTGGCGCGATCGACGCGCACAAAGCCCAGCGGTGCGATCAAGGTGCCGTCACTCAACTCCTGACGCACCAGCAAGCGTGGCGCCATAATCACGCCCAATCCGTTTCTCGCCGCCTGAATGGCTAACGTCAAATTATCGAAATGCTTGCCGATCCAGTAATTGCCGCGTACGCCGCTGGTTTTCGCCCATTCGGCCCACGCATGCAGCCGCGTATCGGCGTGCAGCAGCGGCAGCGCGGCGAGATCCTGCTCGCTTTGAAAGCGGGCGGCAAACTGCGGGGCGCACAGCGGACCGATGTAATCATCGCTGATCAAGGTGGCATCAATATCGTCATCCGGCGACTGCTCGGCGCTGAGAATCAGCACATCGGTGTGCTCGCTGCGCAACTGGTCAATCTCCACCAGCGGCTGAAACTGCACTTCAATATCGGGATAGCGCTGATAGAAGCTGGCGATGCGCGGAATCAGCCATTGCGAGAGAAAGCTGGGCGCGCAGGAGACGCTGATATGATGGCGCATGCCGGTACGAATGCTTTCGCAGGTGGTGGAGAGCTCGCTAAAGGCTTTCTGACAACTCACCAGCAAACGTTCACCGTGTGAGGTTAATTTGACGCGTCCATTGGTACGCACAAACAGCGGCTTCCCCATCCAGCTCTCCAGCTGTCGAACCTGATGGCTAATGGCGCTATGGGTGACATGCAGACGTTCGGCCGCTACGCTAAAACTGCTGAACAGTGCCGCCTGGTGGAAATAGTGCAGTGCACGTAACGATGGAAGCACGGTCATACTCGTCCCCTGTGTAAAAACCTAACAGGGATTGTCAGTTTATATCATTTTAATGTCCAGCCGCATTGGCCTAACCTTTCCACCAGATTCTGGCAGGTTGACGGCTACGGCTCTCTGTGTTTTACGCCGACTATCACCGCAGGTTTCACCTCCCACACACAGCATAATAACCAGAGACATACCACGCGATGGCTCCACAACTTGCTTCTGCCAGGGCGGCGGCGGCGCGCGATAAGCTTCGCGGCTCGCTTTCCCGTTATTACCGGCTTGAAAATTTCGATCTCTTCTTCGCTCCCTCTTTGCATATCTCGCGAGTGCTGCTTTCCCAGCTGTTTCTCCGTCAGGAGCAATCACGTAATCACACGCGCTATGCCTCGCACTATCCGGTTAGCGAACTGAGCGTGCTGCCCACTTTGCCGATGACTGCGGGCAACATTGCGCTGGTGGATCATGTTGATATGCAGCAAGGTCGCGTGCGTGCGTTGAGCGAATGTCAAAGCCACGGCGTCACCGATGCATCGGAGTCGTTTGCCACGCAGCTACACAAACGGCTGGTAAGCGATGCGCGACTGTTTGTCGCCCGCCTTGATCGCCATTCGGCGTTATGCGGCGATCTGGTGTTAATCGCATTGCGCACCGCCGATTTCAGCACATTGGTGCGCAGCGAGCTGCGGCTGTTTGAGCAAGGATTAGCGCTCGGTGGCGCGCCAGAACAGGCGCTGGCAATGATGAAGGAGAGCGAATGGCGTCCGTACAATATTGCGATGGTGGAAAAAATCGCGCTCGACTCGCCATTCATCCTGCACTCCATTCAGCAACCGGGATTACCCTTTGCGCTTTTTCCGCTGCCGAACGGCCTCAATGCCAGTGAATTGCCGCAGGATATTCAGGTGCTGCCCGAACAGGCGCAATTACGCTTGTGCGCCGACGTGCGCGGCGGGGTCAACAAACAGCTGAACGTCACACCCGCACTGAAAAAACGCCTCAAAGACGTGCTCATGCTTAGCCGCGATTCCTAAAAACGGGCACTCTGCTGGTATTTGCTGACAAAGCAGGTCAAAGTAGACCTTTCGTGGCGAGCGCGCCCGTTTCCTTGTGGTGCGCGGGCCATAATGGTATGTTCTTCGCCTTCTCAGATTGAACAATGCGATTCGCAAGGGGAATTACGCAATGCGTATTATTCTGCTCGGAGCTCCGGGCGCAGGTAAAGGCACTCAGGCTCAATTCATCATGGAGAAATACGGTATTCCGCAAATCTCCACCGGTGACATGTTACGTGCGGCAGTAAAAGCAGGTACGGAACTGGGCCAACAGGCAAAAGCGATCATGGATGCCGGTAAACTGGTGACTGACGAGCTGGTGATTGCGCTGGTTAAAGAGCGTATCGCGCAGGAAGACTGCAAAAACGGTTTCCTGCTCGATGGCTTCCCACGCACTATCCCGCAGGCTGACGCGATGAAAGAAGCGGGCATCAAGGTTGACTACGTGCTGGAGTTCGCTGTACCGGACGAGCTAATTGTGGATCGTATTGTTGGCCGTCGCGTACACACGCCATCGGGCCGCGTTTATCACGTCACTTACAATCCACCGAAAGTGGAAGGTAAAGATGACCTGACCGGCGAAGAGCTGACCACGCGTAAAGATGACCAGGAAGAGACCGTGCGTAAGCGTCTGGTGGAATACCATCAACTGACTGCACCGCTGATTGCCTACTACGGCAAAGAAGCGCAAGACGGCAACACCGAATATCACAAAATCGACGGCACACGTCCTGTCGCCGAAGTGAGCACGCAATTGGCCACGATTCTCGGTTAATGCGTTGAGGGGCCGGTTGTCCGGCCCTTTTGCAGCAATTGCTTTCCCCTCCTTCAATTTCCGCTACAATTTCCCCCTGATTTTGCATTCGACCCATTCGTTTCGACATCAAGGAAATACCATGAGGCAAGAAAAGCCCGGGGTTTTGCTGGTTAACTTAGGCACACCAGACGCACCCACAACACCTGCGGTTAAACGCTATCTGAAACAATTCCTCGGCGATCCACGAGTGGTTGATACACCGCGCTTATTGTGGTGGCCGATTCTCAATTTCATCATCGTGCCTTTTCGCTCGCCACGCGTATCGAAACTGTATGCTTCCGTATGGATGGATGAAGGTTCACCGCTGATGGTGTTCAGCAAGCGTCAGCGTGACGCATTGGCGCAGCGCCTCGATATGCCGGTTGAACTGGGCATGAGCTACGGCCAGCCAAGCCTCGACAGCGCGCTGAAACGCTTGCTGGATCAGGGCGTGACCAAACTCATCGTGCTGCCGCTCTATCCGCAGTTCTCCTGCTCGACGGTTGCCGCAGTATGGGACGGCTTAGCCACCAGCTTTAAACCACTGCGCTCGCTGCCGGAAGTGGCGTTTATCCGCGATTACGCGGAGCATCCGGCTTACATCGCTGCGCTCAAAGCCTCGGTTGAGCGCTCGTTTGCGCTGCATGGCGAACCGGATCTGCTGGTGCTGTCCTATCACGGCATTCCGCAGCGTTTTGCCAATGAAGGCGATGATTATCCGCTGCGTTGCAAAGACACCACCGATGCGCTGGCCGCGGCGTTGGGCATTGCGCCGCACAAAATCATGATGACCTTCCAGTCGCGCTTTGGTCGCGAGCCGTGGCTGACGCCGTACACCGACGAAACCATGAAAAGTTTGCCGGCCAAAGGCATCAAGCACGTGCAGGTGATGAGTCCGGGCTTTGCGGCGGATTGCCTTGAAACGCTGGAGGAGATCAGCGGTGAGAACTGCGAGATCTTCCTGCATGCCGGCGGCGAAAAGTTCGAGTACATTCCTGCGCTCAACGCCGATGCGGAGCACATTGAAATGATGGTGCAGCTGGTCAACGCGCGCCGTTAAGGGTGTGGCAGAGAGTGTGATATCATTCTCTGCCTGATTTTCCCTGACGGCACTCTCGATGAAATTTCCCGGCAAACGCAAATCCAAACACTATTTCCCCGTCAACGCGCGCGATCCGCTGCTGCAAGCCACGCAGCAAGAGCAGGAAGAGGGCAGTTGGGTGGTGGGTATCGACCAGACGCTGGTGGATATTGAAGCCAAAGTCGACGACGACTTTCTGCAGCGTTACGGTTTAAGCGCCGGTCACTCGCTGGTGATCGACGATGCCACCGCCGAGGCGCTCTACAACGAACTGATGCGCGAAGCGCTCATCAGCCATCAATTTGCCGGTGGCACCATCGGAAATACCCTGCATAACTACTCGGTGCTGGCGGATGACCGCTCGGTGCTGCTCGGCGTGATGTGCAATAACATCCAGATCGGCGGCTACGCCTATCGCTACCTGTGCAACACCTCCAGCCGCATGGATCTTAACTTCCTGCAGGGCGTCGATGGCGCGATTGGCCGCTGCTTTACGCTGATTGGCGAGCAGGGCGAGCGTACCTTTGCCATCAGTCCCGGCTTGATGAACCAGCTGCAGGCCAACAGTATTCCGGAAGAGGTCATTGCAGGCGCGTCGGCGCTGGTGCTGACGTCCTATCTGGTGCGCTGCCAGCCGGGCGAACCGATGCCGGAAGCCACTTTACGCGCCATCGACTACGCCAAAAAACACAACGTGCCGGTGGTATTGACGCTCGGCACCAAATACGTGATTCAGGATAATCCGCAGTTCTGGCGCGATTTCCTGCGCGATCACGTCTCAATTGTGGCGATGAACGAAGAAGAGGCCTTTGCGCTGACCGGCGAGCAGGATCCGCTGCTGGCGTCGAATATGGCGCTGGATTGGGTGGATTTGGTGCTGTGTACCGCCGGGCCAACCGGTTTGTACATGGCCGGTTTCACTGAAGAAGAGTACAAGCGCAAAACCAACCATCCGCTGCTGCCGGGCGCGCTGGCTGAGTTCAACCAATATGAATTCAGCCGCGCGATGCGCCACAAGGATTGCGATCAGCCGCTGCGCATCTTCTCGCATATCGCGCCATATATGGGCGGCCCAGAGAAGATCATGAACACCAACGGCGCGGGCGATGGTGCGCTGGCGGCGCTGCTGCACGACATCACCGCCAACAACTTCCACCGCCAAAAAGTGCCTAACTCCAGCAAACACGGCCGCGCCTACCTGACCTATTCGTCGCTGGCACAGGTGTGTAAATACGCGAACCGGGTAAGTTATCAGGTGCTGAACCAGCATTCACCGCGCCTGACGCGCGGCCTCCCGGAGCGGGAAGACAGCTTAGAAGAGTCGTATTGGGACAGATAAAACGCAAGGTCGCCGTTCATGGCGACCTTGCTAAAGACCGCACTCACTTAAATCGGGCACTCACGTACAATCGGGTTCTGCGCAATCTCTTCTTCCAGCACATGCAGCATGCTGTTGGCGATCTCACGCTCTCCCATCACCACGCGATTCGCGCCACGCTCCATTATGTAGGTCACTTCATCGTCATAATGCGCACGGGCAATAATCTCAATGTCCGGACGCTTTTCGCGCGCTGCCGTCACGACTTCACCGGCTTCGTAGCCATTCGGAATGGTCAGCAGCAGCCAGCGGGCGCAGTCGAGGCGCGCCAGTTCCATGGTATCCACGCGTGCCGCATTGCCCAGCACCGCTTTGATCCCTTGCTCGCGCAGCGCTTCAACGCGCGGACGGGAGTTCTCCACCACCACCAGCGGCACATCCGCTTCCATCAGCTTTTGCCCCAGCAGGCTGCCGACGCGGCCATAACCTACTAAAACCGCGTGATTGCAGATATCCACCGGAATCTGCTTCTCTTCTTCGATCGCTTCTTCCAGCGTCTGCTCTTCGATGGTCTCGGTTTTGTCGAGGTAGCGTTCCAGCACGCTAAACAGAATCGGGTTAAGCATGATGGAGAGAATCGCCGCCGCCAGCACCAGATTGCGGCCTTCCTCGCTCAGCATGCCGAGCGAGATGCCGAGGCCGGCGAGAATAAAGGCGAATTCACCAATCTGCGCCAGGCTCACCGAAATGGTCATCGCGGTGCGACGTGAATGACCCAGCAGCGTTACCAGCAGCCAGGCGGCAATGGATTTGCCCAGCACGATAATCGCCAGCGCGCCAAGCACCGCCAGCGGCTGCTCAATCAGGATCATCGGGTCAAACAGCATGCCGACGGACACAAAGAACAGGACGGCGAACGCATCACGCAGCGGCAAGGTATCGTGCGCCGCGCGGTGGCTAAGTTCAGATTCGTTCAGCACCATGCCGGCAAAGAAGGCGCCGAGGGCGAAGGAGACATCAAAGAATTCGACGGCGCCAAAGGCGATACCGAGCGCCAGCGCTAACACCGCAAGGGTAAATAGCTCACGCGAGCCGGTCGCGGCACTTTTTGCCAGAATCCACGGCACTACGCGACGGCCTACCACCATCATCAGCACCATAAAGGCGACGACTTTACCGATGGTCAGCAGCAGATCCCACAACAGCAGCGTTGGGCTGGCGTTGCCCTGTTCCAGCATGCCGGCGATGGCTGGCAGCAGCACCAGCGTCAGCACCATCACCAAATCTTCCACGATCAACCAGCCAATGGCGATTTGCCCGCGCTGGCTATCAATCAGCTGACGCTCTTCCAGCGCACGCAGCAGCACCACGGTACTGGCGGTGGAAAGACACAAACCAAATACCAAACCGGTCATCCACGACCAGCCCATTGTCCATGAAAGTCCCATTCCCAGCAGCGTCGCCACGGCGATTTGCGCGATGGCGCCAGGAATGGCGATGGACTTTACCGACATCAAATCCTTCAGCGAGAAGTGCAAACCGACGCCGAACATCAGCAGAATAACGCCGAGTTCAGCCAGTTCAGGGGCAAGGTTGGTATCCGCGACAAAGCCTGGCGTGAAAGGGCCGGCCAGGACGCCAGCCAGAAGATAACCGACCAGCGGTGAGATGCGCAGGCGGTTTGCCAGCATACCAAGGAGAAATGCGAGGACCAGTCCCCCGACAATGGTAGTGATCAACGGTGTGGTGTGATGCATGCCTGTCTCCTTGTGTGCAAATGTATCCGCTTGTAACAACCTAGTGTAATGCACAATCACTCACCGCGTTTAAACATTTGAGCGGTTAAAGCCCACTAAATTGAAAAAATGAGACTAAAACGCAGCTGAAGCTCCATTTTCGTCAGTTATCTCACGATATCGACTGGAAATACGCAGAATGACGGGTGACGCGGAAAAAATAGTTGCAGTGGGAAATTGGCTTCGCAGCAGGGGTTGTTACGGTTAAAGCGGTCCTAAGTCGATAAAGTCACCGCCAGGTGTAGAATTGGGTTGTCATTCCCAGCGAGAAGCGAATTTAAAAATGCTGGTCGTCACGCTGTGCCATGATGCAATGCGTGTTTCATCTTGAGTTAGCCAGCCATCTGTGCGACACAGAAGGGCGATAACGCACATTAAGTCCACCGCTAAGTGGAAAAACGCAGAATAAGGAGATCGACTTTGTTTTTATCACCGCGAAAAGGGCGCTGGCTGGCGCTGACAGTGTTACTGCTGCCGATGCTGGCGCAGGCGTGGCAAACGGATCGCAGTTATCGTTTCAGCATTCTGCACACCAACGATCATCACGGTCGTTACTGGCCGAACGCACAAGGCGAATATGGCCTTGCGGCACAGAAAACGCTGATGGATCAACAGCGCTACGATGTGCAGGCCAAAGGTGGTGGCGCGCTGATCCTGTCAGCGGGCGATGTGAACACCGGCGTGCCAGAGTCAGACATGCTGGATGCTGAACCCGACATTCGCGGCATGAACCTGGTGGGCTATGACGCCATGGCGTTGGGCAACCACGAATTCGACAAACCGCTTAGCGTGCTGCAACAGCAGCAGAAGTGGGCCAAATTTCCGTTCCTTTCGGCCAACATCTATCAAAAAGGCACCGACACGCGCTTATTTAAGCCGTGGGCAACCTTTAACCGCATGGGGCTGAAGATTGCGGTGATCGGCCTGACCACCACCGACACGCTGCGCATCGCCAATCCGGAAAACATTGCGACGATTGATATTCGCGATCCGGTGAAAGAGACCGAAAAAGCGGTGGCGGAACTACGCGCCAGCGAAAAGCCTGATGTCATCATCGCGCTGACACACATGGGCCACTACGACGACGGTCAGCACGGCAGCAATGCGCCGGGCGACGTGGAGCTGGCGCGCAGCCTGCCGCCGGGCACCATCAACGTGATCATTGGCGGCCATTCGCAGGATGCGGTGTGCATGGAGAAAGAGAACGTCAGCGTAAAAGATTATCAGCCAGGCCAGCCCTGCCAGCCGGATCGGCAAAACGGCGTGTGGATCATGCAGGCAAAAGAGTGGGGCAAATTTGTTGGGCGCGGCGACTTCACCTTCCGCAATGGTGAGCTGACGCTGGAGAATTACCAGCTGATCCCGGTCAACCTCAAGCATAAAGTAAAGAATCTTGATGGCAGCGAATCCTGGCTTACCTGGCAGGAAGAGATCCCGAAAAACAGCGCGATGATGAAGCTGTTAACGCCGTATCAACTGCGTGCTGGCAAGAAACTGGATGTTAACGTCGGCAGCAGCGACGGCGTGTTTGTCGGTGAGCGCGACAAGGTACGCTTTGAGCAGACCAATCTTGGGCAGCTAATTTTGCGCGCCCAAATGGCGGCGACCAAAGCGGACTTTGCGGTGATGAGCGGCGGTGGCATTCGCACTTCGCTGGCGCAGGGTAATCTCAGCTGGCGCGATTTGTTGCAGGTGCAGCCGTTTGGCAATCAGGTGGTGTCGGTGACGCTGAAGGGTAATGAAGTGCTGAATTATCTGGCGACGGTTGCCAATATTAAAGTGGACTCCGGCGGCTTCGCGCAGTTCAGCAACATCAGCCTGGTGGCGGATGGTAAAGGCGTCAGCGACGTGAAGATTAATGGCGAACCGCTGCAAAAGGATAAAACCTACCGCATGGCGACTAACAGCTTTAACGCCAGCGGCGGCGACGGTTATCCGAACATTGAAACCCATGCTGGCTTCAGCAACAGCGGGCAGCGCGATGCGGATGTGCTGCGTGAGTATGTCAGCCAGCATTCACCGCTGAAGGTAGCGGATTATCAACCGACCGGCATCGTGCATCTGACGGCAGCGCAAATTGAAGAGCGCAACAAAGCGCTGGAGAAGCAACGCAAACCAAGCTACCCGCAAATGATTCTGGCGTGGATCTGGCCGCGCGCCGCACAACATTGAACTCTGCGCTCGTAGGTCGCCATTCATGGCGACCTCTTTTCAAATGCACATCACGCCTGACACGATTTCTGCGTCACCCAACGGTGGCGCAACTTATCCCACATCCAGTTGTAAACCATGGTATAGGGCAGGAAGAACAGGAAGAACGCCACTTCTAGCACAAAGGCTTCCAGCAGTGAAATATTCAGCATCCAGGCGGCAATCGGCAAGCCAATCAGGATAAAACCGCCTTCAAAGCCCAGCGCATGCATGGCGCGTAAACCGAATCCGCGTTTCACCTGCGGCGGCCAGATGCGGTCAAAGCCGGTGTTATAGATCATGTTCCACAGCATGGCGACGGTTGACAGCATAATCGCCAGCGCGCCCATCTGAAACAGCGGTTTCTCCATGATCCAGGCAGCCAGCGGCGCAACAGTGATAAGTGCTAACCCTTCAAAGCCTGCGGCATGACAAAAACGTTCTTTCAGCGAACGGGTACGCATATAAACCTCCTTATTGGTGATAACCCCTATTTTCGCACTGGGTGATGCTAAGATAAAATGATCACCTATCGATAAAAGCGATGGTTCAACATGAAATATTCCCCGGAATCCCTTGAGGCGTTTGTGCAAACCGTGGCCAGCGGATCCTTTTCGGCGGCGGCGCGCGCGTTGTCTAAAAGCCAGTCCACCATCAGTAACGCGATCGCTAATCTGGAAGACGATCTGGGTTTCACGCTGTTTGATCGCAGCGGACGTAACCCGGTATTGACCGAGCATGGCCAGCGCGCGTTTGCGCAGGTGCAGCAGATTCTGGCCGCCAGCCAGCGGCTGGATGAGCTGGCAGTGCGCTTATCGCAGGGCGTAGAACCGCGCCTTAGCCTGGCGATCTCCGATTTTTGGCAAGCGGATCACCATGAAAATCTGCTTAACCGGTTTGAGGTGCGTTATCCAGATATCGATTTTGAGTGCATGATCGCCGAGGATGCTGATGCATTAGATTTGATACAAGCCGGGCGCGTGCACCTTGGCGTGGTGCGGGCGCAGCCACAATTGCCACCGGATTTGGCGGTGGCACGCTTGCAAGTGGGGGCGCAGATGGCGATTTACCTTCATCAGGATCATGCGCTGTCGCAGGCTCAGCAGGTGAGTGAAGGGCATTTAGGTGAGTTGCGGCATCTGCGACTCAATACCTGGGTACAAAATCGCGATCCCTTGCCCGCCGGACGCGTGTGGTCGGCGCCATCTTATTTATTGCTGTTAGAGATGGCGGAGCAGGGGTTTGGCTGGAGTATATTACCGCGCTGGCTGGTGGAGCAGTTTGGTCATCAGGTGCTGAAGGAGTTGCCGGTGCCGGGCTGGCCGCAGCATATCGCGGTTGATGTGGTGTGGTCGCGGCGTAATCCGCCGGGACCGGCCGGGCGCTGGATGATCGATCAACTCTGCGCCCAGCAGCCCGACTAATCGCGCCGTGCGACGTCGGCCAGCGGCGCATCCAGCAGGCGAGACAAATCTTGCGCGGCCAGCTCGATATCCAGCCCGCGTTTGCCGCCGGAGATAAAGATGGTGGCAAACTCCGCTGCCTGCCGATCGATCACCGTTGGCAGACGTTTTTTCTGTCCCAGCGGGCTAATGCCGCCTACCAGATAACCGGTCACGCGCTGTGCCAGCTGCGGATCGGCCATATCCGCTTTCTTGGCGCCAAGCGCTTTGGCGACCTTTTTTAGATCCAATTGGGTTGAGACCGGCGTCACCGCAACCGCCAGCGCTTTAGCATCGCCGTTGAGCGATACCAGCAAGGTTTTGAACACCTGGCGCGCATCCAGATTAAGCTTACGCACCGCTTCGTCGCCAAAATTGGTTTCGTGGCTATCGTGGTCGTAGGGATGCAGGGTAAAGGTGACTTTTTGTTTTTCCAGAAGTTTTACCGCGGGCGTCATGATCGGTCCTTGTTAGGAAAATTCTTATTTCAGTTTTGATGGAAAAACAGTGGCGAAATTCTGAACTTTGCGCGAGAATTGGCCCGCGCCAGCAAGAGATTGTTGGTGATAACCAAAATCATAAACAAATTCCTCTTTGACGGGCCAATATTATTATTGGCCTTCTTTTTTTCCGCCGAACGCAAAAGTAATCAACCGCACAAGCCCGTAGCGGCGCGATTTATCGCGCAATAACTTGCGCCGCTACGAAATGTGCACGAATCAGCTCTTCAGCAGTCCCGGCAAATTATCATCGCCATACAGATGCAGTGCGCCTACCGCCACCACATAACGCCCTTTCGGTAACGCCAGCAGCAGCTCGCGCCAGTGCTGGTTGCGGTTGCGCATCAACGTGTCGTTCAGCTCGCTGCTAAAGGTGGTCGGCAACGCCACCGGTTGTTGGGTGGGCGGCGCATCCAGCCACCAGCTGATCATGGTTTGCAGCAGGCGCGCGTTGGTGTGCCAGTGTTCCAGCGTATCCAGCAACAGCGGCAAACCATCCTGCGGCAGCGATTTCAGCAGGGCGATCTGCGTTTCCGGACCTTCCAGCTCGATAATGCGTTTGTTGGCCGCTTTGGCCGCCTGCAACAGCTGATAATCGATACCAAACTGCGGACGCAATCCCAGCCGCTGCGCCTGTTGCGCCTGCAACATCAGCGCGATCTGCCAGAACGGCAGCGTATCGAACAGGCTCAGTGACAGCGAAAGCTCATCGCACAAGGCCTGCAAGCGCTGCAGCACGTCGTCGTCGAGTCGCATTGCCAGCGGCGGATGTTCATCATCATTGCTGAACGGCGATTCGCCTTGAGTGATATCGGCTTCGACAATCAGCGCGTCGGCTTTATGCAGCTGGCGCAATAGCCCGGCAGGCAGCGGCTGCATATCGCGCGTGCCCATGTGAATGCTGCCCGCTAAATGCAAACGACGATCGCCCAGCTGAATATCCATGGCCGGCCAGCTGTAACTGGCCGGAAAAAGGGTCGCGATCCGTTGTTGGATGCTGTGCCACAGACCGTGTCTCATTCCCTGTCCTTTATAAGGCAAAAAACCATGCTAGCGATTTCATCTCATGAAAAACAGGGCTGGAATGGCTATTGACGTTGCGCGGGCTTGAAGCGCAACAAACGGTTAGCGTTGCTCACCACGGTAATGGATGACAGCGCCATCGCCGCGCCTGCGACAATCGGGCTCAGCAGCATGCCGGTAAACGGATAGAGCACGCCGGCCGCAATGGGGATCCCAAGGCTGTTGTAGATAAAGGCGCCCAACAGATTTTGCCGCATATTGCGCAGCGTAGCGCTGGAGATTGACAGCGCATCGGCGACGCAGTGCAGATCGTTGCGCATCAGCGTCATGGCGGCGGTTTCTACCGCCACATCGCTGCCGCCGCCCATCGCAATGCCGACATCGGCCTGCGCCAGCGCGGGCGCATCATTAATGCCGTCGCCGACCATCACCACTTTGCGGCCTTGCTGCTGTAGCTGCTTAATCGCCTGCGCTTTACCATCCGGCAACACGCCGGCAATCACTTCATCAATACCCGCTTCGGCGGCAATGGCCTGCGCGGTTTTCTGGTGATCGCCGGTCAGCATAATCAGGCGATAACCTTGCTGATGCAGACGCTGCAGCGCCGCTTTACTCTCGGGACGCAAGCTGTCACGCAGCGCGATCAATCCCAGCAGCTGCTGATTGTCGGCCAGCAGCACCGGCGTTGCGCCTTGTGCGGCGAAGCGCGCGATATCGTCCTGCGCGGCGCGGTAATCAACCTGCTGCTCATCCAGCAGCGCCTGATTCCCCAGCAGCAGCGTTCTGTTTGCCACTGTAGCGCTGATGCCTTTGCCGCGTATTGTACGAAATTGCTTAACCGCTTCGGCGTTCACCGCAGGCGCAGCCTCAAGAATCGCTTTGGCGAGCGGATGGCTGGAGCCTTGCTCCATCTGCGCCGCCGCGCTGAGCACCTGCTCGCGATTCCAGTCGCCATACAGCACCACATCGCTGACCTGCGGCGTGCCGCGCGTCAGGGTGCCGGTTTTATCAAACACGATAGTATCGACTTCGCTGGCTCGCTGCAGCGCATCGGCGTCACGCACCAGCACGCCCAGCTCTGCGGCGCGTCCGACGCCAGCAATCACTGACATCGGCGTGGCTAAACCCAAAGCGCAAGGGCAGGCGATGATCAGCACCGTGGTGACAATTACCAGCGTGTAAGCCAGTTGCGGCTGCGGACCCGCCAGATACCAAATAACCCCGCTCAGCAGCGCAATCGCCACCACCACCGGCACAAATACCGCGGAGATGCGATCCGCCAGTCGGCCAATATCCGGTTTGCTGCTTTGCGCCTGACGCACCAGATTGATAATGCGCGCCAACGTGGTGTGGCTGCCGATGGCGCGCGCCACAAAGTGCAGCGTGCCGTCTTGTACCAGCGTACCGGCAAAGATTTTATCTCCCGGCTGTTTGGCCTGCGGCACTGCCTCGCCTGTCAGCATCGCTTCATCCAGCCAGGCTTCACCGCTGGCGACGTCACCGTCCACCGGTACGCGATCGCCAGTGACCAGCTTCAGCGTCATGCCGGACTTAACCTCGCTGAGCGGCAGCAGTGTTTCACCCTGATCGCTGATGACCCGCGCCTGCGCCGGAGTTAAATCCAGTAATCGTTCCAGCGCCTGCGAGGCACGCTGGCGTGCGCGCTGCTCCAGCGCGTGGCCGAGATTGATCAGGCCAACGATCATCACGCTGGCTTCAAAATAGAGATGACGCGCCTGATGCGGGAAGAATTCGGGCCAAAGGGCGACGCTCATCGAATAGAGCCACGCCGCGCCGGTTCCCAGCGCCACCAGCGTGTCCATGGTGGCTGTGCCGTGACGCAAACTGCGCCACGCGCTGCGATAGAAGTGGCCGCCGGCCATCAC
The DNA here is from genome assembly GCF_054903455.1 of Pantoea sp. y20. Taxonomy (NCBI): domain Bacteria; kingdom Pseudomonadati; phylum Pseudomonadota; class Gammaproteobacteria; order Enterobacterales; family Erwiniaceae; genus Pantoea; species Pantoea sp. y20. Next base: position 1,145,637 of record NZ_CM142816.1, read on the forward strand.
CATCACCAGCAAGGTTATCACGCCGAGCGTGCGCCACAGCGTTTGGTTATCTGCGCTCAGCATCATGTTGTCGCCGAGCATGCCCCAAATCATCATCGGCACGCCGAGCAGCAACGCCAGCGCCGATTGCCAGCTAAAACGGCGCATAGCGTGCTGCGCGCTAACCTGCTGGCGTTCGCGGCGGGTTTGTTCATCCTCGATCACTTCGGCGGAATACCCAGCCTGATCGACCGCGCTCACCAGCGCTTCGGCGCTTGCATCACCCATGATCAGCGCGCTGCGCTCACCGAGATTGACGCGTGCCTGGCTGACGCCCGGCACTTTTTGCAGCGCCTGTTCCACGCGGCTTACGCAGCTGGCGCAGCTCATGCCGCCAATCAGTAAATGATGCACAGCAAGCTCAGCTTCAGTGGATTGTGCCGGTTGCGACTCCGTTGTCAGCGCCTCCGGCGGCGGCTCTGTAGCTGTCAACGGATCAGGCTTTGGGCTGGCTGCGCCTTCTTTTAGCACCGCGTGATAACCGGCTTGTTCAACCGTAGCGATCAGATCGCTGGCGCTCGCCGCACCGGTCACGCGCGCTTCTTGCTGCGTGACGTCCGCCTGTTCAACATCGCTGCGCTGCTCCAGCGCTTCTTTGACGCGTTTTACACAGTGGCCACAGGACAAGCCGTCCAGCGCCAGCAGTTGGGTATGTGACATGGTGTACTCCTCAGGCTAATGATTTTGACTACATGCAAAATTTGCATTAGAACTACAGCCTAAACCTTCCCCTGAATGGAAGGTCAAGGGGGAAAAATGAACATCAGCGATGTGGCAAAAAAAACCGGACTCACCAGCAAAGCGATTCGCTTCTACGAAGAGAAGGGCGTGGTGACGCCGCCGTCGCGCGGTGACAATGGCTATCGCCATTACGCGGCGCATCATATTGATGAGCTGAATCTGCTGCGCCAGGCGCGTCAGGTGGGTTTTACGCTGGAAGAGTGCCGTGAACTGGTGACGCTGTTCAACGATCCCGCGCGCCACAGCGCCGATGTTAAAGCGCGCACTTTGCAGAAAGCCGACGAGATTGCTGCGCACATCGAAGAGTTACATGCAATGCGTGCGCGCTTGCTGGAACTGGCGGAGGCTTGCCCCGGCGATGACAGCGCAGAGTGCCCGATCATCAATCATCTGGCCGGTTGCTGCCATCACGCCGATGGAAAGCGCGGCTGAATCATCAACGTAATGCCGACCACGCCAGTGACAATCACCGGCGTGCCCGCCGGCAGGTCGCTATCTGCCTGCACGCGCCAGCTGCTGTCGCCAATGCGTACGTGTCCAAGGCCGTTTTTCAGTGCGTTATCCAGCGTCAACTGCATGCCCATTAACTGGTTGCCGCGCTGGTTAAGCGTGTTGGCGACCTGCGACGATTCGCGATAGCGCATCCAGCGATGCCAGAAGAATGCGCTGAACAACGTCATCACCGCAAACACAATGCCCTGACTGGTCCATGAGATGGGAAACAGCCACTCAATCACCGCCACCGCGACGGCGGCTAAGCCACTCCACAGCAGATAACCGCTGGTGCCGAGCATTTCGGCGGCCAACAGCAGGCCGCCCAGCGTCAGCCAGAACCAGTGTGGATGCGCAATCAGCTCCATCAGGATCATGGTCTGCGCTCCGTCCGGTTCTCCTTCAGCAATTCACTGATACCGGCAATTGAACCGAGCAGGCTGCTGGCGTCCAGAGGCATCATCACCACTTTGCTGTTGTTGGCTTCGCCGATTTTTTGCAGCGCGTCGGTGTATTTCTGGGCCACAAAGTAGTTCACCGCCTGAATATCACCGGCGGCTATCGCCTCGGAGACCATGCGCGTCGCCGTGGCTTCCGCTTCTGCCTGACGCTCGCGCGCTTCAGCTTGCAGGAAGGCCGAGGTGCGTTCGCCTTCTGCTTTGAGGATCTGCGACTGCTTGTCCCCTTCTGCGCGCAAAATCGCCGCCTGACGTACGCCTTCGGCGGCAAGGATATCGGCGCGTTTGGTACGTTCCGCCTTCATCTGCGCGTTCATCGCGGCGATCAATTCCTGCGGCGGGCGCACGTCACGAATTTCGATACGGGTAATTTTCACGCCCCACGGATTGGTGGCTTCATCAACGATATGCAGCAGACGCGTGTTGATGTTGTCGCGCTGCGACAGCATCTCATCCAGCTCCATGCTGCCAAGCACGGTGCGGATATTGGTCATGGTCAAATTCAGGATCGAGAGTTCAAGATTGCTGACTTCGTAGGCGGCGCGCGCCGGATCGACAACCTGAATAAAGCAGACTGCATCAATGGTGACGTTGGCGTTGTCTTTAGAGATGATTTCCTGCGAAGGGATATCGAGTACCTGTTCCATCATATTGATTTTGCGACCAATACGATCCATGAACGGCACAAGCAAATTGAGGCCTGGCGCCAGGGTTTTGGTGTAGCGGCCAAAGCGCTCTACCGTCCACTGGTAACCTTGTGGAACAATTTTTACACCGGCCCACACGGTAACGAGTGCGAGCACAATGATGACGGGAATGACCGTTAACATATAACCTCCTGGCTGTCAGATTGTCGGGCCGAGTCGTTCGGCCCGTTTAACGCGCGGTACCGATCAGTACAGCAGCGAGTAAAGCTGGCGGCGATAGCGCGTGGCGAGCGTGTCGCCGGTGCCGAGTGCGGCCAAAATTTCCTGGAACATTTTACGCACCTGGCCGTCACCGACGCTGAGATCGCTTTTCAGGAAGCTGAACAACAACTCCAGCGCTTCCTCGTTGCGGCCAACCTGATGCAGCTGTAACGACAGTTTAGCAGCCAGCTCGGCATTGGTCGGATCGCTGGCTAACTGCTCCTGCAACAGCTGAATTTCTGGCGTATCGGCGGCCTGCTTTAACAGGTCGATTTGCGAAATCAGGCTCTGATAGCGCGTGTCCTGATCCTGCAGCGGCACCGCATCCAGCACGGTTTCTGCTTCGTCGCTGCGGTTCAGGGTGATCAACACTTCTGCCAGCAGGAAGCCAATTTCGCTGTTTTTGTTGCTCAGCTGCCAGGCGTCTTTCAGCAGCGGCAGCGCTTCCAGCGGTTTGCCTTCGTGCATCAATTGCATCGCCTGCTGCGCTTTAACTTCTTCTTCACGCGGCAACACTTTTTGCAGCAGAGCGCGAATTGCCTCTTCCGGCTGCGGTCCCTGGAAGCCGTCAACCGGTTGACCGTTCTGGAACAGATAAACGGTTGGGATCGAGCGCAGGCCAAACTGCGATGCCACCATTTGCTCTTTATCGCAATCCAGCTTCGCCAAAATAAACTGACCCGCATACTCCTGCGCCAGGCGATCCAGCACCGGCGTCAGTTCCAGACAGTGCTGACTGCGTTCGGACCAGAAATAGAACAGCACCGGCAGCTGCATCGACTGTTCTAAGGTCTGCTGCAGGTTGGATTCGTTGATGTCGATAATCAAAGCGTGTGACATGAATACGTCTCTTGTCAGAAAGTGTGTTGAGGATATGGGGGCAAGCTGCCCCGGTTCAAGTTTGATTCTGCGTTGCAGCTTAGTTGCTGCGCAAAATGCGATCCAGTATCCAACCTGGCAGCAGGCGTTTCAGCAGGCTCATCGCCCAGGCCACCAGCGTTACCGGATAGCGCAGGCGCGGATGTTTGCTCTCTAACGCGTGGCGCAGCTTCGGCAAAATCGCTTCCGGCGGCAGCGTGAAACGCGCGGCGATGCCCGGATTTTGTACCGGTTTATCCTGCTGGCCCTGATGCACGTTATCGGTGAAACGCGTGCTTATCGGGCCGGGTTCAATCAGGCTAACGCGCACGCCAGAGTCGCGCACTTCAAGACGCAGCGCATCGCTCCAGGCTTCCAGCGCCCATTTGCTGGCGGCATAGGCGCCGCGCCCCGGCGTCGAGATCAGTCCCAGTACCGAACTGGTATTGACGATGCGTCCGTTGCCGCTGGCTTGCAGCGCGGGCAGCAGGCGCATGGTCAGTTGATGAGTGCCAAACAGATTGGTGGAAAATTGCTTCTCTAATTGCTGACGCGAAACGCTGCTGAGCGGCCCATATTGACCAAAACCGCCGTTGTTAAACAGCGCGTGCAGGCGATGATCGGTGAGTTCCAGCACGCGATCGGCGGCGGCATCGACGCTGGCGGCATCATCGAGATCGAGCTGCACGCCAATAAATCCCAATGCTTCCATGCGCGCCACATCGTCGGCGCGGCGACAGGCGGCCAGCACGCGATAGCCGCGCGATAAAAGGTCATTTGCGGCGACCAAACCAATGCCGCTCGAGCAGCCGGTGATGAGAATTGTTTTTTGCATTTCTTTACCCGTTAAAAATCACACGCCTGCATTAATCATGCTTTACTAGCGGAGCCAGTTCGGTCGCCATCAGGTTGGCGATAAACGGCTGAGCATCCGGATTGGGGTGAATTCCATCCTGCTGCATCCACTCCGGCTTCAGGTAGACCTGCTCCATAAAGAAGGGCACCAGAGGAATGTCGTACTGCTGTGCCAGGCGCGGATAGATCGCGCTAAACGCTTCCGTATAACGACGTCCATAATTAGCCGGCAGACGAATCTGCATCAGCAGCGGCTGCGCTTTAGCGGCTTTCACTTCGTCGATCACTTTGGTCAGGTCCGCGGCGATATTCTGCGGCGGGAAACCACGCAGGCCATCGTTACCGCCCAATTCGATTAACACCCAGCGGGGTTGATGCTGTTTTAATAGGCCCGGTAAACGCGCCAGCCCTTGTCCTGCGGTATCTCCGCTGATGCTGGCGTTGACCACTTTGGGCTGCTGTTGCCACTCTTTATTCAGCAGGCTGGGCCAGGCCGCGGTGGCGGACATGCGATACCCGGCGCTCAGGCTGTCGCCCAACACCAGCAAGGTATCGGCGGCGGCGAGTCGGGACACCAGCAGAAGCAATAACAACAGGAAGGGATAATGCCAGCGGAAAACATTGTTGCAGTTCATCATCTTACTAAGTCCGTCGGTCAGGGAGAGCATCAGCTGACCATCCTTACCGGAGTTGAGCTGGTTGTCAAACCAGCTGAGACCATCGCCCTGATTGGCGAGTCCGGCTCGGGCAAATCCACGCTGCTGGGCATTCTGGCCGGACTGGACGACGGCAGCAGCGGCGAAGTGCATCTGCTTGGCCAGCCGCTACACAGCATGAATGAAGAGCAGCGAGCGGCGCTGCGTGCGCGTGAAGTGGGGTTTGTGTTTCAATCCTTTATGCTGGTGCCGACGCTGAATGCGCTGGAAAACGTGCAGCTGCCGGCGCTGCTGCGTGGCGACAGCGATCGCGAAAGTCGCCGCCAGGCGGTGGAACTGCTGACGGTGCTGGGTTTGAAAGATCGTCTGCACCATCTGCCGGCGCAACTTTCGGGCGGCGAGCAGCAGCGTGTGGCGCTGGCGCGTGCCTTTAGTGGTCGCCCCGGCCTGCTGTTTGCTGATGAACCCACCGGCAACCTCGATCGTAAAACCGGCGATCGTATCGCCGATCTGCTGTTCTCCCTCAACCGCGATTTTGCCACCACGCTGATTCTGGTGACGCACGATGAACAACTGGCGGCGCGCTGCGACCGTCGCTTACGGCTGCGCGACGGCAAGTTGTGGGAGGAGTCATGATTTGGCGCTGGTTCTGGCGCGAGTGGCGTTCGCCCTCGCTGCTGATTGTCTGGCTGGCGCTCACTTTAGCCGTGGCCTGCGTGCTAGCGCTGGGCTCGATCAGCGATCGCATGGAAAAAGGCTTAAGCCAGCAGAGCCGCGACTTTATGGCCGGCGATCGCACGCTGCGCACCACCGCGCCCGCGCCGGAAGCGTGGCTTAACAAAGCGCGTGACGAAGGGCTGTCGGTCAGCAGCCAGCTGCACTTTATGACCATGACTTTCGCGCAAGAGACGCCGCAGCTGGCGGACGTGAAGGCGGTGGATAACGCCTATCCGATGTTCGGCACGCTGCAAACCAATCCGCCGGGCTTACGTCCACAAGCGGGCACGGTGTTAGCTGCGCCGCGTTTGCTGGCGCTGCTGAATCTGAAAGTGGGCGACAGCGTGGATGTCGGCGACACCACGCTGCGCATTGCCGGGGAAGTGATTCAGGAGCCGGATGGCGGCTTCAATCCGTTCCAGACCGCGCCGCGTCTGCTGATGAATCTGGCCGACGTAGAGAAAACCGGTGCGGTGCAGCCGGGCAGTCGTCTGAGCTGGCGCTATAAATTCTCCGGCGATCCGGCACCCCTGGCGCGCTATGACAGCTGGATCGCGCCGCAGCTAAAAGCCGATCAGCGCTGGATCAGCGTGGAGAATTCGGAAGATGCGCTGGGCCGCTCAATGCAGCGTGCGCAGCAGTTTTTACTGCTTTCCGCCTTGCTGACGCTGATGCTGGCGATTGCTGCGGTGGCGGTGGCGATGAGTCATTACTGCCGCAGCCGCTACGATTTGGTGGCAGTGCTGAAAACGCTGGGCGCAACGCGCAAGGCACTGCAGCGGCTGATTATCGGTCAATGGTTGGCGGTGCTGTTGCTGGCGGCGATTGTCGGGAGCGCCCTGGGGCAGGGCATTGAAGTGATTCTGCTGCTGATGCTGAAACCGGTGCTGCCGGGCGCGCTGCCTGGGGCGAGTTTCTGGCCGTGGCTGTGGGCGATCGGCGCGATGTTTGTGATTTCGCTGCTGGTGGGTTTGCGTCCGTATCGTTTGCTGATGGCGACGCAACCGCTGCGCGTACTGCGGCGGGATGCGGTGGCGAACGTCTGGCCGCTGCGATTCTATCTGCCGGCAATGGCGCTGGTGGTGATTGGCTTGCTAGCGCTGCTGATGGGCGGCAGCAAAATGCTGTGGGCGCTGCTGGCGGGCGTGGTGATGCTGGCGCTGCTGCTGGCGTTACTCGGCTGGGGCACCTTGCTGCTGCTGCGTCGGCTGGTGGTGCGCAATCTGGCGCTGCGCCTGGCGATCAACCGTCTGCTGCGTCAACCGGCGATGACGCTCAGCCAGCTGGCGGCATTTTCGCTGTCATTTATGCTGCTGGCGCTGCTGCTGGTGATGCGCGGCGATCTGCTGGATCGCTGGCAACAGCAACTGCCGCCGGACAGTCCGAACTATTTCCTGCTGAACATCACCAAAGAGCAGGTGCCGCAGGTACGCGACTTCCTGATCGAGCATCAGCTTAAGCCGGAAACCTTCTACCCAATTGTGCGTGCGCGCCTGACCGAGCTGAACGGCAAAGAGGCCGATCCCCAGCTGGATAACGCGCTGAATCGCGAACTCAATCTGACGTGGCAAGCGGAGCGTCCGGATCACAATCCGCTGATTTCCGGTAACTGGCCGCCGCAGCCCGGTGAAGTGTCGATGGAGGTGGAGCTGGCGGATCGTCTGGGCGTGAAGCTCGGCGATAGCTTAACCTTCAGCGGCGATACCCAGCAGTTCAGCGCCAAAATCACCAGCTTGCGCAAGGTGGATTGGGAAAGTCTGCGGCCGAATTTCTTCTTTATCTTCCCGCCGGGCGCACTCGATCAGCAGCCACAAACCTGGCTGACCAGCTTCCGTATGGAGAGCAATCCGGCGCTGCTGGCGCAGCTTAATCGTGCATTCCCGACGCTGAGCCTGCTGGATATCGGCAGCATGATGCGCCAGATTGGTCAGGTGCTGACGCAGGTCAGTCAGGCGCTGGAAGTGATGGTGGTGCTGGTAACGGTGTGCGGCGTGCTGCTGTTGCTGGCGCAGATCCAGGTTGGCATGCGTCAGCGTCGGCAGGAGTTGGTGGTCTATCGCACGTTGGGTGCCAGTAAACGCCTGCTGCGCGGCACCTTATGGTGTGAGTTTGCGCTGCTTGGCGTGGTGTCGGGGATTGCGGCAGCGCTGGGCGCGGAAGCGGCGCTGTGGGGCTTGCAGCGCAAGATCTTCGATTTTCCGTGGCAGCCAGACTGGACGTTATGGATCGCCTTGCCGATCGGCGGCGCGCTGCTGCTCTCGCTGTGTGGAGCCTGGTTGGGTATTCGACTATTAAAACAGAAGGCGCTGTTCAGAAGCTTCAGTGCCGGATAAGCAAAACGGTTTTGTCTTAAATTTAAGTTCTGGTCTGCGTGAGTCGACTCCTGAAAGCAGATCAGACTTATTTAAGGCTAAATAAACGCTATCACGGCAAAAAGATGGCGGGGTGTTTTTCTTTAGTACCGGCACCACGGATGAAGTGAGCCATTTGGGAATGAATGACTGGTATATCGCGCCGCGTAATGGGCATATCACGATTCATTCGGGAGCGTCGCTCGATGCGCTGTTTAAGGCGCATGGTTTCCAGATTACGCATCTGAATCGCTGGAGCCATGTAGCGATGAAGATGGTGGGATAAGGGGAGTTCTGAGCGGGCTGATGCCCTCACCCCGGCCCTCTCCCAGAGGGAGATGTTAGCTCGATTGGTTCCCTCTCCCAGTGGGAGAGGGCTAGGGTGAGGGAAAAACAGCTGAACTACAGCTTCTCAACCGCCCACGCAATCCCGCTTGCATACGCTTCCGGCAGCAGCGGCACCAGCGCATTCAAGGCTGACGCCAGACGCGCGTGATCGCTATCGGTGAGATTAAGATGCCCAACCTTGCGGCCTTCACGCACCTCTTTGTCATACCAATGCAGATGCACCAGCGGCTGCTGCAGCCACGCCAGATTCATCTCAGTACCAATCAGATTCACCATCACCGACGGCGCAAATACCACCGGCTTTGGCAGCGCCAGGCCCAAAACCGCACGCAGATGCAGCTCGAACTGGCTGATTGACGCGCCATTCTGCGTCCAGTGGCCGCTATTGTGCACGCGCGGTGCTAACTCGTTGATCAGCAAACCTTCTGGCGTAATGAAACACTCCATCGCCATCACACCAACATACTTCAGCTCATGCATGATGGCGCTGAGCATCGCTTCCGCCTGCTGTTGCTGTGCGGCATCGGCCTGCGGGAACGCCACGCTGGTACGCAGAATGCCGTCCTGATGCAGGTTGTGCGTCAGCGGATAAAATACCGTGCTGCCATCGTGTCCACGCGCGCCGACCAGCGACACTTCGCCGCTGAAATTAATGCCCTGCTCAACGATGCATTCGCCGTAGCACTCATCCGGCAGCGCATCGGTTTCATTGGCGCGCAAACGCCATTGGCCACGGCCGTCATAGCCGCCGGTACGACGCTTTACAATCGCCAGTTCGCCAAGCGAGTTGAACACATTTGGCCACTCGGCTTTATCGGCCAGCAGCTGCCACGGCGCGGTAGCGAGGTTCAGCTGATCGAGCAGCTGTTTTTGCGTCAGGCGATCGGCCAGACGCGGGAAAATATCGCGATTCACAAAGGCCGGATGGCTCGCCAGTTCGCGCGTTAACGCGGTTTCCGGCCAGCGCTCGATCTCAGCGGTGATCACGCTTTCGGCGATCGGCAGCGCAGAAGGTTCTGCATCTAAGCCCACCGGATAGACCGCGATGCCCAGCGGTTCTCCGGCCTGGCGCAGCATGCGGCCTAACTGACCATTTCCTAATACGCAAACCGGCTTCATGCGTCCTCCCGCGGATCCGGGTTGTTCAGCACTTCATCAGTTTGCGTTTGACGCCAGTGGGCGATGCGCGTTGACAGCGCGCTGTCGTGGATCGCCAGAATCTGTGCCGCCAGCAGGGCGGCGTTGGCAGCACCGGCTTTACCAATTGCCAGCGTACCCACCGGAATGCCGCGCGGCATCTGCACGATGGAGTAGAGGCTATCGACGCCGCTCAGCGCCGCGCTTTGCACGGGCACGCCCAGCACCGGCACCAGCGTTTTCGCGGCCAGCATGCCCGGCAAATGGGCAGCACCGCCGGCACCGGCGATGATCACCTGAAAACCGTTGTCGGCGGCGGTTTCCGCGAAGCTGAACAGTTTGTCGGGCGTACGGTGAGCTGAGACCACTTCAACGTGGAAGGGAACATCCAGGCTGTTAAGAATTTCCTCGGCGAACTGCATGGTAGCCCAGTCACTTTTGGAACCCATGACAATGGCGATACGGGCCGGGGCGGCGTTGGATGACATGCGGTCAACTCCTGTGAATATGCAAACGAACCTGGCCGGGCGGGCAGGCGAAGAAGGGCACAGAGAATAGCATGAGATGGCAGCAAGGAAAACGGTTGCGTAGGCGGAAAACGGGCATTGATGCCCGGATTTCAGAAGGGGAATTCGATCAGGCTGACGCCGCTGGCATCAAGCTGAATCATCGATCCGTTCTCATGCCAGGCACCCAGCACCGCGCGCTCGGCGTTTTTGCCGTGCAGCGGGAAGGCGTGAATGGCGGGACGATGCGTGTGGCCGTGAATCAGAATCGGCACCTCTTGACGCGTCATCGCGGCTTCCACCGCGGACTGATTGACGTCCATGATGCTGACCGATTTATGCTGATTCGCCTGCTTGCTGCCATTGCGCATGCGCGCGGCAATGCGCATGCGCAGACGCAGCGGCAACGTGAGGAACAGACGCTGCAACCAGCGCTGATGCACTTTGGCGCGGAAGCGCTGATAGCCTTCATCGTCGGTGCACAAGGTATCGCCGTGCATGATCAACACACGATGTCCGTAGCGATCGAGCACCTTCTCTTCCGGCAGCAGCGTCATGCCGCTGGCACGCGCAAAACGCTGGCCGAGCAGGAAGTCGCGATTACCGTGAATAAAGAACTTCGGCACCGGCAGCGCCTTGAGCGCCGCAGCGATTTGCTGATGCAGCGGGTTAGGATCGTCGTCGCCGATCCAGGCTTCAAACAGATCGCCGAGGATATAAAGCGCATCGCACGTGCGCGCTTCACCCTGCAAAAAATGCAGAAAACCGGCAGTAATTGCCGGTTCTTCATGACACAGATGCAGATCTGCGATAAACAGCGTGCGCGACATTACTCGCTAACAGTCACTTTCTGGATGACAACATCTTCAACCGGAACGTCCTGATGCATGCCGCTGCGGCCGGTTTTCACCGCTTTGATTTTCTCAACCACGTCCATGCCTTCAACCACTTCAGCAAACACGCAGTAACCCCAGCCTTGCAGGCTTTCGTCACGGAAGTTCAGGAAGTCGTTGTCTGCCACGTTGATGAAGAACTGGGCCGTTGCAGAGTGTGGCGCCTGAGTACGCGCCATCGCCAGGGTGCCTTTGGTGTTTTTCAGGCCGTTGTTCGCTTCGTTGCGGATGTCTGCTTTGGTATCTTTCTGCTTCATGCCAGGCTCAAAACCGCCGCCCTGAATCATGAAACCGTTGATTACGCGATGGAAGATAGTGTTATCGTAAAAACCTTCCGCGCAGTATTCCAGGAAGTTCTTCACGGTAGCCGGCGCTTTGTCATCGAAAGTTTTGATTACGATATCGCCATGGTTCGTCTGGAAAGTGACCATTATTTTCTTCCTGTCAAGGTTGTCGTCAGTATCAACTGCCACGCCTGTAAGGCGGCGGGGCATTTTTGTAGACGCTTCTTATATCACAATTTCCAATAACGCGTCAGTAACCGGACGGCAGTTGGCAACCGAGCGATGCACAAGTCAGAAAAATACGGCACAATAACCGGCTACGCTGCAAGGGCGTATCCCGCAAACGTCACTAACGGAACCATTCAATGTTGAAGATCTATAACACCCTGAGTCGACAGAAAGAGGAATTTAAACCTATCCACGCCGGTGAAATCGGTATGTACGTGTGTGGTATCACGGTTTACGACCTCTGTCATATCGGCCATGGGCGTACATTTGTGGCATTCGACGTGGTGGCGCGTTATCTGCGTTACGTGGGCTATCAGCTGAAGTATGTGCGTAACATCACCGATATCGATGACAAAATCATCAAACGTGCCAATCAAAACGGGGAAAGCATCGAAACGCTGACCAACCGCATGATCGCCGAGATGCACAACGATTTCGCCGCGCTCGGCATTCTGCCGCCGGATCTGGAGCCGCGCGCCACCCGCCACATCGACGAGATTATCGAGCTGGTCTGCAGGCTGATTGAACGTAAGCACGCGTACGTGGCGGACAACGGCGACGTGATGTTCGACGTGATGAGCGACAAAGATTACGGTGTGCTGTCGCGTCAGGATCTGGAGCAGCTGCAGGCCGGTGCGCGTGTTGAAGTGGCGGATGTGAAGCGCAATCCGATGGACTTCGTGCTGTGGAAGATGTCCAAAGCCGACGAACCGGCGTGGAACTCGCCGTGGGGCAACGGCCGTCCAGGCTGGCACATCGAGTGTTCGGCGATGAACTGCAAACAGCTCGGCACCCATTTCGACATTCACGGCGGCGGTTCGGACCTGATGTTCCCGCACCATGAAAACGAAGTGGCGCAATCCACCTGTGCGCATGATGGCCCGTATGTAAATTACTGGATGCACTCCGGCATGGTGATGGTTGATCGCGAGAAGATGTCAAAATCGCTGGATAACTTCTTCACCGTGCGCGATGTGTTGCAGCACTACGATGCCGAAACCGTGCGTTACTTCCTGATGTCGGGACACTATCGCAGCCAGCTCAACTACGGCGAAGACAACCTCAACCAGGCGCGTGCGGCGCTCGAGCGCTTGTACACCGCGCTGCGTCATACCGATGCCAATGCCACGGCGGCGGGGGGCGAAGAGTTTGAAGCGCGATTCCGTACCGCGATGGATGACGACTTCAACACGCCGGAAGCCTATTCGGTGTTGTTTGATATGGCGCGTGAAGTGAATCGCCTGAAGACCGAAGACAAAGCCTCCGCTGATGCGCTGGCAGCGAAACTGCGTCAGATCGCTAACGTGCTCGGCATTCTGCAGCAGGATCCCGAGCAGTTCCTGCAAAGCGGTGCGCAGGTGAATGACGATGAAGTGGCGGAAATCGAGCATTGGGTAAAAGCCCGTTCCGATGCGCGTGCAGCCAAAGATTGGGCGCAGGCGGATGTGGCGCGCGATAAGCTCAATGAGTTGGGCGTGATCGTTGAGGATGGGCCGCAAGGTTCCAGCTGGCGACGCAAATAACCGGAGAGGGCGAGAAATCGCCCTTTTTTATTGATGGCGATTGAACAGATTCATATTCACGGCTTCCGCTCGGTGCGCGACCTGACGCTACCGCTGCAGCAGCTCAACGTGGTGAGCGGCCCGAACGGCTGCGGCAAATCCAACCTGTATAAAGCGGTGCGATTGCTGCACGAAGCGGCGAGCGGACGTTTAGCGCTGGCGCTGGCGGAAGAGGGCGGCATCCAGAAAGCGATGTGGGCGGGCGGATTACGGCGCGGCGATCGTCGCCACGATCCTAAACGTCTGGCGCTCGCGGTGGTGATGGATGATATGGATTATCAGCTTGATATCGGTTTTCCTGAGCCGTTAGCCACCAGCATGTTTAACCTCGATCCGCTGGTGAAAGAGGAGCGTATATGGATGAGCGGCCAGCGTCGGCGTCCTTCCTCCTGCATCCTGCAGCGGCAAAATCAAACCGCTTTCCTGCACAACGTTGAGGGCGAACGCGTTGCTTATCCTGCGGTGCTGCATCCGGAAGAGTCGCTGTTTGGGCAGCTTGGCGAGCCGCACCTTTATCCCGAGCTTTCGCAGGTACGTGAAAGGCTGCGTAAGTGGCGTTTCTATCATGAGTTTGCGGTGTGGCCCGGTTCGCCGATTCGTGCGCCGCAGATTGGCGTGCGCGCGCCGGTACTGAGCCACGATGGCAGCAATTTGGCCGCAGCCTGGGCTACGATTGTTGAACGCGGTCATTCCGAATTACTGCTTGAGGTGATGGCCGAAGCCTTCCCGGACACGGAATTTCACGTTGACGTGCAGAACGGGCGTTTTCAGATGCTGATGTCACGGCGGGGGATTTTGCGTCCGCTGGAGAGCGCCGAGTTCTCGGATGGCACGCTGCGCTTTCTCTGCTTAGTCGTGGCGCTGCTCAGCCCGCGTCCGCCGGCGTTTATGGCGCTAAATGAACCGGAAAACAGTTTGCATGAAGACTTGTTGCCTGCATTAGCGCGACTGATCGCCGAAGCCAGCCAGTTTAGCCAACTGTGGATCACCAGCCATTCACCGAAACTGGCGACGCTGATTGCGCAGCATACGGCGGTGAATCATATCGAGCTTGAGCAAATTGAAGGGGAAACTCGGGTGGTGGGGGAAGAGCGGATTTAGGCGTCCCGATTGGGACGCCTAAAGGTCAGGCAACAACCGTAATCTTAAAGCCCGCAAACTCGACCTTCTGGCCTTCAACAATCTTGCAGCGCTTACGCGTTTCAACTGCGCCATCGACGCGCACTTCGCCTTCCGCAATCACCGCTTTCGCCTGCGCACCGCTTTGCACCCAACCTTCGAGTTTCAGCAGGTCGCACAAATCTACGTGGGCATGTTTACCGAGAGAAAAACTGGCCATTATGCCTCCTCAATGTCGTGAAATTCTTCACACGCCGTCAGCGTGTTTTGGATCAGTGTCGCGACCGTCATTGGACCGACGCCGCCTGGAACCGGCGTGATGTACGAGGCGCGCTCAGCAGCGGCTTCGAACTCGACATCGCCCACCACTTTGCCGCTGTCGAGACGGTTGATACCCACATCAATGACTACCGCGCCCGGCTTGATCCAGTCGCCCGGAATAAAGCCCGGCTTGCCGACCGCCACCACCAGCAGATCGGCGTGCTCAACGTGATGACGCAGATCTTTGGTGAAACGGTGCGTCACGGTGGTGGTACAACCGGCGAGCAGCAGCTCCATGCTCATCGGACGGCCAACGATATTCGATGCGCCAACCACCACGGCGTTCAGGCCGTAAGTATCGATATTGTAGCGCTCCAGCAAAGTAACGATGCCGCGCGGCGTACACGGACGCAGCTTCGGCGCGCGCTGGCACAGACGACCGACGTTGTACGGATGGAATCCATCCACGTCTTTGTCCGGCACGATGCGCTCCAGCACTTTAACGTTATCGATGCCGGCTGGCAGCGGCAGCTGCACCAGAATGCCGTCGATGTCGTTGTCGTTGTTGAGCGTATCAATCAGCTCCAGCAGCTCGGCTTCGCTGGTGGTGGCGGGCAGATCGTAGGAGCGGGAGATGAAGCCCACTTCATCACAAGCACGACGTTTGCTGGCGACATAGATCTGCGAAGCCGGGTTTTCACCTACCAGCACAACTGCTAAACCGGGCGCACGTTTACCGGCAGCCAGACGCTGCTGTACTTTTTCGGCAACCTCAAGGCGCACCTGCTGCGCAATCGTTTTACCGTCAATAATTTTTGCTGCCATCAGAGAGGAAATCCATCTGTAGAGGGTTAGATCGGGGATGGCGCCTATTCTGTCAGAAGCGTGCGCGGCTGTCAGGTAGAGATTCGCCATCAACGCTGCTTTCCCGATTTTTCGCCGTGGCGCCCGCCCGCGTTAGCGCTTATGATGCCCGGCAGTGAATGAGATGGATGACGTGATGATTTGGTTAATTCTCGCCACGCTGGCGGTGGTGTTCGTGGTAGGTTTTCAGCTGCTGACGGCCAGTTCGCGCCATGCGGTGCAGGCGCTCAATAAACGGTTACAGCTGCCGCCGGTGCATATCGAATCGATGTTGTCGCTGATGGGCAAAGAGGCGGCAAAAGAGTTTACCGACTACATCGCGGGCGATAACGACATGCATCTGCACAACGGCGCGGCGGTGCTGCTGATTTGGCAGGTGATGATTGTCGATGGCAGCGACGAGAATATGCAGCGCTGGCATGGCATTTTGAGTCGGGCGGGATTTTCTGCGTTGATTTCACGGCAGCAGCTGTTGCTGGCGTTGGGGTTCTTGCGCCAGCTGGAGCCGGACAGCCAGGAACTGCATGCGCTGCGCGACCAGTACAATGCGCATTTCACGCAGCAAGGGATTGAGCTGGAAGGCGAAACCGAGCAGGGCGGGAATCTGGTGTCGATGAGCGAATGGCGCAAGCGGCATTAAGGGGTTTTGGTTAATCTGGCAGCACTCCGCTTCTGTTCAAGGGCAAAAACGTTGACGCGCGAGCCGCTGGACGTATAATCCGACCCAATCACTATGCGCCCTTAGCTCAGTTGGATAGAGCACCGGCCTTCTAAGCCGTAGGTCACAGGTTCGAATCCTGTAGGGCGTACCATTTTTTCGGCTATTCTCATCTGTTAAATTCTATAAATCCCTTTAAAATCAGTATTTTTACCTGACGCAAGGTCTGTTGGTGAGGTTCCTTTCCAATTCTGACTGAAGGACTGACCAGGGGGATGGTTTATCCTGTCGTTCCTCCATTTGCTGTTCATTACGGGAAATTTTCTCGCGTCTGGCTGGTACCAACTTGTTAATGGGGGCCGGACTTTTGGTTCGGATGAGTTGGTTTTCTCGCTCCAGCTCCCCGATAATACGGGTGCTGATCAAATTTACGTTTCAGCCCAGGTAGAGTTTTCCACCAACGATAGCGATCCTGCTAGCGATATTTGAATGTGCTGATCGGCCGCATCCTCATGGAGTTTGCAGGTTCGCATGTGGGTTGAGCTGAACCCATTTTTTTTCATGTAATCGTAATCGATCTCTGCTCACTTCTTGTGGGATAAGGTTTCTCCGTGTGGCAGACGAAGATAATTGTGCCAGACGGGTTTTGCCACTTCCTGACGGAGCTGGCTTGTTCTCCTGAATTCGACCACCAGTTCGTCAAAGGTGACACCGGATGCATTACCACCGATAACGACCGGAACCTGAAGGTGGTGAGGCGCTGGCTTTAATGCATACGACTGCACACCAGAGAAGCTTTTGCCCTTGCGAATACGATCCATGTCTTTCATGAAATCAGGCTTAATTTTGGTCTAATCCTGTTAAGGCATTTCTCAGTCTGTTTATTTTTGCTTAAATAGCATTCAGCTCATATTCAAGTAGCTCAGTATTATTTTTCTTTTGCTGAATATATACAGTGAGATTACTGATTCCAATAACAGTGATAGCAAGTTTGTTCCACGCATCTTTATTCACTTTAGGTATTACTTCGGGAAGCTGTTGCAGTGCTGATTTTCTAAGCCATTAACCTTTAGTATGATCACCACGATAATTATTCAGTTGCAGTAACTCAAGAGCATTAGGCGCACGCTGGAACAATGTACTATGAGATTTTGTAAGGGCGTATTATCTTTGATAGAGATCGCTCTGTTAAACTGGAAGGGAAATCATCATCTAAAACGTTATTCGCATTATTCATATAAACTCCTTTTCATATGTAAAATACTGGCAAGCACAGTCCGTGTTCTACTTACTGATATGCCAGTATCTTATTGCTTATAATCAATATTAGTATTATTTCAGCTATTTAAGAATACAACTTTCTGGGTTATTATCTTGCTTTGTATTCAGGAGCAAAAAAGCAGCCTTTTATATACGGAGCGAATCCGTGTTATAAAGGCACTAAAATCAGAACTGAATCGCCACGGTTTTCACAGACTGGACTGTACGCTCCTTGGTCGATGATCCTGATGTGGGGTGATCTCCTTTACGGAAATATCAGTATGCCGAAAGATCTCTAAGCATTACGGAACTATTAAGCGTGATGGTTAAAATAGATAAAGATTAACATGTAAATTCTTTGTGTGGATGTGCACCATCCTGTAATCGGCATCCACGGCACCAAGACTGTACGATAAATCGACCATCACCCATATTTCTCATACCAAAATCATTATACTTGTAGAAAATATGTAATCTAGCTTTGCTGGAGCATGACGGGCAGCTTTTAAACATCTCGCCATTTTTTTCAATGACCATAGAATCATGAAGTGAGTTTTGACATGTAACACATACATCTTCATGCTGCATTTCAGACATAAAATCAACCTCTTCATTATATTCTAAATCAGGCTAGGTGAATGCTAGGTGCTTAAAATGCACCCTAAATCATTAGCGTGTGTAATGATACTGGCACGGGACAAAAATTTTTCAAAACAAATTTACATTCTCAATCGTAATGGTTAGCATTATGAAATAAGAATTTTCTGTTATTTTTTTAATAAAATCGTTAAAAAACAATAGCTTAATTTTTTAAGTCAAATTAGTTATGAGTCAATACGGTTTTGTACTTGTAAATAAAATTTTTAATTTTTCTTTTAATGACATTCTGGATGGTAATGTGATCGAGAAAAATTTCGCAAAAACAACAAATTCTGAGTGGGTGCTTAGAAATAGCCTCTACTGGATGAGTGCTGTAACTCGCTGGAAGCTGGATGAAGACGAGCTGAACTGGATCGTATCGTTTGAGTCTTTCAACGATGAAGTTAAATTCGAATTTCAACGGTTGCTGAACGACTACAAACTTCGAGAGAAGCTTCAGGTACAAACCGGTCATGCCAGAACTTCGATCATCGACAGTGTTCTACGAAGCATCGATTCGAGACTTGCCGAATGAATACGATGCCATTCAACTTTGACCGCCTTAGCAACGGCAAAGTCTTCATCAGTAACCTTGCTGGCTTTCACAGCTTCGTCGATAACGAAGAACTGAACCTTCTTGCTGAAAACAACTTTTCTCCAGAGCAAACCACTTCCCGACTGCTTGAAAGCAGATTGTTCATTGCAGACGATGCTACTCAAGCAGTTTCAATAGCCTCCCTGAGTTCTGCTTTTGCCAAACGACTGATGAACGAGCTGGCCGTCAGACCAATCTTCATGATTGTGCCTACTCTCAGGTGCGATCATACATGCAGGTATTGCCAGGTCAGCAGAGCATCGGTCACCGCTGATGGTTATGACCTAAACCCAGAACTGATACCGCAAATCGTCAGCACCATTAAGAAGCTGGGCACTTCACCTTACAAGATAGAAGTGCAGGGCGGAGAACCGCTTCTCAGGTTCGATCTCGTCCAGGCAATTTATGAAGAGTGTGTGAGTTCGTTAGGTAGTGATGCTTTCGAAATGGTTATTGCCACGAGTCTTTCAATACTCGATGAAAGCATCCTATCTTGGGTTAAAGAACGGAATATCACCTTTTCTGTCTCTCTTGATGGTAATGAAGCCGTCCACAATAAAAACCGTATCCTCACCAACTCTCGGGCTCACACTAAAGCTGTTACGGGCATTAGAAAAATCACTGAAGAACTGGGAGCAAACCGGATAGCTACTGTAACTACAGTTACAAAAGAGTTAACAAAAGAGCCAGCTTCCATAGTGGATGCTCATCTGTGCCTTGGCCTCACTGACATGTTTATCCGTCCAGTAAGTCCCTATGGTTTTGCTCAGAAGCAGAGCTTCACTTTTTCAATGCTTGAATATTTTGAGTTTTATAAGAAGTTAATGCAGGAAGTATTGCTTCAGAACCAGAAGGGCATACCCGTCGTTGAGCACTCAGCCTCAATCCACCTCAAGAGAATTTTCAATCCAGGCTTCAGTGGTTATGCAGATCTGAAATCACCAAGCGGAGTAGTGCTGAACTGCATCCTCTTTAACTATGACGGTAAAGTCTACGGTAGCGACGAAAGCCGTATGCTTCAGAAAGTAAACCCCGAAGCAGATTTCAGTGCTGGAGAATTTGCTTCACTCTCATTCAGTAGCAACGAATACTACCGTTCCGTCCTTTCCTCTTCATTTAACTTTGCCATGCCCGGCTGTGATACATGTGCCTATCAGCCTTTCTGTGGTGCAGATCCTTGTCAGAACATAAGTGTTCATGGTGAACCTGTTGGAGACAAGAGTCGTTCCACTTTCTGTCAGTATCATAAAGGGATGTTCCGCTTCCTTCTGAACGAAATTTCTCAGGATGGGCCAATGGCTGAGATGCTCAAAAGGTGGGCTTATGTCTGAGGTGCTGAGAAACGATATTTTCAGGTTTTCATCAGACTTACCAGTTCAACAGGGCTTTTATCGCCTGTGTAAATCAAAGCCCGAAAATCCTCAGTTTTATCTGCCAAATTTGCTGATTACTAAAACTAAGTTTCATTCAAGACTGCCTGCATATTTTGCTGATTCCGTAGCAAGCAAATACCTTTTCGATTCGATAGAAGATGGCGATATTGGGATCGTCAACAACGGAAATATGCTCCGGGTGGTTCTGTCCCGAAGAGCAAACCATAACACTGTCCTTATCACGGAAAGGTGCAACAACAGTTGCCTGTTTTGTTCTCAGCCTCCTAAGACAGGTAACGATGACTGGCTTCTCAACCAGTCAGCTCTCGCTATCGCTTCTTTTTCCCTGAATGGAGTAGTAGGGGTAAGTGGGGGAGAGCCTCTACTCTATGGAGAAGACTTTCTGCACTTCCTCGATTTCATCATCGAAAATGCCCCTGACACAGCACTGCATGTACTAACCAATGGACGGAAGTTTGCGGATGTCAGCTTTACCCAGCAAATGAAAGAACGAAGTGAAAAAATCAAAATCACTTTTGGCATTCCACTTTATTCTTCAAGAGCAACAGTGCATGACTACTTGGTCGGAAGCGAGGGAGCATTTAATGAAACAGTCAGGGGACTGATCAATGCAGGTAACTCAGGAATCAACATCGAATTGAGGGTCATCCCTACTCAGGCAAACTATACAGAGCTTGATGACATCGTAGAGTTAGCTGGTCGTGTCTTCTCCAACATTAACCAGATATCTCTGATGGGGTTAGAGTCAATTGGATGGGCCCGTAATAACTGGTCATCAATCTTCATAGAGCACGACAACTATAGTGAACGAATCCTTTCTGCTGTAGACACTGCACACAGATCAGGTATCCCTTTTACCATCTTCAATTACCCGTTGTGCCACCTTCCTGAAAGGGCATGGAATTTTGCAACTCAGTCGATCTCTGACTGGAAAAATTACTATCCCAAAGAATGTGATGAATGCACTCAGAAGTCTTCTTGTGCTGGTTATTTCAGTTCATCAAAAGGCCGTTTTCATCAACCTCCGAGACCAATAATATGAAAAAGTTTAATTTCGCTGCTCTGCTTCCGGGATTTTTGGCTCTTAACAATTCTGTCTGGGCGAGTGATTCGTCTACTGGTGCCAGTGACTTACCTGGTATGACCCTGAATGAACATGATTTAGTGATAGCTCCGCTCAACACCGAAGTGCCGTTTTACATCGCCGGACACAGAAGTCACAGTTCTCATCGTAGCCACAGCTCACACCGTTCCTCATCAGGCGGTGGTTACTATGGTGGAAGCACTCCTTACTATCCCAAAACATACAGCTCACCTAGTACTTCCGACTCGTCCAATTTAGGAACTCGTTCGTCATCATCTTCATCTTCTGTCCGTTCACTTCGTTCAAATGACTCTGATACCTCAACCACAACAAATTCAGCAGGAACAACAGGTGCCAATCGTGCAAGTAGTGGGCTGACTTCGGATACAGAAAAACGTAAGCGATTAATTATGAGAGTGCAGTTCGCTTTACTCGATAAAGGTTTCTATAGCGGTAATATTGACGGGAGCATGGGTCCTGCAACAAGGACAGCAATAAAGAATTATAGAGTTGCAAATGGATTGCCTACTCAAGCAAGAGAAACATTAGATACTCAATTATTGAACTCTTTAAATATATTGGCCCGATAAAATATTGGGGATAAAAAGAATGAAGATAAAACTGTCAATTTATAAAACAAAAAGATTTACAGATGACATTGATCAAGTTTTGAATCTAGAAAGAGTCAAAAGGCCTGTCGAATTCGAGGTGGAGAATGCCCGAGTGTACCTTTATGCAAAGCAAGTGGTGGATCCAACACAACCTGAATGGACAACTTTATTCACAAGCCAAAGTACGGACTTAGAACCCGATTTCTTCGGTATGAATAGTAGCACTGGTGCAGTATTAGTTGTTGAGGTTGATAATACAAGGTATCTTATTCCGTTCGGAACTGGCCATCACTTAATTAATGATGATCGTATCGTCAAAGGTTTTGGACTTAAAACAACCTTGAACTGTATTGAGCATAAAAAAATTCGTAGCTTGGATAAAGGCAGTCATAACGAAACAAATTTGCTAACTCGTAGTCAGAGCAGTAAAGAAGTTGATATATACAATCTTAAAATAGATTCTGAGATGGATATTCTCACGACACTCACAGGCACTTCCACTGAAGATGTATTAGGAAATAAAATAACAGGAAAAGATGCGTTTATAATTGTGCCTGATGTAGACATAAAATCAATCCCTGGATTATTAACTAAAATAGACTCAATTTATCTGTTACCTCTTCCCGAAGAATTCGAATGGGTTAATAATATCAAAGAAGCTGATGAAGCTGAAATTGAGATATTGGATTCAATTTTGATCGATTTAATGAAAGAAAGGGACTTCAGTGATATTTGGTTAGGTGAGCCAGAAATTGTGGATTGGGAAAACCAAATAGGCTATTGTTTCGAGAGGAAACAAAGAAGTGTTATTTATGAAAGCTTATCAGTAAATCATATATGTGAGTATTTTGATGGGAAAAATGCTGATATAACTGTTGATGAACTTAAAAGAAGTTGTTTGCATGTGTTGAATGCCGATTACGAAGCCATAAAAAAATGGTCTTTGTATAGATGTATTTATGCTGAAATAAAGGAAGGAGATCAGAACTATATTCTGCGAGATTCCATATGGTATGTTGTAGATAGAAAGTTCGTAACGAACATTGATGATGAAGTAAAAAAAATATTAAAATATGAGGAGTCAGATAAGTTCCCGGTATACTCCTATAAAAGAGAAGAAGATTACAATAAAAACGTGTGCCTATATGATAAATCATTTATACATATGGATCAAAAGTTTATTCATTACGGTGGGGGTAAAAGTAAAATTGAATTTTGCGATCTTATAAAAGACGCTTCAGATTTTATTCATTTGAAATATTATAGTGGTTCACAAAGTATGAGCCATCTTTTCTCACAAGGATTTGTCGGTTCTGAGCTTTTTATAAGCGATTCAGAGTTTCGCGCGAAGCTTAATGAGAAGCTTCCTGACCATATAAAATTAGCTGATCATATAGCACGACCTGATGCCAAAAATTATAAATTAGTTTTCGCCATAGCTACGAATAAACAACTCCCTGAAGATCTACCTTTGTTTTCAAAAATAAATTTAAAGAACTTTTACAAGAGTATCAGCAATTTTGGTTACGAAGTCAGGATTTGCAAAATAGATGTAGATCCTAAAATTTACAAAAAGAAATTATGTAGGCCTCAAAAGAACAAGCTTTAAGTTGATTATTTGATATCAGAGTTTTCTGTCAGTTAATTGAGGTAATCGCTTTAATCCCTGAGGAGTCAATGAAACACTTTCGGATTCTCAAGCATTTTCTTAATGTGAGAAGTAATAATCGTGAGATTTAAAAAATGTTCGAGCTGTAAATTTATTTAATATTTTGAGTATTAAAATGAATATGGGCTATTTATTTTTCGAGTCTCTCTGTCTTTTTTATTATCAGATTTATAATCTGCTTTCTTTCCATGTTGCTTTATAAGATACTCTGAAGATAAATTGTGATATAGATATGCCAAAATAGCGCTGGATGTTTTTCAAGCTTAATAATTAAGTTGGCACACTCTATTTGTCTCAAAGGAACCATTTTCTTCAAGGGTCTAAAAGTATAGGTCGGGAGATCTTTATCATTAATCAACTCTATCACTTTCGGGGATATGTCTTTTAAAACTGACAGGCTCGATTTCAGAGGCTCAACAATTATATTCAATGCTGTACAAAGCATTTCAACAGGAACTCCTACTCTTACAGCTTCTTTTTGACCTGCTCTCGGTTGATTAATAAACCCCGATGTTAGTCATCTCTTCATCTGACCCTGACCCCGAATATGATACAGGCATAATCAGGAATAACCGGCTTCAGGTTGGTTGCTTATTCTGGCAACCGGCAGACGTTTCGGCAAATTCGGATGGGGTCATCCAGCCCGAAAATCGTAGCATTAGCAACCTAAAAGATAAGCAGAAGTCAAGCTCGCGTAATCTCTCGATCTCCCTCACGCAAACGTCCTATTCGGATGCGCACCGTTTCCGGCATCGCACTCTGATTCTCCTCCCTCAGCCCCAGCATCATATTGCATCCATTGAACAACCCGGCATCGCCCAGCCGCGGCATTGGCAGCAATCGGGTGGGAATCGTCAGCCAAAACCGCAAATCGTAGTCACAGCCCAGATACGTACGCAGTAGCGCCATCACATCCTGTCTGAGCTGTCCGTCAGGCATCCAGCCCTTTGCCTCATCAGGATCGTCTGTTGAAAGCTCGACCCGTGAGCAGTAACCGACTACGCAAGTTTCATCACCCAAAATCGGATTCTGATCGAGCGTCATGCCGCTGAGCATTGAAAGTCGGGCGCGTTTCGCCACCGGCATCGTCACCGGATGTTGTGCGAAAACCTCAACTTTGGTGTTCGGTGCCTGGCTGTTGATCACCGCTGCAATACCTTCAGCAGTGTGCGTGGTATGCAGCAGCGGTTTAAGTATCGCCAGCAGGCGTGATGACGGCTGATCGCCGCCGTGGGTAATGCCGGTTAGCGCCATCAGGCTTTGCGAAACCGTATCGGTACCGCCTGGCTCAAAGGTTGCCGGATAGCTGTACTTGCGCCAGATGCGGTAAAACTGCGTCATCAGCCGATGATTGAAGATATCCAGAAACGCGGCCATCGCATCAGCGCCGTCACGTCCCTGGTTGATGTCATTAATGATGCTGGTGGGCAGCGGCGAATCCACGCCGTACAGGCCGAAGAAGTTGGTTCGGACCGTTGGTATCGCATCAGGGTTATCGGCGTCAATTTCCGTGCGTTTTAGCTCCCCGGCGGGAAAGCCCAGATGCGGATTGGGACGAAAACGCACTGGGTCACTTTCTGGCGTGCGGCCCGTGCCGAGGCGGCTGCCGGTCGTTTGCTCAAGCAACTGGCAGAAGCGGTAGAAGTTGTACTGCGCGGTCTGGTCATTGCCGTTATCGTCTAGCCAGAACGGCTTTTTGTTTTCTTCGCTCACATCAGCACCCTGTCAATGCGCCGCTCCGGCCAGGCCCACTCGGTGCCCGACGCGGTCAGCAGCACCGTCAGTTGGGTAAAGCGCACAACACTGGCGTACTGCGTCAGGAACTGCTCCAGCAGCTCGCAGAACAGGCGGGCATCGCCGGTGCCGCTGAACCGGATTTCATCGAGCGCCACGCGAATACGCACCCCGTGCCAGTGATACGAGGAGTTATAGTCCTGACGCCAGCTGACGTGACGAATACCGCTGATGCGACGGCGGTTGTTATCGTCATTGCTCCAGTCAAACAGCGCCAGCACGGCTCGAAGGTTTTTAGCATCGCTAATCATCTGGCTCAGCGCGCGCGGATGCAGCAGCGACATCACATGCCACTGATACAACTGCGTGGCTGGCGGGTAATAAGGCATAGAAGGGGGATGACGCGTTATGCACTGCAATGTCAGGTTGCCGGTTACCGCGCTTCCATCAAACACGGCTTTCTCCAGCGCCATGCGCGGATGGTTACCATTGGTGCAGGTGATGTTCATAAACAGTGTGGCATCATCCTCGCCCCGATCGGTCTCGCTTTCATCGCCGCCCAGCATCAGCAAGGTTTCATAAAGACCGCTGACACCACGCCAGATGCGCGTATGGAAATATCGCTCCGGCCAGGACTCTTTGCGTTGCAACATGCCCCCTTTTTGTCGGAAGTGCCGATACGGCACATAGCGGCGCTTATCCAGTGTTTCGCTGGCGGCAACTTCATCAACACTGTAAATCTCAGTGTGCCGATCGCGCAGGCGGTGGGGACGCAGACGATAATCGAGCACCGCAGGTTTTACCTTCAGCGGTTCTGCATTCAGCGTAAACAAGTTAATCACCGGCACGCAGTGAATGCGCAGCGCGTCTGCCGGCAGGGAAATATCATGCGGAAGCGGCTGACTAAGGTGAATATCGAGCATCACTTCCCGGCAGCTTTCATTGAAGGGAAGCGTGTTGAGCCCCGAAAGAGTAAAGAAGGCGTAGCGAGCCGGAAAACTAAAATATTCCAGTAGCGGGCGCACTTCACCACAGAGTGCAGGACTGTCGCTTTCCGGCCAGACCGGACGCCAGTGCTGCTGCCAGCGGGCACGGATGTCGCCACTAAATGGCTGCGGATCGTGGTTTTCACTCTGCGGCAGGCGTAAAGTGATGTTGCTCAGATGACGGGTCAGCGCATGGTATAGCAGCGACTGCACTGGGCGATCTCCGTGGATGTAGAGCGGGATATCGCTGAGATCGATTTGGCTCGTATCGGCCTGAGGGCTGAGTGTAAACCGCAGGGAGATCATCTGGTGTCCATCGGGATGGAAGGGCGTCGTTATCTCGCCCAGCGCCAGCGGATGCAATTTCAACGCATCGGTCGTGCGATAAGGGCAGCGCAGGCCAGTGATATCCATCGGTCGGGTCAGCAGCGTCGTGCCTTCCGGCAGCACCGCATCACGTACCTGAGCGACGCTATCGGGCGTAAATTCCACCACAGACATTGATGGCAGCGTGCGGTTCACCACGGGCAGCAGATGCCCGAGCAGCGGCTCCGTCAGCTCCGGAATATCGTCATCAATCTTGCGACGCATCTGCGCCATCATCAGCGAGAAGCCCTGAAACAGTTGCTCGACCGAGTCATCCATCTTCAGAGATTTACCGTCGACGCCAAGTCGCCGTCCCGCCTCCGGATACTGCTCCGCAAACTCCTGCGCAGCCGCTTTCAGATAACGCATTTCGCTGTCGAAATATTTCAGAAAATCATGGTTGTTCATGGTTCACCTACTCAACCAGCGTGAGTGCCAGATAACTCACTGAGCAGAGTGAAGCCAACCACAGCACCAGCAGTGAGATCATTGCCCGGTAAAACATGACTCTTGTTCCGTGCAGGCGATCAGCCATAGAACGCGGGCGGGCAAATTTTTTCGGCCATAGCTGCGCCATGCCTCGGTCAAACTCAGCAAGGTCGTCTTCGTTGTTGAGCAATGCGAAGAGCCGTTCATCGAGCCATAAACGCCAGCAGTAGTAGTGTGTGATGAAGAACAACACCATTAACGGCAGGCTCAGCGCGGAGTAGAAAAGGCTGAGTATCAGCGCCAGTGGCGGCAGTGTCAGCGCGGCAAAGTAGCGCCAGCTTGCCAGATGAATTTGCACAATTCGTTTGGTCATCATGATGTCTGACATAGCTGTTCCTTGCTAAAGGCTTCGAGGATTGCAATGTGTGCAGGGGTGAGAACAATCTGCGGGCGTCGGGACTTAATGAGTTCAACGGCCTGAGTGACAGAAGCTGCATGTCCTTCCGCCAGCAGCCACGCCGCAATCACTGTGGCACTGCGCGATAAACCCAGCGCGCAGCAAACCAACACCTTGTCACTTTCCCGGTGCAGTTGCTGGAGCTGTCTTACTGCAGTGCGCAAATGCGCAATGTCGGGCACCAGCAGATCCATTAGCGGATAGGCCTGCCATCGCTGTGCGCTCCGGTTGCCTTTGTGAAATTCTGCGGTCAGATCAAAAACGGCAAAATCTTGCTGCGCCTTGTCCGGAAACCTGCCCAGCGCTACGCCAGCGGCAATCTCATTACTTTGCGCGCTATGTCGGGAAAACCAGCGGCGGGAAATCCTCACGCCTGTCAGATAGGGTAAAAGCACCAGGCGTGCGGAGAGGGATAAGTTGCCGCAACTGTTTTTTTGGAACACCGTCACGCCCAACCCGGCATAGCCCGCAGCCACCGCCAGCAGCGCTATGGCAGGCCACAACAGCAAATGACCACAGGGAATCGCTATCCCCGCCAGTAAAAACAGCATTCCACCCAGGCCGTATTTGCTTGCGAGACGTTGCGCGTGCAGAGTTGGCCGCTGCCAGCGCCATTCTCCTCTAATCGGAATCAGGTAGCTGATGATGACCGCGACCCCAATCCCGCTAATGACATCGATAACATGGTGCTGCCAGGTGGTCAGTACCGAGACAGCAATCAGCAGGAACCAACCGCCCGCAAAGATTCTTGCATTGCGATTCAGATGCTGGCGAAAGCGCAGCCAGAGCAGCCAGGTCAGAATAATGTGCAACGAAGGGGCCTGGTTATAGGGTAAATCAAACTGTTCAAGCTGGCGGAACAACCAGCCGAAGGCACCCTGGGTTTCCGGGCGCGTGAAGGTAAACTTCAGCGGGAAAAGTAAAAACGCTGCACACGCCACCAGCGATGCTGCAAGCAGGCGATAGCCGTGACGCGTCAGCTCCTGTCTTGATGTGCAGGTGAACAGTGAAATACCGTAAAGCAGGTCGATGCTCCAGTAAGGCACGATAGTCCAGGGAACAAATGGAATCGAACGTTCCCAGGCAAACACCAGGCTTTCCACATCATTGCGGGTCGCGGTGTAGGTATTCACCTGCCCGTAGCTGAGGAAAAACAGTGGTCCCAGCAACATCAGCCAGCAAAGCCCCTGTTTCCAGGGGCGAAAAGGGCGTTGTGTCAGCAACGATTCAGTCATGCTATTTTCTTACCGCCAGCGACACGGTAAAGATGCCAAACTCATCGATCAGCTGGTGGCATTTCTCAAATCCAGCTTCTTCGACCAGCGTATCCATCTCTTTCTGGCTGCGTACGCGCATCAACCAGGGAATACCGTTCTGATGGCTGGTTAAGGTCCATGCGATGGTTTTCAACTGCGGATGCCACGGTTGCCCGGTATAAACCAGCACGCCGCCCGGCGGAATGGCTGCTGCCAACCCGGCCAACGAAGTTTTAATTAATTGGTTGCTCGAGAACAGTTCATAGAGGCCGGAGACAATGCCCAGCGTCGGCGCAGGCGCGAGTGTGGCGAGCGAGTCATAATCGAAGGCATTGCCTTTTTTGAACTGCGCGAGATGGCCTAATTGACGCGCTTCAATCATCGCCTGGCCTTTTTCCACATTCAGATCGCTGTAATCTCGCAACAAGATGCTTTCAATTCCCGGCTTTTTCTCCAGCGCATCGAGAACGTAGCGGCCATGTCCGGCGGCAATATCGACCACGCGAACCGGCAAATTGTGCTCTTGCAGTTTTGCTACAGCCTGCGCAATCACCTGCTGGATATTCTCTTTACGCATGCGAATGCCGCGCCAGCCAATGCTGTTGAGGTACTGCCTGTCGATGATACGGCCAATAATGCCGGTGCCTTCAGCCGTGTTGCGGTAGACATAATCCAGCGTGCTGCCAGAGTCAAAGCCGGTTTGATATCCCAGGCGCATGCCTTTAGACAGCCTGCCAAGGGTTTTCATGCCAAAACTTAATGAAGCGTAAGACACGCCTTGTAGTGAGCAGCGCTTAGGTGGCGCCTGCAACTCACGGTACGCATCAGCGCCCGGACTCCACTGATCTTCATGGCTGTAATCGAAGGTGTAAGGTGCAGCGTGGTAAAGCTGTTCGATAAACGGCTTCATTTTATCGAAGGCAAGCTGGCGATCCTTTTCTCCCAGCGTGTCGTGATAAAAACCGGGCAGAATATGCTGCTCTTTGATGGCGCTACGCAGCCCCTGATAGAATTTTTTCTGCGGTTTGGTGTGCACCACAAAATCATCGCCGGAAATCAGCAGCTGTGTTGGCACGGTGATGGCGGCAGAGTCAGCAACAATACGCTCCGCCGTTTTATACAGATCCAGCAGAATATTCACGGCAATCTGACGGGTGATGAATTTATCCTGCTCAAAGCTGCGAATGCGCTCGGGGTCGTGGCTGAGAAATTTCCCTTTGACGTAAGAGTTCACGTAAAACAGACCGCGAATACGTTGCAGCATAGCCAATCCCGTGCGTGCGAAAGGCACATACAGCTTCACCTTGAACGCTGGAGAGGCCAGCACCATACCGCGAATTTTAGGTGCGTAATCATGCACCCAGGTAGCGACCAGCACCGCACCGACGCTTTGCGCAATCACAACAATATCTTCAATGCTCACCGTGGCTTGTTCAGCGACAAAGCGAACAAATTCATCGACGTCCTGCACTGAGCGAGCCAGGCTTGGGCTATAACCTCGCTCTCCCGGCGAATGTCCGTGTCCACGCGCATCCCATGCGTAAAAATGGGCATCCGGCATAAGTAACTCATCGACAACATGCTGCAAACGTCCGGAGTGCTCATGCCCGCGATGAAATAGCACAATCACTTTTTTGCTCTGCGCATCCTGCGCGGGCCAGTGGCGAAAATAGAGAGATTCACCGTCGCTGGTTGAAAAAGATCCTTCCTGAAATAAACGTGCTTCCTGGCTCATGATGATTTCCTTATGGCTTGCTGTTGTAATTGGACAAAACGATTTAATAACGCGCTTTTAAATTCGGCCTTGTTGTCCTGATAACGCAGCGGATCGTCGATATAAATATCGATAAAGAACGGCACCGGTATTTTCTGACCTTTACCCATTGAGCGATCCAGCCCGTGCATATAGACCGGAATGATGGGCACATCCGGGCACTGCTGGCTGAGATGCCACAGGCCAGATTTAATTTCTGACAGTTTCCCCGGCTCGCCGCGCGTGCCTTCCGGGAAAATAATCACGATTTTCTTTTCCGCCAGTGCATCGACGCAGGCCTGCAATGGATTAGCCTGATGTGCTCCTCGATATACCGGGATGATGCCAATCACCTTGAGGGCAAACCAACCCACCACTTTGTTTTTCAGGAAGTAATCAGCCGCAGCCACCGGCTGTACGTCCACTAATGTCGAGAGGGGGAACAAGGTGAACAGCGTCAGCACATCAAGATGGCTGTTGTGGTTTGCCACAATGATCGCCGGGCCTGTTTTCGGTAGCTTCTTGCGGTTGGCCACGGCGACACCCAGCCAGATCCACACCACCGGATAAGCGATGCAAAGGGTAAAGATCCAGCGCAGCATGCGGTTCATGTGCGCCTCCTACACGTAGAAGTAGTAATAGAAGTGGAAGAACAGCGGCGCGGTGTAGATGAGTGAATCGAGTCGATCCAAAATGCCACCGTGTCCGGGCAGCAATTTGCCGGAATCCTTCACACCAAAATCGCGCTTGATCGCCGACATCACCACATCGCCGCAAAAGCCGCTTGCACCAATAATCAACCCAGCACCCAGCGAGTGGAGATAACTCATCGGTGTCAGCAGTGGGCCAAGAATCGCAGCCAGCAACATGGTGGTAAAGATGCCACCCAGCAAACCGGCCAGCGTCTTATTCGGGCTGACGTTGGGCGTCACGCGAATCCTGCCCAGCGATTTTCCCCACAGATATTGGGCAATATCATTCAACTCAGTCAGCGCAACGAGGAAGAACACCAGCAGCGCACCGGCGCTGGCGTCGGCACCGGGTAAAGTCATCAGGTAGGCAACGTGGCTCAGAGCGAACACGGTGGTCATCATGCCCCAGTGCATTACCGACGCAGAGTGCAGAAAACCTTTGGTATCACCGGCAATCACCATGCGAGCGGGCAGGAATAGGAAGACATAAACCGGGATAAAAATGATGAACATGCCGTACCAGGCCATGCCGGTCCAGAGATATTGCACCGGGATAGCGGCATACATCCACAGCAGCGGCATACTGTCAGAACGCCGCGTGGGTGCTAGCGTCAGATACTCTTTTAACGACAGGAAGCTGATAAAGCCGAAAAAGGTTAGCGCCAGCCACTTCGGCGACAGCATTGCTAACGAGAACAGGCAGATAATCACCCACCAGCTATTAACGCGCTGCTGCAATTCCAGCCAGTTGCGTTGTGGGCGGCACTTTCTCAGCACAAAAATAATCAGCGTCGCCAGAATGAGAACGCCGAAGATACCGCCCAGGCAGTAATAAAGCACTTGACTGGAATCAGCCATTTTTCGCCTCCATCGCATTGCGGCAGCGATTCAGGCAGGTCCAGCACAGCAACAGGGTGGCAAGGACAAACACTGCGTTAGCGTAGCCGATAGACTGCGGCCACAGCGCAATCACCAGGCCAAGAGCACCAAAGATAAATGCGCGGTCACTTTTGCCTAACGGGCCACGGTAGCTACGGATGCCGTTCAGCGTCTGGCACATCACACCGCAAAATTCGCTCAGCCAGGAAAGCAGCACGACCAGCACAACCCACCAGGCAGAGATGCCAGTAACAAAAGCAAAAGCGAGGTAGAGTGCCGCGTCGGAGATGATGTCACCCACCTCATTGAGGATTGCCCCGAGGGTGGATTGCTGATGGAATTCGCGGGCTAACATGCCATCAATGGCGTTTAACGCCATGCGGAAAAACAGGAAAACGGGCAGGGTGATAAAAAAGCGTGGATCGGGGAAACGCATCAACAATGCGCCCAGTACTACAGAGGTGAGCATGGCAAACAAGGTTACCTGGTTCGCGTTGATACCCTGTGCATGTACCCTGACGACCAGCGGTATTAATAAATGCTGAAACTTCGGTTTTATATCGTATAGCGTCACTTTGTGGCTCCTGCCGTTAAATTGAATAGTTACTTCAATAATTCCAAATTCAGGGTGTTATCCCTTACTTCAATCGTGCGTGGTGAATCCGCATCAAGCTCCTCACGGCTCAGCACCCTTTTCCATGTACCGCGCTCCCGGTCCGGTTGGCGGAACAAGCCCACGACTGCGACAAACTGCGCCTGCTTCTCCATTGGCATATCGAGGCTGACGCTTTGTCCCGGCATGACGCTGAGCTGCCGCTGCGCCACCAGGCTCTCTTTCAGCACCCAATCTGGCTGTGTCAGCAGGCTGCTGTATTCAGCGTTATCGAGATGTTGACGCGTGCTGAGCTGTAAAATATTCAGGCGTAAAGGCATCGACTGCTGGGCGTCGTCCTGATTGATCGCCGTACGCGCAGTGAAGGTCAGGTGCAGGATATTGACCTGACGATAAAACACGGCATCGGCAATGCTTGCTGTTCCCTGTTTGGTTTTTTGCCACGCTCCACAACTGCTCAGCAACGTTGGCGACAGCAAAATCAGCAACATATGAGCGAAGCGAACTTTCATTGTTCACCTCCCTGATACGCATCTTCATTTTGCGTAGCGGAAATAAATATCCGCGCAGGCATGCGGAAGCCGCGCAATTCGAGTAGCGCCAGCGGGCCACTGCCGAGCTCCGTACGTATCTGATAGTTGAGTGCCAGCCCGTCTGGCGTCGGCCAGGCAACACGATAGATGTTGTTCCCCAGATTGGTGATGCGGGCTTTATCCAGCAGGCGGATCAGGCCCCAGCTTCCAGGGTGATCGGCATAAATGCGGGTTCCGGTATGGGTGCTGCGCCAGGTCAGCGTGGTTTGCGGTTGCCAGCGGTTGTCAGGCCAGTTCAGCGTTTGCCAACTCTCTTCCTGGTTAAAATATTGCAGCTTCTGGCGATCCACCGTCAGCTCTGATTCCACCACGTCGCGGGAAGGTTTTGCCATCATCTGAAAATGCAGTTCCACATCTCCCCGGACAAATGCGGTGTTCGCGATGTGCGTCAGTTTATTCAGCGCATTCAGAAAAGCAGGATCAAACGTCAGTCCCTGGCTGTTCATGGCATCCGGCACCCAGCGATCGCC
This sequence comes from Pantoea sp. y20, assembly GCF_054903455.1. Classification (NCBI taxonomy): domain Bacteria; kingdom Pseudomonadati; phylum Pseudomonadota; class Gammaproteobacteria; order Enterobacterales; family Erwiniaceae; genus Pantoea; species Pantoea sp. y20. The sequence goes on from NZ_CM142816.1 coordinate 1,179,052, forward strand.
TTCGAGCCGCAACAGGCCAGCGAGGCGACTGTTAACGAACTGCGCGATACGTCCGGTGTCGGTACGCATAAACTGCGCCAAATGCGGTAAGGAGACGTCGCTTTGTCGGTTAGCAAACGGATAGCGGTCGGCAAACGATTGATCCCACGGCGTTACAATATCGTTCTGCCATTGACTGTTAATGCTTTCAGCGGTGGGGCTGAGCACTTGCTCCCACGCCTGCACCATCGGCTCGACAAATATCGCCTGACCAAACCCGCTCCACTCCTGTCCGAGGCTGGCAGCAATCAGACTGCCGTAATCTCGGGTGTCAGTCAGATCAACGGCTTTGCCCTGAAACACCGTCAATGCTAACGACTGCATCATGGCCTGTGGATCCGGCGCGTTGGTGACCTGCTGCAGCCGCAGACGAACGCGGGTGATACGCGTCAGGAAGGTTGGCAGGCTGAGGCTATCTTTAGCCGCTGCGCCGGTATCGGTCAGCGCCAGCAAGGGTCCAAAAGAGTCATCCATTGGGCCACGTGCACCTTGTGGTCTGGCGATGGCCTGGGTTTTGTCACTGCTGAGCAAATTCTTTGCAGAGCTCACCAGCGAATCGGTAAGATTACCGCCAGTTTGCCCCGTCCGGCCTTGCACATTCAGCGTGTTCATCAGTGCAATCAGAGGTGACTGGCGTATGTCGGCCAGCAGGGTTAACTGTTCAATCGATTCTGACAGGCTCTCCGCCCGCTGCCATTGCAGGCTATTGAGGAATTTAAGCCAGGCTCCGGCGTAATCGGAGAAATAGCGATCTGTCAGCCGCGCTTGCAGCGTTTCCGCAGAGACATCATTATTGCTGGCCGTTTTGTTATCGCTCAGCACCCAGTCAATTTCATCGCGACGCACTTTCGCCGCTTGCTCAATCGCAGGCTGTACTGCCTCTTCCCACGCTTTACGGGTAAAGACGCCGGGCACGGTTTCATCGGTATTGAATAACCTGCTGCTGTCGGTGCCGCTGACCATCTCACTGAGCGTCATATCAGCATAATCACGGGACACCTGCTCAATGAGCTGCTGATAGCGCGAGGTCTCCGCATTGCTGGCACCAATCTGACGCAGCAGCGCTGAGCGCATACTGCTGACCAGTCGCATATCCGGTTGTAACTGCCACTCTGGGTGCTCAGGCAGATTCGTCATCATAAAGGCCAGCATAGCGCCGCCATTGTTGCGCCAGCTTGCGTCCGGAATGCCATCACGCCGTTGCCAGACCTTCATTACCGTGGCGCTGAAAAACGCCGGATCGGATTGTTCGGGATGCGCCAGCATCAGGTACGCTTTCAGCAGGTCATACATGCTTTTGGCCTCATCGGCCCGCAGCGGGCTATCGGGCGGCAGGTTACGCCAGCCGCTCATCAGCGTAGCCAGGCGCTTGACGGAGGCATCACGCAGCAGCGGCATGGCCGCCTGCTGCCATTGTTGCCACAGCGAATCCAACAGTGTGTCATTCTGGCTGAGGCCAAAACGCATATACCAGGGCGCACCATATTGCTGACGATGCTGCAGACGCTCGATCTCTCTCTGCAACTCGCGCAAGGCTGAAAGTTGCTGCTGCAGCGGCTGACGGAAATCTGTTGCGGCGGCGGCAAGCTGCTGATCTGCCTGTATAAGACGCATATTGGCAATCCAGGAAAACACCAGGCAGGCCATCCACATCACCAGCAGGCAGGAGCAGAGCGTCAGCACCGTTTTCCGCCATGAGGCACCGTTAGTTAGCGGCCTGCGCCAGCGTAGCGCCAGTAAATCCCGCCAGGCTTTTCCCGGCTGCCAGGCATTTCGCAATGAAGCGCTTCCGGTGATCTCCGGCTGGCTGAGCACGACTCCCGCCAGCGGCAGCGCTCTTGCGCCTGCGGAGAGCTGCGACAAGGTTCGGGTCAGGCGATCCGCGCCACCGCTGCGCAGCACGTGCGCCAGTTCCAGTAAAAAACTGTGCTGGCGATTACGCTCAATTTGCTGCATGCCGCGCTCAACCAACTGGTGCTCAAGATCATCCAGTGACTGACGGTAATCGTCCGCACTATCACTTTGCGCAATGGTAAATCCGATCCCCTGCGCGGGGGCATTATGCAGAGAGGGCGCGTGAATCTCCCACAGCCATAGTGGGATATCCTGGCCCAACAGGTTGTAGCGCTTCTGCATCTGGCGAGCCGTGGTATCCAGCACATCCTGAGTCATTTCCGCCTCTGCGTTCACTACCCACACCACCGCATCGGCCAGATGGCGGCGAATTTTGCGTAACGTCCGCAGCTGCGCGGGTAGCGGATCTTCCTGCGGACTGCCGTGCCAGAGCAGCAAGGTATGATGCCCCTCAAGCCAGTGTTGAGTTGTCAGGCCGGGAATACTCCGTTCAACCAGATGCTCATCGCCGACCACCAGCAGAATGCGTACCCGGCTGCGCCAGCGCCACCGATACTGGTAGCGCATCTGGGTAATGATCTCCTGCATCCACTGATTCTCGGCAGGGCGCTGTTTCTGCGAATCAGCTGCGCCTGTTGCTTCACGCGCGTTGAGTCGTACCAGTCCGCGCCAGGCGAGAATAAACAGTGGACAGAACCACACCAGCGCCAGCCAGACCATCAATGACCAGAAAGCAATCTGGCGCGGCAGAGCTTCCGGCAGATCAATGCTGCTGCCTGCGAAGTAATAGAGCCCTGCGCCAGTCAGCACCAGCAGGGTTACGGCTAGCAAATAGCCACAGACCAGCCAGAACAACGAGTGCCGGATATTAGTGCGGGAGGTTTCCACGGGGAATACAAACTCCTGTAATGTATTGAGATTCCATTTCTGCGGCGATCCAGCCGCAGGACTGGCCGTTGAGCGCCGAGAGCAGCGCCAGCGACCGTAACGTAAACGGTGTGATTTGCCCGGCATGGCCGAGCCATGAGGCAAGTACGTGATCCAGCGCGGACCAGCCGCCCTCCAGCAATGCTTCCATGGCGGCGGCATCTGCCGCGATCACCGTATCCGGCGTATCACTTAATCCGGCATAACGGGAAAGCTGTGCGACTGCCAGAGTGGCTGTTTCACCCAACGCCGGTTGCCAGCACTCCGAGCGATGCATCAGCGCAGTCCCCTGCGCCGAGCAGAGCCAGGCAAAGGCCGCTTCCCCGGCAACCGGGGTGCAATCAGCCAATCCTTCGCCACTTCCGGCACACAGCAGCAAAATCGGAGCAGTAGTGGCGAAGAGATCGATAACGGTATCTGCGCCATCAATCGCAATGAGTCGAAGGGTTTCCTCTGGCAACGTCATGCCCGCTGCCAGTAGCGTTTCGCGAAAGGCGATCAGACTTTGGTCATCACCCAGCCAACAGAGATGGGTGATTGGGCGTGCATCACCTGACTGACGAAGATGCGTCACCAGGCGATTGGCGAGATAAGCCGCCAGCATCACAGGACGACTACGGGCGCTGTTTAGCACCCGTGGGCAACGCAACGCAGCATAACCTTGCGCAGTGATGCCCGGTTGTGGGGCATCTGCTGGGTGTGACAACAGCGCCAGATGTTCGGATGCGTCTTCTCCGGCTGGCGTCACCAGCAACACGGCTTCAACTGGCAAGGCCTGGCTGCGCTTTCGCCACCACGCATCTAGCGCCAGCGAGATTTCTGCATAATGCGTGCGGCGGTTATCGGTAGATTGCAGCCAGACCAGCCAGCGCAGCGTCACCGCCAGCAACCAGCACAGCAGCGGCAAGACCAGCGCGCAGAACCAGAAAAGCGGTGAACGGGTCGGCTTTCCCACCGGCCACAACAGCATGGTGGTCATCGCAGATATAAACAGCAGCACGGGCAATGCCACCCACCAGCGCCGCCAGCGGGCCGGGTAAATGGTGGCGTAATCGGCATAAACCGGCGGTTGGTTCATCCGCAGACATCCATGTCCGGCAGGGAACTGACCAGCGTGCAACCACAGGCGCATTTATGCCCATCGAGCGCCACCGCTTTACCGTTTACGGTGCTGTTGGTTGCTCCCTGAATAATGGTGGTCATGCCGTGCTCGTTGCATTTCGCTTTGTCATTGACGCAGGCCACCGGCTTGCCAAATGCGTCAAAGCTCCCGCTGAGCACTTCACCACCGTAAGGTTTGAGCTTATCGCCAACGCGCACCAGTTTTTTAAGTTTCATACCACTCGCGCTCCCGATGATTTCAGCATATCGACGGCAGAGGTCATCATGGCCTGGTACTGTTCGCTCACCACACTGGTGCGAGCCAGGGCAACTGCGGTGCCTGGTTGGGTGGTTACCTCTGGTGGAGTAAGTGTCTGAACGATACCTGTCGCCATATCCTTCACTTTATAAGTCACATTGTTATAAGCGGTTTTCGGCTCGATAAAATAGATGACGTTATTGGAGGTTGGCGCGGCGTTAATTACTTTGCCTTCGACGGAAATCAGGCGAAGGTTTTTATTGGTCTGGTTGCCGCAGTAAATCATGCGATAGCGGAAATAACCGCCCCAGGGTTCACGTCCCCCCAATGCACTTTGCATAAACCAGGCGCGGGAATCGTGAATTTGTTCATCGTAAAGGGCTAACAAGTCAGCACGCGGTTGAGTACGAATGCCGGTGCCCAGCTTGTCGATAAACAGCTGCGGATAACGACGATCGCCATCGGCTTTCATCTGCGCGTATTCCGCATCTTCATCGTCACCGTTGATCAGGAAGATGGCGTGCTTGGGGATCACATCCAGAACGATCTGTGCAGTTTTATCTATCAAGCCACCATTGATGTCTCGTCGCCACAATTTATAGTCATGCTGGAATTCACGCGCAGCTTCGCGAAGCTGATATTGTGAATTGGTGGGATCCAGATCGGGTTTGCCCTGTAAACTTTCGTCCAGCGGCAAGCGGCTCTTTTTGGCCTCTTCTCGTCGTAAGTTAAGCGCTTTTACCGCTGCTTTATGATCATCCGCTTCTTTTTTAAGTCCTTCAGGAGTTAGCTGGGGTGCTTTGTTAAAGAAACTGTGGGCAAACTTATCGCCCTGAGGAAGCATACTGCCGTGAGCGTAGCGGCCAATGCGCCAGGCAGTGATCCAGCCAATCTGATCGATCAGCGCACTTTCAAGTGTCTGAGAAAGCTGATAGGCGCGATAACCTTCTGATGTATCTCCCGGCTCTTCGCTGCCTTGCAGAGTGGTGTTGAGCAGGGTTTGACGCCAGATGTTGAAGCGTTTGGTTAATTTGGGGTCAACATCAAATTCCAATAATGTGTTGCCATCCATTACTCTGGTTGGTGACACATCTTTAATAAGCTGAGTCACTGATGGCGGCTGGATGGTGAGGGGTGCTCCCGCTTCAAACGCTGCCAGGTACATATCATGTAAGGCGATTTGAGACAGAATTTCATTTGCACCATCACAGGATTTTCCCTGATCTCCCGGGGGATAACCGCCACCAACATCCGAGTGCATTCCAGGATAAATAACCTCCTGAGTGTTAGCCGGGTAACTGCCATCAGGGCGACGAACGGAGTCAAGAGGAAAACATAAGCGCTGTTCGTGTGCGGCAACAAAATGCCGGCAACACTTAATCAATCCTGGGAATTTACGTTCATCAGGCAATTGCTGGCTATTATCCGCCCAGCCCATATGGCCTGCGGCACCCGGCATCATGTGAGCAGCGCCAACAGACGCCACCGTATCCAGTAATCCCAGAAACTCAATACTGACCGGTAAACCAGCAAGTTGCAGATGATCGGTTTTTAATTTGGTGTCGGGTAACTGGGTTAACCAGTTCACAAAAGTCCGCGCTTCGGCAGCCCCGCGAGAAAATCCGTAGATAAACAACTTAATACCCAGAATATGGGGCTGCTGGGTTTGCGCTGCCTGACTTTCTAATGCTATTAACAAAGGGTTAATAACATTACGTCGGTTCACTTCGCCTGAAAAAGATCCGCGAGCTTGCATGCTGGGTAGCATTCCCTTCGCTACGCCATCACCAAGGCGTTTGGCTCCTTTGGTGATGGCATAAGTCAAAGCATCCACTAATCTCAGCAACGCCCAGTTAATTCGATCCTCTCCGCCAGCGGCGAAAGCCAGACCATCATTGCTGTAATCCATTTCGCCAATTTTAGGGAAGGGGGTGCCAACACCCGGAATGTAATAGCGAAAATAGCCTTCATCATCAGCATTTTGATATGTCGCATGAAACAACTTCGCGATATTAGTCGGATGCGATGGTTTAGCAATACGCGTATCATTCTCTTCGTTATTTCCCGTCCCATCAAAAAATAAGCTGATATGTAGGCTTCTGCTGCAAGGAACGACGCCTTTCTTACCTGTGTTTTCGGCCAAACTGATTCGGTAATCAATTTCTTCCCGAATCTGCCTCTTATAATTGGCATTAACCTGTGTTTCACTAAGCGGCAAGCGACCGCTATCGAGAAATTGTGGTGGTGCAAAACATGGAAGCGCTAAATTCATTTCACGGGACATGTCGCAGGCTCCTTCATATTAAGTGGTTCCTTGATTGGATAGTTCTCGGTGCCATATCCGGAACAAACCGTTGTGACTTTCACCTGATTACAAGGTAGGAAGTGCACAGTTAAACCACAGCGCTCCTCGCCATACTGCGGGATATTCACGATAGCGCTATACTGTTTAAAACTGCTTTCGATGGATTTTTTCCACGCATTAAATTTTTCTCTATCTTTATATCCAGGAAATGGCGGTGCAGTATGAGGATCGACTTCCCATTCAACCCGAGCTTTCAAATCAGGCGTCCACTTTTCAGGAAGCATGATGCAGCAATATCCCCCGCCTAAACCTGGAACGTGGTATCCATTCACTGAAAAACCATTTATACCCTGTCCCTCGACATGGTTGACTGCACGAAGATCGCCAGCGGTATAGCCGTCATCAACGCTTGCCTGCGAGCAACCTGAAAGTATCGAAGCAACGATAAAAAACAATCTTTTATTCAACCAATCGGATGTTTTCTTTTTCATTTCCAGGCTCCTTCCATCATTAACGTTATCTGTCCTGAAGCAGAACACTGAGAACGCTCGGACAATGACTGTAATTGCTGAAAAACATCCTGTATGGCTTGCTTATGAATGAAATCGTAGTTGTAATATTCATCTTCATAATTAACCAGCATGACTCGATTGCAAGGCATAAATATTGCGATGATACTTGCGGCTTTAAGCAGAGATTCATCGGGAGTATATGATTCAGTGAAGTCGCTGATATCCGTCGTCTCTGCTTGTAGAAGCCTTGTTCCAGCATCCCAGCTAATCGTCACAGATTCTGGAGGAATAGATGGATTCTCCTTTGTCATCAGGGATGCTTTATTAAGTTTTCCTGATGCGCTACCAGCCTGAGGGATAATTCTAGTTCGGGATTGAGTAAGTATTTCTCCAGTGCTTTTTTTGCGAATAGTATAATCAACGTCTGGTTGACCCGTCATATTGACGGCAAAAACTGGGACATAATTTTCCGCGGGTTGTTTATAAACTTTAGGCGAATTGCTGATGGCTAGATCGACAGGCAATAAAAGTGTATCGATCACTGCATCAAAGGGTATCGAAATAATTGAGAACACGGGTAAAATTCCACCAGTAAATAACCACATGAATGCATTAGTGGTAATGCGTATATCGGTATCAACTCCGCGATAAACTTTTTCGCTACTTTCTCCGCGCATCAATGTCCCGCATCCAGCTAGCTGCACAAACAAAATTGCGCAGATTAACTGTTTGCTCAGCGTACTAAATATCCATTTTTTCATTCGCTTTATTCCTTATAGTCCAGTAGATCGCCTATATATCCCGCCCGGCTTGCTTTAATAGCTATTTCCAGGCATTGCGCAAAGTGTTCCTCTCGTGAGGGAACCAAAGTTGCTTGCTCCTTCATCAACATCTCGGCATCACTAATACATCCCATCAGTTCAACCTGCGCATCGCTAATTCGGCTCATTTCCGGGGCATCAGCAAGTTGTCGACCCGGGTTCCAGGTACCTATTTTCCACACCACCTCGTCATCACGATCTCGCCAGCCCCAGAACAGCGCAATATCGGTGAAAGCCGCCTGCTGCTCTGGCGTCAGAACGTGCTCAAGTAGCGAGGGAAATACGCGATTGTCGTAATAGCGCAGTAAACCGGTTTGCTCTTCCCAGTGAACCTGTGACAGTGCCTGCAAATGGCTACTCAGCAGGTCGAATGCCAGTGGCGATATCAGCAACGTCAATCGCGGCGTCGTGGAGAAGTGTTCCACCAGCTGTTCAAGCCAGCGCTGGTGGCTGCTGATGCTAAAATGCAATCGCATCACCAGCGGTGAATACTCTGGCGTTGCCGCTTCAGGCGTGTTCGCAAACAGCTCGAACCAGCGTAACGGCGGGTTAATTTGGTTCAGCGCCTGTTGCAGCGGCTGTGCTGTGCCCGCCTGATCAACCAGCACATCGAGATAATCCTGTCCGGCAGCAGTGCAAAGCGCGTTAGCCTGTTTCAACCATCCATTATTCATGTCCGTCATCGCTATCCCCTTGGCGCGAAAGCCAGCGCGGCTTCCTGTGCTTTTTTCAGGCACTCTTTGCACACGGATTTAGGCAGATCAGGCAGCGTTGTTTCTTCGCTGGCAGGAGAATTCCAGACATGAACGCCACGGATGCTGGTTTTACCCGGCGAATGAATTTGGATATCACCCTGCGGCGTAATCCTGATGGTTGCGCCGCCACATCCCAGCACAATGCCGTTTTTCGCGGTCAGGCGCAGTTCACCCTGAACGGTCTGGACGCTGATATCTTTCATCGCCGTCAGTCCGAGGGTATCGCCGTGCGATTCCACCGTCAGCGGACCCTGGCCCGACACCATGCGAATCCCTTCCTGCTGCGACAGCAGGGAAATCGCCTGGCTGGCGTTGACCTGAATGCGTTTGCCACTGGCAATGCTGGTTTCCATCTGGCTTTGCAGATGCAGAGTGCTGCCTGAGTTGAGCAGAATGCTTTTGGGGCTGACAACGCCAATGCCTTCTGGCGCACTCAGCAACATGGCAGGGGATTTGAGCTGGTCGACAGCGGCCAGATAAGCCCTGAGATGCGTGACATCAGGCTGGAGATTATGGTGCGACTGAGTGATCGATTGCCAGTCGCTCATCTGGCTGATCGCACCTTTGACCAGGCTTATTGCCGATGTCATTTCCAGCACCGGCCCGGTAGCCGTGGTCTGCTTATCAGCTGTCAGGAAAAGGCCCTTGCCGGCTCGCAGCGTACCGGTGCTGTCTGTACGCAGCTCAAACCCTTCGCCGCGCTTGCTACGTGAACTGTCGACGATATGTCCGAGTGAAAGTTGGCTCTTACCGCCAAATTCCGTCGACAGTTTGACATGTTCATATCCACGGCGATCCTCAAAGCGGAGTTTGTTGTTCGCCGGCGTCCTCAGCACATTGCGTTGATAGTTATAGAGATTGACATGATCTTCATGGCGAGAATCATGCACCGCGCAGAGAATGTAAGGTCTGTCAGGATCGCCGTTGGTGAAGGCAATCATCACCTGCGTTCCAGCTATCAGTGGAAAATGCCAGCCGTAGACATTGCCTGCATAGGGCTTCGCCAGCCGCACCGGTACACTTTCAAAACCAGACTGCCAGGATTCGTTTAGATCGAACTGAAAACGCACCCGATAGCGGCCATGTTCATCAAGTTCTGCATATTGCGCATTTTCTACCGGGCTGGTGACGCGAGCCAGCAGCGTGCCTGCAATGTGCGGCCAGCTTTTCAACGGTGGACGATAAGTGCTTTGCGGCCGAACGGGCACAGCGGTAAAGCGGATAACATAGGCGGTATCGCGCGAAATACGGGTTGATGAGGTAGACACTACCAGCAGGCCATCCGGCGCGTCTGGCCACTCTTTACCTTGTGGCGAGATCACCATGCCCGGACGGATATCCATGCCGTTGCTCATACCGTCGAAAGTGACCTGCTCGGTGATCAGGCGTTCCTGGCGACGTCTGACAAACCACTGTCCCTGTTCCGGTAGAGCCTGGTACTCCTTGCCCAGCAACTGATAGTTTTCACCATAGCGATACAGCTCTCCCGTAAGCGCAGGCTTATCAGGATCGGTTTCCGCTTGCGCCTGCATGTCATTTTGCGCGTTGCGGTAATACTCATCATTGAGTCGTGTGCTGGCGGCAACGGATTGGCGATTAACGGAAATATCCCAGAGAGATTCCAGGCCGCCATCAAATAACCCTGACGGATGGCGAAAGACGATGCTTTGCTCAGCACCATAGGCCTGCGCGCTGTCACCCAGTACCAGCACATCTCGGTGGTTTTCTTCATCCCAGGTGAAGTAATAAAAGATACCAATGCGCGACAGATGACGCTCTATAAAGGCGAGATCGCTCTCCGCATATGAGATATAGAAATCGCGAATAGGATATTGAGTATTCAGGCGAAAGTGATAATCCAGCGAGGAGTATTCCCAGCGTTTAAGGATATCCTCTACCGCACCCGGTACACTTTTATGCTGGTAAACGGCATAGGTCAGGCTGTTTTTTAGCAGCGCAAGGCGCGATTCCAGCGTGACCACATAACGTGTTTGGTCAGCAGAGGATTCGCACTGCTGGAAAGCGGTAACTACACCGCGCAAAATGCGGGGTTCCACTGACTGCCAGGGTTGGCCGTCAGGATAAAACAATAGCTGGGCCGTGCTGTTAATCAGAATATCGGCGGGAATATCGCGTGTAGCGCTGGTGAGTTCAATACTGTACTTCCACGGCGAATTTAATGCCTCTTCACCGCTAAAACGCAGCACCGACAAAAGAATATCGGGACGCTGATTTTTCAGCGTCTGGATGCTCAATTGATAGTGGCTGTATATCGGCGTCTTGCCAGCCGTAATCACAAAATCCTTCTTGCCCATTTACAGATTCCTTCCTGAAATTTGTTTGCCTGAAGCCTACCCTTTGACTAACAGATATTGCAGATGACCGTTCATGATGAAAGTGGCGAGAATAATGGCAACCAGCACACTGCTGCGAATAAGCCACGGAGAACGTTGCCAGAAAGATGTTTTATGTTTCGAGCGCTGGATAATTATTGCTGAGTCGGCAGATCCAATCTGCTTCGGCAATAGCGCTTTTAGCTGCTGCATCAGCAACTGGCGCTCCTCATCGTCTTCCGTTCGGTATTTTCCGGCATAACCCAAATGCAACATTCTGTAGTAGCAGCTAATGGCGGCTTGAGCTGTTGCAGGTTCACGAAGCAGATTTTTGACGCGGTCAAAGAATTGCTCACCACCAATGAGGTGCCCGAGAAAGTGCCCCTGCAAAGGTGTGCGTTTCCACCAGGCAGAGATATCAGCTTGCGGAATGGTCATGATCAGTTCGTCGAGAAAGACGCAGTGCGCAAATTTGATTTCTTCGCAGAGAGAAGCTGATGCTCCCGCTGTCGTGAGGTGATGCTGAACCTGTTGAATCGTATTGAAGCAGCGCTGGTAGAGTGCATCATCAACCGTGATGGATTGCCCATTACGGATCGCGAGCGCCAATAGCCAGGTATCCTGCATCAGCTCATCGAGAGTATTCGCTGTGATGTTGTGTTGTGAAAACGTCATGGGCACCTTCCTGGTAACGCCTGAACATTGTTAATCCATTAATCCAATTACCGATTTCAATCGAGAAATGGCTGTTGCTCACGCTGCTTACTTAGCCGAGCAAAGGTGGACTCGCTGCCCTGAAAGGGCGATCTCCACCTACCAACGGCCCTGAGGATATTACAAGGAGTGATAGTTGATCAAACTAACAATTTGAGTTTGTGAAACAGGATTCCAATTTTCAGCAAGGATTTACCCTCGACATTACTAGTAATCCTAATGCGATTCAGTAACTGCGGTTTTTTATTTTACATTCTGATTTTGAACGATTTTTGATAATTTAATAAAGGGGAAGGCTGTTCTGCGTGAGTAAACATGTGGTGCGAAGATGTGAATGTTGAGGATGAAAATAACGATCGATGAAACGTGATTACGTTAACAGTTTTGGCAGGTTAGGGGACATTGGCAAGGTCTATAAGGTCCAGCAAAAATTTAAGGGCCTGAGGTAGATTGGTATCGCTGAAGTGCGTCGGCAATACATCCCACTACTCAATGTTGTTAAACCACTGCTGAAATATTACTGCCGTTTTAACTCGTTCTTTTTAAGCACTAACTTTTCAATCAACTCATCCAGCCCGCTCTCGACCAGCATCTCCACCGCATCACTCCGTGTCGTTTCACTCAATCGCACAACCTGGTCGATCTTCCTTAAAACAGACATCCTCAACGACAGCGACACCGCTTTCTTTTTCTCTTTATCCAGAAATACCCGGCTGACGGTTTCGCTCTGTTGCAGTTCGGCATTAAGTTTGAGCGCTTCATTAATATGGCGCAGGCTTTTCTTATCGAGTTTGCCGGGTTCAGTGAGTTGGTAGCAGTGGGTGAGGCGGCTGTATTTGATCTCCGCAGACCAGGATTCACGCAGCTCTTTTAGCGCGCGCGTCAGCGTGGGTTCGGAGCAGTCTAGCGAGGCGAGAATACGGCTGGATGCAACCGGTTTGCCGCTGCTGAGCAGTGAGGCGAGCATGAATACGCGTGTCTGTCGGGTACTGAGTTGCATGGTCGATTGAGGCCTGCGTTAGTGGTCAATGGTCGGTATCGCCCTCCTGGCAAATGGTTTTCGACAGTATCAGAGGGTATTTAAATATCAGGTAAATAGGGCCCGAAAATTCCTACGTCCGGTTTGTGATTCAGTGGTAACGCGGTGGGCAGGAATGCCCACCCTGCGGGGGTTGTCAGGTTACCAGCATCAAGGCGCCGTCTGAGCGGGTATCGGGTGCGATGCCATATTCCTGCGCGCGCGCCAGGATGGCGGCGGCCCAGCGGCGATGCGTCGCCGGTTCGCACATCGCGCCCTGCGATTTGAATACCGCCTGGCTTGAATTAAGGATGCGGAAGGCATCCGCTTGATCGCTGGCGGAAACCATCAACATCTCCTGAATCTTGCCGATTTGGCTCGGGTGAATGGCGGTTTTGCCCACCAAACCGTGCGCGATATCCAGCGCCAGTTCCTGATCCATAATCTGCTGATCGTCGATGTGCTCGCACACCGGCGCGGTCAGCGCAAAATCGCGCGACGCGAATACCGCCACCAGCATTTTGATGGTGTAACCCATCGGGCTGTCATACAGCGTGAAGTGGCGCGAACGGCGCAGCGACAGCACATTCATCAAATCGTTACCGCCGATGCGCAGGGCGATCACGCGCTCGCGGCAGGCATGGTTTTGCAGCGTGAGGGCCAGCTCGCGCATCGCCACCACATCGAACACCTCTTCGGTTTCCAGCGTCGGCATCATGCACAGATGGCTCGGTTCGAGAATCTGCCACCACATCGGCAAGGAGTCGGCGGTGAATTTCGGCAGCACAAAACCGTCTATCGCGCTGAGGTTGAGGTTTTCCACCAGCCACGCGCCCATCTCGCTGTTGCGCGGACGGATAAACACCAACGGCCACTGCGCGTTGCCATTGGCACGCTGTTCGGCGTTCAACACATTTAAGATTTGCTGGAGATTGTGCAGCGCCTGCGGCAAATCCGCATCACTGACCGCATCTTCCAGGCAGATCACCAGCGAGCGCAGGCCACTGATTTTATTGTGCAGAATGGCATCGACGATATCGCTGCGCACCGCCGGCATATACAGCGTTGCGCCCAATCGCCATGGAGAGAGACGGCCGTTCATCACAGCACCTTTTTGATTATCGTCACGGCGCGGTATTGCCCAAGATCGGCACCCGCTTCTGTGATGGTCAGCCCTTTTTGTTGGGCAAGATAGACCAGCAGCGCCACGTCGGGATCGTTCACCGAACGTACCAGCACCTGATCCGGCACGCGACGCAGCACGGCGCGCGTGGCTTCGGCGATGCCCGGCTTAATGCGGTTGATGCTGTTCACCTGATAACGCGCCGCCAGCATGGCGATCACCGCTTCACTTTGCGCCACCAGCTGCTGCTGATGTTGTGGATCCTGCTGGCACGCGGGCAGGGCGCTGACATCCAGCGATCGCGCATATTCCGCCACGGTGTTCACCAGCTGCTGGCTGCAATCGTATTGCGCCAGATGGTCGCATTGTACGCAGCCGTGCAAGCCCGCTTCAGACCACAATGATCGCGAGATCAACCCTGAAACCGGCGCGCCCATAATGCCAAACGGGATCAGCCAGTCATCATCGCTGGCCGAAAGCCACGCCCGACCGCACGGATCGGCCAGCACCACCAAGCGCGGCTGTGCCGGATAGCCGGGACGATGTTCGAGGCTGCGGATCAGCTCGCCGGTGATGGCGCCTTTGCCGGTCCAACCATCGACGAACACAATGCCTGCGGTGCCGTGGCGCGCTTCGATGATCTCCAGCGCAGCCTCATCAATCCCGCGATCGCGGATGATGCTGATGCCGTAATGGTACGATTCGCGGCCCATCGCGCGCAGCGCCTGTTGCAGCATCACGCCGAGCGGCACACCCGCGCGTACCAGGCTGGCGAGCACAATCGGCGTGTCGCCAAACTGGTGTGCCAGCGTCCGCGCCAGCATGGTGACTTCTTGCGCCAGGCGTCCGGCACCTGCGTCAAGCGCGCGGGAAAACAGCTCAAGGTGCCAGCGCGTCGGTTCCGGTTCCTGGCTCAACATCTCGGAATAGTGACGCGCACCGGATTGGATCAGCTGCTCTTTTTGCTCCACCGGCGTCATGTCGATCTCGACCGGCTTAAGCAGAAATTCGACGTCGCCGGCTCGGTACGATCCAGAGAAAGGCAAGTTATTCACCATCTGTTTGTTCTCCGAATATTGCCTGGTTGATGCGTTCGGCAAACTGGCTCTGACGCGGAATGACGTACCAGCTGCACAGCTTCATAAAGCGGTGATCGCTGAGGCTGTCGCCAAGGCCAATCACCGGGAAAACGCCGCGCTCGTCACGCAGTTTTTCCAGCAGGTAGCTGACGGCTAAACCTTTTTCCACCACGTTCGGTAGCCAGGCGACGTTGTTGCTGTTGCGATGGATGTAGTAGCCGGCGGTGGGGAAGCGTTGCTCGATTTCATCGGCGATGGCGTAAAGCTCTTCGAGGCGCGTGCTGTCGCGGTGCTTCATCACCAGATAGATCGGCGTGACGCCATATTCATAGTTGATGCGCGCCCAGCCGTTGATATCGCGCTCTGCCATCAGGTCGGTGATCGCCTGCTGCATCGAGAGCAGCGCCGGGCCGTACGGCGTCAGTTTTTCCAGCATGTGCGCGCGCCATTCGGCATCTTCCTCGCCTTGCGGATTGAGGATCACCGCGCCGTGCGTGGTCACCGCCCACGATCGGAAAGGGATCTGCACGCGGGCGATCTCTTCGGTGCCGCGCGCGGTGACCGGGATCAAATCGGCCTGCTCGATCATCCAGTCAACCAGCATCGACTGCTCTTCCGTCATAAAGCTGCGCGGCTGCAGGCTGAGATCGAGCGCGCCAGTACGGAACGGCTCAAGATCCAGCTCGTCCACCATTTTGCGGCGCGTTTGAAATAGCGTGTCGTCAAGGTCGGAAAAAATCACCGGTTTATTCATAGCTGATCACCTCCACCTGTGGCGCAACCTGGGCCAGTGCCGTTGTTAACAGCGGATCCACGCTGTCGACCGGCGTTTCGATGCACAGCAAAATGCGGTCAAATTGCTGATGCGCCAAGTTATAAACGAAGTTGGCGATGCCGAGACCGTAGTTATCACCGAAGGCGATAGCTGATTCGATGGCAAATCCGGTAGCGATTGGCGAGCGCGTGGTGGAGCTGTATTTCACCTCTGCGCCTTGTGCCGCCAGACGTTCAGCCAGCAAGAAAGGTTCCCAGACAAATTCGCTGCTGCCGAGCACGAGAATTTTCTCTCCCGGCTGCGCCTGAATCGCGCGGCCTAAATCGCCCGCTGGCGCTGCCATACCAAGTCGGCCCCAGCGCTGTTTGCCGGTGATGGGCACGGTGGCGGCATCGTTAAGCACCATCGCTGGCATCGGTGGCAGTGCGGCGTCGGGATCCTGCTGCCAGTGCCAGTCGCCTTGCACCAGCGACACGCTGCGCACCGGCACCGGACAGCGCGCGGGTAACGCATCGCCGCTCCAGTCGGTGAGCGTGACAGCGATAACCTGCTCGATCTGCGTTAAGCCGCCGTCGTTGCGCAGCGCTTCGAGCAGGTTAATAAAGGTGTTGCCGGTGGTGGCTTCGTCATCAATCATTACCAGCGTGCGAGCGTTGAGCACGCGCTGGCGCAGCTGCGCATCATCGGGCAGGTAGATCAGATGATCGGTGGCGTGGCTGTGATTTTCTTTAAACTCGCACAGCAAATCCGCCTGCTGCGGATGGCGCGTCGAGGTGAGATACACCGGTTCGCTCACACGCTGGCGCACTTCATCAAACACGCCTGCGCCGAGGCCAACGGCGGTTTCCGCCATGCCGATAAACAGCACCGGGCCGTCAGAAAGCGGCGGAAACTGCTCCGCCAGCTGGCGATACACGGCGCGCATTTTCTCCGGCGCCACCGGAATGTGGCGGCCAAGCACTTTACTGACGAACAAAAAAGCGCGCTTGGGATTGCGGCGCTCGGCGATCTCGAACAGATCGTCGATGGCGCTGATGCCGCCGGTTGGCGTAACGCTCAGCGTGCCGCATGACAGCGTCCTGCTCCAAAGTGTGGTCATGGATTGTTCCTTATTGAACCTGGTTGGACAGGACGGGGTTGTACGCCACCACGTCGCTCAGCGCGCGGACGGTGGCTGGCGTGAAGTCGCGGCGGGCGTTGTCGATCACCTGCTGCTGACTGATCAAGCCTAGCTGGCGCAGGGCAAACAAGCCGGGAAGATTGACGCCGCTGAAACGGGTGTAACCAATGCCGCCGGAAGGGCGCATATTGATCTCCAGTAATAGCGGTTTGCCGCTGGCGTCATTGCGCGTCTGCACGTTGATCAATCCATCCGCGCCCATCGCAGCGGCACAGGCTAGCGCCAGCTCAAAGGCTTCGCCGCGGTTTTCCAGATACTGCAGCGCCCCTTCTTTGCGGCGCGCCACGGCGGCCAGCACCTTGCCGTTTTCCGCCAGCATATCAACCGAATATTCCGGGCCTGGCAGATACGGCATCAGAACCAGCGGCTCCATGCTGTCGGCGGCCTCCAGCGCCTGTAAGTAATATTCGGCTTTCACCCGGCGTGCGTCGGGATGGGTAAACGGCGCCATCGGCGAGACGCTTTCATCAAACTGCCAGAATCCCATGCCATAAATACCGGTAACCGGTTTTACGCACAGCGGCAGATCGCCAAAGGGTTTACCGGCGATCAGCTCACGCAACTGTACGGGCGAATCAATGCGCAGTGAAGGCACCACCGGCAAATTCAGGCTTTTCATATGGTGGGCAAACGCGATTTTGTCATCGGCCAGATCCAGCATCGCAACATCGCGTGCG
Source organism: Pantoea sp. y20 (assembly GCF_054903455.1). Taxonomy (NCBI): domain Bacteria; kingdom Pseudomonadati; phylum Pseudomonadota; class Gammaproteobacteria; order Enterobacterales; family Erwiniaceae; genus Pantoea; species Pantoea sp. y20. Next base: position 1,196,524 of record NZ_CM142816.1, read on the forward strand.
CCGGTGGTTAAGCGCGCACCGCTGGCTTCGATAGCGGCGCGATGGGCTTCAAACCAATGAGCATGTCGACCGGTATGGATCGCCTGAATGGCATATTTTTCTACGGTGTAAAGAATAAATTCGAGGCGCTGATTAATATCATCAGGTTCAATTAATGCATGATCCGCCAGCGAAAGTATTTCATTACGCGATTGGCGATGTGATGCATAAATCGACACGTTGTAGTTATGTTTTTTAGCTGCAGATGTTATGCCATTAATTATATCGCGCTGGGAGGATAAACCTTCCATTAGCCAAATTTTGTGAGACATTTCTAATTATTTCCGCAAGAGGCTGGTGGCTGGATTATGGTTTGCGAGTTTATTTCTCACTTCGAAATGAGTCAATCATAATATGATTTTTTACCCTAACGTAACCTTATGAATTTTAATGTAAAGAATTGTCATGTTTAGTGCGTTGCTGGTTCGGGTGGGATTCTTTTAAGTTGTTCTTCTGCAAGGCTTTATTGTGTTTCATAAAATTGCTGTGAAAATTAATGCTGAACATGAATATCCTCATGTTATGATTTTGCCCTCATGGAATTTGTTGCAAATATAAAACCCTTTTCAAACCTGTTTGAAGGAATTATGACATGGTTTCATTAAGCAAGAATCAGACGGTTTCACTCAGCAAACAAACCGCTTCGCTGAATAAATTACATTTCGGCTTAGGCTGGGATCCCATTAAAAAGAAAGGCTTCATGGGCAAGCTTTTTGGTGGTGGCAGCGATTCCATCGATCTGGATGCCAGCTGCGTATTACTGGATCAATCCGGTCATGCCATTGATACCATCTGGTTCCGCGCATTAACCTCCAAATGTGGTGCGGTGAAACACAGCGGCGATAACCGTACCGGCGAAGGCGATGGCGACGATGAAGTGATCATCGTTGAGTTGTCACGTCTGCCAGCTAACGTTGAGTATCTGGCGTTCACCGTGAACAGCTTCCAGGGCCAAACCTTCAATGAAGTGGAAAATGCCTTCTGCCGCGTGGTGGATCAAAACGGCAAAGAGCTGGCGCGCTATGAGCTGACTGAGCAAGGCAGCCATACCGGCATCGTGATTGCTTCGCTGCACCGCAACGGCGGTCTGTGGGACTTCACGGCGCATGGCCGCGCGAGTGCCGGCCGTACCATTGACGCGATGCAAAACGACATCGTTGCCGCAGTGGTGCGCTAATGAATATGACGCCGGGGAGCAATGCTCCCGTTCCCGCTAATCTGCTGACGGTGCGCGTACTCGCTGGCGCCGCCGTTGATGCTTCGGCCTTTCGTCTGTTCGCCAGCGGCAAAGTCAATGGCGATGCCGATATGGTGTTCTACGGTCAGCCGGATAACGATGACCGCACCATCAGCCTGAAAAGCGAAGGGCACAACTCCGCCTTCTCTGTCGATCTCACCCGCCTGCGTCCTGACGTGCAGAAAGTGGCCTTTACCGTTACCTGTGACGGCGGCCGCAACGTGTCGGGTTTGCAACGTCTGGCGATTCAGGTGGAGCAGAGCGGTGAAGTGTTACTGAATGGCAGCGTGGAGCTGGTAGGACGTCAGGAAGCAGCGTTGATCCTCGGCGAACTTTACCGCCGCAATAATGAGTGGAAATTCCGCTTTATTGCGCAGGGTTTCAACGGCGGCTTAAAGCCGCTGGCGGAACATTTCGGTGTGGATGTGGCTGAACCCGCGCCTGCCCCAACGCCTGCGCCTGCACCGCAGACGGCACCGGCTCCAGCACCGACACCCGCGCCGGCAAAAATCAATCTGAGCAAAGTGTCTCTTACCAAAGAGAAGCCAGCTATCAGCCTGACCAAGCGCGATAACTTCGGTGAGATCCGCATCAATCTGAACTGGCACCGTGAAACCAGCAGCGGTGGCGGCGGATTGCGCGGATTGTTCGGCGGCAACAAAGGCGTGGATCTCGATCTCGGCGCCTTCGTTGAGCTGCAAGACGGCTCGCGCGGTGTGATCCAGGCGCTGGGCGGCAATTTTGGCGCTATGCATGCCAAACCTTTCGTACACTTGCAGGGCGACGATCGCACCGGGGAAGTGACCGACGGCGAATGGCTGCACATTAACGGTCGCGAATGGAGTCAGATTCGCGAGGTATTAATTTTCGCCTTCATCTATCAAGGTGCGGCGAGCTGGGACAAAACGGATGGCGTAGTCACGCTGCACATTCCAGACCAGCCTCCGATTGAAACGCGTATGACTGAAGGGGAGAACCGCCGCAACATGTGTGCGATTGCTCGCCTGGTCAATGAGAACGGCAGTATCCGCGTCGAGCGTATCAATCAGTTCTTTAACGGGCATTCCGATATGGACAAAGCTTTCGGTTGGGGATTCAACTGGCGAGCCGGTTCCAAATAATAACAGACAGAGGATTCACTATGAGCTTTCTCAACAAGGTCAAAGGGGCATTTAATTCCGGCCGCGATGAATTAACCAAACAGGTTAGCCGCTTTAAGAACAAGAAATTTATGCAAGGAACCGTCGCGGTGTGCGCACGCATTGCGGTGGCAGACGGCGGCGTGAGCGCGGAAGAGAAGCAGAAGATGATCGGTTTTCTGCGCGCCTCCGAAGAGTTGAAAGTCTTTGATACCAATGAAGTGATTGAGTTCTTCAACAAACTGGTGAGCAGCTTTGATTTCGATCTGGAAATCGGCAAGGGCGAAACCATGAAGTACATCATGGCGTTGAAAGATCAGCCGGAAGCCGCACAGTTGGCGATCCGCGTAGGTATTGCTGTCGGTAAGAGTGATGGTGATTTTGATGCTGACGAGCAGAAAGCGGTGCGCGAAATCGCCGTCGCTTTGGGCTTTGATCCAGCAATATTTGGTCTGTAATTTTTTATCTTTTAAGGGTTCATCATGGTGTCTACGCACATTGGCTTCCCAACTGAAACAGTCGCGGTTTTCATCGCGCTGTCGGTGGGCGCTATTTTTATCGACCTGTTCATGCACCGCGGCGACAAGCCGATTTCGCTGAAAAGCGCGGCGCTGTGGTCAGTGTTCTGGGTGGCGGTGGCGATGGGTTTCGCCGGCTTCCTCTATATCCATCACGGCGCTGAAGTTGCCAGCCTGTTCGTGACCGGTTATGCGCTGGAGAAAGTACTCTCCGTCGATAACCTGTTCGTGATGATGGCGATCTTCTCGTGGTTTGCCGTTCCGGACCGCTATCGTCACCGCGTGCTTTACTGGGGCATCATCGGTGCCATCGTTTTCCGTGGCATCTTCGTGGCGATCGGTACCGGCTTGCTGAGCCTTGGTCCGTATGTCGAAATCGTGTTTGCGCTGATCGTCGCGTGGACGGCGGTAATGATGCTGAAAAGCGGCGATGACAGCGACGAGATCGAAGATTACTCGCAGCACCTTGCTTATCGCATGGTGAAGCGCTTCTTCCCAATCTGGCCAAAAATGCGCGGTAACGCCTTCCTGCTGAATCAGAAGGAAGTTGATGAAGAGCTGCAGAAGCCAGAAAACAAAGACGTAGCGATTGGTCGCGGCAAGAAAGCGGCACTGTATGCCACGCCGTTGATGCTGTGTGTGGCGGTGGTTGAACTCTCTGACGTGATGTTCGCCTTTGACTCCGTGCCGGCGATTATCGCAGTAAGCCGTGAACCGCTGATCGTTTATAGCGCCATGATGTTCGCCATCCTCGGCTTGCGTACACTGTACTTCGTACTTGAAGCATTGAAGCAGTATCTGGTTCACCTCGAGAAAGCCGTCATCGTGCTGCTGTTCTTCATCGCGGTGAAACTGGGTCTGAATGCTACCGATCATATCTGGCATCACGGCTACAGCATCTCTGCTAGCGCCAGCTTGTTTGTGGTACTCGGCGTGTTAGCGGTCGGTATCGTACTCAGCGTGATGTTCCCCGGTAAGCCCGAGGAAAAAGAAGAGAGCTGATCTTCTGCCAGCAATGAGTCTGAAAAATCATTAACCAAGAGGTAATTACAATGAGCGTTTCTCTTTCTAAAGGCGGTAACGTTTCGCTGAGCAAAGCGGCACCAACCATGAAAAACGTCCTCGTTGGCCTTGGCTGGGATGCACGTTCCACCGATGGTCAGGACTTTGACCTTGATGCGTCAGCGTTCTTGCTGTCCGCCAGCGGCAAAGTCCGCGGCGATGCTGACTTTATTTTCTACAACAATCTGGTCTCTTCCGACGGTTCCGTTTCCCACACCGGTGACAACCGTACTGGTGCAGGCGATGGCGATGATGAATCGCTGAAAATCAAACTGGATTTGATTCCGGCTGACGTCGACAAGATTGTGTTTGTGGTCACCATCCACGATGCGCAGACCCGTCGTCAGAGCTTTGGCCAGGTTTCCGGCGCGTTTATCCGCCTGGTCAACGATGACGATCGCAGTGAAGTGGCGCGTTACGATTTGACCGAAGATGCCTCCACCGAAACCGCGATGCTGTTTGGTGAGCTGTACCGTAACGGCGCCGAGTGGAAATTCCGCGCGGTAGGCCAGGGTTATGCCGGCGGCCTCGCTTCGGTATGTGCTCAGTACGGTATCAACGCGTCTTAATTATCACGGGCAGCTTCGCGCTGCCCGCATCATCCAATTAAAAGCAGGAGCTTTAAAATGGCAGTTTCTCTGGTAAAAGGCGGTAACGTTTCCCTGACTAAAGAAGCACCAACCATGAATGTTGCCATGGCGGGTCTGGGTTGGGATGCACGTGTAACAGATGGTCAGGATTTCGACCTCGACGCGTCAGTATTTATGGTCGGTGACGACGGTAAAGTGCTGAGCGATGCCAGCTTCATCTTCTTCAACAACAAGCAGAGCGCTTGTGGTTCCGTTGAGCATCAGGGCGATAACCGCACCGGTGCTGGCGATGGCGATGACGAGCAGGTTAAAATTACCCTGTCTAAAGTACCGGCTGAGGTGAAGAAGCTGGTCTTCGCGGTGACCATTTATGATGCCGAAGCGCGTAAGCAGAACTTCGGCATGGTGAGCAACAGCTTCATGCGTATCTTCAATAATGACAGCGGTGCTGAAATCGCCCGTTTTGACCTGTCTGAAGATGCGTCTACCGAAACCGCGATGGTGTTTGGTGAGCTGTATCGCAATGGTGCCGAGTGGAAATTCAAAGCCGTTGGTCAGGGCTTCGCAGGCGGCCTGTCAGCGCTGGCTTCGCAGCACGGCGTGAGCGTCTGATTCAAAGCATTGCTAACAAAGCCCCGGCTGGTCCGGGGCTTTTTACTGTCTCAATAATGGATCAAAACGACTAAGTGCTTATTGCGTAGCGACGAAGTGTCAATCGGTCGCCATGAATGGTGCGCCTAAGGATCCAGACGCAGCATGCGCAGTTTTTCCATTGGCACGCGGCGTTTTTTCCACGTTGGATGGAAATGACGCCAGTGTGGATCCTGCGCGGCAGCCAGTAACTCAAAATCACCGCGCGTATCACCCCATGCGCGCAGGTGATAGTTATGCAGCGGGCCGTAAACGCTTTCCAGTCGTTTGACCTTTTGCCCGCAGCGGCAGTTATGACCGGTAATTTTTCCGGTGAGAATGCCGTCTACCACTTCTAATTGGGTACCGATCAGATTGATGCCCAGTCGCTCGGCGAACGGTTCCAATACCATCGCCGGCGAGGCGGAACAGATGGTCACTTCGGCGCTGGAGTTCACTTCGGCGGCAACCGCTAACAGCCCGGCTGGGCGCATTAGCTTATTCCAGTTTGCCGCGCAGAAAAGTTGCGCCTGCTGACGAATCCATTGCTCCTCAACGCCGGTTAAAAAGGTGTGAATCAACACTTCTTTCAACTCATCACGCGTTAGCTTTTTCCGCATGCAGCGCAGCGTTGGGAATGCCAGTTTGGCAATTTTGCGAGCGAACGCGCGTTTGCCAAAGCTGAAGCGCAGAAAGGGGATGAAGCTGTCGTGAATGGTCAGCGTGCCGTCAAAATCGAAGACTGACAGAACCTGATTTTCACGCGCTAAGGAGGATTCCATGGACATGTTGTTCTCTTTTGTCGCAAGCCGTAATCAATGCCACGATGATAGCAAATGGCTGGCCGATATTCTCATGCGTGAATGCGGCTACCGATAAACGGTAGCCGTTTGAAACGCTTACTCGCGGATTTTGCCCTCTTCCTCGCGGGTTTTACCCTCTTCGATAAACTCTTCGTCAATCTCTTCAGAGTTCTCACGGTTATCGCGACCAGAAAGCAGATTCCAGCAGGCAATAAACAGCGCGGCGATCAGCGGACCAATGACAAAGCCGTTGATGCCGTACACTTCCATGCCGCCTAGCGTGGAGATCAGGATCAGATAGTCCGGCATTTTGGTGTCTTTACCGACCAGCAGCGGACGCAGAATATTATCCACCAGGCCAACCACCACCACGAAGAAGCCAATCAGGAACAGCGCTTTCCAGATGGCGCTGGTGGCGAAGAAGAAGATGGTTGCCGGTACCCAAACAATGGCGGAACCGACCGCCGGAATCAGTGACAGGAACGCCATCAAGGTGCCCCACAGCAAGCTGCCATCAATGCCGGTGATCCAGAAGGCGATGCCGCCCAGCACACCTTGTACCACCGCAACCACCACCGTGCCTTTGACCGTGGCACGCGATACCGCTGCGAACTTCATCAGCAGGTGATGTTTCACGTAGGTTGAAAGCGGCAGCGCTTCCAGAATCAAATTCACCAGCCAGGCGCCATCTTTCAACAGGAAGAACAGCAGATAGAGCATCACGCCAAAGCCAACGGTAAAGGTGAACGTCCCTTTACCGATCAGGAACACGCTGCCCGCCATGTATTGGCCGCCTTTCAGCGCAAAGCCAGAGAGCTTCTGCTGAATCTCCTGCGCGTTGTTCAGGTTGTTATCGGCGAGATAGTTGCGTGCCCAGGAAGGCAGATGCTGCAGCAGATCGGCAAACACCGCAGGGAACTGCGCGGAGTTGTTCTGCAGCTTGGTGTAGACGGTGTTAACTTCAACCACCATTGAAGAGGTGATCAGCGCCAACGGCGTGAACACCATCAGGCAGATAATCAGCAACGTAGCGAACGAAGCCAGGCCGTTGCGATCGCCCATTTTACGGCGCAGCAGCGACTTCAGTGGATGGAAGATCACCGCCAGAATCGCGGCCCAGAAAATGGCAGAAAAATAGGGTGTCAGCACATCAAAAAAGGCGAAGGTGACGATCGCCAAAATAACGATAAAGAAGCCTAAATTAAGTCCTTTAATACGCATTACATAGTCTCGTCAGTAGATAGGGCGAATGAACTATAGAACGCTTAACGGGGAAAGTAATGTTTTTAGGATCGATGGTTCGCTCAAGCTCGTGAAGAGAGCAGACATAGGATGTCCCGATTTGTCCGCCTGATGTCTGTTCACTGGCTGGCGCGGCAGCACTATTACGGTGATGATGGTGGCTGAAACTCACCGGAGGAAATCATGCTGGAACTACGTCCTAACTGCGAATGCTGCGATAGAGATCTGCCGCCGGCGTCGCTTGAGGCGCGCATCTGTTCATTTGAATGCACGTTCTGTGTGGCGTGCGCGGAAGGTATCCTGGCGCAGCGTTGCCCGAATTGCAGCGGTGAACTGGTGCGTCGACCGATTCGTCCTGCTGCAGCGTTAGCACGTCATCCGGCGTCCTCAACGCGCCATTTATCTTCTTCATGAGATAGTGAGCGTGCAAACCAATATTCTGCTCATGTAAACGTTTACCCTAAATAGTTTATCAGGCTGCCTCGTGATATTTAAACGTTACGCAAGCAGGGTAATTTTGAGCACGATAGTAATCACCGCCGTGTATTAATGTTGGTGATAAACAATCCGCGCCTAATAAGTAGCAGTAATTGTTAAATACTCATCAGGTTGCGCGTGCGGCGTGCTGAGATTATAAAGGTTTAAAAAGCAAATAGTGTTGTTTTTAAAGGGATATTAACCATTCTTGATAGCATGGATTAGCTGCTTGAATGCCTTATTGTTGTGTCTTTGCTGAATCTGGTCAGAGCACAGACCTTATTTATCCTGAAACAGCGTTCCTAAAATAATATTTCTTTCTATCATTTAGTTTTTGCGTATTTTTCTGAAAAATAGCCCTTTTCAAAAGAATTTTTCAATTTTAAATGGTATTGTTTGCTGGCAATGCTAGTGATGTGGCGTTGTGTGCTTCAGTTTTACCCTCACTTTTGCAGGGTTTACCCCTTTATGCAATTTATGGAAATTGAATTATCCTCCCGATCCTTGCGATCGGGTTTTTCTTTATATTTCCCGCTCTCGCCGCAATAAACGCTGATGCGTCTCTTCGATCCCGTTAATGTCAGAAAATACACAATCGTTAAGAAAGTGATAAGTTGACGTAATTTCCTGTAAGTATGCGGTTTTTAAGAGTTTTGGAAATGCTTTTCTGTCTCCAGTTAATCAATAGTAATGCTTAACGGCACAGCAACCGCCGTTATCATTGGAGGCAACACCATGAAAAAAACAACATTAACTCTTATTGCGTCATTTATTGCATGCAGCACACTGTTTTCTAGCGTCTCGTGGGCAGACGGCCCAGGTGACCAGCGCTGGCAGCCGCACGGCGGCGACCAGCATCAAGACCACGGACGTGGCCCGGATCGTGGCGGCGACCGCGGACCGGATCGCGGCAATCATCATGACCGTGGTCACGATCGCGGCCCCGGCCCGGATCGTCATGACCGTTATGCTGACCATCGTATGCCGGAAGGGCATCGTGACGGCGACCGCTTCGCCTGGGGCGGACATGACTTCCGTCGCGGCTATCCGGCACCGCCGGAGTTTCGTGGTCCGCATTATCGCGTAGATGACTGGCGTGACCGTGGTCTGTATGAACCACCGCGCGGTGAGCATTGGGCTTACATCGACGGTAATTACGTGCTGGTGGCCGCAGCAACCGGCATCATTACCGCGATTCTGCTCAACGGCGCGTTCAACTAATCTCCCCGGCGGATGGCTACGGCCATCCGTGTTTCTCTGCGCTTTATCCGCTCACCAGGTTATTCTCTCTACGACCCGTTTTTCCTTTCGATACGTTAAGGAGTGATGATGACCGTGGCAAAAATGGTGGCGGTGGATAAAGACGGCACCTTTCTCGACGACAATAAACAGTACAATCGCGCGCGTTTTAACGCCTGCTATCAGGAAATGAAGCAGCGCGGCATCAAGTTTGTGGTAGCCAGCGGCAACCAGTATTACCAACTCAAATCCTTCTTCCCTGAGATCGCCCACGAAATTGCCTTTGTGGCGGAGAACGGCGCGTGGATTATCGATTGTGATGAAGAGTTATTCTGCGGCGAGTTTTCTCGTCCGGATATTGATGCGGTGCTGGATACGTTGCACAACGGTAACTATCCCGAACTGCGTTACATCCTGTGCGGACGCGACAGCGCGTACTACTTCGAAGGCCTTGATGAAAAGTGGCTGGTGAAAATGCGTCACTATTGCCACCGCCTGAAGGCGATTCGCAGCCTCGATGACGTGGCGGGCGATAAGCTGTTCAAGTTTGCGCTGAATCTGTCTGATGATTACGTGGAACCGCTGATGGCGGACATTGAGCGTCTGCATCAGGGGGCGGCTGCCGCCACGTCCAGCGGTCATGGATCGGTGGATTTGATCGTGCCGGGCAACCATAAAGGTCACGGCCTCGATCTGTTGGGCAAACGCTGGGGCATCGAACGCAGTGAAATTCTGGTGTTTGGCGACGGCGGTAACGATCTCGAAATGCTGCAGCAGTCGGGCTTCAGCTTTGCCATGGCGAACGCACCGCAGAAGGTCAAAGATGCGGCCCGCTTTGAAGCGCCGGGTAATAACGACGAGGGCGTTTTACAGGTGATTGAGCAGATGCTGGCCGGCAAACCGCCGTTTGTCATCTGATCGTCATTTATAGCTGAATTTATTCTTTGCTTTGCCGATATTCGATTGTGACGGAACGCACAATTCGCCGCTGAGCGGCACTTCTTATCTCAATCGTTAATGCAGTCGGTTAGAAAGGATAAATTATGTTGCCAACCCGTTTGGCTGCCCGCATGACGCTGGGTGGCCTGCTATTACTGTGCGTCACCACCGCAGTCGTATTTTCCGTTCTGTTGTTGCGCGGTCAGCCGCGCGTCATCGAAGCCAGCCATACGCTGATTGAGCAGGCCGGTAGCAATCTGGTCAGCCAATTAAATCAGCAGCTGGTGCGCATTGAAGGCGAGGCCGTCAGCATGGCGCGCCTTGCTGAAGTGTTGCCGCACGATGCCACGCTGTGGCAGCAAAGCTTCCCACAAATCATCAACAGCAGCGGCAATAAAACCATTGCCGGCGGCGGCGTGTGGCCGGAACCCGATGCGTTTAGCGCCGGTGTGCAACGTCGTAGCTTCTTCTGGGCGCGACAGGGTGATGGCGAGCTGGCCTATTCCGATGACTACAACCTGCCTGCGGGCAACGGCTATCAACAGGAAAGCTGGTACAGCGCGGTGCGTAACGGACCGCGCGATCGTTGCGGTTGGTCGGAGGTTTATCAGGATCCGGTATCCGGTGTGAAAATGGTGACCTGCAGCGTGCCGTATGCGGCGGGCGATCGGTTTGCCGGTGTCGCAACGCTGGATGTGCAGCTGGATAATCTTGCGGGCTTTATGCAGCAGAAAGGGCAGGTGACGGGCGGTTATGCCTTTGCGCTCGATAGCGCGGGCAACCTGCTCTATTACCCAGGCCAGGATATGAAATCGCTCACCACCTTGAGCAGCCTGGCGGAAAAATCCAGCTGGCTGGCGCCGCTGGCCGCCCGTATCACCCAGTTGAAGGGCGATGGCGATGTATTACAACTGTCGGATTTTGCAGACGGCTACTTGCACAACAGCGCGCAGGTGACGCTGTTCCGCATGCCCGGCACCGGTTGGGTGATTGGCCTGGTAACGCCGGAAAGTGCCGTCAGCGGCCTGGCGCGTACCATGATGCGCGACATCTTCACTTTCCTGATTCCGGCGATGATCGTGCTGCTGCTGTTAACCTGGGCGTTTACCCAACGCATTGGCCAACGTCTGAAGGCGACGCACGCGGCGCTGGATGAGATTGCCAATGGCGATGGCGATTTAACCCGCCGTCTGACCAAAAGTGGGCGCGATGAGCTGGCGGATATTGCCGGTGCGTTCAACAGCTTTGTCGATAAGATCGCTGGCGTGATTACCCGCGTGCAGGGCAGCGGCGAAACGGTGGCGGCCAACGCATCGGGATTAGCGCACAGCAACACCGCGCTGTCGGAGAAAATCGCTGAGCAGGCTGCGGCGCTTGAGCAGAGTGCGGCGGCGATGGAGCAGCTTAACGCCACCGTGCAGCAAAACGCTGAAAATACCCGACTGGCCGATGCTGCCGCCGAACAGACCGCGCAGATTGCCCGCAGCAGCAGCGAAGTGATGGGCGAAGTGGTGAGCACCATGGGCGCTATTCAATCCTCGTCGCGCCGCGTGGCGGAGATTCTGACGGTGATTGACAGCATCGCGTTTCAAACCAACATCCTTGCCCTGAATGCGGCGGTGGAAGCGGCACGCGCCGGTGAGCAAGGGCGTGGTTTTGCGGTGGTGGCATCGGAAGTGCGCGCCTTAGCCCAGCGCAGCGCCACGGCGGCGCAGGAGATCAAAGCGCTGATTGCCGATTCCGACAGCAACGTGCTGGCCGGCAGTAAACTGGTGGAAGGCGCGGGGCAGCAGCTTTCGCAGCTGGTTTCCGACGTGCATAAAGTGAAGCAGGTAGTCAGCGAGATGCGCGTGGCCGGTGATGAGCAGAGCAAAGGTATCGCGGAAGTGACGCTGGCCGTATCGCAAATGGAGCGCGGTATTCAGCAAAACCTGATGCTGGTGACGCAAACCGCCGAAAATACCCAGGCGCTGCGTGATGAAGCGGCGCAGCTGGCGCAAGAGATGGCGATGTTTAAAGTGGCTGAGCAGTAAAAATCGGGCAGCGTCGGCTGCCAGTTATCATTTAGACGATGCGCCAGGCGGCGGCAATCATCTCGGTTAACGTCGGTGCATCGTAGCTGACCCAGCCGTTTTTGCTGTTGGCGCGCGACACAATCCAGTCAACGTCGGTGGCTGACAGCGTTGGGCCTTCTAACCAGAACGGCACGATCGCCTGCTGCTGGATCCAGGCTTTCAACGCCAGCGCGGGCGGCGCGGGATCGTCCGGCAGCAGCTGTTGGCCGAACTGCGCCATCAAACGTTGCTGTTCAGCATGCTCGGTTTCTGCCAGCACCTCGAGGAACGGGAACAGTAAACGTCCGCACACTTCGCCGTGATGGAACGGCTTGATTGCCCCCAACTCACCGGCAATGCCATGGATCACGCCCAATCCGGCGCTGCTCAGACACACGCCACCCAACCATGACGCCATCATCATCGCTTCGCGCGCGGCACCTCCGCGCTCGTCGTCACGGTTTAAATCTGGCCAGGCCTGGAAGAACAGTCGCAGCCCATTAAGCGCAGTTTGCTGGGTGAACAAATTGCCTTTGCGCGACAGATAGGCTTCGAAAAGATGGGTGAAGGCATCGATGGCGCAGGTTGCCAGCACGCTGTCGGGCGCGCCTTTTAGCAGATCAGGATCGAGAATTGCGACCTGCGGCACAAACACCGGATGGCGTAGCGACGCTTTGACCTGAATATGCTGCTGATCGGTCACCACTGCGTTCTGCGTGGCTTCGCTGCCGGTGCCGGCCGTGGTGGGAATGGCGATCAGCGGCAAGGTCACCGCTTGCACTGGCGTATCACCGACTTTCTCCAGATAGCGCGCGGTATTCAGAGGGTGCTGCATCATCGCGCTAAAGGCTTTAGCCGCATCCAGCACGCTGCCGCCGCCAATCGCCACCACGCGATCAACATGGCCGCGCCAGCGTCGCACCCAGCCATCAATCTCATCTGGCGAGGCTTCATGGCTGACAATCTCGTAACCGATGATGTGATCGTTGAGCGCGGCACCTAAGCGCGTCCAGGCCGGACCATTCAGGAATGAGCGGCCGCAAAACAGCAGCGTCGGCTGGGTATTGGCCGCCAGCAGCGGAATCAGTTGGTCAATGCTGCCGCGCCCAAACAGGGTTTGTTGATTACTGTACAACTCGATCAGATTCTCACTCACCTGCACGTCCTTCTTGTTTGGCTCAAAGACCTAAGTGTAACCAAAAGCCGTGACACTCCCGCTGCAAACATTCTGATAACCCGCTGGCAAAAAGTTGATCACCTTCGCAAAACAGAAATTCCGCTGCGACGCCAGGTGCTTTGTACGCAATGTTACCCTTAACATGATACCCGTAACATTGCTCAGCAGGATGTTTACTGTGGTGCACGTTGTTGATTCTCATGTCCTCTGGGATAACCAAAATAAACCGCTGCCGGTAACTTACCGTGCGCAAAAGTGGAGAAAAATTATGCCATTACTCTATGTGGCGATTGGCGTAGCGTTACTGCTGTTGCTGATGATTCGTTTCAAATTGAACGGATTTATTGCGCTGATTCTGGTGGCGCTGGCCGTTGGCATGATGCAGGGCATGCCGGTCAACAAAGTTATCGTTTCGATTAAAACCGGCGTCGGCGGCACGTTGGGCAGCCTCGCGCTGATCATGGGCTTCGGCGCGATGCTGGGTAAACTGCTGGCGGATTGCGGCGGGGCGCAGCGAATCGCCACCACGTTAATCGCTAAATTTGGTGAGAAGCATATTCAGTGGGCGCTGGTGCTGACCGGCTTCACCGTCGGCTTTGCGCTGTTCTACGAAGTGGGCTTTGTGCTGATGCTGCCGTTGGTGTTCAGCATCGCCGCCTCCGCGCGCGTGCCGCTGCTTTACGTGGGTGTGCCGATGGCGGCCGCGCTCTCGGTCACACACGGTTTCCTGCCACCGCATCCGGGCCCAACTGCGATCGCCACGCTGTTTAACGCCGATATGGGTAAAACGCTGCTGTACGGAACGCTGCTGGGGATTCCAACCGTTATTCTCGCCGGTCCGGTTTATGCGCGCTTCCTGAAAGGCATTGATAAGCCGATCCCGGAAGGCTTGTGGAACCCGAAAACCTTTACCGAAGCGGAGATGCCTGGCTTTGGCGTCAGCGTCTGGACGGCGTTGGTGCCGGTGGTGCTGATGGCGTTGCGCGCAGTAGCGGAGATGTTGCTGCCGAAAGGTCACGTGTTGTTGCCGTATGCCGAGTTCTTTGGTGACCCCATTATGGCAACCTTGATTGCCGTGCTGATCGCCATCTTCACCTTTGGTCTCAACCGTGGCCGCAGCATGGATGACGTGATGGGCACCATCACCGATTCGATCAAGATCATCGCGATGATGCTGTTAGTGATTGGTGGTGGCGGGGCGTTCAAACAGGTGCTGGTGGACAGCGGCGTCGATAAATATATCGCCAGCATGATGCATGAAACCAATCTGTCGCCGATCTTCATGGCGTGGTCGATTGCTGCGGTGCTGCGTATTGCGCTGGGTTCCGCTACCGTGGCGGCGATTACGGCAGGCGGGATTGTCGCACCGTTGATCATCACCAGCGGCGCCAGTCCGGAACTGATGGTGATTGCGGTCGGCTCCGGCAGCGTGATTTTCTCTCACGTTAACGATCCGGGCTTCTGGCTGTTTAAGGAGTATTTCAACCTGACCATCGGCGAAACTTTCCGCTCATGGTCGGCGCTGGAAACCATTATTTCGGTGTGCGGTTTGCTGGGTTGCTTACTGCTCGCCAACGTCATCTAAGCATCAAGGCTGAGGCACTGCGCCTCAGCCGCTTGCGGTTTACTGTGTTAAGGCGCGGAACGCCGCGAGTTCCTTTTGCGGCATTCCCGCTTGTAACGCCGCGTCACAGATTTGCTCCCAGCTGTTGCTGTCGAGTGGAATGCCATCGCGTTCACGTTCCACGCGGTTTTGCTCTTCCCACTCGCCGGGCACCTGAATCGGTGCTTCGCCACTTTGCGGCGACTGTTTCACCCAATCCAGGAATGATTTCGCTTCTTCCTGCATCGCAGGCGCATCAAACGCATCCGGATTCACGATGATGGTGGTCATGCAGTTGAAAATGGCATCGTGGCTGGTGATCAGCGTCTCATCATGTGTGGTGCGTCCGCCGGACAGCGCGCCGCCGAGAATTTCACACATGGTTGCCAGCGCATAGCCTTTGTGCAGACCAAACGGCATCAGTGAACCATACGGCGCCTGGTGCATCACGCCTGGCTCGGTGGTCGGCTGGCCTTGATGATCAATCAGATAACCTGGCGCGACCTGCTGCTCTTTATTCCACGCCACTCGCGTTTTACCAAAGGCGATGCCGCTGGTGGCGAAATCGAGCAGCAGCGGTCTGGCATTGCGGCGCGGGAAAATGGCGCAGAAAGGATTGGTGCCAAAGCGACGATCGCTACCGTTAAACGGCGCGACCATCGGATCGCCCATCACGTTAACGAAGTGGAAGGAGACAAAACCGGCGGCCGCACACTGCTCCGCCCAATGGCCGATGCGACCAATGTGGTGCGAATGGTGTAAACCAACCGCCGCAATACCTAACCTGGCTGCGCGCTCAATACCGAGTTGCATCGCCTCAAAGGCCGCCACCTGACCAAAACCGTTGTGCCCGTGCAGCGTCAGCACCGCGCCGGCGTCTTTTGCAATGCTGGCATGTTGGTTGAGTTGCAAAAAGCCCTGTGCCAGCGATTTCATGTAGCTCGGAATCATGCCAACGCCGTGTGAATCGTGACCCGCCAGATTCGCGGCCACCAAATGGTCGGCGACCAGGCGCGCTTCTTCGGCGCTACTGCCAGCATGTAACCAAATGGCTTGAACAAACTGATGAAGGCGAGAAGGGGGAATAAGATGCAGAGTACTCATACGGTCAATCTCCTTATCATGAACAATCATGCATCCTGTGCCGAAACCAGTAATAACTGCAAGTCAATGATAAGAAGTAAAGGGCCACAACGTGTGGCCCAAAAACTCAGTGCGGCTGTTCAAAGCCCGCTTTGACCATCTGATCGCGCAGCGCGCGGGTAATTTCACGGTTTCCGCCAGTGATCGGATAAATGACATTGTTGACGACATCGTCAAGATAGTGCTCTTCAAATTCCTGCAGGGTGAGTTGCGTGCCACCTTCATCATTAATCGCAATACTGCCGCTGATGTGGTTGCCGTAATCCTTTGCCTTAAGGCTATAACGCCCCATGCTGGTATTAATCGTGCTCATAAGAATCTCCTTGTTACGTCGGCATTGATAACAATCGAGGCCTCTTCAGGCGCTATAAGTTTAGACTGCGGACAGGCGCTGAGTGCGGAATCAAGGAGAGGGAAAATCGCAGGCTGCGACCCGTCTCGCAGAATTAAATCGGCATTAAGCGAAACGATAGCTAAGGGTTGTGACCACTCTCGCAGCGCCCAGCGAAAGCAGAATGATCATCTATACTGGTTAGCAGACACGTTATTTTTCATACTTGAAGGAGCGAACAATGAAAATAATTCTGTGGGTCATCGCCATCATCTTCATCGTTGGGTTACTGACACTAACAGGCGTCTTTAAACTGATTTTCTGACAACAACAGGCACCTGCGGGTGCCTGAATTTTTTATTCAGCATAGGATTTTTCGCTGTCATTAAAAGACGCAATCGGCAGGATGAGATCGCCCAGCGTCAACGGTTTCTGACATTGTGCGCAGCAGGCACCATGATGATTTATTGCATCGACCTGTTTGCAGTCCGTTAAGGTGTAAAAAAATTTAGTGCAACCGCAGCGGCTACAACGAATAGTCATGTCAGTTTTTTCCCCATCTCCGTCCTGGAGTATCGAGATTTATCTTATTCGTCGGGCGAGTTCAATTGATAAATTTTGTTAATTTATTCCATGCGTGAATAGTTGACACTAAGTCACTGAAAGCTATCTTATTGCTTGCCGTCATCCTCACAACATGATTGCACTTTGTGTACATCCCTCAGTAATACCTTTCCGTTTATCCGGCGTTTCAATTTCACGTTCCGCATGAGGTAAAATTCGCCGTCAACCGAGAATTAGCCTGGAGATATTAAGCCTGTTTTTTAATATCCTTTTGGCGATTACTTAGGAATGCGTCGTACAAGAATCTGAAAAATTTACCTCAGGGTAGTGCATTTTTTCAGCACGAATTAACAGGAAATTACGTTGTGAATCGGCACTTTTCTGCAGTTTTGTTAGGCTGCATTTTGACCTCATCGGTCTCATTTTCGGCATCAGCGGTAACAACTTCACAAGCCATCAAATCAGGCTGGAACACCTTTAGCGATAACGTGTCGCAAACCTGGTCGCAACCGCAGAATTATGATTTTTATCTGCCGGCGATTACCTGGCACAACCGTTGGACTTACGACGATGAACACATCGATAAATACAACGAGCGCCCGTGGGGCGCAGGTGCGGGCGTTTCGCGCTGGGATGAGAAAGGTAACTGGCACGGTTTGTACCTGATGGCGTTCAAGGACTCCTTCAACAAATGGGAGCCGATTGGCGGTTACGGTTGGGAAGCGACCTGGCGACCGCTTAGCGATCAGAACTTTCATTTGGGCGCCGGATACACGGCGGGTGTAACGGCGCGGGATAACTGGCGCTACATCCCGGTTCCGCTGATATTGCCTTTGGCATCAATTGGATATGGTCCAGCCACTTTCCAAATGACTTATATTCCCGGCACTTACAATAACGGCAACGTTTACTTTGCGTGGCTGAGATTTGAGTTTTAAGCGCTGGCGGCACGCATAAAGTGTGATCGGCATGCAAAAAATCAATATTTATCACTTTTTCATCAAATCGCACTGGACAAATGTCACCGCAATTGCTGTACTAGACGTCGACACAGTTTAGTGTCCTTTTTTCATGTAAAGGTAATATAGATGTCTAAGATCAAAGGTAACGTAAAGTGGTTTAATGAGTCGAAAGGCTTCGGTTTCATTACTCCAGAAGATGGCAGCAAAGATGTATTCGTACACTTCTCTGCAATCAACAGCAACGGTTTCAAAACTCTGGCTGAAGGTCAACGCGTTGAGTTCGAAATCACTGACGGCGCTAAAGGCCCATCAGCTGCTAACGTTATCGCACTGTAATTTAACAGTTCGAATTCTGAAAACCCGCCTTCTGGCGGGTTTTTTTTATTCATTTTTAGGCTCGCCACCAAATAATCATCCAGCTCGCTAAGGCAAGCATGCTGATGCTCAGTGCCATTAACTCATCGAAAGTGCGTGGAATAAGGTTTTTCATTTCGCCTGCCTCAGAAAGAGATTTCCCTCAGCATGCCAATGCCAGATTAAGCCAGCCTTAAGCCGTTATGACATTCTCGTGACAAGGCAGATTCTGCGGCACATCTCACAGATAACTTCCGTAACATAGCCACAACAATGCTTACTTGCAGATTTTTGTCCGGCAACGCTATATAACTGCTCAGGGAAAATGAGGAGGCAGGATGAACATACGTCAGGCACAGGCAAAAGACAGTTTTGCATTGAGCGCGTTGCTAACCGAATTAGGTTATAGCGCGACGGAAGGATTTATCGATACGCGTTTGGCGCAGCTTATTCATCATCCCGATGAAATGTTGTTGGTCGCGGAACACGGCAATCAGGTGCTGGGCTTTCTCTCGTTGCACTTTATTCCGCAGCTGGCATTGGCCGGCGATTTTGCCCGCATCAGCTACTTTTGTATTGCCGAAGGCGAGCGCAGCAAAGGCAGCGGGCAGCAGTTATTAAACCACGCCGAACAGCTGGCGCGGTCACGCGGTTGCGACCGTATGGAAGTGCACTGCGATTCATCGCGCCTCAAAGCCAACCAGTTCTATGCGCGTGAAGGCTATGTGGAATCACCGCGCTATCACATTAAAGTTCTGGGTTAAGATTGAGCTCGCGTCCGCTGGCTATCACGATGGCATCGGCGATGCTGTCGAGTTGTGCCACAGGCAGCAGCGCGGCGCTGACGCGAATGAACTGCCGGCTGCTAATGCTACAGCGTTCCCCGGGCAGCACGGCGATACCGCGCGCGGCTAGCGTGATCATCGCGTACTGCTCCGATTCCACCGGAATCCACACGCTCAATCCATCACGCTCTTCCAGCACCAGACCGCGTTTCGCCAGCGCGGCCAGTAACTGCTGGCGACGCTGCGCATAGGTGGCTTTGGCCTGCTGAATACGCTGCTGAGTCTCTTCATCATTGAGCATCCACGCCACGGCATCCTGCAAAATACGGCTGGTCCAGCTCACGCCAAAGTTGCGCCACGCTTGCAGGCGCTTCACCATTTCGGCGGTGCCTGATAACACTGCCAGCCGCAAATCCGGCCCATAAGCTTTGGAAAACGAGTGCACGTGCAGCACGCGTTCGGGATAGTGGAAGCCGAGGCTAAACACCGGGCAGCGCGACAGATCGCCAATGCCGTCATCTTCGACAATGACGGTGCTGCTGTTTGCCAGCACGCGCGCCAACTCTGCACTGCGACGCTGGCTCACGCTGTTTCCGGTAGCGGAATGGGTGCGCGGTTGATAGATAAACATCGCCGGAGATTTCTGCATCAGCGTGGTCAGCGTCGAGGGAATGGGACCTTGCTCATCGCAGGGCAGCGGCAGAATTTCAGCCCCCATGTTGTCTAAAATATCCAGTAATCGCGTGGCAGTAGGATCTTCGATCACCACACGATCGCCCGGTGACAGCAATGTCTGCACGATCAGGTTCATGGCATCGAAGCCGCCATCGGTTGCCAACCAGGCTTCGGCGGGATAGGGCCAACGTGGCGTTACGGCATCCTGCAATTGCGGTGAAATCGCCTCACGCTGATAACTATTCAGTTGCGGCGACGCAATGCCCGCCAGCATCGCCCGACGCAGATCCGGCAATAACGTTGGATCCGGTGAGGCCATCGCCAGTGACGCCTGAACATTCTCGCCGTAATTGCCGATCTTCTCGAAGCGAATCGGACGCGGCATCACGCTGTTACCGCTCACCCACACGCCGCTGCGACCTTTACCCGCCAGCACTTTCTGCTTCTTCAGTTGCGCCCAGGCAGCCGAAACGGTTGCCGGGCTCACGCCTAATCGCTCAGCCAATTCCCGTACTGCCGGCATCTGCATGCCCACCGCAATCTGCCCATCGCGTATTAGCGTGGATGCCGCATGCGTGATGCCTTTCACCGAAGCATCCGTGATCTGCTGGCTGAGCCACTCCAAATCCACACTTTGCGTCATAAGAAAATCCTTTGTTCAGTAACAAATAATAGATTGTTCAGATTAGTATTCGCGATTTAGACTCAAATTCAAGCACTATTTGCTGCATAAATAATCACAGCCGCAGGGCTGGCAGAACAGACGGGGAAGGCAAAACTATGGTAACCATCAGACTGGCGGTACGTGACTGGGATTACTTCACACCGCTGGCACTTGGCGATATCAAGCCGGAAGGTTTCACGCTGGAGATCGATCGTGTTGGCACGCTGGTGGATAACCTCGCCACCAGCGATAAATACGATGCCGGTGAAGTGTCGTTTAGCCGCTTTGCTCAGGCTCGGGCAAAAGGTGACACTTCACTGTTGGGCCTGCCACACTTTCTGATGCGCGGTTTCCGTCAGCGCTGCATCATTACGCGCAGCGACAGCCCGATTACCTCGCCAGCGCAGCTGAAAGGTAAAAAGATCGGCGTCACCGGCTGGCAGGATTCGGGCAACACCTGGACGCGCACCGTGCTGCGTGAAGCGGGAGTGGAGATTGATGATGCGTACTGGTTTGCCGGGCGTTTGACTGAGGATCACCCGATTGTTGATCGTCTGGCCGGTTTTGGTCGTCCGGGGCGTATTGAACCGGCGCCAGGTGAGCGTCCACTGATCGCGTTGCTGAAAGCCGGTGAGCTGGATGCTGTGTTTACCCCTTTTATGCCGGAAGGTTTTTTCCTTGCCGATTCGGGTTTGCGCCAGCTGCAGGTGGATTTTGCTGCTGCCGAGCGCGACTACTTTAATCGCGTCGGTTATGTGCCTGGCATTCACTTACTGGCTCTGAAGCCCGCCTTAGCGGAGGCGCATCCGTGGCTGCCTCAGGCGCTGAGCGACATCATCGATCGTTCGTACCAGATGTGGATGAAGAAGCGCGAGAAATACGCCGACACTACGCCGTGGCTGCTGGACGATTTGCGGCGCACCGCGCAGGAATTACCGGCCAACTGGAATCAGAACGGATTTTCCGTTAACAAAAAGATGATTGCCGACTTTGCGAATGAGCTGTTCCAGCAAGGCCTAACCCAAACATTGCTGACGCCGGAAGCGATTTTCCCGGCTGCGGCGCAAGGAGAATAACCATGAAAGTAGCAATGGGACAATTTGCCGTCAGCCGCGAATGGCAGGAAAACACCGATATCTGCATCGGATTGATGAACCAGGCATTGGCGGGCGGTGCTGATCTGCTGGTGCTGCCGGAAGGCGTGCTGGCGCGTGATATCGCCGATCCTGATCTGGTATTGAAAGCGGCGCAGCCACTTGATGGTCCTTTCGTCACGCAGCTGCTGGCGATTAGCAAAGGCAACAACCTGACCACCATGATGAGCGTGCACGTACCGACAGAAGGGCAGAAGGCGCTCAATGTACTGATCGCCATTCGCAACGGCGAAATCATCGCCGAGTACGTGAAACTGCACCTTTACGATGCCTTCGCCATGCAGGAGTCGCAGCACGTGAATCCGGGGCGCGAAATTCCGCCGCTGGTTGACGTGGCGGGCATGAAAGTCGGGTTGATGACCTGCTACGACGTGCGCTTTCCAGAGCTGGCGCGTCGCTTAGTGCTTGACGGCGCGGATGTGCTGGTGCTGCCGGCAGCGTGGGTGAAAGGCCCGCTGAAAGAGATGCACTGGGAGTTGCTGACCACCGCGCGTGCGCTGGAAAACACCTGCTACATGGTGGCGGTGGGCGAATGTGGGCCACGCAATATCGGCAACAGTCTGGTAATCGATCCGTTGGGCGTGGCGATTGCCAAAGCGCCGGAATCGGCCGCGCTGGTGTTTGCCGATCTCGATCCACAGCGCATCGCCTACGCTCGCAGCGTACTGCCGGTGCTGGAAAATCGCTGTTTTGCGCGTCCCGAACTTAAACCACTTTGATCGCTGGGGAATCTGACTGATGAAAATTCTTGCTACCGCCATCGCGCTGTCATTGGGCCTCACGGCCTGTTTCGCTCAGGCCGCCGACGTGATTCCTGCGCAAAAAGTGGATCAGGCGCTGCACGATCGTCTGCCAGCAGAGATCAAAAGCAGCGGTAAAATGATCTCGGTGAACAACGGATCTTTTCCTCCGTATGAGATCGTTAACGGTCCGCACTCAATGGACGGCGCTTCCGCCGATCTCACCGAAGCGCTGGCACAATTGCTGGGCGTGAAGATTGAACATGCCACCGTCAGCGGTTTATCGGGCGTGCTCACCGGCATTAATTCCGGCCGCTACCAGATGGCGATTGGGCCGATTGGCGATTATCCGGATCGTCAGCAAAAGGTTGATTTTATCGACTTCGTGCAGGAGTTCGTGGTGTTTGGCGTGCAGAAAGGCAATCCCTCGAAGATTAACGGTCTGGAAGATACCTGCGGTAAACGCATTGCGGTAATGGCGGCCGGTTCAGCAGAGCAGGTGATTCGCAAGCAGTCCGATGCCTGTGTCGCGACGGGTAAACCGGCGGTGGTGGTGCAATCCTTCACCGACCAGCCATCATCGATTTTAGCCGTGCGCTCAAAACGTTCCGATGCTTTCTTCTCCTCGCAGGCGCCGCTGACTTACTTCATCGAACAGGCCAATGGCCAGCTGGAGCTGTCGGGCAAAGGCAAGAAAAACGGCTTTGGCGACATTTTCCAGGGCACCGTGGTACCCAAGGGTTCTGAACTCGGCAACGTGGTGCTGGATGCGTACAAAGAGCTGTTCAATAACGGCACTTACGCGGCCATCATGAAGAAATGGAAATTAGACGGCAACGTGTTGCAGCAACCGGGACGTAACCTGGCGCAAGGGGTAGCAAAATGAGTCCGGTCACCAACAATTCGCGAGCCAGGGATAAGGCCGACGTGCAGCAGCGCGATGTGGCTTTTGCCCGCAGTGCGCCCACTTATGGGCGCTGGATCTCATGGATTTTGGTGCTGGTTATTGCCGCGAACTTCCTCTGGCTGGTGGCGACCAACCCCAATTTCGAGTGGAACGTGGTGCTGCAGTGGTTCACCGAAGGTTCGGTGATGAAAGGCCTGCAGGTCACGCTCGGCTTGACGGTGGTGTCGATGATTCTCGGCACGCTGCTCGGGCTGCTGTTGGGCGTGTGGCGTCTCTCGGAAAACAAATTGCTGAGCGGCTTATCGTCGCTCTACATCTGGTTTTTCCGGGGTACGCCGCTGCTGGTACAGCTGATCTTTTGGTACAACCTGTCGACGCTGTTTCCCACCATCGCAATCACTCTTCCGTGGACGGATATCACTTTTGCCAGCTGGAACACCAACGATCTGATCACGCCACTGACTGCCGCCATTGCCGGACTGGCGCTCAATGAAGCGGCTTATATGGCCGAGATCATTCGCGCCGGCCTGCTGTCAGTGGATAACGGTCAGGTCAAAACCACCCAGGCGTTTGGCATGAGTCGCAGTCGTGCGCTGCGCCGCGTGATCATTCCACAGGCGATGCGTTCAATTATTCCGCCTACCGGCAACCAGTTGATCAGCATGATCAAAGCGACCTCGCTGGTAAGTGTGATCGCTATGGGCGATCTGTTGTACTCAGTGCAGGCCGTTTATAACCGCACCTTTGAAATTATCCCGATGCTGATGGTCGCAGTGATCTGGTATCTGTTTATCACCTCGATTCTCAACCTTGGTCAGTCCGCCATCGAGCGTTACTACGCACGCGGCACCACCCGCACGGTGGTGAACAAACGTCGCGTTGCCACTAACGAAGCCGCGCCAGCCGTCGCGCACCGTCTGAAGGAGGATGTATGAGTGAAGTTCAGCCACTGGTGCGTGCGCGTAATGTGCAGAAGAGTTATGGCGATAATGAAGTGCTGAAAGGCATCGATCTCGATGTGTTTCCCGGTGAAGTGGTGGTGATTCTCGGGCCATCAGGTTCGGGTAAATCCACCTTTTTACGCTGTATTAACCATCTGGAAGACATGAATGCCGGTTCGATTGTGGTCGGTGACGATCAGATCGGTTATGAACTGAAGCGCGGTATTTTGCATCGTCTGTCGGCGCGTAAAATTGCTCATCAGCGCCAGAAAATCGGCATGGTGTTTCAGCAGTTCAACCTCTATCCGCACATGACGGTGCTGCAAAACATCATTGAAGCGCCGATAGGTGTGCACAAGTTTACACGGCAGGATGCACTCAAGCATGCGCGTGAACTGCTGGCGACCGTGGGATTGAGTGACAAAGCCGACGCCTGGCCGCGTCATCTATCCGGTGGTCAGCAGCAGCGCGTGGCGATTGCGCGTGCGCTGGCGATTAAACCGGCGCTGATGCTGTTCGATGAACCCACTTCGGCACTCGATCCGGAATTAGTTGGCGAAGTGCTGGCCACCATGCGCACCTTAGCCGATCAAGGGCTAACCATGATTGTCGTGACCCATGAAATTGGTTTCGCGCGTGAGGCGGCCGATCGCGTGGTGTTTATGGATGGCGGCGTGGTAGTGGAGCAGGGCAGTCCGGAGCAGGTGATTGGTAACCCGCAACATCCGCGCACGCAGGCATTTCTCAGCCGCTTTATCTGAGCAGGCGGTCTCACTCTGTTACAGATTGCAGTTGAGGCCGTTTATAAACTGCGCGTTAATAGTCAGGTCCGTTTTTCACATTGGTTGAAAGGTAAATTATGGAAGGTATCAGTATTGCCAAACTGCTGATCATCGGTGCGCTCATCGTACTGCTTTTTGGCACCAATAAGTTACGTTCACTGGGTGGCGATCTGGGTTCCGCAATCAAAGGCTTCAAAAAAGCCATGAAAGATGATGAATCCGGCGCATCCAAAAGCAGCGCTGAAGAAGTGCCTGCTGAACGTGTCAGCCACAAAGAGTAATCTCTGCGCCGAACGTCAATAAGTGTAAATATTTATTACGTTGATAAAAAACCAGACTGTCGCCAGCCTGGTTTTTGTTTTTTGCGTCTTAGTGCCAATTGGCGTAAATGATTTCCTGCTCATCCACATCAAATATTGTTGAGCCATATAAGCCATCAAAGTCGCTCAACCCATCCTGGGTATGCCAGCCCTGCAACATATCATCAGTTAAAATTAATGGTATCAACGATATTGTTTCTTCTTCCTCGGCTGTAATAACATCAATGAGTGCTATTTCAATTTTGTCTGATTCACTCTCATCAATTGGCATAATGATTTCGCCTATTTTAGGCTTAGTCAAAAACGGATAATCAATTTTGCCACCCATTACGCCTTGCGGATTAATGGGGACTGCACTAAAAACATGCTGAGCGACAGAAATCTCGGTGGGCAGTTCAAACTGCCAACGGCCTTGGCTATCAATTTCAGAGCTGCCGACCCACACATCATCAAGATAAAAGTATAACGTCGTACCAACTGGCGCATTACCGCTGAAAGACCCTTCATCCTCATTCAGATCATCAATAATGACCTCATTTTCAGTGATAACCTTTGACTGTACCTGTACTAAAAGTTGAGGTTTGGCACTCTCGCGTTCAGGTAGCGTGGCAATTTCCACACTCTCGTGGTGCATGCCGATAGTCGGTTGCCATAGTAGTGGCTGAGGAGCATTGAATTTCGCTTCCAGCAAATCAAAATTCCATTCAGGTTCAGGCTCTTCATTAATCACAGGGAGTACATTCTCCTGAGAAGTTTGAAAAGCGATGTCTTCAGCATAAGGCATGATGTGTCGCACCACTTCGGGCATCACAGCGACAGTTTCATGACCCTTTAGTGGCAACTCTAAATGAATTTCATCGTATCGATGCTCAATACTGATAGCGGTAGCGATAAATGCATTGGCACATGAGGCGTGAGATGAAGTATAGGGATTGGTGTTATCTATGGGCGTGGTGCGCGCTTTAAGCGCATCCAAACTCTCTCCGGATGCACTGTTGAGCCGCACATCGGGTATTTGACCTGACAAATCGGGTTCCCGGAGAAAATCGAGCCCCTTTAAGTGAGAGGATGTTTGCATTATCTGACCTTCAAAATAAACACTGAGAAAAGAGAAATAGGCTCTTATGGCCTCAGCGATTAAAGCGACAGATTTGAGACAGGGATTAAGACTTTTAAGGGGATATTTGCGATTGCGCCCTGGTAAGAGCGCAATCGCGAAGCATATTACTTAACTTCCAGACCTTTGGCCTGCATATCAGCATGATAAGAGGAGCGCACAAACGGGCCGCAGGCGGCATGGGTGAAGCCCATCGCCATTGCTTCTTCTTTCATTTCGTCAAACTCGGCCGGGCTAACGTAGCGCTGCACCGGCAAGTGGTGACGGCTCGGCTGCAAATACTGTCCCAGCGTCAGCATGGTGACGCCGTGGCGACGCAGATCGCGCATCACTTCAATGATTTCAGCATTGGTTTCGCCAAGGCCGACCATCAAACCCGATTTAGTCGGGATATCCGGATGCGCTTCTTTGAAACGCTCCAGCAATTTCAGTGACCAATCGTAGTTGGCGCCAGGACGGACCTGACGGTACACGCGCGGCACGTTTTCCAGATTGTGGTTAAACACATCCGGTGGCGTCGCGGTGAGGATTTCCAGCGCGCGATCCATACGACCACGGAAGTCCGGCACCAATGTTTCAATTTTGATGGTTGGGCTTTTTTCGCGAATCGCGCGGATGCAGTCAGCAAAGTGCTGGGCACCGCCGTCGCGCAGGTCATCACGGTCCACAGAAGTGATGACCACATAACGCAGCGCCATATCGGCAATGGTTTGTGCCAGTTTCAGCGGTTCGTTAGCATCAGGCATATTCGGACGGCCGTGCGCCACGTCGCAGAATGGGCAGCGACGGGTACAGATCGCGCCGAGGATCATAAATGTCGCGGTACCGTGGTTGAAACACTCTGCGAGGTTAGGGCAGGAGGCTTCTTCACACACCGAGTGCAGACCGTTTTTACGCATCGCGGCCTTGATGCCCTGAATGCGGCTGGAGTCCGCAGGCAGTTTGATCTTCATCCATTCCGGCTTACGCAGAATTTCTTCACGCTCAACCATCACGGTTTTCACCGGGATTAGCGCCATTTTGTCGGCATCGCGATACTTGACGCCACGTTCCATCTGAATTGGTTTACTCATAAATCTGCAGGTTCCGGTCGGGATTGCGATTTGAAAGCTTCCTCACTCAAACTGAGAACCAGGCTTTCAACTTTTTTTGAAAATATGGCAAAAATTATATCATCTCGTCTACCCATAAGCAGCCGATTCGCCGGTGCAAAAGTTACAATTTTGTAAATAGGCACGTACAGTCAAGGTCAGACCGCGGCATCACTTTGCCATTCCAGTTGGGTAAATCCGGTTAAACGGGCGAAATGCTGCACCAGACGCGGCTGCACATCTGCCGGCGTGACGCCCGGCTGCAGCTGGCTAAGCTGCGTCATTTGCATCCCGGCATATCCGCACGGATTGATGCGCAGGAACGGCGTTAAATCCATCGCCACATTCAGTGCCAGGCCGTGAAACGAGCAGCCTTTACGAATACGCAGTCCCAGCGAACAAATCTTGTCATCGCCAACGTACACGCCCGGCGCATCCGGTCGCGCCCGCGCGCTGATGTCATAGTCGGCCAGCGTGGCGATCACCGTTTCTTCTAACGCCGTCACTAACTCGCGCACGCCCATCTTGCGACGTTTCACGTCAATCAGCACATACATTACCTGTTGGCCGGGGCCGTGATAGGTTACCTGGCCGCCGCGATCGCTTTGTACCACCGGAATATCGCCCGGCATCAGCAGATGTTCAGCTTTCCCTGCCTGGCCCTGGGTAAACACCGGATGATGTTCCACCAGCCAGATTTCATCGGCAGTGCTGCTGTCGCGTTGATCGGTAAAGTGATGCATGGCATCGGAGATGGGTTGCCAATCGCGCTGGCCGAGTTGACGAACAAGAAGCGTATTAGCTGACAAAGCAGAGATCCGGTAAAGAGTGGAAGGCAGAGTATAACGCTGGCAAAGCGGACTTTGCCAGCGCCAGAATTACAGCACCATGCGCACGATTTCGATGTTGCCCAGCTCTTCATACAGGGTTTCAACCTGCTCAATGTGGGTGGCGATGATGGTAATGGAAACAGAGTGATAGTTGCCTTTGCTGCTTGGCTTAACGTCCGGTTTGTAATCGCCTGGCGCGTGGCGCTGCACCACTTCAACCACTTGATCAACCAGCTCCGGTTGCGCCAAACCCATCACTTTGTAAGTGAAAGGCGTAGGGAATTCGAGCAGTTCATTCAATTTGGTTTTCATACATTGACTCCGGTGCTTAAAAAACAGGCTCCCGCCGAGGCGGGAGCAAAGATAGTAACTTAATTGGGGGCAAATTGGCGTTTTTTCAAGCGCGCCTTAGCCGAACCAGTGGTGGAACATCAGTTTGATGTAATCGATGATGCGGCCGAAGAAACCACCTTCTTTCACTTCATTCAGCACCACCAGCGGACGCTGTTCCACAGTTTTGCCGTCGAGCTGGAAGTTGATGCTGCCCACTACCTGATTTTTCTGCAGCGGCGCATGCAGTTCAGTGTTGTTCAGCACATAGCTGGCTTTGAGATCTTTCATGCGGCCACGCGGAATGGTCAGATAGGCATCTTTCTCCACGCCCAGCTGGACACGATCGCTGTCACCGAACCACACAGGCTCAGAGGCAAACTCTTTGCCCGCTTTCAGCGGTGCGACGGTTTCAAAGAAGCGGAAGCCCCACGTCAGCAACTTCTTGCTCTCGGTTTCACGGCCTTTAAAGGTACGACCGCCCATCACCGCGGAGATCAAACGCATCTGGCCTTCTGTTGCCGAGGCGACCAGGTTGTAACCCGCTGCGTCTGTGTGGCCGGTTTTAATGCCATCGACGTTCAGGCTGGTATCCCACAGCAAACCGTTACGGTTGGTCTGCTTGATGTTATTAAAGGTGAAATCTTTTTCACGGTAAACCGCGTACTCATCGGGTACGTCACGGATCAGCGCCTGGCCGATCAACGCCATATCGCGCGGCGAGCTGTATTGGCCTTCGGCATCCAAACCGTGCACGGTCTGGAAGTGGGTGTTTTTCAGACCCAGCGCGCCAACGTAGTTGTTCATCAGGTTGACGAATGCGTCCTGGCTGCCAGCAACGTAATCCGCCATCGCTACACAAGCGTCGTTACCTGATTGCAGCACGATACCGCGCGTCAGCTGAGAAACCGGCACACGATCGCCAGGCTTGAGGAACATCAGTGATGAACCTTTGAATACCGGATTACCGGTTGCCCAGGCATCTTTACCCACGGTCACGATGTCATCGTTATGGATTTTTCCCGCTTTGACCGCCTGACCAATCACGTAGCTGGTCATCATTTTGGTCAGGCTTGCCGGATCGCGGCGTGCATCCGCGTTCTTTTCGGCCAGCACTTTGCCGGAGTTATAGTCGATCAGCACATAAGCTTCAGCATCAATGTCCGGTACACCCGGAATCATAGTCTTAAGATTAACATCGTCCGCAAATGCGGCATGGCTGAGAGAAAGGGCGACCAGTGATCCCACTGTCAGGCGTTTCAGAAAACGAGAAGGTTTCAGCGTATTCATGTTCAGGACTACAACATCCGTGGGTTTAGAGTGAAAAAAGTGCCTAACTATAGCAAACGTCCGATCGGGCGACATCTTGCTTTGCAAATCAGTTTCAGCAGGAAATGTCACTGTCCGTTACATCGATGGACGGGCAGTGGTAATAAATGAGCTCATTTGCGCTTCAGTGTTCAGACGCTGCTGCAAGGCAGCGGCTTCGGCACGGCTTTTATAGCCACCTAACTGAATGCGATAGACGTTGCCATTGGCTTCAACCGCGCCCGGCACGCCAAAGCGTTTACCCAGGCTTTCGGCCAACTGACGTGCACGCGCCGGATCGTTAATCGCGCCAACCTGAACCACATAACCGCTGCCGGCATGGGCATTCTGGCTGGTAGCTGGTGCGGCGGCAGCGGCTGGCGCCGAAGACGTTGCTGGGGCTGGGGCGGCAACCGGCTCGTTGCCTTCCAGCACGCCCGTAGCTAACGGCTGTGGTGCGCCGAGAAAACCACTGCTCTGGACGGGCGCACCCATGCTGTCACTGCTTTGCAAGGTGCTGTTATCGACAGCGCGCACATCCTGCGGTGCAGGCGCTGGCGCAGCATTGGCGCTGCCGCCCATCATCACCATGCCGCCGCCGAGATCGGGACGCGCGGGCAGGGCATAACTCTGTTTGGCGACGGTGGTACCGATGGTGCCGGGACCGGAAACGGAACCATCCGGCGCCACTTTAATGTAATCAACGCGCACGCGGGTGTTGTTAGAGATATTCAGGCGATCGCCCGCCGCACGCGACAAGTCGATAATGCGGCCTGGCGTGTAAGGGCCACGATCGTTGACGCGTACCACAATTTGGCGGCCGTTGGCGAGGTTAGTGACACGCACATAGCTCGGCAGCGGCAGCGTTGGATGCGCGGCGGTCATGCCTTCCGGATCGTAAGATTCACCGATAGCGGTGCGATTCCCCTGCGCTTCGTCACCGTACCAGGTGGCTAAACCCACTTCGCTGTAGTTCGAAGGATCTTTGATCACGCGGTAGTTTTTACCGTTGACGCTGTAATCCTGGCTGGTGGAAGGATTGATCGGTTCATAACGTGGTTCCACGCCAGGAATTTCCACTACCGGGCCGTTATAGGCCGGTTGCGGTGGCGCAGTATTATTCTGCTGTTCCGGTGTGGAACAGGCAGCCAGTACCAATGATGCCAGTGCAACCCCAAGCCAGTCCTTACGCATGTGCAGCCTCTTAAACGCTTTTAGATAACATTTTTCGATGAGTATGGATCGACATCACGATGCCAAATCCAGCCATTAACACAATCAATGCCGATCCGCCGTAGCTCACCAGCGGCAGCGGTACGCCAACCACCGGTAAGATACCACTTACCATGCCAATGTTAACGAAAACATAAACGAATAAAATCAGCATCAAACCGCCCGCCATCACGCGACCAAAGGTGGTTTGCGCACGCGCCGCGATAATCAGTCCGCGCATGATCAGCAGCAAATAGAGTACCAGCAGTAACAACACGCCAACCAGACCAAGTTCTTCCGCTAAAACGGCAAAAATAAAGTCGGTATGGCGTTCAGGCAGGAATTCCAGCTGCGATTGGGTGCCGTGCAGCCAGCCTTTGCCGCGCAGGCCACCGGAACCGATAGCAATCTTCGACTGAATGATGTGATAACCGGCGCCGAGCGGATCGCTTTCCGGGTCCAGCAGCATCATCACGCGGGCGCGCTGGTAATCGTGCATCAGGAAGAACCACAAAATCGGGATAAAGGCGGCGACCAGCAATACCGCGATACCAATCAGCTTCCAGCTCATGCCGGATAAGAACAGTACAAACAGGCCGGAAGCGGCGATCAGAATCGAGGTGCCGAGATCGGGTTGTGCCGCCACCAGCAGCGTCGGCATGAAAATCAGAATCAACGCGATGCCGGTGTTTTTCAGCGTCGGCGGGCAGACATCGCGGTTAATAAAGCGCGCCACCATCAGCGGCACGGCAATCTTGGCAATCTCCGAGGGCTGAAAACGCACAAAACCAAGATCGAGCCAGCGCTGTGCGCCTTTACTGATGTGACCAAACGCGTCCACCGCTATCAGCAATATCACGCAGACAATATAGAGATAGGGCGCCCAGCTTTCATAGACGCGCGGCGGCACCTGCGCCAGCACCAGCATAACGATGATGCCCATGGCAATCTGCCCGAACTTACGCTCGGTCATGCCTGGATCCTGTCCGCTTGCGCTCCAGATGACGATGGCGCTGTAGGTCAGCAAGCTGAGAATGATCAGCATAAACAGGGGGTCGATATGGATGCGCGTCCAGATCGATCTTTTCTGCGGACTATCGTTCATGGACATTGTCATTCACCTTCGTAGCCGGGCGGTGTCGGTGCGGCTTCTGGCAGCACGGTATTGTTGTCGCCTAACATAATGTGGTCGAGAATCTGGCGCATAACGGTGCCGACAGCCGGGCCTGCGCCGCCGTTTTCCAGAATCATGGTGACGGCCACGCGCGGTTTATCGTAAGGCGCATAGGCAGTCATTAATTTATGGTCACGCAGACGTTCGGCAATCTTGTGCGCGTTATAGACTTCATTTTCTTTCAGTCCGTAAACCTGCGCGGTACCGGATTTGGCAGCGATTTTGTAGGGCGCATCGGCAAAGCTCTTGTGCGCGGTACCGTTAGCGCGGTTGGCTACGCCATACATGCCGTCTTTGGCAATTTCCCAGTAACCTGAATGAATATCGCCAATCGGTGCATCCGGAACCTGGCGATAGGGCACCATCACCTGGCCTTCACGCGTGGCGCGCAGTAAGTGCGGCACTTTGATCACACCGTCATTGATCAGGATCATCATCGCTTTGTTCATCTGAATGGGCGTCGCGGTCCAGTAACCCTGGCCGATACCAACCGGAATGGTGTCACCTTGATACCACGGCTTCTTAAAGCGCTTCAGCTTCCATTCGCGCGTGGGCATGTTGCCCGCGCTCTCCTGCGGCAGATCAATGCCGGTGCGATGGCCGTAACCAAACTTGGTCATCCACTCTGACAGGCGATCGATGCCCATATCGTAGGCAACCTGATAGAAGAAGGTATCCGCCGATTCTTCCAGCGATTTAGTGACGTTCAGGCGACCGTGGCCCCATTTTTTCCAGTCACGATAGCGCTTTTCCGAGCCGGGCAGTTGCCACCAGCCGGGATCGAATAGGCTGGTATTGCGGTTGATCACGCCTGCGCTCAGCGCCGACACGGCAACGTAAGGTTTCACCGTTGACGCTGGGGGATAGGAGGCCTGCAGCGCACGGTTATACAGCGGACGATTTTCGTCGCTTAATAGCGCTTTATAATCTTTGCTCGAGATACCGTCGACAAACAGGTTCGGGTCGTAACTGGGGGTAGAAACCAGTGCAAGAATTTCGCCGGTGCGTGGATCGCTCACCACCACTGCCGCGCGGCTGCCGGTCAACAAGGTTTCGATGTACTGCTGCAGTTTGAGGTCAACCGTCAGGTAGATATCGCGTCCGGCCTGCGGAGATTGCTCGTGCAGCTGTCGAATGACGCGGCCACGGTTGTTAACTTCAACCTCTTCATAACCGGTTTTACCGTGCAGCACATCTTCGTAATAATTTTCGATGCCGAGCTTGCCGATATCATGCGTAGCCGCATAGTTCGGCCATTTGCCTTCCTGATCGAGGCGTGTAACGTCGCGATCGTTGATTTTGGAGACGTAGCCCACTACGTGCGTCAGCGTCTGGCCATACGGATAGTAGCGGCGCTGATAGCCTTTTACTTCCACGCCAGGAAAACGGTATTGATTGACGGCGAAACGCGCCACTTGCACTTCGTTTAAACCGATTTTGACCGGAATCGAGGTAAAGCGGCGCGAGCGTTTGCGCTCTTTGTCAAACGCATCGAGATCGTCGTCGGTCAGATCCAGTACCGGACGCAGATCCTGTAAGGTCTGCTTCAGATTGTCGACCTTTTCCGGCATCAGTTCGGCCTGATAAATCGTGCGGTTTACTGCCAGCGGGACGCCGGTGCGATCGAAAATAATGCCGCGGCTCGGTGCCACCGGCACCAGCTTAATGCGGTTTTCATTTGAACGGGTGCTGTAGTCGTCAAAGCGCAGAATTTGCAGGTGGTACATGTTGACCACCAGAATGCTGGAGAGCAGCAGAATGCCAACAAAAGCCACCAATGCTCGGCGGACAAAAAGTTTCTGTTCGGCAGTGTAATCGCGAAAGGCGTTGCTCTGTAATTTCATCCGCTACATTTATTGTCTGGGGTTGTCAGGCGTTTATTCACGATGATAAGGATGATTCGTGGTGATGCTCCACGCACGATACAGGCTTTCCGCTACCAGCACACGCACCAGCGGATGTGGCAACGTGAGCGCTGACAGTGACCAGCTTTGTTCAGCAGCGGCTTTGCACGCGGGCGCCAGTCCTTCCGGACCACCGATTAACAGGCTGACATCGCGGCCATCCAGTTTCCAGCGTTCAAGCTGCTGCGCCAGCTGTGGGGTTTCCCACGGCTGTCCGGGAATATCCAGCGTGACAATACGATTGCCTTTACCCACGGCGGCCAGCATCGCTTCACCTTCTTTTTCCAGAATGCGTTTGATGTCAGCGTTCTTGCCGCGTTTGCCGGCAGTTACTTCGATCAGTTCAAACGGCATATCTTTCGGGAAGCGGCGCAGATACTCCATGAAACCGGTCTGAACCCAGTCGGGCATTTTGGTGCCGACGGCCACAAGCTGCAGTTTCACGTCTTAGCTCCAGAGTTTTTCCAGCTCGTACAGCTGGCGGCTCTCTGCTTCCATCACGTGCACAATCACGTCACCCAGGTCAACGACCACCCAATCGGAGGCGGTTTTACTGTCTACACCCAGCGGCTTAAGGCCCGCAGTGCGCGATTCCTGCACCACATGATCGGCGATAGAAGCGACGTGACGTGTTGAAGTGCCGGTGCAAATGATCATGCAATCGGTGATGCTGGATTTGCCCTGAACATCAATAGCAATGATGTCCTGGCCTTTGAGATCATCAATCTTATCAATAACGAACTCTTGGAGTGCTTTACCTTGCAAAAGGTTCCCCTTAAAAACAGGTGATTACGGACGGGCTAACGATGCGAGAAAGGTAGCCGAAAATGAAGCGGCGCAGTATAGCATGCTGCCTTTAGCTGCGATATAAGCCAACGCTATCGATGTAGCCGATCACTGCATCTGGCAGTAAATCCGCGCAGGAGATGCCTGCATGGCGGCGCTGACGGATTTCGGTGGCGGAAATGTCGAACAGCGGCGTATCCGCCAGCCAGATGTGTCCCGCCGGTGCGTGATGGAGTTGCTGCACCTCATCGGCGAGATGCTCATCAAGCCACTGCTGCATCTCTGGCGTCTCCATCTGCGCGGCGTAACCTGGACGCTTACACACCAGCAAATGGCACAGCGACAATAGATCCTGCCAGCGATGCCATTTGGCTAACGTTAGCAGAGAATCCTGACCAATGATAAACCCGAGGGGCTGTTCTGGGCCGCGTTCCGCACGCAGTGCTTCCAGCGTGGCAACTGTCCAGGACGGCGTTGCACGCGCCAGTTCACGCGTATCGATATCAAACAGCGGGCGATCGGCAATAGCACAGCGCAGCATCTCAACGCGCTGTTGCGCACTGGCTTCCGGCTGCGGGCGATGCGGCGGCACGTTGTTCGGCAGCAGCGTGACCTTTTTTAATCCCACTTGCTGTGCCAGCGCTTCTACCGAGCGCAAATGGCCGTAGTGAATCGGATCGAAGGTGCCGCCAAACAGAGCGTAGAGTTTAGACATCAGTAAAGCTCAATGGGAAATCGCGGTGACACAGCAGCAGCGACAGTGTTTCCAGCTGCGGCCACAGGTTTTGTCCGTAATCCTGCTTCATGCTGAGTTCCAGCTCTGCCAGCAAATGCACCGCGCGCTGTAAACGCTGAGCATCAAGGCGCTGCAAAGCTTCGGTAAACAGCGCGCGACGGTTTTGCCAGATACGTTGCTGATCCATCAGCGTGCGCAGCGCTTGTTTCGCCTGATTCCGCTGCAGGTGCAGCAGCGTGAGTAAATCGCGTTGCAGCGTGCGCAGTAGAATCACCGCTTCGCTGTCCTCTTTCTCCAGCTGATGCAGGATGTGCAGGGCGCGTTTACTTTTCCCTGCCAGCAATGCATCCACCCAATGGAACGGGGTAAAGTGCGCAGCATCGTTGACGGCGGCTTCCACGCGCGGCAGCGTTAATTTGCCATCCGGCCACAGCAGCGATAAGCGTTCCAGCGCCTGCGACAGCGCCAGCAGATTCCCTTCGTAGCAGTAGCAAAGCAGCTGGATCGCCGCATCATCTACGCTGAGTTTCATCGCTTTGGCGCGACTCGCCACCCAGCGCGGCAGCTGTGCCTGTTCAGGCGTCTGGCACGGAACCATTACCGCCTGCGTACTCAGCGCTTTGAACCAGGCGCTGTTCTCCTGCGCTTTGGTCAGTTTCGCCAGGCGCAGCACCAGCAAAATATCGCTGTGCAGCAGCGTGGAGAGTTTCACTAACTGCTCGGCGATAGCGGCATTGGGGCCGTTTTCGGGCAGTTGCAGCGTCAGGGTTTGGCGTTGGGTAAACAGGCTGAGCGATTGACAGCTAACGAAGATCGCATCCCAATCGGTTTGCGCATCAATGGTGACGCTGAAGTGCTCTTCAAATCCCTGTGCGCTAGCGGTAGCACGGATTGCATCCGCGCTTTCCTGAATCAGCAGAGGTTCATTACCGGTGAGAAAATAACAGGCGCGCAGCCCCTCTCGAAGCTGCGCGCTCAGTTGTTCAGGATAAATCCTGATCATTGCAGACTGGTAGCTGACGAAGAGGACACTTCCGGTGAGTTCTGTCCCGGTGCAATCGTCTCAGGCTGCGGCAAAGTATCTTTGTTGCTTTCCTGCGCGGCATGCACGGTCAGCAGTTTACGTACTAACTGCTCGGACGCGCGCTGACGCATCTCCTGCACGATCATATCTTGCTCGGCATCCTTCGCCAGTGCGGCGTTCGGGTTGTCGAAGAAAGAACGATACACGGTGGTGCTGATCGGGTAGATACCTTTACCCGGCAGCAGAACCTGTGCGGTGACCGTCATCACCAGCGAGTATTCCGCGGTGGTACCGCTGATAAACACCGATGCGGTATCACGTCCCTGGCCTTCAGCACCCAGACGCAGCGTTGGGTATTTGGCGCTGGCCGCTTTGCTGTCTTCAATGATGGTGACATTGTTGATGCGCAGCTGCTGGCGCACGGCACGCGCCAGTGGGCCATAGGGATCGCCGCTCTGGACGATAAGGGTTTTCATCTCACTCGGCACCGAGGTGGTGCCGCGGGGGTGGAAACCACAGCCTGCGGTAATCACTACCGCAAGCAGGACAAACAGCCTGATAATCAGTTGTCGCACAGTTCCTCCTGAACTTAACCTACGACCAGGTTAAGCAGTTTGCCAGGGACATAAATCACTTTACGAATGGTGACGCCATCCAGATATTTCGCCACCAAATGCTCCTGCGCAGCACGCGCCTGCACCTGCTCCTGCGTGGCATCCGGCGCAACGGTAATCTTGCCGCGCACTTTGCCATTCACCTGCACCACCACCAGCAGCGAATCTTCCACCATGGCCGCTTCATCGGCTACCGGCCAGCTGGCTTCGTCGATGCTGCCTTCGCCGCCCAGCGCTTGCCACAATACATAGCTGGCGTGCGGAGTGAATGGATAGAGCAGACGCGTCACTGCGACCAGCGCTTCCTGCAGCAGCGCGCGATCTTGCTCGCTCTCCTGCGGGGCACGGATCAGTTTGTTCATCAGCTCCATAATGGCAGCGATGGCGGTGTTGAACGTCTGACGACGACCCACATCATCGGCCACTTTGGCGATGGTTTTGTGCAGATCGCGACGCAACGCTTTCTGGTCGTCATTCAGGTTATTGACGTCCAGCGCCACGGTCGCGCCTTTCGCAATGTGCTCGTAAGCCAGTTTCCATACGCGTTTCAGGAAGCGGTTAGCACCTTCAACGCCCGATTCCTGCCACTCCAGCGTCATCTCTGCTGGCGAAGCAAACATCATGAACAGACGAACGGTATCTGCACCGTAACGCTCAACCATCAGCTGGGGATCGATGCCGTTGTTTTTCGACTTCGACATTTTGCTCATGCCGGCGTAAATCACTTCACGACCTTCGTTGTCGGTGGCTTTGATAATGCGGCCTTTCTCGTCGCGTTCTACGGTCACGTCAACCGGAGAAACCCAGTTACGCTCGCCGTTCACGCCGAGGTAGTAGAACGCATCAGCCAGCACCATGCCCTGACACAGCAGGCGTTTGGCCGGCTCATCAGAGTTCACCAGGCCAGCATCACGCAGCAGCTTGTGATAGAAGCGGAAATACATCAGGTGCATGATGGCGTGTTCGATACCGCCAACATACTGATCGACCGGTAGCCAGTAGTTCGCCGCCGCCGGATCCAGCATGCCTTCATGATAGTTGGCGCAGGTATAACGCGCGTAATACCAGGATGACTCCATAAAGGTGTCAAAGGTGTCGGTTTCACGCAGCGCAGGCTGGCCATTAACGGTGGTTTTGGCCCACTCAGGATCGGCTTTGATTGGGCTGGTGATACCATCCATCACCACGTCTTCTGGCAGGATGACCGGCAACTGATCTTCTGGCGTTGGCATCACGGTGCCATCTTCCAACGTCACCATTGGAATTGGCGCGCCCCAGTAACGTTGACGGGAAACGCCCCAGTCGCGCAGACGGTAATTGACTTTACGCACGCCCACGCCTTTGGCAGCCAGCGCATCGGCGATGGCGTTAAAGCCCGCCTGATGATCCAGACCGTTGTATTCACCCGAGTTGAACAGCGCGCCTTTTTCGGTCATCGCGGCAGCACTCAGGTCCGGTTCAGAACCGTCGAGATTCAGGATCACCGGCTTAATGTTCAGGTTGTACTTGGTAGCGAACTCCCAGTCACGCTGATCGTGGCCTGGAACAGCCATTACCGCGCCGGTGCCGTATTCCATCAGCACGAAGTTAGCGACCCACACCGGAATTTCTTCACCGGTCAGCGGATGGATAGCGAACAGGCCGGTGGCCACGCCTTTCTTCTCCATCGTTGCCATATCGGCTTCGGCGACTTTGGTGGTACGGCATTCGTCGATAAATTCAGCCAGCGCAGGATTAGTGGCAGCTGCTTGCTGCGCCAGTGGGTGACCTGCGGCAACCGCCACATAGGTTGCACCCATAAAGGTGTCTGGACGGGTGGTGTAAACGGTCAGCTTCTCAGCGCTGTTGGCAACGTCAAAGGTGATTTCCACGCCTTCAGAGCGGCCAATCCAGTTGCGCTGCATGGTTTTGACCTGCTCCGGCCAATCTTCCAGCTTATCGAGATCGTTGAGCAGCTCTTCCGCATAGGCGGTGATTTTGACGAACCACTGTGGGATCTCTTTGCGCTCAACTTTGGTATCACAGCGCCAGCAGCAGCCGTCGATAACCTGTTCGTTGGCCAGCACGGTCTGATCGTTAGGGCACCAGTTCACCGCCGAGGTCTTTTTATAGACCATGTCTTTTTCATATAGCTTAGTAAAGAACCACTGTTCCCAGCGATAGTATTCTGGCTGGCAGGTCGCCAGTTCGCGGCTCCAGTCATAGCCAAAACCCAGTAATTTCAGCTGGTTCTTCATGTAAGCGATATTGTCGTACGTCCACGGCGCCGGCGCGGTGTTGTTTTTCACCGCAGCGCCTTCGGCTGGCAGACCAAACGCATCCCAGCCAATTGGCTGCAGAACGTTTTTGCCGAGCATACGCTGGTAACGTGCAATCACATCGCCAATGGTGTAATTACGCACGTGCCCCATGTGCAGGCGGCCAGAAGGATAGGGCAGCATCGAAAGGCAATAATATTTCTCTTTGCCTTCCTGCTCGGTCACTTTAAAGGTTTCGTTTTCGTCCCAGTGTTGTTGGACGCGGGATTCTATCTCTTCCGGGCGGTATTGCTCTTGCATGGCTGCCTGTGGTCCTTTGTGAAAATCGCTAAGCATACTTTTAGATCCACATAGCATACCCATAAGGCTGCGCATCAACAACTTTTCACGCCCTCGCCGGCCGGATTTCTGCCGAATGCGCCGCCGCTTTCACCCTTTTGTGATTTCTTAGGTTGCTGCCGATGCAATTGTGACAAAACCGCTAAACTTAACAGCAGTATCCGCAGCGGAAAGGAGAATAAAATGAATAATGTGGCGCAGGAATACCGTGCAACGATTGAAGCATTATCCCAACGATTGGATCATGGCGAGCGCGATGTTGATGCGCTGGTGGCCGAGGCGCGGCAAAGTTTGCTGGCGAAAAAAACGCTGTCACCCGCCGAGGTCAATGAAGTGATGCGCGCCGTGCGGCGCGATTTACACGAGTTTGCGCTGAGCTATCAGGAGTCTTCTGATGTGGTCGGCGATTCAGTGTTTTTGCGCGTGATTCGTGAAAGCCTGTGGAAAGAGCTGGCGGATATCACCGATAAAAGTCAGCTCGAGTGGCGTGAAGTGTTTCAGGATTTGCGCCATCACGGCGTCTACCAGAGCGGTGAAGTGGTGGGGCTGGGGAATTTAGTCTGTGAGAAGTGCGGCTTCACACGGGCGATTTATACGCCAGAGAGCTTAACGCGCTGCCCGGAGTGCGGGCACGATCAGTTCCAGCGCCAGCCGTTTGAACCCTGATTTTATGAATGAATAACCCCGCGCGATGAATCGCGCCGCTACGGGTACGAGCACTTATCGTAGCGGCGCAATTTATTGCGCTAATCAGTGCAGGATCTTCGCCAGGAAGTCTTTCGCACGATCGGATTGCGGATTGTTAAAGAAGTCATCCTTATTGGTGTCTTCGATAATTTTCCCTTCATCCATAAAGATCACGCGGTTAGCGACTTTGCGCGCAAAGCCCATTTCATGCGTCACCACCATCATGGTCATGCCTTCATTCGCCAGCTCAACCATCACGTCCAACACTTCGTTGATCATTTCAGGATCAAGCGCTGACGTCGGCTCATCAAACAGCATCGCCACCGGATCCATGCACAACGCACGCGCGATTGCCACGCGCTGCTGCTGGCCGCCGGAAAGCTGGCCGGGAAACTTATCCGCGTGCGCAGAGAGCCCAACGCGTTTTAGCAAGCCCTGCGCTTTCTCACGTGAGGCCGCTTTATCACGCTTCAGCACTTTGACCTGCGCCAGCGTCAGGTTCTCGATGATGCTGAGATGAGGGAACAGCTCGAAATGCTGGAACACCATGCCCACTTTGCTACGCAATTGAGCGAGGTTGGTTTTTTTGTTGTTCACTTCGGTGCCGGTCACCTGAATGCTGCCCTTTTGAATCGGCTCCAGGCCGTTCACGGTTTTAATCAGCGTTGATTTACCTGAGCCAGACGGACCGCAGACCACTACCACTTCACCTTTTTTCACTTCGGTGGAGCAGTCGGTCAGCACCTGAAAGTGCCCATACCACTTTGAAACATTTTTCAGGCTAATCATTTAAACCGTCCTCTTTCTTTTCAGATAGGTAACCAACAGCGAAGCGCTCAGGCTGATCACAAAGTAGACCAGACCAGCAAACAAAATCATTTCAACCTGGGTTCCGTCACGCTCACCTATGGTTGAAGCGGTGCGGAAGAAATCGGCCAGGCTCAGTACATACACCAGCGACGTATCCTGGAACAGCACGATGCCCTGCGTCAGCAGCAGCGGCACCATGGCGCGGAACGCCTGCGGCAATACGATCAGTTTCATCGATTGCCAGTGCGTCATGCCGAGCGCCAGCGCGGCATTGGACTGCCCGCGTGAGATGCTCTGAATACCGGCGCGGATGATTTCCGAGTAGTACGCGGCCTCAAAGAGCGCAAATGCCACCATGGCAGAAATCAGGCGGATATCTGATTTAGGCGATAAGCCCAGCACCTGTTGCAGGAAGGCGGGCACCACCAAATAGAACCACAGCAGCACCATCACCAAGGGTACGGAGCGGAACAGGTTGACGTACAGCTTGGCAAACCAGCGTATCGGCGCAATCGGCGACAAGCGCATCACCGCCAAAATCGTGCCCCAGATAATGCCAAACACCACGGCAATCGCGGTGATCTTGAAGGTAATGATCAACCCATTCCACAAGTAAGGCAGGCTGGGAACAATTGAACTCCAGTCAAACTCGTACATTATTTGCCTCCCATATTGCCAGGCAGGCGAATTTTGCGTTCTACCACACTCATAATCAGCATGATGACCAGGTTAATGCCGACGTACGCCAGAGTGATGGCGGTAAAGGATTCATAGGCATGCGCGGAGTAATCCAGCAGCTTGCCGGCCTGCGCCGCCATATCCACCAGTCCGATGGTTGAGGCGATCGCCGAGTTCTTCACCAGATTAAGCATTTCCGACGTCATCGGCGGCACAATCACGCGATAGGCATTCGGCAGCAGCACATAGCGATAGGTTTGCGGCAGCGTCAGGCCCATCGCCAGGCCGGCATTTTTCTGACCGCGTGGCAGCGACTGAATCGCCGCGCGTACCTGTTCACAGACGCGCGCTGCGGTGAACAAACCAAGGCAAATCGTCGAGGAGACGAAGAACTGAATATTGGGATCCAATTCCGACTTAAACCACATGCCCAGCTTTTCGCCCACCAGTTCTGGCGCAACCAGATACCAGAAGAAGAACTGCACAATCAGCGGGATATTACGGAATAGCTCCACGTAGCAGGTGCCAATTGCCGCCAACAGGCGGTTGGGCACGGTACGCAGAATGCCAAATAAGGAACCTACCAGGAAGGCGATAATCCAGGCGCAGCAGGACACCGCAATGGTGACCTGAAAACCGGACCACAGCCAGCCGAGGTAAGTCGTATTGCCGAACGGGGCCTGTTCAAGAAAAATGCCCCAGTTCCAATCGATACCCATAACGAGCTCCGGTAAAAAAAGGGTAGCGAGGCTACCCATAAGATTGTTGAGCGGTGTCTTGCATCCTGCTTCAGGGGAACGGCCTGTTACAGTCTGTCTGTCCGCACCGCATGTTCAGCAATCGAGAGGGCAGCGGGGCTGCCCTTGTTGTCGTTGTTAATTCAGAGTGCTTTGTCGTTCGGTGCTTTGAACAGGGCCTGCATATCGCTTGAGAGTTCGAAGTTTAGGTTCAGATTCTTCGGTGGAATCGGTTTTTTGAACCAGGTTTCAAACCATTTTGAGGCTTCGCCAGAGGTTTGCGCTTTAGCAATGGTTTCATCCATCAGCTGTTTGAACTGTGGATCCTGATTACGCAGCATGCAGCCGTAAGCTTCTTTCGACTGCGGTGTACCCACGATGTCCCAGTTGTCTGGCTTCTTGGCTTTGGCACGTTCACCTGCCAGCAGCGCGTCATCCATCATGAAGGCCACAGCACGACCGGTTTCCAGCGTACGGAAAGAATCGCCATGGTCTTTCGCGCTGATGATGCGCATATCCATTTTTTGCTCGTCGTTCAGTTTGTGCAGCAGAACTTCTGAAGTGGTACCGGAGGTCACGACAACGGTTTTACCCTTCAGATCAGGGAAATCTTTGATGTCGCCGCCTTTTTTCACCAGCAGACGCGTACCGATGATGAACACGGTGTCAGAGAATGCCGCTTGCTTCTGACGCTCCAGGTTGTTGGTGGTAGAACCGCACTCAAAATCGTAAGTTCCGTTCTGCAACAGAGGAATACGGTTCTGCGAAGTAATCGGCAGCATTTTGATCTGCAAATCAGGCTTATTCAGTTTGGCTTTAATAGCCGCGATGATGGCGTTTGAATAATCCTGTGAATAGCCAACCACTTTTTGCTGGTTGTCATAGTAAGAAAAGGGAACTGATGATTCACGATGCCCAACGACGATCACGCCGCTATCATTGATTTTTTTCAGGGTACCGGTGAGATCTTCCGCCTGGGCCGCTCCCGCTGCTGCTCCCAACAGCAAAAGAGATAATGCCACTTTGCGTATCTGCATGTTCCAACTCCTTCGTATGGATGTCGCGCAGAACATAAACTGCGCAGATTGTGATATTGTGTGTATTTCGTGCTGCTTTTTTTGTTATCCCATAGCGCAACCGCACGCAGGATAGTGATTAACATAGCGAATTGTTAACGCAATGAAACAAAAAAGTTTCTTTTTTGCGAGCCGCTCCGCACCAATAAAAGGCAAAAATTCCCCGATGCGCTAATAGAGTGCGCATCATTGCCATAAATTAGCGCGTAAAGGTTGCACTACGCTGACAAAAGCCGATGTTTGCGAAAATCACTGAAATAAATAGCAATGATCGTGCCAGCACGATGAAGAAGTGTAAAAAGCCAGCAGAGAATCGGGGAAAGCACCACGGAAGGAAGAGAAAACAGCGCATAAAAAAGGCGAAGTATTCACTTCGCCTGTTTGCATAGCTGCCTGAACTAATGGCGACGGCGCAGAATGGCCAACACAATGCTAATCAACGTCACTAGCCACACTGGCCAGATGCCCGCTTTCGCATACGGCGTTTCACCCTTGGTTGGCGTGACTTTGGCTTCCAGCACATTGCGTGTGAACTGCGGCAACGCTTTCTCCACCTCACCATTGGCATTCACTACTGCGGTAACACCGTTATTGGTGGAGCGCAGTAACGGACGTCCCAGCTCCAGCGCACGCATGCGCGCCATCTGGAAATGCTGCCACGGTCCGATGGAGTGACCGAACCAGGCATCGTTGGAGACGGTCAGCAGGAAGTTGGTATCGGGACGGAAGTTGGCGCGCACTTGTTCGCCCAGCACGATCTCATAGCAGATAGCGCTGGTCAGGTTATAACCCGACACTTTCAGCTGCGGCTGGACATAGG
Organism: Pantoea sp. y20; assembly: GCF_054903455.1. Classification (NCBI taxonomy): domain Bacteria; kingdom Pseudomonadati; phylum Pseudomonadota; class Gammaproteobacteria; order Enterobacterales; family Erwiniaceae; genus Pantoea; species Pantoea sp. y20. The sequence continues at coordinate 1,241,126 of NZ_CM142816.1, forward strand.
CGCCACGGCTGAAGGAGGACATCGGCAAATCGAAGAACGGCGCCAGCGGACGCAGCAACGCTTCCAGCGGCACAAACTCACCAAATGGCACCAGATGATTCTTCTGATAGCGGTTCTGGCTTTGATAGCTGTAAGGCTGCTCGCCACCCAGCACAATTACCGAGTTATAGTCGTGATAGCGATTATCGCCTTCCACGCGAGAATCCACGATACCGGTAATCAGTGAGCTGCCGCGCGCGCGCAGGTCAGCATCCAGCGCCCGCAGGAACGGCTGCTGGTTGCTTTCCAGATCGGTAATCGCTGATTCGGGCCAGATAATGATCGGTGCTTTGCCGATAAAAGGCTGGCTATAGGAGGTGTAAACGCGCAGCGTGTTCAGCAGTTGCTGCGGATCCCACTTCATCGACTGCGGAATATTGCCTTGCACCATCGCAACATCAACGCTGCGTTCCGGCAGCGGCTGATACCACTGCATCATGCGCAGCGGCCACGGCAGTAACAGCAGGAGCGCGGCGGCTATCAAGCTTTTCACGGTACGATGATGCAGCGCGTGCACCAGCAAGCCGGCGATCACCATCAACAGGAAGGTAATGGTTTCAACGCCTGCGAGCGGCGCGAGGCCTTTTAGCGGACCGTCAATCTGGCTGTAGCCAAACTGCAGCCACGGAAAGCCGGTGAGCACCCAACCGCGCAGGAATTCGCTAATCTGCCACAGCGCGGGTGCCGCTAAAGCCAAACGCCACAGCGTGGCGCGCGGCCAGAAACGGTTGAGCAGGATGGCAAACAGCATCGGATAGAGCGACAGATAAGCCGCCAGCAGAATCACCAGCAAGATGTTTACCGGGCCGGGCATGCCGCCAAAGGTGGCGATGCTGACGTAAACCCAATTGATGCCGCTGCCAAACAGTCCAAAGCCCCAAACGAAGCCGATTGCCGCAGCCTGCGCAGTGCGACGTTCCAGCAGCAACAGTTGCAGACCAAACAGCGAAATTATCGCCGCAGGCCAGAAATCGTAGGGGGAAAAGGAAAGGGTGCCAATGGCACCCGTAACTAACGCCAGCAGCAGGCGAACCCGCTGCTGCGAGTAAAGAGAGGCTAAAGCCATAACGTTATTCGTCTTCCAGTTGCGGTTGTGGTGAGTCTTCCGGAATTTTTACATGCACCTGGATGATACGGCGGCTGTCAGCCATGGCGACTTTGAACTGATAGCCATCAATGACAATACTTTCGCCGCGAGCGGGAAGGTGGCCGAATCCCTGCATGACCAATCCGCCAATGGTATCGACTTCGTCATCGCTGAAATCGGTGCCAAAGACCTCATTAAAATCTTCAATTGGCGTTAAGGCGCGCATGGTGTAGGTGTAACGATTGAGCTGGCGGATATCACGATCTTCTTCATCGTCATACTCATCTTCAATTTCGCCAACAATCAGCTCAAGAATATCTTCAATGGTCACCAGACCAGAGACGCCACCAAATTCATCAATGACAATCGCCATGTGATAACGCTGCGAGCGGAACTCCTTCAGCATGCGATCGACGCGCTTGCTTTCAGGAACCACCACGGCGGTGCGCAGCACTTTTTCCATACTGAACGGCTCAGACGCGCTGGCCATAAACGGCAGCAGGTCTTTGGCCATCAAAATGCCTTCGACGTGGTCTTTGTCTTCGCTGATCACCGGGAAGCGTGAGTGGGCGGATTCAATAATCACCGCAAGGCACTCTTCCAGCGTTTGGTTGCGTTTCAGGGTGATCATTTGCGAGCGAGGGATCATGATGTCGCGCACGCGCTGTTCGGCAATGTCCAGCACCCCTTCGAGCATGTCGCGGGTGTCCTGATCAATCAGCTCTTTTTGCTCAGAATCGCGGATTAACCCCAGCAGTTCATCACGGTTTTTGGGTTCACCGTGAAACAGTTGGTTGATTAACAGGGAGAAAAATCCCTTTTTACTACTGGGTGCGTCGCTGTTTTGAGAATGGTCGTCGCTCATGGCGTTTTTATTTCGTTCTCTCTAATGAGGGATTGGGGCTGCTGGCATCCGCGCCAGCAGCGCAATAACCTGAACCAGCGGCTCAGGCGTCTTCTTTCTCCGAAATGTACGGATCAGGATAACCAAGAGCAAGCATTATCTCGGTCTCCAGCGCCTCCATCTCTTCGGCTTCTTCATCTTCGATATGGTCGTAACCCAGCAGATGCAGCGTACCGTGCACCACCATATGCGCCCAGTGGGCTTCGACGGTTTTGCCTTGTTCAGCAGCCTCTTGCTCGACAACCTGACGGCAAATAATCAGATCGCCGAGCAGTGGCAGTTCAATTCCCGGCGGTGCTTCAAACGGGAATGACAGCACGTTGGTCGGCTTATCTTTTCCGCGATAAGTCAGATTAAGCTCATTACTCTCGGCTTCATCCACCAGACGAATCGTGACTTCGCTTTCCGGTTGAAACGGCGTTACCGCCGCTTCCAGCCAGCGTTGAAAATCACTCTCCGCTGGCAGATGGTTTTCATCGGCGCAGGCCAGTTGTAAATCAAGAATCACCGCGCTCATGAACGCTCCTGCGGGCTTGTTTGGCTGGCAAGCTGAGCCGCGATAGCTTCGCGTTTGCGCTCTTCTGCCTGTTGATCACGGCGTTTCTGGTCGGCGGTTTCCCAGGCTTCATAAGCATTCACGATGCGCGCGACAACCGGATGACGCACCACGTCTTCGCTGTGGAAAAAGTTAAAGCTAATCTCATCGACTTCTGCCAGCACTTCAATGGCGTGGCGCAGGCCGGATTTGGTGCTGCGCGGCAAGTCAATCTGCGTGATATCGCCGGTAATGACCGCTTTGGAATTAAAGCCGATACGCGTCAGGAACATCTTCATCTGTTCGATAGTGGTGTTCTGGCTCTCATCGAGAATCACAAAGGCGTCGTTCAGCGTGCGTCCGCGCATGTAGGCCAGCGGAGCCACTTCAATCACGTTGCGCTCAATCAGTTTCTCTACGCGCTCAAAGCCGAGCATTTCGAACAGCGCGTCGTACAGCGGGCGCAGGTAGGGATCGACCTTCTGGCTGAGATCGCCGGGCAGGAAGCCGAGTTTCTCACCCGCTTCAACCGCCGGACGCGTCAGCAGAATACGGCGAATCTCCTGACGCTCCAGCGCATCCACTGCGGCAGCGACCGCCAGATAGGTTTTACCGGTACCGGCCGGGCCGATACCAAAGGTAATGTCGTGCGAGAAGATATTGGCGATGTATTGCGCCTGGTTAGGCGTACGCGGTTTGATTACGCCACGCTTGGTTTTGATGTTCACCGCTTTGCCGAATTCCGGCACGCTCTCAGCGCTCTGTTCCAGAACGCCGCTCTCTTTGATTGCCAGGTGAATCTGGTCCGGTTCGATATCTTTGATCTGACCGCGCATTGGGGCGGTATCAACATACAGCGTGCGCAGGATATTGACGGCAGCGTCCACACAGAGCGAGCGGCCGGTAAGCGTGAATTGGTTGTCACGGCGTTTGATTTCAAGGCCCAAACGGCGCTCCAGCTGTTTCACATTGTCATCCATCGGACCGCACAAGCTCATCAGTCGTTGGTTATCTGCCGGTTCAAGGGCGATTTCACGCGTTTCGATATTCAAATGAATCCTTAAGGTCACTCAGGGCCAGTTGAAAAGGTGTGCCGGATGTCGAAGAGCAATCTCTCCACATCTTTATGAAATTATTTATGGCGCTGCGCACTGGCGCAAGCTTCAGAGTCGATATTTGGGCAGCACTTGTGGAAAGCAAGGGCCTGGGGATGAAACAGGCGACAGCGCTTTGTGCGCTATCGCTCAACGTTCGAGGTTTCAAGGCTGGAACAGTCCGACGCCGATGTCGTTCTCTTTGCGGGTACGCGCAATCACTGACGCCGGGCTTTCGGCCACACGGAGCGCCATTTGATCTTCGGTGCGCACCAGCACGCCGCGCAGGGAGCTGGCATAGACATCAACAATTTCGACATCAACAAACTTCCCGATCATTTCAACCGGTGCTTCGAAGTTCACCACGCGGTTATTATCGGTGCGGCCGGTCAGTTCCATCACATTTTTACGCGAAATGCCTTCCACCAGCACGCGCTGCGTGGTGCCCAGCATGCGGCGGCTCCACGCCATCACCTGCTGATTGATGCGGTCCTGCAGGATGAAAAGACGCTGCTTTTTCTCCTCTTCTGTCACATCGTCGGGCAGATCGGCGGCCGGCGTGCCTGGGCGCATGGAGTAGATAAAGCTGAAGCTGACATCGAAATTCACTTCACCGACCAGCTTCATGGTCTGCTCAAAATCCTGCTGCGTTTCGCCGGGGAAACCGATGATGAAATCAGAGCTCAGCTGGATATCCGGACGTGCGGCTTTCAGCTTGCGGATAATCGCTTTGTACTCGAGTGCGGTGTGCGCGCGCTTCATCAGCGTCAGGATGCGATCTGATCCGCTCTGAACCGGCAGATGCAGGAAGCTCGCCAGCTCGGGCGTATCGCGGTAAACCTCGATGATGTCATCGGTAAATTCAATAGGATGGCTGGTGGTGAAGCGAATACGGTCAATGCCGTCGATCGCCGCCACTAAGCGCAGCAACTCAGCAAAGGTGCAGATATCGCCATCAAAGGTGGCGCCGCGATAGGCGTTGACGTTCTGGCCCAGCAGGTTGACTTCACGTACGCCCTGAGCGGCAAGCTGGGCGATTTCCAGCAGAATATCGTCGCTCGGACGGCTAACTTCCTCACCGCGCGTGTAAGGCACCACGCAGAAAGTACAATATTTGTTGCAGCCTTCCATGATCGACACAAAGGCGGTTGGGCCATCGGCGCGCGGTTCTGGCAGGCGATCAAACTTCTCAATTTCAGGGAAGCTGATGTCAACAACCGGGCTTTTACTGCCGCGCACGGTGTTAATCATCTCCGGCAGACGATGCAAGGTCTGCGGGCCAAAGACGATATCGACGTAACTGGCGCGCTGGCGCAGACGTTCACCTTCTTGTGAGGCCACGCAGCCACCCACGCCGATGATCAGATCGGGATTGCTCGCTTTCAGCTTTTTCCAACGGCCTAACAGAGCAAAAACCTTCTCCTGCGCCTTTTCACGGATGGAGCAGGTGTTGAGCAGCAGAACGTCCGCCTCTTCAGCTTCCTCGGTAAGGGTGTAGCCGTGCGTACTGTTCAGCAGATCGGCCATCTTCGATGAATCGTATTCATTCATCTGACAGCCCCAGGTTTTGATGTGCAGTTTTTTGGTCATCGAACTAGCCATTGATTCAAGCGAAGTGCAGGGCGCGTATTGTAATGCTTCGACGCTGTTGTTACCAGGCTTCACGCATCTGCATCGCATCGCGCTGCTAATTTCCGGTACACTTTAGCTATCAACGTGATGCTGGAAGGTTTCACGGCAAAAAGAAGGATTAGAGTCGATGCAGGATTCACATTTTGATGTGGTGATCGTGGGCGGTGGCATGGTTGGTGCGGCGCTGGCGTGTGGCCTGGCGCAGCAGCAGTTTCGCGTAGCGGTCATTGAACGGGCGGAACCGGCAAGCTTTGATGCCGGCAGCGAGCCAGATGTGCGTATCTCCGCCATCGGTGCGTCGTCGGTTGCGCTGCTGCAGCAACTGGATGTCTGGCAGCGTGTGCAGGCGATGCGCTGTGCGCCCTATCGCCAGCTGGAAACCTGGGAGTGGCAAAACGCGCATGTGAAGTTTGATGCGGCCTCGCTTGGGTTGCCCGAGCTGGGCTTTATGGTGGAAAACAGCGTGCTGCAGCGTGCGCTGTGGGAAAAAATGCAGCAAGAGGGCATCACACTGATCTGCCCGGCGAGCTTGCAGGGTTTGCAGCCGCACAGCGCTGGCTGGCAGGTGCAACTCGATAACGGCCAAACGCTGGATGCGCGTTTAGTGGTCGGCGCAGATGGTGCTAACTCGCGTGTGCGTCAGTTAGCGGGTATTGGCGTGCGCGGCTGGAACTATGCGCAATCCTGCATGCTGATAAGCGTGGAGTGCGAGCAGGAGGCGGGCGATGCCACCTGGCAGCAGTTTACGCCGCAAGGGCCGCGCGCTTTCCTGCCGCTGTTTGATCGTCGTGCTTCGCTGGTGTGGTACGACGCGCCAGCACGAATTCGTCAGCTGCAAAGTTTGCCGCTCCCGCAACTGGAGAAAGAGATTTATGCTCACTTCCCGGCACGCGTTGGCCGTATTCAGGTCAAAACTGCGGCCTCTTTCCCGCTGGTGCGACGTCATGCAACACGTTATGTGATGCCGGGATTGGCGCTGGTGGGGGATGCGGCGCACACCATCAATCCGCTGGCCGGACAGGGCGTTAATTTGGGCTATAGGGATGTGGATGCGTTGATCACGACGCTGGTCGAGGCGCGCAACCAGGCGGAGCTCTGGTCATCGGATGCTGTGCTGCAGCGTTATCATCGTCAGCGTTACAAAGATAATTTACTGATGCAGGGCGGTATGGATCTGTTCTACTTCGCGTTTAGCAATAAACTGCCGCCGCTGCGTTTTGCGCGAAACCTGGCGCTGATTGCGGCGGAGAATGCCGGAGCCTTGAAACGCAAGGTGCTGCGTTACGCATTAGGTTTGTGATTGTAGGGAGCGCATTGACGCGCTCCTGGTTAAAAGTGTGCTCACCTCTTTGCCAAACGCAGAAAACAATAAAGCCCGCATAAGCGGGCTTTATTGTGCAATTTGGCTGGGGTGCAGGGATTCGAACCCCGGAATGCTGGTATCAGAAACCAGTGCCTTACCGCTTGGCGACACCCCAATAGGTGTTTGATCAAATTGTCTTTTTATGGCTGGGGTGCAGGGATTCGAACCCCGGAATGCTGGTATCAGAAACCAGAGCCTTACCGCTTGGCGACACCCCAATAATTTGGTGGCTACGACGGGATTTGAACCTGTGACCCCATCATTATGAGTGATGTGCTCTAACCAGCTGAGCTACGTAGCCTTTGTACTGCTTACTGCGTCCGACGATGGCTGGGATACCTGGATTCGAACCAGGGAATGCCGGTATCAAAAACCGGTGCCTTACCGCTTGGCGATATCCCATTCGTCGACTTTGTATCCACAACATAATCCGGATTGGCTGGGGTACCAGGATTCGAACCTGGGAATGCTGGTATCAAAAACCAGTGCCTTACCGCTTGGCGATACCCCATCCGGCTGCCGAAGACTGAAATGGTGCGGGAGGCGAGACTTGAACTCGCACACCTTGCGGCGCTAGAACCTAAATCTAGTGCGTCTACCAATTTCGCCACTCCCGCAAAAAGATGGTGGCTACGACGGGATTTGAACCTGTGACCCCATCATTATGAGTGATGTGCTCTAACCAGCTGAGCTACGTAGCCATCTTTTTCGCGTAACCTTCATCGGCGTTGCGGGGCGCATTATGCGTATTGAGTCTTGTAGCGTCAACAATTTTTTTGCCGTTTTTCGCCTTAAAACGCCTGTTTGTCTGGCTTGTAACCAGGCTGGTGATTTATTCGGCAAATTTCAAAGGTTGTACGATAGATTGCATAAAAAAGGGGCTCGAATGAGCCCCATATCTTGTTGAGTAAAAACCTTATTTATACGCGGACTGATGCACACCAACGGCGCGACCAGAAGGGTCATCCATGGATTTAAAGGCTTCATCCCACTCGATCGCTTTAGCCGAAGAACAGGCCACTGATGGACCGCCTGGCACACACTCTGCGGCGCTGGCGATCGGGAACAATTCCTCAAAGATTTCGCGATACAGATACGCTTCTTTCGAATTCGGCGTGTTGTACGGGAAGCGGAAGTGCGCAGTCGACAACTGTTGGTCGCTGATTTGCTTCGCCGCCACTTCTTTCAGCGTATCGATCCAGCTGTAGCCCACACCATCAGAGAACTGCTCTTTCTGACGCCACGCCACGCTCTCCGGCAGGTAAGAAGAGAAGCATTCGCGCAGGATATGTTTTTCCATCTTGCCGTTGCTGCCGCACAGTTTGTCTGCCGGGTTGATGCGCATCGCCACGTCGAGGAATTTCTTGTCGAGGAACGGCACACGCGCTTCCACGCCCCAGGCGGACATCGCTTTGTTGGCGCGAGCACAGTCAAACATGTGCAGAGCCAGCAGTTTACGCACGTTCTCTTCATGGAATTCTTTGGCGTTCGGCGCCTTATGGAAATAGAGGTAGCCGCCAAAGACTTCATCCGCACCTTCACCGGACAACACCATTTTGATGCCCATCGCTTTGATCTTACGCGACATTAAATACATCGGCGTAGAGGCGCGAATGGTGGTCACATCATAGGTTTCGATGTGGTAAATCACGTCACGGATCGCATCCAGGCCTTCCTGCACGGTGAAATGGATTTCGTGGTGCACGGTACCGAGGTGTTCTGCGACTGATTTCGCTGCTTTCAGGTCTGGAGAACCTTCCAGGCCAACCGCGAAGGAGTGCAGCTGCGGCCACCATGCATCGCTCTTATCCGCATCTTCAACACGTTTCGCAGCAAAGCGTTTGGTCACGGCAGAGATGATGGATGAGTCCAGGCCGCCAGACAGCAGAACGCCGTAAGGCACGTCAGACATCAGGTGACTTTTTACTGACTCTTCCAGCGCATGTTTCAGCTCGGCGGCATCCGTGGTGTTGTGCTCAACAGCGGAATATTCCATCCAGTCACGCTGCCAGTAACGACGGATTTCACCATCGGCGCTCGACATGTAGCTTCCCGGCGGGAACTCTTTGATGCTGCGGCACACCGGCACCAGCGCTTTCATCTCGGAAGCGACATACAGGTTGCCGTGCTCGTCGTTGCCCATATACAGCGGGATAATGCCGATATGGTCGCGACCAATCAGATATTGTTGCTTCACGCTGTCCCACAGAATGAAGGCGAACATGCCTTGCAGCTCGTCGAGGAAATCGACGCCTTTTTCCTGATACAGCGCGAGGATCACTTCACAGTCAGAACCGGTCTGGAAAGCGTAACGATCGCTCAACTCAGCACGCAGCGCCTGATGGTTGTAAATTTCGCCGTTAACAGCCAGTACGTGGGTGTGGTCAGCGTTATACAGCGGCTGTGCGCCGTTGTTAACGTCAACAATCGACAGACGCTCATGCACCAGAATGGCTTTATCATCCGCATAAACACCTGACCAATCCGGGCCGCGGTGACGCATCAGACGAGAAGATTCCAGCGCTTTCTTGCGCAGCTCAATAGGATCGCTTTTCAGATCCAGCACACCAAAAATTGAACACATAACTGACTCCTGATCTCACCTTGTGGCGAAGTTATTTCTACGTTTGTCCGGCAGCCTTGGCTGCGTGATGTATAAGAAAATGCGCTAAATGGCGGTGTTAGTGCAAGTAAAATTGCGATTCTTTGATAAAAAGAATGTTCATGGGCAATTAATATTGAATATTATTCAATTATTACGTGTTTATTTTAGATGTCATCTAATGAAACTGCATTATCGTTCGTTTTGTAGGCATGTGGCGAGCGGTAAAGAAAGGCATAACCACAGAAAAAACAAAAGCCCTGCATAAGCAGGGCCATAAGGAGAGGTAATGGTTGGGATCAGAACAGGTCGATATCGGCGACCGATGGATAAATCCAATCCGGGCGGAAAGGCATCGCATCAATATCACTCAGTGTGGAAACGCCAGAGAGCACCAGAATGGTTTCCAGACCCGCCTGGAAGCCTGCCAGAATGTCTGTCCGCAGGTTATCGCCGACAATGACCGTCTCTTCCGAATGCGCATGCATTTTGTTTAACGCCGCGCGCATGATGTACGGACTCGGTTTGCCGACGTAAAACGGTTTACGACCGGAGATGGTTTCGATACCGGCGCAGAGTGCTCCGCAGGCAGGAACAAAGCCGCGTGCATGTGTATCGGGATTAGTGGCGATAAAGCGGGCGCCATTTGCCACGAAGAAAGCGGCTTTATGCATCATTTCCCAGTTGAAGGAGCGGGTTTCGCCGACGATAACGAAATCTGGATTAACGTCGGTGATGGTGAAGCCAGCTTTATACAGCTCATGAATCAGCGCACCTTCGCCAATTACGTAGGCTTTTTTCCCTTCCTGACGGCGCAGGAAATCGGCGGTGGCCATCGCCGAGGTGTAAAACACCGAATCCGGTACGTCAATGCCGGCGTTGGCAAAGCGGTTCGCCAGATCCAGCGCGGTTTGCGAAGGATAGTTGGTCAACACCACCAACGGCATATCCTTCGCCAGAATGCGCTGCAGAAATTCGTTCGCGCCGGGAACGGCGGTATTGTCATGCATCAACACGCCGTCGATGTCACAGATTACGCTTTTAATCGTCATAGATTGCATCCGGTCGGGCCTGCTTGACAGCAGGCTGGTGATTACTCTTCCAGCAGATGTTGCAGCAAAATGCCATTCAGCATTGCGCGTTTTGCCAACGCAAAGGCGCCAATCGCCGAGCGATGATCGAGCTCGGAACGCACCACCGGCAGATTTTTACGGAAGGCAGGCAGCGTCTGCGTATTGATACACCCTTCAATGGCAGGAAACAGCACTTTATCGGCTTCAGTGATTTCACCGGCCAACACCACTTTTTGCGGATTGAACAGGTTGATGGCGATAGCAATCGCCTTGCCTAAATAGCGGCCGACATATTCAATCACTTCGCACGCCAGCGCGTCGCCATGATTAGCGGCGCGACAAATCTGCGGCATCAGGCAATCATTTAACGTTAGTGAACTGGGATACCCTTGATTCAGTAGATGACGTACGCGGTTTTCAATCGCGCCATTAGCCGCAATGGTTTCCAGACAGCCAAAGTTACCGCAGTGGCAGCGTTCACCCAGCGGATCAACCTGAATATGGCCAATCTCGCCCACGTTGCCGTTACTGCCGAGGAAAATGTGGCCGTTGGCGATGATTCCGGCACCGGTGCCGCGATGCAAACGCACCAGAATGGAGTCTGCGCAATCGCGACTTGCACCGAAGTAGTGCTCGGCCAGCGCCAGGCTACGGATGTCATGACCAACAAAGCTGGTGACGTTGAAGCGTTTTTTCAGGCTGGAAACCAGCGGCCAATGACTTACCGCGATGTGCGGCATGTAGCGAATGATGCCGTTAATGGGATCGACCAATCCGGGCAGAATCACCGAGATAGCAATCAGTTCATGAATCTTACGCTGATGCGCGGCCATAAAGGCGCTGATGGCATTGAACAGCGCGTTCTCCAGCGTTTCCTGCGTGCGCTCGGGCAGCGGATAATCTTCCTGCGCCAGCGATTTCCCGCTCAGATCAAACAGCGTCAAGGTCGCGTCATTACGCCCTAAGCGCACGCCGATAGTATGAAAATGACGGGTTTCAGTAATGATGGAGATCGCGCGACGCCCACCGGTGGAGGCTTGTTGCTCCACCTCTTTGATGAGGCCGCGCTCAATGAGCTGGCGGGTAATTTTGGTGACACTGGCGGGCGCAAGCTGACTGTGTTCGGCAATCTGAATGCGCGAAATTGGCCCCTGCTGATCGATTAGCCGATAAACGGCTGCACTATTGAGTTGTTTAACAAGATCAACATTTCCTATTTGAGACTGGCCGCCAGTGGTCATTCAATGCTTACTCGCTGAGGACGTTGTCTCCGTTGACGAACGTCTTAGTGATTTGATAATCGCGGGTAAAGACAGTCAGGTTGGCGACTTTTCCTGCTTCGACCGTGCCTAACTGCTTCTCCACACCCATCGCCTGCGCTGGATAGAGCGTCGCCATACGCAGCGCTTCATCAAGAGCGATACCGCAATGTTCAACGCTGTTCTGCACCGCTTCAATCATGGTCAAGGCAGAACCGCTGAGCGTACCGTTCTCGTCAACGCACAGGCCATCGCGATAGTATATTGTTTTGCCTGCAAAAATAAATTGATCAATCGATGCGCCCGCCGGTGCTGTGGCATCCGTCACTAACACCAGCTTGTCGCCTTTAATGCGTTTTGCATTGCGCACATTAGCGTAATGGACATGTAAACCATCCGCAATGATGCCGCAGTATACATCAGGCGAATCAAACAGCGCACCGATCAGACCTGGCTCACGTCCAGCGAAGGTTGGCATGGCATTGTAGAGATGCGTAGCAAAGCTGACGCCCGCGCTGAAGCCAATTTTTGCTTCTTCATAGGTCGCGTTGGAGTGACCCGCTGACACGATGATGCCGGCATCGCGCAGCTGACGAATCACCTCGCTGCCCGCATTTTCAGGTGCCAGCGTGACTTTAGTGATGACGTCGGCATTGGCGCAGAGGAAATCCACCAGCTCGGCATCCGGCAGGCGAATCAATTCAGGATTGTGTGTACCTTTTTTAGCTTTATTCAGCCACGGACCTTCCAGATGCAGGCCGATTGCCTGATTCTGATGCTTGGCCAGGTAAGCGCGCATGGTTTCGACTGCGCGTCTCATCAGCGCATCGGTGCTGGTAATCAGTGTTGGCAAATAGCTGGTGCAGCCTGATTTCTCGTTGGCGCGCTGCATGATCTCAAGCGTTTCAACGCTTAACGCATTGATGTCATCATTGAACTGCACGCCGCCACAGCCGTTAAGCTGCAAATCAATAAAACCAGGAGCGATAAACGCACCAGCCACATCCTGCTGTGCAATTGCCGCGTCCAGGGCATCACGCGGACACACGCGCTCAATCAGGCCATCTGCAATCACAACTGCATGATTGTCCAGAATTTCATGACCAGTAAAAATCCGGCCGTTCACTAATGCGTACATCGTTTCTCTCTCCCGGCTAAGCCTGCTGCCTGAAAGCAGCAGGTTTTGTTACAACGTGTTTTCACACACCTTTCATATTTTCCGCTTCCATTTCGCGGAAATATTTCACGGTTTTCACTTTCAGTTCCATGGTGGCTGGCTCGTCACATACCACGACAGATTTGGCATGCAGCTGCAGGCAGCTGATGGTCCACATGTGGTTGACGTTACCTTCAACCGCAGCCTGCAGCGCTTGCGCTTTCAGGTGGCCGGTAACCAGAATCATCACTTCTTCAGCATCCAGCAGCGTACCGACACCAACCGTCAGGGCGTATTTCGGCACCTGATCCACATCACCATTAAAGAAGCGTGAGTTTGCAATACGCGTATCGTGCGTCAGGGTTTTGATGCGGGTACGTGAGGAGAGGGAAGAAGCCGGTTCGTTAAAGGCGATGTGACCATCGTTGCCCACGCCGCCCATAAACAGGTTAATTTTGCCGTAAGCGCGGATCTTCTCTTCGTATTGGCGACATTCTGCGTCAATATCTTCGGCATTACCATTCAGAAGATTGATATTTTGCTGTTGAATATCAACATGATCGAAAAAGTTACGGTACATGAAACTGTGGTAACTTTCCGGATGCTCTTTTGGCAGGCCAACGTACTCATCCATGTTGAAGGTGACAACGTGCTTGAAACTAACCTGGCCCGCTTTGTGCATATCGATCAGGTGCTTGTAAGCTTCCAGCGGTGTTCCACCGGTTGGCAGACCCAGCACGAAGGGACGTTCTGCGCTAGGCTTAAACGCATTAATGCGGTTAACAATGTGGCGTGCAGCCCATTTACCCACTTGGGTCGGTGTGGCCAAAGGGATCAGTCTCATGTCTTCACCTCAATTAAGATTGGAAATGTGGAGTTGCCGTTTCTCTGACAGTTTTTGCCCTTAAGCGTAATGCGTTTAAGCGTAGCCACCAGGGATAAGTGCGACTCGATATTTTTTATCATAAAATAAGTTTGTGGTGCTGGCTAGCATTTCGCATTATCAAACCACCATTTTGGTGATTAAAGTCACAGTTGTAGTGGTTTTAATTTGCGAGGCGAATTAATTTATCTTTACACTGCGCCTCGTGGTGAAAAGTGTCTTCAAGGTACCGGGCGACGGGATAATAAAATCAACCTGCGCCACGGCAAAACGCCAGTCTCATAGGGGGAGAATAAGGTGAGTATTTTAGGATATCTGCAAAAGGTCGGCCGCGCGCTTATGGTGCCGGTAGCGACTTTGCCGGCAGCGGCAATCTTGATGGGCGTTGGATACTGGATCGATCCAGATAGCTGGGGCGCAGGCAATGCGCTGGCAGCACTGTTGATCAAATCGGGTTCGGCAATCATCGACAATATGCCAGTGCTGTTTGCCATTGGTGTGGCATACGGTATGTCAAAAGATAAAGACGGCGCTGCAGCGTTAACCGGTTTTGTCGGCTTTCTTGTTGTGACCACACTCTGTTCTCCGGCAGCGGTGGCAATGATTCAGAAGATGCCGGTGGAGCAAGTTCCCGCTGCCTTCGGTAAAATTAATAACCAGTTTGTTGGCATTCTTGTCGGGATTCTTTCTGCTGAAGTCTATAACCGCTTTAGTCATGTTGAACTGCCAAAAGCGTTGTCCTTCTTTAGCGGTCGCCGTCTGGTGCCGATCCTTGTATCGTTCCTGATGATCCTGGTTGCGTTCATTCTGATGTATATCTGGCCGATCATTTTCGGTGGACTGGTAAGTTTTGGTGAGCATATTCAGAAGCTGGGTTCCGTCGGTGCGGGCATCTACGCTTTCTTTAACCGTCTGCTGATTCCTGTTGGCTTACACCACGCATTGAACTCGGTATTCTGGTTCGATGTTGCCGGTATCAACGATATTCCTAAATTCCTTGGCGGCGCGCAGTCTATCGCTGAAGGTACAGGTATCCCTGGCATCACCGGTCGTTATCAGGCGGGCTTCTTCCCAATCATGATGTTTGGTCTTCCAGGTGCAGCGCTGGCAATTTACCACTGCGCACGCCCGGAAAACCGCGCTAAAGTCGGCGGCATTATGCTGGCGGCGGCCTTTGCCGCCTTCTTTACGGGTATCACTGAACCGCTGGAATTCTCCTTCATGTTCGTGGCGCCGGTGCTGTATGTGATTCACGCGGCACTGACCGGTCTTTCAGTTTTCATCGCCGCGAGCATGCAGTGGATTGCCGGTTTCGGCTTCAGTGCGGGTCTGGTGGATATGGTGCTGTCAACGCGCAACCCGCTGGCGGTGCACTGGTGGATGCTGATCCCACAAGGTCTGGTGTTCTTCGTTATCTACTACGTGGTATTCCGCTTCACCATCCAGAAATTCAACCTGATGACGCCGGGCCGCGAACTCTCTGCGGGCGATGAAACCGATGGTTATGACGTCAATGTCGATAACAGCGGCAACGGTGAAAGCCAAACTGAATCTCTGGCGCGTCGTTATATTGCGGCGGTAGGTGGCTCAGAAAACCTGACCAACATCGATGCCTGTATCACACGTCTACGTCTGAACGTTAAAGATTCCGCGCAGGTTAATGAAGGTGTCGCTAAACGTCTCGGTGCTTCAGGTGTGATTCGTCTGAACAAGCAGAGCGTACAGGTTATTGTCGGTACGCAGGCGGAAAGCATTGCAACAGCAATGAAAACCGTACTGAGCAAAGGTCCAGTTGCGGCATCTGCCGCGGCGTCAACGGCTGCTCCTGTTGCTGCTGTAAAACCGCAGGCGGTGCTGAACAGCGAAAAAGCCGTGATTGCTACGCTGCTGGCGCCAGTAACCGGTGACATCGTTGCGCTGGAAAATGTGCCTGACGAAGCATTCGCCAGCAAGGCAGTCGGTGATGGTCTGGCCATCAAGCCAACCGGCAAAACCGTGGTTGCGCCAACCGCCGGAACCGTGGTGAAGATCTTCAATACCAACCATGCGTTCTGCCTTGAGGCGGAAAACGGCGTCGAGATCGTGGTACATATGGGGCTGGATACAGTAGCGCTGGAAGGTAAAGGCTTCACGCGTCTGGTTGAAGAGGGCGCAACGGTCACTGCAGGTCAGCCAATCCTGGAAATGGATCTGGACTTCCTCAATGCCAACGCCCGCTCGATGATCAGTCCGGTTGTGGTCAGCAATAGCGATGATTTCGCTGGTCTGAATTTACTGGCAACCGGTTCAGTGGTTGCAGGCCAAACCCCGCTGTACGAGGTTAAAGGCTAAGTCCTTGTGATTGAGCCAGAAGGCAGGAAGCGATTCCTGCCTTTTTTGTTTTAAAACGACCAACAAACGGTTGTTTCCCTCCTGCGCTTTGTGGATCATACTCCGTTACTTCGTGGTACAAATCACCCGTTATAGTTTTTGAGGATTTTGAGATGAGTGAGGCTGAAGCCCGCCCAACGAACTTTATTCGTCAGATCATCGACGAAGATTTGGCGAGCGGTAAGCACAACAGTGTGCATACCCGTTTCCCGCCTGAGCCCAATGGTTATCTGCATATTGGCCATGCGAAATCTATCTGCCTGAACTTTGGTATCGCGCGAGACTATCAAGGTCAGTGCAATCTGCGTTTCGACGACACTAACCCAGTTAAAGAAGATCTGGAGTTTGTCGAATCCATTAAGCGTGACGTGCAATGGCTGGGCTTTGAGTGGAGCGGCAACATTCGTTACTCCTCAGACTACTTCGACCAACTGTTCAACTATGCGGTTGAGCTGATCAACAAAGGTCTGGCTTACGTTGATGAACTGTCGGCGGATGAGATCCGTGAGTATCGCGGTTCACTGACGGCGCCGGGTAAAAACAGCCCATATCGCGATCGCAGCGTGGAAGAAAACCTGGCGCTGTTCGAGAAGATGCGCGATGGCGGTTTCGAAGAGGGCAAAGCCTGTTTGCGTGCCAAAATCGACATGGCGTCCAGCTTTATCGTGATGCGCGATCCGGTGCTGTACCGCATTAAGTTTGCCGATCACCATCAGACCGGCAGCAAGTGGTGCATCTACCCGATGTACGACTTCACTCATTGCATTTCGGATGCGATCGAAGGCATTACGCACTCTCTCTGCACGTTGGAGTTCCAGGATAACCGTCGTCTGTACGATTGGGTGCTGGATAACATCACCATTCCGGTTCATCCGCGTCAGTACGAGTTCTCACGCCTAAATCTGGAATATGCGGTGATGTCGAAGCGTAAACTGACTCAGCTGGTGAGCGAGAAGGTGGTAGAAGGCTGGGACGATCCGCGCATGCTAACCGTTTCGGGTCTACGTCGTCGTGGTTATAGCGCCGCTTCTATCCGTGAGTTCTGCCGCCGTATTGGTGTGACCAAACAGGACAATATCGTGGAGATGGCTTCACTGGAATCGTGCATTCGTGACGATCTCAATGAAAACGCACCGCGTGCGATGGCGGTAATGGATCCGTTGAAAGTGGTGATCGAGAACCTGCCTGCAGGTCACGATGAGATCATCACTATGCCGAATCATCCGAACAAACCGGAGATGGGCACGCGTGAAGTGCCATTCAGCCGTGAAGTGTGGATCGATCGCGCTGACTTCCGTGAAGAAGCCAACAAGCAGTATAAGCGTTTGGTGCTGGGTAAAGAAGTGCGTCTGCGTAATGCTTACGTGATCCGTGCCGAACGTGTGGCGAAGGATGCTGAAGGCAATATTACCTGCATCTATTGTACTTGCGACGTTGATACGCTGAGCAAAGATCCGGCCGATGGCCGTAAAGTGAAAGGTGTTATCCATTGGGTTTCTGCAATCCACGCGCTGCCAGCGGAATTCCGCCTGTACGATCGTCTGTTCAGTGTGCCAAATCCGGGCGCGGCTGAGGATTTCCTCACCACCATCAACCCAAACTCACTGGAAATCAAACAGGGCTTCGTTGAGCCTGGTTTACGTGCTGCCGATTCGATGGCACCGTACCAGTTCGAACGTGAAGGCTATTTCTGTGCTGATAGCGTCTATTCACAGCCCTCCAGGCTGGTGTTTAACCGCACCGTAGGTTTGCGTGATACCTGGGCAAAAATCGGCGATTAATAGTTTTAGTCGCGAGCACGATAAGATCATGAAAGGGCGAGCAATCGCCCTTTTTTATTATCTCAATTTGGCCAGATACGACCTTTTATGCTGCACGCCTCAATTCGCCTTTAATTCCCTATTTGCGACTATTCTGACTTTAGAAAAATTAACCCATTTGGCAGTGTGAAAAACTTTTTTTCAGGTAGGCTATGCGCTCTCAGACGGTGCTCTGCGGCTTATCTAAGGAAAAAAAATGACAACTCTCGCCCAGGAAGCCAGGCATAGCGTGGTGGTTTTACATCAGCTTATTGAACGTATTTTCAATCAGGCGGAAGGCAGTGACGACAGCATTGATCTGTTTTTATCGCACTTTCATCCCGAGTTCAAAATGGTCACGCCGCAAGGCAAACGATTGGACCTCAATGAAATGGAAGTGCTGTTTCGCCAGTTACAGGGGCAGCGTGAAGGCATGCGCATTGCCACCAGTGAGCACGCCATCATCTCGCAGCAAAGCGAGGAAGTGACGATTCAGTATCGTGAATTACAGATGATGAACGGCATCAATCAGAGCCGCATTTCACTGGCGGTATTGGATTGCAGCACCGCCATTCCGCGCTGGCGCTACCTGCAGGAAACGCTTGTCGCCTGATTACAGGCATAAAAAAACCGGCTCAAGCGCCGGTTTTTTTTATACTGCATAGCACACTCAATTACTTATCGTGGAGCGTATCGTCTTCGCGGCAGTCTCCCAAAGCACAATGACCGTACAGGTACAGGCTGTGGTTGCTGAGCTTAATGCCGTGGCGAGTGGCAATTTCACGCTGACGCGTTTCGATTGATTCATCGCTGAATTCTATAACTTTGCCACAATCCAGGCAGATCAAGTGATCGTGGTGATGCTGCTGAGTCAGTTCGAAGACAGATTTGCCGCCTTCAAAGTTGTGACGGGTTACGATGCCCGCGTCGTCAAACTGGTTAAGAACGCGATACACCGTTGCCAGACCAATCTCTTCGCCCATATCAATCAGGCGCTTATACAAATCTTCCGCACTGACGTGATGGGACTCTGGGCCGGGTCCCTGAAGCACTTCCAGAATTTTCAGTCTGGGTAGCGTGACTTTCAGGCCAGCCTTCTTCAATGCGGAGTTGTTGTCAGTCATGCGGATATTGTCCTGTTACTTTGCTAGTCACTTGCGGCGCAGGGGCCTTGAATGTTTAGGTCAACGCGCATTCTCATTTGCGTCTCATTATAGAACTCAAGCAGTGAAATGAAAACCAAGGCAACGTCCTTAATCACCAAAGTTTGTAAGGATATCGTCACTAACGTCTTCAAGACGCTTGGGTTTTGGATTCCATTTCACTCAGCCTCATTCTACTGCCAGAGGAATAAGCGGATGACCATTGCGGGTATTCTACAGATTTGCGGGGAAAAGTTAAAAAACCGTAGCTATTATTTTTATAGGAAATTCCGTTACCCGATGTGAGGCAGTGCGCACATCGGGCAGAGCAGGGAATTAAGCTTCAATAATCTCTTTCAGCTGCAGCTCATCAAAGATCTGCTTCACCCACTTCTCAACGCGTTCGTTGGTCAATTCCGGCTGACGGTCTTCGTCAATGGCCAAACCAAGGAAGTTTTTGTCATCGGCCAGGCCTTTAGAGGCTTCGAAGTGATAGCCTTCGGTTGGCCAGTGACCGACGATCACCGCACCATTCGGCTCAATGATGTCACGGATAGTGCCCATCGCATCACAGAAGTACTCGGCGTAATCTTCCTGATCGCCACAACCAAACAGCGCTACCAGCTTACCATTGAAATCAATCTCTTCCAGCGTCGGGAAGAAATCGTCCCAGTCACACTGCGCTTCGCCGTAATACCAGGTTGGGATACCCAGCAGCAGGATGTCGAACGCTTCGAGATCTTCTTTGGTGCTCTTAGCAATGTCATGCACTTCGGCGACATCTTTACCCAGTTGTTTCTGGATCATCTTTGCAATGTTTTCAGTGTTGCCGGTATCGCTGCCGAAGAAAATGCCTACGATTGCCATGGGTTAGGTAACCTCTTAAATCCTGATTGTGAAAGTAAGTCAGTTGACTGCACAGTTATGCGAATAATAGCAGACCGGTAAAAAGTGCGGAACGTATAAAACCGTGACTTTGTGTTCCAGCGTGCGGTCTTCGCGCGTTACGACAGTTTGAGCTGTGCCAGCAGCATTTGTTCAATCAATTCGCTGCGACTGATGTTTTGCTGATCGGCTAGCGTGCTGAGGGCGTCAACCGCCTCGCTCGACATCTTCAGCTCAACACGACGCAGCCCACGCACTTTATCGCGCTTGAGCTGATTGCGTTTGTTGATGCGTAACTGTTCATCACGCGTCAGCGGGCTGGTTTTCGGGCGACCAGGACGCCGCTCGTCTGCGAAGAGATCAAGCGTAGTGCGGTCTGTCTGTTCTTTTGCCATGGTTTGTAAAACTGAGTGGGCGCGAACGGCGGAAAGGCGCTGCGCGATTAAAACATTATCGGCCCGACCACGGCGAAAAAATATCCGTGGCAAATTTTTAGCGCGACATCATACTCCAGCGCCTTCCCTGACGCCAACCCTAAAGCGCAAGCGGCAAGCTTTTGCTTTTACAGGTTAAAAAAACGCCGAACGGCGCGTAACACCGCATCGGGTTTCTCGGCGTGCACCCAGTGTCCAGCACCGCTGATCACATGTGCATGTGCCTGCGGGAACTGACGCAGCAGCGCATCGCGATGCTGATTATCCAGATAAGGCGAGTCGCCGCCGCGGATAAACAGCGCCGGATGCGGCCACGCAGGAATCTCTTCCCAGCCGGAAATAATGCTGTAATTATCCCACAGCACCTGCACATTAAAGCGCCATTCGCCCTCTGCGAAAGATTTGAGGATGAACTGGATCACGCCTTCTTCATCAATATGCTGACGCATTACTTCAGCGGCTTCGCTGCGGCGCGTGACGCCCGCGGCGCTCACGGCCCGAATAGCGGCAAAAATTTCGTCATGGCGGCGCGTTTGGTAATCAACGGGCGCGATATCGATCATCACCATTTTATCGATACGTTCCGGCGCGATGGCACTCAGTGCCATGGCGATTTTGCCGCCCATTGAGTGGCCAATCACACCCGCGCGATCGATATGGTGCGCATCCAGCGTTTCGACAATGTCCTGCGCCATCACGTGATAATTCATCTCATCACTACGCGCCGACAAGCCGTGATTGCGCACGTCAACTTGCAGCGTCGGACGTGCATCACGCACCCCACGCGCCAGCACGCCAAGGTTATCAAGGCTGCCAAAAAGACCATGGATCAACAGAATCGGCGTGGCATTGGGGGCAGATTGTTCAGTTTGCAGACGGGCGTTCAAAATCATGGCTAAAGTTCTTACGGTTGTGACCTTGGCTTAGGTTATCATGGATTCACCTGTCCAGCAGTCAGGCCGGTGGGCATTAGGGCATATTCCGACTTTTGCCCGTAAACGTTGCCAACGCTATCGGCTGCCACGGATTTAACTTTATAATCCTTATGTTAGAACCCGCTCACGTTTTGCACGACTGGATTTTGCTAAGGACGTTGCAAGAATGCGTGGTTCTGTCATTTGCCAGAATCGTACGGAAAAAGATGAAAACGATTGAAGTTGACGAAGAACTCTACCGTTATATTGCCAGCCACACGCAGCACATTGGTGAAAGCGCCTCAGATATTTTGCGCCGCATGTTGAAGTTCACCGCTGGACAGAGCGCACCCGCTGCGCCCGCCGCTGGTGCATCAATCAAAGAAGCGCAACCTGCCAGCCGTGAAGCGCGTCCTCAGGATCGCGTCCGGGCGGTACGTGAGCTGCTACTTTCCGATGAATATGCCGAGCAGAATAAGGCGGTTAACCGCTTCATGTTGGTACTGTCAACGCTCTATCGTCTTGATCCGGCTGCGTTTGCTGAAGCTACTGCCTCGCTGCAGGGCCGTACCCGCGTCTACTTTGCGGGCGACGAGCACACGCTGCTGCAAAATGGCACCCATACCAAGCCGAAGCACGTTCCCGGCACACCGTACTGGGTGATCACGAACACCAATACAGGTCGCAAATGCAGCATGGTGGAACACATCATGCTGGCTATGCAGTTCCCACAGGAACTGACAGAGAAAGTTCGCGGCACCATTTAACTGAAGCGTCAGGGAGAAGCGCCAATGGCCAATCACCCCCGTGCCGGGCAGCCTGCCCAGCAGAGCGATTTGATTAACGTTGCACAATTAACCTCGCAGTATTACGTCCTGAAGCCCGATGTGGCGAATCCGGATCATGCGGTGAAATTTGGCACTTCAGGCCACCGCGGCAGCGCGGGACGCCAAAGCTTCAACGAACAGCACATTTTGGCGATCGCGCAGGCGATTGCTGAAGAGCGCAAAAAGAATGGCATCACCGGTCCGTGCTACGTCGGTAAAGACACGCATGCGCTGTCTGAGCCGGCGATTCTATCGGTGCTGGAAGTGCTGGCCGCTAACGGCGTGGACGTGATTGTTCAGCAGGACAATGGCTACACGCCAACGCCTGCAATCTCTAACGCGATTCTTGAGCACAACAAACGCGGCGGCGCGCAGGCGGACGGCATCGTTATCACGCCTTCGCATAACCCACCGGAAGATGGCGGTATCAAATACAATCCGCCAAACGGTGGCCCGGCTGATACCAACGTTACCAAAGTGGTGGAAGATCGCGCTAACCAGCTGATCAAAGGCGAGCTGAAAGACGTGAAACGTCTGCCGCTGGATCAGGCATGGGCGAGCGGCCACATCGTTGAGCAGGATCTGATCCAGCCATACGTTGAAGGTCTGGCGCAGGTGATTGACTTCGCCGCCATCCAGAACGCCGGCCTGAAAATTGGCGTCGATCCGTTAGGCGGTTCCGGTATTGCTTACTGGCAGCGCATTGCTGAGCACTACAAACTGGATCTGACCATCGTGAACGATGCGATCGATCAGACTTTCCGCTTCATGCATCTGGATAAAGATGGCGTGGTGCGTATGGACTGCTCATCCGAGTGCGCGATGGCCGGGTTGCTGGCGTACAAAGACAAATTCGACCTGGCCTTTGGTAACGATCCTGATTATGACCGTCACGGTATCGTCACGCCTGCGGGTCTGATGAATCCGAACCACTATCTGGCGGTGGCGATCAACTACCTGTTCCAGCATCGCCCGCAGTGGGGCAAAGACGTTGCTGTAGGGAAAACCCTGGTTTCCAGCGCGATGATCGACCGCGTGGTCAACGACATTGGACGTAAGCTGGTGGAAGTGCCGGTTGGTTTCAAATGGTTCGTTGATGGTCTGTTCGATGGAAGCTTCGGTTTCGGCGGTGAAGAGAGCGCGGGCGCATCCTTCCTGCGTTTCGATGGCTCAGCCTGGTCAACCGATAAAGACGGCATCATTCTGTGCCTGCTGGCTGCTGAAATCACGGCGGTAACTGGCAAGAACCCGCAGCAGCACTATGACGAGCTGGCCGAACGTTTTGGTGCGCCAAGCTATAACCGTCTGCAGGCTCCGGCGACTTCTGCACAGAAAGCCGCGCTGTCTAAGCTGTCACCTGAAATGGTGAGCGCAGATACGCTGGCGGGTGATCCGATCACCGCACGCCTGACTGCCGCGCCGGGTAACGGTGCGTCAATCGGCGGTCTGAAAGTAATGACGGAAAACGGCTGGTTCGCCGCGCGTCCATCAGGTACAGAAGACGCGTACAAAATCTACTGCGAAAGCTTCCTGGGTGCTGAACATCGTCAGCAAATCGAGAAAGAAGCGGTTGAGATTGTTAGCGAAGTACTGAAAAACGCCTGATTGGGCAGTGAAGAAAAAAGGCCGCTTAGCGGCCTTTTTTTATGGCATAAATCGATAGCCGATACCGGTTTCGGTCAGCAAATGGCTGGGCTGCGTGGGATTCGCTTCCAGCTTCTGTCGCAAGTGCCCCATATAGATGCGCAAATAATGGCTGTGCTCCACTGCATTGGGCCCCCAAACCTGATTCAGTAATTGACGCTGGGTCAACACTTTTCCGGCGTTGTTCACCAGCAAACTCAGCAGACGGAATTCAGTCGGTGTCAGATGCACTTCCTGTTGGTTGCGCAGTACACGGCGCGCCGCCAAATCGACGCTGACTTCGCCAAATTTCACAATCGGTTCTGGCTGGTTGCTTTGATGGCGACGCAGCGCCACGCGCACACGCGCCAGCAGCTCACCTATGCCAAACGGCTTAGTGAGATAATCATCCGCACCCGCGTCCAGCGCATCAATCTTATCCTGCTCATCGCTCCGTGCCGACAGCACAATCACCGGCATGCTGCTCCACTGGCGTACTTCACGGATAAAGTCATTGCCATCACCATCCGGCAAGCCGAGATCGAGGATCACCAGATCCGGCTTACGCGTCGCCGCTTCAATCAGGCCGCGCTGCAGTTGCTCCGCTTCCACAATCTTCAGGCCTTCGCTCTCCAGCGCAAGGCGCACGAAACGGCGAATCTCTTTTTCATCTTCCACTATCAAGATGGTCGTCACGCTGCCTCCAGCGGCAAAAAAGTTAACGCATCACTTTAGCAATAAAGCGGCCCGGCGTCCGTCACGAAGTTTTTAACTTAAAAGCATCGTTTAATTCACAATCTTGTAACTAACTTTCATCACCACACAAATTGCTGAAAAAAAGCGCAAATATAGTGGTCGGATGAGTAGTAAAATTACACAACAACGGGTAATATCTGAACCAGATCACATTTCAACGTAATGTTTACCACAAGGGGGCCAAAGATGGATCGCGCATATCCACTGTATAAAATCGTACTGCGCCGCGTGCTGGTGGTAGCAATCGGTTTGCTGGCGCTGCCAGTGATGTTATTCCGCTCAGATCGCGCACGTTTGTACAGTTACCTGCATCGTATGTGGTGCAAAACCAGCACGAAACCCGTCTGGCTGGCGCAGTCTGAAGCGGCTGCCGGCATTCACTGGTAAGCGATTCTAGCGCAGTATTAACCCGGCGACTTCACGTGAAGCGCCGGGTTTTTTTATCGATAATTTTCACGCCCACCGCGCGTTCCCGCTGTTATCTCCGCGCATTTCAGCTACACTTAAAACCTCTACAAGATTTATGAGGTTGTACAAGTATGAGCGAGAAAATTCCTGTTGGTATCAGCGCCTGCCTGCTCGGGGATAACGTCCGATTTGATGGTGGCCATAAACGTTTTGCTTTCGCCACGGACGAACTCGTGCCATTTGTGCGCTTTGAACCTGTATGTCCCGAAATGGCGATTGGCCTACCGACGCCGCGTCCGGCTTTGCGCCTGGTAAAAGAGAGCGATGAAAACATCCATCTCTGTTTCAGCAAAGATGGCGGCGAAGAGGTGACGGAAAAGATGCAGCGCTGGTCCGCCGAGCGCGTGAAGTCGCTACATCATCTGTGCGGCTACATCCTCTGTGCCAAATCCCCTAGCTGTGGGCTGGAACGTGTCCGCGTTTACGAGCCTGAAACCAACAACAATCGTAAAGCGGGCACCGGCATGTTTACCGCATTTTTACAGAAAGAGATGCCGTGGCTGCCGCTGGAAGAGGATGGTCGTCTGCATGATGACGCTATCCGCGAAAACTTTATCGGCCGCGTCTATGCGCTGCACGAATTCAACGAAATGTGGCGCAGCGGATTATCGCGCCACAAGCTGATGGCCTTCCATAGTCGCTACAAATTGCTGCTGCTATCTCATGCGCAGGACGAATACCGCGAGATGGGCCGCTTTGTCGCGGCGATGGACCAGTGGGATTCGCTGGAGGATTACGCCTTTGAGTACCGCAGTCGTCTGATGCACCTGATGTCACATCAGGCATCACGACGCAATCACACTAACGTGCTGATGCATGTACAAGGCTACTTCCGTCCGCAGTTGAGTTCGCCGCAGCGTCAGGAGCTGGCGCAACTGATTGATCGTTATCGTCAGGGCGTACAGCCGCTGTTAGCTCCGATCACCATGCTGAAACATTACATGGCGGAATACCCGCATCCGTGGCTGGCACAGCAGCGCTATTTTGATCCTTATCCGGAAGCGCTGCGTTTGCGCTACGGCCAATAATTTCGGGGCTTTATGACCACCCATTTAGTTTGGCTGCGCAACGATCTGCGCATCAATGACAACATGGCGCTGGCCGCTGCCTGCCGCGATAGCCAGGCCAAAGTGATTGCGCTGTTTATCGCTACACCACAGCAGTGGCAGCAACACCATATGGCGCCAAAGCAGGCGGCGTTCATCCAGCAAAATCTCAGCTTGTTGCAGAAGTCACTGGCTGAACGCGGCATTCCTCTGCATTTCCATCAGTGTGATGACTTTGCCGCTTCGATTGAATATCTGGCGAAATTTTGCCAGCAGCAGCGGGTTGATGCGCTGTTCTACAATTACCAGTATGAAATCAACGAGCGTGAACGCGATGCGCAGGCGGAGAAACGTCTGGATGCGCAGGGCGTAATATGTCAGGGATTCGATGACAGCTTGCTGTTGCCGCCGGGCAGCGTGCAAACCGGCAGCAACACCATGTTCAAAGTGTTCACGCCGTTCAGCAAAGCCTTTGTTCGTCGTTTACATCAGGGCTTACCGGAGTGCCATCAGGCACCGAAAGCGCGTGATGGTGCGCCCATCAGTATCGAAAAGAAGATTCCCGCTTTTGATTATCCTTGTGAAGCCTTTGATGAAAGCCTGTTCCCGGCGGGAGAAGAGGCGGCGTTAAAACAGCTGCGCCACTTCGCTAAACAGGCGGTGCAGCATTATCCGGATCAGCGTGATTTACCGGCCATTGACGGCACCAGCCGCTTATCGGTTTATCTAACCACTGGCGTGCTGTCGCCGCGCCAATGTCTTCATCGCGTGCTCAAAGAGCATCCCGATGCTCTCAACGAGGGCAAGGCCTTTACCTGGCTGAACGAACTGATCTGGCGCGAATTCTATCGTCATCTGATGGTGGCGTTTCCGGCGCTGTGCAAACATCAGCCGTTTGTCGACTGGACGCGCAACGTGGATTGGCAGCAAAACGACGGGCATCTCAAAGCCTGGCAACAGGGCAAAACCGGCTATCCGATTGTTGATGCGGCGATGCGCCAGCTCAACACGTTCGGCTGGATGCATAATCGCTTGCGCATGATTACCGCCAGTTTCCTGGTGAAGGATCTGCTGATCGACTGGCGTGAAGGTGAGCGTTATTTCATGCAGCAGCTGATCGATGGCGATCTGGCCGCCAACAATGGCGGCTGGCAGTGGGCCGCGTCAACTGGCACCGATGCCGCGCCCTATTTTCGTATCTTCAATCCCACCACGCAGGGCGAGCGCTTCGATAAACAGGGCGAGTTTATTCGTCAGTGGCTGCCGGAACTCAGCGACGTGCCCGACAGCGATATCCATCAGCCGCAAGTGTGGGCGCAGAAAAATAACAAGAAACTCGATTATCCCGCGCCAATCGTGGAACATAAGGACGCACGTAAAAAGACACTAGACGCCTTTGAGCGCGCTCGCAGCGCGGCTTGAGGCGGTCAGGGAGCCGTAATGAATAATGTCGAGTTAGAACAGATCGTTAACCAGCAGCTGAATAACAGCGCCTTCAGCGATTACGCGCCGAACGGTTTGCAGGTGGAAGGGCGCGCCGAGGTGAAAACCATCATCACTGGCGTAACCGCGTGTCAGGCGCTGCTGGACGAGGCGGTGAAGCGCAACGCCGATGCGGTGCTGGTGCATCACGGTTACTTTTGGAAAAGCGAAGCGCCGGTGATTAAAGGCATGAAGCGCCAGCGTTTGCGCACGCTGCTGGCCAATGATATCAATTTGTATGGCTGGCATCTGCCGCTGGATGCGCATCCCGAGTTGGGTAATAACGCGCAGCTGGCGCGTCTGTTTGATATTGCAGTGAAAGGCGAGATTCAGCCACTGGTGCCGTGGGGCGAGCTGGCACAACCACTGAGTGGCGCGGCGCTGGCGGAAAAAATTGCCCAACGTTTAGGTCGCACACCGCTGCACTGTGGCGATAACGCGCCGGCATTGATCAAGCGCGTTGCCTGGTGCAGCGGCGGCGGTCAGGGCTTTATCGATAGCGCGGCAGCCTTTGGCGTCGATGCCTTTATCACCGGCGAAGTCTCCGAGCAAACCATCCACAGCGCGCGCGAACAAGGTTTGCACTTCTTTGCCGCCGGACATCACGCGACCGAACGCGGCGGCATCAAGGCGCTGGGCGAATGGTTAGCTGCCCATCATGGCCTTGATGTGACCTTTATCGACATCGACAATCCGGCCTGATTTCTCCCCTCTCACGCCCTTAACCTGCGTTAAGGGCGCAAATCTGTTGACACATCTCTGTCACTTTCGCATAACTTATGGCCTTTACGCATAAACGAGAAGTTCGTTCGCTATGAATGGCGATCCTGCAACATTCGTTCTGCGACATGTAAGACTTTTACCAGGAGGTTGTTTTTGCAACGAGCACGTTGTTATCTGCTAGGTGAGCGCGCGGTGGTGCTGGAACTGGAGCCACCGGTTTCGTTGACCAGCCAGCAGCGCATCTGGGGATTGTGTCAGCGACTGCAGAAAAACGAGCAGGTTGAGGAAGTGATTCCTGGCATGAACAACCTGACGTTGCTGCTGCGCGATCCGCAACGCAATGCATTGGACGCGATTGAGCGTTTGCAGCGTTGGTGGGAAGAGAGCGAAGCGCAGCTGCCGGAATCGCGCCGCGTCGAGATTCCAGTTGTGTACGGCGGCGCAGGCGGGCCGGATCTGCAGGAGGTGGCGGAGCGCGCCAACATGACGCCCAGGCAAGCGGTAGAACTGCACAGCAGCATCGATTACGTGGTCTATTTCATCGGCTTCCAGCCTGGTTTCCCTTATCTCGGCGGCCTGGATGAGCGTTTACACACGCCGCGCCGCGCTGAACCGCGCGTGCTGGTGCCGAGCGGCTCGGTGGGCATCGGCGGCAGCCAAACCGGCATCTATCCATTAGCCGCGCCCGGCGGCTGGCAACTGATTGGTCATACGCCGCTCAGCCTGTTCGACCCGCTTCAGCATCCACCGACACTGTTACGCCCCGGCGATAGCGTGCGTTTTGTGCCGCAGCAGGAGGGCGTATGTTGAAAATTCTCCGCGCGGGCATGATGACCTCGCTGCAAGACCACGGCCGCACCGGCTTCCGCCAATATGGCATCAGCGTGGGCGGCGCGCTCGATCAACCGGCAATGCGCACCGCCAATATGCTGGTGGGCAACCCCGAGCAGAGCGCGGTGCTGGAAATCGTGCTGGGACAATTTAAAACGCAGTTTACGCGCGATGGCTGGTTTGCATTGACGGGCGCGGGCTGCAATGCCGATCTGGATGGCAAACCGGTCTGGACCGGCTGGCGTCTGCCGGTGAAAAAAGGGCAGGTGCTGACGCTGGCAACGCCAACGCGCGGCATGCGCAGTTATCTGGCGGTCAACGGTGGTTTTGCCGTGCCGGACATGCTCGGTTCGGTCAGTACCGATCTCAAGGCAGCGTTTGGCGGCTGGCAGGGACGTAAATTGCAGGATGGCGACGAGCTGCCGTTGGGTAAACCGACGCGCGACTTCAAAGATAAAGCCGGCGTGCGTCAACTGCTGTGGGGCAACCGCATCCGCGCCTTAGCGGGCCCGGAATATAACGAGTTCTCGCGTGAGGCGCAGCAGGGTTTCTGGCGCAGCCCGTGGAAGCTCAGTCCGCAAAGTAACCGCATGGGTTATCGCCTGCAGGGACGTCAACTGCATCGCGATGCGACGCGCGATTTGCTGTCGCACGGTTTAGTGCCCGGCGTGGTACAGGTGCCGCCCAATGGCCAGCCAATTGTGTTGATGGCGGATGCACAAACCACCGGCGGCTATCCGCGCATTGCCTGCATCATCGAAGCCGATCTTTATCATCTGGCGCAAATTCGTCTCGGCGAACCGATTCACTTTATCCACTGCACGCTGGAAGACGCGATTCACGCCAAACAGCATCAACAGCGTTCCTTCGACCAAATAGCCTGGGGATTGGCCCATGAAGATTGATCTTAACGCCGATCTCGGCGAAGGCAGCGCCAGCGATCGGGAGCTGCTGACGCTGGTGAGTTCAGCCAATATCGCCTGCGGCTTCCACGCTGGTGATGCGCAAACCATGCTGCAATCGGTGCGCTGGGCGAAAGCGTCTGGCGTGGCGATTGGCGCGCATCCAAGTTTCCCCGATCGGGAAAACTTTGGCCGTACCGCCATGCAGCTGCCGCCGGAAACGGTGTATGCGCAGATGATCTACCAGATTGGTGCGCTGAAGAGCATTGCCGAGAGCGAAGGCGAACGGCTGGTACACGTCAAGCCGCACGGCATGCTGTACAACCAGGCGGCGGGCGATCCGCAACTGGCGGATGCCATCGCGCGCGCGGTAAAAGCCGTGGATAGCGGATTGATTCTGGTCGGATTGGCGGGCAGCGCGTCGATTGCGGCGGCGGCGCATCATGGTCTGCGCACCCGCGAAGAGGTGTTTGCCGATCGCGGCTATCTGGCGAGCGGGACGTTAGTGCCACGCAGCCAGCCGCAAGCGATGATTGAAGATGCCGAACAGGCGCTGGCGCAAACGCTGGCGATGGTGCAGCAGCGTCAGGTGCAGAGCATCAGCGGAGAATGGGTCAAGGTTAACGCCGAAACCGTCTGTTTACACGGTGATGGCGCACATGCGCTGCAGTTCGCCCGCACGCTGCGCGCGGCATTTGCGACCAGTCAGATTGCGGTCACCAGCGCATAACGTTTTTACTCATTGCCCGGCATCACGCCGGGCTTTGTCTTTTCACATAAGGGAACAACATGGATAACGTGGTAAACCTCTGGCCGCTGCTGGGCATTGCCGCCATCATTCTGGGTTTTGTGCTGCGCTTTAACCCGGTGCTGGTGGTGATTGTGGCGGGCTTCGTCACCGGGCTGGCAGCGCATCTGCCGCTGGCAGACATTCTGGAAAAGCTCGGCTCTGGCTTCCTCAATACGCGTAATCTGCCGCTGATTCTGCTGCTGCCGCTGGCTGTTATCGGTTTGCTGGAGCGTCATGGCCTGAAAGAGCGGGCGCAAAGCTGGATTGCGCAGATCAAAACCGCCACCGCCGGCCGCTTGCTGATCGTCTACCTGTTTGTGCGTGAAGCCACCGCCGCGCTGGGCTTAACCAGCCTGGGCGGGCATCCGCAGATGGTGCGTCCGCTGCTGGCGCCGATGGCCGAAGGTGCCACAGAAAACCGCTACGGTGATGTCCCGCCAGAGGTGCGCCATCGTCTGCGCGCCATGTCTGCGGCGACCGATAACGTTGGCCTGTTCTTTGGCGAGGATATCTTCGTTGCCTTTGGCGCGATTATCTTCATGCATAATTTTATGCAGGAATCTGCCGGTATCAGCACCGAACCGCTGCATATCGCGCTGTGGGGCATTCCTACCGCGCTCTGTGCTTTCCTCATTCATTCAGCTCGTCTGGTGCGTCTCGATCGCCAGCTGTCGCGTGAATTGGGCGCGTTAAACCAGCAGGCGCTGAACGCCAAAGGAGCGAAGTAATGTTCCAGCAACAATATTTGATGTGGCTGGCAGGGGTGATCCTGCTGGTGGTTGCCGTGCTTTCATGGCGTGACAGCGCTAACCCGCGCCGTTTTACCACCGGTCTGTTCTGGGCACTGTATGGCCTGATTTTCCTGATTGGCGACGGTGCTTATCAGCTAATGGGACAATGGGCGGGCGATGCGGAACTGGGCCGCCGCGGGTTGCATATCGGCGTGGGTGTTGCCGTGGTGTTGATGGCGTTGATTGCCGGTTTCGGCGGCGTGCGTCTGGGGCGTTATCATCAGCGCAGCGATGAGCAGAAACAGGAAAGTGCTAAACGTCTGCACAACAAACTGTTCCTGCCAGCGCTGGCGATTCCACTGGTGACGGTGATTGGCGTGCTGGCGTTTAACCATATTCCCGGTTTGCAGGATACGGTGTTTGGTCCCGGCAATCACGCCACGCTGGTGACGCTGTTCTCCATGATGATTGGCTGCCTGCTGGGCTGGCTGATTGCGTTGAAAATCACCCATGAAAAGCCGCTGCAGTCGATGCAGGAAACCCGTCGCCTGCTGGATGCGGTCGGTTGGGCGTTTATTCTGCCGCAGATTCTGGCCACGCTTGGCCTGCTGTTCACCAGCGCCGGTGTCGGCACGGCAATTTCGCATCTCACCGAACAGTATCTGGCGGTAGATAATCGCCTGATTGCCGTCGCGGTGTATGCGGGTGGCATGGCATTGCTGACCATGGTGATGGGCAATGCGTTTGCTGCCTTCCCGATTGTCACCGCCGGCATTGGTATTCCGATTCTGGTACTGCAGCACGGCGGCAATCCAGCGGTAATGGCGGCGATTGGGATGTTCTCCGGCTATTGCGGCACGTTGATGACGCCAATGGCGGCCAACTTCAACATCGTGCCGGCGCGCCTGCTGGAGCTGCCGGACCGCAACGCGGTGATCAAGGCTCAGGTGCCAACCGGTGTGCTACTGTTGGTAGTGAATATTTTCCTGCTCTACTTCCTGATGTTCTTGTGAGGTTGCAATGAAAACGGTGTTAATGACGGCGTTTGAGCCTTTTGGTGGCGAAAACATCAACCCTTCGTGGGAAGCGGTGCGCACCTTCGACGGCAAAGAGATCGCCGGTGCACGCATTGTGGTACGCCAGCTGCCGGTGGTATTTGCCACTTGCGGTGAAGTGCTGACGCGCGCGCTGGAGGAGATTCAACCCGACCGCGTGTTGTGCGTCGGGCAAGCCGGCGGCCGCGCCGATATTACCGTTGAACGCGTTGCGATCAACGTGGATGACGCGCGCATACCGGATAACAACCAGCAGCAACCGATCGATCAGCCCATCGAGGCGGATGGCCCGGCGGCTTATTTCTCCACGCTGCCGATCAAAGCGATGGTTGCCGCGCTGCGTGAAGTGGGTGTGCCGGCCTCGGTATCGCAAACCGCCGGCACCTTCACCTGTAACCACGTGATGTACAGCCTGCTGCACTGGATCCACACCACCAACAGCAAGGCGCGCGGCGGTTTTGTTCATATCCCGTATATGCCGGAACAAGCGGTGCACCATCCCGGCGTGGCCAGCATGGCGACTGCAAGCGTGATTCAGGCGCTGGAAACCTCGCTGCAGGTGATCCTGAGTACCGAAAATGATATCCGCGTCGTCGGTGGCGCTACGCATTAAAAGGAGTTGTTATGCCTGAGGGACCGGAGATCCGCCGCGCGGCGGATCAGCTGGCAGAGGCAATGGTCGGCAAACCCCTTACCGATGTGTGGTTTGCCTTTCCACAGCTGAAAACCTACGAACCTGCGCTGATGGATGCCACCATCAACGCCTTCGAAACGCGCGGTAAAGCGCTGCTCACCCACTTCTCCAATGGTTTGACGCTCTACAGCCACAATCAGCTGTACGGCGTGTGGCGCGTGGTGCCAACCGGTACGCAACCGAATACCACACGTCAGCTGCGCGTTCGGCTCGCAACGGCGGATAAAACCATTTTGCTGTATAGCGCCTCGGATATTGAGCTGCTCAACGCTGATACCTTAGCTGCGCATCCGTTTTTGCAGCGCGTGGGCCCGGATGTGCTGGATGCCAGCTTAACGGTGGAAGAGGTGCGCGAGCGTTTGCTGTCGCCGCGTTTTCGTCGTCGCCAGTTCAGCGGCTTGCTGCTTGATCAGGCCTTTTTAGCCGGCCTCGGCAATTATCTGCGCGTGGAGATTTTGTGGCATGCCGGATTGCTGGCGTCGCATCGGGCGCAGGACCTCAGCGAACAGCAGCTGACGGCGTTAAGTGAGGCGATGCTGGCGGTGCCGCGTTTGTCATACGAGATGCGTGGCAGCATGAAGAAGTATCATGAAGAAGCAGCGTTTCGCTTCGAGGTATTTCATCGGCAGGGTAAAAAGTGTCGGCGGTGCGGCGCGGTGATTGAGAAGGGCGTGCTGTCATCGCGGCCGTTTTACTGGTGCCCGGGATGCCAGTTGTAGCGCTATAAAAAAGGCGGCCAGATGGCCGCCTTTCTCTTATTTATCCAGCGCCGAGGTGAATGGACGCTCGGTGTAACCGGTATACAGCTGACGCGGACGGGCGATTTTCATGCCTTCGTCGTGCATCTCTTTCCAGTGTGCAATCCAGCCCACGGTGCGCGCCATGGCGAAGATAACGGTAAACATGGAAGACGGAATGCCCATTGCTTTCAGGATGATGCCTGAATAGAAATCGACGTTTGGATAGAGTTTACGCTCGATGAAGTACGGGTCGTTCAGCGCGATGTGTTCCAGCTCCATCGCCACTTCCAGCAGATCATCTTTCATGCCCAGTTCGTTCAGCACTTCGTGACAGGTATCGCGCATCACGGTGGCACGTGGATCGTAGTTTTTGTACACGCGGTGGCCGAAGCCCATCAGACGGAACGAATCGTTCTTATCTTTCGCTCGTTTAACAAACTCAGGGATGTGATCAACGGTGCTGATCTCTTCCAGCATGCGCAGTGTCGCTTCGTTGGCACCGCCGTGTGCTGGTCCCCACAGAGAAGCGATACCGGCGGCGATACAGGCAAACGGGTTCGCGCCTGAAGAGCCTGCGGTACGCACGGTAGAGGTAGAAGCGTTCTGCTCATGGTCGGCGTGCAGAATCAGAATACGGTCCATCGCGCGTTCCAGCACTGGATTCACTTTGTACTCTTCGCACGGCGTGGCGAACATCATGTGCAGGAAGTTACCGGCATAAGAGAGGTCGTTGCGCGGATAGACAAACGGCTGGCCAATCGAGTACTTGTAGCACATCGCTGCCATGGTCGGCATTTTCGACAGCAGGCGGAACGCAGCGATTTCACGGTGACGCTCAATGTTGACGTCTAAAGAGTCGTGATAAAACGCTGCCAGCGCACCGGTCACACCACACATTACTGCCATTGGATGCGAATCGCGGCGGAAGCCGTGGAACAGTCGGGTGATTTGCTCGTGAATCATGGTGTGGCGGGTAACGGTGGTGCGGAACTCTTCAAACTGGGCTTGGGTCGGGGCTTCGCCATTTAACAGGATGTAACACACTTCAAGATAGTTAGAGTGGGTTGCCAGCTGATCAATCGGGAAACCGCGGTGTAACAGAATACCTTCGTCACCATCAATAAAGGTGATTTTAGATTCGCAGGACGCCGTAGAGGTGAAGCCGGGATCGAAGGTGAACAGGCCTTGTGAGCCAAGGGCGCGGACATCAACTACATCTTGTCCCAGCGTGCCTTGCATCACGTCCAGTTCAACAGAAGTATTATCTTGTAGGGTTAGCGTCACTTTTTTATCTGTCATTATTTCGTCTCCATAGCGCCTTTAAGGTAAGGATCTTAGACACCAGAATAGCCATGTTGTTACGTAAAACCACAATCTTCACAGCATCACTCTGCGGTAACGTTGGTCGTGCAGGGTTACAGAGTAAATGCTGAACTGGGCCATTCGGTGGCGTCGGGGCATGACATGCTGCACATCGAGGATGTTAAAGTTCCTGTCACGACATAACTTCTTGGTAACCAATAACCTGATGCTTTGTGTTACTTGTATTGGCAATGTTACATAACTTGAGCTTAGGGGAAAGTGTATCCCCATAACTTTTGTGCATCATAGGACTTTAATGCGATTGTTTGTAACTGAAATGTTGATTCTTTGTCAAATCAGATAATTAAAAATGTATAAATTGTGAAAATCGTGAAGGTGATCACTGTTCAGCCTAAATGTGACCAAAGAGATTGTAGGGGAATTGTAATCAGAATGTGATCCTCCTATACTGCGGCCAGGTCTCCGGAACACCCTGACACCAGGAGCCACCCAGCGTTTTACCCGCTTTATTTAACACTGGATGTTGCTATTTTGGTGGCGGTTGCAGTCTGAACACACGCTGTGTCTCTGATGCAACTCAGGACCGGAGGAAGCAAAATAAAAAAGAGCTGTGTGGGCAAAACCGTGAAAAAACAAAGACCTGTTAACTTGGATCTCTCGACGATCCGGTTTCCCGTTACTGCAATATCGTCCATTCTCCACCGCGTCTCCGGCGTGATCACCTTTGTCGCTCTCGGAATTCTGCTCTGGTTACTGGGTCTCTCTCTCTCCTCTCCAGAAGGTTTCCAGCAAGCGGCATCCATCATGGATAGCTTCTTCGCCAAATTCATCATGTGGGGCATTTTAACTGCGCTGGCGTATCACGCTGTGAGCGGTATTCGCCATATGTTGGCTGATTTTGGTGTAACAGCAGAAACCCTGCAGGTGGGAACCCGTTCCGCGCAAGCGGCTTTTGTTATCACTGTCGTGCTCTCAATTTTGGCTGGAGTCCTCGTATGGTAAGCAATGCTTCTGCATTAGGACGCAACGGTATCCATGACTGGCTGTTACTGCGTGCTGCTGCAATCTTAATTACGCTCTATATTCTCTACATCCTCGGTTTTGTCGTGATGACAGGCACGCTGACGTATGACGTCTGGCATGGCTTCTTCTCGTCCGCCTTCACGAAAGTGTTCACCATGTTGACGCTGTTCTCGATTCTGATCCACGGCTGGATTGGAATGTGGCAGGTGCTGACTGACTACGTGAAACCTGTTGCAACCCGTTTGTTGCTGCAGTTTGTGATTGTGGTTGCGCTGTTGTCATATGCGATTTATGGAACCGTTGTTGTGTGGGGTGTGTAAATGAGTTTGCCAGTCAGAGAATTTGATGCCGTGGTGATCGGCGCGGGTGGCGCAGGAATGCGCGCCGCTCTGCAAATCTCCCAATCGGGCCAGACTTGTGCCCTGTTATCCAAAGTATTCCCAACCCGTTCCCATACCGTATCGGCGCAGGGCGGTATTACCGTTGCGCTGGGTAACACCCATGACGATAACTGGGAATGGCACATGTACGACACCGTCAAAGGTTCCGACTTTATCGGCGACCAGGACGCGATCGAATATATGTGTCATGTCGGTCCGGAAGCGATTCTGGAACTGGAACACATGGGATTGCCGTTCTCCCGTCTGGATGATGGCCGCGTCTATCAGCGTCCGTTTGGTGGTCAGTCGAAGAATTTCGGCGGTGAGCAGGCGGCGCGTACCGCAGCTGCGGCCGACCGTACCGGCCACGCCTTGCTGCATACGCTGTATCAGCAGAACCTGAAAAACAAAACCACCATCTTCTCCGAATGGTATGCGCTGGATCTGGTGAAAAACGAAGACGGCGCGATTGTCGGCTGTACGGCTATCTGCATGGAAACCGGCGAAACCGTCTATTTCAAAGCCAAGGCAACTATTCTGGCGACCGGCGGCGCGGGCCGTATTTACCAGTCCACCACTAATGCCCACATCAACACCGGTGATGGCGTTGGCATGGCGCTGCGCGCCGGCGTGCCGGTGCAGGATATGGAAATGTGGCAGTTCCACCCAACCGGTATTGCCGGTGCGGGCGTGCTGGTTACTGAAGGTTGCCGTGGTGAAGGTGGTTACCTGCTGAATAAGCACGGTGAACGCTTCATGGAACGTTATGCGCCGAACGCCAAAGATCTGGCGGGTCGTGATGTGGTTGCGCGTTCGATGATGGTGGAAATCCGTGAAGGTCGCGGTTGCGATGGCCCCTGGGGTCCGCACATTAAACTGAAACTCGACCATCTCGGTGCCGAAGTGCTGGAGTCGCGTCTGCCGGGCATCCTTGAGCTGTCGCGTACCTTTGCCCACGTCGACCCAATTAAAGAACCGATTCCGGTGATCCCGACCTGCCACTACATGATGGGCGGCGTGCCGACCAAAGTGACCGGCCAGGCGCTGCGTGTGAATGAGCAGGGCCAGGATGAGGTGATTCCGGGTCTGTTCGCCGTCGGTGAAATCGCCTGCGTATCGGTTCATGGCGCTAACCGCCTCGGCGGCAACTCGCTGCTCGATCTGGTGGTGTTCGGTCGCGCAGCTGGTGTGCATCTGCTGGAGTGTATTGAAGAGCAGGGCGAACTGCGTGAAGCCACGCCGGAAAATATCGATGCAGCGATGGCGCGCTTCAACCGCTGGGAAAATAACACCACCGGTGAAGATCCTGTCGAAATCCGTAAAGCGCTGCAGCGCTGCATGCAGAACAACTTCTCGGTGTTCCGCGATGGCGATGCGATGCGTGAAGGTCTGGAAGAGCTGAAAGTGATTCGTGAGCGTCTGAAATCAGCGCGTCTTGATGACCGTTCGCCAGACTTCAACACCCAGCGTATCGAGTGCCTTGAGCTGGATAACCTGATGGAAACCGCTTACGCCACCGCTGTTGCCGCCAACTTCCGTACCGAAAGCCGTGGCGCACATAGCCGCTTCGACTTCCCGGACCGCGATGATGAAAACTGGCTGTGCCACAGTCTCTATGTTCCGCAGACGGAAAGCATGACGCGCCGTGAGGTGAACATGCAACCGAAACTGCGTGCGGCCTTCCCGCCGAAAGCGCGTACCTACTAATTGCGGAGATCATCATGAGACTCGAATTTTCAATCTATCGTTACAACCCGGAAGTCGATGCCAAGCCGCGCATGCAGGAGTACACCCTGGAGTCGGAAGATGGTCGCGACATGATGCTGTTGGATGCGCTGATCCGTTTGAAAGAGAAAGACCCTACGCTGGCTTTTCGTCGCTCTTGCCGTGAAGGCGTGTGCGGTTCAGATGGTCTGAACATGAACGGTAAAAATGGTCTGGCGTGTATCACGCCGATCTCTGCGCTGGGCAACGGTTCGAAGAAAATTGTTATCCGTCCACTGCCAGGTTTGCCGGTGATCCGCGACCTCGTGGTAGACATGGGACAATTCTATGCACAGTATGAGAAGATTAAGCCTTTCCTGTTGAATAATGGGGAAAATCCACCGGCGCGCGAGCATTTACAGAGCCCAGCCGAGCGTGAGCATCTGGACGGTTTGTATGAGTGTATTCTCTGCGCCTGTTGCTCAACGTCGTGCCCGTCGTTCTGGTGGAATCCGGACAAGTTTGTCGGTCCGGCTGGCCTGCTGGCCGCTTACCGTTTCCTGATCGACAGCCGCGACACGGAAACCAATGCGCGTCTCGACAATCTCAACGATGCTTTCAGTGTTTTCCGCTGTCACAGCATCATGAACTGTGTGAGCGTGTGCCCGAAAGGCCTAAACCCAACGCGCGCCATCGGCCATATTAAGTCGATGCTGCTGCAACGCGGGGCCTAACAGAAAAAGTCACTCTCCGGGAACCTGGGTTCCCGGATGTTTACGGAAGCCTCTATAAGCGCGGTGCTGACCACGCTTATAAAGGTTCCCTTACGAGCCAGGCGCCGGTAGCGCACAGGTTCGTATCGCTGAACTCACTACGGCAAGCCGCGTAAGCGGTAAAAAATGAAACCTCATAAAAAGCAGATTAATGCTTAAGGGATCACAATGCAGAACAGCGCGATGAAACCCTGGCTGGACTCCTCCTGGCTGGCCGGCGCGAACCAATCTTACATAGAGCAGCTCTATGAGGATTTCCTGACCGATCCTGACTCAGTTGATGACATGTGGCGCGAGCTGTTCCAACAGCTGCCGGGCACTGGCGTGAAACCTGAGCAATTTCACTCCACCACGCGTGACTACTTCCGCCGCCTGGCTAAAGACGCCACGCGTTACACATCAACCGTGACCGATCCGGCAACCAACTCCAAACAGGTAAAAGTGCTGCAGCTGATTAATGCGTTCCGCTTCCGCGGCCATCAGCATGCCAACCTCGATCCGCTTGGCCTGTGGAAACAGGACACGGTAGCCGACCTCGATCCGGCTTATCACGATCTGACCGACGCCGATTTTCAGGAAAGCTTTAACGTAGGCTCTTTTGCTATCGGCAAAGAGACCATGAAGCTGGCCGATCTGTTTGCGGCGCTGCAGCAGACTTACTGTGGCTCGATTGGTGCTGAGTACATGCACATCAACAACACCGACGAGAAGCGCTGGATTCAGCAGCGTCTGGAATCGGTGGTGGGCCACGCGTCTTTCAGCAGTGACGAGAAAAAAGGTTTCCTGAAAGAGCTGACCGCGGCAGAAGGCCTGGAAAAATATCTGGGTGCAAAATTCCCGGGTGCGAAGCGCTTCTCGCTGGAAGGCGGCGATGCACTGGT
Source organism: Pantoea sp. y20 (assembly GCF_054903455.1). Classification (NCBI taxonomy): domain Bacteria; kingdom Pseudomonadati; phylum Pseudomonadota; class Gammaproteobacteria; order Enterobacterales; family Erwiniaceae; genus Pantoea; species Pantoea sp. y20. The sequence continues at coordinate 1,281,049 of NZ_CM142816.1, forward strand.
GCCCATGCTGCGCGAGATGATTCGTCACGCGGGCAAGAGCGGTACGCGCGAAGTGGTGCTGGGTATGGCGCACCGCGGTCGTCTCAACGTACTGATCAACGTATTAGGTAAGAAGCCGCAGGATCTGTTCGACGAATTCTCCGGCAAGCACAAAGAACACCTCGGCACCGGCGACGTGAAGTACCACATGGGCTTCTCGTCTGACGTGGAAACCGAAGGCGGCTTAGTGCACCTGGCGCTGGCGTTCAACCCGTCGCATCTGGAAATCGTAAGCCCGGTAGTGATGGGTTCGGTGCGTGCGCGTCTGGATCGTCTGGCTGAGCCAAGCAGCAACAAAGTTCTGCCTATCACCATTCACGGTGATGCCGCTGTTATTGGTCAGGGCGTGGTGCAGGAAACCCTGAACATGTCGCAGGCGCGTGGCTACGAAGTGGGCGGTACCGTTCGCATCGTGATCAACAACCAGGTTGGTTTCACCACCTCCAACCCGAAAGATGCGCGCTCTACGCCGTACTGTACGGATATCGGCAAGATGGTGCTGGCACCGATTTTCCACGTTAACGCGGACGATCCAGAAGCAGTCGCCTTTGTGACTCGCCTGGCGCTGGATTATCGCAACACCTTTAAACGTGATGTCTTCATCGACCTGGTATGCTATCGCCGTCACGGCCACAACGAAGCCGACGAGCCAAGTGCAACGCAGCCGTTGATGTACCAGAAAATCAAAAAGCATCCGACGCCGCGTAAACTCTATGCCGATCAGCTGGAAAGCGAAGGCGTAGCGACCAGCGAAGATGCCACTGAGATGGTCAATCTCTATCGCGACGCGCTGGATGAAGGCGAATGCGTGGTGCCAGAGTGGCGTCCGATGAGCCTGCACTCATTCACCTGGTCGCCGTATCTGAACCACGAGTGGGACGAAAGCTACCCGGCGACCGTGGAACTGAAACGCCTGCAGGAACTGGCGCGCCGCATCAGCAGCGTACCGGAATCGGTAGAAGTGCAGTCTCGCGTTGCCAAGATCTACAACGATCGCAAAGAGATGGCCGAAGGCAACAAAGCGTTCGACTGGGGCGGTGCAGAAAACCTCGCCTATGCCACGCTGGTTGACGAGGGGATTCCGGTGCGTCTTTCCGGTGAAGATACCGGTCGCGGGACCTTCTTCCACCGTCATGCGGTAATCCACAACCAGACCAACGGCTCAACCTACACGCCGCTGCACCATGTCCATAACGGCCAGGGTCAGTTCAAAGTGTGGGATTCCGTGCTGTCTGAAGAAGCGGTACTGGCTTTCGAATACGGTTATGCCACCGCAGAACCGCGCGTGCTGACCATCTGGGAAGCGCAGTTCGGCGATTTCGCCAATGGCGCGCAGGTCGTGATCGACCAGTTCATCAGCTCCGGCGAACAGAAATGGGGCCGTATGTGTGGCCTGGTCATGTTGCTACCGCACGGTTATGAAGGTCAGGGTCCTGAGCACTCCTCAGCGCGTCTGGAGCGTTATCTGCAACTCTGTGCTGAACAGAACATGCAGGTGTGCGTGCCTTCTACGCCAGCGCAGGTTTACCACATGCTGCGTCGTCAGGCGCTGCGCGGTATGCGCCGTCCGCTGATCGTCATGTCACCGAAATCACTGCTGCGTCATCCGCTGGCGATTTCCAGCCTGGAAGAGTTGGCCACAGGCAGCTTCCAGCCAGCGATTGGTGAGATCGACGATCTCGATCCACAACAGGTAAAACGCGTGGTGCTGTGTTCGGGCAAGGTTTATTACGATCTGCTGGAGCAGCGTCGTAAAAACGAGCAGACCGACGTGGCCATCGTGCGTATCGAACAACTCTATCCGTTCCCGCACAAAGTCGTGCAGGACGTATTGAAAAACTATGCTCATGTGCAGGATTTCGTGTGGTGTCAGGAAGAGCCGCTGAATCAGGGCGCATGGTATTGCAGTCAGCATCATTTCCGCGAAGTGGTTCCATTTGGTGCGTCACTGCGTTATGCAGGCCGTCCGGCTTCTGCTTCACCGGCCGTGGGCTACATGTCCGTACATCAAAAACAGCAGCAAGACCTGGTTAATGACGCGCTGAACCTTGGTTAATAAAAAGGAAAGAAAATGAGTAGCGTAGAAATTCTCGTTCCCGATTTGCCTGAATCCGTAGCGGACGCAACGGTTGCAACCTGGCACAAAAAACCTGGCGACTCTGTGAGCCGCGATGAAGTACTGGTAGAGATTGAAACTGACAAAGTGGTTCTGGAAGTGCCTGCTTCAGCGGATGGCATCCTGGAAGCCGTGCTGGAAGAGGAAGGCGCTACCGTCACTTCTCGTCAGATTCTGGGCCGTCTGAAAGAGGGCAACAGCGGCGGGAAAGAGACTGCGGCCAAAGCGGAAAGCAATGAATCTACACCGGCACAGCGCCAGACCGCTTCGCTGGAAGAAGAGAGCAACGATGCGCTCAGCCCAGCGGTACGCCGGCTGATTGCTGAAAACAACCTCGATGCCAGCCAGATCAAAGGCACCGGCGTTGGTGGCCGTCTGACGCGTGAAGATGTGGAAAAACATCTGGCGAAGAAAGCTGATGGTGGCAAAGCTGCACCGGCTGCAGCGCCAGCCGCTGCTGCACCGCAGGCCGCTGTGGCTAACCGCAGCGAAAAACGCGTACCGATGACGCGTCTGCGTAAGCGTGTTGCCGAGCGTCTGCTGGAAGCGAAAAACAGCACCGCGATGTTGACCACGTTCAACGAAATCAACATGAAGCCAATCATGGATCTGCGCAAGCAGTACGGCGACGCGTTCGAGAAACGCCACGGCGTGCGTCTGGGCTTCATGTCCTTCTACATCAAAGCGGTAGTGGAAGCGCTGAAACGCTTCCCGGAAGTGAACGCGTCTATTGATGGCGAAGATGTGGTTTACCACAACTATTTCGATGTGAGCATTGCGGTTTCTACCCCGCGTGGTCTGGTTACGCCGGTGCTGAAAGATGTTGATGCACTGAGCATGGCCGACATTGAGAAGAAAATTAAAGAGCTGGCGGTGAAAGGCCGTGACGGCAAGTTGACGGTTGAAGAGCTGACCGGCGGTAACTTCACCATCACCAACGGTGGTGTGTTTGGTTCGCTGATGTCTACGCCAATCATCAACCCGCCGCAGAGCGCGATTCTCGGCATGCACGCCATCAAAGATCGCCCAATGGCGGTTAATGGTCAGGTTGTGATTCTGCCAATGATGTATCTGGCGCTCTCTTACGATCACCGTTTGATTGATGGTCGTGAATCCGTTGGCTATCTGGTGGCGGTGAAAGAGATGCTGGAAGATCCAGCTCGCCTGCTGCTGGACGTCTAATTTCGCCGGGCGCGCGGTATGAAGGCGCGCCCAAACTCATACCTGAATGGATAGAACATCATGAATTTACATGAATACCAGGCGAAGCAGCTGTTTGCACGCTATGGCATGCCAGCACCGACAGGCTACGCCTGCACCACGCCACGTGAAGCTGAAGAAGCCGCGTCTAAAATTGGCGCAGGTCCGTGGGTAGTGAAATGTCAGGTTCATGCCGGTGGCCGCGGTAAAGCGGGCGGCGTGAAAGTGGTGAACAGCAAAGAAGACATTCGTGCTTTTGCTGAACACTGGCTGGGCAAACGTCTGGTGACCTATCAAACTGATGCGCACGGTCAGCCGGTAAACCAGATTCTGGTTGAAGCCGCGACGGATATCGATCAGGAGCTGTATCTGGGTGCGGTTGTTGACCGTGCTACCCGTCGTGTCATCTTCATGGCTTCGACAGAAGGCGGCGTTGAGATTGAGAAAGTGGCAGAAGAAACGCCACACTTGATCCACAAGATGGCGCTCGATCCATTAGCGGGTCCACAGCCGTATCAGGGCCGCGAGTTGGCGTTCAAACTCGGCCTGACCGGCAAGCAAGTTAGCCAGTTCACCAAAATCTTCATGGGCCTGGCGACCATGTTCCTTGAGCGCGATCTGGCGATGGTTGAGATCAACCCGCTGGTGATCACCAAGCAGGGCGATCTGATCTGCCTCGACGGCAAACTGGGCGCGGACGGTAACGCACTGTTCCGTCAGCCGGAACTGCGTGAAATGCGCGATCCGAGCCAGGAAGATCCACGTGAAGCCCACGCAACGCAGTGGGAACTGAACTACGTTGCGCTGGATGGCAACATCGGCTGTATGGTGAACGGCGCCGGTCTGGCTATGGGCACCATGGACATCGTGAAACACCACGGTGGTGAGCCAGCAAACTTCCTGGACGTTGGCGGCGGCGCAACCAAAGAGCGCGTCACCGAAGCCTTCAAAATCATCCTGTCTGACGATGCGGTGAAAGCTGTGTTCGTTAACATCTTCGGCGGCATTGTGCGTTGCGATCTGATCGCAGACGGCATCATCGGTGCCGTGGCAGAAGTGGGTGTCAACGTGCCGGTTGTGGTACGTCTGGAAGGTAACAACGCCGAGCTGGGCGCTAAGAAATTGGCGGACAGCGGTCTGAACATCATTGCAGCAACCAGCCTGACAGACGCTGCACAGCGTGTTGTAGCTGCAGCGGAGGGTAAATAATGTCCATTTTGATCGACAAAAACACCAAAGTCATTTGCCAGGGGTTCACCGGTGGTCAAGGGACGTTCCACTCTGAGCAGGCGCTGGCTTACGGTACGCAGCTGGTTGGCGGTGTAACGCCAGGCAAAGGCGGCACCACGCATCTCGGCCTGCCGGTGTTCAACACCGTACGTGAAGCAGTAGAAGCCACCGGCGCAACCGCCACCGTGATCTACGTTCCAGCGCCGTTCTGCAAAGACGGTATCCTGGAAGCGATCGATGCGGGCATTAAACTGATCATCACCATCACCGAAGGTATCCCAACGCTGGATATGCTGACCGTGAAAGTGAAGCTGGATGAAGCTGGCGTGCGCATGATCGGCCCGAACTGCCCAGGCGTGATCACGCCAGGCGAATGTAAGATCGGTATCATGCCAGGCCACATTCACCAGCCAGGCCGCGTCGGTATCGTATCGCGTTCAGGTACGCTGACTTATGAAGCCGTTAAGCAGACCACTGACATCGGCTACGGCCAGTCAACCTGCGTAGGTATCGGTGGTGACCCGATCCCTGGCTCTAACTTCATCGATATCCTGAAATTATTCCAGGAAGATCCACAGACCGAAGCGATCGTGATGATCGGTGAGATCGGTGGTAGCGCGGAAGAAGAAGCAGCAGCTTACATCAAAGCACACGTGACCAAGCCGGTTGTCGGCTACATCGCCGGTGTGACTGCACCGAAAGGCAAACGTATGGGCCACGCAGGCGCCATCATTGCCGGTGGTAAAGGTACCGCTGATGAGAAATTTGCTGCGCTGGAAGCGGCCGGTGTGAAAACCGTACGCAGCCTGGCAGACATTGGTGACGCGGTTAAAGCGGTTTTACCACTCAAATAAGCCAATACAGACTGACAATGAAAAGCCACCTTCGGGTGGCTTTTTTTTGGTAATAACCCGCCTGAAAGAGAGGGAAAAAGCGCAACGGCTTCAAAAAATTGCGGCTATGCTTACTCTGTCATCAAGGTAAAGAAGGGAAAAGGCGCTGGATTTTTGTCAAGCAATTGGCGTGCGGCTTTCCAAAATGAGGTTAAATAATTGCGGAAAAGGTAATTATATTCTTAATAATATGATGATGTTGTGACATCTAATTAACAACCACTGTAACACTACATATCTGGAAATTTATTGTCTTAATCTAGATCAATAATTGGCGACTTATAGGAAACTTTACCGCTAGCAAAAGGCCGACTAACCGGTATAAATTGCGCTGCATCAATTCAGTCTTCGTCATAATTTATCAGGAGTTTGTGCCAGGCGTTGTTATATCAATTCTGCCGCCTCCTCGTGTTACTCCTGCTTTAAATTGACTGAAAAGATCGGTTTTTAAGGGAATTTTATCACTGTTACTCGCTCTCTTCGGGCAACAGCTTTCTCTGTTCTATCAGTAACAAAACTGGAATCAATAATCAGTCGTTCCTGAATCTTGTTCTGCGCGTCAATGTCTGTTGTTTGCCGTTGTCATCCGCAGGGTAAGTTCATGCGAGGAGCAAGGAGTCATCATGTTAGATATTGTCGAGCTGTCGCGTTTACAGTTTGCCCTGACGGCGATGTACCATTTCCTGTTCGTGCCATTAACGCTGGGTATGGCGTTTTTATTGGCGATCATGGAAACGGTATATGTCCTGACGGGGAAACAAATTTATAAAGATATGACCAAGTTCTGGGGCAAGTTGTTTGGTATTAACTTTGCACTCGGCGTGGCTACCGGCCTGACCATGGAATTCCAGTTCGGTACCAACTGGTCATATTATTCACACTATGTCGGCGATATCTTCGGTGCGCCGCTCGCCATCGAAGGTTTAATGGCGTTCTTCCTCGAATCCACCTTTGTTGGCCTGTTCTTCTTCGGCTGGGATCGCCTCGGTAAGGTGCAACACCTTGCGGTGACCTGGCTGGTGGCGCTCGGTTCGAACATGTCCGCGCTGTGGATTCTGGTGGCGAACGGCTGGATGCAAAACCCCATTGCATCGGAATTCAATTTCGAAACCATGCGTATGGAGATGTTGAGTTTCTCCGAGCTGGTGCTGAACCCGGTTGCGCAGGTGAAGTTTGTCCATACCGTGGCCGCCGGTTACACCACGGGCGCGATGTTCATCCTTGGTATCAGCGCATGGTATCTGCTGAAAGGGCGCGACATTGCTTTCGCTAAACGCTCTTTCGCCATCGCAGCCAGTTTCGGTATGGCGGCGATTCTGTCAGTGATCGTACTGGGTGACGAATCCGGTTATGAAATCGGTGACGTGCAGAAAACCAAACTGGCGGCAATTGAAGCGGAATGGGAAACCCAACCGGCTCCGGCTGCATTTACGCTGTTTGGTATTCCGGATCAGGAGACGCAGGAGAACAAATATGCGATTCAGATTCCGTATCTGCTCGGCCTGATCGCCACGCGTTCAGTGGATACGCCGGTCACCGGTTTGAAAGAACTGCTGGCACAACATGAAGTGCGTATTCGTAACGGCATGAAAGCCTACGCGCTGCTGAACGAACTGCGTGGTGGCAGTAAAGATCCTGAGGTGCGCAGCCAGTTTGAAGCCAGCAAACAGGATCTCGGTTATGGCCTGCTGCTGAAGCGCTATACGCCGGATGTGGCTAACGCCAGCGAAGAGCAGATTCAGAAAGCGACACAGGATTCGATCCCACGCGTTGCGCCACTGTACTTCGCCTTCCGCATCATGGTGCTGGGCGGTGTGCTGATGCTGGGCATTATTGCGCTCTCCTTCTGGAGCGTGATTCGTAACCGTATCGGTAAGTCTCGCTGGTTACTGAAAGCCGCGTTGTACGGCATTCCGTTACCGTGGATTGCGATTGAAGCGGGTTGGTTCGTTGCCGAGTATGGTCGCCAGCCGTGGGCAATTGGTGAGGTGCTGCCAACCGCGGTCGCTAACTCCTCATTGACCGTTGGCGATCTGCTGTTCTCAATGACGCTGATTTGCGGTCTCTACACCTTGTTCCTCGTGGCGGAAATGTACCTGATGTTCAAGTTCGCGCGCCTCGGTCCAAGCAGCCTGAAAACCGGCCGCTATCATCATGAAACGCTGAAGACATCATCTCAGCCAGCGCGTGGATAAGGAGAGCGACCATGTTTGATTACGAAGTATTGCGCTTTGTCTGGTGGCTGCTGATTGGCGTGTTGCTGATCGGTTTCGCGGTCACCGATGGCTTTGATATGGGCGTTGGTATGCTGACGCGCATTCTGGGTCGTACTGATACCGAACGTCGCATCATGATTAATACCATTGCGCCGCACTGGGACGGAAACCAGGTTTGGCTGATCACCGCCGGTGGCGCGCTGTTTGCCGCCTGGCCAATGGTATATGCCGCGGCGTTCTCAGGATTCTACGTGGCGATGATTCTGGTGCTGGCTTCACTGTTCTTCCGTCCGGTTGGATTTGATTACCGTTCAAAGATTGAAGATATGCGCTGGCGCGGCATGTGGGATTGGGGCATTTTCATCGGCAGCTTTGTTCCGCCGCTGGTGATTGGTGTGGCGTTCGGCAACCTGCTGCAAGGGGTGCCGTTCCACGCTGACGAATATCTGCGTCTCTTCTATACCGGCAATTTCTTCCAACTGCTGAATCCTTTTGGCTTGCTGGCGGGTGTGGTGAGTGTGGCGATGATCCTGACGCAGGGCGCAACCTATCTGCAGATGCGGACTGCTGGTGAACTGCACGTCCGCAGCCGCAGCACCGCGCAAATCTCGGCGCTGGTAATGATGGTGTGCTTCATTCTCGCGGGCGTGTGGGTGAAATACGGCATTGACGGTTATGTGCTGAAAAGCGTTATCGATCATCACGCGGCATCCAACCCGTTGGGTAAAGATGTGGTGCGTGAAGCCGGTGCGTGGATGGTGAACTTCGAGCAGATGCCAGTGCTGTGGCTGTTCCCGCTGTTGGGCGTGGTGTTGCCGCTGCTGACCGTTCTCTGCTCGCGTATCGAGAAGGGCGCTCTGGCGTTTATCTCGTCTTCATTGACCTTAGCTTGCGTGATCATGACGGCCGGGATTGCGATGTTCCCCTTCATCATGCCATCCAGCACCGTGCCGGGCATCAGCCTGACCATGTGGGATGCCACGTCTAGCCTGCTGACGCTGAAAGTGATGACCATTGCCGCCATCATCTTTGTACCGATTATCCTGGCGTACACCGCGTGGTGTTATTACAAGATGTTTGGCCGTATCACCAAAGAACACATTGAGAGCAATACGCACTCCCTGTACTGATTAAGGAGATTGAGCATGTGGTATTTTGCCTGGATTCTTGGCACCTTGCTGGCCTGTGCGTTCGGTGTGATTACGGCGCTGGCGCTGGAGCACGTTGAAGAGAGCAGCGCGAAGGACGAGCAAGTCTGATGCGCGCACTGATTCAGACGCTTTATCGTCTGATGGACAAGGGCCCGCTTCGGGCCCTTTCGCTAATCCTCGCGCTGTGGCTGGCGGGCTGTGTCATTTGGCAGCCTTCACGCTTTGCCGCGCGTACCAGTGATTTAGCGATATGGCATGGAATGCTGCTGATTTGGGCCGTTTGTACCGGCGTGATTCACGGCACTGGATTTCGCCCTCAGCGCCTGCGCTGGCAAGCGCTCTTCTCGCCGTTGCCCGCGATGATAGTTTTAGTAGCAGGAATTTTCTGGTTCTACTATTAAGTCCAGGCTCTGGACTTAAAAAACGCCGCAATTTCAGACGCTGACGTGAGGTTTTGTCAGCGTCCGGTCAAGAAACATCCTATAAATCCTTCCAGTTGTTAACCTGTGATAATTATTTTCTCGCGGCGTCAGCGGACCATTCCCAAGCCGATCTCTCTTGCGTATAGTAGCAACGTTTAAAATGAGACCGGGATGTAGAGTGAGTACAACGCTGTTTCGCTGGCCGGTTCGTGTCTATTACGAAGACACCGATGCCGGTGGTGTGGTTTACCACGCCAGTTATCTTGCTTTCTATGAACGAGCACGTACCGAAATGTTGCGCCAGCACCATTTCAATCAGCAGGTCCTGTTGGAAGAGCAGGTGGCTTTTGTGGTACGACGCATGACGATCGATTTTGTTGCGGCTGCACGTCTGGACGATCTTTTGGAAATTCAAACAGAAGTGACCTCAATGACGCGTGCAACGATGACGTTCTCGCAGCGTATCGTGAATGCAGAAGGCAAAGTGCTAAATGAAGCAGAAGTCCTGATTGCCTGCATCAACCCACATCTAATGAAGCCAATTGCGCTTCCCAAGTCTATTGTCGCGGAGTTCAAGCAGTGACTGACATGAATGTTCTTGATTTGTTCCTGAAGGCGAGCCTTCTGGTCAAACTTATCATGTTGATTTTGATCGGCTTTTCTATTGCCTCATGGGCGATCATTATTCAGCGTACGCGCATTTTGAATGCGGCGGGGCGCGAAGCCGAAGCGTTTGAAGATAAGTTCTGGTCGGGTATCGAGCTGTCACGCCTGTATCAGGAAAGCCAGGGACGCCGCGATGAACTGAGCGGATCTGAGCAAATTTTCTATTCGGGTTTCAAAGAGTTTGCGCGTTTGCATCGTGCTAACAACCATGCGCCTGAAGCGGTTGTTGAGGGCGCGAGCCGTGCGATGCGTATCTCCTTCAATCGTGAACTGGAAACGCTGGAAACTCACATTCCTTTCCTTGGCACCGTTGGCTCCATCAGTCCGTATATCGGTCTGTTTGGTACGGTGTGGGGGATCATGCACGCCTTTATCGCCCTCGGTGCGGTAAAACAGGCCACGCTGCAGATGGTTGCACCGGGTATTGCCGAAGCGTTGATCGCGACCGCAATCGGTCTGTTTGCGGCCATTCCTGCCGTTATGGCGTACAACCGTCTGAACCAGCGCGTTAACAAGCTGGAACAGGGCTACGATAACTTCATGGAAGAGTTCACGGCTATCCTGCATCGTCAGGCTTTCTCCACCGACAACACGAAGTAAGTCGAGGTTTACGATGGCCAGAACCCGTGGTCGCGGTAAACGCGACCTTAAGTCGGAAATCAACATTGTTCCACTGCTGGACGTGCTGTTGGTGTTGCTGCTCATCTTTATGGCAACCGCGCCGATTATTACCCAGAGCGTGGAAGTGGATCTGCCGGATGCGACAGATTCAAAAACCGTCTCAACTGATGATAATCCACCGGTGATTGTTGAAGTGTCTGGTGTTGGCCAGTACAGCCTGGTGGTGGATCACGATCGTATGACGCAGTTACCGCCGGAGCAGGTGGTGAGCGAAGCGCAGCGCCGGATTGAAGCCAATCCGAAAACGGTCTTCCTGATCGGCGGTGCGAAAGACGTCCCTTACGACGAAATCATCAAGGCGCTGAACCTGTTACATCAGGCAGGCGTGAAATCTGTCGGTTTGATGACGCAGCCGATTTAAAGCGAACCGTTTTTTGGGAACCGAGTGTGTCGAAGGCAACCGAGCAGAACGACAAGTTAAAGCGCGCGATAATCGTTTCGGTGATTCTGCACATCGTGCTGATCGCCCTACTGATTTGGAGCTCGTTTAACGAAAAAATCGAATCCAGCGGCGGTGGCGGTGGCAGTGATATTGACGCAGTGATGGTCGATTCCGGCGCCGTGGTTGAGCAGTATAACCGCCAGCAGAATCAGCAACGAGACAGTCAGCGCGCCGAGCAGCAGCGTCAGAAGCAGTCGCAGCAGCAGGCCGAAGAGTTACAGCAGAAACAAGCTGCTGAGCAGCAGCGCCTGAAAGAGATGGAAAAAGAGCGCTTGCAGGCCCAGCAGGAAGCCAAAGAGCAGGCGAAGCAGCAGGCCGAGCAGCAGAAAGCCGCTGAAGCCGCCGCTAAGCAAGCCCAGGAACAGCAGAAAACTGCCGAAGCCGCCGCAGCGAAAGCCAAGGCTGATGCCAAAGCGCAAGCCGATGCGCAGGCAAAAGCAGCGGCTGACGCCAAAGCCAAAGTGCTAGAAGAAGCCAAGCAAGCCGCAGCTGACGCGAAGAAGAAAGCAGAAGAGCAGGCGAAAGCCGCTGCCGCTGAAGCAGCGAAAGAGAAAGCGGCGCAGCAGGCAAAAGCGGCCGCAGAATCGAAAGCCAAAGCGGATGCTGAAGCCAAAGCGCAGGCTGCTGCCGATGCCAAGGCGAAAGCGGCTCAGGAAGCCCAAGAGGCTAAAGAGCAAGCGGCTGCTGAGGCAAAAGAAAAAGCCGCAACAGAAGCGAAAGAGAAGGCTGCTGCCGAGGCGAAAGCCAAGGCCGATGCGGCTGCTAAGGCCAAAGCGGATGCAAAAGCGAAAGCGGCTGCGGATGCCAAAAAAGCCGCTGCGGAAGCTGCGAAGAATGAAAATGCGGTTGATGACCTGTTAGGTGGTTTGTCTTCTGGTAAGAATGCACCGAAAAGCGGCACCGCATCGGGTGGCGCTGCAGGGCAGGGCAATCAGAAAAAAGCGGGCGCATCAGGCGCAGAAATCAATAATTATCTGGGGCAAGTGGTCGGGGCGATTCAGAGCCGTTTCTACGATGCAGATTTGTACAAAGGTAAAGAGTGTAACCTGCGTATTAAACTGGCACCGGATGGTTTGCTGATTGACGTTAAATCGGAAGGTGGCGACCCCGCCTTGTGTCAGGCGGCAATTGCTGCCGCGAAGCAGGCGCGGATTCCGAAGCCGCCTTCGCAGGCGGTGTATGAAGTGTTTAAAAACGCACCGATGCGTTTCAAACCAGAATAATGCAGTAACGTACGGCAGGTTGAACTAAGGTTAGCTTGCCATACTCTATGAGTACTCGTGTTTTTCAGGAACTGTGCGAATTATCATGAACCTCTGGTTCAGGTAAGGGAGAAAAAATGAAGCAGGCACTTCGTGTAACCTTAGGTTTTTTTGTACTGCTGTGGGCAGCAATGCTTCATGCAGAAGTCCGTATTGAAATTACGCAGGGCGTTAACACCGCACGTCCTATTGGTGTGGTTCCGTTCCAGTGGGCTGGCCCAGGCGCGGCACCAGAAGACATCGGCGGGATCGTCTCTGCTGACTTACGTAACAGCGGTAAATTTAATCCGCTCGATCGTTCTCGTCTGCCACAACAGCCAGCCAGCGCGCAGGAAGTTCAACCTGCCGCATGGAGCGCATTGGGTATTGATGCGGTCGTAGTTGGTCAGGTAACGCCTAACGCTGACGGCAGCTATCAAGTTGCCTATCAGCTGGTGGACACCGGCGGCGCGCCAGGCACCGTGCTGGCGCAGAACTCTTATAAAGTGACTAAGCAGTGGCTGCGTTACGCAGCGCACACCGCCAGTGACGAAGTGTTCGAAAAGCTGACCGGCATCAAAGGCGCATTCCGTACCCGCATTGCCTATGTGGTGCAGACCAATGGCGGTCAGTTCCCGTATGAGTTGCGCGTGTCGGATTACGATGGCTACAACCAGTTTGTGGTTCACCGTTCACCGCAGCCATTAATGTCTCCGGCCTGGTCGCCAGATGGCAGCAAAGTGGCTTACGTGACCTTCGAAAGCGGCAAATCTGCGCTGGTGGTTCAGACGCTGTCTAACGGTGCAATCCGTCAGGTGGCTTCTTATCCGCGTCATAACGGTGCGCCAGCCTTCTCACCTGACGGTTCTAAACTGGCCTTCGCGCTGTCGAAAACCGGTAGCCTGAACCTGTATGTGATGGATCTGGCTTCTGGTCAGACGCGTCAGGTGACCGATGGTCGCTACAACAGCACTGAACCAACGTGGTTCCCGGACAGCCAGACACTGGCTTACACCTCGGATCAGGCCGGTGCGCCCCAGATTTATAAAGTTGGTATCAACGGCGGTGCGCCACAACGTATTACCTGGGAAGGTGCGCAAAACCAGGATGCGGATGTGTCAACCGACGGCAAAACTATGGTGATGATCAGCAGCGCCGGTGGCGCTCAGCACGTCGCCAAACAGGATCTGGTAACGGGAGCCGTTCAAACAATAACGGACACGTTCCTGGATGAAACGCCGAGTCTGGCGCCAAACGGCACAATGGTAATCTATAGCTCTACTCAGGGGATGGGTTCCGTGTTGCAGTTGGTCTCAACCGACGGGCGTTTCAAAGCGCGTCTTCCGGCAACTGATGGACAGGTCAAATTCCCTGCCTGGTCGCCGTATCTGTGATGCATAGGTCCCCTGCACGGCGGGGGATTAAAATGTATGGCAAACAAAATAATAGGATAAAGAAATGCAACTGAACAAAGTGCTGAAGGGTTTGATGCTGGCTCTGCCGGTTATCGCAGTAGCTGCATGTAGCTCACACAAAAACAACAACAACGATCAGACTGGCATGGGCGCTAACGACGGTGCTTATGGTGCTGGTCAGAACGGCGGTAACATGTCTTCTGATGAACAAGCGCGCCTGCAGATGCAGCAGCTGCAGCAGAACAACATCGTTTACTTCGGTCTGGACAAATATGACGTGGCTTCTGACTACGCTCAGATGCTGGATCAGCACGCTGCATTCCTGCGTGGCAACCCGTCTTACAAAGTGACCATCGAAGGTCATGCGGATGAGCGCGGTACCCCAGAATACAACATCGCCTTGGGCGAACGTCGTGCAAGCGCCGTTAAGATGTATCTGCAAGGCAAAGGCGTTTCTGCTGACCAGATGTCTATCGTTTCTTACGGTAAAGAAAAACCAGCTGTACTGGGTCATGACGAAGCGGCTTACGCTAAAAACCGTCGTGCCGTACTGGTTTACTAAGAAAATATCATGATGAGTAACTTCAGACTTCATCTATTGAGTCTGTCGTTACTGGTTGGTTTAGCGGCTCCTTTGGGGGCCGCTAATGCCCAGGCGTCAATCAGTAGCGTTGGCTCAGGCTCGGTCGAAGACCGCGTCACCACTCTTGAACGTATCTCTAATGCCCAGGCTCAGCTTTTGCAGCAATTGCAGCAGCAGATGAGCGACAACCAAAGCGATATCGATTCGCTGCGCGGGCAAATCCAGCAAAACAGCTATCAGCTTAATCAGGTGATTGAGCGCCAGAAGCAGCTCTATCAGCAAATCGACAGCCTTAGCTCCGGCAGTAACGGTGCGCAGGCGAGCGGTGGTGCTGATGCCGCTGCAGCGGGCGCTGCGGCTTCTGCGGATAGCGGTAGCAGCGCCAGTTCGGCCGCGCCAGCGCAAACCGGCGATGCCAACACGGATTACAATGCTGCGGTTGCGCTGATTCTGGAGAAGAAGCAGTACGATCAGGCGATCACTGCCCTGCAGGCTTGGGTGAAGAAGTATCCTGATTCTACCTATCAGCCGAATGCCAATTACTGGCTGGGTCAGCTGTTTTACAACAAGGGCAAAAAAGACGATTCGGCCTATTATTTTGCCACTGTGGTAAAAAATTACGCGAAATCGCCAAAAGCCCCGGAAGCGCTGTTTAAGGTTGGTGTGATCATGCAAGAGAAGAACGACACGGCGAAAGCCAAGGCTGTCTTCCAGCAAGTGATCAAACAATTCCCAAATAGTGATTCTGCCAAGCAGGCGCAAAAACGCCTTGCCGGGTTGTAATTTGTGCCTAAAAGACCGGATTTCGTGTGATTTCTGGTCTTACAGCATGAAAGGTAAGCAATTGAGACATTTAGTGGAAAATAAGGGTTGCGCCCTCCCGCTAAATCAGTAATATATGCCGCCGTTGCCGGGACATATCTTAACAAGTATCGGCAGCACTGAAGATGGGTCGTTAGCTCAGTTGGTAGAGCAGTTGACTTTTAATCAATTGGTCGCAGGTTCGAATCCTGCACGACCCACCATCTCAACCCGTTGTTAGTGAGATGATTTCTTCAGTAAGCTTCACAACCTTGATGGGTCGTTAGCTCAGTTGGTAGAGCAGTTGACTTTTAATCAATTGGTCGCAGGTTCGAATCCTGCACGACCCACCATCAAGTAAAGGTTGTAAGCCCCACAGCGGGTCGTTAGCTCAGTTGGTAGAGCAGTTGACTTTTAATCAATTGGTCGCAGGTTCGAATCCTGCACGACCCACCAGTTATGTAGAAAGGCGCCCTAAAGGCGCCTTTTTGCTTTTCTACGCTAGGTGGATTTGCTTTGAGATGGTGCACCGGCCAGATAAGGCGGGGCGGATCGCGAAGAAACCTCACATCCCTGTGGATCGGCCTCGCAAGTCCTCGCCTCATCCATGAGGCTCGCCCGCAAGCGGGCAACGCTTCGCGTTGTGCAAAAACGCTCCCGGCGTTTTTGTCCATGGCTCGGACGCTTCGCTCCTCCTGCTCCCGCCTTTTCTGGCCCTTATGCTTTGTCGTTGCTTGAAATAATCACACGCATACTGAACGAAGACGAAAGGACCGGGCGGTGGAGTAAAGCTTCCGGCGCATGGATGCGCCGGCAGAGCCTACAGGGATGTATCCACGGCGACTTTACGGAACCGCCCGGTCCTTCCGGCTGGTTGGCAAGCTTTTAAGCTAAATCTATTTTTTAAACTTAACCGGCGTCAGACTTTTCCAGATATGCAGCACCGCATAGCTGCGCCATGGCCGCCAAACCTGCGATAACTGCTCCGCTACTTTGGCACTCACGCCGCCGAGATTATTACGAATCGCAATATCCTCTTTGGGAAACGCATCAGGCCAGCGCAGCGCGCGCATGGCGATATAACTTGCCGTCCACGGCCCAATGCCTTTTAGCGCCAGTAACTGCTGCTGAACCACGTCTGGATTCACCGCACCGTTAAAGCGTAATGCGCCGGAAGCACAGGCCTGCGCCAACGCCTGAATGGCATGTGAACGCGCACTGACGATTCCCAGGCTGGCAATATCATCGATGCTCGCCGCCGCTAGCGACTCCGCATTTGGCGGCAAACGCGAAAGTTCTGACCACGGCGTTACCAGCGGTTCACCAAAGCGCTGTGCCATTCGGCTGCTTAGCGTGGTTGCGGCTTTCACGGTAACCTGCTGCCCGAGTATCGCGCGCACACCCAACTCAAAGCCGTCAAACGCACCAGGAACGCGTAAGCCGGGAAAGCGCGATAAGCTCTCGGCTAAAAGCGGATCGTGGCTTAGATGCTCAGCTATGCGCTGTGGCTGCGCATCCAAATCAAATAGATCGCGTAGCCGACGCAGCAAAGCGGGCAGCACTGGCGTCAGCGACGTTGTGAATTGCACCTTCAGCGACTGTTTACCCGCAACATGGCTCACGCGCACCCAGCCGCGACAGTTGCCCAGCGCCACGGTGCGGTGATACATGCCCTCGTTCACCCATTCCACTTCCTTCATCACGCGCTGTTGCAGGAAATCGAGCATCGCATCCCAATCGTAAGGCGGCCGATAACTCAGGCGCAGTTCGGCGCTCTCCTGCGTGGTTTTCACGGCGTCGGGTTGATTCTGCTTGCGCAGGCGGGAGGGCGTCATGCGATAGCGCGCCTGGAACACATCGTTAAAGCGCCTCAAACTGCGGAAGCCGCTGGCGTAAGCAATTTCCGTGACCGGCAGAGAGGTTTCTGTCAGAAGTTGCTTGGCTAGCAGCATACGACGTGTCTGACGCAGCTCTAAAGGCGATACGCCGAGCTCCTGCTGCACCACGCGACGCAATTGACGTTCACTGAGGTCAAACTCGCCAGCGATGTCTGCCAGCGTCTCCTGCTCTTCCAGCAAGCCCTCTTCGATGCGGCGAATTAAACGATCGGCAATGCGGTGATGGCTATCCACCGGCGCAGAGCCGGGCGCCAGTTCCGGACGGCAGCGTAAACACGGGCGGAAGTGCGCTTTCTCGGCGGCCTCTGCGCTGCTAAAAAACAGGCAGTTCTTCTGCATCGGCGCTTTCACTGGACAAATGGGGCGGCAATAGATGCCGGTGGATGTCACGCCAACAAAAAACAGCCCGTCGAAGCGGCTATCGCGCGACGTCAGCGCCTGGTACGCAATTTCAGCATCAAACATCATCGTCTCCGGCAAATAAACGGCATAGTCGCGCAAGCTGAACAGGAAAACTCGCTGCTTTCGGACAGCTAACCAGTTTATGCTGATGACCGAAAACAGCCAGTTTCCTGCGGCGGAAATGCGATAATCGCCAGCAGAGAATATGCCGGAGGTGCACCATGTATCATGCCAAAATCATCGCGACGCCCGTTGGTGAGCTCACGCTTGTTGCCACCGATAAAGGATTGTCGGCGATTCTGTGGGAAAACGAAGGGGCGCAGCGCGTGCCGCTGAAGCCGATCAGCCGTAACGATCAGCATCCGATTCTGTGTGAGGCCGAACGCCAGCTGCGCGAATATTTCGCCGGTGAGCGTCAGCAGTTTGATATGCCGTACGACACCGTCGGCACCGAGTTCCAGAAAAAAGTGTGGCAGGCGCTGCTCACCATCCCGTTTGGAGAAACGCGCAGCTACCAGCAAATCGCCGAGCAGATCGGCAATCCGAAAGCGGTGCGCGCCGTGGGCGCAGCGAACGGTAAAAATCCGCTGTCGATTATGGCGCCGTGCCATCGCGTGATTGGCAGCAACGGCAAACTCACCGGTTTTGCAGGCGGACTCACCGTTAAAGCCTTCCTGCTGGAGCTGGAAAGTCCGCAGAAAACGTTGAGCAGCGCTTTGTTGCTGTAGAGCGCGCAAAAAAGAGACGACACTCTCGCGCAATTCCGCTATCGTGTTTAGCATATAAAACACGATAGCGGTTTTGATGCCGAATCATTGCCGTAACAGGCAATTTTGTTAAATTGAGAAAACGAGAGCCGTGTCATGAGCCTGATGTTCGATCCTGAAAGCGCGATCTATCCTTTCCCGCCGAAACCGGCACGTCTCAGCGACGATGAAAAAGCCCACTACAAAAACAAAATAAAACGCTTGCTGAAAGAACGCGATGCGGTGATGGTGGCGCATTACTACACCGATCCCGAAATTCAGGCGCTGGCGGAAGAGACCGGCGGCTGCGTATCGGACTCACTGGAAATGGCCCGTTTCGGCAGTACTCATCCCGCTAAAACCTTGCTGGTGGCGGGCGTGCGTTTTATGGGTGAAACCGCAAAAATCCTTAGCCCGGAAAAAACCGTGCTGATGCCCACCTTGCAGGCGGAATGCTCGCTCGATCTCGGTTGCCCAATTGAAGAGTTTAACCGCTTCTGCGATCAGCATCCCGATCGCACTGTGGTGGTGTATGCCAACACCTCGGCGGCGGTTAAAGCGCGTGCGGATTGGGTCGTCACCTCGAGCATCGCGGTTGAGCTGATTGAGCATCTTGACAGCCTCGGCGAGAAAATCATCTGGGCACCGGATCGCCATCTCGGCCGCTACGTCACGCAAAAATCCGGCGCGGATGTGCTGTGCTGGCAGGGCGCCTGTATTGTGCATGACGAATTCAAAACACAGGCTTTGCAACGCATGAAGGCGCTCTATCCGCATGCGGCTGTGCTGGTGCATCCTGAATCACCGCAGGCGATTGTCGATCTGGCTGATGCGGTGGGATCCACCAGTCAGCTGATTCAGGCGGCGCAAAGTTTGCCGCATCCGCAGATGATCGTCGCCACCGATCGCGGCATCTTCTACAAAATGCAGCAGGCGGTGCCGAACAAAGAGTTGCTGGAAGCGCCCACCGCAGGCGAGGGCGCCACCTGCCGCAGCTGTGCGCACTGTCCTTGGATGGCGATGAACGGCCTGAAAGCGATTGCCGAAGGACTGGAGCGTGGCGGCAGCGCGCATGAGATCCATGTGGATAGCGCGTTGCGTGAGGCCGCGTTGCTACCGCTCAACCGCATGCTATCCTTTGCTGCAGATCTCAAACTTAAAATCAAAGGGAATGCATGACGGGCTCCCGTTACACAGGCACCTTATATGGACTTCTTTAGCACGCAAAATATTCTGGTTCACATTCCGCTCGGCGTTGGCGGCTACGATCTCTCATGGATCGAAGCCGTTGGCACCCTTGCGGGCCTGCTGTGCATCTGGCTCGCCAGCCTTGAGAAAATCATCAACTACTTTTTCGGGCTGATAAACGTCACGCTGTTCGCGGTGATTTTCTTCCAGATTCAGCTCTACGCCAGCTTGTTGCTGCAACTGTTCTTCTTCGTCGCCAACGTTTACGGCTGGTACGCGTGGAGTCGGCAAACCTCTAACAACGAAACGGAGCTGAGAATTCGCTGGCTGCCGCTGCCGAAAGCATTGGGCTGGGGCGCGGCGTGCGTGGTGGCGATTGCGCTGATGACGGTGTACATCGATCCGGTCTTTGCTTTCCTGACCAAAACAGCGGTCGGCATTATGCAGAGTCTGGGGCTTAACGTGGCGATGCCGCAACTGCAGCCTGACGCGTTCCCGTTCTGGGATTCGTGCATGATGGTGCTGTCGATTGTGGCGATGATTTTTATGACGCGTAAATACGTTGAGAACTGGCTGCTTTGGGTGGTGATCAACGTTATCAGCGTGATGATCTTTGCGCGTCAGGGCGTTTATGCCATGTCACTGGAGTACGCGATTCTGACGCTGATTGCGCTCAACGGTTCGCGCCTGTGGATGCAAAGCGCACGCGAACATGGCTCGCGCGCGCTGTCCCATCAGTGATGATGAGCGTGACCTTCAAGCGCAGCATGATCGTGGTGATCGTGCTGCGCGGCGTTGTTATCTAAACCCAACTCGCAGTCCGGCCCGCTGCACGGCTGATATTCCATCTGCACCGTGGCGTGGGCAATCTGATAGTGCTCATGCAAATAGTGGTGAATGCGCTTAAGCAGGCCGTCGTGATCGTATGGCGGAATCACCTGCACATGCAGCGTCAGCACCGGTTTTTCACCCACTTGCCACAAATGAACGTGATGCACGTTACGTACTTCATCGATATTGCGCGTCAGCTCGCGTGACAGTTTATCCGCGTTGATATGGCCCGGCGCACCTTCCAGCAATTCATGCAGACTCTCGCGCAGCAGCGACCAGGCGCTGCGTACCACCAGCAATGACACCAGCAGCGACAGAATCGGATCGATCGGCGTCCAGCCGGTCAGCATAATGATCACCGCCGCGACAATCGCACCAACCGAACCCAGCAAATCGCCCAGCACATGCAATGCCGCCGCACGCACGTTGAGATTCTTCTCTTCGCTGCCGCGATGCAGCAGCCAGAACGACAGCAGATTGGCCAGCAAACCGGCAATGGCGATGCCGAGCATCAATCCGCCGGCAATCGGCTGGGGTTCATAGAAGCGACGCAGCGCTTCCCAGACAATCAGCACCGTAATCACCAGCAGCGCAATGGCATTGACGAACGCCGCTAAGGTGGTGAGACGCAGCAAGCCGAAGGTATGGCGCGCGTTAGGCTTGCGCTGAGCAAACTGCACCGCGAGTAACGCCATCAGCAGCGCGGCGGCATCGGTCAACATATGTCCGGCATCGGCCAGCAGCGCCAGCGAGCCAGAAACCAGCCCGCCGATCACTTCGGCCACCATAAACAGCGCCGTTACGCCAAACGCCGCGGCCAGTCGTTTGTGGTTGCCGTTAGCGGTCCCGTGAGAATGCGTGTGTGCCATAATTATCCAGTTGTTTAAGTAACCTGTTTGTTAATGATATCAGTAAATTGAGATCATCAAGCGGCAACTGCTGCTGTTTAACCTGCTCAATCAACTGCTGACAGCGCTCGGCTACCTCATCAATGCCCAGCATCAACCAGCTGCCCTTCATGCGGTGTGCAGCCTGTTCCAGCGCCGTCCAATTTTGTGTATCGCGCGCGTTCAACAGCAAATCCCGATCCTGTTGCAGCGTGCGCTGCAAGGTTTGACAGATGCGCGGAATAAATGCCTGATTATCCTGCGCCAGAATCAGTAAGCTGTTTGGCAAGACATCCAATGGATCTTTTACTGCGCGCGCCAGCAGCGGTGCCAGATGATCGAGTTCAATGGGTTTGAGCAGCAGAGCTTCGTCATCCAGCAAGGCGATTTTCAGCAACTGAACATCCGCAGAGCAGAGCACGCGCAGCGAGGTGCTGCCGCGCTGGCGCTGACGACGGCGCAGAATACGCAGCAGCGTTAAACCATCCGGGCGCGGCATCATCTGGTCGATAAACAGAATATCGAAGGCGCGCTGAGCATCGGCGCGCAGCAGCGCTCGGCCCTCTTCAAATACCTGCGCCTCAACGCCAAACATCGCCAGCTGCTGCTGCATCACCAAAAGATTGGTCGGGTGATCGTCCACAATCGCCACGCGCAGCTGCGGGTAAACAGGCCAGCTGGCTGTGCGCTCGGTTAACGGCTCTTCGCTCACCACTAATGGCAACTGCACGCTGACCGTGGTGCCGCTGCCCGGTGCTGAAGTGAGCGTTAGCGTACCGCCCATTCGTTGCACAATCTCGCGACAGATAAACAAACCTAAGCCGCTGCCTTGCACCGCATGGCTTTTGCCGGACGGCGCCTGATACCACGGCTCAAACAGTTTTGCCTGCTCGTTAAGCGGGATGCCGCTGCCGGTGTCGGTGACCGTAAGCTGGATGTGCTCACTGACCGCCAGCGACAGGCGCACTTCGCCTTCGCGGGTAAACTTAAGGGCGTTGGCCACCAGATTATTCACTACCTGCTGCAGGCGATCGCCATCCAGCAACACGCTGGCAGGCAGCGGCGTTAGCGCTTCGGCAATCAGGTTCGGCCCGGCATCGCGCATTAAGGGATGATAAAACTGCTGCTGTTGCTGCAGCCAGAGCGTCAGATTGAGCGGGCGCGGTGCCAGACGGAAGCTCTGGCTCTCAATACGCGCGTGATCCTGCAAGTCGTTCAATAGCGCCATCAGCGACCGCGCGCTGCTGTGCATCAGCGCCAGCCGTTCACTCGGATGCTGCTGCTGTTCCAGCTCCAGCAAACCGAGTATCGCCTGCATCGGCGTGCGCAGTTCGTGGCTGGCAGTGGCAAGAAACTGGCTTTTGGCGGCATTGGCGCGTTCGGCCTGCTCACGCTGCAATCGGTCACGACGCTGCTGCCAGTAACGACGCGCCAGCAAGCCCAACAGCAACAGAATAATTACGCCTGCCGCAAGCAAAATCATCAGCGGAATATTGCGCATCGCCATCGTCGTGCCGGGCTGCGGCGGCTGTGACCAGCTGACGCGCATCTGGTTGAGCGTATCAGGCGGGATTTGCTGCAATGCATGGTCGAGCAGGGCGCGCAGCTCAGGCTGTTCAGCACTGACCTGCGGCGCCAGCGGCCAGGCGATATCGCTGGCAGCAAACGCCAGATGCACACGATTATCTTCGTGACTCGCCATACGCCAGCGGGCAGAGAGCACGTTATCTACCAGCGCATCGATCTGACCGTTATTCAGCGCTTGCCACAGCTGCGTCCGATCGTCGAACGGCTGCGGCGTAATACCTGACGGCAGCAAACGTATGGCGAGATCGTCGCGTAATACGCCCACGCGCTGGCCTTGTAGCGATTGCCAGTTCATTGGCTGATGCGTGGCAAGCGTGTAAATGCCCCAAATGGCGCGCCATACCGGCAAAGTATTGCTGCCGGGATCGTCGCCATACAGCGGCTGCAACAGGTTGAACATCACCTGCTGTTGCTGCAGTAGCGTGGCGGCCTGCTGCGGATTGTTGACCCAGCGCGGGGTAAAACGCAGGCCGGTACTTTGGCTCAGCGCGTTCAGCATGTCGATGCCGAAGCCGCGCGCGTTGCCGCTGCTGTCGCGATAGCTCCAGGGCGCGTTATCCGCTTCAACCGCATACGGAATCTCAGTATGTTGCGCCAGCCACTGTTTTTCGCTGGCCGACAGCATCAGGGTTTGCGTGTCCTGATAACGCAGCAGCGGCGGGCTCCAGCGCTGCTGGACGCGACTGCTGAACTCGGCGGGCAGCAGACGCAGCTGGCTGTTAAGCCAGTGGATCAGCGCGGCATTGCGCGTCATTGCGCGTAGCGTTAATTCGCCCGCGCCAGGATCGGCAGTGATTTGGTAAATTTGTCCTTGCTGCAGCTGGCCCAGCAAGAAACCGGCGCTGGCTTCATCGGCGACCAGATAATCGCTTTGCTGATTGAGCAGCGCATACAGCGCCTGCAGATCGCCCGGCAAGGTGTGCCAGCGATGCTGCTGCACAAATTCAGTGGGCAACTGCGCCAGCGTCGCTTCGGCAATGGTGAGCTGCGCGGTTTCGCTATTGAACATCACCGCGCGCTGATTATCCCGGTTACGATAAATGCGAATCGGGCTGCTGTACCAGCTGTCGCTGAGCAGCACATCGGATGGGAGCTGGGCATGTTGATTACTCAACACCAAATCCACCTCGCCGCGCTGCAAGGCTGCCAGTTGCTGCGCGCGATCGGCATAGCTTTGCAGCGTGAAATGCGTACCGGTCAACTGGCTTAGGGCGCTGAGATAGTCGGCGTCGATGCCCCAGAGGTGATCGCCAATGCGCATCGCCCAGGGTGCGCTGTTTTGTGCCGGCACCGCGACGCGCAACGTTGCGCCAGGCCACGGCTCGGCGTGTGGGGCTGGCATCATCGCAGGTAACATCACGCTGCTGGCGGGTTGCAGATCGGCTTTCGCCATCACACTCAGCAGCAGCGTACACAGCAGCAAACAGATCCTCACTGCTGCGCTTTCCACAGCTCAGCCAGCTCAACCACCGACTGTACGCCGGTTTTCTCCAGGATGTTCTTCTTGTGGGTGCTAACGGTTTTATTGCTGATATGCAGCTGTTCGCCAATCTGCAGATTCGAGAGGCCGCGCACCAGCAACGCTACAATCTGCTGCTCTTTCTCGGTTAACGGCAGTTCGATACGTTCCGGCAGCGGCGGAAAAGCCTGCTGGCCGCCTAGCACCGCCAGAATCGCGCTCAGCAGTTGCGCCATGCTTTGGCTTTTCACCACGTAACCAGCAGCGCCAAGCGACACGGCGCTGAGCAGCGTGTGGCGGCTCTGCTGCGCGGAATAGATCAACACCGGGCAGTGCTGATTACGCATGCGCAACCGGCGCAGCAGTTCGAGTCCGTCGCAATCGGGTAAACCGATATCCAGCACAATTAAATCGATGGGATGTTGTTGAAGCAGTTGGCGCGCCTGCGCTTCGTCGCCAGCGGCGTGAATGTTCAACGTGATAGGAGCGTTAACGCAAGCCGCTTCCAGTGCGACGGCAACTAACGGGTGATCATCAATAAGCAGCAATGAAGCCATGAAATAGTTCCTGTGAATTTCATTGCTTCAGCATAGCGGAAAAGGGCGGGGGGCAAAATAAAAGGGAGAGCCGAAGCTCTCCCTTGATCAAACAGAAGGAAACTTATTGCGAAGTACCGTCTGTTTTATGTTTCACGTGGCCGCCACCCTCTTTAGTGTCGACTTTTTTATTCATGTCCGGGCATTTGCCGTCTTTGCACATGCTGTTTTTGTGCACCTGGTTGGCTGACATATTGCTTGAGTCAGTGCCTGACGTTGCTGCGCTGTTGGTATTGGTGCTACCGCTGTTAATTTTGCTGTTATCAACATTATTAGGTGGCAGATTTTGTTTTGCACCGCCAGCTGCTGCACCGGCTTCAGCTGAAGCGTTGGCCGCACCATTGTTGTTATCCGCAGCCATTACAGCACCGCTACCCATGGTCATCGCTGCTGTCAGAAAGATCATTGCAAACTTATTCATCATTATGCTCCAGTAATTAATGGATAGTTGCCGTCTAACACCCGCTGGTGTTGAGTGACGAAAATAGCGTGCCGCGATGGAATAAAATCCACCTTATACGCTTCACTTAAAAATTTAATTTTGCAAACACATCATTCCTTAGTGCTTACATTTAAAAAGCTTAGTGCATGGATATATAAATGCAAATTTGAGATGTACATTTTAAGCGCGGTGCGTAATTTACACCCACCGCGTGAAGGGCTAAAGTGGGCGGGTTGCGCCCGACGGACGTTGGGCCAGAAATTTGAATGGAATTGTGTATGGATTACCAGAACGATGATTTACGCATCAGAGAGATCAAAGAGTTACTGCCTCCTGTTGCTTTGCTTGAAAAATTCCCCGCCACCGATAAAGCGGCTGCAACCGTAGCGCAGTCACGTCAGGCGATTCACCGCATTCTTCATGGCGAAGACGATCGTCTGCTGGTGGTGATTGGTCCGTGCTCAATTCACGATACCCAGGCTGCGCAAGAGTATGCGACGCGCCTGCTGGCACTGCGTGATGAGCTGAAAGACGATCTCGAAGTGGTGATGCGCGTTTACTTTGAAAAACCGCGCACCACGGTGGGCTGGAAAGGGCTGATCAACGATCCGTTTATGGATGGCAGCTTCCAGATCAACGACGGCCTGCGCCTGGCGCGCAAGCTGCTGGTGGATATCAACGATATCGGGTTGCCAGCCGCCGGTGAGTTCCTCGATATGATCACGCCACAATATATGGCCGATCTGATGAGCTGGGGCGCGATTGGTGCACGTACCACCGAATCGCAGGTGCATCGCGAACTCTCTTCCGGCCTCTCTTGCCCGGTGGGCTTCAAAAACGGTACCGACGGCACCATCAAAGTGGCGATTGACGCCATCGGTGCGGCCAGCGCGCCACACTGCTTCCTGTCAGTCACCAAATATGGTCACTCGGCGATTGTCGAAACCAGCGGTAACGAAGACTGCCACATCATCCTGCGCGGCGGCAAAGAGCCGAACTACAGCGCCGAACACGTGGCGGCCGTGAAAACCGGTCTGGAGAAAGCAGGCTTGCGTCCGCAAGTGATGATCGACTTCAGCCATGCTAATAGCAGCAAGCAGTTCCAGCGTCAGATGGTGGTTGCCGACGACGTGGCACAGCAAATTGCCGGTGGTGAGCAGGCGATTACTGGCGTGATGATTGAGAGTCATCTGGTGGAAGGTAATCAGAGCCTCGAAAGCGGCAAACCGCTGGTGTACGGCCAGAGCGTGACCGATGCCTGTATCGGCTGGGAAGACACCGAGAAGGCGTTGCGTCAGCTGGCTCAGGCGGTCAAACAGCGCCGCAGCTAAGCCATTCGGCAATAAAAAAGGCCAGACTTGCGTCTGGCCTTTTTGCGTTTCAGCGTTCGTTTACTTCGCTTTACCCTGGTTTGCTACGGCTGCGGCTTTCGCAGCAATCTCATCAGCATCACCCAGATAGTAACGTTTGAGTGGCTTGAAGTTCTCATCGAACTCATACACCAACGGCACGCCAGTTGGGATGTTCAGTTCGAGGATCTCGTCTTCGCTCAGGTTGTCGAGGTATTTAACCAGCGCACGCAGTGAGTTGCCGTGTGCAGCAACGATCACTTTCTCACCGCTCTTAATGCGCGGCAGAATGCTTTCGTTCCAGTAAGGAATCACGCGTTCGATGGTCAGCGCCAGGCTTTCGGTGGTTGGCAGCTGCGCGTCAGTCAGTGAAGCGTAACGCGGATCGTGGCCAGGGAAACGCTCATCAGCGCGATCCAGTTCGGGTGGCGTGATAGCAAAGCCACGACGCCACTGTTTCACTTGCTCGTCACCGTATTTAGCGGCGGTTTCTGCTTTATCCAGACCTTGCAGCGCACCGTAGTGACGCTCGTTCAGACGCCAGGTTTTTTCAACCGGCAGCCAAGCCTGATCCAACTCATCCAGCACGTTCCACAGGGTATGGATAGCGCGCTTCAGCACTGAGGTGTAAGCGAAATCAAACACGAAACCTTCTTTCTTCAGCAGCTGACCGGCTGCTTTGGCTTCAGTGCGACCTTTGTCAGACAGGTCAACGTCGTACCATCCGGTGAAGCGGTTTTCCTGGTTCCACTGGCTTTCGCCGTGTCGCACCAGTACCAGCTTAGTTACGGCCATAGCTTTACTCCTTAATGCTCGATTTACGATTAGTATTGAAACCGGCTGCGGCCACTGAGAAGCGGCTCACTAATAGCGCCATACCATAGCGGAAAACAACGCACGGCGTAAGCCTGTCGGCAGCGCAGTGCGCGTTTTTCATCCGGTGGCTCAGTGCGGCGTGAAGCGATAACGCGTCACGGACTGCCAGCTGTCGCCGGGTTGTAGCCAGCAATTGGGCTGCGGCCACTCTGCATGGTTAGGCGAATCCGGTAAAAATTCGCTCTCCAGAGCGATGCCCTGGAAAGCAGTATAGCTGTCCTGCTCACGGGCGCGTGTTCCCGCCAGATAGTTGCCGGTGTAGAACTGCAGCGCCGGAGCGGCAGTAAACACGCTCAGCTCCAGCTTGCCATCGGCAGACCATAAATGGGCGGCGGGCTGGCTGCTGTCGCCAGCGGTGTTAAGCAAAAAGGCGTGGTCATAGCCTTTCACCGCTTTTTGATCGTCATCGGCAAGGAACTCATCGGCGACGCGCTTCGGCTGGCGGAAATCAAAACTGTTTCCCGCCACCTCTTTCAGCGGCGCGTTAGGAATGCCTTCGCTGTCCACCGGCAGGTAACGATCGGCGTGCAGTTGTAAGCGATGCTGGCGCGCATCACCATGATGCGCATCAAGATTAAAGTAAGCATGGTTGGTGAGATTGACCGGGCAAGGCTTGTCGGTTTGCGCTTCATAGCGAATCGACAAGCAATTATCGTCATCAAGTTGATAGATGACATTGGCGATCACATTGCCGGGATAACCCTGATCGCCATCCGGCGAATCGAGGCGATAGTGCACCTCGCTTTCGCTCTGACTGAGAATCTGCCAGCGACGTTTATCGAAACCTTCCGGCCCGCCGTGCAGCTGATGTGCGCCCTGATTCGCTGCCAGCAGCAGGTTAAGCGGCTTCAGTTCGGCCGAGGCGATGCGGTTCGCGTAGCGGCCAATCGTCGCGCCAAGATAAGCATCCTGATGCAGATAATCGGACGGCGTGGCACAGCCGAGCAGCGCTTCACGCACGCTGTGATCCAACATTGGCACGCGCGCTGACAGCCAGGTCGCGCCCCAATCCATAAAAGTAGCCACCATGCCGTTGCGATTGCGCAGCACAGTGATGCGCCACGGTTGCCCGTCTGGCGCGTGTGAATTCACATCACTTACCATTGGCCTGCTCCCGCGGACGCTTTGCACACGTAGAAGGTCTCTTTGATGCCGGTTTGCGCTTCATACTTCTCGGCGACCACCGCTTTCACCGCATCGACCAGATCGATTGGCATCAGCGCCACGATGCAGCCACCGAAACCGCCGCCGGTCATACGCACGCCGCCGCGCGGGCCGATTTCTGCTTTCACAATCTCAACCAGCTGATCGATTTGCGGTACGGTGATTTCGAAATCGTCACGCATCGAGGCGTGCGATTCGGCCATCAGTTCGCCCATGCGTTTCAGATCGCCCGCGCTTAACGCATCGGCTGCTTCCAGCGTGCGCGCATTTTCGCTAATCACGTGACGCACGCGTTTTGCCACCAACGCATCCAGCTCACCAGCAGAGGCTTCAAACTCTTCCAGCGTCACATCGCGCAGCGCCGGTTTATTGAAGAAGCGTGCGCCAGTTTCACACTGTTCACGACGCGTATTGTATTCGCTGCCCACCAGGCTACGACGGAAGTTGGAGTTGATGATCACCACCGCAACATCTTCCGGCATTGATACTGCGCGCGTGCCGAGCGTACGGCAATCCAGCAGCATGGCGTGATCCGGCTGACCGAGCGCGGAGATCAGCTGATCCATGATGCCGCAGTTGCAGCCGACAAACTGGTTTTCCGCTTCCTGACCGTTCACCGCAATCGCTGCGCCATCGAGGTTTAATGCATACAGCTGCTGGAATACGGTACCGACCGCCACTTCCAGCGACGCCGAAGAACTCAGGCCCGCGCCTTGTGGCACGTTGCCGCTGATCACCATATCGACGCCGCCAAAGCTGGCATCGCGTTTCTGCAGATGTTTCACCACGCCGCGCACGTAGTTGGCCCACATTGGCTCTTTTAGCGGCTCAATCGGCGCATCCAGCGAGAAGCTGTCCTGCTGATTGTCGTAATCGACGGCAATCACGCGCACCTGGCGATCGTCGCGTTTGGCGCAGGCAATCACGGTTTGATAATCGATGGCGCACGGCAGCACAAAGCCATCGTTGTAGTCGGTGTGTTCGCCAATCAGATTGACGCGGCCCGGTGCCTGAATGCTGTGTGTCGCCTGATAGCCGAAAGTGTCAGCGAAAACCTGTTGAGTAATGGATTTTAATGACATTTATTGCGCCTCGCGGAAATGGACATCGCTGACAGAACGCAGACGTTCAGCTGCCTGTTCCGCCGTTAAATCACGTTGGGTTTCGGCCAGCATTTCATAGCCAACCATAAATTTGCGTACCGTGGCTGAACGCAGCAGCGGCGGATAGAAGTGTGCGTGCAGCTGCCAGTGATCGTTGGCTTCGCCGTTGAACGGCGCGCCGTGCCAGCCCATCGAATAGGGGAAAGAGCACTGGAACAGGTTGTCGTAGCGGCTGGTGAGCTGCTTAAGCGCCAGCGCCAGATCGGTGCGCTGCGGCTCGGAGAGATCGGTGATACGTTTCACATGGGCTTTCGGCAGCAGCAAGGTTTCAAACGGCCACGCCGCCCACCACGGCACCACGGCCAGCCAGTGTTCGGTTTCCACCACCGTACGGCTGCCATCGCTCAACTCGCGCGCAGCGTAATCGACCAGCAGCGGCGTGCCTTTCTCGGCAAAATAGTGACGTTGGTTGTCATCTTCTTTCTGCGCTTCGTTCGGCAGGAAGCTGTTGGCCCAAATCTGGCCATGCGGATGCGGGTTGGAGCAGCCCATCGCCGCGCCTTTGTTTTCAAACACCTGCACCCAAGGATAGTGCTGGCCGAGATCGGCAGTCTGTTCCTGCCAGGTCCGCACGATATCTTCCAGCCCGCTCAGCGGCAGTTCCGGCAGCGTTTTGCTGTGATCCGGCGAGAAGCAGATCACCCGGCTGGTACCGCGCGCGCTTTCGCAGCGCATCAACAGATCGTCGCTTTGAGGTGCGTCTGGCGTGTTAGTCATCAGCGCGGCAAAGTCATTGGTGAACACGTAAGTGCTTTTATAGTTGGGGTTTTTGTCACCGGTAATGCGGGTGTTTCCAGCACAAAGGAAGCAGTCAGGATCGTGCGCTGGCAGTTGCTCCAGTGCCGGGGTTTCCTGCGCACCTTGCCACGGGCGCTTAGCGCGATGCGGTGAGACCAGCACCCATTGATCGATCAATGGGTTATAACGGCGATGCGGGTGATCGACCGGGTTAAATTTTTCCATGATGAGTCCTGGTAAACAGCAAACAGATAAAAATGATTTTGATCAAAGTAGCACAAAGACCAGCGTGAAAGCGTGATCCAGTCTGGATAAATGGTATCGTTTACACAAGGTGACGATTCTCATTTTGTGGGGTTGTTGCGTGTGTTTGTTGAATTACCAGGCGATGAAATGGTAACGCTTACATTGCCTTCATACTCCGAACTGCTGCTGCTTGCCGCAGCTCGAATTATTTTGGCAATGGCGCTATGCACGTTAGATGTTTGTAGGATTGCCACTTATGGCAACCGCTAATTAACGCAGCGACTCTTGCAGGAAACCGTAACCCTGTTCCTGGGCGACAAAACTCAGGCGATGGGTGATGCACTGCGGCGCATCTTCGGCGTGGTGGGAGACAAACAGCAGTTGCGTACGGCCTTCGCCAATCAGCACATCAACAAAGCGGCGCACCAACTGGCGGTTAATCGGATCCAGCCCCTGCAACGGTTCATCGAGAATGAGTAGCGTGGGATGTTTCACCAGCGCGCGCGCAATCAGCACCAGCCGCTGCTGGCCCCACGACAAACTATGGAACGGCGCATCCGCCAGCTGATTATCCATACCGAGCAGCGCCAGCCACTGACGCGCCAGCGCTTTTTGCCGATCGGACACCGCCTGATACAGACCAATCGAATCGAAGAAGCCGGAGAGCACCACGGTGCGCACATTACAGCTGACGCGATAATCGAGGTGCAGGCTGCTGCTGACGTAACCGATGTGCTGCTTGATGTCCCAGATGGTTTCACCGCTGCCGCGTCGGATGCCAAACAGCGTCAAATCGTTGCTGTAACCCTGCGGATGATCGCCGGTTACCAAACTGAGCAGGGTGGATTTACCCGCGCCGTTCGGCCCCACAATCTGCCAGTGTTCACCGGGATTAACCTGCCAGTTCAGGCCATCAATCACCGCTTTGTCGTTGTACGACACCACGCCGTTGCGCAGTATCACGCGCGGCGCATCTTCGGCCAGCTGCGGCAGTTGATCGGGTTGATCCGCCTGCGGCAGTGCCATGCCAGCAAGCTTCTCGCTGTGCGCCAGCTGCGCCACCAGCGCTTCGGCCAGAATCGCGCGCCGTTCGCCCACGTGGGTTAACGTGCATTCGGCCAACACGCCGACCTTCTCGACAAAATCGGGAATATCATCAAAGCGATTGAGCACCAGCACTACGCTAAAACCGCTTCGATGCAGATCGTTGAGGGTTTGCGCCAGGCTGGCGCGCGACGCCACATCCAGCCCATCGAAAGGTTCATCAAGGATCAGCAGATCCGGCTGCGCCATTAGCGCCTGACACAACAGCGTTTTGCGCGTCTCGCCGGTGGAGAGATATTTGAACCGGCGATCGAGCAGATAAGTGATGCCAAACTGCTGCGCCAGCGCCTGACAACGCGTCGCATCTTGCACTTCATCCTGAATGATCTGTGCGGCGGTGCGACCGGTATCGTCTTCGCCTTCACTCAGTAGATCGGTGTTATTACGTTCCCACTCATCGCTGACCAGTTTCTGTAACTGCTCCAGCGACAGGCGCGTACGACGCTGAAAATCCTGCTGCACGCTGCCTTTACCGGGCTGCAACTCGCCGGAAAGGGCGCGAGCCAGCGATGACTTGCCGCTGCCGTTGGCGCCGACAAACGCCCAGCTTTCGCCGCTGTTGAGGGTTAAATCGTTAAGGGACAGTGCTCGGGTGTCGCTAAGGTGAAACGTACCTTGCGAAATTTGCAATGAAGCCATAATCTATTCCGTTTTATGCATCGTGTCGTCCAGTTTTAGCCAGCGATGCAGACGAAGTCAAATCATGGCGTGGATTTCAGAGCAGTGTGGCGATGATGGCGTGTTCGGCATTAAAACTGGCGGTGACGCTGGCACCAACCTGCAGATTCTGCTGTTTCACCGCCTCATTGGTGACGGTCGCGCACAGCGTTTCGCCACTCGGCAACGCCATCAATACTTCGCTAAGCTGATCGCCGGGCTCAATTGCGCTGATCTGCGCAGCCAGTTGATTGTCGCTGCTGACGGCGGCGTGACTGACGTGAATCCACGGTGCTTTAATCAGCACCAGCACCTCTTTGCCGCTGTCGAGCTGCAAGCGTTCGGCACTGCGTGCGGTGATCGCCACCTGCAGGCGCGTTACGCCATCGGCGAGCAGCACCTCAATGTGCTGCTGCACCTGCTGATGATCGCTGGCCAGCACCGTACCAAACAGCTGATTGCGCGCGCTGGTTTGCAGCGAGAAACGCGCAATCGCCGCCAGCAAACTGTCGAGCGGCAAGCTGTCGTTTTGCAGCACATCGAAGGCCTTTTGTTGAATCTGCTCCGTCAACTGGAACAGCTGAATCAGCCGCTCGCCATAACGCGTCAGCTGCGCGCCGCCGCCGCCTTTACCGCCGGTGGCGCGATCCACCAGCGTTTTGTCGGCCAGCTGATTCATCTCATTGATCGCATCCCAGGCACTTTTATAACTGATGCCCGCCAGTTTCGCGCCCTGGCTGATGGAGCCGGTTTGCTGCACGCGTTTCAGTAATTCGATGCGACGCGGATCGGCAAACAGCTTTTGCTGAAGACGAATATGGAGAGAAAGTTCTGCCTGCATGTCAGCTCCTTAGGTTAATCCGCTCAGTTTACTGCTTAAAAGTAAAAGCACGAAAAGGGCAGTGCGTTTTTTTCGCTAACCGTTACAATCACTTTTTTATTTTCTGCGTGAGGTTTCCATGCTGGAACTGTTAAAAAGCCTGGCTGTGGCTATCATCATGGTGCCGATTGTGATGGCGATTATGCTCGGTTTGATTTACGGCCTGGGTGAAGTTTTCAACGTCATCTCAAAATTTGGCCGCCGCGACGATCGTCCTGCCAACAGCTCACAACACTAATTTCTCAACGCCCGCTTCCTGCGGGCGTTTTGTTTCTGAACTTCCGTAAAATCCTGCCGATATAAAGCTCATGACGCATTTGCGCGTACGTTGTATTATCAAATATATAACGTAACAAGGAGCAACAAATGCGAACCATCAAGTACCGTTGGGCTGCTGCAACCGTTTTAAGCGTTTCATTGGCCAGTCATGCCGCGGCCGCAGAGAAAATCACCGTGTTTGCAGCGGCATCGCTGACCAATGCGCTGCAGGACATTGCGACGCAGTACCAGAAGAAAAGCGGTGTAGAAGTGGTATCCTCTTTTGCCTCTTCTTCGGTGCTGGCGCGCCAGATTGATCAGGGCGCACCGGCCGATCTGTTCATCTCTGCCGATCAGCAGTGGATGGACGATGTGGTGGCAAAAAACAGCGTAGTGAGCAGCACGCGCTATACGCTGCTTGGCAATGATTTAGTGCTGATTGCACCGAAAAGCGACGCGGCTAAAGCGGTCACCATTGATAGCAAAACCGACTGGAAACGCCTGCTGAAAGGCGAGCGTCTGGCGGTGGGCGATCCGGATCACGTGCCTGCCGGCATTTATGGCAAAGAAGCATTACAAAAACTCGGCGCGTGGGACGCTTTATCCCCGCAGCTGGCGCCAGCCAACAACGTGCGCGCCGCGCTGGCATTGGTTGAGCGTAACGAAACGCCGTACGGCATCGTGTATGGTTCGGACGCGGTGGCCAGTCAAAAAGTGCAGGTCGTAGGACGATTCCCGGAAGATAGCCACAAGCCAGTGGAATATCCGATGGCGATTGTCAAAGAACATCAGAACGCAACGGTGGAAGCCTTCTACAACTATTTGCAGGGGCCGGATGCCGCTGCCGTGTTTAAACAGTATGGATTCACGCCGAAGAAATGATATTGAGCGATCCCGAATGGCAGGCCGTTTTTCTCAGCCTGAAAGTGTCCTGTGTAGCTGTGATATGCAGCTTGCCGTTTGGCATCCTGATGGCCTGGATTCTGGCGCGCTGCCGCTTTCCGGGCAAAACCCTGCTGGATAGTATTGTTCACTTGCCGCTGGTGCTGCCGCCGGTGGTGGTCGGTTATCTGCTGCTGATCGCCTTAGGCCGGCGCGGTTTTATTGGCGAATGGCTGTATGACTGGTTCGGTTTCACCTTTGCCTTTAGCTGGCGCGGCGCGGTGATCGCTTCGGCGGTGATGGCGTTTCCGCTGATGGTGCGTGCAATTCGTCTTGCGCTGGAAGCGGTGGATACCAAACTGGAGCTGGCCGCACGCACGCTGGGTGCCGGGCGCTGGCGCGTATTTTTCACCATCACGCTTCCGCTCACCTTGCCGGGCATTATTGTTGGCACGGTGCTGGCCTTTGCCCGTTCGCTGGGCGAATTTGGTGCCACCATCACGTTTGTTTCCAACATTCCCGGCGAGACGCGCACCATTCCGTCGGCGATGTTTACCCTGATTGAAACGCCGGGCGCGGAAGGCACCGCCGCGCGCCTCTGTGCGGTGGCGATTGCGCTGGCGCTGATGTCGTTAGTGGCATCGGAAATGCTGGCGCGCTGGGGCCGTAAACGGCTGGGAGCGGCATAATGCTCAATCTGCAACTTTCTCAGCAGTTGGGCGAGCACCTGCTCGACGTTAACGTCAATATTCCCGCCAGCGGCATTACCGCCATTTTCGGCGTGTCGGGTGCGGGCAAAACCTCGTTGATTAACGCGATTGGCGGATTAACCCAGCCGCAGAGCGGGCGTATTGAGTTAAACGATCGCCTGCTGTTCGATTCGGCCACGCGCGTGAATTTGCCGCCGGAAAAGCGCCGTATCGGCTATGTGTTTCAGGACGCGCGGCTGTTTCCACATTATCGCGTGCGCGGCAATCTGCAATACGGCATGGCGGCCTCAATGAAGCCGCAGTTCAACGCGCTGGTGGCGCTGCTGGGTTTAGAATCGCTGCTGACGCGTTTTCCTGCGTCGCTTTCGGGCGGTGAAAAACAGCGCGTGGCGATAGGCCGCGCGTTGCTGACGGCGCCCGATATTCTGCTGATGGATGAGCCGCTGGCGTCGCTTGATCTGCCGCGCAAACGTGAGCTGATGCCCTATCTGCAAAAGCTGGCGAAGCAGGTCGATATTCCCATTCTTTACGTATCGCACAGCCTCGATGAAATCCTGCAGTTAGCGGATAACGTGCTGGTGCTGGATGCGGGCCAGGTGAAAGCCTTTGGCCCGCTGGAAAAAGTGTGGAGCAGTTCGGCGATGCGTCCGTGGCTGCCGCTCGCCGAGCGCACCAGCGTGCTGCGCGTGCAGGTGCTGGAGCAGCATCCTGATTACCCAATGACCGCGCTGTCGCTTGGCGATCAGCATATTTGGGTGAGCCGGGTGAATCAGCCGCTGAAAACGCCGCTGCGTATTCGCATCGCCTCAGCCGATGTGTCGCTGGCATTGCAGCCGCCGCATAACACCTCGATCCGCAATATATTGCCGGCGCAGGTGGTTGAACTGCTGGAGATTGACGATCAGGTGGAAGTGAAGCTGCGCATTGGCATCAGCGAACTGTGGGCGCGCATTTCGCCGTGGGCGCGCGATGAGCTGGGCATCCGACCGGATCAGTGGCTGTATGCGCAGATCAAGAGCGTGTCGATAGCAGCGTAAATGGATTCATTGCGCGGTGTGAGAAAAATCCGCGCCATGAATTGCGCCGCTACATCTTACGGTTACAGAACCTCTTGATAGATCACTTCGGCGATGCCCGGCTCCAGATTGGTGCCAATCACCTTTTTGGCGCGCGCTTTGATGGCGTCATCGGCATTGCCCATCGCCACGCCCAACCCCACCTGTTCCAGCATGCTGAGATCGTTGTAGTTGTCGCCAAACGCCAGCACGTCTTGCATGCTAAAGCCCTGACTCTCAACCCACTGCGCCAGACGCTTGCCTTTGCTGTTGCCGCCTTTGGCGATATCCACCTGATCGTGCCACGACCATTCACACGCCAGACCGAGTTCGGCTTCGGTGCGTTCGGCAAACTGCTGTAGCGCGCGCGTGTCGGGATGCGACAGCGCGAATTTCCAGATCGAATCAGCCTCAATCGCCGCCTGCGCCAGGCTTGGCACCTGCAGGAACAGCGGACGCTGCGCTTCCGGCAACGATTGCGCCCAGTTAAGCGTACGCGTCACATGGCCGGTTGGCGTTTGGTACAGCATCGCATCATCGACATACAGCAGACCGTGGATGTTCTCTTCATCCAGCATCTCAATCACACGTGCGGCTCGGCTTTTATCCAGCGGATCGGCGGCCAGCACCTGTTTCGCGGGATAATCATACAAATAGGTACCATTACAGCAAATTGCGGGTGTATCCAGCTTAAGTGCCTGATAAAAAGGGTGGATAGCGCAGTGGTGGCGACCGGTAACGATCAACACTTTCACGCCCGCCTGTTGCGCGCGGGCCAGCGCTTCGATGGATTCAGGCAAGATGGTTTTGTTCGGGGTCAGCAGGGTGCCGTCGAGGTCAAGGGCGATTACGCGGTAGCTCATTACACTTTCCGTCCGGGAGTTGGCAAAGCATTGAGTCTACACCCGGCAGCGGCCCTGAGACAAAAAACAGGGCACAAATGAATCCAGCGCGACAAAATGAAACGCGCTACAGTTATCCCTTTCATCAGGCAGCGAATAAGGAAAACGCATGAAACAAGTCGTGTATACCGCCAGTCCCGAGAGCCAGCAGATTCATGCCTGGCAGTTGCAGGAAGATGGCGCACTGACGTTATTGCAGGTAACAGATGTTGCCGGCCAGGTGCAGCCGATGGTGGTGAGCCCGAAGAAAGATTTTCTCTATGTCGGTGTGCGTCCGAATTTTCGCGTGCTGGCGTTTCGCATTGCGGCCGACGGTACGCTGAGCCTCGCCGGTGAAGCACCGCTGCCGGGTAGCCCAACCCACATCTCCACCGATCGTCAGGGCAATTATCTGTTCTGCGGCTCGTATAACGATGCCTGCGTCAGCATCAGCCCGATTGGCAGCGATGGTTTGCCGCAAGCGCCAGTTCAGGTGATCAGCGGGTTAGACGGTTGCCACTCCGCCAATATCGATCTTAATAACCAAACGCTGTTTGTACCGGCACTGAAGCAGGACCGCATCTGCCTGTATCAGTTGAACGCAGACGGCACTCTGGCTCCGCGTGAACAAGCGCAGGTCACCACCGTTGAAGGTGCCGGTCCGCGTCACATGGCCTTCCATCCGAATGGCGCATATGGCTACGTAGTGAACGAGCTGGATAGCACGGTGGATGTCTGGGCGCTGAACAATGTGCACGGCCAGGTTGAGCGCGTGCAGAGCCTTGATATGATGCCGAAAGATTTCAGCGACACGCGCTGGGCGGCGGACATCCACATCACGCCGGATGGCCGTTTCCTCTATGCCTGCGACCGTACCAGCAGCACCATTACGGTGTTCAGCATCAGTGAAGATGGCTCGGTGCTGGCGATTGAAGGCTACCAGCCAACTGAAACCCAGCCGCGCGGCTTCAATATTGATCACAGCGGTCAATATCTGGTAGCGGCGGGACAGAAATCGCACCACATCGAAGTGTATAAGATTCAGGAACGCGGTCTGCTTAATCCGCTGGCGCGTTACGCGGTAGGACAAGGCCCAATGTGGGTGGTTATCCACCCGTTGGGATAAATAAAATGCCTGCCTGATCAAACAGGCAGGCATATTTTCTAACAGCGCGATTCTGTGCTGTTACGCGTACTTCACCGTAATCGACGCACTGGCCAGCGCATGGAAATGCACATTAAAGCCAACCATCGCGCCGCTCGCGCCCTCATCCACGTCAATTTTATCCGTATCCAGCGCATGCACCGTAAAGATGTAGTGATGGGATTCGCCCTGCGGTGGCGCTGCGCCGCCGTAGCCGGTTTGGCCAAAATCGGTACGCGTCTGAATGGCGCTCTCCGGCAAGTCCGCCACGCCGGAACCGGCACCCTGCGGCAACACGGTAACGTCAGCCGGAATGTTCGCTACCACCCAATGCCACCAGCCGGAACCGGTAGGCGCGTCAGGATCGTAGCAGGTGACAACAAAGCTTTTGGTGCCTGCCGGTACATCATCCCACGCCAGATGCGGTGACAGATTGTC
The DNA here is from genome assembly GCF_054903455.1 of Pantoea sp. y20. Classification (NCBI taxonomy): domain Bacteria; kingdom Pseudomonadati; phylum Pseudomonadota; class Gammaproteobacteria; order Enterobacterales; family Erwiniaceae; genus Pantoea; species Pantoea sp. y20. The sequence continues at coordinate 1,319,726 of NZ_CM142816.1, forward strand.
GCCCTGGTAACCCATGCCATTGAAAACGTGTCGCTCTGGCATCTTATCGCCGTCGTTAAAATCCTGGCTAACTACGCGCATGATCGCTCCTTTTATGGTTGTGCAGAACCCTCAATCATGGTGGAAATGCGCCGCAACATCCAGTGCCGCACCGACCGCTTGCGTCAGTTTCGTCAGTTCGGCGGCAGAAATCAGATAAGGTGGCATCAGGTAGATCAAGCGCCCAAACGGACGAATCCACACGCCGCGTTCAACGAAGAAGTGCTGCAGCGCCGCCATGTTCACGGCCTGATGGGTTTCGATCACGCCAATCGCACCCAGCACGCGCGCATCGGCCACTGCATGATGACGGCGCAGCGGCAGCAGCTCGGTGCGCAGCTGCTGTTGGATGCGCGCCACCTGCGTTATCCAGCCGCCTTCATTGATCATCTTCAGACTTTCCACCGCCACCGCGCAGGCCAGCGGATTGCCCATAAAAGTAGGGCCGTGCATAAAGCAGCCCGCTGCGCTGCGGCTAATGGTGTCGGCGACTTCACGCGTGGTCAGCGTGGCGGAGAGCGTCATGGTGCCGCCGGTCAGCGCTTTGCCCAGGCAGAGAATGTCCGGCGTGATACCCGCATGGTCGCAGGCAAATAGCTTGCCGCTGCGGCCAAATCCGGTGGCGATCTCATCGGCAATCAGCAGCAAACCGTAGCGATCGCACAGCTCGCGCACCTGCTGCAGATAGCGCGGATGGTAGAAACGCATCCCGCCAGCGCCTTGCACAATCGGCTCCAGAATCACCGCCGCAATCTCCCGATGGTGGATTTCCACCAGCTGCGCAAAATCGGCGAAATCGGCCTCGTTCCACGCGTCATCGAAAGCGCACTGCGGCGCGTTAGCGAACAGATGTTCCGGCAGATAGCCGCGCCACAGGCTGTGCATCGAATTTTCCGGATCGCACACCGACATCGCGGCAAAGGTATCACCGTGATAGCCGCGCTTCAGCGTGAGGAATTTCTGTCGCGTTTGGTTGCGTCCCAGCCAGTATTGCAGCGCCATTTTCATCGACACTTCGACAGCGATTGAACCCGAATCGGCGAGGAACACGCACTCCAGCGCCTCAGGCGTCATGGCAACCAGCTGGCGGCTCAGTTCCACCGCCGCCGGATGGGTGATGCCGCCAAACATCACATGCGACATCTGCGTCATTTGCTGCTGCAGCGCCTGATTGAGACGCGGATGGTTGTAGCCGTGGATTGCCGCCCACCACGACGACATGCCGTCCACCAGTTCACGTCCGTCGGCCAACTGCAGCTGGCAGCCGTGCGCCGCCACAATCGGATAACAGGGCAGGGGATCGCGCATCGACGTGTAGGGATGCCAGATATGCTGGCGGTCAAAGTTGAGGTCGTCCTGAGTGAACATGTGAGTTGTAAACCATTTTAAAAAGATTTAGTTTACAAGTATAACCACGTTAATCGTCGGGATGAACCCCCTTTTTCTGGAGTAAGCAATGGCAAACCGCTGGACACTGACACAAGCTCAGGCACTTTTCGATAAACCTTTCCTTGAGTTGATGTTTGAAGCGCAGCAAGTGCATCGTCAACACTTCGATCCACGCCAGGTGCAGGTCAGCACGCTGCTATCAATCAAAACCGGCGCCTGTCCGGAAGACTGTAAATACTGTCCGCAGAGCGCGCGCTACAAAACCGGGCTGGAATCGGAACGTCTGATGGAAGTGGACGCGGTGCTGGAGTCGGCGCGCAAAGCCAAAGCGGCGGGATCGAGCCGTTTCTGTATGGGCGCCGCGTGGAAAAACCCGCACGAGCGCGACATGCCTTACCTTCAGCAGATGGTGCAAGGCGTGAAAGCGATGGGCATGGAAACCTGCATGACGCTTGGCACGCTGGATGGCGACCAGGCGCAGCGCCTCGCCGAAGCGGGACTGGATTTCTACAACCACAACCTCGACACCTCGCCAGAGTTTTACGGCAACATCATCACCACGCGCAGCTATCAGGAACGTCTGGATACGCTGGATAAAGTGCGCGGCGCGGGCATCAAGGTGTGTTCCGGCGGCATTGTGGGTCTGGGTGAAACGGTGAAAGATCGTGCGGGCTTGCTGGTGCAGCTGGCGAATCTGCCGACGCCGCCCGAAAGCGTACCGATCAACATGTTGGTGAAGGTCAAAGGCACGCCGCTGGCCGATAACGACGATGTTGAACCCTTCGACTTTATTCGCACCATCGCGGTGGCGCGCATCATGATGCCCTCGTCGCATGTGCGTCTTTCTGCCGGACGCGAGCAGATGAGCGAGCAAACGCAGGCGATGTGCTTTATGGCCGGCGCTAACTCCATCTTCTACGGCTGCAAACTGCTTACCACGCCAAATCCGGAAGAGGACAAGGATCTGATTCTGTTCCGCAAACTGGGCCTGAATCCGGAGCACACCGCGACAACGGCGGGTGACAATGAGCAGCAGCATCAGCTCAGCGAGCAGCTGCTGCACGCGGATACCGAGCAGTTCTACAACGCGGCGGTGTAAATGGGCTGGTCACAACGTATCGACGAGGCGCTGACGGCGCGGCGTGCCGCGGATGGCTGGCGTTTACGGCGTCGCGTTGAGCACAACAGCGTGCGGGAAATTACGCTGGAGGGTCAGCGTTACCGTCACTTCTCCAGCAACGACTATCTTGGCTTGAGCCAGCATCCGGCGGTGATTGCCGCGTGGCAGCAGGGCGCGGCCGAGACGGGTGCCGGCGCGGGCGCATCCGGGCATGTGACCGGCTACAGCCGCCACCATGCGCAGCTGGAAGAAGAGCTGGCTGACTGGCTGGGCTATTCGCGCGCGCTGCTGTTCATTTCGGGGTTTGCCGCCAACCAGGCGGTGATCCATCTGCTGGCGGAAAAGCAGGATCGCATCTTTGCCGATAAGCTGGCGCACGCTTCACTGCTGGATGCCGCCAGCCACAGCCCGGCGAGCCTGCGCCGTTTTGCCCACAATCAGCCGGAAAGCCTGGCGAAGCTGCTGGCAACGCAGTCGGAAGGCGGCACGCTGGTGGTGACCGAAGGCGTGTTCAGCATGGACGGCGACAGCGCTCCGCTAACACAGATCGCTGCAGAGACGCGGCGCGGCAACGGCTGGCTGCTGGTGGATGATGCGCACGGTATCGGCGTGACTGGCGCGCAAGGGCGCGGCAGCTGCTGGCAGCAGCAGGTCAAACCGGAACTGCTGATCGTCACCTTCGGCAAAGGGTTTGGCGTCAGCGGCGCGGCGCTGCTGTGCGATGACGCCACCGCTGATTACGTCGAGCAGTTTTCCCGCCATCTGATCTACTCCACCGCGATGCCACCGGCGCAGTGCTATGCGCTGCTGGCGGCATTGCGGCAGATTCAACAAGGTGATGCGCTGCGCGAAAAACTGCACAGCCACATTGCGCGTTTCCGCGCCGCTGCGGCGGATTTGCCGTGGCAGCTGGTCGATTCTGCGAGCGCCATCCAGCCGCTGATTGTTGGCGAAAACAGCGCGGCTATGGCGTTATCGCAGCGGCTGGCGCAGGCCGGCTATTGGGTCAGTGCGATTCGGCCACCAACCGTGCCGCCGGGCACCGCTCGGCTACGCATCACGCTTACCGCTGCACATCACACCGATGACATTGATCGTCTGCTGGAGGCGCTGTATGACGCTGCAGGTTAACAAACAGGCCGTGGCGCAGGCATTTGGTCGTGCGGCTGCGCATTACGAGCAGCACGCGCAGTTACAGCGGCTGAGCGGCGATGCGCTGCTGGCGCTGGCGCCCGCTGGGTTTGGTCCGCATCTGCTGGATGCCGGGTGCGGTACCGGCTGGTATAGCCGCTACTGGCGCGATCGCGGGCGTACGCTGACGGCGCTCGATCTGTCGCCCAACATGCTGCAAACCGCGCGCGATCAGCAATCGGCGCAGCACTATCTGTTGGGCGATATCGATGCGGTGCCGCTGCCGGACGCCAGTGTTGACGGCGTGTGGAGCAATCTGGCGGTGCAGTGGAGCAGCGACTTGCATACTGCGCTGCTGCAGTTTTTGCGCGTCACGCGGCCGGGCGGCACGGTGCTGTTTTCCACGCTGCTCGACGGTTCGCTGCACGAAGTGCATCACGCGTGGGCACAGCTGGATGGTCGCCGACACGCCAACCGTTTCCTCAGCGCTGCCCAGTTTCATGCGGCCACCGCGACGCTGCCGATCGCCGTGCAGCAGCAGGTTATCACGCTGCATTTTCCCAGTGCGCTCAGCGCTATGCGATCGCTGAAAGGCATTGGGGCCACGCACCTGCACGATGGTCGCGGCGCCAGCGTGCTGACGCGTTCCCAACTGGCACAGCTTGAGCAACGCTGGCCGCAGGACGAGTCCGGTTATCGCCTGAGTTATCACCTGATGTATGGAGTTTTAAGCAAATGACACGCTGGTTTATTACCGGAACCGATACCGAAGTGGGCAAAACCGTGGCCAGCGGCGCGCTGCTGCAGGCGGCAAGCGCCGCCGGTTTACGCACCGCAGGCTATAAGCCGGTGGCATCCGGCTGCGAAATCACGCCGCAAGGCATTCGCAACAGCGACGCGCTGGCGTTGCAGCGCTACAGCACCTTGTCGTTAAGCTACGAGCAGGTGAACCCGCTGGCGTTTGTCGAGCCGACCTCGCCGCATATCATTAGCGCGGAAGAGGGCAGGCCGATTAGCTTTACCACGCTGTCAGCGGGCTTGCGCGCGCTGGAGCAGCAGGCAGAATGGGTGTTAGTCGAAGGCGCAGGCGGGTGGTTTACGCCGCTGTCGGAGACGCAAACTTACGCCGATTGGGTGGAAGCCGAGCAGCTGCCGGTGATTCTGGTGGTGGGTGTGAAGTTAGGCTGCATCAATCATGCCATGCTCACCGCCGAAGCGATTAAAGCGCGCGGATTACGCCTTGCGGGCTGGATTGCCAATGATATTCAGCCGCCCGGCAAACGTCATCAGGAGTATATGGATACGCTGCGTCAGCGCATTGATGCGCCGTTCCTCGGTGAGATTCCGCACCTACGCGACCAGGCGCAGCAGGCCGAGTGCGGGCGTTATTTGACGTTGCCGCAATAAATAACCCGGGTCGCCATTACGGCGACCTGGCTAAATCTTCACCTTGCGGTCAGCCACTTATTCACCGTCAAATCATCCAGCTGCGCCACTTTGCCGTGCGCCACATTGCGTCCGCGATGCAGCAGCAGGAAATAATCGGCGACGCGGCGGACAAACGAGACGTGCTGCTCAAGCAGCAGAATGGTTAAACCATACTCACGGTTTAACCGACGAATCAGATTGCCCATCTCCTCTTCCAGCCACGGCGACATCCCTTCTGTCGGCTCATCCAAAATCACCAGCTTGGGTTGCAGCACCAGCGCACGCGCCAGGGCCAAATGTTGCTGCTGTTCCATTGGCAACTCGCCGCTGCGCTGATGGCGCAATGAATAAAGTGCCGGGAACAGGTCAAACACCATTTCCGGAATGGCACGGCTACGATCGTCCTGTGCCGCCATCAGGGCGATCAGCAGGTTATCCTCCACGCTCATTTGCGAGAAAATATGCCGTCCTTGCGGCACATAACCAATGCCGGTGCGCGCGCGCAGTTCGGCCGGTTGCAACAGTAAATCTTCCGGCGGCGCGCCATCTTCCTGCCAGGTCATTGAGCCACTGTTAATTGGCAGGCGGCCCATAATGCAGTTCACCAACGTGGTTTTGCCCATGCCGGGACTGCCCAGCACGCCGGTACAGGTGCCCGGCGGCAGATCGAGATCGACATCCCACAGAATGTGATTTTGACCGTAAAACTGATTCACCGAACGTAAACTCAGCATCTGACATACTCCTTCCAGATTATTAGCCTGAATGCTCCCGCTCTGTGTCGTCTGGCATACAGTCGTGCACGATTGATGGACACCGCTGTCGTCGGCAAGCGCCGATATGGACTCGTCACTCCATAGTGCTAATACTGCAATTCCCAGGCCAGGTTGGGAATTCAGGCGCAACTGCGGCGGAAACCTGACAAATCAGCGGCTAAAAGTTGAGAGAAGCTTAACAATTGCCAGCGGTGATAAACCGACTGCACTTTGACGGTGCTGACTGCTTAACGTTTCTGGTGCATTTGATCGTTCGTAAGGCAATAACCGGAGAAATAAATGGCCTTAACGCCTGACTTTTCGCCGGGCACGGGAAGGTAAAGCCGGAAAAAGGGGGGTAATGCGACACGCACGGCGGGAAAAATAAATGCGAAAAATTTTTTTTTCACGCTTAAGAATGGGCGGGAGAAAATTATACACAGCTGATGGGCTCGGGGCTGGATTCACTTATCCACCATTACTGTGGATAACCTTGTGCATTAGCGACTGAAAACCGTGTGGAAGCGAGTAAATTCGCGGCCTTCCTACATTATGATGAGAAACTGGGCTTTTGAGTCAAAGTGAATTAAAACAGCAGGTTAGTTAAAATCAAGCATGCGAATTATCTGCCTTGTCATCGGACTGCAATTTAATGACACTCTATTGACAAATGTTAAAAGCATCCTCCGTCTGGGGATAACATTGCGCAACAACAACTTGCCGCCTGCCGCTTAAATTGCACTGAAGAGAATCGCCGTCAGGTGCCATTATCGTGCAAGGTTACTGTGATTATGTCCAGTATTTTTTTCTGGCAAATTCGCCATAGCAGAGTAGAATTAGCAGCCTGCCCGCCGACTTCATCTGCTGGAACCGCTAAAACATGAGCAAAGTCTTTAAACTCAACTCCGCTTTCAAGCCTTCAGGGGATCAACCTGAGGCGATTCGCCGTCTCGAAGAGGGACTGGAAGATGGACTCGCGCATCAAACGCTGTTGGGCGTGACCGGCTCAGGTAAAACCTTTACCGTGGCGAATGTGATTGCCGACCTCAACCGCCCGACGATGGTGCTGGCGCCAAATAAAACCCTGGCGGCGCAGCTCTACGGGGAGATGAAGGAGTTCTTCCCGGATAACGCGGTGGAGTTTTTCGTCTCATATTACGATTACTATCAGCCTGAAGCCTATGTGCCGAGTTCTGACACCTTTATCGAGAAAGATGCCTCGGTGAATGAGCACATTGAGCAGATGCGTCTGTCGGCGACCAAAGCGCTGCTGGAGCGCCGTGATGTCATCGTCGTGGCCTCGGTTTCGGCGATCTACGGTTTGGGCGATCCCGATCTCTACCTGAAAATGATGCTGCATCTGACGCGCGGCATGATTATCGATCAGCGCAGCATTCTGCGTCGTCTGGCGGAGCTGCAATACACTCGCAACGATCAGGCCTTCCAGCGCGGCACCTTCCGCGTGCGCGGCGAAGTGATCGATGTGTTCCCGGCGGAATCGGACGATATTGCGCTGCGTATTGAGCTGTTTGATGAAGAAGTTGAGCGGCTGTCGCTGTTTGATCCGCTCACCGGCCAGATTGATTCGGTGATCCCGCGCTTTACCGTCTATCCGAAAACGCACTATGTGACGCCGCGTGAGCGCATTCTTAAGGCGATGGAAGAGATCAAAGATGAGCTGGTGGTGCGCCGCAAAGTGCTGCTGGAGAACAATAAGCTGCTGGAAGAGCAGCGTATTTCCCAGCGTACGCAGTTCGATCTCGAGATGATGAACGAGTTGGGTTACTGCTCCGGCATCGAAAACTACTCGCGCTATCTCTCCGGGCGCGGACCGGGCGAGCCGCCGCCGACCTTGTTCGACTATTTACCGGCGGATGGCTTGCTGGTGGTCGACGAATCGCACGTCACCATTCCGCAGATTGGCGGCATGTATCGTGGTGACCGCGCGCGTAAAGAGACGCTGGTGGAGTACGGTTTCCGCCTGCCGTCGGCGCTGGATAACCGTCCGATGAAGTTTGAAGAGTTTGAAGCAGCCGCTCCGCAAACCATTTACGTGTCGGCCACACCGGGCAATTACGAGCTGGAAAAATCGGGTGGCGAAGTGATCGATCAGCTGGTGCGTCCAACCGGCCTGCTGGATCCGATTCTGGAAGTACGGCCGGTGGCGACGCAGGTCGACGATTTGCTGTCGGAAATCCGCAAGCGTGTTGAGATTAACGAGCGCGTGCTGGTGACTGTGCTGACCAAGCGTATGGCGGAAGATCTTACCGAATACCTGGTGGAGCACGGCGAGAAGGTGCGCTATCTGCACTCGGATATCGATACTGTGGAACGTATGGAAATCATCCGCGATTTACGTCTTGGCGAATTTGATGTGCTGGTTGGCATCAACTTGCTGCGAGAAGGTCTGGATATGCCGGAAGTGTCGCTGGTGGCGATTCTCGATGCTGATAAAGAGGGCTTCCTGCGTTCGGAGCGTTCGCTGATACAGACCATTGGTCGCGCCGCGCGTAACATCAATGGCCGGGCGATTCTCTACGCCGATAAAATCACGCCGTCGATGGAGCGCGCGATGGGCGAAACCGAGCGTCGTCGTGAGAAGCAGCAAAAATACAACGAAGAGAATGGCATTACGCCGCAAGGGCTCAACAAGAAAATCACCGATATTCTTGAGCTCGGCAAAAACGTAGTGAAAACGCGTGGTAAAGGCAAAACCGCCTCACGTACCGCAGCAGAAGCGGAAGCCAACTATATGGCGCTTACGCCGCAGGCGATGCAGAAGAAGATTCACGAGCTGGAAGGGCAGATGCAGCAGCACGCGCAGAATCTGGAGTTTGAAGAGGCTGCCAGCGTGCGCGATCAGTTGCATCAATTGCGCGAGCTGTTTATTGCGGCTTCGTGATCGTGGTATCCAGGTCGCCATGAATGACGACCCTACAGGAATTCAGCGTGGTTTTCGTAGGGTGCGCATTCATGCGCGCCTGGAAATTAAACGGCCTGAATCGCGTGTTCCAGCGCGATGCGCAGCAGCTGGCGGTCATGGCGATATTTGATGTCGGCGGCCTCCAGCGGTTCGCGAATAATTAAACGCTCTTCCACGCCGCGAATATCGGCGGCCGGACTCACCACCACCGCATCAATCACCCGCTTGCCAATCGCTTTCTCCATAATCGCCAACTTGTCGGCCACATTCAGGCTAGCCGCCGCTGGGCTCAGTTCGCGGCCCAGATTGCCGATAAACACCATGGTGGCAGGCGTACGGCGCAGCGCGCGCGCCATCTCTTCCATCAGCAGAATCGGCATCAGGCTGGTGTAGAAGCTGCCTGGGCCAATCAGAATCAAATCCGCTTCGCCAATCGCCTCGATGGCTTCACGGGTTGGCAATACATTCGGATGTAACATCAACTCTTGGGGCGGCTGCTTCATCTCATCAATTGCCGTTTCGCCGTACACCATATTGCCTTCGCCATCCTGCGCCACCAGATCGACCGGCTGTTCCGACATCGGGATCAGAAACGCATCGACCTTGAGCAGATTGCGGATGATGTTGATGGCTTCCAGCGGGCGCACGCTGAGATGATCAAGCGCCTTCAGCATCAGGTTGCCCAGATTATGCCCGGCCAGCTCGCCATTGCCGGTGAAGCGATACTCAAACATCGCGGTGGCGACGCTCGGTTCGGTGATCAACTGATTGATGCAGTTACGCATATCGCCCCACGCAATGCCGCCTTCCGAGCGGCGAATGCGGCCGGTGGATCCGCCGTTGTCGGTGGTGGTGACGATGCCGGTCAGGCGCGAACCTAACGGTGCCAGCGCCGACATCACGCGGCCCAAACCGTGTCCGCCACCTAATGCCACTACGCGATCCAAATCTGCCAGGGTTCGATTCATGTTTCTCCTTTGTCACTGACGTCCTCGCGTTGAGGCGTAGTTGAACTGATGTGCATCAATATCTGTGGTGCATTTTACCGTATCCTGTCGCGAAAATGCGGTGAAAAAACGTTATGCATCAAGATATATAGCGAAAATCACTCATGGATGCTAACCGTTAATCGCGCTACCATTCGTTTTAACCGTGTTGTCCATAATGACAACAAACTCCCAAGCCTGGTTTCCTAAGTCGTTATCGATATGGAAGCCAGGCCGCAGCCTTGAGCTGCCAGGGTGCAGAAAGAAATGACTGCATCTCCCGACTTTGGAAAGGTGTTCAGGTGCCACAATTTACAGATGCCTATGCGCGCAGCTTTTACTATCTGCGCCTGTCGGTCACGGATGTGTGTAACTTCCGTTGTACCTACTGTTTGCCGAACGGCTATAAGCCGAACGGTACGCACAATAAAAGTTTTCTCTCGCTGGATGAGATTCGTCGCGTGACGCGTGCCTTTGCGGCGGCGGGCACGGAAAAAGTGCGCCTGACGGGCGGCGAACCCTCCATGCGGCGTGATTTTACCGACATCATCGCTGCAGTGCGTGAAAACGCCGCCATTCGCCAGATCGCGATGACCACCAACGGTTATCGCATGGCGCGTGACGTACATGCCTGGCGCGCTGCCGGTCTCACCCATATCAACGTCAGCGTCGATAGCCTCGACGCACGCCAGTTTCACGCCATTACTGGCCAGGACAAATTTGCCGAGGTGATGGCGGGAATCGACGCCGCCTTTGATGCCGGTTTCGAGAAAGTGAAAGTCAACAGCGTGCTGATGCGCGATGTGAACAGCCACAGCCTCAGCACCTTCCTTGAGTGGCTGCGCCTGCGACCGATTCAACTGCGCTTTATCGAACTAATGGAAACCGGCGAAGGCAGCGATCTGTTCCGCCGTCATCACATCTCCGGTGAAGTGATCCGCGACCAGCTGATCCTGCAAGGCTGGCAACGCCAGCCGCGCGGCCGCAGCGACGGTCCGGCGCAGGTGTTCCGTCATCCCGATTATCAGGGCGAAGTCGGCCTGATCATGCCGTACGAGAAAGATTTCTGTGCCAGCTGCAACCGCCTGCGCGTCTCGGCGCTGGGCAATCTGCATCTGTGCCTGTTTGGTGACGGCGGCGTGTCGCTGCGCGATCTGCTGGCCTCTGACGATCAGCAAGACGAGTTGCAGGCGCGCATTGCGCACAGCCTTGGGCAGAAAAAGCAGACGCATTTCCTGCATCAGGGCAACACCGGCATCACGCAAAATCTCTCCTTTATTGGTGGCTAAACACAGGAGTTACGGCCATGGGTAAACCTTCCGGCGAATTTGTCGCCTTAAATGTGGCGGTGATGACCGTCTCGGATAGCCGCGATGCCAGCAATGACACATCGGGCGATTATCTGCGTGAAGCGCTGGCTGAAGCCGGGCATCAGGTGGTTGATCGCGCGATTGTGCCAGATAACCGCTATCGCATTCGCGCCACGGTATCGCGCTGGATTGCCAGCGACGATGTGCAAGTGGTGATCGTTAACGGCGGCACCGGTTTCAATAGCAAAAACAGCACGCCAGAAGCGTTGCTGCCGCTGCTGGACCGCGAAATCGAAGGCTTTGGCGAGCTGTTCCGCATGATCTCCTATGAAGAGATCGGCAGCTCGACGCTGCAGTCGCGCGCGGTGGCTGGATTAGCCAATCAGACGCTGATTTTTGCCGTGCCGGGATCAACCAACGCCTGCCGCAGCGCCTGGGAACGCATTATCGAAGATCAGCTGGATGCGCGTACGCGTCCGTGTAATTTCGTCTCACATTTGAAGAAGTTGTAAGCATGTCATCGTTAACTCATATCAATGCCGCTGGCGAAGCCCACATGGTGGATGTCTCTGGCAAAACCGAAACGGTGCGCGAAGCGCAGGCCGAAGCGCTGGTGCTGATGAGCGCCGAAACGCTGCAGATGATTATTGACGGCAGCCATCACAAAGGTGACGTGTTCGCCACCGCGCGCATCGCCGGTATTCAGGCGGCAAAACGCACCTGGGAACTGATTCCGCTCTGTCATCCGCTGATGCTGAGCAAAGTGGAGGTTACCTTGCTGGCGGAACCGCAGCACAATCGCGTGCGTGTCACCTCGCTCTGTCGTCTCACCGGTAAAACCGGCGTTGAGATGGAAGCGTTAACGGCGGCGTCCGTTGCAGCGCTGACCATCTATGACATGTGCAAAGCGGTGCAAAAAGACATCGTCATCGACCAGCTGCGTTTGCTGACTAAAACCGGCGGCAAATCCGGCGACTTCAAGGCGGTGAGCCATGATTAAGGTGCTGTTTTTTGCTCAGGTGCGGGAATTAACCGGCACCGCTTCACTGGATTTGCAGCCTGACTATGCCGATGTCGCCACGCTGCGCGCGGCGTTAGCAGAGAAGGGCGATCGCTGGGCGCTGGCGCTGGAATCCGGCAAGCTGCTGGCGGCTGTAAATCAAACGCTGGTGCCGATGAGTCATCCGCTGCGTGCGGGTGATGAAGTGGCCTTTTTCCCGCCGGTCACCGGAGGCTGATGATGGAAACGCGGATTCGTGTGGGTTCAGAGCCGTTCAACGTCGGCGAAGAGTACGAAAAACTCGCCACCCATGACAGCGATGGCGCGGTCGTCACCTTCACCGGCAAAGTGCGCAATCACAATCTCGGTGCCAGCGTGGCGGCCTTGACGCTGGAGCACTATCCCGGCATGACGGAAAAAGCGCTGGCGGAGATCGTGGAAGACGCGCGTCAGCGCTGGGCTCTGCAGCAGGTCACGGTGATCCATCGCGTTGGCGAACTGTTTCCTGGCGATGAGATCGTGTTTGTTGGCGTCAGCAGCGCGCATCGCGGCAGCGCATTCGCCGCCACCGAATTCATCATGGATTACCTGAAAACCCGCGCGCCGTTCTGGAAGCGTGAAGCCACCGCCGCAGGCGACCGCTGGGTTGATGCCCGTGATAGCGATCATCAGGCCGCTGAGCGCTGGAGCTAGCGCGCAAAATCCTCCCGCTCCGATAGCGGCAGGCCACTGAAAACGTTAAGGTACGGTTTTTTATTGGCGTCAGGGAGCAGGATGAACACGAGCAAGATGATGAAAGGCGCAGCTTTGCTGGCTGCGCTGGTGCTGGCCGGATGTAGCACGAAAAAAGAGCCGCAGGCGCCCGCGCGTCAGCCCGCCGATGTGAAAAGCCAAATCCAGCAGTTGTTGCCCAGCGACGTGAAACAGAAATCCGCCTGGGCCGACGATATCTATACCGCGTTCCGCGTGCAGCAAATTGATGCCAGCGTCAGCAACCTCTGCGCGGTGATTGCCGTTACCGATCAGGAGTCTAACTTCAGCGCCGATGCGGTGGTGCCGGGCTTACCGAAAATCGCCTGGGGCGAGATTGATCGCCGCGCCGCCAAAGTGCATGTGCCGGCATTTCTGGTGCGCACCGCTCTGCTGATCAAATCACCAAATGGCGAAAGCTATGCTGCGCGTCTGGATAAGGTGCGCAGCGAGAAAGAGCTGAGCGCCATTTTTGATGATTTCATCGATATGGTGCCGATGGGGCAAAAGCTGTTTGGCAACCTCAACCCAATTCATACCGGCGGGCCGATGCAGGTCAGCATTGCGTTTGCGGAAGCGCACGCCAAAGGCTATCCGTATGCGGTTGACGGCTCGATTCGTCGTGAAGTCTTCACTCGTCGCGGTGGTATCTACTTCGGCACGCTGCATCTGCTTGGCTACCCGGCCGATTACAGCCAGCCGCTGTATCGCTTCGCCGACTTCAACGCCGGTTGGTACGCCAGCCGCAACGCCGCATTTCAGGCGGCCATCGCACGCGCCAGCGGCATCAAGCTGGCACTGGATGGCGACCTGATCGTCTATGGCAGCGATCAGGCCGGTTCCACCGAACTGGCGGTGCGCAGCCTGAGCAAGCAGCTGGATATGAGCAATCGCGAAATCCGCCGCGATCTGGAGAAGGGCGACAGCGAAGATTTTGCTAACAGCACGCTGTGGAAGCAGACCTTTATCCTCGCCGATAAGATGGCCGGAAAACGTCTGCCGCGCGAAATGCTGCCGGGCATCAAGCTGGAGAGCCCGAAAATCACCCGCAATCTCACCACCGCGTGGTTTGCTCAGCGCGTAAATGGCCGCTATCAACAGTGCTTGACGCGCCGTTGACGCAAACGGGTGTACACTCCACACTTACAGAGTTTGTTAACGTAACCGCTAATGAGGCGCTTCATGGATCGATATCCACGTAATGATTCAATCGTGCAGCAGGCATCCACCTCGCTGCAGACCTACATGGCGCAGGTGTATGGCTGGATGACCTGCGGCTTGCTGCTGACCGCGTTTGTTTCGTGGTTTGCTGCCCGCACACCTGCAGTAATGGAACTGGTGTTTGCTAACCGCATCACTTTCTTCGGTTTGATCATCGCGCAGTTAGCGCTGGTGTTTGTGTTGTCTGGCATGGTGCATCGCCTGAGCGGCGCGGTCGCCACCGCACTGTTTATGCTCTATTCGGCGCTAACCGGATTAACCATGGCGAGTATTTTCCTCGTTTACACCTACTCATCCATCGCCAGCACCTTCTTCGTGACGGCCGGGATGTTCGGTGCCATGAGCTTCTACGGTTACACCACTAAGCGCGACCTGAGCCGTTTTGGCAGCCTGCTGTTTATGGCGCTGATCGGTATTTTGCTGGCGTCACTGGTGAACTTCTGGCTGAAAAGCCCGGCGCTGATGTGGGCGATTACCTATATCGGCGTGGTGGTGTTTGTTGGCTTAACCGCCTATGACACGCAGAGGCTGAAGGCGATTGGCGAGAACATCAACGTCAATGACAAAGAGAACCTGCGTCGCGCCTCAATCATGGGTGCGTTAACGCTGTATCTCGACTTCATCAACCTGTTCCTGATGCTGCTGCGCATCTTCGGCAACCGCCGCTAAACCACGCACCAAACTGTCCCCTTTCCCGCCTGCGGGAGAGGGGAACTCCGCACAAACTCACCGCGATACCGATTTCTCCATCTTCTGCTCATTCTTCTGCCGTAAATGCTTCGCGCGGCTCTCCAGCCACAAATAGAGCACCAGCGCCACCAACAGCGGCAGAATAAAATAGAGCACGCGATAAGCCAGCAGCGCTGCAATAATGGTGCCGTGCGAGGCGTGTTGCCCACTGAGCAGCGCCAAAAATACCGCTTCCAGCACGCCAATCCCGGCCGGGATGTGAATGATCACACCGGCGATACTGCTGATCAGCAACACGCCTAACACAATCGGATAATCCACCTGACGCGCCAGCAGTAGCCAGATAATCATGCCCATCACCATCCAGTTGGCGCAGGAGACCGCAAACTGGAACAGCGCCATGCGCAGTGAAGGCAGCTGCAGATGCTGGCCTTTAACCGTCCAGCGGCGCTTCTTCGCGAAGGCGCAAGCCCACAAGTAGACCGCCACCATCACCAGCAGCACCGCGCCAATGATGCGCAGCGTGGTTTCACCAATGAACCAACCGGAGGGAATCGGCACCATGCCCGCCGCAAACACCACGCCGGCCAGCAGAATATAGCCTAGCCAGTTGGTGGCGATGCTCAGCGAGAAAATGCGCGTAATGGTATTGCCCGGCAAACCGAGTCTTGAGTAGAGCCGATAGCGCATCGCCACGCCGCCAACCCAGGTGCTGAGCGTCAGGTTGAAGGCATAACAGATAAACGACACCAGCATCA
This sequence comes from Pantoea sp. y20, assembly GCF_054903455.1. NCBI lineage: Bacteria > Pseudomonadati > Pseudomonadota > Gammaproteobacteria > Enterobacterales > Erwiniaceae > Pantoea > Pantoea sp. y20. Next base: position 1,335,226 of record NZ_CM142816.1, read on the forward strand.
CCTGGCGCTTCGCCAGCTTATGGCCGCAGTAGGCTCGTCCAATCAGGTCGTACAAGCCATAGGTCAGATAACTCACCACCACCAGTGCAGCAGCGCTTAGCACCACATAGCGGTTATAGCCGACGATCACCGTATAGACGTCTTCCCAGTTCACCTTGCGCGCATACACCACCAGCAGCACAATCACCGCAATAAAAAACAGCCAGGTGAGGATTTTCTTCGCCAGTTGCCAGCGCGGATTCTTTTTCGACATTAGGATTTTGCTCCTGAATTATCGGCTTCAACCCGATCCTGAGTTTCCATTTCGGGTTGTACGGGGGGAGCAACTTGCGACAAGTGTGGCGTGTGCGCAGGCAACCATCCGGCAATAGCCGGGAAGTGACGTAAAAAGTGGAACACAATTACGCCCTTGGTGAGCTGCCACCAGTTGCGCGGCGGCAGCTTGTCATCCTCCACGCGCACGCAGTCCTGCTGAATCAGCAGTTCCAGATTGTCGCGCAGCGTCTGGTTGAAAGCGCGATCGTGCACCATCAAATTGGCTTCCAGATTGAGTGATAAACTCAGCGGATCGAGGTTGCTGGAGCCGACGGTGGACCACTGCTGATCCTGTACCGCTATTTTGCCGTGCAGCGGGCGGCGGCAATATTCATACACTTCCACACCGCCATCGACCAGGTAGTTGTACAGCAGCTCGGCACCGACTTTGACGATCGGCATATCGGGCTCGCCCTGAACAATCAGCCTGACGCGCACGCCGCGCTGAGCCGCGCTGCGCATTTCGCGCAGCAGACGATAGCCGGGGAAGAAGTAGGCGTTGGCGATGATCACATCCTTCTGTGCCTTGCGCAGCATGGCGAGATAGTGCTGTTCGATGTCGTCGCGGTGTTCGTCGTTATCGCGATAGACAAACAGTACCTGCGCTTCACCGGGCATGGCGTTTACCGCCGGGCGATGGGAGCGCGCACCCCACCAGCGCCGCGTGTGCTGTTCGCTGCCCATTTGTTGCTGCACGTATTGGGCAATATCCAGCACCACCGGGCCTTTCACCTCCACGGCATAATCCTGTTTGGCCTCTGCACCGAAATCGATGTTATGTTCAGCGGAGAAGTTGATGCCGCCGACAAAGGCGATCTGTTCATCGATCACCACGATCTTGCGGTGCAGGCGACGAAACACATTGGTGCGCATGCCGAGCACCAGCGGACGCGGATCGTAATAGATAAAGCGCACGCCCGCGGCCGTCAGGCTATCAACAAATCGGTCGGAGAGGTCTGGCGAGCCGTAGCCATCGACCATCACCTCGACTTTGACCCCGCGCTGCGCCGCCTTGAGCAGCTGTTCGTGCAGATCGTTGCCGACTTCGTCCTCAAACAGGATGAAGGTTTCCAGCAGCAGCGTGCGCTCGGCGCGTTGGATCGCGCCTGATACGCGCGGGAAAAACTGGTCACCATTTTCTAACAGACGGAGCTGATTACCGTCGCGCCAATTGAAACTCATAGGAAAATCTCCACCGCTAACGGCGCATGATCGGACAGGTGAGACCAGGGTTTAACCGGCAGCGCCCACGGCTTACTCACCGTAGCGTTGCGGATGTAGATACGATCTAGCCGTAACAGCGGAAAACGCGCCGGGAAGGTGCGGGCAGGGCGGCCGGTTTTGATGCTGAACACTTCCTCTAAGCCCACCGCGCGTTTGAGAAAGCGATTGGCGCTGACCTGCCAGTCATTAAAATCACCGGCCACCACCAAAGGCGCATCGGGCGGCAGCGTATCGATAAAGTCGCACATCATCTTCATCTGCGCCTGGCGATGTTTCTCCTTCAGACCGAGATGTACGCAGAACACATGCAGCGGTTCCGCCCGATCCGGCAGGCGGATTTGGCAGTGCAACATGCCGCGTTTTTCACTTCCGGCGACGGAAATATCGCGGTTTTCATATTCAACGATGGGAAAGCGTGACAATATCGCGTTCCCGTGATGTCCCTCGGGATAAACCGCGTTGCGGCCATAGGCAAAATCGTTCCACATGGTATCGGCCAGAAATTCGTAATGGGAGGTTTCCGGCCAGTTTTCAATGTGCAGCGAATGGATGGCGTGGGTACCCATTACCTCTTGCAGGAAGACGATATCCGCCGATGTGGCGCGAACAGCATCACGCAATTCCGGCAGGATAAAGCGGCGATTAAAGCTGGTGAAACCCTTGTGGGTATTGATCGTCAGGACTTTAAATGAAAATCCTTGCGTATTTTGTGGCATACTTCGACGCGCTCCTTTTCATCATCAACAGCACAAAGTGTAGTCTTTGTCACAAATGGATGGTGTTAAGGGCAGAAAATTAGGGCGTAATCCGAAATTTGCTTTACATTGAGGACGTTCGTCTGGCCTCCAGCCAGATACACTTGGGCGACCTGTTGGGTCTGCCAGGAGAAGAGAATGAAATGGTCTAATCGTGTTCAGATTGTTACCGGACAAACTTGTTTGCACATTGCAATGCACCTGCTGGTGATTGCCGCACTGGTTTGGGGCTGGAAACATAGGGCGCTGGTTGAAGTGAGCAGTACCCTGGTGGCAGCTTATGCGGTGGTATTCATTACCATGCTGGTCATGCAGCGTAGTGCCCGTTTACGTAGAATGGGTGATTCCCTCGAAGAGGTGACCACCACTTACTACTTTGGCGCAGCGATGTTAACGCTGTTCCTGATCTCCCGCTTTATCCATAACAACCTGCTGATTGGTCTCCTCGGCGTGGTGATGTTGGTGGGACCGGCGCTGGTTTCACTGCTGGCGAAAGAGCCGGTTCAGCGCATCGAGAAGAAGCGCAGTTGATCGATTAGGGACCGCAACCCTGCGGACCTGACCAAAAGGAGCCCAATGCGGCTCCTTTTTTTATGGATGCTGTCTGCGCGGAAAGCTGCTAAACTCGCGCCCTTACGCATGGTAGTTTGTGCCCTTTTCACACGTGAGCCCCGCGCTTGCGTCATATCCCTCCTGAAAACTACATCGCCTACGGCGGTCAGGACGGTTCGGAGTAATACACCTGCATGTCATTTGACTCTCTCGGCTTAAGTGCCGATATTTTGCGTGCGGTAGCAGAACAAGGCTACCAAGAGCCGACGCCGATTCAGCGTCAGGCCATTCCTGTGGTGCTGGCTGGTCGTGACCTGCTGGCGAGCGCCCAAACCGGCACCGGTAAAACCGCCGGCTTTACGCTGCCGTTGCTGCAGCGTCTGACTGCAAAACCGTCCACGGCGCGTGGCCGCCGTCCGGTGCGTGCGTTGATCCTGACCCCGACCCGCGAACTGGCGGCTCAGGTTGGCGAGAACGTGCGTGAGTACAGCCAATATCTCGATATCCGTTCGCTGGTGGTATTTGGCGGCGTGAGCATCAACCCGCAGATGATGAAACTGCGCGGCGGCGTTGACGTGCTGGTGGCGACACCGGGCCGTCTGCTCGATCTGGCGCACCAGAACGCGGTTGATCTGTCACAGGTTGAAATCCTCGTGCTGGATGAAGCGGATCGTATGCTCGACATGGGCTTCATCCACGACATCCGTCGCGTGCTGGCGCGTCTGCCTGCTAAGCGTCAGAACCTGCTGTTCTCTGCCACCTTCTCTGACGAGATCAAAACCCTGGCGGAAAAACTACTTACCAACCCAGAACAGGTTGAAGTTGCGCGTCGTAACACCGCCTCTGAGCAAGTTTCACAGCAAGTGCATTTCGTGGATAAGAAGCGCAAGCGGGAACTGCTGTCGCTGATGATTGGTCGTGATAACTGGCAGCAAGTGCTGGTGTTCACCCGTACCAAACACGGCGCCAATCATCTGGCTGAGCAGCTGAACAAAGACGGCATCACCGCCGCCGCGATCCACGGCAACAAGAGCCAGGGCGCGCGTACCCGTGCATTGGCTGACTTCAAATCCGGCGGCATTCGCGTGCTGGTCGCGACCGACATCGCGGCGCGTGGTCTGGATATCGAAGAGCTGCCACACGTGGTGAACTACGAGCTGCCAAACGTGGCGGAAGATTACGTGCACCGTATCGGTCGTACCGGCCGTGCGGCTGCTACCGGCGCGGCACTGTCGCTGGTGTGTGTTGATGAACACAAACTGCTGCGTGACATTGAGCGTCTGCTGAAGCGTGAAATCCCGCGCATCGAGCTGCCTGGTTTCGAAGTCGATCCCAGCATCAAAGCCGAGCCAATCCAGAACGGTCGTCAGCAGCAGGGCGGCGGTCGCGGTCAAGGTGGACGTGGTCAAGGCCAGGGTCGCGGTCAGGGCGGCAACGTTTCTCGCCCGCACAGCGGCAATGCGCCACGTCCGCAGGGTGAAGCGCGTTCCGCGCGTCGTCCAGCGCAGGGCGCAAGCCAGGCTGCGCCAGCCGCCAACAGCGGTCGTCGTCGTCCGGCACCGAAGAAAACCGGGAACGCCTAACGTCATGAGGGTGTTGCTGGCGCCGATGGAGGGCGTGCTTGATTCGCTGGTGCGTGAGCTGCTCTCCGGGGTGAATGATTATGACTTGTGCGTGACCGAGTTTTTGCGCGTGGTCGATCAGCTGCTGCCGGTAAAATCCTTCTATCGTTTGTGTCCTGAGCTGCATAATCACAGCCGCACGCCGTCAGGCACGCGCGTTCGCATGCAGCTGCTCGGGCAATACCCCGAGTGGCTGGCCGAGAACGCCGCGCGCGCGGTGGAACTCGGTTCCTGGGGCGTTGATCTCAACTGCGGCTGTCCGTCGAAGCTGGTCAACGGCAGCGGCGGCGGTGCCACCTTGCTGAAAGATCCCGAACTGATTTATCGCGGCGCGAAAGCGATGCGTGAAGCGGTGCCGGATCATCTGCCGGTGACGGTGAAAGTGCGCCTTGGCTGGGATTCCGGCGATCGTCGTTTTGAGATCGCCGATGCGGTGCAACAAGCCGGTGCCAGCGAGCTGGTGGTGCACGGTCGTACTAAAGAAGACGGTTATCGCGCCGAAAACATTAACTGGCAGGCGATTGGCGAAATTCGCCAGCGTCTGCGCATTCCGGTGATCGCCAACGGTGAGATCTGGAACTGGCAGGACGCGCAGGATTGCATGCGCATTACCGGCTGCGATGCGGTGATGATAGGGCGCGGTGCGCTCAACGTGCCGAATCTGGCGCGCGTGGTGAAATACAACGAAGCGCCGATGGCGTGGCCCGACGTGGTTGCCTTGTTGCTTAAGTACACTCAGCTGGAAAAGCAGGGCGATACCGGCATGTATCACGTGGCGCGCATCAAGCAGTGGCTTGGCTACCTGCGCAAGGCGTATCACCAAGCCGACGGCTTGTTCAGCGAAGTGCGCACCTTGCGCGTTTCCGCCGATATTGCTGATGCAATTGACCGACATGCCACACGTATCATCGCATAATCACCAATACGCACATTTCGTAGCAGCGCGATTTATTGCGCCATATGAAAGACCGGATGTGTGCTCATTATTTCCTCCAATCTGTTAGTACTTTATAACTAAAAAAGTCGCGATCTCTTAGCAGGCTAAGGTTATAGTTATTGTCCATTTTCATCACCGTTCCCGACGCCACTTTCCATGTCTGACGCCGCTGTACTGAGTAACGCTCAGTTAAATAAACGTATTCTCTCCGTCATTGTTTTCACCTTCTTTTGCTACCTTTCGGTGGGTTTGCCGCTCGCGGTGCTGCCGGGATTCGTACATAACCAGCTTGGATTCAGCTCGTTCATCGCCGGATTAATCATCAGCCTGCAATATTTCGCTACGCTATTAAGCCGCCCGCACTCCGGTCGTCTGGCGGATCGCTTTGGTCCGAAGCGCGTGGTGATGATGGGATTGGTGTTCTGCGGCATGAGCGGCGTGTTATCGATTATCGCCGCGCTGTGCAGCGACATGCCGCTGCTGAGCCTGGCGCTGCTGGCGGCGGGGCGCTTGTTCCTCGGCGTAGGTGAAAGCTTCAGTAGCACCGGATCGACGCTGTGGGGCATGAACATTGTCGGTCCGCTGCAAACCGCGCGGGTGATCTCGTGGAACGGCGTAGCCACCTATTTCGCCATGGCGATTGGTGCACCGCTCGGCGTGCTGCTGAATCAGTGGTTTGGCATCAGCGGCTTTGCTGGTTTGGTGGCGATCATGGGCGTTGCCGGATTCTGGATGGCGAGTCGCAAAGCGGGCGTCAGCGTCTCCGCCGGCGTGCGCATTCCGTTTCATCGCGTGGTCAGCCGCGTGTGGATGTTTGGGCTGGCGCTTGGCTTTGGCACCATCGGTTTCGGCGTAATTTCCACCTTTATCACGCTCTATTTCGCCAGCCGCGACTGGAGCGGTGCGGCGTTCGCGCTGACGCTGTTCAGCCTCGGCTTTGTGATTGTGCGCCTCGGTTTTGGTCGCTACATCACGCGTTTCGGTGGCCTGAAAGTGTCGCTGGTGTCATTTGTGCTGGAGTGTGCCGGACTGCTGCTGATTTGGCAGGCCGACAGCATCTGGCTGGTGGATTTGGGCGCGTTTCTCACCGGCGGCGGTTTCTCGCTGGTGTTCCCGGCGCTGGGCGTGGAAGCGGTGAAGCGTGTACAGCAGCAGGATCAGGGTTCGGCACTCGGCACCTATTCGGCGTTTCTCGATTTAGGCCTGGGATTAACCGGTCCGGTGGCGGGCTTGCTGATTGGGCATTGGGGCATGCAATCGGTCTATCTGGCGGCGGCGCTGATGGTGCTGGGCGCATTTGCCATCACGCTGCGTCTGCACCAGCAACACGGCCGCCAGACGGCTGCGCAAGCGCTGAGCGAATAACGCTTCACCGGCAAACCCCCGTGCGCCGCCGTTGTTTACCGCAGTTAAAAGTGGATAAACAGGGCGTAAAGCAACCCCGAAAGTAACACGGATACCGGCAGCGTCAGCACCCACGCCATCGCCAGATTGCGGATGGTGGCGAGTTGCAGACCTGAACGGTTGGCGGCCATCGTACCGGCGACGCCGGATGAGAGCACATGGGTAGTAGAAACCGGCAGGCCAAACGCGTCGGCCGCGCCGATGGTCGCCATCGCTACCAGCTCAGCGCTGGCACCTTGCGCGTAGGTCAGATGGGTTTTGCCTATGCGTTCGCCCACCGTCACCACAATGCGACGCCAGCCAACCAGGGTGCCGAGACCCAGCGCTATCGCCACCACCACTTTCACCCACATCGGGATAAAGCGCGTGGCGGCATCCAGCTCTTTCTTCACCGCCGCCAGGTTGCGCGCGGTCTCTTCCGGCAGCGCTACTTTGGCGCTTTGCAGATGCTTAATGGTTTCGGAGGCCAGATACATGTCGTTTCGCGTGTTGGTCACCGCCTGCGCCGGGATATTCTCCACTGCGCCGTAGCGACGAATCTGATCGCCGATATCGCCCAGCATCATGCCGAGCGCCGGCAACACCTGTGGACGAGTCTGGCTGGTGCGCACGAATTCGGTCAGCACCTCGCGCGGCGCGGGCATGGCGGCGGGCGCCTGTTGCAGCGTCAGCAGCTGCTGTTCCGTCACCTGGGTCAAGGCGGCGACGCGCGGAATCTGCTCCGGCGGCAGCGAGCGGTTCAACGCGTAGGCAATCGGCATGGTGCCGACCAGAATCAGCATGATTAGGCCCATGCCTTTCTGCCCGTCATTCGAGCCGTGCGCGAACGATACGCCGGTGCAGGTGAGGATCAGCAAGCCGCGAATCCACACCGGCGGCGGCTGGTTGCCCTTCGGCGCTTCATACAGCTGGCGATTGCGGATGAAGGCTTTCATCGCCAGCAGCAGCAGCGCGGCGCAGACGAAGCCGACAATCGGCGACAGCAGCAGCGCATACCCGACTTTAATTGCCTGATCCCAATCCACGCCGCTGGTGCCGCTGCGGCCATGCAGCAAGGCGTTCGCCACGCCAACGCCGATAATCGAACCGATCAGCGTATGCGAAGAGGAGGCCGGTAAACCAAAATACCAGGTGCCGAGGTTCCAGATAATCGCCGAGAACAGCAGCGCATAGACCATGGCAAAGCCGTGGCCGCTGCCCGCTTGCAGAATTAACTCCACCGGCAGCAGCGAGATGATGCCGAACGCCACCACGCCGCTGGAGAGCAGCACGCCCAAAAAGTTACAGAAACCGGACCACATCACCGCCACGCCCGGCGACAGCGAATGGGTGTAGATCACCGTGGCGACGGCGTTGGCGGTATCGTGGAAACCGTTCACAAATTCAAAACCGAGCGCAATGATCAGCGCCACGCCGAGCAGCAGGAACGGTATGTAGCTGGTGACCGGCGCACCGGTCTCTTCAACGTCATTAAACAGGTTGATGCCGGCATACAGCAGGCCAGCGATCAGCAACAGTACAAAGATCAGACGTGAGGCAGGGCCGTTGCCGCGGTTAAGGTTCGGGCGTCCGGTGTGGGACGAGGAGGTCGATGCAGGTAAACTGTTTTCAGCCATAAAACACCTCAGTGTTAAATCACGATGCTTGAACGGCACCCGTTAATGGCAGTGTGATACGTGGTTTGTATGACAGAATGATGATGGCGCACGCCCGGTGTCATCTTGCTGCAACATCCCTGTCGCACGCTGTGGATCTGACCGCTCGGGAATGACCTGCTAATGCTCCAGCCCGTACTACCGCTCGCCTCGCTGCCGGACTTCAATAACGACGTCGCCGGACTGATTCATGGTTATCTGTTTACGCCCGCGTCGCTGCCACAGCGGCTCAATGCACGCGAAGCGGCCCAGCTATCGCAGCAGCAGCTGCCGCAGTCGACCTTTATCTGGCTGCACATCAACCTTAATCACGCGCGTGCTGAACGCTGGGTTCAGGACCACTTTGGCGTAGACCACGATTTTTTCGACGAGATACATTCTGCTTCGCCGCGCACCCGTTTAGCCCAGCAAAACGATGCGCTGCTGGCGGTACTCAATGACGTCACCTTCAGTAAAGAGGAGCGCAGCACGCAGAACGCCACGTTGTGGATGTGGTGCTGCCCGCGTGTGGTGGTCACCGCGCGTTTTCGCCCGGTTGGCATGATCGAACGCATGCATCAGCAGATGAATGAACTGAAGTTCGCCGAGCCGGATGCGATGCTGCTGTGGCTGCTTGGCGAGCAGGAAGCGCAGCTGGAGCAAGTGGTGCGGCGTTCCAGTCAGGCGGTGGATGCGATTGAAGAGCGCTTACTGAGTGCGGCGATCAAAACCAATCGCCGCGAGCTGGGACAACTGCGTCGTATGCTGCTGCGCGTGCAGCGTTTGCTGGCACCGGAACCGGCGGCGCTGTTCCGCTTGCTGAATCGTCCGCCCAAATGGCTAAAGCGTGAACCCCTGGGCGAGCTGCGAATTTTCACCGAAGAGTTCAGCGTGGCGCTGAATGATTTGGCGAGTTTGATGGAGCGGATTCGTTTGCTACAGGAAGAGATTGCCGCACGATTGATGGAGCAGAGCAACCGCACGCTGTTTTTGCTGACAGTGATCACCGTGCTGGCGCTGCCGATCAATATCGTGGCGGGATTTTTTGGCATGAACGTGGGCGGGATTCCGCTGGCGAATAATCCGCACGGCTTTTTGCTGCTGGTGTTAGTAGTACTGGCGTTTACCCTGGTGGCGGGTTGGCTGGCGTTTCGACGACCGCGTGATTGATTGACGTTGCGCGATGAATCGCGCCGCTACGGTAGGTGCATATATCTGTAGCGGCGCAATTTATTGCGCGTCTTAACGCGCGATTACAGGCTGGTGGCCGGCTGCGCTGCTGGCGCTGCGCCATTGATACCTTGCGGTGTCATTGGCTCTTCTTTCGGCAATGCGTCAGAAGACTCCTGAACCGGCACCGGTGCTGGCTGCACTTCGCCAGCTGGACCGTTGATTTTGATCGGCATACCGTTACGCGCCTGGATAGCGTTGTTGACCGCATCCTGGTTGGTGCTGGCATCGGCAATCACTTTGGTCACAGCGGAAGTCAGATTGATCGGCACCACTTCGCGTGAATTGAACTGCTCTTCGGTGGTCGACAGCGGATTGTGTACTTCCACGTAGCGCGAACCATCTGGCTCAACGGTGGCTTTCACCGGCTGATCGATGAACTGTACGCGCGTACCAACCGGCACGTTGTCGAACAGCCATTTGATGTCGTCAGCACGCAGACGCACACAGCCGTGGCTTACGCGCAGGCCGATACCGAAGTTGGCGTTGGTGCCGTGAATCGCATACAGGCGGCCGATATAGAGCGCGTGCAGGCCCATCGGGTTATCCGGACCCGCCGGGAACACCGCAGGAATGCTCTCGCCGCGTGCCGCATATTCTGCGTGCATCGCTTTGGTTGGCGTCCAGGTTGGGCCATCTTTCTTACGCTCAACCTTGGTCGTCCAGTTGACCGGCGTATCTTTACCCAGCTCGCCGATACCGATTGGCAGCACGACCACGGTCTTGGTGCCTTTCGGGTAGTAGTAAAGACGCATCTCAGCGCTGTTGATCACGATGCCTTCACGCGGCGCGTCAGGCAGAATCAGCTGCTGTGGGATGATCATTTTAGTGCCAGCTTTTGGCAGATAAACGTCAACGCCCGGATTGGCTTCCAGCATATTGCTGAGGCCCATCTGATACTGTGCAGCAAAGGCTTCCAGCGGAAGTTTGCTGTCATCAGGGACAGTGATTTCAATGTTTTCGCCGATCAGACGGCTGTTAGCCGGCGGCAGCGGATAGACTACTGCAAATGCCGACTGGCTGAACGCCGCCAGTGCGAGGGCGAGTGAAGCGAACGCGCGAATGCTCATTTTCATGTTTTTCAAGTCGTTATGGCCATGTTTCAGGCTTGTCAGTGTGTCGAATCCATCGTGGTCAGTATGACCCGCTGCGCATTATATGTGCATTGGCGCATTGATGGAAATCAGGATTTTTACTGGCTGCATATACTTTACGCAATTCCTTGTCTTTACCCGACAATTCCCTTCGATCCGCAGCCCAAAATGTGAATTTTCACGGCTGCCACAGCGTCACTTCATTACTCAGTTTGCGATTGAGGAAAAAAGCGGCACTGATTAACGCCAGATGCGTCAACGCCTGCGGCATGTTACCCAACGCTTCGCCGTGTGAAGTGAACTCTTCGGCGTACAAACCAAGCGGATTGGCGTAACTCAGCAGCTTTTCAAACTCAAAATGCGCCTCATGTACGCGACCGGCTCGCGCCAGACACTCCACATACCAGAATGAGCAGGCACCGAAAGATCCTTCTCCGCCGGTTAAAGCATCGGCAGGCGTCTCGTGAATGTTATAGCGTCGGACTAAACCGTCGCTCACCAGATGCGTTTTAATCGCGTCCAGCGTCGAAATCCAGTCGGGATCGGTGGAGCTGACAAAGCGCACCAGCGGCATCAGCAGCATCGAAGCATCCAGGAAATTACCGCCGCGCGTCGCGGTGAAATGGCCCAGCTCCGGGTTCCAGAAGTTCTGCCAGATATCGTCGCGGATCTCGCTGCGCACCTTATCCCAGCGGTCGTACGGCATCGGCAGCGAACGTTTCAGGCCAAGGCGCAGTGCGCGATCGAGCGCGACCCAACACATCAGGCGTGAATGCAGGAAATGTTCCGGCTCGCCGCGCATCTCCCAGATCCCGGCATCGGGCTGATTCCAGTTCACGCAGACGTAATCGATCATATCGGACACATACTTCCAGCCGCGGTGCGAAATTGCCTCGCCATATTTATTGGCGAGGTAGATGGCATCCATCAGCTCGCCGTAAATATCGAGCTGCGTCTGGCGCCAGGCATCATTGCCGATGCGCACCGGACGTGAATTGGCGTAGCCGGAAAGATTGAGCAGCTCGGTTTCGTGTAGCTCGGTGCCGCTGTCGAGACGATACATCACTTGCAGATGCGGCGTGTCGTCGTGGCTGTGCTCGACGCAGCGGCCGACCCATTTGGTAAAGTCGCGCGCTTCTTCGGTGTAGCCGAGGCGCATCAGCGCGTACATGCTGAATGAGGCATCGCGGATCCACGAGGCGCGATAATCCCAGTTGCGCTCGCCGCCCAACTCTTCGGGTAAGCCGAAGGTGGCGGCGGCGGCGATGGAACCGTGCTGATGCGAAGTGAGTAACTTCAGTGCCAGCGCTGAACGCGTCACCATCTCCTGCCAGCGGCCGCGATAGGAACTGTGGCTGCTCCAGCGTCGCCAGTACTCCAGCGTGTCGTGGAAACAGTGCTCGGTGGCGATGGTGGCCACGTTAGGATCGTCATCGTTACCAAAGACAAACTCAGCGGTTTCCCCGGCTTTCAGAGTGAATTCCGCCACCGCGCTGTGATTCTCGCGCGTCATCACCACCGAAGCGCTGAGGCGCAACGCCGGTTGTCCCGACGCAAGGAAGGCGATACCGCCGGGCCGCAGTTCGGTGGTGGTTTCGGCGCGCGCGTAGTCGTGGCGTGGCGCACACAGAAGATGAAAGGTGGCGGTGCCGCGTACCATCTTTACGCGGCGCACGATACGCGGCACTTTGCTCTGCTCATCGCAGATCGGCATGTAATCGGTGATCTCTGCCACGCCAGCGTCATCCAGCCAGCGGGTTTGCAGAATATTGGTATCCGGTAAATAGAGCTGTTGCTGGCGGGCATTTTTCCAGTCCGGCGCGAGGGAGAACAGGCCGGCCTCATCGCTGTCCAGTAGCGCGGCGAAAATTGACGGGCTATCAAGCGCCGGCCAGCAGAGATAATCGATGGTGCCATCGTTAGCAATCAGTGCGCAGGTGCGTAAATCACCAATCACGCCATGGTCGTCTATTCTGCGTTTAATCTCGCTCATCGTGCCCCCTTTGCCGTAGGTAATTGTTAACTATAGACGAAACGGCAGATTCGGCGGCCCCGAGGCACAGAAGGATAACTTCTATACTGTAAAGACACCCTCAATCAGGAGAATGTTATGAGCTTAGGAAAACAGAAAGTCGCTGTGGTTACCGGATCCAGTTCAGGCATTGGTCGCAGCTGTGCGGTGATACTGGCCGAAGCGGGTTATACGCTGGGCATCACCTGGAGTTCGGATGAAGAGGGCGCCCAGGAAACCGCGCGCATGGTGGAAAGTCGTGGACAGCAGGCGCAGGTGCGGCAGGTTGATCTCTCCGATCCGCAAGCCGGCGCACAGCAACTGACGCAGCTGATCAACTCGCTGGGGCGCATTGACGTATTGGTGTGTAATGCCGGCGTGATGACCAAAGCCGACTTTCTCGATGTCACCTTTGAGGATTGGCGCAAAGTGTTCAACGTGGATGTCGATGGCGCGTTTCTTTGCGGGCAGATTGCCGCGCGCCATATGGTTGACCAGGGCGACGGCGGACGCATCATCAATATTACGTCGGTGCATGAACACACGCCGCTGCCGGATGCCACCGCCTATACCGCTGCCAAACATGCGCTCGGCGGCTTGACCAAATCGATGGCGCTGAGTCTCTTACCGCACCATATTCTGGTGAACGCGGTCGCACCGGGCGCAATTGCCACGGCGATGAACGATATGAAAGATGACCAGCAAGGACGACGTATGCCGGAAATCCCGATTGGGCGTCCCGGCGATACGCGTGAAGTGGCGAGTTTAGTGGCATGGCTCTGTTCGGAGTGGGCAACTTATACCACCGGACAATCGTTTATTGTCGACGGTGGTTTTATGTTGGCCAATCCGCAGTTTAAGGGGTACCACGCGTAATCAACCGGCGCGGCGGTGATTCCAGTGGCGAATGATGTAACGCAAGACGATGCCAAAAATCACCGCCGCCGCCAGCCACAACAGCGGCTTGAGGTGCTGATCGATCTTGTGCAGCCACGGCGCGACAATCTGTCCGGCAAAGTAGCCAAGCGAGACAAAGATCAGCGCCCACAGCGCCGCACCAATCACGTTCAGAATGAAGAAACGCAGCGGCTTGAGGCGGCTGGTGCCAATAATGATCGGCCCGACAATGCGGAAGCCGTACATAAAGCGCACGCCAATCACGAACAGGCTCGGGTGTTTTTGAATTAGCCGCTTAGCCTTGCCAATTGTTTCCTGATGTTTACTGAAACGGCGCAAAATGCGCGTGCCATAACGGCGTCCCAGCCAGAACAGCAGCTGATCGCCAATAATGCCGCCGATCATCGCCGCCAGCACCACGCCGCTGAAGTGCAATAAGCCTTCATGCGCCGCCACACCGCCTAACAACGTGAACGTTTCCCCTTCGGCAATACAACCAATCAGCAGCGCCAGATAACCGTATTGGGTAATTAATCCATTGATATCGAGATGCAAATTATCCTCCCTGCAAAGTGTGAAATCGCTATTAGTGTATACCAGCGGCTTAATTTGTGTGGCGCCCCGCAAAAACGGCGACGACGATTATACTTGAGCTAACGCTGCCTCCGTTGATCAGGCCGTTGGCTGTAAGGGCAGCCCATCGCAGCAAAGGAGTAAATGTATGAATCATGTCTGGGGTTTACTGGCGCATCCAGGTCAGGAAATGCGCGATATTAAACAGGAAAATGAGAGCGTTTCGCACCATTACACCCATCATGTTCTGCTAATGGCGGCGATCCCGGTGATCTGCGCCTTTATCGGTACCACGCAGCTGGGCTGGAATCTGGGCGAAGGGCAGTTCGTACAACTCAATCTACTGACCGGTATCGGTCTCGGCATTCTGTTCTATCTGATTATCCTCGGCGGCGTGGCGGTAATGGGCCGCGTGATCCACTGGATGGCGCGTAACTATCCGCAGCGTCCCAGCTTGCAGCGCTGTACGGTGTTTGCCGGCTATGTGGCCACGCCGCTGTTCCTCAGCGGGCTGGTGGCGCTCTATCCGCTGGTGTGGCTGTGCGTGCTGGTGGGCGCGATGGCGCTGGTTTACACCGGTTATCTGCTTTACGTCGGCATCCCGGTGTTCCTGAGCATCGACCGTGATGAGAGCTTGCGCTTCTCCGGATCGACATTGGCGATTGGTGTGCTGGTGTTTGAAGTGCTGCTGGCGCTGACAGTGGTTCTGTGGGGTTACGGGCCACGATTGTTCTGAGGAAAGCCTGGTCGGCATCAATGGCGACCTTCCCGCAACACGCACCTATCTCATAAGGTCGTCATTCATGGCGACCTTTTTAACGCCCGGAAACAATCTCAATAAGAAATTTCTCAGGTAAGTGCGTATGATACTGCTGCCAGCCCGCATCCCGTCTGGATTGTTGCGGGCGGCCTGTGTCTCAACACAGCGCAAAACTCCTGACCGGATTTTTTTGACACGATGTCTGCAAAAATGCGTATTTCCTTGCTGTCGCTGGCGCTGTTTGTCGCCGCGCCAGCCGCTATAACGCCCGCGCTCGCTGCGCCGGCGGCACTCGCAAACCTGGCGCCGATTGCCCAACCGCAAATCGCCTCCGGCAGTGCCATGATTGTCGATCTGGAAAACAACAAAGTGCTGTTTTCCAGCCATCCTAACCGCGTACGTCCGATCGCCTCACTCACCAAAGTGATGACGGCGATGGTGGTGTTGGATGCCAAACTGCCGATGGATGAAATGCTGTCGGTGGATATCAGCCATACCGCTGAGATGCGCGGCGTGTTCTCCCGCGTCAAACTGAACAGCGAAATTAGCCGCCGCAACATGCTGCTACTGGCGCTGATGTCCTCGGAAAACCGCGCTGCCGCCAGCCTGGCGCATCACTATCCGGGCGGTTACGATGCGTTTATTCGCGCCATGAACGCCAAAGCACGCTCACTTGGCATGACGCACACGCGCTATGTCGAGCCAACGGGCCTGTCGATTCAGAACGTTTCCAGCGCGGAAGATCTGGTCAAGCTGTTGAAAGCCACGCGACAGTACCCGCTGATTGGCGAACTGAGCACCACCAAAGAAGACACCGCCGTATTCAAACATCCGAGCTACGCGCTGCCGTTCCGTAACACCAATCATCTGGTGTACAAAAACGACTGGCGCATCCAGCTGACCAAAACCGGTTATACCGATGAAGCCGGGCACTGTCTGGTGATGCGCACGGTGATCAACAACCGTCCGGTGGCGCTGGTGGTGCTGGATGCCTTTGGTAAATATACCCATTTCGCCGATGCCAACCGCCTGCGCGACTGGCTGGAAACCGGCAAAGCCGCACCGGTTCCGGCCGCTGCGCTGGCGTATAAGAAGCAGAAATCAGGTTTGACCGCGAATAATGAATAACTGGATTTAAAGCACGCACATACCGTAGCGGCGCAATCTATTGCCCATTGCAGATTCTGCAGGATGCGCAATAGATTACGCCGCTACAGATTGTGCGTTGTGTTGTTAAGCTCATCTGCAAAAACGCTTATCGTTAGCGCCAAAGTTTTACACCTTCATTCCTATAGTTTCAGTGTCGGCAACGTCTTAAACTAGCCGCCATTCACGATCGCACTTGCGTTTATCGGCTGTTATTACGCTGGAATCTCATTCATATGTTCAAGTTTCGTCATCTGTTTACCCCGTTTTTACTGCTGCTTGTGCTGTTAGCTCCCACGCTGAGCGTGGCCGCAGATACGCCGCCCAACGATCAGGCAGAGGACGCCGCACCCAAGGTGAATGCCTCGGTCGAGCTGCCTAAGATGCAGAAAATTCTCGACAAAATTAAAGGCCAGGTCTCGGGCGATACCAATGAAAGCCAGCTCAACCAGCTTAATGAGATGGCGCTGGAGCTTTCCGGTAATGCCGAAACCCTCGGCCAGGCGTTGATCCCGCAGGGCCAGCAATTGGATGCACAATTGGCGGTTCTTGGCCCGGCACCGAAAGCCGATAGCGGCGTGAAAGAGACGCCTGAAGTGACGCGCAAACGTGCGGCGCTGGAGAGCCAGAAAGCCAAGCTGGACGATCAGATCAAACAAGCCGATGGCATCAAAAACGGTGCGCTGGTGCTGTCATCGCAGATCGTCAACCTGCGTCGTGACCAGCTGAAAAGCCAGCTGGCGCTGAACTCTGGCAGTATCCTTGGCCCGCGCTTCTGGGCGCCGCTGGTTAGCAGTCAGGATCTTGATGGCGAGAAGATCAGCGAGTTCATTACTGAATTGCAGGACACCGCCGCGCTGTCGTGGGAATCTGGCTGGCGTTTCGGCACCGTGGCCTGGCTGTTTGCCGCAATGCTGGTGATGACGCTGGGCCGTCGCTACAGCGAAGAGTTCTTTGCCTGGGTCAGCATTCATAAGATGCCGGAAGGGCGCTTACGTCGCAGCTTCCTCGCCGCCACCACCGCGCTCACCACGCTGGCCGCGGTGGTGATCACCTTTAACTTCATCGCGCTGGCCTTTACGCGCCGTGATGAAGTCTCGGGTGATGTGCAGGATTTTGTTGATCGCCTGGTGCAGCTCAGCGTCTATTGCGGCTTGATTGCCGGCTTAGGCCGCGCGTTCCTCTCCACACGTCGCCCAAGCTGGCGTTTGCCGGCCATCTCCAACGAAGTCGCGCAAGCTCTGAAGCCGTTCCCGCCGTTCACTGCGGCGCTGGTGTTTATTTTCCAGACGGTGGAAGCCTTCAACTACAGTGTCGGCACCAGCCTGAATACCACCATTTTTGCTAACGGCTTGACCGCGCTGCTGATTGGCAGCACTGGACTGGCGATCGGCATGCGCATCAACCGCGTACGCCGTCGCATGGTGCAGGAAGGTCAGCAGCCTGAAGCGCGTTCAACGCTGGTGGGATTGGTGCAGCTGGCGCTGATGCTGACGGCGCTCGGCATCCTGATTTCACTGATCATCGGTTACGTCACGCTGGCGCGCTTCCTTAGCTATGAAGTGATTTGGTGCGGCATTTTGTTTGGTTCGTTCTACTTCCTCAGCCATCTGGTGAATGACGGCTGCGAAAGCCTGTTCTCCACCAGCAATGCCACCGGCAAGCGCCTGCAAACCACGCTGAATATTGATGAGCGTTACCTGCAACAGGCGGCGACGCTGCTCAGCGCGCTGGGTAAAACCGTGCTGATTGCCATTCTGGCGCTGGCACTGCTGAACGGCACCTTTGCCTCATCAACGCCAATTGAGCTGATCCAGAAGGTGATTGAGTTCTGGGGCGGCAAAGGGCTGGAGTCACTGAACATTGTGCCGGCGCACATGGTCAACGCGATTCTCTGTCTGGTGGTGGGCATTTACGTGCTGCGTTCGGTGCGTCGCTGGCTGGATAAAGATTTCCTGCCCAAAACCACCATGGACGTCGGCATGCGCGTGTCGCTGGTGACGCTGTTCAGCAATATCGGTTACGTGCTGATTATCCTGCTGACGCTCTCGATTATGGGCCTGCAGTGGAACAAACTGGCGTGGATTGTGAGCGCCTTGTCGGTCGGTATCGGTTTCGGCTTACAGGAGATCGTGAAGAACTTTATTTCCGGCCTGATTCTGTTGACCGAGCGTCCGGTGAAAGTGGGCGATCTGGTGAGCATCAGCGGCATTGAAGGGGATATCCGTCGTATTAACGTGCGCGCCACCGAAATTCAGCTCGGCGACAAATCGACGGTGATTGTGCCGAACTCGCAGTTTATTTCGCAGAACGTGCGTAACGCCACCATGGGTAACGCGCAGGGCGTGGTCACCATCTTGCTGACGTTCCCGCTGGATATCGATCCGGTGCGGGTGCGTGAAATTCTGCTGGAAGTGTATCAGGAGAACGAACGTATTCTGGAGACGCCGGAGCCGTCCGTGTCGTTCAAAGATTTGACGCCGGCGGGTATCGTGTTGAGCGTCACCGGCAACGTTGCCGGTCAACGCCAGATTTCCGGTGCCAAGAGCGATCTGCTGTTCGATATTCTGACGCGTCTGCGTAAAGAGGGCATTATGCTTTCGACGCCGCAGACCATGATCATCGAGCGCCGCGCCGTGGCCGCAGCACAAGATCAGCAAAGCGATCCGTTGCCATAAATGCGTAGGGTGGCCATTTATGGCCTAATGCTCGTCAGTTAAGCCGACGACGAGTGCGCAGGCCGGGGCCATTTTTGGTCCGGCGGTCCTCGCGCCGCTTGCGCGGTACCTTCACTTCGCTCGTTTGCCTGACGGACCGGCGGAGACGGGACGTCCCTGTCCCGGCTCCGCCTTTCGCCCGCGTCCTGCGGGCTCTCCTGGCTTCCTCGCTTCGTTCAGCGCTGCGGATTGCCGGCCCAAAAGCGTCCCCGGCCTGCTCCGAAGCTTCAGTGAGTGCTGCTAAAAAGGGCACCTTTACCGCCACCGCCCGGTCTCAAACTTTCACCGCCCAACCCTTCTGCTTACTGGTTTTCCCAATTCCTGGATTAAAACTGTTGGTGGGATCGAGCTGCTGATAAAACGCCTGCAGCTGCGGTTTCGCCTGATACAGATGGCCCACGTTATGCTCGGCCGGATACTCGGCGCCGCGCGCGGCTAAAATCGCCAGCATCTTCTCTTTTAACGCATGCGCATCCACGCCTTTTTTCACGATGTAATCCTGATGGAAGACGTGGCAGAAGAAGTGGCCGTAGTAGAGACGGTGGATCAGATCGTTATCGAACTCGGGCGGCAGGCGTTCAAACCACGCTTCATCATTACGACGCAGCGCGATATCCAGCGCCAGAATGTCTTCCACTTCATCGGCATGCACCGCGTGATAGCGCACCGCAGCTCCGGCGGCGGCAAAGCGATGCAGGAACGCGTGCGCGCCCTCTTTGGCGTCACAGGCGAAGAACGCGCCGCCGCCTTCGCGGAAATATTCGGTCAGATAGGCCTGCGCTTCGGCGACGCCGTCGCCGGACATCTTCAGCATCAGGTGATGCTCATATTTGTCGCGATACTGCTTCAGGCGTTTAGGCAGATGCGCCGGTAGCCAGCTGCTGATGCGCTGTAATAAACGATCGGTGAGATGTGGTTTAACCCAGTTCAGCTTGCCCAGCCAGGCATCCACGCGGCCTTTCAGGGTGAAAAACAGCGGCATTTTGTCGGTGCCGAGTTTATCAATCATTACGAAAGTATCTTTGCCGTACACCTCGGCGATGTCGAAAATGTCACGGTGCATATATTCGCCCGCCACCGGCAGATGGGTAAATTCCGCCAGTATATGGCGGCGAATATCGCCCAATTCCGCCGGATTATTGGTGCCGATGTAGAACACCTGCTGCTGCGGTTCGGTGGGGAAAGTATCCAGACGCACGGCAAACACCGCCAGCTTACCGGCGCAGCCGGAGGCTTCAAACAGGCGACGCTCATCGGCGTTAAAGCGCGCTGGCGTCTCTGCATGGATATCGCGCACGCGTTCGGCGTATTCATGATCCGAGGCGTGGCGTTCATCCCAGCGCACATCGCTCTGCTGCCAGCGATCGTCATCCAGCCGACCCAACATCTCTTCCGGCGAATGGCCGAGATCGATGCCGAGATGGTTCACCAGCTTGAGTTTGCCGCTGGCATCAATCTGCGCAAACAGCGCCATTTCGCTGTAGGCCGGACCGCGTTTGATCAGCGATCCGCCCGAGTTATTACAAATCCCGCCCATCACCGAGGCGCCAATGCAGGAGGAACCGATCACCGAATGCGGCTCGCGGCCAAGCGGCTTCAGCGCTTTTTCCAGCTGATACAGCGTGCTGCCGGGGAAGGCGAGGATCTGTTTGCCGTTGTCGATCAGCTGCAACTTATCCAGACGCAAGGTGCTGATGACCACCACTGGACGATCGTAATCGTTGCCGTTTGGCGTGGAACCTTCGGTCAGGCCGGTGTTGGCGGCCTGCATCAAAATGATCGCATCGGCGCTCACCAGCGCCTGCAACGCACGCCACAGCTCAAGCAGCGATCCGGGGAAAATCACCGCCAGCGCTTCGCCTTCGCCCGAGCGAAAACCTTTACGGTAGCGCGCGGTCTGTTCCGCGTCGGTTAACAGGTTCGACGATCCGACCAGACGACGCAGTTCGGTGAGCAGAGTAGGGTGCGAAGTGTTGTTATTCATTGGCCTATCCTTGTCTTTAACATGGCGCTTTTACTGTAGCATGCGCCAGCGACAGGAGCGCGGTGTGACATGGCGGCTACCTGCTATCCTCATCTTGTGGCAAACTGCCCCGGTTATTTCGATATTGCGCAGTCACTTAAGAGAACCCGACCTGATGAAATGGATTTACTCTGTTAGCCTCGCTGTCTCCTTAGCCATGCAACCCGCTTTCGCGGACGATCTGTTTGGCCCACATCCGATGACTGAACAGGCGCGCGACGCCTTTGTGAATCAGCTGCTCAGCAAAATGACCCTTGATGAAAAAATCGGGCAGATGCGTTTGATCAGCGTAGGACCGGATACGCCAAAATCGGCGATTCGCGACATGATTCAGCACGGTCAGGTCGGGGCAATTTTTAACACCGTGACGCGTCAGGATATTCGCGCCATGCAGGATCAGGTGATGCAGCTCAGTCGCCTGAAAATTCCGCTGTTCTTCGCCTATGACGTGGTGCACGGTCAGCGCACCATTTTCCCGATTCCACTTGGCCTGGCGGCAAGCTGGGATCTGGATGCCATCGCCGAGATGGGACGCGTCTCTGCTTATGAAGCCGCGGATGACGGCCTCAACATGACGTGGGCGCCGATGGTTGATGTGTCCCGCGAACCTCGTTGGGGACGCGGCTCGGAAGGCTTTGGTGAAGACACCTTCCTCAGCGCGCAAATGGGCAGCAGCATGGTGAAAGCCATGCAGGGCAAAAGCGCGGCGGATCGCTACTCGATCATGACCAGCGTGAAGCACTTCGCGGCCTACGGCGCAGTGGAAGGTGGACGAGATTACAACACCGTCGACATGAGCCCGCAGCGCCTGTTCCAGGATTATCTGCCGCCGTATAAAGCTTCATTGGATGCGGGCAGCGGTGGCGTAATGGTGGCGCTTAACTCATTGAATGGCACGCCGGCTACGGCAGACAGTTGGCTGCTGAAAGACATCCTGCGCGGCGACTGGAAGTTCAAAGGCATCACCATTAGCGATCACGGTGCGATTAAAGAACTGATTAAACACGGCGTGGCCAGAGATCCACAGGATGCGGTGCGCATTGCGATGAAATCAGGCATCGACATGAGCATGAGCGACGAGTACTACAGCAAATATCTGCCGGGCCTGGTGAAGAGCGGCGCGGTGAGCATGGCGGAAGTGGACGATGCCGCGCGCCATGTGCTGAACGTCAAATATGACATGGGCTTGTTTAACGATCCTTACAGCCATTTAGGGCCGAAAGAGAGTGATCCGCAGGACACCAATGCGGAAAGCCGTTTACATCGCGCCGAAGCGCGTGACGTGGCGCGTAAAAGCATTGTGCTGCTGAAAAACTGGCGCGAAACGCTGCCGCTGAAGAAAGACGCCACCATTGCGTTGGTGGGTCCGCTAGCGGATAGCCAGCGCGACATCATGGGCAGCTGGTCGGCCGCCGGCGTGGCGAAACAGTCGATTCCGCTGCTGCAAGGCGTGCGCAATGCGATGGCGGGCAAAGGTACGGTGCTGTACGCCAAAGGCGCTAACATCACCGACAACAAAGGCATTCAGGACTTCCTCAATCTGTATGAGCAGGCGGTCAGCGTGGACAAGCGTTCACCGCAGGAGCTGATTGACGAAGCGGTAGCGCAGGCGAAAAAAGCTGATGTGGTGGTGGCTGCCGTGGGTGAAGCGCAGGGCATGGCGCATGAAGCCTCCAGCCGCAGCGATTTGGTGATCCCGGAAAGTCAGCAGAAGCTGCTGGCCGCACTGAAGGCCACCGGCAAACCGCTGGTGATCGTGCTGATGAACGGCCGTCCGCTGACGGTGGTGAAGGAAGATCAGCAAGCCGATGCGATGCTGGAAACCTGGTTTAGCGGTACTGAAGGCGGCAACGCGATCGCCGATGTGCTGTTCGGCGATTACAACCCGTCGGGCAAGCTGCCGGTCTCCTTCCCGCGTTCGGTGGGCCAGATTCCGATTTATTACAACCACTTGCCAACCGGTCGTCCCTACAACTTCGCCAGGCCGAACAAGTACACCTCGCACTACTACGATGCGGTGAACGGTCCGCTTTATCCGTTTGGTTACGGCCTGAGCTACACCAGCTTCACGGTGTCGCCAGTGAAGATGTCGTCACGCACTATGCTGCGTAACGGCTCGGTGGAAGCGTCAGTGACCGTGACCAATAGCGGTAAACGCGATGGTGCAACCGTGGTGCAGCTCTATCTCAACGATCCGGTCGCCAGCATTAGCCGTCCGGTGCAGGAGCTGCGCGGCTTCCAGCGCATCATGCTGAAAGCCGGTGAATCGCAGACCGTGAAGTTTAAGATCGACGTTGATGCGCTGAAATTCTGGAACCAGAAGATGCAGCAGGTTGCCGAGCCAGGCAAAATCAACGTGATGATTGGACTGGATTCGGTGCGCACGCAGGATGCGCAGTTTGATTATCTGTAATCGCTGATGCCCCTCACCCTAACCCTCTCCCGCACGCGGGAGAGGGAACCGATGGGTGCGGTATTCAATCCCGGCTCGATCCTCTCCCTCTCCCGCGTGCGGGAGAGGGCCGGGGTGAGGGCAACAACCGCACAAGCACAAACCCATGAACATCCGCGAACGCATCCAACAGCAAGTCTTCCGCCTCAACGGCCTGTCACTCAACGAATTCGACATCTCGCAACCGCCTGGCGATCCCGGTTTATTTGGCCCGGACCACGTTATCTGGCGCGTCCATGGCGACTTCCCCTCCATGCTGTGCGGCGGCATCAGCGCCTTAATGCTGCAGATGCTGCATCCGGCGGCGCTGGCGGGCGTGTGGGATCACTCCAATTTCCGGCAGGACATGATGGGCCGCCTGCGGCGCACCAGCCAGTTTATCGCCGTCACCACCTTCGGTAATACCGCCGATGCCAACATCCTTATCGACCGCGTCAAACGGATTCACCTGCGCGTCACCGGTGTCGATAACGCGGGCAAGCCGTATGCCGCCAGCGATCCGCATCTGCTCACCTGGGTACACGTCGCGGAAACCAGCCGTTTTCTGGCGGCGCATCTGCGCTACAAAAATCCGCAGCTCAGCCTGGCCGATCAGGATCGTTACTATCAAGAAGCGGCATTAGTTGCCGAGGCGCTTGGCGCACAGCGGGTGCCGAAAAGCGTGCAGGCGGTTGAGGCGTATCTACAGATGATGCGGCCCGAGTTGCTCTGTGATGCGCGCACGCTGGAGGTGATGCAATTGCTGATTAACGCGCCTGCACCTAGCTGGCAGGCGAAACCGGCAATGCGCGTGATGCTGAAAGCGGGAATGGGATTGTTGCCTGACTGGGCACAACAGCAGATTCAGCAGCCAGTTGGGCCGCTAACGCAGTGGCGTGTGGATCGGGAAATGGCGGTGATTGCGGGGCTGCTGCGCTGGTCGATTCAGCGCGGCGCTTATACCCGCGCCATGCAGCGCATGGGCCGCTAAGCGTTACAAATGCAGCTCATCCTCTTTCTGCGTGTAGGTGCGCGGTGTGCGCGCTTCACGTTTTAGTGCCTGCTGACGTTGCTGATAATGGTGCAGCATCATGCCAAGTCCGAGGCCCATCAGCGCCAGCGGCAGCAGGCTGTAATAGATATCAAGCGGTAATAACACCAGCAACGCCACGCCGCCCAGCAATAGCGTCAGCGACGTCATCACCCATGTATAACGGATAAACAGCCACACCAACATCGCGAAAATAACCACGTCACGCAGGTTCAGATCGAGGTTTTGCAGCACCATGATGGCAGCTCCAAAGAGGTGAATGCGCAAACCATATCACGCGAAATTGTAAAAGAATCGCAAATTAATCTGAAGCTTGTCAGCGTGTTAAGCGGCAATTGATAAGCCGCACTCATCTTTCCCTTCTGGCACTTTGAGAGTTTTACCCTTGTGTCACATGGCACGAGTGCCGATCCTGCTCTATTCTCGGGGAAAATGGATTCCTCCAGGTAATATCGAGGCGTTATGACCCACCAACCTCTGATTGCTGAGGTGCCGAATCAGCAACACACACTAACCGCGATCGTCGAGCAGGATGCGCGTACGGCCTATTTTTATATCTGGCCGAATGACCTGTTTCGCAGCCAATACGCGGTGCGCGGCTGCTGGCTGCGTAACCTGCTGCCTGCGCCCGCGCAGGAAGATCGTGAAGCGATGGAGCAGGGCATCGCGCCACTGCTGAGTGCCGAGTATTGCCGCACGCTGGAAGCCGAGCCGATGCTCGATCCCGCCGGCTTACAGGTGCTGTGGGAGCCCAGCGACGACGGCGCCGCGCTGTGGTATTACGGCCAGCTGCTGGCGGTGATCCCTGGCTGGAGCCTGTATCAGGATAAGCAGGTGAGTTTTTCTGCTGCCTGCATCAAAGAGAATCGCCTGACCGCACCGCTGGGATCGGCCTCCACCAACGATTACTACGCGCGCGCTGAACAGCAGCGTCACTTCTGGCGTGACTGGCACGACGGACACTTGTGGGATGTGGTGCAGCGCGAGCTGATGCAGTGTTATCAGGCGCAATTTGGCGAATCGGTAAAATATTACTCCATCGATCAAGGCAACTGGCCGCCAATGGCGATTTCGCAGCATTTGCACAATGGCGTTTGGTATTTCCTGACGCTGGGCATGGGGATCCGTCCGATGCCGCAGGTGGATCACCTGTTTGACGAGCTGGCGCCGCAGTATCGCCGCGTCGAGCTGGCGATGGCGGTAGACGGTGAAGTGATGACCGAAGCCAATGCAGTGCAGATGGCGAGCGCGCTGGCTGAGTTTGCCCATCTGCCGTGGGCGCGCCTGACCTGGATTGGCGAAGGGCATACGCTGGCGTCGGAAGTGGCGCCGGTTGGCTTTGAAAGCTTCCTGCTGGCCAACGATCTCGCTCCCGAAGCGGCGCAATTCCGCCTGCCGAAACGCGATGGCGACCGCGTGAATCTGCTCTGGTCCACGCCAATTACCGAAGCCGAACGCCAGTTTGCGCAGGCTGACGATCGCGGTGGGCAGCAGCTGCTGCAACGTTTGCTGGCGGACGGCAATAATCATGTGTTCCGGCCGCGCCAGGAAGTGGTTGAAACTCCCGCTCCGTAAATCAGGTCGGCATCGATGCCGACCCTACGATTTTAAATTATCACCCAAATCAACTATTTCACTGCTTTGTGATCGTGCTCACCTCAAGTTCCCCATTAACACGCCGTTAACCTCGATCAGGCAACTCGCCAACCAGGGTAAGGGCACACATAATGTTCAAAACAACACAATCCCGTTTCACCGCGACGCTGGTCGCCTTTTTTGCCGGTCTGATGCTGGTTACCGTGCTGGTAATTAATCAGTTTATCGCGCCGCAACTCTCCGAAAATGAAAGTCGTCTGGTACGTTACGAAGTGGACGGCCTGGCCGGACGCATCGTCGAGCAGATGAACCGCGTCCAGGCGCAGCAGCGCGCCATTACCGAAGCCGCAGGCGTGATGGACAGCGCAGCCATCGATACCTTGCTGCCCGCCTTAGTTAACCAATATCAGGACAGCAACGTGTTCGGCGGTGGCATCTGGCCGTTACCGAACCGTCGCGATCCGGCCAAAGAGAAAGACAGTTCGTTCTTTGCGCGCAACGCCAGTAACCAGCTGCAGGTCAACACCTACTGGAACTCGGACGCCGCAGACAAATACTGGGAGCAATCCTGGTACAAAGATGGTTTGAGCGCGCCGAAGGGCCAGTGCGCATGGGCAAAAGCCTATCAGGATGCTGCCAGCCCGCAGCCACGTACCAACTGCGCGATGGCGATCTATCGCGATGGCACCGTATGGGGCGTAGCGACCATCGACGTGACGCTCGGCTTCTTCAACCAACTGGCAAAACAGATGGGTGAGGCGATTCAGGGCCGCGTACTGATCGTTGAAGCCGACGGCAAAGTGGTCGGTAACGCCGCGCTGGTGGATGGTGCGCCGAAGCTGGAAAACCTCGCCGATACCCAGCTGCCGATGGCGTCCGCGTTAAAAGGTCTGTTAGCGCAGGCGGGCAGCCAGCCCGCGCAAACCACCTTTGCAGGTGAAGATGGCGAACACACGCTGTTCGTGCAGGCGATTGCCGGCAGCCCGTGGTATCTCGCCAGCGATGTGCCGTCGAGCTTGCTGGATGCACAAACTCACAGCATGTTGACGCGTCTGGGTCTGGTGCAGATTCCGCTGGCGGTGATCCTGCTGCTGGTGCTGCTGGGCTTTGTGCGCGCCATGATGAAACGCCTCGCGGTGCTGAACAGCAACATTGAAGCCTTATCGACCGGCGGTGCCGATTTGACGCAGCGTCTGCCCGCCAGTAATAGCCCGGAATTCAACGCCGTGGCGCAGAGCTTCAACCAATTCATCGCCTATCTGCAAGGCCTGATGCGTCAGGTGGGCGACAGCGCGCTGGCGATTACAGCGGCTTCGCGTGAAATCGCCAGCGGCAACGCCGATCTCTCGGCGCGTACCGAATCGCAGGCCAGTTCGATTGTTGAAACGGCAGCATCGATGGAAGAGCTGACCGGCACGGTACGTCAGAACGCCGATAACGCCACGCATGCGAATCAGCTGGCGGATGGCGCGTCGCAGGTTGCGGCACGCGGTACCGAAGTGGTGCGTCAGGTGGTCACCACCATGGGCGCGATTAATCACTCTTCGCGCAAAGTGGTTGATATCATCAGCGTCATCGACAGCATCGCCTTCCAGACCAACATCCTGGCGCTGAACGCCGCAGTAGAGGCGGCGCGCGCCGGTGAACAGGGGCGCGGTTTTGCCGTGGTGGCATCAGAAGTGCGCAACCTGGCACAGCGCTCGGCTAACTCGGCGCGTGAAATTAAGAAGCTGATTGAGGAGTCGGTAGCGAATATCGATACCGGCAGCCAACTGGTAGAGCAGGCCGGGCAAACCATGGATGAGCTGATGCAGGGCGTCAGCAGCGTGACCACGCTGATGAGCGAAATCATGTCAGCGAGCCGCGAGCAGAGCATGGGCATCGATCAGGTTAACGTGGCGATTACCCAGCTGGACGGCAGCACTCAGCAGAACGCCGCGCTCGTCGAGCAGGTTTCAGCCGCCGCGCAGTCGATGCAGCAGCAAAGCGTGCAGCTGGAGCAGGTGGTGCAAAGCTTTAAGCTGTAAGTTTTGTGGAGAAGGTCGCCATGCATGGCGGCCTTCTCACACACCGCACACATCTTCTCTATTAACGCCATTCCCCGCTTTTTTATGCTGAATTCTCCGCAGGCTGCTACGCTTTAATGTGCCCACGTTAACGCACGGAATGTGCGCTATTTCCTCCATCAACCCTTTGGAGGTTGTGTACAATAGCTGCGAATTTTCCGAAGGAGTTGTCATGCCCGCCATTGAAGTTATTCTCGTTGACCACCTTGATCGCCCTATCGGCAAAATGGAAAAGCTGGAAGTGCATGAAAAAGGATTGCTGCATCGCGCGGTGACGGTTTACGTGTTCAATTCGCGCCATGAAGTGCTGCTGCAACGCCGTGCCAGCACTAAATATCACTGTGGTGGATTGTGGAGTAACACCTGCTGCAGTCATCCCTATCCGCAGGAATCCACGCGCGATGCCGCCGAGCGCCGTTTGCGTGAAGAGATGGGCATGAATGTTGCGTTAACGCCGGTGTTTGAGCTGAGCTACAACCTGCCGCTGAGTAACGGCTTGACCGAGCATGAATATGGCCACGTGTTCTTCGCCATCAGCGATGAGCAGCCGGTCCTCAACCCGGAAGAGGCGGATGCATGGTGCTATCGCTCGATTGCGCAGATTCAGCAGGAGATGCAGGAGAATCCGGCGCAGTTCACGCCGTGGTTTTTGCATACCTTCCCGCGCATTCCCAATACGCTGGGCGAGTTTCGCCTGACGGCTTAAAGACGAAGGTCGCCATTTATGGCGACCTCTGTTAATCCATCACTGAAAATCTTCCGCATCCACGTCGTAACCCGACGGCTCCCAGCGAATCGCCAGTAGCGCCAGTAAGCCAATCAGCGGCGCAAGGAAAATCACCCAGAACACGCCAGTACCAAACGCCGCCACCAGCAGCGGGAAGGCAAACAGCGACACGGTGGAACTGCCGCGCATCAGCGTCTGGTTGAAGCCAACGCCCACGCCGCGCAGCGAAGCCGGATAGCTCAGCGAAGCAAACGTCATGGTGTGCGAGCCGGGACCAAAGCCCTGACCAAACAGGAACAGCGCCAGCATGGCAATCGCCACCGCCGCCTGTTCGCCGCCTTCCGGACGACCAATCAACGCCAATCCCAGCAGCGCCACGCACTGACAAGCGTAACCGGCCACCGACATCTTCCACGCGCCGAGACGCGGCACCAGCCGCACCGCCAGCAAGCCGCCGACAAAGGCAAACAGCAGATTCAGCGCCAGCGATACCAGAATGGTGGTCAGCATCGATTGCGCAAAGAAGCTGGAGATAATCACCGGCAGGCCAAACGCCACCGCGTTATAGGCAAACGACGAGGCGATGGAGGTGACGGTTGCCAGAATGGTACGACGACGATAGACGCCCTGCAGCAGCGCGCCGTAGTTGCGCCAGCTGGCTTTACGTACCGCTTTCTGCGGCGTCAGATCGGCGTCATCCGCCACCTGCGCGTTGATGTTGTAAGAGTTGCGCAGAATCTCCGCCGCGCCTGTGAGGTTGCCCTGATTGGCTGCCCAAATCGGCGACTCACTCATGTAACGGCTGCGAATAGCGATGATCAGCAGCGCAGGCACCGCACCAAAACCCAGAATCAAACGCCACAGCCAATCGGTGTGGCTTTCGGGCAACACCGCATACAGCAGCAGGACCAGCAGGTAGGAAATACTGATCGCCGCGTACCATGTCGGACACCACATCGCCACGCTGGCGGCCTTATTGCCTTGCCCGCGCAGCTTCGAAAACTCGGCGAGAAACGCCATCGCCACCGGTAAGTCGATCCCGACGCCGAGGCCCATCACAAAGCGCGCACCGGCCAGCACATATTCGTTTGGCGCAAACGCACAGGCTAACGCTGCCACCACGAAGAAGAACATGTCGGCCATAAACACGCGATAGCGGCCGATTTTGTCGGTGAGGTAGCCGCCAATCAGCGCCCCAACAATAGCACCGAAGGTAATCGCCGATGCCACCATGCCGGTGCCTGCGGGCGTCAGCTGGAACTCGCGCGTCACGTCTTTGATGCCAAACGCCAATGCACCGAGATCAT
This sequence comes from Pantoea sp. y20, assembly GCF_054903455.1. Taxonomy (NCBI): domain Bacteria; kingdom Pseudomonadati; phylum Pseudomonadota; class Gammaproteobacteria; order Enterobacterales; family Erwiniaceae; genus Pantoea; species Pantoea sp. y20. The sequence continues at coordinate 1,365,298 of NZ_CM142816.1, forward strand.
AGGCGTCAAGGAACACGCCGCCCAGCGCAATCGCGATGACGATGCGCGCGTTGCTGCGTGATTCGTTGCTGTTGTTCACCAGCCCGGAGACATCGGCCGCGCTGCGGATCCATTTGGTCTCACCGGTGGGGACATTCCCTGCCTGCGCGACGTGCGCCGGAGAAGCTAAGTCGGTCATGATGTTTTGTAATTTATTGTAATGAGCGGGACTGTGAGCATAAGCCGCCGTCTTAACATCGAAAATTCCAATTGGTTATATGTGCTGCGTTTTGGTTATAACCGATAGGCAATTGATAGCAAAAAAAGCACGAAGTAAGCCGCTTGACCGCGCCTATCCCCTTTCGCCAGGCTACGCTTGATAGTCACACAATGAAAACAAATGAGGGAAGCGGGATGATAAAGCAGGGTTTATTGGGAATGATGGCATTGGCAATGAGCATGGGTGCAGCGCAGGCGGCGGATCCGGTGAAAGTTGGTTCCAAAATTGATACCGAAGGCTCGCTACTCGGCAACATTATTCTGCAGGTGCTGGACAAACATGGGGTAAAAACCGTCAATAAAATCCAGCTCGGTACCACGCAAGTGGTGCGCGGCGCGATCACCGCCGGTGAGCTGGATATCTACCCGGAATACACCGGCAACGGCGCATTTTTCTTCAACGATGAGAAAGACACGGCGTGGAAGAACGCCCAGCAGGGCTACGAGAAGGTGAAAAAACTCGACGCCGAGAAAAATCATCTGGTATGGCTGACGCCCGCGCCAGCTAACAATACCTGGACGATTGCGGTGCGCGGCGACGTGGCGCAGAAGAACAACCTCAACACGCTGGACGATCTCAGCGCTTACCTGAAAAAAGGCGGCACTTTCAAACTGGCTGCCTCGGCGGAATTTATCGAACGCAGCGATGCCTTACCGGCGTTTGAAAAAGCTTACAACTTCAAACTGGAGCAGGCGCAGCTGCTGTCGCTGGCCGGTGGCGACACCGCCGTGACCATCAAAGCGGCGGCGCAGCAAACCTCTGGCGTGAACGCGGCGATGGCGTACGGCACCGACGGTCCGGTAGCGGCGCTGGGCCTGCAGACGCTGAGCGATCCGAAAGGCGTGCAGCCGATTTATGCCCCTGCGCCGGTGATCCGCGAAAGCGTGCTCAAACAATATCCGGACATCGGCAATTGGCTGCAGCCGGTCTTCAGCAAGCTGGATGAGAAAACCCTGCAGCAGCTGAATGCGCAGATCGCGGTGGATGGTCAGGATGCCAGCCAGGTCGCGAAACAGTGGCTACAGACCAATAAGTTGCTGTAAGCAGTGTCGTCGTTGTTATTCCGACCGCGCCAGCAGCCGGTGCTGCTGGTGTTAATCGCGCTTATCACGCTGGCGCTGTTTGCCTTGCCGCTATTGAGCTTTGCCGCCAATCGGCTGGTCTCTGGCCAGCCGCTGACGTTATGGCAGGTGACCAACAGCATACTGCTGTTCATCCCGTTGCTGTGGCTGTGGCAGAGCTTGTGGTGGCCGCCGCGCCGCATTCACGCGATATCGGTGCTGCTGGCGGCGGAAGTGCTGCTGGCCTTACTCATCTGGCTGGCCGGACAACAGGCCACGCAACTGGCGAACAGCGGGAGCCCGCTGGCGCGCACCGCGTTTGGCAGCGGCTTGTGGTGTGCGGCGGCGCTGGCGCTGCTGCTGGCGGCGGAAGCGGTCCGGCAAATCACTCGCAGTACCCCGTGGCGCATTGTGCTCAACCTGCAAATCTGGCTGCTGCCGTTGGCGCTGTTACTCAGCGGTCATCTTGATCGTCTCTCGCTTTTGAAAGAGTACGCCAACCGCACGGCGGTGTTTGATGCGGCCTTCACGCAGCATTTGTGGCTGCTGGGCGGCACGCTGCTGCCGACGGTAATCATCGGATTGCCGCTCGGGCTGGCGATTGCGCGGCGTCCGCGCTGGCAGAATGCCGCATTTAGCGTGCTTAACCTGATTCAAACGGTGCCGTCGGTGGCGCTGTTCGGTTTACTGATTGCGCCGCTGGCGGGATTGGTGGCGCATTTTCCGCTGCTGGCCCGTTGGGGCATCAGCGGCATCGGTATTGCACCGGCCTTGATTGCGCTGGTGCTCTACGCGCTGCTGCCGCTGGTGCGCAGCGTGGTGGCCGGTTTGCAGCAGGTGCCGCAGGAAGTGCGTGAAACCGCGCGCGGCATGGGCATGAGCGCGTGGCAACAGTTCTGGCACGCCGAACTGCCGCTGGCGCTGCCGGTGTGGCTCTCCGGGCTGCGCGTGGTAGTGGTGCAAACCGTGGGCCTGGCGGTGGTCGCGGCGCTGATTGGGGCGGGCGGATTCGGCGCCATTGTTTTTCAGGGATTGCTGAGCAGCGCGCTGGATCTGGTGCTGCTGGGCGTGATTCCGGTGGTGGCGCTGGCGGTGATTTTTGATGCGCTGCTGCGTTTACTGTCGGCACTGCTGGAGAGACGTCATGATTGAATTTCACCAGGTGAGCAAAGTGTTCGCTGGCAAAGAGGCGATACGTAACCTGTCGCTGAAGATTGAGAAGGGCAGTTTTACCGTGCTGATTGGCACCTCAGGTTCGGGCAAATCGACCACGCTGAAGATGATCAACCGGCTGGTGGAGCACGACAGCGGCGAAATCCGTTTTGCCGGAGAAGCCATCGAAACCATGGATGCGCGCGCGTTGCGCCGCCGCATCGGTTATGCCATTCAGTCGATTGGCCTGTTTCCGCACTGGAACGTAGCGAAGAACATCGGCACCGTGCCCTCGCTGCTCGGTTGGCCGCAGGCGAAGATCAAACAACGCGTCGAGGAGCTGCTGGTGCTGCTCAATCTCGACAGCCATCTGGCGACGCGCATGCCGCATCAGCTGTCGGGCGGACAGCAGCAGCGCGTCGGCGTGGCGCGTGCGCTGGCGGCCGATCCCGAGTTGCTGCTGATGGATGAACCTTTCGGTGCGCTCGATCCGGTTAACCGTCTGGCGCTGCAACACGAGATGCTGCGCATTCAGAAAATGTCCGGTCGCACCGTGGTGCTGGTGACGCACGACATCGACGAAGCGCTGACGCTGGCCGATCAGCTGGTGCTGATGGACGGCGGCGAAATCGTGCAGCAGGGCAGGCCAATCGATCTGCTGACGCAGCCGGTGAACGACTTTGCCCGCGAGTTCTTTGGTCGCAGCGAGCTCGGCGTGCGTTTGCTGGCGCTGGGACGTGCGGGCAGCGCGGCGCGACGCGGTGAATGGCTGGACGCCGAACCGATTGCCGAATCGCTGACGCTGCGTGAAGCGCTGTCGCAATTTATTGCGCGCCGTACCGATAAATTGCCGGTGATCGATCAGCAGCAACAGCCGCTGGGCGTGCTGCACTTCAGCGATCTGCTGCGCCAGCGGGAGGCGAGCTGATGCGGCTGTTACGCGATCCGCTCTACTGGCTGCTGGCGGACTTTCTGCTGCTGCTGTGGGGCTTGCCGCACAGCGGTCCGCTGTTTGCTCACTGGTTTCCACAGCTCGAGCGTCCGCTGTATCAGCAGGAGAGTTTCTGGCGGCTGGCGCTGGCGCATCTGGCGTTGGTGGTCAGCGGCAGCCTGCTGGCGTTGCTGGTCGGCGTTGGCTGTGCGGTGTTTGCTACACGTCACGCCGGGCGCGCCTTTCGTCCGCTGCTGGAAACCGTGGCGGCGGCCGGGCAAACCTTTCCGCCGGTTGCGGTGTTAGCGATTGCGGTGCCAGTGATGGGGTTTGGTGCCACGCCCGCGGTGATGGCGCTGTTTATCTACGGCTTGCTGCCGATTTTGCAGGGCACGCTGGCAGGTTTAGATAGCGTACCGGCCAGCAATCGTGAAATCGCGGTCGGCCTCGGCATGGGGCCGTGGCGACGCTTGTGGCAGATTGAGCTGGCGCTGGCGGCACCGGTGATCATGGCGGGCGTGCGAACCTCGGTGATGATCAACATCGGCACGGCAACTATCGCCTCTACGGTGGGCGCGGAGAGTCTGGGATCGCCGGTGATAATCGGTCTTAGCGGCTTTAACACCGCCTATGTGATTCAGGGCGCGCTGCTGGTGGCGCTGCTGGCGTTGATTTGCGATCGCCTGCTAGAGCGCGTGCAGCGCAAACTTAGTGGGTATGCACAATGAGGCTGTAGCCGACCAGCATCATGCCGCCCATGCCGCCAAGCGCCATGATGGCAAACAGGGAACCGATAAGGAGTTTATTCCAGTTCATGAGGAGACCTGAGAAAAGAAATTTAGGGCGGCATGATAACGCGCACACCACGCCAGGCAAAGGCCGTGTGTGCGATTTTACTTATGCGGGATCGTGCAGGTGAATGGCAAAACCCTGCGCCTGCCAGTGTTCAAACTGCTCGACCTGACGACGCGTCGGCTTTTTGCCGGTCCAGATAAACAGGTTTTGTCCGGGGAATAACTCAGGGCGCGGCATGTCCAGCGGCTCCGCCAGCACATCCATGCGCCAGCCTTGCTGTGACAAACGCCAGGCTTCCAGCCAGATGCGGGTACGATCTTCCACCGCCCAACCCAGCATCAAGGCATCTTTACCGGCTTTTTTACGTCCACAGGCCAGACAAAACGCCACATAATCAATCAGCGCGCCATCAAGCAGACTGCACATGGTGCGCGCGGTGTTCTGATCTAAACCAAGACGCTGGCGAACCGGCACGAACACGTGATCGATTAACGCATCCACCGGATGTTCCCGGCCAATATTGGCAATTTTAACGCGCAATTTCGCCGGGCGAACGTGGCGCAGTACGCTCATCAACTCTTCCTGCAGCGCCGACCAACCGTCATCCACATTGACCGTCGCGCCTTCCAGCAACGCTTTCACTTTGCCAACGGGCACGCCGCTCTCTATCCAGCGTTTTATCTCTTCGATACGCTGAACATCTTCATCATCAAACTGCCGATGACCACCTTCGGTACGCTGGGGTTTTAACAGACCGTAACGTCGCTGCCAGGCGCGAAGCGTTACCGGGTTGATTCCACAGCGTTCGGCCACATCCCCGATACTGTATAAGGCCATAAAGTCCTCAAAAATTCTGACCTGCATAACAACACCTTAACCCCCACGACTGGGTTGTACAATGATTTTTTAATTGTACAACTTGACCGCTTTATTTATTTAAGGTCATATCTCATATGTGAGATTTATTTCCCGTATATGAGAGGTGAAGATGTCTGCTTCGGATACCGACGATCGACTGGCGGCGCGACTGGCTGAATTACGCGTACAACGCGGTTGGTCATTAGATGAATTGGCGATGGCGACCGGCATCAGTCGGGCGTCATTGTCGCGCATTGAACGCGCCGAAACGAGCCCCACAGCCGCTTTGCTTAACCGCCTTTGCGTGGCCTACGGCTTGACCATGTCGCGCCTGCTGAGCGAGGTGGAAGAGGAGGCCGCGCTGCTGCTGAAAGCGGCGCAACAGCCGGTATGGCGCGATGACGCCAGCGGCTTCCAGCGCCGCAACGTATCACCGCCCGCCAGCCACTTTAAAGCGGAAGTGGTGGAAGGTGTGCTGCGTCCTGGCGCGCGCATTGATTACGATGCGCCGCCGATTCAGGGACTGGAGCAGCACATCTGGCTGCAATCAGGCGAGCTGACCATCAGCATGAACGATCAGCACTGGACGCTGCAGGCAGGCGACTGTCTGCGCTTTCATCTCACCGGCAAATCCGCGTTTGCCGCCCATGCCGAAGGCGGCGCGCGCTACATTTTGGTGGTATGCAAACCATGATTGACATCGAACCTCTCAGCGCCACCCAGGCGCAGCCGCTGCTGGCGGCATTATGTGATGTGCTGCAGGGCTGCGTCGCCGATGGCGCCAGCGTGGGCTTTATTGATGCAGACGATCGCGCGGCCATTGAGCGCTTCTGGCAGGACAAAATTTACAGCCTGGCGAGCGGCGACAATCAGTTGCTGGTGGCGTATCAGCAGGGCGTGATTGTGGCGACGGTGATGGTGGGATTCAGCGCAATGCCGAACGGTCGCCATCGGGCGGAGATCAGTAAGCTGCTGGTGCATCCCCGCGCCAGACGTCAGGGCATCGCGCGCCGCCTGATGCAGCAGGCGGAACAGCTGGCGGCACAGCAGGGGAAAACCCTGCTGGTGCTGGATACGCGCAGCGGCGACGTGGCAACCACATTGTATTTGTCGATGGATTGGCAGATTGCTGGGTCGATTCCGCTGTATGCCGAGTCAACCGAAGGTGTGCTGGATTCGACTACGGTGATGTATAAGGTGTTGGGGTGATTGTGAATGTGATTGTGATTGTGCTCGCTGTCCCCCTCCTCGGTCCTCCCCCATAAATGGGGGAGGAAGATGCTGCCATATGTCAGTGTTGAAGCTGCATGTGGCAGCGTCTCCTTCCCCCGCTTGCGGGGGAAGGCCGGGATGGGGGACAGCGAGCACAGACCAGGCACAGCGAGCACAGACCAGGCACAGCAAGCACAATTCCAAAATGCACCAACTCAGTGCGGTCCTTCCGCCTCGCCAATCCCCAGCGCCTGCATAAACAGCCGGATAATCGGGTTTATTTTGCGGCCCTTCTTCATCATCAAACAAAACGGGTTTTCACGGCGAGTCGAATCATCACCCAACTCACACAGCTGCCCACGCGCAATAAACGCGGCGGCATAATGTTCCGGTAAATAACCAATAAAATGGCCGGTTAAAATCAGCATGGCGACAGATTCAACCTGAACCGCCTGCACGCCGCTGTCCTGTAAGGGAATGATGCGACGATCGTCGCGCGGCGTCACATATAAATGATTAATAATTTTCTGCTCACGTAATATGTCCAGCGATATATTTTTATCGCACGATCCAGAATATAAAGGATGTGACATAGAGCAATATAATTTTGAATATTCCTTATAAAGCGGGAAGTAATCAAAATCACTTTTCATTTCATAAACCGGTGCAATACCACAATGAAAACGGCCTTCACTGATGCCGCGCTCAATATCATCTAATTGCGCGGTTTGCAGTCGAATTTGTACCTTTGGCGCTTTCTGGTGCAGCTGTTGCACCGCTGCGGTGACCGGAGATTGCGGGTCGGAGATGGTGTTATCCACCACGCAAATGGCAATGTCGCCCAGCAGTTCGTTGCGGCTGTTGTGCAGCCGCTCGCGAAACAGATTCAGCGAGACGAACAGCTCCAGCGTGGCCTGGTAGACGTTGATGCCGTACTGCGTCAGCTCAAAACCTTCGCGTCCGCGGCTGCATAACGTCATGCCGAGACGAATTTCCAGATCGGAAACCTGTTTACTGATCGCCGCCAGACCAATATTCAATTCGTGGCTGGCAGCAGTTAATCCGCCCGCTTCTACCACGCATTTAAATACCCGCAGTAATTTTAAATCGATATTACTCAGTGCCAGAACCGCATTATCGCTGCGATTATTTGCATTGTTTCCGGACTGGGAAACTTTACTTTCCATTTTTGCTATTCAACTCCGGAATAATTGCGGTGAAAGTACAGTGAACCTGAAATAGGCCCTATTTACCAGTGTAGCCATAAAATAAGTTTTTATTATTTCAACTGGCTCATCCATATCTTTTTCATATCGCTGATGATTATCTGTAAGGGGAAATAGCATGTCTGATAATGCCGAACTGTTATGGGGCGCGCGTTTTAAAGCGGCACCGGCGGCGAGTTTAACCGCGCTGTCTCGTAGCCCGGATTATTACTTTGCATTGGCACCTTACGATCTGGCGGGCTGCCGGGCGCATGCCCGTGAACTGGCGCGCGGCGAGCTGCTGAGCGCCGAAGAGCTCAGCACCATGCTGGCGGCCATTGACGCGTTAGACGCCGATTATCGCGCCGATCAGCTGCATCCGATTGCCGCCGACGAAGATGTGCACACCTTTATCGAACGCGCGCTGACCGAGCGTTTAGGTCCGCTGGGCGGCAAGCTGCGCGCCGGGCGTTCGCGTAACGATCAAACCGTTAACGACCTGCGTCTTTACCTGCGCGACAACGGTCGCAAGGTGGTGAGCGCGTTGCTGGCCTTGCAGCAGGCGCTGGTCGAGCAGGCGGCACAGCACACCGAAAGCGTCGCGCCTGGTTTCACGCATCTGCAGCAGGCGCAGCCGATTGTTTTTGGTCATCAACTTTTGGCTCACGCGCAATCCTTTGCCCGCGATATTGAACGTATGCAGGATTGGGATCGCCGCAGCGCACGCTGTCCGCTCGGTGCCGCTGCGATGGCCGGTTCCGCCATTGCGCGCCAGCCGGAGCAGGCCGCCGCCGATCTTTCCTATCTCGCGCCGTGCGAAAACTCCATTGATGCCGTTGCCAGCCGCGACTATGCCGCTGAATTCCTGTTTGTAACCAGCATGATCGGCATCAACCTGTCACGCCTGTGCGAAGAAGTGTGCATGTGGGCATCGCGCCAGTTCCGCTGGGTCGAGCTGCATGACAGCTACGCCACCGGCAGCTCCATCATGCCGCAGAAGAAAAACCCGGACATCGCCGAACTGACGCGCGGCCGCGCTGGCCGCCTGGTCGGCAATCTGATGGCGCTGCTCACCACCATGAAAGCGATGCCGCTCTCCTACAACCGCGATCTCAGCGACGACAAACGCAACGTGATTGATGCGGTGGATACGCTGCTGCTGGTGCTACCGGCGATGGCAGGCATGATGGCGACGCTGAAATTCAACACCGACGTGATGCGCCAGCAGGCACCGGACGGCTTCACGCTGGCGACCGAAGTGGCCGACTGGCTGGCGATGCGCGGTGTGCCGTTCCGCGAGGCGCATGAGATCACCGGCCAGCTGGTGCAGCTGTGCGAGCGCGAAAACTGCGGTCTGTCGGATCTCAGCGATGCGCAACTGCAGGCGGTGGATGTCCGCTTAACGCCGGAGGTGCGCAGTGCGCTGACGCTGGAAGCCGCGCTGGCGGCTCGTAGCGGCTACGGCGGTACCGCACCGGCACGCGTACGTGAGCAGCTGGCACGTCTGCAAACCCTGATGCAGGACCAGCAGCGCTGGACCGACGATTACGCTGGCCCACGCGCCTGAGGAGAACTTATGTCGCAATCAACGCCGATTGAGCCGGGTTTGAACAACAGCCGCGAGCAGACGCATTACGATCTCGATCGTTACCAAGTGGTGCCGCGCCGTTACTACGGCCGTATCACCGCGTCGGCGGTGATTCTGCTGCTGCTGGCGCTGCTGGTAAACGCCTTTGCGCACGGCAATATCGAATGGTCGTTTGTCGGCCAGTTCTTTACCGCCCAGGCGATTCTTAACGGCGTGGTCAACACGCTGATCATGTCGGTGCTGGCGATGGGGCTCGGCGTACTGTTTGGCGTCATCACCGCCATCATGTACATGTCGCCGAATCCGGTGCTGCACTACATCGCCGTGGGCTACGCGTGGATTTTTCGCGGCACGCCGCTGATTCTGCAGCTGCTGCTGTGGTTTAACCTCGCGCTGGTGTTTCCCACCATCAGCATTCCCGGCGTGTTCAGCGTGCAAACCGTCACCATCATGACGCCGTTTCTCGCCGCGCTGCTCGGTTTGAGCATCAATCAGGGCGCGTACACCTCGGAAGTGGTGCGCGCGGGCCTGCTGTCGGTGGATACCGGGCAATACGAAGCGGCGAAAGCCATCGGCATGCCGCGTCTGCAGGCGCTGCAGCGCATCATTCTGCCGCAGGCGATGCGCGTGATTCTGCCGCCGGTCGGCAACGAATTTATTAGCATGATCAAAACCACCAGCCTCGCCAGCATGATTCAGTACTCCGAACTGCTCTACAACACGCAAACCATCTACTTCGCCAACGCGCGCGTCATGGAACTACTGTTCGTGGCAGGCATTTGGTACCTGATTGTGGTCACGGTGTTGTCGTTTGGACAGAGCCGACTGGAACGTTATTTCTCACGCGGCCATCGTCAGCGTCAGTAATCAGGAGCCCAACATGAGAAACATCGTGCGCGCCGTTAAGGTGAACAAATATTTCGACCAGTTCCACGCCCTGAAGGATGTCAGCCTCGAAGTGAACTACGGCGAGGTGATGTGCATCCTCGGCCCATCCGGTTCCGGCAAAAGCACCTTTTTGCGCTGCATTAACCAGCTGGAGAAGGTCGATAAAGGCGGAATTTGGGTCGACAACGAGCTGGCGGGCTATCGCATCGCCGGTAACAAGCTGCATGCGCTAAGCGACAAGCAGATTGCGCGCCAGCGCCTGCAAACCGGCATGGTATTCCAGCGTTTTAACCTGTTCCCACACAAAACCGCGCTGGAGAACATCATCGAAGGGCCGTGTCGCGTGCTGCTGCGCCCAAGGCGCGAAGCCAGCGAAGAGGCGATGGCGCTGCTCGATCGCGTTGGTCTGGCGCACAAAGCGCACGACTATCCGCAGTCGCTCTCCGGCGGCCAGCAGCAGCGCGTGGCGATTGCTCGTGCGCTGGCGATGAAACCCAAACTGATGCTGTTTGACGAACCCACCTCGGCGCTGGATCCGGAGATGGTGGGCGAAGTGCTGGCGGTGATGCGTCAGCTGGCAAAAGAGGGCACCACCATGCTGGTGGTCACCCACGAAATGGGCTTTGCCCGTGAGGTGGCCAATCAGGTGGTGTTTATGGACGAGGGACGGATTATCGAGCAGGGCGCACCGGAAGACATTCTGCTGAACCCGCAAAATCCACGGATGAAAAACTTTATTAACGCGATTCTTCTTTAAACATTACCGGGGTGAATATGAAAAAGCTGTTATTGAGTGCCATCAGTGCCGCCGTATTGCTGCAATCCTCTGCCTGGGCAGACATCGCCGTACCCGCGGCGATCAAAGAGAAAGGGCTGACGGTAGCGATCATGCCGAACTATCCGCCAATGGATTTTAAAGATCCGGCGACCAACCAGCTGACCGGCGTGGATTACGACCTCGGCCAGGCGATTGGTGAAAAACTCGGCGTGAAGATCAACTGGCAGGAGATCGCCTTCGAACAGATGGTGAACGCGGTGGTGACCAGGCGCGTCGATCTGGTGATGTCTGGCATGACGGACACCAAAGAGCGTCAGCAGGTGGTGAACTTTATCGATTACTTCAAAACCGGCCCGCAGTTCTACACCCAATCCGCGCGCAGCGACATCAACAGCGCGATGGATCTGTGCGGTAAGAAAGTCGGTACCAGCCGTCGCACCACCTTCCCGCAGGAGATTGCCAACTGGTCAAAAGCGCACTGTGAAGCGGCCGGTAAGCCGGCGATCATTGTGGTAGGTGCTGAAGGCACCGCCGATGCGCGCACCCAGCTGCGTCAGAACCGTCTGGATGGCGTGGTGCAGGGCAGTGAAACGCTGCCGTACATCATGGATCTGGAAAAGGGCAAATATAAGGCGCTGGATAAAGCCTTCTCCTTCCAGTACACCGGCATGGCGATTGGTAAAGATGCGGGCGAGCTGACCACCGCGATTCAGGCGGCGATCGACGCGATGATTGCTGATGGCTCTTACCAGAAAATCCTCGGCAAATGGGGTCTGGCAGACAACGGCGTGGCGAAGGCGACCGTCAACCAGGGCTAAGGAGCGCGCAGATGCAACAACCGGGCGCAGTGCGCTGGCCGCAGGGTAAACGCGGCTGTATGGCGCTGGCGTTTGACCTCGACGGTCCCACCGGCGATGCCATGCTGAATGGCAGCCTGTGGTCAACGCCAGAATATTTTACCTTTGGGGCTTACGGGCCGTACCGCGCGCTCGGGCGTCTGCTTGACCTGCTGCGCGCCTTCCACCTTCCCGCCACCTTCTTTGTGCCGGCGTGGGTGGTGGAGCAGTGGCCGCAGCAGTGTCAGGCGATTATCGAACAGGGCCACGAAGTGGCCTATCACGGCTATCGCCACGAATCCTTTTGGGCGATTTCACCGGATGAACAGCGCGCAGTCATGGCGAAATCCGCTGAAGTCTTTCACCAGCATCTGGGCATCACCGCCTGCGGTTTTCGTACGCCGTCGGGCGACTGGCATGCGGAAACGCCACAAATCCTGCGTGACGCGGGCGTGATCTACTCCAGCAGCATGCGCGGCGACGATCGCCCCTACAGCATTCCGGTGGCGGGCCATACGCCGCTGGTGGAGATCCCCGGTAAGTGGGAGATGGATGATTACGCCTCGCTGGCCTACACGCGCCAGCCCGACTTCCCCAAAGGCGGCGACCGCATCGCCAGCTATGCGCACACGCGTGATAACTGGCAGCGCGAGTTCGATGGCGCGATGGATGAAGGCTTGTGCCTCACCACGCTGTTCCACCCGAAAATCTCCGGCCAGCCGGGACGCTTGCTGCTGCTGGAACAGCTGTTTGCACATATGACGGCGCGCGATGACGTTTGGTTTGCGCGCTGCGACGCGGTGGCGCAGTGGTATTTGCAGGAGCAACAGCATGACTGAACCTTCACGCTGGCCGCTGGGTTTCCAGTCGGCGGCGATCCTCACCATCGATTTCAACGATATTCACGGCATTCTCACTCAGGCTCCGGCAGTGGCGGGGCGCGATAAAACGCTGTCGGTGTGGCGCTACGGCACACTGCGCGGCGTCGATCGCCTGCTGGCGCTGCTGGCAGAAAAGCAGCTCAAAGCCAGCTGGTGTATGCCCGCGATTGTCGCCGAACAGCAGCCGGAACTGGTGCAGCGCATCGTGACCGGCGGCCATGAAATCGCCTGCAGCGGCGATAGCCACGAAGATTTCTCGCTGTTGACGCTGGAGCAGCAGATCGCCAGCGTGACGCGCGGCTGCGACAAGCTGGCGCAGATAACCGGACGCAAAATCACGGGGTTCCGCACGCCCGCCGGGCAGTGGAAACCGGGACTGGCGCAGGCGTTGATCGCACGCGGCATTCAATGGTCATCGAGCTGGCGCGGCGACGATATGCCGTATTTCCATCCCGGTACGCGTTTGGTGGAATTGCCGATGCACTACACGCTGGAAGATGAGCCGTACTTCGCCTTTAACCTCAGCCCGGCTATTCCGCCGGGACAATCGCGCATCGCGCCGTATGGCGAAACCCTGGCGAATATGACGCAGGATTTCCACGGCTTCCACCGCTTTGGCCTGTGCTACTTGCTGCGCCTGCATCCGGAAATCATCGGCACCGCCGGACGTATTGGCCTGCTGCGGGCGCTGCTCGACATGCTGCAACAGCACAATGTGTGGATTGCCACCGCTGAGCAGGCGGCGGCGCACTGGCAGACGCAGCCGGATAACGATGTCTGCCATCCGGCGGAGGTGTTTACCCGCATCACTGGAGGTGCGCATGGCGAACTCGCTTGATCAACTGGCGGCCTTTATCGCCGGGACGCGTTTTGCACAACTGCCTGAACCGCTGGTGGAGCAGGCGAAACGCCATCTGCTCGATACGCTCGGTGCTTCGCTGGCGGGCTGCGACAGCCCGATCTGGCGCGAGTGTCTGGCGCTGGTGCAGGCCGAAGGTGGCCGCGAACAGGCGCAGATTTGGGGTAGCGCGCAGCAGGCCAGTCCGCGTCAGGCGGCGTGGCTGAACGGTGTGGCGGCGCACATGTATGAACTCGACGATACCGGCGGCTGCGATCACTCCGGTGCGGTGGTGATCCCGGCGCTGCTGGCGGCTTTGCCGCTGGCGACGCAGCCGGTGGACGGGCAAGCGCTGCTGGTGGCGATGGTGATCGGCTATGACGTCGGCCGCCGCGTGTTAGAAGCCTGCGGCGGTTACTCGGCGCACAACGGCGCAGGCTGGCACTCTACCGCCAGCTGCGGGGTGTTTGGTGCGGTGGCGGCGGTGTGTTCGCTGCTGCAGCTCGACCGCGCGCAGTGTGCGTCTGCGCTGGGCATTGCCGCCAGCTTCAGCGGCGGTTTGTGGGGCTTTATTCACGACGGATCGCACACCAAAAAACTGCATGCCGCGCGCGCAGCAGAAGGCGGCGTGCAGGCCGCGCTGCTGGCACAAAGCGGTATCAACGGCCCTTCAGCGGTGTTTGAACCGCGCTGGGGCGGCTTCCTGCAAACCTTAGCGGCGGAAACCCAGCAGCCGCAGGCCTTGACGGCCGATCTCGGTGAGGTATGGAAACTGGCGCGCTGCTCAATCAAACCCTACGCTTCGTGCCGTGGCACCCACGCGGCTATTGATGCGCTGGGAATCCTGCTGCAACAGCATGATGTGCGGGTAGAGCAGATTGCGCGCATCGTGGTGGGCGTTAATCCGTTCCTGCTGGAGATGTGCGGCGGACGCGAGTTACACAGCCTGGCGGCGGCGCAGATGAGCCTGCCGTATGCGCTGGCGGCGCGCGCGCTGTACGGCTCGGCGGAGCTGGCCAGTTATGACGACGCCAAACGCCTGCATCCCGATGTGGAAGCGTTGCTGGCACGTATTGAGCTGGTGATCGATGAGCAGCAGAGCCGCGACGACGAGCCGTGGGTGCGGCTGGAAACCGGGCAGGGCGCGCAGTGGCAGCAGCATGTGCCGGTGCCGTCAGGCGCGCCAACCAATCCGCTCACGCTGGATGCCTTGCTGGCGAAATACCGCAGTTTGGCCGCGCGCGTATTGCCGCTGGAGCAGGTCGAACGGCTCGAGGCGGTGTGTCTGGAGCTGGATGAAGTGGCGGATGTGCGGGAAGTGGTGGGGTTGTTGGGGATTGGGTGATTTTCCCCTTTTGGCGTGTGCTCGCTGTCCCCCATCCCGGCCTTCCCCCATAAATGGGGGAAGGAGACGCTGCCACATGCAGCTTCAGAACGAATATGTGGCAGCATCTTCCTCCCCCATTTATGGGGGAGGACCGAGGAGGGGGACAGCGAGCACATTCAAACCACAGCGAGCACATTCAAACCACAGCGTGCACATTCAAACCACAGCGAGCACATTCAAGCCACAGCGAGCACAAACTAAACCCTGCCCGCTAACCCCTCAATCCGCGCTATCGCTGCCAGCAAGCGCGCTTCGGTCACTGCTTCGGCCATGTTCTCCATATCCGGCGCATGCACCGATTCGCGCACAATCAGTGCCAGCTCACTTTCATCCAGCGCGGCAATCTCGCTCAGCGTCAGCGGCACGCCGCAATCGCGCGCCAGGCGCATCTCATCCAGCACTTCCTCATCGGTGCGGTTCTCCAGCGCCAGCAAACAGAGATTGCCAAAGCCGACCAGCAAGCCGTGCCCAAACTCGCGGGTTTTATCGCAGAAGGTAAAGCCTTCATAAATCGCATGCGAAGCCGCCGCGTGTGCGCCATTGCTCATTAGCGAGGTTAATCCTGCCCAGGTGAAGATCGCATCCAGCACCTGATCGAGCGACGCGCTGCTCTCACCACGCAGCACTGCGGCATAGGCTGCCGGTCCATGTTCACCAATCACGTCATAACAGATCTGGCTGTGCGCCAGTGACGAGAGCGCATTGCCCTCGCGTGCCGGATGACGTGCGCTGACCGCGCGGAACTCGTACCACTTCGCCAGCGTATCGCCCAGCCCGGCGGCCAGCCAGCGGGCGGGCGCTTTAGCCAGCAGCTCGCTGTCAATGATCACCGCCGCCGGTGCCTGCGGCAGCGGGAAGATGTCGAAGAAATTGCCGTTATCGTCATAGCGAATACTCAGCGGCGTCACCGCGGAACAGGTGGCGGCGATGGTGGGCAGCGTGATCACCGGCACGCCAATCTGTGCGCCTACCGCTTTCACCGTATCCAGCGATTTACCGCCGCCCACGCCAATCAGCACCTCAGCGTGCAGCTCGCTGGCCATCGCCGCCAGACGGTTGATCTGATTGATCGAGGTTTCACCGCCAAACCACTCCTGCGCCAGCAGCGTGACGTTGGCCGCCAGCATCTGCGCGTGAACCTGCGCTTCTACCGCCTGCAACGCCTGATGGCCGCCAATCAGCAGCGCACGCTGGCCCAGTCCGGCGCAGATCGCGCCTAATTGGTTGATCACGCCCGCACCGCGCAGTACGCGCGCCGGGAAAATCAGATTCTGTTGTGTCATCACTTGTTCTCTGTGTAACGGACGCCGGGCAACACGCACAGCATCTCATAAAGGATATTGGCCGCCAGCTGCGAGGTCATACCGCTGATGTCGTACGGCGGCGAGACTTCCACCAGATCGCCGCCCACCAGATTGAGTCCACGACAGCCGCGCACGATCTCCAGCCCTTGCATCGAGGTTAAACCGCCCACTTCCGGCGTGCCGGTGCCGGGTGCCCACGCGGGATCGAAACTGTCGATGTCGTAAGAGAGATACACCGGGCCGTCGCCGATACGCGCGCGCACCTCGGCCATCAGCGGCGTCATGGAGCGATACCAGCACTGCTCGGCGCGCACCAGATGGAAGCCCTGATCGACGCCCCACTGAAAATCATCGGCGGCGTAACCTTGCGCACGTTGCCCGATTTGCACCACGCGCTGGCAGTCGAGCAGGCCCTCTTCCACCGCGCGGCGGAACGTGGTGCCATGCGCGATCTTCTCGCCAAACATCTCGTCGTTAGTGTCGGTGTGGGCATCAATGTGAATCAGCCCCATCGGCCCATGCTTCTTCGCCAGCGCGCGCAAAATCGGCAGCGTCAGCGTGTGATCGCCGCCCAGCGTTAACGGGATAATCGGCCAGTTATTCAGCTCGGTATAATAGTTTTCAATGATATCGACTGATTTCAGCAGGCTGTAAGTGTTGATCGGCACATCACCGAGATCGCCGACGCGCAGCGAATCAAAGGGCGCGGCGCCGGTGGCCATGTTGTAGGGTCGGATCATGACTGAATCGGCGCGGATGGCGCGTGGGCCATAGCGCGTACCGCTGCGCTGCGAGGTGCCGATATCCAGCGGAATGCCGACGAACGCCACATCCAAATCGGCTGGTGATTCAGCGGCGGGTAAACGCATCATGGTGCCGCGTCCGGCGAAACGGGGCATTTCGTTGCCGCCTTGCGGCTGGGGGAAATCGGTCATCACGCACTCCTTCAGTCAGGTGAAACCCATCATTACCCAGCCCGCGCGCCGGAAAAATCCTTGACAGCCGATAATCACTTCAGAGATTACTTAACTTTAGTCAGCAATCTCTGAAGGAAAATCGGTGCAGACGCTTCCCAATCTTAAACTGCTGCAGGTGTTCGCCAGCGTGGTGGAAAATCAGGGCTATTCGCGCGCGCAGCAGGCGCTGAACATGACCACGCCGGCCATCAGCGCCTACATGAGCGAGCTCGAGAGCCAGCTCGGTTTTATCCTCTGTCAGCGCGGGCGCGGCGGCTTTACCCTGACCAGCAAAGGCGAGCAGTTCTATCGCTACAGTCAGGAGATGCTGGCGACGCTGGCGGGTTGGCAGGAGCAGGTAGAGACGCTGAAAAGCGCGCAGGGCGGCACTTTCTCGCTTGGCGTGGTGGACGCCACCGTCACCGATAGCACGCTGGATCTGCCTGCCGCTATCGCCCGCTTTAACCAGCGCTTTCCGGCGGTATTCTTTAATCTGAGCGTGCGCGATCCCAATGAGTTGCAGCAGCAGTTGCTGGAGGATCGGCTCGATTTGGCGATTGGGCACTTTCCGCTGCGCGCCAGCAATCTGGTGACCATTCCGCTTTACGAAGAACAGCATTGGCTCTATTGCAGCCCGCAACATCCGCTGGCTGAGGGTCATCCGGATGTGCGCACCGTGCAGCAAACCGGCATGGTGACGCGGCGTTACTGGAATCAGCAGGAGCTGAACAAGCGCGGCTTCCGCCAGAGCAATGCGTCGGTGGAGAGCATCGAAGCGCAGCTGACGTTGATTCTCTCTGGCCGCTTCATTGGCTATTTGCCCGAACACTACGCGCGCAGCGGGGAACTGCAGGGCACGCTGCGTCGCCTGCTGCCGCACCATTTCCACTTCCGCGCGCCTTTCTCTTTTGCGTTCCGCCGTGGGCGCGCGCGTGAAACCTTAATCCGCGCGATGCGTGAAATTCTGAATCCAGCGCGAAAAAATAGCAGCGAAAGCTGACGCTGCGCCAATACTGTGTAAAAATACAGGCCAATTCAGCAAACAGTAACGAAAATGGCCCTGACAGCAGCGATAAAAAGCCAGATTGCGCAATGGTATAAGGCGCTGCAGCAGCAGGTTCCTGACTTTATCCCGCGCGCGCCGCAGCGCCAGATGATTGCCGAAGTGGCGAAAAGTCTGGCCGGTGACGAAGGTCGTCATCTGGCGATTGAAGCGCCCACCGGCGTCGGCAAAACTCTCTCTTATTTGATTCCCGGCATTGCGGTGAGCCGCGCCGAGGAGAAGCGGCTGGTGATCAGCACCGCCAACGTGGCGTTGCAGGACCAGATCTTCAGCAAGGATCTGCCGCTGCTGAAGAAAATCATCCCCGATCTCACCTTTACCGCCGCCTTTGGCCGTGGACGCTATGTTTGTCCGCGCAACCTTGCGGCGCTGGCGGCGACCGAAGATCAGCAGGGCGATTTGCTGCTCTATCTGGATGAAGAGGCGGTCACCGGCTCGAAAGAGGAGCAGAAATTCTGCGCCAAGCTAGAGAAGCAGCTCAGTAGCTACCGCTGGGATGGCTTGCGCGATCACACCGATGTCAACATCGAGGACAGCTTGTGGCAACGCCTCTCCACCGACAAAGCCAACTGCCTTGGCCATCACTGCCGCTGGTATCGTGAATGCCCGTTCTTTGTCGCGCGTCGCGAAATTGAGCAGGCGGATGTGGTGGTCGCCAACCATGCGTTGGTGATGGCGGCGATGGAGAATGAATCGGTGCTGCCACCGGCGAAAAACCTGATGCTGGTGCTGGACGAAGGCCATCATCTGCCGGAAGTGGCGCGCGATGCGCTGGAGATGAGCGCGGAGATCACGCCCGGCTGGAGCAGTTTGCAGCTCGATCTGTTTGTGCGGCTGGTGGAAACCATCATGGCGCAGTTCCGCCCAAAATCGCCGCCGCCGCTCACCAACCCGGAGCGCCTGAAAGGTCACTGCGATGAAATGCGCGAGCTGCTGCAGATCCTGTGCGATGCGCTCAATCCGCTGCTGCCGGGCCATAATCAGCCGGGCGAGTTCCGCTTTGTACTGGGTGAATTGCCGGAAGAGCTGTTGAGCCTGTGCGCGCGGCTGTTCAAGCTGAGTGACGCGCTGCGCGGCTTAAGCGAAGGCCTGCTCAACGAGTTGGGCGAGCAAACCGGGAAAGCCGATATCATGCGGCTGCATAAAGCTATCATTCAGCTCAATCGCCACTTCGGCTGGTTCGAGTCGATTAGCAAATTGTGGCGGCTGGCGGCGATGGAGAAAGCTTCCAATGCGCCGGTGTCGAAGTGGATTACGCGTGAGATTCGTGAAGGCCAGGCGCATCTGCTGTTCCACTGCGCGGGCATTCGCGTGAGCGATCAGCTGGAAAAAATCCTGTGGCGCAAAATCCCGCATGTGGTGGTGACGTCAGCCACCTTGCGATCGCTCAACAGCTTCAACCGTTTGCAGGAGATGTCCGGCCTGAGCGAGAAAGCCGGCGACCGCTTTGTGGCGTTGGATTCACCGTTTAACCATATCGACCAGGGCAAGCTGGTGATTCCGCAGATGCAGTTTGAGCCGCAGATGGCGCAGGAAGCGGAGCACATTGCCGAGATGGCGCGCTTTTTCCGCCAGCAGATCGCCGAAGAGAAGCACAAAGGGGTGCTGGTGCTGTTCGCCAGCGGCCGCGCGATGCAGCAGTTTGTCGCACATATTCCTGATCTGCGCCTGTCGATGCTGGTGCAGGGCGATCAGCCGCGTTCGCGCCTGGTGGCGTTGCATCGGGAACGCGTCGAAGCCGGTAAAATCAGTATTCTGGTCGGGCTGCAATCGTTCGCCGAAGGGCTGGATTTGAAAGGCGATCTGCTGTCGCAGGTGCATATCCATAAAATCGCTTTTCCACCGGTGGACAGTCCGGTAATTTTGACCGAGGGCGAATGGCTGAAGAGCCTGAAACGCTATCCGTTCGAAGTGCAGAGCTTGCCGAGCGCCTCCTTTACCTTGATTCAGCAGGTAGGACGTTTGATTCGCAGCCACAGCTGCTTTGGCGAAATCGTGATTTACGATCGCCGCCTGCTCAACAAAGCCTATGGCAGCCGACTGCTGGCCGCGCTACCGGTGTTCCCGATTGAGCAACCGCCGATGCCGGAAGCCAGCAGTGACAAGACGAAAAAACGTCGCAGTAAGAAAATCTAACGATCAATTTTGGCAGCCGCACGGCGGCGCGCCCTGGAAGCGGGAATGCCTGATGGAACTGAATAAAATTATTAAAGAGATTGGGCGCGGTAAAAATCACGCGCGCGATATCGATTTCGCCACCGCGCAGGCGCTCTACAGCGCGATGCTGGCCGGTGACGTGCCGGAGCTGGAGCTGGGTGGCGTGCTGATTGCGCTGCGCATCAAGGGCGAAGGCGAAGAGGAGATGCGCGGTTTTTATCACGCGATGCAGCAGCAGATGATGCCGTTGCAGGCACCCGCTAACCGTCCGATGCCGATTGTCATTCCCAGTTACAACGGCGCGCGCCGTCAGGGCAATCTGACGCCGCTGCTGGCGCTGCTGCTGGTGAAGCTGGGCTTTCCGGTGCTGCTGCACGGCGTCAGCGACGATCCTACGCGCATCACCACCGAAGCGGTGCTGGCAGCGCTGGACATCGCGCCTGTCACCTCCGCCGCACAGGCGCAGGCGAAGCTGGATAACGGCGAACTGGCGTTTATCACCATCGACCATCTGTGTGCGCCAATGGCGCAACAGCTGTCGCTGCGCTGGCGCATGGGCGTGCGTAACAGTGCGCATACGCTGGCGAAACTGGCGACGCCGTTTGCCGAACGTGCTGCGCTGCGCCTGGCCAGCGTCTCGCATCCGGAATATGTGCCGCGCGTGGGGAAATTCTTCCAGGATATTGATGCACCGGCGATTCTGCTCAACGGTACCGAAGGCGAGGTGTATGCCAATCCGCAGCGCTGCCCGGCGATTAACTACATTCGTGGCGCGGGTGCAGAAGCGGAAGTGTGGGTTGAGCGCCAGCCGGAAGTCAGTGTGGAACTGCCGGAAAGCAAAAGCGCACAGGACACCGCCGCGTGGATCAATCAGGTATTAGCCGGGGAACGCGCGGTGCCGCAGGCGCTGCGTTTGCAGCTGGCGTGTTGTTTGATGGCGACCGGTGAATCGGCTAGCCTGGCGGATGCAGAAGTGAAGTTACAGTTGGCGGGGATGTGAAGAATAAAGCCATTGAATTAAGCGCCTCATTTACAGCGCACACAAGCTGTAGCGGCGCGATTAATCGCGCTGTTCAATGGCGGCAATGTCGCCATCCCGCGATTGCGCAATAAATTGCGCCGCGACGGCACGAGCAAGCATCCGCCATTGCTGGCGACCGCCCTTACGCTTTCGCCAGCACGCGCTCTACCAACTGCTGCCAGAAGGTAATACCAATCGGCAGCAGCTCATCATTAAAGTCGTAATTGGCGTTATGCAGCGGTGCGGACGGCGTTGCGCCATCGGCACCCAGCCAGAAATAGGCACCGGGGCAGGCTTGCAGCATGCAGGCAAAATCTTCCGAAGCCATTGAAGGGTTCACCTGCCAGTGAACCTGCGCCTCGCCAAGCACATCAACCGCCACCGCACGCACCTGTTCGGCTTGATTTGCATGGTTGGCGGTGACCGGATAACCGGGATACCAGTGAATCTCGCCGCTGACGCCAAACGGGCGCGGCAACGTCGTGACAAAATCCTCAATCAGACCGCGCACGCGATTGCGCACGTCGGTCTGCAAACATCGCACCGTGCCGCGCAACACAATCTGTTCAGGAATGACGTTAATCGCTTCGCCGCCGTGAATCTGCGTCACGCTCACCACCGCCGAAGCCAGTGGCGACAGACGACGCGACGGAATGGTTTGCAGCGCCAGAATCAGTTCGGCGGCGACCACCATTGGATCGGCTCCGCTTTCCGGCATCGCCGCATGGCAGCTTTTACCGTGCAGCGTAATTTCGAACGAGTCGAGTGACGCCATCATCGCATCCGGATTCACCGCCAGCGTGCCCACCGGCATGCCCGGCCAGTTGTGCATGGCGTAAACCGCATCCATCGGGAAGCGCTGGAACAGGCCTTCTTCCACCATTTTGCGCGCGCCACCCAGATTCTCTTCGGCGGGCTGGAAGATGAAGTGAATGGTGCCGCTGAAGTTACGCGTAGCCGCCAGCTGACAAGCCGCCGCCAGCAGAATAGAAGTGTGACCATCATGGCCGCAGGCGTGCATGACGCCGGCTGTTTGCGACTTCCACTGCGGCGCGCCTTTTTCGGTGATCGGCAGCGCATCCATATCGGCGCGCAGACCAATAACCGGTCCGGGACCGTTCTCTAATGTGCCGATTACGCCGGTGCCCGCTAAGCCACGAAACACCTGTAATCCGGCCTCGGTGAGGACCTGTGCGACGAGCTCGCTGGTCTGCTGCTCCTGGTAACCCAGCTCAGGATGTTGGTGTAACTGACGACGCCAGTTGAGGGCGTTTTCCAGCAGTGCAGCAGGCAGGCTCATAAGGTAAGGCTCTCCATTAGCAGCGTGAGCTGCAAAATAATGTATTTACTGTAGTGGCAAGCGTATGGCGGCGTCTATCGCGGAACGGAATAATTTGGCTATAGGGTATAGCGGAATGGAATATAGCAAACGGGCTTGTAAGTTCCTTCCCCCGCTTGCGGGAGAAGGCTGGGATCAGGGGAATGCTGCACAATGTTGAAAGGTGCGCGCTGTCCCTCACCCTAACCCTCTCCCGCAGGCGAGAGAGGGGATTGGCGGCGTGCGCGGGTTGGACGTTATTTCTGCATCGGCAGGTTGAGACCGTGCTCCTGCGCGCAGCTTTGCGCTAATTCGTAACCCGCATCCGCGTGACGCATTACGCCGGTGGCCGGATCGTTCCACAGCACGCGGCCCAGACGCGCATCGGCTTCTTTGCTGCCGTCACACACAATCACCACGCCGGAGTGCTGCGAGAAGCCCATGCCGACGCCGCCGCCATGATGCAGACTCACCCAGGTCGCGCCGCCTGCGGTGTTCAGCAGGGCATTGAGCAGCGGCCAATCGGATACCGCATCCGAGCCGTCTTTCATCGCTTCGGTTTCACGGTTCGGTGACGCCACGGAACCGCAATCCAGATGGTCGCGACCGATGACGATCGGCGCTTTCAGCTCGCCGTTACGCACCATTTCGTTGAACGCCAGCGCCGCTTTGTGGCGCTCGCCGAGACCCAGCCAGCAGATACGCGCCGGTAAGCCCTGGAAGGCGATACGCTCCTGCGCCATGTCGAGCCAGCGGTGCAGATTCTGGTGATCCGGGAACAGCTCTTTCAGCTTGGCATCGGTTTTGTAGATATCTTCCGCATCACCTGACAGCGCCACCCAGCGGAACGGGCCTTTGCCTTCGCAGAACAGCGGACGAATATAGGCCGGCACAAAACCCGGGAAATCGAAGGCATTTTTCACGCCCTCATCCAGCGCCACCTGACGGATGTTATTGCCGTAATCCACGGTCGGCACGCCCATGTGATGGAAATCCAGCATCGCCTGCACATGTACCGCCATTGAGGCGCGCGCGGCTTTCTCCACCGCTTTCGGGTTGCTGACACGCTCGGCTTCCCAGCGCGCCAGATCCCAACCGACCGGCAGATACCCGTTAATCGGATCGTGTGCTGAGGTCTGATCGGTGACGATGTCCGGCTTCATGCCGCCCGCTTTGGCACGTTTCACCAACTCCGGCACGATTTCAGCGGCGTTGCCCAGCAGACCAACAGAAATGGCACGCTTCTCTTTGTTGGCCTGATCAATCAGCGCCAGTGCTTCGTCCAGCGTATAAGCTTTGTGGTCGACGTAGCGGGTGCGGATACGGAAATCGATACGTGATTCCTGGCACTCAATCGCCAGCACGCTGGCACCGGCCAACACACCCGCCAGCGGTTGTGCGCCGCCCATGCCGCCTAAACCGGCGGTGAGGATCCAGCGGCCGCTGAGATTGCTGTCGTAATGCTGACGACCCGCTTCAGCGAAGGTTTCGAAGGTACCTTGCACGATGCCCTGCGCACCGATGTAGATCCACGAACCGGCGGTCATCTGGCCGTACATCATCAGGCCTTTTTGATCCAGTTCGTGGAAGTGATCCCAGTTGGCCCAATGCGGCACCAGATTCGAGTTAGCCAGCAGCACGCGCGGCGCATCGGCATGCGTACGGAACACGCCCACCGGTTTACCGGACTGGATGAGCAGCGTCTCTTCCGGCTGCAGGGCGCGCAGCGAACGCAGGATCTGCTCAAAGCACTCCCAGTTACGCGCGGCTTTACCGATGCCGCCGTACACCACCAGATCTTCCGGGCGTTCTGCCACGTCAGGATCGAGGTTGTTCTGGATCATGCGGTAAGCCGCTTCAATCAACCAGTTGGCGCAGTGCAATTCATTACCGCGCGGCGCACGGATTTCACGGGCTACAGCCTGAGTCAAAGTTTCGCTCATCATCGATTCCTTAATTAACAGTCTTACGCTGGCTTGGCAGCAGCGCGGTAAGAGATTCAGGCCATGCAGGTGCGCTGGCCCACAGACGCATGGATTCGATATCCGGCGCCAGTAAACGGTCGTGATCGAGGAAGGCCACCTTCTCGCGAATGCGGCTCATCTCTTGCTCCAGCGTCGGCGAACTCTGCAGCGGACGATGGAAATCAATGCCTTGTGCCGCAGCCATCGCCTCAATGCCGACCACAGCGGCGGTGTTGAAGCACATGCTGCCGAGGCGGCGGGCCGCGTAGGTCGCCATCGAGACGTGATCTTCCTGGTTAGCGGAGGTTGGCAGGCTGTCAACGCTGCCCGGATGCGCCAGCGATTTGTTCTCAGACGCCAGCGCTGCAGCAGTGACCTGCGCAATCATAAAGCCGGAGTTAACGCCGCCATCATTGACGAGGAACGGCGGTAAACCGGAAAGGCCGGTATCCAGCAGCAGCGCCAGACGACGCTCGGAGATCGCGCCGATTTCGGCAATCGCCAGCGCCAGAATATCAGCGGCGAAGGCCACCGGCTCGGCGTGGAAGTTACCGCCGGAAATCACATCGCCACTGTCGCTGAACACCAGTGGATTATCGGAGGCGGCGTTGGCTTCAATCTGCAACACGCGCGCGGCGTGCGACAGGTTATCGAGGCAGGCGCCCATCACCTGTGGCACGCAGCGAATCGAGTAGGGATCCTGCACGCGGCCGCAGTGGGTGTGTGAGCCGAGGATTTCACTGCCAGCTAATAAAGAGGAGACGGCAGCGGCAACGTTGATCTGTCCCACCTGGCCGCGCGCTTCGTGGATCCGCGCATCGTAAGGTTTCACCGAGCCTTTAATCGCTTCCAGCGACAGTACTCCGGCCATCAGGCCCGCCGCGAACAGGTTTTCCGCTTCGAACAACCCGCGCAGCGCCAGCGCATTCGAAACCTGCGTGCCGTTGAGCAGCGCCAGACCTTCTTTGGGGCCCAGCACAATCGGCTGCAGGCCAACGCGCGCTAAACCTGCGGTCGCGGGGATTAACTCGCCATCGACGTGTACCTGACCTTCGCCCAGCAGCATCAGGGAAAGATGTGCCAGCGGGGCCAGATCGCCTGACGCGCCCACCGAACCTTTCTCCGGGATGCAAGGCATCACGCCGGCGTTGAACAGCGCCAGCAGCGCTTCAATCAGTTCGATACGCACGCCAGAGTGACCGCGCGCCAGGCTGATAATTTTGGTCGCGACCACCAGACGCGCCACGTTGTCCGGCAGCAAATCGCCGAGGCCAACGCTGTGCGACAGCACCAGATTGCGCTGCAGCTCGGCCAGCCGCGCCGAAGGGATCTGCGTCTGCGCCAGCTTGCCGAAACCGGTGTTGATGCCGTACACCACGTTGCCGGATGCGACGATGGCATCGACGGTTTCATGGGCACGCGCAATCGCTGCGCGCGCATCATCGGCCAACGTGAGCGTTACCTTGCTTTGATAGATGGTGCGCAAGGTAGCGAGGTCCACTTCACCGGGAACGAGGCGAATTTCCTGAACCGAACCTGACATAGTCTACTCCTGTCTATACAAGTGATCTGGCATGAATGGGACGCCGATATTTTGCGATGTGGCTGTCCGATTTGCCGTGGATTGCGATGAGTGAAGCATAAGTGTCTAATCTTGTCTATACAAGTAGCAAGCGCTATGCCAGATTGTTCACGTTCTGTGAAATACGACGCAATGCGCGTTATGCGGTGTAAACGCAGCGGGATTGCACCGGAGCAGGGCGAAAGCTGCACCAATGCTGGGCACCTTGCACAATTAGATGTATATACATTTACGGGCTGAGACAGTAAACTTTGGGCATTATTCTTTAAAGGAACAGGAAATGGCGGAGCAAACAGCAGTAGCACAGCTGGCTGCGGCGATGGGCGATGAGCCTGCGCCGATTTACCAGCGGGTGAAGCAGGCGATCGTCAGCCAAATCCGCGAAGGTCACTGGAAAGCCAACCAGCGCGTGCCGTCTGAGAGTGAACTGGTGAACGAGCTGGGCGTCAGTCGTATGACCATTAACCGCGCGCTGCGTGAACTCACCAGCGAGGGTTTTCTGGTGCGCATGCAAGGCGTGGGCACCTTTGTCGCGGAGATGAAGGGCTACACCGCGATGCTGGAAGTGCACAACATCGCCGATGAGATCGCGCAGCGCGGCCATCGTCACAGCTGCAAGATTTTGTCGATTGGGCAGATGAAGGCCGATCCGGAACAGGCGGCGGTGCTGGGATTATCCACCGGGCAAACGCTGTTCCATTCGCTGATTGTGCATTACGAAAACGATCTGCCGGTACAGCTGGAGGATCGCTTGGTCAATCCGCTGGTGGCGCCGGATTATCTCAGCCAGGATTATCATCAGCTGACGCCGTACACCTATTTGATGCGCGTTGCGCCGCTGACCGCCGGTGAGCATATTGTGGAAGCGGTGCTGCCGGATCTGCGTCAGCGTAAGCATCTGGCGCTGGATGAACATGAGCCGTGCCTGCTGATTCGTCGTCAGACGTGGAGCGACAACAAGATTGTGACCTACGCGCGCCTGTTGTATCCGGGATCGCGCTATAAGTTGCTGGGGCGCTTTAGAGGACATGGTTGAGCAAAGATTTCCCTCACCCTAACCCTCTCCCGCAGGCGGGACAGGGGGACTAATTGCGCCTTCTCCCGCGTGCGGGAGAAGGCTGGGATGAGGGGAACGCGGCACTTATTCAACCCGACTGAGCATCACAAACAGCAGGCTGGCATCTGAGGTTAACGGTTCAAGCTGCGTAAGTTCATCCATCCACCACACACCTTGATTGACGGCTAGTTTTTCCCCCGCCGATGTTTGCCATTCTCCCGCCAACACCCACGCCACGCCGTTTTCACTGCTGGCCGTTTTTTGCTCAACGGTAACCTGAGAATGCCAGCTGTCGCGGCGCGTCATGATATTAAAATCCTCACAGCTGCCGCGAATGCGGGCCTTAATCGCCCATTCACCGGGAAACGCCCAAGGTTGATGCGGCTGTAAAACGTGTTCCCCATGATCGCCGCGCAACAGCACGCTGTCGCCGTGCAGCAAGGTAATCACGCGATCGATGCCGGGAAAAGGCGAAAACGGCCCGTCGGCGGAGATGGTAGCGATGCTGGCGCGCCAGGCAAACTGCGCGTCGCCCGGCGGATAGCTGACGATTTCTCGTGTTTCACCACCTCCGTTGCGCCAGCGGCTCACCGTAAGCTGGTCATAGGCAAAACGGGTTCTCATTGCAACGCCCTCATCGCCTCGGCAAAGTGGGTCGCGGCGTGCTCTTCTGCCGCATGATGGCCTTCGCTGATCGCCTGCTTGCCCGCCACGAACACGTCGCGGATCTGTTCGCGCTGGCCGCCAAACAGCCAGCGGTTCAACAGCGATGTGCAGCTAACGCTGCTGAGGAACGCGTCTTCTGCCAGCACCAGCCAGTCAGCACGTTTGCCTATCGCCAGTTCACCTGCCGGCAAACCACACGCCTGCGCGCCACCCTGTGCGGCTTGCTGCCACAGCAGATCGCCTACGGAAGGTTGATTGGGCAAGGTGATGCGGTTGCGACGACGATCGCGCAGTCGCTGGCCGTACTCCAGCCAGCGCAGCTCTTCCAATGCGCTAAGCGACACGTGGCTGTCGGAGCCAATGCCCCAGCGGCCGCCGCGCGCGATGTACTCCACCGCTGGGAAAATGCCGTCGCCGAGGTTGGCTTCCGTGGTCGGACACAATCCCGCCACCGCGCCGCTTGCCGCCAGGCGCTGAATTTCGTCGTCATCAAGATGAGTGGCGTGAATCAAGCACCAGCGCTGATCGACCGCGAAGCGATTGAGCAGCCACGCCACCGGACGTTCACCGCTCCACGCCAGGCTGTCGTTAACCTCTTTCTCCTGCTCGGCAACGTGAATGTGCACCGGCACATCCTGCGGGCAGGCGGCTAATACTTCGTGCATCTGTGCTTCATTTACCGCGCGCAGTGAATGGAAGCAGATGCCATGATTAAGCAGCGGCTTATCCGCGCTCCAGCTCGCCACGCGCTGCTGCTGTTGCAGATAGGCGTCGGTTTGCTGAATGAAACGGCGCTGGCCGTCGCTGGCCGGTTGCGAACCAAAACCGCTGTAGCTGTAGAGCACCGGCAGCAAGGTTTGACCGATGCCGGCGGTCTCCGCCGCCGCCATCAGTGCCAGCTGCATGGCATCATCGGCGTAGGGTTTGCCGTGCGCATCGTGGTGCAAATAGTGGAATTCCGCCACCTGGCTGTAGCCGCCTTTTAGCATGTCGATGTAGAGATGCGTGGCGATAGCGCCAACCTGCTCGGGCGACAGGCGCTGCACCATGCGATACATCAGATCGCGCCATGTCCAGAAGCTGTCCTGCGGATCGCCCGCCACTTCAGCCAATCCCGCCATCGCGCGCTGGAAGGCGTGTGAATGCAGATTCGCTATCGCCGGAATCACCGGTCCGGCAAGACGCGTGGCATCGCCGGGCTCGCTGTTGGGCGCGAGTTGGGTGATCTGTCCGGCTGCGTTGGTGGTCATCAGCACGCGCTCATGCCAGCCGTCGGCCAGCAGTGCGCGTGGGGCAAAATAGGTTGTCATGGTTGATCCTGCATGGCGGAAAGTTGTATATACATATACATACTTTGAAGCGCAGTGTAAATCGCCGAACGCGAAGGGGAGTGGGATGGCAGAAACAGAGCAGATCGACAGCCTGTGGCTGGGGGCCGACATCGTTACGATGCGTGACGGGCACTACAATCTGATTGCCGACGGCGCGCTGGCGGTCGATCAGGGAAAACTGATTTGGGTGGGGCCACGCAGTGAATGCCCGGCTTTTGCCGCGCGCGAACAGCACCAATTTTCCGGCGGCATCATCACGCCCGGTCTGGTGGATTGCCATACGCATCTGGTGTTTGGCGGCGATCGCAGCCAGGAGTTTGAGCAGCGCCTTAATGGTGTGAGCTATGCAGAAATCGCTGCACAGGGCGGCGGCATTCTCTCCACGGTGCGCGCCACCCGCGCGGCCTCGCAGCAAGAGCTGGTGGCAAGTGCGCGCTGGCGGCTGGATCGTCTGCTGGCGGAAGGCGTCACCACGGTAGAGATCAAATCCGGTTACGGTCTCGATGAAGCCAGCGAACTGACCATGCTGCGCGCCATTCGTGAGTTGGCGGAAACGGTGCCTGCCGATGTGCAGGCCACTTGCTTAGCCGCGCACGGTTTCCCGCCGGAGTTTAAAGACAATCCGCAAGGCTGGATCGATATCATCTGCCAGCGGCTGTTACCGCAGGTGAAAGCAGAAGGGTTGGCGGATGCGGTGGATGCGTTTTGCGAGCATTTGGCCTTTTCTCCTGAGCAAGTTCGCACGGTCTTTGATGCCGCCAAAGCATTGGGCATGCCGGTGAAACTCCACGCCGAGCAGCTTTCGGCGCTGGGCGGCGCGGCGCTGGCGGCCAGTTACGGTGCGCTCTCCGCCGATCATCTGGAGTACGCCACCGCAGCGGATGCGCAAGCGATGGCGCAGCACGGCACCGTGGCGGTGTTGCTGCCGGGCGCGTTTTATCTGTTGCGTGAAACCCAGCGTCCGCCGGTTGCACTGTTCCGTGAACACGGCGTACCGATGGCGCTGGCCAGCGATGCCAATCCGGGCACCTCACCGGCGCTTTCGCTGCGACTGATGTTGAACATGGGCTGCACGCTGTTTGGTTTGACGCCGGAAGAGGCGTTAGCGGGCGTGACCTTGTGGGGCGCCAAAGCGCTGGGATTACAGCACTCGCACGGTTCGCTGGAAGCGGGCAAGGTGGCGAATTTTGTTCACTGGCCGCTGGCGCGTCCGGCTGAGCTGGTTTACTGGCTGGGCGGCGAATTGCCGTGCCAGGTTATTTATCGTGGAGAAGCGCAATGACACCTTTTCATTTCACCGCCGGTAAGATTCCGCTGCTGGTCAGCATTCCTCACGCCGGCACGCAGTTAACGCCGGAAGTGGACGCCGGCCTGAGCGACGCAGCGCGCGGCCTGCCGGATACCGATTGGCACTTGCCGCTGCTGTACGATTTTGTGCGCGATCTCGGCGCCAGCGTGTTAATTGGTCACTATTCACGTTTTGTCATTGACCTTAATCGCCCGGCGGATAATCAGCCGCTCTACACCACGGCGACCACCGGCTTGTATCCGGAAACTTTGTTCGACGGCAGCCCCACCTTTGCACCGGGTAAAACGCCGAGCGCCGAGGTACGCCAGGGTTATCTGGACACGATTTGGCAGCCTTATCATCAACAGCTGCAGCAGGAGCTGGCACGCCTGAAAGCTGAACATGGTTACGCGCTGCTGTTTGATGCGCACTCGATCGCCTCGGTGATCCCGCGGCTGTTTGAGGGGCGTTTACCGGATCTCAACATCGGTACCAATGATGGCGCCAGCTGTTCAACGGCGGTGATCAACGCGATCAAACAGGTGTGTAATGCGCAAAACGATTACAGCTGGATCGCGAACGGACGCTTTAAAGGCGGCTATATTACCCGCGCCTACGGCCAGCCGGATCAAGGCGTGCAGGCGGTGCAGCTGGAGCTGGCGCAGCTCAATTATATGGATGAAACTCCGCCGTTTGCCTGGCAGCAGGATCGCGCAGCGCAGCTGCATAAGGTGCTGATACCGCTGATGCAGGCGTTTTTAGACGCCGGTAAACCTAAGTAAATCCCCGCACCTATTCGTAGCGGCGCAATTTATTGCACGTTATTCAGATTGGCAATGTGGTCGCCATTCATACGCGCGATTAATCGCGCCGCTACGATTCATGTTCCTGCACCACCACAATGCACACCTTGCCTCCTCGCGGTGCAATATTACGTCCATCGCGTGACCATCTCCCTGAATTTGCGGCTTTGCCGATTTGGCATAGTGCTTGCTAGGTTGTATGTACAAGTAAAGACCGCGCAGCGATTATGAATTTTTATACTGGCTGGCTCACAAAAAGCTTATGCCGACAATGATCTGCCGCACGCTAACTTGTATATACATGAAAGGTCATCTGCAAATATTGCACAAGCAGAGACTGCCAAATTCGATTAATAGCCAGGAGAAGCCGCATGACGCACCGCGCCCCGATTCGCCGTTTTTGCCTCACGACCCTGTTTGCCAGCCTGATGATCAGCGGCATTGCCGTCCAGGCGAAAGAGTGGAAATCGATCACCATCGCTACCGAAGGCAGCTATGAACCCTGGAACCTGACGCTGCCGGGCGGCAAGTTGGGCGGCTTTGAACCGGAACTGATGGAAGACCTGTGCAAGCGCATGGGCATTCAGTGCAAGCTGGTGGTGCAGAACTGGGACGGCATGATCGCCGGCCTCAACGCCGGAAAATATGACGTGATCATGGATGCGATTGTCATCACGCCAGAGCGCAAAAAAGTGGTTAACTTCACCACGCCATACGCTTCAACGCCCGCCACCTTTATTACCACTAAAGACAATCCGCTGCTGCCGGCCGATCACAACATCATCAAGCTGCATGACGACGAGAAAGCGATCAACGCGGCAATTGCCCCACTGAAAGCGGCGCTGAAGGGCAAAACCATTGGTATCGCCTCCGGCACGGTTTACACGCCCTTTATCGACAAGTACTTCAAAGGCGATACCGAGGTACGCGAATACACCTCTTCGGCGGATGCGATGCTCGATCTGCAATCCGGTCGTATCGATGCGGTGTTCGATGACGTGACCTTTGCGCAATCGATGCTGGCGCGCAAAGAGAACAACAATCTGGTCTTCAGCGGCCCACAGCTCGGCGGTCCAATTTGGGGCGAGGGCGAAGCAATGGGCGTGCGCATGGCGGATAACGATCTGAAAGCCAGGCTGGATGAGGCGATCCATGCCGCGCTGGCTGACGGCACGGTGAAAAAGCTCAGTGAGAAGTGGTTTAAAACTGACGTAACTCCGTAAGTGAGGTGAAAGATGATGAGCCTGCTGAGTTTTGGTGCTGATGGTTGGGGCCGCCTGATCCTGAGCGCCGCCTGTACCACGCTGCTGCTGTCGCTGGTGGCGCTGATGATTGGTGCGGTGGTCGGTTCCGGTGTGGCGGCCGCCAAATTATCGCCTCAGCGCTGGCTGCGCTGGTTGGGTGAAGGCTATTCGGTGGTGTTTCGCGGCATCCCGGAACTGCTGGTGATCTACCTGTTCTATTTTGGTGGATCCGGCCTGATTACGCTGGTTGGGCAGATGTTCGGCGCAGATGGCTTTATCGAAGCGCCGCCGTTCCTGATTGGGGCGCTGGCCATCGGGCTCATCTCGGGTTCGTATCAGGGTGAAGTGTATCGCGCGGCGCGTCTGGCGCTGGCCAAAGGCG
This sequence comes from Pantoea sp. y20, assembly GCF_054903455.1. Lineage (NCBI taxonomy): Bacteria > Pseudomonadati > Pseudomonadota > Gammaproteobacteria > Enterobacterales > Erwiniaceae > Pantoea > Pantoea sp. y20. Next base: position 1,398,103 of record NZ_CM142816.1, read on the forward strand.
AAGTGGAAGCGGCGGTGGCGATTGGCATGCCGCGCTGGCGCATCGCGCAACGCATTCTGCTGCCGCAGGTGGTGCGTTACGCGCTGCCGGGCATGTCGAACGTGTGGCAGATGAGCCTGAAAGACTCGGCGCTGGTGTCGGTCACCGGCATCGTCGAGCTGATGCGCGCCAGCCAGGTTGCGGCGGGATCCACGCGCGATTACTTCACGTTTTATCTGGTTGGCGCTGCCTGTTATCTGGTGCTGACGCTGGTGTCTAATCATGCGTTTCGTCGGGCAGAGTCGCGCCTTGGTCGCGCGTGGCAAAGTCGCACTGCGGCGCAGCATTAAGGAGCAGCAGCATGATCGACTTCGCTTTTCTCTCGTATACCTTCCTCAAACTGAGCGCCGCGCTGCCGGTGACGCTTGGCCTGTTTATCAGCGCCTTTCTCTGCGGCGGCATATTGGCGATTGGCATTTTGTCACTGCGCATGAGCCGCTGGCGGGTGCTGAGCGGCTTCGCACGCGGCTACATTCTGGTGTTTCGCGGCTCGCCGCTGATGATTCAGCTGTTTCTCATCTATTACGGTCTTGGCCAGTTTGGCGTCATCCGCCACAGCTTCGTCTGGCCGTTCCTGCGCGAGCCATTTATCTGCGCGGTACTGGCGCTGTCACTCTGTACGGCAGCTTACACCGCTGAGATTTTGCGTGGAGCGCTGCTCGCCGTGCCGGCTGGACAAGTGGAAGCCGGTCTCGCCTGCGGCATGTCACGCTGGCTGCTGCTGCGCCGCATTATCGCGCCGATCATGCTGCGCTATGCGCTGCCGGCGTATTCCACCGAAGCGATTTTGCTGGTGAAGTCCACCGCACTCGCCAGCCTCGTCACCGTGTGGGACGTGACTGGCGTGGCGCAGCAGATCATTCAGCGTACCTATCGCACCATGGAGGTGTTTGTCTGTGCGGCGGCGATCTACCTGATCCTCAACTTTATTATCGTCCAGCTATACGCGCTGTTAGAGCGCCGTCTGACCCCGGCGCATCGTGTCGCAAAAAAGCCGATGCCCGCCGTTAAACCGCTTGCCGGAGAGTAATATGCATTCCACATCACCCGTTACCTTATCCGCCACTGATATCCATAAATCCTTTGGCGCGATGGAAGTTCTGAAAGGCATTTCGCTACAGGCGCATCAAGGCGATGTCATCTCGATTCTTGGTGCCAGCGGCTCGGGCAAAAGTACCTTGCTGCGCTGCATCAACCTGCTGGAAACGCCGGATGCTGGCGTGGTGAGTGTCGGCGGCGAAACCATTGAGATGAAACGCCATGCGCGCGGCCATCAGCTGGCGGCCAATCCGAAACAGATTGAGCGTTTGCGTTCACGCCTTGGCATGGTGTTCCAGAGCTTTAATCTTTGGTCGCACATGACGGTGCTGCAAAACGTCATTGAAGGGCCGCACTATGTGCTGAAGCGCGACAAGAAAAGCTGCATCGCCCAGGCAGAGCAATTGCTGGATCGCGTTGGCTTACTCAATCGCAAAGATTTCTACCCGGCGCAGCTCTCGGGCGGCCAGCAGCAGCGCGTGGCGATTGCCCGCGCGCTGGCGATGGATCCGGAAGTGATGCTGTTTGATGAACCGACTTCGGCGCTCGATCCAGAACTGGTGGGCGAAGTGCTGAAAGTGATGCGCAGCCTGGCGGAAGAGGGGCGCACCATGCTGGTGGTGACGCACGAAATGGGCTTTGCGCGCAACGTCTCCAACCGCGTGGTGTTTATGCATCAGGGCACCATTGATTGTCAGGGCGCGCCGGAAGAGATGTTTGGCGAGCAGGGATCGCAGCGCTTTAAGCAGTTTATCTCCAGCCATCACGGCGCGGAGCAGCCAGCATGACCATCGTATGGGGCGACAGCTCATTAACCTGGCAAGAGCTGGTGCAGGTGGCGCGGCACAACGCGGAACTCAGTTTGAGCGTCAGCGCCTGGCAGCGCATTGCGCAGGGGCGCGCGATTGTCGATGAGATTGTCGCCAGCGGCCAGATAGCTTACGGCATCAATACCGGCCTCGGCGCGCTGTGCAACATCACGCTGCCGGAAGATCAGCTCAGCCAGCTGTCGCGCAATACGCTGCTGAGTCACGCCTGTGGCGTGGGTCCGCTGCTGACGCGTGAGCAGGCGCGCGCCATTCTGTGCGCGGCGATTGCCAATTACAGCCACGGCAAATCGGGCGTGTCGGTGGCGCTGGTGCAGCATCTGCTGGCGCTGCTCAATCAGCAGATAACGCCGCAGGTGCCGTCGCAGGGTTCAGTCGGCTACCTCAGCCATATGGCGCATATCGGTCTGGCGCTGATTGGTGTCGGCGACGTGGAGTATCAAAACCAGATCATGCCCGCGGCGCAGGCGTTAACGCTGGCGGGATTACAGCCTTATCGTCCGGGGGCCAAAGAGGGTTTGAGCCTGGTCAACGGCACGCCGTGCATGACCGGCTTGTCCTGCCTGGCGCTGGATGATGCGGCGCGTTTGCTGGATTGGGCCGATGTCACCGGTGCGATGAGTTTTGAGGCGCTGCGTGGACAGCGGGTGGCCTTTGATGCCGAAGTGATCGCGCTGAAAGCCAGTCCGGGCATGCAGCTGAGCGGTCAGCGCTTACGCGCATTGCTGAGTGATAGCCCGCTGCTGGCGACCAGCGTTGGCATTCGCACTCAGGATGCGCTCAGCTTGCGATCCATGCCGCAGGTACATGGCGCCAGCCGCGATCAGTTCGATCACGCGGCGCGCCAGATTGAAACCGAACTCAATGCCTGCACCGATAATCCGCTGGTGCTCGGCACGGCGGATAACTGGCGCGTAGTGTCGCAGGCTAACCCGCACGGCGAATCGGTGGCGATGGCGGCGGATCTGCTGGCGATTGCCATGGCGGAAATCGGCAGCATCGCCGAGCGGCGGCTTGATCGTTTGGTTAATCCGCTGGTGAGCGGCTTGCCGGCGTTTCTGGTGGCGCAGCCGGGCGTTAACTCCGGCATGATGATTGCGCAGTATGTGGCGGCGTCACTCTGTGCGGAGAATCGCCAGCTGGCGCAGCCGGCGGTGCTGGATAACTATGTGACCTCGGGTTTGCAGGAGGATCATCTCAGCCTCGGCACCGGCGCGGCGCTGAAGCTGCTGAAGCTGGTGGGCAACGTGTGGCAGATTCTGGCGATCGAGTATCTGCTGGCGGCGCAGGCGCTGGATTTCCACGGCGAAGAGCAGCTGGCGCAGGGAACGGCGCAGGCATTGCGACGCCTGCGCGCGGTGGTTGCCAACTGGCAGGAAGACCGCTGGCTGGCACCGGAGATCGCGCGGGCGGTAGAGGTGTTGAAGAGCGGTTTGTAACATGGTCGCCATTTACGGCGACCTGACCAAGAATCAGCGGCGAGCGTCCGGCCGTACCAAATCGAAACGCAGTTCTTCGCTGATGCCGTAATAGGCCGACGGGCCTCCGGCACGCAGGATCGGCTGCGCTTTGGCCGTTTGATAAATACCCTCTTCCAGCAGGGCTTCATCAATATGAATGGCGACCGCTTCGCCCAGCACCAGCCAGCTATCAATCGGCTGGCCCTGGGCATCCTGCAACTGAATCAACTGCGTCAACTTACACTCAAAATTCACCGGGCTTTCCGCCACCATGCTGACATTGACGTGTGACGCTGCAAGCGGCGTTAATCCCGCCAGCGCAAACTCATCCTGTTCGGACGGCACCGATGCGGAGCTCTCATTCATCGCCTCGGCCAGCGGACGCGTGGCCAGATTCCAGACAAACTCTTTGGTCTCTGAGATATTTTGTACGCTGTCTTTCCAGCCGCTGCTGGCAAAACCAATAATCGGCGGATGATAGTTAAAGCAGTTAAAGAAGCTGTAGGGCGCTAAATTGCGAACCCCGCTGGCGCTTTGCGAGCTGACCCAGCCGATTGGGCGAGGGCCGACGATGGCGTTCAACGGATCGTGCGGCAAACCGTGTCCCGCGCGGGGCTGATAAGAGTAACGCTGACGAGTCATAACCATCCTTATAAGAGAACCTGAGTGTGGTGCACTAATCTCATCTAATACGGTGAATTCGATTAAGCGCATTGTGCGATGCCGCTAGCCAGAGTATCTTACGCCCGCGCTATTTTCCGGAGAAACTATGAACAAGCCAGCCGCCACGTCACCTTTCCATCCGCGTAACCGCCACCAGGGCCGTTATGATTTTGCTGCTCTGACCGCAGCCCATCCGCCGCTGGCGGTGAAAGTGCGTCCCAACGGCTACGGCGAGTTGTCGGTGGATTTCGCCGATCCTGAAGCGGTGATGCTGCTGAATCAGGCGCTGCTGAAGCTGTTCTATAACCTCAACTGGCAGCTACCTGCAGGTTATCTGACGCCGCCGGTGCCGGGCCGTGCCGATTACGTGCATGCGCTGGCCGATCTGCTGGCGAGCGACAACGGCGGCGTGGTTCCACGCGATCTGGATGTAATGGATATCGGCTGCGGCGCGAACTGCATCTATCCGCTGATTGGCAACGCCGAATATGGCTGGCGCTTCACCGGCACCGATATCACCGCCGAAGCGATTACCGTGGCCGGGCAGATTGTGGCGAGTAATCCGGGCTTGCAGCGCGGCGTGCGTCTGCGTCGGCAAAAAGAGGCCTCGGCGATTTTCGCCGGCGTGGTGCATAAGAACGAACGCTATCATGCGGTGCTGTGCAATCCGCCTTTCCATTCATCTGCGGAAGAGGCGGCCAGCGTGGGTCAGCGCAAAACGCGCAACCTTGGCTTAGGCAAAAATGCGCCGCTTAATTTTGGTGGCCATCACAACGAATTGTGGTGTGACGGCGGCGAGCGCAAGTTCGTTGGTCAAATGATCGCTGAAAGCGTGACGCACTCAGACGCCATTATTTGGTTCACCTCGCTGGTCTCGCGCAAAGAGAATTTACCGGCGCTGCGCGACCAACTGCGCGATCTCGATGCTTACGAAGTGCGCATCATCGAAATGGCGCAAGGGCAGAAGCAGAGCCGCTTTATCGCCTGGACGTTCCAGCCGCCGGCGACGCGCGCCAAACGGCTGAAACGCTAACCTCATTGCGCCGGCGGCAACGCCGGTAAGCTGGCAGCGGTGGTAATATCGCTGCCGGTTTGCATCACTGCTACCGTTTGATGCGGCGCTTTAATGCCGGCCGCATCAAAATGCTTCTTCACCTTATCATCCAGCGCAAAACGTACCGTCCACTGCTTCAGCGGCTGGGTGGTGAATGACACGCGCACGGTAAAGGATTGGTTGGTTAATCCCACTAATCCGGCAAAACTCGGCTCGCCAATCACCATGCCGCGAATCTCCGGGTTCTCCAGCAGCTCTTTCACCGCGCCCTGCAGCGTTTGGTTAACGCGTTCGGTATCTTCACTGCGATCCACATCGTAGTTCGCCACGAACGAGCCGATGCCGCGCACAAAGTTGGCGAAGGTGGTGATCGATGACCACGGAATAATGTGATACGCGCCAGTATCCTGACGCACGCCCACCGAGCGAATCGACATGCGCTCTACGGTGCCGGTGATCGGGCCAATGGTGACTAGATCACCGGTGTTCATGCCGTTCTCAAACTGGATAAAGATGCCGGTGATGATGTCTTTCACCAGCGTTTGCGAACCGAATGATACCGCCAGACCGAGCGCACCGGCACCAGCCAGCAGCGGCGCAATATTCACGCCCACTTCCGACAGCAAAATCATAATGGTGATGGTGCTTATTACGACCGCCAGCGCGTTACGAAACAGCGTCAGCAGCGTACGGGTGCGTGCGCTCGGCATGGGGCGGCCGTGCGAATCCGAGGCGAGGCGACTTTCGATCAGGCTTGCCAGCAGCGTCCAGCCGACTGCCGACAGCAGCACAATGATCACGATACGAATCAGCACATCCACCATTTTTTGGCCGGCGCCAAGCGTGAGCCAGTGCCAGAGATCAAACAGATTCCATGCGTTGAGTAGCAGCAACAGCGTGGCAAACACCGTGACCACGCGCGCCAGTTTCAGCAGCGCTTTCACCCAATCGTTCACGCGCTTTTGCAGCTCGGGATAGTTGCGGCGCATGTCGGGCGACAGCGTGACGGTTTTGCCAATCCAGCGCGTCAGCATGCCGGAAATCAGCGCGGCGATAACCACGATCGCCAGGCTGCGCACCGTGGCGGACATCATAAACTTCAGGCTGTCGCCGGGATTGAAGATCGAGAACAGGAACAGCGCGATAAAGTAGGCGCTGGCCAGCCAGTGCCACACCATGCCAAAGGCGCGGATGAACAGCGCAAAGAAGCTCAAGCTGCGATCGGCAAGACGCGACAGTTCATGATGGATGTTGCTTTTGTTGCGGAAAATCAGCCACAGCGCCCAGCCGGTCATGATCCCCATAATCAGCATGTTGACCAGCGCCGCCACCTGAATATTCACCTGATTGGAGACAATCGGCACCACCACCAGTAAACCGTAACCGATGATGCCGCTTAGCCAGCTCAAACGTGTGTTCCAGTAGCTGGCGCGCGCATCGGTTAAGTGGAAGAAGCGCAGCGAAGGGAAACGCGGGCAGAATATCAGCCGCAGCACCGCTTTAAAGAACTCAATCAGCGCGAAAGCGTTAAGGAAAAGGCCTTGCTGATAGGCGATGGTGCGGTTGTTGTTGTGATAGTTGTCGCTGATGATCTGACCGACAAACAGCGTCAGCGCTAGCAGCACAATATCGAGCACAAAGGCCATCAAGATAGTGGCGGGCAAGTGCAGCCACTTGGTGCGCTCAAGGTTTTGATCGCGTCCCCAGCGGCCCATGCGGCGCCACACCGGCCACATCAGGCGGCGTGTCAGCCAGTAAAATGCAAACACCGCGGCGGAGAGCGCAGCGAAGTATTTCAGCGCGTTGAAGAAGGTTTGCTGGTTAAAGGATTTGTGTGGCGCATTGGTGATGTTGTCATGCAGTTGCACAAACTGCGCGGCCACCGCGCCGCCATATTCACGCGTTACGCTGGTGACGCTCTCCAGTACCGTGAGATCGTCCTGATTGGCCTGCGGCGGCGCCAGCACCGGTTGGTCGCTGGTGGATTGGCTGTTGGCAGCCTGACGTAACTGATCGATCAGCTCCTGACGCGAGGCATTGTTATCCAGAATATTCGCCAGCGCGGCATAGGCGGCTTTTTTCTCGTCTAAGCTGGGTTCGCCTTCGGCTTTATCATCCGCTGCCGGGGTTTGCGACTGCTGTGCTGCGACGGCCGCCTGCGGCAGATTAACGGCCTGCGCCGGGGGAATGAGAAATAGAGTGAACAAACTGAAGAGTAACCACACGGCTGAACGCCATGGTGGGCTGGCAGACGACATCGCTTTTCTCCTTTAGCTTCGCGCAGCGGCACAAGAGAGAAGTATAGTCAGTGATGGAAGGTGAAGATTTTGAAAAGGAAAATTGAATCGTGGTACCTGCCGTAGTGGCGCGATAAATCGCGCCGCTACAAATGGTGCATGTAAAAAACCGCCGCCGAAAATGGGCGACGGTTTAATGGCAGAGCTTAGGATACGTGCTGCAGGAACTCGCGCAGACGGTCGCTCGGCGGGTTGGTGATCAGATCGTCCGGGTTGCCATCTTCTGCGATGGTGCCTTTGTCGATAAAGATCAGACGCGAAGCCACTTTTTGGGCGAAACCGACTTCGTGCGTCACGATGACCATCGTCATGCCTTCTTCCGCCAGATCCTGCATCACTTTCAGTACTTCGTGACGCAGCTCGGGATCCAGCGCTGAGGTTGGCTCATCAAACAGCATCATCTTCGGTTTCACCGCCAACGCACGCGCAATCGCCACGCGCTGCTGCTGACCACCGGAAAGCTCAGACGGGAAGTGGTGTGCACGCTCGGCGAGGCCCACTTTACCCAGCAGCTCACGCGCCAGCTTATGCGCTTCCTCTTTCTTCGTACCACGCACGCGAATCGGACCAAAGGCGACGTTATCCAGCGCGCTCATCTGTGGGAACAGATGGAACTGCTGGAACACCATGCCCGCTTCCTGACGAATCAGTCGCTCATCCACTTTCGGATCATTGACCTTCATGCCATCGACAACCAGCTCGCCGGTGGTGATCTCTTCCAGCTTGTTGATGCAGCGCAGCAGTGTGGATTTACCGGAACCGGACGGTCCGATAATCACCACTACTTCGCCTTGATTAATCTTCAGGTTGATGTTGTGCAGAACCTGAGTCTGGCCGAAATTCTTCGAGACGTTTTTAAATTCAATCACAGAATTTTCATCCTTTTCTCAATACGGCGCAGCACAAAGCTCAACACCAACGTAATAACCAAATAGATAATGGCAACGGCGCTCCAGATCTCCAGCGCGCGGAAGTTACCGGCAATGATCTCCTGACCCTGACGCGTCAGTTCGGCCACGCCAATCACGATAAACAGCGACGTATCTTTGATGCTGACAATCCACTGATTACCCAGCGGTGGCAGCATACGGCGCAGGGCCAGCGGCATGATCACATAACGCAGGGTCTCGCGGCGCGACAGACCCAGCGCCAGACCCGCTTCACGGAAGCCTTTATTAATCGACAGTACCGCACCGCGCGTGATTTCCGCGATATAAGCGCCGGAGTTGATCATGATGGTGACCACCGCCGCGCTGAACGGATCGATACGCAGATCCGGGAACGCCATCGGCAGGGCGAAGTAGATAAACATCACCTGAACCACGATTGGCGTACCGCGAATCAGTTCGATGAAGACTAAGGCGATGTTGTTGGTGATCCAGCCGCCGTAGGCGCGGGCAAAACCGGCAACTAAACCGATAATTAAACCGCCGACCAGGCCGAGGACCGAGATCAGCAGGGTCATTTTGGCGCCTTCGATTAAAATCGGCAGGGCAGGCCAAATGACGCTCCAGTCAAACTCCATGGTGTGACTCCAAAATCTGTTGCGTGGAAATGTAAAAAGCAGGGAGTGTCAGGCTCCCTGCTGGAAAAATCGGCTCAGGCCGCAATTATTTTGGTTCAGTACCGAACCATTTTTTATAGATGGTGTTGTAAGTGCCGTTGTCGCGCAGAGTTTTCAGGGCGCCGTTCACTTTTTCACGCAGGTCGTCGCTGCCTTTCGGGAACGCGATGCCATACTGCTGCGCTTCAATTGACTCGCCTACCGCTTTGAAGCGGCCTTTACCGGCGGTGTTGATGAAGTACAGGATGTTCGGCGTATCGTGCAGCACGGCGTCAGCACGGTTAGTGCCTAACTCCATGTACGCGTTGTCGATGTTAGGGAACTGGCGCAGATCTTTCGATTTGATGTGCGCTTTGGCGTAATCCACCGAACCGGTGCCGCTCTTCACCGCCACCACTTTGCCGTTCAGATCGTCAATGCTCTTAACGTCTTTTTCATTCTCGCGCACCATCACCAGCAGGCCGCTTTTGTAGTAGCCGTCAGAGAACTCGATGGCTTTTTTACGTTCTTCGGTGATGGTGATACCCGCCAGCGCCAGGTCAATGTTTTTGGTTTGCAGCGCAGGAATGATGCCGCTGAAATCCATTGGCTTGAAGGCGTAATCGAGTTTCAGTTCTTTCGCGATGGCATCCCACAGATCGATGTCAAAACCGACGTATTTATCGCCTTGTTTGAACTCAAAGGGAACAAATGCGGTGTCGGTTGCGACGATCAGTTTTTTGTCTGCTGCGGTGGAGGAAAGCGAGAAGGCCAGCGCCAGCGCGGCCACGGAGACTTTAATCAATGACTTCATCATTTTTTTCCTTATTACCCCTCAGGCCTGGTGGCCCGATGTACGGCCTATCATATGAAAAAATTATGCCAACTTTTCATTTTGCTCGAAATCAGTAGTTTTAAGCACTTGCTGACACGATTTTGCGCAGAGGAAAAGTTTTGCACCTTATTGGTGCTTCATTTTGGTGCGTGGTGCTGTTGTGGTGCAGGCACAGTGTGCACCAAGGGCGGGGAGAGCGAAAGAAGGGATTAAGGAAATGTTAACAACGTCAAAAAAAGCACCACAATGTTACAGACGTAAAAAAAGGCGGGATAACCCGCCTTCGTTATAACACTGAAATTTATTCAATATTCGATTCGATAAACCACAGGAATTTATCCAGATCGCGCGATGCCGCAGTGAAGATATCAGCGGTATCTTCATCGCTGACTTCAGTGATAGCTTTACGCGTGTCGTTCGCCACAATCGCATAGCGATCGGCCAGCGCTTTCAGGTGATCCTGCACGCTATGAATGTTCAACGGATAGCTTTTCAGTGGTGTTTTATCGTTAACGATCTGAGTGGTACCCAGCGCCACGCCGCCTAACTGAACTACACGTTCAGCGATAGTGTCCTGGTGATCGGTAATGGCGGTACGGAAACCATCCAGCATCTCATGTACGCCAATAAAGTTGGCGCCACGCATGTTCCAGTGCGCCTGCTTGGTGATCAGCGACAGGTCAATAAACTCCACTACCAGACGGTTGAGCACCTCGATGGTCGCTTTTTTATCGCTGTCAGCGACGTCATTACGGGTGTAAATCAGATCAGACGATTTAGTTTTAACCAGTTTTGCGGTACTCATCATTAATGTCCTCTTATTGATGGTTGTCCTAATCAAGCACGGAAATAAGTATAGCAGCAGTTTTTTAACTTGCAGGGTTGATTAAATCAATGACAGGAATAGATAAACCTTAATATTGCTCAGGGATTGTGCATCTTGATGATTATTTCAGTTAAAACAGATGCTTGTGAGGCATGTTAATTATTTATTAAACGTGTTGCAAAATAATAACGGAAAAATCTTAATACCGCGTTAAAAATGATAATGAGAATGCTTCTATATTTAGCCTGCCGCGCAGCAGGCTGAATTATTGAATATTTATTGCGGATGCGTAATGTCGACTTCGCTTATTTTTGCGCTTTTTTGTTTCATGGTGAGCGTTGAACCGGCCGAGGCGATGATGATCGCCAGCAGCGCAATCCACTGCTTCATCGTCAATAGCTCGCCCAGGAATAACATGCCTGATAACGCCGCCATCGCCGGTTCCAGACTCATTAAGGTACCAAAAATGCGTGCCGGCAGTCGTGTCAGCGCCATCATCTCTAAAGAATAGGGAATGGCGCTGGAGAGCAGGGCGATAAGCAGTGCCAGCGGCAATACTTCCCAATGCCAGATGCCCGGCGCGGCAAAGGTCAGGCCGAGCGGCACAAAAATCACCGAGGCAATCAGCGAACCCATCGCCACCGTCGCCGGACCATGCTCCGCGCCGGCACGCTGTCCTGCAAGGATATACACCGCCCAGCAGGCACCCGCACCTACCGCCAGCAACGCACCGAGCGGATCGATATGACTCATCCCTTCACCGATGGGCAACAGGAACCACAAACCCGCCACCGCCAGCAGCACCCAAAGAAAATCAAGCGGACGACGCGCGCCGATCAACGCCAAAGTCAGCGGACCCAAAAACTCCAATCCGACGGCAACGCCTAGCGGCACGGTGCGAATCGCTAAATAGAAGAGATAGTTCATGCAGCCCAGCGCTAAGCCGTACATCAGCAGCGGTTTGCGCTGCTCGCGCGTGAAGCGCAAACGCCAGGGTTTAAAGATAATGCAGAGAATCAGGGTGCCAAGACCAAGACGCAGCGCGGTAATGCCGGTGGCGCCAACGGTGGAAAACATCGATTTTGCCAGTGAAGCGCCGCCCTGTAGCGAGAGCATGGCAATCAGCAGCACAGCAATAGGGAACAACACCGGGGCCATATTTTTGGTCGTCAGAGGCGCAGACATCCTGTAATCCATTCCTTTTATTTATTAACAGCAGAGCAACAAGCGCTCAGTGTAATGGAATCTCAGGCAAATAAGGAGACGCGAATCGGGGAAATAAGACGCGCTGACAGGTCAGAATTTGGCCATTTTTAGTGCCATTTCCGTAAAGAAACGTCAGGTTAGTTTAGGAATTTACTTAAAGGCATTTTTTGTGATCGTTATTTATGTTGCAGGGATATGATGCTTTTTATAAGTAAAATGAATGACATAGGAAACTTCATTAACTTTCTGTTACACCAAACAATCTGTTAGACAACAAAATGCGGGCAGAGTTTCTTGCTGTTTTTTGTTATATTTAGAGCGTTGTCAGGAGAGAAGTATATTCACATTTGAGGTGGTTATGAAAAAAATTGCATGTCTTTCAGCATTGGCTTGTGTACTTGCAGTTTCTGCAGGTTCTGCCATGGCACAAAGCACCGTTACCGGTGGTTACGCTCAGAGCGATTATCAAGGCGTTGCTAACAAAGCAAACGGCTTCAACCTGAAATATCGTTATGAAGACGGTACTAACCCACTGGGTTGGATCGGTTCTTTCACCTATACCGAAAAAGATCGTACTGATGCTGGCGCTTATAACAAAGCTCAGTACTACGGCATCACCGGTGGTCCTGCTTACCGTCTGAACGACTGGGCGAGCATCTACGGTGTTGTTGGTGTGGGTTACGGTAAATACCAGCAGAACGACAATTCAGTACGTTCTAAGTCTGATTCAAGCGACTACGGTTTCTCTTACGGTGCGGGCATGCAGTTTAACCCAATCGAAAACATCGCTGTTGACGTGGGTTACGAGCAGAGCCGTATCCGCAACGTTGACGTTGGCACCTGGATTGCTGGCGTAGGTTACAGCTTCTAAGTTCTTGCTTAGACCAGTTGCACGACAAACGGTCCTTCGGGACCGTTTTTTTATGGGCGCGATTAACGATTTGCCTGCCGCCAGAAACACAAAGCCCGCTACATGAGCGGGCTTTATTGGAATTTGTATGCGTCAGGAACGTTAGCCACGCCAGATCAGTTTTGGGCACGGACGTTCAACCAGCTGTTTGCCGGTGAGCTTTTCAATCAGCATCAAGCGCAGCGCAAACGGCGAGCGGGTCAACAGGCAGAGCAGCGATCTCAGCTCAAAAGCCGGTTTGCTCTGTTCAGCCTGGAAACATTTGCCACAGTCGAGGCAGTTTTTCATGGTAGTCATGTTCACCTCCCGAGTGAATGACGACATTTCTTTGTAGCCTTTATAAGCTATTCGCTTACATTATCAACAAAGATAGCACTGGCTATACTCTTTAGCCAACACTATTTAGGAAAAATTTGTGCTTATTTGTGCCTGGTTTACAATGGGCGCAGCCAGCCCGCACCGCAGGTAAAGTGCGGCAGATAATAAAGAGGAAGTTAGATGAGTCGTCGTGCAAAAATCGCCACCAACATGCCCCAGGGCCCGCTAAAAGAGATAGAGGAGCATGTCGAAGGATTTCGTCAGGTGCGCGAGGCGCATCGTCGTGAGCTGATCGATGACTACGTTGAATTAATCTCTGATTTGATTCGTGAATTTGGCGAAGCGCGTCAGGTGGATATGGCTGCACGTTTGGGGGTTTCCCAGCCGACCGTGGCGAAAATGTTAAAGCGTCTTGGCACCACCGGTTTGGTTGAGCAAGTGCCGTATCGCGGTGTATTCCTCACCGCCGAAGGCGAGAAGCTGGCTGAAGCGAGCCGCGTCCGCCACCATATTGTTGAAACTTTCCTGTTGGCGCTGGGCGTTAGCCCGGAAACCGCGCGCCGTGACTCAGAAGGCCTTGAGCATCACGTCAGTGATGAAACTCTGGCCGTGTTCCAGAAATTCTACGAGAATCGCTAACTACAAGGCCTTCCGCCATCATGCCCAATCTGCTTCGTTCTTTTATGCGCGATCGTATTTTGCATTTGTTGTTGCTGTTGGGTGTGATCATGTTGCCGCTGGCGAATTTCCGCTGGTCGCAACTGCCTTCCGCTGTGGACTGGCATACCATCATGACGCTTACCGGCTTACTGATGCTGACCAAAGGGCTGGAAAACAGCGGCTATTTTGATGTGCTCGGCGCACGTCTGATTCAGCGTTTCCAGCATGAACGCGCATTGGCGTTATTCATGGTGTGCGCCGCCGCGTTGCTCTCAACTTTTCTCACCAACGATGTTGCGCTGTTTATTCTGGTGCCGCTCACGCTGACGCTGCGTAAATTCTCGCGGCTGCCCATTTCGCGCCTGATCATTTTCGAAGCGCTGGCAGTGAACGCGGGTTCCTTACTGACGCCGGTTGGTAACCCGCAAAACATTCTGCTGTGGAGTCACGGCACGCTTAGCGTGCCCGGTTTCATTGCGCAGATGGCGCCGCTGGCGGCATTTTTACTGCTTTCGCTGATGGCGTTAACCTGGTGGAGTTTCCCGGCGCGCGCGATCCAAAAGCATGAGCAGAGTGAAACTCAGGCGTGGCGCAAACCGTTGTTCACGATTAGCGTGCTGCTGTATATCGTATTTATCGTCGCGCTCGAGCTGAAAATGACCGGCTGGGCGCTGCTGCTGGTGGCGGCCTGTTTCCTGATCATGGCGCGCAGCGTGTTGATCAGCATCGACTGGAGTTTGCTGCTGGTGTTCGTGGCGATGTTTATCGATGTCTTCCTGTTGATGCATTTGTCCTGGCTGCAGCCGCACTTTGCCGCTATTGGTCAGCTAGGCGAGGGCGGAATCTATTTGCTGGCGATTGGCTTGTCGCAATTCATTAGTAACGTTCCCGCCACCATTCTGCTTTTGCAGAAAGTGCCACCGTCGGAGGTGCTGGCGTGGGCGGTGAATATCGGCGGATTTGGCTTATTGCCGGGTTCGCTCGCCAACCTGATTGCCTTGCGGATGGCGCAGGACGCGCGCGTTTGGTGGCGTTTCCACTTGTTTTCTATCCCGATGCTGGCCTGGTCGATGTTAGGCGGATGGCTGCTGTTACACCTCATGCGTTAGCACCGTGCCAATGTCGGCTTATGTAAAGTTGCATTGGCATTTGTCAATTTCCCATCTAAGGTTATGTTGACCGTTTTTGCCCGGGAATCGGGACAACTGCCTACGATGAAAAATTATGGAAAACCAGAATCAACCGTCTGAACGCGATCAGCAGGATCCGCAAAAAACCGCCAATACCCATCAAGATAACAACGAACCAGAACGTAAACGTCCTGGAAAGAAGCCACTGATTTTTCTCGCCATTGTGGTGGTGATTATGATCGTGGTGGGATTATGGTTTTGGCTCACCACGCGCAATATCGAAAGCACGGATGATGCCTTTACCGAAGGCAATGCGGTGACCATCGCGCCGAAAGCGGCCGGATATGTGGTCAAGCTGCTGGTGCGCGATAACCAGCGCGTGAAGCAGGGCGATTTGCTGGTGGAGATCGATGCGCGCGACAGTGAAGCGCAGCGCGATCAGGCTAAAGCCCAGCTTGGTCTGGCCCAGGCGCAGCTGCATCAGGCGCAGGCGCAGTTAGCCTTGTCCCGCGTGCAGTATCCGGCACAGCGCGATCAAGCTCTCGCCGATCAGGCCAAAGCGCAGGCCAATTTGCTCAACGCCCAGGCCGATTATCGTCGCCAGCGCGGTGTTGATCCCCGTGCCACTTCACAGCGCAATATTGATACCGCCGCCGCGCAATTGCGTTCGGCTGAAGCGCAACTGCAAAGCGCTAAGGCGCAGGTTGAAGTGGCTTCTCAGGTGAAGCTGCAAATCCGCCAGCAGGAAACCAATGTGGAAGCGCGTGAGCAGCAGGTTGAGCAGGCGCAGGCGCAGCTCAACACCGCCGAATTGAATCTCTCTTATACCCAGGTTCGCGCACCTTACGATGGCTTTGTCACCAAGCGTAACGTGCAACTCGGCACACTGGTGCAGGCTGGCAGCGCGCTGTTCTCGCTGGTTTCGCCTGAAATCTGGATTAATGCCAATTTCAAAGAGTCACAGCTGGCGCGCATGAAGCCGGGTAATAAAGTGGAAATCAGTGTTGATGCCTGGCCGGATATGAAGCTGGAAGGGCATGTTGATAGCGTGCAGATGGGATCCGGTTCCCGCTTCTCCACCTTCCCGGCGGAAAACGCCACCGGCAACTACGTGAAAATCGTGCAGCGCGTGCCGGTGAAAATCGTTATCGATAAAGGATTGGATCCCAATCATCCGCTGCCGCTGGGCTTGTCGGTTGAGCCGAAGGTCACAGTGGAATGAGTGCGAGCGAAAGCTGGCGTCCGGCCAGCAATCCGTGGCTGGTCGCCATTACGGTGACGCTGGCGGTGTTTATGGAGATCCTCGACACCACCATCGTCAACGTCGCGCTGCCACACATTGCCGGTTCGCTCTCCTCCAGCTACGACGAATCGACCTGGGTTTTAACCTCTTATCTGGTGGCGAACGGCATCGTGTTGCCCATTTCGGCGTTCTTCAGCCGCCTGTTTGGCCGCAAGCAGTTCTTCCTGATTTGCATCGTGATGTTCACCATCTGCTCCTTCCTGTGCGGCATCGCGACGGAGCTGTGGCAGATCATTCTGTTCCGCATCCTGCAGGGCTTTTTTGGCGGCGGATTGCAGCCGGTACAGCAATCGGTGCTGCTCGATTACTTCAAAGCGGAAGATCGCGGCAAAGCCTTTGGTCTATCGTCGATAGCGATTATCGTCGCGCCGGTGATTGGTCCGACGCTCGGCGGCTGGATCACCGACAACTACAGCTGGCGCTGGGTGTTCTTCATTAATATTCCAGTCGGTATTTTGACGGTGATGGCAATTTATCAGCTGTTGGAAGATCCGCCGTGGGAGCGCAAGTGGGATAAAGGCCGCCTGAAGATCGACTACATTGGCATCAGCCTGATCACGCTGGGACTTGGCTGTTTGCAGGTATTCCTCGATCGTGGCGAAGATGAAGATTGGTTTGCCTCGCACTTCATTCGCCTGTTTGCCATGCTGGCGGTAATCGGCATTATCGGCGCCATTTATTGGCTGCTGTATGCACGCAAACCGGTGGTCGATCTTAGCGTAATGAAGGATCGTAACTTCTGGGTGGCGGGCTTGCTGATGGCGGGCATGGCGATGATTTTGTACGGCAGTTCGGTGGTACTTCCCCAACTGGCGCAGCAGGATCTCGGTTACACCGCAACTTGGTCGGGGCTGGTGCTGTCGCCCGGCGCAATATTGATTGTGCTAACGATACCCATCGTGCTGAAGCTGATGCCGATTGTGCAAACGCGCTACATCATCGCGTTCGGCTTCACCTGCCTTGCCAGCGCCTTCTTCTATTCCACCCGGCTTACGCCCAACGTTGACTTCACCACGCTGGTGTTAATGCGCAGCGCGCAGTCGATTGGCCTTGGCTTCCTGTTTGTGCCGCTGACCACCATTGCGTTCATCACCGTGCCGCAGCGATTAAACGCCGATGCGTCGGCGCTGTTCACCATGTTCCGTAACGTCGCGGGTTCGATCGGAATTTCGCTGTCGACGGCGGGCATTACCGAACGCATGCAGACACGATCGGCCAACATGGTGCACAACATGTCGCCGCTCAATGAGCCTTACAATCTCACGCTGCAGCATTGGGCTGATTCGATCCGTAATTTCACTACCGCAGTGGGCGATCCGCTGGTGCTGGCGAGCGGGCAGCTCTACCAGGAGATGATCGCGCAGGCCCGCATTCTGGCGTACATCGACGTATTTACGGGCCTGAGTATCGTGGCTTTGCTATTGATTCCATTTTGTTGGTTGCTTTCGCCGATCAAGAGCGAAGGCAGTGCAGGAGCACATTAAAATGAGTAAGTTTTCGCGCTCTACGCCGTCACTGACGTTGCTGGCGCTGTCACTGTTGCTGGCCGGATGCGCCGTAGGACCTGATTATCAGCCGCCGCAGGCGCACACACCTGGCGGTTACCATGATTTACCTTCACAGCAAGCGTCTAAGCCGCTGGCGGCAGCAACCAATCCGCTGTGGTGGAAAAGCTTTAACGATCCGCAGCTTGATAGCCTGATTGAGCGCGCTATTGCCGGCAACTTAACGCTGCAACAATCGGTGCTGCGTATTGCCGGGGCGCGTGAGCAGCTGGCGCAGGCGCGCGGTGGGTTATTCCCTTCGCTTAACGGCTCGGCAAAAGTGACCCGTCAGCAGCTCGGTTTAAAAGGCTTGCTGAAATCCAACGGCGTTTATGACCAGGTTGATAGCGATGTCGCCAGCCAGCTGAACGGTTTAGACCATTCTGTCACCCTTTATCAGGGCAGCTTTGACGCCAGCTGGGAGCTGGATCTGTGGGGCAAAGTACGCCGCCAGATGGAAGCTGCGGATGCGCAGCAGCAGGCGGCCATAGAACAACGCAACGATGCGCTGGTCTCGCTGGAAGCCGAAGTGGCGCGCGCCTATCTGCAATTGCGCGGTTCGCAGGCGGTGTTGGCGACCTTGCAGCAGCAAATTGAGGTCGCGCAGCAAACCTGGGAACTGACAAAAAGCCAGCAGCAAAACGGCTTAGCGCCGACCACGGATGTGGAAAATGCGCGCGCGCAATTAGCCTCGCTGAATGCGCAGCTGCCGCAATATCAGGCGCAGCAGTTACAGGCGATGAACGGTTTGGCGGTGCTGCTGGGTAAAACACCGGGCGCACTGGATAACGAACTGATGAACAAAAAACCGCTGCCTGATTTGCCGAAATTGGTGCCAGTGGGCATTCCGTCCACGCTGGCGCGGCGACGTCCGGATATTCGTCAGGCTGAAGCCACGCTGCATGCGCAGACCGCGAATATTGGCGTATCCGTTGCCGAGCTGTTCCCCAGCTTGTCGCTCACCGGGCAACTGGGCGTGCGAAATACCGATGCCAGCTATCTGGATGACTGGAGCAGCCACTTCTTTAGCGTTGGTCCGTCGCTGTCGATTCCAATTTTTCAGGGCGGCCGTTTAGTCTCCAGCGTAAAACTGGCGCGCGCGCAGCAAGCCAGCGCGGCGCTCGATTATCGGCAAACGGTATTAACTGCGCTGCAGGATGTGGAGAACGCGTTGGTCAGTTATCGCGCCGATCAGCAGCAGGTTATAGCGCTGGATGAAACCACCGGCGCACTGCAGCGTGCATTTGATTTGGCCAGCGACAGTTATCGTCAGGGTATTTCCACCTTCCTCGATGTATTAGATGCGCAGCGACAACTGGCGCAAGCTAAAGCGCAATCGACACAGGCGCGGATGCAAAGTGCACTTGATTTAGTGGCGTTATATAAAGCGCTGGGCGGTGGCTGGGAACCTTATCAAAACGTCAATTTGCCGGACTATTCTGTGTTTGGTCCCGCAACGGAAGTGCATTAATTTCCCTTAGCAGCCGGTTAAACACCGGCTTTTTTTATCGGCACGATATGAAAAAATGAGATTCTTCTCTCATCCCGGGCAATATAATAATCCGTGATGAAAACAGGTTTTACGTTACACCATTAATCCTTGCTTACCATTATGCTCACTAATGCTGCAGCGCGTAATAGCCGCTAAATGATTGTTTATTACCTGGGAATATTGCTTTGAAATCGATTCCAGTTGCTACATATGGAACACATTACGCTTGTTAATTCAGGGTTAATTAAAGCGGTTATCCGCGTTTTAAACCCTAACGTAAGAAATATGTAAGCAACTTCAGATTAATCCGGGCAATAAAATTAATTTATTTTTTTATTTGAATTAGGTAATCTTGCCACTACAGTTTATTTAACCCCCTTAAGCAAGGACATTGTGATGAGTGACGCATTTAAAGTTCTGAACAACATTCGCACATTACGTGCGCAGGCTCGTGAACTGCCATTGAGCGATCTGGAAGAAATTCTGGAAAAATTAACGGTTGTCGTGACTGAACGTCGTGACGAAGTAAACGCTGAAGAAGCGCAGAACCGCGAAAAAGAAGAGAAGCTGTCTAAATATCGCGAAATGCTGCTGGCTGATGGTATTGACCCGAACGAATTACTGGGCGCTCTGGAAGTTGGTAAAAAACGCGCTAAGCGTGCACCACGCCCGGCAAAATATTCCTACACCGACGAAAACGGTGAAGTAAAATCATGGACCGGTCAGGGCCGTACACCAGCAGCGATTAAAAAAGCGCTGGATTCAGGTAAAAGCCTCGACACTTTCCTGATCAAATAATCCGCACAATCCTTGTAAGTGGGAGCCGGGGGCAAATGCCCCCGGCTTTTTTGTTGTTTTTATTTCTTTATGAGCAACAACACCTTTAGCCCAACGTAACGTCTGCCTCTGGCGCAGAGGTGGCGTCCGGGTGCCCGCTTCTGGCATAATGCCCGCTGTTTTTTCCTCCACTGCGTAACAAAGGTCAATGCCGTGTTAGTTTCCAGCAATATCACCATGCAGTTCGGCAGTAAGCCGCTGTTCGAAAATATCTCCGTTAAATTTGGCGGCGGTAATCGTTACGGTTTAATCGGTGCGAACGGCAGCGGTAAATCTACCTTTATGAAAATACTGGGCGGCGATTTGGCGCCAACGGGTGGAAATGTTTCCCTCGACCCAAATGAGCGTATCGGTAAGTTACGTCAGGACCAATTTGCCTTCGAGCAATATAGTGTGCTGGACACCGTGATCATGGGCCACAATGAATTGTGGGCAGTGAAGCAAGAGCGTGACCGTATATATGCATTGCCAGAAATGAGCGAAGAGGAAGGCTATAAAGTGGCCGACCTTGAAGTCGAATATGGCGAGATGGACGGTTACAGTTCAGAATCACGTGCCGGTGAATTATTACTGGGCGTTGGCATTCCTGTGGAGCAGCATTACGGTCCGATGAGCGAAATTGCGCCGGGCTGGAAATTGCGTGTCCTTTTAGCGCAGGCATTATTTGCCAATCCTGATATTTTGTTGCTCGATGAACCGACCAACAACCTGGATATCGATACCATTCGTTGGTTGGAGCAAGTGCTCAACGAACGTAACAGCACCATGATCATCATTTCGCATGACCGTCACTTCCTGAATATGGTGTGCACGCACATGGCGGATCTGGATTACGGCGAACTGCGCGTTTATCCGGGTAATTATGACGAATATATGACCGCGGCTACCCAGTCACGCGAACGTTTATTATCGGATAACGCCAAGAAGAAAGCGCAAATTGCCGATCTGCAATCGTTTGTTAGCCGTTTTAGCGCCAACGCCTCTAAATCGCGTCAGGCGACTTCGCGTGCTAAACAGATTGATAAAATTAAGCTGGAAGAAGTTAAAGCCTCCAGCCGTCAAAACCCGTTTATCCGTTTTGATCAGGATAAGAAGCTGTTCCGTAATGCGCTGGAAGTTGAAGCGCTGACCAAAGGTTTTGATAACGGTCCGCTGTTTAACAAACTCAACCTGATGTTAGAAGTCGGCGAGAAATTGGCGATTCTCGGTGCCAATGGTATCGGTAAAACTACGCTGCTGAAAACGCTGGTCGGTGAACATACGCCGGATAGCGGCACAGTGAAATGGTCTGAGAATGCGCGCATTGGTTATTACGGCCAGGATCACGCGGAAGACTTCGCTGACGATCTGACGGTATTCGACTGGATGAGCCAGTGGAAGCAGGAAGGCGATGACGAGCAGGCGGTGCGCAGTATTCTTGGTCGTCTGCTGTTTGGTCACGACGAGATCAACAAGCCCGCTAAGGTGCTGTCCGGTGGTGAAAAGGGTCGCATGCTATTTGGCAAGCTGATGATGCAAAAGCCAAACATCCTGATCATGGATGAACCGACTAACCACCTGGATATGGAATCGATCGAATCGCTCAACATGGCGCTGGAGATGTACGAAGGCACCCTGATTTTCGTCTCGCACGACCGTGAGTTTGTGAGCTCGCTGGCTACCCGCGTGATGGAGATGAAAGCCGATCGTATTATCGACTTCACGGGTAATTACGAAGATTACCTGCGCAGTCAGGGCATTGTTTAAGGCTTGTGAGGTTTCGGCGCCGATCAGGCGAAAATGCCGGGTCGCTGCGTAACGACGGTGTAAATATTTCCCTGTAACCTCGGCCGCCGCATCCCTGCGGCGGAGGCTTTACTCCGGACCCGGCATACACGCCTTTATGCACGTCAGCTGCCAGCGTTATACCTCGCGCAAGGTCGTCATTCATGGCGACCTGATTCACCGCACACTTCACAATGCGCATCCTGCTCCACCTTCATGCTGCGGAACTCCGCGCTCATCGCGTCGTACATCAATAAGCGTGCGCTAGCGGGTTGACCGAAAGCCGTCAGCACTTTTAAGGTTTCCATCGCCTGCATAGCACCGACCACACCCACCAACGGCGCCATCACGCCAGCTTCCACGCAACTTAACACCTGATCGCCAAACAAACGGCTGATGCAGCGATAACACGGCTCGCCGGGCTGCCAGGTAAACACGCTGAGCTGGCCTTCCATGCGAATCGCTGCGCCGGAAATCAGCGGCACCTTGTGCTGAAAACAGAGGCGGTTGATCTGCTCGCGGGTATCGACGTTATCGGTGCAATCCACCACCGCATCATGGCGCGCAATTAACGTGCTGAGCTGCGCGTCATCCAGCTGCGCATCAATCGGCTCCAGCTGGCAATGCGGATTAATTGCCGCCAACTGCTGCTGCGCCGAGGCGACTTTCGCTACGCCAATTTTCGCATCACTGTGCAGGATCTGGCGCTGGAGATTACTGAGGCTAACGCTGTCGAAATCGAGCAACGTGAGATGTCCCACACCCGCCGAGGCCAGATAGGGCGCCGCCGCACAGCCGAGTCCGCCGAGGCCGATCACCAACACCTGTGCCGCCTTTAGCTTTTCCTGGCCATCAAAATCAAAACCGCGCAGGACAATCTGACGGTTATAGCGCAGCATCTCTTTATCGCTCAACTCAACGCTCATTAGCCCTCCAGCAGGCTATTAAAGGCTTCGATCTCCACCCATTCGCCCGGTTCCACATCGCCGCGCTCGCGCTCCAGCACCATAAAGCAGTTGGCCAGCGCGAACGAGCTGAACACGTGCGAACCTTGCGCACCGGTGCTGCGCACTTCCAGCACGCCATCGTCACCGCGGCTGAGAATCGCACGTTGGAAGTCGAGACGACCCGGCGATTTCTTCAAACGCTGGGTGGCGCGCGCACGTTGGCGTAGCGGCATGATGCGCGTGGTTTGGCCGGTTAAGGTGGCCAGCAGCGGCTGAACTAATTGATAGAAGGTTACCGCCGCAGAAACCGGATTGCCCGGTAAACCGCAGAACCAGCTGTTGGCCAGGCGACCAAAAGCAAAGGGTTTGCCCGGTTTGATCGCCAGTTTCCAGAAGGTGATAGCGCCGAGCTCTTCCAGTATCGCACGGGTGAAATCGGCTTCGCCAACCGACACGCCGCCGGTGCTGATCACCACATCGGCCTGGCGATCGGCTTCGGTAAAGGCGGTACGCAGCGCCGCCTGATCGTCGGCAATCACGCCGAGATCGATCACTTCGCAGCCCAGCTTGTTAAGCATTAACGCCACGGTAAAGCGGTTGGTATCGTAAATCTGACCTTCCGCCAGCGGCTGGCCGACCGCCTGCAGTTCATCGCCGGTGGAGAAGATTGCCACGCGCAGTTTGCGCAGCACGCTGACTTCAGCAATCCCCAGCGACGCCAGCAGCGGCAGTTCGGCCGCACCGAGGCGCACACCGGCGTCCAGCACCTGTTTGCCCGCCTGAATGTCTTCACCGATGCGACGAATATTTTGCGCAGCCTGCACCGGCGCGGTAATGACAATGCCGCCGTCGCGTTGCTCCGTTTGCTCCTGCATCACCACGGCATCACAACCGGCGGGAATTGGCGCGCCGGTCATGATGCGGATCACGCTGCCCGCGGGCCACGCACCGTTAAACGGCGCACCGGCGAAGGCTTTACCGGCCACCGGGAACACGCGATCGGGTGCGATGTCGGCCAGACGCAGCGCGTAACCATCCATCGCCGAGTTATCAAACGAGGGCACATCGAGCGGCGAGTTGATCGGCCTGGCGGTGATACGTCCGGCGGCCTCAAACAGCGAGACGTTGATCGAATCGCTAATCGGCGTCAACTGTTGCAGCATCTTTTGCTGCGCGTCTTCGAGGGAGATTAATCCTGCGGTAAAAGGTTCCATGTCCATCTCTGTCTGGTTAATTTCAGATGCGGTCTATTATGGGTAATGCGTGGCCGTTAAGCGAGAGTGCACTTTACTCAATCACTGCACATTTCGTGGCGGCGCAATTTATCGCGCGATAAATCGCGCCGCTACGGAATGTGCGAATGGTAAAAATGGTTTTCCTGTTTTACAGGTGCGCATCCGCTAAGCACATCACAACCAAAAAAGCATAATCCACAATAAAAGGTTATGACCGCGCAGGCAGTTTCTGCTTTACAAGATGAGGGTGCCTTTCTATAGTCGAAAATTGCCAAAAAAAGATGAAAACCATTCTAAATCAGTGTTTTTGGTTCTGATTCCTTAACAGGGTACCGGTTATGGCTAAAGCAGTTATCGCAATTCACGGCGGTGCAGGCGCGATTACGCGTGCGGCAATGAGCGCCGAAAAAGAGCAGCACTATCGTCAGCAACTCACCGCAATCGTTACCGCAGGCCAGCAAATTCTTGCGGCGGGCGGCAGCGCGTTAGATGCCGTTACCGAAGCCGTACGCCTGCTGGAAGAGTGTCCGCTGTTTAACGCGGGCAAGGGCGCGGTGTTCACTCATCAGGGCACGCATGAACTCGATGCCAGCATTATGGATGGCCGCACGCTGGACGTCGGCGCGGTCGCGGGCGTCAGCCACATCCGCAATCCGATTCTGGCGGCGCGTAAGGTGCTGGAGAATAGCCCGCACGTACTGTTTATCGGTGCGGGCGCAGAAGCTTTCGCCGCTGAGCAAGGTTTAGCGCCGGTCGACGCCGATTTCTTCTCCACGCCGGAGCGCTGGGAGCAGCTGCAGCGCGCGCTGCACAGCCAGCAGATGGTGCTGGATCACGATGGCGAAGCAAACAGTCACAGCGACGATCCGCTGGACCCGGATCGCAAATTCGGCACCGTCGGTGCGGTCGCGCTCGATCTTCAGGGTAATCTGGCGGCCGCCACCTCAACCGGCGGCATGACCAACAAACAGGCCGGTCGCGTGGGCGATTCGCCTTTAGTCGGCGCAGGCTGCTACGCCAGCAACGACACCGTAGCGGTCTCCTGTACCGGTACCGGCGAAGTGTTTATCCGCACGCTCGCCGCTTACGACGTGGCGGCGCAGATGCATTACGCCGGACGCTCGCTGCAACAGGCCACCGCCAACGTCATTCATGACAAAGTGCAGGAGCTGGAAGGCAGCGGCGGGCTGATTGCCATTGACGCCGCAGGCAATGTGGCGCTGCCGTTTAACAGCGAAGGCATGTATCGCGGATTCGCCTATGTGAATGGTGATGTTGAGGTAGCGATTTACCGCGACAGCTAAGGAGCAGGCATGACGGACCAACAGCTGCAGTTTGCGCCGGAGCAGGTTCTGGCGGTGCGCGATCTTAACGTGCGCTTTGAGCATGAAGGGCGCATTACCGAAGCGGTACGCAACCTGTCGCTCGACCTGCATCGCGGTGAAACTCTGGCGCTGGTGGGCGAATCGGGCTCGGGCAAATCCGTCACCTCGCTGGCGCTGATGCGCTTGATTCAGCAGGCCGGCGGCGAAGTGAGCGGAGATATCCAGCTGCGGCGTCGCAATGGCGAGGTGCTGGATGTGATGCGCGCGTCGAACGGTCAGATGCGCAAAGTGCGCGGCGCCGATATGGCGATGATCTTTCAGGAGCCGATGACCTCGCTCAACCCGGTGTTTACCGTTGGCGAGCAGATTGCGGAATCCATCCGTCTGCATCAGGGAAAAAGTCACCAGCAGGCGCTGGCGGAAGCGCGGCGCATGCTCGATCTGGTGCGCATTCCCGAAGCGCAAAATGTGTTATCACGCTATCCGCATCAACTCTCGGGCGGCATGCGACAGCGCGTAATGATTGCCATGGCGCTGTCGTGCAAACCGGCGCTGCTGATTGCCGACGAACCTACCACCGCACTCGACGTCACTATTCAGGCGCAAATTCTGCAGTTGATCCGCGTGCTGCAAAAAGAGATGCAGATGGGGGTGATTTTCATCACCCATGATATGGGCGTAGTGGCGGAGATGGCCGATCGCGTGCAGGTGATGTATCGCGGCGATGTGGTAGAGCGCGCGTCGGTGCAGCAGCTGTTTGCCGACCCGCAGCAGCCCTATACCCGCGCGTTGCTGGCGGCGGTGCCCAAACTGGGGGCGATGCACGGCCAGCCGCTACCGGCTAAATTTCCCTTATTGCATAGCAACGGACGTGAAGAACTGGCCGCACCGCAGGACACGGTGCGTCACGATCGACCGCCGATTTTGCAGGTGCGCGATTTAGTCACGCGCTTTGATATTCGCGGCGGTTTACTCAATCGCGTTAAACGCCGCGTGCACGCGGTCGAGAAAGTCAGTTTCGATCTCCATGCCGGTGAAACGCTGGCGCTGGTGGGGGAATCCGGCTGCGGAAAATCCACTACCGGGCGTTCGCTGCTGCGGCTGGTAGCCAGCCAGGGCGGTACCATTACTTTTGACGGCCAACGCATCGATGCGCTGCAGGGCAATGCGCTGGCGTCGCTGCGTCGCGATATCCAGTTTATCTTCCAGGATCCTTACGCCTCGCTCGATCCGCGTTTGACCGTGGGTTTTTCGATCATGGAACCGCTGCTGGTGCACAAAACGCTGGATCGTCGTCAGGCAGAGAAGCGCGTTGCCTGGCTGCTGGAGCGTGTCGGCCTGCTGCCGGAACATGCGCAGCGTTATCCGCACGAATTTTCCGGCGGCCAGCGCCAGCGCATCTGCATTGCGCGCGCGCTGGCGCTCAATCCCAAAGTGGTGATCGCCGATGAATCGGTGTCGGCGCTGGATGTGTCGATTCAGGCGCAAATCATCAACCTGATGCTCGATTTACAGCGTGAATTTGGTATCGCTTTCTTATTTATCTCGCACGATATGGCGGTGGTGGAACGCATCAGCCATCGCGTGGCGGTGATGTATCTCGGACAAATTGTGGAAATGGGGCCGCGTCAGGCGGTATTTGAGCAGCCGCGCCATCCCTACACAAAAAAACTGATGGCCGCGGTGCCGGTGGCCGATCCGGCCCATCGGCATCGTGAGCGGGCGCTGATGGTGGATGAGATCCCCAGCCCGATTCGCCCGCTGGGCGATGAGCCAGAAGTGGCGCCTTTACTGGAAGTGGCACCGGGCCATTTTGTCGCCCGGCACGCAATTAGCGGCGCCTGAGCAGCAAACAACCGCACATCTTTGGATGTCGCGCATGACAGGGATTACAGGAGAACGATAACGATGCACCATATTATGCGAAAAGGGGTTATCACTGCCGGTTTGTTGAGTTCGGCGCTGGCGCTGCCCGCGTGGGCGGCGAAAGATGCGGTGATTGCGGTGGCCTCGACTTTTACCACGCTCGATCCGTATGACGCTAACGATACGCTGTCGCAGGCGGTGGCGAAGTCCTTCTATCAGGGCTTGTTCGGCTTCGATAAAGACATGAAGCTGACCAACGTGCTGGCGGAAAGTTATCAGGCGAGCAGCGACGGCCTGACCTACACCATTAAGCTGCGCGCCGGCGTGAAATTCCAGGATGGCACTGACTTTAATGCCGAAGCGGTGAAGGTGAACCTCGATCGCGCCAGCAATCCGGATAACCATCTCAAACGCTATAACCTGTTCAAATATATCGCCACCACCGAAGTGGTCGATCCGAGCACAGTGAAAATCACCCTGAAGCAGCCGTTCTCGGCCTTCATTAATAATCTCGCGCATCCGGCGGCGGTGATGATTTCCCCGACCGCGCTGAAGAAATATGGCAAAGAGATCGGCTTCCATCCGGTAGGAACCGGCCCGTTTGCCTTTGATACCTGGAACCAGACCGACTTCGTGAAAGTGAAGAAGTGGGACGGCTACTGGAAAAAAGGCTATCCGAAGCTGGATAGCATTACCTGGCGTCCGGTGGTGGATAACAACACCCGCGCGGCGATGCTGCAAACTGGCGAAGCGAGCTTTGCGTTCCCGGTGCCGTTCGAGCAGGCCAAACTGCTGGAAGGCAACAGCAAGCTCGATGTGGTCACCACGCCGTCAATCATGCAGCGCTACATCAGCCTCAACGTGACGCAAAAGCCGTTTGATAATCCGAAAGTGCGTGAAGCGCTGGAGTACGCCATCAACCGTCAGGCACTGGCAAAAGTCGCCTTTGCCGGTTACGCCACGCCAGCCACCGGCATCGTGCCGCCGAGCATCGACTTTGCGCAGAGCTATCCGGCAATCAAATATGATCCGGCCAAAGCGCGCGAACTGCTGAAAGAAGCGGGCTTCCCGAACGGTTTCGAAACCACGTTGTGGTCTTCGCACAACCACAGCACCGCGCAGAAAGTGCTGCAGTTCACCCAGCAGCAGCTGGCACAGGTGGGCGTGAAGGTGAAAGTGACGGCGATGGATGCCGGTCAGCGTGCCGCTGAAGTAGAGAGCAAAGGGCAGAAAGAGAGCGGTGTACGCATGTTCTACACCGGCTGGTCCGCCTCGACCGGTGAAGCTGATTGGGCGCTGACGCCGCTGTTCGCCACCACTTCATGGCCGCCAGCCATCTTCAACACCGCCTTCTACAGCAATCCGCAGGTGGATAAAGATCTCGCCGATGCGCTGAAAACCACCGATCGCGACCAGAAAGCTAAGCTGTACAAAGACGCGCAGGATCGCATCTGGAACGATCATCCGTGGATCCCGCTGGTGGTGGAACAACTGCTGTCAGCCAACAATAAAAACCTCAGCGGTTTTTATGTCATGCCCGATACCTCATTCAATTTTGATGAGGCCGATCTGAAGTAACAGACGCGGCCAGCCTTAGCGGGCTGGCCGATGCTGCGCAGGACTTCGCATGCTCAACTATTTTCTCAAACGATTACTGGGACTGATTCCCACGCTGCTGATTGTGGCGGTGCTGGTGTTCCTCTTCGTCCATTTGCTGCCAGGCGATCCGGCGCGCCTGATTGCCGGCCCGGAAGCGGATGCCTCAGTGGTGGCGCTGGTGCGTCAGGATCTCGGCCTCGATCAGCCGCTGCTCAAGCAGTTCTGGCACTTTATGATCAATGCGGTGCAGGGCGATTTCGGCCATTCGCTGGTCTCGAAACGTCCGGTAATTGACGAAATTGCCGCGCGCTTTTTCCCGACGCTGTGGCTGACACTCAGCAGCATGGTGTGGGCGGTGATATTCGGTATGGCGATTGGCATCACCTCGGCGGTGTGGCGCAATCGCTGGCCGGATCGCATCGGCATGACGCTGGCGGTGTCAGGCATCTCGTTCCCGGCGTTTGCGCTCGGCATGCTGCTGATGCAGGTGTTTTCCGTCGAGCTCGGCTGGTTGCCGACCGTTGGCGCGGATAGCTGGAAACACTACATTTTGCCATCGATCACCTTGGGTGCTGCGGTGGCGGCGGTGATGGCACGCTTCACCCGCGCGTCGTTTGTGGAGGTGATGCAGGAAGATTACATGCGCACCGCGCGCGCCAAAGGGGTGCGCGAATCGCTGGTGGTGGTGAAACACGGCCTGCGCAACGCGATGATCCCGGTGGTCACCATGATGGGCCTGCAGTTTGGTTTCCTGCTCGGCGGCTCGATTGTGGTGGAAGTGGT
This sequence comes from Pantoea sp. y20, assembly GCF_054903455.1. Classification (NCBI taxonomy): domain Bacteria; kingdom Pseudomonadati; phylum Pseudomonadota; class Gammaproteobacteria; order Enterobacterales; family Erwiniaceae; genus Pantoea; species Pantoea sp. y20. The sequence continues at coordinate 1,427,604 of NZ_CM142816.1, forward strand.
GTTCAACTGGCCAGGCCTGGGCCGCTTGCTGGTGGATTCGGTCGAGATGCGCGATTACCCGGTGATTCAGGCCGAAGTGCTGCTGTTCTCGCTGGAGTTCATCCTGATTAACCTGATTGTCGATGTGCTGTACGCGGCAATCAACCCGGCAATTCGCTACAAGTAAGGAGTTGCAATTGAAGAACTGGCGACGAGCCGCGGCATTGAAAACCCTGCCGACTATCACGGAAAACCGGGTACGCACGCCGTGGCGCGAATTCTGGCGACGCTTTCGCCGTCAGCATGTGGCGCTGCTGGCCGGAGTGTTTGTGCTGCTGCTGATCGTGGTGGCGTTTATCGCGCCGCTGATTGCGCCGTTTGATGCGGAAAACTATTTCGATTATGACCGGCTAAACGAAGGGCCGTCGCTGATGCACTGGTTTGGCGTTGACTCGTTGGGGCGCGATATCTTCAGCCGTGTGCTGGTGGGCACACGTATTTCGCTGATAGCCGGTTTCTTCTCGGTGGCGATTGGCGCGCTGATCGGCACCGTTTTAGGCCTGCTGGCGGGCTATTACGAAGGCTGGTGGGATCGCATCACCATGCGTATCTGCGATGTGCTGTTCGCTTTCCCCGGCATTCTGCTGGCGATTGCGGTGGTGGCGATTATGGGCAGCGGCATGAGCAACGTGATTGTCGCGGTGGCGATCTTCAGCATTCCGGCGTTTGCCCGTTTGGTGCGCGGCAATACGCTGGTGCTGAAACATCAAACCTATATTGAGTCGGCACGCAGTATTGGCGCGTCGGACTGGACCATTATTATGCGTCACATCCTGCCCGGCACGGTGTCGTCGATTGTGGTCTATTTCACCATGCGTATCGGTACCTCGATTATCACGGCGGCGAGTTTGTCCTTTCTCGGCCTCGGCGCGCAGCCGCCCACGCCGGAGTGGGGCGCGATGCTCAATGAAGCGCGCGCCGATATGGTAATTGCGCCGCATGTCGCCATCTTCCCGAGCCTGGCGATTTTCCTCACCGTGCTGGCGTTTAACCTGCTGGGTGATGGTTTGCGTGATGCGCTGGATCCGAAATTGAAGACCTGATGGTGAGTCCGGTCGCCATTTATGGCGACCTCTTTAATAACCGCACTACTCCGGTCTTAGAACGTTTCCCAATTGTCATTACTGTGCGCGGCGGCAGGCTGCGCGCGGGTTGGTGTTATCACCGGTTTCACCACTTTCGCCACCGTTGCAGTCGCCTGGCGCGTGCCGGTTTTGAAGCGGGCTACCGCAGAAGAGAGGCTGCTGGCCTGCTGCTCCAGCGACGCTGAGGCGTTAGCCGATTCCTGCACCAGCGTGGCGTTCTGCTGCGTGACGCGATCCATCTCGTTCACCGCCTGACCAATCTGGTCGATGCCGCGGCTCTGCTCATCGGACGCTGAAGCAATCTCGCCCATGATATCGGTGACGCGGGTAACAGCGCTGACGATTTCCTGCATGGTTTCACCGGCGCTGCTCACCAGCTGCGAACCGGTGTTGACACGCTGCACGGAATTCTCAATCAGCAGTTTGATCTCTTTCGCCGCCTGAGCGCTGCGCTGTGCCAGATTGCGCACTTCACCCGCTACCACGGCAAAACCGCGTCCTTGTTCACCGGCGCGCGCCGCTTCAACTGCCGCGTTGAGCGCGAGGATGTTGGTCTGGAAGGCGATGCCATCAATCACGCTGGTGATATCGGCGATTTTCTTCGAGCTGTCGGCGATATCGCGCATGGTTTTCACCACACCATCCACCACGTTGCCGCCTTTATCGGCGGTTTCCGAGGCGGTTTTCGCCAGCTGCGTGGCCTGACGCGCGTTATCGGCATTCTGTTTCACCGTGGCGGTAAGCTGTTCCATGCTGGCGGCGGTCTCTTCCAGCGATGCCGCTTGTTGCTCGGTGCGTGAAGAGAGATCGTTATTGCCGCTGGCAATTTCGCTGGCGCTGCCAAAAATCGCATCCGCGCTATCACGCACATTGTTGATGGTGCTGAGCAGCGACTGCTGCATATGGTTGAGGCTGGCGGCAATCGATGCCATTTCACTGCGGCCTTCCACCTGCAAACGGGCGGAGAGATCGCCGTCGGCGAAGCGCTCCATCTGCTGCTGTACCTGCTTCATCGGTGCCAGCAGGATGCGACGCACCAGAATCCACACCGCAGCCAGCAACAGCACCACAACTATCGCCATCACGGCGACCAACACCAGCATGTGCTGATAGTTATTATCATATTCCGCATTGCGCTCGGCCAGCAGCTGCACGTTTTGCTCGCGCCATTGCTTGTACGCGACTTCCAGATCGTCCTGCGCCTGCTGGGCGTCAAGGTTGCCATAGGCGGCGTAATCATTGGCTTTCAGGAACGCTGCCGACTGTTTCAGCAATTCTGCGAAGGCAGCAAATTTAGCGTCGACTACACTGGCTGAATCAGCGCTTTGTCCGGCAATGCGCGGCATGTTCTGGTAGAGGTCATAATGTTGCTTTGCTTCATCCAGTGATGCACCTGCGCTGATCAGCAGTTTGTTGATGGCGGCGACGGACGCTTCATCCGTTTGTTTTTTTAGGATACGAATGGCGACGCGGTTAATGATCACGCGCGTTTTCACCAGCGTTTGCCAACCGTCGGCCAGCTCACGCTGCTGATGTGACAGCTGATTACTGGTGGTGAAATTATGCTGTCCGGTAATCAGTGATGATAAAAACAGCGAGCCGGAAATCGCCTGCATCGCGGTGAAAACCACCAATATCATCATGATGGCTGTCACAATTTTCATTCGTTTAAACATAGGTGCGTCTCTGAGGAAGTAGGCTGATATCCAGGTTATCGGTATAAAAGCAAATCGCTTAAGTGCGAGCAGGAAATAATTACGTCACGGGACGATGAGAGGCGGGAAAAACAGATGAAAGCGTTTAACTACGAGCAGGATTTCAAGCACATCAATTTTCGCCAGCAGCCAGAGCTGTATCAGGTGGGGCGCGGCGAGCAGGGCGTGCTGATGGTCGAGCCCTATAAAAGTGAGATTCTGCCGCACTGGCGTTTTCGCACCGTCGAGCTGGCAAAAGAATCTTCACAGCAGATCATGCAGCTGTTTGAGGCATATCGCGCGCAGGACGATTTTGTCGGTATGGATATGGCGCGCAAATATATTCAGATGGGTTATACGCGTGCACGCCGCTACAGTAATCATCAGGGCGGGCGTAAATATGACGAGGCGGGCAACGAACTGCCGCGTACCACAGAAAAAGAAAAGGCCGCTGCGGCGGCCGTTTTCAAAGCGTGCTGGGATAAACTGCGCGCGGATACTGACTATCTGGCGCGCAAGCGTGCGCACCAGCAGAAGTATGGTTAAACGCGCGTGCCCCACAGATCGTATTCATCGGCGTGTTCCACTTTAACGCGGACCACGTCGCCGACTTTCACCTGACGATCGCCGTTCAGATAAACCGCGCCATCGATTTCCGGGGCGTCAGCCATGCTGCGTCCCACCGCGCCTTCTTCGTCCACTTCATCAATCAGCACCAGCACTTCGCGGCCGATTTTCTCCTGCAGCCGTTCGCTGGAGATCTTCTGCTGCAGCTGCATGAAGCGATCAAAACGATCCTGCTTCACGTCGTCCGGTACCTGATCCGGCAGCTGGTTAGCAGTTGCGCCATCTACCGGGCTGTACTGGAAGCAGCCAACGCGATCTAGGCGCGCTTCCCGCAGGAAGTCGAGCAGCATCTGGAAATCTTCTTCGGTTTCACCGGGGAAACCGACGATAAAGGTTGAACGCAGCGTCAGCTCCGGACAGATTTCACGCCAGCGCTTAATGCGCTCCAGCGTACGCTCTACCGCGCCGGGACGCTTCATCAGCTTGAGGATGCGCGGGCTGGCGTGCTGCAGCGGAATATCGAGGTACGGCAGAATCTTGCCTTCGGCCATCAGCGGGATCACATCATCCACATGCGGATAAGGATAAACGTAGTGCAGACGCACCCACACGCCGAGTTTGGCTAACTGCTCGCACAGGCTCACCATGCTGGTTTTCACCGGCGATCCGTTCCAGAAACCGGTGCGATGTTTAACATCCACGCCGTAAGCGGAGGTGTCTTGTGAGATTACCAGCAGCTCTTTCACGCCCGCTTCGACCAGACGTTTAGCTTCGTCGAGCACCGAACCGATTGGGCGGCTATCAAGATCGCCACGCATTGATGGAATGATGCAGAAGGTGCAGCGATGGTTGCAGCCTTCGGAAATTTTCAGGTAGGCGTAATGACGCGGCGTCAGTTTGACACCTTGCTCTGGCACTAAACTCAGGAACGGATTGTGTTCTGGTTTCGGCACATAAGTGTGCACATGCGACAGCACCTGCTCGTAGCTGTGCGGGCCAGTGATCTCCAGCACTTTCGGATGCACTTCGCGGATCTGATCCACTTTGGCACCGAGGCAACCGGTGACGATCACTTTGCCGTTCTCGTTCAGCGCTTCACCAATCGCTTCCAGAGATTCCTGTACGGCGCTGTCAATAAATCCACAGGTGTTAACGATGACGATCTCCGCATCATCGTAGCGTGGCACCACGTCATAGCCTTCAGTACGCAGCTCCGTCAGGATGCGTTCAGAGTCGACAAGGTTTTTCGGACAGCCGAGGGAGACGAACCCCACGCGCGGTGGATTTTTGACATGGCTCATAAGGATAAAAATTCATCATAATTAGTGTGGATAGGGGGGCGATTGTACAGAGGTTGCCGGGGAAAATGTATAGGCTGTGTAAGAATCTCCTTATGGGGTAACTAATGCATGATGATTGTGCTTAACTCTGTTGGCGGTGCGGCTCACTCGCTGGCGCAATGGCCCTCTGTGGCGATCCGAGTTGTGTAAGCTGGCGCCTTTTGCTTAAATGTTGGGTCGGTGAAGGTAAGTTGTTATCTTCACTGAAAATTTCAAATCGCACTGATAGTGAATCCTCACTGCCAGGGCAGAAGTGGATAATGTGAGAGCAGACATATGCAAGAGATCGTCAAAGGTTTTCTGAATTTTCAACAGAATGTGTTCCCTGAAAGGAAGGATCTTTTCAAAAGTTTGGCGTCCAACCAAAATCCCAAAGCCCTGTTTATCTCCTGCTCAGACAGCCGTCTGGTGCCAGAGCTGGTGACGCAGTCGGAGCCGGGTCAGCTGTTCGTGATCCGAAACGCCGGTAATATCGTGCCACCGTTTGGTCCAGAGCCGGGCGGCGTGTCCGCAACCATTGAGTACGCGGTTGTCGCTTTGGGCGTGACCGAAATTATTATTTGTGGTCACTCTAACTGCGGTGCCATGAACGCCATTGCTTCCAATGCCGATCTCGAAACCATGCCCGCGGTCGATCACTGGTTGCACTACGCCAACGCCGCTAAAGCGGTGGTGGAAGAGCGTAACTACGATTCCGTTGAGAAGCGTCTCAACGAAATGGTGAAAGAGAACGTGATTGCGCAGCTGAACAATATCAAAACACACCCTTCCGTAGCGGTAGCGCTGCGTAAAGGCAAAATTCGCCTGCATGGATGGGTTTATGATATTGAGAGTGGCGGAATCATTGCCCTGACCAAAGGCGGTGAATCCTTTATTTCGCTGTCGGAAAACCCGGAAACCTGCTTCGAGTAATTCCGCCTAACCACCTGCATTGCAGGTGGTTATCCTCGCATTTCGTTAATATTTCCCGCCACGTTTTTGACGACCTCCTACACTTGAGAAGCAATTACCTCTGATAAGGGCTTTCTCATGCGATTTCCCCTTTATGCTTCTGTTTTAACGCTGGCAATACTGGCGGTGGGCTGTACTTCCCATGTGACTAATCAACAACAATATTCAGGATTTCTCGGCGATTACAGTGAGTTGAAGGCCACTGAGTCGCCCAGCGGTAAACCGACCTTGCGCTGGATTTCACCCGATTACCATGATGCTGATTATAAAGGCGTGGTGTATACGCCAGTGGTCTATTATCCGGCGGCACACCCCACGGCACGTATCGATCAGCAAACATTGGATGCGATCCGCAGCTATACCGATACGCAACTCAAGCACGCGATTTCCCAGCGTAAACCGCTGGTGACGCAAAAAGGCCCTCACACGCTGGTAGTTAAAACCGCTATCACCGCCGTTTCTGCCGAAAATGAAGGCGTGCAGTTCTATGAAGTGGTGCCAATTGCCGCTGTTGTTGCCAGCACCATGGCAGCGACTGGACATCGCACGCAAAACAGCGCGCTGTTCCTCGAAATGGAAGCGCTGGATGCGCAGACTGGCAAGCCGCTGATCAAGGTGGTACGCAAGGCATTTGGTAAAAATCTGCCGAACAACAGTGCGCCAATCACACTTAACGATCTGCGTCCGGGCATCGACGAGATGGTCCGCGATGCGCTGACCTTCCCCGCACAGTAAATTCTCGCCCGGCGGCGTGCCGGGCTTAATGTTTTGTAAATCCTGCACATCCTTTGTCACGCGCTGACTACGCTTTACGGCAGACCGCGATAAAGGAGAATGCCATGCGTTTACTGCCCGCCGCGCTGCTGTTTGGCGCTTTAAGCACGTCCTTACCGTTATTCGCTGCCGATGTGCAGGTTCAGGTGCTTCAGGACAAGCTCGACCATCCGTGGTCCGTGTCTTTTCTACCCGATAATCAAACGCTGTTAATCACTGAACGATCCGGCCAGCTGCGCAGCTGGCAGCCGGGTAAAGGCTTGTCGCTACCGATCGGCGGGGTGCCGAAGGTGTGGGCGAATCGTCAGGGTGGCTTGCTGGATGTGGTGCTGGCACCGGACTTCGCCGAAAGCCGCCGCGTGTGGCTCAGCTACACCACCGCCGATGCCAGCGGTCGGGCAGGTGGCGTGGTGGGTTATGGTCGCCTGAGCGATGACAACCGTCAGCTGAGTGACTTTAAAGTGGTGCTGGAGCAAACGCCGAAGCTGTCGGGCGGCGCCAATATCGGCACGCGACTGGCATTTGATCGCCAGGGCTTTCTCTATATCGCCTTCGGTGACAACTTCGCCAGCAGCAGCGCGCAACAGCTGGATAAGCTCTCCGGTAAAATCGTGCGTCTGACCAAAGACGGTGAAATCCCGCCGGACAATCCGTTTGTTGATCGTCAAGGCGCGCGCGCGGAAATCTGGTCCTACGGCATGCGCAATCCGCAAGGGCTGGCGCTCAATCCGTGGACGCAGCAAATGTGGGAAAGCGAACACGGCCCGCGCGGTGGTGATGAGGTCAACATCCCCGAGAAAGGCAAGAATTACGGCTGGCCGCTGGCGACGCACGGCATTGATTACAGCGGGCAGAAAGTGCCGGAAGCAAAGGGCAGTGAAGTGGAAGGCACTGAGCAACCGCTGCATTTCTGGAAAGTCTCGCCGGCCATCAGCGGCATGGCGTTCTACAACAGCGCGCGTTTCCCGCAGTGGAAAAATTCCCTGTTTATTGGTGCGCTGAAAGAGAAGAGTTTGATTCGCTTGCAGGTCAACGGCGAGAAAGTGGTGGAGGAGCAGAGATTGCTGGAAAATCGTGGCGAACGTATTCGAGATGTGCGTCAAGGCCCGGATGGTTATCTGTACGTGCTAACCGATGAATCCAACGGCAAGCTGCTGAAAGTGGGGCTGCCAGACACAGCCAGCGCCCCACGCGGTTAAATTAGCGAGCCCAGTTACACACTTCCCATCCGCGCTGTTGTGCTTCCTGCAGCAGCAGCGGATTGGGATTGACCACCCACGCATGATCGGCATGTGCCAGCAGCGGTAAATCATTCATCGAATCGCTGTAAGCCCAGGTGCGTTCAAAGCGTTGATCTTGCTGTAACGCTTTCCAGTCACTGAGGCGTGTCACTTTACCTTCACGATAGGTCATGGTGCCGTAGGTTTGTCCGCTGTAGCGTTCATCCACCACTTCCACGCCAATCGCCAGCGCGCCGTGTACACCAAGGCGTTCGGCGATGGGCACCGCAAGATGATCGCCGCTGGCGGTGATGATCATTACCGTGTCGCCGCGCTGCTGGTGCCACGCAATACGCTCGCGGGCGGCAGGGAACACGCGCGGCATGATGTCGCGATGGATAAAGCGGCGTACCCAGCCTTCAACGGTCATCGTTGCCATGCCGGCGAGTGGCGCCAGCGTGGTGTTCATATACTCTTCAATGGATAACGTACCGGTGTGATATTGCTCCATCAGGATTTTCTCCTGCTGGATGATCTCTTCGGGGGCAAAGCCCTGTGAAACCAACCAGCGCAGCCAGAGGCTGGTGCTGTCTTCACAAATCAGGGTTTCGTCCAAATCGAAAATGGCTAAGTCCATCGCGGCTCTCCTCAGGCTGACTGAGTTCAGGTTAGCGGAAATTTGTGACTGGCTTAACCGTTCTGCGAAAAATCGGAATTACACGCAAATTTTTTCGGAAGTCAGATGGGCAAAAGTGGCGGCGCTGCGCGGTTGGTGCCAGGGTTACTCTAATAAACTCTATAAAACTTTACGATTGAGCGGTTTTTTTCGCTGGCCTGAACCGTTAGCGTGGGGCAAGACATGTCTTGCCTGCAAGAAAACCGAGATTTAACAAGGACAATCTGGTCACGCTCATGAGAAAAAACACCTTCGCTTCTGTCTGGCGGCCGTTGGCTGCGTCTTCACTTCTGTTACTCTTTATCCCCGCAGCCACCCTGGCTGAACAGGCACCTGCGGCACCGCAAATTGACGCCAAAGCCTGGATTTTAATGGATTACAACAGCGGCAAAGTGTTGGCGGAATCTAATGCCGATCAACGCCTCGATCCCGCCAGTTTGACCAAAATGATGACCAGCTATGTGGTCGGCCAGGCGCTGAAATCGGGCAAGATTCACAACGATGACATGGTTACCATCGGCCAGGATGCGTGGGCAACCGGCAATCCCAAGCTGCGCGGCTCATCGCTAATGTTCCTTAAGCCCGGCGATCGCATTCCGGTCTCTGAGCTGAATAAAGGTGTGGTGATTCAATCCGGCAACGATGCCTGTATCGCGCTGGCTGATTATGTCGCGGGCAGCCAGGATTCGTTTATCGGGTTGATGAACAACTACGTCAAGGCCTTTGGCCTGCAAAACACCCACTTTATGACGGTACACGGCCTGGACGCCGAAGGGCAGTACAGCACCGCGCGTGATATGGCGATTATCGGCCAGCGCCTGATTAGCGATGTACCGGAAGAGTATGCGATCAACAGCGAAAAAGAGTTCACCTTCAATAAGATTAAGCAGATGAACCGCAACCGTCTGCTGTGGAGCACCAATCTCAAGGTGGATGGCATTAAAACCGGTCACACCTCCGGCGCGGGTAACAATCTGGTGGCGTCGGCAACCGAAGGCGATATGCGGCTGATTTCCGTGGTGCTCGGTGCGGCGACCGATGCCACGCGTTTCCGCGAAAGTGAGAAGTTGCTGACGTGGGGCTTCCGCTTCTATGAAACCGTGACGCCGATTAAGGCCGATAAACCGTTTGCGCAGCAGCGCGTTTGGTTTGGCGATCGCAGCCAGGTCAATCTTGGCGTCGCAAAAGACGCCGCGATCACCGTACCAAAAGGGCAGATGAAAAACCTCAAGGCCAGCTTTACCCTGAATTCACCGCAGCTGGAAGCGCCGCTGGAGAAGAATCAGGTGGTGGGCACTATCGATTTCCAGCTGGATGGCAAAACCATTGAGCAACGTCCGCTGGTGACGATGGAAGCGGTGCCGGAAGGTGGCTTTGTTGGCCGCATTTGGGATTTCATCATGATGAAATTCCACGGCTGGTTCGGGAAGTGGTTTAGTTGAGACAAAAACGGTGCGCTTGATGCGCACCGTTTTTTACAGGCTCGTCATTAATGGCGACCCCATCGCTTACTCACGAATCCACCCTTTCTTAATCGGCATGGCGAACAGCGCGCGATACACCTGATGCGTAAACGCCAGCATGCGTTCGCCATACAGCTGCCACGCCATGTGCGACGCCAGACAACCCAGCAAGCCAACCAGGAATCCGCCCAGCATATCCAGCGGCCAGTGCACGCCAAGATAGACGCGTGACCAGGCGATGGCGCTGCCTATCACCAGCAACACCACACCTGACCAAAGGCGATGCCAGAAGATAAATGCCAGCGCAAAGGTGAAAATGGTGGTGCCGTGATCGCTCGGATAGGAATCATCAGGTCGGTGTGACAGTAACTGATGGCCAAAACCAATAGCGAACGGACGCGGATGCGGCAGCAACTGGCCGACGCACCACGAAATGCTCAGCGCATACAGCAGCGCCATGCCGGTTTTTAGCACCAGCTCGCGTTGAGACTGCACCTGATCGCGCGGTCCCCACAGCCACAGCGCCACAATCAGCAGTGGTACGATGGCGATCACATCTTTGGCGATAAAAGTCGCCAGAGTGATCAGCCACTGCGGTGAATCCTCTGTAGCGTTAATCCATAAAAAGAGCGTGTGGTTCAATGCTTCCATCACGATTCCTTGTCCTCGTCTTGTTTACCCGAAAAACAGCAGAGCAAAATTGTCTGCAAAATAAAGCTGATAGCCTAGAAGCGTCCGAACCAGTAATAAATAGTCGCGCTCTTAATCTTATCGCGGGTTGTTGGAGTGTTTAACTTTGATGAAAGTTGCATGAAGATTTAAAAAATCGACATCAGAGTGGCAGGATGGAATCTTTATTTGAGGAGAACCTTAAGCGGCAGAATGGCAGCCATAAAAAAACCCGCAAGTCAGTGACCGGCGGGCTCCACAATTTGGGGATTTCAAAGAAAAGCAGTGGCACTTATTCAGACTGCGACCCCAGAAGAAAGTTCTGGACAGCGCAAAAATATTTTTATAAAGGCAAAAGCGGCCAGATTATCACGATCAGGGTACCGGCCAGCGTCAGCAAAACATTCGCGATCGCATATGTTCCTGCATAGCCCAAGGCTGGGATGCTGCTGCGCGCGGTATCGCTGATGATCTCCATCGCTGGCGCACAGGTGCGCGCGCCCATGATGGCACCAAACAGCAGCGCGCGGTTCATACGCAGCACGTAAGCGCCGAACAGATAGCAAATCACCACCGGCAGCAAACTCACCAGCAAGCCACTTAGCAGCATCAACGCGCCGGCGCTGCCGAATCCGTGCTGCAAGCCGCTGCCCGCGCTCAGACCAACGCCCGCCATAAACACCATCAGGCCAAACTCTTTCACCATCGTTAGCGCACCCTGCGGGATGTAGCCAAATGTAGGATGGTTAGCGCGCATAAAGCCCAGCATGATGCCTGCGAACAACAATCCAGCGGCGTTACCGATGCCGAAGCTGAAATTGCTGAACTGGAAGGTGATCATCCCGACCATCAAGCCGACGATAAAGAAGGCGCAGAAGGCCAGCAGATCGGTGATTTGGCTGTGAATGGCGATAAAGCCAATGCGATCGGCCAGGCTTTTCACGCGACGCGCTTCGCCGCTTACCTGCAGCACATCGCCTTTGTTCAGCATAATGCTGTCATCGATCGGCATTTCGATTTGGCTGCGAATCACCCGGTTAAGGAAGCAGCCGTGATCGGTCAGTTTGAGATGACTCAGGCGCTTGTTCACCGCATTGTGATTTTTCACCACGATCTCTTCGGTGACGATGCGCATATCCAGCAAATCACGGTCGAACACCTCTTTGCCGTTACGGAAACTGGGATCAAGACGCGCGTGCGCATCGGGATAGCCCACCAGCGAGATATCGTCGCCCAGCTGCAGCATCGCGTCACCGTCCGGGCTGGCGAGAATACCGTTACGGCGCAAACGCTCGATGTAGCAGCCGGTCTGGCGATGAATGCCCAGCTCGCGCAGGTTTTTACCGCCGCTCCACTCCACCAGTTCCGGACCCACGCGATACGCGCGGATCACCGGTAGAAACACTTTGCGCTGGCTATCAGCGTCGAGGCCGCGCTCGCGCGCGATTTGCTGCGCGCAAGTCGGCAGATCCTGATGCTGCAGGCGCGGCAGATAGCGCGCGCCAAAAATCAGGCTGACTAAACCTACCAGATAGGTGAGGGCATATCCGAGGCTGAGGTTGTCCTGCATCAAGGTGAGCTGATGGCTGTCGCTGATGCTTTGCCGCAACGTATCGCCAGCACCCACCAGCACCGGCGTTGAGGTCATTGAACCGGCCAACATGCCCGCGGTTAAACCAATATCCCAGCCGAATACTTTGCCGAGCGTCAGGGCGATTAACAGCGCGCTGACCACCATGACAATCGCCAGAAAGAAGTAGTTTTTACCGTCGCGGAAAAATATCGAGAAAAAGTTAGGCCCGGCTTCCACGCCAACACAAAAAATAAACAACATAAAGCCAAGACTTAATGCGTCAGTATTAATGGCGAAATGCTGTTGACCTAAAATCAACGAAACAACCAGGACTCCAATGGAATTACCGAGTTGGACCGAACCGAGGCGTAATTTACCTAAGCAGAGTCCGAGGGCTAAAACGACAAATAATAACAGAACGTCATTTCTGCTTAACAATTCTGCGACGTTAATGTTCACGGTTTAACTTCTTATTAACCTGTAACCAGTTGATGAGAGGGGCTTTTTTCGCTATCTTGTGCCGAACGTTAAGGTTCTTGCAACAAAAGCGTTCAAGCCGAAATCTAAAGCGGCGTCATTCTAATCATAATTAACACCCTCAGCTATCGGCAGTTTTCATTCCTTTCGCCTCCAGCTGTTTCTTTTTATTTCCAGTCGTGCGCATCAGGGCAGTAAAAGTTTCATAATTGTTAACGTCAAAGTTGAGGATAATTATGTTGCAGCGCAATAATCGCTGGCCAGCATCCATTCTGGGCGTGATGCTTTATACGCTGGTGTTTATTTATGCACATCATTTCTGGGCCGCCGCCAGTGAACAAGCCGTACGCGGACAGCCAGAATTACTGCTGTTTTTACTGCCGGGATGTGTGATGGCGCTACTGCAGCCGCAAAGTCCGCTTATCAGCACCTTGTGGGTCGCGCTAGGCGGTACGCTGCTGGGTATGATGTGGTTAATGCTGGCGGTGCCAATGACGCACAGCGGCTTGTTGATTGTGGCCTGGAGTTTGAGTGCGCTGTTTTGGGCGGGCTGTGGTGCGCTGCTGGTGCGCTTGCTGCGGATTATGCTGGCGATGCGAGCCGAATAGTACCTGCAAAAACGGGCCCGCAGGCCCGTTCTCTTAGGCTTCGATACCCAGGTTTTCTTTGGTCCAGGCAGCGAATTCGGTGTAGCCACCAATGTGCTGATCGTCGAGGAAAATCTGCGGCACGGTCGTAACCGGCTTGCCGGCACGGGCTTCCAGATCGGCTTTAGTAATGCCGGTGGCCTGAATATCCACGTATTGATAGTTAAAGTCGTCGCGCTCGCTGGTCAGCTTAGCCGCCAACTCTTTCGCACGTACGCAGTAAGGGCAGCTAGAACGGCCAAAAATCACTGCAATCATTGCTTCTCTCCTTCCGCTGCTGTTTTGTGACTAGAATCACATCACAGCGTGAATAATGCGTCACATCATGCCCGCCCATCCTGCTTAAAGGAAGAAGAATATACCTGTTACTCTAATACTTACCGCCTATACATTGGGTAAAATGCGGCTAACGCTGAAAGAACAATCAAGGAACCATCGCATGCGTAATCTCGCCACATTACCCAAACCCGTGTTGCTACTCGAAGTGCTCGGCGTGCTTGCCGTGATTGGCGCCTTGTTGCTTACCAACGATTGGGTGAGCGCACCTGATTTCATCGCCAAAAAGCCGCTGGCGACGCTGCTGTTTTTTCTTGGTATCGCGCTGATGCTGCCTGCCGCATGGATGATGATGTGGCGCACGGCGAAGGCGATGGCCCCGCAATTGTTCAATCATTCCAACAAAAAGAAGTAACCACCGGAGAGAATTTATGACGCCGACTATCGATTTACTGTGCAGCCACCGTTCCATTCGCGCTTTTACCGAACAGGGCATTGACGAGGCGCAACGCAGCGCCATCATTGCAGCGGCACAAGCGGCTTCGACCTCCAGCTTTTTACAGTGCTCCTCAATTATTCGTATCACCGATCCCGCTAAGCGCGAGCAGCTGGTCCAGCTGACCGGCGGCCAGCCTTGGGTCAGCGCAGCGGCGGAGTTTTGGGTGTTCTGCGCGGATTTCAATCGTCATCAACAGATCTGCCCGGATGCGCAACTGGGGCGTGCTGAACAGCTGCTGCTCGGTTGCGTTGATACCGCGCTGATGGCGCAAAATGCCATGGTGGCGGCGGAATCGCTGGGCCTTGGCGGCGTATTTATTGGCGGGATTCGCAACAGCATCGCTGAAGTGACCGAGCTGCTTGAACTGCCGAAGTTTGTGCTGCCGCTGTTCGGCTTCTGCATCGGTCATCCGGCTGATACACCCGATGTTAAACCCCGCATGCCGCACGCGATGCTGGTACATGAAAACCGCTATCATGCAGTCGATAAAAATCTGTTGGCGCAATACGATGAGCAAATTACCGCCTATTATCAGCAGCGTGATAGCAACCAGCGTTCCGAAACCTGGAGTCAGCTGATTCAGCGTCTGATTATCAAAGAAACGCGTCCCTTCATACTGGATTACCTGCATCAGCAGGGCTGGGCGACGCGCTAAGCACAAGGAACTCTGCAATGAAAATGGCCATTCTCACTCGCGATGGCTCGATCTATTCGTGTAAGCGTCTGCGCGACGCCGCGGAGGAGCGTGGCCATCAAGTGCAGATGATCGATCCGCTCTCCTGCTACATGAACATCAATTCCGATTCGCCTGCGGTGCACTATCGCGGCGAGGCGCTGGGGCATTTTGATGCGGTGATCCCGCGCATCGGCACCGCCACCACCTTTTACGGCACCGCGGTGCTGCGCCAGTTTGAGGTGCGCGGCAGCTATCCACTCAATGAATCGGTGGCGATTACCCGCGCGCGCGACAAACTGCGTTCGCTGCAGCTGCTGGCGCGTGAGGGCATTGATATGCCGATCACCGGTTTTGCTTCTTCGCCGGATGATACTGATGATTTGATCGCGATGGTGGGCGGTGCGCCGCTGGTGGTGAAACTGGTGGAGGGCACACAGGGCATCGGTGTGGTGCTGGCGGAAACGCGGCAGGCAGCGGAGAGCGTGATTGACGCCTTTCGTGGCCTCAATGCCCATATTCTGGTGCAGGAGTTCATCAAGGAAGCGCAAGGGCGCGATATTCGCTGCCTGGTGATTGGCAATGAAGTGGTGGCGGCGATTGAGCGCGAGGCGAAAGAGGGCGATTTTCGTTCCAATCTGCATCGCGGCGGCAAAGCGCGTGCGGTGGAGATCACTGAACAGGAGCGCAAAATCGCGGTGAAAGCCGCCAGCACGCTGGGGCTGGAAGTGGCTGGTGTGGATATCCTGCGCGCCCTGCGTGGTCCGCTGGTTATGGAGGTAAACGCCTCACCGGGACTGGAAGGGATTGAGGGCATTACCGGTTTAGATATCGCCACCATGATGATCACGTGGATTGAGCAGCACGCTTGCCCCGGCTATCGTCCTAAAACCGGCGGCTAACCGGCGCTTTTCAGCGGTTTTCGTGGCATCCAGATCGGTTTTTCCGTAAGCTAAGGCGCTTATTTCTTCACCCCACAGGATATTACGATGGATTCACTGGTCGTTCCGGACATTGACGTACTGCGTCGCTGGCTGGATCAACAAAATATCACCTGGTTCGAATGCGATGCCTGTCAGGCACTGCACCTGCCGCACATGCAGAATTTTGACGGGGTGTTTGATGCAAAAATTGACCTGGTGGATAACGTTATCCTCTTCTCCGCGCTGGCAGAAGTAAAACCTACGGCGCTGATTCCGCTGGTGGGCGATCTCTCGCAGATCAATGCCAGTTCGCTAACGATTAAAGCCTTTGTTGATATTCAGGACGACAATCTGCCGAAGCTGATTGTCTGCCAGTCTATCAGTACCAGCGCCGGATTAACCTTCGGGCAGTTCTCCCACTTTATGAAGCAGAGTGAAGAGGGCGTTTCTATGGTAATCATGGAAGCCTTTGCTAACCACCTGCTGGTGGTTGAAGAAGAAGAGGAGCGACAGCCGAGCTCCAGCAGCCACGCGATGCTGCACTGAGTTCCCCGCCTCGCTAACTGCCGCTTTTTGCGGCAGTTTTCATTTTTGCCCCACCACTTTTTATTCTGCACTTTGCCCTTTATTGCCAGATATTAGTCGTGCTTTATGCCACTAGTGCCAAACCCCATAGCAGAAACATGCATAACTCATCGCAAAAAGGCGTTTTTTAAGCTGGGATCTGGTGAAGGTGGTGCGGGGGGGCTATTCTTGCGGGGCTGCTTGAGACGTGCAACCTCAGCGCAGGTATAGGTTTTTG
The DNA here is from genome assembly GCF_054903455.1 of Pantoea sp. y20. Taxonomy (NCBI): domain Bacteria; kingdom Pseudomonadati; phylum Pseudomonadota; class Gammaproteobacteria; order Enterobacterales; family Erwiniaceae; genus Pantoea; species Pantoea sp. y20. Next base: position 1,443,952 of record NZ_CM142816.1, read on the forward strand.
CTATTAAACTCCCGCTGAATATTGATTCATTGTGTGCCTGTGATTTAACAGAAAACGCAACGTCCGGATCGCCGTGTATGCAGCGTTGTGATGACCCGCTCAGGAGGAAGTAAAACATGTTCAACCAACGTCAAAAATGGTTGTCAGGTGTGGTTGCTGGTGCATTGATGGCTGCGGCCGGCGGTGTGCAGGCCGAAGGCAGTACGGTACATGTGTATAACTGGTCCGATTATATCGCGGCGGATACCGTGCCGAACTTCGAAAAGCAGACCGGCGATAAAGTGGTGTATGACGTCTTTGATTCTAACGAAGTGTTGGAAGGCAAATTAATGGCGGGCAGTACCGGCTACGACGTGGTGGTGCCGTCGTCCAGCTTCCTCGCGCGTCAGCTGCAATCCGGCGTATTCCAGGAGCTGGATAAGAGCAAGCTGCCGAACTACAAAAACCTTGATCCCGATCTGATGAAGAAACTGGAGCAGCACGATCCGGGTAACAAATTTGCGATTCCTTATCTGTGGGGCACCACCGGCATCGGCTATAACGTCGATAAAGTGAAAGCCGCACTGGGCAAAGATGTGCCGCTGGATAGCTGGGATTTGGTGCTGAAACCGGAAAACCTGGAAAAACTGAAAGGCTGCGGGGTTTCCTTCCTTGATGCGCCGGAAGAGATTTTCGCTACTGTGCTGAACTACCTTGGCAAAGATCCCAACAGCTCTGACGCGAAAGATTACTCTGGCGCAGCGACTGATTTGCTGCTGAAACTGCGTCCGAACATCCGTTACTTCCACTCGTCGCAGTACATCAACGACCTGGCGAACGGCAACATCTGCGTGGCGATTGGCTGGTCAGGCGATATTCTGCAGGCGAAAGATCGTGCGGATAAAGCCAACAACGGCGTGCATGTCGGCTATATCGTGCCGAAGCAGGGCGCTCTGGCATTCTTTGACATGTTCGCGATTCCAAAAGACGCGAAAAATGTGGAAGGCGCCTACCAATTCCTTAATTACATGATGGATCCCAAAGTCATCGCTGACGTTTCCAACAACATGAACTACGCCAACGGTAACAAAGCCTCGCTGCCGCTGATCAATGCGGACGTGCGCAACAATCCGGGCATTTTCCCAACACCGGATGCAATGGCCAAACTGTTTGTGCTCAAGGTCCAGGATCCGAAACTGGATCGTGTGCGCACCCGTGCATGGACTAAAGTAAAAAGTGGTAAGTAATTCGTTCTGAACGATTATTGCCTGAAGACGACAGCAGAGGCGCAGTGATGGCCTCTGTTGTGCCATTTCTAGCGGCTGGCTGTGCCGCGCGATTTTAGCGCCGGAGAAATGTTAGTGAACGACGCGATTCCCCGCCCCCCAAATAAAACGGCTAAGGCGATGACGCCGCTGCTGGAAATTCGCAACCTGACTAAATCGTTTGACGGCCAGCACGCCGTTGATGATGTCAGTCTGACCATTTACAAAGGTGAGATTTTTGCGCTACTGGGCGCATCCGGCTGTGGTAAATCGACCTTGCTGCGCATGCTGGCGGGATTTGAACCGCCCACCAGCGGCCAGATTGTGCTGGATGGGCAGGATCTCTCCCATGTTCCGCCGTATCAGCGCCCGATCAACATGATGTTCCAGTCCTACGCACTGTTCCCGCACATGACGGTGGAGCAGAACATCGCCTTTGGTCTGAAGCAGGACAAACTGCCGAAAGGCGAAATCAGCAGCCGCGTTGAAGAGATGCTGTCGCTGGTACATATGCAGGAGTTCGCGAAGCGTAAGCCGCATCAGCTCTCTGGTGGTCAGCGTCAGCGGGTGGCGCTGGCGCGTAGCCTGGCGAAGCGGCCCAAACTGCTGCTGCTCGACGAGCCGATGGGCGCACTGGATAAAAAGCTGCGTGACCGCATGCAGCACGAAGTGGTCGATATTCTCGAGCGTGTCGGTGCCACCTGCGTGATGGTGACGCACGATCAGGAAGAAGCGATGACCATGGCGGGCCGCATCGCCATCATGAACCGCGGTAAATTCGTGCAGATTGGTGAGCCGGAAGAGATCTACGAGCATCCCACCAGCCGCTACAGCGCCGAGTTCATCGGTTCGGTGAACGTGTTCGAAGGCTTGCTGCGCGAACGCGGTGAAGACGCGCTGATCATTGATGCGCCGGGCTTAGTGCATCCGCTGAAAGTGCAGACCGATGTTTCTGTCGTCGATAACGTGCCGGTCCATGTGGCGCTGCGTCCGGAAAAAGTGATGCTGTGCGAAGAGGTGCCTGCCGATGGCTGTAACTTTGCCGTAGGTGAAGTGGTGCATATCGCCTATCTCGGCGACCTGTCGATTTATCACGTGCGCCTGCGCAGCGGCCAGATGATCAGCGCACAGTTGCAAAACGCCCATCGCTACCGCAAAGGCGCGCCAACGTGGGGCGATGAAGTGCGTCTCTGCTGGGACGCCGACAGCTGTGTGGTTCTGACGGTTTAAGGGGGCGATATGAGCCAGATTTCTCAACGCAGCGAGCCCGAAGTGGTGGGCACGCCGCTGCAGCGCTGGGCGACGCGCATCAAGATGCAGCACGGCCGCAAGCTGGTGATTGCCATGCCGTATCTGTGGCTGATCCTGCTGTTCCTGCTGCCGTTCCTGATCGTGCTGAAGATCAGCTTTGCCGATATTGCGCGCGCTATTCCGCCGTACACCGATTTGGTCACCTGGGCCGATGGTCAGCTCAATCTGGTACTCAATCTCGGTAATTACTTCACGCTGACTGACGATCCGCTGTATGCCGATGCGTACCTGACATCGCTGAAAGTGGCGGGCATCTCCACCATTATCTGCCTGATGATCGGATATCCGCTGGCGTGGGCGGTGGCGCACAGCAAACCGTCAATGCGCACTATTTTGCTGCTGCTGGTGATCCTGCCATCGTGGACCTCGTTCCTGGTGCGCGTTTACGCGTGGATGGGCCTGCTCAACAACAACGGCATTCTCAACCGCTTCCTGATGTGGCTCGGCTTTATCGATCATCCGCTGGTGATCCTCTACACCAACACGGCGGTGTATATCGGGATCGTTTACTGCTATCTGCCGTTTATGGTGCTGCCAATTTATACCGCGCTGACGCGTATTGATTATTCGCTGGTGGAAGCCTCGCTGGATCTCGGTGCACGTCCGCTGAAGACCTTTTTCAGCGTGATTGTGCCGCTGACCAAAGGCGGGATTATTGCCGGTTCGATGCTGGTGTTTATTCCGGCGGTCGGCGAGTACGTGATTCCGGAACTGCTCGGCGGTCCGGACAGCATCATGATTGGGCGTATTTTGTGGCAGGAGTTCTTTAACAACCGTGACTGGCCGGTAGCGTCCGCGCTGGCGGTGATCATCCTCTTGATTCTGATATTGCCGATTATCTGGTTCCACAAACATCAGAACCGTGAAGTGGGAGAGAAAGAATGAGCCAGTTACCAACTATTCGCTCTCCGTGGCGCACTGTGATTCTGCTGCTGTGCTTTATGTTCCTCTACGCGCCGATGCTGCTGCTGGTGGTTTATTCCTTCAACAGTTCGCCGCTGGTCACGGTATGGGAGAGCTTCTCGTTCCACTGGTACAACGTATTGTTCCAGGATCAGGCGATGCTGGATGCGGTGGGACTCAGCCTGACCATCGCCGCGCTCTCAGCCACCATGGCGGTGGTGCTCGGCACCATGGCGGCGGTGGTGATTGTGCGCTTTGGCCGCTTCCGTGGACACAACGGCTTCGCCTTTATGCTGACGGCGCCGCTGGTGATGCCTGATGTGATCACCGGTTTGTCCTTGCTGCTGCTGTTTGTGGCGATGGGCAATACTCTTGGCTGGCCGAGCGATCGCGGCATGCTGACCATCTGGCTGGCGCACGTGACCTTCTGTACTGCTTACGTGGCGGTGGTGATCAATTCGCGTCTGCGTGAACTGGATCGCTCAATTGAAGAGGCGGCGATGGATCTCGGCGCAACGCCGGTGAAAGTGTTCTTTGTGATCACCGTACCGATGATCGCGCCGGCGATCGTTACCGGCTGGCTGCTGGCGTTTACCTTGTCGCTGGACGATTTAGTGATTGCCAGCTTCGTGACCGGCCCAGGCGCGACCACCTTGCCGATGGCGATTTTCGCCACCGTGCGTCGTGGCGTCAATCCGGAGATCAACGCTTTAGCCTCGCTGATTCTGTTTGTCGTCGGTTTAGTTGGTTTTATCGCCTGGCGCTTTATGGCGCACGAAGAAAAGCAGCGTTTACGCGATATTCAGAAAGCAAAACGTGGCTGAAAGCCGTAACATTTGTCACTATAAGAACGGGCTGATTTTATCGGCCCGTTTTATTATGGTTACGGAGCGACACCATGTCGGAAACCCTGAAACACGGTTCAATGATTAACGCTACACCGGTGCCCGTGATGGTGGCGGGCAGCGCTATCATCATTACGCGTTGCCTCAGCGTGTTGATGCTGGCCAACGAACTGGGTTACGACGAACTCGCCAACTTCGTGCATCGCAGCGCGCAAGCCTGGGATTCCACCCTGATCTTTATCGCTAGCCAGCTGATCTTCCTGTTTGAACTGCGCTGCGCCTTTATTTTGATGCGCGGTAACAATCGTGGGCGCTGGGGCTATGTCGCGACGCAAATCATTGTGCTGATCTACATGTTGATGGCATCAGTGGGCTGGATCTACCCGGAAATTTTTAGCATTCCTGGTGAAAGTAATGCGCAGATCATTCATCACACGCTGCTGCAAAAGCTCCCGGATGTGTTGGTATTAGGGCTGCTGTTTGTGCCCGCCAGCAGTCGCGCTTTTTTCCGGCGCCGGTGATACAATCGCCCCCGATTTTTTCTCCCGATTTTGAATACAGGCATTTGCATGCATTGCGCGCTTTATGATGCCGGTCGCTGTCGTTCGTGTCAGTGGCTGGAAAAACCCTATCCGCAACAGCTCAACGATAAGCAGTCGCTGCTTGAACAACTGCTGGCTGAAAAGCCGGTGGGCGAATGGCTGCCGCCGGTGCAATCCGCGCAGCAAGGGTTTCGCAATAAGGCCAAAATGGTAGTCAGCGGGAGCGTAGAGCGGCCGATTTTAGGCATGGTGGCGCGCGACGGTGAACCGGTCGATCTCTGCGCTTGCCCGCTCTATCCCGACAGCTTCAGTGCGGTGTTCGCGCAGCTCAAACCTTTTATCGCCCGCGCCGGTTTAACGCCCTACAACGTGGCGCGTAAACGCGGTGAGCTGAAATTTCTGCTGCTGACGGAGAGTACGCAGGGCGGCATGATGCTGCGTTTTGTGCTGCGTTCCACCAGCAAGCTGCAGCAGCTGCGCGACGCCTTGCCGTGGCTGCAACAGCAACTGCCGCAGCTGAAGGTGATTTCCGCCAATATTCAGCCGGTGCATATGGCGATTCTTGAAGGCGACGAAGAGATTGCGCTGACGCCGGATCAGGCGCTAGCGGAGCGCTTTAATCAGGTTCCGCTCTATATTCGCCCGCAAAGCTTCTTTCAGACCAATCCACAGGTTGCAGCCAATCTCTATGCCACCGCGCGCGATTGGGTCGCGCAGTTGCCGGTGAGCAGCATGTGGGATCTGTTTTGTGGCGTCGGGGGATTTGGCCTGCACTGCGCAACGCCCGAAATGCAGCTGACCGGCATCGAAATCAATGCTGAAGCCATCGCCTGTGCGCAGCAGTCGGCGCAGCAGCTGGGATTAGAAAAAGTGAGTTTTGCCGCGCTGGATTCCACGCAGTTCGCCACTTCACGGGAAGCGGTGCCGCAGCTGGTATTAGTGAATCCGCCACGTCGCGGTATTGGCGCAGAGTTGTGTGCTTATCTCAGTGAGATGGCGCCGGATTACCTTCTCTATTCCAGCTGCAATCCCAGCAGCATGGCGCAGGATATCGCGCGTCTGGCCAATTATGACGTGAGCCGCGTACAGCTGTTCGACATGTTCCCGCATACCGCGCATTTTGAAGTGCTGTGCTTGCTGAGCAAGAAGGGTGGGACGGCGTAACGTTCACCTGCACGGAGGACGTGCAGAACCTGGCAGGCAGCACGCTCCGCCATCCCATAATGCTTATTCCGGGAACCACTTCTGATTGATTTGCTGCCAGGTGCCGTTGGCCTTCAATGCCACTAACGCGCTGTTCAGCTCGTTCAGCAGCGGCTCATTGCCTTTGCGTACCGCTATACCTAAACCGGTGCCGAAGAAGTCGGTATCGGTGATGTGCTCGCCTACCGCGCTAAGATCGTCATTGGCCTTGAGCCACTGATTCACCACCGCCGTATCACCAAACACGCCGTTCAGGCGACCGTTTTTCAGGTCGAGAATCGCGTTCTGATAGCTGTCATACGCCACCGCAATCACCTCCGGATGTTTCTCCAGCAGGTATTTCTGATGTGTGGTGCCGTTCTCAACGCCAACACGTTTGCCTTTCAGCTGGCTGAAGTCGGTGAACTGGCCTTTATGCGCAATCACAATCGCCGAGTTAGCGTAGTAAGGTTGGGTGAAATCGACCTGCTTGCTGCGATCGGCGGTGATATCCATGCCGGAAATCACTGCGTCATAGCGACGGAATTTCAGCGACGGAATCAGGCTATCGAAGGCGTTGTTGGTGAAGGTGCAATCCGCTTTCATCTGCTGACACAGTGCTTTTGCCAGATCGATATCGAAGCCCACGATTTGGTTGTCGTGATCAAGGGATTCGAACGGGGGATAAGTGGCGGAAGAGGCGAAGCGGATTTTTTCCGCCGCATAAGCATTCATTGCCAGAGTTGCCAGCGCAGCAGCAACGATCCATTTTTTCATTATGTAACTCCTGTAAACCATGCCAGAGACGGAACGGGTTACACGATGCCAGTTAATGAATTTATATGCAATATTTTTGCTTATTAATTTAAACGAACAGCGGGCGCTTTTTTAGTGCGCCCGCAGGGAATAAATCAGTTACGACGCTCAAATGCCAGCGCACGCTTCTCGACCAGACGCATCATCAGCGTCAGCAAGCCGTTAACCACCAGATAGATCAGGCCAGCGGCAGCGTATACCGAGATATCGTAAGTGCGGCCATACAGCAGTTGTCCGTGGCCCATTACTTCCATCAACGTAATGGTGTAGGCCAGCGAGGTACTTTTAAATACCAGCACCACTTCGTTGGAGTAGGACGACAAGGCGCGCTTGAAGGCGTACGGCAGCAGAATGCGCAGCGTATCTTTGCGGTTCATGCCGAGCGCCGCGCAGGATTGCCATTGACCGGACGGAATGGCGCGCACCGCACCGTAAAACAGCTGCGTGGTATAAGCCGCACTGTTGAGCGACAGCGCCAGTAGCGCACACAGCCACGGCTGCGATAACAGATGCCACAACCAGGGAATGTTCTGGATGCTGGGGAACTGGCCGGGACCGTAATAGATCAGGAAGATCTGCACCAGCAGCGGCGTGCCGGTGAACAGCGTGATATAGCCTTTCACCAGCCAATTGAGCACCGGCACTTTGAGCGCCAGCACGATGGTGCAAAGTACAGAGAGCACCAATGCCGCAATCAGCGATGCCACGGTCAGCGTCAGGCTGGTGTGTAGCCCTTTCAGCAGCTCGGGTAAGTAATCCAGCATGCTTAAGCCCCTCGCTCGAAACGCGTGGTGCGCAATTCAATGCGGCGCAGCACGAACTGACTGAACAGCGTGATAATCAGATAGATCGCCGCCGCCACCAGATACCAGGTAAACGGCTCTTGCGTGCGCGTAGCGATACTTTTGGTTTGCAGCATCAGGTCATTCACGCTGATCAGCGATACCAGCGCAGTATCCTTCAGCAGCACCAGCCATTGGTTACCCAAACCGGGCAGCGCGTGACGCCACATCTGCGGCATGATCAGGCGCAGGAAAATCGCCGACTTCTTCATCCCCAGCGCCTGGCCCGATTCCCATTGACCCACCGGCACCGCTTTCAGCGCGCCGCGCAGGGTTTGTGATGCATAGGCGGAATAGAGCATCGCCAGCGCAATCACACCACACAGAAAGGGACTGACGTCGAAGTTTTCAATTTGCACCTGCACCGGAATAGCGAACAGGCCGAGATTGATGTGGAAGCCATCGGAGAACGTTAGCAGCAGCTGTGAGGCGCCGAAATAGATAAACAGCACCACCAGAATTTCCGGCAGGCCGCGAATCAGTGTGACCAGCGCGGTACCGAGCCACGCCAGTGGTTTCCAGCGCAGCGATTCCCAGCCAGCAAAAATCATCGCCAGCACAAGGCCGGCGATCAGTGCACAAACGGCAAGGCCGACGGTCATACCGGCGGCGCTTGCGAGTGGAATCATTTCATTCATCAGAAATTACTGCTGGAACCATTTGCTGTAGATGGTTTTGTAGGTGCCGTCAGCTTTGATCTTCTCCAGCGCCGCATTGAACTTGCCCTGCAGCTCGCTGTTGCCCTGACGCACAGCAATACCTAAACCGGTACCGAAGTAATCTTTGTCCGTCACTTTCTCACCCAGCGGCGCGAGGTTGGCGTTCTGCTTCAGCCACTCGTTGACCACGGCGGTGTCACCGAATACCGCATCGATACGACCGTTTTTCAGATCCAGCACCGCGTTCTGGTAGCTGTCGTAAGGCACAACGGTGATGTCGCTGTGTTTGTCAGAGAGGTATTTCTGGTGCGTGGTGCCGTTCTGCACGCCTACACGTTTGCCTTTCAGCGCGGCCACGTCAGCCATTTTGCCTTTCTGCGCGATGAAGATGGCAGAGTTGTCGTAGTACGGCTTGGAGAACAGCACTTGCTTCTCACGATCTGGCGTGATGTCCATGCCTGCCATCACCGCGTCAAAACGACGGAACTTCAGGCTGGGGATCAGGCTATCGAACGCCTGATTAGTGAAGGTGCAGGTCGCATCCATCTCTTTACACAGCGCGTTAGCCAGATCGACATCAAAGCCCTGAATTTTGTTATCAGAGTCGACGAATTCAAACGGAGGATAAGAAGCCTCGGTAGCAAAACGCAATGTCTGTGCCGCTGAAGCGCTCAGGCTCAGGCCAGCAAGGAGGGCAGCAATTACAACTTTTTTCATTAGAAGCATCCTGACTTAATGCGAAAGATAATTAGCAAACGCGTCGGTTTGCGGCTGTGTAAAGTGGCTGGCATCGCCTTGCTCAACAATGTGACCGTTTTCCATATACACCACGCGGCTGGCGGTTTTACGCGCCACTTCCACTTCGTGCGTCACGATCACTTGTGTGATGTTGGTTTGTGCCAGCTCACGAATAATGCTGACGATCTGGGCGGTGATTTCGGGATCGAGCGCAGCGGTCGGTTCATCAAACAGCAGCACCTGCGGCTCCATCATCAGCGCACGGGCAATCGCTACGCGCTGCTGCTGGCCGCCGGAAAGATGCAGCGGGAAGCGATCGGCGTAAGGCGTCAGGCGCAGACGGTCCAGCAGCTTTTCAGCACGCGCACGCGCGGCGTCCTTGCTGAGGCCGAGCACGCGGCACGGCGCTTCAATCAGGTTTTGCAGCACGCTCAGGTGCGGCCACAGATTATATTGCTGGAATACCATGCCCACGTTCTGCCGCAGCTCGCGAATCGCGCTGTCGGAAGGGGCTTTGGTGAAATCAAACTGGTTGCCGGCAATCTGCAGGCTGCCGGAGCGCGGTTGCTCCAGCAAGTTGAGGACGCGCAGGAGCGAACTTTTACCCGCGCCACTCGGGCCGAGCAACACCAGCGTTTCACCCTGCGGACAAGCCAGGTTGATATCGAACAGGGCCTGATGGGTACCGTAAAAACAGTTTATGGCGTTTAGTTGAATACTCATGCGCAAAAAATGAATAGTAATTAGTGTCGCGGATTTTAACGTCACCAGAATAGTTATGCAATTGTGGTGGGTTAATATTTATTAAAGAGCAGTGAAACCTCCAAAGCGTAGCACAAAATCGCGCAACTCAAGGTGGATGAGGGCTGGCAAGCCCTATTTTGTTCACAAAATATCAACAAAAAGCGCCGCAAGGATGCGGCGCACTAATCAATGGTATTAACGGCGGGAAAAGTGAACGGTTACTTTTTCGCTTCCAGCAGCTGCGTCAGCGAACCGCCGCCAGCGTGGGGCACCTGGCCGACATAACGCACATCATCAACCACCCAGCAGGTGCCTTCGTGGATCATCAGCACTTCATCTTGCCAGGTTTTGCTGTCGCGGCTCAGCTCAACCCGCAGCGGAATATTGCGCGCGTCGCGGTTAGGAATGGTGGATGCGCTGGCCACGTCCGCTGAAGTTGGGCCTTGCGCCAGGCTGGAAAAGAGATCGCCGCGGGTCCACGCCGCTGGTTTCGGATTCTGGCTGCTGGCACTCAGCAGCTTTTGATACAGGCGATCGCTCAGGTAAGGGCGATATTTCGCCAGTGTGTTGCTGTCTGGCAAACCTTGCGTCGGCTGGCTGACGCGTAAATCGTAGAACTGTTGCGCCACGCCGTCCGGACCCCCGTCAACGCAGGCAGCGGTGCGCGGGCCATTATCCTTAATCACTGGCTCAACGGTGGTACAAGCACTTAGCAGCAACGCTGCAGGAATAAGCAGCGCAAAGGCATTGTTTCTCATCTCGATTTCCTTATTGTTCACTGGCAAAGCGCCATTTTTAGCATAGAGTATAGCCTTGCTTTTAAGCGCTACGAGCTGATTCAGAAAAGGAGAACACCATGAAATTTTCTACAACGCCCACGCTGGAAGGACACAGCATCAGTGAATATTGCGGCGTGGTCGCCGGTGAAGCGATTCTCGGCGCCAATATTTTCCGCGATTTTTTCGCCGGTATCCGCGATATCGTCGGTGGCCGCTCTGGCGCCTACGAAAAAGAGTTACGCAAAGCGCGCCAGATCGCCTTTAAAGAGCTGGAAGAGCAGGCGAAAGCGCTCGGCGCCAACGCGGTGGTGGGCATCGATATCGACTACGAAACTGTCGGCAAAGAGGGCAGCATGTTGATGGTGAGCGTCACCGGCACCGCCGTGATTATTCGCTAATGCGCGTGGTTGTCCTGCTGGCGGTGGCGCTGTTACTTAGCGCTTGTCAGTCATCGATTGAAGCGCGCCACGGTTACTGGGTTGATACCGCGCATCCGGCGCAGGGCGCGCGGCCGCGTATTAAGGTGGTGGTGATTCATTACACCGCTGAGGATTTCTCCAATTCGCTGGCGACGCTGACCGATCGGGAAGTTAGCGCGCACTACCTGATTCCGCAGAATCCGCCGCATAAAAACGGCAAGGGCGTGGTGTGGCAATTGGTGCCGGAAAGCCAACTCGCGTGGCACGCAGGCCCGAGTTTCTGGCGCGGCGCAACGCGCATTAATGACACTTCGATTGGCATTGAAATCGTCAACAGTGGTTATCGTCGAACCTTAACGGGTTTGCAGTGGCAGCCCTTTACGCCGCAGCAGATCAGCGCGCTGATGGCGCTGGTCAAAGATATCACTCAGCGCTACGGCATCGCGCCGGAAAATGTGGTCGGGCACAGCGATATCGCGCCGCAGCGTAAGCAGGATCCCGGTCCGCTGTTTCCCTGGCAGCAGCTGGCAGAGCACGGTTTAGGCGCTTGGCCCGAGCAGGCAACGGTGCAGCGCTATCTTAACGGACGCGCGGCGGATGAAGGCGTGGATCAGGCAGAACTGCTGGATGCGCTGCAGCGCTATGGCTACGACGTGGCGGCGGCGACCACGCCGCAGATGCAGCGCAAGCTGATTGCGGCGTTTCAAATGCATTTCCGCCCGCGTGATTATCGCGGCATCGCCGATGCAGAAACCCTGGCGATCGCCCGCGCGTTATTAGCGAAGTACGGCGCGGCGCAGTGATACGCGGCATTGGTCGCCATAAATGGCGGCCCTTTGTTTACTGCTGCAGGAATGCCTGCCAGTGCGCCACCAGCCGTTGCAGATCCTGACGGCTGACATCCAGATGCGTGACAATACGCGTTACGGGCCCAACGCTGATTAGCACATCGCCCGACTGCATCCAGCTTTTCAGCGCGTCAACTTTCTCTGTTGGCACCTTCACAAACAGCATGTTGGTGTGCTGATTGAGCACTTCAACACCGATGGCGCTGAGCTGCTCGCCTAACCATGCCGCATTATCATGATCCTCTTTGAGACGCGCGACATTGTGCTTCAACGCATACAACCCCGCCGCGGCCAGAATGCCCGACTGGCGCATGCCGCCGCCGGTCATTTTGCGCCAGCGACGCGCTTGCTCAATGTAGGCTTCATCGCCACACAGCAGCGAACCAATCGGCGTGCCAAGGCCTTTTGACAGGCAGATGGTTAAGGTGTCGCAGTAACGCGCAATCGCTTCCAGCTCCACATTCTGTGCCACCACGGCGTTAAAAATACGTGCGCCATCAATGTGCAGCGCCAGCTTATGCTCGCGGGTGAAACTCCACGCTTGCTCCAGATAGCTCAGCGGCAGCACTTTACCGTGATGGGTGTTTTCCAGGCTTAACAGACGGGTGCGGGCGAAGTGGAAATCGTCGGGTTTGATGGCGGCGGCCACCTCCGCCAGCGGCAGGGAACCATCTTCCGCATGCAGAATTGGCTGTGGCTGAATGCTGCCAAGCACCGCTGCGCCGCCGGCTTCATATTTGTAGTTGTGCGCCTGCTGACCCACGATATATTCATCGCCGCGCTGGCAGTGACACAGCAGCGCTACCAGATTAGCTTGCGTGCCGGTGGGGAAGAACAGAGCGGCGGCTTTGCCGCTCAAGCGTGCGGCTTCAACTTCCAGTGCGTATACGGTGGGGTCATCGCGGTAGACATCATCGCCGGTTTCGGCTGCCATCATGGCATCGAGCATGGCAGCACTTGGGCGGGTTACGGTATCACTGCGTAGATCGATCACGTCGCTCTCCTGAAATAAAAAAGCGGGCGAAGTGCCCGCGTTATCATCATGTCTGGCCTGAATTGTTTTACCTCAGCCAGTTGGTTTTCGCCAGCTCCACGATCTCATCACCGCGTCCATTCAGAATGGCACGCATCATGTAGAGGCTGAAACCTTTGGCCTGCTCGGCTTTAATCTGCGGCGGCATCGACAACTCTTCTTTGGCGGTAATCACGTCAAGCAACACCGGGCCATCGTGCGCAAAGGCTTCCTGCAGCGCGCCGTTAAGATCGGAGGCTTTCTCGACGCGAATGCCTTTGATGCCGCAGGCGGCGGCGATGGCGGCGAAATCAGGGTTTTCGAGGTCGGTGCCGTCGGTCAGATAGCCACCGGCTTTCATCTCCATCGCCACAAAGCCCAGCACGCTGTTATTGAAGATCACCAGTTTCACCGGCAGCTTGAGCTGCGCCACCGAAATGAAATCGCCCATCAACATGCTAAAACCGCCGTCGCCACACAGCGCCACCACCTGACGCTGCTTGTCCAGCGACTGCGCGCCCAACGCCTGCGGCATGGCGTTGGCCATCGAACCGTGATTGAACGAGCCGATCAAACGACGTTTGCCGTTCATCTTCAGATAGCGCGCTGCCCACACGGTTGGCGTGCCGACGTCGCAGGTAAAGATGGCGTCGTCATCGGCGTATTCGCTGATTTGCTGGGCCAGATATTGCGGGTGAATCGCCAGCTTATCGTTAGCGGTGGCCAGTTCGTCCAGCCCTTTACGCGCATCGACATAATGCTCCAGTGCTTTATCCAGATGCTGACGATCGGTTTTGCTGGTGAGCTGCGGCTGCAGCGCATGCAAGGTAGTTTTGATGTCACCCACCAGCGCCATATCCACATGGCTGTGTGAGCCAAGGCTGCCCGGATTGATGTCGATCTGAATGATTTTGGCATCGGCCGGATAGAAGGCGCGATAGGGGAATTGCGTCCCCAGCAGCACTAAGGTATCGGCATTCATCATGGCGTGGAAACCAGAGGAGAAGCCAATCAATCCGGTCATGCCGACATCGTAAGGGTTATCGTATTCGATGTGCTCTTTACCGCGCATCGCGTGCACAATCGGCGCTTTTAGCGTTTCTGCCAGCTTCACCACTTCGTCATGCGCGCCAGCGCAACCGCTGCCGCACAGCAGGGTGATATTTTTCGCTGCATTCAACGTTTCAGCTAAGGCGGCCACTTCGCGGGCGGTTGGCACCACGTGCGGCAACTGCGGCGGATACCATTCGCTGCGTGCGCTTTCCGGGGCCGGCTGCAATGCCACGTCGCCGGGGATCACAATCACTGATACGCCACGATTGAGAATCGCTTTACGCATCGCAATGCCTAGCACCTGCGGCAGCTGCTCCGGATTGGAAACTAGCTCGCAATAGTGGCTGCATTCGCGGAATAATTCTTGTGGGTGGGTTTCCTGAAAATAGCCGCTACCAATTTCGCTGGAAAGAATGTGGGCGGCGATGGCCAAAACCGGAACGTGATTGCGGTGGCAATCAAACAAGCCGTTGATGAGATGCAGGTTGCCCGGTCCACAGGAACCGGCGCATACCGCCAATTCACCGCTGATTTGTGCTTCAGCGCCGGCCGCGAAGGCTGCCACTTCTTCATGGCGCGTCGGCATCCATTCGATGGTGCCCATGCGATTCAGGCTGTCGCTCAGCCCGTTGAGAGAGTCACCGGTGACGCCCCAAATGCGTTTCACGCCGGCGTTTTCCAAAGTTTTTGCCAGCATTGCCGCCACAGTTTGCTTCATCGTTATGCTCCTTTCTGGTGTTGAGCCATCCATGCCGATGGCGAAAACGTGTCAGTCAGAAAGCGTAGACGATGAAGCTGGCGTGCAGGCGTGAAAAAATGCGTTATGCCGAGAACAGGGCGATAAGGATTGGCGCCAGCAAACTCATAATAAAACCGTGCACAATCGCAGCGGGCACGATCTCCATGCCGCCGGTGCGTTGCAGGATTGGCAGCGTGAAATCCATCGAGGTCGCGCCGCTCAAGCCCAGCGTCATGCTGCGTTGACGCGTGATCAGCAGCGGAATCAGCATAATGGTGATCAGCTCACGCAGCAGGTCGTTGAAGAAGGCGGCGCTGCCTATCACCGGGCCGAACGATTCGCTCATCAGAATGCCGGAGAGCGAATACCAGCCGAAACCGCTGGCTAACGCCAGGCCGGTTTTGATCGGCAGATCCAGCAGCAGCGCGGCCATTACGCCGCCCACCAGCGCGCTGCACAGCGATACCAGCGCCACCAGCATGCCGCGCCGGTTGATGGTGATTTGACGTAGCGTCATGCCGCTGCTGCGCAGCTGAATACCGACCAGCAATAGCATCAGCATCAAGGCGTATTCACTGATGGTCGAGGCGTGACGCAGCGGCGCCCATTGACTCAAACCGAGCAGAAAGCCCGCCAGCACCGAACCGCACAGCTTGAGCGACTCCAGCGCCATATGCAGACGCGACGGCAGCGCTTGTGGCTTGTGCTGATGACGCCAAGGCCAGCGTCGCTCCAGCAGCCACAGCGCCAGTAGCGAGCAGGCAAGAATGCTCAGCATGCTCACCAGCGCGATGTGGAAAATGGCCAGCAAATTGCTGCTCAGGTTATCGAGAAATGCCAGGCTGGTGCCCATAAAGAACAGAATGATGTAGACCAGCGCGCTCAGCGTGCGGGCAACCGCCTGTAAAAGCGTGGTGTGGCGCAGCGGCAGCAGATAGCCGAAAATCAGCGGCAAAAGGATGATAATCAATCCGTACATGTGAGGTTTCTATCCATGATTTGCGGGCTGCCACGCTAGCGAAAAACGGTTGAAGTGTAAACCTTTTCCCCTGGCGCTGACTTGACCAACGCAGCGTGGCGGACCATGCTCAGGCAAAGTAGCAGATGGAATGTATGATGATTCTGGAACATATCGATATTCACGGTTTTCGCGGTATTAATCGGCTGTCATTGCCGTTGACCAACACCAATGTATTGATTGGGGAAAATGCCTGGGGTAAATCGAGCCTGCTCGATGCATTGACGCTGTTGCTGGCGCCCGCCGCCGAGCCTTATCAGTTTACCGAACACGACTTTCACTTCCCGCCCGGCGATATTGATGCCCGCATGCGCCAGTTGCAGCTGGTATTTCGTTTTCGTGCCCAGAGCGATGATGAGAGTGCGTTGTTTCAGCCTTTCTGGCAGCACGATGAGCATGGCCGCTATATCCGTTTCAGCACGCGTGCTAAACGTCAGGATCAGGGTGTAAAAACCAGCTGGCGTTTCATCGATCAGCATAACGATGTGTTGCCAGCGGCAGGCACTGACGCAGCGTTGGCACATCTGCGCGCTTATTATCCGGTATTGCGTTTACGCGATGCGCGTTTTGGCCGTCGTAACCGCCATGCTGACAGCGATGCGGAGCGGCGCGCGACGACGCTGACGGCATTGGCGCAGGAAGTGGAAAAGCTGACGCGCGATTTGGTGGTGCGTCCGCAAACGCTCAGCGACGATCTGCTGCGTCAGGGATTGCATACTATGCAGCAGCTGCTGGAACACTATTTTCTGGTGCAGCAGTCAGGCAGCAGCGCGCCGCGCGTGGCACCGGAAGTTCGCGATGGCAGCGAAGGCTGGCGATCGCTGGATAAACTTAATCACCTGATTGCCGGCACTGAATCACGCAGTCGTCAGGTGATTCTGCTGCGCATGTTCTCGCTGTTGATTCAGGCGCACGGCAACGAGCCGCTGCCGGCGGGTGCGCATCCGCTGCTGCTGGTGGAAGATCCGGAGACGCGGCTGCATCCCATTATGCTGTCGGTGGCGTGGAATTTACTGGAACTGATGCCGCTACAAAAAATCGCCACCACCAACTCGGGTGAACTGCTATCGCAGGTGCCGCTGGAAAATATGTGTCGGCTGGTGCGTGAACCCGCGCGGGTGGCGGCATGGCGCATTGGGCCAGAAGGTTTAAGCGCTGAAGAGAGTCGCCGTATCGGTTTCCACATCCGCGTGAATCGTCCTTCGGCGCTGTTTGCCCGCTGCTGGCTGCTGGTGGAAGGCGAGACCGAAGTGTGGATTATCAATGAACTGGCGCGGCAGCGTGGCTATCACTTCGCGGCGGAAGGAGTGAAAGTCATTGAGTTTGCGCAATCGGGCTTGAAACCGCTGCTGAAGTTCGCCCAACGCATGGGCATCGCCTGGCATGTGCTGACCGACGGCGACCAGGCGGGCAGCAAATATGCGGCGACTGCCCGCAGCCAGCTGCCGTCGGCGGCACGGGAAAGCGATCATCTCACGCAGTTTCCGGCACCGGATATTGAACATTTTCTCTATAAGCAGGGTTTCAGCGATATTTATTACCAGACGGCGCATCTGCCGTTAAACGCGCCGATGAACACGCGGCGTATTATTAGTAAAGCCATTCAGCACAGCTCGAAACCTGAGCTGGCGATTGCCGTCGCGATGGCTGCGGCTGAACGCGGGCCACAGGCGATTCCGCCGTTGCTGGATCAGCTGTTTGCGCGCGTGATGTGGTTGGCTCGCGGCCGGGCGGATTGAGGAAAGGGTGAGATGCGCCAAATAAAAATGCCAGCGTCTGCGGCTGGCATTTTTTTTCGGGAGTGGTCAGAATACGTGAAACAGCATGCGCGTTAAGCGACCGCGGCTTGCGTGGCTTCACAGGGCACGATCAGGCTGGCATGATTGCCTTTTGGTCCTTCATGGACATCAAACTGAACCTGCTGGCCAGCTTTCAGCGTTCTGTATCCCTCCATCTGAATCGTGGAGTAGTGTGCGAAGATATCGTCGCCGCCGCTAATCGGACAGATAAACCCGAAGCCTTTGGCGTTATTGAACCATTTTACTGTACCCGTCTCCATGCTTTTACTTCCCTCGCAAGACATTTTGATAAGTAGGTGAGGTCATCGAAGCTGTGAGTCGAGTTTGTTTAAAACTCAATCAGCTTGTGTTAGTAGAATGTAGAGAAACGGACCTTACCGTCAAGCAAACGGCCCTGGCGGACGGGGATAAATTCATCAAAATTTGAGGCAGTTAACGCTATTGCAAATTTTGTGATACAGGTCGCGCATGTGCTTTTAGGGCCAGTTTTTATCAACTGAAAACCGGCTTGACAGGCATGTTAAACTTTAGGAATGGGCGCAGAGATGTGCACAACCGTAACGCAGAATTTCGACGGAACATTATGGCAAACACAAACGACTGGATTAATTTTGAACATCTAGCCGAAGATAAAGTACGCGAAGGGTTAAAGCCGCCTTCAATGTATAAAGTCATTCTGAATAATGACGATTATACACCTATGGAATTTGTTATTGACGTTCTGCAAAAGTTCTTTTCTTATGATATTGAACGTGCAACGCAGCTGATGTTGAAAGTTCACTACCATGGAAAAGCAATCTGTGGTGTATTCACTGCAGAAGTGGCGGAGACCAAAGTAGCCCAGGTGAACAACTACGCGCGAGATAATGAACATCCGTTGCTGTGTACGCTAGAAAAAGCCTGAAGCCATCTCCATATAGGAGATAGGTTGTCAGAGCGATAATTGGGGGAGGTGCCAAATGCTCAATCAAGAACTGGAACTCAGTTTAAATATGGCTTTCGCCAGAGCGCGCGAGCACCGTCATGAGTTTATGACCGTCGAGCATCTGTTGCTGGCATTGCTCAGTAACCCGTCGGCCAGAGAGGCACTGGAAGCCTGTTCGGTGGATATCGTGGCTCTGCGTCAGGAACTCGAAGCCTTCATCGAACAAACCACGCCGGTGCTGCCTGCCAGTGAAGAGGAGCGCGATACCCAACCTACGCTCAGCTTCCAGCGTGTGCTGCAGCGCGCGGTATTCCACGTCCAGTCCTCCGGTCGCAGTGAAGTCGCAGGCGCGAACGTGCTGGTCGCGATTTTCAGCGAGCAGGAGTCGCAAGCGGCTTATCTGCTGCGCAAACACGAAGTGAGCCGTCTCGATGTGGTGAACTTCATCTCCCATGGTACGCGTAAAGACGAACCCGGCCAGCCGCAGAACAATGCGGAGAATCCGGTTAACGAAGAGCAAGCAGGCGGGGAGGATCGTATGGAAAACTTCACCACCAATCTTAATCAGCTTGCTCGTGTCGGCGGAATCGATCCGCTGATCGGCCGCGATAAAGAGCTGGAACGTACTGTTCAGGTGTTATGCCGTCGTCGTAAGAATAACCCGCTGCTGGTGGGGGAATCGGGCGTGGGTAAAACCGCGATTGCCGAAGGGCTTGCCTGGCGCATTGTGCAGGGCGACGTACCGGAAGTGATGAAAGAGTGCACCATCTATTCACTCGACATCGGTTCGCTGCTGGCGGGTACCAAATACCGTGGTGATTTTGAAAAACGCTTCAAAGCGCTGCTGAAACAGCTGGAGCAGGACAGTAACAGCATCCTGTTTATTGATGAAATTCATACCATTATCGGTGCCGGTGCGGCATCGGGTGGCCAGGTGGATGCGGCGAACCTGATCAAACCGTTGCTCTCCAGCGGCAAAATTCGCGTGATGGGTTCAACGACCTATCAGGAATTCAGCAACATTTTTGAGAAGGATCGTGCGCTGGCGCGTCGTTTCCAGAAGATCGATATCACCGAGCCTTCTGTGGAAGAGACCGTGCAAATTCTTAACGGCTTGAAACCGAAGTACGAAGCGCACCATGACGTGCGTTATACCGCCAAAGCGGTGCGTGCGGCGGTGGAGCTGGCGGTGAAGTACATCAACGATCGTCATCTGCCGGATAAAGCGATTGACGTGATTGACGAAGCCGGTGCGCGTGCGCGTCTGGTGCCCGTCAGCAAGCGTAAGAAAACCGTTAACGTTTCGGATATTGAAACGGTGGTGGCACGTATTGCGCGTATTCCTGAGCAGAGCGTGTCACAAACCGATCGTGATACGCTGAAAAATCTCGGCGATCGTCTGAAGATGCTGGTGTTTGGTCAGGATAATGCGATTGAAGCACTGACTGAAGCGATCAAAATGAGCCGTGCAGGTTTGGGCCAGGATCGTAAACCGGTCGGTTCCTTCCTGTTTGCGGGCCCAACCGGTGTCGGTAAAACAGAGGTTACCGTCCAATTGGCAAAAGCGCTGGGTATCGAGCTGCTGCGTTTTGATATGTCCGAGTATATGGAACGTCACACCGTCAGCCGTTTGATTGGTGCGCCTCCGGGCTACGTTGGCTTCGATCAGGGCGGTTTGCTGACGGATGCGGTAATTAAACATCCGCACGCTGTGGTGCTGCTGGATGAGATCGAGAAAGCGCACCCGGATGTCTTCAACTTGCTGCTGCAGGTAATGGACAACGGTATGCTGACCGATAACAACGGCCGTAAAGCAGATTTCCGCAATGTGGTGCTGGTGATGACCACCAACGCCGGTGTGCGTGAGACTGAACGTAAGTCGATTGGCCTGATTCATCAGGACAACAGCACAGACGCAATGGAAGAGATCAAAAAGATCTTCACCCCAGAGTTCCGTAACCGTCTCGACAACATTATCTGGTTCCGTCACCTGTCTCAGGAAGTGATTCATCAGGTAGTGGATAAGTTTATCGTCGAGTTGCAGGCTCAGCTGGATGCGAAGGGCGTATCGCTGGAAGTGAGCGATGATGCGCGCGATTGGCTGGCTGATAAAGGCTACGATAAAGCGATGGGTGCGCGTCCGATGGCACGTGCCGTACAGGAAAATCTGAAGAAACCGTTGGCGAATGAACTGCTGTTTGGTTCGCTGGTTGATGGTGGATCGGTATCAGTAGCGCTGGATAAAGATAAAAACCAGCTTACATACCACTTCCTGAGTGCGGAAAAACGTAAAACCGAAGGTACAGTACACTAAGCGTTTTGCAGATATGAAAAAGGCCGGATGCGAATCCGGCCTTTTTTTTGCGCTAAGTTTGTGCCATCAGCGCGAGATAGAAATATCTACTTAGCGACTACGGAAGACAATGCGGCCTTTGCTCAGGTCGTACGGGGTCAACTCGACAGTCACTTTGTCGCCCGTCAGGATGCGGATATAGTTTTTGCGCATTTTACCGGAGATATGAGCGGTAACCACGTGCCCGTTTTCAAGCTCTACGCGGAACATGGTGTTCGGTAACGTATCCAGTACGGTACCTTGCATTTCAATATTGTCTTCTTTGGCCATCGAATCCTCTGGGTGTACTACCAAACTGTTGAACCGGCAAGATAATGCCGAATTCCATGATTTATGTAAAGAACCGTTGATGATTTTGCCAACGCTTCGCCGTGCGTCGCGCCGTTGCGCGTGCAGTACGGATAAATTAGGGTGTTTTTTGACGTCTGCGGGGGATTAGCGGGCTAAGAATCTGTAGCAATCGGCATCAGTTGCACAATCAAAACAGCTTCGGGAAATGTGTGAGATTCCCAACCTGGCAATTCCGGCTCGCCACAGCGAAGCGCGGACGACATACCAAACTCGCTTATTGTATCACTTTTGTCGGGAATTGTGTGCAAAACATCGGTGACCGATGTCAAAAAAGGGTTTGTGTGTGCCAGCAACTCTCGGAAACCGGTTGCCACGCCAGCGTTTGCACGTACTGCAGATAATCAACGCGAGGAATTTCCACCGCACCGAGGGACGCGGTATGCGGATTCAGCACCTGACAATCAATCAGCCGGCCCTGATGCGCCAGAAAATGTTGTGCGAACACCCAGAGCGCGGTTTTCGAGGCATTTTCCTGACGGCTGAACATCGATTCACCGCAAAAAATTTGCCCCAGCGCCAGGCCATACATCCCGCCGACCAGTTGCTGCTCGCACCAGACTTCAATCGAATGTGCATGGCCCAGTTCGTACAACCGCAACCACGCACGTTTCACTTCGAAAGTGATCCATGTCCCTTCCTGACGGCCGCTGGCGCAGCCTTCCAGCACCTGCGGAAACGCATGATTCATGGTGACGCGATACGGTGAGCGCTTATGGAAGCGCGCCATACTGCGGCTGAGATGGAAAGATTCTGGCAGCATGACCGCGCGGGGATCCGGCGACCACCAGAGAATCGGATCGCCAGGAGAAAACCACGGAAAAATGCCTCGCTGATAAGCATTCATCAGGCGGGCAGGGGAGAGATCGCCGCCCATCGCCAATAATCCATTGGGCTCGCGCAGCGCCATTTCCGGTGGTGGGAAATTTAATGAATCTCGTGAAAGCTGTATCAGTCTCATTGCATCAATCACACTCAGGGCTGTTGGCTAAGACTATAGCGTAAAGCGCTGATGGAAACGCCAGTAGCGGCCTGCTTTTGAGATTAATTCGGCGTGCGAACCGGATTCGATAATTTGTCCCTGATCCATAACGCAAATGCGGTCCATGGCGTCTAAACCACTTAAGCGATGCGTCACCATAATCAGCGTCTTGCCGCGGGTGACGTGTTGCAATAACGCCAGAATTTGCTGCTCGGTGTTGGCATCCAAACCTTCGGTGGGTTCATCCAGCAGCCACAAATCGCCATCATGCAGCAGGGCGCGTGCTATCGCCAGACGACGCAGTTCGCCGCCGGACAACGGTCGACCGCCGTCGCCCATCCACGCATTCAATCCTTCGCTGTGTTCGGCGAGATGGGCCAGACCCACCTTGTTCAACGTATCAACCAGTTGCTCATCGCTGGCATCGGGTTTTGCCAGCAGGAGATTGTCGCGCAGCGTTTGGCTGAACAGATGCACGCGCTGTGTTACCACGCTAATGCGGCGACGCAACGAAGCTTCATCCCAGGCGGCGAGATCGCTATCGTTGAGGCTAATTGAACCTTGCTGCGCTTCCCAACCGCGGGTAATCAGCGCCAGCAGACTGGATTTGCCGCAGCCGGTTGGACCGAGCAGCGCCAAATGCTCACCTGCATTTAACGATAGGGAAAAATGCTGCAACACCGGTTCGGGGCGCTGCGGATAGCTGAAGCGGATGTTTTCCATTTTCAGGCTGATACCTGATGGGCTACTGATTTTTGCGCTGGGAAAACGGATCGCGGCGGGCTGTTCAATGATTTCCTGTACCCGCTTAGCGGCGCTGGTCACCTGCGACAGCGGCAGAAACGCTCCGGCAACCGGGGCCAGCGCTTCAAACGCCGCCAGTCCGCAGAACACAAACAGCGCGATCAATGCGCCCGGCGAACTGTTTCCACCCACGCCATTCGCGGAAATCCATAGCAACAGCGTAACCGTCGCGCCGCTGATGACCAGCAACAGACTTTGCGCCAGTGCCTGCAGGCAATGTTGTCTGCGTTGCGCCTGTTGCCACTTCTGTTCATCGCTATCAAGTTGGTCGCGCCACTGTTGTGCTGCACCATAAATTTTCAGCTCAGACAGGCCAGTAATCCAGTGCGTCAACTGCACGCGCCAACTGGCCTGATGCTGGGCGATTTGGTGTCCGGCTGAGGTGCCAAGCCGCCAGAACAGCGGCGGCATGAGCAGCAGCGTCAAAAGCATCATACCGCCGAGCAGCAAAGCTAACGGTACATCCAGCAGCGCCAAACCGCAGGTGACCACCACAATTACCACCGCTGCACCGATTAACGGCGAGATCACACGCAGGTAAAGATGATCGAGTGTATCCACGTCGCTGACAAAACGGTTGAGCAATTCGCCATGACGAAAACGAGCCAGCTGTTCCGGCGATAGGGCGATGACTTTGCTGAAGGTGAATACGCGCAAATGTTGCAGCACGCGGAAGGTGGCATCGTGGCTCACGAGGCGCTCAAAATAACGTGCAGCCGTGCGCGTGATCGCCGCGCCTCGCACGCCGGCAGCGGGCAACATATAGTTGAACGTATAAAGTCCCGCTACGCCCGCCAGCGAAGAGGCGGCAAGGAACCAGCCGGATAAAGTCAGCAATCCGATACTGGCAAGCAAAGTGATAATGGCGAGAATGATGCCAAGTCCCAAACGCCATGGATGACGGCTAAACAGACGCAGGAAAGGCAATAAATTATTCATTATGCGATCTCCTTCCGACGATGCTGCGCCATTTCACGCAAAGGTCCATCTTGTTCAATCAGCTGCTGCCAGGGACCTTGTTGCACCAGTTGCCCGGCCTGCATCACCCACACTTCATCCCAGCTAGCGAGCTCGTTGAGTTGATGCGTGATCATTAGCGTGGTTTGCTGGGTGGCCGCCTGCTGCAGTGCGCGGATAACATGTTGCTCACTTTGGCTATCCAGCCCAGAACCGGGCTCATCAAGCAATAGCAGTTGTGCCGGTTTAAGCAGCGCACGCGCCACGGCAATACGCTGCGCCTGACCGACGGAAAGCCCCACGCCGCCATCGCCTAAAAGAGTATCTAATCCGTTTGGCAGACGATCTAAAAACTCGTCAACGCCCGCGCGCTGCAGAACCGACATGAGCGTCGCGTCATTAATGGGGCTATTAAGCAGCAGGTTTTCGCGTAGCGTTTGCGCGGGTAAATGCGGATTTTGGCCAACCCAGGCAATATATTGTTGCCAGCTATCGCGGTTGATATCACGCAGCTCCTGCCCATTAACCTGCAGTGAACCTTGATAAGGCAGGAAACCCAGCAAGACGTTCATCAGCGCGGTTTTGCCTGCACCGCTTTGTCCTACCAGCGCCACACGACTACCAGTATCGAGAGTGAAATTGAGCGATTGAGAGAGCGCTTCACCGCCAGCAGTCATGACCACCAAATTCTGAGCCTGAATATGCAGCGGTGTAGTGAGAGAAAGCTCGCGAGAAGCGTGCTCTTCGTGTGGATCGGGACTTTCGCGTAGAAACTGGTCCAGCGCATCAGCTCCGCCAATCGCTTGCGCTTTGGCGTGATAAAAGGTGCCTAAGTCGCGCAACGGCTGGAAAAATTCAGGCGCCAGAATAAGTGCCAGGAAACCAGCAAACAGCGTTACACCGGTGCTGTAATGACCAAAATTCAGTTCGCCGAGATAAGAGAAACCGAAATAGACCGCGACGACAGCAATCGCCAGTGAGGCAAAAAATTCCAGCACGGCAGATGAGAGAAACGCCAGGCGCAACACTTCCATAGTGCGTTGCCGAAAATCGGTGGTGCTGGCGGCAATTGCTTCTTGCTCTGCCGCAGCGCGATAGAACAGGCGCAGCGTTTCACGTCCACGCAGACGATCGTAAAAATCACCACTTAGCCGGGCGAGAGCAACAAAGTTGCGGCGATTGGCATCTGCAGCGCCCATGCCAACCATCGCCATAAATAGGGGAATCAGTGGCGCGGTGACCAGCAGAATCAATCCCGCCGCCCAGTTAATTGGAAAAATGGCGATCAATATGGCTAACGGAATAAAGAGTGCCAGCGACATCTGAGGCAGATACCGCGCGTAGTATTCCTGCATCTCTTCGATTTGTTCGAGCAGCAGCGTAGCCCAACTGCCTGCTGGCTTACCTTGAATCCAGGCGGGACCGAGCACATTGAGTCGATCCAGAACCTGCTGACGCAGCGCACGGCGAATGGCAACGCCGGCGCGATGTCCTGCCATTTCGCGGGCGTAATGCAATCCGGCGCGCAAAACAAAGCACAGCAGCAGCAACAGAAAATCGGTGAGCAGTGATGCGCGCGGTTGCTGTGCGACAAGCAGATTTTGCAGCAGCGAAGCCAGTAACCAGGCTTGGGCGATAATGACCAATGTGCCAGCAAAACCCAGCAGCGAAGCCGCACGTAAGTTGCGCGCACCGTGATGACGTTGCTGACGGAGCCAGCGGAGAAGTTCTTGTTGCCGTGATTTGTTCATGCGATGCCGTTTGGTAACTCAAAAGAGATGTAAATCCCGGATGAAAACCCAGCAATATCGGGCGCGTGAACTGTAGCACGCAGGTAACAAAAAAGGCGACCAAAACTGGCCGCCTTTTAGCGATTATGATCAGGTTATTAACAACTTACTTATCGTTTTTAACCAGTCCATCGAGGAAGCGTTCCGCATCCAACGCCGCCATACAGCCGGTACCGGCAGAGGTAATTGCCTGGCGATAAATATGATCCATCACATCGCCGGCAGCGAACACGCCTGGGATGCTGGTTTGCGTGGCGTTGCCGTGCAGACCAGACTGCACTTTGATGTAGCCATTTTCCAAATCCAGCTGACCATCAAAAATTGCGGTATTTGGACTGTGGCCGATGGCGACAAACAAACCAGCGACGTCCAGTGATTCAGCCGCTTCACCTTTGGTAGACAGCAGTTTCAAGCCCGTCACGCCCATTTGATCGCCAACCACTTCATCCAGCGTGCGGTCGGTGTGCAGCACGATGTTGCCATTGCGCACTTTTTCCATCAGACGGTCAATAAGGATTTTCTCAGCGCGGAAACTGTCGCGACGGTGAATCAGATGCACTTCTGCAGCAATGTTAGCCAGATAAAGCGCTTCTTCAACGGCAGTGTTACCGCCACCAATGACGGCAACTTTCTGATTGCGGTAGAAGAAGCCGTCGCAGGTCGCACAAGCAGAGACGCCTTTGCCTTTGAACGCTTCTTCTGATGGCAATCCGAGATAACGTGCCGATGCGCCAGTGGCGATGATCAACGCATCAGCAGTGTATTCACCGCTGTCGCCGACCAGACGGAACGGACGGTTCTGCAAATCGACGGTATGAATGTGGTCAAAAATGATCTCGGTGTTGAATTTCTCGGCATGCTCCTGCATGCGCTCCATCAACGCTGGACCGGTCAGATCGTTTGCATCGCCTGGCCAGTTCTCCACTTCGGTGGTGGTGGTGAGCTGACCTCCTTTCTCCAGTCCGGTAATTAACACCGGATTCAGGTTAGCGCGCGCTGCATATACCGCAGCAGTATAACCGGCAGGGCCGGAGCCCAGAATGAGCAGCTTACTGTGTTTGGCCGTACTCATGCGTTCCTCAATTTTTTTCTGACAACATAGTTTTTGATTGTAGGGAAATTAACGCCGCAAAAAAAGGCTCCAGCAATTTTGTTAACAATCACTGCGAGCGGCGTAGACGATGAGTGCAAGTTTTGCACGCGCGTTGCGCCAAAAGGGGGCAATGCTCGGCAATTAGTGGTGCAGCAGCATAAAAATTCTCATTTAAAAACAGCAACCCAGAACTCTATCTGGCATCTTGTACTGAATTTGGATGTTTTACTTTGACAATCGCCTGCGCTTTTGCGAAAACATTGGGAGAAGCAGAGAATATTTAGCGATTCAAAACAGAATTTCATTTCTGTTTTGGGCTTTTTAGCCGAATAAACTCAGCCTGACATTGGTAGTGACGCATGATGTGGACAGACAACATGCGTCATACGGATGGACGCGTTACTGCACAGGCTTATGGTCTTCACTTCAGTAAGGCCCTGAACAATGAGCGTTTTCAGGGTGTGGCAGGTAAAGGGAAGGAATTAAGAGAGACAATAATAATGGTAGACAATAAGAAACGCCCCGGAAAAGATTTAGATCGTATCGACAGAAATATTCTGAATGAACTGCAGAAAGACGGTCGAATTTCTAATGTCGAGCTTTCCAAACGTGTTGGATTATCGCCAACTCCATGTCTTGAGCGCGTGCGCCGCCTCGAGCGTCAAGGCTTCATTCTGGGCTACACCGCGCAGCTCAACCCGCATTATCTGGATGCTTCACTGCTGGTTTTCGTTGAGATTACTCTGAATCGTGGTGCGCCAGATGTGTTTGAACAATTTAACGCCGCCGTTCAAAAACTTGAGGAAACTCAAGAATGTCACCTCGTTTCCGGTGATTTTGACTACCTGCTGAAAACCCGCGTACCGGATATGTCCGCTTATCGTAAATTGCTGGGTGAGACCTTGCTGCGTCTGCCGGGCGTAAACGACACCCGAACTTACGTGGTGATGGAAGAGGTCAAACAGAGCAATCGTCTGGTGATCAAAACCCGGTAGTGCAGGGCAGGTGCAAAGCTTGCAGGATTTCGGTACACTCCTGTGAATTCATACAGGACCAGCGTCGGGCATGCCCGACGTTGTTGCCTTCTTAATTTACAGGCACCTGGAGAGTTCTCTTGAGCCAGGAATATACAGAAGATAAAGATGTTTCGTTACAACCGCTGAGCAGTGGACGTCGTCTGCTGGAAGCGTTGCTCATTCTTGTGGCCTTGTTCGCCATCTATTTGATGGTGTCGCTGGTTAGTTTTAACCCGTCAGATCCAAGCTGGTCACAAACCGCATGGCACGAACCTATCCATAATCTGGGTGGTAGCGTCGGCGCATGGCTGGCCGATACGCTATTGTTCATCTTTGGCGTGATGGCCTACGCCATTCCTCCCGTCATTATTGGTCTGTGTTGGATCACCTTCCGCCAACGCGATCGTCAGGATTACATCGACTACTTTGCCGTTGGTTTACGCCTGATTGGCGTGCTGGCCTTGGTGGTAACGACCTGTGGTCTGGCGGCGCTCAACGTAGATGACATCTGGTATTTTGCTTCCGGCGGCGTAATCGGCAGCCTGGTCAGCAATGCGATGGCGCCGTGGTTCAGTTCGGCTGGCGGCACCTTGACGCTGCTGTGCGTCTGGGCTGCCGGCATCACGCTTTACACCGGATGGTCATGGCTGACGATTGCCGAGAAGATCGGCGGCGTGGTGATGGGTGTTCTGACCTTTGCCAGCAACCGTTCACGACATGACGAACCCTGGCAGGAAGAAGAATACGACGACGAAGAGCTTGCTGATGAGGTGTCGCCTCCGATGCATGCTGCACAGTCCGTTAATGACGACGATGATGTCTTGTTAGCTAAACCGCGCAAGGTGAGCGAACCGGTTGCTGCGGAGTTGGGCGACGATCCGCTGCTGGCGAAGGCGAGTGCGGCAACTGCCGCTGCAATTGCGGTTACTACGCAAGCTGCACAGCAAACTCCAGCTGCACAGCAAACTCCAGCTGCACAGCAAACTCCAGCTGCTATGCAGCCTGCTCCAGCCGCATCTGCCGAACCCGACGCAATGCCACGCGTTGCCGAAGCCACGGCTCAGTCGACTCCGGCTCCTCAGCCTGTTGCTGCAGCGCAACAACCAATCGCGCAGCCTTCTGCTCCGCTCTATCGTTTCGAGATGCCAGGTGAAGCAGCACCTTCACCGTTTTCGCCGGCTGATGATGATGAGGGCCCGAGCATGGGCAACTGGCAGGATGCCGCTTCATCTTCTGCACCTTTAAACAGTCTCGCCGCCGCTTCACTTGCCGCTGGAGCAGTCAAAGCAGCGACATCACCTGCTGCTTATTCACCTGCCTTCGATATCGTACCCGAGCGTGATTATAACCCGCAGGTGAAGCAGGGCATTGGTCCAGAGTTGCCGCGTCCAAACAAAGTTAAGTTGCCAACACGACGTGAGTTAGCTTCGTACGGCATTAAGTTGCCTTCGCAGCGTATGGCGGAAGAGCAGGCTAAAGATGCTGAGCAGCAACAGCCAGAAGTCACTGCGTCTTACAGCGTTCCTCCACAGGAACAGGATGTTGAGCTGCAAGAGGCGCAGTTGCGTGAAGCCTTCGCGTCGCAGCAGCAGAATCGTTACGGTGAAAGCTGGCAGGAAGCGTCTGAGCCTGATGATGAGGATGCATTGCAGCAGGCTCAACTTGCACGCCAGTTCGCCGATCAGCAGCAGCAACGCTATACCGAACCTGAAGTGAAGGAAGCACCGGTATTTAATCTGGATACGTCGTCTGCTTTTGATTTTTCACCAATGAAAGATTTGGTCGACGATAGCCCGAGCGAGCCACTGTTCACTATTTCTGCATCGCCAGAGCCGGAAGAGCCCGCGCCGTGGCAACAACCTGCTGCGCCGGAGCCAGCGGCAATGCCGTCGTTGAGTGCTGAATCCAGCCCATGGTCGTCGCCGGAACAGGAAGCTTATTCTGCGCCGCCTGCACCAGTGAAACCTGCTGCGCCGGTGCAGGACAGCTTGTTCCATCCGTTCCTGGTTCGCCATGAACAGCCGCTGGAAAAACCTTCTACGCCGCTGCCCACGCTGGATCTGCTCACGTCACCACCGGCAGAAGAAGAGCCGGTGGATATGTTTGCGCTGGAGCAAACCGCGCGGCTGGTTGAAGCACGCCTGGCTGATTATCGAGTGAAGGCGGAGGTTGTAGGTATTTCACCTGGTCCGGTCATTACCCGCTTCGAGCTCGATTTAGCGCCAGGCGTTAAAGCTTCCCGTATTTCTAACTTGTCGCGTGACCTGGCGCGTTCTCTGTCTGCGGTTGCCGTGCGCGTGGTGGAAGTGATTCCAGGCAAGCCTTACGTCGGGCTTGAACTGCCAAATAAACATCGTCAAACCGTTTATCTGCGCGAAGTACTGGATTGCCCTAAATTTCGTGAAAACCCGTCACCGCTTGCAGTGGTGTTGGGTAAAGACATTGCTGGCCAGCCGGTGGTGGCTGATTTGGCGAAAATGCCGCACTTGCTGGTTGCCGGTACCACCGGTTCCGGTAAATCAGTGGGCGTTAACACCATGATCATTAGCATGCTGTATAAAGCCACGCCGGAAGAAGTGCGCTTTATCATGATCGACCCGAAAATGCTCGAGCTGTCAGTCTACGAAGGCATCCCTCACTTGCTGACCGAAGTGGTTACAGACATGAAAGATGCGGCCAATGCGCTGCGCTGGAGTGTTGGTGAAATGGAGCGTCGCTATAAACTGATGTCTGCGCTGGGCGTGCGTAATCTGGCCGGCTATAACGAGAAGATTGAGCAGGCTGCCGCGATGGGTCGACCGATTCCGGATCCGTTCTGGAAACCGGGCGATAGCATGGACACCACACCGCCGGTGCTGGAAAAACTGCCTTATATCGTGGTGCTGGTCGATGAATTTGCCGATCTGATGATGGCGGTCGGTAAGAAAGTCGAAGAGTTGATTGCTCGTCTGGCACAGAAAGCGCGAGCGGCGGGTATTCACTTGGTGCTGGCGACACAGCGTCCGTCGGTTGATGTGATTACCGGCCTGATCAAAGCCAACATCCCGACGCGTATCGCCTTCACCGTTTCCAGCAAGATCGACTCTCGTACCATCCTCGATCAGGGCGGTGCAGAATCGCTGCTGGGGATGGGTGACATGCTGTACATGCCGCCAAACTCCTCAATGCCTGTACGTGTGCATGGTGCATTCGTGCGCGATCAGGAAGTGCATGCGGTGGTTCAGGACTGGAAAGCACGCGGTCGTCCGCAATACATCGAAAGCATTACTGCTGGTGAAGAGAGTGAGAGCGCAGCTGGCGGAATGATGGGCGATGAAGAGCTGGATCCGCTGTTTGATCAGGCGGTCTCTTTCGTAGTGGAAAAACGTCGTGCCTCCATTTCTGGGGTTCAACGCCAGTTCCGTATCGGATATAACCGTGCCGCACGTATCATCGAGCAGATGGAAGCGCAGGGCATCGTTTCTGAACCGGGACATAACGGCAACCGCGAAGTGCTTTCGCCGCCGCCACACGAGATGTAATTTATCGCGTGCAGTTGTCTGCTTATGGGCCAGTTAACACTGGCCCATTGTTTATCTGTTGGTCGATCCCCATATCTTCGGGAGCTTTCGGCTTTTTCTCCTGTCGAAGAGATAGGATGGCAACTACGTTTAATGCTGTAAGTGTCGGGAAACAATGAATAAGGAATCGAATCAGATGAAATTACGCGTTATTGCCTGTGGCCTGTTGGCCAGTTTTGTTTCCGCATCAGTATTGGCGGATGCGTCCAGCGATCTGCAACAGCGTCTTAATAAAGTGAACAGCTTCCATGCCAGCTTCAGTCAGAAAGTGACCGATGGCAGCGGTGCCAACGTGCAGGATGGTGAAGGCGAGCTGTGGGTGAAGCGCCCAAGCTTGTTTAACTGGCACATGACCGCGCCGGATGAAAGCGTAATTATTTCTGATGGCAAAAATCTGTGGTTCTACAATCCCTTCGTTGAACAAGCCAGCGTTAGCCTGTTGCAAAATGCAGCCAGTAATACGCCGTTTATGCTGATTGCGCGTAATCAGCCAAGCGACTGGAAACAGTACAACATCAAGCAGCAGGGCGATAACTTCGAGCTAACGCCAAAGAGCAGTGATGGCAACCTCAAGCAGTTCACCATCAATGTGACATCGTCTGGCACCATCAATAAGTTCAGCGCGATTGAGCAAGATGGTCAGCACAGCGATTATCAGCTGAAGAGCCAAAACAACGGCGCTATTAGCCCAGACAAATTCACCTTTACGCCGCCAAAAGGGGTAACGGTGGACGATCAACGTCAGTGAGGTCACGGTGAGTAACCTGTCTCTGGATTTCGCTCCATCGAATGAGTTTCAGCCGCTGGCCGCGCGTATGCGGCCGGCGACGCTGCAACACTACATTGGGCAACAGCATTTGCTGGCGCCCGGTAAACCGCTGCCGCGCGCCATTGAGGCCGGGCATCTGCATTCGATGATTTTGTGGGGACCGCCTGGGACAGGTAAAACGACATTAGCCGAGATTATCGCCCATTACGGTAAAGCTGATGTTGAGCGCATTTCTGCTGTCACTTCTGGCGTGAAAGAGATTCGTGAAGCGATCGAGCGTGCCCGACAAAATCGTCAGGTGGGTCGACGCACCATCCTGTTTGTCGACGAAGTCCATCGCTTTAACAAAAGTCAGCAGGATGCTTTCCTGCCGCATATTGAAGATGGCACCATTACGTTTATTGGTGCCACCACTGAAAATCCCTCGTTTGAACTCAATTCCGCGCTGCTATCCCGTGCCCGCGTATATTTACTCAAGTCTCTTACCACTGCTGATATTGAACAGGTTCTGCTGCAGGCGATGCAGGATGACGAACGCGGTTATGGCAAAAGCGATATTGTGCTGCCGGATAATACGCGCCGTATGATAGCGGAACTGGTTAACGGTGATGCGCGTCGGGCATTGAATACGCTGGAAATGATGGCGGATATGGCTGAAAGCAATGCCGAAGGCCAGCGTGAATTAACGCCACAATTACTCAACGAAGTTTCCGGTGAAAGAGCGGCGCGTTTTGATAACAAAGGCGATCGTTTCTACGATCTGATCTCCGCTCTGCACAAGTCTGTTCGCGGTTCAGCACCTGATGCGGCACTTTACTGGTATGCAAGAATCATCACCGCCGGCGGCGATCCGCTGTATGTCGCACGCCGTTTGCTGGCTATCGCCTCGGAAGATGTGGGTAACGCCGATCCGCGCGGCATGCAGGTTGCGCTAGCGGCCTGGGATTGCTTTACGCGCGTCGGTCCAGCCGAAGGCGAAAGGGCGATTGCGCAGGCGATTGTTTACCTTGCTAGTGCACCCAAAAGTAATGCCGTTTACACCGCTTTCAAAGCCGCGATGCGCGATGCGCGCGAATTTCCTGACTACGATGTGCCGGAACATTTACGCAACGCCCCAACCAAATTGATGAAAGAGATGGGGCTGGGCAAAGAGTATCGTTATGCGCACGACGAGACTAACGCCTATGCCGCTGGCGAAGTCTATTTCCCGCCTGAAATGGCGCAGACGCGCTACTATCAACCGACTAATCGCGGGCTCGAAGGGAAAATTGGCGAAAAACTCGCCTGGCTGGCTGAGCAGGATCAAAATAGCCCGATAAAACGCTACCGCTGATAAACACCTTACGGTAAGGTGAGCAAGGATTTCATTGCATTCCATAGGGATGCAAGTCCCGCCATTCGTTCAATCAACCTTTTATTACACAGGATTAGCATGCTCGATCCCAACCTGCTGCGTAACGAGCCAGACGCAGTCGCAGAAAAACTGGCACGCCGAGGATTTAAACTGGATGTGGAAACCTTACGTTCGCTTGAAGAGCGTCGTAAAGTCTTGCAGGTAGAAACTGAAAATCTGCAGGCTGAGCGTAATTCCCGATCCAAATCCATCGGTCAGGCCAAAGCACGTGGGGAAGACATCGAGCCGCTGCGTCAGGAAGTGAACGCGCTGGGCGAACGCCTGGATGCGGCTAAAGCAGAACTGGATGCCCTGCAGAACGAAATTCGTGACTTTGCCCTCGCATTGCCAAACCTCCCGGTTGACGAAGTCCCGTTGGGTAAAGATGACAGCGAGAACCAGGAAGTCAGCCGCTGGGGCCAGCCGCGCCAGTTCGATTTCCCGGTGAAAGATCATGTTGAGCTGGGTGAAGCCGCCAAAGGTCTGGACTTTGCCGCCGCGGTGAAATTGACGGGTTCACGTTTCATTGTGATGCAGGGCCAGATTGCGCGTCTGCACCGTGCGCTTAGCCAGTTTATGCTTGAC
The DNA here is from genome assembly GCF_054903455.1 of Pantoea sp. y20. Taxonomy (NCBI): domain Bacteria; kingdom Pseudomonadati; phylum Pseudomonadota; class Gammaproteobacteria; order Enterobacterales; family Erwiniaceae; genus Pantoea; species Pantoea sp. y20. Next base: position 1,478,020 of record NZ_CM142816.1, read on the forward strand.
CTGCACACGCAGCAGCACGGTTATCTTGAAACCTATGTTCCTTATCTGGTGAATCAGGAAACGTTGTATGGCACCGGACAGCTGCCGAAGTTTGGTGAAGATTTGTTCCATACCAAGCCGCTGGGCGAAGAAGCGGGTAGCAGCAACTATGCGCTGATCCCTACCGCTGAAGTGCCGCTGACCAATCTGGTGCGTGATGAGATCGTTGAAGAAGAATCTCTGCCGCTCAAACTTGCTGCGCATACGCCATGCTTCCGTTCTGAAGCCGGTTCGTACGGGCGCGATACGCGTGGTTTAATCCGTATGCACCAGTTCGATAAAGTGGAAATGGTGCAGATTGTGGCGCCTGAAACCTCCATGGATGCACTGGAAGAGTTGGTGGGCCATGCAGAGAAAGTGCTTCAGTTGCTCAATCTGCCATACCGTAAAGTGCTGCTTTGTACCGGCGATATGGGCTTTGGCTCTTCCAAGACCTACGACCTGGAAGTTTGGCTGCCAGCACAGGATACCTATCGTGAAATCTCCTCTTGCTCCAACATGGGTGATTTCCAGGCTCGTCGTATGCAGGCGCGCTGCCGTAGCAAAACCGACAAGAAACCGCGTTTGGTGCACACGCTGAACGGTTCTGGTCTGGCAGTGGGTCGTACTCTGGTGGCTGTGCTTGAAAACTATCAGCAAGCAGATGGCCGCATTGAAGTGCCAGAAGTACTGCGTCCTTATATGGGCGGACTGGAATTCGTTGGCTAATCAACGCGCAATTATATAAGCCCGGCAATGCCGGGTTTTTTGTTTCTTAAGCGGCAAAATAATTATTTTTTAGTCGGAATTAATAAGAAATAAACGTTATCGACAAGAAATGACTATTAACCATTAAAAATCGTAAATTCAAATAGATAGATGCCAGACTTGTACCCCTCATCATGCTTCTAACCCTCTGAAGATAAAAAAAATAAATTGTTCCGCAGCAAATCGTGCGGCGACGAATTTTTGCACATTGACTTTACGATAGCCGATGGCAAACTGCGCGCAATTATCGTCATTTCTTTTGGTTTTATTCCCTATGTCAACCTGGTCGCGCCCCGTCGTTTTGCTGCTTTGCGGCTTAATGCTTATGACGGTGTCTATCGCTGTGCTTAATACGCTGGTACCGCTCTGGCTTACCCATGATCAATTGCCAACCTGGCAAGTGGGAATGGCTAGCTCATCGTATTACACCGGAAACTTGCTGGGCACCTTGCTCGCGGGCTGGTTGATTACTCGTTATGGTTTTAATCGCTGTTTTTACCTCGCCAGCGTGCTTTTTGCCGTAGCGACCATGGGCATGGTGATACTGGATGGTTTCTATAGCTGGACATTACTGCGCTTTACCGCAGGTGTCGGTTGTGCACTGATTTGGGTGGTGGTTGAGAGTGCCTTGTTATGCAGCGGTACCGTGCGTAATCGCGGTCAGTTGCTGGCGGCTTATATGATCATCTATTACCTCGGCACTGTTGCAGGCCAGTTGCTGGTGAGCCGCGTGTCAACCGAGCTGCTCCACGTGATTCCATGGGTGACTGCACTGATTATCTGTGCGGTATTGCCGGTAGTATTTGTGCATGTCAATTCCAGCGCTGCGACAGAAGAAGCTTCAACGGGGCGCCTTTGGGTTATGTTGCGTCGTCGTAGTTCTCGTCTTGGCATCAATGGCTGCATTATTTCCGGTATCGTTCTCGGCTCACTTTATGGCTTGATGCCATTGTATCTGTCACATCAGGGCATGAGTGATGCAAACGTCGGATACTGGATGGCGTTACTGGTCAGCTCCGGCATTGTCGGTCAGTGGCCGGTAGGACGTTTAGCCGATCGCTTTGGTCGCCTGATGGTACTGCGTGTGCAAGTGTTTGTGGTTATCCTGGGTGCGATTGCTATGTTAGGTGATACTGCGATGGCACCAGCGCTGTTTGTGCTGGGTCTTGCGGGTTTTACACTTTATCCGGTGGCGATGTCCTGGGCGTGCGAAACCGTCGCGCATCATGAGTTAGTGGCAATGAATCAGGCGTTACTGTTTAGCTATACCGTGGGCAGTTTGGTGGGGCCGGGAATGACGTCAATGCTGATGCAGAATTACTCTGACCGCCTGCTGTTTGTGATGATTGCTGCAGTTGCACTGGTTTATCTGGTGATGTTACTGCGCAAAGCCGATCATCAGGCTACGCCGGTCGCACATGCTTAACGCATTCCCATGAAATAGTAAAAAGGGGAGCCGGCGGCTCCCCTTTTGTTTGCGGTTAATACATCACTTCATGGCCATAGCTGGCGAGGATATTCTTCACTCGCTCCATGGTTTCCTTGCTCGGCGGCTTAACACCATCCAGCTTGTACTCTTCGCCCATGGCGATCCATTTGTGTTTGCCTAACTCGTGGTAAGGCAGCAATTCGATCTTCTCTATGTTATCCATATCTTTGGTGAACTCACCCAAGCGATGAACGGAGTCATCATCATCGGAGTAGCCAGGCACCACTACAAAGCGGATCCAGGTGCGTTTGCCTCTCTTCTGCAGATAGCGCGCAAAGTCCAGCGTACGATGATTGGAAACGCCCACCAGAATCTGATGCACATCATCGTTAATCTGTTTCAAATCGAGCATTACCAAATCAGTGGCATCAAGCAATTCATCGATCACCGGATCGTAGCGACGAACAAAGCCGTTGGTGTCGAGACAGGTATGAATGCCTTCTGCCTGGCAAGCGCGGAACCAGTCACGCACGAACTCCGCTTGTAAGATCGCTTCGCCACCCGACGCCGTCACGCCGCCGCCAGATGCATTCATGAAGTGACGATATGAGAGCGCATCCTTCATCAACTCTTCAACGGTAACTTCTTTACCGCCATGCGTGTCCCACGTATCGCGGTTATGGCAATACAAGCAGCGCATGAGGCAGCCCTGAAAAAAGGTAATGAAGCGGATGCCTGGGCCGTCAACGGTGCCGCAGGATTCAAAGGAGTGGATACGACCGATGGTTGACATTGCGATGAGTTCTCCAGGTGAGCCTGAATATCAGGCAACACAATCTATGTTGTGCTCTAAAAGTGAAAGTCGATTTTGCCAGGTCGCCAGCACCAGCAAACTGGCAAAACGGACTTGTGGAGAAAAGGCTCCCGCAGGAGCCTTTCAATCTCAGTGAACTACGATTACAGCGACTGAGTGAACGTACGGGTAATTACATCTTTCTGCTGCTCTTTGGTGAGCGAGTTGAAGCGCACAGCATAACCGGATACGCGAATGGTCAGCTGCGGATACTTCTCAGGATGTTCCATCGCATCCAGCAACATCTCACGGTTCATCACGTTAACGTTCAGATGCTGACCGCCCTCAATATTGGCTTCATGGTGGAAATATCCATCCATCAGGCCAGCAAGATTGGTTTTACGCACGTTATCATCTTTACCCAGCGCATTTGGCACGATGGAGAAAGTATAAGAGATGCCGTCTTTCGCGTAAGCAAAGGGCAGTTTCGCGACGGAGGTCAGTGAAGCCACCGCACCTTTCTGATCACGGCCGTGCATTGGGTTAGCACCCGGACCGAATGGCGCACCCGCACGACGTCCGTCTGGCGTATTACCGGTTTTCTTACCGTAAACCACGTTAGAAGTGATGGTCAGCACTGACTGCGTTGGCACCGCGTTACGGTAGGTTTGCAGTTTCTGAATTTTCTTCATGAAACGTTCAACCAAATCGCACGCCATGTCATCAACGCGAGAGTCGTTGTTACCAAACTGCGGATATTCGCCTTCAATTTCAAAGTCTACTGCGAGACCATCTTCATCACGGATGGTTTTCACTTTGGCGTATTTGATGGCAGAAAGTGAGTCAGCCGCAACAGACAGACCCGCGATACCACAGGCCATGGTGCGATAAACGTCACGATCGTGCAGCGCCATCAGTGAAGCTTCGTAGCTGTACTTATCGTGCATGTAGTGAATGATATTCAGGGAGGTGACGTACTGCTTAGCCAGCCAATCCATGAAGTGATCCAGGCGCTCCATCACGATGTCGTAATCAAGAATCTCGTCAGTGATTGGTGCTTCTTTCGGACCCACCTGCATTTTCAGTTTTTCATCAACGCCACCGTTGATTGCGTACAGCAGGGTTTTTGCCAGGTTGGCACGCGCACCGAAGAACTGCATCTGCTTACCGACAATCATTGGGCTAACGCAGCAGGCGATAGCATAGTCATCGTTGTCGAAGTCAGGACGCATCAGGTCATCATTCTCATACTGCAATGAGGATGTATCGATAGACACTTTTGCGGCGTATTTCTTAAAGTTAACCGGCAGTTTTTCTGACCACAGGATGGTCATATTTGGCTCCGGAGATGGCCCCATGGTGTAAAGCGTATTCAGGAAACGGAAGGTGCTTTTAGTCACCAGAGTACGACCATCGACGCCCATACCCGCCAGTGATTCTGTTGCCCAGATTGGGTCACCGGAGAACAGCTCATCGTATTCAGGCGTACGCAGGAAGCGCACCATACGCAGTTTCATCACCAGATGGTCAATCAGTTCCTGTGCTTCTTCTTCAGTCAGTTTTCCGGCCTGAATATCGCGCTCGATATACACATCAAGGAAGGTGGATACGCGACCAAAGGACATTGCCGCACCGTTCTGAGATTTCACCGCCGCGAGATAGCCATAGTAAGTCCACTGAACGGCTTCTTGAGCATTGGTAGCGGGCAGCGAGATATCTGAACCATACTTCGCAGCCATCTCTTTGATCTGACCCAGTGCGCGGTGCTGTTCAGAGATCTCTTCACGCAGGCGAATGGTGGCTTCGAGGTCAACGCCATTCTCCATATCGCTCTGCAGAGAATTGAACTGCGCAACTTTGTCTTTCATCAGAAAATCGATGCCGTACAGCGCAACGCGGCGATAGTCACCGATGATACGACCGCGGCCATAGGCATCCGGTAAACCCGTCAACACGCCTGATTTACGGCAGCGCATGATGTCAGGGGTGTAAACATCGAACACGCCCTGGTTATGGGTTTTGCGGTAATCAGTGAAGACTTTTTTCAGCGCGGGATCAAGTTCGCGGCCATAAACCTTGCAAGAACCCTCAACCATTTTGATGCCGCCAAACGGGATGATGGCACGTTTCAAAGGTGCTTCAGTTTGCAGACCAACGATTTTTTCCAGCGATTTGCTGATGTAGCCGGCATCGTGAGAGGTGATGGTTGAAGCCAGATCGGTGTCAAAATCTACCGGCGCGTGGGTGCGGTTCTCGATTTTGATGCCTTCAAGTACGCTGTCCCACAGCTTAGTTGTGGCCGGCGTCGCGCCAGCGAGGAAGGATTCGTCGCCTTCATACGGTGTGTAGTTTTTCTGGATAAAGTCACGGACGTTGACGCTGTTCTGCCATTCGCCGGCGCTAAATCCTTCCCAGGCTGACGCCATTTTTTCATTCAGTTCGGACATGATATACCTGCCTTATTTAGGGAGACTTTGACGTATGGCGCGCTGACTCAGCACGCCCGTACCAATTCATTAATGCACCGGCTCATCGCCACGCAGATAGATTACCCAGTAGGTCAAACCGACTAATAATCCGCCGCCAATAATGTTGCCGATGGTCACGGGAATCAGGTTGTTAACAATAAAGTCACTAACGCTTAGTGATGGGAACTGTGCTGCGCTTGCACCAGCCATTTGCCAGAATTCCGGGCTGGAAAAATCACGGATAACGATGGCCATCGGGATAAGGAACATGTTGGCAATACTATGTTCAAAACCGCAGGCAACAAACATCGCCACCGGTAGGATCATCGCAAACATTTTGTCCATCAGACTGCGGCCGGAATAACTCATCCATACCGCCAGGCAAACCATCAGGTTGGCGAGCGTGCCGAGACTCACTGCTTCAATAAAGGTGTGATGCATTTTATGGTCAGCGGTTTGCAGGACATTCAAACCCCAGGCACCATTCGCCACCATGTGTTCACCGGCTAACCAGATCAGCGCGACAAAGAACAGCGCACCAAACAGGTTACCGATATAGACCGTCAACCAGTGTCGACCGAGTTGCAGCCAAGTGATACGGCCGCTGGCTTTTGCTACCACGATCAAAACAGTTGAGGTGAACAGGTCAGCACCGCACACCACGACTAACATTAAACCGAGCGAGAAACAGATACCGCCGATCAGTTTTGCTATGCCGTAGGGCATTGCTCCACTTCCGGTGGTCGCAGTGATATAGAAGACAAATGCGATTGAGATAAATACGCCAGCAGTGATGGCAAGGAAGAAGGTGGTTAAAGGACGTTTAGTAGCTTTATATATGCCGGCTTCTTCTGCAACTTTCGCCATTGCCGCCGGTAATAATGAATTAAAAGGGTTGTCAGCTTTCACACTAACGCTCTCCAAAAATTGCCTGTAAAGATATTAACAAAGGAGTATAGGTCAGAAATTGATGTGGATCATATTTGACCGGAAGGTCGTTGATAAGCGAAGCGTAAATGCGGCTGAGTGCTGCTTAAATTATTGAATTTATTGTAATAAATAATTTTTAATTTATGCAAAATAAGTTGAAGGTGGCTGTGGCAAGACTAGATTTTGTTAAATATCATTAACGATTAAAGCTGAATTGTTATTTAATAATGCACTTAAATCTCTTTGTATGATCAATATAAAAAAATGGCACTGATTGTTTTCAGTGCCATTGACCAATACCCTAATTTCAATAAATGGAAATTTAAGCGTTAAGACTATTTTTGTGACCAATAACGACGTTTAGCTGTCTGCAGCTTTTCATAGGCAGCGAGTAATGATTGATGCGCAGGGAAAGCTTTCAAATCCAAATCGACCGCTTGCAATCCATAGAAGGGCGCTTCGCCACTGATTGCCGCTGAAGCAGCCTCAACAGCAGCCTGGCCGTACATACGAATAAAGGCGCGATGATATTGTAGCGGATCGCGTTCCTCTTCCATTGCCAGCAGCAGCAAGGTTTGCAGACAGCGGTAGTAGTTTGCGCGCTCTTCACTAAAGATGGACTGATTAAACTCCATCGTCCATTCAGTCCAGATCAGAGCCTGATCCAGGTCGCCGCCGGCCAGCGCCAGCATGGCTTTCAGCTCGCCAATACGTAGCGTGTACCAGCCATTGTCTTTGCCTGATGCCAGACCCAGCAGCTCGCGCACGCGAGTAAAGTCATCATGACCTTCCTCATCCAGTTGCACAATCAGCTCGAGATAGGCTTCGGGTTCCCATTGGCTGTCTTGCAGCGCCAGCAGGGTTTTGCGCAGTGGTGCGCCCATGCTGTTATTTGCCAGCAGCAGATCTTCTGCTGGATAAATATCAGACATGCCCGGCACGATAATGCGGCAAGCGTAAACACTCAGATGTTCATAGTCAGCGATATAGACTTCTTTATCTTCCGCACGGAAGATCGCCATTAGCGTATCAAACTCTTCGTGAGTGGTACCCGCAAAGCTCCAGTCGACGAAAGGATAATCGGCATCGTCTTTAAACATATCCCATGAAATCAGACCGCTTGAATCGATGAAATGCGTTTCCAGGTTAGCGTGTTCCGCTACCTCTTCATCATCGAACGTCGGCGGTGTGAACACGTCGAGATCTTTCAGACCACGGCCCTGCAGCAGTTCAGTAACGGTTCGCTCAAGTGCGACGCCAAAGTCCGGATGTGCGCCAAACGAAGCGAAGCAGGTACCATTTGCTGGATTGAACAGCACAACGCAGATAACCGGGTATTTGCCGCCGAGTGACGCATCGTATGAGAAGATTGGGAAACCTTCTGCTTCCAGACGTTCAATTGCTTCAATTACGCCAGGATAACGCTGCATCACCTCTGCTGGAATTTCTGGCAGGCTGATGGATTCGGCGATGATGCGATTCTTAATATGACGCTCAAACACTTCAGAAAGACCCTGCACACGCGCTTCGTTCGCAGTGTTACCGGCAGACATACCATTCGAAACGTACAGATTACCGATGATGTTCATCGGGATATACACTGTTTGCTGGTCAGATTGACGGGTAAATGGCAGGCCACAAATTCCACGCTCGTCATTGCCGGATTGCAGATCAATCAGCTCAGAAGCACCCAGGCTCTCATCAGGATCATAGAACTTGCGCAGGCGCGCATCCAAAATGCCTTCTGGCAGGCTGTCGTCCTCGGTGAGCGGGAACCATTTTTCATTTGGATAGTGAACAAAATCGCCATTAGCGATGGATTCACCCAACCAGAAATCGGCGAAGAAATAGTTAGTAGAGAGGCGCTCAAAATATTCGCCCAGCGCTGAAGCCAGAGCGGCTTTTTTGCTAGCACCTTTGCCATTTGTAAAGCACAGCGGGCAGTCGCGATCGCGAATGTGTACTGACCAGACGTGTGGCACCGGATTCAGCCAGGAAGCTTCTTCAATGTTGAAACCAAGGTCTTGCAGTTTCTGCTGAAAGCGAGCAATGGAATCTTCCAGTGCGGCGTCTTTTCCGGGGATAAACGTTTGCGTCATGGTGGCGCTCTCTTAAGTCAATGGGGTGGGCGTAAAGCGCGCAATAATACGGGTTTTATGCGTGCTTCGCTATTCAGTCAGCCAAATTTATCTCAGACTGGTTAAGGTTGTTACGCCATTCCGCTTGCCGATTTTTCTTTCTGGAACAACCTCACAAAATTCCATGGCTTAATGCATTTATGACATAAGCTGCGGTGAAGCTGGCTCTGGAAATGTGATCGCTGCCGGATTAATGATTGCAGCCATCTGGAGGCAATGATAAAACCGGTTGGGTATTCATAACCGTTCGATATGACAGTGGTGAGGGGAAATGACTCAGGTTTATAATTTTAGCTCTGGCCCGGCTATGCTGCCGGTAGAAGTGCTCCGTCGCGCAGAACAAGAACTGACAAACTGGCACGGATTAGGCACCTCGGTGATGGAGATCAGTCACCGCAGTAAAGAGTTTATTGCTGTTGCAGAAGCGGCAGAACAAGATTTTCGCGATCTGCTGAAGATCCCAGCCAACTACAAAGTTTTATTCTGCCATGGCGGTGCGCGTGCGCAGTTCGCGGCCATTCCCGGCAACTTGCTGGGTGATGCAAAAACCGCGGATTATATTGACGGCGGTTACTGGGCTCACAGCGCAATTAAAGAAGCTGAGAAATTCTGCTCGCCAAATACCATTGATATCAAAACTACGCGTGATGGTAAGCGTGCTTTATTACCAATGCGTGAATGGCAGTTAAATGATGATGCGGCTTATGTCCATTTCTGCCCGAACGAAACGATTGATGGTATTGCTATCGATGAAGAGCCGGATTTTGGCGATAAAGTCGTAGTTGCCGATCTCTCTTCTACTATTCTGTCTCGTCCAATCGATGTGAGTCGCTATGGCGTGATCTACGCTGGCGCGCAAAAAAATATCGGCCCGGCGGGCTTAACCTTAGTGGTTGTGCGCGAAGATCTGCTAGGCAAAGCACAACGTTATGTGCCTTCTATCCTTGATTATAAGGTGCTGGCCGAAAACGAATCGATGTTTAACACTCCGCCGACTTTCGCATGGTATCTCTCTGGCCTGGTATTCAAATGGCTGAAAGAGAAGGGCGGCGTGGCCGAGATGGACAAGCTGAATCAGGCAAAAGCCGACTTACTTTACGGTGTGATTGATAACAGCGCATTTTATCGTAACGATGTCGCAAGCGAAAACCGTTCACGTATGAACGTGCCATTCCAGTTAGCCGATTCCTCATTGGACAAAGTGTTCCTGGAAGAGTCTCTCAAGGCTGGGCTGCACGCGTTGAAAGGTCATCGCGTGGTTGGCGGTATGCGTGCATCGATCTACAATGCGATGCCGCTGGAAGGGGTTAAAACGCTGACTGAGTTCATGGTCGACTTCGAACGTCGCCACGGCTAATTGCTTTTTCATGCCAGCTTGTCTGGTATCAGACCCCGTCACTCGATGGGGTCTCGTATTTTCTGGAGATTTGGTTTCACATGCAGGACTCCCTGACTCTACAACCGATTGCTCGCGTTGACGGCACGGTAAACTTACCGGGTTCAAAAAGCGTCTCGAACCGCGCACTCTTGCTGGCCGCGCTGGCAAAGGGCACCACCCGCCTGACTAACTTGCTTGATAGCGATGACGTTAAGCACATGCTGAATGCCCTCAAAGCGCTGGGTGTCAGCTATACGCTCTCAGACGATCGCACCGTATGCGAAGTAGTAGGTAACGCGGGCCCTTTACATGCTGAAAAACCGCTTGAGCTGTTTCTCGGTAACGCAGGTACAGCGATGCGACCTTTGGCTGCCGCGCTCTGTTTGGGCGAGCAGTCAATCGTTCTGACTGGCGAGCCACGCATGAAAGAGCGTCCGATTGGTCATCTGGTTGATGCACTGCGTCAGGGCGGAGCAAAGATTGACTATCTCGAACAGACCGATTACCCGCCAGTGCGTCTTAATGGTGGTTTTGTTGGTGGGGAAGTCAGCGTCGATGGCAGTGTATCCAGCCAGTTCCTCACGGCATTGCTAATGACCGCGCCACTGGCGCAGCAAGACACCATCATCACCATAAAAGGCGATCTGGTTTCTAAGCCTTACATTGATATCACCTTGCACCTGATGCGCTGCTTTGGTGTGGATGTTGATAATCAGGACTATCAGCGTTTTGTGGTTAAAGGGCAGCAACAGTACCAGTCTCCGGGCGATTATCTGGTGGAAGGTGACGCGTCTTCTGCATCATATTTCCTCGCTGCCGCTGCCATTAAAGGGGGTACCGTACGTGTAACCGGTATTGGCCGCAATAGCGTGCAGGGCGATATCCGTTTTGCTGATGTGCTGGAAAAGATGGGCGCAGTGATTGAGTGGGGAGATGACTATATCTCTTGCACACGCGGATCGCTGACGGCAATCGATATGGATATGAACCATATTCCCGATGCGGCAATGACAATTGCAACTACTGCCCTTTTCGCTCAAGGCACCACGTTGATGCGCAACATCTATAACTGGCGCGTAAAAGAGACCGACCGTCTTGCTGCGATGGCGACTGAGTTACGCAAAGTGGGGGCGGAAGTAGAAGAAGGACACGACTTTATTCGTGTTACACCCCCGGCTCAGTTGCAACATGCGGACATCGGTACTTATAACGATCACCGTATGGCAATGTGCTTCGCTCTGGTGGCTCTTTCCGATACGCCGGTAACCATCCTTGATCCAGGCTGCACTGCGAAAACCTTCCCGAGCTATTTCCAGCAGTTGGCGAAAATCAGTCATACTTCCTGATCGTCTAACCCGGTGCACAGCGCCGGGTTTCTTTGCTCTCTTCTGGCCTTATCAGGCGGAAATTCTTCTGAATCTGTCTATATTTCTAGCGCTGTCTACGCTAAAGGGTAACTAACCCGACGCAGGCAGCGTATAATGCCGCGCAATCCAGGCGGCCTGGAAGGGCTGACAATAAGCACGCAGCAACAGGAGAGAACAATGACGGCAATCGCCCCGGTTATTACCATCGATGGGCCAAGTGGCGCGGGTAAAGGGACTTTATGTAAAGCGATGGCGGAGTCGTTGCAGTGGCACTTACTGGATTCTGGCGCTATTTATCGCGTTTTAGCATTGGCCGCACTTCACCATCAGGTGGATATTGAGTCCGAGGAAGCATTAGTACCGATGGCTGCGCATCTTGATGTGCGTTTTCTATCGGTTGACGGTGAAATGCAGGTGGTTCTTGAAGGTGAAGATGTCACCGGTGAAATCCGCACGCAAGAAGTCAGCAACACCGCATCGCGCGTTGCCGCTTTTCCGCGGGTGCGTGAGGCATTGCTTCGACGCCAACGTGCATTCCGCGAAGAGCCCGGTTTAATCGCCGATGGACGCGATATGGGAACCGTGGTTTTCCCTGATGCGCCAGTGAAAATATTCCTCGACGCCAGCTCAGAAGAGCGTGCGCATCGCCGTATGCTACAGTTGCAGGATAAAGGCTTTAATGTTAACTTTGATCGCCTTTTATCCGAGATAAGGGAACGCGACGACCGCGATCGTAATCGTGCCATCGCCCCTTTAGTGCCTGCCACAGATGCTCTGGTACTGGATTCAACCAGTATGTCGATTGAGCAAGTGATTGAAAAGGCGCTTGATTATGCTAAGCGTAAGTTGGGCATTTAATCTTTCGGCAACCGAATTGCTGTAACCCTGTACCAAGGACCCGGTGCAGGGCATGTGAAACAACCCCATCCGACAATGAAGTCAGGTGGACGTTAAATTGAAGAATCCTAAGATTATCAATATGACTGAATCTTTTGCTCAACTCTTTGAAGAGTCCCTGAAAGAAATCGAAACCCGTCCGGGTTCTATCGTTCGTGGCGTTGTTGTCTCTATCGACAAAGACGTAGTTCTGGTTGATGCGGGTCTGAAATCTGAATCTGCAATTCCTGCAGAGCAGTTCAAGAACGCAGCCGGCGAACTGGAAATCCAGGTAGGCGACGAAGTTGACGTTGCGCTGGACGCAGTAGAAGACGGCTTCGGTGAAACCCTGCTGTCCCGTGAGAAAGCTAAACGTCACGAAGCTTGGATCACGCTGGAAAAAGCTTACGAAGACGCTGAAACTGTTACCGGTGTTATCAACGGCAAAGTTAAAGGTGGCTTCACAGTTGAGCTGAACGGTATTCGTGCGTTCCTGCCAGGTTCACTGGTAGACGTTCGTCCGGTTCGCGATACTCTGCACCTGGAAGGCAAAGAGCTTGAATTCAAAGTAATCAAGCTTGATCAGAAACGTAACAACGTCGTGGTTTCACGCCGTGCAGTTATCGAATCTGAGAACAGCGCTGAGCGCGATCAGCTGCTGGAAAACCTGCAGGAAGGCATGGAAGTTAAAGGTATCGTTAAGAACCTCACTGACTACGGTGCATTCGTGGATCTGGGCGGCGTTGACGGCCTGCTGCACATTACCGATATGGCTTGGAAACGCGTTAAGCATCCGAGCGAAATCGTCAACGTGGGCGACGAAATCACTGTTAAAGTGCTGAAGTTCGACCGCGAGCGTACCCGTGTATCTCTGGGCCTGAAACAGCTGGGCGAAGATCCTTGGGTTGCTATCGCTAAGCGCTATCCAGAAGGCACCCGCCTGACTGGTCGTGTAACCAACCTGACTGATTACGGCTGCTTCGTAGAAATCGAAGAAGGCGTTGAAGGTCTGGTACACGTTTCAGAAATGGACTGGACCAACAAAAACATCCATCCGTCTAAAGTTGTAAACGTAGGCGATGTGGTTGAAGTAATGGTTCTGGACATCGATGAAGAGCGTCGTCGTATCTCCCTGGGTCTGAAGCAGTGCAAATCTAACCCATGGCAGCTGTTCGCTGAGACCCACAACAAAGGCGATCGCGTTGAAGGTAAAATCAAGTCAATCACTGACTTCGGTATCTTCATCGGCCTGGACGGTGGCATCGACGGTCTGGTTCACCTGTCTGACATCTCCTGGAACGCGACTGGCGAAGAAGCCGTTCGTGAGTACAAAAAAGGCGACGAAATCGCTGCCGTTGTACTGCAGGTTGATGCAGAGCGCGAGCGCATCTCTCTGGGCGTGAAGCAGTTGGCTGAAGATCCATTCAACAACTACATCACCCTCAACAAGAAAGGCGCTATCGTGACTGGTAAAGTCACTGCAGTTGACGCGAAAGGTGCTACAGTAGAATTAGCTGACGGCGTAGAGGGTTACCTGCGCGCTTCTGAAGCTTCTCTGGACCGCATCGAAGACGCAACTCTGGTTCTGAGTGTTGGCGACGACGTTGAAGCTAAATTCACCGGCGTTGACCGTAAGAACCGCGTTGTGAGCCTGTCTGTTCGTGCTAAAGACCAGGCTGATGAGAAAGAAGCTATCAACACTGTTAACACCAAACAGGATGAAGGCAGCAACTTCTCTAGCGCGATGGCTGAAGCGTTCAAAGCGGCTAAAGGCGAGTAATCGACCTAAGGCACCGGACGATGAAAATCGTCCGGTTTCGGTAAAAGCTGTCATACCTTTCCAAATAAGGATTAACCGGAGGTTACATGACCAAGTCAGAACTAATTGAGAGACTTGCTGGCCAGCATACTCATATTCCGGCGAAAGTCGTTGAGGATGCGGTCAAAGAGATGCTTGAGCACATGGCCACTACGTTGGCCCAGGGCGAGCGCATTGAAATCCGGGGATTCGGCAGCTTTTCTTTGCATTACCGTGCACCGCGTACGGGTCGTAACCCGAAAACGGGCGACAAAGTGGATCTGGAAGGTAAATACGTTCCCCACTTTAAGCCGGGCAAAGAATTGCGTGACCGTGCGAACATCTACGGCTAAGCCGTTACCGAACGATAAAAACGACACTTTAGGGTGTCGTTTTTTTTTGTTTAAAGTATGCGGAATTGAGACCTGCTTTCCAAAATGAAGTCTCATCAATGTAATTTCTGCAAAAGTCTCGGAATCCATCGCGACACACTCTCTTTTCAATGAAGTAAATCCCTGCTTTTCTCGGCACACTCTTCCGCCAATGAGGGAGAGTAATGATGCATATGAACTGGATTGTTCTGGCCAGATTGATGATTGCCTCGGCATTGTCGTTGGGCATATTGCCGCACATACCCGCAGCCAACGGAATAGTCATCATGGTTGTATTCGCTGTGGCGCTTGGGTTGATGCCAATCACGTTGCTACGGCTTGCAGGGATTGCTCTCTTAATGGTGGCCTGGACATTGACTGAAGCCCGCCAGATGGTCAATGCCATTGGGGATCTGACTGCCGCCTCAATTGAAGCCACTGTACGGGTGACTGAAGTTCGTGAACAGAAGCAGCAATTAACCGTGCAAATCTTGCGTGTCGGTCAGCGTTATCAGTTTCCACCTCTCTTTGTCACGCTCAATAATGATTCGATGGAGCAGCCGTACTGTGCCGGTCAGCGCTGGCAGATGAAACTGCGACTGCGTGCCGTCCACGGCAGATTAAATGAAGGCGAGTTCGATCTGCAGCGCTTTGCCTTGTCTAATCACACGCCGCTGCAAGGGCGCATCATCAGTCAGCAGGTGGAATCGCTAACTTGCAACTGGCGGACGCGTTTAATTAATCATCATCTACCCGCATTCGATACGCTCAAACAACCGGCAATTATGCAGGCTTTAGCGTTTGGTATACGTACCAACATGACTGAAGAGCAGCGACAGTTGCTGCGGGAAACAGGTACTGCCCACTTGATGGCAATCTCGGGAATGCATATTGCATTAGCTGCCAGCGTTGGATGGCTGTTGGCGCGTGCTATCCAGGTAATTTTGCCGGGTCATTTGATTGGTCATTTATTTCCGCTGCTGGTTAGTGTTATGACCGCAGCGACTTACACGTGGGTTTCTGGCAGTCATGCACCGGCCCAGCGCGCGATGATCGCGCTCATATTATGGATAGGGATGCGCAGCGCCGGTTGGCAGCTCAGTGGCTGGCAAGTCTGGACGTTATGTATCGGCGCTTTGCTGGTACTGGATCCATTAACTGTGCTGTCAGAAAGCTTTTGGTTGTCGGCACTGGCGGTCGCGATGCTGATTACCTGGTATCAATGGTTTCCATTAACACATCGCTTTCGCGCAAAGCGTCGATGGCTGTTATTGCAATTGCTACATCTGCAGTTAGGAATGATGATCCTCATGGCTCCACTACAAATCTTCCTGTTTCAGGGAATAAGCCTGAGTGCGTTATTAGCAAATCTGATCGCGGTGCCGGTTGTGTCTTTTGTCACGGTGCCACTAATATTGCTGGCAATGCTATTGCCAGTGCCGCTGATTTCAACGGGATTATGGTCTCTGGCGGATCTTTCCATAAGCCAGGTCATGCTCCTGCTGCAGTGGTTACCCGCTGGCTGGTGGGCATGGAGCGATACGTTACCTGCTGTCGTGCTGCTGTGGGTAGGATTAGTTCTCTGGCGCAGCAAGCTGATTTATCGCAGTGTGATGCCGTGTTTTAGCCTGATACTCGTAATCATCCTCTGGCGCAGCACTGCACAGCGTGATGACTGGCAAATCGACATGATTGATGTGGGGCATGGCCTGGCGATTGCCATTACACAGGGCAATGAAGTGGTGTTATATGACGTTGGACCGGGTTGGAAACAGGATGATGCCGGATCGCGCGTCATTCTGCCATGGTTGCAGTATCACGGTAGAAGCCTCCATTCTTTGATACTAAGCCACAAGCATCTTGATCACCGTGGTGGGCTACACTCATTGCTCAAAGTTAATCCAGCGGTAGCAATTCGTAGTGCCCTGGCGGAAGACGGACACCTGCCATGCTTCCGTGGTCAGCGGTGGCAGTGGGGCAAATTGCAATTTACCGCTTTGTGGCCGCCGGAGAATCAGACCCAGGGACAAAATAACGATTCCTGTGTGGTGCGAGTCGATGACGGGCTCTTTAGCGTGTTACTCACCGGGGATATTGAGTTAGAAGCCGAGAGAAAAATTGTCGCGCTGGAAAAAGAGGCTCTGAACGCGACAATTTTGCAGGTTCCGCACCATGGTAGTCGGACTTCATCAGGCGCATTACTGTTACGTAATGTTGCTGGGAAAGCAGCATTTGCTTCGGTGGCGCGGTATAACGCCTGGCGTATGCCTGCGCCAGCCGTGGTGCAACGCTATCGTCAGCAAGGCTATATGTGGTACGACACGGCACAATCGGGTCAGATTCATGTGGGTATCAGACAAGGTCATTGGCAAATTAAGGGCTTAAGAGAGCAAATAATGCCTCGATGGTACCATCAGTGGTTTGGCGTCAAACGCGATTCCAGGTAGAATGAGCGGCTATTTCAAACAGCGTGAATAAATAATGCATCAAGATAAAGATCTCTCAACGTGGCAGACATTCCGTCGACTCTGGCCGATGATTGCGCCCCACAAGGCTGGCCTGTATGTGTCAGCGGTGGCGCTGATACTCAATGCGGCAGGCGATACCCTGATGCTCTCTCTGTTGAAACCTTTACTGGATGATGGCTTCGGTAAAGCAGACAGATCCGTAATGCTGTGGATGCCGCTAGTGGTAATTGGCCTGATGCTGGTACGTGGCGTGACCAGCTATATCTCCAGTTACTGCATCTCATGGGTGTCCGGCAACGTGGTCATGAATATGCGTCGCCGCCTGTTCGGCCATATGATGGGCATGCCGGTAACCTTCTTTGATCAGCAATCAACGGGGACGCTGCTGTCACGCATCACCTACGATTCTGAACAGGTGGCCTCTTCCTCTTCCAGTGCACTGGTTACGGTGGTGCGTGAAGGGGCCTCAATCATTGGCCTGTTCATCATGATGTTCTATTACAGCTGGCAGCTGTCTTTGATTCTCATTGTGCTGGCACCGATCGTCTCCTTTGCTATTCGTACTGTTTCCAAACGTTTCCGCAGCATCAGTAAGAACATGCAGAACACCATGGGACAGGTCACCACCAGCGCCGAACAGATGCTAAAAGGGCATAAAGAAGTGCTGATCTTTGGTGGCCAGGAAGTGGAAGCCAAGCGTTTTTCTCAGGTCAGTAACAGGATGCGCCAACAAGGCATGAAACTGGTGTCAGCATCTTCAATCTCTGATCCGGTAATCCAGTTGATTGCCTCGCTGGCACTGGCATTTGTACTTTATGCCGCCAGTTTCCCAAGCGTGATGGAAACGCTGACAGCCGGTACCATCACCGTGGTCTTCTCATCAATGATCGCCCTGATGCGTCCGCTCAAGTCACTGACCAACGTGAATGCACAGTTCCAGCGCGGTATGGCGGCTTGTCAGACGCTGTTCTCGATTCTTGACAGTGAGCAGGAAGTGGATAACGGCAAGCGTGAAATGGATCGTGCTAAGGGTGATGTGGAATTCCGCAACGTGACCTTTACCTATCCAGGCCGTGAAATTCCTGCGCTGCGTGATATCAACCTGTCGCTGCCTGCCGGTAAAACCGTTGCACTGGTCGGCCGTTCTGGCTCTGGTAAATCCACTATGGCCAGCTTGCTGACGCGCTTCTACGACATTGATAGCGGTGAAATTCTGCTGGATGGCCACGATCTGCGCGAATACACCCTGCGTTCACTGCGTAATCAAGTGGCATTGGTTTCCCAGAACGTTCATCTCTTCAACGACACCGTCGCCAACAACATTTCTTATGCCCGTAATGGTCAATACACGCGCGAGCAAATCGAGCAGGCTGCGACCATGGCGCATGCAATGGACTTCATCCAGAAGATGGATAATGGCCTTGATACCGTTATTGGTGAGAATGGCGTGCTGCTTTCCGGTGGTCAGCGTCAGCGTATTGCGATTGCGCGTGCGTTACTGCGCGACTGCCCGATTTTGATTCTCGATGAAGCCACATCAGCGCTCGATACCGAATCTGAGCGGGCGATTCAGGCCGCACTTGATGAGCTGCAGAAAAATCGCACCTCACTGGTGATTGCGCACCGTCTGTCGACCATTGAGAAAGCCGATGAGATCGTCGTAGTTGAAGATGGTCGCATTGTCGAACGCGGTACTCACAGCGTGCTGCTTGAACAGAAGGGCGCCTATGCGCAGCTTCACAAACTGCAGTTCGGTCAATGATTGAACGCATCTGGAGCGGGCGTTCGCCGTTATGGCTGCTGCTATGGCCGCTGAGTCTGCTTTATGGGGCGATCACCCTATTGATTCGCCTCAGCTTCCAGCGCGGTTGGCGAAAAAGTTGGCGCGCGCCTTGCCCTGTGATTGTGGTGGGGAACCTCACCGCAGGTGGGAATGGTAAAACGCCTGTAGTGATTTGGTTGGTGCAGGCGCTGCAACAACGTGGAGTACGTGCTGGCGTGGTGTCGCGGGGTTACGGCGGAAAAGCTGAACGTTATCCGCTGCTGGTTACCGCTGAAACGCCCACGGCGCAGGCCGGCGATGAACCTGTGCTGATCGCTCAACGCACGCAAGTGCCGGTCGCCGTTGCGCCACGGCGGCGTCTGGCGGTAGAAGGCTTGCTCGCTGCGCACGATCTGGATGTGATTATCACCGATGATGGCCTGCAGCATTACGCGCTGCAGCGCGATCGCGAAATCGTGGTGGTGGATGGGATGCGTCGTTTTGGCAATGGCTGGTGGTTACCGGCTGGGCCGATGCGTGAACGCGCCTCACGACTTAGCACCGTAAATGCGGTGATCGTTAACGGCGGCGATGCGCAGGCGGGCGAAATTGCGATGTCATTGCAGCCCGGTCTGGCGGTCAACCTGATCAACGGTGCAAGCGTGGCGTTAGCGCAATTGCCGGAAATTGTCGCGATGGCCGGCATAGGTCATCCGCCGCGCTTCTTCAACACGCTTAAGCAGCAAGGCATCAAGCCAGTGGCTGAAATTGCCTTCGCCGATCACCATGCTTACAGCGAAGACGAATTGCGGCGTCTGACTCAGGCAGATCAGTGCTTGCTGATGACGGAAAAAGATGCGGTAAAATGCCGTAGTTTTGCTCGCCCAAACTGGTGGTATTTGCCGGTTGATGCGCATCTGCAAGGCGCGGCGGTGACAACCTTGTTAGACGATATCACCCATCTCTGCACTACCGCGCGAGACGCCCGTTCGCGCTAACCACCAAAAAGGGAATGGAGTTATGAACCTCGTCGCTTCCCTCTCGTTGCAAACTGCTCGTCATCTGCATCTGGCTGCTCAGGGACTGTTACGTCCTTTAGGCCGACGTGCGCGCTTTGCTGATATACACGCGACTGTGCGTCAGATGTCTTTGCTGCAAATTGATACCATCAATGTGGTGGCACGCAGTCCTTATCTGGTGCTGTTTAGCCGCCTTGGCGCGTATCAGACCAACTGGCTGGAAGAGGCGCTGGCCTCGGGCGCATTATTTGAATATTGGGCTCATGAAGCCTGTTTTATTCCTTTCGAAGATTACCCGTTGCTGCGCCACCGCATGCTGGAACCGCAGCGACTGGGCTGGAAGTACAACCAACGATGGGTTGAGGAACATCAACAGGAAATCACTGACCTACTGCAACACATCTCCGTCAACGGCCCAGTGCGAGCAGCCGATTTCAGTAATGATAAACAGACCAAACCGGGCTGGTGGGCGTGGAAGCCGCATAAGCGTCATCTGGAGAATTTGTTCAGTGCGGGTCAGTTGATGGTGGTGGAGCGGCGCAACTTCCAGCGGGTTTACGATCTGCACAGCCGCGTGATGCCGGACTGGATTGATGAACAGCATGCGTTAAGTGAAGACGAAGCGGTGTTACAGATGCTGAGTCACAGCGCATGCAGTCTCGGCATTTTCCGTGGCAGTTGGTTAGCCGATTATTACCGGCTCAAACGCGCACCGCTCAAGTCATGGCTTGAGGATGCGGCTGCGCGCGGAGAAATTGTGCGTGTTGAGGTCGAGCAACTGGGCGAAATGTGGTTACACCACGCATTATTGCCGCTGCTGGAAAAGCCACTCTCTGCCACACATACCGCGCTGTTGTCACCCTTTGATCCAGTGGTTTGGGATCGTCGTCGCGCGCTGGAGCTGTTTAATTTTGATTACCGCATTGAGTGCTATACGCCTGCGGAAAAGCGCAAATATGGTTATTTTGTCCTGCCGGTCCTGCATCGCGGATTATTGAAAGCGCGCATTGATGCCAAAATGGAGCGTCAGGCGCAGCAATTAGTGGTTCGTGCATTCTGGCTGGAAGAGGGCACACGCATCAGTAACGCTTTCCTTAATGACGTCCAAAAAGCCATTAATCGCTTCGCCGCGTGGCAAGGCGCCAACCAAGTGATTATCGAAAATGCGCCGGCAGAACTGCTGGCTGCCTGGTCAACTCGCTGGTCGATTGGTGAATAAAGCTGCCATTTGTCCGGCTTGAGTGCATCATTCACGCGCACGCTATTATGCTATGCTACCCGTCTGAATCGGTCCTGAATGGAGAAGATTATGGATCACCGTTTACTCGAAATCGTTGCTTGCCCGGTATGCAACGGAAAACTCTATTTCAACAAAGAGCAGCAAGAGCTGATCTGTAAACCGGATGGCCTGGCTTACCCGGTACGTGACGGTATTCCAGTGCTGCTGGAAGTGGAAGCGCGTACGCTGTCTGTTGAAGAGATTCATCCATGAGTTTTGTTGCCATTATTCCTGCGCGTTACGCTTCAACGCGTCTGCCCGGCAAACCGCTGGTGGATATTCAGGGTAAACCGATGGTGCTGCACGTTATGGAACGCGCCCGTGAATCGGGTGCCGATCGCGTGATTGTCGCCACCGATCATCCGGATGTGGCAGCGGCGGTAACGGCGGCCGGCGGCGAAGTGTGCATGACGCGGGTCGATCATCAGTCCGGCACTGAGCGTTTGGCCGAAGTGATCGAAAAGTATCAGTTTGCCGACGACACGATCATCGTTAACGTGCAGGGCGACGAGCCGATGATCCCGGCGGAGATTGTACGTCAGGTAGCAGGTAATCTGGCGCAATCTGAAGCCGGGATGGCGACGCTGGCGGTGCCGATCACCGATGCAGAAGAAGCCTTTAACCCGAACGCGGTGAAAGTGGTGATGGACGCCAAAGGTTATGCGCTCTACTTCTCACGCGCCACCATTCCCTGGGATCGCGAGCGTTATGCGCGTTCGCGCGAGCAGATTGGCGACACGCTGCTCCGCCACATTGGCATCTACGCCTATCGCGCCGGTTTCATCCGTCGCTACATTGCGTGGGAACCTTGCCCGCTGGAGCACATTGAGTTGCTCGAACAGCTGCGCGTGCTGTGGTACGGTGAAAAGATTCACGTCGCGGTGGCAAAAACTATCCCAAGTGTTGGGGTGGATACGCCGGAAGACCTTGAGCGGGTTCGTCTCGCTATGCAGGGTTAATCTCCGACCGGCCAGCGGCTCTCGCTGGCCTGAAAGTTTGATCTGGCGCTAAGCTTTGCGCCGCCATCACCTCCAGCATATTCCAGCCCTTTGACGTCGGAGGATATTGCATGGAACAGCTCCGTTCAGAACTCGCGTTGGTGCTTGGTGAAAGCATCAGTCGTCTCGAAACCATTAGCGAGCAGGCGCACACGCGGCTGTATGCGCTATACGATAACGCCGGTAAACCGATGCCGCTGGTGGCAAAGTATTTTCGTCATCAGGGACGCGCTGCGCTGGAAGCTAAAAAACTGACCATGCTCGGCCATGATGGCTTGATCGCCGTGCCTGCCGTGTTTGGTCTGGTGCTTAGCCAGCAAAAGCCGGTACATGAAATGTTGCTGATGGCACGCTTTAACGGTGTTTCTGCGGAAGCTCCGGCCCGCAGCGCAGCACGCTGGGAACAGCTGTGCGAACAGATCGTCGAAGGCGTGCTGGCGTGGCATCGTATCGACAGCCATGGCTTAGTCGGCAGCGTGGACAGCGTGCAGGAAAATAACTGGCCCGCATGGTATCGCCAGCGAGTGGATGTGTTGTGGTCAACGCTGGGTTATTTGTCACCGCCGTTTTTTACACTGGAAGATCGTCAGATTCTGTTTCGCAGCCGTCAGCTATTACCGCGTCTGTTCAACGGATTTGACGATCCCTGCGTATTGATGCACGGCAACCTGCGCTTAGCCAGTATGTTAAAAGATGCGCACAGCGATCAGCTTATTGCCATGATGCAGCCAGGCAACATTCTCTGGGCACCGCGCGAATACGATCTGATGCGCCTGGCGGATAGCGGCGCAGAAGCGTCACTGCTGCAGCACTATCTGCAGCGCGCGCCCGTGGCGGAAGGTTTTCTCTGGCGGCGCTGGTTGTATCAGCTGTGGGATTGCGTCGACACGTTGGTCAGCAGCGGACAGTTTGACCGTCCGCGCTTCGATCACGCCCGCGCGCAATTACTCCCCTGGCTGGGTTGAGGTGAGATAGTCACCGCGCAGCTTCTGCCAGGTTTGTCCCAGCGTTTCATAGATCGCACGCTCACTGTGTGCCAGCCACAGCGGTGACGGAATAGCGCGTTCCCACCAGTTTAGCGGCGAGGTCACCGCCAACTGATTTGCCGGTGCGGCCAGCGGATTCATGCCGGCACTTTGAAAGAAATGCATGGCACGCGGCAGATGGTTGGCGGAAGTCACCAGTAAGAACGGGTGTTCACCAATCGTCTGTTTCACCGCGCGAGCTTCGCCAATCGTATCTCTTGGTTGATCCAACTGAATAATCGCTGCTGATGGCACGCCCAGACTTTCCGCCACTTCGGCCGCCACGCTGGCGCTGCTGCGTGGGTTTTCGCCGGCTGCTGCGCCCGTAAAGATCATTTTGGCCTGCGGATAGCGCCGCCACTGACGCACGCCTTCGGCCACGCGCGGCAGACTGTTATTAATCAAGTTGGAACTCGGTGCCCAATTCGGATTGAAGGTATAGCCGCCGCCGAGCACCACGATATAATCGACCGGCTCGTTACCGTTCCAGGTGGGATAATGATTTTCCAGCGGTGACAGCAGGCGATCGGCAACCGGCTGCAGGCTCAAAATCAGCAGCAGCAGCCAGCTGCAAGAGATGAGGATTTTGCCGCTTTTTTGCCAGCGGCTGAACCAGAGCAGCAAAAGTCCTGCCGCCATCAGTAATAACAGCAGCGGCAAGGGAAGCAACATCCCGCCAATGACTTTTTTAAATGCGAAAAACATCGAATATGGCCTCTTTTGTCCAAAAAAACAGCTGCCAGACGGTTACTGCGGCATGAAAGGTTCATTCTTGTTGAGCCTGTGACAAAATAGCACAAGTTGAATGCAGCAAAGCGGAGCCATCATCATGCAGGATCGTAACTTTGACGATCTGGCGGACAAATTCTCACAGAACATTTATGGCACGCGCAAAGGGCTAGTGCGCCAGGCGATTGTCTGGGACGAACTGGAAGCTCTGTTACCGACATTGCCTGCCGGATCCTTGAAGGTGCTGGATGCCGGCGGCGGCGTGGGACAAGTCTCAAGCGGGCTGGCGGCGCGCGGTCATCAGGTTGTGCTGTGCGATCTCTCTGCTGAGATGCTGAAGCTGGCGGAAGCCCATGCGCTTGCCGCGGGTGTGAGCCACAACATGCAATTCAAACAAATTAGCGCCCAGCAGGTGGGCGAACATTTGGATACGCAGGTTGATCTGGTATTGTTTCACGCGGTGTTGGAATGGGTCGCGCATCCGGAAGAGGTGCTGCAGGCGCTGTGGCACACGCTCAAGCCCGGCGGCGTGCTGTCGTTGATGTTTTACAACGCGCACGGCTTAACCTTCCGCACCCTGACGCTTGGCAACTTCGGCTATATGCGCGCCAATATGAGCAAACGTAAAAAGCGCACGCTGTCGCCCGATTTCCCGCGCGATCCGGATGATGTGACGCGTTGGCTGACAAACTGCGGATTTGAAATTGAACGGCGTGCGGGCATTCGCGTCTTCTGTGATTACATGAAGCCGCAACCCGGCGCAGGGAAGAGCGTTGAGGAAATCATTGAGATGGAACGGCGTTTCTGTCGCCAGGAGCCCTTTTTAAGCTTAGGGCGCTATATCCACGTGACCGCGCGCAAACCCAGCCAGAAGGATCAACTATGAGCGAATTTTCCCAGACGGTCCCCGAATTGGTGGCATGGGCGCGCAAGAACGATTTTTCGCTTGCGCTGCCGGTAGAACGTCTGGCCTTTTTGCTGGCCATCGCCACCTTAAACGGTGAGCGCATGGACGGCGAGATGAGTGAAGGCGAGCTGATTGACGCGTTTCGTCACGTTAGCAAAGCATTCGAACAAACCCACGAAACTGTGCATGTCCGTGCCAATAACGCCATCAATGACATGGTGCGTCAGCGCTTGCTGAACCGCTTTACCAGCGAGCTGACGGAAGGGCACGCCATCTATCGCCTGACGCCACTCGCCATCGGCATTACCGACTATTACATCCGCCAGCGCGAGTTCTCCACGCTGCGCCTGTCGATGCAGCTGTCGATTGTGGCGCAGGAGTTGAAACGCGCCGCGGATGCCGCCGAAGAGGACGGTGATGAATTCCACTGGCATCGTAACGTGTTTGCGCCGCTGAAATATTCGGTGGCGGAAATCTTCGATAGCATCGACATGACGCAGCGTCTGATGGATGAGCAGCAGCAAGCGGTGAAAACCGATATTGCCGATCTGCTTAACAAAGACTGGCGCGCGGCGATCTCCAGCTGTGAAATGTTGCTGTCGGAAACGTCCGGTACGCTGCGTGAACTGCAGGATACGCTGGAGGCGGCGGGCGATAAGCTGCAGGCCAACCTGCTGCGCATCCAGGATGCGACGCTGAGCAGCCCGGATCTGGGCTTTGTCGATAAGCTGGTGTTTGACCTGCAAAACAAGCTCGATCGCATCATCAGCTGGGGCCAGCAGGCTATCGATCTGTGGATCGGCTACGACCGCCACGTACACAAGTTTATTCGTACCGCCATCGACATGGATAAGAACCGCGTGTTTGCGCAGCGTTTACGCCTGTCGGTGCAAAACTATTTCGATCAGCCGTGGGCGCTGACCTACGCCAATGCCGATCGTCTTTACGATATGCGCGATGAAGAGATGACGCTGCGTAATGACGAGGTGATGGGCGAGCTGCCGCCGGAAATGGAATACGAAGAGTTTAATGAGATTCGCGAGCAGCTGGCCGCGATGATCGAAGAGGCGCTGCAGATTTATAAGCAGGAGCAGAAGCCGCTCCATCTGGCCACGGTGATGCGCGACTATCTGTCGCAGTATCCGCGCGCGCGCCACTTTGATCTGGCGCGTATCGTCATCGATCAAGCGGTGCGACTCGGCGTGGCCGAAGCTGATTTAGCCGGTCTGCCTGCGCAATGGCAGGCCATTAATGATTACGGAGCCAAGGTGCAGGCACATGTCATCGACAAATATTGAACAAGTGATGCCAGTCAAACTGGCATTGGCTCTGGCAAACCCGATTTTCCCGGCGCTCGATAGCCAGTTACGCGCGGGTCGCCACATTGGCATTGAAGAGCTGGATAATCACGCCTTCCTGATGGATTACCAGGAATATCTCGAAGAGTTTTACGCGCGCTACAACGTTGAGCTGATCCGCGCGCCGGAAGGCTTCTTCTATCTGCGTCCGCGTTCAACCACTTTGATTCCGCGCTCGGTGTTGTCCGAGCTGGATATGATGGTGGGCAAAATTCTTTGCTATCTCTATCTCAGCCCGGAACGTCTGGCGAATGAGGGGATTTTTACCCAGCAAGAGCTGTACGACGAACTGCTGTCGCTGGCCGATGAGAGCAAACTGCTCAAGCTGGTCAATCAGCGTTCCACCGGTTCCGATCTTGACCGCGCCAAGCTGCAGGAAAAAATGCGCGCGTCGCTGAGTCGCCTGCGCCGTCTCGGCATGGTGTGGTTTATGGGCAACGACAGCAGCAAATTCCGCATCACCGAATCAGTGTTCCGCTTTGGCGCCGACGTGCGCAGCGGTGACGATGCGCGTGAAGCGCAGCTGCGCCTGATACGTGACGGTGAAGCGATGACGCTGGAAAGTGCGCCGGCTGCGACTGAGAACGATGAAGCAGATAACGATATTGACGCTGAAAGCGACGCGAGTGATAACGCGGAGGATGAACAAGCATGATTGAACGCGGTAAATTTCGTTCGCTAACGCTGATCAACTGGAACGGCTTCTTTGCCCGTGCTTTTGATCTTGATGAACTGGTCACCACGCTTTCGGGCGGTAACGGTGCGGGTAAATCCACCACCATGGCCGCCTTCGTGACGGCGATGATCCCTGACTTAACCTTGCTGCACTTCCGTAACACCACCGAAGCCGGTGCGACATCGGGTTCGCGCGATAAAGGCCTGCACGGCAAGCTACGCGCCGGCGTCTGTTATTCGGTGCTGGATGTGGTCAACTCACGCCATCAGCGCGTGATCGTTGGTGTACGTCTGCAGCAGGTGGCGGGACGCGATAAAAAGGTCGATATCAAACCATTCAGTATTCACGGCTTGCCGAGCGATTCACAGGCGACCGATATGCTGACCGAAATCCTTAATAACCGTCAGGCGCGCGTGTTGCCGCTGACGGAAGTGAAGGAGCGTGTGGAAGCGCAGGAAGGCGTGCAATTCAAACAGTACAACTCGGTCACCGATTACCATGCGGTGCTGTTCGAGCTCGGCGTGGTGCCGCGTCGTCTGCGTAACGCCAGCGATCGCAGTAAGTTTTATCGCCTGATTGAAGCTTCGCTGTACGGCGGTATCTCCAGCGCTATCACCCGTTCACTGCGCGATTACCTGCTGCCAGAAAACGGCGGTGTGCGTAAAGCCTTCCAGGATATGGAAGCCGCGCTGCGGGAAAACCGCATGACGCTGGAAGCGATTCGCGTCACCCAATCCGATCGCGACCTGTTTAAGCATCTGATCTCGGAAGCCACCAACTACGTTTCCGCCGACTACATGCGCCACGCCAACGAGCGCCGCATTCACCTCGACGGTGCGCTGCAGCTGCGTAATGAGCTGTTTACCAGCCGCAACCAGCTGATTTCTGAGCAGTATCGCCACATTGAAATGGCGCGCGAGTTGTCCGAGCACAGCGGTGCTGAGAGCGATCTGGAAAGCGATTATCAGGGCGCTAGCGACCATCTGAATCTGGTGCAAACCGCCATGCGCCAGCAGGAAAAAATCGAGCGTTACGATGCCGATCTGGAAGAGCTGACCTATCGCCTCGAAGAGCAGAACGAAGTGGTTGCCGAAGCGCGCGAAGTGCAGGAAGAGAATGAAGCACGCGCCGAAGCGGCTGAAGTGGAAGTCGATGAGCTAAAAAGCCAACTCGCCGATTTCCAGCAGGCTCTCGACGTGCAACAGACGCGGGCAATCCAGTATCAGCAAGCCTTGCAGGCGTTGGAAAAGGCGCGTACGCAGTGTCAGCTGCCTGATTTAACTATCGATAACGCGGCCGAATGGCAGGAAACCTTCCAGGCGCGTGAAGAAGAAGCCACCGAGCGCCTGCTGCGTCTGGAACAGAAACTGAGCGTCGCCGAAGCGGCACACAGCCAGTTTGAGCAAGCGTTAGCGTTAGTTACCAGCATCGCCGGTGACGTCAGTCGTCAGGATGCGTGGCAAGTGGGGCGCGAATTACTGCGCGACGCTGGCAATCAGCGCCACCAGGCCGAACAGCTTTCCTCGCTGCGTCTGCGCCTCAATGAATTAGAAACCCGTCTGCGTGAGCAGCATGATGCTGAGCGTTTGCTGGCGGATTTCTGCAAACGTCAGGGCCAGCAATACGATGCGGATGCGCTGGACGGCTTGCAGCGTGAACTCGAAGCGCAGATTGAGCAACTGAATAGCAGCGTTGCCGATGCCGGTGAACGCCGCATGTTGATGCGTCAGGAGCTGGAGCAGCTGCGTGAACGCATCACTGCGCTGACCGCGCGTGCGCCACACTGGCTGGCGGCGCAGGAAATCCTGACGCAGCTGAGCGAGCAAACCGGTCAGGAGCTGAGCAGCAGCCAGCAAATCACCGAATTTATGCAGCAACTGCTGGAGCGCGAGCGTGAAACCACGGTTGAGCGCGACGAGCTGGCCGCGCGTAAGCGCGAAGTTGAACAGCAGATTGAACGTCTGAGCCAACCTGGCGGTGCGGAAGATGCGCGCCTGACGCAGCTGGCGGAACGTTTTGGCGGCGTGCTGCTGTCGGAAATTTATGATGACGTTACGCTGGATGACGCACCGTACTTCTCGGCGCTATACGGTCCATCGCGCCACGCCATCGTAGTGCCAGATCTGTCGCTGGTGCGCGACCTGCTCGACGGTTTAGACGAGTGCCCGGAAGATCTCTATCTGATTGAAGGCGATCCGCAAGCCTTTGACGACAGCGTATTTAGCGTCGAAGAGCTGGAAAAAGCGGTGGTGGTGAAAGTGGCTGAGCGTCAGTGGCGCTACTCCCGCTTTCCGAAAGTGCCGCTGTTTGGTCGCGCGGCGCGTGAAAACCAGCTTGAGTTGCTGAACAACGAACGTGAACAGCTGGCTGAGCGTTATGCCACGTTGTCGTTTGATGTACAGAAAACCCAGCGTCTGCATCAATCCTTCAGCCGCTTCATCGGTAGCCATTTAGCGGTGGCGTTTGATGAAGATCCGGAAGCGCAGATTCGTCAGCTTAACAGCCGTCGTGGCGAGCTGGAGCGGGCGCTGGCGCAGCATGAAAATGACAATCAGCAGCAGCGCGCGCAGTTTGAACAGGCAAAAGAGGGCGTCAGCCAGCTGAACCGCCTGTTGCCGCGCGTAAATCTGCTGCTCGACGACACGCTTGGCGATCGCTGTGAGGAGATTCGTGAGCGCGTTGAAGAAGCACAGGAAGCCGCGCGCTTCCTGCATCAGCACGGCAGCAAACTCAGCAAGCTGGAGCCGCTGATTGCGGTTCTGCAAAGCGATCCGCAGCAGCACGATCAGCTGCAGCGCGACTATCAGCAGGCACAGCAGCAGCAGCGTGATGCGCGTCAGCAAGCCTTTGCGCTGACCGAAGTGGTGCAGCGCCGCGCGCACTTCAGCTATGAAAGTTCGGCTGGCATGTTGGGTGGCAACAGCGATCTCAACGAGCAGTTGCGTCAGCGTCTGGAGCAGGCGGAAGGCGAGCGCAGCCGCGCACGCGAACGTCTGCGTGGGCATCAGGCGCAGCTGACGCAGTATTCGCAGGTGCTGGCATCGCTAAAAAGTTCATACGATGCCAAACGCGACATGCTGAAAGAGTTGCAGCAAGAGATGCAGGATATCGGCGTGCATGCCGATGCCAGTGCAGAAGAGCGGGCGCGCATTCGTCGTGATGAGCTGTATAGCGCGCTAAGCCACAACCGTGCGCGTCGCAACCAGCTGGAAAAACAGATCACCTTCTGTGAAGCCGAAATGGACAGCCTGCAGAAAAAACTGCGCAAGCTGGAACGCGATTATCATCAGATTCGGGAGCAGGTGGTCAGCGCGAAAGCGGGCTGGTGCACGGTATTGCGTCTGGTGAAAGAGAATGGCGTTGAGCGTCGTCTGCATCGTCGCGAGCTGGCCTATCTCAGCGGCGATGAGCTGCGTTCGATGTCGGATAAGGCGCTGGGTGCGCTGCGTCTGGCGGTGGCGGATAACGAACATCTGCGCGATGTGCTGCGTATGTCTGAAGATCCGAAACGTCCGGAACGTAAGATTCAGTTCTTTATCGCGGTGTATCAGCATCTGCGCGAACGTATTCGCCAGGACATCATTCGTACCGACGATCCGGTTGAAGCCATCGAGCAGATGGAGATTGAGCTGAATCGTCTGACCGAAGAGCTGACGGCGCGTGAACAGACGCTGGCAATCAGCTCACGCAGTGCGGCGAACATCATTCGTAAAACCATCCAGCGCGAGCAAAACCGTATTCGCCAGCTGAACCAGGGGTTGCAGGCGGTAAGCTTTGGTCAGGTGCGCAGCGTGCGCCTCAACGTGAACGTGCGTGAAGCGCACTCAACGCTGCTGGATACGCTGTCGGAAGAGCATGAACAGCATCAGGATCTGTTTACCAGCAACCGATTAACCTTCTCGGAAGCGCTGGCGAAACTTTATCAGCGCCTGAATCCGCAGATCGATATGGGCCAGCGCACGCCGCAAACCATCGGTGAAGAACTGCTCGACTACCGCAACTATCTTGAGATGGAAGTGGAAGTGAACCGTGGCACTGACGGCTGGCTGCGTGCAGAAAGTGGGGCGCTCTCTACCGGTGAAGCGATCGGTACCGGGATGTCGATTCTGGTGATGGTGGTACAGAGCTGGGAAGAGGAATCACGTCGTCTGCGTGGCAAAGATATTTCGCCGTGTCGTCTGCTGTTCCTCGATGAAGCGGCACGTCTTGATGCGCGTTCGATCGCCACACTGTTTGAGCTGTGCGAACGTCTGGAGATGCAGCTGATCATCGCGGCGCCAGAGAACATCAGCCCGGAAAAAGGCACCACCTACAAACTGGTGCGTAAAATGTTCAATAACACCGAACATGTGCATGTGGTTGGGCTGCGCGGCTTCTCGGCAGATCCTGCACCGAGCAAGGATCAAAGTCCTAAGGTCGGTCTTGAATATGAGAATTCATAGCGCTTAATCTGGTTAAAAAACAGCACTACGTTTAATCTGTATGCGGCATCTGCACTGAGAGGCAGATGCCGTTTTTTATTCGTATACTCAACATTATGAGTATGGCTGTACATGGCGATCACAGGGCGCTATGTCATTGGTGAGAAGGGGGCAGGGATGTTGCTAAACAATAAGAGCAAAATGAGTCGTGCTGCAGTAGCACTCGGTTTGTCACTGGTACTATCGCCGCTGGCTGTGAGCCATGCGGCCATCACCTCCACGCTACCCAATTCAACGCACCACAGTTCGATGTCGGTTGCTGCCAGCCAGCAGCAGATTCAGCAGGCGTTCAGCGCCACTGAACAACCTTTCTATTTGCCCGGTTTAGCCGGTATTTATGCGTCGCGCGATATGGCTCCGCTGTGGCAAGACCCGCAAGCGGTGCAGGCTTTCCAGCAGCAATTGGCGGAAGTGGCGCTCTCTGGCGTGCAGCCGCAATTCACCCGCTGGGTTGAGCGTCTGACCAATCCGAACATCAAAGGCCTGGCGCGCGACATCGTGCTCAGTGATGCGATGCTTGGCTATCTGCAGTTTGTTGCCAATGTGCCGACACAGGGCGAAACCTGGCTCTACAGCAATGTGCCTTACAAGCTGACCATGCCATCTCTGGCGGCCATCAATCAATGGCAAAATGCGGTGAACGGCGGCGGCAGCCGGACTTTTGTGGTCTCGTTGCAACCGCAGCATCCGCAATATGCGCCGATGCATAATGCGCTGAAAACGCTACTCACCGACGATCGCCCGTGGCCACAGCTGCGTGATACCGTTACGCTACGCCCAGGGCAGATCAGTAATGATGTGCCTGCGCTGCGTGAGATTCTGCAACGCACCGGCATGTTGACCGCCAGCCATAGTACTACGCCAACGCCGGCGGAAGACGCGGTGCCAACTGCGCCGGTTCCGGTGAGCCAAAGCAATCAGCCGGTGGCGGTGAGCCCGTCTGCGGCAAACTTTGATGATATTGATGCGGCTCCGGCACTCGCTGCGACGCCTGAAGTGGCCAATAATGTGGCTGCCAATCCTACAGCAACCGGACCCAACGTGTATGACGCTGCGCTGGTGGAGGGCGTTAAACGCTTCCAGCACTGGCAGGGATTGGCCGATGACGGCGCGATTGGTCCACGTACCCGTGAATGGCTGAATGTGCCGCCGCAGATGCGTGCTTCGCTGCTGGCGCTCAACATACAGCGCCTGCGTCTGCTGCCGGATGATATGCATAACGGCATCATGGTGAACATTCCCAACTATTCGCTGACCTACTACAACAACGGCGCCACCATTTTGTCATCACGCGTGATTGTGGGTCGTCCTGACCGCAAAACGCCGCTGATGCGTAGCGCGCTGAATAATGTGGTGCTCAATCCACCGTGGAACGTGCCAACCACGCTGGTGCGCCAGGATATTGTGCCGAAGGTGAAACAGGATCCGACTTATCTGTATAAGCACGGTTATACGCTGTTGTCGGGCTGGAGTGCGGATGCGGAAGTGATCGATCCTTCGATGATTGACTGGCGTATGGTGTCGGCCGCGAGCTTCCCGTATCGCATTCGACAGGCGCCGGGCGCAACCAACTCACTGGGTCGCTACAAATTCAACATGCCGAGTTCGGATGCGATTTATCTGCACGATACGCCGAACCATAACCTGTTCCAGCGCGATATTCGTGCGCTCAGTTCGGGCTGTGTGCGCGTGAATAAAGCCTCAGAACTGGCCGATCTGCTGTTGCAGGATGTGGGCTGGAACGACGGCCGTATCTCAGACACCTTGAAAGAGGGAAATACCCGTTACGTGCCGATTCGCCATCGTATTCCTGTGAACCTTTACTATTTAACCGCATGGGTCGCAGATGACGGCCAGCCGCAATATCGTACAGATATTTACAATTATGATAATCCCGCCCGTTCCGGTAGTCAGGTACTGCACAAAGCCGGTCAGTTGTTACTCTAGTAATTGATTTGGCTGTTTTCTCTTCACATGAATTTAACCAAGACCAGTCTCGAAAATTTGATTTTGAGCTGGTTTTGGTCTTCTGCAACATATTCTGGGTTGACTGAGTCTTAGGCGGACGTTAATGTTCGGCCTTGTGTACTTTTCGCACATATTTTATCCGCTTTAGATTAGGTAACCTCGCTTCATGGCTAATATTGATTCTCAACGTCGTCGATTACTCTTGATTGGAGGCGCAGCAGCAGGATTATCACTGCTTCCTGGCTCCGCTCTGGCTTCGCTTTCCACCGCCCGCCCACGAGTATTGACGCTTAGTAACCTTCACACCGGTGAAACCCTTAAAACAGAGTTTTTTAACGGTAAGCGTTATGACAAGGATGAGTTAGCCCGCTTAAATCACTTCTTCCGTGATTACCGCGCCAATCAGGTGAAGACCATCGATCCCCATCTTTTTGACCAGCTTTACCGCCTGCAAACATTGCTGGATACGCGTAAGCCGGTGCAGTTGATCTCGGGTTACCGCACCTTAGCCACCAACACCATGCTGCGTGAATCGGGCCCGGGCGTGGCGAAAAAAAGCTATCACACTAAAGGACAAGCGATGGATTTCCACATTGAGGGAATTTCGTTGAGCAATGTTCGCAAAGCGGCGTTATCTATGCGCGCCGGTGGTGTAGGATATTACCCGCGCAGCAACTTCGTACACATAGATACCGGGCCCGCAAGGCACTGGTCCTGATACCGGCAGCGCTGCGTGTGTCGGTCATGGAGCGCTATGAACTACCAAATTATTCCGGTTACGGCTTTTTCCCAAAACTGTTCAGTTATATGGGATGACGAAACCCAACAAGCCGCACTGGTCGATCCCGGCGGCGATGCGGAAACCATCAAAGCCGTGCTGGCAGAACGTGGTTTATCGCCATCTCAGATCCTGCTCACGCATGGACATCTTGATCATGTTGGTGCCGCTGCCGAGCTAGCGGCACATTATCAGGTGCCCATTGTCGGTCCGCATCCGCTCGATGCTTTCTGGTTAGATAATCTGCCCACACAAAGCCGCATGTTCGGTTTGCCCGAGTGCGCGCCGCTCACGCCCGATCGCTGGCTGGAAGAGGGTGAAACTGTGCAGGTTGGCAATGTCACGCTGGAAGTGCTGCTTTGTCCGGGCCATACGCCGGGACATATTGTGTTCTTCGATCGCGTTGGGCGTCTTCTGATTTCGGGAGATGTGATTTTCAACGGTGGCGTTGGACGCACCGATTTCCCGCAGGGCAGCCACAGCGACCTGATCGATGCGATTGAAACCAAGCTGTTGCCGCTAGGCGATGATGTGACTTTCGTGCCGGGTCACGGGCCTATCTCAACGCTAGGCCGCGAACGCATCAGCAATCCGTTCCTGCAAGAATAAAAAAATGGGCCCTTTTGGCCCATTTGTCGTTATTTACCGCCTGATTTATAAAACTGCGACAATCGCCTCACACAGCGCCGACATATTATCTGGCGTCATGCCTGCCACGTTAACGCGACCCGAGTTCACCGCATACACGCCAAACTCCTCACGCAGGCGCACTACCTGATCTTTGGTCAGGCCGCTGAATGAGAACATGCCGTTCTGCTTGATGATGAAGCTAAAGTCTTGATTAGCGCCTTTCTCCGCCAGTGTGTTCACAAACAGCTGACGCATGCGCTGGATGCGCTGACGCATATCGGCCAGCTCCTGAATCCAGATGGTGCGCAGCGCGTCATTGCTGAGGATGGTGGCGACGACCGCCGCGCCGTGTGACGGCGGGTTAGAGTAGTTGGCGCGAATGGTGTATTTCACCTGGCTAAACGCAGTTTTCGCCACGTCGCTGCTCGCTGCAACCAGCGTTAATGCACCTACACGCTCATTATACAAACCGAAGTTCTTCGAGTAAGAGCTGGCAACAATCAGTTCCTGATGTGAAGCGGCAAAAATACGCAGCCCTTGCGCATCTTCATCCAGACCGCGAGCAAAGCCCTGATAGGCGAAATCAAACAGCGGCAACCATCCTTTCTCTAGCGACAGTTGCGCCAGCTGTTGCCATTGCTCTGCAGACGGATCAACGCCAGTTGGGTTGTGGCAGCAGCCGTGGAACAGCACTACATCGCCTGCTTTGGCTTCCTGCAGCGATGCCACCATGGCGTCGAAATCCAGGCTGTGGCTTGCGGCATCGTAATAATCGTAATCACACACTTCAAGGCCAGCAGCGTTGAAGACATTGTTATGGTTCGGCCAGCTTGGGTTGCTCACCCAAACGCGCTTGACGCTGGTCTGGTTTGCCAGAAAATCTGCCGCTACGCGCAGGGCGCCGGTGCCGCCTGGCGTTTGTGCGGTACATGCGCGACCCGCAGAAATCAGCGCGCTCTCTTTGCCGAACAGCAACTCCTGCGTGCATCGTGCGAAATCCGCCAGACCATCAATGCTCAGGTAGTTCTTGGTGGTTTCATTTTCCAGCAAATACTGCTCAGCTTTTTTAACACTGGTGAGGACCGGCGTTTTACCGGTTTCATCTTTATAAACACCAATGCCAAGATTGATTTTATTCGGCCGGTCATCGGCACGAAAAAGGTCAGCCAGTCCCAGAATAGGATCGGCGGGTGCGGCAGAGATCGATTCAAACATGAGTCAGTTCCGTTTGGGTGAACTTTAGCGAAATGAGCTATCAGGTTAACGTCAGTCGGCACGCTTGCCAACCGCTGATATAAAAAAGAAATATGTCGGTGAGATAAAGTAGAAAAGCTAATTGCGAAGCCGATCACTGAAATGCAAAACGGAGCCCAAGGGCTCCGTTTTTAGGTATTACGCAATGCTAATCGGTTGATTAGAACTGGTAAACCAGGCCAACGCCAACTACGTCGTCGGTGCTCACGCCCTGAGCGCGGGTGTAATCGTTGTCATCCAGCAGGTTGATTTTGTAGTCAACATAGGTAGACATGTTTTTGTTGAAGTAGTAGTAGGTACCCACTTCGATGTATTTAACCAGGTCAGCATCGCCACCCGCGAAGGTTGCACCGTTAGCGGTGTTACCATTCAGCTGCTTGCCTTTAGACTGCAGGTAAGCGATGGATGGACGCAGACCGAAGTCGAACTGGTACTGTGCAACCACTTCGAAGTTCTGAGTTTTGTTAGCAACCTGACGAGCGGTGCTACCGTAAGCAGTGGTGTTACGTGATTCACCGTAGAATGCTGCCAGGTATACGTTGTTCGCGTCATATTTCAGACCGAAACCGTATGCGTCAGCTTTGTCGCCGTTACCATCTGCAATCTGAGCGTTAGTACGGTCAGAAGAGAAGTAAGAACCTACTGCGCTAACACCCATACCGGTGTCATACGCTACAGAAGTACCCCAGCCGTCACCGTTCTGAGCCAGTGGATCACGAGAACCTTCGTTTTTGCCCTGGTACTGCGCTGCGAAGCTCAGACCTTGGACCAGACCGAAGAAGTTGCTGTTACGGTAAGTCGCCAGACCGCTTGAACGACCAATCATGAAGTTGTCGTTGTCTTGATACAGAGTATCGTCACCGAATACTGGCAATTGGTCAGTGTAGGACATTGCGTCATAAATAACGCCGTAGTTACGACCGTAGTCGAATGAACCTGCATCACCAAATTTCAGACCTGCAAAGCCCAGACGGGTTTTGTTGCCATCCTGAGCGTCGCCGCCTTCGGTGTTGTTAGCCTGAATGTTGTATTCCCACTGGCCGTAACCGGTCAGTTGGTCAGTGATCTGAGTTTCACCTTTGAAACCGAAGCGAACATAAGTTTTGTCGCCATCATCGCTAGCGTTATCAGAGAAAGAGTGACGTGCATCGACTTTACCGTACAGGTCCAGCTTGTTGCCGTCTTTATTATAGATTTCTGCTGCGTTTGCTGCGCCGGCAGCTAACAGAGCAGGGATAACCACTGCAAGAATGTTGCGCTTCATCATTTTTTATTACCCTCATTGGAGTTATTTGGACATCTGCCACTGCTGCCAAGAAATCTTTACAGAACCTTGAAAGAAGTTTGATGTCTCCTGTGTCTGCACGCATCTTTCCATCACAGGGTTGCTAATTCTAGCCCGAAGATGATTCAAATCTCGCAATTAAGTATCAAAAGGAAAAATTGTATGACAATTTGTAAAAATTCGGGAACTTTGTGAGAGAACTCTAAATTTACAAAAATAAAAAAAGGCCGGCTAGGCCGACCTCTTTATATATATGAATTACTTATAATTAATCGCTAAATTTAGAAATTCGCGTTGCGAGGGGTACGCGGGAAGGGGATAACATCCCTTACATTTTGTACGCCGGTGACATAGGCGATTAATCGTTCGAAACCTAATCCAAAGCCGGCATGTGGCACGGTGCCGTAACGGCGCAGGTCACGATACCACCAATAATCTTCTTTATTGAGGCCCATTTCTGCCAGACGTGCATCCAGCACATCCAGACGCTCTTCACGCTGTGAACCCCCGATGATTTCGCCGATGCCCGGCGCGAGAACATCCATCGCCGCTACGGTTTTGCCATCTTCGTTCATGCGCATATAGAAGGCTTTAATGTCTTTCGGGTAGTTTTTCACTACCACCGGCGCTTTGAAGTGCTGCTCGGCGAGATAACGCTCGTGTTCGGATGAGAGATCCACGCCCCAGGAGACCGGGTTCTCGAAGCTCTGGCCGCTTTTCAGCAGGATTTCAACCGCATCGGTGTAATCCACCTGAGCAAAGTCGGTCTGTACGAAACGCTCCAGACGCGCAACCGCATCCTTGTCTACACGCTCAGCAAAGAACGCCATGTCGTCGGCGCGCTCGTTCAGCACAGCCTGGAACACATATTTCAGCATGGATTCTGCCAATGCGGCCGCATCATCCAGCGTCGCGAACGCCACTTCCGGCTCCAGCATCCAGAATTCCGCCAGGTGACGGCTGGTGTTGGAGTTTTCGGCGCGGAAAGTCGGACCAAAGGTATACACCTTAGACAGCGCACAGGCGTAAGTTTCGGCGTTGAGCTGACCCGATACGGTCAGGAACGCTTCTTTACCGAAGAAGTCTTTATCGAAATCGATTTTGCCCTGCGGATCGCGCGGCAGGTTTTCCAGGTCCAGCGTCGAAACGCGGAACATCTCGCCGGCACCTTCGGTATCCGAAGCGGTGATCAGCGGAGTCGAAACCCAGAAATAGCCGTTTTCGTGGAAGAAGCGATGCAGCGCCTGCGCCAGCGTATGACGCACGCGCGCCACAGCGCCCACCAGGTTGGTACGTGGACGCAGATGCGCCACTTCTCGCAGGTATTCGATACTGTGACGTTTCGCCGCCATCGGATAGGTATCCGGATCGTCAACCCAGCCAGTAACTTCAACCTTAGTCGCCTGCAGCTCGAAAGCCTGGCCTTCGCCCGGCGATTCGACCACTTTACCGGTAATGATTACCGAACAGCCGGTGGTCAGACGCAGCACTTCATCCTGATAATTATTCAGAGAATTATTGACGACGGCCTGAACGGGATTAAAGCAGGAACCGTCGTAAACGGCGATAAAGGAAAGACCAGCTTTGGAATCTCTTCGGGTACGCACCCAACCACGTACGGTGACTTCACTGTCAACCGCGACACGGCCGTGCAGTACATCCGCTACAGGCACAACGCTCATAAAGTTCTCTCTATATATAAAAGAAGGTGGATAAAAGCCCTTTTTCAGGGTTTTGCTATGTTACTTGCGAGCCCACAGGAAACAAGCAAAATTGCCGGGTAAACAGGAGATTTGTTGCGTGAGAGCAGGGCGCAAGCGCCCTGCTATAAGAATCAGCTGGCTCTTTTAACCAGCGGCAGATCGAAGGCTTTGCGCAAGGCGCGCACGAAGGCTTTATCCTGGCAAATGGTTTTGCCGGGGCTGTCGGAGAGTTTTGCCACCGGTTTGCCATTGCAGCTCACCAGTTTGATCACGATATTCAGCGGCGTAACGCCCGGAATATCGCAGGACAAGCGCGTTCCGATACCGAACACCACGTTGGCACGTTGGCCGAAGTGACGATAGAGCGCCAGCGCTTTGTCCAGA
The DNA here is from genome assembly GCF_054903455.1 of Pantoea sp. y20. NCBI lineage: Bacteria > Pseudomonadati > Pseudomonadota > Gammaproteobacteria > Enterobacterales > Erwiniaceae > Pantoea > Pantoea sp. y20. The sequence goes on from NZ_CM142816.1 coordinate 1,517,058, forward strand.
TTGAGGTTATCCGAGAACACCAGCGTTTTGCTTTTGGGATCGATATCCAGCCGCTGATAGTGCGCAATGGCTTTTTCACCCCATTCCAGCGGATCGCCTGAGTCATGGCGCAGACCTTGATAACGATGCGCAAAGCCCGGGCCAAAATCGCGCAGGAAAGCATCCATGGTAATGCAGTCGGTTAAAGCAATACCTAACTGATCGTCATACTCATCCAGCCAGGATTGCAGCGCCGCACGTTGGCTGTTCGCCAATACCGGGCTGATTTGCTGGTGCGCCTGGAACCATTCATGCGCTTGTGTACCCACCGGATTAAGCTGCAGGCGACGTGCCAAATCGTAGTTGCTGGTGCCCACCAGCCACGGAAACTCCGCTTTAAGCGTAGCGACGATCGCTTCCTGTACCGCTTTGGAGTAGCGGCGACGGGTGCCGAAATCCATTAGCTGGAAGCGCGACATATCCCAATCGCCGACCTGCTGACGGAAATTCGTAAGCTTGTGCTGCAAGTGCGCAACCGCCTGATCCACCCCCATCTGCGGCGTGCGATGGCGATGCACCACCTCACTGATCAGCGCCAGCAACGGCACTTCCCACAAAATCACTTCACGCCACGGCCCGCTGATCTGAATGGTCAGATGGCCGTTGTTGTTACGTACGTTGACTTGTGAGGGATCGAGGCGGAACTGGCGTAGCCAGTCAAGGTAATCGCGTTGGAAGAAAGGCAGCCCGCTGAGGTAGTGATACTCATCGTCGCTCAGGGCGAGCGTTTGCAGGGTTTCAATTTGTGCGCGGATCTCGTCCGCATAAATACCGAGCAGTTCGTCGCCACGGCAGCGAAATTCCGCCGTAACCGGGACATCATAATAGCGATGATAGACGGCCTGCTGCATGTGAAGCTTATACGCATCGGTATCAAGCAGCGTGGTCAAAATCGGGGAAGCATGTCCAGTCATGGTGCGTTTCAGCATCCTCTTCCGCGGAGCAGAGCCCGGTGTTCAACAAAGTCATAAAGACGCAGGAGTATAAAACAGTAATGACCGCGATCACACCATAATTGCGGGTGGCAGGTCGAGGGTCATTTGTGCCATTGTTAATGAATTGTAGCCTTTTCAACGAACGCACGCATTGACCGTGGCAACAGAGGCACAACCCGCTTAGACTTTGACGGGTCAACATATTAACGATTTAACGATGCGAGAAGGACTCATGACGCAACAGCCGCAAATTAAATATCGCCACGATTACCGTGCGCCGGACTACACCATTACCGATATCGACCTGACTTTTGATCTGGATGCGGCTTCGACGCGTGTCACGGCGGTCAGTCAGGTGAAGCGTTTGGGCGCTACCGATGCGGAACTGCGTCTGGATGGCGAAGACCTCACGCTGGTATCGCTGGCGGTGGATGGCAATCCGTGGCCGCATTACCGCGAAGAAGAGGGCGCGTTGTTCATCAACCAGTTGCCGGACAACTTCACTCTGACCATCATTAATGACATTCATCCGGATAAAAACACCGCGCTGGAAGGGTTATACCAATCCGGCGATGCGCTCTGTACCCAATGTGAAGCCGAAGGTTTCCGCCATATTACGTGGTATCTCGATCGCCCAGACGTGCTGGCGCGCTTCACCACCACCATTATTGCCGATGCCGCGCGTTATCCTTATTTACTCTCCAACGGTAACAAGCTGGAGAGCGGTCGCCATGAAGATGGCCGCCATTGGGTGAAGTGGCAAGATCCGTTCCCGAAACCGTGCTACCTGTTTGCGCTGGTGGCGGGTGATTTCGACGTATTACGTGATAGCTTTACCACGCGTTCAGGCCGCGATGTGGCGCTGGAGATCTTTGTCGATCGCGGCAACCTTGATCGTGCTGATTGGGCGATGACCTCGCTGAAAGCCAGCATGAAGTGGGATGAAGAGCGCTTTAACCTTGAGTACGACCTCGACATCTTTATGATCGTCGCGGTGGATTTCTTCAATATGGGGGCGATGGAGAACAAAGGCCTTAACGTCTTCAACTCCAAATATGTGCTGGCGAAAGCCGAAACTGCCACCGACAAAGATTACCTCGGCATTGAAGCGGTGATCGGTCACGAATATTTCCACAACTGGACCGGCAACCGCGTGACCTGCCGCGACTGGTTCCAGCTCAGCCTGAAAGAGGGGCTGACAGTATTCCGCGATCAGGAGTTCAGCTCCGATCTCGGTTCGCGCGCGGTGAACCGTATCGATAACGTACGTGTGATGCGCGGTGCGCAGTTCGCGGAAGACGCCAGCCCAATGGCGCATCCGATCCGTCCGGATCAGGTGATCGAAATGAACAACTTCTACACCTTAACGGTGTATGAGAAAGGGTCAGAAGTGATCCGCATGATGCACACCTTGCTGGGCGAAGAGAATTTCCAGAAAGGCATGCAACTCTATTTCGAGCGTCACGATGGCAGCGCCGCCACCTGCGATGATTTCGTGCAGGCGATGGAAGATGCCTCGAACGTCGATCTGTCGCAGTTCCGCCGCTGGTACAGCCAGGCGGGCACGCCAATCCTGACGGTGCGCGATGACTACAATCCAGAGCTGGAACAGTATACGCTGCACGTCACCCAGCGCACGCCGGCCACCGCCGAGCAGAAAGAGAAGCTGCCGCTGCACATTCCGCTGGATATCGAACTGTACGATAACGAAGGCAAGGTGATCCCGCTGCAGCATAACGGGCATCCGGTGCATCACGTGCTGAACGTCACCGAAGAGTTCCAGACCTTTATTTTCGATAACGTTTACTTCCAGCCGGTGCCATCGCTGCTGCGTGAATTCTCTGCGCCCGTGAAGCTCGACTACAAATGGAGCGATGCGCAACTCACCTTCCTGATGCGCCACGCGCGTAATGACTTTGCGCGCTGGGATGCGGCGCAAAGCCTGCTGGCAACCTACATTCGCCTCAACGTCGCACGTCATCAGCAGGGCCAGCCGCTATCGCTGCCGCTGCATGTGGCAGATGCGTTCCGCGCGGTGCTGCTGGATGAGCAGGGCGATCCGGCGCTGAAAGCGTTGATTCTCTCGCTGCCGTCTGAGAATGAAATCGCCGAGCTGTTTGATGTCATCGATCCGCTGGCGATCTCAGCGGTGCGCGATGCGCTGGTGCGTACGCTGGCTAAAGAGCTGAGTGACGAATTCTTTGCGCTCTATCTGGCCAACCAAAGCAGCGAATACAAAATTGAGCACGCGGAGATTGGCAAGCGCACGCTGAAAAATGTCTGCCTCGGTTACCTGGCCTTCGCCGATGCGGCACAGGCGGACAAGCTGGTGCAGGCGCAATATCAGCAGGCAAACAACATGACCGATGCGTTAGCGGCGCTGTCTGCAGCGGTGGCGGCGAACCTGCCGTGCCGCGATACGCTGCTGGCGGCCTATGATGAGCGCTGGCATCAGGATGGTCTGGTGATGGATAAATGGTTTGTGCTGCAAGCCACCAGCCCAGCGGCGGACGTGCTGAGCAACGTGCGTGAGCTGCTGAATCACCGTTCGTTCACCATGGGCAACCCGAACCGCATCCGTTCACTGATTGGTGCGTTCGCGTCTGGTAATCCCGCGGCGTTCCACGCTAAAGATGGCAGCGGTTATCAGTTCCTGGTGGAGATGTTGACCGATCTCAACACGCGCAACCCGCAAGTGGCTGCACGCATGATTGAGCCGCTGATTCGCCTGAAACGCTACGATGCCGATCGTCAGGCGCTGATGCGTAAAGCGCTGGAAACGTTGCAAGGGCTGGATAAGCTGTCGGGCGATCTGTATGAGAAAATCACCAAGGCGTTAAACGCGTAAGAAAACCATGCGCAATAAATTGCGCCGCTACGAATAAATGCACACATCCGTAGCGGCGCGATTTATCGCGCGTCTTCAATTAACTCTGCTGCGCAAACTTCAACGGCTGCTCTGACGAGCCGCGCTTCATCACCCGATCCAGCACTTCCGCTTCCAGCTCTGCCAGACGTGCCGATCCGCGACGGCGTGGGCGCGGTAAATCGACGATCAAATCCAGGCCAATCTGGCCTTCCTCAATCAACAATACGCGATCGGCAATAGCTACCGCTTCGCTGACATCGTGCGTCACCAGCAGCACGGTGAAGTTATGCTGCTCCCACAGCGACTCAATCAATCCCTGCATTTCGATACGCGTCAACGCATCCAGCGCCCCGAGCGGCTCGTCGAGCAGCAGCAAACCTGGGCGGTGAATCAGCGCACGCGCCAACGCCACACGCTGTTTCTGTCCGCCGGATAACGCGGCAGGCCATTCATTGGCGCGATCCGCCAATCCCACCGCTTCGAGCGCTTCCAGCGCGGCGGCGCGCCATTCGCGGCCTTTCAGTCCCAGCCCTACGTTATCAATCACCTTTTTCCACGGCAGTAAGCGTGAATCCTGGAACATCAAACGCGTATCTTCGCGTGCCTCGGATAACGGCGCATTGCCCGCCAGCAACGCCCCGCGCGTGGTGGATTCCAGACCCGCCAGCAGGCGCAGCAAGGTACTTTTCCCGCAGCCGCTACGGCCGACCACGGCGACGAACTGCCCAGAGGGAATATGCAGATCGATATTATTCAGGATGGTGCGATCGCCATATTGCTTGCTGACGCCATTCACACCAACCGGCGTACCGCGATTTAAGCGCGCCGGATTTAGGGTTGCGTTGCTCATGCGTTCTCCTTCACTTGGTAGGCCGGATGCCAGCGCAGCCAGACGCGCTCCAGCAGTTGTGCCGCGACGTCGGCGAGTTTGCCGAGCAGGGCATAGAGAATGATGGCCACCACCACCACGTCGGTTTGCAGGAATTCACGGGCGTTCATCGCCAGATAACCAATGCCAGAGTTAGCGGAAATGGTTTCGGCGACAATCAGCGTCAGCCACATCAGGCCAAGGGCAAAACGTACGCCAACCATAATCGAAGGCAGCGCACCAGGCAGAATCACCTGAATGAACAGGCTCCAGCCAGACAAGCCGTAGCTGCGCGCCATCTCGACCAAACCCCGATCAATATTACGAATGCCGTGATAAGTATTCAGGTAAATCGGGAACAGCGTGCCCAGCGCCACGAGGAAAATCTTGGCGGATTCGTCGATGCCGAACCATAAAATCACCAGCGGAATCAGCGCCAGATGCGGCACGTTACGCAACATCTGCACCGAGGTATCCAGCAAGCGTTCGCCGACGCGCGAGGTGCCGGTAATCAAACCCAGAATCAAACCAATCGAGCCACCAATAGAGAAACCGATGGCAGCACGCCAGCTGCTGATCGCCAGGTTTTGCCACAGTTCTCCGCTCACCGTCAGCTTCCAGAAGGTGATGAGGATGTTTTCCGGCGACGGCAAAATGCGCGTCGACAGCCAACCCACTTGCGATGCCAGTTGCCACAGCGCAATCAGCACCACCGGCAACACCCACGGCAATACAGCATTGGTCAGCCTGGTTTTAACGTTCGCCATCATCTGCTCCTTTAGCTCTGCGACACTTTTTGCGGCGTGAAATCGTTGGCCACCGCTTCACCGTGCGCTTGCACCACGCGCGGCTTCGGCACTTCCGGAATCGCCAAATCGAGGTGCGGGAACAGCAACTCGCCAACGCGATAAGCCTCTTCCAGATGCGGATAGCCGGAGAGAATAAAGGTCTCGATGCCGAGATCCTGATACTCCTGCATGCGCGCCGCCACGGTTGGGCCATCGCCCACTAACGCGGTACCTGCGCCGCCGCGCACCAGGCCGACACCGGCCCACAGATTCGGACTGATCTCCAGCTTGTCGCGACGTCCACCGTGCAGTGCGGCCATGCGCTGCTGGCCCACCGAATCGGTGCGCGCAAACGCGGCCTGCGCTTTGGCAATGGTGGCATCGTCGAGATGGGCAATCAGGCGATCCGCCGCTTGCCACGCTTCTTCATTGGTTTCGCGCACAATCACGTGCAGACGAATCCCGAAGCGCACGGTGCGGCCTTGTGCCACCGCTTTGGCGCGCACTTGCTCAATCTTCTCTTTAACTAACGCCGGCGGTTCGCCCCAGGTGAGATAGACATCGACCTGTTCAGCGGCCAGATCCTGCGCGGCATCTGATGATCCGCCAAACCACAGCGGCGGACGCGGTTCCTGCACCGCTTTAAACATCAGACGCGCACCGCGCACCTTCACATGCTTGCCTTCGTAATCGACGGTTTCGCCTTCGCTCACCCGCCGCCAGACGCGGGTAAACTCAGCGGACTCTTCATAGCGCTCACGGTGATCGAGGAACACGCCATCGCCGGCTAACTCTTCCGGATCGCCGCCGGTGACCAGATTAAACAGCGCGCGACCATTCGACAGACGATCCAGCGTGGCGGCCTGACGCGCCGCCTGCGTCGGTGAAATCACGCCCGGACGCAGTGCGACGAGGAAACGCAGACGCTGCGTAACCGGAATCAATGACGCCGCCACCAGCCAGGCATCTTCACAGGAGCGACCGGTGGGGATCAGCACGCCGCCGAAGCCAAGGCGATCCGCTGCCTGCGCAATCTGTTGCAGATAACCATGATCAACCGGGCGCGAACCTTCCGCGGTGCCGAGATAGTGACCATCGCCGTGCGTCGGGAGAAACCAAAATACGGATACGCTCATGATTAATTTCCTTTAGGCTGGGCGGATTGTGGATGCCAGATGCGGTCAGCAATATTCACTTTTACCGGCATCAGATGATTGGCATAAAACAGATCGGCCGTTTGCTGTTGGGCCTGCGCGGTATGGGCGCTGACCGGCGTAATGGTGGTCGGTGGACGATGGTCGAGATAGCTGGCAATCACCGGTTTCGGTAAGCCCATCGCATTCGCCAGCAGATCGATACTCTGGTCGCGCTGGCTGCGCGTTAACGCATCGGCTTCGCTGAAGGTATTCAGGACCTGCTGCACAAAGGCGCCGTTCGCCTCGGTGTATTTGCGCGTGGCTAAATAGAAGGAGCCGGTTTGATTGAGTTTGCTGCCGTCGGCCAGCACGCGCACGTTGCCTTGCAGCAGCGCGGCAGAGTAATAAGGATCCCAAATTGCCCAGGCATCAACATCACCTTGCTGAAACGCGGCGCGCGCATCGGCAGGCGTCAGATAGGTTGGCTGGATATCTTTAAAACTCAGCCCGGCCTGTTCCAGCGCACGCAGCAGCAGGTTGTGCGAGCTGGAGCCTTTCTGGAACGCCACTTTATGGCCTTTCAGTTCGGCCACGCTGTGAATCGGGCTGTCTTTCGGCACTAAAATCACTTCGGCTTGCGGCTTGGGTGGCTCCGAGCCGACATACAGCAGATCGGCACCTGCGGCCTGCGCAAACAGCGGCGGGATGTCGCCGGTGCTGCCCAAATCGATGCTATCGACGTTAAGCGCCTCGAGCATCTGCGGGCCCGCCGGGAATTCCACCCACTTTATATTGGTGTGCGGGAAGCGCTGCTCCAGCAGCTTGTGGGTTTTCGCCAATACCATGCTCACCGAACCTTTCTGGTAACCGATGCGCAACTGTTCTGGTGCGTCGGCGGCCTGTGCGCTCACGCTCAAGGTGAGCAGCGCCGCGACGGCTGGCATGAGTAAACCCGTCAATATCCTTTTCATCTCTCTTCCTTTATACCGCTTGTGCGTAAGGTGGGTGGCGACGATGTAGCGCGTGCCAGAAGGTATCCAGCGCTTCATCAATGCGTTGCGACAGCAGCGGATCGAGCAGCGGCTGGCGGTCGTAATCGGTAACCTGGCCGTCAGTGGCGAACACGCCGTGCAACACTTCCTGTGCCTTTAGCGCGTTGAGTACCGGCTTCAGCGCGTAATCCACCGCCAGCAGATGTGAAGCGCTGCCGCCGCTGGCCAGTGGCAACACCACTTTGTGTTCCAGCGCGCGCTCGGGCAGTAGATCCAGCAGGGTTTTCAGTGCGCCGGAAAACGAAGCCTTATATATAGGCGTGGCGACAATTACGCCATCCGCCAGCGCCAAATCGGCTTTCAACGCGGCCAATGCGGGAGAATCGAAGCGTGCATAGAGCAAATCTTCAGGCTGGAAGTTGTGAATATTCCATGGAATCACTTCGACACCGCGTGCTTCCAGCGCGTGCTGGCACAGGCTCAGCAGCGCAGTAGAGCGTGAAGGGAAGCGAGGGCTGCCCGCCAGCGTAATAACCCGCATGGTCACTCCTTATAACTGAAAGTTATTGATTATCTGATATTCAGAACTGATGTGCTCAATACTGTCAGAGCAGGCAGCGAGGCTTAAATGATTTATCTGGTAATCCTAAGTCGCAAAATGGGATAGCCAGTGACATATAAAGAGGGGATGAAAACGCAGGTTTCAGGCGCTTAGGTATAATCTGAAAAGCGAGGCTGCAAGGGTGCAGTTATATAAATCCTGCGGCCTCAGTGAATGACGTTAATGATTAAAGGGCGTGATGCATGGGTAAAACAGAGTAGTAACCAGAGAAATATATTTATACAGACCGCGCAGTTACCGATTGCATGCAGTGCTTGATATTGAAAGTTATGGAAAAAGATAAACAATTCTCCACTATTCACTCCCTCATGAATCGGATAAAACTGAGCAACAGTTGTTTATTTCCTAATTTACCGTGGTTTTTATTTCACGAAATTTATGTCTAAACGCGAATAAAGGTTAATAAAATACGCACTATTCAATCCCCTTGTTACAAGTCATGCAAATTTTCGCCGATCAACATCACACTTCATGCAGCTGCGCTGAACAATTAATTTCGTAAGTTACATGTTAATGCTAATCGCGGTTGGAATTACAATTCCAGGCCTGTTTATAATCGGTTGAGCTAATTTCCGCTAGAACACGATAACGATATTTCACTTATTTATTTACGCCCGCGTTTTGTGGCGTGAACTGCCGTTGCGGCAAACCAATTTATTTTTAGGGAGATATATATGGGTAGTTCTTCATTTGCTCAGGATTTAACTGAGCAGCGGGTCGCGCCTGCCACCTTCAATCGCATCTCACCCTCGCCTAACGCTGCAGAGGAGCTGGTATGTTACTGGCTGCAACCCGATGCTGCGGGATCGCATCTCACCTCTTCATTGCTGCCGACCTTTCCGCACAGCACGCCGGCTGAAGATGATTTCCTGCTGTTCAGCGCGGAACGCAGCGCCTTGCCGGCCAACCTGCTGCAGGACGTGGCAAAGCTCAGTGACCAGCGTCCCGAGCTAAACTGTTTTGTGGTCTCACTGGCGAAGCGCGAGCTGGCGAACGGTTTACACTCTTCTCTGCAGCTGTTTCAGCAACTGCATGCGCAGCGCTGGTGGCAGCAGGGCGGCTTTGTGGTGATCTTGCGTGCTGGACTGGCCCGCGCGGGTGGGCCGCTGACGCGTATTCAGGATGTGATGCTGGCCGGATTACTGCATACGCAAACGGCGTGGGTGCTCGATTACGCCAGTGAAGCGTCGCTGACCACTCAGGTAGAAGCCTCGCCGCGCTTAACCTATCAGCAATTTATTACCGATTATGAAAAACTCACGCGATTGTCACACTATATTCCGGAGCGAAACCGCTATCGGGAAAGTTATTTACGCAGCGGCTTATTACAATTAGTCCAGCACGAGTTAAGTGGTGCCGATAAATTCTCAGATAATACCCGCCATGCATTAACCTACTTTGCGGAAAACTTCCCGGCCAAAGGTGCAATGGAAAAACTCATGTTGAAACAACCTGACATCTATTTCTCCATGATGAAAATGAGAAAAAAGCTGGGCGCTTAGCACCAACGTTAATTTTAAGAATAACTCCGGTGTGCGCGTGAATACTTTTATGTCACGCTTAAGGCCACTGAGATAATCCCCAGATGCCAAAACACCTATGTCTATAAAACGTAACGCGATTGCCAACTATGTTGGTCAAATCTATCTGACGCTGTCAGGTATTTTGGTTGTACCACTTTATATTCAACACTTAGGTATGGAAGCCTACGGTTTAGTGGGCTTCTTTTCGATTTTATTAACCTGGCTGCAATTACTCGATGCCGGTGTTTCGACCACCTTGATGCGGGAAGCGGCGCGCTATCGTGCTAATCAGGAGGAATTTGTCTGGTTCCCGGCGCTGTTTGCCACGCTGACCAAATTCTTCTTGTTCTCCACGATTGTGCTGGTGGTGTTGGGTTGGCTGGCGACGCCGTGGATTGCCACGCACTGGCTGGATGCGCGTCATCTTCCGGCGGGCGATGTGGTGATTGCCGTGGCGATTATGGTGATCACTGCGGCGATACGCTGGCGCACCAGTCCGTATCGCAGCGTGATTGTGGGCTTCGAACATCAGGTGTGGCTGAACGGCGTCAACCTGATTATCACCACCTTGCGCACCTTTGGCGCGGTGCTGGTGATTCAATTCTTCTCTAATGCGGTATTGGCGTTCTTTGTCTGGCAGTTGTTGGTGTCGATTGCCGAAGCGGCCTGCTGTATCTACAAATCCTGTCAGCTGATCCCCAAAGCGGCGCGCAAAGAGAAGCGCGGCGATCTGAAAGAGGTGCTGAAACCCTTTATTCGTTTTGCGCTCAGCGCGGCATTTTCCAGTGCGGTGTGGACCTTTATTTCGCAAATCGACCGACTGGTGCTCTCCAAGACGCTGCCGCTGAGCGAATACGGTTCGTTTACCGTGGTGGCGACTGCCGCAACTGGCATTCTACTGCTCAGCAGCCCGATCATGCAGGCTATCGTGCCACGCATGACCGGCATGAAAACCCGCAAAGAGGGCGATGCGGAGTCCTTGAAACTTTACCGCTACACCACGCAGGCGGTGGCGATCTTTATGGCGCCGCTCAGTATCACCATCGCCTGTTACGCCGGCCCGCTGCTGTGGGCGTGGACGCAGAAAAGTCAGATTGTTGATGAGATGTCATTTGTCCTTAGCCTGTACGCATTAGGCAGTGGCATTCAGGCGATCTGCGGTTTGCTCTATCACCTGCAATACATCAACGGCAACCTCAAGCTGCACATGAAAGGCTTCACCTGCTTTGCCGTGCTGCTGGTGCCGCTCAACATCTGGTGTGCCATTCACTACGGCGCACTGGGCACCGGTTGGCTGTGGCTGGGCCAAAACATCTTCTATCTGGTGGGCTGGGCGTGGCTGGTGCATCGCCGCTTTGCGCCGGGCATTCATTTCACCTGGTTAACCCGCGACGTGATGCTGATTTGGGCGGTTTCTGCGGCTGTCGCCTGGCTGAGCACCTTGCTGCCGATCGAGTGGAACCAAAATCGCTGGCTCAACCTGGTGTGGCTTGGCTTGATTGGCGCGTTCAATCTCGGCGTCTGCTGTCTGCTGCACAGTGTGGTGTTGAAGCGTCTCAGAATTCCGTTGTTTAACGTTGAGGAAAGAGGATGAGCATGATGTCATCTCACCGTATCCCTACGGTTTCGGTCATCATACCGAACTGGAATTGCGCGCCCTGGCTGCCAGAAGCGATGGGTTCATTGCTGCGTCAGTCATCGCCGCCGGAACAGATCATTGTTATCGACGATGGTTCCAGTGACAGCAGCGTAGCCTGGCTCACGGCGTTTGCGGCTCAGCATCCGCAGGTAATCCTGCTAAGCGGTGAGCGCGGCGGCGTCAGCGCCGCGCGTATGAAAGGGCTCTCTGTCGCAACCGGTGATTTTGTTTACTTCATGGATGCCGATGATTTTGTCTCCACCGACTTGTTCGCCGACTTCCGTCGCGTGCAGGCGCGCCATGAAGATATCGATCTGTTCTGCTTTGGCGCGAAAATGTTTTTTGATGTGCCTGCCGCGCAGCGCCACTATCAAACCATTCACCAGCGTCATGTCAGTGGATTGCTGCCCGGCGGCAGCACCAGTTTACGTACGCTGATGCAGCATCAGTCGGCGCATCGCGTCGTGTGGAGCAGCATCATTTCGCGTCGCTTGATTGATCAACTGGCGCTGCAGTTTCTGCCGATTCAAAACCATGAAGATGCGCCTTACATGTTTGCGCTCTATCTGCAGGCGCGTAACATTTATTGCACCAGCCAAAGCTACTACTACAAACGCTTTATGCTGACGTCGCTGTCGCAAAGTACGCGCGATTTTTCCTATGTGAAAAATTACTTTATTGCGCGTGAAAGCAGCGAACAGTTCCTGCGCGATCGGCAACTGCCGGTGGATGCGGCGTTGCTGGATAGCTATTACCAAACGGTGATGCACAGCTGCCTGGCGCAGATGCGCAAAAATCACATGGTGATCCCAACGGATTGGCAACCGCAGGTGAATCAGCTGGTGCGCAATGTGTTGCAGCATAGCGCGCGTCTGAAGCTAATGTGGTATTGCCCGACGATTTACAGTGGCTTGCAGGCTTGTCGCGAACAGCTTGGCCGCTATTCTGCACGACGCTGATAACGATCAAATTGTGATGCAGTAGAACAATTTACTTTTGCGCCAGCGCACCTTACCATTCTGGCGCACATTTTCCCGTGCACCCCGACTTCCCTGGTTTCCGTCATTGAGGAGAGTGCATGTTATATCCTATCGTCCGGCCAGCGCTGTTTAAGCTTGATCCTGAGCGTGCGCACGAACTCACCTTTCAACAACTGCGTTTTATTAGCGGCACTCCGCTGGAAGGGCTGATTCGCCAGTCGCTGCCATCACGTCCGGTAACCTGCATGGGATTAACCTTCCCGAACGCGCTCGGCTTAGCGGCCGGTCTCGATAAGAATGCCGAGTGCATTGATGCCTTCGGCGCGATGGGCTTTGGTTTTGTCGAAGTGGGAACGGTAACGCCGCTGGCACAACCGGGAAATGATAAACCGCGTATGTTCCGCTTAGTGCCTGCCGAAGGGATTATTAACCGCATGGGGTTTAATAATCTCGGCGTTGATCATCTGATTGCCAACGTTAAAAAGTCGCGCTTTAAGGGCATTCTCGGCATCAATATTGGCAAAAATAAAGATACGCCGGTCGAGAAAGGCAAAGACGATTATCTGATCTGCATGGAAAAGGTATATGCCCACGCCGGTTATATCGCCATCAATATTTCGTCACCCAACACGCCAGGATTACGCACGCTGCAATATGGCGAAGCGTTGGACGATCTTCTTTCTGCCATCAAATTAAAACAGCAAGAACTACAACAAAGGCACCTTAAATATGTGCCGGTGGCGGTAAAGATCGCGCCGGATCTGACTGAAGAAGAATTGATCCAGGTTGCCGACAGTTTGGTGCGCCACAATATTGATGGTGTGATTGCCACCAATACCACGCTTGATCGTTCGCTGGTCACCGGCCTTAAATACGCCGAAGAAATGGGCGGATTAAGTGGTCGTCCGGTGCAGTCACGCAGCACCGAAGTGATTCGCCGCCTGGCGCAAGAGCTGCAGGGCCGCTTACCTATTATCGGCGTCGGTGGTATTGATTCGCTGGTTTCTGCGCGTGAGAAAATTACCGCGGGCGCAACATTAGTGCAGATATACTCTGGATTTATTTATAAAGGCCCAAGCTTAATTAAAGATATCGTGACCTACCTCTAAGACATTTCCCACTTTACTGCGCCGAGGGGTTTATTTATCCCTTCGGCTCGTTTATATTTTGTCCTGCTGATGCATTTTTCAGCTTTTTCTCAGATTTATTTTTTTAATTAAGCGCCGTTTAGCGCAGCGATAAACCACAGGGCAGATCATGAAAATCAAACCTGATGACAACTGGCGTTGGTATTTCGACGCTGATCATGACCGCATGATGCTGGATTTAGCCGACGGCATGTTATTTCGCTCGCGCTTCTCGCGCAAAATGCTGACGCCTGATGCCTTTAATGTCAGCGGTTTTTGCGTTGATGACGCCGCGCTCTATTTTAGCTTTGAAGAACGTTGCCGTCAGAGTGGATTAAAAGGCGATCAGCGTGCGGAATTAGTGTTAAACGCGCTGGTGGCCAGTCGTTTTCTCAAACCCCTGATGCCAAAAAGCTGGCACTTCACGAATCATGCGCACAGCTGGCAGCCAGCAGCGGGCGATATGGTGGCGGTGACGCTGGCTGATAGCGGCGAACAGGCACAACTGTTTGTGGTTGAAAGCGGTGAAAATGCCGCGCTGTGCTTATTAGCGCAAAACGCGCTAACCGTGGCGGGTAAAGGTATGCAGTTGGGTGATGCGATAAAGATCATGAACGATCGTCTGCGTCCACAGCAGCAGGAACAAACCGCCCACTTTGCGCGGGCGGTGTAATCGGCTTACGCCAGTTCGATATCGCCTGCCGGAATACAGCTGCAGCTTAAGATGGTACCATCCGCGCGCACCGCGCTTTTCTTCAGTGCCTTCACTTCACCCGCCACCAACGTCACTTTGCAGCTGCCACAAATCCCGGCGCGGCACGAGTAGGGAATGCGGAAACCCTGCATTTCCAACTGTTCTAGCAGCACTTGCTGATTGTCGCCGCTAAAGCTCGTCCCCTGATAATCGATGCTCACCGCACTGTGGCTGCTGGCGGCTGGCGCCAGCGTTTCGACCACGGCGCCCGCACCGTAAGCGCGTGGGGTTTGCTTCTCGATAATGGTCACCGCATCGCCGACGCGAATAATGCCGCTATTAAGGGCGATCAAATTCAGGCCGAAATCGATATCGCCGCTGCCATCCTGCGCGCTGCGAAAACCCTGCAAGGTCGAGAGCGGTTCGCCATCAGGATGTTTACGGCCGCTTTCGGTACCGACGGTAGTAAACACGCAGCGGCTGCACGGCTTCGGCATCTCAAAGGTGATCTCGCCAATTTGCAGGCGTTTCCAGCTATCTTCTTCCCAGGCGGCCGCGCCGCTCACCACCAGATTGGGACGGAACTGCTCAACGCGCACGCTGGCCGGACAGCGCTGTTGCAGATCCTGCAACGAGGCCATATTCACCAGCAGGTAAGGAAAACCGTCGGCGAAACTCAGTGGCACATGATCAAAACGCTTCACGCGGCGCGTCGGTTGCACGCCGGTCCAGCGCAGCTGCACCGGACGCGGGAAGAAGGTGCTTAACCAGCTGTTGATCGCGTCAGGTGCAATATGCGCGGTGAAATGGTTGCCCCAGACTTCGGTGGGTGACTGCTCAGCAGTGAAATCAGCGAAGCGGATCAGCGCCTGCGAACCATCCGCTGCCTGCAGAAACAGCCCGTCCGGCAGCAGCGCCGGAGTAAAGCGCACCATTTCCGGAAACTGGCGGGCGGTCACGAACGTGCCGTCCCGTTCGGTCACCATAAAAATGCGATCAAAGCCCAGACCGCTTTCCAGCACCTGCGCATGTGACAGTTGCAGACCGCGCATAGATTTAACGGGATGGATGTAAAGGCGTGAAAGCGTAATCATCACCACTCCAAAAAAGGGTCATAAGTTTTAAAGAAGCTAACTTTATGACATAGCACGCTGATTCGCTATAATGCGCAGCAATTTAAGCAAGAGTAAAAAGTGACGATATGAATTCTCTGTTTGCCAGTACGGCGCGTGGGCTCGAAGAGCTGTTGAAAAGTGAGCTAGACGCGCTGGGTGCGCAGGATTTGCAGGTGGTGCAGGGCGGCGTCCACTTTCAGGCCGACGACCATGTAATGTACCAAAGCCTGCTGTGGAGCCGTCTGGCTTCGCGCATTTTGCTGCCGCTGGGAGAATTTGGCGTCTGGAGCGATCTCGATCTTTACGTGGGGGCGCAAAGTATCCCGTGGACCGAGATGTTCGACAGCAACACCAGTTTTGCCATCCATTTTAGCGGCACCAACGAGGTGATCCGCAACAGCCAGTTCGGTGCGCTGCGCATTAAAGATGCCATCGTCGATAGCTTTACCCGCCAGAATCTGGAGCGCCCGAACGTTGATCGTGAACAACCGGGCATCCGCATCAATGCGTGGCTGAACAAAGATCGCGTCAGCATCGCGCTGGATCTAAGCGGTGATTCACTGCATCAGCG
Source organism: Pantoea sp. y20 (assembly GCF_054903455.1). Classification (NCBI taxonomy): domain Bacteria; kingdom Pseudomonadati; phylum Pseudomonadota; class Gammaproteobacteria; order Enterobacterales; family Erwiniaceae; genus Pantoea; species Pantoea sp. y20. The sequence goes on from NZ_CM142816.1 coordinate 1,532,956, forward strand.
CGGCTATCGCCAGCAAACCGGCGCAGCGCCGCTAAAAGAAACCTTAGCGGCAGCCATCGTGATGCGTTCCGGTTGGCAGAGCAGCACGCCGTTGGTCGATCCGATGTGTGGTTCCGGTACGCTGCTGCTGGAAGCGGCGTTGATCGCCTGCGATCGCGCGCCTGGCCTGCTGCGTACCCATTGGGGCTTCAATCGCTGGAAGAAACATAATCAGGCTGCATGGCAGGAAGTTCATGCTGCCGCAAAAGAGCGCGCGCGCGTGGGTACCGCCGCTGCGACCGCCCGTTTCTTTGGCTACGATAATGACAGCCGCGTGCTGGAATCGGCGCGCGCCAACGCCCGTCGTGCAGGCGTGTTCGAGCTGTTCACCTTTGCGCAGCAGGATGTGATTAAGCTGAAGAATCCGCTGGCGGGCAAAGAGATTACCGGCACGGTATTGAGCAACCCGCCGTACGGTGAGCGTCTGGAAAGCGAACCGGCGCTGATTGCGCTGCACAGCCAGCTGGGCCGCATCATGAAGCAGCACTTCGGCGGCTGGAATCTGTCGCTGTTCAGCGCTTCGCCAGAGCTGCTGAGCTGCTTGCAACTGCGTGCCGATCGCCAGTTCAAAGCCAAAAATGGCCCGCTGGAGTGCGTGCAGAAAAACTATCAGCTGGCTGCGACCAGCGCAGAAGGCGGCGCGCAGATCGCCGAAGATTTTGCTAACCGTCTGCGCAAGAACCTGAAGAAGCTGGATAAATGGGCGCGTCAGTCGAATATCGATTGCTATCGTCTGTATGACGCCGATCTGCCTGAGTACAACGTAGCGGTCGATCGTTACGCTGATTGGGTGGTGATTCAGGAGTATGCGCCGCCGAAAACCGTGGACGCGAACAAAGCGCGTCAGCGTCTGTTCGATGTGATCAGCGCTACGCTGAGCGTGCTGGAGATCCCGGCCAATCGTCTGGTAATGAAGACCCGCGAGCGCCAAAAAGGCAAAAGCCAGTATCAAAAGCTGGGCGAGAAGGGCGATTTCTTCGAAGTGCAGGAATTTGATGCGCGTCTGCTGGTGAATCTCACCGATTATCTGGATACTGGTTTGTTCCTCGATCACCGTATCGCGCGCCAGATGCTGGGCAAAATGAGCGCAGGCAAAGATTTCCTCAATCTGTTTGCGTATACCGGTACCGCCAGCGTACACGCCGGTTTAGGTGGCGCGAAAACCACCACCACCGTGGATATGTCGCGTACTTATCTGGAGTGGGCCGAGCGCAACCTGCGCCTTAACGGTTTAACCGGCCGTAATCATCGCCTGATGCACGCCGATTGCCTGAGCTGGTTGCGTGAGAGTGACGAACAGTTTGATTTGATCTTTATCGATCCGCCGACGTTCTCTAACTCTAAGCGCATGGAAGACGATTTCGACGTGCAGCGCGATCACATGATGCTGATGCAGAACCTGAAACGTTTGCTGCGTCGCGGTGGCACCATTATGTTCTCCAACAACAAGCGCGGCTTCAAAATGGATCTCGACGGCTTAGAACGTCTGGGTCTGCAGGCGCAGGAAATTACCCAAAAAACGCTGTCGCAGGATTTCGCGCGCAACCGTCAAATTCACAACTGCTGGCTGGTTAGCCACGCCGGTAAGGAATAAGTTTTATGTCACTGATCAGTATCCATGGCGCTTACCTCTCGTTCAGCGATGCGCCGCTGTTGGATAACACCGAACTGCATATCGAAGAGGGCGAACGCGTCTGTCTGGTTGGCCGTAACGGCGCCGGTAAATCGACGCTGATGAAAATCATCAACGGCGAACAGCCGCTGGATGACGGCCGCATCATTTATGAGCAGGATTTGGTGGTGGCGCGTCTGCAACAGGATCCGCCACGCAACATTACCGGTTCTGTTTATGACTTCGTTGCCGAAGGCGTGGCCGAGCAGGCGGAGCATCTCAAGGCTTATCACGCGATTTCCCATCTGGTGATGGAAGATCCGAGCGAGAAGAACCTGAACGAGATGGGTCGTTTGCAAACCATCCTTGACCATCAGAATCTGTGGCAGCTGGATAGCCGCATCAACGATGTGCTGCAGCAGATTGGTCTGGATGCGGATACCGAGTTGTCTTCGCTGTCTGGCGGCTGGCTGCGTAAAGCGGCGTTGGGCCGCGCGCTGGTGAGCAACCCGCGCGTACTGATGCTCGACGAACCGACCAACCACCTTGATATCGAAACCATTGATTGGCTGGAAACGTTCCTCAAGACATTCACCGGCAGCATCATCTTCATTTCGCATGACCGTTCGTTTATTCGCAACATGGCGACGCGCATTGTCGATCTTGATCGCGGCAAGCTGGTTTCCTGGCCGGGGAACTACGATCTGTTCCTGACCGGCAAAGAAGAAGCGCTGCGTGTCGAAGAGATGCAGAACGCCGAGTTTGACCGCAAGCTGGCGCAGGAAGAAGTGTGGATCCGTCAGGGCATCAAAGCGCGCCGCACGCGTAACGAAGGCCGTGTACGTGCCTTGAAAGCGCTGCGTAACGAGCGCTCTGCACGTCGTGAAGTGATGGGCAAAGCCAATATGCAAGTCGGCGAAGCGGCACGTTCAGGCAAAATCGTGTTTGAGATGGAAGATGTCAATTACAGCGTGGGTGGCAAAACCCTGGTGAAAGACTTCTCTACTCAGGTGCAGCGCGGCGACAAAATCGCCCTGATTGGCCCGAACGGTTGCGGTAAAACCACCTTGCTGCGTTTGATGCTGGATCAGCTGAAAGCCGACAGCGGCCGCGTGCATTGCGGTACCAAGCTGGAAATCGCTTACTTCGATCAGCACCGCGCTGAGCTGGATCCGGATCGTACCGTGATGGATAACCTCGCTGAAGGTAAACAGGAAGTGATGGTTAACGGCAAACCGCGCCACGTGCTCGGTTATCTGCAGGACTTCCTGTTCCATCCGAAACGCGCCATGACGCCGGTGCGCGCCTTGTCCGGCGGTGAGCGTAACCGCCTGCTGCTGGCGCGTCTGTTCCTCAAGCCAAGCAACCTGCTGATTCTCGATGAACCGACCAACGACCTTGACGTCGAAACGCTGGAATTGCTGGAAGAGCTGGTGGATGGTTATCAGGGCACCGTGATGCTGGTGAGCCACGACCGTCAATTCGTCGACAACACCGTGACCGAGTGCTGGATCTTTGAAGGCAACGGCGAAATCGGCACCTTTGTCGGTGGCTATCACGATGCTCAGCAGCAGCGCGCAGCCTATAAGCAGGGCAAAGCCTCGCAGGCTAAACCGGCTACACCGGTGAAAACCGCTGAGAAAAGCGACGCCGCCAAACGTCCGGCCAACAAGCTAAGCTATAACCTGGCACGTGAGCTGGAACAGCTGCCACAAAAACTCGAGCAGCTGGAAACCCGCATCGGTGAGTTGCAGGCTAAAATGAGTCATCCAGATTTCTTCAGCCAGCCACACGATAAAACCCAGCCGGTTCTGGATGCGTTAGCGCAAACCGAGCAGGAGCTGGAAGTGGCGTTCGAACGCTGGGAAGAGCTGGAAGCACTGAAAAACGGCGCGTAATCGGAAGGAGTCAGCATGTGTGCAGCGGATCAAGCGCATCAGTGGAGTCTTTGTCCACAGTGTGATTTAACAGTAAAGCTGCCCGCTGTACCGGTTGGCAGCCGTGCGCGTTGCCCGCGTTGTCACACCACGCTGCAAGCCAACTGGCAGGAGCCGCGTCGACGTCCGACCGGCTACGCCTTTTCGGCCCTGTTCATGCTGGTGCTGGCCAATCTGTTTCCTTTCATCAATATGCACGTCGCGGGATTGAGCAGCCAGATATCGCTGCTCGAAATCCCCCAGGTGATGGATCGCGAAGATTACCGCAGCCTGGCAACGCTGTTTCTGCTGTTTGTGCAGGGCATTCCTGCCTTCTGCATGATCACCATTATTCTGCTGGTCAATAACGTCCGCATGCCGCACAGCCTGCGGCTTGGGTTGGCGCGCGTGCTGTTTCAGCTGCGTAGCTGGGGCATGGCGGAAATTTTTATGGCCGGCGTGCTGGTCAGTTTCGTTAAGCTGATGGCGTATGGTGAGATTGGCCTCGGCAGCAGTTTTTGGCCGTGGTGTCTGTTCTGCGTGTTGCAATTGCGCGCTTTTCAATGTGTTGATCGCCGTTGGGTGTGGCACCGCATCAATCCGTTACCGCCGTTGCCGAAAACGCCGCTGGCCGGTGTTAGCGGCCTCAAGCAAGGTTTGCGTAGCTGTCCGTGTTGTACCGCGATTCTGCCCGCTGACCAACTGGCGTGCCCGCGTTGTGGTGTGAAGGCGCATGCGCGCCGCAAGCACAGTTTGCAATGGACGCTGGCGCTGCTGATCACCTCGGTGATGCTCTACATTCCCTCAAATATCATGCCGATCATGGTGACCGAAACGCTCGGTTCGCAATATCCTTCGAACATCATGGCCGGAGTAATTTTGCTATGGAGCGACGGTTCGTGGCCGGTGGCGCTGGTGATCTTCATCGCCAGTATCATGGTGCCTTCGCTGAAAATGCTGGCGATTGCCTGGCTGTGCTGGCACGGCAGCGGACGCGGTGGGCGCGATGATGAAAAGATGCACGTGGTTTATGAGGTGGTTGAATTCGTTGGCCGTTGGTCAATGATTGATGTGTTTGTAATCGCCGTTCTCTCTGCGCTGGTGCGGATGGGTCGGCTGATGAGCGTGTATCCTGCGCCAGGCGCGCTGCTGTTTGCCATGGTGGTCATCCTCACCATGTTTGCCGCAATGACCTTTGATCCGCGCCTGCTGTGGGATCGACAACGAGAAACTGAACGTAAGGAGCCGCGTCTTGACGGACAACCATCACGGGACTGCTAAGGTCGACCAGATTAAACGCTGGTCGCCGGTCTGGATTGTACCTATCGTCACGCTGTTAATCGGCGGATGGATTCTTTTTTATCACTTCAGCCATCAGGGCCCGGAAGTGACGCTGATTACCGAGAATGCGGAAGGCATCGAAGCCGGTAAAACCACCATTAAGAGCCGCAGCGTCAACGTCGGTGTGGTGGAAAGCGCGGTTCTGACCGACGATTTGCACCATGTAGAGATTAAAGCGCGTCTTAATTCGGGCATGGAAAAGTTGCTACAGGGCGACAGCGCATTTTGGGTGGTGAAACCGCAAATTGGTCGCGAAGGCATTACCGGATTGGGCACGCTGCTTTCCGGTGCCTATATCGAGCTGCAGCCGGGCGCTAAGGGCGATAAGCCGGAACGTTATCAACTGCTGGATGCACCGCCGCTGGCGCCGCCGGATGCCAAAGGCATTCGCATAACGCTCGACAGCAAAAAAGCCGGTCAGCTTAATGCGGGCGATCCGGTGCTGTTCCGCGGTTATCGCGTAGGTTCAGTGGAAACCAGCAACTTTGATACCGATAAACGCATGATGACTTATCAGCTGTTTATCTCGGCGCCTTATGATCGCCTGATCACCACCAACGTGCGTTTCTGGAAAGACAGCGGTATTGCCGTCGATATGTCTGCATCAGGCATGCGCGTAGAGATGGGATCGCTCACTACGCTATTCAGCGGCGGCGTCAGCTTTGATGTGCCGGACGGCGCTGAGCTGGGCCGGGCGGCGGAGAACAAGGCGGAATACCATCTGTACGACGATCAGCGCAGCATCCAGGATTCGCTCTACAGTGCTCATACCGATTTCCTGCTGTTCTTCACCGATTCGATTCGCGGCTTGCAGGTTGGCGCACCGGTTGAGTTCCGCGGCATTCGTTTGGGTACGGTGTCACAAGTGCCTTATATGATTCCGGGCGTGAATCAGGCGCTGAATACTGATTATCGTGTGCCGGTGCTGATTCGCATTGAGCCGGATCGGTTTGTTAATCGCCTGGGCGGAGATTTCAATCTTGAGCAGCATCTGCAGGATGGCAAAAAACGCGGTCTGCGTGCGACGCTGAAAACCGGCAACCTGCTGTCTGGCGCGCTATTTATCGACCTCGATTTCTACGATAACGCACCGGCGTATCAAGGCCCGAATCAGGTGGCTGGCCTGGAAGTGATTCCAACCGTCAGCGGCGGCCTGGCGCAGATTCAGCAGAAACTGATGGCGGCGCTGGATAAGATCAACGGCTTGCCACTTAATCCAGTACTGAATGAAGCCACAGGTACCTTGAAAGAGAGCCAGCGCACCCTGCAGCGGTTGCAGAAAACGCTGGATAACCTTAATCAGGTCACGGCGAATCCGGCGATGAAAACCCTGCCTTCAGACATGCAGCAAACCCTGCGCGAACTGAACCGCAGCATGAAAGGGCTGCAGCCAGGTTCACCGGCTTACAGCAAGCTGGTGGGCGATATGCAGCGGCTTGATCAGGTACTGCGAGAACTGCAGCCGGTGCTGAAAACGCTGAATAGCAAAAGTAACGCGCTGGTGTTTGAGGCCAAGCCGGGCCAGGATCCACAGCCAAAGAGGGCGAAACAGTGAAAAAAGGGCTAATTATCGGGGCGCTGTTGCTGCTGGCAGGCTGCAGCAGCACCATTGAAAATACCTATTATCAGCTGCCTGCGGGCAGCAATGTGGCGCGCGTTGAAAGTGCCGCGGGCACTGGCCAACCGATGATTTGGGTTGAGCAAGTAACGGTACCGGATTACATGGCGGGCAATGGCCTGGTCTATCAGACCAGCGATGTGAAGTACGTGATTGCAGCCAATAACCTGTGGGCCAGTCCGCTCGATCAACAGCTGCAGCAAACGTTGATCAGTAATCTCAGTAAAGCGCTACCTGGCCGCCTGGTTGCCGGTGCGCCGCTGGGCGACACGCACGATACGCTGTCGGTAAACGTTACCGGTTTCCAGGGACGCTACGATGGACAAGTGGTGGTGAGTGGCGAATGGTTACTGCAGCATCAAGGACGCCTAATCAAACATGGCTTTAATCTGACGCTGCCGCAAACCGAAGATGGCTACGATGCGCTGGTACGTACTCTGGCTCTCGGCTGGCAGCAAACCGCACAACAAATCGCAAATAGTGTCGTTTCGCTAAATTAAGATTTGTTCGATGCTTATGCTAAGTCCTTGATTTACTGTAGTGTGATCGCAGTCAAATCAGGGGCTTTTTTTATTGCCTAATCAGCCAGATAGACAATCAACTGACAACTCTACATGGCACTTTAACGTCAAAAACATGACATTGGCGTGAATTTTGCGCATTGACCTTTCTTCGGCATCGGGTTAGAACATTACTGTGGTTGAACATTATATCGCCACTCTTTCTTTCCACCCAGATTCCACCAGACCTGAAATGAGGGAAACGAGGCATGAAGAGACAGAAGAGAGACCGCCTGGAACGAGCACATTCACGAGGCTACCAAGCCGGTATTACGGGCCGCTCGAAAGAGATATGCCCTTATCAATTGATCGATGCACGGTCTCACTGGTTGGGAGGTTGGCGTCAAGCCATGGAGGACAGGTCAGCGGTGGCCTAGCACTGCTGGATGTCTAACATTATGGAAGAAACCTCCGCTGCGTGCGGAGGTTTTCATTTGGAAGGATTAGAAAGCTGAGGTGTCTTTGAACAGACCCACTTTCAAATCGGTCGCAGAGTAAATCAGGTTCCCGTCAACAAAGACTTCGCCATCTGCCACGCCCATCACCAGTTTACGGTTAATCACACGTTTGAAGTGAATTTTATAGGTCACTTTTTTGGCGGTAGGCAGGACTTGTCCAGTGAACTTCACTTCACCCACGCCCAACGCGCGGCCTTTACCTTCTGCGCCCAGCCAGCCGAGGTAGAAACCCACCAGCTGCCACATCGCATCGAGGCCGAGGCAACCCGGCATTACCGGATCGCCAATGAAGTGGCAGTCAAAGAACCACAGGTCAGGGCGGATATCCAGTTCGGCTTCGACGAAACCTTTATCGAATTTACCGCCGTCTTCGGTCATTTTGACCACGCGGTCCATCATCAACATGTTGTTGGATGGAAGCGGCGGTCCATTTTCGCCAAACAGTTCGCCGCGACCCGAGGCAATCAGGTCTTCTTTACTATAGGATTCGCGTTTATCTACCATGTTCTCAATATGCCTTCTTTTAGTGAAGCCCGAATATTAGCGAACAGTTGTACGCTGAGCAATGTTATCGGCTGTGGTTGAACCAGTTGAGCCAACGCAGTGGCCACGGACGCAGGCGAGCTTCCTGCTGGTTCAGCTGGGTAATACGTTCCTGAATGGTGCTAAGCAGAGATTCGCCGCTTTCACTCTGCCAGGCAATGCCGGTCAGCAGCGGCAACGCTTCATCTACGCTCTCAATGGCCCAAAGATGGAATTGTCCGGCCTTAACCGCTTCCACAACATCCTGATTCAGACTGAGATGGCGCGCGTTACTGGCAGGGAAAATGACACCTTGCTTGCCGGTCAATTCACGTGAATGACAGATTTGGAAGAAGCCTTCAATTTTTTCGTTCAGGCCGCCGACGGGCTGCACGTTACCAAACTGATCAACTGAGCCGGTCACCGCAATCTGCTGGTTAACCGGCTGATTAGCCAGCGCACTGATTAACGCACAGAGCTCGGCCAGCGAGGCGCTGTCGCCATCCACTTCGGAGTAGGATTGTTCAAACACCAGTGAAGCGGAGAAGGGCAGCTGTTGCTCCAGCTCCAGCTCGGCAATCAGGTAGGCTTGCATAATCATCATGCCTTTCGCATGGATGTTGCCACCTAATTCGGCTTTGCGCTCCACATCGGTGAACTCGCCATCGCCCGGGTGTACCACACAGGTAATGCGCGAAGGTTCTCCCCATGGACGCGGATGGCCTGGGAACTCAACCACCGAAAGGCCGTTGATTTGCCCAACCACTTCGCCTTCGGTTTCAATCATGATCTGATTAAGCAGAATTTCATCACGCATGCGATCGGCGAGGAAGCCTTCACGCCATTGGCGCGCTTCCAGCGCTTCTTTCAATGCTTCGCCATTGATGCTGTCGCCATGCAGCGCCGCTTCTTGCAGCTGGCGACGCAGCCAGCGCGGGCAAAGCGGCAACGTGTCTTGATCACCGGTCATGCGTGCTGCTTCGGTGATCAACAATGGCCAGAAATCGGCTTCAGGCTGCGCTAATCCGGCTTGTTCGGCTTGCGTTAGCGTCCACTGGCACCATGACGTCATGTCATCTTCGTCGAGAATTTGTAAGCTCTCTTCGAATTCGCTATACAGCGCCATCTCATGAACTTCGACGTCCATTTCCTGGAAGGCGGCCAGTGCATCACGGTCGCCACACAGTACCAGACGCAGTTGCAACGGTAGCGGGGGAATGGCGACAGGCAATGGTTGACGCTCATCCTGTGAATACCAATCGAAGCGACCTTGCTCAATACACTTACGCAAACGCAGCCACAGTAGCGGCTGAGCCAGTAAAGTGTTGACCGCAAGAATTAACGTACCGCCATTGGCGCGATGCAGTAAGCCCGGTTCAGGCTGCACACGGTCTTTATATTGACGTACGCAACCGAACAACTGTTCAGCTTCAATCCAGTCGGCGAAATGCACGCCGCCCTGGCTGGTGAAGGGGCGATTGATATCGGTTGGCGGTAGAAGACTGACGGTATCGCCCATCACATGATAGTCGCCACCGTAAAGAGAAATCTCATCCGGCTGGAAACGTTGCGCCGCATCGGCGATGCAGGCCAGGTAATCGCTGTTTTCCTGACTGCGTAACAGCAGCAGCGGAAAACCCAGGGTTTGATGATGCAAATGCGCCAGCGCATTCAGCAGACGCGGCTGAACCGCGGCAAGACTATCGCAATCTTCCAGTGAGACGTTCGAGAAAATGGATTGGTAGCGGTCGCTATCCGGCTGCAGGGCTTGCCACGTAATTTGAGTGCTGGTCAAAATATTCGCATTAGTCTGATTTAGGAAAAGCGCGATTATACAGGAATCAATTTGGTTAATCACGGCGGAGTTCCGGCCCGGATTGTGACGGCTGCAACATGTTTTTCCTTGCTGCATCCAGGAAAAAAGCTGTTATTCTTAGTTTGTTACGTGATCACGATGAGATTCCGATGAAATACCAGCAACTCGAAAATCTTGAAAGTGGATGGAAGTGGAAATACCTGGTGAAAAAGCATCGGGAGGGTGAACTGATCACCCGTCATCTTGAGCTTAGTGCGGCGCAAGCTGCGGTCGATACGTTGTTGTCGATGGAAAACAGCCCGGTTGAGGTTAACGAGTGGATCGCCCAGCACATTCATCCAGATTTGGAGAATCGTCTCAAGCAGACGATACGTGCACGTCGTAAACGTCACTTTAATGCTGAGCATCAGCACACGCGTAAGAAATCGATCGATCTGGAATATCTGGTGTGGCAGCGTCTGGCAGGATTGGCGCAGCGTCGCAGTAATACGCTGTCAGAAACCATAGTTCAGTTAATTGAAGATGCTGAACGCAAAGAGAAGTACGCCAGCCAGATGTCTACGCTGAAGCAAGATCTGCAGGCGATCCTCGGAAATGGTGGCTCGGAAAAAGAGTAGAATCCTTTTCGTTCTCATTACATTCAGCCATAAAAAAACCCCGCCTCAGCGGGGTTTTTTACTGCGTGATAACTTAAGCCTGTGGCTGAGTTACAACGTCTTTGATACCTTTCACGTCGATTTCAACGCGACGGTCTGGCGCCAGGCAGTCGATCAGGGCATTGCGGCCTTTCACGCTGTCACAGGTGTTGCCAGTAACTGGGTTGGATTCGCCCATACCGCGTGCAGAGATCTTGTTAGAAGGGATACCTTTAGATACCAGGTAATCAACTACAGATTGCGCGCGCTTCTCAGACAGTTTCTGGTTGTACTGCTCTGAACCGATGCGATCGGTGAAGCCCAGTACTACAACAGAGCCGTCTTTCGGATCCATTGAGCTCAGCTGGCTGTACAGCTGATCAAGAGCCTGCTGACCTTCTGGCTTCAGAGTAGATTTGTTGAAGGTGAACAGAACGTCAGACTTCAGGGTGAAACGCTTGGTTTCAACAACTGGCGCTGGAGCTGGAGCCGGAGCTACAACTGGCGCTGCATCTTCATCCTGACCGAAACGGTAAGAAACGCCTACGCTCAGCATGCTGTTGTCTGGACGTGCACCAACGGTACCTGCGTCACCGATGTTGTTAACCCACTGGTAGTCCAGGCGAGTTGCCCAGTTTTTGGTCAGTGCGTATTCAACACCAACAGCAGCCAGCGGAGAAACGCCGGTGTCGTGGTCGCTGATGCGGCCAGTAGTTGGGTTGGTCTGAGTAGAGTCAGCACGCCATACCATACCACCCAGACGGGTGTAGACATCGAAGTCTTCGGTAATTGGGTAGCTCAGTTTAGCAGCCAGCTGAACGCCTTGTGCTTTGAATGCGCCATTGGTCACGGTGCCTTTGTTAGGCATACGGCCCAACCAGTCGTAGCCCAGCTCGAAGCCCAGGTACGGGTTCGCCTGATAACCCAGGAATGCACCAGCACCCAGCTGAGATTCATGAGTTGGACCGTTGTTGTTCTCATAACCGTTACCGTAGTAACCAGTATCGTGATACTGAGACCAGCCCAGTTTAGCACCGGTGTACCAGGTGTTATCTTTAGGTGCGGCCTGCGCTACGGTAGCGAAGCCAGCCAGTGCCACTGCAATTGCGATAGCTGTCTTTTTCATTTTTGCGCCTCGTTATCATCCAAATAGGCAATGAGCAAAAAGGTTGCTCTTTGTGTTAATCCTTCGCCGGGTCTAAACGCTCGCTTTTGACTCTACCGAAAAAACGGAGGTTATTGAGCACCCTGGCGAGCTAAAGTCTACAACGAGATTGGAAACTTACAAGTATGATGTGACGCCGGGCAGCAAAAAAACAGCGATTTATACACACATTTTAACAAATCATATGGCTAAATCTTCGGTATTAGAAAACAAAAAAGCGTCTAAGCCATTGTCATAGCTGGCGGGAAAAGAATCAGTAGCTTAGATGCAACTTTTGCAAAAAAAATGCTGAGAAAATTCCTGGATTTACTTAATGAAACAAATCTGAGGGAATTTTTGACGCATTGGGTTGTCTGGAATGAGCATATTTACGTCCCTGTGGACGCAAAATCAGACCGAGTGCTTCACCTTCCGCCGCTGCTTGTTCCAATTCTAAACGCTCTTCATCACTCAATTCGTACGGAATCCAGGCAAGCACGACGCTGTAGTTACCTGTACGTAATGCCTTCACCATACTTTCAACGGTGTTAAAACGCTCAGATTCGGTGATATGCATACTCTTTTCTAACGGTAATCCCGACTGCTGCATCCAGCTACGATTTAGCTTATGAGCCGGAGTGAGCCACAGCTGCCAGCGCGATTGCTCGCTCAACTGTTTTAGTACCGGAAGCAGCATAAGTTGCATCATTTCAGGTTGTTCGCTGGAGCGCAGTTCAGTGATTCCACCCAGCGAAGGTTGCGCTAAGCCAGGTGAAGCGAAACGATGTGAACGATCAGCAGGGCCAGAGAAATGAGTACGCATAATTTAATCACTCAGTAATGAACTGTATGGATGTACAGTAATGGCTTCCTGGATAAAGATCAACCTCAATTTCTGAAAACGCCTCGCAATTTCTGCACAAGATCCCGCACTCCTGCTTTTATTCATTGAACAGCTAAATCGTTTTTTTTATCTTCTAACCAGATGAATCTGCGAGCTTTTATAGGAAATTTCCCGCGCATGGAATCCATTGGAGGGGGCGTTATGAAGAGATATAACCCGGTAGTTGAGCAATCGAAAGCGCAGTTGGCGGCATTAGGTAAAATTGAATCACGTACGCAATTTGGGGGGTATGCGCTAACTATTGAGAAGGTGATTTTTGCTTATATCAATGAAGATGCGCTTTATCTCCGAGCCAGCGAGGCGCTTCACGTCTATAACGCACAGCGTTCACTCGAACCGCTGATTTACCGCAAGCGTGGCGTGCCGGTGACCTTAAGCTACTTCAAAGTAGATACACAGTTATGGCAAAACCCCGAACAATTATTGCAGTTATCGGCTAGCTCATTGCGCGCCGCACAGGAGGAAGCGGCTACCAGACTTGTCTCGCTGCGATTGAAAGATCTGCCGAATTTAAGCCTGCGACTGGAGCTGATGCTGCATAAGGTGGGGATCAGTTCGGTGCGGTTGCTGTGTGAAACAGGATCGCGACAAAGCTGGCTGAAACTACGCGCGGTCAATAAGCACATTGGGTTAAAAACGCTGTTGGCGCTGGAAGGTGCAATATCAGGACATCATGAGGCGGCGTTACCCAGCGCCATCAGGCAAGAGCTCTACGCCTGGTATCTAAAAATGCTCCGCCAGCATGCGGCGGCGGAGCATCAGCAGCCTTAATCGTTGACGAGGGTGCGGCGTAGACGGGCAATTTCGGGCAGCAGCGCGACCAACAATCCTAATTGCTGAATCACTAATGGTGCGCGTGTATCCGGGCTGTTTTTCATCTCGCCCATGCGCTGCATTAGCGCCTGCTGCATCTCTGTGGCTTGCGCATCCGTAACCCGATCAATCTGCAGCACATCTTCTATGAAGCAGACCGCGTCATCCAGTAAGGTCAGCAAGGTACTATCTGCCAGCTGTTCGCGATGCGCTCCAAGCGCCGAGATATAGCTGAGGAAGGAGTGGTTCAGACACAGCAGTCGAAACGCATTCTCACGTAGCGGTTGTTGTAGCTTAAGTTCACCACTGATGTTTGACACCACTGACGCTAGCTCAGCATCGGCGTTATGCGCATCGCGACGTGCCACGCGATAAGCCAGACGATTGTCCTTGCCTTGATGGTATTGCTCCATAATCGCATCCAGATAGCGGCAGTTGGCTTCCAATGTTCGATCGGCAACGGCGGTGATTTTGCGAAAACGCCAGTCGGGCCAGACAAATGCCACGGCTAGCCATGCCAGGCCACAGCCAAGCAAGGTATCCACCACGCGCGGTAGCGCCACTTCAAAGCCTTCGCCGAGCAAATTGAAGCACAGCAGAACCAGCAAGGTGATAAACAACGTGGCTTGCGCATATTGAACCTGGCGGAATGCGAAGAACAGCACGCCGCTCAGCACGATCAGCACCAGCTGACCTTCAATCGAGGGCACCAGCCACAAGACCGGCAGGCCGATGGCGATGCCGGCTAAGGTACCGCCAATACGCAAGGCGAGGCGTCGTCGGGTGGCGTTGTAATTGGGCTGGCAGACGAACAGGCTGGTCAGCAAGATCCAGTAACCGCGATCGACGCCGGTGATTTGAATAAAGGCGTAGCCAACACACAGCACTAGCGACATACGCACTGCATGGCGGAACAGGGCCGATTGTGGGCTGAGATGGCGACTCAGGCGTAAGCGGATATCCGCCCAGCCGCTGAGCCCTTCCCGTGACAGATGGTGATCGCTCTGCGGGGACGGTTCGGCCAGCATCTGCTCTGACTCAATCGATGCCAGTTGCGCATCAATGGCACGCAGATTACGCAGCAGCCAGAACAGTGCGTGAATGTGTGGATCCTGCGGCTCGTTCTGCTGAAGGCGTTGCAGCGCGGTTTCCAGCCGTTCAAAGGTGCGTTCAAAATGGCTGTCGTGATGCCACGGCTGACGCAGCAAAATGGTCTCCGCCAGTTGCCGACACGCGCGCGCTTGCATGTTCATCAGGCGCTGGAAACGGAACAGCACTTCGTTGTAACGCCAGTTATCACGCAGCAAATGATATTGCAGATGCGAGGAGCTGGCGCGTTCATGGATATCCTGCGCGACAAAATAGTAGTGCAGGCTGCGACGCGTGCTGCGTGAACCGCGGTCGCCACGCAAACGACTTTGAATGGTGCTTTTAGTGAGATTGAGCTGGGCCACCAACTGGCTGTTGACCATCGCCGTGGCAACCAGCGTAGCGTCATCCTGATCGCCGCCGTCAGGATCAAACAGGTTTGCTTTGGCTTCAAGATAGCGCGCCAGCTGGGAAAAACTGCCTGCCAGCTGTTCCTGCACCGGGCGCACCGGAAACATCAAATGACCAACAAAGGTCAGCAAGTTGTACCAAAGGGCACCGATCAACAGCAGCGCTGGCTGCATCCACCACTGCGGGAACAAGCCGATGCCCAGCATGGTATAAACCGCAATCAGCAGCGCACCAAAGGCGATGGTGGCATAACGCTGTCCCAGCGCACCGAGCAAAATAAAGCCCCAGCTGGAAAGCGCCAGACCCAGAGCAAACGCCCACGGATGGGGGAACAGCAGTTCCACCGATACCGAAGCAATACAGAAACAGACCAGCGTGATCAACAGGTTGCGCACGCGCCCAATCCAGCGATCGTCGAGATCCGCCAGCGCCGCGGCGACTACACC
This sequence comes from Pantoea sp. y20, assembly GCF_054903455.1. Classification (NCBI taxonomy): domain Bacteria; kingdom Pseudomonadati; phylum Pseudomonadota; class Gammaproteobacteria; order Enterobacterales; family Erwiniaceae; genus Pantoea; species Pantoea sp. y20. Next base: position 1,548,280 of record NZ_CM142816.1, read on the forward strand.
CAGCGTCAGCGGAATGGTCCACTCGATTTGGTGCAGCCACCACGGCACCGCCGCGCATCCGGTCAAAGCAAAGAAGATGCGCAGCAAATAGCGCAGGCTGCTGTTAAACAGATAACGTCGCCAGCCTGGCAAGGCGTCATGAATCATTGAACGGCCTCAGTAGCGGCGACGCGCATTGGCTTCACGCGCGGCCTGCGCTTCTTCAACGGAGACCACGCGACGGCCGACCGGCCACAGCGCAATCGCGGCAATTTTGAAGTTGGCGATGCCAACAGGAATGCCGATGATGGTCAGACACTGCACGATACCGGCCGAGATATGCGCCAGACACAACCACCAGCCAAACAGTATCAGCCAGAAAATGTTAAGGAAGGTGCCGCCGGTATTCATCACATGGCTTTTACTGTCGGGACGCAGCACATCGACATGCACCGCTTCGTTGCCAAAGGGAAGCAGAGACAGTTTGGTAATTTCCCAGCAGGAGCGCGTCAACGGCAGCGTAAAAATCAGCACGATGCTCACCAGGGTGGCAAACAGCCAGCTGAGGGTGGTGAAAAAGCCGCCGAGAATGAAATTAAGAATGTTAAGTACGGTACGCATAAACGTGTTTTTCCTTTTGCAATCCGCAATATGTGGCGCCAAGTTTAGCCTGTTTTAAGGCTGGAGCGCCAAGAGTCTGACAGGTAAACTGCGCGATATCGAATTCCACATGACGGTGCGGACATGGAACTGAAAGCAACATCAATGGGTAAACGTCTGGCACAGCATCCCTATAATCGGGTGCGCTTGCTGGCCGCCGGCGTGGAAGTCAGTGGCGATCGCCATGAATATCTGATTCCGTTTAACCAGTTGCTCAACATTGCCTGTAAACGCGGCATGGTGTGGGGCGAACTGGAGTTTCTGCTGCCAGATGAGAAAGTGGTGCGCCTGCATGGTACCGAATGGCAGGAAACGCAGCGCTTTTTCCACTACTTGCAGCACGCCTGGCAGCAGTGGAGTAAGGAGATGAGCGAGGTGAGCGCGGAGGTGTTGGTCGCGCTGGAGCAGGAAATCCTCGCCTTCACCCAGCAGGATCGCTGGTTGAAACGCAGTGAGCTGAGTGCGGTAAAAGAGAGCATTACGCGCCAGTTTTCTGCCTTGCCGTTGCCTCTCGCGCGCATTGCCGAGTTTGACAACTGTCGTGAGCGCTGGGAATTCTGCCAGCAATGGCTGGAGCAAGGTGAAGCGGCGATCCGCCAACGCAATCGCCAATGGACCAGCAAGATCCTCAGCGACTATCACGAATTCTTCTCCACCGTTGAAACTACGCCGCTCAATCCATCGCAATGCGAAGCTGTAGTGAATGGCGAAGACGCGCTGCTGGTGCTGGCGGGGGCGGGCAGTGGCAAAACCTCGGTGCTGGTGGCGCGCGCGGGTTGGCTACTGAAACGCAAGCTGGCGCAAGCGGATCAAATTCTGTTGCTGGCGTTTGGTCGTCAGGCGGCAGAAGAGATGAATGACCGTATTCAAACGCGCCTTGGTGAAAGCGCGATTCAGGCGCGTACCTTCCATGCGTTGGCGCTGCATATCATCCGCGAAGGCAGTAACAAACAACCGGTGATTAGCAAGCTGGAAAGCGACAGCAAGGCGCGGCGACAGTTGCTGATAGAGACCTGGCGCGAGCAGTGCAACAGCAAAAAAGCGCAGGCCAGCGGCTGGCGTCAGTGGTTGCAGGATGAGCTGGAGTGGGAGATTCCCGAAGGTCCCTTTTGGCAAGATGACAAACTGGCGCAGCGCATCGCATCGCGCATGGAGCGCTGGCTGGGCTTGATGCGCATGCACGGCGGCGCGCAGGCGGCAATGATCGCGGATGTGGCAGAAGCGCAGCGCGATAATTTCAGCAAGCGTGTCAAACTGATGGCGCCACTGTTAAAGGCATGGAAAAGCGCGCTGAAAGAGGAGGGCGCGGTCGATTTCTCCGGGCTGATTCATCAGGCGATTGCCATTCTGGAGAAAGGGCGTTTTATCAGCCCGTGGAAGCATATTCTGGTCGATGAGTTTCAGGACATCTCACCGCAGCGAGCCGCACTGCTGACGGCGCTGCGTCAGCAAAACAAGCGAACCAGCCTGTACGCGGTGGGCGATGACTGGCAGGCAATCTATCGCTTTAGCGGTGCCGAAATGAGTTTGACCACCGCGTTCCATCACTATTTCGGCGATGGCGATCGCTGCGTGCTGGATACCACCTATCGCTTTAACGATCGTATTGGTGAGATAGCCAATCGCTTTGTACAACAGAACCCGCATCAGCTGCGCAAGCCGTTGAACAGCTTGTGCAAAGGTAATAAAAAATCGGTGACTTTGCTGCCGCAGGATCAACTGGAAGCGCTGTTCGATAAACTGAGCGGTTATGCCAAACCCGAAGAGCGCGTACTGCTGCTAGCGCGTTACCACCATTTGCGGCCGGCAATCCTCGATAAAGCTAAAACGCGCTGGCCAAAGTTAAAGCTGGATTTCATGACGATCCATGCCAGCAAAGGACAACAGGCGGATTTTGTTATTGTATTGGGGCTGCATCAGGGACGCGACGGTTTCCCGGCACAAGCGCGGGAATCCATCATGGAAGAGGGTTTGCTGCCGCAGCCGGAAGATTTCCCGGATGCGGAGGAGCGACGGCTGGCGTATGTGGCGATGACGCGTGCGCGCCAGCAGGTGTGGCTGATGTTCGATAAAGATCGGCCTTCGGTATTTGTCGAGCACCTGCGCGAATTAGGTGTGCCACAAAGCCGTAAGGCCTGATGATTAGGGTTTCAGGCGTTCGGCGAGATAACGCTGATAGTCTGGAATCTGAATCTCAATCTGTTGGGCAAACTTCGGTGACTGGATAATAAAATCTGCGGTGGTGCGGTTATTGGCCACCGGGATATTCCACACCGTGGCGAGGCGCAGCAGCGCTTTGACATCTGGATCGTGCGGCACCGCATTCAGCGGATCCCAGAAGAAAATCAGCACATCAATTTTACCTTCCGAAATCAACGCACCCACTTGCTGATCGCCGCCCATCGGGCCGCTTAGCATGGCGTTAACATCCAATCCGGTATGACGATTAATCAGATTGCCGGTGGTGCCGGTAGCGTACAACACATGCTGTTGCAGCGTGCTTTGGTTGGTTTGCACCCACTCCAGCAGCGAGGCTTTACAGTGATCGTGTGCAACGAGGGCGATATGTTTCTGAACCTGAAGGGTACGAACGGTCTGCTCCATAGGGCTTCCTGTTTCTTCTCATGCATTATGTGTTAATGCAGGAGTTTACCCCTGGCGTTTCATCACTATCAACTTGCGCGTAAGGTTTTCATCCAGCTAATAAAACGCAGACGTGTGGCGGCATCAAAACGCTTGAACCAGCCATGCAAAGAGGGAAGATCGCTAACGTCTTGCCAGGCGTAATCCAGATTCAACTGCGCCTCGCTGGCGCTCAGCGAATGTAAGGCAAAACGCGGAACCGAAGCGGCGTGGGCATCACGATTATAATTCACCATCGCCTTTTCGAAATCGTTATCACCTGGCTTCGGCAAATGGTCGCGCAGGCTGGTGATTTCTATGCCGCGTTCATCAATCAGTTGAAAGTTGAGGGTTTTGTCGAAGGTGGTACGTTCACGACGATTAGTGAGCGCAGGCAAGCGAATTGCCACCGAATGGGCATTGGCGCTGAAAGTGACAATCATCGGCACGGATTGAAAGTGCGCGGCGTCAGTGCCCGGTTTTTCCACACGAAACAGAAACTGATGCTGCCCACGATCCAGCTCAAGGCTGCCTGCGCCTTTCAACAGCGAACCAGAAATTTTACGCCCGTCCAGCACCAGCAGTTCGATCTCGGGATCGAGCTTGAGAGTGATGGCCTGGCATGAGGCTGATACGAGCAACAGCAGTAAACCCGTAGCAGTTAAAGACAGCTTCATTTCAACTCCCGGCAGAAGGGGGTAAATCGATTATGTGTAGCAAAGTATTACATTATGGCAGTAAATTTACATTTTTACATATTTATTCGTGCTGCTGCGCAAAGTTCTGGTGACCAACAGTTGCAGCCTGATGCGCAATGCCATCTACACTTAAGCGAATGAACCAGGAGAAAAAAGATGAATGATCAAACGATTCGCGATGTGCTGACTAAAACCAAACGTATCGCGTTAGTGGGCGCCAGCGACCGCCCCGATCGCCCGAGCTATGGCGTGATGAAATATTTACTTGATCAGGGATACGAGGTGATTCCGGTGAGTCCTAAATTGGCGGGACAGCAACTTCTTGGTCAAACCGCCTATGCCACGCTGGCGGATGTACCCGGAAAAGTGGATATGGTAGATGTGTTTCGCAATGCCGAAGCGGCATGGGGCGTAGCGCAGGAAGCGATCGCCATTGGAGCGGATACGCTGTGGTTACAGCTGGGCGTGATTAATGAGCAGGCGGCGGTGCTGGCGCAAGACGCGGGTATGACCGTAATAATGGATCGCTGTCCAAAAATTGAAATTCCTCGGCTGGGGATTAGGCACTAAAACAGAAACGGCGACCTGAGTCGCCGTTTGATTAATGTCTCAGGCTGGGTGCCTGCAGCTGTTGCCGAATTGACGCGGCCAGCTCATCCATTGAAGGTTGTTCGGGATGTTCGAAGGAGGTTTCCCCCGCCAGCTGAACTTCAGCGACATAGGTATGCACCTGATCGCCTTCTTCATCTTCCATCACCACATGATACCAGGGCGCGGCGCGCAGCGTTTCGCTGGCAGCGACATCATCAACTTCTGGCTCATCAAGCGAAAACTCCGGATCGACATCCACGATAACGCCGAGCACCCCGGAGAGACGATGTCGGACCTGCTGTCCAATTCCAAATTTAGTCGTAATCATTGTGACCTCCCAAAAGACTGCCCTGTAACCAATATGGAGGCAGGGACAGCGTTTTCAAGTCACAGCACGCGGCAGGCAAAACCTTTCAGATAAAGCCCTTCAGGATAGCTGGCGATCACTGGATGGTCGGCTGCCTGACGGAACTGCTCTATAAATTGTACATCACGACCGGCATCAACGGCGGCATCAGCGATGATTTTCTGGAACAAATCGGTTGGCATCAGGCCAGAACAGGAGAAGGTCAGCAATACGCCACCGGGATTCAACAGCTGAATGGCCAGCATATTGATATCTTTATAGCCGCGACACGCGCCCATCAACTGATTTTTATTTTCAACGAATTTCGGTGGATCCATGACGATCAGGTCGAACTTTTCGCCGCTGTCGCGATAACGACGCAGCAGTTTGAACACATCGTCACGCACAAACTGGGCACGCGACACATCCAGACCATTGAGTTCAACGTTCTGTTTCGCCACGTCGAGTGCGTCTTGCGAAGTATCAACGCTAATCACTTCACAACAGCCGCCCATCAAGGCAGAAACCGCAAAACCACCGGTGTAAGAGAAGCAGTTCAGCACGCGTGCATTATCTGAGTAGCCACGCGTGGCAAAACGGCTGTCACGCTGATCAAGGTAATAGCCGGTTTTATGACCGCCCTGAATATCCACCAGCAGCTTCATGCCGTGTTCAGTAATCGGCAGCAGCGGTGGCGGCAGTTCACCCGAAACCGGCCCTTGCGCCAGCTCCAGTCCCTCTTTTTTACGCACCGCCACGTCTGAGCGATCGTAAATAGCGCAATCCGGGAAACACTGCTGTAAGGCGGAGACGATGGCCGGACGCTGATACTCAGCACCCGCAGATAACAGCTGCATCACCAGGAAGTTGCCGAAGCGATCGATGGTTACGCCCGGCATGCCATCAGACTCACCGGCAATCAGACGATAGCTGTCCAGCCCATCACGTTTCGCCAGCCAGTCACGCCACAGCTGGGCTTGCTTAAAGCGGCGCACGAAGAAGGTGATGTCGATTGACTCATCCTGTTGCCAACTCCAGACGCGTGCGCGAATTTGTGATTGCGGAGAATACGCGGCGCGAGCCAGCCATTTGCCATTGCTGTCACAGATATCAATGGTTTCACCAGACTGGGCTTTACCTTCCATACGTGCAACGGCACCAGAGAACACCCACGGATGGCGGCGGAGCAGGGATTTTTCACGTCCCTTTGTGAGAATCAATCGAACGGTCATAGTTTGCTATGCTTACCTGAAAAAATGAGGCGCCATTTTCCGGCGGATGGCGGCAAATTGCAACGCAAGGTGATGGGAGAACGCAATGGCTACCGCATGCTGTAAAATTTGGGTGCACGGCATCGTGCAGGGCGTGGGGTTTCGCTACCACACCCAAGCGCAGGCCAGAGAATTGAATCTTAACGGTTATGCGCACAATCTGGCGGACGGCAGCGTTGAAGTGCTGGCGTCCGGTGAGGCGCAGCAGGTCGATGCATTGATCAGTTGGCTCAAAGCGGGTGGGCCGCGCAGCGCGCGGGTGGATAAAGTGCTGGTGGAGCCGCATCAGCCCAGGGAAATGCCGACCCGATTCACCACCGGCTGATTACAAGCATTTCGCCGGTTTTGGCAATCCGGCAATTTTGGTCGCCTGCTTTGCCGGGCCTTCCGGGAACAGACGGAACAGATAGCGGCTGTTGCCTTTCTCCTCGCCATACTTTTGCGCCATGGCTTTCACCAGCATGCGCACCGCCGGCGAGGTATTAAATTCCTGGTAAAAGTTGCGCACAAAGTGCACCACTTCCCAGTGCGCGTCACTCATCACGATCGCTTCTTGCTCCGCGATGGCAGCAGCCAGCGGCTCGCTCCAGTCCGCGCTATTTTTCAGATAGCCTTCCGCATCGGTGGCAATCTCTTTACCAGCAAAATTCACAGTCATTCCTCATGGCGTTAATCGACACATTGTAAATTCGCCCGGCCATAAAAAGCAAAAACCCCGCCGAAGCGGGGTGTAATAACTATTGCAGCAGCTTAATCGCGGTTAGCGAAGCCCAGCAGGCTTAACAGGCTAACAAAAATGTTATACAGCGAAACGTACAGGCTTACGGTAGCGCGAATGTAGTTGGTTTCACCACCGTGAATAATGTTGCTGGTTTCCCACAGGATGGCACCGGCAGAGAAAAGGATGAACAGGGCGCTAATCGCCAGATGCAGCGCAGGCAGTTGCAGGAAGATATTAGCAACCACCGCCACCAGCAGCACGACAAAGCCGGCCATCATCATGCCACTCAGGAATGACATATCGCGGCGCGTGGTCAATACGTAGGCCGAGCAACCGAAGAACACCAGCGCGGTGCCGCCCAGCGCCATAGCGATCACATCACCCATGCCTGCAGTGAGGAACGAGCTCAGGATTGGACCAAGGCAGTAACCGAGGAAGCCGGTGAAAGCGAAGGCCGCCAGAATACCTGCCGGGCTGTTAGCCAGTTTATGCGTCAGGAACATCAAGCCATAAAAGCCGACCAGCATCAGAATCAGGCCCGGTGAAGGCAAGGCAAACACGGTGCTGAGTGTGGCTGTGACGGCCGAGAAGGCCAGCGTAAAGCCGAGTAACAGATAAGTATTGCGCAGCACCTTGTGGGTGCTGACTAACGATTGCTGCGACGAGCTAAAAATTCTTTCCATCATGCGCTCCTTAAAGAGAGAAACACCAAATATGGCTCGAGGATACGCAGCGCCTGAAAGACAGAAAAGGCGTTTTACCCATCTTTACGCGATAAATTGCTGTTTCGCTGAGCAGAATGGCGAAATTGACGCCGAAAAAATAGAATTTGGCTGTTTTTCAGCCGAACGATTCATTGCAGGCTTTACATCGTTATGGGGGATGTTTATAGTGCGCCTCATTGCGGAGGGGTGGCCGAGTGGCTTAAGGCAACGGTCTTGAAAACCGTCGATGGGAAACCATCCGAGAGTTCGAATCTCTCCTCCTCCGCCATTCACTCTTGCAGAGTGACGCAACAAAAAAATCCCCGGAGGGATGGCCGAGTGGCTTAAGGCAACGGTCTTGAAAACCGTCGATGGGAAACCATCCCAGAGTTCGAATCTCTGTTCCTCCGCCATATTAAAGAAGCCCGCAGAAATGCGGGCTTTTTGCTTTTCTGCGTTCATAAATTCCGAAAAACATCGCGTTGCTTTTCCATCTGCTGCCGTTCCCCGACGCCACGCGCGTTAACTGCTATATTCCATGCACGGTTTTTTGCAAACATCTGGCGATTTTCCGATGCAAGCTGAGTTACACTGTGCGGTAATTCGCTCTTTGGCGGGCTAATCGTTTGAAAGCCAGAGTGTTTCACTGATGAATTATGGAATAGGCACAATGATCAAGAAACTGAGTCTTTGCGCGTTGTCAGTCATCGCTGCGCTCCCGATGGGCATGTCCGCCTATGCTGCGGATGGAGATATGCAACTCCAGCAGGTGCTGATGTTAAGCCGTCATAACCTGCGTGCGCCGCTCGCCAACAATGGCAGCGTACTGGAACAATCCACCAGGAAGAGCTGGCCGCAGTGGGATGTCGCGGGCGGTGAGCTCACCACCAAAGGTGGCGTGCTGGAAGTCTACATGGGGAATTATACCCGTCAGTGGCTGGCACAGCAGGGCTTAGTCCAGAACGGGACTTGCCCGGACAGCAGCAACATCTTTGTCTACGCCAACAGCCTGCAGCGCACCGTGGCGACCGCGCAGTACTTTATCACTGGCGCCTTCCCTGGCTGTGATATCGCGGTCACGCATCAGGATGCGATGGGCACCATGGATCCGATCTTCAATCCGGTCGTCACCGACGGCAGCGATGAATTCAACAAGAAAGCCTTGGCTGCTATGACCGCCGCCAATGAAAAGCTGGCACTGAAGCCTGCCTTCCAGCATCTGGAAAAAATCGTCGATTACAAATCTGCCCCGGCCTGTAACGGCAAAAAGCAGTGTGATTTGAGCAGCGGCGATAACACTTTCAGCGCGGATAACGGTAAAGAGCCGAACGTAAGCGGTCCGCTGAAAATCGGCAACTCGCTGGTGGATGCGTTTACGCTGCAATATTACGAAGGTTTCCCGGCCGATCAGGTTGCCTGGGGCCAGATCAAAACGCCTGAACAGTGGAAAGAGCTGGCGTCGATCAAAAACGGTTATCAGGATGCGCTGTTCGCCTCTCCTGAAGTGGCGCGCGAAGTGGCCGCACCGCTGGTGGATTACATCCGCAGCCAGTTAGTCGATCAGGATAAAGCCAACGCGCCAAAAGTGACGCTGATGGTTGGTCATGATTCCAACATCGCCTCCTTACTCAGCGCACTGCAGGTTAAGCCTTATGAACTGCCGGGCAACGACGAGAAAACACCGATTGGCGGCCAGGTAGTATTCGAACGCTGGCACGATGTGAAGAACAACAAAGATCTGCTGAAAATTGAGTACGTCTATCAAACGGCCGATCAACTGCGCGATGCCGATGTGCTGAGCCTGAAAAATCCACCGAAGCGCGTCACGCTGCAACTGGCGGGCTGTGAAACGGATGCCAACGGCTACTGCAGCTGGGATCAATTCATCGGCGCATTGAATGGCGCTCTGCAAGGAACGCCACTGCAGCCTGCTGCAGCACCGGCTGCGGCAGAACAGCCAGCACCTGCGGCCGCAGCACCAGCCGCAGATGACGCTAAGCAGAAAGCCGATCAGGCTGCTGCGGATAAAGCAGCCGCAGACAAAGCAGCAGCGGATAAAGCCGCAGCACAGAAGGCTGCAGACGCGAAAGCGGCTGAAGAGAAAGTGAAGGCGGATAAAGCGGCCGCGCAGAAAGCGGCAGACGAGAAAGCCAAAGCGGAGAAAGCCACTGCCCAGAAAGCAGCGGATGACAAAGCCAAGGCTGATGCGGCAGCGGCACAGAAAGCGCAAGCCGATGCAACGCCGGCCAAATCAGAAGAGCCAGCCAAAGCAGCGACCAGTAACTGAGTTTGCTGCTCAAAGAAAACCCCGCCGCGGCGGGGTTTTTTGTGCCAGTTAACCGGCGACGACCACTAATTTTTGGTTGGCAAACTCTTTAATCCCCAGATCCGATAACTCACGTCCGTATCCGGAACGTTTCACGCCACCAAACGGCAGCTCTGCAGAGGTATCGCTCTGCGAATTGATAAACACCATGCCGGTTTCAATCTGCGACGCCATCTTACGGCCGCGCGGAATGTCTTTGGTCCAGACTGAACCGCCCAGGCCGTAATTTGAATCATTCGCCAGTGCCACAGCGGCACGATCGTCCGCCACCACATACACCTGTGCTACTGGGCCAAAGAACTCCTGATAGTAAGCAGGATTGTCTGGCGTCAGACCAGTGAGCACCGTTGGCTGGTAATAGCAGCCGACGCCATCAATGGCGCGTCCACCAAACTCCACGCGCGCGCCATTTTGCACCGCTTCCTCAACCTGCTTCACTAAACGATCGCGCGCATCTTTTGAAGAGAGCGGACCAAGCGTGGTTTTCTCATCAAGCGGATCGCCCGGCGTGGCCGATTGCATAGCCGCGCTAAATTTGGCCATAAACGTATCGGCAATTTTCTCATGCAAAATAAAGCGCTTGGCGGCGGTACAGACCTGGCCGCAGTTACTGAGGCGAGCTTGCGCACCCTGACGTACCGCTTCATCGATATCGGCATCGTCCAGCACCACAAACACATCGTTACCGCCCAGCTCCAGCGTCGATTTCTTCAAGTGTTTACCGGCCTGTTCCGCCACGGCACTACCGGCGCGTTCGGAACCCGTCAGCGCCACGCCTTGCACGCGCGGATCGGCAATCAAATCCGCGACTTGATCGGTGGAGATAAACAGGTTGGTCCATGCGCCTTTTGGCGCACCGGCTTCTTCTACCAGCTTTTCAAACACATCGGCGCAGTGCGGCACGATGTTGGCGTGTTTCGCCAGCACCGGATTGCCGAGCGCCAGGTTTGGCGCCAGCACGCGCATCAGCTGATAGTAAGGGAAGTTCCACGGCTCAACCGCGACGATCACGCCAATCGGATGGTACTCAAGCCAGGCATCGCCCACATCGCTGGCGTAGGGTTGCGGCTGTAAAAATGTCGCAGCATGTTCAGCGTAGTAGCGGGCGATCTGCGAACAGATTTTCACTTCACCACGGCTCTGGCCAATCAGTTTGCCCATCTCTTTACTGGCAATAGTCGCCAGCTCTTCGGCCCGTTGGTCAATCAAATCGGCTAAACGGTGCAGCACCTGCAGACGCGGTTGAATATCGCCTTTACTCCACGCGGAATGATAAAGCGCATCTGCGGTTTCCAGCGCCTGTTGTGCATAAGCATCATCGTGCTCGTTCCACGCTTTTAGCAGTTGGTTATTGGCTGGATTGATACTTTGATAGGCTGACATACAAGGCTCCTTGGTGATGTAAAGGTAACAAAGGCGGGACAATGCCCGCCTGCAATTCAAACGTTTTTGCGCTCGACCGTTTTATCGTCCCAGGTCAGAACATCCTGGTCGGTCTTTTTAAAGGCGCGAATCAGCACTTCATCGCTGCCTTGCTGGCTCCAGATCTGCTCGGCTAAACGTTCGTCGTAGTTGGCTACCTCAAAAATGGCTTCAGCGATTTCGCGTGAAGTGTGGCGCAGTGATGCCCATTCGCCTACGTGATGCTCTTTCGACTGTTCTGTTGTCATGAAGGTCTCCTGTTGTGGATTTTATCCCTGTAGCTTTACCGCCAGTCCGGCGACGTGTTGGCCCTGAAAACGGGCAATATCCAGTTCTTCCGCCGAAGGTTGACGTGATCCATCTCCGCCCGCCAGCGTGGTGGCGCCGTAGGGCGTTCCGCCGCGTACGTGGGAGATGTCGAAGAGTTCTTTAGTGCCATAACCGATGGGAACAATCACCATGCCGTGATGGGCGAGGGTGGTCCAGACGGAAGTGATGGTCTGCTCCTGGCCGCCGCCGGTGCCGGTGGAGGCAAAGACGCTGGCGATTTTGCCGTACAGCGCGCCCGAAGCCCACAGGCCGCCGGTGCGATCCCAGAAGTTACGCATCTGCCCCGCCATGTTGCCGAAGCGTGTGGGTGTGCCAACGATGATGGCATCATACTGCGGCAAATCTTCCGGTTTCGCTTCAGGCGCAGCCTGATCCACTTTGCCGCCAACCTGGGCGAAACGCTCGGCATCCATGCTTTCCGGCACGCGCAATATTGTAACTTCCGCGCCGCTCACGCTCTTTGCACCGTCGGCCACGGCTTGCGCCATGGTTTCAATATGTCCGTACATCGAATAATAGAGCACCAAAATCTTTGCCATGGTTTTCATCCTGCGAGGGTGGTGAGTAACCAAAAGTATAGAAGAGCCTGCGCAGGCTGCTGTACAGAGGTTAAGCAGGTGCCAATAAGTGTCGGCTAACTGCTTGTAACGCGGCGGTAAATTTGCTTTTTCGCAGTGAAATGAGTGAATTATCTGTTTCAAATTGTGAATATCAGGCCGATCTCACCGCTGCGTTGTCTATTATTTAATCAGGTGTGCGGAATATCCGCCGCCAGGCTTTTCACGGCAGCATCGTGACAAGCCCCTAATCTGGATGCTCAATCCGTGGAGGAAATGATGGCCGAACATCGTGGAGGATCAGGCAATTTCGCAGAGGACCGTGAAAGGGCCGCAGAAGCGGGTCGCAAAGGCGGCAAAAACAGCGGGGGTAATTTTAGAAACGACCCACAGCGCGCGTCTGTAGCCGGTGAAAAAGGGGGACGCAGCCGCGGCAAGAAATAGCGCGACTGACCGTTAATCCCCGGCCGCCGGGTTCGCCCGGCGGTGACAGGCATTGCAATTTCCCCGCTCTCTGAGCAAACTGACCGCCAACTGATTATTCTGGTGCGTTATGTCCGCTTCTTCTTCTCGTCTCAGCCTGCGTATTTCGCGTCAGGAGTTGGTGCTCATATTTATTACCATGGTTTGGGGTGGCACTTTTTTGGTGGTACACCGGGCGATGGCCCATTCCGGTCCGTTCTTTTTTGTGGGATTACGTTTTGCTACGGCATCGCTGCTGCTGGCCTTTTTCTTCCGTCGTTATCTCAAGCAAGTTACCTGGCTGGAAATCAAAGCCGGCGCGCTGATTGGCCTGTCGATTGCCGGCGGCTACGGTCTGCAAACCTGGGGCATGCAAACCATTTCCAGCAGTCAGTCGGCGTTTATCACCGCGCTCTACGTGCCGGTGGTGCCGCTGCTGCAATGGTTATTCCTGCGCCGTCCGCCGGGATTGATGGCGTGGCTGGGCATTTTGCTGGCGTTTACCGGTTTAGTGCTGGTGGCGGGTCCGCAGGATGGCAGTTTGACGCTGAATGCCGGTGAAATCGCCACCTTACTGAGCACGCTGGCAATCGCGGCGGAGATCATCCTGATCAGCCGTTATGCCGGACAGGTCGATGTGCGCCGCGTCACGCTGATTCAGCTGATGGTGGCATCAGCCTGCGCCTTTGTTCTGATGATCCCGAATGGCGAATTGGTTCCTGCCATGTCAACGCCGTTGCTGCTGAGCGCGTTGGGTCTGGGCGCGGCCAGCGCCTTAATTCAGGTGACGATGAACTGGGCGCAACGCAGCGTTTCACCGACGCGTGCCACGGTGATTTACGCCGGTGAACCGGTGTGGGCGGGCGTGGTAGGGCGTTTGGCGGGCGAGCGTCTACCTGCTGCTGCGCTGCTGGGCGCGGCACTGATTGTTTGTGGGGTGATCGTCAGCGAACTGCGTATACGCCGCAAGAAAGCGGTGCCCGATCAGGCACCGCTCGAGCCTTAAGGATGTTGCCGTGCCGCCTCGTTCGCCAGCGCGGCGCCGCGACGTTGTAAAATCGCGTTCAGGATGATGGCACCAAAGGTGGCGGTGCCGATGCCGCCAAGGGTGAAGCTGCCAATCTTCAGCGCAAAATCACCGGCGCCCAGCACCAGCGTGGTCGCCACCATGATCAAATTGCCATTCTGATTAAAATCCACATGGTTCTGCACCCAAATGCGTGCGCCTGCCACCGCAATCAAACCAAATACTACAATCGATGCGCCACCAATCACCGGACCGGGAATGGTGTGGATTAGCGCGCCAAATTTCGGTGAGAAGCCAAGCACCAAAGCGATCGCCGCGGCGGCCACAAAGGCCAGAGTTGAATAGACTTTGGTCACCGCCATCACACCGATATTTTCCGCGTAGGTGGTGACACCGCTGCCGCCGATTGAGCCCGACAGCATGGTTGCCAGACCGTCACCGACAAAGGCGCGGCCCATCCAGGGATCGAGATTGCGCCCGGTCATGCCCGCCACGGCTTTAATGTGCCCGAGGTTTTCCGCTACCAGAATGATCGCCACAGGCGCGATCATCACGATGGCCTGCATATCAAAGATCGGTGCGGTGGTGTGCGGCAGGCCAAACCACGGTGCGTTGGCAAGGCCGCTGAAATCCACCGGTTTGCCGAAGCCCATCACGTTGGTTAGCAGTGCATAGATGGCCCACGCGACAATCAGGCCGACCAGAATCAGCAGGCGCTGGATCATCCCGCGCGTGAATACCGCCACCAGACCAATGCACAGCACCGTCATCACTGCCATCCAGCTGTCAAACATCGAGCCGGACACACCATGCACCGCAATTGGCGCCAGGTTCAGACCAATCGCCATCACCACCGCGCCCGTGACCACCGGCGGCATCAGACGCTCGATCCAGCCGGTGCCGACCTTCATCACGATCAGGCCAATCAGCGTATAGAGCGCGCCGCAGGCAATCACGCCGCCCAGCGCCAGCGCCAGGTTGGGGTTGAGTCCCTGACCGTTAAAGCCGGTTACCGCGATGATTACGCCGACAAACGCCGCGCTGGATCCGAGATAACTGGGTACGCGCCCGCCGGTGACCAGGAAGAACAGCAGCGTACCGATGCCCGAAACCAGAATCGCCAGATTGGGGTCCAGTCCCATCAGCAACGGCATCAGCACCGTTGCGCCAAACATTGCCACAGCATGCTGCAGGCCTAGCACGACCGTCTGCGCAAACGGCAGCGTTTCGTCCGGCGCAATCAGCCCATCATCGGTCATGGCTGACTTTTCTGCCAGCGGGGGAACCAGGAACTCGCCATCGTCATCTCCAGGGTGTCAGTGAAAGCGGGCCGCACAAGGCGGCGTTAGCGGGCGTCCTGCCGTAAAAGGTGATGATAGCCACGGTCAAACCATGCCAGACCGTGCGTTTCATCATTGCGTACCAGCGCCTGCACTTCGCAAAACAGAATGTCGTGCGTGCCCACGCTGACCACTTGTGCCACTTTGCAGTCAAACGACACCAGCGCGCCGTCTAATAGCGGTGAACCGCTGGCCAGCGTGTGCCAGTCAGCGGCGGCAAAGCGTTCCGCCATCGGCGTTTTGCCGCCAAATAGCGTCGAGAGATCTTCATGCCCGGCGGCCAGGGTGTTAACGCACAGATAACCGTTGTCGCGAAAAATCGGCCACACCGACGCTGAGCGATTAAGACAAACCAGCAGCGTGGGCGGCGTATCAGTAACGCTGCACACCGCCGAGGCGGTAAATCCGGCGCGTCCAGCGGGACCGTCGGTGGTGATGATATTCACCGCCGCGCCTAAGCACGCCATCGCGTTACGAAATGCATCGCGTTCTACACCGGGTAAAATTGGCAGTTCATGCACGCTCATTGGCGGCTCCTGTGATTAGCTGGCCGCTCGCTGGGCAGGCGCAGCCGTATCGGCCAGCCAGCGCAGCAGCAGCGCATTAAAGTTGTCGGCATCGGTGACGCTCATCGCGTGTCCGCCCCAGGCCATCTCAATCAGGCTGCCGTTGGGCAACGCCTGCGCCAGCTGCGGTGAGCAGCTCCACGGCACCAGCAGATCGTCCTGGCTGCAAATCGCTAACACTGGCTGGGAGATGCGCGCCACATGTGCGCGGAAATCCGCGCTTTTCAATGCATGCAAGCGACGCAGCAGGTTTTCCATGCCCTGGAAATGGGCGACATGGTGCGCATCTTCAGCGTTAATGTGCTCCTGATTGCGCGCCAGCCATTCCGCGGGATAGAGGAACAGCGGCTGCGCACGCACAAAGGCTTCGACGCCGACGTTCATCAGCAGATCCTGACGCACCTGGAAGCAGCGCTGCGTGTGCGCATCCAGCGAAAGCCAGCCGTTGATCACCACCACGCGGCCCACGCGCTGCGGGAAGTCTAGCGCCAGCTGCAGGCCGATTAAGCCGCCCAGCGCATGGCCGATAATGTCGTAATGTTGAATGCCGTGCTGTTCCAGCGTTTCTGCCAGTTCCGCCGCCATCATCGTCATGCTGTAGCCGTCCGGCAGCGTATCTGCGCTGCGGCCGGTACCGCGCTGATCGTACGTCACCACGCGATAATGCGGCGTCAGCGCCGCCAGCTGCGGTTGCCAGAAACCGGCGACGCCGCCTAAACCGGAAGCGAGCACCAGCGTCGGCGCATCTTCAGCGGTTGAACCCTGGATCTCCAGATGCATCAGGCCTCCTGTTTGCCGATATGCGCAACGGTGGCGATTTCGATCAGCGCATCCGGTTTCACTAAGCCGCACTGAATGCAGAAGCGCGCCGGTTTATCACCGGGGAAGTATTCGGCGTAGATCTGATTAATCGCTGCGTAGTTGCTCCAGTCGGTGAGAAAAATCGAGTTGAAGGTCACGTCGTCCATGGTGCCGCCGGCAGTTTCGATCACCTTTTTAATGGTCTCCAGCACGTGACGCGTTTGCGCGGCGGCATCACCGACGTGCACCACGTTGTTGTTGGCATCGAACGGCAAGGTGCCGGAGACGTAGACAACGCCGTCAGCTAAGGTGCCGGGCACGAATGGCGCAATGGGCGTACCGGTGCCGGGCGGAATAATCACACTTTTAGGCATGGCGAAATCCTCTTCTTATCGGTTTGCAGGTGAATCGAGGCGTTAGCTTTTCAGCGTTTCGCAGAAAGTGTCGGTATCGCTGACCCAGCCAAAAAACGTTTCGATATTGAAAATGGCCGCCTGCTGGGCAAACGCCGGGCCCGCCTGATAGGTCGCGTCTTCCAGCACCACGCCGAAATATTCCAGGAAGAAGCCGTCACGCAGCGTCGATTCCACGCAGACGTTGGTGGCGATGCCGGTAAACACCAGATGGCGGATGCCACGGCTGCGCAGCATGCTGTCGAGCGAGGTATTGAAGAAGCCGCTGTAGCGCGGTTTCGGCAATACGATATCGCCGGCCTGCGGCACCAGTTCATCGACCAGTGCATAATCCCAGCCGCCTTTTGACAGCAGCGTGCCTTGCAGTTCCGGGCGCTTGCGCATGGTTTTCAGCGCATTAGATTTGTGGAAGTTGGGGGATCCGGCATCACCGGCTTCAACGTATTGGTCGTCCCAACCGTTCTGAAACCAGATGATCTGCATCCCGGCGGCCCGCGCTGCGGTGACCGCCTGATGGATTTTGGCAATCACCGGCTTGGTAGCGGAGACATCAAAGCCCGCCAGATCGAGATAGCCGCCTTGCGTGGCGTAGGCGTTCTGCATATCCACCACAATCAGCGCACTTTGCGCGGGCGGCAGCGCGATGGCTTCCGGGCGCGCCGGCAAGGTGACGTTCGGTAAACTTGAGGTATGGGCGCAAACAACGGTACTCATCAGGCAACCTCCTGCTGGGATGCGATTAAATCGTGGCGACACTGCATTAAGGGCTGGATACGTTCACCGAAATCTTCGATGCCTTGCAGGAAGTCATCAAAGGTGAGCAACACGCCTTGCGTGCCATCGACTAAAGCAACCTCATCCAACATTCGTGCCACATTGGCATAAGAACCCACCAGCGTGCCCATGTTGATGTTGACAGCGGAGGTTGGATCGGCCATCTGGCGCACGTTGGTGTCGCTGCCAGATTTGGTGTCCTGCTGACTTTGCGTGGTGAGCCAGGCGAGCGCCTCTTTATCGGCGCCGGCTTTGTAGTGTTCCCATTTGGCGCGTGCGGCTTCGTCGCTCTCGGCGGCGATGATCATAAACAGCACATAGGAACCGACGTCGCGCCCCGCTTTATCGGCAGCTTGCTTCATACGCGCGGCAGTTGGCGCGAAGGCAGTTGGCGTGTTGACGCCTTTGCCAAAGCAGAAGTTGTAATCGGCGTGCTGCGCCGAGAACGCCATGCCCGCATCGCTCTGACCGGCGCAAATCACTTTCATCGGTTTCTGCGGCTGCGGGCTGACGCGGCAATCGTTCATGGTAAAGAACTCGCCCTTGAAGTCGCTCCGGCCGGTGCCCCACAAATCGCGCAGCACGGTGACGTATTCGGTCAGATATTGGTAGCGGCTGGAGAAGTAAGCATCGCCCGGCCACAAGCCCATCTGCTCGTACTCGGGTTTCTGCCAGCCGGTAACGAGGTTGACGCCGAAGCGGCCATTCGAGATGGAATCAATGGTGGAGGCCATACGCGCCACAATCGCGGGCGGCAAGGTTAGCGTGGCGGCGGTGGCGTAGATTTCGATGCGTGAGGTCACCGCCGCGAGTCCCGCCATCAGCGTGAAGGATTCGAGGTTGTGATCCCAAAACTCGGTTTTGCCGCCAAAGCCGCGCAGTTTGATCATCGAAAGGGCAAAGTCGAAATGATAATGCTCTGCTTTCAGCACAATCTCTTTGTTCAGTTCAAAAGTCGGTTTGTACTGCGGCGCATGGGTGGAGATCAGCCAGCCGTTATTACCAATCGGGATAAAGACGCCAATTTTCATGTGAAACCTCTCTGCATTAGACGGGGACTGCTTCACGCGCTGCGCTGCTTCCTACACGCATCCTGCGGGCGGCGCTCCATCACAAAATTGCAAAGGCTGTGCCACATTTTTAAAAGAGATAAATAACAATGCGTTAAAAGTATCGCCTGTTCTAAACTGGAGTAATTGGTCCATTTCAGACCGTTTGGTCAAAACGTTCTGCACGTTTTTCATGCGCCGCGTGGTCAAAAAAGGTGCAGGCGGGCGATTAGGCAGGAAAGAAGGCCTTTGTTATGATGCGTTGATGCAGGACGGAAGAGGTAACAGTGTGAAAAGCGATGAAAAAAAACCGGGACGCCGTTCGCGAGCGGTCGCCGCAAAGCGGGCAGCCATTCTGGAAGCGGCGTTAACCTTCTTCTCGCAATACGGTATTCACGGCACCAGCCTGGATAAAGTGGCGGAGCGCGCCGACGTCTCCAAAACCAATTTGCTGTATTACTATCCGTCGAAAGAAGTGCTGTATGTGGCGGTTTTAAAAGAGATTCTTGATGTGTGGCTGGCGCCGCTGCGCGCGCTGCAGCACGATCACGATCCGCTGACCGCGATACGTCAATACATTCGCCTTAAGCTGGAAGTCTCGCGCGATCATCCGCAAGCTTCACGGTTGTTCTGCCTTGAGATGTTGCAGGGCGCGCCGCTGCTGAAAGGTGAACTGGCCGGTGATTTAAAAGCGCTGGTGGATGAGAAAGCGGCGATTATCGAACAGTGGATCGCCGAAGGTCGGTTGGCGGGTGTGCAGCCGCAGCACCTGTTTTTCCTGCTATGGGCGACTACGCAGCACTATGCGGATTTCGCCTCACAGGTGGAAGCGATTACCGGCCAGACGTTGAACGATGCGGCGTTTTTTGAACAGACGCTGGAAAACGTGCAGCGCATGATAATTGAAGGGATCCGCGTGCGCTGATCCCGCGTTTTCAAGGAGAGTGCATGGATTCGTTATCACAACTGACGTTAGGCGCGGCGGTCACCGTTGCGGTGATGGGCAAGCGCGTCCCGCTGTGGCAAGCGGCGCTGGTGGGCGCGGTGGCGGGCACCTTGCCGGATCTCGACGTGTTTATCGATCACGGCGATGCCATCCGCAATATGACGCTGCATCGTACCGAAAGTCATGCGCTGATAATCCTCACCTTAATTGCACCGCTGCTCGGCTGGCTGGTGGCCGGTGCGACACGCAGTCGCGCGCACTGGCGCGGCTGGACGCTGGCGATGTGGCTGGCGCTGGTGACGCATCCGCTGCTGGATCTCACCACCGTTTACGGTACGCAGCTGGGCCTGCCGCTCACCGATTTCCCTTATGCCATTGGCAGCATGTACATCATCGATCCGTTGTATACCTTGCCGTTGCTGATTGCGCTGCTCGTCGCCCTGTGGCGACGCGATGCTGTGGGCTTGCGCTGGAATCAGGCGGGATTATTGGTGAGTACGCTTTATCTCGGCTGGAGCATGGTGGCACAGAGCATGGCGACGCAACACATTGAGCAAGCGCTGGCGCAGCAATCAGTGCAGCCGGAGCAACTACTGGTGACGCCGACCGCGTTTAATACGCTGGTATGGCGCACGGTGATTATGACGCCAGAGCGTTACGGCGAAGCCTATTGGTCGCTGTTGTCACCGGGGCGTTCGCTGCAGATAAGCTGGTACGATCGTCAACCCGCGCTGTTTGCGCCGTTCAAAGGGCAATGGCACGCCGAGCGTGTAGCGTGGTTTAGTCATGGGTTTTACGCAATGAAGCAGGAGGGCGATCGCACGTTGATCAGCGATTTGCGGATGGGGGAAGAGCCGGATTACACCTTTACCTTCAATCTGGGATCGCCGCAGTCGCCGGAGCTAGCACCGCAGCGTGAACCTTCGGTGCGTCCTGCATTGGGTGAGGCGTGGCGTAAGCTGCGGGAGAGATTGTGACTTCGTGGTGAAGCGCGTTTGCTGATGAGGTGCGCTTTCTGTCAAAAAAGAAAAAGGCTGCACTTTCTTTCAAAAGGCAGCCTTAACGTAGCTGTGATAAATCAGGCTTTACGACGACGTAACAACCAGCCCATGGTCAGCATCACAAACCACAGCGGCGTGACCATCAGCGCCTGACGGGTATCTTCCTGCAGCGTCAGCAGCACCAGCACAAAGGCGAAGAACGCCATGCATACCCAGCACATAAACTTGCCCAGCGGCATTTTGAACTTCGATTCGGCATGACGCTGTGGATGCTGTTTACGATACGCCAGATAGCTGCAAAGGATGATAGTCCAGACGAACATAAACAGAATTGCCGACACCGTAGTAACCATGGTGAATACCGTCATCACATCCGGAATCAGGTAGATCAGCGCCACGCCCGCCAGCAGACACAGACAAGAGAAGAACAGGCCGGTGGTTGGCACCGCACGCGCCGAGAGGCGACCAAAGGCTTTATGCGCTACGCCTTGTTCCGCCAGGCCGAACAACATGCGGCTGGTGGAGAAGATGCCGCTATTGGCGGACGAGGCGGCGGAGGTCAGCACCACGAAGTTGACGATGCTGGCGGCGGCAGGCAAGCCGATCAACACAAACATCTCAACGAACGGGCTGCGATTCGCCAGCACCTGATTCCACGGCGTCACCGCCATGATCACCATCAGCGCCAGCACGTAAAACATAATAATGCGCAGCGGAATGGCGTTAATTGCACGCGGCAAAACTTTGTGCGGATCTTTGGTTTCTGCTGCCGCGGTGCCGACCAGCTCAATGCCGACAAAGGCGAAAACCGCAATCTGGAAGCCAGCAAAGAAGCCGCTCAAGCCTTTCGGGAACATGCCGCCGTGATCCCAGATGTTGCTCAGGGACGCGGTGCCACCGTTCGGCGACGGATAATGCATGCTCACCAGCACAATGCCGGTGATGATCAGCGCCACAATGGCGACGATTTTGATAATCGCGAACCAGAACTCCATCTCACCAAACAGCTTCACCGTAGCGATATTCAATGCCAGGAAGACAAAGACGCACAGCAGGGCGCTCATCCAGATGGAGAAGTCCGGGAACCACAGCTGGAAATAGGCGCTGATGGCCACCACGTCGGCAATGCCGGTCACCACCCAACAGAACCAGTACGTCCAGCCGGTAAAATAGCCCGCCCACGGACCGAGTAAATCGGCAGCGAAATCGCTAAAGGATTTGTATTCGAGGTTGGACAACAGCAGTTCGCCCATGGCGCGCATGACGAAGAACAGCATAAAGCCAATGATCATGTAGACGAAAATGATCGACGGGCCCGCGAGGCTGATGGTTTTACCCGAACCCATAAACAACCCGGTGCCGATGGCGCCACCGATAGCAATTAACTGAATGTGACGATTATGCAGGTTACGCTGGAGTTTATCCGGCTGTTCGGCCGTAGCGAGCGCCTCTTTTGATTGATCAACCATAAATTTTTCTTTCCTGTCGAGATGTTGTGTCAGCTCTATTGGCTGTTTTGCCCGTCATACTTTAAGCCGCAGATGCGTTGGCTACGCGTGTTCACCCCAGGAACTGACTCAATTAAGCTCCCCATGATTCACACTCTTGCCGCCTTCCTGCGGCTCACATTATTTAGGGCATTCGTTATGAGCCTTTGTCCAGGCAAGTGGCATAAGATAGTGGAAAGCCAACCCGTTTCGGTAATGGTTTTTCCCCCTTTGTGACCTTTTGCGTGCTTTGCTCTGTCAGTAATTATTTACAGAGTTTAAAGCGCAGTCATTTTGCGTAAATCTTCAACAATTAAGCGATTTACGTCACTTTCCGCGCACATGACTTCTACACTTGTTAGTTCATTTCATCAGGAAAAGTGAGGCATTGTGCGCGCTCTGTTCGCCGTCGCGTTGCTGGCTGTATGCGGCTGGTTTAGTTTGCCGTGGTTGAAAACGCATCTGCCGCCTCAGTGGAACCCCTTTACACCGCTCAACGTTACCGATCCGCCCGGTTGGATGACGCGTTACAAGCTAAAAAAGCTGAGTGGCGATCCGGCTGCCTGCCTGGCGGTGATGCGGCAAGCCAGTGAACAGCGGCTGGTGCAGTTTCGTGCCGTGCCGCCAATGCAAGGGAATTGCCCGATTGAGCAGCCGCTACGCATCAGCGGCTACGGTGACGTCACGCTGAGCAGCAGTTTTCTCGCCAGCTGTCCGATGGCGGTGGCCAGCACCATGTTTGTGATTAACAGCGACAGCGCATTACGTCAGGCCGGTTTTAACAGTCCGCTGAAACGCATTGCCCATGTTGGCAGCTACGCCTGTCGCAATATTTATCATCGTCAGGAAGGGCGTTTGAGTGAGCACGCCAGCGCCGATGCCTGGGATATTACCGGATTTCAGCTGGCAAATGGGCGTTGGTTGCAGGTAGGAAAAAACTGGCAACAGCCAGAGGATGCGGCGGCTGGACTGCATGCGCTGTGGCGTAACGGCTGTGCGACGTTCGGTAATGCGCTGGGGCCCGATTATAACGCCGCGCATGCCAGCCATTTTCATCTTGGCATGCGCGGTTCGGGTTACTGCCGTTAGCTATACCGCAGGATTAAGCCCACGTTTTATCAGGAAATGATTAGCCGGCCAGGAGAAAATAAAGCCAGTCATTATGGCCAGTTGCAGCATAAACCAGAATGCCGCCACCAGCGGGTTGACCTGCTCGTTCAGCACAAACTTTAGGGCCAACGCCATAAAGATAAAAATACCTAATTGAAAAATCAGCAGGGGGAAAATTTCGGTTTTTAACGCCAATAATAATGCGCTGCCAAATGAATGTTTTTCACGTTGGCGAATCGCCAGAAATTGAAAAAGTAATCCCATAAACAATGAAGCGATAACGCAAATAAGCGCCTGCATGCCTATCGTCGGATTAATGGCAAATTGTTTTAGTAAAGTGACTATCGGGATTGTCATTATATCGCCAAATATACAAGCCGCTGCGGATAATGACGTGGAAATAAATATAGTTTGCCAGCTGGCGTTACTGCGTATTTTTTGTGAAACCAACAGCGCAAGTTTTTGCTGTTGTGATGGTTTACGGCCTAAGTACCACCAGACGATCCAGCCAATAAAAGGCATATACAAACCGGTTAATGGCCAAATGATATTCATCACCGCCACCGGATGTGGATGGCGAAAAAGATCTTTTAAAATCATCAGGGCAGTGCAGACGCCCAGAACAAGGAAAGGTAATGCAAACTGGTTCAACATAGTCAGTTCCGCTAAGTTTCCCACCTACATGCGACAATGCGCCTGAGCCTTACTGCAGCACTGTCTTCCAATGCATCTTTTCACTCCGCTAGCATTAAGCGTAGCCGTTAATCAGCGTGAGAGAAATCACATCATTACTTAATGTATTATCTTAACCGCAGAAATAGGTGGGATTAACATTAAGTCAAAACTCATTTACCGTACAAACCCCTTTCACAGCAAAACAATCTGCTTTTTGCATCAATAATTTTAGTTAATGACGATGCTAAAAATTTATCAATCTAACGATCATTTTCAATCAACTGGGTGATTGAAACTACTTCAGAAAAATCCTATTCTAATCTGCTGAGGAATTAAACTTGTGAACCTGTTAACAATTAACGTGAACTTACACATTTTCATTACGTTAACGCATTGACAGTAGAAGAGTTATGCTAGCTGCTGGCAAATTTGCTCCTTTTTCAATCAATATTTTTTGTCTGGCTAATTTATTTTTTGCGTTAACACGAACTAATTTCAGAATGTAAAAGCGTGAAACAGCGCTAAGGCAATAATGACGACCGATAATTATTTCGTCTGGCGAGGCGAAATGGAAAATGAATTTCTGGCGCTAACGCAAGTGACGCAATTGAAATCCCTGTTGCAACAGCAGATTGAAAAGCTGGGTTTCGATTACTTCGCTTTTTTGGTTCAGCATCCGGTGCCCTTTACCCGGCCGCGCTTGTTTTTGTTCAGTACATACCCGGAAGGCTGGGTAAAACGCTACGAAAGCGAGAACTATTATAAGGTCGATCCGGTGCTATTACTCTGTCAGCGGCCGGGACGGGGTGTTGAATGGACGCGCGATTTATTTACCGGTGCGGGTAATTTGTGGGCAGAAGCCAACGCTGCGGGATTAATGAGCGGCTTTTCCTGCTCAGCAATGGCACCAAATCGTACCATTGGTATATTATCTATTGCATCGACACTTCACAGTAAGACCCAACACTTGCGCATAGAGCTTGAGGTGAAACTGCATCTTCTGGCGGAACTGAGTTTGCGCGTGTTGGAGCGTTTGAATGACGATTCTATGGTCGTTTTATCTAACGATTTTAGTCAGCGTGAATTAGAAATCTTAAAATGGACGGCGGAAGGAAAAACGTCGGCGGAAATTTCACTTATTTTAGCCATATCTGAACATACGGTGAATTTTCACCAAAAGAATATGCAAAAGCGTTTTAATGTTTCCAATAAAACGCAGATTGCCTGTTATGCCGCTGCGGTTGGCCTGATATAGCGAAAAAGCAACTACTAATTTTAGTAGTTCCTTCTCCCGTGTCAGTTGTCTACCCTGCGCGCAACGTTGCCAGGCTGGCTCAAAGAAATCATTGCATACATGGGGATGTCAGAGGCGCATGATGAAAGTAATTCAAACACAGCTTAAGGATATGCCGTCCTCACTGTTGGCAGAACTGGGAACGTATCGCTATAGCGTGTTTGCGCGCGGCGAAGGGTGGTCGATTCCACCGCGATTGAGTACGCCAGGGCAAGAGTACGATCGTTTTGATCGTTCGGATGTCACCTGGTTGATTGCCTGGAACGCTCGTCAGGGTATTTGCGGCTGCGCACGTCTGTTGCCGTGGCATGAACCTGAGGTGCCGGAAGGTTTTATTCTGCCTTTCGATCAGGAAAAGGTATGGGAAATGTCGCGCTTCTCGGCGCGCCTTGAGGTGGACGCGGAGCTGCCGCTGAGTATTTTGTGGCACTCGGTGCAATTAGCAGAACTGAGCGGCATGGAGTATTTGATCAGTTCGGCGACGCCAATGCTTGAGAAGATGTTCGAACAGCATCAGGTAGTCTACGAGCCGCTCTCACCGGGCTTGATCCAATCTGAAGACAATCTGTTTGCCATTCGCATTCCGGTTGATCAACCGGCGCTGGCGGAGAAATATCGGGGTACACGACGCTTTAGCCCGGAAGAGGTGCTGCCGTCGCTGGGTGTTTCAGTAAACTGGCAATCACACACCTAAATACCCCGCGCATTTCGCGCGGGGCACATCGCTTATTGACGGTAAGCGGTTTTGATCTGACGAATTGTATTATTAAACACTTCCGCCTGCGGCTTATCGCCTAACGAAGCTTGCACATAACGCTCCATGTTGATGATCACCTTACCGGCATCGGCTTGACCCATTCCTTTCAGAATCAGCGTCACCATCATTTTCAGACAGGCGACTTCGTCGGCCAGCGCCTGCGTGTCTCGTGAAGTTGCGAAATCTTCATCACTCATAATTGACTCCTTGGGGTATTACTCAATGTTGACACATTCTTCCTGTGCGTAAGAAAGAGAGTATATCATAGGGTTTTCAGATGAATTTTAATGAAGCGAAGCGGTAAAAGTCAGACCGCTTTTTAATTGCGCATTGCGCTATTTGTCAGCAACCAGAATTGGCGTTTAGCTGTTATTTACCAGGCGATCGGAATGCGACAATAAAATCGAGCTATAAATTATAACTTAATGATATTATTAACAATTTAACTTATCTCATTTTGCATGTTATTGCCCTGTGCAGTAAAAGCTGGATCAAAGAAATGTTATTGATTTGCATCAGTTCATTTGAGATTTATCTGTGACTGTAGATGTTTTTTCCACCTGAAAACCGGTAAGATGACCGTTCTGAAATATATTTCCCTTTCTTAACCTGCGGAGTACGTCCCGTTGATCAGCCTGCTTCTTGTTGATGACCATGAACTGGTACGCGCCGGTATTCGCCGCATTCTGGAAGATATGAAAGGCCTCGTTATTGCGGGTGAAGCGGCGTGCGGTGAAGACGCTGTGAAATGGTGCCGCAGCAATCCGGTTGACGTAGTGCTGATGGACATGAACATGCCCGGTATTGGCGGCCTGGAAGCGACACGCAAAATTGTGCGCTTTAACCCGGATATCCGCATCATCATGCTCACCATTCATACTGAAAATCCACTGCCGGCGAAGGTAATGCAGGCGGGCGCAGCGGGTTATCTCAGTAAAGGCGCCGCGCCGCAGGAAGTGGTGAGTGCGATTCGCTCGGTGCATTCAGGGCAACGCTATATCGCCTCGGATATTGCCCAGCAAATGGCACTCAGCCAGATCGAACCGCAAAAAGCCGAATCCCCCTTCAGCTGTTTGTCGGAAAGGGAATTGCAGATTATGCTGATGATCACACGCGGGCAGAAAGTGACGGAGATTTCCGAACAACTCAGTCTCAGCCCGAAAACCGTTAACAGTTACCGCTATCGTATGTTCAGTAAGCTGAATATCAGTGGCGACGTCGAGTTAACGCATTTGGCCATTCGACATGGCTTGTTCAATGCGGAGCCATTAATCAGTAGTGAGTGACGTTTTCGATTCCAAAGCCTTTCTCAGCACCGTGACCAGCCAACCCGGCGTCTACCGTATGTACGATGCGGCCGGTACGGTGATCTATGTTGGTAAAGCCAAAGACCTTAAAAAGCGCCTGACCAGCTACTTCCGTACGCAGGTGGGCAGTCGCAAAACTGAAGTGCTGGTCAGCAACATCCAGAACATCGACGTCACCGTGACGCACACCGAAACGGAAGCGCTGCTGCTGGAGCATAACTACATCAAGCTCTACCAGCCGCGCTATAACGTGCTGCTGCGCGATGACAAATCCTATCCTTACATTTTCCTCAGTGGCGATAGCCATCCGCGTCTGGCGATGCACCGTGGCGCGAAGCACGCCAAAGGCGAATACTTTGGCCCGTTTCCGAACGGCTATGCGGTACGTGAAACCCTCGCGCTGCTGCAAAAGGTATTCCCGATTCGCCAGTGTGAAAACAGCGTGTATCGCAACCGCTCGCGCCCGTGTTTGCAGTATCAAATTGGCCGCTGCCTTGGACCCTGCGTTTCCGGCTTGGTTAGCGAAGAGGAGTATGCGCAGCAAACCGATTACGTGCGTTTGTTCCTCGCGGGAAAAGATGATCAGGTGATCAATCAGCTGGTCAAGCGCATGGAAAATGCCAGTGAGGAACTGCGTTTTGAAGAGGCCGGGATTTTACGCGACCAGATTCAAGCGGTAAGGCGCGTAACCGAGCGGCAGTTTGTCTCCAATCAGGGTGAAGACCTGGATGTGATGGGCGTGGCCTTTGATGCTGGCATGGCTTGCTTGCACGTGCTGTTTATCCGTCAGGGCAAAGTGCTCGGCAGCCGCAGCTACTTCCCGAAAGTACCTGCCGATACCGAACTGACCGAAGTGGTACAAACCTTTGTCGGACAGTTCTATCTGCAAGGCAGTGAAGCGCGCACTTTGCCGGCGGAAATTCTGCTGGACTTTACTCTACCGGAACGTGAGCTGCTGGCGGAATCGCTGAGCGCGCTGGCGGGACGTAAAGTGAATATTCAAAGTAAGCCGCGTGGTGACCGTGCACGCTACCTGAAACTGGCGCGCACCAATGCGGCAACGGCACTGACTACCAAGCTGTCGCAGCATTCGACCATTCAGCAGCGTCTGGCGGCGCTGGCGACGTTCCTTGAGCTCGACACCATTCATCGCATGGAGTGCTTTGACATCAGTCACACCATGGGCGAGCAGACCATTGCGTCGTGCGTGGTGTTCAACCGTGATGGTCCGCTGCGTTCGGATTACCGTCGCTACAACATTGAGGGCATCACACCGGGCGATGATTACGCGGCGATGAATCAGGTGCTGCGCCGTCGTTACGGCAAAGCGCTGGAAGAGGACAAAATCCCCGACGTGATCATCATCGACGGCGGTAAAGGTCAGTTAGCGCAGGCGAAACAGGTGTTCGCCGAGCTGAATGTACCCTGGGATAAAGATCGTCCGATTTTACTCGGCGTGGCGAAGGGTAGCGATCGTAAAGCCGGGCTGGAAACGCTGTTCTTTGAAGCGGAAGGTGAGGGCGTTTCCTTACCGCCGGACTCGCCTACGCTGCATGTGATTCAGCATATTCGTGATGACTCTCACAATCATGCGATTTCAGGTCACCGGAAAAAACGCGCCAAAGTGAAGAACACCAGCGCGTTGGAAAGTATTGAAGGCGTGGGGCCCAAACGGCGCCAGCAGCTGCTCAAGTATATGGGTGGCCTGCAACCGCTGATGAATGCCAGCGTCGACGAGATTGCTAAAGTGCCGGGAATTTCCACCGCGCTGGCGGAAAAAATCTACTACTCACTGAAACACTAACGTTGAAAGAGGGGGGGCAATGTAGCAACATACATGAAACCCTACTCACACCAGACAGTTACTGGCATATGCAATTTAACATTCCGACGTGTCTTACCCTGTTTCGAGTCGTACTTATTCCCTTTTTTGTCCTGGCGTTTTATCTGCCATTTCAATGGGCTCCCTTTGCTACTGCACTGATCTTTGTGATTGCTGCGGTTACTGACTGGTTTGATGGTTTTTTAGCGCGTCGCTGGAAGCAGACCACGCGTTTTGGCGCGTTCCTCGATCCGGTTGCGGATAAAGTGCTGGTGGCGATTGCGCTGGTGCTGGTGGCGGAGCATTTCCACGCGTGGTGGATTACGCTGCCTGCGGCAACGATGATCGCGCGTGAAATCATTATCTCTGCGCTGCGTGAGTGGATGGCGGAGATCGGCAAACGCAGCAGCGTGGCGGTGTCGTGGATCGGCAAGGTGAAAACCACCGCGCAGATGTTCTCGCTGTTTGCCTTGCTGTGGCGTCCAGAAGCCACGGTGGTTGGCGTGGGTGTGGTCGCACTGTACATCGCAGCCGTGCTGACGTTCTGGTCAATGTTCCAGTATTTAAGCGCAGCGCGCGGCGATTTGCTCGATAGCTGATCGATGCGATTTAAAAAGCAGCAAACGGACGCAGTGTGTGGATAATTCTGTTGACTCACTGCGTCAGATAAGTAGAATGCATCGCATCGAACGGCAGCGAGTCTGCAAGAAGCTGAATAAAATCAGCAAGTTCGATGAAGAAATACAGAATCGAGTATTTCAATTTGTAGCAAGGCAGCAACTGAACGAATCACAGAGAGCTTACTTCAGTAAGTGACCTGTGTGAGTGAAGGAAGCTAACGCAGCAACAAATTGAAAGACGAAGATTATGCGGGAATAGCTCAGTTGGTAGAGCACGACCTTGCCAAGGTCGGGGTCGCGAGTTCGAGTCTCGTTTCCCGCTCCAAATTTAGTGGTTCGTATTCAACGGATTACATATCAGATTAAAGGCGCGTTGGCAGAGTGGCCATGCAACGGATTGCAAATCCGTCTACCTCGGTTCGACTCCGGGACGCGCCTCCAATTACACCCTGCCCGGGTGGTGAAATCGGTAGACACAAGGGATTTAAAATCCCTCGGCTTATGGCTGTGCGGGTTCAAGTCCCGCCCCGGGCACCATATTCAAAACGTCAATTAAAACAAAGCTATATAAGCAATGTCGTAACCGCCCAAGGGCGGTTTTTTTGTGTCTGCAATTTGGCAAATGGCGATGAAATGGCGATGACTTGGCGACAGCCGTTTTTAGGCTGTCTTCTTGGTGTCATTGACGTGGCTGTCAAACGGGTTGAGCGCAATGGCCGCATCAAGATGATCAGGTGCAAAGTGTGCGTATCGCATCGTCATCAGGATGGTGCTATGACCGAGGATTTGTTGCAGAACTAAAATATTGCCGCCGCGCATCATGAAGTGACTGGCGAAGGTGTGTCGCAGAACGTGAGTGCGTTGGCCTTGGGGCAATTCAATTTGTGCTCTTTTCAATGCGTGATTGAATGATTCATAAGCTGGAGAGAAAAGGGAGCCGCGCACCTTTGGCAATAATTTCTGTAAGTTTTCAGAAATTGGCACTGTGCGATTCTTTTTGCTTTTGGTCTGGGTGAAGGTGATGCGGTTCGGCAGTATCTGCGATTGACGCAGGTCTTGCGCTTCACTCCAACGCGCACCGGTTGCCAGGCATATGCGCACAATCACCCCTAAATCTTTATTTGCCGATTCATCGCAGGCGGCGAGCAGCCTCGCGATCTCCTCTGGATACAGGAATGATAATTCCTGCTCGCCCTCTTTGAACTGCCTCACACCGTCTAGTGGGTTATCACCTTCCCATTCACCCATACGCTTTAACTCAGAAAACACTGCGTGCAGGTATGATTGCTCGCGATTAACGGTTGCTTCGCTCAGCTTTGCTTTGCCTTTTGGGTTCCATTCACCATCGAGCCGTCGCTGACGATAAGAGGCAAACATATTTTTATCGAACTCGTTAGCGAGTGGATCACCTAACCGATCACAAACAGCGAGCAGCTTTGTTTGACGTTCCTCACCTGACGACAGTGTTTTGCCGTGCATTTCGTACCATCTCTTAACGAAAGCGGAGAGGGTGATCGCATTATCGTTAATGGGTTGGCTTGAAGCATTGTTCATTAGGCGGCGCTCATGCGAGAGCGCCTCACCCTTAGTAGAAAACTGCTTTCTTGTGCGTTTGCCATTTGCCCCATGTGGGTAGCATTCACAAAGCCATTTACCTGACGGAAGTTTTCTAACTGTCATAATCGTCTGGCAGCTCCCCGGTTTCCAAAAGTGAGAGGAACTCAGCTTCATGTAGAATCATCGTGCCTTTTTTCTGAGCAACTTCTAATTTTTTTGGCCCTGCGTTGTAGCCACCACAAAGCAGGTGCAAATTTACCGTGACATCTGAACGGACTATCATCCCTTTATCTTTGGCAAGTTTCGCTAGGCGTTCTTTGTCTTCTTTTTTGAATCCGGTAAAACATATTTGGAGAGGGCCGCTAAAATCCAAAGGCTGATACATCCCCGGCGAGCAATAACGGCTGTAGTTTTTTCCTCGCGTATGTTGTTTTGCAACACTGAGATTAAACTCTAAGGGGTTATTTATTAGGATTTCAGTAACAAATGATTCCGCATCTTCAAAAGAATCAAAGAAATCTATAACGCGTTCGCACTTGAAAGTTCTGTAATGACCGCGTGATCTGCAAAAGCCATGTAAATAAACCTCTTCACTGTCGGTGAATGGTGTGGTTAATGTATATGCAGATATTTTATTTTTAGCTGTTACGTAGACGAAATGAGCTTCTTCCATTAGCTATCACCGTTATAGATTAAAGTTGTTCTCTGAGAAATATGATCATGCATACGAGCATCATTAGAAAATGATGATCCCTAGAATGATTCCGCAAAGAAAAGTCGTAGATATAATTAAGGGGTATGTTCGAAATAATTCTTGCCAACTCATCCGTGATGGTTGGGGTGGTAATGCTTTTGCAGTTTCAATCAACTCATTGCAAAGCCAGCCAAGAGCCTGCTGAAGCTGTGATTTTGCTAAGTCGGATAGGTGGCGTGTCCCAAATGAAATGTCGCAATACTCATAAAGGCGCTGTCGCTGGCGGTTATCAGGCGTTTTTTTAAGAAGTTGGTGCATTAATGATTTGCAATCACTTGCATCCCGCAGCCTGTCTAAAGCTGATTGCAAAAAGTTAAGAGCGAGAGGGTATTGATCAACAGTAATTTCTTCGATGCTGGTTACACTGATCTCAGCATGAACACGTTGCCAAATTACAAACCCTTCATCGTTACTGGCTTCAGTAATTTCTTTTACTAATTGATTGAGCTGCTTTCTCTGCGCTGGAACAAGCAGCCGGGTCTCAACCTTATGAGAGTTTGGGATAGAGATATTTACAACATCACGGCCAATAAGTTGATCAACCTGAACGGTGTTCTCATTGAAATCTCGTCCAGCAACTCGATTTCTATCACCTGAAGTGTTTAATGTCATAGAGCATCCTTACTTTTTGGTTTCTTTATAATCCCTTCCGGCAACGCGGTTGCCTTGACCTGATACGGTTATGTTGTTTGATGCTGTGTTACCAGCAGTCAAAGCCGCAAGAGCAGCAGCTTTTAGTGCAAGAGGAGCCTCTCGATAGCTATTGAGTAATTCTTCTTCATCTGTTGTAAGTGCTGCTGTGGACCGAACTCCTGTCACGATATATTGAACATCAACACCAATTTTCGCGATGGCATTCAAATACAAAATGTCAGGGGCACGTTCACCTTTCTCATACTTGAGTTGAGCCAGTTTTTTGACGCCACCCATCTCTCCGAAAGCCATCTGACTCAAACCAATTCGCTCACGCTCTTCTTTAACTCTCTCGCCGATATTCAACTGCATAGAAAAATCCCTTGACAGGTATTCATATGAATACCAATATATGCATCACAGACACTTAGCAGATCACACTATACCACTATGACACAAGTACATCATGGGCACCGATCACGTACCCCTAAGAACAGTGTGGCTGGCGGAACCCTACCGCTTCGCCTCTCTCCTGAAGAGCGTTCAACAATTGAAGCTATGGCAGAAGTTGAATGCCGCTCAGCATCAAACATGATTCGTATCGTTTTCTTGCGTGGGCTTGAAGCTATGAAGCCAGCTAATCAAAAAGAATCAGGTAATTAATCTGAGTTCTCAAAAACCATGGAATTAATATTTTTGCCGAGAGGTGAGATATGTCAGGTATCACTATTAATTTAAATGTGATGTCCCCTTATTTGTCATTGCAGGAATACTCAAAGGTAACTGGAATTCCTTTCGATACATGCAGGGGAATGGTAAGGGATGGACGAATAATTATCCGGCCCAAGAAATTATCAGGCGATAAGGTGGAAGTTAATATGGTGGCAATGCTTAAAGACGCCATCGCAAATAGCTGAAGGAAAACTATGATCCATGCAATTCAACCAATCAGCACGCATAGCAGCGAATACCGCGGATTCACGATCATCAGATTGCCGCGCAAAGCAGTACAGCCGATAACCCGCTATCACCTTTGGCGCGGTGATCACTCGTTTGGAAAATTCGACGCGCAAGCAGAAGCGACAAGCTATGTCGATTCACTCTACCGTCAGCGAGGTGCCGATCATGCATGAGCCATTTTTAGTCGCTGCCGATCTGGTGCTGGCAATGTATGACCGCCGTCAGGCTAACAGCAAAACTGTAGAGCCACACTCAGCAAGCGAAATTCATTGGGGCTCTGAGATGCTGATAACTCTCGCAGGTGTTGCTGCTTACACCGCAAACGCGGAATCAGTGGTCATCAATGAAATTGCTAACGAATGGCGTCGCTCTGGCGTTCGCCCTGTTAACTTCCTGCCATCAACAGAAGGTGCAGCATCATGACAAATCAATGCCCGTCACTGGCCTCCATGCTGACTAAAGGCCATTTAGTTTCACATCACGCCCACGGTCGCGGCTGGCTTGAAACGCCAGACGGTCGCTTTTACCAACCGAAGGCCAGCGAAGTACAGTTCATCAAAGGTCGCAATCTGCCGTTTATTTCCAAACTGAAACCCCGCCGCCGCTGGTTCGCGCGGTTAATGGGTATCTTCGCGTAACTGATGGCAGGCTTGACCATGCAAAAACAAACCGATAGTGAGCAACAGCGCCTGCGCAGCATTATTCAGGTTCGAAAATGTCAGGACATGATTGCAGAGTCGAAGAGTAAGCGGAATCAAACCAAGATTTATATAAATGGTTTGGGCTCCCGTTATCGGATTTATATTTATTCATTTTCAGGCGTTCATCATGAAAATAATAACCTTAAATTCGAGCAGTTGACGGCGAATGACCGCCGAAAGGTAATAAATGGATTAAGAGAGTTGCGAGACTTTATAAAAACAGTACCTGCCGTGTTACCGGATAAAGACATTAATATTGTCTGATATTTAACTAAGTAGTAAAGAGTTGGCTCATTTACATGTGGACGGGTTTCTTGCTGTCTAAATTCTGGAGGTTAGTAATGATTAATTCAAAACAGTGTGAGATGTGTGGAGCATTGAAAGCAGTTGGTGATTTGAAAAGAATACTGAAGAAAAACGAACTAACTGCGGCATTAATAGGAGTGGCGGCTGTAGAGCGTGAGCTGCTAAACAACGCAAAAGAAATTACTGAATTAAATAATGATCTGGATGAGGCGGTAAAAAATTATGACCGACTTTTGTTTGCGTTGCTGGCAACTGATGAGGCGCGAGAATCCGGCATGGCGGATGATCGTCCCGTTCTCGCTATCTCAATTGATGAAGCATTAAAGGTTATTGAGTCCATGCGTCTCAAGCTGCGTGAGTATCAAATACTAGATGAAATTCCATTCGGTAGCATGGAGCAGGAGCCAGAGCATGAATAAAAATATTCTAAAATGGGCGGGGAGCAAATCCCGTCTCATGCCTGAATTGCTAACGCAGTTGCCCAAAAGTGATTTTTTAATCGAGCCTTTTGCGGGTAGTGCTTCTGTTTTCATGAATACCAATTATAAAGGTTATGTACTTGCTGACAGTAACATTGACCTTATGAATCTCTATAAGGTTGCGGTTGCTGACACGGCCGAGCTAATTTGTATGGCTAAAAAGATTTTTGAAGATTGGACGGATGAAAAGTCTTTTTATGCTGCTAGAGATTATTTCAATCAAAAGTCTGAGAGGATGGCTGATAATTCACTGATGCAGGCAACATACTTTTTATATTTAAATCGGCATTGTTATAACGGGTTGTGTCGCTATAACCAAAAAGGCGAATTTAATGCACCTTATGGCAAGTTCAAATCTGTCTATTTTCCAGAAAATGAAATTATTCTCTTTGCTGAAAAAGTACGCAATACAAATACTTTATTAATTGAAGGTGATTTCAAAAAAACCATTCAACAGCACGCAACCGCAAATGCGGTTATTTATTGCGATCCACCATATCTGCCAGTTAGTAAGACTTCCAATTTTTCACAGTACAACGCTGCGCCATTTGGTGCCAATCAGCATCAAGAGCTGGTTGCTGCGTTAATTGATGCTCAGCGGCGTCACGGCGTGAAGGCGGTGATCTCTGGTAGCGATACAGAAGAGACGCGCCGCATTTACAGTTCTTTTGATCTCAAGTCCGTGAATGTGCATCGCTCTGTCAGCGCCAATTCAGCAAAGCGCGGAAACACTGCTGAAGTTATTGGCACTTTGAAAATCTGTGAAGATTGCGGCGGTGCCGGTGGTGGCTGCTGCCCTGACTGTGGGCCTGCGATGGGTGATGCAACTTATAAAGCGACGGCTGATGCGGGGGTGTTTGATGAGGAATGAACTCGCCGCGGTCATCGCTATTGTTGTGTATTTCCTTCTTTCATTTATGGCGTTTGTTGCAATGGCTTTTTATGAAAAGGGATTAGAGCCATCAAAGCGTAAAGGTTTAGCCGTTGTTTCAATGGTGTCAATTTATTGGCCGTTAATTCCCTGCTATCTGCTTTTGTGTTTCGTCTGCTGGGCCTATGGAAGTTTGTATGAGCGGATTGTGTCGGGAGTCGATAAATGACCGGCTTTGATCTCGGCACGGCTAAGTCTGCTGAAGTAATAGTTTTCGCGGTGGTTGAGCGCATTGTGAGTCGCCATAAGATTGGCGATTTTTGGATTGTTGAGTTTGAAGCTCTCGATCTTTACGAAGATGTTTCTGTCCATCATGAGTTTATTTTTTATACTGCGCGAGAAGCATACAAATTCAAGCTGGGGCGTCCTGTTACATGGGTTAAAAACCCCTCTGGTTTTGATGATGGGCTTCGATTCTGATGGAAGTGAACCAACGCGGGCGCATCGCCCCATCACCGCCGCCACCATTCCCCGGAAACGCAGAAGCGTTTACCGGGGTTTATGCATGGAATCAGCCACGCGCTGCAATTTCAACTGATGCCTGTACGCCTCCGATCGATGATTGGGCGTTCGGCCTTTGTCAGAAAAATGAACCGGCTGTGCCTTCTCGCCGCGCCCGCCGCCGCATGGATTCATTGCCGCATTTTATCCGCCGTTTTTACTCGCAACACGTTGACAAGCTGACTGAGCAACAAGGGGCAGAGCGCGCCAATAAGTATTTAGTTAACACGTTCGAAAAGTACATATTGCCGCGCATTGACAATGTTAATGACCGTTACCGTCTTGGGATTTTGCCCGGCCTGTTATTGCCGTTCGGCGATGATTTTGCGTGTATCCCGTGGAGTGGCAAGCGTGAACTGAAGCGGCTGGCGCACCGGCTTGCAGATTGTATAACCAATGAATTCATGACCATGTTTGAGCACCAACAAGGTGCTACCGGTGATAATTCGTTTGCCGTTGTTTATGCGTATGGTCGCGCGGCATGGCTGGTTATGCACCTCAATATGATCGCACCCGGCTGGAGTGCGTATTGTCAGGAAGAATTAACCTATGTCGATGCGCTGCGTGCTATGGGGCGTATTGAGTCGCCATCATGGTGGCTTAAACGTTTGACGCGTATGCGTAACGAATGGCGCGAACATCTGATGATCGCCGCCTGTTATGTGTCGAAAAAGAATGCGCCCTATTGCAGCGATATGACGTTGAAGGAGTGGCAGGCGCAGCGTAAATCAAACATCGAATATCTGAAGGCGATGGAGCTTGAAGATATTGAAACCGGCGAGCGCACGTCATTGGCCGATAAGGTTCTGAAAAGCACTGCAAACCCTGAAAATCGCCGCC
Source organism: Pantoea sp. y20 (assembly GCF_054903455.1). Lineage (NCBI taxonomy): Bacteria > Pseudomonadati > Pseudomonadota > Gammaproteobacteria > Enterobacterales > Erwiniaceae > Pantoea > Pantoea sp. y20. The sequence goes on from NZ_CM142816.1 coordinate 1,585,620, forward strand.
GTGAGCTGATGACGCGCGTCAGTGGTTTTGAAGAATTAGCCAAAGCCGATGGGCTGGCCGGTGAGTTTTATACGCTCACCGCACCATCGCGCTATCACAGTATGCACACCAGTGGTTCGCGGAATGACAAGTGGACGAAGTGCGCATATTCCCCTCGTAACACTCAGCGTTATCTCTGCAAGGTTTGGGCCCGTACCCGCGCCGCATGGCGCAGGAAAGGGATTCGTGTGTTTGGCTTTCGCGTTGCCGAACCGCATCAGGACGCTACACCGCACTGGCATCTGCTGCTATTCATGCCTCCTGAATATGTTGAGCAGGCCCGCGAGATTTTCCGCAAATATGCCCTACAGGAAGACGGTCATGAGCCAGGCGCTCAGGAGCACCGTTTTACGGCTAAGCCAATCGATCAGGCAGTAGGTTCGGCAACAGGCTACATCGCGAAATACATTAGTAAAAACATTGATGGCTATGCGCTGGACGGCGACACAGACAATGAGACAGGCGAGCCGCTTAAAGAAATGGCAAAGCGTGTTAATGCGTGGGCGTCTCGCTGGCGTATTCGCCAGTTCCAGCAAATCGGCGGTGCGCCGGTTTCGGTGTATCGCGAATTGCGCAGGATGCCTAACCGTGATCTGTGGCTTCATCCCGAAGTTTCGCCGGTTCACGCAGCGGCAGACAGTGGCCGGTGGGCTGAATACACAGCGGCACAGGGTGGCGCGTTAGTTGAGCGCCGCAATATTCGCGTGCGCCTGGCATATGACATTACCGAAAACGGCAATGATTTTGGTGATGACGTCAGCAGAGTAACCGGCGTTTACGCGCCTGCAACCGGCAGCGATTCCGTCATTTATACACGCACCACAACTTACAAAATCGTGCCAAAGCTAAAGCCGGAACAGGTTGAGGCTTTGGCCGTTGACCTTAAGGGCGCAGACGCGCCCCCTTGGAGTTCTGTCAATAACTGTACGCGCCCCGGATTCAGCGAACCGGGAAAAGAGCGTCAGTCTATATATGATGACTGTGCCAGCTGGCTAGATATTGGAGCTATGACGCGGCAGGAATGCCAACAAGTGGCCGCAAGGCTCAAAAAGATGAGTAAAAAAGCTAAAAAGAATCGTCCGCCGGATGACTCATTGCCTTCAGTACACGAACAGCCAACAGGATTGGCTGGTCAGGTGGCTGAGCAGCTCCGAAAAATTGGCATTTATCCGGATTCATGGGAGTTGAGTGCGCTGATTGGTGGTGGTGAGATCAATTTCGGTGACGGCTACGCCTTCAGATTGAGTAATGGAAGCTTAATTTATTTGGGTTGAAATTTCGAAATCGTTGATGAACTATGATGGGGAGGCCCGTGCCGTAACAATATATGGATGCTAGAATGCAACAGATGACTAATAGAGAAACGGATGAATTAACTCGACTGTATTACGAGAGTTTTGACTGTTGCAGTGAGTGTAATTATAAATTTGTAAAGGGTGATACTAAACACTCCGGATTCGGAGTTAATGACAAGCCATTACATGTTTGTGATAATTGTTCATATAAATTGATCGAAACTTCTAGGCGCACATATTTCGAGTATCGTCCGTTTAAAACGCCCGAGAAGAACACGAAATTATGGCGATATATGGATTTCACAAAATATGTCAGTTTAATTTCATCTTCAGCACTCTACTTTGCGCGTTCTGATACTTTCGAGGATGTATTTGAAGGTGCTAAAGGTTATGAAAAGAACAAGGGTAAATGGGATAGTTATTATCTTAACTTTTTTCGTGGCGTAGTAACCAATTTGCCAGATGGTGTTAAGTCAACGCTTTCCACGGATGAAATTGAATCCCAAGCAAATAAAATTTTTAATGAAATGAATGAAGGTTCATTGCGTGCTAGGAAGAGAACATTTATTAGTTGCTGGCATGAAAATGAGCATGAGTCAGAAGCGATGTGGCGTTTGTATTCTAAAGTTTGGGATAACGCCATAGCAATCAAAACGAGCTATGGAAGCTTGTATAAGGCCTTAGGTTCGGATTATTCAATCTCAATTGGCAGAGTGGAATATATTGATCTTAGAAAGAATTACGCAGGAATAAATGAAGCCTTTTGGAGAAAGAGAAAGTCTTTCGAGCACGAGAGGGAAGTTCGAGCTATAAAATATGAAGATCAAAGTTTTGAACGGAATGGATTGTCCTTAAGTTGTGATTTAAACTTGCTGATTGAAGATGTTTTTATTTCGCCCAAAGCACCTGAGTGGTTTAGGGGATTAGTTAATGAAATAAACAAAAAATATTCAGTGACGGCAAGGGTTAGTCCTTCAGAGTTAGATGAAACACCATTCTTTTAAGGATGATTCAGTTGATAGTGAGATTATCAGAAGGTTGATAATCAATAAGGCAGCAAATAAAAAACCCCGCATCGCGGGGTTATTTATTCAGTTTTGAAGCAGCTCCAGCGCGAACTGACGTTCATCCGGTCTTAGCCGCTCAAGCAATGCTTTCACCAGATTGTTACCCGTCAGCCCGCTGGGGCTCAGGGAATGGGAGTATGTCGCGTTGAATACAAATGTATGACCGCATTCAACCCGCTGGCAGGCGCAGTATAAATCTGCGACCTTTTTGTCTTTCCATTCCGATTTACGAATGATGGCCGGTGATTCGCACTCGGGGCATTTAATTTTGAAAACTCGCATATTCTCGACTCCGCACGCCAGAGATGAGCATTGCGAGAATTTTAGCCTATTTCGTCTCATGAATCGCTGTTTCCTGTGTCTTTGACTGGCTTAGTCACATCAAAATGCAGATGAAGGTGCGCGGGTATCTCGGGATCGTTATTAATACCGGCCATAAATTTGCGTTGCAGCGGTATTACCTCATCTTTGCGATATGTCGCGCGTGCTGTTTCAGGGTTGCCCATAACCGCGCCGTTAGTCGGAATAATACCGGCCAGACCTGACGGGAAGCGGTGCGCTGTCAGAACGTCTTGCGCGGTAATGCTTTTCACATTCACAAATTCATCTTTCGCCGACACTTCGCCGATGGGTATCAGCTTGATTCCGTCAGGGTCGCCCTTCGGAATACTGATAAACATGTTACGGAAGTTGCCCACGCCTCTGGATTGCTCAATTTTTTCCTTAATTTCTGATTCGACTTCTACGCTGATGTTTGGATCGTTGGCGTAAAGGATGAACCCCATATGTGCGCCGTTGTGATAGTAGCGGCGGCGGAAAATAGTGGCCTCACTGTTGAGTAAAACGGAGTGAATCCCGCCGATATAGTCCGGCAGGCCGTAAACCTGCTGGCGCGGGTCATACATTTTGTAAAACACGATATCTCGCGGCAAATATACCAGCGGCTCACCTTCCTGAAGAATCACAAAGCAGCCATCTTTGCGCCTGCGCATATAAAGCGAGGGCAGAGGCTGGAGCGCGATCACCACTCCGAACACGTTGCGCACCTTCAACACCGGCACGTCACCGAATAACAGGTAATCGAACGCCATCTGCTCAATATCATCAGCCGTCAGGCCGCCGCCAATGTAGCCACTTGCCACCATGTTGCGCCGCGCGTAGAGCACGCCGCCGTGCTGGCCGTTCAGATTGGGCAGTTGTGACAGCGCCAGACGGTCAATCGGCAGTTGCCAGTGATCAAAGTCGCTGTCATACCAGATATTTTGATAATCCGTGCCGGTCGTGAGTATTGGCTCAGGTTCGCCAAACGTTACAACGCTGTTTCGACTCGGTGAGAAGGTTTTCACCTCTTCTGGCGCCTGCTGGCTGGCCTTTTTCTTGTTCTTTCTCAACTTGCAAAACTCCAGGTCGATTTACGGTCATATTCATAATCAAGCGGCTCGTTAATAACCGCGTGAGCGATGGCAAAAAATACGTCAGCGTGCCCGGTGGCCTCTGAGCGCTCCGCCACGAAGGTCAGAGCGTTGCCGCTGGCGGTGGTGGTGCGGCGAATAGCCATGAAGCTGGCGGCGATTTCGGCCCGCTCCTTGTTGCTTTCGTCCTGGGCATCTTTAACCCACTGGATGCGCTTGCGCTCTACAACGTCGATCATCTTCAGCACCAGGCGGGTTTTGCTTTCGACGCTGTAAAGGATGGGCGTTGCTTCACGGATGGCGAAGCGCGTGACAAGGTCATACACACCGCGCCCGATGCCGGTGGTATCAATGCCGATATACGTGATATTGAAGCGGCGCATCAGCTGCTTGATCTGTTCAGCCTGCCAGTTGAAGTTAAGCCCCAGCCATTGATAAATGGCGAGCACGCGGAACGGCTCGCCAGCGTCAAGCGGCGGCGCAACAATCACAAAGGTGGAGTTGTCGCCTGATCGTGAAGGGTCAAAACCGGCCCACACTTCACGGTTGCCGAACGGGCGGGCGGCTGTAGGGTCGTAGTCCTGCCAGATAGCGCCATCAACCTCGCAGGCGGTGAGGGTCGCAAACTTGAACACGGCGTCTTTGCTGTCAACGAAAACGCACATATAGAGCATGTTAAACGCGGTTTCGTTGTACTTGTTGCGCAGGCGTTCGATATCAACCAGCGCACCGAGCCCGCCGCTGATCGCATCTTCCATCGTGATGATGTAGCGCCAGATCCCGTCCGGGCATTTAACACCACCTTTTCGCATTTCGCTGTCTTTCGGGAACGTAGCGGCTTTGCGTTTTTTATCGTCACCGCGCCATTCATCACCCGTCCAGACCGGATAAGCCTGATGTGTTTTGGCGCTGGGCGTTGAAAAGTAGGTTGTGCGGAACTTGTCATGCGTTGCCATCGCGCTGGCAACTTCATGCAGTCGCGTAAATTTGGGTATCCAGAACACCTCATCACCGTAAAGATGGCCGTTGAAGCCCTGCGCGGTGCTGGCGTTGGTGGAAAGAAAGCGCAGAATTGCGCCGTTACTCAGGCGGATGTTTTTTCCCGTCAGCGTCACGTTGAAGTGCCGTTGTGCAATCTGCACGATGTATTCACGGAAGATTTCAGACTGTGCCCGCGAGGCAGAGAAAAATATCTGGTTATCGCCGCTGATCACTGCGTCTTCAAACGCTTCCCACGCAAAATAGTAGGTCATACCCACCTGGCGGCTTTTCAGGATAAAGCGCCACTCTTCAGCAGTGTGCTCCCTGCAATGCAGCTGGTAGTCAAAAAGATGGCCGCGCGCGAATTCGTCCAGCATTTCGGGTGTAATGCCTGATACGTCATTTTTCTTGTACTTCCGCTTACGCTCGCCGCCTTCGCCTGACAGATGAAACGTGCCGCCGTCATCGTTGTGACTGGCCGGTGCACTGCGGGCTTTGATCTCCGCCATCTTCTCAGCGTGTTTATTACGCTGAGCCATCACCTTGACGTGCTGCGCGATCAGGTCTCGCATCTCTTCCAGTTCCAGCGCGGTTTTTTTCTCGCGGTTGGAAAGCAGGTTAATGCGGCGCGTGATCGCCTCTTCCACGGATTCAAGCGGCAAGTGATTTGACCACTGCTCTTTATCAGCCCAGTGGTAAATAGTGCGCGGTGGCACGTTCAGTTCCTGCGCTATTTCTTTTGGCGTCCAGCGCTTTAGAAATAATGTGCGGGCGGCTGTTTTAATTTCATCGGAATATCTGCTCATGCTGCCATTATGAAGGGGATAATCCAGCAGGATGATAATTAAATATCTGATGCGCTCGGTTAAAGGCTTATATCCGAATATAAAATAATTAACTCGGGTGCGATGCTTTTATCTTTCCGTAATACTGCCATTCACAGCACGACACTATTATTTAATTTCATTATTTCAGGGCTGATTATGCCAACACCAACACAAGTAACTGACTGGCTGTGTATCTCATCATCCGGGCAGGCAGTTGACGGTCGCATCATTGAACCGCAATGGCTGATTGATGCCGCAGAAACGTATAGCCGTGGCACATACACCGCTATGGTCTGGCCGCATCACCCGCAGTATGAAATCGCTGAGCGCGAATTTACCTGCAACATGGGTGAGGTTGACGCGCTGAAATATGAAGTTGACGGCGATAAAATAAAGCTATTCGCAAAAATTATCCCTAATCAATTTTTAATTGATGCCAATCGCATGGGGCAAAAGTTATTTACCTCAGCGGAATTTGTGTCTGATTTTGCGGGAAGCGGTCGTGAATATTTATTTGGTCTGGCTGTGACTGATATTCCGGCCAGTCTGGGAACAGAAAAAATCACTTTTAATCTGGCGGGTGAGCAGAAAGCAGCAGAGCGCGGAAATATGGAAGCGTTCAGCCTTGGCTCACTGAATAAGCCAGCAAAAAAATCATTCTGGTCGCGGGTGTTCTCTGCTCAGAGTGAAAACACGCCAACGCCAGAAACAGAGCCCGCACCGGGTGAGGATTTAAAGATGGATGAATTAAAAACGCTGATTCAGCAGCTTGTTGAATTGCTTAACAAGGCACAGGAAACGACTGAGGCAGAAAATCCAGCGGCTGAAACGCCGGAGGTTGCTGCTGAAGAGGTCGCGGAAATCGCTGACGAAATCGCGGCAGCGGCTGAAGAGGTGGCAGAGCTGGCTGATGAAGTTGCAGCAAATCCTGAAGACGAGGTGAAAGCCGAAAAGTTCAGCGCCGCAAAAGCTAGCCTGATGACTGCAATGAAACGCTTCACCGCGGTTAAGCCAGCGCCGCGCCGGTCTCGCCGACGTGAGTTCTCAGCACGCCGCCGCGATAAGTCCAGCAAGGGGGATAGCAAAGGTGTTAATGCCGAACTCACCGCGCTGACAACGCAGCTCACGAATGCGCTTACCACGCTTTCCGCGACTGAACTCACGCAGCGCCCAAATAATGCGCCAGATGGCTCCAAAAAACCGCACGAGTTTACTTAAGCCTCGCGGCGACCATTAACCGCTGCATCAGGGAAAAACACTATGCAATTAACACCAAAAGCTGAAGGCATGCTGCGCAAGTTTGCGGCAGGTCTGGCAAAAGCCAACGGGGTGGAATCTACCGCCCGATTTTTCGCACTGACTCCCATGGTCGAAACGCGTTTACGTAACGCGCTGATCCAGTCGTCTGAGTTCCTCGGCATGATTAACGTGATGGACGTTGATCAGGTAAATGGGCAGGTCGTAACAACCGGCAAGCCTGGGATTTATACCGGGCGTAAGCAGGACAGCCGCTTTTATCGTCCTCTGGGCGTGGACGGCAACGAATATAAATTAGCTGAGACTGATTCAGGCTCTTTTCTGGCTTACAACACGCTGACCGCGTGGGCGAACTCAGGCAGTGAAGATGAGTTCTTCCAGCGAATCCAGGCGTTCAGTAATGAATCTTTCGCGCTGGATATGCTGCGCATCGGCTTCAATGGTGTCAGCACTGCGCCAAACACCGATCCGGATGCAAATCCGAATGGTGAGGACGTCAACATTGGTTGGCACCAGATTGTTAAAACCCGCAGTCCTGCACAGATTGTCACGGACACCGTGACGCTGGGTAAGGGTGGAGATTTTATTTCACTTGATGCGGTTGTTACGGATCTGATTCATAGCTGCATTCTTGAGCAGTACCGTTCTGATCCGAGTCTGGTTGTGCTGGTCTCTGCTGACCTGATTGGGCATGACGCAACAACCATGATGAATATGGTTGATCGCCCGACTGAAAAGGTCGCCGCGCAGCTCATCAACCGCCAGATTGCCGGGCGTCAGGCCTATTCGCCGCCGTTTATGCCTGCTGGTCGCCTGGTCGTCACTACGCTGGATAACCTGCATATCTACACCCAGAGCGGCACCCGCAAGCGCCGCGCAGAGTGGAGTGATGATCGCAAGCGCTTCGAAAACAACTACCTGCGTATGGAAGGCTATGCCGTTGAGCACGATGAGCTGTACGCCGCGTTTGACAAGGTTGAAGCCGCTGAGCCGGTAGAGCCTGTCGCAGACGGAGGCGAATAATCATGGCCCTGTCACCTGCACAGCGTCATCGCGCACGCATCAACGCTTCCAGAGCACTTGATCGCCGCGAAGCGCTGACGTGTTCCCCGGTCAGCTTTCATCTTCAGCTGAATGAGCTGAAACGTGATGTTGAGCGCCTGCGCAACCTGCCCGCGACGGCTGATCGCGTGGACATGAAGCGCGATGAGTTGCTGCCGCGCTGGTTGCCTTCGGTGGAAACGTATTTAGCGGGTGACAGGGCTTTTGATAATCCAGTCTTTGCGTACTGCGTTGTCTGGCTGATGGATACCGGCGAGATGGAAAGGGCGCTGGACTGGGCTGATATCGCCATCGAACAGGGCCAGCGCACGCCGGAAAACTTCAAGAGTACGTTTCCCGCCTTCATCGCGGATAACGTCATGGAGTGGGCTTACAACGAGGCCGCAGCCGGTCATAGCATTGAACCGTATTTCACACGCACGTTTAACAACGTGCGCGATAAGTGGCGCCTGCACGAAGACATTAAAGCCAAATGGTTCAAGTTTGCAGGGCTGTACATGCTGCGCGATGAGAACGGCAAGCCACGCGCCACGGCGGTTGAGGATGTGCAAATCCTTGACCAGGCCGATCAGCTGCTGGCGCAGGCCGAAAAATTTAACCGTAACGCCGGGGTGAAAACGATGCGGGACAGGATTACCGCCCGCATTCGCTTCCTGACGGAACAGTAAAACGACTCCCGCAAGCCGGGGGCGGGCCCGGTGGAGGCATCAGCCGTCAGGCTGTTGGCCGTGGAAACCGTAAGCCCGCCACTTAACTCAGGAGGAGCGTCATGAATGGCCCTTCATTTGGTATCAGTGGGCGCCGGATTGATTATCAGGACGTGCCCATCACTAACGGTGATGCTTTCTGGCCTGATCTCAATCTTGGTGAGTTCCAGCGTTCGCGCACCATACCGGCAGACACGCCAGCCGATACGGCAGGCCGCGCGGTGCTGGCGGCAATCGGAGAGGTTAACAGCACGCTCGCACCGGTTGTTAAGCACTGGACGGAGCGCGGCACTGAGAGGGCGGCAGACGCGCCGGGGGCGCGGATGCAGGACGAAAATACGCTTACGGCGCAGTACAAAAAAGCGGTTTACGCCCGCGCAAAAGCCGATCTGATGGGTGAGTTTGCCACGGTTGGGCGGCGTGATTCCCATCCCGGTCAGGAAAGCAATGATTCCCGCGAGTCGTTGCTTGCTGAAGCGGCCTATGTCATGCGCAGCATGCTGCAATTGCCGCGCGTTGGGGTGCATCTGATATGACGCAGCTTGAGAGCCTGACGGACTTCATCACGGCAAACATGCCGCCTCGCGCCATGACTCAGTTTCAAAGCTCGATGGATGACTGTGAGCTGACGCCCTCGCCGAAAGCGATGGGGATGGAGCAGAAGCGCATCGGCTATATGCGCTATAGCGTTGTGCTGTCGTGGGACGATTACCCGTATCGCGCATGCTCACCTGTCCAGCTCTATGCGCTGGTGCTGGCGTGGATTGCCGATTACAGCAATGACCTTTACGACGAGCTAAAGCTGACGCCGCCAACGGTTGATCCTGAGTTTATCGACGAACAAACCGCGATGGTGCAAATCGCCGTGCCGGTCGCTGATCCCATCATTCTGCGGGTGTCCGATAAGGGCGCCATCCCGCAGGCGGGCAAGCGCTGGGACGTGGTATACGCCGAAATCTGGACGGCAGAAGAGGCAGAAGTCATCCCGCAGCGGGGCAAAAGCCAGTGATCCGGGGCGAACTCAATCAGCGGCAGCTCGCGCAGCTGCGTAACTCGCTGGCGGCGATTGACCTGCCGGCCAAAAAGCGCCAGCGCCTGCTGTGGCGAATTGCAAAGCTTGGGATCGTGGTGGCAGCAAAGCGCAACCAGCGAAACCAGACCGCGCCGGATGGCACGCCGTGGGCACCGCGCAAGCGGGGCAAAGGCAAGATGCTGCGAGGCCTGCCGAAGCTGCTGGCCGTGCGTGAAATGCCGGAGATTCAGGGCGTCAGAATTTATCTGCGCGGCGGTAACTACCGCAACGGCGCCAGGCCGATTGCGGCGGGTCTGGTCGGTGCGGTGCAGCAGGAAGGCGCAAAAATCAGCATGACCGCCAGCAATGCTCCTCGCAAGCAGCAGGCAAACAAGCCCGCGCTGCCACGACAGGCTAAAAGGCTCAGGGCGCTGGGGTACAAGGTCAGGAAGGGTAAAGGCTGGGTGAAGCCAACCAGTAAACACATTATCGCCAATATGAGCATGGCGCAGGCGGGTCTGCTGATCAGAAAGCTAAAGGGCACGCCAGCCAAACGCACCTGGACGATTGACCTGCCGGGGCGCGTGTTCCTCGGCGTAAATGATGAAGAATTTAACAAGATTCTTGCGCGTCAGCTCCAGGCCATCGGCTTCGGAACGGAATAAACGCGCAGGATAACCGGGGGTAAGAATGACCTTTCCTAATGTAACCGTGAGCCAGCGAAACCGCTTTAACGGTACAACCAAAGAGGTTGAGCGTGTAGTGCTGTTCGTGGGCTATGGAGTCACTAACACCAATAAAACGCAGGCAGTAAACACCGGCACGGATTTAGATAAAGCGCTTGGTGCTGAAAGCTCGCTGTTAAAGAGTCTTGTCAGTGCTGCACGTACAAACGCAGGTCAGAACTGGTTTGCGTATGTGCATGTATTGCCAGCTGCGTCTGGTGATGCACCGGCTGCTGCTGAAGACGATCAGGTGTGGATTGATGCTGTTTTAGCTGCGCAAAGCGTGGCGTCAGTTGAAGGCGTGGTGATCGCCATTGATGTTGTAGAGAAGGCAACAATCAATCGCGCTACTGAGCTGCGTGCAAACCTGACAGCAAGTTATGGGCGCTGGGTGTGGTTCACGCTGTGCGTCGGCCCGCCTGATGAAGATGAAAGCTGGGCTGATTACGCGCTTCGGCTCAAAACGCTTCAGGAAGGTGTAGCAGCCTATGGCGTGCAACTGGTTCCCCGCCTCTGGGGCAATGAACCGGGCGTGCTGGCTGGCCGCTTATGTGATCGCAGCGTCACGATTGCCGACAGCCCCGCACGCGTTGCAACCGGGCCGCTGCTGTCGATGGGCAGCGATGTGCTGCCGGTAGATGGCGAAGGTGTAGAGATTGATCTCGGGGTGCTTCAGGGGCTGGAGTTACTGCGCTACAGCGTGCCGATGTGGTACCACGATTTTGATGGTTTTTACTGGTGTGACGGTCGCACGCTGGACGTTGAGGGCGGTGACTATCAGGTGATCGAGAACGTGCGAATTGTGGATAAAGCCGCGCGTAAAGTGCGCTTGCGAGCTATTCCCAAAATTGCCGATCGTACCCTCAATAGCACGCCGGGCAGCATTGCCGCGCATGAAACCTACTTCGGTAAGCCACTGCGTGAAATGTCGATTTCCAGCTCTATCAACGGCGTGGAGTTCCCCGGAGAGGTGAAGCCGCCAAAAGATGGCGATATCACGATCACCTGGCTGACCAGCATCAAAGTGAACATTTTTATGGTTGTCCGTCCTTATGAGAGCCCGAAAGAAATCGGCGTCAGTATCGAACTGGATACCACACTGGAGAACGGCCAATGAGCGAGCATATCAGCAGCGCTGCATTCGATGTGAACTACGACGGCGTGATGATCCACGTCGAAAGCGCAACCCTGTCTATCACGGATAACAGTACCGCCACGCAGCTGCGTGGCGTGCCGAATGGTTTTGTAAAGGGCTCGGTTTCCGCAGACCTGGAGATTGAGGTGGACGCCGCCAACTTCAAGAAGTTTGGCGCAGTTGCACGCGCGGCGGGGTCATGGCGTGCCATCCCGGTTAAGGACATTCTTTTTTATGCCAATACCGGCGAGCAGGAAGAAAAAATAGAGGTATTTGGCTGTAAGCCGCTGCTTTCTGATCTGCTCAGCCTTAACCCGAATGAAGCCAGCAAAACGACCAAAAAGGTCAAGATGATGATCACCAGTCCTGACTTCATTCGCATTGATGGCGTGTCGTATCTGGATGAGCGCGACACGCGAGACTTAAAGGGATAGTCATGCCAAACGGTGAAACAACGTTACTAGCGAAACTGATTTTCCTCGGGGCAATGATTGCGACCGGTCAGATTCTCGTAAGTCAGGAAAAAATCACGCCCCGGCTCTTTATCGGTCGCATCCTGCTGGGTGTGCCCGTGGCGTTAATGTCCGGCGTAGTGCTGATCAAGCTCGGTGAGCTGCCTGAGCTGGCAATCATTGGATTAGCGTCACTGCTGGGCATTGCTGGGCACACGGCAATTGAAGCGGCCGCAAGGCGCTGGGTTAAGAGAAAGGGGCGCGGCCATGACGCTCAGTGAAAAGCAGCAGCTGTTCGCGGTGATGATCGCCAACCTGATTCTGTGGGCGAGTGACAAAGGCTTGCGCGTGACCTTTGGCGAAGCATATCGCACGCCAGAGCAGGCAAGGCTTAATGCTGGCAGCGGCAAAGGTATCGCCAACAGCCTGCACACGCAGCGCCTGGCTGTTGATCTGAACCTGTTTATCAACGGCGTATATCAGGAAAAAAGCGAGGCGTATTTGCCGCTGGGCGAGTACTGGGAAAGCCAGGGCGGCTCATGGGGTGGGCGTTTCAAATCCCGCCCTGATGGCAATCACTTTAGCCTTGAACACAATGGCGTGCGCTGATCATGAAATATCTGATTATGTCCGCCGCCTGTGTGGCCGTGGCGCTGGTACTGGCATTCGTCGCAGGGTGGCAGGCGAAAAGCTGGCAGCGCGACAGTCTGGATCTGGTTGTTGAGCGTGCGGCCAGTGCCGCAGGCAACAAAGCCGGTGAGCAGTTGCAGAGTATTGCCAGCGCGTCAGCTCGCGATCTGGATGAAAAGCTGGAGGCTATAAGGAATGCACCGCCAAAAGAGATACGCACCGAACTGGTTAAGCCGGTTTTTACCAATCGCTGTATGTCTGACGAGTTTGTCAGCATGTACAACGCCGCCGCCGAAAAGGCCTTTCGTGCCCTTTCAGGAAAGTCTGCTGACAAACTGCCCGCTGGCACTGCCGCTGCTGGCGGGCAGTGACGGCAAAAGCGCGGGTGATGCGCTGCTGCGTTACCTCGACATGTACGGCGCATGCGCTGCGCGGCATAACCAGTTAGTGGATGAAATCAGGAAGCGGGAGGCCGTCAGGTGATAGTCACAAATCGCTGCATCGATCTGCGCCGCGCTGAAACGCCGGTCGCAGGTATCCAGCCGCTGAACTGCATGGATATGCGGCAGGCAGGAAATCAGAGCGTTGTGATTAACCTGCGTGCTGAGCCGCTTGATCCGCGCGTTACGTACGCTGGCCCGGCGCATATCTACTGGTCAGAAGAAAACCGGTTTGATATGTCGCCAGAAAACCTCTGGCCGCTGGAGTACCGCAACGGCGTGGCAATCGGGCGCCATGAGCCCGAACCGGCTGCAACCAACTTTCAGGGCGCTAGCCTGCTGGCGACGGTAGATGGCGCTGATTATGTCGGCACTGTGGGGATGATAGTTGGCGATATGTCCGGGCCTACCGGTTTTCCGGTTGCGACGTTTAACAACAACTGGGACAAAGCGGCAATTTACAGCAATGCAGAGGCAAGCTGGCTTGTACCGGAATACCCGGAAGCATCGGAATCAACGTTCATTCGCCGTCTGATCCCCTTTGTTTCCCGCGCTGAATCGCAGCTGCGCACGTACATAGCCCGACTGAATGCCGGTAACTATTGCTACGCGCTGAGCCGGGCGGTTCCCGCTGGTTCAGGGGTCGCCTCGTTCTTCAACTGCCGCGATACCGATCTGCGAATTGGCGTGAGCCTTATCCAGGTTGAAAGCGGTGTGTTGGCAACCTCGCCCATTATCACCGGGGCGGGCGTGGCAGAGAATCGCGCGGCAGCGTCGGTAAGCATCGATACAAGCGGCGGCTTTTCCGCGCTGCGCGTGCATTTCAGCGCGGGAGAAGCGGAGCAGCACGCAGTGACAGGAAACAGTTTTCAGCTGCCAGTGGCGTCACGTCATTGGGGAGAGCGCTACATCACTCAACTGGAGTTAGTTAGATGACCGTTAACGTTATGGCCGGTGCTGACTGGCAGGAATATGACGCGGGCACCGATAGCGTGATCTGCTGCCGGTTCAGTGAGGGGGAGCTGACGCAAAGCGATGCGCAGCCCGCGCCAACCCTGATCGGCTTCCCGGTCACAGAAGTTTTGCAATACCGCGTAAGCGGCAAAGTATGGCTGCGTGCCGCGAAGAACTCGCGCAAGGGCGCACTGTTTGTAATCAACCGTAATTAATCAACAGGTAACAGCATGAGCGATAAAAAAAACAACACCATCAGTTTAACCGCAGCAGGCGTCGATCTGGTGTTTGCACCTAACCGCACCGCCTACAACGGCCTGATTAATGAAATGAGCATGACGAACAAGATTGCACCTACGGTGACATATCTGGGCCGCATCGTTCAGCCGGAATCGAAAGAGGCACTGAATCAGCTGATTGAGAATCACCCAGGCATTGAGCTCCAGCTTGCGGATGCGGTTAACAAGATTTATTCGCCGGAAATTGCCATCACCGTAAAGCCATAACCGCCAGGCTTGAGGCCATCCGCGCCAATCACTTGGAGCAGTATTCGGTGCTGCTGAGCCATTACCTGCCGCACGCAGAAGATACTGAAGAGAACATCGCGCGGGCGCTGTGGCTGGATGAATATTTTTCTAACACGCTCGCAAGAAAAGTCGCTGCCGGGATTGGCATAGCGTTTAACGGAACCTGATATGCGTCAACTTGATTTCACCTTAGCCATGATCGACCGAATCAGCAGGCCGCTGCGGCAGGCAAAAGCCTCGCTGTCTGGCTTCGCTGAAAGCTCAAAGACCTCTTTCATGCAGATAGGTACGGGCGCGGCGGCGATGTGGGGCATAGCGCAGTCGATTCAGAGTGTGCTGGGGCCGGCCTACGAAATGGACGCGGCACTGGGTGAAGTTGGTTCGCTGGGCGTGGCGGAAAATACGCTGAAAAAGCTGTCGAGTGAAGCGCTCAAACTCAGCGTGCAGTACGGCAAAAGCGCCACAGACATTGTGCGGTCAAGCTACGCCATTAAGGGCGCGATGGGCGGGCTTGCCGATCAGGACTTGCCGCGCGTGACGGTGGCGGCGAATACGCTGGCGGCGGGCGTCAGGGCCAGCGGCGAGGAGGCGGGCGCGTATATGGGCGCAATGGCCGCGCGTTTCCGCTCAGAGCTGGACAGCCTCGGCCATGTTGAATTTGCTGAGCAGCTTGCCGGTAAAACCGCGTACATGGTGAAAAACTTTGGCGTCAACATGCAGACCATGCAGGGGCTGATCGAGGGCACCAAAAACGCGGGCGCTGACTTTGGCGTAAGCCTCAACGAGCAGTTTGCCGTGCTGGGTGAGCTGTCGCGCACGATGGGCACTGAGTCCAGCGGCATGTATGAACAGTTCCTGCGCAGTGCGCCAGCTGCTGCGCAAAAGCTGGGGATGAGCTTTGTCGATGCAACCGGCAAGCTGCTGCCGATGGGCGACATCCTCCAGAAAATTCAGGACAAGTTCGGCACCAATATCGCCGGAAACGTCAAGGCACAGCAAAAGCTTGATGAGGCATTCGGCGGCGGCTCGGACGTTATCAAAAAGCTGATTGACCGTCAGGGCCAGCTTAACAAAAGCATTGCTGAGCTGGGCCGCAATGACGGCATGAAGCAGGCGCAGGAGATGGCTGAGCGCATGGCCGATCCGTGGGAACGGCTTACCGCGCTGTGGTACAGCATGCGCGTTGCGATTGGTAATACGCTTCTGCCGGTCATTAACCCACTGATTGACTGCCTGACCGAAGGCGGCAAAACGCTGACGCGCTGGCTCGACATGTTCCCAAACATCGCGCGATGGGTGGGTTATGTCACGCTGGGGATTTTGTCACTCGGCGCTGCCGGTGCACTGGCTAACATCGCGATGGGCGTCTTCGGCTTCACGATGATGGGGCTGAAGGGCATCACCGCCGTGCTGACGGGCGGATTTAAGGCGCTGCTGTGGACGTTCAATCTGCTGCGCCCTTCACTGCTGGCAACCCGGATCGGGCTGGCTGGCCTGTGGATTCAGTCGAAGCTGCTGGCGCTGTGGACTGGCGTGTGCCGTGTCGCGCTGATTGCGTGGAATGCCGCGCTTAGAGTCGGGGCCATCGCCATGCGTATCTATGCTGCAGCGACAATGTTTGCGGGCGTGGCGATGAAGCTGCTGACAAGCCCCATCACGCTGATCATTCTCGGTCTCGCCGCGCTGGCGGGCGGCGTCTGGTATGTCGTCACCCACTGGGATCAGCTCAAAGCCTCACTGATGGACAGCGCCGCATTTAAGTGGGTGATGCAGATGGCCGGTGAGGTCGGGCAGTTCTTCGGCAACGTCTGGGAGAGCATCACGCTCGGCTGGGAAATGGTGGTCAATTTCTTTAGCGGGCTTTCGCCGGTCGCCGCGTTTGAGGGCTTTGCCAGCACCATCAAAGGCGTGTTCAGCAGTCTTTTCGACATGCTGAAAAGCACCTTTGCCAGCGCTTATAGCTGGATAGTTGAGAAGCTTAATAAGATTCCCGGCATCGATATCGATCTGAAAACAAAATCGTCAGCGCCATCTGTGTCAGCTGGCGCTGCTGGCCCGTCACTGCTAACTGGTGATCGGGTTGGCAGCAGCATCCCGCGCGGCGGTCTGATGAGCCAGGTCAATAAAGAGAGCAAAACCACGATAGACAGGAGTTCCAGAATCGACACGGTCAATTTTGTGATGCCGAACGGCATGACGCCCGCGCAGCTCGCGGAATGGCAGGAGATGGAAGCCGGATGAATGAAGAACTGTTGTACCTCGATCTGCTGATCACTGACCGGAGCTTTACCCTGAACAGCGGCAACGAGCCGCAAATCTGCAACAACAGGGAGAGCATCGGGCAGGACGTTGTGCACATGATTATTGAAAGCGGCATTACTGCTCGCCTGCTTGCTGAGCGCAGCAAAACGATGCGCGGTGATGCGATTACCGCGTTAATTCTGCTGATTGAGAGTGATGAACGTCTTGTGCCTGGCACGATTGAAATCACCGAAGAAACTCTGTCACGGCTCTACGTTACCGCCGAAACCTATGATTTTGGCCCTCTCAGTGTCGGGGTGAATTATGACTGATAAGCCGGACGTTGATTTTAATGAGGTGCTGCGCGACAGCGGCATGCCGACGACAGAAGCAGAGATTCAGGAAAAGTTTCAGCAGGTAGTGTGTGATGAAAATCTGATCACGAACACCTCCAGAATGTCGCCTTTCTGGCGGCTGATCACCGCGCTGATCACTAAGCCGGTGCAGTGGATTATCGCAGCGCTTGCTGATGTAGTGCTGCGCAATATGTTCGTTGCCACTGCTGGCGGCAAAATGCTGCGCCTGCTGGCGTGGGCGGTAAACATTGAAGCCAAACCGGCCAGCGCGGCGCGGGGCGTATTGCGGTTTGTGAAGACCGCCGCCGACAGCGTGGTGACAGTCAGCGCCGGAACGGTGATACAGACCGAGCGTATTAACGGCGTGATCTATGCCCTGAAGGTGACAGAAGATACGACTATCCCGGCAGGTGAAAGCAGTGGCCTCGTCCCGGTGATCGCAACTGTTGCGGGCAGCGGGCATAACCTTGCGCCGGGCTATTTCCGCATTTTCCCGGTCGCCGTGGCGGGCATTGCGAGCGCGGTGAATGAGGATGACTGGCTGGTCAGCCCCGGCGCAGATGAGGAGTCTGACGACGAATTACGCGCCCGCGTGCGCAATCAGTTCAACCTGGTTGGCAACTATCACACCGATGCAGCTTACCGCAGCATGATTGCTGGCGTGACGGCGCTGAGCGTTGACCGGGTTTTCTTTAAGCATGACGCGCCGCGCGGGCCGGGAACAGCTAATGCCTATCTGCTGCTGGACAGTGGCGAGATATCGCAGCCGTTTATTGATGCGGTAAATGACTACATCAACACGCAGGGGCACCACGGACACGGTGACGATCTGCAGTGTTACGCCATGCCGGAAACTCAGCACGATCTGGCCGTCACGGTATTTGTGCCCAGTACCGCGAACATGACGGCGGAGGAGCTGACTGAACTCAAACGGGACGTGAGCAACATGATCCGCTGCGCCTTCCGGGAAAACTCAACCTATGAGGTCAAAAAAACGTGGCCGTATGGGCGTTTCTCGTTTTCGAATCTCGGGCGCGAGATTCACAAGCAGTTTCCCGGCATTGATTCCCTTCAGTTCTCACTGAGCGACATCATCAGCGAACTCTCTGTGCCGCGCCTCAGCAGCCTGACGGTGGGGGTTGAAGATGCCTGATTTTAACAGCCTGCTGAAAAGCCTGCGGTTGCCGTCGTGGATGGATCAGGGCGAGCCCGCGAAGCTGCTGCGGGCCTGCGTGAAGTTCTGGCGCTGGGTTTATGAGTGGGTGCAGTGGCCGCAGAAACAGTTTGATCCGCTGACCTGCGCCGAACCGCTGCTGAACCTGCTGGCGTGGGAGCGCGACATAACGCGTTTCAAGGGTGAGCCGCTCGATCTCTACCGCAAGCGCGTCAACTTTGCATTTGTTAACGCGCGTGATGCGGGAGAGGTAGCAGGGTTTATCGCGATATTTGAGCGGCTGGGGATTGGCTATGTCGAGGTGCAGGAGCGTCAGCCCGACATCGACTGGGACGTGATCGTCTTGCAAGTCACCGATAACCAGATTTCTGATAACAGCGAGTTGCTGCTTGAAATCATCCGCAAATATGGCCGCACCTGCCGCCGTTATCAGTACAAAGTCACCACGCCGATGAGTATGCCGGTGCGGATTGGCTGGTTTCAGGGTGAATACATTTGCTACCCGGTCAGCCTGCGCGACATCCCGGACGCGCTAAACGTGACGTTTAGCGCGAGTTTAAAAGGATAAATTTATGTCTCAGTCAGTTATTACCCGCGCATTTGTTGAATGGAAAGCGCAGCAGGCTATCGACAATAAGCCGGTGGTGCTGGATGAATTCGTGTTCGCGAACGTGCCGGAACTTGATGTCACGCTTCCGATCCCAGATACAGACGGGCTCCCGGACATTAGCCGGATTGTTCACCGGCAGGCAGTGAGCAAGGCCGGAACGGTCAACCTCAACGCCGTGGTCTATTCGGTCACGCTGGGCGCTGAAGTGGGTGATTTTGATTTCAACTGGATTGGCCTGCTGAATAAGGCATCCGGCACGGTGGCGGCAATCATCCATGCGCCAGAGCAGCGCAAAATTAAGAACAGTGAAGGCCAGCAGGGCAACGTGCTGACGCGCTCCATCCTGATGGAATTCAGCAATGCGCAGAGTGAAACGGAAATCAGCGTACCGGCTGAGACGTGGCAGATTGATTTTACTGCTCGCCTGGCCGGTATGGATGAGCGTCAGCGTCTGGAAAATATCGATATTTACGGTGCTGCTGCATTCTTCGGTGATGGTTTTCTGGTCACGCGTAACAGTACCCGATACAGCATAGCGGCGGGCGCGGGTTACGTTGCTGGCCTTCGCACTGTGCTGGATGAGCCGCTTTCACTTACTGCACCTGCAAAGCCCTGCAAAGTCTGGGTAGATGTGGTCTGGACGGGCTCGCTTGTCAGCGTGTGGGATGTGAAAACCCTGATTACAGTGAATGACGAATTAGCGGATTATGTCGCAGACGGCAGGCCGCACTATGTATTTGCAGTGGCGGCTATTGACGCTGCTGGCGCGGTGACGGATTTGCGGCCTAAAGGCTCGCTGTCCGATCAGGCTTCGCGTGAATTTGTGCGTAAAGACCAGAATTTGTCTGATTTGGCGGATGTGGCAAAAGCGCGCGGAAATCTGAAGCTAGGTGAGGCCGCTACGCGAAGCATGGGATACACAGGCGAGACGGTTGCTTATGGCGATCTCTGCCCTGTTGGTGTGCCTTTGCCGTGGCCCACTGATACGCCGCCCGCTAATCATGCGCTTATGCAGGGCCAGACCTTCGATAAAGCGAAATACTCTGAGCTGGCTAAAGCATATCCAGCCGGTGTTATCCCTGATATGCGTGGCATGACAGCAAAAGGAAAGCCCGCGTCCGGGCGTTCTGTTTTGTCTATAGAGCAGGATGCCAATAAACGACATTCGCACCCTATCACCGTGCAAAGCACCGATCTCGGAACTAAAACCGTATCTACCTTTGATTACGGCACAAAGGGGACTGATGCTCAGGGCCATCACGGGCATAACGCCTGGACGGATGCACAGGGGCAGCACAGCCATCCGGGTAAATACTCCGGCTCAAATACAGCGCTGAACGGTGGTACTGGCCCGCGTGCATCATGGGGCAACGCGTACGGCTACACCTACACAACCGGGCAGGGCTCGGCTGATTATCTGATAGGCGATGCGGGGCTGCACGGTCACAACGTTGGCATTGAAGGCAGCGGAGCACACGGTCACGCCGTTGGCATTGGCGCACATAACCATACTGTCGGAATTGGCGCCCACGGACACGCAGCATCAGCGGGTGAAGAGGGTGAGAGCGAAACCCGCGTTAAAAACATCGCATTCAACTACATAGTGAGGCTTGCTTAAAATGCAATTTGAAATGATTAACCAGGAAAGAACGTTAACGGTGATTCACCTCGATCACCTGACGGGTGAGTTTGTTGGTGAAGGGCAGGTGCTTGTTCCACCGATGACCGGCCTGCCGGCGCACTGCACTTTGGTTAAACCGCCGCGCGAAAAAAAGAACACTGCGCGGGTGTTTAATGTTGATTCTCAAAGCTGGGACTATGCCGAAGACCATCGCAGCAAAACCGTGTACGACAAGACAACCTCATTTGCTTATGTGGTTTCTGCGCTGGGGCCGCTACCGGATAATTTTACGTTCACCGCTCCCGAGGGTGCATTCAGTAAATGGACGGGGGCAGGCTGGGTAAAAGATGAAGCTGCCGCGCTACAGGCTGCGCAGTATGAAGGCGAGCAGAAAAAGAATGCGCTTTTTCAGGAAGCAGCGCGATTAATGGCCCCGCTACAGAACGCGGTGAAACATTATATCGCCACAGAGAATGAGCAGCAGCTGCTTGCTGAGTGGGAGAAATACACCGTGTTGCTAAACCGCGTGAATGTGAATTCCCCGGATGAAATTGTCTGGCCTGCGGCTCCTCAAAATGTGGCGTGATGCCCTGTTAAAAATCTCGGACGAGCTCAGGCCGCTTGAGTGCTCAATAGTGCCCGCGCATCCTTGGGTGTATGGGCTCGGACATGGAACCGATAACGGCGCGTATCTGAGCCCGGTCAATGCCGTCGAATATCTGGCCGGTAAGCTGGCGGGATCTGGCGGTGAGGGCGAAGTGATTGTGCTGATGGTCTGCAACGCGACCTATGAAGAATTTATTCAGGCGCTGGATGATTTAGCTGCTGTTTTCCCCGCGCCCGCCTTCACCCAGATGGCCCGCTTTGCTGCTGCGGCATCTCACCTGGACGCAGTAAAAATGCAATTGCCGGGAAAACGGGCGGGCGGTTTACCCGCTGCTGTCGCGCTTTCCGTGCCAACCAGCCGTATTGCGCTCAGCGCTCAGCGCATCGCCGCTGCGCAAGCGGAGGCTGCGACCGGCAGCAATCCCATTGAACTGGCGGCGCAGCTGCTGGCATTTACGCAGGCCCGCGCGAGCATGCTGGCCGCTATCAGTAAAGAACTGGAAGACCTGAAGACGGGCGCCGCGCGCGTTTATGCATTTAGTTTTAAAGGGCTTTACGGCACTGCGGCGGCTGAGATGGTTAAAGACATTCCGCAATCAACTGCAGTGCTCACGGCGGCGATGATGTTTACCGGTGAAGACCTTTCTGCGCTTGAGGGAATGCTGCATGCCTGACACTACGTTATTTGCGCTTGATGGGAAGGGCGTCTGGATGGATCAGCTGCTGGTATCTCCTTCCATGCAGTTTAAAGAGCAAGACCAGTCGGGGCAGACGTCCAGCACTGTCAATTCAGAACAGGGCATTAAGGCAAAAACATTGCGCGTGACCGGGCAGATTGCCTTTGACAATGAAGAGCACCTTCAAAGCATTTTTGAAATGGCAGTCGCTACCGACAAGAGCGGAAAACTGAAAACGTACCGGGTTGCGCACCCGACTGCGACGATCATCAAATTCCGTGAAGGAACGTTCACCGGGGAGGTTGCCGCCATTCCACAGACTGATTTATTGGTGTGGCAGGTTAGCTTCACGCTGCGTGAAAAGGTCAGTGTGCCAGAGAAGCGAGAGGCGCGGAAAGGCAACCAAACCGGCGCGACGAAGCAGAACGGCAGCGGCACAGGTGGAGCGGCGCAAGAGGATGACACCGAAATGACATGGTTTGAAAAAAAAGTGCTTAAGCCAATTAATGACAAGCTGGGGTAACTGACCGCATGAAAACCATTAAGCGCCTGTACCTTTCCACTGACACGGTGCATTTGGCAGACGTTAATATCTTGCTGGAAATGAACGCCTGCGGGCGCGGATTTATTACCGCGCAGACGGATGAAGACTACACCGGCAAACTGGTGCGGCTGGACGTTGGCTATGATGGGCTTGTGCTGCGCTGGTTTACGGGTTTCGTTGAGCGCTCGCAGCCGTCTGATAACGGCTTTCAACGTCTGTTTGTGCGCGAGCTGATCGGCGTTTTTGACAAGCTTATGCCGTGCTCGTTTCAGCATCCCACGCTGCGCGATGTCCTTGCGTGGCTGACGGAGGAAAGCGGCCTGACGTTCAGCACGTCACCAGACGCCGATTATGCCAGTCGTCCGATCCCGCATTTCACGCATAACGGCACCGGCTATCAGCTGCTTGCAGCACTGGGCCGCGCATTTTCAATTGCCGATTACCAGTGGTATCAGCTGCCAGATGGCTCAGTGTTTGCTGGCGCTTCCGTGCACGGCATGTTCGCCGGTAAGCCGGTAGAAATTGATGCGGAGTTCAGCCAGGGCACAGCAGCGGGTAACAGCATGACGCTGCCGCTCATTCAGAGCCTGCGCCCCGGTTCGGAGGTCAACGGGCAACGCCTGACGCACGTACGCCTTTGCAATGACAATATTGAAATCAAATGGACGCCACGAAACAAAATGACAGGTCAGCCACTGCAAAAAACGCCGGTACAGCGCCAGATTGAGAGCGCCTTTCCTGAGCTGGCATCAGGCTTGCACCTGCCGAAATTTGCCCGCGTTGAGTCACCCAGTGAGGACGTGACCAGCGGTGACATCGCCGATCCCTTCCGCCCGCGTTACGCCGTGGATCTCCAGTTGCTGGATGCAGACGGTAAACCGGCAGCAGATACGCCGGTTTATCCCGCCGTGCCGCTGCCGGTTCCGATGGCCGGCAGTGAGTCAGGCATGTTTCATTTTCCGCCGCCCGGCACGCTGGTTGAAATCGGATTCACTGACGGCCGGCCTGATAAGCCCTTTGTGCGACAAAGCATGCCGCAGGGGCAAAACCTTCCGTCTGTGAAGCCGGGTGAGCAGTTACAGCAGCAGCGCGAAGGCGTATCACAGCGCGTCACGGTGGCGGGTGACTGGGTGCGCCAGACAGACCAGGCGATCACTGAAAAATCCATGAAGCGTGAAATCAGCGCAGATGATGAGGTGCGCCGCGTTGTGGCGCGTGAAACGTCGGTGCAGGCAACTGACTCGCTGACGGTGTTGGGAACGTGCAAGCTTATGGCCGGTGCTGTCGTGCACATCAGCGAGGGCGATTACAGCATAGCGACCGGCGCTAATGTGAATATCCGCTGCAGTAAAGACAGCGCTGTCTATGTTGGCCAGAAGCTCGATCTTGAGGTAGGCCAGACGCTGACCGAAAAAATCACCGGCATCAGGCGCAGTATTGCCGCTGCGCATCAGTTCATCGGGCCAGCGTTTACGATTGGCAACGAAACGGTAAACCTGCTCACGTTGCTGACGGATACGCTCGATGTTGTCAACGAGCTGGCAACAGTCGCCGCCAGTCATACTCATCCGAATGTTGGTGCCAGCGGGCAGGCCGCGCATTTCACCGCGACCGCAACGAAAACGCGCCAGCTGCACGCGAAGTACAGCCCGCTGATTGAGACTTAATACCGGCATGCACAGTCAGTTCTGGCTGTGCTCGATACACATCTAAATCATCCCATCGCACCAATCGCCCTCAGACGCCCCACAATCAACGCTGATTTTAAACCTATCCACGCGCAGGCGTGGTTTACGTTCGTTTAAATCCGCCCCGCTGGCGCAGCAGAAACGCACGTACGGAAGCGCGTACCAGACGGAAACTGCGCTACACCACACACGCCTGCGCGTTTTGGGTCATAAAAATTTTGCAATGAATGGAGTGCGCAAAATGATAGCTCAGGCCGCGCGGCTGCTGGGGTTGTGGCTACTTTCCGGCTTTGCACTCATCGCCAGTAATTGCAAAAGATTGCAATAAACCGTATGTGCCGCCGCTCTAACTGATTGGATAAGTTAATGTTTTACAAAGGATCAATTTGCTTTCCGTGTGGATCATTTGGCGTCTTAAGTCAGCGATTAAAATCAATGATGATTTTCGGCAAGCCAGATGTAGCAAGGCTTGCGGCGTGATTTGCCGCAATCGCCGCCATTGCAATTTGTTGCGCGTGGATCTCGCAAAGATCATCAGGGCCAATAGATAAGCCAAATTTAATAGAAATTACGGAATAGATTGCTATCTCGCTATGGCTTACATTATGTGAGGATTTTTTAGACAAGGAAGATAAATAGAATGATAGGCACAGTGATAGATATTATTTTAATTGTGGCTGTGGTGGGCCTCGCTATTGAGGTTCGATACCTGAGACGCAAAATGAAGCAGTACGGTTTATATAATTGGAACTAAGCCCGCTTTAGCGGGTTTTTTAATGGCGATGAATACGAGCCATGCGCAGCGATAAGCAGCCATGCGCAAAACTAAAGTGCTTATCAAACATAACCTTATGATTTTCAAAAGATGCCTGGATTTTTTAAAATCCCTCGGCTTATGGCTGTGCGGGTTCAAGTCCCGCCCCGGGCACCATATTCGCAGTAGATAAAACGAATAAAATAAAGCAATAAGCAGTAATGTCGTAACCGCCTAAGGGCGGTTTTTTTGTTTTTGTCCTTACCTCATCGCCAATAAAAAACCCGGCAAAGCCGGGCAAGTCATTACGATTGCGGTTGTCCCACCGGACCTGCACCTTCGCTGGCACCCGGCACCGGTTGGTTACTTGGCGCATGTGGGCGCCCATCGTTGCCGACCGCATCACTCTTGTGCATACAACCCGCCAGCGATACCAAGGTTAACGTCACCAATGCTGCTTTTGCTAAAACGTTCATCTGCTGCTCCTTATAATTAAGCGATTGAGTAACCAATCCCAAAGAGATCAAAGGATTGACCATGAGCTAAGCAAAGTCAGTGACAGCAAATTACGCAAGCGAAGCGCGGCAGTAACCATAAAAAACGCCGGATTTCCGGCGTTTTTCGTCTCAATCCTAATATTTCTATCCCAGATTGCCACTCAGCCGCTCGCGGAAATCGCTGCTGCGGTTATCCAGCCCGATAAAGGTGACGTTCGCTCCATGGCGCTGATAGCGATATTCGATAGCATCAAGGGCCGCCACGCTGGAAGCGTCCCAAATTTGCGCATGCGTCAAATCGATGGTGACAGTTTTTGGATCGTGGCCGTAATTGAAGTGTTCAAACAAATCATTGCTGCTACCAAAGAACAGCGGGCCGCGCACGGTGTAATTGACCTGTTGGCCATCCTCGCTCAGCTGGCGTTCAGCGTGAATGACGTGAGCGATGCGGCGTGCGAACAGCATCATCGCCAGAATCACACCAACCAGCACGCCAATCGCCAGGTTGCCGGTCCACACGGTGACAGCAACCGTCAGCACCATCACAAAGGTTTCCGACCACGGCATGCGTTTCAGCGTAGCCGGCTGCAGGCTGTGCCAGTTCACGGTTTTCACCGCTACCACCATCATAATGCCCGCCAGTACTACCATCGGGATCTGTGCCATAATCTGGCTCAGTCCGGTCACTAATAACAGCAGCACGATACCCGCCGCGACCGTAGAAACACGCGTACGTGCTTTGCCCAGCTCGACGTTAACGATGGTTTGGCCAATCATCGCGCAACCGGCGATGCCGCCATAGAAGCCCGCAAGAATATTGCCGACGCCCAGCGCCCAGGATTCGCGGCGTTTAGCGGAAGGCGTATCGGTGATGTCATCCACCAGTTTGGCGGTCAGCAACGATTCCATCAAACCCACAAAGGCGATGCTCAAGGCGGTGGGCCAGATGATTTGCAGCGTGTGCAGATTGATTGGGACCAGCAGCGTAGTGAAGCCTGGCAGACCGGCGGTCATTGGCCCTTCGTCGCCCACGTTCGGTACGCGATAGCCAAGCAGCAACGCCACCGCCGTCACCACCACAATCGCCACCAGCGGTGAAGGGACGCTTTTCAGCACTTTCGGTAGCAGCAGCACGATGGCCAGCGTAACGGCGAATAGCACCCACACCAACGCGGATTGTCCCCAAACGTGCGGGACCTGCGCAAAGAAGATCAGGATGCCGAGGGCGTTAACGAAGCCGATCATCACCGAACGTGGGATATAGCGCATCATGCGCGACAACCCAGCGAGCCCAAAGATAATCTGGATAATGCCGCCCATAATCACCGCCGGCAGGATGTATTCAACGCCGTGCGCATGCACCATTGGGCCGATCACCAGCGCCACCGAACCGGCCGCTGCGGTGACCATCGCCGGACGACCGCCCAGAATCGACAGCGTCAGGCACAGCACCACCGAGGCCACAAGGCTGACTTTAGGATCGACACCGGCAATCACGGAGAAGGAGATAACTTCCGGGATCAGCGCCAGCGCGGTAATAATGCCGGCCAGACACTCGCGGGTTAGCAGGGCAGGCGAACGTAAAACGCGCCCCACGGTGATATCGCTCTCCACCGCAGTGGTGCGCTCAGTTGGTTGACTCATAGATTGTGCAGGCTCTTTTATTATTGTGCGCATACCGTCGCGGTACGGCAGTAACCAGTTAGGATTTTCCGAGAAGGGATGTTACCGGGCAATAAGGTGAGACGCTAGCGCGTTGGGGCAGGTGAGGGTGATTCCATCCCTGGAATCCGGCTTTAGACCGCGAGATCGTCAGGTGTTTTATTCACAACCAATTCAAGCAGATGGCGATAAATATCCAGCTGAATCACATCGCTTTCCATCTCAAGACGGTTAATCAGAGAAGCAATAATCGCTTTATTAGAAACCGGCATACCGGCTTGCAGGATTTCGGCGATGATCTGCCCGAAAACTTCCATTTCACTACTGTCGCTATTACCGGCCAGTTTGAAATAGTCAGCGATGGCAGCGCTACTGTTTGCGGCGTTTTGCATATGTGAAGCCCTTAAGATCGGCCTGATGGCAATGTGCCTTCAGCTCCATGATGAAAAAAATTTGCACGCGGACAGGCGCGCAACACCCAACTCATCAACCAACGCAAAAAGACACCTCTGAAGGTGGAAATCCACAACACCTTCAGAGGCGACGCAAAGTGCATCATTCGTTACGGAGCCGTCAGCTGGCTCACGGGACGTAAACTTATACAATCCGGCGCAACTTGTACAACCTGTATTTTAAGCAATTTGTGCTAGTCCTTATTTAACAGTTACTTATGATTTGTAATGTTTTCTAAAAGCTATACAAGAATAAGCCCAAACCGCCAAATTTTCAGTGAGTTGTACAACTGATAAAGAAAGCTGGAGATTTTTTGTGCTGCCAACTACGTTTGCAGGTGTAAGCAAAATTTTCATTGGCGAGCGGCTTACCTTATAATAACGCTCCCGTTTAGTTAGATACCTAACCATTAGGCCACTACGTTTTGAGCGACTATCCCCAACCCTTTTCTCGTTTGCTGCATCTCACCGCGCACGCGTGGCGTTTGGCTGTTGATCGTCGCCTCAAAGAGAGCGGATTGAGCATGAGCAGCTGGATGGCGATTGCCAGCGTTGCAACCGCCGCCGAGCCGCCAACGCAAAAAGCGCTGGCGCAGTTGCTTGGTCTGGAAGAGGCCAGCGTCGTGCCGCTGGTGGATCGTCTGGTGAAGCAGCAGCTATTGGCGCGCGTGCAGCCGCCGGAAGATCGCCGCAAACGCCTGCTGATTCTGACTGAACAGGGCAGCGTGGCTTTTGCCGAAGTGAAAACGCAGGCCGATGCGCTACGTGCACAGTTGCTGGCGGATATCGATCCTGCATCGCTGGCGATAACGGAACAGGTGCTGCAACAGCTGCTCGCGCGTCTGGGAAGCGTTTAACGGTGGCAAAACGTAATCCTTATGCTCCGCGCGAATGGCTGCCGCATGAGAAGCCGATGCTGCCGGGCTCGCCCTCAACGCCGCTGCATTCGCCTTCGAAGCGCATCGCATTTGGCATCATTGGCTTATTGATCTCGATTACCGGCGCGCTGAGTAACGCGCTGGTCTCTGCCAACCTCACCAATCTGCAAGGCACCTTCGGCGCTTACAGCAATGAGATCGCCTGGTTGCCCGCGGTATATGTGATGGGCAACATCTCCATCAACCTGCTGCTGGTGAAGTTCCGCCAGCAGTTTGGTCTGCGGCTGTTCACCGAAGCGTTTCTGGTGCTATATGTGATCGTGGCATTTTTCCACCTGCTGGCTAACGATCTCAGCTCGGCGATCATTGTCCGCACCGCGCACGGCATGGTCGGCGCGGCGCTCAGTTCGCTCGGCATCTATTACCAGATTCAGGCCTGGCCGGCGAAGCATCGGCTTAAAGCCCTGGTGATTGGCATCACCGCATCGCAGCTGGCGATTCCGCTGGCACGATTGTTCTCCACCGAACTGCTGCAGCTGCAAGAGTGGCGCGGTTTATACCTGTTTGAACTCGGTCTGGCGATGATCTCGCTGGGCTGCGTGCTGGTGGTGAAACTGCCGCCCGGCGACCGCATCAAAGCCTTTGAAAAGATGGATTTCCTCACCTTTATGCTGATGGCGCCGGGCATGGCGCTGCTGTGCGCGGTGCTGTCGCTGGGCCGCATCGAATGGTGGTTCAGCACGCCGTGGCTCGGTGTGGCATTAGCGCTGGCGCTGGTGTTGATCGTGGCGGCGATTGTCGTCGAGCACAACCGTAAGAATCCGTTGCTGAATACCCGCTGGCTCAGCAACGGCACGATTGTGCGGCTGGGCATTGTGATGATCATGATGCGTATTCTATTGGCCGAGCAAAACACTGGCGCGGTGGGTTTCCTGCAGCAGCTTGGCTTACTCAACGATCAGATGCGCGGTCTGGCGTTAGCGATCATTGCCGGGGTGATTTGCGGCATGATCGCCAGCGCATTAACCATCAAACCCACGCATCTGAGCTGGCCAATTGTCGTGTCGCTGGTGGTAATGATCGTCGCCTCGCTGATGGATGCGCAATCCAACCCGCTGACGCGTGCCCACAATCTCTACTTTAGCCAGTTTCTGCTCGGTTTCGGCAGCGCCTTCTTCCTCGGGCCTGCCATGCTGCTGGGGATTGGCGGCGTGGTGACGCAACCGAAAAACCTGGTCAGCTTCTCGGTGCTGTTCGGTATGAGCCAGAACTTAGGCGGCCTGATCGGCGCGGCCATTCTCGGCACGTTCCAGACGTGGCGCGAAAAATACCACTCCAGCCTGCTGGGCGATCAGCTGTCGCAGCTGGATCCCAACGTGACCGAACGCCTTAGCCAGTACAGCTCGCTGTTTAGCAGCCAGTTGCCGGATAGCGTGCTGCTCAGCGCGCAAAGCAGCAGCCAGCTGCAAACGGTGGCGACGCTGCAAGCCAACGTGCTGGCCTATAACGATACTTATCTTCTTACCGCCGCGCTGGCTTTCATCACCTTAATCTGGGTGCTGTATCGCCTGACGCGCTTACGCTATATCAACTGGCGTCAGACTAAAATGAATGCGGCACAACCAGTAACCCCGACGGAGAATTCATGAGCCAACAGGACGACATTCAGGCGGCGGAGCGCGAGCGCACCAACCGCCGACGCATTCTTTCTATCGCCGCTGGCAGCGGCATTGTCATCGTCGGCGTGCTGGTGATCCTCTATGCCTGGCAGCTGTGGCCGTTCACCAGCACCGTTCAGTCCACGGAAAACGCCTACGTGCGTGGCCAGGTAACCTTTATCAGCCCGCAGGTGAATGGCTATCTGACTGAAGTGAACGTGGTGGATTTGCAGCCAGTGACCAAAGGCCAACTGCTGATGACCATCGACGATCGTATCTATCGTCAGCGCGTGCATCAGGCGCAGGCGCAGCTGGATATGAAAATCGCCGCGCAGAACAACAACCAGCAGCAACGTAAAAGTGCCGAAGCCAATATTCTCAGCAATAAAGCGGCGCTGGAAAATGCCAAAGCGCAGGCGCTGAAAAGCAGCCTCGATCTCAAGCGCGTTGAGAATCTGGCGGCTGATGGCTCGCTGTCGGTACGTGAGCGCGACGCCGCGCGCGCGGCAAATGCCCAGGCGCAGGCACAGTTGCGTCAGGCGGATGCGCAGGTGGCCGTTTCACAACAGAATCTGCAAACCGTGGTGGTGAATCGCGCGTCACTGCAGGGCGATGTTGCCAGTGCGCAGGCGGCGCTGGAGTTGGCAAATATCGACCTGGCGAATACGCGCATCATCGCGCCAGACAGCGGCCAGCTCGGTCAGCTGTCGGTGCGCAAAGGCAGCTATGTGACCGCCGGCACGCGTTTGACATCGGTGGTGCCAGAAAACAAATGGATCATCGCGAATTTCAAGGAAACTCAATTGGCGCGCGTGCGTCCCGGTTTACCGGTGAATATCCGCGTCGATGCGCTGGACGGTAAGCACTACGATGGCCGCGTCGAGTTTATTTCGCCTGCCGCCGGTTCCGAATTCAGTGCTATCTCGCCGGATAACGCCACCGGCAACTTTGTGAAAATTGCCCAGCGCATTCCGGTGCGCATCAAAATTTTGAATGACGATCTGCAAGCACTGCGTCCGGGCATGTCAGTGGAAGTGAGCATTGATACCGCCGCAGAGCCGCACAAGGATGCGCCATGAGGCGCTTACTGTTAGCCGCGTGCATGGCATTAATGGTGGGCGGCTGTGCGACGGAAGTAGAAAAAGCGCCGTCATCGTTGCCGATTCCTGAGAGCTGGCGTCAGCAGGTGGGCCCGCATGCGCTGCCGGAGGCGCAATGGTGGCAGAACTTTGGCGATGCCAATCTTAATCGCCTTGTCACGCAGGCGCTGCAGCACAACAGCGATGTCCTCACCGCGCGTTCACGCGTGGATCAATACCGTGCCGAGTTGCGTGCCGCGCAGGGCGATAATTTTCCAACGCTGTCGGCGGGCGTGGCGGCTACGCATCAGCGTGCGCTGTCGGCGGCCACCGGTCAGCCGTATGAAAACGCGGTATTTCAGGGATTGCTGCAGGCCAACTACGAGGTGGATTTATGGGGCAGCCGCAGCAACAGCATTCGCGCCGCAGAAGCTTCGCTGGATGCGCAGCGTGCTGCCGCTTCTGCCGCTGAGCTCACCGTCGCCAGTTCGGTGGCATCGGGCTACCTCAGCCTGTGCGCGCTGGATGAACAGCTGCGCGTAACCCAGGCAACGCTGGCGACACGCAAAAACTCGCTCAACC
This sequence comes from Pantoea sp. y20, assembly GCF_054903455.1. Taxonomy (NCBI): domain Bacteria; kingdom Pseudomonadati; phylum Pseudomonadota; class Gammaproteobacteria; order Enterobacterales; family Erwiniaceae; genus Pantoea; species Pantoea sp. y20. The sequence goes on from NZ_CM142816.1 coordinate 1,617,221, forward strand.
TGGCGCAGCGCCAGTTTGAAACCGGCTACACCTCGCGCCTTGAATGGATGCAGGCCGCCTCGGAATATCAAACCGCCAAAGCGCAGATCCCGCAGTTGCAGCATCAGATCGAGCAGCAGGAGAACGCGCTTAGCGTGCTGGTGGGCATGAACCCGCGCCAAATCGCGCGCAGCAGCCAGTTCGACCACATCAAGCCGCAAACCTTGCCATCGCTGCTGCCTTCACAGCTGCTGAATCGCCGTCCCGATATTGTGCAGGCGCAGCGCCAGCTGCTGGCCGCCGACGCGTCACTGGCTTCAACCCAGGCCAAACTGTTGCCGTCGCTCAATCTCACCGCCAGCGGCACCTTGCAAAGCAGCGAACTGCATCAGCTGCTGGATAATCCGTTCCGTCTGTGGAGCATTGGCGGCAGCATTCTGGCTCCGCTGCTGAATCGCGAAGCGCTAACTGCTCAGGTGGATGTGGCGATGGCGACGCGTAATCAGGCGCTGTACGGTTATGAAAAAGTGGTGCGTAACGCCTTCTCCGACGTGGATAACGCGCTGGATGCCATTCGCCGTAGCGAGGAGCAGCTGGCGGAGTTGCAGAAACAGGAGAGTTATGTGGCGGAAGCGTATCGCATTGCCCACAACCGTTACCAAAATGGTTACGCCTCTTATCTGGATGAGCTGGACGCCCAGCGCACGCTGTTCAGCACTCAGCTGAATATCGTGTCAGTAAAAAATACGCTGCTGTTAGCGCAAATCGATCTATATCGTTCGCTCGGCGGCGGCTGGCAGGGTTAAACATCATGTCGCAAGGCCATTTTTCGGTAGAAATTCCGCCGTAAAACGGCCTGCGTCTGGTTTTAAATCGGCAGTAAACGATTCTAAAGTCATTCATGCTTCTTTTTACTTGTCTTTACAAATAATGTTATTATCCGCCCGCTTTACACAGTCTGAACGGAACAGTGTTGGTAAGTTTACCAGCGCGGTCGCTCACTTAAGCGGCATGCAAAGACAGGGGAAGAAAAGGAAATGATGAATAAAAAAATCGGTTTTGCGTTGTTAGTTACTGCGGTCCTGTTAACCGGCTGTGCGCCGCGTACCGCGCCGATCCAGAATGTTAGCCAGACCGTGGGTCAGAGCTACTCGGATGAGCAAATGAAGCAAGCTATCGTCCAGGCGGGCGCCGCTAACCATTGGGTGATGACGCCAGCGGGTCCGGGCGTGATGAATGGTCACCTGGCCGAGCGCGGACATACCGCGGATATTCGCGTGAACTACACCGCGAACAGTTATCAAATTCAGTATGTCAGCAGCCAGAATCTGAAAGCAGGCAGCGGTCAGATTCACCGCAACTATAACCGCTGGATTCAGAACCTGAGCCAGGGCATCCAGACGCGACTGGCGGTCGAAGCCGCTAAATAAGCGCGAAGCGTGATTGCTGACATAATGTTGTAAAGTTAGCCGTAACGCTGCCGAAATAGAAACAGGCGGGCCACGTGCCCGCCTTGTTAATCGGCGACATCCGCATGGGATGACGGGTATAGAGAGCAAGGAAGGGATGCCGCGCAGCGAAAACCGGACCATCCCTGAGGCTGAAGAAAGAATACAGGTATGAAACTCGCTTACTCCCTTGTTGACTGGCACGCCATCGCGCCGGGCAACAGCACCGCAGAAGAGTGGCAACGTTGGGCGCAACAGGCACCGGCGTTAGATGCCACGCAACCTATCGCGAAACCCCAATTTTTGCCGATGATGACCGCGCGTCGTCTCAGCGCCGGCAGCCGTGCTGCGGTTGAGTGCGGGCTGGCGTTATTGGCGCGGCACAGCGTGGACGCCATCGTCTTCACCAGTCGCCACGGCGAACTGGAGCGTAATCTGCGCATTCTCACCGCGCTGGCGGAACAGCAAGCGCTGTCGCCCACCGATTTCGCCATGTCGGTCCACAACTCAGCGGTGGGCAGTTTGACCATCGCCGCGCGTCAGCCGTTGGTTTCATCCTCGGTTTCGGCCGGTATTGATAGCTTCCAGCAAGGATTGATAGAAGTGGCGGCGCTGCATCAGGCGGGTTACGCGCAGGTGCTGCTGGTGGATTTTGACGGCGTGGTGCCGGATTACTACCGTCCATGGCTACCGGAAATCGATCGCTTTAATGCGCCGTACGCGGTAGCGCTGCTGCTACGCGCAGGCGAGGCATGGCGTTGCGAAGCGCAGGCCGGCAAACCCGCTGAGCTGCACAACCCTCTGCCGCAAAGTCTGCAATTTCTGGCGGCGATGCTGCACAACACGCCACGTTTTAGCGTGGCCGGCGAGCGCCATCAGTGGCACTGGGAGCGTCTGCATGGTGGATAATTCGCTGACCGAGGCGCGTCCCGGTTTCAACTATTACTGGCGGCTGGTGATGACCGCCGTCAGCTTTACGCTGTTCAGCGTGGGCGGCCTGCTACTGTCGCTGATTTGGTTCAATCTGCTGTTACTGGTGCAGCGTGATGGCCTGCGCCGTCGCCATATCGCCCGCAGCAGCATCGCCTGGAGCTTCCGCTGCTTCCTGCGTTTCTGCCGCTTTGTCGGGGTTTACGATTACCAAATCATCGGCGCAGAACAGCTGCGCCAGGATCGCGGCTGCCTGATCGTCGCCAACCATCCGTCACTGATCGATTACGTGATGATCGCGTCGGTGCTGCCGGAGATGGATTGCCTGGTGAAAGCCGAGCTGCAGCACAACATTTTCTTCCGTGGCGTGATTCGCGCCGCCGATTACCTGATTAACAGCGAAGCCGATACGCTGCTGCCAGACAGCCAGCAGCGGCTGGCGCGCGGCGATACCATTCTGATTTTCCCGGAAGGCACGCGCACACGTTATGGCGAGCCGCTGAAGCTGCAGCGCGGTGCCGCCAACATTGCGGTGCGCGCGGGCTGCGATCTGCGTGTGGTGCACATCAGCTGCACCGAGCGCATGCTCGATAAGCAAAGCCGCTGGTATCAGATTCCGCTGGTTAAACCGATTTTTACTGTACGCGTACAATCGCGTATTGCCAGCCACGCCTTTAGTGAGGCCGAAGAGGATTCGCAGCCGCTGGCCGCACGTCGTCTGACGCGTCATCTGCAACAGGCGCTGGTGCCTGAAGAGACCAACTAAGTTATGCAAGTACTGATTAACGACATCAAACAGATGATTATCGACACGCTGAATCTGGAAGATATCAGCCCTGACGACATCGAAACCGACGCACCGCTGTTTGGCGAGGGGCTGGGCCTCGATTCAATCGATGCGCTGGAGCTGGGACTGGCGGTGAAAAATCGCTTCGGCGTACAGCTCTCCGCCGAGAGTGAAACGCTGCGCGCGCACTTTTTTTCCGTGGCTACACTGGCCGCGTTTGTTGAACAACAGCAAGCCTGAGAGCAGTCAACATGATGAACAAAAACGAAATTTACCAGGAAGTGGCTTCGCTGCTCACCTCGCTGTTTGAAATTGAGCCGGATGATATTCGTCCGGACGCCCGCCTGTATGAAGACCTCGAGCTGGATAGCATCGATGCGGTCGATATGGTGGTGCATCTGCAAAAGCGTACTGGCCGTAAGATCAAACCGGAAACCTTCCGCGCGGTGCGTACCGTGCAGGATGTGGTGGATGCCGTCGAACAACTGATGCGCGACGAAGCCTGATCGCATGCTGCTGCGGCTGCTAAACGGAGCGGCGCTGCTGGCGTGGCCGTTTCTGGTGTGGTTAACCCTCACCCAGCCACAGTGGCGCGGCGTGACGGGCCTGCTGGCGCTGCTGTTTGTGCTGCGCGTCTGGACGCTGCGCCGCGCCGCCGGGCCGATGGCGCGTGTGATGCTACTGCTGGCGCTGGTGGGCAGCGCGTTATGCCTCGCCAGCCTGCTGCTGCGATCGCAACATCTGCTGCTGTGGTATCCGCTGGTGGTCAATGCATCGATGCTGCTGCTGTTTGGCGCGTCGCTGTGGAGCCCCATGCCGCTGGTAGAGCGGTTGGCACGGCTGCGCGAACCGGATCTGCCACCGCGCGCGGTGCGTTATACCCGCCGCGTGACGCAAGTGTGGTGCGGCTTTTTCATCTTCAACGGCAGCGTGGCGCTGCTCACCTGCCTGCTCAATGATGTCACGCTCTGGACACTCTGGAATGGGTGCATCAGCTATCTGTTGATGGGCACGCTGATGGGCGGCGAATGGCTGCTGCGTCAGCGCATAAGGAAACAGGCATGAACTTACATAGCCTCCGCGACTGGTTCAGCGCGCCGGATCGCATGGTGGCCTGGCACGGCCAACAGCAACATACGCTGCATACCTTGCGTCAGCAGGTACGGGCGCTGGCCGATCGGCTGCAAAACCAGCCCGGCCAATATTGGGCGCTGTGCTTTGATAACAGCTATGCGTTTACCGCCGCGCTGCTGGCGCTGTGGCACGCCGGTAAAACGCCGGTGATCCCCGGACACTGTCGCGCGGCCCAGCTGGAAGAGATGGCCGACAGCCTGGATGGCGTGATCAGCGATATGCCGCTGGCAGTCGCGCTGCCGCAACTGCGCTGGGACGACGCACTGGCGAGCGGTGCGTTACCGCCAATCGCCGCCGACGCCACGCTGGTGTTGTTCACCTCTGGTTCGACCGGCACGCCGCGTCGCGTAGTGAAATCGCTGCGCGCGCTGGATCTTGAAGCCCGCTGGCTCTCCAGCTTGTGGGGCGCACGCTTACATGATTGCCATGTGATTGCCTCCGTCAGCCATCAACATCTGTATGGCCTGAGTTTTCGCATCGTGCTGCCGATGGCGTTGGGTTTACCCTTTGCCGCGCAGCAAATTTTCTACAGTGAACAGCTGGCCGATCATTCACCCGATCGTCGCTACGCGTTTATCAGCAGCCCAGCGTTTCTGCGGCGTCTCGATCCTGCATTGGCCGGGCCGCGCTGCGAACTGATCGTGTCCGCCGGTGGCGCGTTGCCGTGGACGGCGGCGCAGCATGCGCAACAGGCGCTGAGCTGTACGGTTGATGAAATCTATGGCAGCACCGAAACCGGCGTGATTGGCTGGCGCTCTGCACGTGAGGAGAACGCGCTGTGGCACTGTTTCCCGCAGATTACCCTGCGTGAGCAGGACGCCGGACGCTGGCGGGTATTTTCCGCCTTGCTGGAAACCGACGCCGGTTGCACGCTCGACGATCGTATCGTGCAGCAGCCGTCCGGCCAGTTTCAGCTGGCGGGACGTCAGGATCGCGTGGTGAAGATCGAAGATAAACGCGTATCGCTGAGTGAAATTGAACGCCGCCTGCTGGCGTTGCCCGGCGTGGAAGATGCCGCCGCGCTGGCGATTCAGCGTCACGGTCGTCACGCGATTGGCGTGGTGCTGGCGCTGCCTGAGATGCTGGATGCGGCGACGCTGCATCAGCTAAAAATTGAGTGGAAACGCGCGCTGCAACCCTGGCTGGAGCCGGTGGCGATTCCGCGCTATTGGCGCGTGGTGACGTCGATTCCTGTCACCGCACAAAGTAAACGCGCCTGGCCACAAATTGAGGAGTTATTTGATGCTGCCGGTTGAACTGCATGCCGAACAGCAGGGCGATGCACTGACATTGCGCCTGCACGTTGTTGCCGACCTCTTTTGGTTTCGCGGCCATTTCCCGACGCTGCCAATCCTGCCCGGCGTGGCGCAGCTCGACTGGGCGCTGCATTACGGTCTGACGCGTTTAGCCATCGGTAAATCTTTCGCCGCGATTGACAATATCAAGTTCCAGCAGCCGGTGCCGCCGGATGCCGAGCTGGCCTTACAGCTGCAGTGGCAGGCAGAAAAATCGCTGCTCAGTTTCAGCTACAGCCTGATCAACGGCGATGTGGCGACGGTGGCCAGCAGCGGGAAGATCCGCCTGTGTTGAGTTCTCACTTCACGCCTTGTGTGCTGATTCCCTGCTATAACCACGGCGCGATGCTGGCGTCGGTGCTGGCGCGGCTGGCACCGTTCAACTTGCCGGTGATTCTGGTGGATGACGGCAGCGATGCCACCACCAAACAGCAGATTGCGGCGCTGGAGGCACCACAGTTGCAGGTGCTGACGCTACCCCACAATCAGGGCAAAGGCGCGGCGGTGATTGCCGGGATGCGCGCGGCGGCGGCGGCAGGTTACAGCCACGCGCTGCAACTCGATGCCGATGGCCAGCATCAGGTGGAAGACACGCCGCGTATGCTGGCCGAAGCGCAGCGTTATCCGCACTGTCTGATCTCCGGTCAGCCGCTTTACGACGCCTCGATTCCCAAATCGCGCCTCTATGGCCGCTACATCACCCATTTCTGGGTGTGGGTGGAAACGCTGTCGTTCTCGCTGAAAGACAGCATGTGCGGCTTCCGCGTCTATCCGCTCGCGCCATCGCTGGCGTTGTGCGATCGCCATCCCATTGGTCAGCGCATGGATTTCGACACCGAAATCATGGTGCGCCTCTATTGGCAGGGCACGCCGAGCCGTTTTATCACCACGCGCGTGACCTATCCAGCCAGCGGCGTATCGCACTTTGATACGCTGCGTGACAACCTGCGCATCTCATGGATGCACACGCGGCTGTTCTTCGGCATGTTGCCACGCATCCCGCAGTTGCTGCGTCAGCGTAGTGATGCGCAACACTGGTCTGCAACGCCGGAACGACGCGGGCAGAGCGGTTTGCGCTTTATGCTGTGGCTCTATCGCCGCGCCGGACGCTTGCCTTTTATCTTGCTGCTGTGGCCGGTGGTGGCGGTTTACTGGCTAACCGGACGCACCGCGCGCGCCGCCTCGCAGCAGTGGCTGACGCGAGTGCGGGCGATGGCGCAGCGGCAGAACATCGCGCTGCCTGCGCCGCTCAGCAGCTATCGTCACTTTCTGCGTTTCGGCTACAGCATGCTGGATAAAGTCGCTAGCTGGCGCGGTGATCTGCAATGGGGGCGCGACATTGATTTCGCGCCAGGTGCGGAAGCCACCATTCGCGCCGCCGAGGGCAAAGGCCATCTGATTCTGGCCTCGCATCTCGGTGATATCGAAGCCTGCCGCGCGATGGCCAAACAGGTCAGCGGATTGGTGATTAATGCGCTGGTGTTTACAGACAATGCGCAACGCTTCCGCGAGGTGCTGGAGAGCATTGCACCGCAGGCGGGCGTCAATCTGCTGCCGGTCACCGACATCGGTCCGGATACCGCCATTCTGCTGCAGCAAAAACTCGATGCCGGTGAATGGGTGGCGATTGTTGGCGATCGTACCGCCGTGCATCGCCAGCGCGGCGGCGAGCGTCGCGTGGTGTGGAGTGAATTTATGGGCCATCCTGCACCGTTTCCCCAGGGACCGTTTGTGCTGGCGGCGGCGTTGCGCTGTCCAGTGCTGCTGATGTTCGCCCTGCGCGAACAGGGGCGATTGCGGGTGCACTGCGAAGCCTTTGCCGATCCGCTCTCGCTGCCGCGCGCCCAGCGCCAGCAGGCGTTACAGGCCACCGTCGATCGCTACGCCGAACGGTTACAACAGCACGCGCTGATGGCGCCGCTGGATTGGTTTAACTTTTACGATTTCTGGACGTTGCCCGAGGAGAAAAGCCGCGATGAGTGAAAGCAACTACCGCGCTGAGGTGGACATTACCGTGTCGTTTCACGACTGCGATCCGATGGGCGTGGTGTGGCACGGCAACTATTTCCGCTTTTTTGAAGTGGCGCGCGAAGCCTTGCTGCGCAGCGTCAATTACAGCTACGGCGAAATGGCCGCCAGCGGCTACGTCTGGCCGGTGGTCGATACCCATGTGAAATACCGCCAGCCGCTGCGCTGCGAAGAGGTGGTCCGCGTCGTCGCCAGTATCAGCGAATACGAAAACCGTTTACGCATTGATTATGTGATCCGCAACGCGGCGGGGCAGGTGACCACCAAAGCCCACACGCTGCAGGTGGCAGTCAATGCAGCGACGCAAGAGATGTGTTTTGTCTCGCCCGATATTCTGTTTGAACGCCTGGGAGTGAAACCGTGATCAGAACCCTTTGTCTGCTGCTGCTGGTGATCTGCGCCAACGCCAGCGCGGTCACGCTCGAGCAGTTGCAACAGCGCTTCGCCAGCCAACCGGTGATCCGCGCCAATTTTGTTCAGGTGCGCACCATTGCCGGGATGGCGCAGCCGCTGGTGTCACGCGGTCAGCTGCTGATCGCCCAGCAGCAGGGTTTGTGGTGGCAGCAAGCCACGCCGTTCCCACTGATGCTGATCCTTGATGATAAGCGCATGGTGCAGAGCATGAGCGGCCAGCCGCCGCAGGTGATCACCGCCGACAGCAATCCGCAGATGTTCCAGTTCAACCATTTGTTGCGCGCGCTGTTCCAGGCAGATGAAAAGGTGCTGCGTGAGAATTTTGCGCTCGATTTCCACGATCTGGGCAACAACCGCTGGCAACTTGGTTTGACGCCGAAAGCCGCGCTGCTGAATAAGATCTTTAACCGTATCGATCTGCAAGGCGAGGCGTTTCTTAATCGCATCACGCTGGATGATAAGCAGGGCGATAAAACCGAGATCACCCTTAGCGCTACCCGCACCGAACCGAAACAGTTAACCGATGAAGAGCGAGCCCGTTTTGCCCCAGCGCAGTGAAAAAACCGTTGCGCTGCTGTGGCTGGCGGTGTGCCTGACGTTAGCGGTGGCGCTGGCGGTTTTGCTGCCGCGCAGCCAGCTGAATAGCAGCGTGCTGGCGTTATTGCCGCAGCAAAACCTCGGCCAGGCGCCAGCGGAGATCCAGCACGGCTTTATGCAGCGCCTCGATCGTCAGCTGGTGTGGCTGGTAAGTGCCAACGATCACGACGGCGATGCGGTTGCGGCCTGGTGGCAAGCGCAGCTGCAAGCCTTGCCGATGCTGAAACAGGTGAGCGGAGCGCTGGATGACGATCAGATGCAGCGCTGGGGCGCCTATGCGTTTCAACATCGCAACGGCTTGATCGATGCGGCCACGCGCGCGCGCCTGCAGAACGGTGGTAACGCGCAGGCCGACTGGATTCTGGCGCAGCTGTTCTCGGCTTTCGCGGGCGTCGGTAGCAAAGAGATCGGCCACGATCCGCTGCTGCTGGTGCGCGGCGCACAGCTGACGATGCAGCAGAACGCCAATAAAATGCTGCTGCATAACGGCTGGCTGACGGTCAAGGATGCGCAGCAGCGCCGCTGGTATTTCCTGCACGGCGAGCTGGCGAGCAATGCTTTCAGTATCAAAGAGAGCCATCAACTTGTGACCGCGCTCAATCAGCTGGAGCAACAGCTGAAAACCCGCTGGCCGGATGCGCAACTGCTGACGCGTGGCACGGTGCTGTTTAGCGACGATGCCAGCCAGCGCGCGCAGCATGATGTCGAAACCCTCGGCAGCGCAACGTTAGCGGGATTGTTGCTGCTGGTGTGGCTAGTTTTCCGTTCGTTGCGGCCGCTGGCGCTGTGCGCATTGTCGGTGGCGATGGGCGCGATGGCGGGCACGGTGCTGACGTTGCTCTGTTTTGGTGAGCTGCATCTCACCACCTTAGTGATGAGCCTCAGCATTGTCGGTATTTCGGCCGATTATACGCTCTACTATCTGACGGAACGCATGGTGCACGGCGAGCAAGCCACGCCGTGGCAAAGTTTGCATAAGGTGCGCGGCACGCTGTTGCTGGCGCTCGGCACCACGGCGATTGCCTGGCTGTTGATGCTGCTGGCACCGTTCCCCGGCTTGCGCCAGCTGGCGGTATTTGCCGCCAGCGGATTAAGTGCTTCCTGCCTGACGGTGATCTGTTTTTATCCGTGGCTGGTACGCGGTTTACCGGTGCGGCCGATTCCGGCGATGGTATGGCTGGCGCGCTGGCTGGCCGCGTGGCGGCGCAATAACGGGCTGAAGCGCGGCTTACCGGCGCTGGTGGCGATCTATGCGCTGAGCGGCATGCTACAACTCAAGGTCGATGATGATATTGCCCATCTGCAAAGCGCCCCGGCGCAGCTGTTAGCGCAGGATCGTCAGCTGGCGCAACTCACCGGTCAGCAGGCCGATCAAACCTGGTTTGTGGTGTGGGGCGATGATGAACAGCAAGCACTGCAACGGCTGAGCGCGCTGGCACCCAAGCTGCAACAGGCGCAGCAGCAAGGCTGGTTCAAAAGTTATCGCGTGCTGCCGCTCAGTTCGCTGGCGCAGCAGCAGCAGGATGTAGCGCTGCTACAGCAGGCTGCACCAACCATTCTGGATCGATTGAAGCAGGCGGGCATTACTGTAGCGAATGCTAATCTCAGCGCCATGCCGGTGACCGCCGCCGACTGGCTGGCGAGCCCGCTGAGTGAAGGCTGGCGGCTGCTGTGGCTGTCGCTGCCGGACGGACGCAGCAGCGTGCTGGTGCCGATCGGCGGCGTTAAAAACAGCGCCGCGTTGCAGCAGCTGGCATCCCAGCAGGCGGGTGTCAGTTGGGTTGATCGCAAGGCCAGCTATGATGAACTGTTCCGCTTCTGGCGCACGCTGCTGAGCGGATTGCTGGCGTTGGCATTATTGCTGATTACCGGCAGCTATATGCTACGACTGGGCGTGAAAGCCGGGATGCGCAGCGCGCTGCCGTCGTGGCTGTCGCTGGCGGCGGCGCTGGCGACGCTGGGCTGGATCGGCGCGAGCCTCAATCTGTTTGCCTTGCTGGCGCTGATTCTGGTGCTGGGCATCGGCATCAACTACACGCTGTTCTTCAGCAATCCGCGCGGCACGCCGTTAACCTCCATGCTGGCGGTGACGCTGGCGATGATGACCACACTGTTAACGCTCGGCATGCTGGTGTTCAGCAGCACCGCCGCCATCAGCGGTTTTGGCACCGTGCTGTGCAGCGGGATTTTTTGTGCATTCTTGCTGGCGCCGCTGGCGCTGGCTCCGGGGAAAAGGAAGCAACGATGAAAATGGGCATTTTGCTGCTGTTAAGCCTGCTGGTAAGCGGCTGTGCGCAGCATCAGAGCGACCTCAACCGGCCAACCGCGTGGCTGAAACCGGGCGTGCGCGTCACGCTGCCGGCGCCGGGCATCTCGCCCGCGTTTCAGCAGCAGCAGTTGCTGACCGGCCACGCCAAAGGCAAAACCCAGTCGCTGCTGGTGCTGCTGAGCGCGGATTCACAGCAGCTGAGCCTCGCCGGTTTGTCATCGCTTGGCATTCGCCTGTTCCGCGTCACCTATGATAAAAACGGCATTCACACGCAGCAGATGATGGCGCTGCCGGAAATGCCGCCCGCCAGTCAGGTGTTGGCGGATGTGATGCTGAGCCACTGGCCGATCAGCGCGTGGCAGCCGCAGCTGCCGCGCGGCTGGACGCTGACCGACATCGACGATCGCCGCGAGCTGCGCGATCCCGCTGGCAAGGTGGTAACGCTGATTCGCTATCTGCAGCGCGGCGAGTTGCGTGAGCCGATCAGCATCGATCAACGTGCGTTTGGTTATCAGATTCAAATCCAACATCTGGATGCCTCATCATGATTTACATCTCCGCCTTTGGCATGGTGAATGCGCTGGGCAACAACCTGGCGCAAATTGCCGCGCAGTTGCAAGCGGGCCACGCGCCCGGCATGCAACCGCGCGACGGCTGGCTGCAAGACGGCAAACGCTGCTGGCTGGGTGAAGTGCAGGGCGCATTGCCGCTGATTCCTGCCGCGCTGGCGGCGCATAACACCCGCAACAATCAGCTGCTGCTGGCCGCGCTGGCGCAGATACGCCCGGCAGTGGATGCGGCGATCGCGCAATATGGGCGCGATCGCGTGGCGATTGTGCTTGGCACCAGCACCTCCGGCGTTGATGAAGGCGATCGTCAGGTGGATGACGCCTTGTCGGGCTACGATTACCGCATGCAGGAGCTTGGCGATCCATCACGCTTCCTGGCGCATTTTTTAGCGCTGGACGGTCCGGCTTACACCATTTCGACTGCCTGCTCATCCAGTGCGCGCGCCATAATTAGCGGCCAACGTTTGATTGATGCTGGTTTAGCGGACGTGGCGCTGGTGGGCGGCGCGGATTCGCTAAGTCGTATGCCGATTAACGGTTTCGCCAGCCTGGATTCGCTTTCTGAACGTCACTGCGCGCCGTTTAGCGCCGATCGCGACGGCATTTCGATTGGTGAAGCTGCCGCGCTGCTGCTGCTGACGCGCGAAAAGCAGCCGCTGGCGCTGCTCGGCTGCGGTGAATCGTCGGACGCGTGGCACATGTCGGCACCGCATCCTGAAGGCGTCGGCGCCGAGCGCGCTATGCTGATGGCGCTGCAACAGGCGGGTTTACAGCCGCAGGATGTTGGTTACATCAACCTGCACGGTACCGCCACGCCGCTGAACGATCAGGTGGAATCTGCGGTGATCCATCGCCTTTTTGGCGATCGCGTGCCGTGCAGCTCAACCAAACACCTTACCGGCCACACGCTGGGCGCGGCGGGCGCCACCGAAGCGGCTTTAGCTGCACTGATTTTGCAGCAGCATCTGCCGCTGCCGCCGCAGGATTTCTCGCTGGCGGCACGCGATACCTCGCTGCCGGAGTGCGGTTTGATCACCGCACCACAGCCTTTGGCGCGCCCGGTGATTGCCTCAAATTCGTTTGCTTTTGGCGGGAACAATACCTGCCTGATTGTAGGAAAGCCTCATGAGTGATTTTCTGCCGGTTGATGCTTATCTGCCGCATCGCGCGCCGATGCTGCTGCTGGATCGCGTCATCCAGGTCACCGACGACAGCGTGACCTGCGAAGTCAGTATCAACGCTACGGGCGTGCTGGCCCCTTTTCTCACCCCGCAGGGCGATTTGCCGGCGTGGTACGGCGTGGAAATCATGGCGCAGACCGTTGGCGTCTGGTCGGGCTTTCATGCGCGTCTGCGCGGCGACAGTGAGATTCGTCCCGGCATGCTGCTTGGCGGACGCGGTTATCGTGCCAGCAGCGCCGCTTTCGCCGCCAACAGCACGCTGCGCGTTGAAATGCGTCTGCTGATGCGTGACGACCGATTGGGCAGCTTCGAAGGGGAGATCCGCTGCGGCGAGGCGATCGTCGCCAGCGGGCGGCTGAATACCTATCAGCCCAATGAACACGAATTAATTCAATTGCAACAAGGAGTTCAGCCATGACACGCAGCGTATTAGTGACCGGCGCGAGTAAAGGTATTGGCCGCGCCATCGCACTGCGTCTGGCGCAGGATGGCTTTGAAATGGTGGTGCATTATCATCGCGACAGCGCCGGTGCCGCGCAGACGCTGGCTGAGATTGAGGCGGCGGGCGGATGTGGACGCACCTTGCAGTTTGACGTGGCGCAGCGCGATGCCACACGCAGCGCACTGGAACAGGATATCGCCGCGCACGGCGCCTATTACGGCGTGGTGAGCAATGCGGGCATCACGCGCGATGCGGCGTTCCCGGCGCTGACTGATGACGAGTGGGACAGCGTGATCCACACCAATCTCGACAGCTTCTACAACGTGATTCATCCGTGCGTGATGCCAATGATTGGCCTGCGCAAGGGCGGACGCATTATTACGCTCTCCTCGGTATCGGGGATCATGGGCAATCGCGGCCAGGTCAACTACAGCGCGGCCAAAGCCGGCATTATCGGTGCCACCAAAGCGCTGGCGATTGAGCTGGCGAAACGCAAAATCACCGTTAACTGCATCGCACCCGGCTTGATTGATACCGGCATGACCGATCTTGAGCCGCTGGTGATTGATGAGGCGATGAAGCTGATCCCAATGAAGCGCATGGGCGCGGCGGATGAAGTCGCCGGACTGGCCAGCTACTTAATGTCGGACATCGCGGGCTACGTCACGCGTCAGGTGATTTCAATCAATGGAGGTATGCTGTGATTCAGCGCGTAGTGGTAACCGGCATGGGCGGCGTAAGCGCTTTTGGTGAGCGCTGGAGCGCGGTGGCTGAGCGGATCAAACAGGGCAAAAATGCGGTGCGCCATATGCCGGAATGGCAAGTGTACGACGGCTTGCACACGCTGCTCGGCGCGCCGGTGGACGACTTTACGCCGCCAGCGCATTACACGCGCAAACGCATTCGTTCGATGGGGCGCGTCTCACTGATGGCGACGCGCGCCACCGAACTCGCGCTGGAGCAGGCCGGTTTGATCGATCATCCGGTGCTGACCAGCGGTGAAACCGGCATTGCTTATGGCTCCTCCACCGGCAGCACCGGACCGGTGAGTGAATTCGCCACTATGCTCACGGAAAAGCACACCAACAACATTACCGGCACCACTTACGTGCAGATGATGCCGCACACCACCGCCGTTAACGCGGGCCTGTTCTTTGGCCTGCGCGGCCGGGTAATCCCGACGTCCAGCGCCTGTACGTCGGGCAGCCAGGCGATCGGCTATGCCTGGGAAGCGATTCGTCACGGTTATCAAACCGTGATGGTGGCGGGTGGGGCGGAAGAGCTGTGTCCATCCGAAGCGGCGGTGTTTGACACGCTGTTCGCCACCAGCCAGCGTAACGACGCGCCGCACACGTCGCCCGCGCCGTTCGACCAGCAGCGCGACGGATTAGTGATTGGCGAAGGTGCAGGCACCTTGATCCTCGAATCGCTGGAACATGCGCAGGCGCGCGGAGCCACCATTTATGCCGAGCTGGTGGGTTTCCACACTAACTGCGATGCCGCGCATATCACCCAGCCGCAGCGTGAAACCATGCAGATTTGTATCGAGCGCGCGCTGAAAACCGCCGGTGTCACGGCGGAGCAGATTGGCTATATCAATGCCCACGGCACCGCCACCGATCGCGGCGATATCGCCGAGAGTCAGGCCACCGCAGCGATTTATGGCAACAGCACGCCAATCTCTTCGCTAAAAAGCTACTTTGGCCATACGCTGGGCGCGTGCGGGGCGCTGGAAGCCTGGATGAGCATTGAGATGATGCGTGAAGGCTGGTTTGCGCCGACGTTGAATTTGTCACAACCGGCCGCTGAATGCGGTGAACTTGATTACATCATCGGTGAAGCGCGCCAGATTGAGACAGATTACATCCAATCCAATAACTTCGCCTTTGGCGGGATTAACACTTCGCTGGTGTTTAAACGCTGGCGCGAAGGCTGATAGCAGGTCGCCATGAATGGCGCTTGTTAGTTAAGTCCGCGACGAACGCATGCCGGCTGCTTCGGTACATGTTGTTGAAAAGGGCACAGTTGCCAGAGGCGCTGGCGCGTCTGCTGCGGCAAAAGGGCTATTCGCAGCGCTGAGGCTTTTACGTTGGGCCAGGAGCCTCACGCATGGATGCGTGAGGCAGTTCGGGGTCGGCCAGGGAAGGCCGATCCGCGAACGGTCCGTTGGCACGACGTGGAAGCCGAAGGCACCGCGCTAGCGGCGCGAGGACGGCCCGTGACGCAGCAGATGTGTCAGAGCCCGCTACCTAGTCAAAGCAAAACCCTTTCTTCAGTGATAAGCATTGGTCGCCATGAATGAATGGCGACCCTACAAGACCGGGCAGGGTACCTATTGCACCACTCCTCCATGATATGAACGTAAAAAGTGGGATTTTTCTTGCTTTCGCACAACGACTGCGCATAATCGCAAACCGCAATAATAATGATTATCACTTCGTTTGCATTAGGGGATCCCATGCGCGCTATGCCTTTCAATCCCGGACTGAAACCGACACTGTTGGCCGTAATGGTCAGCGCCGGTTGTTTGCCAGTGATGGCTGCTACCACCAACACCACAACCTCCACTGACGCGAAAAACGAGCAGCAGACGCTGACCGTGACCGCGACACCGCAAACCGATTTTAAACCAGGCGGCAACGATCTGGTACCGGCTTTCCTCGATGGCCAGGTTGCACACGGCGGCCGCCTTGGCATGCTGGGTGAGCAAAACGCCATGGACGTGCCGTTTAACGTCATTGGTTTTACCTCGAAAATGATTCAGGATCAGCAGGCGCAAACCATCGGTGACGTGGTGCGCAACGATGCTGGCGTGCAGAATCTGAAAGGCTACGGCAACTTTGCCGAGAGCTATCGCATTCGTGGCTTCAAGCTGGACGGCGATGCCATGACCTACGGCGGCCTGGCGGGTATCGTGCCGCGTCAGGTGATGGATGCCTCGCTGATTGATCGCGTGGAGATCTTCAAAGGGGCTAACGCCTTGCTGAACGGTTCGGCGGAGAGCGGCGTCGGCGGCATGATTAACCTCGAGCCGAAGCACGCTGATGATACGCCGCTGACGCGCATCGGGGTGGATTACACGTCCGGTTCCCAGGTGGGCGGCACCGCCGATATTGGTCGTCGTTTTGGCGACAACAACCAATTTGGCGTGCGGCTGAATGCGGTTAACCGCGAAGGCGGCACCGAGGTAGATGGCGAGAAAAAACGCACCACCGCTGCGTCACTCGGCCTGGATTATCGTGGCGATCGTCTGCGTACGTCGCTCGACGTTGGCTACCAGAAAAAGACCTTCCACGATGCGCGTAACGGCGTCAACATCAGCGGCATCGATTTCATTCCTGATGTGCCGTCCAACGCGAAAAACTACAGCCAGAAGTGGGTGTTCAGCGATATCGAGTCGGAGTTTGGTCTGGCGAAAGCCGAATACGATCTGACCGATCATTGGACCGCCTATGCGGGCCTCGGCGCGCAGCACACACATGAAGTGGGCAACTACGGCATTCCGAAGATCCTCGACAGCGCCGGCAACGCCACCATTGGTCGCTTCCGCACCAATCGCGTGCAGGACAACATGAGCGGCATGGTTGGCCTGCGTGGTGATTTCACTACCGGTCCGGTGACGCATAAAGTGAATTTCGGTTATTCGGCGATGACCACGAATGCGAAAAACAGCTATCGCATGTCGTCGGGCAACGATGCCAACGTAAATATTTATCACCCGCAGGATGTGGCTGAACCGGATAGCGTGTTCGCCGGTGGCGCTAAGTTCAGCGATCCGCTGACCACTTACCGTTCACGTTCGCAAGGCTACCTGCTGAGCGATACGCTGGGCTTCTTTGATGACACCTTGCTGGCAACCGTCGGCGCGCGTCATCAAAAAGTGGTGGTGCGTAACTACGGTTATGACGGCGTTGAAGATACCGCGACACGTTTCGACAGCAGCCGTTGGTTGCCGGCGTACGGTTTGCTGTATAAAGCCACGCAAAATATCTCGCTGTATGCCAACCATACTGAATCGCTGACGCCGGGCACCGCCGCGCCGTTTACCGCCACCAACTACGGTAGCGTGACCGGCATCGTGCATGCGAAGCAGAACGAAGTGGGTGTCAAAGCGGACTTTGGTCGCGTCGGCGGATCGCTGGCGCTGTTTGAAATCAAACAGCCGGTTGGCGTGCTGAACAATTCGGTCTACCAGCTGAATGGCGAGCAGCGCAACCGTGGCGTGGAGCTGAACATATTCGGTGAGCCGGTGCTGGGCCTGCGTCTTAACAGCAGCGCCACCTGGATCGATCCGGATATGACCAAAACCGGTGACAGCGATCAGGATGGCAAAAACGCCATCGGCGTACCGCGCTTCACTGCGGCGCTGGGTGCGGAGTATGACATCAAGCCGGTGGACGGTTTGACCGCCACAGCATTGCTGAACTACACCGGTTCACAATATGCCGACCTGGCAAACAACATGAAGCTGGATGATTACACCACGCTGGATTTGGGTCTGCGTTACCGCATGAAGGTTAACCAGAACGATATGGTGTGGCGCGTGGGCGTGGATAACGTCACGAATGAGAAATATTGGGCCAATGTTGATGACAGCGGCACCTATTTGTCGCAGGGTGAACCACGCACGGTGAAGGTTTCACTCAGCTACGATTTCTAATCTGCTCTCGAATGGGGCGCGCCTGCGCCCCATTATTTCTCCGCCAGAAATTTTCCTGTAACTTAGGGCGCATTGCATTACACTCTGTGCGGCAATCCTGCGCGAAAACTCGCCTTTATTTTTGAGTCATCATGAGTTCACCTGCACCACCAGACGACCACGACGAACCTTATCGGCAGCCGCTCGACGACGCGCTCTTCGCCATTGTGGTGCTTGCAGTCACTTCGGTTACGCTTATAATCTTCGTCCTGATGATTACGCTGTGGATGAGTTAAGGTCAGCACCGGGAAAAGGAAGCCTGTAAGGAGATGTCGATGGAATCCAGCGATGACAAACTGATCGCCATAATTGGCCTGCTCTCCGCCTGTTTAATTGGCGTGGTGTTTCTCTTCACCATGACCTGGCTCACCGACGTGCGTCACCCCGCGGATCCTTCACTCGATGTGCAAACCTGCCCGCAAAAACCCGCCACTACGCAACAGTCCTAGCTTTTTGTCTGCCAGTTCTGCCACTTAATCTGTTGACTGCGCAACTCCAGCGCCAGCGCCTCATGCAGGGTGCGATTGCCATTGGGATCGCCGAGGCCAAACAGCGCACCCGGTGAACGCCGATCGTCGGCCCACGCCGGATACTCCACCACCGGATAGAGTGAAATCCCTTCCAACGCCACGCCGTGATCCAGCGCCAGACGCGCTTCTTCACTGATCTGCCGCAGCCAGGGCGCTCGCGCATCACCTTCGGCTCCGGTTTCGGCCAGAATCATCGGGCGCTGATAACGTTGCCAGCACTGCATTAACAAACGGTGCAGCGGTTGGCGCGTCGGATGGTCGATTTGCATGGTTTCGCCTGAGAAAAACCAGTGATTGTCGGGATAGTAATTAAGACCCAGAATATCGAGGAAATCCGCGCGGCCACCCAGTTCCGGCGCATCGCGTCCGCCAAGCCAATCCCAGGCTTCAAACTGCGCCTGATGCTGCGCGTCAGCGTAGGGTTTGCTGTCAGGATTATCGGGATGCGTCGCCACCTGCACCAGCGGATCGGTCAGCACAAAGCGGGCATCGGGATAAACCTCGCGAATGGCGTGCATCGCCGCCAGCGAGGCGCGCACTAATTGGCGCTTCAGCTCACGACCGCGATCGCTGGCGTAGGGATCGAGCCAGGAAACATCCGCGCCGGCCCACGACCAGAATGAGATCTGATTGATCGGCGTGAAAAAGGGCTTTTCGATGCCTTCATCGCGCATCAGTTGCGCCATGGCGCGGGCGAAGCGTTCAAAGTGATCGATAAAGCTGGCTTTCCAGATATCCAGGTGATCGGGATAGCCAAAGTGCGCCAGCTCCCAGATAATCTGCATATCGTGACGCGCCGCGGCGTGCACCATCGGCAGAAAGGTGCGCCAGTCATATTCATTGGGCACGGCTTCAATCAGATGCCAGCGAGCGCCATCGCGCGCGGTGTGCAAACCTTCCTGCGCCAGTGCGGCATAATCTTTCTCCAGCAGCATGTCGTGGCCGCTGCTGATCACCATATCGAGCCGACGTCCGCCTGCGCGACGGGCGGTTGAACAGGGAAAACTGCCCTGAAAGAAACTGCGGAACAGCTGAGGGTGATGGCGCAGGGATTGCTGAGTCATAATCCTCTCCTCACATTGAGCGCCGGATGCAGAATGCAGAACGCCTGGCTAAGTCTAGACTAAATTGACGGTGCGCCATTGGGCAGAAAAGGAAGCCTCCGATTGCTTCTTCGCGCATTGATACCAACAATAATAGGTCCACAGCTTTCAGGGATTCACTATGAGTGAAGCAGCAACCTCTTTGCCGCCTGAGGAACATTCGGGCAACCGGCTGAAACCGAGTGTTGAGGCGCGTTGCGCACGACATCCGGGCATGAGCGGCATTCATCCGCTCAACGATGGATTGGACGCTTTTGCTGCGCGCTATCAGTTGATGAGCATGGCGCAGCACACCATTGATGTGCAGTACTACATTTGGCACAACGATATGTCCGGCCGCTTGCTGTTCAGCGCGCTGCTGGACGCCGCCGAGCGCGGGGTAAAAGTGCGATTGCTGCTGGATGACAACAACACGCCGGGTTTGGATGAGACGCTGGCGGAACTCGATCGCCACGCCAATATCGCCGTGCGCTTGTTTAATCCGTTCTCGTTCCGCACGCTGCGCGCGCTCGGTTATCTCACCGATTTTTCCCGCCTCAATCGACGTATGCACAATAAGAGCCTGACGGTGGATGGCGCGGCGACGCTGGTGGGCGGGCGCAATATCGGCGACGAATATTTTGGCACCGGCGATGAACCACTGTTTACCGATCTCGATGTCCTGGCGATTGGTCCGGTGGTCGACGAAGTGACGCAGGATTTCGAACGCTACTGGCGCAGTAAAGCGGTATCGCCGCTGCGCAAGGTGGTTGATGTGAGCGGCGATGCGCATCAGGCGGTGCGCTTGCCACAAGAGTGGCAGCAGAGTGAAGCGGTGGAGCGCTATCTGGCACGGTTGGAGCACTCGTCGTTTATTAGCCAGATGGAGCAGGGCGAGCTGGAGATGACGTGGGCGGAATCGCGGCTGCTGAGTGATGATCCGCGTAAAGGGCTCGGCAAAGCAAAACGCCGCAGTTTACTGCCGCAGCGCATGCTAGAGGTCATCGGCACGCCGCAGCAGCAGTTCGATATTATCTCGGCCTATTTTGTCCCGACACGATCTGGCGTGGCGCAGCTGCTGGCATTGAAGCGGCGCGGGGTGAAGATAGCCATCCTTACCAATTCGCTGGCGGCCAATGACGTCACGGTGGTGCACGCCGGTTATGCGCGCTGGCGCAAAAAACTGCTGCGCCACGGCATCGCGCTGTATGAACTGAAGCCGCAGGACAATCCGCAAACCGCGCCACACGATCGCGGTATCACCGGTAATTCAGGTTCCAGTTTGCATGCCAAAACCTTCACCGTGGACAATCGCAAAGTATTTATCGGCTCGTTCAATTTCGATCCGCGTTCCGCCATGCTGAACACCGAAATGGGGTTGGTGATTGAGAGTGAAGCCCTGGCGCAGCAAACGCATCAGCGCTTTATTGCCGGGATGCGCGATCGCGCCTGGACGCTACGTCTGGATAAGTGGGGACGCGTCAATTGGGTCGAGTTTGCTAACGAGCAGGGCGAAGTGGTGCACAAACATGAACCGCAATGCACGCTGCTGCAGCGCTTGCTGGTGCGACTGGTGTGGCGCTTGCCGGTTGAGTGGCTGCTTTAGATAAAAAGGGCCAGCGTAGCGGGCCCTTTTTTCATTTGCGTTGCGGCTTACCGGAGAACAGGAAGCGCAGCAGCGGAATGCGCAGATGGATTTCATACAGCGTAAACGCCACGCCAAATACCATCAGTAAGCCGACGAAGAAGCCGAGCGTGTTGTTGCCGATGTGCGGCGTGATGTAGATGCCGTACAAAATGGTCAGCGGATGGTGTACCAGATAGATAAACAGCGAGGCATTCACCAGATACATGATGCGCGGCGAATGGCTGTTCAGCAGCTTATGGCCGAAGCTAAAACAGACGTTTAGCATGCACAACCCCATCAGCGTCGAAATGATCATATCGATTTCATACAGCCAACCTTCACCGCTGCTGTAACGCTGATTCAGGCTATAGGCGATGAATACCGCGATAGCGCCAAAGCACATCACCGGATTAAAGCGCACAAACAACGCTTTCAGCGCCTGATGCTTCCAGCTCAACGCACCCAGCATAAAGAACGGCAGGAACATCAGCGTTTGCATCACGGCAATGCTGAACAGGCCATCGGCAAACACGGCCGGAACGAAATAAAACAGCACGCGGCGGAACGCACACCAAATTAAGGCATAAGTCAGTAGTGCCAGCGTCAATTTACCCCAGCCAATTTGCTGATAATCGATGCTGCGCTGCTGCTTATTCAGCCAGCGAAACGCCACCATACCGAACGTGGTCAGAATCACCAGTACCAATAAAAACCACAGATGAGATATCAGCTCCCACGCCAGCGTGTTGTACTTGTCGTACAGCGAGAAACTGTTCCAGTCGCCGATTTTATCGGTGAGATTTTTGGTGATGAAAAACTGCGGCAAGGTAATCAGCGGCACGGCAGTCAACATCGGGATGCCGACACGCTCCAGACGCACTTTCAACCAGCGCTGCGGCTGGTAGCGTAAGTAGAGCATGTAGGAAAAATAGCCTGAAATAACAAAGAACACCTGCATGCGGAAGGCGTGAATAAAGTCGTTTAGCACCGTCAACCACATTGAGGCGTCATGGCTGTTCACGGCCCATTTCTGCGTGGAGTAAATCAGAGAGACGTGAAAAGGCACGCCTAATAACATTAAATACGCGCGAATCGAATCGAGGAAATATTCACGTTCGGGTTTAGCTGAACTCATAATCTTCCAATAGTCAGTTTACTTGCCGGTTTCGCCCTGAAACCGGATTATGCCGAAGGAAAATTCTACCGGCTGTAAACAGGGTATACTATCAGGTGAATCTGTATGTGATTTTGCGGGGTTTAATTATCCTAAAAGCACATTTTCAGCTTACAAATCAGCGGAACAATCTATTACATACGCTGTCGGAAAACCGAATAATCCTTTAAGATAATCGGGTTTGATCTAAGCACACGAAAGGGGGGGATGTGCTGAATAATGTGAATAATAAAGTGGGACTGGTAAAGATGCGCTGGGTAGGCGCGGCAGTTCTGCTGGCTATGTATGCCAACAATAGTTGGGCGTTTAACATTGATGATGTTGCAAAACAAGCCAAGGCGTTGGCAGGGAAAAGTTTCGAAGCGCCAAAAAGCAATTTACCCTCTCAGTTTCGTGAAATGAAGTTTGCTGACTATCAGCAGATCCAGTTTAACCACGACAAAGCTTATTGGGGCAAACTGCGCACGCCGTTTAAGCTTGAGTTCTATCATCAGGGCATGTATTTCGATACGCCGGTGAAAATCAACGAAGTGACGGCGTCTTCAGTACGTGAAATTAAATATAACCCTGACTACTTCAATTTCGGCAACGTAAAACACGATGCTGATGCAGTCAAAAACCTTGGCTTTGCTGGGTTTAAGGTGTTGTATCCATTAAATAAAAAGGGCAAAGACGACGAGATCACCAGCTTCCTCGGCGCCAGCTATTTCCGTGTGATTGGCGAAGGCCAGGTGTACGGTCTTTCGGCACGTGGACTGGCGATTGATACCGCCTTGCCGTCGGGCGAAGAGTTCCCGCGCTTTAAAGAGTTCTGGATTGAGCGTCCAAAACCGCAGGACAAACAGCTGGTGATCTATGCGCTGCTGGATTCGCCACGCGCGTCCGGTGCCTATCGTTTCATCATCAAACCGGGCAAAGAATCGACGGTTGATGTGCAATCCAAAGTTTACCTGCGTGATAACGTCGGCAAACTGGGCGTTGCGCCACTGACCAGTATGTTCCTGTTTGGTGCAAACCAGCCTTCGCCAGTGACCAACTTCCGTTCTGAGCTGCACGATTCGAATGGTCTTTCGATTCATGCCGGTAACGGTGAGTGGATTTGGCGTCCGCTAAATAACCCGAAACATCTTGCGGTTAGCACTTTTACCGTTGAGAACCCGAAAGGTTTTGGTCTGCTGCAGCGCACGCGTGATTTCAGCCGTTTCCAGGATCTCGACGATCGCTATGACCTGCGCCCAAGTGGCTGGGTTGAGCCGCAGGGTGATTGGGGTAAAGGCCGTGTTGAACTGGTAGAGATTCCAACTGCCGATGAAACCAACGACAACATCGTTGCGTTCTGGACGCCGGAAAAACTGCCAGAGCCGGGCAAAGAGATGAACTTCCAGTATCGTCTGCACTTCACCCGTGACGAGAATCAGCTGCACTCAGACGACATCGCCTGGGTAAAAGACACGCTGCGCTCTGCCGGTGATGTGAAGCAGTCGAATCTGGTGCGTCAGCCGGATGGTTCTATCGCCTTCACCGTGGATTTCGTTGGCAAAGCGATGAGCAAGCTGCCGGAAGATACGCAAGTGGCGCCGCAGGTGAGCGTGGGTAACAACGCTGACGTGGTTGAGCAGAGTGTGCGCTACAACCCGGTGACCAAAGGCTGGCGTCTGGTGTTGCGTCTGCGTGTGAAAGATAACAAGCAGCCGACTGAGATGCGTGCGGCGCTGGTGAGCGGCGACAAGACATTGACGGAAACCTGGAGCTATCAGCTACCTGCCAATGAATAAATCGATATTTCTACCTCAATCTTACGTGGAGGCTCTGCCGCTTGATGCGGCAGGGCGCGCCCGTCTCAGCGATTCGCTGCAGAATGCGCAGGCGTTCCACGCTATTCATACGTCGCTGGGGCAAGATAACGCCGCCAGCGAGCGCCCGGATGATGCACCGCTGAAATCGGTGTCATCCCGTGTGCAAATGGCCTGGCCGGACTCACTGGCGGATGGTCAGCAGCTCAGCAAGGATTATCTTGATCGCACCACACTGAAGGCGATGCCGAAAGTGAAGCGTTCGCTGATGTTCCCGGAGATCTGGCGCACCAACCCGATTGCGCGCGCCTGGGATTCCCTGCGCGGCCAGAAATCCACTCCACGCTATGCCACCGTTGAAGAGCAGAAAAACGAGGACAAGTGGCGCCACGTTGGCTCCATGCGTCGTTACGTACTGCTGATTCTGACGATTCTGCAGACCGTGGTGGCAACCTGGTACATGAAAACCATTCTGCCGTATCAGGGCTGGACGCTGATCGATCCTATCGAGATGTTCAACCAGAACTGGCTGCAGTCGGTTGAGCTGATCCTGCCGTACATCCTGCAGACCGGGATTCTGTTCCTGTTCGCCATCCTGTTCTGCTGGGTTTCAGCCGGTTTCTGGACCGCGCTAATGGGCTTCCTGCAGCTGCTGATCGGTCGCGATAAATACAGCATTTCGTATTCGACCACCGGCGATGAGCCGCTGAATCCGGAACACCGTACTGCGCTGATCATGCCGATCTGTAATGAAGATGTAGAACGCGTGTTTGCTGGCCTGCGTGCGACCTGGGAATCGGTCAAACGTACTGGCAATGCAGAACACTTCGACGTCTACATTCTGAGCGACAGCTATGATGCCGATATCGCCATCGCCGAGCAGAAAGCCTGGATGGAGCTGGTGCGTGATGTCGGTGGCGCCGGCAAGATTTTCTATCGTCGTCGTCGTCGTCGTGTGAAGCGTAAAAGCGGCAACATCGATGACTTCTGCCGTCGCTGGGGCAGCAACTACAGCTACATGGTGGTGCTGGACGCCGACAGCGTAATGAGCGGTGAGTGTCTTACCGGTTTAGTGCGCATGATGGATGCTAACCCGAACGCCGGTATTATCCAGTCTTCGCCGAAAGCGTCAGGCATGGATACGCTGTATGCGCGTTGCCAGCAGTTTGCTACCCGTGTGTACGGTCCGCTGTTCACCGCTGGTTTGCACTTCTGGCAGTTGGGTGAATCACACTATTGGGGCCATAACGCCATCATTCGTGTGCAACCGTTTATCGAACACTGTGCGCTGGCACCGCTGCCGGGTGAAGGTTCCTTCGCGGGTTCGATCCTGTCGCATGACTTCGTTGAAGCCGCGCTGATGCGTCGTGCCGGTTGGGGGGTGTGGATCGCCTACGATCTGCCAGGCTCCTATGAAGAACTGCCGCCGAACCTGCTGGATGAGCTGAAGCGTGACCGTCGCTGGTGCCACGGTAACCTGATGAACTTCCGTTTGTTCCTGGTAAAAGGGATGCATCCGGTTCACCGTGCGGTGTTCCTGACGGGCGTAATGTCCTATCTCTCCGCGCCGTTGTGGTTCATGTTCCTCGCGCTTTCTACTGCCTTGCAGGTGGTGCACACGCTGATGGAACCGACCTACTTCCTGCAACCACGCCAGCTGTTCCCGGTGTGGCCGCAGTGGCGTCCCGACTTGGCGATAGCCTTGTTCTCAACTACGCTGGTGCTGCTGTTCCTGCCGAAACTGTTGAGCGTGGTGCTGATTTGGTTCAAGGGAGCGAAACCTTATGGTGGCGCCATCCGCTTGTTCTTCTCGCTGATTCTGGAGATGCTGTTCTCAGTGTTGCTGGCGCCGGTACGTATGCTGTTCCACACCGTATTCGTGGTCAGCGCGTTCCTTGGCTGGGAAGTGGTGTGGAACTCGCCGCAGCGTGATGATGATGCTACGCCATGGAGCGAAGCTTTCCGTCGTCATGGTTCACAGATGCTGTTGGGTCTGGTGTGGGCGGGCGGTATGGGCTTCCTCGATCTGAACTTTCTGTGGTGGCTGTCGCCGATCGTCGTCTCGCTGATCCTGTCGCCGTTTGTATCGGTGATGTCGAGCCGTGCAACGGTAGGGCAGAAGAGCAAGAACGCCAAACTGTTCCTGATCCCGGAAGAGTATGAGCCACCTAAAGAGCTGGTTGATACCGATCACTATCTGCAGATCAATCGTCAACGCGCGCTGAAAAATGGCTTTATGCATGCACTGTTTAACCCGGCGTTTAACGCGCTGGCGACGGCGATGGCAACATCGCGTCACAAGCAGAGCGATTTACTGGATCATGCGCGTGACCGTCGTGTCGATCAGGCACTGAGCGATGCGCCAGAGAAACTGAATCGCGAGCAGCGTTTGCAGCTGATTAGCGATCCGGTGGTGCTGGCTCGTGTACACTCACGCCTGTGGGAAAGCGCGGACAAATATCATCAGTGGGTGGAAAGCTATCAGAAGCTGAAGCTCAATCCAGAGGCGCTGCCACAGCGCTGAGGATGAGAAAGTAAAAAGCGGCAGAGATGCCGCTTTTTTTTCGCCAGAAATATGACGCAATCTTTACGTGTTAAGGAGTGGTCATCGTCCCTGCGAGATGGTTAAACTAACGCCAGTTCATTGTGAGTAAATGTTGTGAATTATTTCCTGAAAATAACCGCGCTTGGCGCCGCCATTCTTCTGC
This sequence comes from Pantoea sp. y20, assembly GCF_054903455.1. Lineage (NCBI taxonomy): Bacteria > Pseudomonadati > Pseudomonadota > Gammaproteobacteria > Enterobacterales > Erwiniaceae > Pantoea > Pantoea sp. y20. The sequence goes on from NZ_CM142816.1 coordinate 1,643,907, forward strand.
TCACCGGTTGTGGCAGTATCATCAGCCGCACCTTTCCCGGACAAGGTCACGGCAACCAATATTATCCCGGCGTGCAGTGGGACGTTCGTGACGGACCGTGGCGTGTGCTAACCATTATCGATTTGCCGCTGTCGCTGGTGATGGACACGCTGTTACTGCCCGTCGATGCCAGTCACGGTCCGTACGAATAAACGTTATTACAGATTGTCAGAAGGGCTGTTGTCGTCTTCCCACTCTTGTGCCGCCGCTTCGCCCTCTTCAAGGTCACGCGGTGGTTCCAGCTGGAACTCGCCGTCATCCCATTCGTGCAGCGTATTTTCCGCCTGCCACTCCTGACGCAGTTCGACTTCATCAAAATCGCCATCAAAGATGGCTTGTGCGGCGTCTCCACTGGAGATCGGCAGGCATTCACCCTGACCATCCTCTTCAGCGAAAAATTCGGCCTGCCACATAATGTCGCCATCCTGCATCACGTACTTCTGCAGGGCGAACTGGCTCACGCTGGCATCTTCTTCAGCGATCTCTGGTTGGCTGGCGAGGAACTCTTCACGAGCGGCTTCAATGGCTTCTTCAAGGGTGGTAAACAGGCTCATCATCAACTCCATGTCTGTAAAAAAGGGATTTCACAGAAGGATAGACGAAAAATCGTGACGTGCAGGGCGGAGAGGAAATATCAGTTGGGCGGTTGCGTGAAATTCAACCGCCCAACCGGTCAGGCTATTTTCTGCGGGAAATGCAATACCGGGCGTACTGATTCGTGAATAATTGGAGCAGAGTAACGAATACAACATTTAATACAGGGCTTAACCTTTTTAAAATTAATACGCGCGGTTGATAATGCCTGATTTAAATTATATAGAGTGCCAATAAATACCATATCCTCCTTTACAGGTAAGCGTTTGCACTCTTTCCGATGCAGAAGATGATAACCTTCCTGATCGGTACTGATCGTCACGTAGTAGTAGATACCTTTATTCATATTATATTGTCCTGAGATATATTTGCTGTGTGTAATCTTTTTATATTTTTTAAAAGTGAACGGGTGAAGCTAAGTGCTGCAATCGAAATTAACTGGATTCGATTTTACGAACCAATTCCATAAAGTTATAAGCGAAGCGATTATTTTAACGAAAAGGAATATGGGGTTTTTTAATCAGACAATACCTTGTTTAGTAAGTTAATTTTACTACATTGATAAGTGATGCCGAAGGATTTAGCAATATTAAATAGGAATAGCCCTGGAAGTTGTAGAAATCAGGTCCGAAACGCTAAACTTTGGTGAATAAATATTAATGAGTGACAATTCCGGTAATCCTGCATCAACGCAGAATTTGGCTGCTATGGCGCAAGGAAAGGTTAATTTTACGTCAACATTGCGTGCTGAAGAAAAGTGATGTCTGATTAAATGCGGCGCTAAGCCAACTATCAGCCTAAGTTCAGGCTGGCACGGCTCACTAATAAATTACCGCATATGATCGCGCCAAAAGGCAAATTAGTGCATATAAACCGTGGAGCACACAGGGTGCCCCGTCCGATATTAATAAACCGATGGTTCGCCTTGCGGACGCGTTTTAAAGCGGCGATGCAGCCACATGTATTGCTCTGGAGCCAGCAGCACCGTCTCTTCCACCACTTTGTTCATCACCACAGCGGTATCAAGTTCAGATTCCAACGAAAATTTGTCGCGGATATCTGGCATCATTTTCAGCTCATAGCCGCGCGCGTTCGGCAGACGTCGCGCCAGGAACGGCACCACGCTTGGGTTTGCCAGACGAATCAGCATATGGGTGCCGGTGGTTGTCGCCGCGTCCTGAACCGCGAAGAATGGCGCAAACACGCTGCTGCGCGGGCCATAATCATGATCCGGTGCATACCAGATAATGTCGTTGTTCTTCATGGCGCGAATCATGCCTTTCAGATCTTTGCGGTCCAGCATGCTTTTATTGGAGCGCATCCGGCCCCAGGTTTGTAGCCAGTCGATCAACTTGTTGTCGTTGGGACGATACACGCCAATGCCTGGGTTGTGCATACCAAATACCCGCGCTCCCAACTCCAGAGTCAGAAAGTGCATACCAATTAATAATATGCCGCGCTTCTCTGCCAGCGCGTTAGTCACGTGCTCCAGCCCGCTGGTGGTGACCCATTTACGAATACGCCAGTCCGGCCAGAACCACGCCATCCCGGTTTCAATCAGCCCCATGCCAACCGATTCGAAGTTGTGCTTTACCATCGCGTCACGTTCATTGGTCGGCATAGTGGGGAAGCACACTTCAAGATTACGCTGCGCCACTTCAACGCGCCGCTTCATAAAGCGCATGGCAACGCGACCCAATCCGCAGCCAATTGCATGCAGTACCGGATAGGGCAACAGCACCAGCAGATAAAGAAAGCCAATGCCGAGCCAGGTCAGCCAATAGCGTGGATAGAAGAGTTCACGGGTGAGTTGGGGAAGTTGAGTCATGGAAATGTCAGTATCCTGCGTCTTATGCCAGAGAGTCCGGTTTCTGTAATTTTTTGTCATTATGCCATTTTTTCATTCTGGCTGAAATCAAGCATAGACCGAGGACGGCTTTCCTACAGCAGGGATGCGCACGAAAACGCAATTGTGGCGCACAAATGCGTGTGTAATTTCAGCCGGCAGGCTTATCAAACCAAAATTTTTGTATCAGGCAGAATTCGGGTATCATACGCGCGCTAAATTTCTCTGATTGCTAACAGGACGAACACCATGCCAGTGTTACATAACCTTGTTTCCAATAAAGAGCTGAAGGAACGTATGTTGGCGGAAACCGAACCACGTACCACAGTCTCTTTTTATAAATACTTCCAGATTGCCGATCCTAAAGCCTTCCGTGATGCCCTCTACGTTGAGTTAACCAAACTCAAGGTGTTTGGTCGCGTCTATGTTGCGCACGAAGGCATCAACGCACAAATCAGTGTGCCCGCCAGCCGCTACGAAAAGATGAAGGCCGCTTTGTATGCCTTTGATGCGGCGCTAAATAACTTGCGCATGAACATTGCGCTGGATGATGACGGTAAATCTTTTTGGGTGCTGCGCCTGAAAGTGCGTGAACGCATTGTAGCGGATGGGATTGAAGACAATAGCTTTGATGCCAGCGATGTGGGTGCTTACCTGAAAGCCGCGGACGTTAATGCAATGCTCGACGATCCGGATGCGCTGTTTGTGGATATGCGTAACCACTACGAATATGAAGTGGGGCGCTTCGATAACGCCATGGAAGTGCCGGCCGATACCTTCCGCGATCAACTGCCGATGGCCGTTGATATGCTGCAGGATCAGAAAGACAAAAAGATTGTTATGTACTGTACCGGTGGCATTCGTTGTGAAAAGGCCAGCGCCTGGATGAAACACAACGGCTTCAAAGATGTTTATCACATCGAAGGCGGGATTATTGAATACACCCGTCGGGCGCGTGAACAGGGCTTACCGGTGCGTTTCAAGGGCAAAAACTTTGTCTTTGACGAGCGCATGGGCGAGCGTATTTCCGACGATATTCTTTCCAGCTGTCATCAGTGCGGCACGCCTTGCGATAGCCACACCAACTGCATCAATGATGGCTGTCATTTGCTGTTTATTCAGTGCCCAAGCTGCGCTGAAAAGTACAACAACTGCTGCAGCCCAATCTGCATGGAAGAGTCAACGTTGTCGCCCGAGGAGCAGCGCGCACGCCGTGCGGGCCGTGAAAATGGCAACAAAGTGTTCAACAAATCACGTGGTTTGCTGAACATGACGATGGCGATTCCGGCGCCAGATAAAAAATAAGCGTCAAACAGCCTGAGGTCAGCGGACTTCAGGCTGTATTTCGTTTACTTACGCACGCCTTCCACTGAAATAATCAGTTCAGCTTTCTGCGATGCCGGGCCAAGATCTTTGCTGATGTTGAACTCTTTCAGCACGATCTCACCGCTGGCTTCAAATCCTGCACGGTAGCCGCCCCATGGATCTTTGCCTTCACCGATCAATTTAGCATCCAGCGTGACGGGCTTGGTCACGCCATTCAGCGTCAGGTCACCGGTGATCTTGTAATCTTTACCCTCTTTCTTCACGGCGGTAGAAGCAAAGGTTGCCTGCGGGAACTTACCGGTGTTGAGGAAATCCGCGCTGCGCAGGTGTTTATCACGCTCAGCATGGTTGGTATCGAGGCTGTTGGTGTTGATGGTCACGTTGACTTTATCTGCCGCAGGATTGGCTTCATCAAACGTGAAGCTGCCATCAAAGTCTTTAAAGGTGCCGTACAACCAGCTGTAGCCCAGGTGCTGAATGCGGAACTGCACAAACGCGTGCTGGCCTTCCTTATCAAATTTGTAATCAGCCGCGCTGGCCGTCAGGCTGGCGCTCAATAATCCGGCCGCTGCTACTGCCAATAATGTCTTCTTTAGCATGTTACTTTTCCTTTTCAGAGATTAACGGGATGCGGTAACCCAACATCCTTTTCAGTGTCACATCACGGTCGATAAAATGGTGTTTCAGGGCTGCCAGCGCGTGCAGTGCTGAGATCAGCACCAAACCCCACGCCAGCCAAAGATGAATGTCACCCGCCAGATCCGCTTGTTGCGCGGCACCGCTGAACAGGGCGGGAACCGCGAACCAGCCAAATACGGAGATCGGTTTGCCATCGGCGGTGGAGATGAGATAACCGGTGAACAGCAGCACCAACAGTAAGCCGTATAACAGCCAGTGCGCGGCGGTAGCGCTGCGTCGTACGGCGGGCGAATAACTCGCCAACGGTTTGGGCGGCGGTGAAATAAAACGCCAGCCGAGGCGCAGCAGCAGCGCAGCGAACAGCAGAATGCCGATGCCTTTATGAATTTCGGGCGCATCGTGATACCAGCCATCGTAATAACCCAATCCGACCATCCACAAACCCAGCGCGAACATGCCGTAAATAACCAGCGCCATAAGCCAATGCAATAAAATCGAGACAGCGCCGAAATGCTGTGTGGAATTACGCCACATTAAAATCACCTGGAATGAAATAAGTGGTAATGAGCATCTACATTTTGCAATGAAAGATCAATTAACCTTACTTTTCTATAAAGTTGAAAATCATCTTCGGAATAAATGAGGATTTAATTAAAACTCAGTCAGAATAATTGAAGGGATAGCTTAAAAGGCGGGGCTTATTGCGAAGTATTGCATATTCACTACACCAAATGCGGCATAGCGCTGCGCTGAATGTTGATATAGGTAATTAACTGTCAGTTTGTGTCAATTTCGCCGGCACAGGATTAGTACCGGCAAGTATGGTTTAGTTAAATCGCGCGAGGGAGAAAGGCGCAATATCGAAAGAGAACGGTTTGTTCTGCGCAAATTCACTGGCAAGTTCACCCAGCACGCTGGCGAATTTGAAACCGTGTCCGCTTAAGCCGGTGATGATCAGACGATTAGGCTCGCCCGGCAGCGTATCGATAATGAAATCTTCGTCCGGCGTATTGTCGTAGCTGCAGGCTTCACCATGCAAACAGACGCCCACGCCCGGCAGGAATTTACGCAGGAAGTTAAAAGATTCGTTGCCGTCTACCGCGATGCTGCCAAAAGGTTTGCGATCGGCCGGCGTTTGCATCAGCTGTCCGCCATCGTGACGTCCCACTTTCAGCGCGTTGTTATCCGCCGGGAAGCCGTAAAAGTGGCTGCCATCGCTCATCTCCACGGTAAAGCCGGGGAATTTATTGTTCTCGCTGTAGCGACCATCTGCCTGATACCAGGCGAAAACTTTGCGCACGGGCGCAACCGGCAGATCGGCGACCAACTGGCTCACCCAGGTACCGGCGCTGACCAACAGTTTACGCGCGCGGAAAATGCCATCGCTGGTGGTGACTTGCTGCAGATCGCCGTCACGACCTATCTCTGTCACCGGACAGTTAAACAGCTGCGCGCAACCGGCCTGTTCCGCCAGCTGCACCCAGCTGCGCACCGCTTGCTCACATTTGAGGAAGCCGGAGTTGGGTTCGTACACGCCGATGTAGCCATCCGGCACTGTGAACTGCGGCCAGCGCGCGCGCACTTCATCGGCTTGCAGGATTTTCACATCCAGCTGCCACGCTTTCGCGCTATCGATAACATTTTGAATAAAGGAGGAGGTGATGGGCGCTAAGTTGAGGATGCCGCTGCGATGCATGATGCGCTCGCCGCTCTGGCGTTCCAGCTCATCCCAGAGTGTCTGTGCGCGTAGCACCAGCGGCACGTAGCGTTCACCTTCACCATACGCATGGCGAATCAGGCGGGTTTCCCCATGATGTGTGCCCTGGCTGTGCGGCGGATGGGCGCTATCAATCATCAGCACCGATAAGCCAGCCTGCGTGGCGTAAAACCCTGCTGCTGCGCCGACCGAACCGCTTCCCACCACAATCAGATCATAAACCATAACGACATCACTCCAGCAAAACAGCGAAATTTTTCAACAGCATATCAAAAGAGAGCGCCCATGAAAAAGGCACCCTGTTGGGTGCCCTTTCACGCGATAGTAGAAATTAATGCTTTTGATTGTCGCGTAGGTACTGCTCGGTAGACTCTATTTTTGCAATGCCAGCTTCGAGTAGAGAGATGAACTGTCTGGCTACGTCGGTAGTCAGCCAGTAGGTCGGACCCACGTCAGCTTCTTCTTCTTTCTGCCCCTGCGAGGAGAGCGAGTGCAGGCGAATCATCATGGCGTCATAACTGTCTACGGTGCTGATGTCCCATCCTACCAACGGATGAGTCTGGATGACGTCTTTATTTCTGTCCATTATAACCTCCGTATTACTCGTTAAACGAAGTGCTTCTTGAGGTTCAATGCGGCTGTATCGTGCACTAGCGAAACAATTATAACATGAAATAGCGGGTACAATAGTTAAAAGGTATGACGAACCTAAACAGAGTAAAAATAAACGCGGTTAACATTGCCGTTTAATCGAATAATAAAATGCCCGCAGCGTCAGGCATTTTATTGGAATTATTACTGGCAACACTGACGAAGTTATCGGCTTTTATAAGGGAAAACTTTAGGCCGAAAAAGGGGGCACGTTTATGAGTGTGGCTCGACCGGCAGCAGGCCGTGACGTTTCTGAATCTCTTCCGCCAGCCGGGTAAAATGCTGCTGTAACTGCTCGTCATGGTTCTGGTTTTGCGCTTCCAGCGTCAGATTGTGGACCAGCAACTGATTGGCGCGATCGTCGAGACAGAAGGTCAAGGTGGCAAACGCATTTTCTAATACGGTTAAGCGGCGCTGTTGCTCAGCAATAAATGCCAGCAATTCTCCGAAGGTCATCGCCTCTTCTGGTTTTTCAGTAGTCATGTAAAACACCTCCTGTAAGCATGACGAGGCAAGAATAGGGGATCGTTTAACATGAGTCTAGATGCAGGAAGTTTTTCTGGCGAGAGGGAAATAAAAACAAAAAAGCCGGATAGCGATACCCGGCAAAAACGGCACAGTGGCAGTTAATCGTTATTGAACCAGTCGTCAGCGCTTTCCCAGGTTTCTTGTAACAGTTCGCTGATGCGTTCGCGTGACTCTTTACAGCCACCAAACACGCTGAGTTGGTTGCCGCCGGCATAACGCACTTTGACGTGATGATCATCGTCGGGGAAATCCTGCGTAATGCGACGAACCAGTTCGACGCTGAGTGCATCCAGTGCACCCGCGGGAAGGGGCGAAGTTTTTGCTACGGTAATTTCAACACGCATAGAAGCCTCCGGAATAATATACTGTTTATTTGTACAGTATAAATTTCCCGAAGGCAAGCAGCAGATCATTATTCTTTGATGCGCCAGTTCAGCGTTTCACCAGCAAGGAAAGGCACCAGCGTGTCATCTGCCAGCGCAATGCTCTCTTCAACCTGCCAGGATTCTCGCACCAGCGTCAGCGTGCCTTCATTCAGCGGCAGACCGTAGAAGTTCGCGCCGTTCTCCGAGCAGAAGGCTTCGAAATGTTCCAGCGCATTCAGCTCCTCAAACACGGTGGCGTACGCCGGCAATGAGGTCGGCGCATTAAACACGCCGGCGCAGCCACAGCTGGCTTCCTTGAGGTGACGCAGATGTGGCGCGGTATCGGTACCGAGGAATACGCGACGATTCCCGCTGGCAACCAGCTTGCGCAGCGCTTCCTGATGGATATTGCGCTTCAGAATCGGCAGGCAGTAAAGATGCGGACGCACGCCGCCCACCAGCATGTGGTTACGGTTGAACATCAGGTGCTGTGGCGTAATGGTGGCGCCCAGCAGATCATTACCGGCTGCCAGATACTCCGCCGCTTCTTTCGTGGTGATGTGCTCCATCACCACTTTCAGCGCCGGGAACTGTTTACGCAGCGGTTCCAACACGGTTTCAATAAAGCGCGCTTCGCGATCAAAAATATCGATGTGAGAATCGGTCACTTCGCCGTGCACCAGCATTGGCATGCCGATCTGCTGCATGCGATCCAGCACCTTAGCGATGGCGGCGATGTTGGTCACGCCGTGGCTGGAGTTGGTGGTGGCGTGCGCAGGATAGAGTTTGGCGGCGGTAAAAGTGCCGTCACGGAAGCCGCGCTCGATCTCATCGGGATCAAGTGAATCGGTGAGATAGCAGGTCATCAGCGGAGTAAAAGCGTGCTCAGCAGGTAACGCAGCCATGATGCGCTCGCGATACGCCACGGCAGCGGCCACGCTGATAATCGGTGGAACCAGGTTTGGCATGACAATCGCACGACCATTTACTGCGCTGGTATAAGGCAGTACGGCGTTAAGCATCGCGCCATCGCGCAGATGGATGTGCCAGTCGTCAGGGCGGCGGATGGTAATGTGCTGAGGTTGGGCTGTCATTCAAAAAGACTCCGGCTGAGAAGAAAACGAGAGGCACGTTTAGGCCGGGGAGTAATCATAAGGATGTGGGCAACCGTTTGCACGGGATTTTATTGTGACAAACAAAAACCGCACCGGAAGGTGCGGTTGCGCGGATTAATCTGTAAACGGAATCACCAATTGGCCCGGTTTCACTTCAATTCCTTTAGCAAGTTTCTTCGCCAACGCTTCGCCTTTGCTGCGATCGGCACTCAGCACATAAGCAGGTCTCTCGTTAAAGTAGCGCTTCAGCGACTCATTGAGATATGGCGTGAGGGTTTTCATGATCGATGCCATTTTCTCCGGCTGCACCTGCGCATCGACAATCTCCATGTCATGCAGATAAATCGCGCCTTCCTGTGCGTTGTAAACCGGCTGCGCCTTCATTTTCAGCAGCATTTCGGCCTGCTGCGGACCAAACAGCGAGCTGACATTGATATTGGCTTTACCCGAGAGCGTTATTTTGCCGGGTTCTTCACGGCCAATCTGGCTGTTGAGATCGCTCAGCACAATGTGCGCATTCACCAGCCCGGAAACGCCGATATCTTTTTCGAAGTTATTGCGCTTTTGCAGCGCCTGATTCACTTCCTGTTCGCTGATGGTGTATTGCGTCAATTGGTTACAGCCGCTGAGTAGCACGGCAAAAAGCAGAGCGAAAAGCCCGGTAAGCGCCTTTTTCATATTGTCCTCATCCTGATCGAAACGGCAAAACAGCCATAGCCTGCCTGAATCAGCGGCATGTGTCACCAGGAGAGAGATGAGAAGCGCCGCAGCGCCTCTCAGGGATGAAGATTATGCGGCGATGGAGGAGAGCAGATTAACCTGGGTTTGTTTCGCCATGTTGTCGCGATAATCGGCAACGCGGCTTGGCCATTCAATGCCGTTGACCAGCGTTAAGGAGCGCAGCAGCGGGAACAGATGAATATCATCTTCCGACAGTTCGCCATTTACCGCATTGGGTTTGACGATCAGCTTGTCGAGCTGACGCAAATCGTCGCTGATGTTTTTGATTAAGCCCGGCGCGTGTTTACGCAACTCGCTGAAATCGCCCACGCTGGCCTGCTTCTTCTCGCTGAAGTAGCTACGCGCTTCCGGCGTAGCGAATTCGGCGAAGGAGGCATCGGCGATGCGCGGCAGCAGCAGCTTATTGACGTAGCCATTCACGTGGCGCAGCCAGTCGCTGATCGCAGGATTGCTTTTGCCATTGAGCAGCGGTTGGTGATCGTATTTATCTACCAGGCGCACAATATCCATACTTTCCGGTACAGCGCTGCCGTCGGCCTGTTGCAGAATCGGCGCCATTTTCTGGCCGATCAATTTTTTCGGCGTTTGCTCGTCGTCATTCAGCATAACGATGAGTTCTAATGGCAGATTTTTTAAGCCGAAAATCATGCGTGCTTTGACGCAGAAAGGGCAGTGATCGTAGATGTAGAGTTTCATCCCGTTTCTCCTGTGGTTCTAAGGGTGACAGAGGTCACCCTTTTTCCGGACGTGCGGGAAGTATGGAAGAGATCTTTGGCGGGGGCAAATTAGCTGCTGAAAATCGCTGGTGCCACCGAACGCGGCTGGAACTGCCACCAAAGCGCCAAAAGGGTGATCATGCCAACGCTGCTCAGCAGCATCCACGGCAGTTCCGGCAGCGCCCATTGCTGGCCCATATCGAACATCCAGCCGCCGCCGGAGTAGCCGATCAAGCCGCCAATCGCGAGGCCGAGTCGGCTGAAGCCCATATAGCTGCCGCGCGCACGTGAACTGGCCAGCGAAGCGCTGAGCGTTTCTCGCGCCGGTTCCGCGATGATTGAGCCCAGATAAAAGAGGGCGATCAGCATAAACAGCGACGGCAGCGAATCGGTCATGCCAACCGGCAGCAGGCTGAACGTCATCAGGAACAAGCCGGCCATCAAACGCGTTTCGAGGCGGAAGCGTTTTTCGCTCCAGCGCGCCAGCGGATAGAGCAGGCTTAATGACAGCAGCGCTTCAATCGCGTACATCCACTTCACCGCAGCAGGCGCCCCGGCTACCTGATTCACCATCACCGGCAGCATTAACATCACCTGCACGGCGAGAATGTAGTAGCCGGTCAATGTCAGCACGTACAGGCGAAAACGCTTGTCCTGCCAGACGCGTTGCATCCCTTCACGCATCGCAATGCGTTCGGTCGAGATGCGCCACGCCGGTAACCAAACGGCGTTAAACAGCGCAGCAGTGACAAACACCGCCGCGCCAACCCAGCACACCAGACGGAAATCCCACGCCAGCAGCCAGCTACCAATCAGCGCGCCCAGCACCGCACCAGCGCTGTCCTGCATCATCAGCAGGGAGAAGAAGCGGCCGCGATCGCGTGCGCGCACCAGTTTCATCACCAGCGCGCTGCGTGGCGGGTCAAACAGCGTGCCGCCAAGGCCGGAAAGCAAACAGGCAAACCACAGCAGCCAGGGTTCATGAGCCAGCGCCATGCAGGCAAAACCCGCCGCGCGCATCAGCATACCAGTGACGATCAGCGGACGCGCACCAAAACGGTCGGCAATCGCACCGCCGAAGATGCCGAATCCCTGCTGGACGAACTGGCGCAAGCCAAGCGCAATACCGACCATCAACGCGGCCCAGCCCAGCTGTTCGACAAAATGGATGGAAATGAGGGGAAACACCACGAAAAAGCCCATCACAACCAGCATGTTATCCACTAAAAGAAATGTTTTACCGAGGCGTCGTGCCTGCGCAACCCGAGACATGCCAATTCCTGAGCAAATGAGAGGAGATAAGAGACCAATTGGTCTATCTTCCGCCTGCTCAGCGGCGAAAAACAGCTTTCTCAGGATGATATTTTTTCATCGATTCCACAGAAATATTAATCCTAAATCAGGATGAATCCTGAGGAACGCGTTCAAGGGTTTTACCGCAAGCGGGGTGACGGTTATAGTGAGAAGTATCGCCGCTGGCGTACATCTTTCTTAAGTTATGGATTTCAGGAGTCATGATGTTTGGCTATCGTTCTGCTGGCCCACGCGTGCGCCTCACTACCGATCGCTTAGTGGTGCGTTTAGTACACGAACGCGATGCCTGGCGATTAGCGGATTATTACGCTGAAAATCGTGCGTTTCTCAAGCCGTGGGAACCGGTGCGCGACGAGAGCCATTGTTATCCTTCGGGCTGGCAAGCGCGCCTCGGACTGATCGCCGACATGCATAAACAGGGCTCAGCCTACTATTTTGTGCTGATGGACCCGGAAGAGACCGAAGTGCGTGGTGTGGCGAATTACAGCAACGTGCTGCGCGGATCGTTTCACGCCTGCTATCTCGGCTATTCACTGGGCGAGAAGTGGCAAGGTCAGGGACTGATGTTTGAAGCGCTCACTACCACCCTTCGCTATATGCAACGCCAGCAACGTATTCACCGCATTATGGCTAATTATATGCCGCACAATCAGCGCAGTGGCGATCTGCTGGCGCGTCTTGGATTTGAAAAAGAGGGTTACGCCAAAGATTACTTGTTGATCGATGGGCGCTGGCAGGATCATGTACTCACCGCGTTGACCTGCCGGGAGTGGACCCCGGATCGTCGTGGACAATAATAAAGGATCACCTCAATGAAAATGGCCTTATCCGCGCAGGCATTGCGCGTGATTGGATGCCTGCTGGAGAAGCAGGTCACCACGCCGGATCAATATCCGCTCTCCCTTAATGGCGTTGTCACCGCCTGTAATCAGAAATCTAACCGCGAACCGGTGCTCAATCTCAGTGAGATGGAGGTGCAAGCGCAGCTTGATGAGCTGGTGAAAAAGCATCTGGTGACCGCCAATAACGGCTTCGGTCAACGCGTCAGCAAGTATGAACAGCGCTTCTGCAATTCCGCTTTCGGCAATCTGCAGTTGAATAGCGCTGAAGTCGCCGTGCTGACGCTGCTGTTCCTGCGCGGTGCACAGACGCCGGGCGAACTGCGCACCCGCAGCGGTCGTCTGCATGAATTCAGCGATATGAATGAAGTCGAGCAGACGCTTATCGGTTTAAGCACGCGCGAGGATGGCCCAATGGTGGTGCGACTGGCGCGCGAACCGGGCAAACGTGAAAGCCGCTATATGCATCTTTTTGGTGGCGAAGTAGAGGAAGACGCGGCCAGCGCAGAAAGCGTCAGTGACAACGGCGATTTAACCGCGCGTGTCGCGCAACTTGAAGAAACGGTTGCTGAGTTGCAGTCGCAACTGCAACAGCTGCTGCAAAAGGAGCACTAATATGACGCTGCGTATTGGCATTGTAGGATTGGGCGGTATCGCGCAGAAAGCGTGGCTGCCGGTGTTATCGCAAGCCAGCGGCTGGCAATTAGCGGGTGCGTTTTCGCCCAATCAGGCAAAGGCGCAACCGATCTGCGATAGCTATCGCATACCTTATTTTGGTCAACTGGATGCGCTGGCTGCCGCCAGTGATGCGGTGTTTGTTCACAGCAGCACCGCCAGCCATTACGAAGTGGTTAAAGCGCTGTTGCTGGCGGGCAAAGATGTGTGCGTCGATAAACCGTTAGCCGAAACGCTGCAACAGGCCGAAGCGCTGGTGGCGCTGGCGGACAAGCAGAAGCGCAAGCTGATGGTGGCATTTAACCGCCGCTTTGCGCCGCGTTATCAGCAGTTGAAAAGTGACATGCCACGCGCCGCCTCGCTGCGCATTGAAAAGCACCGCGCGGATAGCGTGGGTCCACAGGATTTGCGTTTTACCCTGCTGGACGATTATCTGCACGTGGTGGACACCGCGCTGTGGCTGGCGGGCGGCAGCCTGACGCGCGAGTTAGGGCATATCGAGACCAATGATGATGGCGCGATGCTGTACGCCGAACACCATTTCTCCGCCGGATCGCTGCAAATCACCACCAGCATGCATCGTCGCGCCGGGACGCAACGCGAAGTCGTCAGCGCCACCTGCGACGGTGATTACATCGAAATTAACGAGATGCGCGACTGGCAGCAGGAAAACCGCGGCGGCATGGTGCGTGATGTGCCGCCCGCGTGGCAAAGCCACCTTACTCAGCGCGGTTTCAGCGGCGCAGCGCACCATTTCATACAGTGCGTTGAAAATCAGACGATGCCTGAAACCAGTGGCGAACAGGCGCTGGCGGCGCAGCGTCTGGTGGAAAAATTGTGGCGCGATGCCGAACGTGAATAATTACTTGTAACACTCAATGCTGGTCATTTCCCGCCGTGGCAGTAGACTATCGCCGGACATCACGGGATGTCCGCGCTAAGTCGCTCATTTCTCCGACACTTTTCAGGATGCGCCACTCAATATGAATTTGTTGAAATCGCTGGCTGCGGTCAGTTCGATGACCTTGTTTTCCCGCGTACTGGGCTTTGCCCGCGATGCCATTGTGGCGCGCGTTTTCGGCGCCGGAATGGCAACCGATGCCTTCTTTGTTGCCTTCAAACTGCCGAACCTGCTGCGCCGTATCTTCGCTGAAGGCGCGTTTTCTCAGGCGTTTGTGCCGATTCTGGCGGAATATAAAAGCAAGCAGGGCGAAGATGCCACGCGCGTGTTTGTCGCTTACGTCTCCGGATTACTGACGCTAGTGCTGGCGGTGGTAACCGTGTTAGGGATGATCGCTGCGCCCTGGGTGATTGTGGTGACGGCGCCAGGCTTTGCCGATACCGCCGATAAATTTGCCTTAACCAGCGCACTGCTGCGCGTCACCTTTCCCTATATTCTGCTGATCTCGCTGGCCTCGCTGGCGGGCGCGATCCTCAATACCTGGAACCGTTTTTCCGTGCCGGCGTTTGCGCCGACGCTGCTGAACATCAGCATGATTGGTTTTGCTGTCTTCGCTGCGCCGCATTTTAATCCGCCGGTGATGGCGCTGGCGTGGGCCGTGGTGGTCGGCGGCGTGTTGCAGCTGTTTTATCAGCTGCCGCACCTGAAAAAGATTGGCATGCTGGTTTTGCCGCGCCTGAATCTGCGCGATGCGGGCGTATGGCGCGTAATGCGTCAAATGGGGCCGGCGATCCTCGGCGTTTCGGTGAGCCAGATTTCACTGATCATCAACACCATATTCGCCTCCTTTCTGGTCTCAGGTTCGGTTTCGTGGATGTACTACGCCGATCGCCTGATGGAGTTTCCTTCCGGCGTGCTGGGCGTGGCGCTGGGCACCATTTTGCTGCCCTCGCTGGCGAAGAGTTTTGCCAGCGGTAATCAGGAAGAGTATTCACGGTTGATGGATTGGGGCCTGCGCCTCTGCTTCCTGCTGGCGCTGCCGAGCGCGGTGGCGTTGGGCATTTTGTCCGGGCCGCTGACGGTCGCGCTGTTCCAGTACGGCAAGTTCACCGCGTTTGATGCCCTGATGACGCAGCGCGCACTGATTGCCTATTCAGTGGGTTTGATGGGGCTGATCGTGGTGAAAGTGCTCGCACCCGGCTTCTATTCTCGTCAGGACATCAAAACTCCGGTGAAAATTGCCATCGTGACGCTGATTGTGACGCAGCTGATGAACCTGGCGTTTATCGGCCCGCTCAAACATGCCGGTTTGTCGCTGTCGATCGGTCTGGCCGCTTGCCTGAATGCGGCGCTGCTGTACTGGCAACTGCGTAAGCAGGATATCTTCCAGCCGCAGCCCGGCTGGTTCAGTTTCCTGACCCGTTTGCTGATTGCCGTAGTGGTAATGGCCGCAGCGCTATTTGGCATTCTGCAGGTGATGCCGGCATGGGAAGAGGGGCAGATGTGGTGGCGCTTGATTCGTCTGGCGGCGGTCTGCGCCATTGGCGGCGGCGCATACTTTGTGATGCTTGGTCTGCTCGGCTTCCGCCCGCGCGACTTCGCGCGCCGCACGCTGGTTTAAAGGCCGCACTCTCTTAATGGACATGCAGCGTCTGCCGCTGCGTAAGGGCAATCCGCAGCGCTGAAGCGTAAACGGTGGGCCAGGAGAGACCCGCATGGATGCGGGGCTCAGTTCGGGCCGGGCAGGAAGCCCGATCCCGAACGGTCCGTCGGCACAACGTTGAAGCTGAAGGTACCGCGTAAGCGGCGCGAGGACCGCCCGGCAGCGGCAGATGCTGTAGGTCCCGCACACAACAAAAAGGCCGCCATCCCAAAAGATAGCAGCCTCTTCAAACCCACTTTTTTCTACCCTTTACGACTCAGCGTCGCCTGACCTTTACCCAAACCATCCGGGCCATAAAACGCCTGGGTTTGGTGGGGTCGCAACACGGCCAATGCTTCATTGGTGTAGCCAATTTGATGCTGCAACAAAATCCCGTTATGCGTATTGGCATCGCGCAAGCGGCGCGTGTGCTGCTGAATACGCATCCAGCGGCTTTCGCGATCGCTGTGATCACCATAGGGCGCCTGCGTGCCGAGCGTTTTCTCGGTGGTGCGGCGCATCTCGTCCAGATAATTCAACGTCGTCAGCAGCGCGCTTTTATCTTCAGAAATACGCTGCAGCAGGTTGCCATTGATCTGGCCGGCAGAAAGTTGCTGTTGTTCTTCATCCATTACCACCGCAAGGGATGTCAGCACGTCCTGCATTTTGTCTAAGGTGATCAGCAGATGGTCCATTGGGATTAGTTACCCTCTAAATACGCCTTGGTATCGGCGATCAGCGCGTCGGCGATCTTACCGGTATCCATTTTCAATTCGCCATTACGAATGGCCGTCTTCAGCTGCTCAACGCGCGCTGTATTAATATCTTTGCTGCCAGGCTGCATCAGTTGCGCCTGCGCGGTACTCAACTTCACTTCCGCACCGCTTTCGCTGGTGGTGCTGGCTGCTGGCGTCGCGCTCTGACGCACTTTGCTGCTGTTATCGTTATTGTCGCGTGTTTGAACAGTGCTAACCGGATTCGTAGGCTGCGTTCTGTCGATGCTCATGGTAAGGCTCCTGTAAGGTCAGTTGGGGGTCAGCCAACTGAGTCAGCATAGGGTAATGTCTTTGTTGATATCTCTATCGGCAGAACAACAGGGTTCTTTAACGCTTTATAGCGATATCAGAATATTCCCATCCGCGTCGACGCGACCACTGACAACCTGACCATTTCCCATCCTTACGCGCACCATTTGTGCCGCGCTGGCGTTGTTCAGCGCACGTCCTTCGCTGCTGGCATTAAACCCGTTTCCACTGGCGACTACCATCACATTTTGACCGGCTTTTACGCGCCACGGCTGACGTACCATGGTGGCGGTGACCGGCTGTCCTGGCGGGATATCGCGTAGCGCGATCGCATCGATGACGCCGCTGCTATCCATCAATGCGCGTGCTGGCAGTTCATCGAGGCGTCCGGTTGCCAGACGCACGTCCGTCGGGCTGAGATTACTGCCGCGCGCCACCTGACGGCTCGCCACCAGATATTGCCCGGTGACCTGCACCTGAACCTGCAGGAAACGACGATTTTGATCGCAGTTAGCAGCGATGCTGATGTTGCCCCACTGACGGCTATTGCCCGGCAGCTGCAGTTCAGGGGTTTCGCAGTTTGGCCACTGCGCCTGTGGCGTACGCACCACCACCGTCATGCCGGCGGCATGTTGTGGGTCGCGCGCTTTAAAAAATTGGGTCAACTGCGCGGTAAGGTCCGCAGCAGAACTGGGTAGCGCCAGTGCCAGCAAAAGTGTGGCTAGCAACGTGGAATATCTCCGCATAACGCCTCCTGACGAGAAGATGGCACTGAGTCTACGCCTCGCGCAAAAAAATCAATGTCAAAAATAGCCGTCATTTTTGCTGCTATTCAGACGATCACCCTTGCATTTGTCCACTTAAGCTGTCAGCTCGAAATTCTCATTCGCGGAGGAAGCATGCTCGACAAACTCGATGCCGCGCTGCGATTTGGTACTGAAGCGTTAAACCTACGTGCTCAGCGTCAGGAAATCCTGGCGTCAAACATTGCCAACGCCGATACCCCGGGCTACCAGGCGCGGGATATCGACTTTGCCAGCCAGCTGAGCAAGGTGATGCAAAACGGTCGCGCCGAAGGCAGCAGTCTGGCGCTGAATGTGACGTCCTCACGCCACATTGAAGCGCAAACCAACTCTCAGCCGTCACTGGATCTGCTGTACCGCATTCCCGATCAACCCGCCGCGGATGGCAACACCGTGGATATGGATCGCGAACGTACGCAGTTTGCTGATAACAGCCTGAAATACCAAACCGATCTCACCCTCATCAGTAGCCAGATCAAAGGCATGATGAGCGTTCTGCAGGGGCAATAAGCATGGCATTGCTGAATATCTTTGATATCGCCGGTTCTGCGATGACAGCGCAATCACAGCGCCTCAACGTCAGTGCCAGTAACCTGGCCAACGCCGACAGCGTGACCGGCCCAGATGGCCAGCCTTACGTGGCGAAGCAGGTGATTTTCCAGACCGACGCCGCACAAGGTGCAGCCACCGGCGGCGTGAAGGTCGCTGGCGTGGTGAACGATCCTACCCCGGCAAAATTGGTGTACGACCCGGGCAATCCGCTGGCGGATCAGAAGGGCTACGTCAAGATGCCAAACGTTGATGTGGTGTCCGAAACCGTCAACACCATGTCCGCGTCGCGCAGCTACCAGGCCAACGTTGAAGTGCTGAACACGGTGAAGTCAATGATGATGAAAACTCTCACTATCGGTCAGTAACGGAGAACGAATATGAGCGTAGCAGTAGGAATTAAAGACAGTCTGGACCCAACGGTCCTGACCTCCAGTAGCGCTTCGAGCGGTAACTCTTCCGCCGACCTGCAGAATCAGTTCCTGAACATGCTGGTGGCGCAGCTGAAAAACCAGGATCCCACTAATCCTATGGATAACAGCCAGCTCACCACGCAGTTGGCACAGATCAACACCCTGAGCGGTATTGAAAAGCTGAATACCACGCTGGGATCTATCTCCGGCCAGATCACTACCAGCCAGTCGCTGCAGAGTTCAACGCTGATTGGTCACGGTGTGATGGTCAATGGTTCGCAGGTATTGGTGGGCAGCGGTACGACTACGCCGTTTGGCATTGAGCTGGCGACAGCGTCCACGGCCACCAGTGTCACGATTAAAGACAGTAACGGCGCCACGGTCCGCACCATTGACCTCGGCAAACTGAGCTCTGGCGTCCACACCTTCTCGTGGGACGGCAAGCTGGATGACGGTTCTACCGCAGCGGATGGCAAATATTCTGTTTCGCTGGCCGCCAGCAATGGCAGCACGCAACTGGTGGCGCAGCCGCTGAACTATGCCTACGTCAATGGCGTCAGCACCACTGATGGCACCACAAAACTGGATCTCGGCACCATGGGCTCCGCAACCCTCGATGAAATTCGTCAGATTCTCTGATTAACCTTTTAGCAGGAGAGATTACATGTCTTTTTCACAAGCGGTGAGCGGCCTCAATGCTGCCTCCAGCAATCTGGATGTGATTGGTAACAACATCGCCAACTCCGCCACAGCCGGTTTTAAATCCAGCACCATTGCTTTTGCCGATATGTTTGCCGGCTCTAACGTGGGTTTGGGTACCAAAGTTGCCGCCGTCATTCAGGACTTTGGTGATGGAAGTACAACGTCAACCAGTCGTGGACTGGATGTGGCACTGAGCGGCAACGGTTTCTTCCGCATGACCGACGCCAGCGGCGGCGTGTTCTATTCCCGTAACGGCCAGTTCACGCTGGATGCCAACCGTAACCTGGTGAACACCCAGGGTCTGAACGTCACCGGCTATCCGGCCAGCGGCACACCGCCAACCATTCAGACCGGTGCCAACCCAGTGGCGCTGAGTATTCCAACCACGCAGATGGGGGCACGTGCAACAACAACTGCTACCCAGGTTGCCAACCTGAACTCCACCAGCACCACCCCGACCGTCACCCCGTTTGATAAGTCCAACGTTGATAGCTACAACGCGAAAACCACCATGACGGTGTACGACACGCAGGGTAACGATCACCAGTTAGACATGTACTACATCAAAACGGCGGATAACACCTGGACCGTGCATATGGTTGACTCCACCACCGGTAATGAAGTTGGTAATACTGCGGGCGGTGACAACCTGGGCTACCAGATGAAGTTTGATGCCAACGGTAAACTGACCGGCGTATCAAAAATGATTGACGATCCGGCCAATCCAGGCACTGCGATTCCGGATACCACGACCACCAGCGCTTCCCTGGCAAACCTGGTTGTGGACGGCACCAACGGGGCGAATGGCATGAACATCAGCCTGAGCATGTTGGGTAGCCTGCAGCAAAATACCGGTGCGACCACTTTTGGTAACCCAACGCAAGACGGTTATCAGCCTGGCGATCTGACCAGCTACACCATCAATGATGACGGCACCATTACCGGCACTTACTCCAACCAGAAAACCCAACTTCTGGGACAAATTGTCTTGTCGAGTTTCTCTAATCCGGAAGGTCTGAAGTCTGAAGGTGACAACGTCTGGTCTGCCACCAGCTCATCAGGTCAGGCCGCCACTGGTCTGGCAGGCACCGGTACTTACGGCAACCTGACTTCAGGTGCGCTGGAAGCGTCCAACGTCGATATGAGCAAAGAGCTGGTAAACATGATCGTTGCGCAGCGTAACTATCAGGCCAACAGCCAGACCATTAAAACTCAGGACCAGATTCTTAACACCCTGGTTAACTTACGTTAATTCGCTAACGGGATTGCTTTATGGATCACGCAATATATACCGCCATGGGCGCGGCCAGTCAGACGTTGGATCAGCAGTCGGTAACGGCCAGCAACCTCGCCAACGCCTCAACGCCGGGCTTTCGTGCTCAGCTCAACGCGTTGCGCGCGGTGCCGGTCAGCGGCTGGTCGCTGCCGACGCGTACGCTGGTTGCCGCTTCCACGCCGGGCGCCGATATGTCACCGGGCTCGATGGACAACACCGGCCGCACGCTGGATGTGGGCGTTGCGCAGGACGGCTGGTTGGCGGTGCGTGCCGCTGACGGTACCGAAGCTTATACCCGCAACGGCAACATGCAGATCAGCGCGACCGGTATTTTGACTATTCAGGGCAATCCCGTAATGGGCGATGGGGGTCCGATCGCCATCCCGCAAGGCGCTGAATTGACCATCGCGGCAGACGGGACCATCACCTCGCGTAACGCCGGTGATGCACCCAATGCCACGGTGCAGATTGGTCGTCTGAAGCTGGTGCGCGCCACCGGTAAAGAGATGCAGCGCGGTGATGACGGCATGTTCCGTCCTAATCAGCAAACCCAGGCGACGCGCGGCGCTGCGCTGGCAAATGATGCCACCATGACGGTGATGCCCGGCGTGCTGGAGGGCAGTAACGTCAAGCCGGTGGAAACCATGGTCGATATGATCGCCAACGCCCGACGTTTTGAGATGCAGATGAAAGTGATCTCCAACGTCGATGAAAACGAACAAAAAGCTAACAGCTTGCTCAACATGAGCAGCTAAGGCGTAAGGAAAACACCATGATTCGTTCTTTATGGATCGCCAAAACCGGTCTTGACGCTCAGCAAACCAACATGGACGTCATCTCCAACAACCTCGCGAACGTAAGTACCAACGGCTTTAAACGTTCGCGCGCGGTATTCGAAGATTTGATGTACCAAACCCTGCGTCAGCCGGGCACCCAGTCGTCAGAGCAAACCACGCTGCCGTCTGGTTTGCAGATCGGTACCGGTGTGCGTCCTGTCACCACTGAACGTCTGCATCAGCAGGGTAACCTGTCGCAGACCAGCAACTCGAAAGACGTGGCGATTAACGGCCAGGGTTATTTCGAAGTGCAGATGCCGGACGGCACCTCGGCGTATACCCGTGATGGTTCATTCCAGGTTGACCAGAACGGTCAGCTGGTGACTAACGCCGGCTATCCGGTACAGCCAGGCATCACTATTCCGGCCAACGCCACCAGCATCACGATCTCGCGCGATGGCGTGGTGAGCGTAACGCAGCAGGGCCAGACCAACCCGGCGCAGGTCGGTCAGCTGACGCTGAGCACCTTTATGAACGATGCGGGTCTGAACAGCCAGGGTGAAAACCTCTATCAGGAGACACAGGCATCCGGTGCGGCGACGCAGAGTACGCCAGGCCAGAACGGCGCGGGTCTGCTGTATCAGGGTTATGTCGAAACCTCGAACGTCAACGTGGCGGAAGAGCTGGTCACCATGATTCAGACGCAGCGTGCCTACGAGATCAACAGTAAAGCGATCAGCACCTCCGATCAGATGCTGGCGAAGTTAACCCAGCTGTAATGCTGGTGTCGTTGGGCCAGCTCTGCTGGCCTGATTAAGCAACATGAAGAAGGTCAAAAAGTGGCGAAGCAAGTGATTCTCAAGCCTGGTCATTGGTTGGTAGCCACGCTGCTACTCACGCTTAACGGTTGTGCGCTGGTTCCGCGCACACCACTGGTACAGGGATCGACTACGGCAGAGCCGACGCCATCCGCACCGCCGGTGGTGAACGGTTCCATTTTTCAGGGCGTCGCACCGCTGAACTACGGCTATCAGCCGCTGTTTGAGGATCGTCGTCCACGCAACATTGGCGATACATTGACGATCACCTTGCAGGAAAACGTCAGCGCCAGCAAAAGTTCTTCGGCCAATGCCAGCCGCGATGGCAGCAACAGTTTTGGTGTGACGGGTGTACCAACCGGCCTGAGCGGTCTGGTGGGTGCCGGTGGCGAAAAAGCCACGCTGGATGCCAATGGCAAAAATGACTTCGCTGGTAAAGGTGGCGCGACAGCCAACAACACCTTTACGGGCACCATCACCGTCACCGTCAATCAGGTGTTGTCGAACGGCAACCTGCGCGTGGTGGGTGAGAAACAGATCGAAATTAACCAGGGCACCGAATTTATCCGGTTCTCGGGCGTGGTTAACCCACGCACCATCAGCGCCAGCAACGCGGTGCTGTCAACGCAGGTGGCCGATGCACGTATTGAGTACGTCGGAAATGGTTATATCAATGAAGCGCAGACGATGGGCTGGTTCCAGCGTTTCTTCCTGAACGTCTCGCCGATGTAAGAGGTAGTAACAATGAATATGACGACTCTGCTCCGCCTGAGCCTTGGCATGCTGCTCGGTTTCAGCTTACTGGCGCATGCTGACCGCATCCGCGATCTAACCTCCGTGCAGGGCGTGCGCGACAACCAGCTGATCGGTTACGGTTTGGTGGTGGGCCTTGATGGTACCGGTGACCAGACCACGCAAACGCCGTTCACCACCCAAACCGTGAGCAATATGCTCTCCCAGCTCGGCATTACTGTGCCGGCTGGCACCAATATGCAGCTGAAAAACGTGGCGGCCGTGATGGTGACCGCTAAGCTGCCAACCTTTGCGCGTCAGGGGCAAACCGTTGATGTGGTGGTTTCTTCGCTGGGTAACGCCAAGAGTTTGCGCGGCGGTACGCTGCTGATGACGCCGATGAAAGGCGTCGATAACCAGGTTTATGCGCTGGCGCAGGGTAACATTCTGGTCGGCGGTGCCGGCGCTTCTGCCGGTGGCAGCAGCGTGCAGGTTAACCAGCTGAACGGTGGCCGCATTACCGGCGGTGCCACGGTAGAGCGTGAACTGCAGAGCAACTTTGGTAGCCAGAACACCATTAACCTGCAGCTGAATAACGAAGACTTCAGCATGGCGCAGCGCATTGCCGACGCCATCAACAGCCGTGGGATTGGTTCGGCGCAGCCGCTGGATGCCCGTACCGTGCAGATTCGCGTCTCGCCTAATAACAGTTCTCAGGTGCGTCTGCTGGCCGAAATTCAGAACCTTGATGTTGCGGTGCCGCTCGAAGATGCCAAGGTGATTATCAACTCACGTACCGGTTCGGTGGTGATGAACCGCGAAGTGACGCTGAACACCTGTGCGGTGGCGCAGGGCAATCTGTCGGTTACCGTCAATCAGCAGCAGAACGTCAGTCAGCCGGATACGCCGTTGGCGGGTGGGCAGACTGTGACCACCAACAATACCCAGATCGATCTGCGTCAGAGTGGCGGCGCGCTGCAACGGGTTAACGCCAGCGCCAACCTCAATAACGTGGTGCGTGCGCTGAATGCGCTGGGTGCGTCACCGATTGAGCTGATGTCGATTTTGCAATCGATGGAAAGCGCAGGCTGCTTGCGCGCCAAACTGGAAATTATCTGATGAACGATACGCAATCGCTGGTGAATGCGGCGTACGACAGCCGCTCGCTGAACGACCTGAAACGCGAAGCCGCCGCCGACCCGAAAGGGAAGGCGATGCAGGTGGCCAAACAGGTGGAAGGGATGTTCGTGCAGATGATGATGAAAAGCATGCGTGCAGCGCTGCCGCAGGATGGCCTGCTGAGCAACGATCAGACGCGGCTTTTCACCTCGATGTACGATCAGCAGATTGCACAGGACATAGGCAAACGTGGTCTCGGCATGGCCGATATCATCGTTAAGCAGATGCAGCCCGCTCAGGAGCCGGACGAAACCGCCGGTACGGTGCCGATGAAGCTGGATAACAGCTTCATCTATAGCAACCTGCCGTCGAATCAGCTGGAGCAGATGGTGCGTAAGGCGGTGCCGCGTTTGCCGGTCTCGCCCAGCAGTTTGCCGAGCGACAGCAACGACTTTATCGCGCAGCTGGCGCAGCCGGCGCAGGTCGCCAGCCAGCAGAGCGGTATTCCGCATCACCTGATTCTGGCGCAGGCCGCACTGGAATCCGGCTGGGGCCAGCGACAGATTCTGACGCGCGACGGCAAGCCGAGTTACAACGTGTTTGGCATTAAGGCGAGCGGCGACTGGAAGGGCGAAACCACCGATATCATGACCACCGAATACGAAGGCGGGGCAGCGAAGAAAGTGCGCGCCAGTTTCCGTGTGTATGGTTCCTATATGGAAGCGCTCAGCGATTACGTCAAACTGCTGTCCAATAATCCTCGTTATGCCGCCGTTGCCAACGCACCGAGTGCCGAGCAGGGCGCGCGTGCCTTGCAGGCCGCCGGTTACGCTACCGATCCAAAGTATGCGCAGAAACTGGTGGGAATGATCCAGCAATTCAAAAACATGGGCGAAAAAGTGGTGAAGGCGTACAGCAACGACATCACCGATTTGTTCTGATTTTTGCTCTCAAGTTTCACTTAAGCACGCCGATAACAATCACATGCCGCGGGCGTCCTCGTCCGCGCAATCGCACTGATGACTGCCAGCCCGGTTAACGGGAAATTAAGGAACCGAGATGTCCAGCATAATTAACTCAGCGATGAGTGGGCTGAGCGCCGCACAGGCTGCATTAAGCACCACCAGTAACAACATCAGTAATTACACGGTAGCGGGCTATTCGCGTCAGACGGCGATTTTGTCGCAGTCGAACAGCACCTTGCAGGGCAACAGCTATTACGGCAACGGTGTGACGCTTTCAGGCGTACAGCGTGAATACGATGAGTTCATTACTGCGCAATTGCGTGGCTCCAGCGCCAACTACAGCGCAGTGAACACGCAATACAACCAAATTTCCAACATTGACGATCTGCTGTCGACGTCGACCACCAGCTTGTCGACCTCAATCCAAAGCTTCTTCACCAACGTGCAGAACGTGGTGAGTAACGCCAACGACCCGTCGGCGCGTCAGTCAATGCTGAGCTACGCCCAAGGCCTAGTGAACCAATTCCAGACCACCGCGCAGTATCTCAACAATATGCAGAATAGCGTTAACACGGATATTGCCTCGAACGTCGATCAGATCAACACCTTCACCAGCCAGATTGCCGACCTGAACAGCCAGATCGCCAAGCTGACCACCGGCGGTGGCGCGGCGCCGAACAATTTGCTGGATCAGCGCGATCAGTTGGTGAATAGCCTGAACAATGTGGTGGGCGTGAACGTATCCCAGCAGGACGGCAGCTATATTGTCTCGATGGGCAGTGTGACGTTGGTGAATGGTAAAAACTCCACCAGCTTAGTGGCGATGCCGTCCAGCAGCGATTCAACACGTACCACTGTCGGTTATGTCGATAAGCAGGCGGGTAACGTTGAGATCCCTGAGAAGACGCTAACCACCGGTTCACTCGGCGGTTTGCTGGCGTTCCGCACCCAGGATCTGGATACCGCGCAAAATCAGCTCGGCCAGTTAGCGGCAGCGTTCACCACCAGCTTTAATACCGTGCACAGCGAAGGTTATGACAGCAACGGCGACCAGGGTGGCAACTTCTTTAATATCGGTTCGCCAACCGTGGTGGGTAACAGCAAAAATACTTCAGCGGCTACCGTTACGGCGGCCTGGTCAGACACCAGCGCGATGAAAGCCTCTAACTACACCGTAAGTTATGATGGCAGCAACTGGTCGGTGACCCGCATGTCTGACAACGTGAAGTTTAGCGTTACGCCAGATGCGACCGACGGCACCCTCAACTTTGATGGCCTGAAACTGACGGTGAGCACCTCACCCGCGCCTAACGCGAAAGACAGTTTCCTGGTCAAACCGGTCCAGAACGTCATTGCGGGCATGTCGGTCGCGATCACCGATGAGTCGCAAATTGCTGCGGCATCCAGCGCAACCAGCGGTGAAAGCGATAACCGTAACGCGCAGAAATTGTTGGATCTGCAGGATAGCAAGCTGGTGAATGGTAATGCGACCATCGCCCAGGCTTACGCCAGCATTGTCAGCACCGTCGGTAATAAAACCAGTACATTAAAAACCGCCAGCACCACCCAGGAGAACGTGGTGACACAGCTCAGCGATCGCCAGCAGTCAGTATCCGGGGTCAACCTTGATGAAGAGTATTCGAATCTGACTAAGTATCAGCAGTTCTATATGGCGAACGCGCAAGTGCTGCAAACAGCGAGTACCATTTTTAATGCGCTGATGGGCATCCGCGGCTAAGCATAGAGGATAAAAACCATGCGTCTTAGTACCAATATGATTTTCAACCAGCAGGTGCGCGGGATCACCGATTCGCAAGCCTCCTGGTTAAAAGTGGGTGAGCAACTCTCTAGCGGACTGCGCGTCAGCAATCCTTCAGATGATCCTATCGCCGCCTCACGTGCCGTCGTGCTTTCGCAATCGCAGGCGAAAAGTACCCAATATGCCACGGCACGCAGCTTTGCCGATCAGAGCTTGTCGATGGAAGAGAACGCACTCTCCAGCGTAACCAGCAGCATCCAGGATGCGCAAACCATGATTGTGTATGGTTCTACCGGTACGCTGAGCGACGATGACCGTGCTTCCATTGCCACCAAATTAGAAGGCATTCGCTCGCAATTACTTAACCAGGCCAATAGCCGTGATGGTAACGGACGATACATTTTTGCGGGCTATCAAACCGATGTCGCACCTTTCAGCGATGCCGGTGCGCCGGCCGGTGTCACTTATGTAGGTGGCGCGGATGCCATTACGCAGAAAGTCGATGATGGTCGCACGATGGCGGTGAGTAGCACAGGATCGTCAGTGTTTATGTCGATAACCAGCAACGCGAAAGCCGAGCCGGACGGCAGTGCCAGCGAGACCAATCTGTTTAACATGCTCGATAGCGCAATTGCAGCGTTAAAAACGCCGCAGGATGATGCTGATGACGCAACCAAGCAGGTTTTCCAGGATGCAATGGATAAAACCAACCGTGGCTTAAGCAACTCATTGAACAACGTGCTGGCAGTGCGTTCAGCCGTGGGTTCACAGCTGGCTGAACTCGATACGCTGGACGCTCAGGGTGATGACCGTGACACCATTATGGCATCGCAAATGACGGATCTGGTGCAGGTTGATTACACCCAAGCCATTTCAAGCTACACCATGCAACAAACCGCCTTGCAAGCTTCGTATAAGACCTTCACCGATATGTCGAAGCTGTCACTGTTCCAGCTTAATTCGTAATTGACCTGAACCTTTGAGCGTACTTTAACCGGGTGCGCTTAGTTTCTCCCACCGCCTTTCGGGGCTGTGGGATTTTTTTTGCCTGTTATTCAGGTCGCCATAAATGCCGCCTGCAGGCAATAAAAAACCCCGGACTGGCCGGGGTTTGATGTTGACTGACTTGCTAGAGGTTACGCGCTTTCCGGACGGGTTGCCGGTGCGGTTGCCTGATGCGTCGCGCTGTGACCACCGGCTGAGCCGCGGCCCTCGAAGCCAAAGGCTGGACGTACCCAGTCGCTGTTGCGAACCGGTTCAGGTTCCCACGCCGGTGCCGGTGCTTTGGTCATCGGTGCGGTAGCGTGATGCTTGAAGCGCGTCTCAACCGTGGTTACTGCGGTATCACGTGCCGCAACCGGCGCATGAGGTTCAGTGACTGGCGTGACTTCGGCTTCAGCGGCGACTGGCGCAGCCAGCACGTCTTCAACCTGAGCTTCAACGGCTGGCGATACATCGATCGGCGCCTGTTCAACAACTGCAGCCACTTCGCTTACTTCAGGCTTCGCTTCTTCAGCCACGGCAGCCGGTTCCGCTTCAGCCGCGGTTTCCTGGGCAACCTGTTCGTCAGCAGCAGAGATCACTGATGGCTCTTCGTTAACGGGTACGGCAATCGGCGTGACGTCATCCGTATTCACCACGGGCACATCGGTGTGCGCCTGCGGTTCAACCTGATGTACGGCTTCTTCAGCGGCAACCTGCTCAACGGCCGGTTCAACAGCGTCAGCGGGTTGAGTCTCGGCATCCGGTGTTTGCTGGTAACCGTAATCCGACACTTCATGCATCGCATCTTGCGTGCTGTACTCTTCCTGCGCTTGCGCAACCGGGTAAGAGATCCACACTTTGCCTGACGCCATTTCTGGTGAAGCAGCAGCAGATTCCAGCGGCATTGCAGACTGCGTTGGGTAACGCTCGTCACGATAGCGACGACGACGCTGACCGCTTACGCGCAGATGACGCGGTGAACGACGTGAACGGCGCGGCATATTGGCGCTATCACGGTTATCGCTATCATCTTGCTCGTCATTGCTGGCTTCAGGATGCTCTTTGTACTGAGCACGCGGCGCAGTTTCAACGGCAGCATCATGAACCACCGGCGCTTCGACAGTGATGTCAGGCGTTTCGCCAACACGCACGCGCTGTGACAGCTGACGCTGCTTACGACGCGGCATGACCTGAACGCGTTCTTCTTCGTGCTCAACGTTTTCGTCAACCGCAGGCGCCTGAACAACCGGTTCAGCGGCTTTCTGATCCTGCTGCTGAGCACGTTTTTCTTCCTGACGACGACGCTGGCGATCGGCACGCTGTTCGCGGCGCTGTTGCTGCTGCTCATCACGTTGTTCAAGCGCTTCATCGCTCAGCACTGGACGCGCTTCACGCGGCTCGTTCTGACGCTTGTTACGACGGTTGTCCTGATTATCACGCGGTTCGCGGGCTTCACGTGGCTCACGTGCTTCACGCGGCTCGCGCGGTTCACGACCTTCGCGCACCTGACCGTTCTCGCCATTACGCGGCGTACGTTCACGACGGTTGTTGCGACGGTTGTTATTGTTACGACGTTCGCCACGCTGCTGGGTGTTTTCAGATTCAGCGGCAACAACGGCTGGGGTTTCCTGCTTAGTTTCAGCAGGCGCCGCAGCGGGCGCATCACCGGCAAACAGTTTCTTCAAGCCACTCAGCAGGCGAGCCACGAAACCAGTGTTGGTTACTGCAGGCGCAGCAACTGCTGGTTTGGTTTTCACTTCTGCTGCTGGCTGAGACTCTTTCACCACTTCAACCGGCGCAGGCGGCGCATCAGGCATCGCGAAGGCGGCCAGTGCTGGCTGCTCCGGACGACGACGCTCAGCGTGCTCTTCTTCAGAAGGCAGCGCCATTTCTGCTTCGTGCAGTTTCGGTAAGTGATAGCTCAGCGTTTGCGTCTCTTCGCCAGTACGAACACGCAGTACCGAGTAGTGTGGCGTTTCCATCTGATCGTTTGGCACGATGATGGCACGCACACCGCCCTGGCGTTTTTCGATGGCGCTAACGGCATCACGCTTTTCGTTCAGCAGGTAAGAGGCGACCTGAACCGGAACAATGGCATGCACTTCTTTGGTGTTGTCTTTCAGCGCTTCTTCTTCAATCAGACGCAGAATAGACAGCGACAGCGATTCGTTATCACGGATGGTGCCGGTTCCGCTGCAGCGTGGGCAGACGTGATGGCTGGATTCACCCAGTGACGGGCTCAGACGCTGACGCGACATCTCCAGCAAGCCGAAGCGTGAAATGTGGCTGATCTGAATACGCGCACGATCCTGACGTACCGCCTCACGCAGACGATTTTCCACCGCGCGCTGGTGGCGCACTGGCGTCATGTCGATGAAGTCGATAACAATCAGGCCGCCGAGATCGCGCAGACGCAATTGGCGAGCAATCTCATCGGCCGCTTCCAGGTTGGTGTTGTACGCGGTTTCTTCGATATCACCGCCGCGGGTAGCGCGTGCGGAGTTGATATCAATCGCCGTCAGGGCTTCGGTGCTATCGATAACAATCGATCCGCCTGATGGCAGACGCACTTCACGCTGGAAGGCGGATTCAATCTGCGATTCGATTTGGTAGTGGCTGAACAGCGGGATTTCACCGGTGTAGAGTTTGATTTTGCTGCTGAAGTCCGGACGACCCAGTGCAGCAATGTGCTGACGGGCCAGTTCCAGTACTTTTGGATTATCGATAAGGATTTCACCGATATCCTGACGCAGATAGTCGCGGAAGGCGCGCACGATAACGTTGCTTTCCTGATGGATCAGGAAAGGCGCTGGGCGGCTGTCTGCGGCTTTCTTAATGGCTTCCCAGTGCTTCATACGGAAGCTGAGATCCCACTGCAGTGATTCGGCAGATTTACCCACGCCCGCAGTGCGGACGATCAATCCCATGCCGTCTGGAAGTTCCAGTGCGGAAAGTGCTTCTTTTAATTCGGTACGGTCGTCGCCCTCAATGCGGCGTGAAATACCACCGGCACGTGGGTTGTTCGGCATCAATACCAGATAGCTACCGGCCAGGGAAATAAAGGTGGTGAGTGCTGCACCTTTATTACCGCGTTCCTCTTTATCAATTTGAACGATAACTTCCTGGCCTTCACGCAGCACATCTTTGATATTCGGACGACCATGTGCGTTGTAATTGGCGGGGAAGTATTCGCGGGAAATTTCTTTCAGAGGGAGGAAACCGTGACGTTCTGCACCATAATCGACAAATGCAGCTTCAAGGCTGGGTTCAACGCGGGTGATTTTACCTTTGTATATGTTGGCTTTTTTCTGTTCGTGTCCAGGACTTTCAATATCCAGATCGTACAGACGTTGTCCATCAACCAGGGCAACGCGCAACTCCTCCTGCTGAGTTGCGTTAATTAACATTCTTTTCATCGTGACTTACTCGTTATTCTCACATGAGTGATCTAGCTGCGGGCATCGTTACCCTGGACGAGAATCAACCGATGGCCCCGTGTCTTAATGCACTGACGTCAACCTCACGGTTGTCGGCGGCTAAAGGGGCGCAAATCTTGTCGGTGGCCTGTTTTTCATAAGGAAATCCAGCGCCTGAAGGTGGAAATGTTACAGAGTATTCAAAAATCCACACATCCTGGTCTGTCGTCCAGGCCGCAACCCGCAGCCCGCTAAGTGCCTGATTTAACATTACGTCTTACGCCATTGCTGCGTGTCCGTTAAATCCGGCAAAATGACTTATTTCGCTCTTTTTCCTGCCTGAATCTTTCCAGGGCAGAAACCCCTGCATTATTCCATTGCTAACTCACATTAAGCAAGGCGACTTTTGCCAAGCTGAGAAGTTTATTCATCCATAACCTGTTCATTTGCAGGGCTAATCATCGCATCGCTGAAAATGTCGCCATTTTCACCGTTTCAATACGCGACAAAGAGAGAGTTAAGCACAGAAAAAGGGGTGGCGCTATCCAGGGACACTAATTAGAATCGCCGCCATGAAAACAGAGAATCCCGGCGTACAGTATGTCGCCATCACGGCTGAAAATGCCGGACAACGAATTGATAACTTTTTGCGCACCCAGCTCAAGGGCGTGCCGAAAAGCATGATTTATCGCATTTTGCGTAAAGGCGAAGTACGGGTAAATAAAAAGCGCGTTAAACCGGAATATAAGCTGGAGGAGGGCGACGAGCTGCGTATTCCGCCGGTCCGGGTTGCCGAACGCGAAGAGAATACGGTTTCACCGAAACTGGATAAAGTCGCGGCGCTCACCAATGCCATTCTGTATGAAGATGATTACCTGATGGTGCTGAATAAACCGTCGGGCACTGCGGTGCACGGTGGCAGCGGATTAAGTTTTGGCGTGATTGAAGGGCTGCGTGCGTTGCGTCCGGAAGCGCGTTTCCTTGAGTTAGTCCATCGTCTGGATCGTGATACTTCTGGCATTCTGCTGGTGGCGAAGAAGCGTTCTGCTTTGCGCTCGCTGCACGAGCAACTGCGTGAAAAGGGCATGCAGAAGGATTACCTTGCGCTGGTGCGCGGTGACTGGCCGTCGCATCTGAAAGTGGTGCAGGCTCCGCTGCTAAAGAACATTTTGCAGAGCGGCGAACGCGTGGTGCGCGTAAGTGCGGAGGGCAAACCTTCCGAGACGCGCTTTAAAGTAGAAGAGCGTTTTGGTTTCGCGACCTTAGTGAAAGCCAGCCCGGTGACGGGCCGTACCCATCAGATTCGTGTGCATACGCTGCACGGTGGCCATCCGATCGCTTTTGACGATCGTTACGGCGACCGCGACTTTGACGCACAGCTGGGTTCGACGGGCTTGTCGCGTCTGTTCCTGCACGCGGCTGCGTTGACCTTTACCCATCCCAACACCGGAGAAGTGCTGCGGATGGAAGCGCCACTGGATGGCGCACTGAAACATTGCCTCGCGCAACTGCGTCAGAAGAAAGACTGATTAAAGGGGCATCAACACAATGCGTTGATGCCCACCGCTCTTAACATCTCATTTAGCGCGATCAGCGGTAAGCCAATCAAGGTATTAGGATCGCGACCTTCTAGCCTGTCAAATAAACAAATCCCCAATCCTTCGCTTTTAAAACTGCCGGCACATTGTAGCGGCTGTTCCTTTTCGACATAGCCGCGAATCTCTTCGGCACTCAACTCGCGGAAATGCACGGTAAAGGGTTCGCAAATAACCGATTGGGTGCCGCTCTGCGGTTGCAGAAGTGCCAGGCCGGTATAAAAGGTGATGGCGTTACCGCTGGCGGCCGCGAGTTGCTGGCAGGCCTTCTCTACGGTATGCGGTTTACCGGTTATCTCGCCATTCAATACACAAACCTGATCGGAACCGATAATCCAGCGGTCCGGGTAACGTGCAGCCAGCGCCTGCGCTTTGGCTAATGCCAGCCGCTGCACCAGCTCGGAGGCTGATTCATGCGGCAGCGGGGATTCGTCGCAATCGGGAGCGGCGGTAATAAAAGGCAGGCCCAGTTTGCTTAGCAGCGCCTGACGAAAAGGGGAGGTAGAAGCTAAAACCAAAGGTGTCGTCATTTTTTTTCAGAATAGATAGCGTAAAGATGGCAGTCATTTTAAACTATGCGCCGCACTGGATGCGACTAACGGGTGAAAGATGCCGTAAACCGGCCTTTTTCTTTGACTCTATGACGTTACAAAGTTAATATGCGCGCCCTATGCAAAAGGTAAAATTACCCCTGACGCTCGATCCGGTCCGCGCCGCGCAAAAACGCCTTGATTATCATGGTGTTTATGCACCTGAATTGGTGGCGCGCTTGGCCGAAACGGTCGTGAGTGTGGACAGTGAAGTTGAATGCGATATGTCGTTTGCGGTTGATAACCAGCGCCTCGCCGTTCTGCAAGGAACAGCCGAAGTGCAGGTGACTCTGTCATGTCAACGCTGCAACCAGTCGTTTCCACGTCATGTTCACGTAAGCTATTGCTTCAGTCCTGTCTCTTCTGATGAACAGGCCGAGGCACTACCGGAAGCCTACGAGCCAGTTGATGTCAATGATTTTGGTGAGATCGACTTGCTGGCAGTGATCGAAGATGAGCTCATCCTCGCGCTGCCCGTGGTTCCGGTGCATGATTCTGAACACTGTGAAGTGTCCGACGCGGACATGGTATTTGGTCAATTGCCTCCAGAGGCAGAAAAACCAAATCCCTTTGCCGTATTAGCCAGTTTAAAGCGTAAGTAATAGGAGTAAGGTCCATGGCCGTACAACAGAATAAACCAACCCGTTCTAAGCGTGGTATGCGTCGTTCACACGATGCGCTGACCACTGCTGCTCTGTCAGTAGATAAAGTTTCTGGCGAAACTCATCTGCGTCACCATATCACTGCGGATGGTTACTACCGCGGTCGCAAGGTTATCACCAAGTAATCCTCGCGATTACACAAGGCGATACCTTGACACGTTTGACCCTGGCAGTTGATGCCATGGGCGGGGACTTCGGTCCTTGCGTGACAGTGCCTGCAGCCTTGCAGGCACTGGCCTCTCATTCGGAGCTGGTTCTTCTTCTGGTCGGCGATCCCGACATCATCTCGTCATTTCTTGCCAAAGCGGATTCCTCGTTACAGAGGCGTGTGCAGGTTATTCCTGCCGAATCGGTTATTGCAAGTGATGCCAAACCTTCTCAGGCGATTCGTAACAGCCGCGGCAGTTCCATGCGTGTGGCGTTAGAGTTGGTCAAAGAGGGGAAAGCACAAGCCTGTGTCAGTGCGGGAAATACCGGCGCACTGATGGGCCTGGCGAAAATGCTATTAAAACCGCTGGATGGCATTGAGCGTCCGGCGTTGATGACGGTGTTGCCGCATCAGCAGCATGGCAAAACGGTGGTGCTGGATCTCGGCGCTAACGTTGAATCCGACAGCGCCATGCTGGTGCAGTTTGCGATCATGGGCGCAGTGATGGCCGAAGAAGTGTTGGAGATCGCCCAGCCGCGTGTTGCGCTGCTGAATATTGGTCAGGAAGAGACCAAAGGATTGGAAACAATCCGCGCCGCATCTGCGGTGCTGCGAGCGTCACCGCAAATCAACTATATTGGGTATCTTGAGGGGAACGATCTCCTCACCGGCAAGACGGATGTGCTGGTTTGTGATGGCTTCGTTGGTAACGTCACGTTGAAGACCATGGAAGGCGTGGTAAGAATGTTCCTCTCTCTGATTAAATCGTCAGAGGAAGGAAAAAAACGGGCCTGGTGGCTAACATTGCTGGGACGCTTGATTCAAAAGCGTCTGGCGAAGCGTTTCGGCCATCTCAACCCCGACCAGTACAATGGCGCTTGTCTGTTAGGATTGCGCGGGACAGTGATCAAAAGCCACGGTGCGGCGAATCAACGTGCATTTGCCGTGGCGATAGAGCAGGCAGAGCAGACGGTGCGAAAGCAAGTCCCTGAGAGGATTGCGGCGCGCCTTGACACTGTATTAGCCAGGAGTGACAAAGCGTAGATGTTTACCAAAATTATCGGTACGGGCAGCTATTTGCCTGAGCAGATTCGCTCCAATGCGGATCTGGAAAAAATGGTCGAGACGACGGACGAGTGGATTGTCACCCGTACCGGCATCCGTGAGCGTCGTATTGCCGCTCCGGAAGAAACCGTTGCTACTATGGGCTTCACCGCAGCACAGCGCGCGTTGGAAATGGCGGGTGTGAATGCGAGCGAAATTGGCCTGATCATTGTGGCGACCACCTCTTCCAGCCATGCCTTCCCAAGTTCAGCATGCATGATTCAGCAAATGCTGGAGATCAACGATTGCGCTGCCTTCGATTTGGCCGCTGCTTGTGCGGGCTTCACCTATGCACTGAGCGTTGCCGATCAATACATCAAAAATGGTGCGGTAAAACATGCGCTGGTGATCGGTGCAGACGTGCTGGCACGTACGCTCGATCCTAACGATCGCGGCACCATCATTCTGTTTGGTGATGGCGCGGGCGCGGTGGTGCTGAGTCAAAGCGAAGAGCCAGGCATCCTTTCTACCCATCTGCACGCCGACGGCCGTTACAGCAAACTGCTGACGCTGCCGTATCAGGATCGTGCCCATCAGGATGAGCCTGCTTATCTGACGATGGCGGGGAATGAAGTCTTCAAAGTGGCCGTGACTGAACTGGCGCATATCGTGGATGAAACCCTTCAAGCCAACAATCTTGATCGTGAAATGCTCGACTGGCTGGTGCCGCATCAGGCGAATCTGCGCATTATTAGCGCAACCGCCAAAAAGCTCGGTATGGGCATGGAGAAAGTTGTGGTCACGCTGGATCGTCACGGTAATACCTCGGCCGCGTCAGTGCCAAGTGCACTTGACGAAGCGGTGCGCGATGGCCGTATCAAGCCGGGACAACTGATTCTGCTGGAAGCCTTTGGTGGCGGTTTCACCTGGGGTTCTGCGCTGGTTCGCTTTTGATTGACAGGAACGAAAGATGACGCAATTTGCTTATGTTTTCCCAGGACAGGGATCGCAGACCGTCGGCATGTTAGCCGAGCTGGCCGCTGAAAACCCGCAGGTTGAAGCCACTTTCCGTGAAGCTTCTGACGCACTGGGTTATGACTTATGGCAGCTGGTCCAGCAGGGGCCAGCTGAAGAATTGAATAAAACCTGGCAGACACAGCCTGCGCTGCTGGCGGCTTCTGTTGCCATCTATCGCGTATTGCAGAGCAAAAATGCGGTGCAGCCAAGCATGATGGCCGGTCACAGCCTTGGTGAATACTCGGCGCTGGTTTGTGCCGGTGTGCTGAATTTCGCTGACGCCATTAAATTGGTTGAGCTGCGCGGCAAACTGATGCAGGAAGCGGTACCGGAAGGTACTGGCGCTATGCAGGCGATTATCGGCCTGGATGATGCATCCATCCGTAAAGCCTGTGAAGAGAGCGCTCAAGGCCAGGTGGTTTCACCGGTTAACTTCAACTCGCCGGGCCAGGTGGTTATCGCGGGCAACAAAGAAGCGGTTGAACGTGCGGGTGCAGCCTGTAAAGCTGCCGGTGCCAAACGTGCATTGCCGCTGCCAGTCAGCGTGCCATCGCACTGTGCGTTGATGAAACCTGCTGCCGATAAGCTGGCAGTAGCGCTCGAAGCGATCACCTTTAGTGCGCCTTCGGTGCCGGTGGTGAATAACGTCGACGTGAAGTGTGAAACTGAAGGTGCTGCGATTCGAAGTGCGCTGGTCCGTCAGCTGTATAGCCCCGTGCGCTGGACCGAATCGGTCGAATTTATTGCTGCGCAGGGCGTTGAGCAGCTGCTGGAAGTCGGTCCAAGTAAAGTTCTGACCGGTCTGACCAAACGTATTGTGGATAGCCTGAGTGCCGCTGCGGTGAACGATTCTGCTTCACTGAGCGCTGCACTTACCCAGGAATAAGAGGAAAAACATGAGCTTTGAAGGTAAAGTAGCGCTGGTTACCGGTGCAAGCCGTGGAATTGGTCGCGCCATTGCGGAAACGCTGGCTGCGCGCGGTGCCAAAGTGGTGGGAACCGCCACCAGTGCAAGCGGTGCGGAAGCAATCAGTGCTTACCTCGGCGACAAGGGCAAAGGCCTGCTGCTGAACGTTACTGATGCCGCCTCAATTGAGAGCGTCCTCGAACAAGTTCGCGCCGAATTTGGCGAAGTGGACATTTTAGTCAATAATGCAGGCATTACGCGTGACAATCTGTTGATGCGCATGAAAGACGATGAGTGGGCGGATATCCTTGATACCAACCTGACATCTGTCTTCCGTCTTTCTAAGGCGGTTATGCGTGCCATGATGAAAAAACGCGTGGGCCGTATCATTACCATCGGTTCTGTAGTTGGGACCATGGGTAACGCGGGTCAGGCAAACTATGCGGCAGCAAAAGCAGGTTTGATTGGCTTTAGCAAATCACTGGCGCGAGAAATTGCGTCACGTGGCATTACTGTAAACGTCGTGGCCCCGGGCTTTATCGAGACGGACATGACGCGTGCACTGAACGAAGATCAACGTTCGGGTATTTTGGCAGAAGTTCCCGCAGGTCGTTTAGGTGACCCGCAGGAGATTGCCAATGCTGTTGCATTCTTAGCCTCTGACGAAGCAGCCTATATCACGGGTGAAACGCTTCATGTCAATGGCGGCATGTACATGGTCTGATAATCACGAAAACATTTGCTTTATCTACGGTAAACACCGCAGAATAACGCAAAATCGTGGTTCGACCAGCCGGGATTTTGTTGCATCTTTTTCAACATTTTATACACTACGAAAACCATCGCGAAAGCGAGTTTTGATAGGAAATTAAATAGTATGAGCGATATCGAACAACGCGTTAAGAAAATCGTAGCTGAGCAGCTGGGTGTTAAAGAAGACGAAGTGATTAACACTGCTTCTTTCGTTGAAGACCTTGGTGCAGATTCTCTTGACACCGTTGAGCTGGTAATGGCTCTGGAAGAAGAGTTTGATACTGAAATTCCAGACGAAGAAGCTGAGAAAATCACTACCGTTCAGGCAGCGATCGACTACATCACTAGCCATCAAGGTTAATGAATATCTTCAGGCGGTCACCTCGACCGCCTGAGTTTTATGTTTGCCCCACATAGCGTTATTTTTTCCCTCCCTGGAGGACGTGCGTGTCTAAGCGTCGTGTAGTTGTGACTGGTCTTGGCATGTTGTCTCCTGTCGGCAATACCGTAGAGTCTACCTGGAGTGCTCTCCTTGCCGGTCAGAGCGGCATTAGCCTGATCGACCATTTTGATACTAGTGCCTACGCAACGCGTTTTGCGGGCTTAGTAAGAGATTTTAATTGCGATGATTTCATCTCGCGCAAAGATCAGCGCAAGATGGATGACTTCATCCAATACGGCATCGTTGCTGGTATTCAGGCTATGGCAGACTCCGGTCTGGTCGTAACCGATGAGAATGCTGGTCGCATTGGTGCGGCAATCGGTTCTGGTATTGGCGGACTGGGTTTAATCGAAGATAACCACAGTTCGCTGGTCAACGGTGGACCGCGCAAAATCAGCCCATTCTTCGTGCCTTCAACCATCGTCAACATGGTTGCTGGTCATCTCACCATCATGTACGGCCTGAAAGGTCCAAGCATCTCTATCGCAACTGCCTGTACGTCTGGTGTGCACAACATTGGTCATGCAGCGCGTATCATTGCGTATAACGATGCTGATGTGATGTTGGCGGGTGGTGCGGAGAAAGCCAGTACGCCACTTGGTGTCGGTGGTTTTGGTGCTGCTCGTGCGCTCTCCACGCGTAATGACAATCCTCAGGCGGCAAGCCGTCCGTGGGATAAAGATCGTGACGGTTTCGTGTTGGGTGACGGTGCTGGCATTGTCGTACTGGAAGAGTACGAACACGCTAAGAAACGTGGTGCGAAGATTTATGCTGAGATCATCGGTTTCGGCATGAGCAGCGATGCTTACCACATGACGTCACCTCCGGAAGACGGTTCAGGTGCAGCCGCGGCGATGGTTAACGCGCTACGTGACGCGCAGCTGAACGCTGAGCAGATCGGTTATGTCAACGCGCATGGCACCTCGACGCCAGCCGGTGACAAAGCGGAAGCGCAGGCGGTGAAATCGGTGTTTGGTGCGGCAGCTCACAGTGTTATGGTCAGCTCTACCAAGTCGATGACTGGCCACCTGTTGGGTGCGGCGGGTGCAGTAGAAGCGATTTATTCGATTCTGGCGCTGCGCGACCAGGCGATTCCACCGACCATCAACCTCGACAATCCTGACGAAGGTTGCGATCTGGACTTCGTGCCGCATACGGCGCGCCAGGTCAGCGGACTGGAGTACACCTTGTGTAACTCCTTCGGATTTGGCGGCACTAACGGCTCGCTGATCTTCCGCAAGGTTTAATCGCTCCTCAGCCATACAGAGGCCCGCAATGCGGGCCTTTTTTATATTTTTAACGGGCTAATCAAGGCGGCCAGCATGTGGATAAACGGCATACCGCAAACCGAGCTTTCAGCACGCGATCGCGCAGTGCAATTTGGTGATGGCTGCTTTACCACCGCCGCGGTGATTAACGGCCATGTTGTGATGCTGGATGCGCATCTGCAGCGGCTCAAAGAGGGCTGTGCAAGGCTAATGATGGATGCGCCGGATTTAGTTCAGCTCGCTACAGAAATGCATAATGCCGCTGCGGGACACACACAGGCGGTGCTGAAGGTGATCGTGACGCCGGGCGCAGGCGGACGCGGTTACAGCCGCGCAGGCTGCCACTCACCTACGCGCATTCTTTCGCTCTCGCCGTGGCCGCAGCATTACGCCACGTTGCAACAGCAGGGCGCTGTGCTCCACACCAGCCCAATACGTCTGGCGCGCAATCCGTTGCTGGCCGGCGTAAAACACCTAAATCGCCTTGAGCAAGTGCTGATTCGCCAGCATCTTGACCAGACGGGCGGTGACGAGGCGCTGGTGCTTGACACTGGCGGGACGGTGGTGGAATGCTGTGCGGCCAATTTGTTCTGGCGTAAGGGCAACAATGTTTTTACGCCGCAGCTTGAGCAGGCTGGCGTGGATGGCATTATGCGTCGTTATCTGATGGCGCAGATGGCCGCAAATGGCCAGACTTGTCAGCTGATTGATGGCAGCAGGGACGACGTATTGAACGCCGATGAAGTGGTAATATGTAACGCCCTGATGCCCGTTTTACCCGTGCGACAAATTGACGACGTTTCATTTACCGCACGCTCGCTGTACCAGCAACTGCGCGCCAGTTGCCCGACGATGGAAGTATCATGACTCGAATGAAAAAAATTCTCGCAGGCGTTGTAATTGTCGCAGGACTCACAGCCGCCTTTGGCTATTGGCAGATTGAACGTTTAGCTGATACGCCCTTAACACTGCAGCAAGAAACCATTTACACCTTGCCCGCTGGCAGCGGTCGCGTGGTACTGGAAGCGCAACTGGAAAGTCAGAAGATCATTCCGCAAACTATCTGGTTTGGGCCGCTGCTGAAACTGGAACCGGAACTGGCACGTTTTAAAGCCGGTACCTATCGCCTGGAAACCGACATGACGGTGCGCCAGCTACTGCAACTGTTGGCCAGCGGTAAAGAAGCGCAGTTCCCGGTGCGTTTTATTGAAGGTTCGCGTCTTACCGAGTGGTTAGCCGAGCTACGCAAAGCGCCATACCTGAAACACACGCTGAGCGACGATCAATTTGCCACCGTTGCCGCCGCGCTTAAGCTTGATGTTAGCCAGCTGGAAGGCAGTTTCTATCCGGATACCTATCTCTATACCGCCAATACCAGCGATGTAGCGCTGCTGGAGCGTGCCCACGCGCGCATGAACAAGCTGGTCGATGAGATTTGGCAAGGACGCATGGAAAATCTGCCTTATAAGAAAGCGCAGGACATGGTCACTATGGCGTCGATCATTGAGAAAGAGACTGGCGTGAGCGAAGAGCGCGCGCGCGTGGCGTCAGTGTTCATCAATCGACTGCGGACTGGAATGAAGCTGCAGACCGATCCCACGGTGATTTACGGCATGGGCGACAGCTACACCGGCACGCTAACGCGTAAAAATCTGGAAACGCCGACCGACTACAACACTTATACCATTAGCGGTTTGCCGCCGGGACCGATTGCGATGCCGGGCCGTGCTTCACTGGAAGCGGCTGCGCATCCGGAAAAAACCAACTACCTCTATTTTGTCGCGGATGGCAAAGGTGGACACACCTTTACCACCAATCTGGCCAGCCACAACAAAGCGGTGCAGGTTTACCGGCTGGCAATGAAGGAAAAAAATGAAAAGTAAGTTTATCGTCATTGAAGGCCTGGAAGGTGCAGGCAAAACCACCGCACGCGATGCGCTGGTTGCCGTGCTGCATGAGCACGGCATTAATGATGTCGTCTTCACGCGCGAGCCCGGCGGTACGCCGCTGGCGGAACAATTGCGTATATTGGTCAAGCAGGGCATAGATGGCGAGCAGGTGACCGATAAAGCCGAGCTGCTGATGTTGTACGCGGCACGCGTACAGCTGGTAGAGAACGTCATCAAACCGGCGCTGGCACGGGGTGCCTGGGTAGTGGGCGATCGTCACGATCTCTCTTCCCAAGCCTATCAGGGCGGCGGACGCGGACTGGATGCGCAACTGATGACCACGCTGCGTGATGCGGTGCTGGGCGATTTCCGTCCCGATCTCACGCTCTATC
Source organism: Pantoea sp. y20 (assembly GCF_054903455.1). Classification (NCBI taxonomy): domain Bacteria; kingdom Pseudomonadati; phylum Pseudomonadota; class Gammaproteobacteria; order Enterobacterales; family Erwiniaceae; genus Pantoea; species Pantoea sp. y20. Next base: position 1,685,599 of record NZ_CM142816.1, read on the forward strand.
TCGACGTCACGCCAGAAATTGGACTGCAACGCGCCCGCGCACGCGGTGAGCTGGATCGCATTGAGCAGGAATCATTGCGCTTCTTCGAGCGTACGCGTGAACGCTATCTGACCTTAGCTGCTCAGGATCCCTCGATACTCACCATTGATGCGACGCAAAACATTGCAAACGTGACATCGTCACTTCAACGCACCTTGCGTAGCTGGCTGGCAGGCCAATCCGCATGAATTGGTATCCGTGGTTGAATCAGCCTTATCGACAAATTATCGCCCGTCATCAAAGCGGCCAGGCGCATCACGCCTTGCTGGTACAAGCCATTGCAGGCATGGGTGACGATGCGCTGATTTGGGGCGTGAGCCGTTGGTTGATGTGTTTACAGCCGGAAGGATTGAAAAGTTGCGGCCATTGCCACGGCTGCCAGTTAATGCAGGCGCACACGCATCCCGATTGGTATCGCCTGGAAGCCGAAAAGGGGAAATCTTCGCTCGGTATTGATGCGGTGCGCGACGTCACTGAAAAGCTGTATCACTTTGCCCAGCAGGGCGGCGCAAAAATCGTTTGGTTGCCCGATGCTGCGCAGCTGACGGAAGCCGCCGCCAACGCATTATTGAAAACGCTGGAAGAACCACCGGCCAATTGCTGGTTTTTCCTCAGCGTGCGCGAACCTTCACGCTTGCTGCCTACGTTGCGCAGTCGCTGCATGACGTGGCATCTGTCGCCGCCGGAAGAGGCGCATAGTTTGCAATGGCTGCAGAAACAGCAACCGCAGCCGGAAGAGAAGCTGCGCGCTGCCTTGCGTTTGAGTAATGGCGCACCCGCCGCCGCCTTGACGCTGTTGCAGCCCGAGCGCTGGCAGGCGCGTGAAACGTTGTGTGAAACGCTGATTAAAGCGCTCAACGGCGATGTGCTGCAGCTGTTACCCGCGCTAAACAGCGAAGATGTGGCCGTACGTCTCAGCTGGCTGATTTCACTGCTGGTGGATGCGATGAAAGTGCAGCAGGACGCAAGTCAGTGGCTGAGCAACGGCGATCGTCCGGATGTGGTCACACAGTTGGCGCAAAGAATGAACAGCAGTGCGCTCAACAGCAGCGCGCAGCAATGGATGCAGTGTCGCGAACAGCTGTTACATGTCGCCGCACTCAATCGAGAATTAATGTTGACCGATCGTTTACTCGCCTGGGGACGTTTACTGGCTCCGGCAACGGTCGGCTAAGCGAAAAGAGAGCTCTATGTTTATTGTCGATTCCCACTGCCATCTGGATGGCCTCGATTATGAAAAGCACCATCGCGATCTGGATGATGTCATCGCCAAAGCGGCGGCGCGCGATGTGAAGTTTATGCTGGCGATTGCCACCACCTTGCCGGATTACTACAAAATCAAACAGCTGGTGGGCGATCGTGAAAACGTCGCGCTGGCTTGTGGCGTCCATCCGCTTAATCAGGAAGCGCCGTACGACGTTGAAGAGTTCCGCCGTCTGGCCGCAGAGGATCGCGTGGTCGCGCTGGGTGAAACCGGGCTGGACTATTTCTATCAGCAGGAAACCAAAGCGCAGCAACAAGCTTCGTTTCGTGAGCACATTCGTACCGGCATTGCGTTAAATAAACCGATCATCGTGCACACGCGTGATGCGCGTGAAGACACGCTGGCGATTCTGCGCGAAGAGCAGGTAGAGAAGTGCGGCGGCGTGCTGCACTGTTTTACCGAAGATAAAGAGACCGCAGCCAAATTGCTCGATCTCGGTTTTTATATCTCTTTCTCCGGCATTCTGACTTTCCGCAACGCCGAACAGATCCGCGATGCGGCGCGCTACGTGCCGCTTGATCGTATGCTGGTGGAAACCGATTCGCCGTATCTGGCGCCGGTACCGCACCGTGGTAAAGAGAATCAGCCGGCGTATACGCGTGATGTGGCGGATTACATGGCGGTGTTAAAAGGCGTTGATATCGAAACGCTGGCCGCTGCCACCACCGAAAATTTCTCCCGCCTGTTGCACATCCCGATGAGTCGCCTCGGCGGCTAAACGCTTTATTTCAAACGCTGTAATTAATCAAAAATCACTCTACTGCACTGCGTCTTACGGGACGCAGGCAGTGTTTTATTGCTGTTTATTAGTGCAAGTCAGTAAGAAATGACTGAAAGGAAAGGGACGTCCTTAGCGAAATGTGATGGCCGTCAATTTAACAATTAGCGATTTATTTTACTCTTCGTAATAAATCAAAAGACGCTCAGCGTCACCCCGGCGAAGGATCCTCCCCCTAAGCCATGCGCACTGCGCAAAAAATTGCACTCATACTCAGGAGTTTCTATGTTCAAGAACGCATTTGCGAACCTGCAGAAAGTAGGTAAATCGCTGATGTTGCCGGTATCGGTTCTGCCGATTGCCGGTATTTTGTTAGGTGTTGGTTCTGCAAACTTCAGCTGGCTGCCGGAAGTGGTTTCCCACGTCATGGCCGAAGCGGGTGGTTCGGTATTTGCCAATATGCCGCTGATCTTTGCGATCGGTGTGGCGCTTGGCTTTACCAATAACGACGGCGTTTCCGCGCTGGCGGCCGTGGTTGCCTACGGCATCATGGTGAAAACCATGGCGGTGGTTGCACCGCTGGTGCTGCATATGCCTGCCGGAGAAATTGAGGCTAAGCATCTTGCAGATACCGGTGTGCTCGGCGGAATCATCGCCGGTTCCATCGCGGCGTATATGTTTAACCGCTTCTATCGCATCAAACTGCCTGAGTATCTCGGCTTTTTTGCCGGCAAGCGCTTTGTGCCGATCATCTCCGGTCTGGCGGCGATTTTCACCGGTGTGGTGCTGTCATTCATTTGGCCGCCAATCGGTACCGCGATTCAGGAATTCTCACAATGGGCAGCCTATCAAAACCCAGTCGTCGCCTTTGGACTGTACGGTCTGATTGAGCGTTCGCTGGTGCCGTTTGGTCTGCACCATATCTGGAACGTCCCTTTCCAGATGCAGATTGGTGAATTCACCAACGCCGCAGGCCAGGTATTCCACGGTGATATCCCACGTTACATGGCGGGCGACCCAACGGCAGGCAAACTGTCTGGCGGCTTCCTGTTCAAAATGTACGGTCTGCCAGCGGCAGCGATTGCGATTTGGCATACGGCTAAACCAGAAAACCGCGCCAAAGTGGGCGGTATTATGATCTCCGCCGCGCTGACCTCGTTCCTGACCGGTATCACCGAGCCAATTGAGTTTGCCTTCATGTTCGTGGCGCCGATTCTGTATGTGATCCACGCGATTCTGGCAGGTCTGGCCTTCCCAATCTGTATTCTGCTGGGGATGCGTGATGGCACCAGCTTCTCACACGGTTTGATCGACTTTATCGTGCTGAGCGGTAACAGCAGCAAAATCTGGTTGTTCCCGATTGTGGGTATCATCTACGGCCTGATTTACTACACCGTATTCCGTTTCCTGATTGTGAAACTGAATCTGAAAACCCCTGGCCGTGAGGAGACCGCGATGGAGCAGAGCAGCGCAACCGGCAGCGAAATGGCGGGTAAACTGGTTACCGCGTTTGGTGGTAAAGAGAACATCACTAACCTTGATGCCTGTATCACGCGTCTGCGTGTCAGCGTGGCGGATGTCGGCAAGGTTGATCAGGCTGAACTGAAAAGCCTCGGCGCGCGTGGTGTGGTGGTAGCAGGTTCAGGCGTTCAGGCGATTTTCGGCACCAAGTCCGATAACCTGAAAACCGAAATGGATGATTATATCCGCAGCATGTAACTGAAAAAGGCGGGCAGAGCTGGTGCGATGAAGCCGCGTCAGATCGTAAAGACGCCATAAACCTTCCCTGGGGCTCGGCCCAAGCCATCCATGGCTTGGGACGCTTTACTCCTCTGCCGCCGCTTCAACGCACATTACTTACTGTGCGTAAAAATGCCCTCAAATGAGGGCATTTTTTTATTTACAGATATACCCGCAAATACTCCGTCAAACACAGCAGCGCCATGGCCTGACCGTACGGCATCGAGGTGAGCGGTATCTGGCGGTAGTACGCCAGATCGCTGCCCATCGCTGTTCCGAACGACACCTGCTTCAATTCCCCATCCTCATCGATATTGCCGATCACGCCGCGCAACGCTTTCTCCGCCAGCGGCAAATATTCGGGCGAAAGATAATGTTTGCGCACCGCTTTAAGAATGCCATAGGCGAAACCGGCGGTGGCGGAGGCTTCCGGATAACTGTTGGGATCGTCGAGCAAGGTGTGCCACAAACCGCTGCTATGCTGACAGGCGCTCAGCGCCTTCACCTGACTCTCCAGCACCTGCTGCAGGAAACGCCGCGTGGCGTGCTGTTCCGGCCAGTTCATCATCTCGAGGAAATCAGGAATAACGATAGTCAGCCAGCTGTTGCCGCGCGCCCAACGTGCATTGGCAAAATTGTGCCGCCCCTCAAACGTCCAGCCGTGGAACCACAAACCGGTTTGGCGATCCATTAAGTATTGGGTATGAATCAGGAATTGATAACTGGCTTCTTCGACAAACTCAGGACGATCCAGCAGCTGGCCAATCTTCGCCAGCGCCATCACGCTCATCATCAAGGTGTCATCCCACAGCTGTTGGGTGTTTTCGTTGTTGTAGACGATATGCTGCAAGCCGCCTTGCTCGGTGCGCGGCATCTCATACATCACCCATTCAGCCCAACGCTCCAGCACCGGCCGCCACGCAGCATTTCGCGTCTCTTCATAGCGATACGCCAGCGTCAGGAACGGGCAAACGGTATTGACGTTCTTGGTTGGCGTACCTTCCGCTAGCCGTGTGCTGAACCAGTCATCGATAATCTTCAGCGTCGCTTGATCGCCGGTTTGCTGATAATAGTGCAGCATGCCGTACAGGCCGATGCCGTGCGTCCACTCCCAACCGGCCCAGCCTTTGGTATCGATCACGCGGCCATCATCGAGGCGCAGCAAAAACTCGCCGCTGTGATCGGTAATATTCACCAGATTATGGGTTAGCCGCTGAATCAATTGCACCAGCTCAGTGCGTGGCAACAGATATTCAGGCTGGCGCAGTAACGCGCTGTGCTTTACAGGAAATACAGTCATGGTTCATTCCTATCGTTAATCAGGGTAGAGAGAGAAGGTAAAGATCGTCGCTGCGTCGGCAGCGGCGGTGCGGCAGGCTTATGACGGTTGAGATATCCGACGTTGTTATTGCCCCACAGATTTTCATACGGCATGCCCGCCAGCATTTCGACCACTTCACGCGCCTGTGGCGAAATACGCTCTGGCACCACGCGTCCGGCTTCGCGCATTTTCAACGTCTCTTCGCGCAGCACGGTGTGGGTTTGCAGATTGAGTTTAAAGCGCAGTGAAATAATGAAGCCGCAGGCCAGCACACAGAGCGTGCCCACGCTGAGGATCGCCAGAATGGTATGGCCGACAGCCGGCACCTGCGTGGCCTGGCCGGAAGAGAAGCCCGCCAGCTGCAACACGATACCGACGAACATCACCGCACCTGCTTGCGAGGCTTTGCGCGTCAGCGTCATGATGCCGGCAAAAATGCCTTCGCGACGTTGGCCGGTAATCACTTCATCGACGTCAGCGATATAGGTGTAAGTATTCCACGGCACATAGTTGATGCCGCCGCGACCAAGACCGGCAAGACCGGAAATCAGTACCAGCAGAGCGAAGTTGTCGTTCATGCCGCTGTACCACAATCCGGCGTAGGAGAGGGCGCTAAGCCCAAACAGCACCACCACCATACGGTATGCGGGCGCAGGCCCAAGGCGGATACACAGCGGAATCATCGCCATCACCGCAATAAACTGCATCACCGCCATGGTGCCCATCAGGTTGGAGGCGATCTGCGCGCTTTGCATCAGCACAAATACCACATACCAGGTGAACACCGCGTTAAAAACGTCCTGCGCGATATAGCCGCCGAGATACATGCCCAGATGCTGGCGGAAAATACGAATGCGCAGCGTTGAGGCCAGCTCGGTGTAGAGGCGCTTCAGGCTCTGTAGCAAGGTCAGCTGTGATTTTTCCTGCTCGGCGCGGCGCGATTCGGCAGAGAAATCGTCAGGATCGCGTTCCCAGGTAAACAGCCACACCAACGTTAATACCAGCGCACAAATCACCGAGAACACCAGGCTGGCGTAGAAGAAGGAGATCGGATTCTCTTTGCCAAACCATCCAATCAGTATGCCCGGCAGGAACGCTGCCAGAATGGCCGACAGCTGCGCCAGGCCAATACGCGCGCCAGAGAAGCGGGTTTTCTGTTTGAAATCATCGGTCATCTCCGGTACCAGCGTTTCGTAAGGCACCAGAATCATGGTGTAGACCATATCGAACAGCAGATAAGTCAGCAGATACCACCAAAAACTCATGTCGCCAACCCACATCAGGCTGTAGCTGAACACGCACGGAATACCGAGCAGGATAAAAAATTTGCGGCGGCCAAAGCGCTTGCCGAGCCAGGTCGAACCGAAGTTATCGGTCAGGAAACCCATCAGCGGGCTCACCACCGCATCCAGTACGCGGGCGGCGGCGAAAATGAAGGTCGCCTGAATCGGCGAGAGCCCACAAAAGGTGGTGTAAAAGTAGAGCAGCCAGGCGGCGGTTAGCGCCGTGGTGCCTGCACCGAGGAAATCCCCGGACCCATAGGCCAGATAATGGCCCAGGCCAATCTTACGAGAGCGCATGGCAGGTTCTCCTTGAATTAGTCGGTAAACACATCCCTCATCACTCCGTACAACTTGCGCGGATTGGATTGAAAGTAGAGCGGCTTAAGCTGGCAAACCTTCGTGATTTCGCAATGACCTGCAGGTGAGTGGCAAAATCACAAAGAAAAAGGCGTGATATCTCTAATTTATAAAACAGCGTTTCATTTTTGTGGTTAATGAGAGGTTAGAAATGCGAGCTGCAGCACAATGCGTGGCGAAGTGAGAAAACGGCTTAAAGGCAGCCATTTAATGCAGGAATTGTGGTCCTGAGGTTGAAAGAAATGGAATTCCTCACGCATACTGCCTGACTGAACTCAGGCTTAAGGAAATGCACCATGGCTGAAGAAACCATTTTCAGTAAAATCATCCGTCGCGAGATTCCCGCCGACGTGGTTTATCAGGACGAACTGGTCACCGCCTTCCGTGATATCGCGCCCAAAGCGCCTACCCATATCTTGATCATCCCCAACGTATTGATTCCCACCGCCAATGATGCGCAGCCCGCACACGAGCAGGCGCTGGGCCGGATGATCATCGTGGCCGCCAAAATTGCCCGTGAAGAAGGCATTGCCGAAGATGGCTATCGTCTGATCATCAACTGCAACAGCCATGGCGGTCAGGAGGTTTATCACATCCATATGCATTTGGTTGGCGGTCAGCCGCTGGGCCCGATGCTGGCCAGCTAACTCAGGCGGACAACGTGATGCGTCAATGGCTGAGTGGCTTGCTGTTGCTGACCCTTGCAGGTTGCAGCAGCGATAAGCCGATGATTAATACCTCGCAGTCGCTGGTGATGGAATCGGCGGTGTTATCCGCGGGCATTATTACCGATGATCCGAAGTTGACCGAACAAGATGGTCAGCAGCGTGCCATGAGCATGTTGTACAACCAGCGTGAAACGCCAGTGAAAGTGCACTATCGTTTCTATTGGTACGACGACAAAGGATTGGAAATCACGCCGGAAGAGCCGGCGCAAAGCCAAATCGTTCCGGCACACGGCAGCGTAGAAGTGGCCTCACAAATGGGCAATCCGACCGCCAGTAAGGTGCGTCTCTATCTTTATCTTTGAGGAGTAAGCTGTGATTCGCAGTGTAAAACGTTCGGGCGCGTTGTTATTTGCGCTAATGCTCACCGGTTGTGTGGTGCAACAACAGACGCCGGCACCGGTAGAACCCACGCAGCCGACTACGCCCACTCAGCCGGTTGAACCTACGCCGCAGCCAGTGCCGCCGCCGCAAACCGTGCCGCAGCCACCAAAGCTGAAAACCATTAACTGGGATGCCAGCGTCCAGCCGTTGGTCGGTAAGATGGTGCAATCTTCAGGCGTAAATCCGGGCAGCGTGCTGCTGGTGGATCGCATCAAGAACAGTACTAATGGCGCGCTGCAAACCGATAAAGCCACCGACGCGATTCAGAATGCGCTGGCCAACAACGGCAAGTTCACGCTGATCACCCCAGAACAGCTGGCGCAGGCCAAGCAAACGCTGGGCTTGTCGCCGGATGACAGCCTCAACTCGCGCAGTAAAGCGATTGGCCTGGCGCGCAACGTTAACGCGCAGTATGTGCTCTACAGCAATGCGCAGGGCGATGTGAAATCACCGACGCTGCAAATGCAGCTGATGCTGGTACAAACCGGTGAAATAATCTGGTCAGGAAACGGTGTTGCTCAACCCTGATCCACAGCTGCAAAACCTGCTTCAGCAACAATGGCCGACGGCGCAAGCTGCCGGTCATTTTTTCGCGCTGCCGGGACTGAGCGGGCAAAGCGTGCGCGTGCAGATGCCGCAGGGCGAATTGCTGGCGAGACGTGCGCCGCCGCAGCCGATCCCGTTTGTCGATCGCCAGCGCGAATACCGCATTCTGCAGCAACTGCGGCATGCACAGCTGGGGCCGCAGCCGCTGGCGTGGCGCCATCCCTGGCTGCTGCAAAGCTGGATGCCGGGCGAGGTGCTCACTTCCGCGCAGTTTAACGCGCAGCGGCAGGCGATTGTGGCGCTGCTGCAGCGTCTGCACCAACAGCCGCTCACCGGCTACCGTTTACGATTAGCGCCGCTGCTACAGCGCTATTGGCAGCTTTGCCGGCAGCGTCACTGGCGCTGGCAGCGTCGTCTGCAACGCTTATTACAGCAGGGCGAACCGCAGCCGCTGCGCCTGGCGCCGCTGCATATGGATGTCCACGCCGGCAACCTGATTGCCACGCCGGAAGGTTTACGCCTGATCGACTGGGAGTATGCCGCCGACGGTGACGTGGCGCTGGAGCTGGCGGCGGTGTGTGCGGTTGATGGCGATACGCGTTCCGCGTGGATTGCTGATTACGCCGCGCGCGCGCAACTGGATGAGCCAGCACTGGCATGCCAGATGCAGCGCTGGCAACCGTGGCTGCAGCTGTTGATGGCCAGCTGGTATCAGCTGCGTGCCGAGCAGAGCCAGGATGACACCTTACTGCAGCTGGCGCAGGCCAGCTGGCACGACCTTTAACCCAGGATTTTAATCATGACCATGAACACACCCGGACCGCTGATGCTCGACGTCGAAAGCTATGAGCTGGACGCCGAAGAACGCGAAATTCTGCAGCATCCGCTGGTGGGCGGACTGATTCTGTTTGCCCGCAACTTCCACGATGTCGAGCAGTTGGCAGAGCTGGTGCGCCAGATTCGCGCGGCATCGCGTCATCGTCTGGTGGTGGCGGTGGATCAGGAAGGCGGTCGCGTGCAGCGTTTCCGCGACGGCTTCACGCAGCTGCCGGCGATGCAATCCTTCGCCGCGCTGCACGATCTCAATAGCGCGGGTGAACTGGCGCAGCAGGCGGGCTGGCAGATGGCGTCGGAAATGATCGCCATGGACATCGACATCAGTTTCGCGCCGGTGCTCGATATTGGTCACATCAGCGCGGCTATCGGCGATCGTTCATTCCATGAAGATCCGGCCATCGCCCTACAGGTCGCGCGCCGTTTTATCAACGGCATGCATGAAGCCGGCATGAAAACCACCGGCAAACACTTCCCCGGTCACGGTGCGGTCAGTGCCGATTCGCATAAAGAGACGCCGCGCGACAACCGCGATGCCGCCACGCTGCGTCAGCATGACATGGCGATCTTTAAGCAGTTGATCGACGAGCAGCTGCTTGATGCGGTGATGCCGGCGCACGTTATCTATACTGAGGTGGATCCGTTGCCTGCCAGCGGTTCGCCGTATTGGCTGCAAACCGTATTGCGCGAGGAGCTCAGCTTTAACGGCGTGATTTTCTCCGACGACCTGTCGATGGAAGGTGCCGCGGTGATGGGCAGCTACGCCGAACGCGCGCAGCAGTCGCTGAATGCCGGTTGCGATATGATCCTGGTGTGCAATCAACGCGCGGGCGCGGTGAGCGTGCTGGATAACTTGACGCCGATCGGGGCAGAGCGCGTGACGCAGTTATACCATCAAGGGCGTTTTACCCGTCAAAGCCTGCTGGCAAGCGAGCGCTGGCGGCAAAATCAGCGTCAGTTAAGCGCGTTGCAAGAGCGCTGGCTGGCGCACAAAGCCTCGGGCAGATAAGCTTCGCTGCCCGGATTTCACTCCACGCTGAGGATAATCATGATCATCTATCTGCACGGTTTTGATTCCAACAGTCCGGGCAACCATGAAAAGGTGCTGCAGCTGCAGTTTATTGACCCGGACGTCAGATTAGTCAGCTACAGCACCCGCCATCCCAAACACGACATGCAGTTTCTGCTGAAAGAGTGCGACAAGCTGCTGCAACAGGGCGACGATGCGCATCCGCTGATTTGCGGGGTTGGGCTGGGGGGTTATTGGGCCGAACGCATTGGCTTCCTGTGCGGCATGCGTCAGGTGATCTTCAATCCAAATCTGTTCCCGTTTGAGAACATGGAAGGCAAAATCGATCGCCCGGAAGAGTATCTCGATATCGCCACTAAGTGCGTCAACGATTTCCGCGAAAAGAACCGCGAAAAGTGTCTGGCGATTTTGTCTCGACAAGATGAAGCGCTGGATAATCAGCGCAGCGCGACGTACCTGCAGCCGTTCTATGAAATCATCTGGGATGACGCAGCCAGCCACAAATTCAAGAACATCGCGCCGCATTTGCAGCGCATCAAAGCCTTCAAACTCCTCGCCTGACCGTCCGCGCGCCGTGTGATGCGGCGCATAAAATGTGTAACAATCTGATAATGCAGCTGAAAGATTGATGTACATCAATTTTCTTATGTTATGTCTTTGACGCCGTGATATTCTGCCCTCAGCTCGCGATTTAACGTCGCCAACCCTATGTTTATTAAGGTTTTTATTAACCATTAATTAACTATTGGTTTACAACTTTGAGGGGGTCCTTGTTGACTACATCTATGGAAAAAATCGTTATCATCGGCGGTGGTGCTGGCGGCTTAGAGCTGGCAACGCAGCTCGGTCACAAGCTGGGACGCAAGAAGAAAGCCGAGATCATCCTGGTCGATCGTAACCACAGTCATTTGTGGAAACCGCTGCTGCATGAAGTGGCAACCGGTTCGATGGACGAAGGGATTGATGCGCTGAGCTATCTGGCGCATGCGCGTAATCACGGCTTCCAGTTCCAGCTGGGATCGCTGACGCAAATCAATCGTGAAAACAAAACCCTTGAGCTGGCCGAAATCCGCGATGCGGAAGGCGCACTGTTAGTGCCGCAGCGTGAGCTGGCCTACGATCGTCTGGTCATCGCGCTTGGCAGCACCTCAAATGACTTCGGCACGCCGGGCGTAAAAGATCACTGCATCTTTCTCGACAACCCGCATCAGGCGCGTCGTTTCCACAACGAAATGCTCAACCTGTTCCTGCGTTTCTCGGCCAGCGAAGGCAGCCTGGAAAAAGTCAACATCGCCATTGTCGGCGGCGGCGCCACCGGCGTGGAACTCTCTGCAGAGCTGTATAACGCGGTGAAACAGCTGCACAGCTACGGCTACAAAGGTCTTGATAGCAGCTCGCTGAATGTCACGCTGGTGGAAGCCGGTGAACGCATTCTGCCGGCGCTGCCACCGCGCATTTCGGCGGCGGCGCATCAGGAGCTGACCAAACTTGGCGTACGCGTGTTGACGCAAACCATGGTCACCAGCGCCACCGAAAATGGCTTGAATACCAAAGGCGGCGAATTCATTGATGCCGATCTGATGGTGTGGGCGGCCGGTATCAAGGCGCCAGACTTCCTGAAAGAGATTGGCGGTCTGGAAACCAACCGCATCAATCAACTGGTGGTAAAAGAGACGCTACAAACCACGCTGGATGACGACATCTACGCCATTGGTGATTGCGCCTCCTGTGCGCTGCCGGGGGGCGGATTTGTACCGCCGCGCGCGCAGTCAGCACATCAAATGGCGTCGCGCGCGCTGGAGAACATCCTTGCACAGCGTAAAGACAAACCGTTGAAAGCCTATGTTTATAAAGATCACGGTTCGCTGGTGTCGCTGTCGCGCTTCAGCACCGTCGGCAGTTTGATGGGTAACCTGATGCGCGGATCGATGATGGTGGAAGGGCGCATTGCACGTTTCGTCTACATCTCTCTATATCGTATGCACCAGATTGCGCTCCACGGATACTTCAAGACCGGTCTTATGATGCTGGTCGGCAGTCTTAACCGCGTCCTGCGTCCGCGTCTCAAGCTGCACTGATGATTTTCGGGCGGTGAATGCCGCCCTACGCCACACCAGCTGCCGTAACCCGCTGAAAACTGCACGTTCAGCTTTAGGTTACGGCACTATTTCATCCGCTCTCGGAACTCTCCTAAAAGCTGGCCCTGATGGGTTTCCGCTGCGTTTCCTCCATTAATCTGATGTTGCAATTACGGTCCATCTGTAAAACTTATCACCAACAAACACGGCGCGGCGCGCACGCCGGTTATGCCTCGGCTACACAGGATCTGGTAGCGGCAGGAATGCGCGGTAACAACCTTCAGGAGGATATTCCTGTGAATAAATCAATGTTAGCGGGTATCGGTATCGGCGTGGCAGCAGCGTTAGGTGTTGCCGCAGTCGCCAGCATGGATGTTTTCGATCGCGGCCCGCAGTTTGCACAAGTCCTGTCGGCGACGCCGATTAAAGAGAGCATCAAGCAGCCGCGACAGGAGTGTCGCAATGTGACGCTGACCCATCGTCGTGCGGTCCAGGATGAGAATCGCATTGCCGGTTCGGTGCTGGGCGCGGTAGCCGGCGGCGTGTTGGGCCATCAGTTTGGTGGCGGACGCGGACGCGATGTGGCTACGGTAGCGGGCGCGTTAGCTGGCGGTTACGGTGGTAATCAGGTGCAGGGTGCGCTGCAGGATCGCGACACGTACACCACCAACGAGCAGCGTTGCAAAACGGTATATGACAAACAGGAAAAAATGCTGGGTTATGACGTGACCTATAAAATAGGCGACCAGCAGGGCAAAATCCGCATGGAAAACGACCCTGGTACCCGCATTCCGCTCGACCGTAATGGTCAGCTGATCCTGAATTCAAATCAGGCCTAATTGGGCAAAGATGCATCACAGCAGCAGTAACGAAAAAAGCGCCGCAAGGCGCTTTTTTTTATGTGTGAGATCCTCAACGCGCACAGATTCGTAGCGGCGCAATTTGTTGCGCATCATCAATGGCGCACGGAGTCAAAGGCGCGCGATGAATCGCGCCGCTACGATTCCATGCGGATACCCACTAAACCCGGTTTTTCGCCAGCTCGCTGACAAATCCCTGCACCCACTCCATACGGATTTTCCGGTCCGCCATATCGCGGGTGAACTTCAATCGCGTTGGGCCATCCAGCTTCCATTGCTGGGGATCTTTCTGCAGCAGGCCAATCAGCCAGCCCGGATCAACCTGATTCTGCGGCGCAAACTCGAAGAATCCGCCTTTGTCGCTGGCTTCAATCTTACGAATCCCCAACTCGCGTGCCACTAATCGCAGCCCGGCAACATCCAGCAGATTACGCGCGGCATCCGGCAGCTTGCCGAAGCGGTCAATCATCTCAACCTTCAGTTCCGCCAAATCCTGCTCATCGGCGGCGCTGGCCACGCGCTTGTAGAGCGACAAGCGAGTATTCACATCCGGGATAAAATCATCTGGCAGCAGGGCAGGCATACGCAGTTCAATTTCGGTTTGATTGCTGGTGAGATCTTCCAGCGACGGCTCGCGGCCCGCCTTCAGCGCATCGACCGCGTTCTCCAGCAGCTCCATATACAGCGTGAAGCCGATGGTTTCCATCTGGCCGCTCTGATCTTCGCCGAGCAGCTCACCCGCGCCGCGAATCTCCAGATCGTGGGTTGCCAGCGCAAAACCGGCGCCAAGATCTTCCAACGACGCGATAGCTTCCAGACGTTTTTGCGCATCAGTGGTCATCGCTTTTGGATGCGGCGTCAGCAGCCACGCATAGGCCTGATGGTGCGAACGTCCCACGCGGCCACGCAGCTGATGCAGCTGCGCCAGACCAAAGTGGTCGGCGCGTTCGATGATAATGGTGTTGGCGCTGGGTACGTCGATACCGGTTTCGATGATGGTGGTACACACCAGCACGTTAAAGCGCTGATGGTGGAAATCATTCATCACCCGCTCGAGATCGCGTTCGCGCATCTGACCGTGACCAATGGCAATGCGCGCTTCCGGCACCAGATCGGCCAATCGCTGCGCCGCTTTCTCGATGTTTTCCACGTCATTGTAGAGATAGTAAACCTGGCCGCCGCGCAGCACTTCACGCAGGATTGCCTCGCGCACCACCAGGCTGTCGTACTCACGTACAAAGGTTTTCACCGCCATGCGTCGTGCCGGTGGCGTGGCGATAATCGACAGATCGCGCATGCCGCTCATCGCCATATTCAGGGTGCGCGGAATCGGCGTGGCGGTGAGCGTCAGGATATCGACATCGGCGCGCATCGCCTTGATCCGCTCTTTATGACGCACGCCAAAGCGGTGCTCTTCATCGACAATTAGCAGGCCGAGATCGTGCCACTTCAGGTCGCTCGACAGCAGCTTATGGGTGCCAATCAGAATATCGACTTTGCCCTCGCGCGCCTGTTCCAGCACCTGACTCTGCTCTTTGGCGGTGCGGAAGCGCGACAGCATCTCAATGCGCACCGGCCAGTTAGCGAAACGATCGCGGAAGTTGTCGTAATGCTGCTGCGCCAGCAGCGTGGTGGGCACCAGCACCGCGACCTGTTTGGCGTTCTCAACCGCCAGAAACGCAGCGCGCATCGCCACTTCGGTTTTACCAAAGCCGACGTCGCCGCACACCAGACGATCCATCGCCAGCGGCTGACACATGTCGCTCAGCACCGCGTTGATCGCCTGGCCTTGATCCGGCGTGGTTTCAAACGGGAAGCCTTCGCAGAACAGCTGATACTGATCGCGGTCGTGCTTAAAGGCAAAGCCGGTTTTGGCTGCGCGCTGAGCGTAAATATCCAGCAGCTCCGCCGCCACGTCGCGCACTTTCTCAGCGGCTTTCTGCCGCGCGCGTGACCAGGCATCGCTGCCAAGTTTATGCAGCGGCGCGTTTTCATCAGCGCCACCGGCATAGCGGCTAATCAGATGCAGTGATGAAACCGGCACGTACAGCTTGGCGTCGCCCGCATAGGAGAGCATCAGATATTCAGCGACGATGCCGCCAGCTTCCAGCGTGGTCAGGCCGATATAACGCCCCACGCCGTGCTCCAGATGCACCACCGGCTGGCCGGGATGCAGCTCGGCGAGGTTGCGGATCAGCACATCAGGATTGATGGTGCGGCGATTATCCTGGCGACGACGACTGACGCGCTCGCCAAGCAGATCGCTTTCGCAAATCAACGCCAGCTGGCGTTGCGTATCGATAAAGCCGCGCTCGCTGGCGCCAATCATCAGGCTATGCGGCTGATTGGCGGCCTGATCAAAGTGATCAATAGCCTGTGGGCGCAGTTTAATGCGCGCCAACAGCTCTTGCAGGCTTTCACGCCGGCCTTCACTCTCAACCGAGAAAATCACCTGACCGCTGAATTGTTCAAGGAACTGACGCAGCAGATCGAGTGGCGCTTTGGCCTGCGCCTGCACCGTCAACTCCGGCAGCGGCTGATAACCGAGATTGGTATTCGCCGCTTTTTCCGGCAGCGTCTCGCTGCTTAACTGCATACGCGGCCAGGCTTTCAGTTCGCTCATCAGCGTGTCGGGACGCAGCCACAGCGTGACCGGCTCCAGCAGCGGGCGCATCGGATCGATACGGCGATTCTCAAAGCGCGCGTTGGCGTCAAGCCAGAAGCGCTCGGCGCTGGCCAGCAAATCGCCGCTATTGAGCAGCAGCGTATTGGCGGGCAGATAGCTGAACAGCGTCGGCAACGCCTGCTCAAAGAACAGCGGCTGCCAGTATTCGATACCGGCGGGTAGCGTGCCTTTGCTCACCTGCTGATAGACATGCTCCGGCTCGCGCCGTACGTCAAAGGTTTCGCGCCAGCGGCTGCGGAACAGCTCGATGGCGGCTTTATCCGTGGGGAATTCATGCGCCGGCAACAGGTTGATCGCGTTGACCGCCTCCAGCGTGCGCTGCGTATCGACATCAAACAGACGCAGGCTGTCGATCTCATCGTCAAAGAAGTCGATGCGATAAGGTTGGTCGCTGCCCATCGGGAACAGATCGAGCAGCGCACCGCGCGTGGCGTATTCACCGTGCTCCATCACCTGATCGACGTGACGATAACCGGCCTGCTCCAGCTGATCGCGCAGCGCATCGCGCGACAGCTTTTGCCCTTGCTGCATCACCAGCGCATGGCCGTGCAGGAAGCTGTGCGGACACACGCGCTGCATCAGCGTGTTGACCGGCATAATCAGCATCCCGCGCGTTAAGTTGGGCAGTTGATACAGCGTGGAGAGGCGAGCTGAGATGATGTCCTGATGCGGCGAGAAGCTGTCGTAGGGCAGCGTTTCCCAGTCAGCGAGATGGGTGACCGGCAGATCGGTGAACTGGCGAATCTCCTCCTGCAGACGCAGGGCAGATTGCATATCCGGGGTAATCATCAACACCGGACCGCTGTGGCGTTCGGTGATGCTGGCGCACTCAAGCGCTTGCGCGGCGCCGACGAGCTGGCCGAGCTGGCGATGGTCGCCGGCTTTGACTGGCAGGGTATAACGACTCTGTTCCGACATGGGATCTCGACATTCTCTCCTTGGATTACAGGGCGTCATCATTCCATAATCCGCCCTGAGGATCATCTGTCGTGGTGCGATTTCTCACACTTTTGCCGGTTGAGCTACTTACTCGATTGCTGTGTGTAGTGCATACGTGGGCGGTCAACATTGGCCCAGGACAGCTCTTTCTCCAGATGGTAGCTGTGGTTGCCATCGTCCCACTTCACGTAATAGCCGGTTGGCGCATCTCCCTGTTCAAAAACGTTGACGATCTCGCCTCTGATTTCTCCCGATTTATGCTTCACGATACTGTTCTTAGGGAATTTGAACATGGTGTACTCCTCCTCGCCTGCGGTAATTCACCTTTAAGTCTACGCCAGCCAATGACGAATAAACGTACAAATAACATCATTAATTTGTCGCAATTTTATGCATAAGCGTTGGCTGGGACGGTTTTTGACACAACTTTGCCGCAGACTCAGAGGGTTAGAGGTTTCATAAAGGGGACGCCTCCTTTATCATCCCACTACTTATTTTCAGGCAACTGCCAAGACGGATCTCATGTATCAACCAGTCGCGTTATTCATCGGTTTACGCTACATGCGTGGACGTGCCTCAGACCGCTTTGGTCGCTTCGTCTCCTGGCTCTCAACTATTGGCATTACGCTCGGCGTGCTGGCGCTGGTCACCGTGTTATCGGTGATGAATGGCTTTGAGCGCGAGCTGGAAGGCAATATCCTCGGCCTGATGCCGCAGGCGCTGATCACCAGCGAAAAAGGCAGCATCAGTCCCAAGGCGTTGCCCGCCGATAATCTCCAACTGCAAGGGGTTAAGTGCATCGCACCGCTGACCACCGCTGATGTGGTGCTACAAAGCGCGCGTAACGTCTCGGTCGGCGTGATGCTCGGCATCAATCCCGACGAACAGGATCCGCTGACGCCATTCCTCGTCAACACCCAACAAAGCGTGCTGCAGCCGGGCCAGTACAACGTCATCCTCGGTGAACAGCTGGCTGCACAGCTGGGCGTGAAGCGCGGCGATCAGCTGCGTCTGATGGTGCCATCGGTCAGCCAGTTCACGCCGGTAGGACGTTTGCCGAGCCAGCGTATTTTCACTGTGGCTGGCACCTATGCCGCCAACAGCGAAGTGGATGGCTATCAAATTCTGGTCAATCAGCAGGATGCGTCACGCGTGATGCGCTATCCGCTCGGCAACATCACCGGCTGGCGTTTGTGGCTGGATAAGCCGTTAAGCGTTGATGCGCTCAGCCAGCAGAAACTGCCGGAGGGGCTGACGTGGAAAGACTGGCGCGAACGCAAAGGCGATCTGTTCCAGGCGGTACGCATGGAAAAAAACATGATGGGGCTGCTGCTGAGCCTGATCATCGCGGTGGCGGCTTTTAATATCATTACCTCGCTGGGCCTGCTGATCATGGAGAAGCAGGGCGAAGTGGCCATTTTGCAAACGCTGGGTTTAACCCGCCGCCAGATTGTCGCGGTGTTTATGGTGCAGGGCGCCAGCGCGGGCATTATTGGCGCGCTGCTGGGCACCGTGCTTGGCGTGCTGCTTGCCAGCCAGCTGAATAACTTGATGCCGGTGATTGGTCTGTTCCTTGATGGCGCGGCGCTGCCGGTCGACATCAATGTGTTGCAGGTGATCACCATTGCGCTGGTCTCAATGGCCGTCGCGCTGCTTTCTACCCTTTATCCGTCGTGGCGCGCTGCCGCCGTCCAACCCGCTGAGGCTTTACGTTATGAGTAATACTCCTTTGTTGCAGTGTCGTGACCTGTGCAAACGCTATCAGGAAGGCAGCGTGCAGACCGATGTGCTGCGCAATGTGGCTTTCAGCCTGCAGCCGGGTGAACTGACGGCGATTGTCGGCAGCTCCGGTTCGGGTAAAAGTACCTTACTGCATCTGCTTGGCGGTCTGGATGCGCCGACTTCCGGCGATGTGATTTTTGATGGTAAATCGCTGAATGCGATGTCGTCGGCCGCGAAAGCCGAGCTGCGCAACCGTGAGCTGGGCTTTATCTATCAGTTCCACCATCTGCTGCCGGATTTTAGCGCGCTGGAGAACGTGGCGATGCCGCTGCTGATTGGCAAAATTGGCAAAGCGGAAGCGGAATCACGCGCGCGTGAAATGCTGGCGGCGGTCGGGCTGGAAAAACGTGCTGCGCATCGGCCTTCTGAGCTGTCGGGCGGTGAACGTCAGCGTGTGGCGATTGCCCGCGCGCTGGTGAATCGTCCGCGGCTGGTGATGGCCGATGAACCTACCGGTAACCTCGATGCGCGCAACGCCGACGCGATTTTTGAACTGCTCGGCGAGCTGAACGTTAAACAGGGCACCGCTTTTCTGGTAGTGACGCACGATCTGCAGCTGGCGAAACGCCTGAGCCGGCAGATGGAGATGCGCGACGGTGAGCTGAGCGACCAACTGACGCTGGGAGTGATCTGATGGCTTCGTCATTATCCCTGCTGCTCGGGCTGCGTTTTAGCCGCGGTCGGCGGCGTGGTGGCATGGTCTCGCTGATCTCCATCATCTCCACCATCGGCATTGCGCTGGGCGTGGCGGTGCTGATCATCGGCCTGAGCGCCATGAACGGCTTTGAGCGTGAGCTGAATAACCGCATTCTGGCGGTGGTACCGCACGGTGAAATCGAGCCGGTGAATCAGCCGTTCCGTAACTGGCAACCGATGATCGCGCCGATTGAGCAGGTGGCCGGCATTGCCGCCGCAGCGCCCTATATCAACTTCACCGGGCTGATTGAGAGCGGCGCAAAGCTGCAGGCGCTGCAGGTGAAAGGCGTCGATCCGCAGCAGGAAGCGCGTCTTAGCGCCTTGCCGAGCTTTGTTGCCGGAGATGCATGGTCGCAGTTCGCGGCTGGTAAACAGCAAATCATTCTGGGTGGCGGCATCGCTAAATCGCTCAACGTGAAACAGGGCGACTGGATCACCATCATGATCCCCAATAATGATGGCGAGAATAAGCTGCTGCAGCCGAAACGTATTCGTCTGCAGGTCAGCGGCGTGCTGCAACTGAGCGGCATGCTTGATCACAGCCTGGCGCTGGTGCCGCTGGCCGATGCGCAGAAATATCTGGATATGGGCGACAGCGTCAGCGGTATTGCGCTGAAGATGAATGACCCGTTCCAGGCGCAGAAGTTGATACATGACGCCGGTGAAGTGACGCACTCTTACGTCTACATCAAGAGCTGGATTGGCACTTATGGCTACATGTACCGTGACATCCAGATGATTCGCGCCATTATGTATTTAGCCATGGTGCTGGTGATTGGCGTGGCCTGCTTTAACATCGTCTCGACGCTGGTGATGGCGGTGAAAGATAAGAGCAGCGACATCGCGGTACTGCGCACGCTGGGGGCCAAAGATGGTTTGATCCGCGCCATCTTTATCTGGTACGGCTTGCTGGCGGGCCTGCTCGGCAGCGTCAGCGGCGTGGTGCTCGGCGTGCTGGTAGCGCTCAATCTCACGCCGGTGATGCGCGTGTTTGAGCACCTGACCGGGCATCAGCTGCTGGCGGGCGATATCTACTTTATCGATTTCCTGCCGTCCGAACTGCACTGGATTGATGTGATTTCGGTGCTGGCCACCGCGATTGTCCTGAGCCTGATTGCCAGCTGGTATCCGGCACGACGCGCCAGCCGTATCGATCCGGCCCGCGTACTCAGCGGTCAGTAAAGATAAAACGCAGCCGCTGTACGGCTGCTATTATCGGGCAGAGTAGCCCGAAAAATCCCCGATGCGCGGCAATAAACGCCGCAGATAAGGAGCTTTTATGCGCATACCGCGCCGCCGCCTACGACTCGCCCGCGACAAAAAAAACCGCCGCAAGGTGCATCAGCGCTTTCGGCAGCGCATCTTCGAGCGCGATCGCAAAGCTGAACTGGCCGCGCATCCGCAACCGCGCGTGGTGGTGCTGACTGGCGCGGGGATCTCCGCCGAATCCGGTATTCGCACTTTCCGCGCCGCCGATGGCTTGTGGGAAGAGCATCGCGTAGAAGATGTCGCCACGCCGGAAGGTTTTCAACGCAATCCGGCGCTGGTGCAGGCGTTTTACAACGCGCGGCGTCAACAGCTGCAGCAGCCAGAAATTCAGCCTAACGCCGCGCACAAAGCGCTGGCGGAACTGGAGCAGGTGCTGGGCGATAACTTCCTGCTGGTGACGCAGAATATCGATAACCTGCACGAACGCGCCGGCAGCCAGCGCGTGCTGCATATGCACGGTGAACTGTTGAAAGTGCGCTGCGTCAGCAGTGGACAAGTGCTGGACTGGACCGAAGATTTAACCGCGGACGATCGCTGCACCTGCTGCCAGTTCCCGGCCATGCTGCGCCCGCACATCGTGTGGTTCGGCGAAATGCCGCTGGGGATGGAAGAGATTTATCAGGCGATTGAGCAGGCGAATCTGTTTATCGCCATTGGCACGTCGGGCCATGTCTATCCCGCCGCCGGTTTTGTCCACGAAGCGAAACTGCAGGGCGCGCATACTGTGGAGCTGAATCTGGAACCGAGCCAGGTCGGCAATGAGTTTGCCGAGCGTCATTACGGCTTAGCAAGCGAAGTGGTGCCGGAGTTTGTGCATACGTTTTTGCGTGGGTTGTATAAGTAGATTTGTGCGCGCTTTACCTCATCCCAACCTTCTCCCAGAGGGAGAAGGGGCTAGACGGAACCCTCTCCCGCTTGCGAGAGAGGGCAGAGTGAGGGGAAGCCGCAGAGAGTTAACGTCCCGCCTTCAGCTTCTGGAACAACGTCTCATACTGCACGCTGGCGTCACCGACATCGTTTTGCCACTCGCCGTTTTTGATCACATCCTCAGCAGGATAAAGCGAAGGATCGCTGGCCACTTCCTGCGGCAGTAACTTCTTCGCTGCCAGGTTTGGCGTGGGATAGCCGATGGTTTCCGCCACCTGTGCCGCCACATCCGGACGCAGCAGGAAGTTAATCAGCTTCAGCGCGCCTTCACGATTTTTCGCATTGGCCGGAATCGCCAGGTTATCCATCCAGAAAATCCCGCCTTCCCGCGGCCAGATAATCTGCAGCGGCGTGCCCGCCTGACGCGCCACGTAGGCGGAACCGTTCCAGATCATCCCAACGTTCACTTCGCCTTCCATAAACGGATTTCCTGGATTATCGGAGTTAAACGCCAGCACGTTAGGCATCAGCTTTTTTAACTCTTCATAAGCGGCTTCGATCTGCTTGGGATCGCGGGTGTTGCCCGAATAGCCCAGCTTACGCAGCGCCATCTGGAACACTTCACGCGCATCGTCGGTCAGCAGCAGGCTTTGCTTATACTCAGGCTTCCACAAATCGGCCCAGCGGGTAATGCTTTTGGCATCCACTTCGTCAGTGTTGATGCCAATGGCGGTCGCGCCCCAGATATAGGGGATCGAGTAATCATTGTTAGGATCAAACGGCTTGTTGAGCAGGTTAGGATCGAGGTTTTTGAAGTTGCTGAGCTGGGTTTTATCGATCTTTTGCAGCATGCCTTCATTACGCATTTTGGCGACGAAGTAGGTTGAAGGCACCACCAAATCGTAGGCGCCATCTTTCCAGGTCTTCAGCTTGGCATACATGCTTTCATTGGATTCGTAGGTGGAGTAAATCACCTTGATGCCGGTCTCTTTGGTGAACTGCTCCAGCAGTCCCGGCGGCACGTATTCGGTCCAGTTATAGAAGTAGAGCGTTTTGCCGGCGTCCGCCTGCGCGCTCTGCATGCCCAATGCCAGCGCCCCAGCCGCCAGCCAGTGAGACCACTTTTTCATCGATTATCCTCTATTTGGTTTTATCACGGAGCAACAGCTGACTGAGCGCCACCAACAGCAGCGACAGCAGCAGCAAAATTGTCGCCAGCGCGTTCACTTCCGGTGACACGCCAACTTTCACCATCGAATAGATTTTTAACGGCAAAATTTCGAAGCTCGGGCCGGTGACGAACGACGATACCACGACATCGTCCATCGACAGCGTAAAGCTCAGCAGCCAACCCGCTGCGACCGCCGGCAGCGCCAGCGGCAGCAGAATTTTGCGCAAAATGGTGACTTCGCTGGCACCAAGATCTTTGGCGGCTTCCAGCATGCGCACATCAAACCCTTTCAGGCGCGAATAGACGGTGATGACCACAAACGGCAGGCAGAAGGTGATATGCGAGAACAGCAGCGACCAGAAGCCCAGCGAAATGCCCAGCAGCATAAACAGCACCAGCAGCGAAATCGCCATCACGATATCCGGCGACATCATCACCACAAACAGCATGCCGCTGACGAACGGTTTACCACGGAAGCGATAGCGATAGAGCGCGACGGCGGTCAGCGAGCCGATAATCGTGGCGCAGCTGGCAGAGAGCACGCCCATCAGCAATGAATGTTGTGCCGCCTGAATCAGGCTGTCGTTATTCATCAGCAGGCGATACCACTGCGTGCTGAAGCCCTGCCAGTTAATGCCGAAACGCGAACGGTTGAAGGAGTTGACGATCAGAATGATGATCGGGATATAAAACCAGGCATAAATCACGGCCATGAAGCCGCCACGTAACCAGCGCGCCATCATTGCAGTTCCACCTTGCTGTTCAGCATACGCGCTGCGCGCCAGTAAGCCAGCAGCATCAGCCCCATCAGCAGCGTCATCACAATGCTGGTGGCAGCACCGAACGGCCAGTCACGGATATTCAGGAACTGGCTCTTGATCACGTTGCCAATTAACAGGTTTTTCGCGCCGCCCAGCAAATCCGCTACAAAGAACAAGCCCATCGCCGGGATAAACACCAGCAGGCAACCAGCGACAATGCCCGGCATGGTGAGCGGCAGAATGATGCGTAAAAAGGTTTTCACTTTGTTCGCGCCAAGATCACGCGCCGCTTCGAGGCAGGATTTATCCAGCTTTTCCAGGCTGGAGTAGAGCGGCAGCACCATAAACGGCAGCAGAATGTAGATCAGCCCCAGAATCACCGCTTCCGAGGTGTACATGATGCGAAACGGTTTATCGATCACCCCAAGCCACAGCAAAAATTCATTCAGCCAGCCGCGCGTGCTGAGGAAGATTTTCAGACCGTAGATACGGATCAGCGAGTTGGTCCAGAACGGCACAATCAGCAGGAACAGCATCAACGGACGCAGGCGCGCCGGCAGTTTCGTCAGACACCAGGCAAACGGATAACCGAGCAGCAGGCAGCACAGCGTGGCGATCAACGCCATATTCAGCGAGTGCAGCAGCACATCAGCGTAGAGCGGATCGAGCAGCCGCGTGTAGTTATTGAGGGTGAAGGCCATACTGACAAAATGCGCATCATCGCGCGTCAGGAAGCTGGTGGCGAAAATCATCAGGTTAGGCAGCAGCACAAACAGCGTGAGCCAGCTGACGATCAGGGCAACAATGACTTT
This sequence comes from Pantoea sp. y20, assembly GCF_054903455.1. Taxonomy (NCBI): domain Bacteria; kingdom Pseudomonadati; phylum Pseudomonadota; class Gammaproteobacteria; order Enterobacterales; family Erwiniaceae; genus Pantoea; species Pantoea sp. y20. The sequence goes on from NZ_CM142816.1 coordinate 1,709,761, forward strand.
CTGCAGGCGGTTACGCATCAACTTCATACGGCAACACCACCTCCCAGTTGGCGACCCAGCTGACGGCCATTTTCTGGTTCAGCGAGTGATCAAAATCGGGATCGTCTTCGTTGAAGAACTCGCTCACCGTCAGCAGCTTGCCGTTCTCCAGCTCAACAGTAGACTCCAGCGTCATGCCTTTATAGTTGCGCTCGCGCACGAAGCCGATCAGATTATCGCTGCGGCTGTCGTGATCGATCTCTTCAACGCGCAGATCTTCCGGGCGCAGCAGCACGTGCAGTTTATCGCCGACGCTGACCGGGAAATCACATTGCAGCGTGCATTCAAGGCCTTCCACGCGCGCGCGGATTGTAGGCGCATGATCGCTGTTCAGCACCTCGGCATCGAACACGTTAATCTCGCCAATAAAGCGCGCCACAAACAGGTTGGCGGGCTCTTCGTAAATCTCGCGTGGCGTGCCGTCCTGTTCGATGCGGCCATCGCGCATTACCACGATACGATCGGACATGGTCAGCGCCTCTTCCTGATCGTGCGTCACAAACACAAAGGTGATGCCAAGCTTACGCTGTAGCGCTTTGAGCTCGTTTTGCATCTGGCGCCGCAGCTTGTAATCCAGCGCCGACAGCGACTCGTCCAGTAGCAGCACTTTCGGGCGATTGACCACCGCGCGCGCAATCGCCACGCGCTGCTGCTGACCGCCCGAAAGCTGATGCGGACGGCGATCGGTAAAACTCTCCAGCTGCACCATCGCCAGCGCATCATTAACGCGCGTGGTGATCTCCGCCGCCGGAGTTTTCTGCATGCGCAGGCCAAAGGCGACGTTCTCAAACACCGACATGTGCGGGAACAGCGCGTAGCTCTGAAACACGGTATTAATGTGGCGATGCTCGGCGGGCAGATCGGTGATGTCGTTGTCATCAAGAGTGATATGACCGCGATCGGCCGCTTCCAGCCCGGCAATCAAGCGTAAAATGGTGGTTTTTCCGCAGCCGGAAGGGCCAAGCAGCGTGATGAACTCGCCGTGACGGATGGTCAGGTCAAAGTCAGAGATGATGGTTTTGCCATCAAAAGCTTTACTGATGCCAGAAAGCGTAACCAGCGCAGGCGCGCGTGTTTGCGTCATTTTAGTCACTCAGTCTGATGGTGAATCAGGTTACAGCATAGCCGCTGGTGGCCGCTTGCTGTGATGAAGGGCGCGATGATACCGCAAAAATGTGTCAATGCCATGTTTTGCCACGGATTTACCTTGAAAACTCTGAAAAATGCCGGAGTATGCGTAACGGATAAGTCGGACAGGCGCGAGTGAGCGAATTTTCAACGCAAGTCACGTTGAGAGAGCTAACCTGAAGGATAATGATTTGACGCAACATGGTGCCATTTGGTCACCATGATAATGACGCAGGTTCTTTAGAGGGATGACAGATGGATCAATTACTTGAGCGTTTTCTCAGTTATGTTGCAGTAGAAACTCAGTCAAAACCTCAGGCACGACAGGTGCCAAGCAGCGAAGGGCAGTGGACGCTGGCGCGTCAATTACAGGAAGAACTTATCGCGCTGGGCTTTGTTGATGTCTCTCTGAGCGATCACTGCTGTGTGATGGGCACCTTACCGGCTAACGTTGATTGGGCCACGCCGGTGATCGGCTTTATTTCGCACATGGACACCTCGCCGGATTTTACCGCCAAAAACGTCAATCCGCAGATTATTGAAAACTATCGCGGTGGCGATATCGCGCTCGGTAACGGTGATGAAATTCTGTCACCGGTGATGTTCCCGGTTCTGCATAAGCTGATCGGTCATACGCTGATCACCACCGATGGCAAAACGCTGCTCGGTGCGGATGATAAAGCCGGTATCGCCGAGATCATGACCGCGATGGCGCGTCTGGCAAAAGGGGATACGCCACACGGTGCGATTCGCGTGGCCTTTACACCGGATGAAGAGATTGGTCGCGGCGCGTCGCACTTCGACGTCGAAGGCTTTGCCGCCGATTGGGCGTATACCGTTGATGGCAGCGATCTCGGCGAGTTCGAGTTCGAGAACTTCAATGCCGCTACCGCGATGGTTAAAATCACCGGCAACAACGTGCATCCGGGCAGCGCTAAAAATGTGATGGTCAATGCGCTGGATCTGGCGATGCGCTTCCACGCGGAACTGCCAGCCAAAGAGAAGCCGCAGTATACCGACGGCTATGAAGGCTTCTTCCATCTGCATACCATTAAAGGCACGGTTGAGCACGCCGAGCTGATGTATTTGATCCGCGATTTTGATGCCGACAGCTATGAACAGCGTAAACAGCTGCTGGAAGAGATTGGTCAGCGCGTCAGCAAAGGGCTGCAAAGCGAATGTTCGGTGAAAGTGGAGATCAGCGACAGCTATCGCAACATGCGCGAGAAAGTCGAACCGCATCCGCACATTATTGAGTTGGCGCTGCAGGCGATGCGCGATTGCGGCATCGAACCGAACGTCAAACCGATTCGCGGCGGCACCGACGGCTCTGCGCTGTCGTGGAAAGGATTGCCATGTCCGAACCTGTTCACCGGCGGCTACAACTATCACGGCAAGCACGAGTTCGCCTCACTCAATGTGATGGCGCAGTCGGTGGATGTGATTGTGCGTTTGGCTGAGCTGGCGGGGCAGAAGAAGGGCTGATGGTGATTGCTTAGCGCGGGTTGTCCCCCATCCCGGCCTTCCCCCATAAATGGGGGAAGGAGACGCTGCCCCATGCAGCTCCCAACTCCCTACTCACATATTGCAGCATCTTCCTCCCCCATTTATGGGGGAGGACCGAGGAGGGGGACAGCGAGCACCGTCCGAGCACCCACCGAGTTTTAGAAACCCCGAGACAGACTGAAACTTACTCGCCGAAGAACCAATAACCGCTATTCACCAACGCCGCCAGCTGCGCCAGCAGTGAAGGGTCATCCAGCGCATCGCCGAAATCTTCCAGCGTCAGCACGTGATTGTGCGCCAATGCCGCCAGCACATGCGGATGGCTGCTGGTGACCGATTCACCGTTCACAAACACCACATCGCCAATGGTCAATACGCGCAGGCCGCCGAGCCGCGTCAGCGCATCGCCTTGCTGCAATGCATCGTAAATTTCGTCCGGTTGATACGGCGGCTCCGGCGGCGCGACGTCCAGCTCATGACGCGATTGAGAAATAAACTCGCCAAACCACTGATTAAACTGCTCCGGCTGGTTAATCACATCCATCATGACTTTGCGGATGCCTTCCAGTTCTGACGGCAGAATTTGCGATGGGCATTCACGCGATGGCACATCGGGATCGCTGTAGCGGTAGCTGCCCAATTCGTTGGCCAGCATGTGATCGGCAAAACCGCTGATCAGCTCGCGACCGTTCGGTGCGCGGAAGCCGACCGAATAGTTGATGGCGTTTTCCAGCGAATAGCCTTCGTGCGGGAATCCTGGCGGAATATAGAGAATATCGCCGGGCTCCATCTCTTCATCGATGATGGCGTCGAAAGGCTCAACCTGCAGCAGATCCGGATGCGGGCAGTGCTGTTTCAACGGCACTTTTTCACCCACGCGCCAGCGACGGCGGCCAGTGCCCTGAATGATAAACACATCGTACTGATCGAAATGCGGACCGACGCCGCCTCCCGGCACGGCAAACGAGATCATCAGGTCGTCAACACGCCAGTCGGGCAGAAAACGGAACGGACGCATCAGTGCGGCAGAAGGTTCATGCCAATGGTTGACCGCCTGCACCAGCAGCGACCAGTTGCTCTCACCGAGATGATCGTAGCTTTCAAACGGGCCGTGGCTGACTTGCCATTTGCCCTCGTTATGGCTGACAAGACGGCTATCGACCTCATTTTCCATCGCCAGACCGGCCAGCTCGTCAGGAGAAATAGGATCGACGAAGTTTTTAAATCCACGTTTAAGCACCACCGGGCGTTTCTGCCAGTAGCGCTGAATAAAGTCGGGCCAGTTGATATCGAGCTGATAGTCCATATGAGGAGTCCGTTTGCTGCAAAGAATGATGGCAAGTATAACAGCCCGCGTCCCTTTCTACTCGCGGTGATGCTCGACTTCCTGGCGCTGGAAAATCACTTCCATGCGCGCGCCGCCGAGCGGGCTGGTGGTGGCGATCACCTGGCCGGCGTACTGTTCGAGGATGTCGCGCACCACGGCTAAACCTAATCCCTGGCCGGGACGCAAGGTGTCGGCACGTTGACCGCGCACGAAGATCAGATCGCGTTTGCTTTCCGGAATGCCGGGGCCGTCATCATCAATAAACAGATGCAAGGTGTTGTCGGTTTGTCGTGCGGTGACTTCAATAAATTCGAGGCAATATTTGCAGGCGTTATCCAGCACGTTGCCGAGCACTTCCATGAAGTCATTTTTATCGCCGATAAAGGTCAGCTCCGGCGAGATATCCAACGTGATCGCCACGCCCTTGCGTTGATAGACTTTATTCAGTGCCGAGCACAGGCTATCGAGCAGCGCCGAAACCGAATGCAAATCGCGCTGCAGAGGATTGTGATCGGCCTGCATGCTGGCACGATGCAGGTAATAACCAATCTGCTGCGAGATGCGGCTGATCTGCTCCAGCATCACCGGTTCGGCCTGTTCAATGGTTAACTCTTTACCATTGCGTAACGATCGCAGCGTACTTTGCAGCACTGCCAGCGGGGTTTTCAGGCTGTGGGTGACATCCGACAAGGTGGTGCGATAGCGCGTGTAGCGCTGGCGTTCGTTGGTCAGCAGCAGGTTAAGATTGCGCACCAGACTACGTAGCTCTTGCGGCGGATTGTCATCGAGATTCTCGCGCTGACCGGTTTCCAGCTCGCGCACCTGCGAAGTGAGATCGCCAATCGGCCGCAAACTCCAGTGCGCCGCCAGCCACAGCAGCGGGATCACCAGCAGCAGATTGGCCGCCAGCACATAGCTAAACCACGACCACACCACATCGGAATGCTGCAACTCTTGCGGAATTGAGTCGACCACCACAATGGTCAGCGCCGGTAAGTTGGTGGTGGCATCGTAGCGATTGACCGCGACCGAGTGGGTGAAGGTGTCACTGCTGTCGCTATCCAGCGCGTGCAGCCGCTCTTTCGCCTGCGGGTTGTTGCCCATCGCCGCCATGCTGGTGCGATTGCTGGTATCGATTTCGTAGAAATCGGGCTTGAGCAGCCATTCACGATGGATCTTTTTGCGGATTTCGGGCACATCGCGCTGCTGCCACAGCAGTTTGCCGCGTTCATCGTAGATAAAGACCAGCGTGGGGAAATTGAGCGTCATGCGCTCCGGCTGGCCAATAGTGAGCTGATTGTCGTGCCACTGCGCCAGCGTGAAGAACAGATTGCTCTCACCGCGCATCACGCGATAGGTATTTTTATCGAAGCTGACGACATAGCCAACCACCGCGACCATGCCGTAGGAGAGTGACAAAAACAACACGATCGCCGCGGTCGCCAGCAGAAAACGAGCGCGGAGAGAGAAGGGGCGTAAACGCCGGAACCACGTCATAAATCAGAGATCAAAGCGATAGCCCTGGCCGCGTACGGTGTTGATCACTTCGGTTGGATAGAGTGAGAGAATTTTTTTACGCAGACGGCCCATCAACACGTCGATGGTGTGACTTTCGCGCAGTTCGGCATCCGGATAGAGCTGCAGCATCAGCGAATCTTTGCTCACCACTTTACCCGCGTTGCGAATCAGGGTTTCGACGATGGTGTATTCGAAAGCGGTCAATTTTACCGGTTCATCTTGCACCGTCAGTTCGCGGCGAGAGAGATCGACCTGGAACGGCGGCATAGAGATAATTTGCGACGCGTGTCCGCTGTTGCGACGCATCAACGCCTGCAAGCGTGCAGCCACTTCTTCAATGTGGAACGGCTTGGTGACATAGTCGTCGGCACCCGCTTCCAGCGCTTCCACTTTGGCCTGCCAGCCTTCACGCGCGGTTAAGACCAGAATCGGTTGACGTACCGCATCGGTGCGCCAGCGGCGAATCAGCGACATGCCATCTTCATCGGGCAAACCGAGATCGACCAGCGCGATGTCGGGGACATGTTCTTGCAGGAAATAATCCGCTTCTTTGGCATCTTCTGCGGCGTCGACCTGATGGCCCATTTCACGCAATTGCACGGCGAGGTGATGGCGTAGCAGCGCATTATCTTCCACAACCAGAACACGCATAGTATTTCCTTAGCTTCGAACGTAGTGATGATGAGAAGAGTATACGCAAAGCCAGCTAAACCAGAGAACAACCAGGCGCGCGAAACGCGCCTGGCCACCGCATTACTTCAAATCATCAACCATCTGAATCGCACGGCCGAGGTAGTTGGCTGGCGTCATCAGCTTCAGACGCACTTTTTCCTCTTCCGGCAGTTCGAGGCTATCGATAAAGGTCTGCATACCGGCAGCATCAACGCGTTTACCGCGCGTCAGCTCTTTCAGCTTCTCGTACGGTTTTTCGATACCGTAACGACGCATCACGGTTTGGATCGGCTCAGCCAGTACTTCCCAGTTGTGATCCAGCTCGTCCAGCAGACGATCGCGGTTCACTTCCAGTTTAGAGATGCCTTTCAGTGTGGCTTGATAAGCGATCAGTGCATAACCGATGCCCACGCCAAGGTTACGCAGCACGGTGGAGTCGGTCAGGTCGCGCTGCCAGCGTGACACCGGCAGTTTGCTGGCGAGATGCTGCATCATGGCGTTAGCCAGGCCGAGGTTGCCTTCGGAGTTTTCGAAGTCAATCGGGTTCACTTTGTGCGGCATGGTGGACGAACCGATTTCACCGGCGATGGTTTTCTGCTTGAAGTGATTGAGCGCGACGTAGCCCCAGATATCACGATCAAAGTCGATCAGAATGGTGTTGAAGCGCGCGATGCAATCAAACAGTTCTGCGATGTAATCGTGCGGCTCGATCTGCGTAGTGTACGGGTTCCAGGTGAGACCTAAGGAGGTTACAAACTGCTCACTCAGCTGGTGCCAATCCACTTCCGGGTAAGCGGAGATGTGGGCGTTATAGTTACCGACCGCACCGTTGATTTTACCCAGCACGTCAATTTTGCTCAGCTGACGCAACTGGCGCTCGAGACGGTATGCCACGTTCGCCATCTCTTTACCCATGGTTGACGGCGTTGCCGGCTGGCCATGGGTGCGCGACAGCAGCGGAATGTCACGGTATTCGTGTGCCAGACCTTTAACAGCATCGATCAGTTGGTTCCAGAACGGCACGATCACATCACGACGAGCGGTTTCCAGCATCAGCGCATGCGACAGGTTGTTGATATCTTCGGAGGTACAGGCGAAGTGAATGAATTCAGACACCGCATGCAGCGCGGGTACATCGGCCACTTTCTCTTTCAGGAAATACTCCACGGCTTTGACGTCGTGGTTGGTGGTGCGCTCGATGGTTTTGATGCGTGCCGCGTCTTCTTCGCTGAAATTGGCGACAATGGCATCAAGGAAAGCGTTTGCGTCGGCATCAAATGCAGGAACTTCCTTGATCTCGACAGTCGTGGCCAATTTTTGTAACCAGCGAACCTCAACCTCAACGCGGAATTTCAGCAAACCGAACTCGCTGAAAATGGCGCGCAGTGGGCTGACTTTATCGCCGTAACGACCATCGACAGGTGAAACGGCGGTCAGAGAGGATAATTCCATCAGTGCAACTCCTGAATCGTTTAACAATTATGCCGGGGCGGCGCTTAATACGCCGGGCCCAGGCGGGATAAAATGGTTTTAGCTTCGCTCAGCAAGCGCTGGCGCGAGAACATCAGCTGCAGACGGCCACCGCCAACCTGCTGCCATAACACCGCAGAGCGAATGCCGGCCAGCAGGGCGGCGCGCACTTTACTCTGCACTTGTGAATTCTGTAGCACCTGCGGTGAACCTGTCACCTGAATGCGCGGGCCCAGCGGGCTAATCACATCCACATAAATGCCGGCCATTGCGCTGATGATGGTGTCCGATTCCAGCTCGTAATGCGCCAGCTGGCGGTCAAGCTGGCCGATGCGTTGTGCCAGCGTGTTCATCGCGGTTTTGTTGCCATGCAGCTTACGCTCCAGCACCATCATGCTTAAGGTATAACGGGTCAGTTCAGCGCTGGCACCCTGACGATTGCTGCTGTTGAGCACCGCCATCAAGGTCTCTAATCCAACCTTTAAATTGGCTTCGTCGTTGCCAAACACTGCCAGCGTCGAACCGGGATTGAGATCGATCAGGCTGCGCAGCGACACATTCATTGCCGCGTTATTGCAATTTCCCTGCTGCGCGAGCTGTTGCACCACATGGGCGGCCTGGCATACGCCCGCCAGCGCCAGCGTAATCTCATAATAGTTCTTAGCCACGCTTAACTCCTGTCATCGCGTCGGGCAGCGCCGACCTTAGGCTTCTGCCAGAGGCAGGCGTTGTTCGATAATGCCGCCGCCGAGGCACACTTCACCGAGATAGAACACGGCGGATTGGCCTGGCGTGACGGCCGCAACCGGCTCGTCAAAACGGACTTCAATACGGTCATCGCCGTGCGGAATAATTTCACACGGAATGTCGGTCTGGCGATAGCGGGTTTTCACCGTGCAGCGCAGCGGCGCGGTCATTGGCTGGCGATCAACCCAGTGCAGCTGTTGGGCAATCAACCCCACGGACATCAGGCGCGGATGCTCGCCGCCTTGCGCCACGATCAGGCGATTGCGCGCCACATCTTTGTCGACCACATACCAGGGATCGTCGTTGCTCTCTTTACGGCCGCCGATGCCCAGACCTTTACGCTGGCCGAGCGTGTGGTACATCAAGCCCTGATGTTCACCGACGATTTCGCCGTCAACGGTTTCGATTTCGCCCGGCTGCGCAGGCAGATAACGACCAAGGAAGTCGCGGAACTTGCGCTCACCGATAAAGCAGATGCCGGTGGAATCTTTCTTCTTTGCGGTGATCAGATCCAGCTGCTCAGCGATGCGGCGCACTTCCGGCTTATCCAGTTCGCCAACCGGGAACAGGCTTTGCGCGATCTGCTGGTGGCTGAGCGTGTAGAGGAAATAGCTCTGATCTTTGTTGCCGTCGAGGCCGCGCAGCAAGCGGCTTTGGCCATCCACATCCTGACGGCGCACGTAGTGGCCGGTGGCGATGAAGTCTGCGCCGAGATCATCCGCCGCGAATTCGAGGAAGGCTTTGAACTTGATCTCTTTGTTGCACAGGATGTCAGGATTCGGCGTGCGGCCGGCTTTGTACTCTTCCAGGAAGTGCTCGAACACGTTATCCCAGTACTCAGCGGCGAAGTTGATTTTGTGCAGTTTGATGCCGAGTTTGTCACACACGGCTTGTGCGTCAGCCAGATCATCGGCGGCGGTGCAATACTCCTCGCCATCGTCTTCCTCCCAGTTCTTCATGAACAGGCCTTCAACCTGGTAGCCCTGCTGCTGCAGTAACCAGGCGGAAACGGAAGAATCGACGCCGCCGGACATTCCGACGATCACTTTTTTCTGGTTGTTGTCAGACATGACGCACTCTTAAATTACGATAAAAACAGGCGGCGCATTCTATCATGCAGAAGCGGGGCGCGCACCCTCATGAAACGGCCACTGGAACGGCGCGACCAGATGCAGCGGATAACGCTCGCCTTGTTGCCACAGTCGCACGCTCTCTGCCACTAACGGCGAACGCAGGCGATTGGCCGTCAGAATCTGCTCTGGCGGCAGCCACCAGCAGCAGTCGATGTCGCGATCGTGCGGCGAGGTATCGACTTTTTCGGCCAGATCGAGGCCAAACAGGAAACGCACAAAAGGTGTATCGTCCGGCGCAATCCACTGCTGCACGCCGAGAAAATATTCAGGTTTGGCTTCAATGCCGGTCTCTTCAAACAGTTCACGCTGGGCGGCCTCGAGCAGGGTTTCATTGGCCTCAAGATGCCCGGCGGGCTGGTTCCAGGTAATACGACCGTGCACGCGCTCTTCAACCACCAGCAAATGTCCCTGTGCCTGCACAATACAGGCGACCGTTACATGAGGTTTAAACATCCTTTCTCCGAAATTGTTAACTAAAAGTTATTAAATGGCTGCACTGATATCGCGCCATTCACCCGGGGGCAAATCGCCTAACTGATGTTCGCCCATCGCAAAGCGAATCAGGCGCAATGTCGGAAAGCCGATGTGTGCCGTCATGCGGCGCACCTGGCGATTTCGTCCCTCAAACAAGGTGATTTTCAGCCAGCTGGTGGGAATCGCTTTGCGTTCACGAATCGGCGGCTGGCGCGGCCATAGCCACTCTGGCTCGCCCACTAACTCAATCCCTGCCGGCAAAGTGGGGCCATCGTTCAGCGTCACGCCGCTGCGTAACAGGGATAAATCTGATTCCTGCGGCGCACCTTCCACCTGCACAAAATAGACCTTTCCGGTGCGCTTGCCGGGCTGCGTCAGCGCGGCCTGCAGCGCGCCATCGTTGGTCAAAATCATCAATCCTTCGCTGTCGCGATCGAGTCTGCCAGCGGCGTAGACGTCGCTCACCGGCACAAAATCCTTCAGCGTGCGGCGTCCGGCTTCGTCACTGAATTGCGGCAAAACATCGAATGGTTTGTTAAAGAGTATGACGCGTCTTGGGCCTTTCGGACGGGTATCGCGGCGCACGGGCTTACGTGCCGGGGCGCTTGCGCGCTTATCCTGGTGAATTCGTTGAGAAGTTTTTCGCATGGGCTTTGCAGTCGGAAACATTCGGCGCATTATAGCGCGAAACTACGGTGATTGGCGTAGCGGAAATAATCAAGTAGTATTGACCCGCATCTTACAAATCATTAACAAAAAATCGCTCGAAGGAGAGGTTGATGGAAAGCAAAGTAGTTGTTCCGGCGGAAGGTCAAAAAATCACCCTGGATCAGGGAAAACTGAATGTTCCGAATAACCCGATTATTCCTTACATTGAAGGTGACGGTATCGGCGTTGATGTTTCCCCGGTAATGTTGAAAGTGGTTGATGCCGCTGTGAAGAAAGCCTACAACGGCGAGCGAAAAATTTCCTGGATGGAAATTTATACCGGCGAAAAATCAGTAGAACTCTACGGCCAGGACGTCTGGCTGCCGCAGGAAACCCTCGATTTAATTAAAGAATATCGCGTTGCCATCAAAGGCCCGCTGACTACTCCAGTTGGTGGCGGTATTCGTTCTCTGAACGTTGCGCTGCGTCAGGAGCTGGATCTGTACGTTTGTCTGCGTCCGGTTCGCTACTACAAAGGCACGCCAAGCCCGGTTAAGCGTCCAGAAGAGACCGACATGGTGATCTTCCGTGAAAACTCAGAAGATATCTATGCCGGTATCGAGTGGAAAGCGGGCACGCCAGAAGCGGATAAAGTGATCAAGTTCCTGCGCGAAGAGATGGGCGTGAAGAAAATTCGCTTCCCTGAGCAGTGTGGTATCGGCGTTAAACCATGCTCGGAAGAGGGCACTAAACGTCTGGTGCGCGCAGCAGTTGAATACACCATCACCAACGACCGTGATTCTCTGACCCTGGTTCACAAAGGCAACATCATGAAGTTCACCGAAGGTTCTTTCAAAGACTGGGGTTACCAGTTAGTGAAAGAAGAGTTCGGCGGCGAGCTGATCGATGGCGGCCCGTGGATGAAGTTCAAGAACCCGAACAGCGGTAAAGAGATCATCGTTAAAGACGTGATCGCCGATGCCTTCCTGCAGCAGATCCTGCTGCGTCCGGCGGAATACGACGTGATCGCCTGTATGAACCTGAACGGTGATTACATCTCTGATGCCCTGGCGGCACAGGTTGGCGGTATCGGTATTGCACCAGGCGCCAACATCGGTGACGAATGTGCCCTGTTCGAAGCGACGCACGGTACAGCACCGAAGTATGCAGGTCAGGATAAAGTGAACCCAGGTTCAGTGATCCTGTCGGCAGAAATGATGCTGCGTCATCTGGAGTGGTTCGAAGCGGCTGACCTGATCGTTAAAGGTGTTGAAGGCGCTATCGCTAACAAAACCGTGACCTACGATTTCGAACGTCTGATGGAAGGCGCTAAACTGCTGAAATGTTCAGAGTTTGGTGACGCGATCATCAGCAACATGTAATTTGCCACTCAGGCAGAAAGCATAACGGGAGCCAATGGCTCCCTTTTTTTGTCTAAAGTTTGCGGATAATCTCGGTTTATTGCCTTGCCAGCACCGCCTGAGCATCAATAATTATGCATTTCCCTGAGCAGCTCTCATTGCCGTTGATCACTGGCGATTTGGTTAGAGTGTAATGCATACCCGCTTCTTTTTTTACGGTAAATGCCATACCGGCAAACGTCCACGGCATGCCTAAAGATAAAGAACCAAACTCATCATATTTCGATGATTTTGCAATTTTTGGCAAATTCTCACTATTTAAGCGGTAGTAAAGGGCGCCATCGAAATCTTTTGCGACCATTTTAGTTATTTCGGCTTTTAAAAGGGCATACTCTTTTTGCTGAGGTGAAGAAAAACCCTCTTTAATATTGCTGGCTGCAAGCCATCCGGCAGCGAGAGGTAGCAATAGATAAAGGAATCGTGAGTATTTTGTCTTATCGATCACCACGAATAGCCCGATAAGGAAGCAAGACGTGGTAATCAGCGAGAGCGCACTGATTGTTCGGTAAGCCGCCCAACTCTCTGTCACCAATAAGTTTGGTGTCACTGCTGCAACAGCGAACAGGAAAGATAAAATCACTTTCTCCTTGCCGTTCCCGCTAATTTTTTTCAGCCCAATAAAGATGAATAACAGAGAGATGATAACTGATAGTGCTTTTCTACCAGTGTCAAAATTACAGATGGCATTTTTTAATGGCTCTACAAAGAACCATTTTATTTTTCCCAAGAGATCAATGGTAATGTTACTTCTTGAAAGTGTCTCGCCGAATAACAGGAGCGGAATGACTTTGGCTAATATTAATGCCATCAACATGCCAAAGAAAATCATTAAGAATGTACGAATGAGTTCCTTTTTATCGACTTTACGTGAAGTCAGGCAAGTGTCCATAAACGCAAAAAAAAGAAAACACATCGCAGTGGGCTGGTAAATAGCGAAAGAGAGCGTAATCAGCAAGGCTGACAAGATGACTCCCTTGATACCGCGCAATCGGGTTAACGCTGAGTAACTCCATCCTGCAAGCAGAATAGACGTCACAAAAGGAAAACATACTGACCAGGCGTTGAATACCTGAAAAGAGGGCAGTAAACAGATCACTAAAGAGAATATAACTCTCTGCAGTGGATTTTTAAGGATATCTCTCTCAGAGATAAATTTGTAAAAGTAAAAGCTTAGTAAAATAAGAGAGACAACGGATAGCACTCTTATCAGTATCAATGAGTCCAGGCTGGATATCAGGAAAGAGAAACCATAGCGCAAAGCACCATAGGCCGGCCTTCCAGAAAGGACGTCCCACTTGAAAATGCTGGCAGGATCAGTTTGGGCGCTGAACAGATAGTACCAATCATCCGAAAAGGCATAGCTTGAAAGAAAGACAGGGCTATAGCAAACCAATAATGCCGCAGCTAAAAAAAGATAAACTTTAAAGTTATTACAAGCTATGTTTGTCATCTGCTTCCTTTTTAATATATCGAGGTCTATGCTTGGTTTCAATATATATCCTGCCAATATATTCACCTAGCACACCTATTCCAATTAATTGAATTCCACCCAAAAACAGTATTGATACCAGTAGTGATGGATAACCTGCTACCGGGTTACCCCATATTATTTTATCAATGATCATCCACGCGCCATAAACGAACGACAGGAATGCGACAAAAAAACCAATATAGGTCCACACTCTGAGCGGAAAGGTTGAGAAACTGGTCAGCCCTTCAAGCGCTAAATTCCAAAGTCGCCATCCGTTAAACTTTGCCTCTCCCGCAACGCGCGCTGAACGGCTATATTCCACGATGGCAGCATCACCCTCCACCCAACTCAGGATGCCTTTCATAAATAGATTGCGTTCCTGCAATTGCTTTATGTTTTCGACAGTCGCGCGCGAAAGTAAACGAAAGTCTCCAACATTTTCTTCAAGCTTTGGTGAGCTGATCTTATTATGCAGTTTATAAAACCATGCAGCCGTTTTACGCTTAAAATGACTATCGCTACTGCGGTCATTGCGTTTTGCCAGCACAATCGGCCATCCCTCTTGCCATTTGCTTATGAGCAAGGGAATCACTTCGATGGGATCCTGAAGATCAACGTCAACCGGAATGACTGCATCACCGGTAGCATGTTCAAGTCCGGCAAGCAGCGCGGTTTCTTTACCAAAGTTACGAATAAAATTAATGACTAACACAGATTCGTCATCATCCCGCAGCGACTTAATAATCTGCTCTGTTCTATCGGTACTGCCATCATTAATGAAGACAATTTCGAGAGGGTAAGAAGAGAGTTTTTCTTTGACGGTACGATAGAATATCGGGATTGCATCTTCTTCATTGAAGACGGGAACGACCAGAGAAATTTTCACTTTTTCACCTTAAAAACAATGAAGTTTGAATAGATGAAGCCGAATACCAGGCTTATTATAGAAAATGAAATAAGCGTGATAATCGGATTAATATGCGTATGATCGGCGAAACTGCCGATGCCGGCGGCCATTATGCCCATAAAGGCCACGAAGATGACATAGCGAAAAGTTGTCGCTTCGGCTTTAAACGTCCAGCGTGCATTGGCAAAAAATGAAAATGTTACCGCGACAATGAAAGCCAACAGATTAGCCAGCCATTGGCGGGTATTAAGAGAATACAGGGCTGCAAACACCATCCAATGAATCAGTGTGTTAATGATGCCAACTGATAAAAAACGTGAGAATAATTTCAACATAGTGAAATATTAGCCATGACGACATCATTATTTGCAAAATAGATGCGAATTTTACATGGAGGGGTTCGATAAATAAAGTTGAAAAATCAGCGTCCTCACCGGTATGTCATAAGCGCAGGCTATTCACTCATCGTCAGAAAAAACGGAAGCTAATCGCTTCCGTTTTTTTAATGCATTAATCGACTTGCTGCTCATTGGGTTTGGCGATTTGAGCGCGCTCCTGCGACAGTCGCCAGAAATCGCTGCCACCCGGTTGCTGGTACATCCGCAGTGAAAAGTGACCGACGATCGCATAGATATACTCAAAAATGGCCGACTGCGAATCCTCGTAATCCACCCACAGCACTGACGAGGTGAAGCAATAAACCTCCACCGGCAAACCCTCGGGCGAAGGCTTCATGGCGCGTACCACGATATACATATCCTTTTTGATATCGTCGCGCTGCGACAGCCACGCCGTCAGGTATTTACGAAACACCGTCAGATTGGTAATGCCGTTTTCTGCAAACCAGCGTTCGCCCACCGCATTGCTATCGCGGCCATCCATCAGTGCTGAAAGTTGCTCACTGACGCCGCGGATTTGGCTCATCTGCTGCACCATCTCGTGATCGAGAAAGCGTATCGACATCTGATCAAGATGGAAACTGCGCATAATGCGGCGCGCGCCGGAGGAGAACATCGCCTGCCAGTTGGTGTAGGTTTCGGTGAGGAAGTTTTTGGTGGGGATACGCGACAGCGTATTGTCCCAGTTGCGAATGGTGATGGTATGCAGCGCGATATCGATCACTTCGCCGCTGATGCCGTTATCCGGCATCTCAATCCAGTCGCCGAGTTGCAGCACATCGTTCGATGACACCTGAATATTGGCCACCAGCGACATCAGCGTATGCTGGAACACCAACATCAATACCGCCGCTACGGCACCCAAACTGGAGATAATAATCACCGGCGATTTATTCGACATAATCGCCAGAATCATAATCGCCGAAATAATGTGCACCAGAATCTTGCCGACCTGAATATAACCCTTGATCGAGTGATTTTTGCGCTTGGCTTTTTTCGAATAGGAGTTATTAACGATCTCCAGCACTTCTGTAAAGAACAGCGATAAATAGACGAAGAACAGAATGCCGCAGATGGTCTTAATTGCGATCAACAAATGCTCGGGTAAATCTGGCATAAACTGCAGCAGATAATAGACCGTGATCACCGGGATAAAGTTAGAGAGCTTCTCCGACAGCCTGACGTCCTTATCCAGCGGCACCTGATTTTTGTGCGTGCTGAAGAACACCTTTCTGACCACTTTAACGATAAAGAATTTACAGATCAGATGGGCGATCATGCCGGCAAACATCAATAATACCAGGCTGAAAGCGGCCGACAGCACCGTGTTACCCTCAATAAAACTTTGTATCTTGCTTAAATAATTCATTTCAACCACATGCCGGACAGTGTTGGCGGGAATTCAAACATAATCGCGCCGATGGCGATATGCGACGCGTGCGCATTAGTCTACACCATCGTGGGTTTACATTCCCTTTCGCAGAACTTTGAAACAGTTAACATTTACGTGCTGATGGCAGTGTGCATTAAAGACTAAACCGTTATCTTCAGCGCTTACGATTCAGGAGGTGGTATGCAAGGTGTAATCAAGTTCGTTAAGGGCTGGCTGCTGTTTTCGCTGTTGTGGGGCATCTTTATGTGGTTTGTTTCGTGGCAGGCGCAGGGCAAAGAGATCGGCATGGTGATCGTGATGAGCTTGTATGCGGGATTAATTTACCAGGCGCTGATGACCATGGTTGCGCGATACAAAGCACGGCGCGCGCAGGTGTAGTTATACACAACTGACGACAGAGCTTTGCGGCACATTGACGCTCATTTTCATTTACTCGGGCAATCTGGGCCGACATATCTCAGCTTGCTGGAAAAAGAACGATGGGAAAGAAAGTTGTCGCTGCGTGGTTTTTTCTGCTGCTGTCTGTGGTCGCTTGCGCACAGCCTTCAAGCTCAATAACGTTAACCCTGCAGCACGATCGTCATTTGAAGATGGAAAACAGCACCGTAGATGTGGCTGAAACGCCGGATGAACATATCAAAGAAGGAATATATGAAGTGGGTCAGCACCATTAAAATCGGGGCCTTGAGGCCCCGTTTTAACGGATTACTTACGTCCGAGCAGAAAACCGACAATCACACCAATGCTGGCTGCAACTGCCAGGCCGGTCGCGGGGTTATCGCGTACCGATTTCACCACACAATCCGCTGCATCCTGAACCGCATAGCTGGCCTGAGCCGGATAACGACGCGCCGCGCCTTTGGCTTCATGACGGCGTGAACCGGTGAATTGACCAAATTTTTCCTGGACGGCACCCGCCGCTTCATTCAATTTTGCTTCCGCTTTATCGCTCATAATGACTCCCTGATCGTGGTGAATGTCCTGTAAAGCGTAGTCAGAGAAACTGCAGGCAGCAAATGGCGCAGCGGTAAAGGTTGTAACAGCAGTTTGCAGTACGCAAAAATTCTGCGCATGCCAGCGGAGTGGGAAAGCGAAAGCCTGAAGTTAGGGCTGACCGCGATAAGCCGGATACCAGCTCACCAGAAAGTGACGCAGGTGGTCAAAACACCATTCGGCATCGTCGGCCTGCTGGCAGTAATAGCGCAAGGTCACTTTTTCGTAGCGCATGTGGCGCTGCTGCAGCGGAGACCAGCTCCAATCAAGCACCGCACGCGCGTAGTTGATTAGCGTGCCACTCTGCATGTTGTGCTGCTTCTCCTGACGGCTGAGGTAGATTTCAAACGCCTGATCGAGGCTTTGCGTCTCTTCCGTATTGAAGCCTGCCACCGTCGGACGAAATGCCACATCGATAAATCCGCACACGCCATCGTCACGTTGCTGCCAGTCGCAGGCCAGGGTCATAAATAAGCCATCCTGCAGATTCACTTCTTCCAGCAGGCGCCGCATATTTTCGGAGTGTTTACCGGCGGTGATCTCATCAATACGATCGGTTTCCAGCGTGAGGTCAAATCCACAGGGATTCACCGAGCCATCCGCATTGGTGCTGGCCGGAAAGGGGAAATCGATATAGCCATTGTTATCCAGACTCTTTTCCATCATGCAGGTCCGCCGCGTGCGATGGGCAGACAATAAACCATCTCACGATGCGACGCACGGCTTATGGGCACGTCCAGGTAATCATGGTGTTCTGATAAGGATTGATCAGGCGGAACTGTTTATCAGACAGGCGTTGCGCGTAGAAGCCCTCTGCGGTGATGGCCGATGGCACGTACTGAAAGCGATCGGTGGAGTGCAGCGTACCGCTTTGCACCTTCACGCCATCGCGCGATACGGCGAAGGCGCTCACCAAATCAAAGATGCGCGCCTGCGTGTTGCCCATCGATTGTCCATAAATCGTCGACACTTCGCCCGGACAGTCGACACCTTTCGGTGCGGAACTGCAGCCAGCTAACATTAAAAGGGTGAGTACAACCGTGATTCGCCACATGAGCACCTGCTTCATTCCCTGTTTGCCATGGCACGCCTATGCGTACTGATAAGTGGATCATAGCAGGTCTGACGCTGCTTCCCATTTGTCATTTGTATAATCGTTAAGCGGAAGGAATGTAAAGGGGTGACTTTACTAGCAGAGAAACGGTATTCTTGCCAGCGTTGCGCACCAGGTAAGCAAAACAAGGGTAAATTAATGAAAGAAGAAGAAGCGAGTTTAATGATTCTTCAGCACGCGATCGACAAATTAGAAGCCGACAAAAAGAAGCAGGTAATGAACTGCGTAGCGGCCATTCAGGAAGTGATGCAGCGTTTTGAAGCCGAAGAAGCCGGACTGGCATTGATGTTGGTCGCGGCGCAAGTGGCCGCTGAATAGTGCCTGCTCCCGCAGAATCTCATTGCGCTTGATGTACCAGGCTTTGCTGTTGTTGGATGAAGTTTATGGAATGCAGCAGCAAGGCCAATCACGCCACGAAATCATCATTTAACCTCAGCGGAGAACCCAATGAAGGCACTAGTCATGGCCGTTGGCGTGCTGGCATGTCAGATAGCGCCCGCCTGGAGCGAAACCGAATACCAAATCACCTGTCCCGGCCGTCCGACTATGACGGTATCGCGTGCCGAGTATGGTTTGAGTACGTTAATGTGGCCAACGCGCCACTTCCAGATTGCTGCCGGGCAGCAGCGCACCAGCCTGAAAGGGGGCGATAAAGTCGCCATCACCCGTTTTCGTAATGGCGATCAGTTAATCGTGAATAAAAAGAACGATGAAACTTTCTTCGTCTACGCCAACAGCAACAAGTTGTTGCCCTGCAGCCGCACCGATAAGCGCGATGCGCAGATTCTGTCGCTGGAACGCTACGACGACAGCGCGCGTCCAAACTCGTGAGTTAATAGCCCGGTTTGATGAGTTGCCGCTGGCGCAAATCCAGCGGCGACTGTTCCGCCTCATCAATGGCTGCCAGCCAGCTCTGCAAATTCACCTTAGCCCACGAAAGATGTCCGCGCGTGGTGCTCATCAGCACGACATCCGGGCGTAACGAGCGATACAACTCCAGCGACTGCTGCAGTTCGGTGGGATTGCTTTCAGGCATCAGCACGCTGATCCAGCGGTTGTAATCGCGGGTCAGCGTATCGCCGACAAACAGATAAGTGTGGCCGAGCGGCGAGTGGTAGAGATAGCTGCTGCTGCCGGGCGTGTGTCCGGGCGTCGGCAGCAGGTGAAAATCGCCGAAGTGCGTCTCTTGCTGTGTAAAGGTTTCGTCGGGCTCAATCACCAAACTGACCGGCCCGAGCGAACGACTGTGGCAATAGAGCGCGCTATTAAAGCGCTGCTGAATGGCGATCGCTCCCGGCGCGGCTTCGTGCCAGTGAGTTAAATAGTGGCGAATGACGCCGCCGGCATCGTTAAGGAACTCATGATCGAGCGGATGCTCCACGCGGCCAATCAATAAATTGCCGCGTGGGTGGCACAGCATAAAGCCATGCATCATTAAGTCACTCGCCGTCTCTTCGGCGGGGAATTCTGGCGTGGAGATCCACAAATCGTCGTACAGTGGCTTCATTGTCGGTCTCCTGCGGCAACACGTTAGCGCAATGTCGGATGGCCGGTGAAGGCGAACTGTGCTTCTCCATTCTCAATCTGCAACGTGGCGCTAGCGCCCAGCGGCAGCGTCACGGTATCGGCATCGTGTCCAAAAGCCAGATCGCTAATCACTGGAATCTGAAACTCGTCACGAATGCGCTGCCACACGGTGGCAAAATCAAAACCGTTGTCATACGCCGACAGCGATGTGCTGGTAAAGCTGCCGGTAATAATCGCTTGCTGGCGCGACAAAATGCCACTCTGCTGCAGCTGAATCAGCATGCGCTCGATACGGAACGGATGTTCGTTCACATCTTCGATCACCAGAATGCCGCCTTCAATTTGCGGCATCCACGGCGTACCAATCAGCGAGCAAATCATCGCTAAATTGCCGCCCCATAAAGTGCCTTGCCAGCGGCCGTGATCCGGGCTGGTGCTGCGCCAGCTTAGATTGACTGTAGGTGATGTCAGCGTTTGCCAAAAGTGTGATTCGGTAAAATCAGATAATGCCTCGGCACCAAAGTTACCGGCCAGCATCGGCCCGCTAAAGGTGATCAGCCCTATTTGTGCCAGTAACGCCAGCTGCAGCGCGGTGAAATCGCTGTGGCCGCACAGCGCCACCGGTTGATTGAGCAATCGACGTTGCAGGCCAACGTAATCGATCTTATCCAGCAAACGTGAAGCGCCGTAGCCGCCACGCACCGCCAGCACGATATCGGGCAGCGCCTCCAGCGTGGCCAGCACATTGATATCATTCAGCCGCTGCGCATCATCGCCGGCAAAGCGTTGAAAGCGGCGGGTGATCGCCGATAGATTGTCAAGATGATGGCCAGCAGCCTGTAAACGACTCACCGCGCGCTGGGCGGCGTCCTGATTGTGGCAATAACCGGAAGGGGCAATGAGATGTAGCGTGCGGGGAGTAACCATAACTTCCATCCTGCTGTAGAGTGGCCTGCCGATGATGACGAAATGCGTTATCGAAGTCACGGTAGCATAAGGTTTTTTACCGATTTAGGATAAACGGTAATTTTGCATCGCGCTGCGCCAGGTATGATAGCTTGCGCCAACCCTATTGCGGAACCAAAAATCAGTGAAAATTCGCCTACTTATGCTTTCTGCACTGCTGCTTGCTGGCTGTTCAAGCGAGCCGGAAAAACCGGCACTGCCCGAGAAGAATACGCCGTTAACTCAGGCACCGCCGTCGAAAGTAAATGATGCATGGTCAATGTTTACCGAAGATGCCGCCAGTCATTATGGCGTTGATGAGAAGTTAATCAGCGCCATTATTAGTGTCGAATCCGGAGGCAATCCCACCGTGGTGAGCCGTTCCAATGCGGTTGGTCTGATGCAAATTAAGGCCTCGACCGCGGGCCGCGAAGTCTATCGCATCCAGGGCCGTCATGGTCAGCCATCCTCGTCCGAGCTGCGCGATCCGGCCAAGAACATCGATATTGGCGCGGCTTACCTGAAAATTCTGCAGGATTCCGCCTTAGCCGGAATTCGCGATCCGCTGACCCTGCGTTACGCCACCATTGTCTCCTACGCCAACGGTGCTGGTGCCTTGCTGCGTACTTTCTCACGTGACCGCGAGCGTGCTATTGCGATGATCAATTCCATGACGCCGGACGAGTTTTACCAGCACGTACAGAATAAGCATCCGGCGGCACAGGCCCCGCGTTATTTATGGAAAGTCACCACCGCCTACCGCACCATCGGTTGATGCTGTACACCTATCTGTTGCGGCGCGATTTATGACGCAATGAATTGCGCCGCTACACCAACAATCGCGCCGTCGGATAATCCACAATCAACACCTGCACATAACCGCCGCGCAACGCCCCGCGAATCGCCTGCGCTTTCTCTTTGCCGCCCGCTAACGCCACCACCTGCGGACAGCGTTTTACCTGCGCCAACTCCATACCAATTACCGGATCTTCCTCTGCGCTCAGCACCGGTTGACCGTCGGCGTCAAAATAGTGCAGGCAGATATCGCCCACCGCGCCGCGTTCGGCCAGCGTTTGCAGCATCTCACCGTCGTAATAGTTGCCGGAATTGCGCAGCAGGGCGGACGGCTCGAGATCGCCGATGCCGACAATCGCCAGATCCACCTGATCAAACTTTTCCAGTACCACCGCGACATCGGGATTAACCGACAAACGCTGGCGATCCTTTACTGAGTGTTCGATTGATTGCGACGGCAGCAGCCACGCCGGACAACCCAGCAGCGCCGCGAGATTCTGCGTTAGAATCGTGGCCTGCACATTGCCGTTGGCGCCCACGCCGCCCAGTAGCTGAATGACGCCTTGGCACGGCGCGCTGAGCGGATGCAGCGCATCGACCATGGCGCGAATGGTGCCGCTCCAGGAGGAAATGCCAATCAGCTCATCGGCACGCACCCGCGTTTCCAGATAGTGCGCGGCGGCGGAACCGATCGCCTGTTTGATCTGCAACGCAGAAGCCTGATCCGGCACATCCACCACAATCACCTGCGGCAGTTGATACAGCTGCTCAATGGCTTTTTCCAGCTCAGGGAACACATTGGCCGGCGGCACCACGCTGATCTTCACCACACCTTCTTTCACGCTGCGATTAAGGATGCGCGACACAAAAGATTGCGACAGCTTCAACAGCTGCGCAATGTCGGACTGCTTCCTGCCTTCCACATAATAAAGCGTGGCGATTTTCACCATCAGCCGCTGTTCATCCTGTTTTGCCATGGTTTTTTCTCTCTCTTAACCCGCCTGGTATTGTTAATCAGCCTGTCAAAAATAACAACGCAGAACATTTTGTGATCGTTTTCGCTTTTTGAGGATCGGGCAATGGACGTGCTCAAGAAGCCAGCGCATAGTCATTATGCATATAAAATCGCAATTGAATATATATTCAATCGGAGATAACAAATGAAAGCCTCTGTCCTCAAAGTCTCTCTACTTGCTTCAATCATGATGATCTCGGCGGCGTCGCTGGCGGCGGATAAGGGGTTGCTGGCCATTATTACGCCATCGCATGATAACCCGTTCTTTAAGGCCGAAGCCGACGGCGCGCAGGCGAAAGCCAAAGCCCTCGGTTACACCACGCTGGTGGCCTCGCATGATGATGACGTGAATAAGCAAAATCAGCTGATTGAAACCGCCATCGCGCGCAAAGCCAAAGCCATCATTCTTGATAACGCCGGTGCAGATGCCACCGTTGGCCCGGTGCAAAAAGCCAAAGATGCCGGCATTCCTACCTTCCTGATTGACCGCGAAATCAATAAAACCGGCATCGCCGTAGCGCAAATCGTCTCCAACAACTATCAGGGCGCACAGCTCGGTGCCGAGAAGTTCGCCAAACTGCTGAACGGCAAAGGGGATTATGTCGAGCTGCTGGGCAAAGAGTCAGATACCAATGCGGGTGTACGTTCGCAGGGATATCACGATGTGCTGGATGATTATCCCGATCTGAAGATGGTGGCGCAGCAAAGTGCCAACTGGAGCCAGACTGAAGCCTTCAGCCGCATGGAAACCATCCTGCAGAAGAACCCGAATATCGTTGGCGTGATCTCCGGTAACGACACCATGGCGCTCGGTGCGGAAGCGGCGCTGAAAGCGGCGGGCAAAACCAATGTGATTGTGGTCGGCTTCGACGGCAGCGATTACACCCGCGACTCCATCCTCAATAAAGGCAACATCAAAGCGACGGTGCTGCAGCCGGGCTGGGATCAGGCGCAGATGGCCGTCGAGCAGGTGGATTACTACCTGAAGAACGGCAAAGCGCAGAAAGAGGAGAAGCAGCTGATGGATTGCGTGCTGATTGACGACAGCAACGCCGCGAAGCTGAAAACCTTTAAGCTGGCGCCATAACATGGAGGCCGGCATGAAGGGGAAAGCGCTGAGCGGCACGCTGGTGGCGCTGCTGACGCTGATGTTAGCCGCCTGCACCGTGGTGGATCTCGATGCCAACGGCAAACCCATCATGCCGAAAGATCCCAACGCCAAACCGGGCTACAGCGATCAAACGCCGCAGCAGATTGCGGAGTCAAGCTGGGCCAGCCGCGTGCAGCAGCCAGCTGAGAAGCAGGCGCTGAGCTGGGCGGATATGGAAACCAAAAGCCACACCGTCAAAGCGGGCGGCAGCGAAAGCGTGTTTGTGCGCGCGGCAGGCACGGTAACGGCGTTTGATAACAGCAACGAGCGGGAACGCAGTCTCACCATGACCATCAACGGCAAGCCGGTGAAAGTGTTGATTGGTCCGGTGCTGCGCGGCAACGCCATTCGCGATGCGGCCGGTTTCCGCTTCGAAGAGTTCACCAATCAGGTGCAGTACGCGCAACTGACCAAAGCACTGAATCGCCACGCGGTGAAACAGCTGCCCGCGGTGGATGCCAGCTGGGTGGGCAAACCGGCGCAGGTGCTGCTGGCCGTCAGCATGGGCGCGGGCACAGTGGAAGATGTTGTGGCGGTGCGGCTGCAGCAGGGGAATCCATAATGAGCGACGAGATCATTCTGCAAGCCAATCAGATGTCGATGCTGTTCCCCGGCACCTTAGCGCTGGATCGCGTGGATTACCGCGTGTGGCGCGGCAAAGTTAACGTCATCATCGGCGAAAACGGCGCGGGAAAATCGACGCTGATGAAGATTCTCGCCGGCGTGCAGCAACCGACCAGCGGTGAGATGTTCCTGAACGGTAACAAAGTGGCGTTTCACAGCACGCGAGACGCCGCGCGCCACGGTATCGGCATGGTGCATCAGGAGCTCAACCTGTTTGAGAACCTCAGCGTAGCGGAGAACATTTTCCTTGGCCGGGAAATCCAAAGCGGCATTCGGCCCATCAATGAAGCCGAGCAGAAACGCCGCACCGCCGCGCTGATGCAGCGCCTCGATCAGCCAATTTCACCGGATGAGAAGGTCGGCAGCCTGAAGGTTGGCCAGCAGCAACTGGTGGAGATCGCCAAAGCGCTGGCGGAGGACGCCGACATTCTGATCCTCGACGAACCGACCTCGGCGCTGAGCAAAACCGAAGTGGAGATCCTGTTTCGGGTGATCCGCGAACTGACGCGTCAGGGCGTCTCCATCATCTATATCTCGCATCGGCTCGAGGAGCTGATGGCGATTGGTGATGTGATCACCATTCTGCGCGACGGGCGTTTTCAGGCCGAAGCGCAGGTCAGCGATATCGACGTGCCGTGGATCGTGCGCGAAATGCTGGGCAGTGAACCGGTCGGCACTTTCCTGCCGCCGGATCGCCAGTTCGGTGCGCCGGTGCTGGAAGCCGAACACATCACCTGCGTCAGCCCGAACGGCAACACGCTGGTGGATGATGTCAGTTTTCAGGTACGTTCCGGAGAGATCGTCGGCATTTACGGGTTGATGGGCGCGGGGCGCACCGAACTGTTTGAGTGTTTGCTTGGCACGCAGCGTAACTATCTCGGCAAGCTGTGGCTCGACAGCAAACCGCTGCCGACGCGTCTGCCGACCGCTGAACGCATTCGTATGGGCATGAGTCTGGTGCCGGAGGATCGCAAACGCTCGGGCATTTTTCCCATCTCATCGGTGGCGAGTAATCTCACCATCGCCAGCCTGTGGCGGCGTCTGTCGCATCGCACCGTGATTTCAGAGCAGGCGGAACGGGAAGTGGTGACCAGCACCGTCGGCAATCTGGCAATCAAAATCTCCTCGCCGGATGTCGCCATTAGCGCACTGAGCGGCGGCAATCAGCAAAAGGTGGTGATTGGCCGATCGCTGCTGACCAATCCGCGCTTGCTGCTGCTGGATGAACCGAGTCGCGGCATCGACGTCGGTGCCAAAGGCGAAGTGTTCCGCATGATGGTGAAGCTGTCGGAGCAGGGCATTGCGGTGGTGTTCTCCACCTCAGATTTGAAAGAGATCATGGCCGTTGCCGATCGCATTATTGTGATGTCCGGCGGCAAATTGACTGCTGACCTGCCGCGCGCTGAAGCGGAAGAGGCGGCGCTGGTTAAAGCAAGCGCACAAGGGTTCTGATATGAAAAACAACGGCGCGCTCGCGCTCGCATCGCCTGTCAAAGCATTCAACTCACGCGAAAGCCTGATTTTGCTGCTGCTCAAACTGCGCACCTTTATTGCGCTGTTTCTGATTGTCGGCTTCTTCGCTATCACGGTGCCCGATTTCCTCGCGGTGGGCAGCATGGTGATCATGGTGAAACACATCGCCATTAACGCCTTCCTCGCGCTCGGCATCACGTTTGTCATTATCACGGCGGGCATCGATCTCTCCATCGGCGCCACGCTCGGCCTGTGCGGCATGATCGCCGGCTGGCTGATTACCAAAGGCATTGTGTTGCCGATGTTTGGCATCGCTATCTTTCCCAGCGTGTGGCTAATCGTGCCGATTGTATTGCTGATTGGCGGCCTGATTGGTGCGGTCAATGGCTGGATCATTACCCGCTATAACGTGGCTCCGTTCATCTGCACGCTCGGCACCATGTACATCCTGCGCGGCACGGCGATGCTCACCTCGGGCGGCGAAACCTTCCCCGGTTTGCAGGGCAATGAAATGCTGGGGAATACCGGATTCGACAAGATTGGCGCCGGCTATTTCCTTGGTTTGCCGTGGGCCATCTGGATGATGGTGCTGCTGGCGCTGGTGATTGCCTACGTGGCGCGCCGCCTGCCGTTTGGCCGTCAGGTTTACGCGATTGGCGATAACGAACGCGCCGCTGAACTCTCGGGCGTGAAAGTGAAGTCGGTGAAAATCTGGGTCTATGCCATCTCCGGTTTCTGCGCGGCAATTGCTGGCATCGTGGTCTCGTCGCAGCTGGTGGCCAGCCATCCGGCGAACGGAACCTCCTTTGAAATGAACGCGATTGCCGCAGTGGTGCTGGGCGGTACCTCGCTGGCGGGTGGACGCGGCACCATTCTTGGCACGCTGATTGGTGCCTTTGTGATCGGCTTCCTCGCCGACGGTTTGATCATGATGGGTGTGAGCGAGTTCTGGCAAATGGTGATCAAAGGCATCGTGATTATCGTGGCGGTGATCATCGACCAAATGCAGAGCCGCATGCAGCAGAAAGCGGCGGTGGTGGCGCAGAAAGCGCTGATTGAGGAGGGCGGTAGCCCGGCAAAAAGTTAATCGGTTGGGTGCAGGCGCTGATTGTCTGCACCTTTTTTTCTTCATCACGAATAAATATTCATCCATGCTTTAAAATTCAGAGGTGTCTATGAATCCTTTCAAATACTCGGTAGCGGATCTGGCAGCGAAAGCGCGCGCCGTGCGCCGCCGCATCATCCAGCTTAATGCGGGCAGCCCGGCGGGCGGTCACACCGGTGCCGATCTCTCACAGGTTGAGATCCTTACCGCGCTCTATTTCCGCATCCTGAACTGCGCGCCAGATCGCACCAACGATCCGCAGCGCGACATCTATATCCAGTCGAAAGGCCATGCGGTGGGCGGTTATTACTGCGTGCTGGCAGAAGCCGGTTATTTCCCCACCGAATGGCTGCCGACTTATCAGCATTCCGATTCGCATCTGCCGGGCCATCCGGTGCGGCAAAAAACGCCGGGCGTTGAGCTGAACACCGGCGCGCTGGGTCACGGTTTACCGGTGGCGGTCGGCATTGCGCTGGCGGCGAAGAAAGATAACAGCGACCGACGCATTTTTGTCGTCACCGGTGACGGTGAGCTGGCGGAAGGCAGCAACTGGGAAGCGGCGCTGGTGGCGGCGCATTACGGCCTCGATAACCTGGTGATCATCAATGACAAGAACAAGCTGCAGCTGGCGGGGCATACGCGCGACATCATGAATACCGATCCGCTGCCGGAAAAATGGCGCGCCTTTGGTCTGGATGTGAGCGAGTGCAACGGCAATGACATGGCGGCGGTGGTGGACGCCATCGAAAACCTGCCGCGCAACAGCGGCAAGCCACAGGTGATTGTGGCGCATACCGAAAAAGGCTTCGGCATCTCCTTTATTCAGGGCAAACCGGAGTGGCATCACCGCGTGCCGAAAGGGGAAGAGATTGCGTTGGCACTGGAGGAATTAAAAGATGAGTAATGCAAAACATTTGGCGACGGTAATGGTTGAGGCATTTATTGATGCGGTTAATCGCGGTGTCGATTTAGTGCCGGTGGTGGCCGATTCCACCTCAACCGCGAAAATTGCGCCCTTTATCAAAGCATTCCCCGATCGCCTGATCAACGTGGGTATCGCGGAGCAAACGCTGGTGGGCACCGCCGCCGGTCTGGCAATTGGCGGCAAAGTGGCCGTGACCTGCAACGCCGCGCCGTTCCTGGTTTCCCGCGCCAATGAGCAGGTTAAAGTCGACGTCTGCTACAACAACACCAACGTTAAACTGTTTGGCCTGAATGCCGGTGCCAGCTACGGCCCGCTGGCCAGCACCCATCACAGCATCGACGACATTGCGGTGATGCGCGGCTTCGGCAACATCGAAATCTATGCGCCATCCTGCCCGCTGGAGTGCCGCCAGATTATTGAGTATGCGCTGGCGCATGTCGGGCCGGTGTATATCCGTCTGGACGGTAAAGATCTGCCGCAGCTGCACGATGAAAACTATCAATTCCGTCCTGGCCAAATCGACGTGTTACGTGAAGGTCATGACATTGTGCTGGTGGCGATGGGCTCGACGGTTCACGAGGTGGTTCACGCCGCCGAGCAACTGCATGAGCAAGACATTACAGCAGGTGTGATCAGCATTCCATCGATTCGACCTTGTGATACCCAACAGCTGCGCGAGCTGTTAAATCACTATCCAGCGGTCATTACCGTGGAAGAACACAACGTCAACGGCGGCGTCGGCAGCCTGGTGGCAGAAGTGCTGGCGGAAGGCGGTTGTGGCATCCCGCTGCTGCGTTTGGGCATCCCCGACGGCGAATACGCGATTGCCGGCGATCGCGCCTCCACCCGTGCCCGACATGGTATTGATGCCGCCAGCGTAGTGAAGAGTGCAGCGCGCATCTGTGCAGGAGCGTAAAGATGGCAGGTTCGTTGATACTGGCAATTGATGAAGGCACCACCAACGCGAAAGCGATTGCGGTCGATCGTGCCGGCAATGTGGTGGCACGCGGCAGTCAGCCGCTGACGCTGGAACATCCGCAGCCGGGTCTGGCGGAGCAGGATCCGCTGGCGATATGGCAGGCGGTGAAACAGGCAGTGAGCGCTTGTCTGGCGCAGTGTGCGGGGGCGCAGGTTGCGGCGGTGGCGATCAGCAACCAGCGCGAATCGGTGCTGATCTGGCAGCGACATAACGGTCAGCCGTTGACGCCGTTGGTCAGCTGGCAGGATCGCCGCTCGGAGGCGTTTTGCCGCGATCTGCGCGTGGCGGGTAAAGCACCGCGCATCACCGGACTCACCGGGTTGGCGGTGGATCCGATGTTTCCGGCCGGCAAACTTACCGGCATGCTTACTGCGTTGCCGAATGGATTCGCGCGCGCGCAGGCCGGTGAACTCTGTATCGGCACCGTGGATAGCTGGCTGAGCTGGCAGCTGAGCGGCGGCGAAAGCTTCGTCACCGATCATGCCAATGCGGCACGCACCCAACTCTACAACCTGCACAGCGGCGACTGGGATGATGAATTGCTGGCGCTGTTCCATATTCCCCGCGCGGCGCTGCCGCAGATTGTGCCCTCGGCCAGCGCGCAAGGCGTGGTGACACGCAACGATATTCCCGGTTTAGCGCCCGGCACGCCGATTTTGTCACGCATCGGCGATTCGCACGCTGCGCTGCAAGCGCAGCGCAACGGCAGCGAAGAGGTGGTGAAAGCCACTTACGGCACCGGTTCATCACTGATGATGTCGATGGCGACGCCGTTGCTGACGGAAAATGGCCTCAGCACCACGGTGGCGTGGCACGACGGCACGCTGCGCTATGCCTTTGAAGGCAACATTACCCACACCGGTTCCGGCGCGGCGTGGCTGGGCCGCATGCTTGGCATTCATGATCCGCGAGAACTCACTGCGCTGGCGCAGCGCAGCGAACACAATCAGGGCATCTATTTTGTGCCGGCGCTTTCCGGTCTTGGCGCGCCCTGGTGGGATTTGAAAGCGCGCGGCATGGTATGTGGGTTGACCGATGCGGCGACGCCGGAGGTGCTGGCGCGCGTGGCGCTGGAGTCGATCACCTTCCAGATCGCCGATGTGTTTTTTGCCATGGAGCAGGCCAGCGGCGTGCAACTTCCTGCGCTGTGCGTGGATGGCAGCGCCACGGAAAATAGCTGGTTGATGCAGATGCAGGCCGATGTATTGCAGCGGCCACTGAAACGCGTGCCGACGGCAGAAGTTTCTGCGCTGGGCGCCGCGCTATTAGCGGGTCGCACCTTAGGCTGGTGGCAGCAGGGCAGTGAGATGCAGGCGTTACAGGGCGGTAGCGTGATCACGCCGCGAGAGGATCAGGCGAAAAACATGCAGGAGAATTATCACGGCTGGCTGGATGCGGTGGCGCGTTGCCGTTATCAGCCGCATTGATTACCGTTATTTAAATCGCGCACGCTTCGTAGCGGCGCGATTTATCGCGCTTTGTAGACGTGTATCTCATGCCACATAGCGCAATAAATTGTGCCGCTACGATGTTGTACGGTGATAAACGTCCAGCGCTACTGGAAACGGTTGGCTTTATCACGCGCCAGACGTTCCAGCGCAAAAATCACCTGCTGTAGCTGGCGTTCCTGAATCGGTTCGATGGCGGTAAAGCGGAAGCTGAGGCGCGGTGTGGCGCGGGTTTCATTCTTGCTGGTCACTACGGTGCGTTCACCAATGTGCAGCAGCTGTGCTGTCACCTCAAAGTGACCATACTCAGCTAAATCCACGCGCAGGTTTTTAAAGGTATCGCCGCGATTGAGGCCTTCCGGTAGCGCTTCGTCCAGCAGCACGCCGACGCCGCCCAGTGACAGATCCTGCAGGCGGAAACGCGCGGTACGCCCATCAGGCCACTGGCTGTGGCAATAAAAAACCGGTTCCAGTGGCGCATTGACGCGAAAGAATTCACGACGTTGAATCTGCCACACCAGTTCCGGCAGCGACGCAGCAAAAGCGGGTAAGCCTTCGAATTCAACCCGCTGTAAACCGGTTAAGCCAAATTCGACTTTGGCACCGTGCGTTTCGGCGGCAATATTCACTTCGCCACCTTGCAGCGCTAAATCGTTATCCAGCGCGTTGCTGCCGAGGTCAAAGATCACCTGATCTTCATCGGCTGACAGCAAGCGACTGATAAACTGACCGCGCGAAAAATTCACCATCAACGGGGTTTGAAAACGCAACAGGTCCTTCATCACGCCCAAAACCGCTAACGTGCCTCGCTTGAGGTATTGTTCTTTATCGGCTTCTCCCACGTCCTGCTCCACTTATCCGATTGTTATTTTCACGACTGACAATGCTGTTCGTCAGTTATCGGCGTCGCTGCGCTAACCTTTAGGCAGCTAACGGCTATTTACTGCGGCAAGTTGGGATGCAGATCATAAAATCCCGTCTATACTAGAGGCGGTGAACACATTGATTAATAACGTAAGGAGCAGTACATGGGTATTCTTTCATGGATTATTTTTGGTCTGATTGCCGGGATTATCGCTAAGTGGATTATGCCGGGTAAAGATGGCGGCGGCTTTATCATCACCGTGGTTCTGGGTGTGGTGGGTGCGGTTGTCGGTGGCTGGATCAGTACCCTGTTTGGTTTCGGTAAAGTTGACGGTTTCAACTTTGGCAGCTTTGTGGTGGCAGTGATTGGTGCCATTGTGGTGCTGTGGATCTACCGTAAAGTGCGAAGTTAATCGCGCCAGGATTTGATGAAATCCGCCATCTCGCATAAGGATGGCGGATTTTTTTATGCCTGATTAAAAGTCGTAGCCCACCGTGGCCATAACCGTGCGCTCGGCACCGCGATAGCAGTAACCGGTGCCGTAACAGGCGGCCAGATACGTCTTATCGGTCAGGTTGTTGGCATTCACCTGCAGCCAGGCGCCTTTCAGCTGTGAGTTCCATGCGCCAAGATCGGCGCGAACCGACGCATCAAACAGCGTAACCGATGGCAGACGCGTGGTGTTCTCGTTATCCGCCCACTGTTTGCCGATATAGCGCACACCCGTACCGGCGCTCAAGCCGTAGTCAAACTGATAATGTCCCCACAACGATGCCATGCTGTTCGGCGTCACATACGGTGTATGGCCATCGTTACCGTCCACCGAATCTTTAAAGCGCAGATGATTTAGCGTGTAGCCGGCGATGGTGCTAAAACGCGACGTCAGCTGATTACGCGCCTCAAGTTCAATGCCCTGCGAATGCACTTTGCCCGACGGCGTGTAAGTGCCGTCCAGCACGTTACGGTTGGCGACATCGTCCTGGGTCAAATCGTACACCGCGATTGAGTACATATCGCGCGTGCCCAGCGGCTGATATTTCACGCCCGCTTCATACTGCTCTGACGTAGTCGGTTTTAGCTGATTGCCGAAAGGATCGGTTAACGAAGCCGGCGTTATTGCCTGGCTCCAGCTGACATAAGGCGAGATGCCGTTCTCGAAGGCATATAGCAGCGCAGCGCGGCCGCTGATGTGATCGTCCTGACGACGGCTGGTGCCGTTTTCCGACACGATGCGATCGTAGCGTCCCGACAAATCCAGATGCCAGCGATCAAGCTGCAACTCATCCTGCAGATACAAACCGGTTTGATAGTAGCGGCGCGTCTGCGATGTCCAGTCGAAGTCCGGCATGATGCCCACTTCTTCGCCGTTCCACGCATTCAGCGCGCTGGCAGCACCGCTGGCTTTGGTGATGTCGTTTTTATAGCGATGGTATTCCGCGCCCAGCGTCACGCGATGCTGAACCGCGCCGGTAGCGAAATCAGCCTGCAAGCGGTTGTCGTTGGCCCACGCGCTCAGCGATGAACGCTCACCGGAGTAGTAGCGGTTCAGCAGGTCTGGATTCGTTGCGTTCCAGCCAATCTGATAAACCTGATCGAGCTCGGTATTGGAGTGGCTGTAGCTGCCGGTGGAGTACACCGACCACACATCGTTGAAGCGATGCGAGAAGTCATAGCTGTAAATCTGTTCGCGACGTTTGAACTGATCGAGCGCAGTGTCACCTTCATAGAAACTGTCACTCAATTTGCGGTCATTATGGCTATAGAGCGTGCCTTCCGCCGGTACCGAGCCGTGATAGCCGCCGGACGGATCTTTCTGCAGGTAGGCGCGCAGCACTAAGTTGGTATCTTCACTTGGCTGCCACATCAGCTGTGGCGAAATCGCATATTTCTCTTCGCGGGTGTGATCGTATTGGGTATCGCTGTTGCGCGTAATGCCGGTTACGCGAAATGCCCACTGATCGTTGATGGCGTTGGTGTAATCAAAGGCGGCGTTATTGGTGGCGTTGGTGCCGGTCGCCAGGCGGAAGTGGCCCTCTTCAGCAAACTGCGGGCGCTTGCTCACCATATTCACCAATCCGCCCGGCACCGTTTGGCCGTAGAGCGCCGAGGAGGGACCTTTAATCACATCGATGCGGTCGAGGAACCAGTTATCCACCTGCAGGATGTTGAAGCTGCCGCCGTCACTCATCACGCGCAGGCCATCGAGGAAGGTGTTATCGACATCGCCGCCGTGGAAACCTCGCAGCGCGATGGTGTCATAACGCGTGGCCGCGCCGCCAAAGTTGGTGAAGACGCCCGGCGTGTAACCGAGCGCCTGATTGAGATCCTGCGCGCCCTGATCTTCCATCTGCTGACGCGTCACCACCGAAATTGACTGCGGGGTAGTGATCAGCGGCTGATCGCTTTTGCTGGCACCGCTGCTGCGCGTGGCGAGATAGCCCTGCGTCGGCGAGGTGGCGCTCTCTTGCGGTTGCGCTGTCACGACAATCGACTCTTCAGCGAAGCTTGCCGCGGGTAAAGCCAGCGCAAGCGCGCACAGTACGCGGCCACGTTTAAGGGTAAACAACGAGGTCATGAGAGGTTCCTGTTATTTTAATGGGAATAGCTATCGATATCAGATTGAGAATTATTATCTTTTGTCGCGAATGTTTCAAGATGTGAGTTTGTTGCTAGAGGGATGTGAGGAAAATGCACAGATGACAGGCACGAGCCGTAGCGGCGCGATTTATCGCGCATTGCACTGGCGAAACCTTACCCAGGTTCGGGTCGCGCAATAAATTGCGCCGCTACAGTAATGTGCGGTTGCCGGGCTACTTCGCCCGGCAGAATAGAGGTAATTACTTCGCGCTACTTAAAACCGGCATATTCGGGATATCGCCAGCGTTATTACAGGTTTTGTCTTTCGGGCAGTACTTATCAAGCAGCTTCAGCGTCACACCGTTGGTCCAGCCGAAGCCGTCCTGCAGCGGATATTCACCGCCGCCACCGCCGCCCAGCTGCGCGCCTTCAACCACGTATTTCTCGACCAGCTTATGTTCCTTGTCGTAGGTCGCCTGAACGTTCTGCAGGAAGCGCTGACCAATCTGTTGCGCCAACTTCGGCTGCTTGTAATGCTCCAGACCTTCCACCGCCACCCATTGCAGCGGCGCCCAACCGTTTGGTGCATCCCATTGCTGGCCGTTATTCACCGTGGTGGTCACCAGTCCGC
This sequence comes from Pantoea sp. y20, assembly GCF_054903455.1. Lineage (NCBI taxonomy): Bacteria > Pseudomonadati > Pseudomonadota > Gammaproteobacteria > Enterobacterales > Erwiniaceae > Pantoea > Pantoea sp. y20. The sequence goes on from NZ_CM142816.1 coordinate 1,744,179, forward strand.
CGGGTTTCAGCAGCTGTTTTTCAACTGCGGAAGCGGTGCGTTCAGCTTGCTTATCGCTCGCGAGCTGCATATAGAGCGGGAATAGCGTCGCAGCGGTCAGCTGTGAATGCACCTGCTTCTTCTGGAAATCGTAATCGGCGTACCAGCCTTTTTTCTCATCCCACAGGTAGCGATTGATCGCCGCCTGACGTTTCTCAGCATCCGCCGCGAACTGTTTAGCTTTGTCATCCTGCTTATCCAGTTTGGCAGCTTTAGATAATGTCTGTTCGAGGTGGAAAATCAGGCTGTTGAGATCAACCGGTGCCAGCTGCGTGGTACGGATGGACGCCAGATTGTGCGCATCGGTGAACCAGCGCGAACTGAAATCCCAGCCCGAAGCCGCGCCCGCACGCAAGTCGCGATAAACCTGCTGTTTATTGCGTTCCGGCGCTTTATTCGCGGTGTTGACGTCATCCAGCCAGGATTCGGTACGCGGCGCATCGCGATCGTCCCAGTAACGGTTAAGCAGCGTGCCGTCGCTGAGTTTAATCACCCGTTTGCTGGCCTGGCCGGCCGCCACTTTGTCGCTGTCCGCCATCCAGTAATCGTACTCTTTCTGCAGCTGCGGCAGGTATTGGCGATAGACGTCGTCGCCTTTGTGCGTTGCCAGCAGGTCAACCATCAAGCTGAAGAACGGCGGCTGCGAGCGGCTGAGATAGTAGCTGCGGTTGCCGTTGGGAATATGACCATATTTATCCAGTTCGGTGGCGAAGTTATCCACCATATCCTGCACGCGATCCCAGTGTCCGCTCTCCGCCAGGCCGAGCATGGTGAAGTAGCTGTCCCAGTAATACACTTCGCGGAAGCGTCCGCCAGGCACCACATAAGGTTTGGGCAGCGGCAGCAGCGAATCGTACTGACTGGCACTTTGCGCGGTACGCGTCAGCACCGGCCATAAACCGTTGATGTGCTCACGCAGGCTTTGCCCGGCGGGCGGCACATATTTGTCACCCTCTTTTGGCAGCGTGAAGTTGCTGTCGACAAAATGCTTGAGATCGAAGTTGCGCTGGTTTTTTTGCATCTGCCAGTCGGCCAGAATCGACGAGGGATTGGATTTCGGCACCGCATCGGCGAAGGTTTTCTGATCCGGATAAAATTTAGCCTGTTGTACCGCATTGAACAACGGTCCCAGGCGCACATCCGGTGGCTGCGGTTGGTTGCTGAGCATGCGGCTTTGATCGTCGGCGTGTGCGGCGCTGGCACCGGCCAGCAACGCGGCGCTAAGTAAAAAGGTCAGACGCGCGGGCGTGAATACGGCATTTTTTATCATCGGTTTTTCTCCTTGTCCGAAAAGGTGGTGTGCTAACGCATTGACCACCCGAACAACTTTAGTCGTAATCGCGCCGCTTAGCCTCGCACAGCGGTGGAAATGTGAAGCGCCCGGAATTAATCACGTGAGAAATTGCCTCAAGGCTAAGGTTTTTGCTTGCCCTGTACGGCTATTTGCCTGAGGCTGAAGCAAAAAAAGGAGAGTCGTATGGAGATAATCTGGTATCACCCGTCGCTGGCGCCGCAAGGTTGGCTGGAGGGTTTGCGTCAGCGTTTGCCGGAGGCGCGCGTGCGTGACTGGCAGCCGGGCGACAACGCGCCGGCCGATTATGCGGTAGTGCGTTCTCCGCCGGTCGAGATGCTGGCGGGGCGTCAGCTGAAAGGCGTGTTTGCCATGGGCGCGGGCGTCGACGAGATTCTCAAACAGCTGCGTGACAATCCACAGATGCTGGCCCACACCGTGCCGTTATTCCGCCTGGAAGATACCGGCATGGCGCGCCAGATGCAGGAGTACGCCAACTGGTGCGTGCTGGGCTGGTTCCGCCGTTTTGCCGACTATCGTCAACTGCAGCAGCAGGCTTGCTGGCAGGAGCTGGACGGTTTCGATCGCGAAAACTTCACCATTGGCGTGCTCGGCGCGGGCGTATTAGGCCGTAGCGTGCTGGAGAGTTTGCGTCAGTGGGGCTTTCCGTTACGCAGCTGGAGCCGTTCGCCGAAGCAGATCGACGGTGTGCAAAGCTTTCATGGCCGCGAACAGCTCAATGCTTTCCTGGCGGGCACGCAGGTGCTGATCGATCTGCTGCCGACCACGCCGGAAACCACCAACCTGATTGATAGCCAGCTGCTTAACGCATTGCCGCACGGCGCCTGCTTCCTCAACCTGGCGCGCGGTGCGCATGTGGTAGAAGCCGATCTGCTGGCGGCGCTCAACAGCGGTCAGCTGGCCGCCGCCGCGCTGGATGTGTTCCAGCGCGAGCCGCTGCCGCAGGATCATCCGTTGTGGTCTCATCCGCATGTCACAATCACGCCACATACTGCGGCGATTACCTTGCCAGGCGAGGCGATGGATTACATTGCGGATGCCATACTTGCTCTGGAGCAAGGTCAACAGCCGGGTGGTTTAGTCGATCGCCAGCGCGGTTATTAATTCCCATTGGGTCAGGAGATGAAGATGTATCCCGTTGATTTACATATGCACACCGTTGCCAGCACGCACGCTTACAGTACGCTGCATGATTATGTGGCGCAGGCGAAACAGAACGGCCTGAAGCTGTTCGCGATTACCGATCACGGCCCGGATATGGCCGATGCGCCGCACTATTGGCATTTCGTCAACATGCGCATTTGGCCGCGCGTGATTGATGGTGTTGGCGTGCTGCGCGGTATCGAAGCCAATATCAAAAATCAGCAGGGCGAGATCGATTGCAGCGGCCCGATGCTGGATGCGCTGGACCTGATCGTCGCGGGCTTCCACGAACCGGTTTATGCGCCGCGTGACAAAGCACATCACACTGAAGCGATGATTGCGGCGATGGCGGGCGGTTTGGTGCATATCATTTCGCATCCGGGAAACCCGAAGTTCCCGGTAGATATTCGCGCAATTGCCGAAGCCGCCGCGCATTACGATGTGGCGCTGGAGATCAACAACTCCTCCTTTACCCATTCGCGTCCGGGCAGCGAACCGAACTGCCGTGCCATTGCCGAAGCGGTGCGCGATGCCGGTGGACGTCTGGCGTTTGGCTCCGATTCGCATACCGCGTTTACGCTGGGCAATTTCGAACACTGCCTGCGCATCACCAGCGAAGTGGATTTTCCCGAAGATCGCGTGTTAAATGTCACGCCGCGTCGCCTGCTCGACTTTCTCGCGTTGCGCACCGGCAAAACGATTCCCGAATTTGCTGATTTTTAACTTTTTTACCTCAAGGAATTCTGTTGCATGAATGAGTTTTCCATACTCTGCCGCGTCATTGGCTCGCTGTTTAATCGCCAGCCGCAGGATCCGCTGCTGGTGCCGCTGTTCACTCTGCTGCGTGAAGGCAAACTGCAACAGCAGTGGCCGCTGGAGCAGGACGAACTGTTGACGCGCCTGCAGCAGAATAGCGATCCGCAGGCGCTGGCCGCTGACTACAATGCGCTGTTTGTCGGCAGCGAGTGCAGCGTGCCGCCGTACGCATCACAATGGCCGAACGGTGTTGCTGAAGCAGACGTGCGTGCGTTTCTCAGCGCGCGCGGCATGCCGCTGAGCGAAGCGCCTGCCGATCACTTTGGCGTGCTGCTGCTGGCGGCATCCTGGCTGGAAGATCAGCCGGCAGAGGATGAATCTGCCGCGCAGCTGGCGCTGTTTGATGAGTATCTGCTGCCGTGGTGCGGCGCGTTCCTCGGCAAAGTGGAAGCGCATGCCACCACGGCGTTTTACCGCACGCTGGCGGCGTTGAGCCGTGAGGCAATGCAAGCGATGTACGACGAACTGAACGAAGAGCAGGGCGACGAGGCGTAATCGTTACCAGCTTGCTGCGCTGCTGCCAAGCTTCACGCCTGGCGTTGCGCAGATCATTGGCGTGCCGGGCAAATACGCTGCGGCACGCAATCTCTCCGCAATTCCCCACTGATTGATCTCTATCGCGCTCAGCGCGTCATCGTGCTGCGCGTAGATACCGTTTTGCGCATTCTGCGGCGCGTCACCGAACTGCTGCAACAGCCGCGCGGTGCGTGCCAGCGATAAGCGCGCCTGCCAGCCAACGCCGTTGGTCAAGCGCTGACGCAAACCTTCCAGCACCGCCGCGGCCATCAGATAACCGGTGGCGTGATCGAGCGCCTGCACCGGCAGCGGCGTCGGTTGATTATTGCCGCTCCAGCGCATGCCTTGTTCGGCGATGCCGCAGCCCATCTGTACCAGACTGTCGAAGCCGCGCCGGTTGCGCCATGGCCCGCTCCAGCCCCACGCATTGAGGCTGACATCCACCAGGCCCGGCGCGAGTTGGCGGCGCGTATCGGCATCCAGCCCGAGTTTTTCCAGCGCATCAGCACGATAACCGTGTACCAGCACATCGCTGTGCTGCAACAGCTGGCGCAGCTGCTCGCGCCCGGCACGGGATTTGATATCAAGCCGCGCACAGCGTTTGCCGCAGGTGATCTCCTCTTCCAGCGTGGGTTCGTGCCAGTCGGGCGGATCGATGCGCAGCACCTGCGCGCCGAGGCTGGCGAGAAAACGTGTCGCCACCGGTCCGGCAATGATGCGCGTGAGATCCAGTACGCGCACGCCGAGCAGCGGCCGCGCGGGCGACAGTAACCAGGCGGGCGGCGGGGCGGCGTCGGTGGCCTGTTGGGCAATCAGCGCTTCCTGCTGCACGGCGCTGCCTTGCGGATGCTGCAGCCATTGCGCTTCGCTGCGCATCTGCGCGGCGCAGCCGCCGGCATCAATCACCGCCTGTTCCAGCGTGGCGGCGGGCCAGCGGGCCACCGCATCGGCCAGCGCGGCACGATCGGCATGCTGGCCGAGCACGCGCTCCATCGCCGCACGATGATGAGCCGCGTTGGTGTGCAGGCGGATCCAGCCGTCGGCGCTGGCGTAATCACCGGCGAATTCATCCCACAGCGCAGCAGGCGGTCGATTGAGCGGGATCAGGCTGTGCTGAAACCAGCGCGAGGCGAGACGGACATTAACGCTGACCGGCGCGGATTGGCCGAGCAGATCGCTTAGCGCCTGGCTGGCGAGGCCGATGCTGGTGGCCGCCAATTCGCTGACGGCAAAGGCAGAGGAAAAAGTGTCGGGCTGGAGAAAAGTCGGCGAGGGAAGCGGGTCTGCGCCTCGCAATCCCTGCCACATTTGCTGCCACAGTGCGGCAGCACGTTGAGAATCCATGTTGAGTCTCCGGAAAACGCGCGAGACTCAAGCATAGCAGAGCGGATTAACGGCGGCGTAAGCGCGGGAAACGCGCGTGCATCCGCAGGTTACGCAGGTTGATCACCGCAATCGCGGTGCCCAGCACCACCAGTGACGCACCGAGGATCTTGAAGCTGTTCATGCTGTCACCCAAGACGAAAACGCCCATCAATACCGCCAGCACCGGCGTCAGCAGCGAATAGGGCATGATCAGGTTGACGTTGTATTTCTTCAGCAGCGCGTACCACAGCGTATAGGCAACAATCGACGAGGCGAGCGCGCTATAAAGAATGCCAAACCAGCCGCGCCAGCCGGCGTGGCTCAGCGCGTAAAACTGATGGGATTCGGTCAGCCACGAAGCGGCACCGACAATCGGCACCGCAAGGAAGGAGATCCAGCCGGTGAGCGTCAGCGGTTGTATCGGCGGCGATTTTTTCACAATCATATTGCTGATCGCCCAGCCAAACGCGCTGCACAACAGAATACACAGCACCCACCAGGCCGGAATGGTCGGACTGCCCGACAGCACCGCCACGCCGCTCAGTGAAATGGCGATACCAAACAGCTGCACCAGCCGCAATTTCTCTTTGAGAATCACCATCGCCAGCAGCATGGCAATCGGCGTACCGAGCTGAACCACGATGGCGCCGGTGCCGGCATCGGTGTAGCGCATGCCGACAAACAGCAGCGAGAAGTGCATAAAACCGAAGGTGAATGCCAGCGTCAACAGCCACGGCAGTTGCGCGCGCGTAATGCGGCAGAATGGCACCAGCACAATCGCTACCACCACAAAGCGCATCCAGGTGAGAAACAGCGGCGGAAGTTCCAGTAATCCCCACTTCACCGCCACGTTGTTGAAAGCCCAGATGGAAACCACCATCAGAACCGTTAAAAAATGCCGCACTGCCACGAGGTCTTCCTTCACGCTGTACAAAGATGATCACCGGCTAATGATGGCATGAAGGCGCGCACTTCGGGCATGTCGGGCAACATTTTTTTCGCTTAAGCATTAGCTTATGCAGGAAAAAAATAAGACATGTCGCTGATTTACTGTCAAAGTGGACGTCCGAAAGGCGACCATAACGAGGACCGTATTCGGCATGACACACACCCGCGCTTTACCTCTTGCTCTGATTCAACTCGAAGTCCCGCCGCCGCAGGTAGTGGCGCAAATTGGTGAACAACCGCGCTGGTTTATCGACGCGCTGCAACTGCAGCCCGATGACTATGTGATTGTGCGTCCGCATCTGGGCGATGATTTACCGGCCTTTGACCGCGTCAGTGGCGCGATCCTCAGCGGTTCCTGGGCGATGGTCACCGATCACGCTGACTGGAGCGAACGCACCGCCGCCTGGATTCGTGGCGCGCTGGAGGCGGAGCTGCCGCTGCTGGGCGTCTGTTACGGGCATCAACTGATGGCGTATGCGCTGGGTGGCAAAGTGGGTGATAACCCGCACGGATGGGAGCGTGGACTGAAACCGCTGACGCGCAATGCGCAGGCGCACAATGATCCCTGGCTGGCCGATCTACCGGGCGAGTTTCAGGCGTGGTTGTCACATCGGCAATCGGTGTTAACGCCGCCGCAGCATGCGCAGGTGCTGGCGAGCTCGGCGCAGGATGGTTGTCAGATTTTGCGTTATTCGCCGCAGGCGCTGTCGGTGCAGTTCCATCCGGAATTTACCCGCGAGATTATGACCGCCTGTTTACCGGCGGGCGTCAGTGACGATGACACGGTTCTTTCAGGCGAAGATTGGTCGCGCGAACTGTTGCGCAGCTTCTGGCTACAAACGCGGCCGCAGCCGCGCGCGCAGGCTCAGGGCGCGTAGTTGCGCGTGCAGCGATAAACCCACGCGGGTGGCATATTTTTCAGCACCCGCTGGCGTTCCCAGGTGAAGTAGCGTGACAAATTTGGCTGGGTGAACGAGGTGTATTGAAACTGCACGAATACGCCGCGTGGACCCAGCGCATCATGCACCGCACTGAGGATGTTATCGCGCGTGGCGGGCGGTAATGACAGCAGCGGCAGGCCAGAAAAAATCACATCATATTCTCCGGCGAGATATTCCGCCGAACAGGCGCGTACCTGCATGCGCGCATCAGGCAATCCACGCAGGCTTTTCACCAGTTCCGGGCTGATTTCAAACACATCAAGCTGTGCTTGCGGTGACATGCGCGCCAGCACGTGACGCGTGAGCACGCCATCTCCGGCACCCAGTTCGGCGATACGCAGGCTGTTATCCCAGTTCACCGCATCGCACATGGTGCGGCATAGCGCGGCTGAAGAGGGCGTGATGCTGCCCATTTTGCGCGGGTTGCGGATAAATTGCTGAACAAAGTTCGCTTTGGCACGCATTAACGTCAGGGCTGAAGCCAACATCTGTTTCTCCTGGTTAGTATCCTGCTTCATATTGACCACATATTTCGCCCATGTTCCGCTTTTTGCGGCATAAGCGGGAAAACTCGGAATTATCTGTAGCTGCCTACGCTCGCCACATTTCCTTCGGTGCGGTCACAGTTTCCCCTTTTACGATCTGACAGGCTGGCGTGGATCGCCCAATGTTAATAACAGGTTTCATAGTTGTTAATCGCCACTCTGTCCCGCAAGGAGAAACACCATGCGTTACGCTGCTCCGGGAGAACAAGGTTCTCTCATTACTCTGCAATCGCGTTATGGCAACTTTATCAACGGCGAATTTGTTGCGCCGGTGAACGGTAACTACTTCGTCAACACTTCACCGATCAATGCTTCTACCATTGGCGAGTTTCCCCGTTCGGACCGCGCCGATATCGATAACGCCGTGGCTGCCGCCCAGGCCGCTGCCGATGCGTGGGGCAAAACCTCGCCGCAGGCACGCTCGCTGGTGCTGCTGAAAATTGCCGATCGGCTGGAAGAGAATCTGGAATATATCGCGGTCAACGAAACCTGGGATAACGGTAAGCCGGTACGCGAAACGCTGGCGGCGGATCTGCCGCTGGCGGTCGATCACTTCCGCTATTTTGCTGGCTGCGTGCGTGCGCAGGAAGGCACCGCCGCTGAAATCGATGAGTTCACCGCCGCCTATCACTTCCACGAACCGCTGGGCGTGGTCGGGCAAATCATTCCGTGGAACTTCCCGCTGCTGATGGCGGCATGGAAACTGGCGCCGGCGCTTGGCGCAGGTAACTGCGTGGTGTTGAAACCGGCCGAGCAAACGCCGCTTTCGATTACGCTGTTTATGGACGTGATCAAAGATCTGCTGCCGCCGGGTGTGATCAACGTGGTACATGGTTACGGCAAAGAGGCAGGCGAAGCGCTGGCATCCCATCCGGGCATCGCCAAAATCGCCTTCACCGGATCCACTGCCACCGGCGGCCATATTCTGGAGTTGGCGGCGAAAAGCCTGATCCCGTCCACCGTTGAATTGGGCGGCAAGTCACCGAACATCTTCTTTGAAGACATCATGGATGCCGAAGAGAGTTTCATTGAGAAAGCGGCAGAAGGCGTGGTGCTGGGCTTCCTTAATCAGGGTGAAGTTTGTACCTGTCCGTCGCGCGCGCTGGTGCAGGAATCGATTTTTGAGCCGTTTATGGCGGCGGTGATGAAGCGCATCAAAACCATTAAACGAGGCGATCCGCTGGATACCGAAACCATGATTGGCGCGCAGGCGTCGCAGCAGCAGTTCGACAAAATCCTCTCTTATCTGGAAATTGCGCAGCAAGAGGGCGCGCAGGTGCTGCACGGCGGCGGCGTAGAGAAAGTGGGCGAAGAGTTTGCCAGCGGCTACTACATTCAGCCGACACTGCTCAAAGGGAATAACAGCATGCGCGTGTTCCAGGAGGAGATATTTGGCCCGGTGGTTGGTGTGCTGACCTTTAAAGATGAAGCGGAAGCGCTGGCAATCGCCAATGATTCGATTTACGGACTTGGCGCGGGCGTCTGGACGCGCGACATCAATCGCGCCTATCGCATGGGCCGCGCCATTAAAGCCGGTCGCGTGTGGACTAACTGTTATCACCTCTATCCGGCGCACGCGGCGTTTGGCGGCTATAAGAAATCGGGTATTGGTCGCGAAACCCACAAAATGATGCTCGATCATTATCAGCAAACGAAAAACCTGCTGGTGAGTTACAGCACGCAACCGCTGGGTTTCTTCTGATTGAATACGGCGGCGGGGCAATCTCGCTGCCTTTTCATCTCTTCGTCATCTTGCCGCTGCAGGATATTCACTTCGCCAGAATTTTCTGATCAAGGTGGCATCTTTAAGCCAGGTCTTGTGTGTTTAAAGGAGGCGATTGGGCAGAATAGCCCACCTATTTTCAAGGAGATTTCATGAACACGTTGTATAACTACCTGGAACAGCATGATGAGATGCTGGACGGTGTGGAGCAAAATATTATTACCGTTAACCTGCCTGGGCGTCAGGCGGTGTATGTGATTGGCCAAAACGATGCTGACCTGCTGCTGGAAGTAAAAGCGCGCGAAATCGCCACGGCACAACGCATGGAAACATTGCGTCAACTGGAGAGCCAATTCCGTTTTTAACCTTTCTGTTTTGCCTCATTCGATGATCAATTCGTCAGAAATATCGCAATAAAAAAGCCGCTATCACAAGATAACGGCTTTTTTGTGGTGCGATGCGCAGATTACTTCACGCAGGCGGCACAGTTATTGTGAATCTGCTGGAAGAAGTCATTTCCTTTGTCATCCACCAAAATGAATGCCGGGAAGTTTTCCACTTCAATCTTCCAGATCGCTTCCATGCCGAGTTCGGCATACTCCACGCATTCCAGACTCTTAATACTCTGCTGTGCCAGCACCGCAGCCGGGCCGCCGATGCTGCCCAGATAGAAGCCGCCGTGTTTTTGACACGCATCGGTAACCTGTTTGCTACGGTTGCCCTTCGCCAGCATCACCATGCTGCCGCCATTGGCCTGCAGCAGATCAACATAGGAATCCATACGACCTGCAGTGGTTGGGCCGAGTGAACCGGAGGCATAACCTTCTGGCGTCTTCGCTGGACCCGCGTAATAGACCGGATGGTCCTTGATGTACTGCGGCAGGCCTTCGCCGTTATCGATGCGCTCTTTCAGCTTGGCGTGCGCAATGTCGCGCGCCACGATAATGGTGCCGTTAAGCGACAAGCGGGTTGAGACCGGATAAGCCGACAGCAGCGCCAGAATTTCGCTCATCGGCTGGTTGAGATCGACATGCACCACTTCGCCTTCACCCTGCTGACGCAGCGCTTCCGGAATATAGCGGCCTGGATTGTCTTCCAACTTCTCAATCCAGATGCCTTCACGGTTGATCTTGGCCTTGATATTTCGGTCTGCGGAACATGACACGCCCATACCCACCGGGCAGGATGCGCCGTGACGCGGCAGACGCACCACGCGGATATCATGCGCAAAATATTTACCGCCAAACTGCGCGCCGAGGCCAAGCTCCTGCGAGGCTTTCAGCAGTTCTTCTTCCAGCTGAATGTCGCGGAACGCCTGACCATGCTCGTTGCCTTCAGTCGGCAGCGAATCGTAATAGTGGGTTGAGGCCAGTTTGACGGTTTTCAGCGTGGCTTCGGCTGAAGTCCCGCCAATCACAAACGCGATATGGTACGGCGGACAGGCCGCGGTACCCAGCGACATCATTTTATCGATCAGGTAGTTCTTCAATTTAGCGGGCGTAATCAGCGCTTTGGTTTCCTGATACAGATAGGTTTTGTTGGCGGAACCGCCACCTTTGGCAATGCACAGGAATTTGTATTCGTCGCCATCAACGCTGTAGAGGTCGATCTGCGCCGGCAGGTTGGTGCCGGTATTCACCTCTTTATACATATCCAGCGCGGCATTCTGTGAATAGCGCAGGTTATCTTCAATAAAGGTGTTGTAAACGCCTTGCGACAGCGCGGCTTCATCGCCGCCACCGGTCCAGACACGCTGGCCTTTTTTGCCCATGATGATGGCGGTGCCAGTATCCTGACAGGTTGGCAGCACGCCTTTGGCGGCAATTTCGGAGTTGCGCAGGAACTGCAGGGCGACGTATTTGTCGTTCTTGCTGGCTTCATCGTCGGCAAGAATGGACGCGACCTGCGCCTGATGCGAGGCGCGCAGCATGAAGGAAGCATCGTGGAATGCCTGCTTCGCCAGCAGCGTCAGCGCTTTGGGATCGACTTTCAGGACTTCTTCGCCATCGAAGTTGGCCACCGAGACGTAATCGCGGCTCAGCAGATAGTATTCGGTATCATCTTTGGCGAGAGGAAAGGGATTCTGATAATAGAAGGGTTTGTTCGACATGTTGGCTCACTTAGCTTCGTGTGGCCCGCCAGCATGACGGGCGACAAATTAGGCAGTCTGTTATTCGATTTTCTCTCGCCAGCCCTCCGCAGGGGCTGACTGGCGAGTATCATAACATTTTCACGGTAATGCGCGGCTCCGTTTTTAACATCGAAGCAACATCATCAGAACATCATCACCATCCATGGATAGGCGACAACCATCAGAAGAACCAGGAACAGCGCGCCGAAGATGGTGCCCAGGCGCCAGTAATCTTTAGTTGGCAGATAGCCGCTACCGTAATAAATCGGGCTAGGGCCGGTGCCGTACGGGGTGATAATGCCCATCACACCCAGAGAAACACACATCATCAGGCAGAACACCGGCATGTTGATGCCCGGAATGGATGCGGCGATGGTCAGCATCGCGGGCAGCAGCGCGGTGGTATGCGCGGTGGTACTGGCGAACAGATAATGCAGCAGGTAGAAGGCGACCAGAAGGACGACGGCAGAAACCTGCGGGTCATAGCCTTGCAACAGCATTGCGCCTTCTTTACCCAGCCACGCGATGAAGCCAACGCGCGCTAAACCATCCGCCAGCGCGACCAGCGTGGCGAACCAGGCGAAGGTGTTCCAGGCGGCTTTATTGCTGGTGATGTCATTCCAGTTGAGTACGCCGGTCCACAGCATCAGCACGATGACTAACAGTGCGGCCATTGCGGGCTCAATCCAGGCGGTGGCGAAGATCCACATCATCAGCGCCGCAACCACGAAGCCCAGCAGCAGGATTTCGTTACGTTTCAGTTTACCGAGTTTGGCCAGCTCAGCGGTGGCCCAGCGCGGTACTTCATCGTTCACTTTCACTTCTGGCGGATAAAGCCAGTAAGCCAGCAGCGGCATGGTGAGAATCAGCAGCACGCCCAGCGGCAGGAAGGCGAGGAACCACATGCCCCATGAGATATCAAAGCCCACCACGCTTTTTACCAGCGCCAGCGCCAGCAGGTTTGGTGCCAGAGCAGAAAGGAACATCGAACTGGTGATACAGGCGGCGGTGATGGCAACCCACATCAGGTATGAACCAATCTTACGTGCGCTAGGATCGTTCGGTTTTGAACCATAGAGCGGCGGCAGGTTAGCAATAATGGGATAGATGGTACCGCCGCTGCGCGCGGTGTTGGATGGCGTAAACGGCGCCAGCAACAGGTCAGCGAAGGTAATGGCGTAACCCAGCGTCAGGCTACGACGGCCCAGATATTTCACCAGAATCAGCGCCAGGCGGCGACCGAACTGGGTTTTATCGTAGCCTGCGGCGAACATGAAGGCACCGAAGATCAGCCAGACCGTGGAGTTGCCGAAGCCACTCACCGCCCATTTGAACGACTGCGCCGCGGTTTTGAACTTGGGATCCGCCAGTTCTGCCGGGCTAAACAGCACCCACTGGCTGAACAGCGCAATCACCACCACGCCGGTTAACCCGATAACGGCACCCGGCAGCGGCTCGAAAATCAGTCCCACAATAACCCCGACAAAAATGGCGAAGAAGTGCCAGGCGTAAGGTTCCAATCCCGCAGGAGTCGGCACCAGCAGCAACAGCACAGCCACAATAATTGGCAGGCACAACATTATCAGGCGGTTCTTTTTTTTCCCTGGTGCCGCGGGAGGCGCGGTGAGGGATTCACTCTGGGTTGTTTGTGTGTTCATAGTTTTGTCTGCAAGTTATGGAGAATGCGGATATACGCCCCGAACCAAGCTGGTTTTTTTAGTTACAAAACCCTTTTAACAGATTAGTCGTGACATTTAAAACTGAGTCTTAATAAATCGCCATTTACAAAATTCGATGCGCGAATTATCTAATGGATGCGCTTATGATGCGATTAATTAAAATATCTATTTTGATCTAGATCAATAAAATTTATTGGTGATTTTTTTGCTTTAAACCTGTGCGCCTTAATTAACGAACCATTAGGTGAGAATTAACTGTGTGAGATGAATAAAACGGCACAAATCAAGCAAAAAACAGAGAAAGGAGACGATTTATCTTTATGATAAGACTAGATTTGTTTTAAATGTAAGGAAAAAGTTGATTTTTGTCAAGTCTTGGTTAAAACTTAGCGGAGCGCAGCTTTTAGCAATAAGCCACAAATATTATTTTCATGCGTAAAACTTATATAACTAACGAATAAGGTTATGTAAGTAAATAAAATGCTATATTTGCGCCATGAAATCGGACCACTCAAATAATTATAAAATTCTCCGAACCGCCAAAGAATTGAATACCAAGTTTCTTAATTCTGGAGTTGCTCATCATGAATACGCTCACCCCGATTCTTAATCCGCTTACGTTACCGAAAGGTGCGGTGCTTAAAAACCGACTGGTTATGGCACCGATGACCACCTGTACCGGTTATTACGATGGCGGTGTTACCAGTGACCTTGTCGAATATTATCGCGTGCGCGCCGGCAGCATCGGTACCGTGATTGTCGAGTGCTGCTTTATTGATAACCGCGGCCCTGCGTTTCCAGGCGCGCTCGGTATCGACAGCGACAACAAAATCCCAGGCCTGGCGAAAATCGCCCACGCCATCAAGTCGCAAGGCTCCAAAGCGATTTTGCAGATTTATCACGGCGGCCGTATGGTTGAACCGGCGCTGATCGGCGGTAAAACCCCGGTCGCACCGAGCGCCATCGCCGCACCGCGCGACGGTGCCACTCAACCTCAGGCGCTGACTGCAGAAGAAGTGGAGGTGATGATCACCAAATTTGGTGATGCGGTGAACCGCGCGATCAAAGCCGGCTTCGACGGCGTGGAGATTCACGGCGCCAACACCTATCTTATCCAGCAGTTCTACTCGCCAAACTCCAACCAGCGCGACGACAAATGGGGCGGCAGTCGCGACAATCGCGCGCGTTTCCCACTGGAAGTGCTGGAAATCACCCACAAAATGGCTGACCGCTTCGCTGCGGCAGACTTCATCATCGGCTATCGCTTCTCACCGGAAGAGCTGGAAGTGCCGGGCATCCGCTGGGACGATACGCTCTATCTGCTGGAGAAACTGGCAGAACGCGGTCTCGATTACGTGCACTTCTCGGTTGGTCAGTTGCTGCGTCCGTCGATTGTTGATACTCAGGACCCAACGCCACTGATCACCAAATATCTGGCACAGCGCTCGCCTAACCTGGCGAAAGTGCCGGTAATCGGCGTCGGCGGCGTCGTCAATAAAGAAGATGCCGAGAACGCGCTGGAGCACGGTTTCGATTTAGTGGCGGTGGGTAAAGCCTGCATCGCCTATCCGGACTGGACCGATCGCGTCATCAAGAATCAGCACATGGAGCTGTATATCGACAGCACCAAGCGCGAAGAGTTGACTATCCCGGAACCGCTGTGGCGCTTCTCGCTGGTGGATGCGATGATCCGCGACGTCAGCGATACCGGCCGTAAATACAAAGCGGGCGTTTATCAGGCGAAAGTCGAAGCCGAAGCGCTGAAGCTGAAAATCAACGTTACCCTCGACACCGACCGTATCACCGACATCTCGCTGGTGCCGGATCCGAGCCTCGACGTCGACTTCACCAGCACCTTCGAAAGTCTGCGTGAACGCATTCTGGTGGCGAACAGCCCGCACGTTGACGCCATCACTGGCGCCACCACGCAGAGTGAAGCGCTGAAAAAAGCGGTATCGCGTGCCATGACCACCTCAAGCAAAGAGTATGTGATTGAAGAGGGCGGTAACCCGAACGCACCGGTGAATTACGATGTGGTGGTAGTGGGCACCGGCGGTGCCGGTCTGGCGGCGGCGATTCAGGCGCATGACGATGGCGCACGCGTGGTGATCATCGAGAAGATGCCCACCATCGGCGGTAACACCATCAAAGCCTCGGTCGGTATGAACGCGGCGGAAACCCGTTATCAGAAGTTGAAAGGCATTGAAGACAGCAAAGAGCTGTTCTATGAAGAGACGCTGAAAGGCGGCAAATTCAAAAACAATCCGGTGCTGCTGCGCGAATTTGTTGAGCAGGCGCCCGAAGCGATTGAGTGGCTGGCCGCCAAAGACATCGAGCTGTGCGACATCACCATCACCGGGGGCATGAGCATCGATCGTACGCACCGTCCGGAAGATCGTTCGGCAGTCGGCGGCTTCCTGATCAGCGGGCTGGTGAAAAACGTTAATCTGCGCAATATCGAAGTGTTGCTGGAAACCTCAGTGGCCGAAATTTTAGTGGAAGACGGTGCGGTCACCGGCGTGAAAGTGGTGGATGAGTACAACGACAGCCGCATCATTAACGCCAAAAGCGTGATTGTGGCGACCGGCGGCTTCAGTGCCAACCGCGAAATGGTGGTGAAATATCGCCCTGAGCTGGACGGTTTCGTCACCACCAACCATAAAGGCGCCACCGGCAGCGGCATCGCCATGCTGCAACACATCGGTGCGGATACCGTGGATATGGGTGAAATCCAGATTCACCCAACGGTTGAGCAAACCACGTCGTACCTGATTTCCGAAGCAATGCGCGGCGGCGGGGCGATTCTGGTGAGCCAGGCAGGCAAGCGTTTCTACAATGAAATGGAAACCCGTGACAAAGTGTCCGCTGAGATCATCGCGCTGCCTGAGAAGAGTGCGTGGATTGTGTTTGACGAGCAGGTACGCGCCAATAACAAAGCGGCTGACGAATACATCGCTAAAGGCTTTGTCATCAGCGCGCCAACGCCACACGAGCTGGCGGTGAAACTCAACATGGATCAGGAAGCGCTGCAAACCACGCTCGGTCGTTACAACGAGTTCGTGGCGAAGCAGGATGATGAGGACTTCGGTCGTAAAACCGCGCTGCGTCACCCGCTGAATAAAGGTCCGTACTTTGCGATTCGTATCGCACCGGGCGTGCATCACACCATGGGCGGCGTGACCATCAACACCGATACCGCGGTGCTGGATGCGCAGAAAGAGGTGATTCCAGGCGCATGGGCGGCCGGTGAAGTGGTCGGCGGCATCCACGGCGCCAACCGCATCGGCGGCAACGCGGTGGCCGATATCATTATCTTCGGTATCAAAGCCGGTCACAACGCGGCTAAACTAGCGTTAGGACACTAAGCTGTAAAGATGCCCGCCTTGTGCGGGCATCGTTTTCTTTAGAGGCATGCAATGACCGCTGGCGTCTTTTCTTACTCTGCCGTTCTGATGGGTTCGCCCATTCTGCTCAAATTGTTTGATGACAATCCCACGCTTGCCCGCCACGTATTTCAACTGATTAAACAGCAGGAAAACCTGTTCACCGTTAACCGCGCTGAATCCGAAGTGATGTCGGTCAACCACGCCGCAGGCCACCATCCGGTGATCGTCAGCGAAGCGGTGTTTGCGTTAATTAGCGTGGCACACGCCGTCAGTTTACTGCCGGACAGCGCCTTCAATTTCACCATTGGGCCGATTGTGAAGCGCTGGAAAATCGGTTTTCAGGGACGTGCGGTGCCGCCTGCGCCAGAAATCGCATCCCTGCTGAAGCTAACCGATCCGCATCAGGTCGTGCTCAATCCCGCCGATCGCTCAGTGTTTTTGCAACAGCCAGGCATGGAGATCGATCTCGGCGCCATCGCCAAAGGCTACATCGCCGATCGCGTGCAGGCGTTTTTACGCCAGCAGGGCGTGCAGCAGGCGCTGATCAATCTGGGCGGCAATGTGCAAACGCTGGGTTCGCCGCCGCACGAGCCGCAGGGTTGGGGCATTGGCCTGAAAAAGCCGTTTGGTCGTGATGATGAGCTGTTAGGCGTGCTGCAGGTGCAGGGCAAATCGGTGGTGACGTCGGGGATTTATGAGCGCTACTTCGAACTGGACGGCCGCTGCTGGCATCATATTTTTGATCCGCAAACCGGCTATCCGCTTGATAACGAACTGCTGAGCGTGACGGTGATTTCCGATCGCTCGATTGATGGCGATATCTACACCACGCTGCTCTTTGGCATGGGCGTGGAGCAAGGGCTGGCTTATCTCGCTGACCAGCCCGACATCGACGCGGTGTTTGTCACGCGCGATCGGCAGATCATCTGCTCCTCGCCGCAGCACTTTCACTTCCAGCAGCTCGATGTCGACTGGCAGCTACGTTACTGACAATATTGCTGCAGCAGCGAATGGTATTCCGGCTGCAGGCGATAGCGGTACACCGGACGGCCGGTCGCGCCATAGTGAATGCTGGTGAACAGAATATTAATCTGCGCCAGCCAAATCAGGTATTTACGACACGACACGCGCGAGATGTTCACTTCAGCTGCCAGTTCGTCAGTCGAAAATTCATGCCCCGGATGCGCATCAATCCACTGACACAGCGTGCGCAGCGTTTGCGGCGTTAAGCCTTTTGGCAGGCGCTTATTGTCGTGCTGCGTCGCCGGGCTGCCGTGAATCAGCAGATCCACATCCGCTTGCTGATAATAATGCTGATTGTCCATCAGCGATTTCTTCTGCCGCCAGCCGGTCAGCGCCTCTTCAAAACGTGGGAACTGGAACGGTTTGATCAGGTAATCCACCACGCCGTAGTGCAGCGAGGTTTTGATATTCTCCGCATCGGCCGCCGACGAAATGATGATCACTTCCACCGCGCTCTGCGCCGTGCGCAGCTCCGGCAACAGATCGAGGCCATTCTCCTGCTGCATATAGATATCCAGCAGCACCAGATCGACCGCAGTATCGCTATTGAACAGGATCTCTTTCGTCTGCTTCAAGGTTGAGGCGGTGCCACAACAGTGAAAGCCCTGAATTTGGCCGATATACGCGCGATTAAGCTCGGCGACCATGGCGTCATCATCGACCACTAACACATTGATCATGCGGATTGGTTTCCTCCATCCCAGGGAAGTTGGACTAAAAATTGGGTAAACACGCCGGGTTCTGACTCCACACTCACGCTGCCACCGATATTTTCGGTTTGCTGCTGCAGCAGAAACAGCCCGACACCGCGGTTTTCACCTTTGGTGGAGAAGCCTTTTTCGAAAATGGTGCTGAGATGATCGGCTTCAATGCCCGGACCATCATCACTCACTTCACAGGTCAGCCAACCGTTTTGGTAGTGCAGCATCACGTGAATCTCGCCTTCTACCTGCTCGCTCATTGCATCCAGCGCGTTCTCAATCAGATTGCCGATCACCGTAATCAGCGCCGCCATCTGCTGCTCATTGCCGCTGTCGGGCAGGAAGCTGGCATCGCTGATGGTCAGGCGATGGCCGCAATCAGACGCGCGGTTGATTTTGCTCAGCAAGAAACCAGCAATCACCGGCGACTTAATCTTATCGAGCAGGAAACCGATCTCCGTCTGGTAATTATTGGCGGTTTTGAGAATGTAGCTTTCCACCTGCGTGTAGTTTTTCATGTGCAGCAGGCCGAGGATCACATGCAGCTTGTTCATAAATTCGTGCGAGCGCTCACGCAGCGCATCGACGTAGTTTACCATGCCCGTCAGACGCTGCATCAGTTGACTGATTTCCGTCTTGTCCCTGAAGGTGCAGACCGCGCCGATAATCCGTCCCTGCGTGCGCACCGGCACGGTATTGCTTAGCAACACGCGGCCATTCACATTCAACTCTTCATCACGCCGCGCCCGCCCGCTGTGCAGCACATCCCGCAGATGATCGTTAATCACTGAGGCATCGTAGATGCGGTCGCCGCTGATGGTGCCCATCGAATCGTTTAGCAGCGATCGCGCCGCCTGATTCACCAGCGTCACCTGCGCCTGATCGTCCATCGCCACCACGCCTTCTTTTAGCGAGTTGAGAATCGCCTGACGCTGTTCAAACAGAGTAGAAATTTCGTAGGGTTCGAGGCCAAACAAAATGCGCTTCAGCACGCGCACCAGTACAAAAGTACCGATGGCGCCGGCCAGCGTGCCAATAAAGATGGTCCACAGGATGCTCCAGCGGCTCTCGTTGATCTGCACCGAAACGGCATCCAGCGAGATGCCAATCGCCACCACGCCAATCTGCTGATGCTGATTGTTGTACACCGGCGTAAACACGCGCAGCGCTTTCGCCAGCGAACCTTTATTCACCGAGACGTTTTCATGGCCACGCAGCGCGGGCTCCAGATCGTCACCGATAAAGTGTTTGCCAATCAGTTCAGGATTGCGATGCGAATAGCGGATGCCGTCCATGTTGGTGACAGTAATGAACAGCAAATTATTGGTCTCTTCCACCGCTTTGGCGATCGGCTGGATGCGCGTGCCATCCGGCGGGAACGCCAATGCACGCTGGATTTCCGGTGAGTCGGCCAGCGTGCGCGCCACCGCCATGGCTTTATCTTCCAGCTGCGCGCGGGTCGCTGCGCCAATCTGGAAGAAATAGAACATATGCACGCTGAGCAGCACCAGCACAATCACTGCGCTGAGCATCAGGGTGACCAGCGTATTAAGCTTCATCGGCTGCTTGCGCGCCGCGGTTCCTTGCTGTGAAGAAGACATGATCGCTCTCGGAGGAGAAGAGGGCACATATTATGACGGATAAACAGAAGAAGGTCGCGCACCATGTAAGGCCGCCATTCGTGGCGGCCTCGACATTGGCGGTACTGAATTAACTCGATTTAACGCGATTCGCAAAGCTCTTACGCAGCTTTTGCAGTTTCGGTGGGATTACCGCCATGCAGTAGCCGTTGCGCTGACCCGCGCCTTCCCAATAATCCTGATGATAACCTTCTGCCGCATACCACTCTTTCAGCGGCTCGATGGTGGTCACTACCGGATCGCTCAGGTTCTCCTGCGCGCGCGCAATCGCGGCAATCGCTTCGGCTTCCTGCTCAGCATTCGCCGGGAAAATCGCAGAGCGATATTGGGTGCCCACATCGTTGCCCTGGCGGTTCAGCGTAGTGGGATCGTGGGTGGCAAAGCTGATATCCAGCAGATCGCCGTACTTCACCTGCTCTGGATCGAAACCGATGCGAATCGCTTCTGCGTGGCCGGTCGCACCGCTGCACACCTGCTCGTAGGTTGGATTCGGGCGTGCGCCGCCGGTATATCCACTCTCGACTGACTCCACGCCAATCACATCTTTAAACACTGCTTCAGTACACCAGAAACAGCCACCTGCGATCACCGCATATTCGGTTGCCATTATATCTACTCCTGTCAGGGCGAAAGAATCAAAGTGGGGGCAAGCCCATATCAATTCAAGCAGTTAAATTAACATTTCAGGCTTAAAGTCGCCGCGCTTGTCGAGCCGCAAATTGCTCATCACGCTGAAGCGTCCTTCGCCGGTGTAGTGCAGCGTCGGCGGAAACTCCGGCGTTTCCGCTACATGCGCTTTAACGATCTCAAAGATAAAGAAGTTGTAGTTATCTACCATGGAATCGTCATACAGCTGGCACTCAAAGCTGGCAAAGCAATTGCCGATTAACGGCGCATTGACCACGCTTGCCGGTTCGGGTGTCAGATTGAAGGCATCAAACTTATCGAGACGATCGCCGTGGCTGTTACCGATCGCCACCACGCTGTCCACCAGATTGGCCGACGGCACGTTAATCACGCACTGGCCGCTCTGGCGAATCAGTTCATGGCTGTAATTGCCGCCGGCAATCATGCAGCCAACCAGCGACGGCGAGAACTCCAGAATGGTGTGCCAGCCGAGCGTCATGATGTCGCGATGATCCTCAAACTGGGAACTCAGCAGCACCACCGGACCCGGCTCCAGATACTTCCGCGCTTTGCTTACCGGAAAGTCGATTTTATGCATCGGGATTCTCCTGTTGTAGGTACAGACACATTAAGTGTAGATGCCAGCCTTTACCGAGCCGAAAAATCGCGGCATGTTATCGGCTACCTCTTACCAACAGGCCAATAATATGAACAACATCCTGTGTCAGACCCTTAACCTTCGCTATCCGATCATTCAGGCGCCGATGGCGGGCGTCTCGACGCCGGAACTGGCGGCGGCGGTGAGCACCAGCGGGGCGCTGGGTTCGATCAGCGTGGGCGCTTCAACGCCGCAACAGGCGGATAGCATGATCCGCAAAACGCTCGCCCTGACAGCCGCGCCCATCAACGTCAACGTCTTCTGCCACGCGCCGGTGCAGCGCAATCCTCAGCAAGAACAGGCGTGGATCGCTCGTTTCAAGCCGGTGTTTGCTCGCTATGAAGCGACACCGCCCGATGCGCTGTCAGAGATTTATCAAACGTTTGTGGATAATCACGCGATGCTGGATGTGCTGCTGGACACCGCGCCCGCCGCAGTGAGTTTCCACTTTGGCTTGCCGTCCGCCGCTGTTGTGCAGCGCTTGAAAAGTCGCGGCATTATCACGCTGGCGAGCGCCACCAGCGTTGCTGAAGCAGGTGCCATCGAAGCCGCTGACATCGATTTTATTGTGGCGCAGGGTATTGAGGCGGGAGGGCATCGCGGGATATTCCATCCAGAAAAAGACGATCAGCAGCTCAGCACCTTTACGCTGGTGCAGGCGATTCGCCGGGCGTCGCGGCTGCCGGTGATTGCCGCCGGCGGCGTGATGGATGGCGCGGGCATGGCTGCCATGCTCAAGCTGGGCGCGGCGGGTGTACAGCTGGGTACCGCGTTTATCCTGTGCCCGGAATCCGCCGCCAACGCGGCATATCGTCAGGCGCTGAAAAGCGCGCAGGCCAACAGCACCGAGATGATTGCCGCCATTTCTGGCCGATCGGCAAGATGTCTCACCAACGATTTTTGCCAGCTGGCGCGCGAGTTCGCGCAGGATGCCATTCCCCCTTATCCACTCACCTACGCGCTGGGCAAAGCGCTCGCTGCCGCCGCCGCCGCTAAAGGCGCGCACGGCTTTGGCGCGCAGTGGGCCGGGCAGGGCGCCGCGCTGGCGCGGGAAATGCCGGCGGCAGAATTAATTAACACGCTGGTGGCGGAGTGGCAGGCGGCGTAACGCAGCTTTTCTGCTGCGACCATCTCTAGGGTTGAGGAGACGATGATGACAAACCCAGCCGGGATAAATCCCGGAGAACAGGTCGTTTTATACGACGGCGTATGCAAACTGTGCAACGCGTGGGTGATGTTTCTCCTGCGTCACCGCATTCCACGCCATGTACGTTTTGCGGCGGTTCAGAGTGAGCAGGGGAAAGCGCTATTACGTTTTGTCGGTCTGCCAGATGAAGATATTCGCACCATCGTTTTGATTGATGGGCAAAATCATTGGCTCCGTGCGCAGGCAATTTTCCGCATCATGCACTATATGCCGTGGCCGTGGCGCGTTTTGTCTGTCGTGAGGTTTATGCCTGACGTTATCAGCAATTATTGTTACGACCGCATTGCGCTAAATCGCTATCGGCTTTTTGGTCGCTACAACGAGCATTACCCCATTAAATCCGATTATCACGGACGATTTCTAGACCAGTAAAAATCGTCCGTTAATCCTCGAAACGGTACGCTTGCTGCGTAATGGTTTTAGCCATCATCGATTTAATCCATTCCGTAGGTTCCCGTTTACCGCTGCGTTTGTGTGAATAGATTTTCACGGTGAACTTTGGCGCGGGAAACGGCAACCTGAATGAGGTCACATCGGCGGCCTGTTTAATTTTACTGGCAACGAAAGACGGGATCGCCATCAGCAATTCACTTTCCGCGATAATAAAGGGCGCACTCAGCATTGACGGCGTTCTGATGGCGATGCGGCGTTTAAGGCCCATGCGCGCAAGATGGGAATCCAGCAATCCCTGCTTTTCATTCCACGGCGTAACCACCAGATGCCCGGCGGCAAGATAGTCGTCAAGATTCAGACTGCTGCGTCGCGCATTGGCAATCACCATAAATTCATCACTGAATAAATCGGTCTCGTCGAGATCGGGATGATGCATGCTATCCGGCTCGCTAAAACTCAGTGCCATATCGATTTCACCCGCCAGTAATTCAATCAGCGCCGGATTATGCGGCAAATGGCAGAGTTCAAAACTCAGATTGGGTGCCGTATCAGTCAGCGCATGCATCAGCCGCGGAAAGACACAAAAAGCGGTGTAATCCGTTACCGCAATTCTAAAACAGTCATCACTGGTCAGCGGATCGAAAGGCTGCAGCGGGCTGAGATGCCGATTTAATCCGGTTAACGTTTCGGCAATATAGGGTGCCAGCTGGCAGGCATAGACGCTGGGACACATTTTGTGGCCTTCGCGGTAGAACAGCGGATCTTTAAAAAACTCACGTAATCGGGACAGCGCGTGGCTTAACGCGGAAGTACTCAAACTGAGCTCAATCGCCGCCAGCCTGACCGAACGATGTCTGAAAACTGCGTCGAAAACGGGGAGGAGATTCAAGTCCAGTCGACGCAGCACATGATGCATGAAATTCACCTATCATTGATTTTATTGCACTTATTTCATCGAACAATACCCATTATGCTGGGCAGCATCAATCTGATTAAATAAGAAAATAATGCATGAAGATGACTATTCGGCCAGCCAATCCTGATGACGCGGACGCCATTTACGACATGATTGCTGAGTTGTCGGTTTATGAACATGGATTACAGCCGTCATCAACTACCGTTGAAGAGATCAGATCGACGCTATTCAATCCCGAAAGCCATAGCGAGGCGTTGATGTGCGAGATTGATGGCATAACCGCCGGGTATGCAGTGATTACCCGCAGCTACTCGGCGTGGCTGGGGCGTCGCGGACTCTATATGGAAGACTTGTACTTCTCGCCCAATTTTCGCGGCCTCGGTGCAGGCAAAGCGCTGCTGCAGTATGTCGCGCAGCACGCGGTCAATCATCAGTGCAACCGCATTGAGTGGAGTGCGTTAGATTGGGATCAGTCGGCCAGAGAGTTCTATCTCAGTATTGATGCGCTGCCGTTAAATGAGTGGGTGCGTTATCGGCTCGACGGGGCGGCATTAGAGAAATTTGCTGCCGCCACGCCGCAATAGTTCTCTGCCACAAAAGGCCCGCCAAAATGGCCTAATGCTCATGTCAGCCAGGCCAACGACGAGTGTGCAGGCCGGTGGCACTTTTGGGCCGGCTGTCCTCGCGCCGCTAACGCGGTTCCTTCACTTCGCTCGTCAGCCTAACGGACCGGCGAAGACGGGACTTCCCTGTCCCGGCTTCGCCTTTCGCCCGCGTCCTGCGGGCTCTCCTGGCTTCCTCGCTTCGTTCAGCGCTGCGAATTGCCGGCCCAAAATTGCCCCCGGCCCGCTTCGACGCTTCAGTGCGTGACGCAGCCGATGTGTCAGAGCCCGCACGATTAATGCAGCCTTAAAGCCAAACTCTTTCATAACTGACAAGTATTAGGCCAAACCGGCCGATTAATGTTATTCCCGTTAAAGCGATTGCAGGAACGTCAGCAGATCGGCGTTGAGCTGATCGGTATGCGTCACCGCAAAGCCGTGCGGTGCGTTGTCATACACTTTCAGCTGCGCGCCGGCGATCATTTCGGCGGCGACTTTCCCGGTGGTTTCGAACGGCACGACCTGGTCGTTGCTGCCGTGAATCACCAGTGTCGGCACGTCGATTTTTGCCATATCAGGACGGAAGTCGGTTTCCGAGAACGCGGTAACACAATCAATCGTCCCTTTTAGTGACGCCAGCAGCGCAATATTCAACGTCTGCGTCAGCGCGCCTTCTGAAACCGTTTGACCGGCGTTGGTGCCGTAAAACGGTGTGGCAAAATCACTGATGAACTGCGCGCGATCTTTACGTAAGCCCTGACGAATGCCTTCAAACACCGACAAATCGACGCCTGCTGGATAATCATCGGCCTTGCCGAAGATCGGTGTCACCGCGCCCAGCAGCACTAAGCTATCCACGCGCGCTGTGCCGTAATTGTTGATGTAGCGCGCCACATCGCCGCCACCCATTGAGAAGCCCACCAGCGTCACGTTTTGCAGATCCAGATGGCTAATCAGGTCGTTAATATCCGATGCAAAAGTATCGTAGTCGTAGCCTTCCCACGGTTGATCGGAACGGCCAAAGCCGCGGCGATCAAAAGCGATAACGCGGTAGCCTTTCTCCGCCAGGAAATTCAGCTGGCTGTCCCACATATCCCCGTCGAGCGGCCAGCCGTGACTGAATAGCACCGGCTTGCCGGTACCCCAATCTTTGAAATAGATCTGCGTACCATCCTGCGTCTTAAATGTGCTCATGTTTCGGCCTTATTAATGTCGATGAATGAAAGCGCCTTATTCAGGTGCCACGAGATAACGAACTTCCGGAGCTGCAGTGCCTTGATGGAATCCCAGCACGCGGTTCTGAATCTTTTGATCGTTCATGGTATAGCGCTCGCGCTGACGCAGATGCTCCATCCATGAGCCAACCACAAAGGTCTCAACAAACATGTCGGGTTGCAGCATGTCCTCATACAGAGACCAGTTCAGCGCGCCACCACGTCGTCTGACGCGACGCATATCCTGCATGCACACCGCAAAGGCATGCGCATCACTGCGGTTGATCTGATAATGATAGCTGACCATCACCGGCCCGCGATCGTGACGAATCTCCAGCTCGGGCAAGGGATCGCTGACCGTGCTGAGGTCGAGGTTCAGATCCGGATCCTGATCCAGCCGCCAGCGCAGCACCGTCAGGCTCGCCAGCAGCATGCCGACAGTGGCGACAGTCAGTGACAATGGAATGCTGAATGTCGATGCCAGCTGTCCCCAAATGGCGCTGCCTAACGTCATCGAGCCAAAAAACACCGTCAGATAGACCGCCAGCGCCCGGGCTTTCACCCATTTGGCGGCACTGCGCTGCGCGCCAAGATTGAGGGTGGAAAGCACTGCAATCCACGCAAAGCCGGTAAAGAACTCGAACGCATTCAGCAACCAGAGGTGACGAATAAACGCCAGCGCCAGCAGAGTGATGGCAAACATCAGGCTCGCCAGCACCATCAGCTGATCGGGATTAAAGCGTTTGCGCATACGCGGCAACAGCAGCGCGCCGCAAATCGCGCCGATGCCGATGCAACCCAGCATAATGCCGTAGCCGCCGGGCCCGAGGCCCAGTTCGCGTCGAGCCACCAGCGGTAACAGCGCCCAACCGGCACTGCCAAACACAAAGAAAGCGATGGTGCGCACTAGCACATTGCGCAGTACCGGCGCAGCATGCACATAGCGCACGCCGGCACGCACCGCCGGGAAGAAGTGCTCCGGCGGCAAACGCTGCACGCTGGGCTGTGCTTGCCACACATACAGCACCAGAAACACGCCGAGTACCGAAAGCGCATTCAGCAGAGACACCATCCACGGACCGGCAAACGACAGAATCAGGCCGCCGAGCGCCGGGCCGATAGCGCGACTGATGTTAATGCCGAGCGAGTTAAGCGCAATCGCCGGGCCGAGCTCCTCCTTACTGACCAAATCCGGCACGATGGCCTGGAAGGGCGGAGAACTCATGGCCGCGCCGGTACTCAGCAGGAACGCCGCAATCAGCAGCACCATCGGTGTGACCAGGTCTGCCCAGGAAAGGAATGTCAGGCTCGCGGCGGCAATAAACACCCAGATTTGCGAGAACAGCAGGTATTTACGCCGGTCAACGATATCCGCCATCACGCCAGACGGCAGTGCAAACAGAAACATCGGTAAGCTGCTGGCGGCCTGCACCAGCGCCACCGAGAGCGGATCGGCGCTCAGTGTCAGCATGGTCCAGTTAACGCCTACGTCGTTCATCCATGAACCGACATTGGATACCACGGTAGCGATCCACAGCATGCGGAACACGCGCTGGCGCAGCGGCTGCCATGGTGAAACCGTCTGCGAAACGGGCGGCAGATCCGCCTCGGGGATGTCATGAATGTCATTAACCTGCGCCATGAACAACCTCCGAAACGCCGCCAAACACGCGCCAGCGACCGGGGCCGGTCAGCGCCAGCGTGGTGAAAATGGTCAGCAGCAGCCAGCCAAACTGTCCTTCCGCTATGCTCCAGTTGGGATGGACGAACAGCATCGCCACCAGCAGCACGCCGATAATCGGCAGGCAGGCGAGGCGGGTAAACACGCCGAGCAGGATAAACAGCGGGCAGACCACTTCAGCAACGATCGCCGCCAGCAGGCTGAAGTAGGCACCCAGGCCAAAGGGATCCTCGATACGCGTCAGTTCTTCACTGAAATGGAACACCTTCGGCAAGCCGTGCACGTGCAACAACAGCAGGCAGCCGGTAAGGCGCAGGAAGAACAGCCCCGCATCAATGCGAGGCGGCTGTGAGAGTGAATGTTTCATGGTTTAGAAGGCGAAGCAGCTGCAGCCGAGCGCGCCCCAGAAGGCGTTCTCTTCCGAAACCGGCAGGTTGGCGCCGCGCGCAATCTCGTGAGAATGCGTATGCACGCCGCACGGGCCGCTGCAGTGATGCGCTTGCTGCATCATGCCCACGCGTGTGGTGGCGGTCGGTGGCGCACTGCGATAGTGGCCGGGAACCTTGACCACCGGCGACCATTCCGGCAGCACCGGAATGAGGGGCGGCGCTTCCGAGCTGAAAGCGCCGGCGGCATAAACGATATTTCCGTCCACCACGGTCAGCACCGACTCAATGCCTTTGATCTCCTCTTCAGGCACGCTGAAGTAGTCTTTGCTCAGCACCACCATATCGGCCAGCTGACCGATTTTAATCTGGCCTTTTTTACCTTGCTCGCTGGAGAACCAGGCGCTGCCCTGCGTCCATAACATCAGCGCCGTATCACGATCGAGGCGCGCGTTGACGTCGTACATCTGCATGCCGCCCACAGTGCGTCCCGATACCAGCCAGTAAAGCGCGGTCCACGGGTTATAACTGGCCACGCGCGTCGCATCGGTTCCTAAACCCACCGGCACGCCGGTCTCCAGCATGCGCGCCACCGGCGGTGTATGGCGAGTGGCCTCAATGCCGTAACGCTCGGCAAAGTACTCGCCCTGGAACGCCATGCGATGCTGTACGGCAATGCCGCCGCCCAGCTCTTTGATGCGGTCAAGGTTACGCTGCGTCACGGTTTCGGCGTGATCGAAGAACCAGTGCAGGCCGTTGAACGGAATGTCGCGGTTCACTTTTTCAAACACATCCAGCATGCGGCTGATCGATTCATCGTAAGTGGCGTGCAGGCGGAACGGCCAGCGATGTTCCACGAGATGACGCACCACACGCTCCAGCTCATCTTCCATGCCGGGCGCCAAATCCGGACGCGGTTCGAGGAAATCTTCAAAATCGGCGGCGGAAAACACCAGCATTTCACCGGCACCGTTGTGACGGAAATAGTCGCTGCCCTGGCCCGGCGTCAGCATGTCGGTCCACTTCTCGAAGTCTTCCAGCTCGTGGCCCGGACGTTGGGTAAACAGGTTGTAGGCGATACGCAGCGTCATCTGCTTTTTCTCATGCAGCTCGGCAATGACTTCGTAATCTTCTGGATAGTTCTGGAAACCGCCGCCCGCATCAATGGCGCTGGTCAGGCCGAGGCGGTTCAACTCGCGCATAAACTGGCGGGTGGAATTGACCTGCTGCTCCAGCGGCAGTTTTGGCCCTTTCGCCAGCGTGGCGTAAAGGATCATGGCGTTCGGGCGCGCAATCAGCATGCCGGTCGGGTTGCCATTGCTGTCACGCTGGATCTCGCCGCCCGGCGGATTGGGCGTGTCTTTGGTGTAGCCGACGACCTTCAACGCGGCGCGGTTGAGCAAGGCGCGATCGTACAGATGCAGGATAAACACCGGCGTATCGGGCGCGGCTTCGTTGATCTCATCCAGCGTCGGCATGCGACGCTCGGCAAACTGAAACTCGGTCCAGCCGCCTACCACGCGCACCCACTGGGGTGACGGCGTGCGCAGCGCCTGTTCTCTCAGCATCCGCAGCGCATCGGCGATCGAGGGCACGCCTTCCCAGCGCAGTTCGAGGTTGTAATTCAGGCCGCCGCGGATCAGGTGCAGGTGGGAATCATTCAGGCCGGGAATGGCGGTATGGCCTTTGAGGTCAATCACTTTGGTGCCTTCGCAGTGATGCTGCATCACGTCGGCCAGGCTACCCACTTCGAGAAATTTGCCATCGCGTATCGCCACGGCCTCGGCAATCGGGTTGCCGCGATCGACGGTATGAAATCGCCCATTGGTCAAAATGATGTCTGCTTTGCCTAACGTAACCATAAAATCTCCTGAATAAGAGGTCCTGCCAATTTCGCAGGTGAAATACGGGGTGGGATTATGTTCAGGCGGTGCGGAAAGCGTCTAGTTATACAAAAGGATAGGTATACCTTCGTATAGTTATACCTATAGATAATGGTTCGTGTGCCCAAAGGTTCTTACACTGCGCCCAGACATTCACCTCAATGGGCATACAAAAATGACAACCAGTAAATTAGAAGTACTGACACCGCATAACTGCCAGATCATCTTCATTGACCAGCAGCCGCAAATGGCGTTTGGCGTGCAGTCCATCGACCGTCAGGTGCTGAAAAATAACGTGGTCGCGTTGGCAAAAGCGGCGAAGGTGTTCAACATTCCTACCGTACTGACCACGGTGGAGACCGAGAGCTTCTCAGGTAACACCTTCCCGGAGCTGCTGGATGTGTTCCCCGGCCAGGACATTCTTGAGCGTACCTCGATGAACTCGTGGGATGACCAGAAAGTGCGTGATGCGCTGGCGGCCAACGGTAAGAAGAAAATTGTGGTTTCCGGTCTGTGGACCGAAGTGTGTAACAACACCTTCGCGCTGTGCGCCATGCTGGAAGGCGGCTATGAGATCTACATGGTGGCTGACGCCTCCGGCGGCACCACCAAAGAAGCGCACGACTATGCCATGCAGCGCATGATTCAGGCGGGCGTGATCCCGGTGACCTGGCAGCAGGTGATGCTGGAGTGGCAGCGCGACTGGGCGCACAAAGAGACCTACAACGCGGTGATGGATATCGCGAAAGAGCACTCCGGTGCTTACGGCATCGGCGTTGATTACGCTTACACCATGGTGCACAAAGCGCCATCGCGTCAGAAGAGCGAGCATCGCACGCTGGCACCGGTTGCTGCGCCCGTTCGCTAAATCGTCACCCAGGCGAGCGCTTACGGGCTCGCCTTTCTTTTTCAAGGAGGACCGGTGAGTCCTTTACTGATTTCTCTGGCGGCGGGTGTGTTTATCGGCCTGATTTACGCCTTGCTCAACGTGCGATCGCCGGCGCCGCCCGCCGTGGCGCTGGTGGGCTTGCTGGGCATGATTGTGGGCAGTTCGCTGGGTGGAAAATTGACGCATCCCGTAGCGCCCGTCGATAAAACCTCACGCGCGATGGCCGCTGACAGGCCGCTACCTCCCGCCACGCTCACCGCAAAACAGGCGGGTTGAACATGCTGAAAACCTATGCGATATCGCTCTCGGTCGGTATTTTAGTCGGCATCATTTATGCCGTTATCGACGTCAATTCCCCAGCGCCGCCCGTGATTGCGCTGCTTGGTCTGTTTG
The DNA here is from genome assembly GCF_054903455.1 of Pantoea sp. y20. NCBI lineage: Bacteria > Pseudomonadati > Pseudomonadota > Gammaproteobacteria > Enterobacterales > Erwiniaceae > Pantoea > Pantoea sp. y20. The sequence continues at coordinate 1,774,936 of NZ_CM142816.1, forward strand.
GTATGCTGGTCGGCGAACAGATTATCCCGCTGTGTAAGCGCCTGATAAACCGTCAACCGGTCACGCTGGCCTGGTTTCGTCAAGAGTGTGTGCCTAAAATCAGCGGCACGCCGCCATCGAGTGACAAAACCTCCTGAGGACGCGCCGCAGGCAGTGAATAATAATTAAGGAACACAGCATGCAGCTGTCGCAGCGCATTGTCGTTGTTGATGATGAACGATCGGTTCGCAGTGGTTTGAGCAATCTGCTTCAGTCGGAAGGATACGCAACGCAGGCATTTGAGTCGGCTGAAGCGCTATTAGCGGACGAGACGGCGCTAAATGACGCTGCGCTGTTTATTATTGATGTTGAGCTCAAAGGCATGTCGGGCTTTGAGTTGTTCCGTGCGCTGGTACAGCGTCGCGCGAACCCACCCGGAATTATCATCTCCGGCAATGGCGATGAGAATATGCTCTGGTATGCCATCCATCTAGGCGCGATCACCTTTATGCGAAAGCCCATTGATATCGACCTGCTGTTTGAACATATCCGTCTGGCGTTTTCCTCCCAGGCAGCGCGCCAATGAGCACGCTTTTCCTGTCATTAAATATCGCGGATGACGCGGCGCTGGTGCTGGCGGATGACATCGTTTTCACCCCGCTGGCGCAGGAAGGGCAGGTTGAGTGGATCGAATGCCGTCACCCGATCTCCGATGAACGCTTCGTGCTGGCCACGGCGGCGGCCGAAGAGGCGGAGTTTCCGGTAACGCAACTGCTGAAAAATGAGTATGCGCTGCGCGCCTTATTAGCAGAAAGCTGGGCGCGAAAACCGCTGCGCCACACCTTATATCAGGGGCGCTACGCCCTGATTTATCCCGCGTTTCGCTACCAAACCCTGGCGGATTATCTGCGCCTGCCAGCGGGTAAAATTCAGAAGTTCATCAGCTGCGCCGTGCTGCTGTGTAATGCGCTCAGCAAGCTGCATGAGCAAGGTTTGGTGCACGGCGACATTAAACCGGCCAATTTCTTCTTTACCGATCAAGGCGACGTGGTGCTGGGCGGCTTTGGCCTGGCGTTTATCGAAGCGGACTCACAGCAGCCGCTGCGCGCCTCAGTGACCGGCGGCACGCTGGCCTACATGTCGCCCGAGCATACCTCGCGCACCGCGCACGCGGTCAGCCGGGTCAGCGATCTCTACAGTCTGGGCATCGTGCTTTACGAATTACTCACCGGCAAGCTTCCCTATGGCAGCGCGGAAGGGGGCGCGGCGGAATGGGTGCACCATCACATTGCCTCCGAAGCGCTGCCGCCGCACCGGCTGCGCAAAGATGTGCCGCTGGTACTCTCATCCCTCATTTTACGCCTGCTAACCAAATCGCCGGAGCAGCGTTATCAAACCGTCGAAGGCGTGCTGGCCGATCTGCGCCGCTGTGAATCCAACCTGATGCCTGACGGCGTAGTTGAATCTTTCGCGCTGGGCTTACAGGATGTGCCAACCACAACGCTGTTATCCGATGTGCTGTACAGCGACCATGCTCAGGCCAGCGAGATGCTGGCGGCGTTTGATGAGGTGTGCAGCAGCGGGAAACACTGCATGGTGGCGATTAGCGGCGCGTCCGGTGCCGGAAAATCGGCGCTGATGGCCTCGGCGCTTAAAATCCTGCGGGAAAAAAACGCGCTGCTGACGGTGACCAAAGCCGACCAGCACTCGCCCATTTTGCCCTACGCGGTATTTACCTCGGCGTTTCGATCGCTGACGCTGCATCTGCTCGGGTTGCCCGCCGAAGAGCTGGCGCGCTGGAAAACACACATCACGCGCCAACTGGGGAATTATGTTGGGCTGGCCGTTAATCTGGTGCCCGAACTGGGCATCTTGCTCAACCACAAAGCCAGCGTGCAGGCGGATGCACGCTCGTTAGATGCACGCAATCGCCTGAATCTGGTGGCCTGCAGCCTGGTGAAAGCCTTTACGGTGCCGGGGCGGCCGCTGATCCTGCTGATTGATGACGTGCACTGGGCCGATCAGGCGACCTTGCAGCTGCTACAGAATTTGCTGCGCTCCAGTGAAGATATTCCCTTATTGCTGGTGATTTCTCATCGCGATCGCGCCTCGTTGTCCTGTCCGACGGTGGTTGCCAGCCTGGAGCGCATTCGTGCGGCGGCCACGCGCATTGTGGATATCACGCCCGAGCCGCTGTCGGTGAAAAATATCGCCAGCTGGCTGGCCGGCATTTTTCACACGCGCAGCGCGGAGACCACCGAGCTGGCGCAGATCATCCATGAAAAAACCGCCGGGAATCCGCTCGCCACGCGTGAGTTTTACCGCCAGGCGGTGCGCGATCACCACATCACACACGCTGCATCCCATAAATGGACCTACAATCCGCACGCGTTGAGAAACTGCCATTACACCGCGAACGTTGCCGCCAGCGTGCTGCAACAGCTGCAGTTGCTCGCGCTGCCGCTGCGCCAGCTGCTGGGCCGATTGGCCTGTATCGGCAGTAGCGGCGATCTGCCGGTGTTGGCCGGCATCCTCGATACGACGCTTAGCGCCCTTCACGCCACGCTGCGCCCTGCGGCTGAGGCCCGGCTGATCTCGCTGACCGATCACAGCTACACCTTTATGCATGACAGCATGCATGAGGCCGCGCTGAAGTTGCTTTCGTCGGCGGCAAAAGATGATTTTCACTTTGCCGCTGCGCGCTATTACATGCAGGCCGCGCGCCAGGATAACGCGCATGCGCTGCTGTTCAGTGCCGCGCATCACACTATCACGCTGCAAAATCGCGCACTTTTAGCGCCCGAAGCCGCTGCGTTTAGTCTGCTGTTACTAAACGCCACCCGACGCGCGAAAATTATGGGCGATTACGCTTCCGCGCTGCGTTTCTTACACGCTGCCCGAGCGCTCAACGCAGCGTCAGGCGCGGAGGAGAGCGGCCCGTTTTTGTTTGAGCAAGCAGAGTGTGAGTTTTTAAACGGCAACTTATCGGGCGCGCTGGCGTTGAGCTCTGAGATTCTCGCCACGCCCGGTGTGGTCACCGATAAAGCCGAAGCGGCGACGCTAATTGCTGAAATTCATATGCGTCAGTCCGACAGCCAGCTGGCGCTGGAAACCGCGCTGGCCTGGCTGGCGGTGTTTGACATTCATCTGCAGCGCTATCCGGATAAAGCCGAGTGCGATGTCGCCAGGCAACGGTTGAAAAAAGAGGTTGGCAAAAATCCCTATACGCGCTTCCGTTCCCTGGCGCGAGTGACCTGCCATAAAACCGAAGCGGTGATGAACCTGATGGCCAGCGCCAGCACCTTCGCCGCTTTTATCAGCCCACGGCTGCAGTTCATTATCCTGTGCAAACTTCTGCATCTGACGATGGAGAAGGGCATTAGCGGTGCCTCCACGCTGGCGCTGGCCTGGTACGGCGTGGTGTGTGGCGATCAGTTCAATGAATACAGCCGTGGATTTGCCAGCGCGCTGCTGGCCCGCGAGCTGGTGTATAAGCACGACTTCGTTAGCTACAAAGCGCGCACGCTGATGCCGCTGGATCAGGTGAGCGTCTGGACCATGCCGCTCAGTTACGCCATCGAGTGCGCTAAAGCGACCTTTGATGTAGCGGTTGATATCGGCGATCGCACGTCGGCGTGTCTGGCGCTGCGTCATCTCACCATGAATTGCCTGGCGCGCGGTGACCATCTTGATGGCGTGCATACTTCGATCATGCGCGGCATGGTCTATGTGCGCAAAGCGCAGTATCGCGATGTGGAAGTGATTCTCGGCATGCAGCTGGATTACGTGATGTTCCTGCGTAAGCCAGCCGGTGAGACCTTGTCCGGCGATGATTTCCATGCGCCCGCGCTAAACGTGGTGCAACCCGAATACGCCATTGAACCGCTGTTTTTGATGCAGTTCTGGACGCGGCTGTATAAAGGCATGGCGCACTTCTTTGCCGGTGAGTATGCCGCCGCCCAGCGCCAGTTCAGCGACGCCGCACCGCTCACAGACGTGATTCCCGGCCATGTGCATATGCTGGATTTCCATCTCTACAGCGCGCTTTCACTCAGCATACCGCTGCAACCGAATGAGCTTGATGCCACGCAGCGGCAGCAACTGCAGCGCCATCTTGAAAGAATCATCACCTGGGCATCGGAGAACCCCGGCACCTTCGCCGACAAAGAGGCGCTGCTGCGCGCCGAACTGCTCAGGCTGGAGGATAACCGCGGCGCGGCGCTGGAGCAGTTTGAAAAAGCCATTGAGCTGTCGCGCAAAGGGCAGTTTCATCCGATCAACGGTCTGGCATGCGAACTGGCCGCGCGCTGCGCCAGTGCGCGCGGCATGGCGTTCGCCGCCGAGGGCTACATCAAAGGCGCGCTTGCCGCCTGGGATCGCTGGGGCGCGGGCGCCAAGGTGCGCCAGCTTGAAATGCACTATCCGCATCTGGCGGCGCACCCGCCGCAGAGCGCGTTAAACACCGTGACCTTTGAGCAGAGCGCGGTGATCAGCGACCTGCAAAGCCTGGTCACGGCGATGCGCGCATTGACCGAAGAGATCAATCTTGATCGGCTGATCCATATTTTGATGATGATGTTGGTGGAGCGCGCCGGCGCGCAGCACTGTATTTTGATCCGCCTCATCGACGGCAATGTGCCGGAAATTCAGGCGCGCGCCTCCTCCACGGTGGAGGGCGTCAGAGTCAAAATCGTTAATGAACTGCCGGTAGCGACTGATTTGCCGCTGTCGATTCTCTCGGCGGTGATCCGCACCGGACAGGAAATCCGTACCGGTCGGCCGGAAGTGTTTAGCCCGTTTAGTCAGGATAACTATCTGGTTGCCTCTGGCGCGGCAGTGATGTGTGTGCCGATGTTCCGCCAGGCGCAAATGGTGGGCGTGCTCTATCTGGAAAACCGGCTGATGCCTGATGTTTTCACCGCGGAGCACTCGCGCATTGTCTCGATGTTAGGCGCGCAGGCTGCGGTTTCTCTGGAAACGGCGCGGCTGTATGCCGAGCTGGTGGAGGAGAACATCCAGCGGCGGAAAATTGAAAAACAGCTGCGCGCCAGCCAGACATCCCTGATGCTGGGTGAAAAAATCAGTAATACCGGTACCTGGCACTGGCATCTTGAGCCGGATATCCAGCTGATATCGGACGAATATAAACGCATCATGGGGCTGCCCGCCGGGCAGGTGAGCACCTCGATGGCCGAGTTTCAGCGGCGGGTGCATCCAGACGATCTTCAGTGCCTGAAAGCGCTGATTGAATCCAGCGTGGCGCATGGCGTGAGCATGCAGGCTGAATTTCGTATCATCCGTGATGACGGCGAATGCCGTTATATCAAAGGCATAGGTGAGCCGGTGGAGAACTGGCCGGATGTCGCCGAATATTTCGGCACGCTGACGGATATCACCGCGCAGCGTCAGTCCGAAGATGCCGCCAGAATTGCCCAGGCCGAGCTGGCTCGCGTGGCGCGCGCCACCACGGTAGGACAGCTGACCTCATCGATCGCCCATGAAATCAATCAGCCGCTGATGTCGATTGTGGCCAATGCTGGCGCCAGCCTGCGCTGGTTGAAACGCGATCCGGCTCAGCTGGAGAAAGCCAGTGAAAGCATTGAGGAGATCATTAACGAAGGGCGGCGCGCTGGCGAAATTATTCGCGGCCTGCAGTCACTGACGCGCAATAATGTCGCGGAGTATGCATCGGCCAGGCTGCATCTGCTGGCGCGCGATATTTTAACCTTGTCGCGTCTGGAACTTGAGCGCCGCTCGGTGGCACTTGAACTGGATATTAAAGCGCCATGGGATGAGGTGTTTTGCGAGCGCGTACAGATTCAGCAGGTGCTGCTGAATCTGGTGATTAATGCCATTGAGGCGATGGCAGATAATGCCGGAGCGCGTATTCTGCGGCTCTCATCCTCCAATCCTGACGCGAATCATATTCGTATAGAGGTTGCCGACAACGGCAGCGGATTATCGGCAGAGGTTATCGGCAAGATATTTGACTCTTTCTACACCACCAAAGCGGAAGGAATGGGAATGGGCCTGACCATCAGTAATGAAATCATCAAACGTCATGGTGGTGTGCTGAGTGCGGAAAACCGCCCACAGGGTGGCAGCGTATTTAGCTTTACCCTGCCATTAAATCTGGGGAAATAGTTTATCTGATCCTCCCGCGCTATTTCGCGGGAGGAAAATCGGACCGTTATCACTTTAACGCGCGCGTTATTCATCTTGCAGTAAATGAAGTTTCTCAGCGGCTCTGACTAATTCTGATACTGAACGCACCGCCATTTTTTCCATTACGCGGCGTTTATGCACTTTTGCCGTAATTTCACTGATGCCCATTTCGGCGGCAATCTGCTTATTTAATAAACCGCGAATGACAAGCAGCATCAATTCCATTTCCCGTGGCGTTAAAGAGTGATAACGCCCGGTGAGTACAACTCTTTCCTGTGCGAGTGCTGCGCTTTTTTCGGCCAGCGCCATGGCAGCGGATACCACTTGTATCAGGTCATCCGGCATCACCGGCTTGGTGAGAAACTCAAAGGCGCCGGCCTTCATCGCGCGGACCGTCAGAGGAATGGTGCCAAAGCCGGTGAGGAAAATGGTGGGAATGGTGTATCCGCGTGCGGTGAGGTCGTGCGAGACATCAAAGCCGTCGAGGCCCGGCATATTCATATCGACAATTAAACAGCTCGGGGTGCGGTAATGCGGCTGATGTAAAAATTCAGCGGGGGAGGTAAAGGTCGAAATCAGGTAGCCTTCTGAGCTCAGCAGATTTTGCAGCGCGTTGATGACAGCGGGGTCATCGTCAACAATATAAATCGTTCTATCCATAAAAACTCATTCAGACTCTTACGAGTTCTATTCACTACATGCGCGCTAATATACCCGCAAAATAGTGCTGTAGGAATGGCGAAAAACGTATATGTGAATGTGATTATCTGCTGCGCTGTTAGGCCTAAAAAGGGTGAGGATGAAAAGCCATGCACTCACCCGCTATTCTTAAGGTAATAAATGCGTAACCTTAAGGTTCATCAATCCGCGATACCCTCAAGGTGGTTTGTTCGCCACGCCCATACACTTTTCCACTCACGCGGACTTTATCACTGGCTGAATAGGTTTTCTCTTTGAAGGCCGGCTTCTCAGCATTAATGATAATCGTGCCGGTATCATCGCGGAATTTGTAGCTATCACCTTTCAGCTTTTCAATAATATGGCCTTCGAGCGTGACATAGCCGCCCTGACGGAAATCACGAATACGTGAAATCGGGGTTTGTGCGGTGTCTTCCGATCCTTTATAACCGGCATCCTGATTCTTCTGCGGCGGTGCTGTTTCACCAGATTGGTATCCGCCTTCCGCTGCGCTCACGCCAACGCTGAACATCATGATTACTGAAGCTAAAACAACCTGTTTCATACGCTCTCCATAGATTTTCCTGCTGACACGGTGTTAAGTCTGGCACAAATATGCGCGACTGCACGACAAACGCAGCGGTAATTGAAAAAAGCACAACTGACTTATTTATGCCAGGGTATGTAGACGCGGTTTTTATTTCTTTGGCTAAGCGCGACGTTAAATTAGCGCCGTGCTTACCTGCTCATTCGAATTAAGAGTGCTCGCCACTCAGGAAAATAAATTATGAAAGCTATCGTCTATAACGGGCCTTTTGATGTCTCGGTTAAAAATGTTCCTGATGCAAAAATTGTGCGTCCTACCGATGCGCTTATTCGTATTACCACCACCAATATTTGCGGTTCCGATTTACATATGTACGAGGGGCGCACCAGCTTTGAACAGGGACGCATCTTTGGTCATGAAAACCTTGGCGAAGTGGTGGAAGTGGGAAGTGGCGTCGAGCGACTTAAGGTTGGCGATTACGTTTGTATGCCGTTCAACGTCGGCTGTGGTTTCTGTGAAAATTGTGAGAGAGGGTTAACCGGTTTCTGTCTGACAGCCAATCCCGGCACCGCAGGTGCGGCCTACGGTTTTGCTGAAATGGGTGAGTGGGAAGGCGGTCAGGCCGAGCTGCTGCGCGTGCCGTTTGCCGATTTTAACTGTTTGCTGCTGCCACCGGATGCGGTGGAGAAAGAGGAAGATTATGTGATGCTGTCAGACATTTTCCCCACCGGCTGGCATGCGACCGAACTGGCAGGCCTGCGACCGGGCGATAGCGTCGCCATCTACGGTGCGGGCCCGGTAGGCTTGATGGCCGCGCATTCGGCGATCATCAAAGGCGCGTCGCAGGTGTTTGTGGTGGATACGCACCCCGATCGCCTGGCGCTGGCGGAGCAGATGGGCGCAAACGGGCATCAATGCCGTGGGCGACGCAGCGGTGCAGCAAATCCTTGATCTGACGGATGGACGCGGCACGGATTGCGGTTGTGAATGCGTGGGTTATCAATGTTGTAATCAGCATGGACGCGAAGATAACAGCGCCACCATGAACAGCCTGGTCGCCTCCACCAAAGCCACCGGCGGCATTGGCGTGGTGGGCGTGTTTATCCCGCAGGATCCCGGCGCGGCCAGCGAGTTAGCCAAAGTGGGTAAAATGCCGTTCGATTTCGGCAGCTTCTGGTTTAAAGGGCAGTCGATCCGTACCGGCCAGGCCAACGTCAAAGCCTATAACCGCCAGCTGGCGCGATTGATTGCCACCGACAAAGCGCATCCGGCGAGTATTATTTCTCATCGACTGTCGTTGGCCGAAGGCCCCGAAGCGTACCGCCATTTCGACGATCGTGATGCGGGCTGGACCAAGGTGATTTTGAAACCTTAACGCATTCATAGCGCCTGTTTCGCCGCATGATATTTTTGGTCGCCATTAATGGCGACCCTGAGGAGGGTGCGAAAATAATTAAAATAAAGCGCAACGGTATTTATCAGGATTAATCTTATTAATAAAACGTTAAAGCTACCCTTTGGTTAAAATATCCTCGCTTTACATTCTCTTCATTAATCTCTTTAAACATCATTTCTAAACTAGGCGAAATATAAACGTTTTTATGCTCTACAGTTAATAGGGTCTTAACTGGAGGAGCATGTCACATGTCGAAAGATAAAAAAGAACAGAATTTAACCCACACCGCGCCGCACAAAGGGCCAGAAACCTCTGAGCCAGGATTAGGTGATTTAGCACCGCAAGGCGGTGGACATAAACCTGCCGCTGAACCGACGCCGCCGGGCAAGCAGCCTACCGCGCCCGGCAGCCTGAAAGCGCCCGCCACGCAAAACAGCAAACTTGAGCAGCTCGATGAGTACCGTAAAAATGGTGAAAACGCCGACCTGACCACCAATCAGGGCACGCGCATCGCCAACGATCAGAACTCGCTACGTGCCGGTTCGCGCGGGCCCACGTTGCTTGAAGACTTCATCATGCGTGAAAAAATCACGCATTTTGACCACGAACGCATTCCTGAGCGTATCGTGCATGCGCGCGGTTCGGCGGCGCACGGCTATTTCCAGCCCTACCGCTCGCTGGAAAAACTCACCAAAGCAGGTTTCCTCAGCGATGCCGAAAAAATCACACCCGTCTTCGTGCGTTTCTCCACCGTGCAGGGTGGCGCAGGATCGGCTGACACCGTGCGCGATATCCGTGGATTCGCCACCAAGTTCTATACCGATGAGGGCGTTTTTGATTTAGTCGGCAACAACACGCCAGTGTTTTTCATTCAGGATGCGCATAAATTCCCGGACTTCGTGCATGCGGTGAAACCCGAGCCGCACAACGAAATCCCGCAGGGGCAGAGCGCGCACGACACCTTCTGGGATTATGTGTCGCTGCAACCTGAAACGCTGCATAACGTCATCTGGGCGATGTCGGATCGCGGCATTCCGCGCAGCTATCGCACCATGGAAGGCTTTGGCATCCATACTTTCCGCCTGATTAACGCCGAGGGTAAAGCCACCTTTGTGCGTTTCCACTGGAAACCGGTGGCGGGCAAAGCCTCGCTGCTGTGGGATGAAGCACAGAAGCTGACCGGCCGCGATCCCGATTTCCACCGTCGCGATCTGTGGGAAGCGATTGAAGCCGGCGATTTCCCGGAATATGAGCTCGGCCTGCAGCTGATTCCGGAAGAGGACGAGTTCAAATTCGATTTCGACATTCTCGATGCCACCAAACTGATCCCTGAAGAGCTGGTGCCGGTCGAACTGGTCGGCAAAATGGTGCTCAACCGTAATCCGGACAACTTCTTTGCCGAGACCGAACAGGTGGCGTTCCATCCGGGCCACATTGTGCCGGGGCTGGATTTCACCAACGATCCGCTGTTGCAGGGCCGTTTGTTCTCCTACACCGATACGCAAATCAGCCGTTTGGGTGGGCCGAACTTCCATGAGATCCCGATCAACCGTCCGGTTTGCCCGTACCACAATTTCCAGCGTCAGGGCATGCATCGCACGGAAATCGATACCAATCCGGCCAACTACGAACCGAACTCCATCAACAACAACTGGCCACGTGAAGTGCCGCCAGCGGCAAAAGAGGGCGGATTCGAGAGCTATCAGGAGCGGGTGGAAGGCAGCAAGGTGCGCGAGCGTAGCCCATCGTTTGGCGAATATTACTCGCAGCCACGGCTGTTTTGGCTGAGCCAGACCGCGGAAGAGCAGCAGCATATCATCGGCGCTTATTCGTTTGAGCTTAGCAAGGTAGCGCGTCCTTACATCCGCGAACGCGTGGTCGATCATCTGCTGCAGATTGACGTCACGCTGGCGCAGGCTGTGGCCACCAATCTGGGGCTGAAGCTGAGTGATGAGCAGCTCAACACCGTTCCGCCGAAAGATGTCAACGGCCTGAAAAAAGATGACAGCCTGAGTCTGTATGCACAACCGAGCGGCGATATCAAAGGCCGTCAGGTGGCGTTACTGCTGAGTGACGGTGTGAAAGCCGCCGACGTGCTGGCGATTCTGCAGGCGCTGAAAGCGCAGGGCGTGCATGCCAAAATTCTGGCAGCGCACATGGGACAAGTGCTGGCGGATGATGGATCGGTGCTGCCGGTTGATGCCACCTTTACCGGTCTTCCTTCGCTGACCTTTGATGCGGTGATTGTGCCGGATGGCAATATCGATGCGTTGCTGCTGAGCGGTGATGCGCGCTACTTCCTGCTGGAAGCCTACAAGCATCTCAAAGCCATCGGTCTGAGCGGTGATGCACGCCGGTTTAAGGCGCAGTTTAACGTGCAGGACAATGAGGTCGAGGAAGGGCTGGTGGAAGATGTGAAAGCCGAGAGCACCTTTATGGCGGACTTCCTTTCTGTCATGGCATCCCATCGCGTCTGGTCGCGCAGCAAAAAAGCGCTGACCGTCGCAGCCTAATGCGCGGGGCGGAGTTGATTGCTCCGCCCCGTTTTCCCTGCATCTTAGGCAAAAAAAAGCCCGCTCGTAGCGGGCTGGTCGAGATGCATACCGAAGTGATCGTGTAAACGCGTACTGTGTGTTGCTGCCACTCAATGTGGTGGAACCAGACTACAGTAATATTTCGCAACTGGTCATAGGAGTTATCGATGGCCCGAAAAATAACCGCATTCGTCCACTGATGCGTGGTTTACCTGCTTAACTCTGTTGGTGGGGAAGACAGAGGACAACATGCAGTTTAAAAGAAAAATGGATAAGCCGGTTTCTTCTGACGGCGGTTTACTGAAAAGCATTGTGCTCTCTGGACTGCTGCTATTGATCACCGTAGCCAGTATGAGTATCTGGACCTTGCGTGAAGACTGGCTGGCGACCGTGCGTCAGACCCAGGAATCCGCGATGAATCTGGCGTTATCACAATCGCGTCAGGCGGAAGACACCTTCCTGCAGACCGAGCTGTCGCTACGCCAGGTACAGCGTGATCTGCAGCTACAGCTGGCAACGCGCATTCAGGGCGCTGACCTGAGTAATACCATGCGCGAATTACAGCGCCGCTTACCGCAGTTACACGGCTTGTTCTACTACGATCAAGATGGCAAGTGGATCGCCACCTCCGCCCAACGCGCACCCAACAACATCAATAATTCCGATCGTGAATACTTCACTTTTCAGCGCCATAACCGGCGCAACAGCGTGCATATCGGCCCGGTGATCAACAGCCGCAGCACCGGTGATTTGGTGATCCCCGTTTCCCTGCGCGTCAGTGATGCCAGCGGTGGCTTTAAGGGCGTGCTGCTGGCCACCATCAAGGTCGATTTTTTCCGTCGCTTCTACAGCTATTACGAGCTCGGTGCGCGCGATGTGCTGGTGTTGATGCTGGCTGACAGCACGGTGCTGTACGCGCGTCCGATGCCTGACAGTTACATCGGCAAAAATCTTTCAGCCAGCCCGTTGTTTCAGGAGATGCTGGCGAAAATGGATCGCGGCAGCGGGCAGTGGAAATCGGTGCTGGATGGCCAGGCGCGGATCTTTGGTTTTGCGCGTTCCGATCGCTATCCGATTATCGTCGCCGCCGGTTACAACAGTGACGATCTGTTCCATGTGTGGGTTAACCGTCGGGCGCAGGATATTCTGCTCAGCATTATCCTGCTGCTGACCATCTTGCTGCTCGGCGTCTTCCAGCTGCGTCAGGCGCGTAGCGTGTTGCGCTATCAGCAGGAATTGACTCAGCTGCGCGACGAACTGCACAGCGCCAACCTCGCCCTGAATCAACTCGCGCACGTTGATGGTTTAACCGGTCTGGCGAATCGAAGGGAGTTTGATCGTTTCCTGCATCAAGCGCTGGCCCACGCCGCCGCCAGCGGTAAACCGCTCACGCTGATCATGATGGATATCGATTTCTTTAAGCATTACAACGACACTTACGGCCATATTGCCGGGGATAAGTGCCTGAAAGCGATCGCTGAGGTGCTCGCTTCCGTGGTGGCGCGGCGCTCCGATATCGCCGCGCGCTATGGCGGCGAGGAGTTTGCGCTGATCCTGCCTGATACCCCATTCGATGAGGGCATGACGATTGCGCATCGGGTGGTTGAGGCGGTGCGGATCAGGCAGCTTGCGCATATTTCTTCGCCCAAAGGCCAGGTGACGATCAGTGCCGGCTGCGCCACCACTGCGACGTCTGCCACCCTCAGTGCGGTAAAACTGCTAGAGTACGCCGATCACGCCTTGTACCGGGCAAAGCGTGAAGGGCGCGATGATGTGAAAGGGATTAATATAGATGAATCGCAAGCGTAATTGGCTTATTCCACGGCGGGCAGCTGGTATTTGATATATTGACGCAGCGCCTCGTGCATCTGGCTATTCCTTTCGTCCTCTAAGCCGCGCTCTTCATATTCTTTCGCCAGTTGAATAATCACCTCATCATATTTCCCTTTGAAGGTGATGTTATTTACCGCCACCTGCTTAATCATTAACTCGCGCAAGGCAGCGACTTCAATCTGCAGCTGGTTTACCGTTGCTTCCAGCTCGTTTACGCGTTCTTCATTCGACATAGGTTCTCCGGATGTTATTAAGCTGTGACCGTATCAGGGGCTGAATATCGCATTCGCATGCGTGTAATTCAAGCGTGAAGCGCTTACTTCGCTACCGGTAGATCCGCTCAGGGCTTGAGTCTGTGACGCGCTGCGAAAAATAAAAAGCCAGACCTGTTTCCTGTTGAGAAACATATGATATGCTGTTCTCAACAGGAAACGCGGAGGCGTGATGTGATTAAAAGCTGGAAGCATAAGGGATTACAAAAGTTGTTTGAGAAAGGTGATATCAGCGGTGTCCAGGCGCAGGACGCAGAACGCATTCGGCTTCGCCTTCTGGTCATTGATGAAGCGCTCTCCACGGATGAATTCAGAAACTATCCGGGGTTTCGTTTTCATCCCCTGAAAGGGGACAGGAAAAACCTGTTTTCATTAACGGTCAGGGCTAACTGGCGTATCACCTTCGAATTCACCGACGGCGATGCCTATATTCTTAACCTGGAGGACTACCACTGATGGCAATGTTCAATCCCCCGCATCCGGGCGGTCTGATCACCGAATACATCGAAGATAACAATATTGGCTTGCGCGTACTGGCGAAAGAGCTTGGCGTATCAGCTTCAGCGCTGAGTAAAGTCGCCAGCGGTAAAGCATCGGTCAGCCCTGAAATGGCGGTGCGGCTTGAGGCGGGGCTGGGTATTGCGGCGCGCCTGTGGTTATCAATGCAGGCGGCATGTGACCTGCACAAGGCACGAGAAACCACGGACGTTTCCGGTGTCAATCTGCATCCAGGTATGAATGCCGCTTCTGAGGCGCACAGGGCAGCGAAGTAACGCACCCACGCCAGTTACCTGTACAAAACCGCGCTGGCTGGCGCGGTTTTTCTTTGGTCGGTTCAGACACCTTTAGACGAACCCGGTTCTGCGGTCGTGATGACGCTGTGTCAGGGACTGAAGAGTGTATTGATATGTGTGTAATTCAAGCGCGAAGCGGTTACTTCGCCACCGGTAGATCCGCCAGCCGGGTGGTGTAGGCCGGGGACAGCATCTCGCGCTTCATCGACCAGGGTTTCTGAATGCCTTGTCCGGCAAACCATAACGCACCGCGCTGGTGGGCATTCATCTTGTCGATCAGGGCCATTAATTGGTCACTATTGTGACGCGGCTGATATTCCGCAAACAGATCAAACTGCGCCACGCCATCGCTAAAGAAATCGCCCAGCATGACGCCGCCTTTCATATAACGCTTACCGGGCACCCAGATGCGATCTAAACAGTTGAGCGTGGCCTGAATAATATCGCGGCTGTCAGCGGTGGGCGTAATCAAGGTTTGGCTGGCCGCATTGGCATAATAAGGATGATGCGGATCGTGCGGACTGGTACGAATAAACGTCCCGATATGACGGCAATATTGCCGCTCACTGCGTAACTTCTCTGCGGCACGCGCCGCGTAATTGGCGATGGCCTCGCGCATATCCTGATATTCGGTAATGCGATCGCCAAACGAGCGCGAGCAGAGGATATTTTGCCGGTTGGGAATCACCTCTTCAAACGCCAGACAAGACTCGCCACATAATTCACGCACCGTACGCTCCAGCACCACGCCAAAGTGTTTACGGATCAGCGCGGTCGGGGTTTCAGCCAATTGCAGCGCGGTGGTAATGCCCATCAGGTTGAGCTTTTTCGATAAGCGCCGGCCCACGCCCCACACCTCTTCGACTTTGACCAGTTTCATCAACTCGCGCTGACGGTGGGGCAAAGAGAGATCCATCACGTTCTCAGCTTTGGTCCAGCGTTTGGCGGCCCAGTTGGCGAGCTTTGCGAGGGTTTTGGTCGGCGCAATGCCGACACCCACGCGCAAATGGGTGTCCTGATAAATACGGTCGCGAATGTCGCGGCCTAACTGTTCGAATGTCATGCAGGCGTTGATGCCGGTGACGTCAACGAAGGCTTCGTCGATGGAATACTCATCCACGCGCGTGGAGATCAGCGCCAGCGTCTCCATCACGCGGCGCGACATATCGCCATACAACGCATAGTTAGACGAGAACACCACCACTTTGTGGCGCATCAACTCTTCCCGATGTTTGAAGTAGGGCGCGCCCATCTTAATGCCCAGCGCCTTGGCTTCTCTGCTTAGCGAAATAATGCAGCCGTCGTTGTTCGACAGCACCACAATCGGCTTGCCGCGCAGATCCGGGCGAAACACCGTTTCACAGCTGGCGTAAAACGAATTCACATCTACCAGGGCAAACATCAGCGGCCTATGGTTTTAATCACGTGTTTAACGATGCCGAAGACTTCGAACTCATCGGCGTCAGGAATGGCGATCACCGCATGCGCGGTATTCATCGGTTTGAGATGCAGGTAAGGCTGTAACATCAGCTGTTTCACGGTGAACTCGCCGGAAAGCGAAGCCACCACAATGTCACCGTGTTTGGGTTTTAGCGAGCTGTCCACCACCAGCATGTCACCCTCATTGATACCGATGTCGATCATCGAGTCACCGCTGACTCTAATGAAATAGGTTGAACTGGGGTGATCGACTAAAAAGTCGTTGAGGTCTATACGTTGTTCAACGTAGTCCTGCGCCGGGGACGGAAAGCCGCAGGGCACGCGGCTGATGAACAAAGGTAAGGCGAGAATAGCGCGGATTTCCGCGGGCTGATAAAACTGCATGGCTGCGATCTCAAATCGTCACTGTATATGTATACAGTAATGTCGAATAGGCAGTTTGATCAAGCCAGAACCCGTAATGATTTGCAAAACAGTTGGCAACAAAGGAAATTTATTTTGTGCCAAAGGGCTTGCCGCTGCGCTTAAATCATCATCCCCATGATCTGCAGGGTGCTCTGCTGTGAAGCGGTGATAAACGGAATGTCTTTGATGTGCTGCATACCAAAGGCTTCGTAGAACTTACGTGCACGCACGTTATCGCCTAACACTTCCAGCCACAGGTAGCCTTCACGCTTGTCGCGCGCCTCATTGATGATGCTCTCGAACATCCAGCGACCGTAGTTTTTGCCGGTTTCTTCTGGATTGAGGTAGAGCTTGTTGAGCAACGCGCCGCTCATGCCGGAATCCGGCACTGGCGTGTTCCAGGTGACTTTGGCGAAGCCAATCGGCTTGTCGGTCTCGGCGATCAGCCAGCTCTCATTGGGCGCGGCGAGGCTGCTATTGAGCTCTGCCAGACCGTATTCCTTGTCGATAAAGGCATCCAGTTCGTCTGCGGAAACCCACATATGTTTGAAATGCGCACTGTAGGTCATGCGGCCCAGCAGGTGCAGCAGCTCTGCATCCTCTGCCGTGGCTTTGCGTATGGTGAACTCCATGCCAGATTTCCTTGCTTAATGCTTGTTATTAATCACGTCGTCGGTGCGAGCAGAGGCCACCGAAGGGCAGTTACCATAACGTGTTAGTAACAAAAACCCAAGATAACCAGAGCTGTCTGTTAACAAGGCGCCATGCCGATGATCTATAATGAAGAGTGAGAAGCAAGCGTAAGCCCATATTCTCAGGAGGTAGAAGATGTCAGATTCGCAACCTAAAATTATCGGCGAAGCGGCCTATGCATTACTGGTACGCCGTGAGGAAGTCAGCGTTTCCTCACTGCTGGCAGAGCTCGCGCGCATGGCGAGAAAAGAGCAAAACAGTCAACAGCAGCAGCGTATTACCCAGGCGCAGCAATGGTTGCTCACGCACCGTCAACCGGCGGGCAGCGATAATCGCGTCCATTCAGCATTGCGCGGATTGAGTCGCCAGGAAGGCAGTGTCAGAATGCCTTCGGCCGATGCCGACGACAATTGACCATCCCAACCGGCTCACGCGTCGATGACTTTCGGCGCGGAGCGCACAGATTTGGAAATAAAAGCTTTCTAATTGTCCTAATTCACACTTCTTAGCACTTTTTGCAACAAAACCTGCCTGGCATCTTGAGTAAGCTCCTTGTACAGCTTTTTGCTATCTGTACAACTTTACTTAGGTCAAATGATCTAACTTTTTCATTTATTGGGGTCAATTATGCGTCAGAACGGATACACGCCGAGTTCAGTCGAGGCCATTGCCAACTATTTCAGCAAAGCGTCGCTGCCATCGCAGCAGGAAACCTTGGGTCAGATCGTGGTTGAAATCTTACGCGAAGGCCGTAACCTCAACCGCAAATCGCTATGCACCAAGCTGCTGCGCAGACTGGAACTGGCCGCCAATGCTGAAGAAGAGCATCACTATCATCAGCTGATTGGCTTGTTATTTGAACGTGAAAGCTGAGAGTCAGTCAGACGTCAAACTTGTACAAGTATTACAATTTTACTCTGAATACGCTCCCACACTGGCTTCGCCCCGCTCCGGGGCGAAGCGGCGATCAGAGATTCGTTATGAAAATTCGTTATGAATAGAAGTGAACACCAGAAAATAATCGATGAAATTATTGGCGAAGCGGCGCTGGCGCTGTTGCAACGTACGGGCCCGGTCAATACGCAAGCGCTGTTGAATCAGCTGATGCTGATGAAGCAGCAGAGCAACGACGAAGAGCAGCGTGCAGCGATTACTGCCGCCATCACCGATGTACGCAACAGTATTTCGGCGGGAAAAAAGCTGCGCGAAGAGCAGCCGCAAAGCGACAACGTTCTTCAGCTGTTTGGTAACAACCAACAGTCTGGTAACAATCGTAAACATTGACTGATTGGCTCGCGTTTAGGCATTGTAAATTCGAGCGTAGATACAATCACGGGACTGGAATCATGTCGGAAAATCACAACCTCTACGCTGCACTGCCTGACACCGAACTGGCAGAGCATTTTCGCAATGCAGACAGTACGTTAAGAAACGAAGCTGCCGTATTGGATAGGGTTATCCGCCACGTGCTGGCCACCGAAGGGCGCGTCAGTAATAAATCGATTATTCTCTGTTTGATTATGGCGCTGGAAACCGCAGAAGGTGATGCTGAAGCTGATGTGCTGCGCAAAACACTGGAAATTGTGGTGGGTTACACGCCTGACGACGCCTGATATTCCTCTCTGTCCCCCGCGCGGGGACAATGAATTAATCCTTTCTGGCGAGAGCTAATCGGCGCTTCGCTTTGCCAATATTAATTCTGTGCAACCAGGTGCGAAACTGTTTTAACTGGACGTGTGAAGCGACATCAGTTGAAAGCGTGCAAATATACAGCTGGCTTTGGGTATGATTATTAGTGCCGGTCGCGTAAATTTCGCTTTTATTATCACGCTGTTGCAGTTCAATTCCCGTGAAGTGTAAATTCCCCCACAGCTGTAAAGTGTCCTCGAACTTTTTAAAGTCCATCATGATGCCCTTATTATTTTGACTTATTATGGAATGTTGCTGGCTCCGTGCAACATAAAGCAATTGCACGATTAAGCCAGCATCTTTGAATAGTAAATTCAGGGATAGTCGCGTTTGGGCGCGGATTTTCGCATCCACTTGCGTTTATTACCGCTTTGCTTATCCATCGCTAATGCGCTGGCGCTGGCCGGATCAAACAGCGACAAACTCTCTATTTGATGCACCATAATCACTTTACGAAACTCAAGGGCACTTTTAGGTGCGGACGAGAAATCAATGTTGTGATTGTGGTACCACAGACTGTAATTATGCTCGATCGCCAGATTGAGCGTGCGTGAATCACGATAGCCGCTCAGCATCGGGATCAACACAATGTTGGCAGTGTTTGGATATTCAAAGGTCGCCGCGTGAATCATGCCGATATAGATACGGCGCGATTTCAGTGTGACCCACGCCAGCTCGCCTTCTTCCATACATTGCAATAGCAACTGTTCAATGCCGTTGGAGCGGGAAAGGCGTTGATACAACTCCTTGCGTCCACCGGCGTTGAGCCGGGCGCTGACCGCCCAGTTGGAGCGATACATACAGAACAGGATGGCAAAGGCCAGCATCAGCACCACCGGGGCCTGAATGCCTAAAAAGCTCCACGTCATGAAATCGACGTTCCAGTGCACATTCTCCGCCGAGGTCAGCGCAAACGCATTATTCACGCCCGATGCGGCCAGCAGAATCAGCCAGATGATCGCGGTGGCCAGCACGCCTTGCAGCACAAATATGCAGCCATACAGCGCAATGAGAAAATAGACATCCCAGCCAAAGGAACGCTTAATTTTTAAACGGCTCGACATGTCGCGGCTGGTATACCAATAGCCGCAAACCATCATCACCATAAATATCGCCGTGCCCATTTAAATATCCTTTAATGTGCTGACATGATGGGCAAAATCGCGCTGCACTTCAGGACTCAACGCATTAACCGAAGCGTTACCATCTTCATCAATAATAATTCTGTCGCCTTCCTCAATCGATTCCTGAATGTCCTGGCGCGTCATGACTTGCACTAATGACTCCGGGCTACCGAACAGGGAAGTTAAAAAACCAAACATCATCAAGCCATCCTTATTATTTATGCCAGCGTCAACTATGGCACATCCCTCAACAACCCAGCCGCGTAACTGAAATGAAAGGGCGTTTTCCGGATTAATCTGCCAGGTCGCCGTTTAGGGTGACCTGTGATAATTACTGATTGGTAAGCGGCGTTTTACTGCCAGGTTCCGCGCCGGTAATCGGATTGGTATCGGGCTGTGAAGCGGTGCGTGCTGCCAGCGTATCCAGATCGCTCAGCTGTTTTGACGGCAGCGTCACGCTGGCGGAGCCATCACCGCCATCCACTGCGGGCTGCGGGTCGGCGACATAGTCGAAGTTCTCATCCGAATTCCAGCTACCGCGAATATCGTCACCTTGAGACATGTTGTAGTAGGTGTGCGCATACTTCTCGATCGGCGGCAGTTTGCCCGGTGGGAAGTTGTTGTGGATGGAGTAGAGCGCTTTTTCAAACGACAGCTGATGCGCCACTTCGCGCGTCATCAGGAAGCCTAGCGCATCTTTCACGCCCACGTCATCGGTGAGGTTGATCAGGCGTTCGTAGAGGATTTTGGCGCGCGCTTCGGCCGCGATGTTGGAGCGCAGATCCGCTGTCACTTCGCCAATGGTATCAATGTAAGCCGCTGTCCAGGGCACGCCCGCGGAGTTGGTTAATGCCGGGCCGCCGCCGTACAGAATCGATGTCAGATGGCTGTCATTGCCCGCGCCGGTGATGGAGCGATAAAGATCGCCTTGCTCTTCGCTGCCTTCCGCCAGTTCGCCTTTGGCACCTTTATTCAGCATGCCAACCAGCGAACCGATAATTTCCAGATGGCTCAACTCTTCAGTCGCGATATCCATCAGCATCTCGCGACGACCCGCATCTTCATCACTTAAGCCCTGCATGAAATAGCGCATCGCAGCGGCTAATTCGCCCTGCGGACCACCAAACTGCTCGAGTAATAAATTGGCCAGACCGGGATTGGGCGCATTAACGCGCACGGTATATTGCAACTGCTTTACATGTCGAAACATAGCTCACCTCAAAAAATAAAATAAACGGAGAAAGGGAATTAATTCTGATGTTTAAAAATAAATAACGATAAGAAATGGAGGAGGAAGGAGTGAATTTAGCCTTGTACTCATCAACTGCATGCCGCCTCATTAATACTAAGCGGGCATCCCATTGCTGCAAGCGCACCGGGTTAAATTAATTTTATTTTAAGCCGCAGGATAAATATTATTTTAAAGGGTGAATGTTGGCATGAATTAAATAAGCGCGTCGTTCTGGTGCGCATAAATGCGCACCTACAAAACACGTCGGTCGCCATTAATGGTGACCTGGTTAACGCCTAATCAGAACAACTCACGATACAGCGCAGCGATCATCGTCACGCTGCACTCCCGCGGATTGCCCGGCGTACACACATCGGCGAAAGCTGCGGTGGCAAGCGCATCCACATCCTGCTCCTGCATGCCGATATCACGTAGTCTGAGCGGAATACCGATATCGTGGTTTAGGGTGATCACCGCATCAATGGCCAGCGCACGGGCATCGGCTAATGAACAGCTATAGGCACCTTCCATGCCCAGCGCATGGGCGATATCGCGGTACTTCTCGCCGGTATGCTCGGCATTGAACGCCATGATATGCGGCAGCAGAACCGCATTGGCGATGCCGTGCGGCGTGCCATAAAACGCGCCCAGCGGATGCGCCATACCGTGCACCAGACCCAAGCCAACATTCGAGAAGCCCATTCCGGCGATGTACTGACCGAGCGCCATATCCGCCACGCCCGCAGGCACGCCTTTAACCGAATCACGCAGCGAGCGGCCAATAATTTCAATCGCTTTGAGGTGGAACATGTCGGTCAGTTCCCACGCGCCGCGCGTGATGTAGCCTTCAATGGCGTGCGTCAGCGCATCGACGCCGGTCGCCGCTTTCAGGCTGGCGGGCATGCTGGCCATCATGTCGGGATCGATAATGGCAATCGCCGGGATATCGTGCGGGTCGTAGCAGACGAACTTGCGCTTCTTCTCTTCATCGGTGATGACGTAATTGATGGTCACTTCCGCTGCGGTGCCGGAAGTAGTAGGCACCGCAATGATCGGTACGGAGGGATTGCGCGTGGCGGCGCCGCCTTCCAGCATGCGCACGTCACTGAACTCGGGATTGGCAATCATCATGCCGATGGCTTTACAGGTATCCTGCGGCGAGCCGCCGCCCACCGCGATCAGATAATCGGCACCCGAACGACGAAAAGCCTCGACGCCCGCATGCACCACCTCAACGGTAGGATTGGGGATCACCTCATCATAGATGGCGAAACTGAGGTCGTGCTGCGCCAGCAGATCGGTGATGCGGGTGGCGACAGAAAACTTGATCAAATCCTTGTCGGTCACCACCAACGCTTTGTTAAAACCGCGTTTGTGAATCTCATCGACAATAGAATTAATCGCGCCCGCACCGAAATAGGCGGTCTCATTGAGGATCATTCTGTTAATCATATTAATTACCTTCACGTAGATGCCAGATTTAAGTTTTTTCGATTAAATTCATCAAGATAAGAAGATTTAACCGTATCCAGATTTACGTGGTAATGACGATACAGATATTGCGTTGCCTCAATAAAATCGCGGTTTCCATTGAGTCGAATAAATGGAAGGAATCATGATCCTAAACGCATCGTCTCGGCACGCTTCGCCGTGTCGTAAACATATTGCAGCATCGGTTCCAGGTCGGTGTCGGGCCCGGAGCTGATGATCTTGGCGCGCAGCCACTCAATCTCGCTGGTGATATCCGGCGGGAAAATGGTGTTGTTCTGCGCATTACGCAGCCATTTCAGCAGGAAGTTATTCTTGCCGCGCACGCCGCCAGACTTCTTCGTTTTGGCGTTGATTTTCAGGGCGACCAGAATGCAGTAATAGAAGTGAACGCGTTGGCTGTAGCTTTGCGGGATCATCTTCGCTCACCTGCCGCGACAAGTGAAAAATGTGATGTCGATCGGTTTTCCATTATCCGGATTCCTGCCTGAATGGGTCTAAGAGCCGTGATCAATGCCGATCAGGGCGCTATTTCCGCGCTGTAACCGCACGGTAAACGCACCATATGATAATCCTCGCGGCGGATGCAAGTCGGCATAATCCGGGAATTGAGGCGGGAGAAGGGCGTTATCAACGCTAAAAAATAAGCGAAACGGCTGAAAAAGCGCTGAGGCGATTCTTTTGCGGCATAAGCCTTAAAACGGCCACTTATCCTATAGCCAGGCCGCGCGTATCTGGCAATATCGTGATCTGCGTCTACACTTAATTCTGACGATGTTCGCAGTCAGCCTGGCGAGTGAGTTTACATGATGTTTGTTTGTGGAGAGTTATCTATCGAAATTCCGTGTTATCTGCAAAACCTCCTCGCACACACTTCTGCGGTAGCAACCGCCTCGATCACCCAGCCAGCCTCCGAACATCCTGTAATGACAAATTCCACAAGACAGGAGAAGAGTCGTGACCTCCGCGGTTAATCACAACAGCACCTTGCCGTCATTAAGTGGCGGACTCTACGCCTTCTTTTTTGATGTCGACGGCACGCTGGCAGCGATTCAGTCGCAGCCCGAGTCGGTCTCCATTCCCGCTCCGGTACGCCAGCTGCTGCAACACATTTCCAATCTTAGCCACGGCGCCTTAGCGCTGGTTTCCGGCCGTCCGATTGCGCAACTCGACGCCTTAGTCGCGCCACTCGAAGCCCCCGCCGCGGGCGTGCACGGTGCAGAACGCCGCGATGCGGCGGGCCGCGTGCATCGCCACAGCTTGCCGGGGGATATTGCGCAAACACTGCAAACTGAACTGCAGCAGACGCTGGATCAGTGGCCCGATACGCTATTAGAAGTGAAAGGCATGGCATTTGCGCTGCACTATCGCAATGCGCCGCAGTACGAAAACGCCATTATGCAGCTGGCCGAAGACGCCGTTGCACGCTTTCCCGAGCTGGCGCTTCAGCCAGGTAAATGCGTGGTGGAACTGAAGCCGCAAGGCATCGATAAGGGCGCTGCCGTACGTGAGTTTATGCAGGAAGCACCCTTTGCCGGACGCATTCCGGTATTTGTGGGAGACGACCTGACAGATGAAAAAGGATTCCTCGTGGTAAATGCCATGCAGGGGATCTCTGTCAAAGTCGGTGAAGGGGCCAGCCATGCACGCTATCGCCTCAACAGCGTTGAGGCCGTATGGCACTGGCTTGAACAACTATTATTACAACTAGAACATGACAATGTTGGTAAGGAGTTTAGGTTATGAGTCGTTTAGTCGTCGTATCTAACCGTATCGCGATCCCCGATGGTAGCAAGGCCAGCGCAGGCGGGCTTGCTGTCGGTATTTTAGATGCACTGCGAGATACCGGTGGATTATGGTTTGGCTGGAACGGAGAGATCAGCGAGTTCTCGGGTGAAGAAGAAGATGAAGAACTTACGCAGATCGAAAAAGACGGCATCACCTATGCGTCACTGCCGCTTAATCAAAACGATTATGATCAATATTATCTCCAGTTCTCCAATACCGTGATTTGGCCGGCGTTCCACTATCGCCTCGATCTGGTGCAGTATCAGCGCGAAGCCTGGGATGGCTACTGCCGCGTCAATACTTTGCTGGCGCAGCGCCTTAAACCGCTGCTGAAGCCCGACGATATTCTGTGGATCCACGATTATCATCTGCTGCCGTTTGCCGCCGAGCTGCGCAAACAGGGCATTAATAACCGCATCGGATTCTTCCTGCATATCCCGTTCCCGACGCCAGAGATCTTCAATGCTCTGCCGCCGCATCAGGAGCTGCTGGAGATGCTGTGCGACTACGATCTGCTGGGCTTCCAGACAGAATCTGACCGCGTAGCTTTCCTTGATAGCCTGAGCCAGCTGACGCAGCTGCAGAATAAAGGAGAGAAGAAGCATCGTGCCTTCGGTAACACCTTTATGACTGAGGTCTATCCGATTGGTATTGAGCCAGACACCATTAAAGAGATGGCGGAAGGACCGCTGCCACCGAAAATGGCGGCGATGAAACGCGATTTGGGCGATCTGCAGAATATCATTGCCTGTGAGCGCCTGGATTACTCTAAAGGGTTGCCGGAGCGTTTCCTGGCCTTCGAAGCCCTGCTGGAGAATTTCCCGCAGCACCGCGGCAAAATTCGCTACTCGCAAATTGCGCCCACCTCGCGCGGCGATGTGCAGGCTTATCAGGACATCCGTCACCAGCTGGAAACGGAAGCGGGGCGCATCAACGGTAAATACGGCACGCTGGGCTGGACGCCGCTCTATTACCTCAATCAGCACTTTGATCGTCGTCTGTTAATGAAGATCTTCCGTCTCACCAACGTCGGCTTGATTACGCCGCTGCGTGACGGCATGAATCTGGTGGCGAAAGAGTATGTAGCAGCGCAGGACCCGGATAACCCTGGCGTGTTGGTGTTGTCCCGCTTTGCTGGTGCGGCCAATGAGCTGACTTCCGCGCTGATCGTCAATCCGTACGATCGTGATGACGTGGCGGCAGCGCTCGATCGCGCGTTGACCATGCCGCGTACCGAACGTATCTCGCGTTATAACGACATGATGGCGGTGTTGCGCAAACAGGATATTTCACACTGGCGTGAAAGCTTCCTGAAAGATTTAAATACTTTGCCGGTACGCAGTGATGATCACGGTACGGTAAATAAAGTCGCTACCTTTCCGAAATTAGCGTAACGCTTAATTGCACAATACATTGCGCCGCTACGGTAAATGCTAACATTGGGTGCTTTGCTCACTTATTGCACACTTCCGTAGCGGCGCGATTTATCGCGCCTCTTTGAATTTACGCTCCGCTGCACAGCGTTTTCACGCGCCACTGTAACTTCACGAAATCGATTTCATTTCTTAAAGCGCTAATGCGCTGACTCATCAGCAAAAAGCGCACGATTTGGTTAAAAAGCACACAAAAGAAAGGCAAAAAGAGCTTTTTTTCCTCGCAACCCTAAAGATCTCAGGTGGTGCGCCGATAGTCATCGTGGAGCAAACCGAAAAATGCCTATTCATTCATTTCTCTAATGTAACGCCCTGTTACATCCCCTGCCGTGCGCTAAACACTCCCTACAATCCACTAACAGTTCCCTGGCGCTCTGCGCCCAGACTTCACGCTTCGCTAGCGTCTCGCTTTACGGCACATAGGCAATATTCCCTGTAAGTGATTAATTTAGAAGCGAATAGTTTCATGCTAATTCAGAGTATTATGCTGCATATAATCCTTTATATGGCGTGTTATAGCACCATAATTGCCATAGAGCAGATAACTGATCGCGTTGTAATGACAATCTTCCGCACAGCCTAAAATCCGCCTTACTTCAGCAAAATATTAAGGAAATAATCAGAAATCGCGCAAAAAATGGACAACAGAAAAGCGCTGCTGAAGGTTTAGAGAAAAAATTTGCCTTAAAAGTGTGACGTGGATCACACTTTATCTAAAATTTCGCGCCACTCACGTTGTATGTCGAAATCAGACAATATAGATTTGCCTTGTTTTCAGATTAGTCTTAAAAAACTGTAAGCAGACGTCACGGAAGATGGTTACAACTCAAGCAAAGAATGGCCTGGAGTTTTGATTACTACAGATCAGTGTCCTGACGAAAAGTGCAACAGTCAGGAGCACGTTGGCTCAAGCCTGATTATTTTTTGCCATCTTTAGATTTACCAACCAGCAGCCCGAACCATAGAACAATTTAATTCTGTGGCCGTATATGTGTCGCGTCTATCAGGATGGAAAAAAATGGGTACATCAGAATTACTAAAACATATATATGACATCAATCTGTCATATTTGCTTCTTGCTCAGCGTTTAATTAACCAGGAAAAAGCTTCAGCAATGTTTCGTTTAGGCATCGATGAATCGATGGCTGATGCATTGTCGCAATTAACTTTACCTGAGATGGTAAAATTAGCGGAAACCAACCAACTGGTTTGCCAGTTCCGATTTACCGATCACAACCATATTAATCGCCTGACTCAAGAGTCACGTGTGGATGACTTACAGCAAATCCACACCGGTATTTTATTATCCAGCCGTCTCCTGCGAAATGCGTCTAAAGATGACGTCTCTGCGAAGAAGAGGGCCGTTTAATGAGCGAAAAAAGTATTGTTCAGGAAGCGCGTGATATTCAGCTGGCCATGGAGCTGATTACATTGGGCGCACGACTGCAAATGCTGGAGAGTGAAACTCAGCTGAGCCGTGGTCGCCTGATTAAACTCTATAAAGAGTTGCGTGGTGCGCCACCACCGAAAGGTATGCTGCCATTCTCTACCGATTGGTTCATGACCTGGGAACAAAATATCCACTCTTCTATGTTCTGTAACGCCTGGCAGTTCTTGCTGAAAACCGGCTTGAACAGTGGCGTTGAAGCGGTAATCAAAGCTTATCGCTTGTATCTTGAGCAGTGTCCGCAATCGGACGAGGGCCCGCTGTTGGCGCTAACGCGTGCATGGACCCTGGTGCGATTCGTTGAAAGTGGCATGCTGGAACTGTCTGACTGTAAGTGCTGTGGTGGCAGCTTTATTAACCACGCTCATCAGCCCATCGGCAGCTTTGTCTGCAGCCTGTGCCAGCCGCCATCACGTGCCGTAAAAAGACGTAAACTTTCTGCAGATTCTGCCGATACCTTTCCACAACTGCTGGATGAACAGGTTAAACGCGCCGTTTAAGTTTGTTCGCATCGTGGAAAACATCCAGCAGCGGTTAATACCGCTGCTTTTTTTTTGCCTGCGATCAACGAATAACACCTGCGGCTCTCTGGCTTAACTTCCATCAACACGTTACGGACGTAAGGATTTTTTGTGCTGATAATTCTGGGTTATATCGTGGTCGTCGGCTCCGTGTTGGGCGGCTACGCGATGGTCGGCGGACATTTAGGCGCGCTTTATCAACCGGCGGAGCTGATCATTATCGGCGGTGCCGGTATTGGTGCCTTTTTAGTCGGCAATAATGGCAAATCGATTAAGAAAACATTAAAAGCGCTGCCATTGTTAATGCGCGGCTCGAAATATAACAAAGCCGTATACATGGATTTAATGGCGCTGCTTTATCGCCTGATGGCGAAATCCCGTCAGCAAGGCATGTTGTCATTAGAACGTGACATTGAAGATCCCAGCCAGAGTGAAATTTTCGCTAACTATCCGCGTATTTTGTCCGATAAACAGTTAGTCGATTTTATTACCGATTATTTGCGTTTGATGGTCAGCGGAAATATGAACGCCTTCGAAATTGAAGCGTTGATGGATGAAGAGATTGAGACCTACGAGCACGAGTGTGAAGTCCCCGCGCAAAGTATCTCGGCGGTGGGTGATGGCTTACCGGCTTTCGGTATTGTCGCGGCGGTAATGGGCGTGGTGCACGCACTGGCGTCAGCCGATCGTCCGGCGGCCGAACTGGGTGCGTTAGTGGCGCACGCGATGGTCGGTACTTTCCTCGGGATTTTGCTGGCCTACGGTTTTATCTCTCCGCTGGCGTCGGTGCTGCGTCAGAAATGTGCCGAAACCACCAAGATGATGCAGTGCGTGAAGGTGACGTTGCTCTCCAGCCTCAACGGTTACGCACCGCAAATCGCAGTGGAATTTGGTCGTAAAACGCTTTACTCCGCCGAACGTCCGTCGTTCTCGGAGCTGGAAGAGCACGTGCGTAACGCCAAGAACCCGGCGAAACAAACTTCGGATGAGAATTCATGAAAGCAGGCAATCGCCCCATTGTGCTGGTTAAAAAGCGCAAACATAAAGGTCACCATGGGAGCCACGGTTCGTGGAAGATTGCCTATGCCGACTTTATGACGGCGATGATGGCGTTCTTTATGGTGATGTGGTTGCTCTCCATCTCCAGCCCCAAAGAGTTGGTCCAGATTGCGGAATACTTTAAAACGCCGCTGAAAGTGGCGTTGACCGGCGGTCAGCGCAGCAGCGACAGCGAAAGTCCGATCCCCGGCGGCGGCGATGATCCGACGCAGCAGAAGGGTGAAGTGAAGAAGATTGTCGATATGGATGCGCAGAAGAAGAAGCTGGAGGAGATCCGCCTGAATCGCCTGCGTGAAAAGCTCGACCAGCTGATTGAAGCCGATCCGCGTCTGAAAGCGCTGCGTCCGCACTTGATTATCAACATGGTCGAAGAGGGACTGCGCATTCAGATTATCGATAGCCAGAACCGCCCGATGTTTAAAACCGGCAGCGCGGACGTGGAGCCTTACATGCGCGACATCCTGCGCACTATCGCGCCGGTGCTGAATGATATTCCAAACAAAATCAGCCTCGCGGGTCACACCGATGATTTCCAGTATGCCAACGGCGATCGTGGCTACAGCAACTGGGAACTGTCGGCGGATCGTGCCAATGCCTCACGGCGCGAGCTGGTGATTGGTGGCCTCGACGGCGCCAAAATGCTGCGTGTGGTCGGCATGGCCGACACCATGAAGCTGAAAAACCGTGGTGCTAATGATGCAGTCAACCGCCGCATTAGCCTGCTGGTGTTGAATCACGACACCGAAGCGGCGATTGAAAAAGAGAATGCCGAGAGCGATGCCGTTCAGGTGAGCGACCCGGCGCAAATGATTCCCAACATTACCGCACCCGCTGTACCGGCTGCGTCGACTGCTCCAACAGGTTCCACTGCAACACCGGCTGCGCCGGCTGCTGCAACGGCCCCTGCGGCAGCGGCGACGCCCACGGCGAGCGCGGTGACACCAGACCAACCCTCACAGCCGAGGTGATCCCGTGAGCATGGACATCAGCGATTTTTACCAGACGTTTTTCGATGAAGCCGATGAGCTGTTAGCGGATATGGAGCAACACCTGTTGGGACTTGATCCCCAGGAGCCCGATTCCGAGCAGTTGAATGCCATCTTCCGCGCCGCCCACTCCATCAAGGGCGGAGCCGGTACGTTTGGCTTTACGGTTTTACAGGAAACCACCCACATCCTGGAAAACATTCTGGATGGTGCGCGCCGCGGCGAGATGCAGCTCAGCACCGATATCATCAACCTGTTTTTGGAAACCAAAGATATTATGCAAGAACAGCTCGATGCCTATAAAACGGCGCAGGAGCCGAATGCAGAAAGCTTTAAATATATCTGCGAAGCGCTGCGTCAGCTGGCATTGGAAGCGAAAGGCATTGCGCCTGAAGCGCCCAAAGTCGCCGAAGTGGTTGAGATCGCAGCACCAGTTGCGGCCGCAGGTCTGCGCCTGCAACTGGTTGACCTGAAAGAGAAAGAGCCGGAGCTGATGCTGGAGGAGCTCGGCAATCTCGGTACCGTCAGCAACGTAGTGAAAGGCGCCAATTCGCTGGACGTTACCATTGATGGCGTCGGCAAAGATGACATCGTCGCGGTGCTCTGTTTTGTGCTGGATGAAGCACAGATTCACTTCCCGACAGGCGCGGCGGCCGTTGCCGACGCCCCGGTTGCTGAAGTGGCTGCTGAACCGGTGCAAACCGCCACCGTCACCGATATTACGCCAGCGGTGAAGCGCGAACCTAAACGTGCCGCTGCACCGGCAAAAGGCAGCGAATCCAGCAGCATCCGTGTTGCCGTCGAGAAAGTGGACCAGCTGATTAACCTGGTTGGCGAACTGGTGATCACCCAATCGATGCTGGCACAGCGCTCCGGTGCGCTGGATCCGGTGGCGCACGGCGACTTGCTGAACAGCATGGGTCAGCTGGAGCGTAACGCCCGCGATTTGCAGGAATCGGTGATGTCGATTCGTATGATGCCGATGGAGTACGTCTTCAGCCGCTTCCCGCGTCTGGTCCGCGATTTGGCCAGCAAGCTGGGCAAAGAAGTGGAGCTGACGCTGCTCGGCAGCTCAACCGAGCTGGATAAGAGCCTGATTGAACGCATCATCGATCCGTTAACGCACCTGGTGCGTAACAGCCTCGATCACGGTATCGAAACTCCGGAAAAACGTCTGGCTGCGAATAAAACCGCCGTTGGCAACCTGACGCTGTCGGCGGAACATCAGGGCGGCAACATCTGCATCGAAGTGATCGATGACGGTGCCGGTCTGAACCGCGAACGTATTCTGGCTAAAGCGCTGTCGTCTGGTCTGCCGGTCAGCGACAGCATGAGCGATGAAGAAGTCGGCATGCTGATCTTCGCGCCGGGCTTCTCCACCGCTGAGCAGGTCACCGACGTGTCGGGACGTGGCGTGGGCATGGACGTGGTGAAAAGGAATATTCAGGAGATGGGCGGTCACGTCGAAATCTCCTCGAAGCAGGGCAAGGGCACCACCATTCGCATCCTGCTGCCGCTGACGCTGGCGATCCTCGACGGCATGTCAGTACGCGTCGCTAACGAAGTGTTCATTCTGCCGCTCAACGCGGTAATGGAATCGCTGCAGCCAACCGCAGAAGAGCTGAAACCGCTGGCCGGTGGCGAGCGCGTGCTGGAAGTGCGTGGCGAATATCTGCCGCTGGTAGAACTGTGGAATGTGTTTGAGGTGCAGAACGCCAAAACCGACGCCACGCAAGGCATTGTGGTGATTCTGCAAAGCGCAGGCCGTCGCTATGCGCTGCTGGTCGATCAGCTGATTGGTCAGCATCAGGTGGTAGTGAAAAACCTTGAAAGCAACTATCGCAAAGTGCCGGGCATCTCTGCCGCCACCATCTTAGGCGATGGTAGCGTGGCGCTGATTGTGGATGTCTCAGCACTGCAATCGTTGAACCGTGAAAAGCGTGTGGCCGGTGCCGCAGCGTAATAGATAACGAAAGGGTAAAAAAATGACTGACATGGCAACCGTGACCAAAATCGCTGGCGAAACCGTGGGCCAGGAATTCTTAGTTTTCACACTGGGTGACGAAGAGTACGGCATCGACATTCTGAAAGTGCAGGAGATTCGCGGTTACGATCAGGTAACCCGCATCGCCAACACGCCGGAATTCATCAAAGGCGTCACCAACCTGCGCGGCGTGATCGTGCCGATCATCGACCTGCGCGTGAAGTTCTCGCAGCCGGATGTGGTGTACAACGAGAACACCGTGGTGATCGTGCTGAATCTTGAGCATCGCGTGGTGGGCATTGTGGTGGATGGCGTTTCTGATGTGCTGTCGCTGACGCAAGAGCAGATTCGTCCTTCACCGGAGTTCGCGGTCACCATGTCCACCGAGTACCTGACTGGTCTGGGTGCGCTGGGTGAACGTATGCTGATTCTGGTCGACATCGAAAAGCTGCTGAGCAGCGAAGAGATGGCGCTGGTGGATAACCTGCGTACTGCCTAATCCCCGCAACGGGCCGCGCTGCTGCGGCCCGTTATCATTACACACATTAATTAATTCCTTACAAATCAACAATAAATCCGCAAAAAATCGCTGTAATATCCCTCAATCTTCTCCGGCCCTGGTCGATAACCGATCGGTACGAATTTTTCCTTCATTTTCCAGGGCAAACTATGTTTACGAGAATTCGCGTTGTCACCAGCTTATTGCTGGTGTTGTTAGTGTTTGGCTTTTTACAGCTGGCATCCGGCTCACTGTTTTTTAAAGCGCTAAGCGATGACAAAAACAGTTTTAACGTTTCACAACTGGCGAGCAAAAACACCGCCGCCATCAACGACGCCTACATGAGCCTCAATCAGAGCCGTGTAGTGTTAACCCGCATTCAGCTGCGCATGGCAACCAGCAAACTGAACGGTACCGAAGCGGACATCGCCGGTTTGTACGGCGACAGCAAAGCCTTCCAGAAAGAGGCCGCCGATAACTACCAGCTGTTTAAAGCGACGCCGGACACGCCGGGACAGGATGCCGCGCTCAACAAACGTCTCGATCAAACCTATACCGCCTATGCCAGCGCGCTAGGCCAGTTGCAGGACGCGTTGGTCGCAAAAGATCTCGATCAGGCAGCCAAAGCGCCGGTTGCGCCAAGCCAAAACGCCTTCCTGAAAGAGTACCGCCAGTGGCGTGCCGATCAGGATCGCCTGACTGCGGCGGGCGTCGAAGCCAACAGCTCAGCCTACGATCACATGATCTGGCTGTTAGGCGCGGTGCTGGCGATTGTGGTGGCGGTGATTGTGCTGTGCTGGTTTGGCATGCGCAAAATCCTCATCAAGCCGCTTAATGAGAATATCCAGCATATTCAGCACATTGCGCAGGGCGATTTGACGCAGCGCATCGCGGTCGAAGGACGCAACGAAATGAGCCAGCTGGCGGAAAGCCTGCATGAGATGCAGCAGTCGCTGGTGCGCACGGTGAGTGATGTGCGTGACGGTTCGGATGCCATCTTTACCGGAGCGAGCGAAATCTCTGCGGGCAACAACGATCTCTCGGCACGTACCGAAGAGCAGGCGGCTTCACTGGAGCAGACCGCCGCCAGCATGGAACAGCTGACCGCCACCGTGAAGCAGAACGCCGAAAACGCGCGTCAGGCGTCGCAGCTGGCGTTGAGTGCTTCCGAAACCGCGCAGAAGGGCGGTGATGTGGTGCAAGGCGTGGTGCGCACCATGAGCGACATCGCCGGCAGTTCGAAGAAGATCGCCGACATCACCAGCGTTATCGATGGCATTGCCTTCCAGACCAATATTCTGGCGTTGAACGCGGCGGTAGAAGCGGCGCGCGCCGGTGAGCAAGGCCGTGGCTTTGCGGTGGTCGCGGGTGAAGTCCGTAATCTGGCCCAGCGCAGCGCGCAGGCGGCGAAAGAGATTAAAGGGTTGATTGAAGACTCCGTCAGCCGCGTGAACAGCGGATCTGAACTGGTGGGCACCGCCGGTGAGACCATGAGCGATATCGTTAATGCGGTAACGCGCGTCACCGACATCATGGGCGAAATTGCCTCGGCATCGGATGAGCAGAGCCGTGGTATCGATCAGGTCGGCCAGGCGGTGACGGAGATGGATCGCGTGACGCAGCAGAACGCCTCGCTGGTGGAAGAGTCTGCGGCGGCGGCGGCCTCGCTGGAAGAGCAGGCGAGTCGCCTGAGCCAGTCGGTGGCGGTGTTCCGCGTACCGCGCGCGGCGCAAACGCAGCCGCAGGCCAGAAGCGGCGTGCGTCATCCGCAGATCGCACCACCCACGATCGGCGCACCGCGTAAAGCGCTGACCGCCGCGGCTGGGGACAGCAACTGGGAAACGTTTTAAGTTTCGGAGTGGTCGGTCCCTCACCCCGGCCCTCTCCCGCACGCGGGAGAGGGAGACGCTGCCCCGTGCAGGCTCGATCGGTTCCCTCTCCCACTTGTGGGAGAGGGTTAGGGTGAGGGACAACCCGCACCACCCAATGCGCCTTCATCGCTCAGCCGATAAAGGCGCATTTTTTTTACTGTTAATTTCTTTAGTTATAAAACACTGCAATCATGCGCAAACGCAGAGTTTTAATTCGTAAAGTAGCTTAAGCACCCTGAAAAATTCAGATTGCCGGTCGATAACTGGGGGAGCCGAAACGCATCCCTGGAGATCCCATGTTAAAACGAATCAATGTAGTGACCAGTTTAATCGCCGTATTACTGGTGTTTGGCGCTTTACAATTACTGTCGGGTGGCCTGTTCTGGTCCGCCTTACAAAAAGATAAAGAGGCGTTTGCGGTAGCGCAGATCTCCTCCAACAACGTTGGCGCGATGTCAGACGCCTGGATTGAACTGAACCAAACCCGCACCGTACTCAACCGCGCCATGTTGCGTATGCAGGGCACCATGGCCGCGCAGTCGAATGGCGGTCAGCTGAGTGCCTTAATCGCCCAGACCGAAAAACAGCTCAACGTGGCTGCCGGCCACTATCAACGCTACTACGACTTGCCAGCCACGCCGGGCTTGCCAGACGCGCTGCGCGATAAGCTGGAAGCGAACTACGCCGCTTTCAACGACGGGTTGAAAGCGATGCTGGATCGCCTGAAAGCCAACGATCTGCAAGGCATGTTTGCGCAGAACATCGAAGCTAAACAGGTAGCGATGAAAGCCACTTACGAAGAGTGGCGGACGGAGCAAAGCATATTGGCGGCAGAAGGCGTGGCGCAGAATCAGCGCGCCTTCCACACCATGATGTGGCTGCTGGCGTCGGTGGCGCTGGTGGTGATTGCGGTGATCGTTGGCTGCTGGTTCGGCCTGCGTAGCGTGCTGATTCAGCCGCTGCACCAGCTGCTGGCGCATATTCGCCATATTGCCGCGGGCGATCTCACACAAAATATCGTGGTGGAAGGGCGCAATGAAATGAGCCAGCTGGCGGGAAGCCTGCATGAGATGCAGCAGTCGCTGGTAAGCACCGTGGGCAATGTACGTGACGGTTCCGATGCGATTTTCACCGGCGCCAGCGAAATCGCCGCCGGGAATAACGATCTGTCGGCGCGCACTGAAGAGCAGGCCGCCTCGCTGGAGCAGACGGCGGCCAGCATGGAGCAGCTCACCGCGACGGTGAAACAGAATGCGGAGAATGCGCGTCAGGCGTCGCAGCTGGCGCTGAGCGCGTCGGATACCGCGCGCAAAGGCGGCGAGGTGGTCGATGGCGTGGTGCGTACCATGCAGGATATCGCCGGCAGCTCGAAGAAGATCGCCGACATTATCAGCGTGATCGATGGCATCGCCTTCCAGACCAATATCCTGGCGCTGAACGCGGCGGTAGAAGCGGCGCGTGCCGGTGAACAGGGCCGTGGATTTGCTGTGGTGGCCGGTGAAGTGCGCAACCTGGCGCAGCGCAGTGCGCAGGCGGCGAAAGAGATCAAAGGCTTGATCGAAGATTCGGTGAACCGCGTCAACAACGGCTCGCAACTGGTCGGCACCGCCGGAGAAACCATGAACGATATCGTCGGCGCCGTCACGCGCGTCACCGATATTATGGGCGAAATCGCCTCGGCATCGGATGAGCAGAGCCGTGGTATCGATCAGGTGGGACAAGCGGTTACCGAGATGGACCGCGTCACCCAGCAGAACGCCTCGCTGGTGGAAGAGTCCGCCGCCGCCGCCGCATCACTGGAAGAGCAGGCGAGCCGCCTGAGCCAGTCGGTATCGGTGTTCCGCATTCCGCGCGCCGCACAGGCGCAACCAAAGGCGAGCACGGTGCGCCAGATCGCCAGCGCACCGCGCAAAGCGGCTGCCGCGCCGGTGAGTGAGGGTAACTGGGAGACGTTTTAAGTTCTGAGTTGCTTCCCCTCACCCCGGCCCTCTCCCGTAAACGGGAGAGGGAGACGCTGCCATATGTTAGCTCGATCAATTCCCTCTCCCGCCTGCGGGAGAGGGTTAGAATGAGGGACAGCGAGCACCCATCAACCCCCCGCTGGTCCAACCCCTGCGAACACACATAAAGATCCCCTCAGAAAAGCCGATAACAGAGGCGATCCGCCAACCAATGAGGTGTTTATGTTTAGTCGTATTCGTGTTGTATCCGGTCTGCTGTGCGTGCTGGCGCTGTTTGCCTTACTGCAGCTGTTCTCCGGTGGAGTGTTCTACTCCACGGTCAAAGCCGATAAAGAAAATTTTGCCTATAACCAGCGTCTTAGCACGCTGCAGCGGGCAATGGGCACCTCATGGGTATCGCTGGTTCAGGCGCGTAACACGCTGAACCGTGCGGGGATCCGTTACCTGCTGGACAGTCAGCAGGCTGGCTCAGGCGCAACCGTGAAAGATCTGGTGGCGCTGGCGAGTGAGGAGTTGAAGCACGCTGATGAGGGTTTTGCCGAATTTAACGCCAACCTGTCTGAAAAGGGCAAAAAGGCCGAGAACGTGCTGACGTTACAGGCCAACTACAACGCCTATCGCGGAGCATTGGGTGAGTTGATCGATTTCCTCAGTAGTGGAAATTTCAAAGGATTTGTCGATCAGCCGACGCAGGGATTCCAGGACAAGTTTGCTAAGGATTACAACGAATGGTTGAGCTACAACATTGTGCTCGCCAATCAGGGCATTGCAGCCAATGAGGCGGCGTACAACCAATCCATCATGCTGGTGGTCGGCACGCTGCTGGTGACCTTGCTGGTGATTGCGCTGGTGTGGAGCGGCATGCGTACGGTGCTGATCCGTCCGCTAAAGCACAGCATCGAGCACATTCGTCACATCGCGCGTGGCGATTTGACGCAGCAGGTGGAGATCACGGTGCGCAACGAGATGGGCGAGCTGCTCACCTCGGTGCAAGAGATGCAGCAAGAGCTGGCGCGGACGGTGCGTACCGTGCGTGACGGTTCCGATGCGATCTACACCGGTGCGAGTGAAATCGCCATGGGCAACAACGATCTCTCCTCGCGTACCGAGCAGCAAGCGGCTTCGCTGGAAGAGACCGCTGCCAGCATGGAGCAGTTAACCGCCACGGTGAAGCAGAACGCCGAAAATGCCCGTCAGGCGTCACAGCTGGCGCTCACCGCCTCGGAGACCGCGCAGCAGGGCGGCAAAGTGGTGGATGGCGTGGTGACTACCATGAAAGAGATCACCGGCAGCTCGAAGAAAATCGCTGACATCATCAGCGTGATCGACGGCATTGCCTTCCAGACCAATATCCTCGCACTGAACGCTGCGGTAGAAGCAGCACGCGCCGGTGAGCAGGGACGTGGATTTGCCGTGGTAGCGGGCGAGGTGCGCAGTCTGGCACAGCGCAGCGCGCAGGCGGCGAAAGAGATTAAAGGATTGATCGAGGATTCGGTCAGCCGTGTCAACACCGGTTCCGTGCTGGTGGAGAGCGCCGGGGAAACCATGACCAACATCGTGAATGCGGTCACGCGGGTCACCGACATCATGGGCGAAATTGCCTCGGCGTCGGACGAGCAGAGCCGTGGTATCGATCAGGTCGGTCTGGCGGTGAACGAGATGGATCGCGTGACGCAGCAGAACGCCGCGCTGGTCGAAGAGTCGGCAACGGCGGCGGCCGCGCTGGAAGATCAGGCCAGCCGACTGAAACAGTCGGTTGCGGTGTTCAATATCGGTAAAGAATTTGTCGTTCAGGCCGTTAACGTATCTACAGCGGCAAAAAATTTGCGTTCCGGCACGCCAAAAGCACTGGCACCGGCAGGCGCACGTAGCACTGACGATAACTGGGAAACCTTTTAATCCTTGTGGCCGCCGCAAGGCGGCCCATGAGAATGGCGCGACTGGCAGCACAGTAGCAACCGCAGTATCACAATTTAAACAGTTTGTTGCCGGGTGACCTGAAATGAAGAAATCGACGTTATTGGATCAAAGTGAAGCGACCACGCTGCTCTCGCAAATGGTGCAGCGGTTACCGCTCTCAGATACGCATTTTCGTCGCATTAGCCAGCTGATCTATCAGCGCGCGGGCATTGTGCTGGCCGATCACAAACGCGAGATGGTTTACAACCGTTTAGTGCGTCGTCTGCGCATGCTGAATATTGATGACTTTGGCCGCTATCTGGCGCTGCTGGAGCAAGACCAAAACAGTGCGGAGTGGCAGGCGTTTATTAACGCGCTCACGACCAACCTGACCTCTTTCTTCCGCGAGGCGCATCACTTCCCGATCCTCGCGGATCATGCGCGTAAGCGCACGGGTAACTACAGCGTGTGGAGCACCGCCGCCTCAACCGGCGAAGAGCCGTACTCCATCGCCATGACGCTGGCGGAAACGCTGGGCACCGGTCCGGGTAAATTCCAGGTCCACGCCAGCGATATCGATACCCAGGTGCTCGAGAAAGCCGTGGCCGGCGTATATCGCCAGGAAGAGCTACGCACGCTATCGCAGTCGCAGCTGCAACGCTTTTTCCTGCGCGGCACCGGTCCGCATGAAGGCATGGTGCGCGTGCGTTCCGACCTCGCCAACATGGTGAACTATACGCAACTGAATTTACTGGCACACGACTGGGCGTTGCCGGGTCCGTTCGACGCAATTTTCTGTCGCAACGTGATGATCTATTTCGATAAAGAGACGCAGGAACAGATTCTGCGCCGTTTCGTGCCTCTGCTGAAACCCGGCGGTCTGCTGTTTGCCGGGCATTCAGAGAACTTTAGTCAGATCAGCAAAGAGTTCTGGCTGCGTGGACAGACAGTCTATGGACTGAGCAAGGAAAGACGATGAGCAAAATCACCGTGATGTGCGTGGATGACTCTGCGCTGATGCGACAGTTGATGACAGAAATCATCAACAGCCATCCCGATATGGAGATGGTCGCGAGTGCGCCCGATCCGCTGGTGGCGCGGGATTTAATCAAACAGTACAACCCGCAGGTATTGACGCTGGATGTGGAGATGCCGCGCATGGATGGCCTCGATTTCCTCGAGAAGCTGATGCGCCTGCGTCCGATGCCGGTGGTGATGGTCTCCTCGCTGACCGGTAAAGGTTCAGAAGTGACGCTGCGCGCGCTGGAGTTGGGTGCGGTGGATTTTGTCACCAAGCCACAGCTCGGCATCCGCGAAGGCATGCTGGCGTATAGCCAGATGATTGCTGACAAGATCCGCGCCGCCGCGCGCGCCAAGCTGCATGTGCGTGCCTCCACGCCGATGCCGGTCACGTTGAAAGCGGGCCCGTTGCTGAGCAGTGAAAAGCTGATCGCCATCGGCTCTTCCACCGGCGGCACCGAGGCGATTCGCCATGTGCTGCAGCCGCTGCCGGCGACCAGCCCGGCGCTGCTGATTACCCAGCATATGCCGCCAGGTTTTACGCGCTCGTTTGCTGAGCGTCTGAATAAATTGTGCCAAATCACCGTGAAAGAAGCGGAAGACGGCGAGCGTATTCTGCCCGGCCACGCCTATATCGCGCCGGGCGCCATGCACATGGAGCTGGGCCGAAGCGGGGCCAACTATGTGGTGAAACTGAATGACGGTCCGCCAGTGAACCGACACAAGCCATCGGTGGATGTGCTGTTCCGTTCGGTGGCGGTGCACGCAGGACGAAATGCGGTGGGTGTGATTCTGACCGGGATGGGTAACGACGGCGCGGCCGGGATGCTGGAAATGCATCGCGCG
This sequence comes from Pantoea sp. y20, assembly GCF_054903455.1. NCBI lineage: Bacteria > Pseudomonadati > Pseudomonadota > Gammaproteobacteria > Enterobacterales > Erwiniaceae > Pantoea > Pantoea sp. y20. Next base: position 1,814,518 of record NZ_CM142816.1, read on the forward strand.
GGCGCCTGGACCATCGCGCAGGATGAAGCCAGCTGCGTGGTATTTGGTATGCCGCGCGAAGCGATTGCGATGGGCGGCACCAGTGAAGTGGTCGATTTAGGCCACATCAGTCAGCACATGCTGGCGAAAATTAGCGCCGGACAGGCATTGCGAATTTAACGAGCCCGTCCTGCTGGACGAGACAACACGGGAGTAGATATGGCTGATAAAAATATGCGCTTTTTGGTGGTGGATGACTTCAATACGATGCGTCGTATTGTCCGTAACCTGCTGAAAGAGCTTGGATTCAATAACGTTGAAGAAGCAGAAGATGGCGTCGATGCGCTGACCAAACTGCGTGCCGGTGGCTTTGATTTCGTGGTTTCCGACTGGAACATGCCGAACATGGACGGTCTGGAGCTGCTGCAAACCATCCGTGCTGACGCCACGCTGAACAAACTGCCGGTGCTGATGGTGACCGCGGAAGCGAAGAAAGAGAATATCATCGCGGCCGCGCAGGCGGGCGCCAGCGGCTACGTGGTGAAGCCGTTCACGGCGGCCACGCTGGAAGAGAAGTTAGGCAAAATATTCGAAAAACTGGGTATGTAAGGAGATGTGATGAGCGACCTTCCGAAATCAACCGAAGAAGCCTCGGCACACGACATTATTACCCGCATCGGCTCACTGACGCGCATGTTGCGTGACAGTTTGCGTGAGCTGGGGTTAGACCAGGCAATTGCTGAAGCGGCGGAAGCGATTCCTGATGCGCGCGATCGTCTGGATTATGTTGTGCAAATGACGGCGCAAGCGGCAGAACGTGCGTTGAACTGCGTTGAAGCAGCGCAGCCACACCAGGACCAAATGGAAGCCGGCGCCAACCAGCTGAAAGGCCGTTGGGATGCGTGGTTTGAAAATCCGATTGAACTGACAGATGCGCGCGAGTTGGTTTCGGATACGCGCCAGTTCCTGACTGACGTTCCGGGACACACGTCGTATACCAATAAGCAGTTGCTCGAAATCATGATGGCGCAGGATTTCCAGGACCTGACCGGTCAGGTGATCAAGCGCATGATGGATGTGATCCAGGAGATCGAGCGTCAGCTGTTGATGGTGCTACTGGAGAATATGCCAGAAGCCAACGCTGCGGCGCGTAAAGAGGGCAACAGCCTGCTGAACGGTCCGCAGATCCACGCCAATGCACCCGGCGTGGTGGCGAACCAGGATCAGGTTGATGACCTGCTGGATAGCTTAGGGTTTTAAACACGTTTGCCCTCACCCTAACCCTCTCCCACAGGTGGGAGAGGGAACCGTTCGGGCCTGCATATGGCAGCGTCTCCCTCGCCCGCTTGCGGGAGAGGGCCGGGGTGAGGGACAGCGCGCACCGCACCTTATACCGCGCGCTTCTGCGCCAACGCCGACTGCGCCACCAACACCTGCACGCCTAACGCCTCAAACGCCGCGACCTGCGCCGGCGAAATGCCGCTATCGGTAATCAGATAGTGAATATGGCTCCAGTCGCACGGCAGCGCGAACATCGACACCTTATCGATCTTGCTGGAATCCGCCACCACATACACGCTGTTGGCTGAATTGATCATCGCCATTTTCACCTTGATATCGGTCTCGCTGGGAAAGCTCAAACCGAGACGCGGCGAGATACAGGCCGTGGCAAGAAACAGCTTCTCCGCCAGCACGTTTTCGAAAAACGAGGCGGCTTTCTCACCCGACGTCGAAAGCGTCGGAAACTTAAAAGTGCCGCCGGTCAGCAAAATATTGATACCCGGCTCGCCGCCCAGCTTCAGCGCGATATTCACCGCCGTGGTAATTACCGATAAACGACGAATATGGCTGATCGCCTCGGCAATCGCCGTGGTGGTGGTACCGGAATCGAAAATCACCGTGTCGCCATTTTCCACATGCTGCGCGGCAAGGCGGCCAATCGCCTGTTTTTCTTCCAGATGTGTTTGGCGCTCCAGCAACATCGCGCCGGTATTCTGCTTGCCGGTCATCAGCGTGGCGCCGCCGTGATAACGCTGTACGTGCCCCTCTTGCTGCAACATGCGCAAGTCGGTGCGAATGGTGGCTTCGGTCAGGCCGAAGGTATCGGTCAGCGCTTTAACCGTGACGGTGCCGTCTTCGCGGATCATCTCCAGAATCTTCTCACGGCGCTGCTGCATATCTGCCAGCTGCTCAGTTTTGCTTTTCAATCGAAATGCTCCCTCTTTCCAATCACGGTCTGGTTTCGCCGATAAGGAAACCCGAGCTGATTTTACTCTGCGATTTGGCCATTTGCGAGGTAGCTTCCAGAAACATTCGTTTTCGAATGAAAATCATCATTTGCTATGCGATTGATTTCGCAGAAAGCCGTCAGCAGCTCGCTCCATGTCCTGAACGCGGCGAATTGTGCAAATTCAACAAAATCATGAAGATAATTTTTATTGCTGCAATTTGTATGAAATTTGATCTCCTCCACAAACCATTATTAAACGATAGCTTATATTTTTGTTCGAAAATGTTATTTGTAAAAACGATAACCCGGCCAGCAATAACCAGCGCCGCCGTACACCATTATGGAGAGAGACGATGAGTGGGGAATATGACGTTAACCTGCGCTACGGCGTGAACATTGAGCAGGATTTAACCGGCAAAGTGGCGGTAGTCACCGGCGGGCTGGGCGGGATTGCGATGGCCAGTAACGCCATGCTGCTGGAGAAGGGCGCACGGCTGGCGCTGCTCTATCCGCCCTTCGAAAGTGACAAAGTGGCGGGCGTACAGGATCAATTTGCTGCCGATCGCGTGCTGCTGGTGTGCTGCGACGTGACCGATCCGGCCTCGGTTGAAGCGGCATTTGATCGCGTCGAACAGCATTACGGTCAGATTGATATCCTGGTGAACTGCGCGGGCTACGTGATGTTGCAACCGGTGTTAGAAACCGATTTTGCCGAGTGGCAGAAGCAGATCGACGTCAATCTCACCGGTCCTTTCCTCTGCTCGCAGGAGGCAGGTAAACGCATGGTGCGCGCCGGTAACGGCGGTAAAATCATCAACATTGCGTCACAGGCCGCCTCCATCGCTATCGATAACCACGTTGCTTACACCTCCGCCAAAGCCGGTCTGCTCGGCATGACCAAAGTGATGGCCAAAGAGTTCGCTCCCTATCGCATTAACGTCAATACCTTATCGCCCACCGTGGTACTGACGCCGATGGGTGAAAAAGCCTGGCGCGGTGAGAAGGGCGAGCAGATGAAAAAGCTGATCCCGCTGGGACGCTTTGCTTATACCGACGAAATCGCCGCCGCGGTGCTGTTCTTCGCCAGCAACGGCAGCGACATGATCACCGGCGCAGATTTAATGATCGACGGTGGCTTTACCATCTGGTAAGCCGCGCCAACACCAGAACGGCTGACCCTGCGTGACCCACTATAACAATGAGAGAACCTCACCATGAAAAAACGTACCCTGCTGTTAACTGCTATTGCCAGTTGCCTGATCTCCCAAGCCAGTTTCGCTGCCGATAAAGGCACCATCATGATTCTGGTGAACTCGCTGGATAACCCGTATTACGCCTCCGAAGCCAAAGGTGCCAACCTCAAAGCGCAGGAGCTGGGCTATAAAACCAGCGTGCTGTCGCATGGCGAAGATGTGAAAAAGCAAAGTGAACTGATTGATGCCGCCATCGGCAAAAAGGTGCAGGGCATCGTGCTGGATAACGCCGACTCCACCGCCAGCGTCGCCGCGATTAAAAAAGCCAAAGATGCCGGCATTCCGGTGGTGCTGATCAACCGCGAAATCCCGGTGGATGACGTGGCGCTGGCGCAGATCACCCACAACAACTTCCAGGCCGGCTCCGACGTGGCAAACGTGTTTGTGGAGAAGATGGGGGAAAAGGGCAGCTACGCGGAACTCACCTGTAACCTTGCTGACAACAACTGCGTCACACGCTCCAAATCCTTCCATCAGGTGCTCGACCAATATCCCGATATGAAAAGCGTGGCGCGTCAGGATGCCAAAGGCACGCTGATTGACGGCAAACGCATCATGGACAGCATTCTGCAGGCGCATCCGGATGTAAAAGGCGTGATCTGCGGTAACGGCCCCGTGGCGCTGGGTGCGATTGCAGCTCTGAAAGCGGCAGGCCGTAACGACGTCATCGTGGTCGGCATTGACGGCAGCAATGATGAACGTGACGCGGTGGAAAAAGGGGATCTGAAAGCCACGGTGATGCTGCAGGCACAAGCCATCGCCGCACAGGGCGTGACCGACCTCGACAACTTTATTCAGAAAGGCACCAAGCCTGAGAAGCAGCGCGTGATGTTCCGCGGCATTCTCATTACGCCAGACAACGCCAAAGGCGTGCAGGACTTTAACTTCAAGTCGTAATCAATGCGGTGCGCCCGTAGATCGGGCGCCCAGGAGAATGTGATGCACAGACGACTCTGGTTACTGCTTCCTGTCGTGATCCTTAGCGGTTGCCGCATTGTGTCGCAGCAGGAGCTGGCCGACCTGAAAAATCCTCCCAATCCCAAAATGGGCAATATTGCCCAAACGTGGCAACAGAAACTGGTACCGCAAGTTCAACATGATGCGAAGCCGGTGGCCGAGTTATTGAATGCGCTGAAATCCGCCAAAGATTTTGATAGCGCTTGTAAAACCTACGGCTATCGCAGTCAAGATGAGAACCCGTGCGTGTTCAGTGTCAACGTGAGCGGTGAAATCACGGCGGTTAACACCACGTCGCGTAACGGTCGGATGACAGTGAAAGATGTGTCCGGTGACACTGTCACGGTGCAGGTTGGCCCGATTTTTCCCGGCACGGTGTTGCGCGATGCCTACAAAGGTGCCAGCTATCAGGACTTTAACGATCAGGTGCTGTTCGGCGATTACAGTCGCGCGATCAATCAGCAAGCGGCGAACATGATGAGTGCTTTCAAGCCCAAAGTGGGTGACAAGGTGCAGTTGGCTGGCGTGTTTAGCAGCTTTGATACGCCGGAGCAGGTGCCGAATGTGACACCTGCGGCGATTACACGTCAGTAAGGAGCGGATATGCAACAGCCTCAACATGACGTGATCATTGAAACCCGTAACGTGTCGCGCATCTATCCCGGCGTCACCGCGCTGGATCAGGTCAATTACCGCGTTTATCGCAACAAAGTTAACGTGCTGATTGGCGAAAACGGTGCCGGCAAATCAACCATGATGAAAATGCTGGCGGGCGTGGAGATCCCGTCATCCGGCGAGATTCTGCTGGACGGCGCAGCGGTGTCGCTGAGCTCCACGCATCAGGCGGAAAAACAGGGCATCAGCATTATTTTTCAGGAGCTGAACCTGTTTCCCAATATGAACGTGATGGACAACATCTTCATGGCCAATGAGTTTTTCCAGCGCGGCGTGATCAATGAGAAGTATCAGTATTCGCTCGCCAAAGCATTGCTGGAACGGCTGGAGCTGGATGTCGATCCCTACGCGCCGCTGGCTGAACTCGGTATCGGCCATCAGCAGCTGGTGGAGATCGCCCGCGCGCTGTCCAAGGACACGCGCGTGCTGATCATGGATGAACCGACCAGCGCGCTCAGCCAGTCAGAAGTGAAAGTGCTGTTCAACGTCATCGACCAGCTTAAACGGCGCGGCGTCACCATTATCTATATCTCACATCGGCTGGAAGAGCTGATGGAGATTGGCGATCACATCACCATCTTCCGCGACGGACGCTTCATCAGCGAACGCGAAGTCCGCGACGCCTCGATTCCGTGGATCATCGAGCAGATGGTGGGCGACAAGAAGAAACACTTCGATTACCAACCAGCGACGCAGGGTGAAACGGTACTCACCGTCAACGGGCTGACCGCGCTGCATCAAAACGGCGGTTACAAGCTCAATGATGTCTCTTTCTCGCTGCGAAAAGGTGAAGTGATTGGCATCTACGGTTTGCTGGGCGCCGGGCGCACCGAGTTGTTCAAAGGGTTGATTGGCATGATGCACTGTCAGTCGGGCAGCGTCAGTCTGAACGGCGAAGCGCTGGAGAAGCGCAGTTTCCAGCAGCGACTGAAAAAAGGCATCACGCTGGTGCCGGAAGATCGGCAAACCGAAGGCGTGGTACAGCTGATGTCGATCACTGCCAACATGACGCTCAGCGATCTCAGCCTGCGGGGTTTCCGCCGCTGCTGGCGCAAGCTCAATCCGCACAACGAGCAGCGCCGTGTGGATGACATGATTGGCCATCTCGCCATCAAGGTCAGCGATCCCGAGCTGCCGATCACCTCCTTAAGCGGCGGCAATCAGCAAAAAGTGGTGCTGGGCAAAGCCCTGATGACCGGGCCGCAGGTGGTGCTGCTGGATGAGCCCACGCGCGGCATTGATGTGGGGGCAAAAACCGATGTTTATCACCTGATTGGCAACCTGGCGCAGCAGGGATTGGCGGTGATGTTCTCCTCGTCCGAACTGGATGAAGTGATGGCGCTGGCTGACCGCATTCTGGTGATGGCGGATGGCCGCATCACCGCCGATTTACCGCGCGCGGCGGCCACGCGCGAAGCCCTGATTAGCGCCTCAACGCCACACGATTGAGCCCGCTGGAGAGTAAAACGATGAATCAAAAATACCTGATCTACATGTATCTGCTTAAGGCGCGTACCTTTATTGCCTTGCTGATCGTGGTGAGTTTCTTCAGCTTTATGGTGCCTAATTTTCTCACCACCTCCAACTTGCTGATCATGACGCAGCATGTGGCAATTACCGGCTTGCTGGCGATTGGCATGACGCTGGTGATTTTGACTGGCGGCATCGATCTTTCGGTCGGTGCGGTGGCGGGCATATGCGGCATGGTGGCGGGTGCGCTGCTCACAAACGGCTTACCGCTGTGGGGCGGCAACGTACTGTTTTTCAATGTGCCCGAAGTGATTCTGGTGGTGGCGCTGTTCGGCGTGGCGCTGGGATTGATTAATGGCGCGGTGGTGACGCGACTCGGCGTAGCGCCGTTTATCTGTACGCTCGGCATGATGTACGTGGCACGCGGCGCCGCGCTGCTGTTCAACGATGGCAGCACCTACGCCAACCTTGTCGGCACGCCAGCACTGGGTAATACCGGCTTTGCCCTGCTCGGTTCGGGTTCGATATTGGGCGTGTATATCCCGATATGGATGATGCTCGGCTTCCTGCTGCTGGGGTTGTATCTGACGCGTAAAACACCGCTGGGTCGTTACATCTATGCCACCGGTGGCAACGAATCGGCGGCGCGCCTGGCGGGTGTGCCGATTATCAAGGTCAAAGTGTTTGTCTACGCCTTTTCCGGCTTGTGCGCCGCGCTGGTCGGTTTGATTGTGGCGTCGCAGCTGCAAACCGCGCACCCGATGACCGGCAACATGTTCGAGATGGACGCCATCGGTGCCACGGTGCTGGGCGGCACGGCGCTGGCGGGTGGACGCGGTCGCGTTTCAGGCTCGATTATCGGTGCTTTTGTCATCGTGTTTCTCGCCGATGGCATGGTGATGATGGGCGTCAGCGATTTCTGGCAAATGGTGATCAAAGGCCTGGTGATTGTCACTGCGGTGGTGATCGATCAGTTCCAGCAAAAATTACAAAGTAAGGTGGTGCTGCTGCGCAGACATGAAAAAAAGCAGCAATCGGCCGCCCTGCCTGAAGCGACACATGGATAACAGGAGGCAATATGACACGCGATTTTAGTGGAAAGACGGTGGTGATAACCGGCGCCTGCCGCGGCATTGGCGCGGGCATTGCAGCGCGTTTTGCCCGCGACGCGGCGCGTTTGGTGATGGTGTCGAATTCGGAACGCGTCTTCAGTACCGCGCAAGCCATCGAACAGCAGTTTGGCAGTGAGGTTCTGGCGCTGCAGGTCGATGTTACCGATGAAACGGAGGTGCAGCAGCTTTATCAGCAGGCGGCTGAGCGCTTTGGCAGCATTGATGTGTCGATTCAGAATGCGGGGGTGATTACCATCGATCGTTTCGATGCGATGCCCAAAAGTGACTTCGAGAAGATCCTTGCGGTGAACACCACGGGCGTGTGGCTGTGCTGCCGGGAAGCGGCGAAATATATGGTGAAACAGGGCAGCGGCAGCCTGATCAACACCTCGTCCGGTCAGGGACGGCAGGGTTTCATTTATACGCCGCACTATGCCGCCAGCAAGATGGGCGTGATCGGTATTACTCAAAGCCTGGCGCTGGAGTTGGCGCCGTGGCATATCACGGTGAATGCCTTCTGTCCGGGCATCATCGAGAGTGAAATGTGGGACTACAACGATCGCGTGTGGGGCGAGATCCTCAGCAGCGATAAAAAGCAGTATGGCAAAGGCGAACTGATGGCCGAATGGGTGGAAAACATCCCGCTTAAACGCGCAGGGCAGCCGGAAGATGTCGCTGGCTTGGTGGCTTTCCTCGCCTCTGACGATGCGCGCTATATCACCGGGCAGACCATCAATGTGGATGGCGGTTTGATTTTCTCCTGATAGTTCGCTTTTGGGTCGCCATTGATGGCGTCATGCTAAACACTAAGCCTCATGGTCGCACCTTCCGTAGCGGCGTGATTCATCGCGCAATGCCGATCACTAAAGCGCTGTATCAAATCTCCGCACCTTCAGTAGCGGCGCGATTTATCGCGCAATGAATTGCGCCGCTACAACATATGCTCTCGGTAATTAGGGGTTTCATATTTTAACTGACGAGCATTACGCAATGCATTGCGCCGCTACAATGTGCGCGCTCAATGATTTGAGAGGTCATCTCTTGATGGGCAAGCAGGGCACAACATATTGCGTCGCCTGCTTACCTACATTCTGATTTTTTCGTTTTCTGCCTTAATCGAAACCAGACATGTCCGGCACTTGCATCAGAATATGCTAGGGTAGACTTATGCAGTTTTGTGAGCCACCTCTAATTCTGAACCGGGTCGAACCCTATTTTTAGCTATGTTATTTACTTTGTTATCACCTAAAAGCGTGCGTTATCTCTCTGGTTTTTCACTACTTGCCGCATCCGCGCCTGCGCTGGCGTTGATCTCTGACACTAAACTCGCCGATGCGCCGTTTAGCGATCCCACACGTTTCCAGAAAATGGCCGATCAGTTGCCTGCATTGGGTTACCAGGATGAAACGGAAGCGTTCAACAAAAAACTGGCGACCATTGCCAAAAGCATTGGTGAAGCCAGCCAGAACAGTACGGACGACAATGCCCTTGGCCAGCAGGCTGGGCTGTGGGCCTTTAACCATTTCCGCGATGAAGTGGGTAATCGACTGGTTGATGAAGGTCAGTCGCTGTTGTCACCGTATGGCAATGCTCAAATCGATTTCAATGTGGATATGGAGGGCAATTTTGCCGGCAGCGGTGCGTCGCTGCTGACACCCTGGGCGGATAACTATCGCTATCTGACCTTCAGTCAGGTCGGCTTTCATCAAACTGATGATGGGCTGGTCGGCAATGCTGGCCTCGGGCAACGTTGGGTGGCAGGAAAATGGCTGCTGGGCTATAACGGTTTTGTCGATCGCATGTTCAGCAGTGGCCTACAGCGCGCTTCGCTGGGTACCGAAGCGTGGGGCGATTATCTGCGCTTCTCCGCCAACTACTATACGCCGCTCTCAGGTTGGCAGGATCGCAATCCCTTCCAGCAGCAGCGCATGGCGCGCGGCTATGATTTCACCACGCAAGGCTATTTGCCGCACTATCGCCAACTCGGTGCGTCAGTAAGCTGGCAGCAATATCTGGGCGATAACGTCGATTTGTTTAGCTCCGGCAACCGCTACCATAACCCATCGGCGTTGACCTTTGGCGTCACCTACACGCCGGTGCCGCTGGTAACCTTATCCGCCAGCCATAAAACCAGCGACAGCGGTGAGAGCCAGGATCAGCTCGGCTTGCGTCTTAACTATCGCTTTGGCGTGGCGCTCAGCCAGCAGCTGAGTCCGGATAACGTAGCGGCTGCGCACTCACTGCGCGGCAGTCGCTACGATAACGTGACGCGCAGCTATACGCCGGTGCTGGAATATCGCCAGCGTAAAACGCTGTCGGTGTTTCTCGCTACGCCGCCGTGGCAGCTGAATGGCGGAGAAAGTTTGCCGCTGAAACTGCAAATCCGTAGCACCAATCCGATCGCTAAAGTGATGTGGCAGGGCGATACCCAGGCGCTGAGCCTGACGCCGGGTGCCAATCCCAACGATCCACAGGGTTGGAGCGTGATCCTGCCCGCGTGGGATAGCTCGCCGGGTGCGCATAACAGCTATCGCTTGTCGGTGGTGTTAGAAGACAGTAAACAGAATCGCGTTACTTCAAACGAAATCGTCCTGCAATTGCAACCGCCGTTCTCACTGGATCAGGGCAATGATGATCGCTTTGATCTGATGGCGCCGTAATCGCCTCGCACCAATAAAAAAGGGCAGCTTTCGCTGCCCTTTGCGCATATTCAGCCGACACTAGCCGAACAGCCATGAGGGTATTGCCACTTAGAACTGGTAAATCAGACCCACAGCGGTGACATCATCAGAAGCGATGCCCAACGCATTGTTATCTTTTAACAGGTTGATCTTGTATTCAGCATAAACAGACATGTTTTTGTTGAAGTAGTAGGTTCCACCGACAGCGACGTATTTGGTGAGATCGACATCACCAATATTTTCAATCTCTTTGCCTTTCGATGAAACATAGCCGATTGAAGGACGCAGTCCGTTAATGAACTGATACTGCGCAACGGCTTCAAAGTTGACGGCTTTGTTAGCAAAGCCACCAGTGATTGGGGTTGCGTTGAGCGTTTCGCCGTACATGGTTGCCAGGTAAATCTGGTTAGCATCGTATTTCAGGCCCGTGGTCCAGTGCTGTGCTTTCTCGCCTTCGCCACGTAAGGCCTGGTTCTGCGTATTGGTACGATCCAGGCTCGCGTAAGCGCCAACCAAGCTCAGACCGAAATCGAAATCATAAGAAGTGGAGAGCGCGAAGCCATCACCATTCGAACGGCGTACGGCAACGTTTGCATCGTTACGATCGTTTTTACCTTCGTACTGTGCAGCAACGTTCCAGCCTTTCACCAGACCGAAGAAATCTTTGTTGCGCCAGGTCAACACGCCACCTGAGCGGCTAGACAGGAACCCATCAGAGTAACCTTGATCGCCACCAAAGAAGGGCAGCATATCGGTGTAACCCAGCACGTCATAAATCAAACCGTAGTTACGACCGTAATCGATCGAGCCGAACTGACCAAACTTCAGGCCAGCAAAGCCCAGGCGGGTTCTGTTACCGCTGTTGGCATCGCTGCCTTCAGAGTTGCTCAGGCTGTACTGGTACTGCCATTGACCGTAGCCGGTCAGCTGGTCGTTGATCTTGGTTTCGCCTTTAAAACCAATACGGGTATAAGACGAGGTATCACCATTTGACCCTTCGTTATCGGAGAACAGATGCGAGACGTTAATTTTGCCGGTCAGGTCCAGCTTGTTGCCATCTTTGTTATAGATTTCGGCGGCCTGAGCCGAAGAAAGTCCCAGCAGTAAAGGCATCACTGCTGCCAGTAAGGAGCGCTTCATCATTTAATTTTTACCCTGTGATATTTTTTAATTTTGTCCCCATCTGCGGGGTGAAAAGAAAATGACACAAAAGGTTCAAGATCGACAGTGCAATATATGTAACTAAATATTTCTCGTTAACTTTTTGTGTGATTTTTAATCTTAAATTCCATTATGTGGAATTTTGTATTGGTTAAACTTATCCATAAGACAACATGTGTAATGATGATTTTAATATTTATCTGTATGATTTTATTGAATAACTTTAAATTTAAAGATGCGTAAATAAAATCAGTAGCTTGTTCGTGAAATAGCACAAGCCTATGCATTATTGTTCAATAGCAAATATCTGAATCCAGCTAATAATTAGCAGAGTAATTATCGGCTTCATGGCTTTGTGTCCTTTTATTTCTGTTCTGATAATAACCTTGGTCACAAAATGTTATTTAGCTTTTCGCTTAACAATGAACTGGCGAAATAATATTCAATTCAGTGAGAGAAATGTTAAAACCCGATTAATTCGCGCCATGCTAAATTTGCACCGCGCTATCACTTTCCTGCACCAATCAGGCACATTGCGCCCTAAAAAAGTGCGTTTATCGCATTAATTTGGCGAAATATTTCCTGCCCGATCACAAAAGCAATATTTCATTTTGCCGATGCATAAATCCGCTAAATAAATTACTGCTATTCAGCCTGCATCAGACTGATATTCACTTTTTATGCAATTAAAGTGAATATCACCACCTGTTAAGTTATTGATATTCCGTAGTGGTAAGACGGTTATGCATTTTTGCGGCTGGCTGGCACGCTATCTGCAATATACAGTAGAGCTGCCACTTAACATTTTTAACAATTTCAAAACAAAAGGCTTCACCGGGTGTGGAGCAGGAGAAAGGGCTATGTCACTGCAGGTTTCACGTCAGAATTTCGATCAATGGATGATGCCAGTTTATGCACCCGCGGCTTTTGTTCCGGTCCGCGCGGAAGGTTCAACGCTGTGGGATCAGCAAGGCAAAGAGTATATCGATTTTGCCGGTGGCATTGCGGTCAACGCATTGGGACATGCGCATCCGGCGTTGCAGCAGGCGCTGATCGAACAGGCCGGCAAACTGTGGCATACCGGAAATGGCTATACCAATGAACCTATCCTGCGTCTCGCCAAACAGTTGATTGATGCTACTTTTGCCGATCGCGTGTTTTTCTGTAACTCCGGCGCTGAAGCGAATGAAGCGGCGCTGAAACTGGCACGTAAAACCGCACACGACCGTTTCGGTGCTGAGAAAAATGGCATCGTTGCTTTTAATAATGCTTTTCACGGTCGCACGCTGTTTACCGTGACAGCAGGCGGACAACCGGCCTATTCCCGTGATTTTGCGCCGCTGCCACCGGCGGTCGAACACGCTAATTTCAACGATCTGGCCTCGGCGGCCGCGCTGATCAATGACCAAACCTGCGCGGTGATCGTCGAGCCGATTCAGGGTGAAGGCGGCGTCCTGCCAGCCGATCCCGCTTTCCTGCGCGGACTGCGTGAACTCTGCGATAAACATCATGCGCTGCTGATTTTTGATGAAGTGCAGAGCGGCGTAGGTCGCACCGGTTCGCTGTATGCCTATATGCATTACGGCGTGACCCCGGATGTATTAACCACCGCCAAAGCGCTGGGTGGCGGCTTCCCGATTGGCGCGATGCTGACACGTGAAGATCTGGCGCAGGTGATGGGCGTGGGCACGCACGGCACCACCTACGGCGGCAATCCGCTGGCGGGCGCAGTCGCGGGCAAAGTGATGGAGCTGATTAATCAGCCGGAATTTATGGCCGGCGTGGCCGAGCGTCATCAATGGTTTGTTACGGCGTTGCAGGAACTGAACAAGCGTCTGCCGGTATTTAAAGAAGTGCGCGGGTTGGGTCTGTTGATTGGCGCCGTGCTAAACGACGATTTCGCCGGTAAAGCCAAACAGTTCAACCTCACCGCGGCCGAAGAGGGCGTAATGGTGCTGATAGCAGGTGCCAACGTGGTACGTTTTGCGCCAGCGCTGAACATCAGCGAGCGCGAAGTTAAAGAAGGTTTGGCGCGTTTCGAACGTGCCTGTGAACGCGTGCTCAAAGGAGCCACATCATGATGGTGATTCGCCCCGTCGAACGTGACGATCTCTCGCAGTTGTTGTCGCTGGCGGGCAAAACCGGGGGTGGCTTAACCTCGCTGCCCGCGGATAGCGAAACGCTTAAAGCCCGTATTGAGCGTTCGCTGCTCACCTGGCAAGGCGCGTTACCGCCTGCCGAACAAGGCTATGTGTTTGTGCTGGCCGACAGCGAGGATAATCGTGCCGTCGGCATCTGTGCCATCGAAGCGGCGGTGGGTTTGCAGGATCCTTGGTACAACTTCCGCGTTGGCACACAGGTGCACGCCTCGAAAGAGCTGAACGTTTATGCCAGCCTGCCGACGCTGTCGCTGAGCAACGATCATACCGGCAGCAGCGAACTCTGCACATTGTTCCTCGATCCCGATTACCGCGATGGCAAAAACGGCCATCTGCTTTCGAAGTCGCGCTTTCTGTTTATGGCCAACTTCCGCGACCGCTTTATGCAACACGTGGTGGCGGAGATGCGTGGCGTCAGCGATGACAGCGGCCACTCGCCTTTCTGGGACAGCGTCGGCAGCCGCTTCTTCTCGATGGAGTTCAGCAAAGCCGATTTCCTCAGCGGCACCGGCCAGAAAGCCTTTATCGCCGAGCTGATGCCCAAACATCCGCTCTACATTCATTACCTGTCTGAAGCGGCACAAAAAGTGATTGGCGAAGTCCATCCGAAAACCGCGCCCGCGCGTGCGGTGCTGGAGGCGGAAGGTTTCCGCTATCTCAACTATGTCGACATCTTCGACGGCGGCCCGACGCTGGAATGCGAAATCGATCGCATTCGTGCCATTCGCAAGAGTCGCCAGTTAACCGCTGAGAGCGGTGCAGCCGATGAAAGCTGGCCGCTGTGTCTGGTGGCCAACGCGGATTTTCAGCATTTCCGCGTGGCGCTGCTGCCGGTGGATATGGCATCCGGCACGGTAAAACTGACTGAAAGCCAGCGCGCGGCGCTGCATTGCAACATTGGCGATCAACTGCGTGTGGTCACGCTGTGTCGCGAGGAGAAAAAAGCATGACGCATTTTATTCAAGGTCAATGGGTGACCGGCGGCGCTGACGCCCTGAACAAACTCAATCCGGTTAGCGGCGAAACGCTGTGGCAGGGCAAAGCGGCATCGGCAGCACAAGTGGCTGCGGCCTGCGAAGCGGCGCGCGCGGCGTTCCCGCAGTGGGCGAGAAAACCGTTTGCGGAGCGTCAGGCGCTGGTGGAAGGGTTTGCCCGTTTACTTGAAAGCCACAAAAACGCGCTGGCGGAAACCATCGCCCAGGAAACGGGCAAGCCGCGCTGGGAAACGCTGACCGAAGTGCAGGCGATGATCAACAAAATTGCCATTTCGATTAAGGCCTATCACAGCCGCACCGGCGAACAGGCCGATGGCGAGAGCTCGCTGCGCCATCGGCCGCACGGCGTTTTGGCGGTGTTTGGTCCGTATAATTTTCCTGGCCATCTGCCGAACGGCCATATCGTGCCAGCTCTGCTGGCGGGTAACTGCGTGGTGTTTAAGCCGAGCGAGCTGACGCCGTTGACGGCGGAGAAAACCGTGCAACTGTGGCAGCAAGCGGGTTTACCGGCGGGCGTAATGGCGCTGCTGCAGGGCGGTCGTGAAACCGGCCAGGCGCTGGCCAATGCGGCACAAATTGATGGCCTGCTGTTTACCGGCAGCGCCGCCACCGGCTATCACCTGCATCGTCAGTTCGCCGGACAGCCAGAAAAAATGCTGGCGCTGGAGATGGGCGGCAACAATGCGTTGATTGTTGAAGATCCTGCGGATCTCGATGGTGCGGTACACATCGCCATTCAGTCGGCCTTTATTACCGCCGGACAGCGCTGCACCTGCGCGCGTCGTCTGCTGGTGAAGCGCGGTGCAGCGGGCGATGCCTTCCTGCAGCGTTTGGTTGAGGTTAGCGCGCGCTTGCAGCCTGGCGCGTGGAATGCCGAACCGCAGCCGTTTATGGGCAGCGTGATTTCACCCACCGCCGCCGGACATATTTTTGCTGCCTGGCAGCAGCAGGTGGAAAAGGGCGGGAAAGTGTTGCTCGGCATGCACTGGCCGGATCGCGACAGCGCCATCATCACGCCGGGCATCATTGATGTGACCGAAGTGAAAGATTTAGCGGATGAAGAAGTCTTTGGTCCGTTGCTGCAGGTGATTCGTTACGACAGCTTCGAGCAGGCGATTGCTATCGCCAATAATACCCGCTATGGCTTGTCGTGCGGTCTGATTTCGCCGCAGCGCGCGCAGTTTGATCAGCTATTGCTGGAGGCGCGCGCCGGTATCGTTAACTGGAACAAACCGCTGACCGGCGCGGCCAGCACCGCCCCCTTTGGTGGCATTGGCGCATCCGGGAATCATCGTGCCAGCGCGTGGTACGCCGCCGATTACTGTGCATGGCCAATGGCGTCGCTGGAGAGCCCAAGCCTGGCGCTGCCGGGCAGCTTGGCGCCGGGCCTCGATTTCTCCGCGCAGGGAGCGAAATAATGCAAGCGTTTGAAGCGAACTTTGATGGGCTGGTCGGCCTGACACATCACTACGCGGGATTGTCGTTTGGTAACGAAGCCTCGACGCGCAATCAGCTGCAGCCCTCGAATCCGCGTCTGGCGGCGAAGCAGGGTTTGCTGAAGATGAAAGCGCTGGCGGATATGGGCTACGTGCAGGGCGTGATCCCGCCGCACGAACGTCCTAATCTGCCGCTGCTGCGCCAGCTCGGCTTTGGCGGCAGTGATGAGCAGGTGCTGGCGCAGGCGGCTAAGCACGCGCCGCAGCTGCTGTCGGCGGCCAGCTCAGCCTCAGCGATGTGGGTGGCGAATGCCGCCACGGTGTCGCCGTCGGCGGATAGCGCCGATGGTCGCGTGCATTTCACCGTCGCCAATCTGAATAACAAATTCCATCGCGCCATTGAGGCGCCGGAAACTGCCGATCTGCTGCGCGCGATTTTCCGTCATCCGCAGCACTTCTGCGTGCACGATGCGCTGCCGCAGGTGGCGCAGTTTGGTGATGAGGGCGCGGCCAATCACAATCGTTTCGGCAGTGATTACGGTGATGCGGGCGTGCAGCTGTTTATTTATGGCCGTGATGGTCAGCAGCAGGGCGCAACGCCAGCACGTTATCCAGCGCGTCAAACGCGGGAAGCCAGCGAAGCGGTGGCGCGGTTGCATCAGCTCGATGCGCAACGCACGCTGTTTGCTCAGCAAAATCCAGCGGTGATTGATCAGGGCGTGTTTCATAACGATGTGATTGCGGTGAGCAATCAGCAGGTGCTGTTCTGCCATCATGATGCCTTTGTGAACCAGCCGCAGTTGCTGAGTGACATCGCCGCCCGCGTTAGCGGTTTCCAGCCGATTGAAGTGCCGCGCGATAAAGTATCGGTAACCGATGCAGTCAATACCTATCTGTTTAACAGCCAGCTGTTGCAGCGCGCCGACGGCGGTATGCTGCTGGTGCTGCCAGAAGAGTCACGCCAGCATGCGGGCGTGTGGCGTTATCTCACTGAGCTGGTGGAGAGCGGCGGGCCAATCCGTGAACTGAAAGTTTTCGATCTGCGTGAAAGCATGTTTAACGGTGGCGGTCCGGCCTGTTTGCGTCTGCGCGTGGTGTTAACCGAAACCGAGCGTCAGGCGCTGAATCCGGCGGTACTGATGAACGATCGCCTGTTTGCCACGCTCAACAATTGGGTGGATCGCCACTACCGCGATCGCTTAACTCAGGCCGATTTAGCCGACCCGCAACTGCTGCGTGAAGGGCGCACCGCGCTGGATGAGCTGACGAAGCTGCTAGACTTAGGCAGTGTCTACGCGTTTCAGCGTTAACGCCGGGGTGAGAGGTTCGCCCCACGTCGTTAAAAAGGAGTGAACATGCAGGATTTTTTACAGCAGACCTTGTCTGGTGAGCCGCCACAGCAAAGAGAGGGCAGCAACGATCATCTCAGTTGGCAATGGCACAACGAGGGACTGATGTCCCTCACGCCGCATACGCCCACACAGCAGGCGCTGGTGCTCTCTGCGGGCATTCACGGCAATGAAACCGCGCCGGTTGAGATTCTCAATCTGTTGCTGACGCCACTCTTAAAAGGCGAGAAGCCGCTGGCAGTGCGCTTACTGGTGATTTTGGGTAATCCCGCCGCGTTGCGCAGCGGCAAGCGCTATCAGCAACATGATATCAATCGCCTGTTTGGTGGACGCTGGCAGCAGGTGGCCGATGTACCCGAAGCGCAGCGCGTGCTGCAGCTGGAGCAGGAGCTGGAGAGTTTCTGGCGCGCCTGTCTCGATCATGAAGTGCGCTGGCACCTCGATCTGCATACCGCGATTCGCGGCTCGTATCATGCGCGTTTTGGCGTGATGCCGCTGAATCCCAATCCGTGGCCCGAGGCGTTTATGCACTGGCTGGCCGCGGCAGAAATGGAGGCGCTGGTGTTCCATCGTTCACCGGGCGGCACCTTCACCCATTACAGCTGCGAGCACCATAATGCGGCGAGCTGCACGCTGGAGCTGGGCAAGGCTTTGCCGTTTGGTGAGAACGATTTAAGCCAGTTTGCTGGCGTACAGCGGGCGCTGGCGGCGTTGCTGTATGGCGATGCCTTGCCGGAGGTGCGTGAGCAGCCTCGCCATTATCGCGTGGCGCAACAGCTGACCCGGCACGGCGATAAGTTTGTGTTGCACATGGGGCCGGAGACGCTGAACTTTACCGCTTTCCCGCAGGGCACGCTGCTGGCGGAGGAGGGTGACCGGCGTTACTACGTGCAGCAGGCGCGCGAGTATGTGCTGTTTCCCAATCCGAATGTCGCGCCAGGATTGCGCGCGGGGCTGATGCTGGTGGAGGAGAATGAACAGACGCAGGCGCTGGCGTTGTGATTTTCCCTCACCCTAACCCTCTCCCGCAGGCGGGAGAGGGAACCGAACGAGCGAATATTTGTATTGAGTTACATGTGGCAGCGTTTCCCTCTTCCGGTGGGAGAGGGCCAGGGTGAGGGCATCAACGCGCCGACATTTCCCCTCCTGAACACCGACAATACCGTTACACTCCTCCTTAATTCCTGCGTTTTTCCCTTGATTGTCATAAACTTTTTCAATTCCTCACGCATTTCTTCTCTTTCTCTCCATGATTGCCTGATCTCTGTCTTTTATGCTTTCAGGGCTTTACTCAGCCTCTGAGTAGTTGACGTTCAGCGTCGTATGCTTGTTTCCGAAGACGCGACACAGGCTGTCGTCATTAAACTGATAAGTAAGGACAATATTATGCGTAAATTAACTTCTGTGTTCCTGGCTACCGCAATGGCTTTTGGTGCTGCAAATATCGTCCATGCAGCGGCAGACAACCTGACTCCGCCGCCAGCAGGCAGCGAAAAGCCGATGCACAAGCCGCCGATGCGTCATCACGGTATGGAGATGATGTTTAAAGGTCTGAACCTGACCGATGCGCAGAAAGCGCAGATCAAAACGATTTTGCGTGATGGACATAAAGAGATGAAACGCCCGTCGCTGGAAGAGCGTCGTGCTGACCATGCCATCATCGCTTCCGATACCTTTGACCGTGCGAAAGCCGAAGCGCAGGCTGAGAAGATGACGGCGAATGCCAAAGATCGTGCGCTGCAGATGATGGAAACCCAGAACAAGATCTACAACGTGCTGACGCCAGAGCAGAAGAAACAGTACAACGCGAACTTTGAGAAGCGCTTAACCGAGAAAGGCCCGCACGATGGCAAAACGCCACCACCGCCGGCTGATGCTGAATAAGTTCCTTCACTAACGGAATAGAGACCGCCGGGGTTGTCCATCGCATCTGATGCTTTGGGCAACCTCGGCGGTTTTGTTTTACAGCTCGATCAGCGGGAACACACCAGAAAGCAGCGGACGGCAGAGAATTTTGTAGCCGTCATGATCAAAGCCGTGTGAGGCGCGCTGCAGCTGGCGCGCTTCGGCTTCGCTGCTGACCGATCCCAGCCAGAACCAGTGATCGATCACATGGATTTGCGTAATGTTTGTCCCCGTTTCCACCATGCCAACCGGGCCTTGCCACGGCCAGCATTGAATGCGCATCTGCTCTAATGCCGCATGAAGCCGCTGCTGATGCTCAGCAACCGACTCGTTACCACAGCAGGCACCGGCGCAGCGTTTTAGTGCAGCACGAAAACAGCCGCGTCCTGGACGCAACGACTCCAGCCCCAGCAAGCCGTGGCACAAGCGCTGCTCATCGGCGATGGCTTTTAGCTTCTCCAGCGCGGCAAAGCGACTGCGAAACAGGCCATAAAGATTGGGCGAGCGGGAGAAGTCGAGATCCTTTGCATACACCACCTGCGGCGCACCGTCGCCCAGCTGCAGCGAACAGAGCTGGCGGTTCTTACGCAGGCGCTTATTAAACAGCGGCTGTTGCGTTTTGATCATCTGCGCTTCCAGCAGCTGAGCGCCGACGTCGCCAGCGGTCGGGATCCAGGTGACGCGCCGCGCCTGACGCAGCATTTTGGCTTCATCCGGCGCCCGGAAATGCGCCATCACCCGACTGCGCAGGTTGACGCTTTTGCCGATATACAGCGGCAGATTTTCGCTTTCACCGTGAAAGGTATAGACGCCCGGCTGGTTGGGTAAACCTTCCAGCCACTGACGTAGATGTTCGGGATATTGATAGATGGCTGCCGCATCGAAATCGAGGCGGTGGCTGGCTGCACGTCTGACCAAAGCACACTCCAATTACTGGTTGTTCATCCAGTGTATCAAACTGTGCTTTTTCTCGCCAGTCAGCGGCGATGAGAAAGTTTCCCGCCCGGACGGCGGGAAACGCCATGCACTTACTTCTTCCAGAAGTCGTCGAACACGGTGATCGGTGGACGACGTTTGTGCTCAGTTTTCAGATACCAGCCTTCGATGGTTTTTGCTGCGGCGGCATCGATGGTTTTGCCTTCCAGATAGGCATCGATTTGCTGATAAGTCACGCCGAGCGCCACTTCATCCTGCAAGCCGGGACGATCATCTTCCAAATCGGCAGTAGGATGCTTGAGATAGAGGTGTTCCGGGCAGCCCAGCGTTTTCAGCAGCTGTTTGCCCTGGCCTTTATGCAGGCGGAAGATCGGGTTGATGTCGCTGCCGCCGTCACCGTACTTGGTGAAGAATCCGGTGATCGCCTCTGCCGCATGGTCAGTACCGACCACCACGCCTTTGGTCATGCCGGCGATGCTGTACTGCGCTTTCATGCGCTCACGCGCTTTTTCATTGCCGCGCACGAAATCCGATACCGTAATACCCGCATCTTTCAACGCACGTTCGCTGGCCAGTATCGCTTCTTTGATGTTCACCACCAGCGTGCGATCGGGTTGGATAAATGCCAGCGCATCCTGACAATCCTGCTCATCGGCCTGCACGCCATACGGCAAACGCACGGCAATAAAGGTGTAATCGTTATCGCCGCTCTCTTCACGCAGTTCGCGAATCGCGGTTTGCGACAAAATGCCGGTCAGTGTCGAATCCTGGCCGCCGCTGATGCCGAGTACCAGCGTTTTCAAAAAGGGATGGGCTTTCAGGTAAGACTTCAGAAAATCAACGCTGACGCGGATCTCCTGCTGCGGGTCGATAACCGGTTTTACACCAAGGGCTTCAATGATTTCCTGTTGCAGTGACATGAACCTCTCCTCAAGTCAGTAGCCTGACGGCACAATGCGAATCATCTGCTAAAGCTAACGCCTCTCCCCACAAACAACAAGCCGCACGGCTGGTTGTTCAGGTTATTTGCTGGCAAATCAGACGTTTTTTGCCTTCTGCACCAGCAGATTGAACGACACAATCGCCAGCATAAAGCAGCCAAAGATGGTGCCGGTCATGCTCGCGACCGAGGTGCCGCCCAGCCCGGTAATGGGTACGCTGATGGCACCAAAGGTGAACATGCCGACGCCAATCACCGCCGAGGCGCTGCCTGCGCGCTGGCCCTGGCTTTGCATCGCCAGCGAAGAAGCGGTGGTGGCGATCACGCCGTTACTGGCGATGGTGAAGAACAGCGCGACCAGCAGAACTGGCAGCGCTGCGCCGGTAAGTCCCGCCAGCAGCAAGCAGCTCGACGCAACAAACGCCAGCGTCAGGCCACCTTTCAGTACGCGATATTCTCCCCACAGCGGACAGAGGCGCGCACTGGTTTGTGATGCAATAATCAGGCCGAAGCCGTTGGCAGCGAAGCAGAAGCTAAAGGCTTGCGGCGTCAGGCCGTACAGCTGTTGCAATACAAACGGCGAGGCGCCGATATAGGCAAACATGCCGGACATCATAAAACCTTGCGTCAGGCAGAAGCCCATAAACTGCCGATGTGTGACGACCTGGCCGAGCGCCGCCCAGGCGGAAAAGATCGAGCCCTGACTGCGGCGCGCTGGCGGTAAAGTTTCGTGCAATTTCCAGCGGGCAAGGAAGATCAGCATGACGGCGATGCAGCCGAGCACCACGAAAATGCCGCGCCAGTTAAGCACCGTCATCAAGGCGCCGCCCAGCACCGGCGCACCAATCGGCGCTAAACCGTTGACCAGCATCAGCAGTGCAAAGAAACGCGTCAGCTCATGGCCGCTGTACATATCTCGGGCAATGGCACGCGACAGCACCGCGCCGCCGGCGCCTGCCAAACCTTCAAACAGACGCGCTACCAGCAGCGAGTGGATGTCTTTTGCCAGCGCACAGCCAATCGAGGCAATAAACAGCAGCACCAGCGATAACAGCAGCGGACGGAGGCGACCAAACTTGTCGCTCATTGGCCCAAACAGCAATTGACCCGCACCCAAACCCAGCAAGCCAGCGGTGAGGCTCAGCTGCGCCGTGGCGGTTTCGGTGTGCAGATCGCGCGCCAGCTCCGGCAGCGCCGGCAGGTAAAGGTCGATACAAAGTGGCCCGAGCGCAGCGAGCAGGCCCAGCGTGATGGCATAAACCAGCCGATGAGAAGGTGCAGGTGTCATTAATCCTCTGTCTTTATTCATTGCTATAGGTATTTTTTCGCGGGTGATTATACGAACCGTAGCGCATCAACACAGCATTTTTACCAAATCCTAACGCTTCGGAATTTAGCTAAATTTATCCCATAAAGTTGATAAATCTGGATTTATGTTCCAGGCTAATTTCACACGGACAAAAAAACGAGGAACAACAACATGAATAAAGTGATGGGATGTATCGCTGCCGCTATGACGCTGGCAGCCCTGTCTGGTTGTACGACTTATGACAAAGCCGAAAGCTACGTAACCAAGCCGGTAGTGAAGGATGTTAAGAAAGGCATGACGCGCGATCAGGTTCGCCAGATTGCCGGCCCAGCGTCTACTGAAATCACCATGGTTCACGCTCGCGGCACTTGCCAGACTTACGTGATTGGCGAGCGCGACGGCAAACCGCAGACCTACTTCGTGAGCTATAACGATACCGGTCGCGTCATGAACTACGGTTTCCAGAGCTGTAAAGACTACGATACCGATCCGCAAGCGGCTCAGTAATCGCAGCAGAATAAGAAACGGCCCGTCATTGACGGGCCGTTTTTCGTTGTGGCGCTTATAAACCGTAAGGACGCGGCACTTCGATATACTCGCCGCCGATCTCGCGCTGGTAGTAGTGACCTTCCTGCACGTAATAACGCTTGCCGTTGAAATCCAGCACGCGCATACCGCCGCCCGGCGGGGCTTCAGGCGGCTGCACCACCACATAGGTGTCGCCCTGACGCTGATAGTAGTTACCGTTCAGCATGTAATAGGTCAGACCGCCCAGCAAAACGGCGGTTGCTGCTTCGGGTAGGAAACGCAGCGGGCCGGGACCACCCCAACGTGGACCTCCACCCCAATGCGGGCCTGGGCCGGGGCCCCAACCGCCGGGATGGGCAAAACTGATGGCTGGTGTTAATAAGGTTAACGCCAGCACCGAGGCGATAACTGTTTTCATCGGTGATTCTCCTGCTGTGATTAACTGCAGAATTGGCTTTACTGAGCGAAAACTCAAGCGAAAAGCGGCTGATTTTTCCTCTGTTTACCATGCTTAACGCTTTCCTGACGCTAGCGCCATGATTGGGTTGAATTGGGGAGGAAAGCGGGTAAGGTCGTCATAAACGGCGACCTTACGGGGCATATCGCGCAGGCATAAAAAAACGGCAGACCTTGCGATCTACCGTTGTTGCAACTCATCAATTTAGCGGTGTGCCAGTTCGGCGTGTTCGTCGCTCTCCAGCACTTTCTTGTCGGTCAATCCGAGCCAGCGGCTGGTGAGTGAACCGGCGGTCATTGAACCATTAACGTTGAGCGCGGTACGCCCCATATCGATCAGCGGTTCGATGGAGATCAGCAGCGCGACCAGCGTGACCGGCAGGCCCATCGCCGGCAGCACGATCAGCGCGGCGAAGGTGGCACCGCCGCCCACGCCAGCCACACCGGCAGAACTCAGCGTCACGATACCTACCAGCGTTGCAATCCACATTGGATCAAACGGGTTGATGCCCACGGTTGGCGCAACCATCACCGCCAGCATGGTGGGATAGAGACCGGCACAGCCGTTCTGGCCGATGGTGGCACCGAATGACGCCGAGAAGCTGGCGATCGATTCTGGCACGCCCAGGCGACGCGTCTGGGTTTCCACGTTCAGTGGAATACTGGCGGCGCTGGAACGGCTGGTGAAGGCGAAGGTGATCACCGGCCATACTTTACGGAAGAAGCGCATTGGGTTGATGCCGTTAACCGACAGCAGTAGTGCGTGTACGGCAAACATGATCGCCAGACCGAGATAAGAGGCCACCACGAAGCCACCCAGCTTGATGATGTCCTGCAGGTTGGAACCTGCTACTACTTTGGTCATCAGCGCCAGCACACCGTACGGCGTCAGCTTCATGATCAAACGCACCAGCTTCATGACCCAGGATTGCAGGGTATCGATCGCCACCATCACGCGCTCGCCTTTGACCTTGTCATCTTTCAGCAGTTGCAGCGCCGCCACACCGAGGAAGGCGGCGAAAATCACTACGCTGATGATCGAGGTGGGATTGGCGCCCGCCAGATCGGCAAACGGGTTTTTCGGAATGAAGGAGAGCAGCAGCTGCGGCGTGCTGAGGTCAGCCACTTTGCCCACGTAGTTGCTCTGAATCGCGCTCAGACGCGCGGTTTCCTGCGCACCTTGCACCAGACCTTCAGCGCTCAGGCCAAACAGGCCGGTCACCAGCACGCCGACCAGCGCGGAAATTGCGGTGGTAAACAGCAGCACGCCAATGGTCAGCACGCTGATTTTACCCAGCGATGAGGCATTGTGCAGACGTGCGACCGCGCTCAGGATCGAGGCGAACACCAGCGGCATCACGATCATCTGCAACAATTGCACGTAGCCGTTGCCGACGATATTGAACCAGCCAATCGACGCTTTCACGGTTGGGCTGTTTTCGCCATAGATGGTTTGCAGCGCCAGACCAAAGGCCACACCGAAAACCAAACCGGTCAGCACGCGTTTGGACAGGCTCCAGCTTTGGTTGCCAATCCGATTCAGCAGAATCAGTAGTGCGATAAACGCCACGATATTAATAATGAGGGGAAAATCCATGCTCAACTCCAGAGTGTGACGCGCCATCCTGGGATGGCACGAAAAACAGTAAGTCCCGGTTAGGGAATATTTGGAATGTTATCAGTTCAGCGTGGGGCGGGCTTATACCCAAAAAGAATGCTTTATAACTTTAACGCTTGATTCGACTGCTTATTGACCGTTTTGACCATTAACCAACCGACCGACGCCATTTTGTAGCGTATTGAACAGTTGCTCCGGCCAGCCGTTGGCACCAAAAGAGGGCATGCCGGGCGGGAACCACAACGCATAACCGACCAGCGCCAGGCAAAGTGCTCGCTCCAGCTGGTTACCTTTTTGACTATTCAGGATGGGCAAACGGAAGCGCCAGCGGCAGGGCCACAGCAGCGGCACGCCGGCGGGCGTGAGCATATCGGCGACAATATGGCTGAGATAGCCGAGCGTCATGCCTTGCAGCACGTCGGCGGGAAGAAACCAGTCTGCGGGCACATTGATCTGGAATAGCCACAAACTCACCGCCACCGCCAGCAAACTGTGGGTAAAACCGCGATGACCAAAGATGCGGGCGATGGGATGCGATAGCCACTTTAAGCGCTGGCCTAACACGGATTTAGGGTGATCGATATCGGGCAGCAGGCAGGTTAACAGCGCAGCAGGCACTAAATGCCACCAGTCGGCGCTGGCCAATACTGGCGTCAGCTCCGCGCGCTTGGCAAAAATGGCGCTGGCAATGGCAAAAATGATATGGCCTTCGGCCGTCATGATGGAACCTGGCTGCATAAAACTGTCGATGCATCCAGTATAGGGATTTATCCAGTGAATGAGAATGGTGACGCTGTAACGAAGCGTTAATATTTTTCACTTTCCCGCGTCACAATGACGCGGGAAAAGAACGGGTTAGCCTAGCGCGCTAACCATCCGCCATCGACGGCCAACGTATAACCTTGCACATAGTCGGAGGCGCTGGAGGCGAGGAACACAATTGGGCCCATCATGTCGTCCGGAATACCCCAGCGACCTGATGGAATGCGGCCTAAAATCTCCTCGTTGCGTGACTCATCGCTGCGCAGCTGTTCCGTGTTATTGGTGGCCATGTAGCCCGGCGCAATGGCGTTAACGTTGATGCCGTGCTTCGCCCATTCGTTGGCCATCAAACGGGTTAACCCCATCACTGCGCTTTTTGATGCCGTATAAGAAGGCACGCGAATGCCGCCCTGGAACGACAGCATCGAGGCGATATTAATGATCTTGCCGCCATTGCCTTGCGCGATAAACTGCCGGGCGACCTGCTGTGACAGGAAGAACAGACTTTTGCTGTTGATGTTCATCACATCATCCCAATCCTGCTCGCTGAAGTTGAGTGCATCTTCGCGGCGAATGATGCCGGCGTTATTCACCAGGATATCGATGCGACCGGCCTGCGCCACCGCCTGTTCAACAATTTGCGGCACGATGGACGGCTTGGTCAGATCGGCCTGAATTGACCAAAAACGGCGGCCTAACGCCTCAACTTTGGCCTGCGTATCATCCGGTCCGGCGCGGTTAACGCCAATAATGTCACATCCCGCCTGCGCCAGACCCAGCGCCATACCTTGTCCTAAACCGGTATTGCAGCCGGTGACCAGCGCGATTTTGCCTGCAAGATTAAATGCGTTGAGTATCATGATTCGCTCCTTGTTAGCGCAGTGCGCTGATGTTGACGTGGTCCATGTCATCAAATACCTGGTTTTCACCCACCATGCCCCAGATAAAGGTATAGCGCTGCGTTCCCACGCCCGCATGAATCGACCAGCTCGGTGAAATCACCGCTTGCTCGTTATGGACCAATAGATGACGCGTCTCCTGCGGCTGGCCCATCATGTGGAACACGGCGCTGTCGTCGGCCATATCGAAATAGAAATAGACTTCCATGCGACGTTCGTGGGTGTGACACGGCATGGTGTTCCACAAGTTGCCGTCATCAAGGCGGGTTAATCCCATGGTTAACTGGCAGGTTGGCAACACGTCGGGCACGATGAATTTGTTAATGGTGCGGCGGTTCGAGGTGGCCGCGTCGCCGAGCGTGGCTTTCACTGCCTCGTCGAGGGTGATTTTTTTGTCTGGATAATGGGCGTGTGCCGGCGCGCTATTGTAGTAAAACTTCGCCGGGCGGCTGGCATCGCTGCTGCGGAAAATCACGCTCTGCGCGCCTTGTCCGACATACAACGCTTCCTGCTGACCAATCTCCCAGGATTTACCATCCACTTCAATCACCCCGGGTCCACCGATGTTGATTACGCCGAGTTCGCGGCGTTCGAGAAAGTAACTTACGCCCAGCTGCTTACCCACTTCATGGCCGATAGTCACCGGTTTCTGCACCGGCATCACGCCGCCGATAATGATGCGATCGATATGGCTGTAAGTGAGGGTGTAATTGTCGGCGTCGAAAATCTTGTCGATCAGAAACTCACGGCGTAAGCCGTCCGTGTCCAGGGTTTTGGCATGCTCGCTATGAATGCTTTGACGAATGTCCATCTCAGGCCTCTTAAGAGTCAAAGGAAGTGGTCCCGATGCGGGTCTTTGGGCATCTTAGGCAGGATGAGATGTGAATTCAATAAAAATGAAACGATGTTTTATTTATTTGCGTGCGCGATCAAGTTGCATAAAAAAGCCCGCGTTAAGCGGGCTGCGATTAACCGTGCAGATGTTCGGGTTTGAGCTGGGTTAAATCATCAAGAATCACATTGGCCAGCGCCCAACGCGCATCTTCACGATGCTCGGCCGCCGGCACCACAATTGAACGCATGCGTGCGGCTTTGGTGGCGATCATGCCGTTGAAGGAATCTTCCAGCGTGACGCAGTTAAGCGGATCGATACCCAGTTTGGCTGCGGCGTCGAGATAGACCTGCGGATGCGGCTTGCTGTACGACAGCGCTTCCGCGGACGCCAGCACATCAAAGTATTTGCGTAGGTCAAACATCTCCAGCACGCGCTCCAGCATGTGCAGCGGCGAGGCGGAGGCGAGGCCGATTTTCAAACCTTGCTGCTGGCACAGTTGCAGCGCCTGCTCCACGCCAGGCAGCAGCGGACGCGTCTCTTCCACCAGCGCCAGCGCGCGGGCGATGATGCGTTGCGTCACTTCCTGTTGATCCGGGCCGCTCCACGGCAGCGCTTCAAACCACATGCGCACGGTTTGATCGATGCGCAGACCCAGCGTATCGGGCAACTCGTGGCGGCGGGTGATATCCACGCCAAGGCTGGCGAAAATATCCAGTTCCGCGCGATCCCACAGCGGTTCTGAGTCGATCAACAATCCATCCATATCAAAGATGGCGGCCAATACAGGACGACGATATGACATATAACTGCTCCCTTAGAAATTTGGCTTACCATAGCACGAGAGCCGGATAAAGCCGACTTGCGGCAGGCCACGCATTTTTCAGGAAAAATTGCAGTAGTGCAGGTAGACTTAGGCAAAACTATTTTTGGTTCAGGGAGACACCATGACTTACCAACAGGCTGGCCGCATCGGCATCCTTAAGCGAGTGGCTGGCTGGGTGATTTTTATACCCGCATTGTTATCCACGATGATTTCGCTGCTGGGCTTTATGTTTAAGCACAGTGAAAAGCAGCCGGGCATTGATGCCGTGATGCTCGATTTTGTGCATGTCATGGTCGACATGGTGAAGTTCAATACGCCGTTTCTCAATGTGTTTTGGCAGAACTCTCCGGTGCCGGAATTTAACGGTGGCGCGAATATCGGGTTTTGGCTGATCTACATCCTGATCTTTATCGGCATAGCGCTGCAGGCTTCAGGTGCGCGCATGTGGCGTCAGTCGCGCCATATTAAAGAGGGCATTGAAGATCAGCTGATCATGGAACAGGCCAAAGGCAGTGAAGGGCGCACGCGAGCGCAGCTGGAAGAGAAAATCCACATCCCGCGTCACACCATTTTCTTGCAGATTTTCCCGCTCTATATCCTGCCGATCATTATCGCAATCGCGGGCTACTTTGTGCTGAAACTGCTCGGCATGCTGTAACACATCAGGCCGGTCTGGCCTGACGTTCGCCCAACACATCTTCATCTAACAACTGGCCGATGGCGAACTGCGCTTCGCCCGTCCAGTTGCCGCCGAAAACATTAGCGCGATTCAGCAGGTAATAGAGCTGATACACCGGCTGACGCTGCGAGAATCCGTCTTCCAGTGGCCAAACCGCCTGGTAGCCATCATAGATCTGGCGCGGCAAATCGGCGTAGTAACTCAGCATCGCTAAATCGCATTCGCGATCACCCCAATAGCAGGCGGGATCAAACAACCACGGACCCTCTGCGCTGCCGGCGCAGTTGGCGGGCCACAAATCGCCGTGTAATAAAGAAGGTTGCGGATGGTGGTTGGCTAACGTGCGCTGCACACAATCAACAATCAGTTCGGTATCGCCATAGTGCACGCCTTTTTCTGCGGCCAGTTGCAGCTGCCAGCCGATGCGCTGCTCAGCGAAGAACACTGACCAGCGGCGTAACCAGCTATTCGGCTGAGGTG
The DNA here is from genome assembly GCF_054903455.1 of Pantoea sp. y20. Lineage (NCBI taxonomy): Bacteria > Pseudomonadati > Pseudomonadota > Gammaproteobacteria > Enterobacterales > Erwiniaceae > Pantoea > Pantoea sp. y20. The sequence continues at coordinate 1,844,145 of NZ_CM142816.1, forward strand.
AGGTGGTGATGTTGTTGTCGAAATCGAGACCAAATTGCGGTTGCTCGCTCCATTGGTGTAGATGCGCCAACTGCTGGCCGAGCTGGAAAGCGCTCTGTGCGGTAAAGGGATGAGGCGGAATATATTCCAGCAGCAGGAAGCTGGTATCACGATCATTGCCAACGCCATACGCTTTCGGGACGCGAACGGTTTGCGTGCGCGCCAGCAGGTCGAGTTGATCGGCTTCCCAGCTGAACAAGGTGAGCATATCGCGGGTGTTACATTTGACGAACACATCCAACTCGCCATAGCGGATGCGCCAGGCGGGATGGACATCGCCACCGGGAAGTTCCTGACGGTCGGTGATTTCGGCATCACCGGCGTACTCGCTTAACAGACGACTAATGGCTGACCACATCGGGTAATCCTCTTTGTTCGCTGCGTGAGTTCGATTGTAACGCGCAAAACCTGAGCAAACCTGGCGTCGATGCCGTTTTTTGCACTGCGTCAGGATTGTTGTTTCAGAAACGCCTCTAACGTGATGACGGTGACCTCAGGTTTATGATCGAGCGCGATTTGGGCATATCCCGCGGCTTGCTCTGCTATTTCATGCTCCTCTAACGCGCTGACAATGCCGAAGCTATTGGTGCCCAACTCATGTGGATGACCTTCATCATCGCTTAAGGTGGTGCTGTATCCGCCATTGATCATGGCGCTGTTCACTGACTGCACGTCGCCGAGTCCACTTTCCTGATATTTCAACGTGACAATGTAACGTTTGACATCATGGTCACTCATTATTCACCTCATTGTTATCGAACAGATTTCAGCGTAGACCAGCGCGCTGTATAGAGCGAATTTTAGCCAATTCATTAGTGAAAATAGCAGGTAAAGCTTTGTCAAAAGAGTTCAGAAAAATCTTGTAGCCTTCAGGCTGCTATTTGAGTAGTTGCCCCCTATAATGCGCAGCGAAAATGGGAAAAGTCCCATTAAAAGAGCGGTCCAGCGGCTTTCCTGGTTTTTTATGCGGATACATACTTTTTTACAAAACTTACGGTAAATTGCATTGATTGGCCGGAGAAACGCTTCAGACTCTTCGTTTTTTAAACTGTCGTACGGATTACTTTTAATGAAAGCCTTTAACAAGCTGTCCGCTGTTTTATTGCTCTCTGCTGGAGCATTTTGTCACCAGGCCTTTGCAGATAACGCCGTTTTCACCTCCATGGATGATCCTGCAACGGCGAAAAAGCCGTTTGAAGGCAGTGCGTCAGCGGGTTACCTGGCTCAAACTGGAAACACCACCAGTTCTTCGCTGAGTGCGTCTACCAATATGACGTGGTATCAAACCAATACCGCATTGAGTCTGTGGGGCAACGCCGCAAACAACTCCTCAAACGATGAGCGTTCATCTGAGACTTACAACATTGGTGGCCGTAGCCGTTATAACCTCAACAGCGCTGACTACCTGTTTGGTCAGGCAAGCTGGTTAAGCGACCGTTTCAACGGTTATGACTCACGCGATGTGCTGACCGCCGGTTACGGTCGCCAGATCCTCAGCGGCCCGGTTCACTCACTGCGTGCTGAATTCGGTCCGGGTGTGCGTTACGACGATTTCCATGATGGCGGCCATGAAACCAAAGCATTGGGTTATGGTGCAGTGAGCTATCAATGGCAACTGACAGATACCACCAAATTTATCCAGGGTGTTTCTGTGCTGAGCAGCTTCGGTGAAGACACCACGCTGAACTCAGAAACCGCGCTGCAGGTGGCCATCAATGCCCATTTCGCGCTGAAGCTAGGCTACAACGTGACCTGGAACAATAATCCGCCAGAATCTGCGCCGGATCGTACCGATACCAAAACCACGATCCAGCTCTCATACTCAATGTAAGCGAGACGGATGTGAATCACCGCTGCCAGGCCTGTGCCTCGCAGCGGTTTTTTTTATTTCTCTTTAGCTTAGCGAATCTCTGCACGGGTTTTGATCGGCGGCGAAAGCTGCTATTATCATCGCCGCTTTACATTCCTGGCGTCATTCCGACAACGTGGGTCTGACATCACGCCGGGTTACACACTATGAAACTCATTTTTGCATGTAGGCTTTCGTGTGGCTTACCACTGCAATTAAGGATATGAAATGCCAGTAATTACTCTTCCTGATGGCAGCCAGCGCAGCTTTGACCATCCGGTCAGCGTGATGGATATTGCGTTGGATATTGGACCGGGTTTGGCGAAAGCCTGCATCGCGGGTCGCGTGAATGGCGAATTGGTTGATGCGGTTGATCCGATCACCGAGGACGCTCAGGTCGCGATTATTACCGCTAAAGACGACGCCGGTTTAGAAATCATTCGTCACTCTTGCGCGCACCTGTTAGGGCATGCGATTAAGCAGCTGTGGCCAAACACCAAAATGGCGATCGGCCCGGTGATTGATAACGGTTTCTATTATGACGTTGACCTGGAACATACCTTAACCCAGGAAGATCTTGAGCTGCTGGAAAAGCGTATGCACCAGCTGGCTGAAACCAACTACGATGTGGTGAAGAAAAAGGTGAGCTGGCAGGAAGCACGTGACGTGTTTGCTGAGCGTGGCGAAAGCTATAAAACCACCATTCTTGACGAGAACATCAGCCACGACGATCGTCCTGGCCTGTATCAACATGAAGAATACATCGACATGTGCCGCGGTCCGCACGTGCCGAATATGCGTTTCTGCCATCACTTCAAACTGCAGAAAATCTCCGGGGCTTACTGGCGCGGCAACAGCGACAACAAAATGCTGCAGCGTATTTACGGTACGGCCTGGGCGGATAAAAAGCAGCTGGCTGCCTATCTGCAGCGTCTGGAAGAAGCGGCGAAGCGCGATCACCGTAAAATCGGTAAGCAGCTCGATCTCTACCACATGCAGGAAGAAGCACCGGGCATGGTGTTCTGGCACAATGACGGCTGGACCATCTTCCGCGAGTTGGAAGTGTTTGTGCGTACCAAGCTGAAAGAGTACGACTATCAGGAAGTGAAAGGTCCGTTCATGATGGACCGCGTGCTGTGGGAGAAAACCGGGCACTGGGAGAACTATAAAGAAGCCATGTTCACCACCTCTTCAGAGAACCGTGAATATTGCATCAAGCCGATGAACTGCCCAGGCCACGTTCAGATCTTTAATCAGGGTCTGAAATCCTACCGCGACCTGCCGCTGCGTATGGCGGAGTTTGGCAGCTGCCATCGTAACGAGCCATCAGGTGCCTTGCATGGTCTGATGCGCGTGCGCGGCTTTACCCAGGATGATGCTCACGTCTTCTGTACCGAAGATCAGGTACGTGATGAGGTGAACAGCTGTATCCGCATGGTATACGACATGTACAGCACCTTCGGTTTTGAAAAAATCGTGGTGAAGCTGTCGACCCGTCCGGAAAAACGTATCGGTACCGACGAAATGTGGGATCGTGCGGAAGTGGATTTGGCAGAAGCGCTGAAAGAGAATGATATTCCATTCGAATATCAGCCGGGAGAAGGTGCCTTCTACGGCCCTAAAATTGAGTTTACCCTGTACGATTGTCTCGACCGCGCCTGGCAGTGTGGTACCGTTCAGCTAGACTTCTCCCTGCCGAAGCGTCTGGACGCGACTTTTGTCGGCGAAAACAACGACCGCCAGACACCGGTAATGATCCATCGCGCAATTCTCGGTTCAATGGAGCGCTTTATCGGCATCCTGACCGAAGAATTCGCTGGATTCTTCCCGAGTTGGCTGGCGCCGGTGCAGGCTGTGGTGATGAATATCACCGACAGTCAGTCAGAATACGTCAGTGAATTGACGAAGAAATTGCAGAATGCTGGCATTCGTGTCAAAGCAGACTTGAGAAACGAGAAGATAGGCTTTAAAATCCGCGAGCACACATTACGTCGCGTCCCTTATATGCTGGTTTGCGGTGACAAAGAGGTGGAAGCAGGCAAAGTTGCCGTGCGCACCCGCCGTGGTAAAGACCTTGGGAGCATGGACGTAGATGTGTTTGTTGAGAAGCTGCAACAAGAGATTCGCAGCCGACATCTTCACCAATTAGAGGAAACAGGTTATTAAAGGCGGAAAACGAGTACAACCAACACGTCCGAACCGTATCAACGGCGAAATCCGTGCCACCGAAGTGCGCTTAACTGGCGTAGACGGCGAGCAACTTGGCATTGTCACCCTGCGTGAAGCCATTGAGAAAGCTGAAGAAGCCGGCGTAGATTTAGTTGAAATCAGCCCGAACGCCGAACCGCCGGTTTGCCGTATCATGGATTACGGCAAGTTCCTTTATGAAAAAAGCAAGTCTTCTAAGGAACAGAAGAAGAAGCAGAAAGTTATCCAGGTTAAGGAAATCAAATTCCGTCCTGGTACCGATGATGGCGACTATCAGGTCAAACTACGCAACCTGATTCGCTTTCTGGAAGAGGGTGATAAAGCCAAAATCACGCTGCGTTTCCGCGGTCGTGAGATGGCGCACCAGCAGATCGGTATGGAAGTGCTTAACCGCGTCCGTAAAGATCTGTGTGAAGACATGGATCTGGCGATTGTCGAATCCTTCCCTTCGAAGATCGAAGGTCGTCAGATGATCATGGTGCTCGCTCCTAAGAAGAAACAGTAGGCCTTCAAGTAATAATGCCGCGCAGCGCTTGCGTTGTGCGGATTTTTATTCGCCTGTCTGATTCATTTTATTAACAATGCGAAGTGGATATTTGTAAAAATGCCAAAGATTAAAACTGTACGTGGCGCCGCTAAGCGCTTCAAGAAGACCGCTTCTGGCGGCTTCAAGCGTAAGCACGCGAACCTGCGTCATATTCTGACTAAAAAGTCTACTAAGCGTAAACGTCACCTGCGTCCGAAAGGCATGGTGTCTAAAGGCGATCTGGGTCTGGTTATTGCCTGCCTGCCGTACGCATAAGTAAATTTTTTTTAGTTTAATTCCCGAAAGATTTCGGATTGCAGCAAGGCGGCAACTGAATGAATCCCTTAACTTACATCAGTAAGTGACTGGGATGAATGAAGACAGCCAACGCCGCTGCGGCACGAAAGATGAAGGGAAATCACAGAATATGATATAGGAGAGCTCACATGGCTCGCGTTAAACGTGGTGTAATTGCTCGCGCACGTCACAAGAAAATCTTAAAACAAGCTAAAGGCTACTATGGTGCACGTTCACGTGTATACCGCGTTGCCTTCCAGGCTGTTATCAAAGCTGGTCAGTATGCTTACCGTGACCGTCGTCAACGTAAGCGTCAGTTCCGTCAACTGTGGATCGCGCGTATCAACGCTGCGGCTCGTCAGAACGGTATCTCTTACAGCCGTTTCATCAATGGCCTGAAAAAAGCCTCTATTGAAATCGACCGTAAGATTCTGGCTGACATCGCTGTATTCGACAAAGTGACATTTACTGCACTTGTTGAAAAAGCAAAATCAGCTCTGGCGTAAGTCAGTTGAAAAAGGGAGCTTGCTCCCTTTTTTATTACCCGCAACTCACGCAAAAGATTGACATTTTGGCCGCTGCGCATTTCAATAGTGCGGTTTCTAAATATGACAAGGTAACGCAAGCATGAATGCTGCTATTTTCCGTTTCTTTTTTTACTTTAGCGCCTGAACATCAGGGGCTTTTGCGCATAAGAAAAGAAACGAAAAATCGCGCTGAAAGCCTCCCTCGTGGAGGCTTTTTTGTTTCTGGCGACACTTAATCGGATCATCTGATCCCAACGAGAACTGACCAGCCCGGCTGGAAGAAGAGGAAATCATGTCCCAACTCGCAGACCTGGTGGCTCGTGCCACGGCCGCCATCGACGAGGCGGCGGATATCGCTGCTCTGGACGCCGTGCGCGTCGAATTTCTGGGTAAGAAAGGGCATCTGACGCTGCAAATGACCACCCTGCGTGAACTGCCGGCAGAAGAGCGCCCGGCTGCGGGTGCGGTCATCAACGAGGCCAAACAGCAAGTGCAGGACCGCCTTACCGCGCGCAAAGAGACGCTGGAAAGTGCGGAGCTGAATGCGCGTCTGGCTGCGGAAACCATCGACGTGTCGCTGCCTGGCCGCCGCGTTGAGAATGGTGGCTTGCATCCGGTGACCCGCACTATCGATCGTATCGAAACCTTCTTCGGCGAACTGGGTTTCGCGGTGGTAACAGGTCCGGAAATTGAAGACGATTACCACAACTTTGATGCGCTGAACATTCCCGGCCATCACCCGGCGCGTGCCGATCACGACACGTTCTGGTTTGATGCCACGCGTCTGCTGCGCACCCAAACTTCAGGCGTGCAGATCCGTACCATGAAAAACCAGCAGCCGCCAATCCGCATCATCGCGCCAGGCCGTGTTTATCGTAACGATTACGATCAGACGCACACGCCAATGTTCCACCAGATGGAAGGTTTGATTGTCGATAAAGACATCAGCTTTACCAACCTGAAAGGCACACTGCACGATTTCCTCAACAACTTCTTCGAAGAGAATCTGCAAATTCGCTTCCGTCCTTCTTACTTCCCGTTCACCGAACCGTCCGCAGAAGTGGACGTGATGGGTAAAAACGGCAAGTGGTTGGAAGTGCTGGGTTGCGGCATGGTGCACCCGAACGTATTGCGCAATGTTGGCATCGATCCGGAAATTTATTCGGGCTTTGCGTTTGGCATGGGCATGGAGCGTCTCACCATGCTGCGCTACGGTGTGACCGATCTGCGCGCCTTCTTCGAAAATGATTTACGTTTCCTCAAACAATTTAAATAAGGGCAGGTTATCCAATGAAATTCAGTGAACTCTGGTTACGCGAATGGGTAAATCCAGCCCTGGACAGCGCTGCGCTGTCTGAGCAAATCACCATGGCCGGCCTTGAAGTGGACGGCGTGGATCCGGTTGCCGGTGCGTTCCACGGTGTCGTGGTGGGTGAAGTGGTTGAGTGCGGCCAGCATCCGAACGCCGACAAACTGCGCGTCACCAAAATCAACGTCGGTGGCGATCGCCTGTTGGATATCGTCTGCGGCGCGCCAAACTGCCGTCAGGGCCTGAAAGTGGCGGTGGCGACCGTTGGCGCTGTGCTGCCGGGCGATTTCAAAATCAAAGCAGCAAAACTGCGTGGCGAGCCGTCTGAAGGCATGCTGTGCTCCTTCTCTGAGCTGGGTATTTCCGACGATCACAACGGCATCATCGAGCTGCCAGCCGATGCGCCAATTGGCACCGATATCCGCAGCTATCTGCAGCTGGATGACAACACCATTGAAATCAGCGTCACGCCAAACCGCGCCGATTGCCTGGGCATCATCGGGATTGCGCGTGATGTAGCAGTTTTGAACGGTTTGCCGCTGACGGCTCCCGCCATTGAGCCGGTAAAAGCCACCATCAACGATACCTTCCCGATTCGTGTTGATGCCACCGCCGCGTGCCCGCGCTACCTTGGCCGCGTGGTGAAAGGTGTCAACGTCAAAGCCGCTACGCCATTGTGGATGCGTGAGAAGCTACGTCGTTGCGGTATTCGCTCAATCGATCCGGTGGTCGATATCACCAACTTTGTACTGCTGGAGCTTGGTCAGCCGATGCATGCCTTCGATCTCGACCGCATCGACGGCGGCATCGTGGTGCGTATGGCAGAAGAGGGCGAAGTGCTGACGCTGCTGGATGGTACCGAAGCTAAACTCAGCAGCGACACGCTGGTGATTGCCGATCACCACAAAGCGCTGGCGTTGGGCGGCATCTTTGGTGGCGAGCATTCCGGTGTCAATGAGGAGACGCAAAATGTGCTGTTCGAATGCGCCTACTTTGATCCGCTGGCGATCACCGGCCGCGCTCGCCGTCAGGGCCTGCATACCGACGCGTCACATCGTTACGAGCGTGGCGTCGATCCAGCGCTGCAGCACAAAGCGATTGAACGCGCGACGCAACTGTTGCTCGACATCTGTGGCGGCGAAGCGGGCCCGGTCATTGACCAAACTGACGCGAGCGCGCTGCCGCCACGCGCCACCATCACGCTGCGCCGTGAAAAGCTCGATCGCCTGATTGGCCATGTGATTGCTGACGAACAGGTTACTGACATCCTGACGCGTTTGGGTTGCGAAGTGAAAGTGAGTGCAGGTGAGTGGCAAGCCGTTGCGCCAAGCTGGCGTTTCGATATGGCTATCGAAGAAGATCTGGTCGAAGAAGTGGCGCGCGTTTACGGCTACAACAACATCCCTGATGTGCCGGTGAAAGCCAGCCTGATCATGACGCAGCATCGTGAAGCCGACCTGTCGCTGAAGCGTGCGAAAAATCTGTTGGTAGATAAAGGTTATCAGGAAGCGATTACTTACAGCTTTGTCGATCCAAAACTGCAGCAGTTGCTGCATCCGGGCGAAGAGGCGCTGCTCCTGCCCAGCCCAATATCCAGCGATATGTCGGCAATGCGCCTGTCGCTGTGGACCGGTTTGCTGGGCGCGGTGGTGTATAACCAAAACCGTCAGCAGGGCCGCGTACGCCTGTTTGAAAGCGGTTTACGCTTTGTTCCTGATACACAGGCCGATCTGGGTATCCGCCAGGATCTTATGCTGGCCGGCGTTTTAAGCGGTAATCGCTATGAAGAGCATTGGGATCTGGCGCGTCAGACGGTTGACTTCTATGATTTGAAAGGCGATTTAGAATCGCTGCTGGATTTGACCGGTAAACTTGATGAGATTTCCTTCCGTGCGGAAGCCAATCCGGCGCTGCATCCAGGACAAAGCGCCGCCATTTATTTACGCGGCGAACGAATCGGATTTATCGGGGTGGTTCATCCAGAGCTGGAACGTAAGCTGGATCTGAATGGTCGCACCTTAGTGTTTGAACTGCTTTGGAATAAGGTCGCAGACCGCGTCCTGCCTGATGCGCGCGAGATTTCTCGCTTCCCGGCAAACCGTCGTGATATCGCCGTTGTGGTGGCTGAAAATGTTCCTGCAGCAGATATCATTGCGGAGTGTAAGAAAGTTGGCGTAAATCAGGTAGTTGGCGTAAACTTGTTTGACGTGTACCGTGGTAAGGGCGTAAACGAAGGTGAAAAGAGCCTAGCGATTAGCCTGATTTTGCAGGATACCAGCCGGACACTCGAAGAAGAGGAGATTGCCGCGACCGTTGCCAAATGCGTTGCGGTATTAAAAGAGCGATTCCAGGCAACCTTGAGGGATTGAACCTATGGCGCTTACAAAAGCTGAAATGTCAGAGTACCTGTTTGAAAAACTCGGGTTGAGCAAACGCGATGCCAAAGAGTTGGTAGAACTTTTTTTTGAAGAGGTTCGCCGCGCGTTGGAAAACGGAGAACAGGTAAAACTGTCCGGATTTGGTAATTTTGATCTGCGTGACAAAAACCAGCGTCCGGGCCGTAACCCGAAGACGGGGGAAGATATTCCTATCACCGCGCGCCGAGTGGTGACATTCCGTCCGGGACAGAAGTTGAAAAGTCGCGTCGAGAACGCGACACCCAAGGATGCTGACTAATTTCAGTACGACAAAAAGGCCGCTTAGCGGCCTTTTTTTTGCCTTAAATCTGGCCGCTCTACACGATTTATTCACGATGTAAGGATTTAGTAAGTATCCGGAAAATAAGGCGAAAATCGGTCCTCACCGATAGTGACGACATCAACACTTTTGTTATAACAGCGCCATCACAGAGCAAAGGGTTTGAATAATGAAAAAGACAGCAATTTTATTAAGTGTCTTGTTAGGCATGCCGCTGCTGGCTGGCGCCAATGTTTCCGTCAACATCAACACCCCGGGCGTTTCGGTGCATATCGGCGATCAGGATAAGCGCGGCTACTATTGGGATGGTTACGACTGGCGTGCGCCAACGTGGTGGAAACAGCACCATAACTAGCGCATCGGCACCAAAGGCCCGCACGGTTACTGGAACGGTAACGGCTGGCAGGTGCAGCATCCGGGCAATGGACCGCACCGCGACGACAAACGTCAGCCACAGCGTCAGCCGCAACCGCAGCATCACGACCAGCATGATAATCAGCAGAAGCGTGATAATCACGGTCAGCCGCTTCCTCCGCATCAGTAAGGCTTCTCCAGCGGCGCCTCCACAGCGCCGCTTTCTTTTTGCTGTAATCCCACTACAATCAAATCTCTGTTTTCTCAGCCAATCTTATCTATGACTCTGCTGGATCAGCTTGCTTCCCAGGCAAATCGCCGCAGCCAGCGCTGGCTCATCGCACTCATTGCGCTGCTATTGCTGCTCATCGGGCTTAGCCTGTGCGCCGGCGACAGCTGGATCTCCCCCACACAATGGTTTTCGGCGGAAGGCGATCTGTTCGTCTGGCAGTTGCGCATGCCGCGCACGCTGGCGGTGCTGCTGGTGGGTGCGGCGCTGGCGGTGTGCGGCGTGGTAATGCAGGCGCTGTTCAACAATCCGCTGGCGGAACCCGGCTTACTTGGCGTGTCTAATGGGGCGGGGATTGGTCTGGTATTAGGTGTGATGCTCGGTAACGGTTCGCTATGGAGCTTAGCGCTGGCGGCCATGGCCGGTGCGCTGCTGATCACGCTGATGCTGCTGCACTTCGCTCACAAACAACTCTCAGTGAGCCGCTTACTGCTGACCGGCGTGGCGCTCGGCATTATCTGTAGCGCCATCATGACGTGGGCAGTGTATTTTAGCACCAGCCTCGATCTGCGTCAGCTGATGTACTGGATGATGGGCGGCTTTAGCGGCATTGACTGGCGCTATGGCTGGATGATGTTGGCGCTGCTGCCGGTAACGCTGCTGCTGATCGCCACCGCACGCACGTTGAATTTGCTGGCGCTGGGCGAAACCTCGGCACGTCAGCTCGGATTACCGCTGCTGCTGTGGCGCAACCTGCTGGTGCTGGCGATGGGCTGGCTGGTGGGCGTGAGCGTAGCGATGGCGGGTGCGATCGGTTTTATTGGTCTGGTTATCCCGCATCTATTGCGTCTCAGCGGTTTTAGCGATCATCGTTATTTGTTGCCTGCGGCGGCGTTAGCCGGTGCCGCAGTGCTGCTTGGCGCGGATATTATTGCGCGGCTGGTGTTAACCTCTGCCGAACTGCCGATTGGCGTGGTAACGGCCACGCTCGGCGCGCCGCTGTTTATCATGTTATTAGTGAAGTCTTCGCGCTAGCTTTGGCTGGCAACGTGTTATCAACAACAGGAATCGACGATGAGCATTTATCAGACAGAACTGGTTACGCTGGACGGTGAAAAAACCACGCTGGCGGCCTATGAGGGCAAGGTGCTACTGGTAGTCAATGTGGCATCTAAATGTGGCCTGACGGCGCAGTATGAGCAGTTAGAATCGCTGCAGAAAGCCTGGCAGGATAAGCCGTTCAGCGTGCTTGGCTTCCCATGCAATCAGTTCCTCGAGCAAGAGCCGGGCAGTAACGAAGAGATCAAAACCTTTTGCAGCACCACTTACGGCGTCACTTTCCCGATGTTCGATAAAACCGATGTCAACGGCGAGCATCGTCACCCTCTCTATGCGCAGCTGACGTCGGCGCAGCCAGTGGCGCAACGCCCGGAAGGCAGCGGTTTCCTCGAGCGCATGGAGAGCAAAGGGCGCGCGCCGAAAGCGCCAGGCGATATCCTGTGGAACTTCGAAAAATTCCTTATTAATAAACAGGGCAAAGTCATTGCGCGCTTCTCACCGGATATGACGCCAGACGATCCCATCATCCTGAAAAGTGTAGAGCAGGCGCTGGCCGAATAAATGCTATTGCAGTGTCAGGGAGTCAGCGTCACAGGGCGGCTGGCTTCCATTGAACTGAGCATTAACGCCGGTGAGTTAGTGCATCTGGTGGGGCCGAACGGCGCCGGCAAAAGTACCTTGCTCAACGCGCTGTCCGGTTTGTTGCCGAGTCAGGGCAGCATTCTGCTGGATGGCGCGCCGCTGTCCACGTTAAACGGTGCGGCATTGGCCCAGCTGCGCGGCTGGCTGCCGCAACAGCAGATGGCACCGGGACAAATGCCGGTGTGGCATTACTTACGCATGCATATCAGCGCACAAACGGCGGAAACAGACTGCGTGTTAAAAGAGGTGCTCGCGCAGTTAGCGCTGCAGGACAAACTGACGCGCAGTCTTACGCAGCTTTCTGGTGGCGAATGGCAACGCGTGCGGTTGGCTGCCGTGGTGTTGCAGGTTCATCCGGCGATCAATCCACGCGGCAAACTGCTGCTACTGGATGAGCCGATGAGTGCACTCGACGTGGCGCAACAGCGTTCGGTCGATAAGCTGCTGGCCGAACTGTGTTGCAGCGGCCTGGCGATTGTTGCCAGCGGGCACGACCTCAACCACAGCCTGCGCCATGCCGCTCGCGTGTGGTTAATGCATCAAGGCGCGGTTGTCCGTCAGGGCAGGGCCAGCGAGGTGCTGACCGCTGCGCATTTAGCGCCGCTTTACCAAACCCCGTTTGAACAAATTGATACCGCACAAGGTCCGCTGCTGTTTATTCCCTGACAGAGGATTGCGTGCCGTAGCGCTTTGCCGCTACAGTGTCTGCCGGACAAGGGAGAAAGGGAGAGGCGGATGCGGCTGACAATTTTGATTTTGGCACTGTTGCTGGCGGGCTGTAGCCATCATGCACCGCCGCCGAATGGCCGTTTGTCTGACTCTATCACCGTGATTGCCCAACTCAACGATCAGCTGAGCCGCTGGCGGGGAACGCCGTATCGCTATGGCGGATTAAGCCGCGGTGGCGTGGATTGTTCCGGCTTCGTCTATCTCACCTTCCGCGATAAATTCGATATGCAGCTGCCACGCTCGACCATTGATCAAACCGACATTGGTACGCGCATCGACAAGGGCGATCTGCTGCCTGGCGATCTGGTGTTCTTCAAAACCGGCAGTGGAGAAAACGGTTTGCACGTCGGTATTTACGATACCGACAACACCTTTATTCACGCCTCGACCAGCCAGGGTGTGATCCGCTCGTCGCTGGATAATGTTTACTGGCGTAAAGTATTTTGGCAGGCGCGTCGCATCTAAATAGCGTTGTTATCGCTTAATAAAGACGCGAAAAAAGAAAGGGTATCTCACCCTGAATTAAATCTGAATTCTGCCGATATTTAACTATCATTTAAAATGGCACTTTACCCGCCATCGTTTTAATACTAATAATAAAGCTAAATTTATTTAATTGGTATGGACATTAACCCCGGCTTATTTGGCTTAAGTATTATTTGCGGCTTAAATCAGCGTAATAAGACCTAAAACGGCACCTCTTCAAACGTTTGGTCCTATTGCCTGGTGGAATTCGTTGATATACGATGCGCCAATTGCCATTGCTTCTGGCTTGAAAAATGAAAGTCCATTTGTCTGCCGACTATCAGTCGGAAACCTGGTTTTATCCAGTTTACTCTCTGGCGGGCCAGCTGACTGCGGTCGAGCTGGTGACGCAATTTGTCCACGACAGCGCACCTATTACGCTGCCGCAGGATTTGCTGTTGCCGCAATTGGACGATGCGCAGCAATTACGTTTGCTGCAGAGCCAGCTTTCATTGCTGGAAAAGTACCGCGACTTTTTTGAGATTAATCAAATTACCGCGTTGGTACGTATTGATGACTCTATGGCCAATACACTTTTAGCCAGCGAATTTCTGTTAAGGAAATTCCGACAAATCCCTTTTATTGTTTTAGATATCAGCGAAACGTTTCCGCAATTATCTTTGGGTAAATCCCATCCATTGCTTGCAGCATTACAAAGTGAATTTCGTTTATCGCTTTCACAATTTGGCGCAGGAAAAGCGCCGGCAACCGCGGTGTACGATAATCTGTTTAGCGTGTTAAAACTGGATAAAGCCTTTATTCATAACCTGGCCAAGCGCGCCTCGTTTACGCCTTTTATTCAGACAGTTATCAATAATTTTTCCGATTTTGCGGACCAGATCATTATTTGTGGTATTGACGATAACCAAATGATGGAAAAGATGACCACGTTGAGTGGTGCGCAGCTACAGGGCAGCCTGTTCCCGGTGGTGAAAGCTGAACGTCTTAACGATCTCATCTATTCCGACCTGAATTTACATACGCCTTCGCAGCAGTAACCCTTTCGCCTGTCTTCCGCGCCGCGTCGGCGTTACACTCTCTGTTATCTTATAACTCATTGCGGGTGCCTGATTTAAGCGCACCTTCCGGAGTGTCGATGCAATTTACCAATAGCTGGCAGCAAGAATTACCCGGATTCTACACCGCGCTGGACCCAACGCCATTAGCGGGTGGACGGCTGTTTTATCACAATGCGCCGCTGGCACAAGAGATGGGTTTAGATGATGCGCTGTTCGCCGGCAGCGGGCATGGCGTGTGGTCAGGACGCGAAATGCTGCCCGGCATGTCGCCGCTGGCGCAGGTTTATAGTGGCCATCAGTTTGGCGTCTGGGCCGGACAGCTGGGCGATGGGCGCGGCATTCTGTTGGGTGAACAGCAGCTGGTAAACGGTCGTAAGCTCGACTGGCACTTAAAAGGGGCCGGATTAACGCCCTATTCGCGCATGGGTGACGGTCGCGCGGTGATCCGCTCCAGCGTACGCGAATTCCTCGCGTCTGAAGCGCTGCACCATCTGGGCATTCCCACCACGCGCGCGCTGGCATTAGCCATTGGCGATGAGCCGGTGCTACGCGAAACCCAGGAACGCGGTGCGATGCTGATGCGCATTGCCGACAGCCATCTGCGTTTCGGTCATTTTGAGCATTTCTATTACGGCGGTGAACAAGACAAAGTGCGCCAGCTGGCGGATTACGCCATTCGCCATCACTGGCCGCAGCTCAAGGATGAAGCGGATCGTTACCTGCTGTGGTTCACCGATATCGTTAAACGCACGGCGAGCCTGATCGCCCATTGGCAGAGCGTTGGCTTTGCGCACGGCGTGATGAACACCGATAACATGTCGATTCTGGGCTTAACGCTGGATTACGGCCCTTACGGTTTCCTCGACGACTATCAGCCGGATTACATCTGCAATCACAGTGACTATCAGGGACGCTACGCTTTCGAAAATCAGCCGATGATAGGCTTGTGGAACCTTAATCGCCTGGCGCATGCCTTGTCGGGCTTGATGACCACCGAGCAGCTTAAGCAGGCGCTGGGTCATTATGAAGGTGAGCTGATGCGCGTTTGGGGGGAGAAAATGCGTGCCAAACTCGGCTTGCTGACGGCGGATGCCAATGACAACACGCTTCTGACCGGCTTGCTGTCAATGATGACGGCGGAACACAGTGATTACACGCTGACCTTCCGCATGCTGAGCGACACGCAGCAAGATGAAAGCCGTTCGCCGTTGCGTGATGAGTTTATCGATCGTGAGGCCTTTGATCGCTGGTACAGCGATTATCGCCAGCGTTTGTTGCAAGACCACGCCAGCGATGCGCAGCGTCAGGCGGTGATGAAAGCGGCTAATCCGGCGCTGGTGTTACGCAACTATCTGGCACAGCAGGTGATTGAAGAGGTCGAGAACGGCGAGACCACGGCGTTAGCGAAGCTGCATAGCGCGTTACAGCAACCGTTTAGCGATGTGGCCGTCAGCGCAGAGTTGCGCCAACGGCCACCAGAGTGGGGCAAAACGCTGGAAGTGAGTTGTTCCAGCTAGATCAGCATTAAAAACGGCTGTCGACCGCGGCAGCCAGTTTTGCCAGCACCTCGGCGCTGTCTTCCCAGCCGAGGCACGGATCGGTGATTGACTGACCATAGGTCAGCGCCGCACCGCTCACCACTTTCTGATTCCCTTCCTGCAGGAAACTCTCGATCATCACGCCCGCAACCGCGCGCGATCCGGCACGGATTTGCGCCGCCACATCATCGGCAACGTCACGCTGACGACCGTGCTGCTTCAGGCAGTTGCCGTGGCTGAAGTCGATCACCAATTGCTCCGGCAGATTGAAGTCGCGCAGATTGGCCGCTGCCGCCGCCACATCTTCGGCGTGATAGTTCGGCTGACGACCGCCGCGCAGGATCACGTGACCATGCGGATTGCCGCTGGTTTGATAGATGGTCATCTGACCGTTTTTATCCGGTGACAGGAACATGTGGCTGGCACGCGCGGCGCGAATCGCATCGACCGCGATCTGCACGTTGCCGTCGGTGCCGTTTTTGAAACCGACCGGACAGGAGAGCGCTGACGCCATTTCACGATGAATCTGGCTTTCGGTGGTACGCGCGCCAATCGCGCCCCAGCTGATCAGGTCGGCAATAAACTGGCCGATCACCATATCGAGGAATTCAGTGGCGGTTGGCATGCCCAGCGCGTTGATATCCAGCAGCAGTTTGCGCGCAATGGCGATGCCGCGGTTTACATCGTAGCTGCCATCCAGATCGGGATCGGAGATCAGGCCTTTCCAGCCAATCACGGTGCGCGGTTTTTCGAAATAGGCACGCATCACGATTTCCAGACGATCTTTATGGCGCTCACGCAGCACGTTCAGACGTTTAGCATACTCAATCGCCGCTTTAGGATCGTGCAGCGAGCAAGGACCAATAATCACCAGCAGACGCGGATCTTCACCGGTCAGAATGCGCGCGATGCGCTGGCGGGAAGCGGTGACGTTGGCGGCAATCTCTGCCGAAATAGGGTGTTCATGCGCGAGCGCAGCCGGAGTCAGCAGGCTACCGATGCGCGCGGTACGCAGTTCATCAGTCTTGTTCATTGAGATTCTCAAAAATTTGTTCTTCGCAGCGGTGAAATACCGGGAAGTGATGGTGATCACAATAAACTAATAGCTTGCGAATTCAACCTGCTAAAAACAAAGGTCTTAAAACCAGACGGAAGCCAGACTTTACGATTGCAATACAGGCCAGGTATGTGGCGGGAGGTCGCCATTTATGGCGACCGGCAGAGAAACCTAATACATGCTGCGGCTCAGACCCATGATATCGAGGATTTTGGTGGCGATCTCTTCCACCGAATAGTTGGTGCTGTTGAGATAACGAATCTGGTTGGTACGGAATAGCGCTTCCACTTCGCCTACTTCGAGACGGCACTGGCGCAACGAAGCGTAGCGGGTATTTTCCGCGCGCTCCTGGCGAATCGCCGCCAGGCGTTCCGGGTCGATGGTTAAACCAAACAACTTATGCTGATGTGCACGCAGCGCCGGCGGCAGTTTCAGGTTATCCATATCATCGGCGATAAACGGATAGTTAGCGGCACGCACGCCAAACTGCATTGCCAGATACAAGCTGGTGGGCGTCTTCCCGCAGCGCGACACGCCGAGCAGAATCACCTGCGCATCTTCGAGGCCGCGCAGGGAAATGCCGTCATCATGCGCAAGGGTGTAATCGATGGCGGCAATGCGCGCGTCATATTTGCCGAGGTTGCTGGCGGTCAAACCGTGCGTGCGGTGCGCCACCGGCATTGACGCCACGCCGAGTTCGCTCTGCAACGGTGCTACCAGCGCCTGCACGATGTCCTGACAAAAGCCTTCGCTTTCGAGAATAATTTCACGGACGTCGGGTGTGACGATGGAGAAGAACACCAGCGGGCGCACGCCGCTCTGCTGGTAGAGCGCGTTGATCTGCGCTTTAACCGCCTGAGCGCGTTGCACATTCTCGACAAATGGCAGCGTCACGCTGTGGGTTATTACCGGGAACTGGGATAACACCGCATGGCCCAGCACTTCGGCGGTAATGGCGGTGCCATCAGAGATGTAGAATACGCTGCGTTCAGTGTTCATAGTGCAAATATCCTCTTGCCTGGCAATGCCCAAGTTGTCGATGACAATATTTCATTTTAAATAATATTAAAATGAAATATCCATATTGTCCGCTATTGCGCTCACAAAGATGAATCAGCGAATAATCAATATTAGATGAAATGCTGTTTTGAAAAGCATTATTTTCGCGCATTTTCCTTTTCGCGCATGAAATAAAGTGTGAAGGCGTTGCGCAACAAAAATCAATCGCTAACCCTCTGAAAAGGGGAAAAATATCGCTACAGCAATCTATTAGCGTGAAATAGGGCGGTTGCGCAACACAATTAATTCTAAGTACTAATCCGATTTTGTCTTTCTTTTCCTGCTTTAACGATTCAACACTTAGTCTTTATTAATCGGTTGTGCCAGGCTGGTTTGGCGAATAGCAAAATGTTCCATGTGTATTCACATCATTTAAAAGGATAATCTCAATGTCCAATCAAGACCAACAGTCGCTAGTGCTCTGGTACAACCAGCTTGGCATGCATGATGTTGATCGGGTGGGAGGCAAGAATGCTTCCCTTGGAGAAATGATTACGAATTTGTCGTCGCTGGGTGTTTCCGTACCAAACGGTTATGCGACCACATCTTACGCGTTTAATCTGTTCCTCGATCAAAGCGGACTGAACCAGCGGATCTATGATTTGCTGGATAAAACGGATGTTGATGATGTTGCTGAGCTCGCGCAAGCGGGTAAACAGATTCGTCAATGGGTGATCGATACGCCATTCCAGCCTGAACTGGAAGCGGCAATTCGTAGCGCCTACGAACAACTCTCTGCTGATGATGCCGACGCCTCCTTTGCGGTGCGCTCGTCAGCCACCGCCGAGGATATGCCCGACGCCTCGTTTGCCGGCCAGCAGGAGACTTTCCTTAACGTGCAGGGTTATGACGCGGTCATCATCGCAGTGAAGCACGTTTATGCCTCCTTATTTAACGATCGTGCCATCTCCTACCGTGTGCATCAGGGCTACGACCATCGCGGCGTGGCGCTCTCGGCCGGTATTCAGCGCATGGTGCGATCGGACCTCGCCTCGTCGGGCGTGATGTTCACCATTGATACCGAATCGGGCTTTGATCAAGTGGTGTTTATCACCTCCGCCTTTGGTTTGGGCGAAATGGTGGTGCAGGGCGCGGTAAACCCCGACGAGTTCTACGTGCATAAACCCACGCTGGCCGCCAATCGTCCGGCGATTGTGCGCCGCACCATGGGCTCAAAAAAGCTGCGCATGGTGTATGCGGATTCGCAGGAGCATGGCGAGCAGGTGCGCATTGAAGATGTCGAGCAGGAACAGCGCGATCGCTTCAGCTTAACCGATGACGAAGTGCAGGCGCTGGCGCGTCAGGCGGTGCTGATTGAGCAGCACTACAAACGCCCAATGGACATTGAATGGGCGAAAGATGGCCACACCGGCAAACTGTTCATCGTGCAGGCGCGTCCGGAAACGGTGCGCTCCAACGGTCAGGTGATGGAACGTTATACGCTGCAGGGCAAAGGCAACGTGGTGGTCGAAGGCCGCGCCATTGGTCATCGCATCGGCGCCGGTGAAGTCAAAGTCATCCACGACATCAGCGAGATGCATCGCATTGAAAAAGGCGATGTGCTGGTAACTGACATGACCGATCCCGATTGGGAACCGATCATGAAGAAAGCCTCAGCCATCGTCACCAATCGCGGCGGTCGTACTTGCCACGCAGCGATCATCGCGCGTGAGCTGGGCATTCCGGCGGTGGTGGGCTGTGGCGATGCCACCGATCACCTGAAAGATGGCCACAAAGTCACGGTTTCCTGCGCCGAAGGTGATACCGGTTATGTCTATGACGAACTGCTGGACTTCGAAGTGACCAGCTCGCAGGTCGATACCATGCCGGAACTGCCGCTGAAGATCATGATGAACATCGGTAATCCGGATCGTGCGTTCGATTTCGCCTGCTTGCCGAACGAAGGTGTTGGCCTGGCGCGTCTGGAGTTCATTATCAACCGTATGATTGGCGTGCATCCCAAAGCGTTGCTGGAGTTTGATCAGCAAACGCCGGAATTGCAGCAGCAGATTCGTCAGATGATGAAAGGCTTTGATGACCCGATTGAGTTCTACATCGGCCGTCTGACCGAAGGGATTGCGACGCTGGGTGCCGCATTTGCGCCGAAGCGCGTGATTGTTCGTCTTTCCGATTTCAAAACCAACGAATACGCCAACCTGGTGGGTGGCGAGCGTTATGAGCCGGAAGAAGAGAACCCGATGCTCGGTTTCCGTGGCGCCGGTCGCTACGTTGCTGACAACTTCCGCGACTGCTTCAGGCTGGAGTGCGAAGCGGTGAAGCGCGTGCGTAACGAAATGGGGCTGACCAACGTTGAAATCATGATTCCGTTCGTGCGTACCGTCGATCAAGCCGAAGCGGTGGTCGCCGAGCTGGCGAAAAACGGTCTGAAGCGCGGCGAGAATGGCCTGAAAGTGATCATGATGTGTGAGATCCCGTCCAACGCCTTGCTGGCTGAGCAGTTCCTCGAGCACTTCGATGGCTTCTCCATCGGTTCCAACGACATGACGCAGTTGGCGCTGGGCCTCGATCGTGACTCTGGCGTGGTGTCCGCGCTGTTTGATGAACGTAATGATGCCGTGAAAGCGCTGTTATCGATGTCGATCAAAGCGGCGAAAAAACAGGGCAAATATGTCGGTATTTGTGGCCAGGGACCGTCGGATCATCAGGACTTTGCGGCATGGTTAATGGAGCAGGGCATTGATAGCCTGTCGCTTAATCCGGATACCGTGGTTGAAACCTGGTTGAGTTTGGCAGAGCTGAACGCTTCCAAACATTAACCAGGCGGTAATTTGATGTATCAGATGAGAATTTGACGTGTCATTAGTGTAATTATCAAGGTCAGCGCTGCTGGCCTTGTTTTTTTGTCTGAAAAAAAGCCAAAAAAAAGCCCATCACAGGGGATGGGCAAAGACTACACACAGCAATTCTTCACTTTACTCAGGGGAATAAGGTTGTTTAGAAATCAGTAGCTTGATTCAAAACATAGGAAACATGTTATTGATCAGGCTCGCTGGCGTCTTTAAGAATCCTCTTATTAGTTTAAAGCTGATAACCTTTCGTGGCCTTTTTCTTCCCTGTTAAGAGGCAATTCAGCTGTAAAAATAATCATTCCGTAAGAGAATTCCGCCTAAAGCGCCTAAAACTGCGTTTTTTCTTAAAAACCGCTTATGAAAAAAAATTATTATCAGTAAGAAATGCGCGGTGGCGATGTTGGGGCATTAGGCGGGTTAAAGTAAGGCCAATGTAAAACTGAGAGAACGTGTATCTTCGCTGAGTGGGCGTTAATGTGAATGAGGTCGCCATGAATGGAGTGACCCCGTTCCCGTAGACATTCACTGTCCTCACGACGAGGCCTTTTCGAAGGCCTCTGGACTGACGCCTCCCAGGTGGCTGTGGCGTCGTGTCCGGTTGTAGAACACTTCGATATAATCAAAGATATCAGCCCGGGCCATGTCCCGGGTTTTATAGATCCGCTTTCTGATACGCTCTTTTTTTAGCGAACTGAAGAAGGATTCTGCCACTGCATTATCCCAGCAGTTGCCGCGTCGGCTCATGCTGGGTGACAGGTTATTAGCTTGGCAGAACCGTCGCCAGTCATCGCTGCCATACTGGCTTCCCTGGTCGCTGTGTACGATAACGGTTTCCTCAGGCCTTCGTCGCCAGACGGCCATCAGGAGAGCATCTAGCGCCAGTTCGCGCGACAGTGAGGGTTTCATTGACCAACCCACCACATTGCGGGCAAACAGGTCTATCACCACGGCCAGATACAGCCAGCCCTGCCAGGTCCGTATGTAGGTAATATCCGTTACCCAGACCTGGTTCGGTTTAACGACTGTGAACTCCCGCTGTACCCGGTTAGGAGCAATGACTGACGGACGTCCCCGTGCTCCTCGCGGGATTTTATAGCCATGTACGGCCTTGATTCTGTTCTGCCGCATAATTTTCGCTACCCTGTTTTTACTGCATACCTCTCCGATTTCTCGCAGGTCACTGTGGACCCGTCGGTATCCATAAACGCCGCCACTCAGGGTATAAGAGTCGCGGATAAGCGTCAGCAGCCGCTGATTATCCTCCTCTCCGGCTGATACCGGGCAGTGGAGCCAGACGTAAAAACCGGAACGGGCAACCTTCAGAACCCGACACATTAGTGTGATCGACCAGACCTGACGGTGATCGTTAATGAAGCGGTACTTTAGTCGGGCTCCCTTGCAAAGTACCGCGCCGCCTTTTTCAGGATATCCCGCTCCTCCTCAGTTCGCTTGAGCTGCGCTTTCAACCGGAGGATCTCCGTCCGGGCATCCAGCAGATCCTGCGCCTGGTGCCCACTAGCATCAGGTTTTATAGAGCGGATCCATTTATAAAGGCTGTGTTGCGAGACGCCCAAGCGTTCAGAAACGTCGGCGACGGAATAGCCCCGCTCGGTGATCTGGCGGACGGCTTCTTCTTTAAACTCAGGGGTAAATAGTGGTGTGCCCATAGACTCCTCCTATGCTCAAAATATAGGGCAGATTTGTCTATGGGCTCGGGGTCACTCCATCAATGTCAGATTATGGTCCAACATTTGGGGTGCAGTTCATGAACGGCGACCCGGCGGGGAACGCTTAATGTAGTTCTTCTTCGTGATCGGCCAACGCTTCGATGGCGGTCTGCACATCGTCATCCGGTTCGGGCGCTTCATGCATCCACACTGAAACCAGACGATAAGACACCGCCAGGACCACCGGACCGATAAACAGCCCAATCATACCGAAAGCAATCAATCCGCCAATAACGCCGGAAAGAATCAGGATCATCGGTAAATCGGCACCCATGCGAATCAACACCGGACGCAACACGCTGTCCAGCGTACCGACCACGCAACTCCACACCAGCAGCACCGTGCCCCACGTGGTATCGCCGCTCCAGTACAGCCAGATAATCGCTGGCACTAACACTATTAGCGGCCCGAGCTGCACCAGGCAGGTCAGAATCATCAACACGGTTAACAGCGTGGCGTAAGGAATGCCGGAAATGGCTAAACCAATACCGCCGAGCACGCCCTGAACCAGCGCGGTGACCACCACGCCTAGCGCCACAGCACGAATCGCCTGACCGGCCAGCAGCACTGCGGCATCGCCACGGCGTCCACTCATGCGATAGGCAAAATGACGAATACCGTGGCCCACCTGCTCACCGCGCCAGTAGAGCAGCACGCTGAACAACAGCATCACGATGAGGTGCATCATAAAGCGGCCGAAGTGGCCGGCCTGCGCCACAAAGAAGCCGGTGGTGCGACCAATATAAGGCTGCACCTGATTCAGCATCGCCGCGCCGCCGCCATCCACTAATTTGTGGTAGCTCGAGTAGAGTTTCCTGCCGACGTAGGGAATCTGTCGCAACCAATCGAAGTCAGGCATTACCAGATGGCGCTGCGTTGCCCAGGCGATCACCGGCGCACTGTTATCAATCAGGCTGCTGACCAGCAGGGCGATAGGAATAATAAACAGCAGTAATAGCAAAATGGTCATGGCGATCACCGCCAGCGAGCGGCGTCCCCACAACATGTGCTGTAGACGAATCATCAACGGCCAGGTGGCGATCACCACCATGCTGGCCCAGGCGAAGCCTAGAATAAAGGGCTGCACCACCCACAGACTGGCGATGATCATGATTAGAATGAACATCAGTGAAAACAGCATTTGCGGTAAATCCATACCGCGTTGCAGGTCTTTCATCACAACGGTTAACCTCGATTGAATCCTTCAGAGTGGGGCTGAACAGCCCTGATTAATGATGATCTATTTCCTGAAAATTAAACAGGAAAAGCAGCGACGGCGGCGCGCTTTCCTGAAAAAACAGCAGCCAGCAGAAAAGTATGATAAAACCAAGGGCTGAAAAAAATCACGACGCAAACGTTTACAACATCTCGGTCACTCAATAATGATCCCACAGATTTCTCAGGCACCAGGCCTCGTTCAACTGGTGCTGACATTCCTGCAGTCCTTGAAAGAGCAAGGCTTTACCGGCGATACCGCCACCAGCTATGCCGATCGCCTCTCGCTTGCCACCGACAACAGTATTTATCAGCTGCTGCCTGATGCGGCGCTGTTTCCGCGCTCGACGGCGGATGTGGCGTTGATTGCGCGCCTTGCCGGTGAAACCCGTTTTACCAGCCTGGTGTTTACGCCACGCGGTGGCGGCACCGGCACCAACGGACAGTCGCTGAATCAGGGCATCGTGGTGGATCTGTCGCGCTACATGAACCGCATCCTGGAAATCAACACCGAGCAAGGTTGGGTGCGGGTTGAAGCGGGCGTGGTGAAAGATCAGCTCAATGCGTGGCTCAAGCCGTATGGCTTCTTCTTCTCGCCAGAGCTCTCCACCAGCAACCGCGCCACGCTCGGCGGCATGATCAACACCGATGCTTCAGGCCAGGGTTCGCTGGTGTATGGCAAAACCTCCGATCACGTTGAAGGTCTGCGCGCGGTGCTGCTGGGTGGCGACATCCTTGATACGCGCGCCATGCCGACTGAACTGGCGGAACAGCTGGCCAGCACGCCGACCGCGGAAGGGCGCATTTACCAGCAGGTGTTGAGTCGCTGCCGCGAACAGCGCGATCTGATTCTGGAGAAATTCCCCAAGCTCAATCGCTTCCTGACTGGCTACGATCTGCGTCATGTGTTCAGCGACGATTTGCAGACGTTTGATTTGACGCGTTTGCTGTGCGGCGCGGAAGGCACATTGGCCTTTATTACCGAAGCGCGCCTCGACATCACCCCCATCCCAAAAGTGCGCCGTCTGGTCAACATCAAATACGATTCGTTCGACTCGGCCCTGCGTAACGCCCCTTTAATGGTGGAAGCCAAAGCGCTGTCGGTGGAAACCGTTGACTCGAAAGTCCTGAATCTGGCGCGAGAAGATATCGTCTGGCATTCGGTAAATGAATTGATTACCGATGTGCCAGATAAACAGATGCTGGGGCTCAACATCGTGGAGTTTGCCGGTGACGATGGCGAACTGATTGAGCAGCAGATCAGCACGCTATGTCAGCGCTTAGAAGAGCTGATGCAGCAGCAGATGGGCGGCGTCATCGGCTATCAACTGTGTGACGATTTAGGCGGTATCGAGCGCATCTATAATATGCGCAAAAAAGCGGTTGGCCTGTTGGGGAACGCCAAAGGGCGCGCCAAGCCGATTCCGTTTGTGGAAGATACCGCGGTGCCACCAGAACAGCTGGCGGATTATATCGTCGATTTTCGCGCGCTGCTCGACAGCCACGGCCTGAGCTACGGCATGTTTGGGCACGTGGATGCTGGCGTGCTGCATGTGCGTCCGGCGCTGGATATGTGCGATCCGCAGCAGGAGCTGCTGATGAAGCAGATCTCCGATGAAGTGGTGGCGCTGACCGCGCGCTACGGCGGTTTATTGTGGGGCGAGCACGGCAAAGGTTTCCGCGCGCAGTACAGCCCGGAGTTCTTTGGCGAAACGTTATTCAATGAGCTGCGCCGCATCAAAGCCGCGTTCGATCCTGACAACCGCATGAATCCCGGCAAAATCTGTACGCCGCTCGGCAGTGATGAACCGATGATGCAGGTTGATGCGGTGAAACGCGGCACCTACGATCGGCAGATTCCGGTTACGGTGCGCAACGAGTGGCGCGGTGCGATGGAGTGTAATGGCAACGGTTTGTGCTTCAACTTCGATGCACGTAGCCCAATGTGCCCGTCGATGAAAATTACCCGCAACCGCATTCACTCGCCGAAAGGGCGCGCCACACTCACGCGTGAATGGCTGCGTTTGCTCTCCGAGCAGGGCGTGGATCCTACCCAACTTGAGCAGGCGCTGCCGAAACAGGGCGCCAGCTTGCGTACGCTGATTCAGCGCACGCGCAATACCTGGCATGCGAATCAGGGCGAATATGACTTCTCGCACGAAGTGAAAGAGGCGATGTCGGGCTGCCTGGCGTGTAAAGCCTGCTCGACGCAGTGCCCAATCAAGATCGATGTGCCGAACTTCCGTTCACGCTTCCTGCAGCTGTATCACACCCGCTATCTGCGCCCGATGAGCGATCATCTGGTGGCCACTGTGGAGAGTTATGCGCCGCTGATGGCCAAAGCGCCTAAGGTGTTCAACTTTTTCCTCAAGCAGCCGTGGATGCGCGAACTGAGCAAAAAGCATATCGGCATGGTGGATTTGCCGCTGCTGTCATCGCCGAGCCTCAAGCAGCAGTTAGGCGGCCATCCAGCGATGAACCTGACGCTGGAGCAGTTAGAAGCGCTGGATGCGGCGCAACGCGAAAACTGCGTGCTGGTGGTACAAGATCCCTTTACCAGCTATTACGAGGCACAGCTGGTCACCGATTTCGTCAAGCTGATTGAGAAACTCGGTTATCGTCCGGTGCTGCTGCCGTTCTCACCGAATGGCAAGGCGCAACATGTGAAAGGCTTCCTGCAGCGCTTTGCGCGCACCGCCAGCAAAACCGCTGATTTTCTCAATCGCGTGGCAAAACTGGGCATGCCGATGGTCGGTGTCGATCCGGCGACAGTGCTCTGTTACCGCGATGAGTACCATCAGGTGCTGGGCGAGCAGCGCGGCGAGTTTAACGTGCAGCTGGTGCATGAGTGGCTGCACACCGCCTTGTCGGCACGTGCGGAGCAAACCGCCAGCGGCGAAGCCTGGTATCTGTTTGCGCACTGCACCGAAGTGACCGCGCTACCGTCCACGCCGAATCAGTGGCAGAGCATTTTTGCGCGCTTTGGTGCGAAGCTGGAAAACGTCAATGTGGGCTGCTGCGGAATGGCGGGAACCTACGGCCACGAAAGCGTAAACCTGGAGAATTCGCTGGGGATTTATGAGCTGTCCTGGCATCCGCAATTGCAAAAGCTGCCGCGTCAGCGCTGTCTGGCAACCGGTTTTTCGTGTCGTAGCCAGGTAAAACGCGCAGAAGGCAATGGCATGCGTCATCCACTGCAAGCATTACTGGAAATGATGTAAACAAATTGTAGGAGACGTCACAAAGCTGGATTAGAATATCCAGCCTGCGTGGCGAACAAAATCACTCTGCAGGCGGGTGGCTTGATCCCACTCGCCGCTGAGCGCCAGTTGATGACACAAGCGTGTTAATGACAGGCGCGCCAGTTGATAGGCCTGAATCCGGAACAAACGGTCACGATCGGCATTGCCCATCTCCTGCACTAAGCGATGATGGAGCTTGCCCATGGCATGCAGAAAGCTGTGATCGTCGCCATTGATTTCGCAGATTTCTGCCATATCAAGACAGGTGTCGTTAAAGCGACGCAGTTGGTCGAGCGTGCAATCAGTGCGGTTGAGCTTTGCCTGAGCCATGTAGAAGTCAACGGTGATATCACGCACCGAAAACTTATACTCGTCGATTTTATGTTGTAACCAGGCTGAGACGGTAAGCGTCATATCGCCACCTTTTTAGGTTAATGATAATCATTATCATATTAAACCGCGTCAGGAATGCAATTCCCGCTGTGAAATTTTATTGATTTCCTCTGCCTGTTACTAAAATCGGCAATAACAATTTCTTTACATAGTAGAAAGGCGTAACCTATCAATCAGGATGGAAACGTAAAATTGGTTTTGGAAAATTTTACGAAAATTTAACGGGTTACGTTGGTCAGGTGCGCACGGGAATGCTGCCGTCAATCTGCTTTGAAGCGACTATGCTTAATAAAGCAGCAGTAAAAACAGCACGAGATGATTATCCCTGCAAAACAAGAGGTTGAAGTGATATCTGATATCACTACCATAGGGGGATAGCCTGAAAAGGCCCAGACATACGAGGTAGCACAATGTCATCAGTAAATGCCGACTCTTTTTCACCCGAAGATTTCGTCTGGAAAGGGCTCACGCTGACCGAATCGGCAGCGAAACAGATTCTTAACCTGGTAGAACAAGACCCTGAAGTCAAGGGCTTGAAACTGGGTGTGAAAACGTCCGGCTGTGCCGGTTTTGGGTACGTTATGGACCTGGTGAAAGATCCTGCCGATGACGACCTGCAGTTTGAGCAATTCGGCGCAAAACTGTTTGTGCCACTTCAGGCGATGCCGTTTGTTGACGGTACCGAGCTGGATTATGTCCGCGAAGGTCTTAACCAGATTTTTAAATTCAACAACCCTAAAGCTCAACACGCCTGCGGGTGCGGTGAAAGCTTTGGCGTCGAGTAAGTGAAATATGTCACGACACAGCGAAGCATCTGACGATGTACAAATGTGGGAAGGTAAGCTCAACTATAAAGAGGGCTTCTTTACCCAGTTACAAACTGAAGAATTTGCCCACGGCATCAATGAAGATGTGGTGCGCGCCATTTCGGCTAAACGTAACGAACCTGAATGGATGCTTGAATTCCGTCTCAAGGCGTTCCGCGCCTGGGAGCAAATGGAAGAGCCGCACTGGCTGAAAGCGCACTACGAGAAACTGGATTATCAGGATTACAGCTACTATTCCGCGCCGTCCTGCGGCAACTGCGATGACAGCTGTGCTTCTGAACCCGGTGCCACGCAAACCTCCGGCAGCGTCGCGTCCAGCGATTACCTGACGAAGGAAGTGGAAGACGCGTTCAACCAGTTAGGCGTTCCGGTGCGTGAAGGTCGTGAAGTGGCGGTGGATGCGATTTTCGACTCCGTCTCGGTTTCAACCACCTATCGCGGCAAGCTGGCGGAGCAGGGCATCATCTTCTGCTCGTTCGGCGAAGCGATTCACGATCACCCTGAGCTGGTGCAGAAGTATCTCGGCACCGTCGTGCCGCCAAACGATAACTTCTTCGCTGCGCTGAACTCCGCTGTGGCCTCTGACGGTACCTTCGTTTATATCCCGAAAGGCGTACGTTGCCCGATGGAGCTGTCGACCTATTTCCGCATCAACGCGGCAAAAACTGGTCAGTTCGAGCGCACCATTTTGATCGCCGATGAAGACAGCTACGTCAGCTACATCGAAGGTTGCTCTGCGCCTGTGCGTGACACCTATCAGCTGCACGCCGCAGTGGTAGAAGTGATCATCCACAAAAACGCTGAAGTGAAATATTCCACCGTACAGAACTGGTTCCCAGGCGGCGAAGGCGAGGGCGGTATCCTCAACTTCGTGACCAAACGCGCCTTGTGCGAAGGCGATCACAGCAAGATGTCCTGGACGCAGTCTGAGACGGGTTCGGCGATCACCTGGAAATATCCAAGCTGCATTCTGCGCGGTGATTACTCGATCGGTGAGTTCTACTCGGTCGCACTGACCGCAGGCCGCCAGCAGGCGGATACCGGTACCAAGATGATTCACATCGGTAAAAACACCAAGTCGACCATCATCTCCAAAGGTATCTCTGCCGGTAAAAGTCAGAACACCTATCGTGGCCTGGTGAAAATCATGCCAACCGCGACCAACGCGCGTAACTTCACCCAGTGTGACTCGATGCTGATTGGTGCCGAGTGCGGTGCGCACACCTTCCCGTATGTGGAAACGCGCAACAACACCGCCCATCTGGAGCACGAAGCCACCACCTCGCGCATCGGTGAAGATCAGATGTTCTACTGCCTGCAGCGTGGCATCAGCGAAGAAGATGCGATCTCAATGATCGTCAACGGCTTCTGCAAAGACGTTTTCTCCGAGCTGCCACTGGAATTCGCCGTGGAAGCGCAAAAATTGTTAGCTATCAGCCTTGAGCACAGTGTGGGCTGATGCCCGTTGCCGGAAGCAATGTGAAGGAAAGAGTATGTTAAGCATTAAAGATTTGCAGGTTAGCGTTGAAGACAAAGAGATTTTGCGCGGTCTGAACCTTGAAGTGAAACCGGGCGAAGTCCACGCCATCATGGGACCGAACGGTTCAGGTAAAAGTACCCTGTCTGCAACGCTGGCTGGCCGTGAAGATTACGAAGTCACTGGCGGTTCTGTCACCTTCAAGGGCAAAGATCTGCTGGAGCTTGAGCCAGAAGAGCGTGCCGGTGAAGGCATCTTCATGGCGTTCCAGTATCCGGTAGAAATTCCGGGCGTCAGCAACCAGTTTTTCCTGCAGACCTCGGTCAACGCGGTACGTAAATACCGTGAGCAGGAGCCGCTGGACCGTTTCGACTTCCAGGATTTCATCGAAGATAAAATCCAGCTGCTGAAGATGCCAGAAGATTTGCTGACCCGTTCAGTGAACGTGGGCTTCTCCGGTGGTGAGAAGAAGCGTAACGACATCCTGCAGATGGCGGCACTGGAACCTGAGCTGTGTATCCTTGATGAAACCGACTCCGGTCTGGATATCGATGCGCTGAAAATCGTGGCAGAAGGCGTAAACAGCCTGCGCGACGGTAAGCGTTCATTCATCATCGTGACGCACTACCAGCGTATTCTGGATTACATCAAGCCGGACCACGTACATGTGCTGTATCAGGGCAAGATCGTTAAATCTGGCGACTTCTCGCTGGTGAAACAGTTGGAGGAGCAAGGCTATGGCTGGCTTACCGACCAAGAGTGATAACGCCCTGCAGCAGTGGCATCATCTGTTTGAATCGCGCGGTGACGTACGTTCTTTGCAGGCGCAGCAGCACTGGCAGCAACTGATGCGTGTCGGCCTGCCGACGCGTAAGCATGAAAACTGGAAATACACGCCGCTTGATGGCCTATTGGCGCAGCAGTTTGTGCTGCCGCAGCCGCAGCAAGTGAGTGCGGAACAAGTTGAAGCGCTGGCGCTGCCGGTTGATGCGGTGCGTCTGGTGTTTGTTGACGGCCGTTTTCAGGCTGAATTGAGCAGCCGTGATACCGGCCTGTTTGAAATTCAGCATGCGCAGGCTTCTGAGCGTCGTCCGCTACCGGCACCGATTCAGCCGGAAGTGTTCCTGCATCTGACTGAAAGTCTGGCAGAAGAAGCCACGACAATTCGTCTGGCGCGTGGTAAATCAGCGGCTAAACCGCTTTATCTGTTGCACATCACCAGCGGTCAGGATGCGGGCACTAACACCGTGCACCATCGCCACCATCTGCAGCTGGAAGCCAGCGCAGAAGCGGAAGTGATTGAGCACTATGTCACGCTGAATGACGTGGCGCACTTTACCGGCGCGCGTTTCACTTTCGACGTGGCCGACAATGCCAAACTGCAGCACATCAAACTGTCATTTGAGAGCGAGGAGGCTTACCACTTCGCGCACAATGATGTGGTGATGGGCCGCGATGCGAATGTGGCCACTACCAGCTTCCTGCTGGGTGCGGGCTTATCGCGTCACAACACCAGCGCGCAGCTGAATGGCGAAAATACCAATCTGGCGATCAACAGCTTGTCGTTGCCGGTGAATCAGGAAGTGTGCGATACCCGCAGCTATCTGGAACACAACAAAGGCTACTGCACCAGCCGTCAAATGCATAAAGTCATCGCGCGCGATAAAGGTCGTGCGGTGTTCAACGGCATGATCAAAGTGGCGCAGCACGCGCTGAAAACCGATGGACAGATGACTAACAACAACCTGTTGCTGGGCCGTCTGGCTGAAGTGGACACCAAGCCGCAGCTGGAAATCTATGCGGATGACGTGAAGTGCAGCCACGGTGCGACCATTGGTCGTATTGATGAAGAGCAGATGTTCTACCTGCGCTCGCGCGGCATCGATGAGACTGCCGCACAGCGTATGATCATCCATGCCTTTGCCGCTGAACTCACCGAAACGCTGGAAAATCCGGTATTGCGTCAGGTGGTGCTGCAGCGCATTGCCGCGCGCATCCCGGGAGTTGAGTCATGAGTTTCGATCTCGAACGCATCAGAGCGGAATTTCCGATTCTGAAACGTGAGGTCAACGGACATCCGCTGGCCTACCTTGATAGCGCGGCCAGCGCACAGCGCCCGCTCGCGGTCATCAATGCGGAAAGTTATTTCTACCAGCACGGCTATGCGGCCGTGCACCGTGGTATCCATTCGTTGAGCGCGCAGGCGACCACCGACATGGAGAACGTACGTCATCAGGCAGCGCGTTTTCTTAACGCCGCTTCGCCAGAAGAGATTATTTTCGTCAAAGGCACCACGGAAGCCATCAATCTGGTGGCGAACAGTTGGGGCGGCAGTCAGTTGCAGCCGGGCGACAACATCATCGTCACCGAGATGGAGCATCACGCTAACATCGTGCCGTGGCAAATAGTGGCGCAGCGTACCGGCGCAGAAATTCGCGTTTTGCCGCTGAATGCGCAGGGCGAGCTGGCGCTGGAACAGCTGAGCGGCTTGATTGATAGCCGCACCCGTTTGCTGGCGGTCACCCACGTTTCTAACGTGCTCGGCACCGTCAATCCCGTAAAAACTATCGTGGCACAAGCGAAAGCCGCTGGTGTGATTACGTTGGTGGATGGCGCGCAGGCGGTGATGCATCACACGGTGGATGTGCAGGATATTGACTGCGATTTCTACGCTTTCTCTGGCCATAAAATTTATGGTCCAACTGGCATTGGTGTGCTGTATGCGCGTAAAGCGTTGCAGGAGATCATGCCACCCTGGGAAGGCGGCGGTTCGATGATTTCGGAGGTTGTGCTGCCAACCGGCACCACCTTTAACACTACGCCATGGCGTTTCGAAGCGGGCACGCCCAATACCGGCGGCATCATTGGTTTGGGTGCGGCGTTAACGTGGATCAGCGAACTGGGCCTGGACGTGATTCATCAGCGCGAATCGATGCTGATGCGTTATGCGCTGGATAAACTGGCTTCAGTGCCGGATCTGGTGATTTACGGTCCGGAAAGTCGCAGCGGCGTGGTGGCCTTCAACCTCGGCAACCATCACGCCTTTGATGTCGGCAGTTTCCTTGATCAATACGGTATTGCGATCCGCACCGGCCATCACTGTGCGATGCCGCTGATGCGTCATTATGCGGTGCCGGCCATGTGTCGTGCCTCCTTCGCGCTGTACAACACCGAAGAAGAAGCCGATCGTCTGGCCGCAGGTTTGACCCGTATTCATCGTCTGCTGGGCGGTTGAGCAGACTTCAGGAGTGATTCATGGCGAATTTGCCAGATAAAGAGAGATTAGTGCGTAACTTCAATCGTTGCGCAAACTGGGAAGAGAAGTACCTCTACATTATTGAACTCGGTGGGAAATTACCAGAATCCTCCGAAAGCTTACAGCAGCCGGAACACGTGATTTCAGGTTGTCAGAGCCAGGTGTGGATACGCATGACCCCGCAGGCCGATGGCACCATCGCCCTCGAAGGCGACAGCGATGCCGCCATCGTTAAAGGGTTGATTGCAGTGGTATTTAGCCTGTATCAAGGGCTTAAGGCGTCAGAGATTCTCGATCTCGATGTGCGCCACTGGTTCGGCGAATTGGCGCTGACCTCACATCTCACTCCCTCGCGTTCGCAGGGGCTGGAAGCGATGATCCGCGCGATCCGGCATAACGCTCAGACCCTCAGCTAAGTTACACTCTCCTGACCCCGGCTTGACCGGGGTCTGTTCTATCCGACAAAGAGAAAATTGCATGAAACCAGCCTTACGTTTAGCCGGTGCATTGCTGTTGTCCTGTTGCGGACTCTCTGCACCTGCATTTGCTACGGAATATCCCCTACCGGCCGATAACAGCCGTTTGATTGGCGAAAACACCCTGACCACCGTGCCGGATGACAAGCGGCCGCTGGAGAGCATTGCCGCACGTTATAAGATAGGCATGCTCGGCATGCTTGAAGCTAATCCAGGCGTTGATCCCTGGCTGCCCAAGGCTGGCACACAATTAACCGTGCCACTGCAGATGCTGCTACCCGATGCACCACGGGAAGGTATCGTGATTAACCTCGCGGAACTGCGACTTTACTATTATCCGAAAGGTGAAGATCGTGTGGTCGTCTATCCGATCGGGATCGGTCAATTAGGCGCCATGACGCCAACCATGGTCACCAGCATCAGCCAGAAAATCCCGAATCCTACCTGGACGCCAACCACCAATATCCGCAAGCGCTACGCCAAAGAGGGCATTACCTTGCCGGGCGTGGTGCCAGCCGGGCCTGATAACCCAATGGGGCTGTTTGCGATGCGTCTGGCGCGTGGAACCGGTCAGTATCTGATTCACGGCACCAATGCTGACTTTGGTATTGGCATGCGCGTAAGTTCTGGCTGCATTCGCCTGCGACCGGATGATATTGAAGCGCTGTTCAACAGCGTGCCGAAAGGGACGCGGGTGCAGGTGATCAATCAGCCCATCAAATATGCGATAGAACCCGACGGTAAGCGCTACGTTGAAGTGCATCAGCCGTTATCACGTAATGATAAGGACGATCCGCAAACCATGCCGATTGCGCAGTCAGCGCAGCTGAAAGCCTTCTCGAAGAGCGAGAAGAGTGATACGGCGTTGATCAAGGAAGCGATAGCCCGACGTTCCGGGATGCCGGTATTAGTGAGCAGCGGTGAGCCGGTGACAGATGAAAGCGCAGTACCAATGGAGCAGCGTGGTGAGGCCGTAGCGCAGCCCTGAATTCGGACCAGAGCATCGCAGAATCAGGACAAAAAAAATGGTGCCACATGGGCACCATTTTTCAAACCAGAACTCTTACTTACGGTAAGAGTGAGCCTGGTTGTCCAGACGCTGGTTAGCACGAGCTGCGTCATCTTTAGCAGCCTGAACGTCAGAACGGATTGCGTTCACGTCGTTGCTCAGCTGATCAACTTTAGCGTTCAGAGTCTGAACGTCTGAAGACAGTTGGTCGATTTTAGCGTTGCTTGAGCAACCAGCCAGCATAGTTGAAGCCAGGATTACAGCGCCCAGTACCAGTTTAGTGCGATTCATTCTTTATACCCTCTAGATTGAGTTAATCTCCATGTAGCGTTACAAGTATTACACAAAGCTTTTTGAGTTGAGAATAAATTTTTGATGAGAACATGCTTAAATTTGATCGTTCGCTCAAAGAAACAGCATTTAACAGAACATGATGAAAATAATTAGCTAAAACAGAGAGATTTAATCGGACTAACCTTAATCATACGAGATTTTGAATAGTTAATTTCGATTGGAAATTTCTGGCTTTTGTATTACCTCTGCAATAAAAAAAGCGCCTTTAAAGGCGCTTTTAAATAAAAATTCAGTTACTAATCAGATTACATGTACAGACGCGGTATTTGTCGTTCCGCTTGGTACTAATGCACCTGAAACCATTACCACCACATCGCCTTTCTGCGCATATCCGCTTTCCAGCGCCATTTCCTTACCAATGCGGTAGAAATCATCAGTTGAGGCAATTTCTCTCACCAGATGAGTTTCGATACCTTTGCTCAGAATCAGCTGACGAGCGGTGGTTTCGTTGGTGGTGAGCGCCAGAATGGTGGCATCCGGGAAATACTTACGGATAGCTTTAGCAGATTTACCACCTTCGGTGGCTACAACAATCAGTGGTGCTTCCAGCTTCTCTGCAGTCTCAACGGCACCGCGGCATACCGCTTCGGTGATGCGCAGCTTGCGTGAGTCCTGCAGCGAGTCAATGCGCGATTTCATCACGCGATCGGTACGCTCACAGATGGTCGCCATGATGGTGACCGACTCCAGTGGATAACGACCTTTAGCACTCTCACCAGACAGCATGACCGCATCGGTACCATCGAGGATGGCGTTCGCCACGTCGCCGGCTTCCGCACGGGTAGGGCGTGGGTTCTTGATCATGGAATCCAGCATCTGCGTCGCGGTGATGACCACTTTGCGTGCTTTATTACATTTCTTAATCATCATCTTCTGCGCGAAGATCACTTCCTCAACCGGGATCTCAACGCCGAGGTCGCCACGAGCAACCATGATGCCGTCTGAGGCTTCGAGGATCTCGTCGAAGTTGTTCAGGCCTTCCTGGTTCTCGATTTTCGAGATGATCTGGATATGCTCGCCGCCATGCGCTTTCAGGTGCTCACGGATTTCCAGCACGTCAGAACGCTTACGAATAAACGAAGCGGCGACGAAATCAACGTTCTGCTCGCAACCAAAGATCAGGTCGCGCTTATCTTTTTCCGCCAGTGCAGGCAGCTGAATGGAGACACCTGGCAGGTTAACGCCCTTGTTCTCACCCAGATCGCCATTGTTCAGGACCTTACAGATTACTGAATTCTCAGTCACTTCTGTGACCTGCATACCGATCAAGCCATCGTCAACCAGAACGGTGTTACCAATTTTCAGGTCTTCAGTGAAGCCGGCGTAGGTCACGGCAACACGTTCGCTGTTACCAATGACTGACTGATCGGTGGTGAAGGTGAAGGTCTGGCCGGCTTTCAACGACACATCGTTGCCGCCTTCCAATTTCATGGTACGAATTTCCGGACCTTTGGTGTCCAGCAGAATAGCGGCCTGACGACCGGTTTTTTCCATAACGGCACGCATGTTGGTAATGCGTTGGCCATGTTCAGCGTAATCCCCGTGCGAGAAGTTAAGGCGCATCACGTTCATGCCCGCTTCCAGCAGTTGGGTCAGCATCTCTTCAGATTCGGTTTTTGGACCGATAGTACAAACGATTTTGGTCTTTTTCATGTCAGGTTTTCTATAAGTTGTGATGGATGATAAAGGTCGGGATTCGATGCGCACGGCACCGAAGTGAGAATATTTATGGTGTTGGATCGGATTTCACAGAAATAAGAATAGGAGACGAAAGCAAAGCGTGCAGAGAAGTTATGCAGTACGCGAGGGAACTGAGTGATCAGTGTTGCGCAAATCATTGGAGTTGTTTGCATAGGCACGTTAGCGCTGAAACCTTTCAGGTGGAACAACGCGGCATAGTATAGTCGCTAAGTATGCGAAAACCAATATAAAAGCGGCGCGATATAGACGATGCAGATCAAGAAAAAGGTGTTGCGCAAGGAGATAAAACCAGAGTGGTGCGCTCTAATGGACTCGAACCATCGACCCCCACCATGTCAAGGTGGTGCTCTAACCAACTGAGCTAAGAGCGCATTGAGGAAATTCACAAAATTGGTGCGTCCGAGTGGACTCGAACCACCGACCCCCACCATGTCAAGGTGGTGCTCTAACCAACTGAGCTACGGACGC
This sequence comes from Pantoea sp. y20, assembly GCF_054903455.1. Taxonomy (NCBI): domain Bacteria; kingdom Pseudomonadati; phylum Pseudomonadota; class Gammaproteobacteria; order Enterobacterales; family Erwiniaceae; genus Pantoea; species Pantoea sp. y20. Next base: position 1,880,763 of record NZ_CM142816.1, read on the forward strand.
ACTTGGTGCGCTCTAATGGACTCGAACCATCGACCCCCACCATGTCAAGGTGGTGCTCTAACCAACTGAGCTAAGAGCGCAACACGCTGTCAGGGCGACAGCGGGGACGAATATTAACGGCAGGCCGTGATGCTGGCAAGGGGAAAAAGTGTTTTTCCCCTACGACTGACCAGCAACTGTGCTATGCGTCGTTTTTTTCGCCGTTACCAGCCACTTAGCGCGCAGCGCGCGCCAGGATGACCTGCGCAGGCAGGCGCTGCAAACGACGGATGCGCCAAATCATCATCACCGCTGCGGAGGTCAGGCCGATAATAAAGCCACACCAGAAACCGGCGGGACCCAACTTCGGCAATACCCAATCCGTCATCGCCAGTACATAACCCACCGGCAAACCCAGCACCCAGTAGGCGATAAAGGTGATGAAGAAGATCGAGCGCGTGTCTTTATAACCGCGCAAGATACCGCTGCCAATCACCTGAATTGAATCTGAGAACTGATAAATCGCCGCCAGCAACATTAGCTGTGCCGCAAGGGTAATGACTTCTGGATTTGCCGTGTACAGGCCAGCGATATCGTGACGGAAAATCACGGTAAACAGTGCGGTGATGGCCGCCATGCTGATGCCGACGCCTTGCCCGGTCCACGCAGCAACGCGCGCCTGTTCGGCCGAACCTTGTCCCAGCCGATAGCCAACGCGAATGGTAGTGGCGACGCCGAGCGACAGCGGCAACACGAACATCAGCGAACTGAAGTTGAGTGCAATCTGGTGTCCGGCCACTTTCACGATACCGAGCGGTGATACCAACAGCGCCACCACGGCAAACAGCGTCACCTCAAAGAACAGCGCCAATGCCACCGGCAAACCCAGCGTGAACAGGCGTGACAAAATCGCACGTGACGGTGCAGACCAGCGCGTTTTCATACGGATGTCGCGCATGCTTGCCATGCGTTTCACCCAGAAGCGCATCACCAGGAACATCACCCAATAGACCGATGCCGTCGCCACGCCGCAGCCGACGCCGCCTAAGGCCGGCATACCAAAATGGCCGTAAATGAACACATAGTTGAGCGGAATGTTCACCATTAGGCCGAGGAAGCCGAGCAGCATCGCCGGTTTGGTTTTCGACAAACCTTCGCATTGGTTGCGCATCACCTGGAACAGCAGGTAACCCGGTGCGCCCCACAGCAACGCATGCAGGTATCCTTCGGCTTTGGCGGCCAATTCAGGATCGATATCATGCATGGTGTTAATCAGATAACCGGCGTTCCACAGCACCACCATAATCAGGAGTGCAACACCGATTGCCATCCAGTATCCCTGGCGTACTTGTTCCGCGATACGTTCGCGTCGTCCTGAACCGTTGAGTTGCGCAACGGTAGGCGTCAAAGCCAGTAGAAGACCATGACCAAACAGAATGGCGGGAAGCCAGATAGAGGTGCCGACAGCGACGGCGGCCATATCCGTGGCGCTTACCGCACCGGCCATAACAGTATCTACAAATCCCATCGCAGTCTGGGCCACCTGAGCAAGGATGACGGGGATCGCGAGGGCCAGCAATTGACGCGCTTCGGTAAAATACTTCTGCACGTTACACCTGCTTAATTAATGAAGAGAGCGGGGCGAAATCCCCAAAGAATGCGCGCACAGTGTAGCGGCAGCGCTGGCTTCCGCCAAACGTTGATCGCATTTTGTTTAGCAATTTGTGTAAAGTTTGAACTCCGCCAAATTAAGCTGCCGCCGACAAGCTGTGATAAACTGACGCAAACTTTGCAGAGGCTAAGATTATGTTTACTGGAATTGTGCAAGGCACGGCAGAAATTGTCGGCATTGAAGAGAAAGATCTGTTTCGTACCCATATTGTGCGCTTACCGGATGACCTGTTACCGGGACTGGCGCTGGGCGCATCGGTAGCCCACAACGGCTGCTGCCTGACTGTGACCGAGATTAATGGCGATCGGGTTAGCTTCGATCTGATTAAAGAAACATTGCGCATTACCAACCTGGGTGAATTACAGGTCGGGGATGTAGTGAATATTGAGCGTGCAGCGAAGTTCAGTGATGAAATTGGCGGCCATTTAATGTCTGGCCATATTATGACCACGGCGGAAATCTGCAAAATCATCCAGTCAGAAAACAACCGCGAAATCTGGTTTAAATTACAGGACGCCACGCAGATCAAATATATTCTGCATAAAGGTTTTGTGGGTATCGACGGAATTAGTTTGACCGTTGGCGACGTTACCAAAAGCAAGTTCTGTGTGCATCTGATTCCGGAAACGCTGGAGCGCACCACGTTAGGCGCGAAGAAGTTTGGTCAGAAGGTCAATATTGAGATTGATCCTCATACGCAGGCCATTGTGGAAACCGTTGAACGCGTATTAGCGCAGCGTGAAGCCGCTGCACTGGCGCAGATTGCCAGCGCAGAATAATGGCGCTAAAAAAGGCGCCCTGCGGCGCCTTGATTTATTTCTGTAAGCTCATTAACGCGCTACGCGTAATCCGCCGTCCTTGCCACGACTGAATACTACCTGCCACAGCTGAATATCACGGGCACGAAACGCACCGGCGCAGGCGTTGAGATAATAGTCGAACATTCGTTTAAAACGTTCGCCATATTTCTCAGCCAGCTGCGGCCACGCCGCCTGAAAACGTTCATACCAGGCCATTAACGTCGTATCGTAATCTGCGCCAAAGTTGTGCCAATCTTCCATGACGAAATGTGGCTCACTGGCATCAGCGATTTGACGGACCGACGGCAGACAACCGTTCGGGAAGATATATTTATCAATCCACGGATCGACATTCATATCCGTTGTGAGGGCACCAATGGTGTGCAGTAAAAATATGCCGTCTGGTTTGAGATTGCGGTCAGCAACATCAAAATAAGTGGCATAGTTTTTCGGCCCGACATGTTCAAACATTCCGACAGAAACAATGCGATCATATTGATTATTCAGGTCGCGATAGTCCTGCAGTAAAATAGTGACATCCAGTCCTTCACAGCGTTGTTGTGCCAGTTTTTGTTGCTCTGCAGAAATAGTGACGCCATGCACCGTGACGCCATAATGGCGTGCGGCATATTCCGCCAGTCCGCCCCAGCCACAACCGATATCCAACAGCGTCATGCCCGGTTCAAGTTGTAACTTGCGGCAAATCATATCCAGTTTGGCCTGCTGCGCGTTTTCCAACGTATCAGCATCTTTCCAGTAGCCGCAGGAATATTGCATATAGGGGTCAAGCATCAGTGAGAATAGATCATTACCCAGGTCGTAATGCTCTTTACCCACAATCCAGGCGCGTTTTTTCGATTGCAAATTAGTAAGACGCGCGGCCGCGATGCGCAACGTATCTTTAAAATGCCGCGGTAATTGTTTATCCAGATGGTGTTTTAAAACGCGATGGAAGAACATATCAAGCTGTTCGCACTCCCACCAACCATCCATGTAACTTTCACCTAATCCGAGCGATCCTTCCTCGAGCACGCGTTTAAAAAAATCTGGATGCTTTACCTGAATATCCCAGGGACGAGTGCCATTAACTGCAATATCAGCACGCTCTAGCAGTTCATTGACGATCCGAAACCAGTGGTTTTCTTCAAGGCTCACTTCTTCTATAACAGATGAACTCATAGCTTCTCCATCACCTTCCGATCTGAACCTGAGAAAAAGAATAGCCAATTTCCCAAGACCTGTGAGAGAACTCACGGAAAATCCGTGCGCCAGAAATCCGACGTTTTACAGAGGCATGAATTTGAATAGAAAAGTTGGACGCCGCACTGGAGTATCGTGCAGACGCCATCCCGCGACAGTGTCGCTAAAGGTATTACATTTATATTATTGATTTAATACAGAATTACTGACCCACTGAGTATATGCTCACGCGGGTCAATATTCAACGGGTTATCGTTAGTTTGCTAACGAAAAGCGTTGGCTTAGAGATTATCTTCGCAGGGACGGGAAGTGTGGGCAATATCACTTTGTGCGTTTGCCGATCGCTGGCAGACAAAGCCCACCCACGCCAGTACCACGGTGGCCACCATCACTAATGTGGTGTTGAACAGCGCCTGCTCAAGGCCGGCGGAGACCAGCAGGCTGGCGACAAAGCACAATCCTAACTGGAATAAATTCTGTAATCCTGCCGCTTTACCGGTGGCGTGCGGGAAGGGCGCTAATGCGCTGGCCACCACAATCGGATAGATCGCGCCATTGGCCAGCGCCATGCCGCAGAAGGGCATCAGCAGCACAAACAGCGGCGCTGAAGGCATCAGGGCGATGACAAACAGACTTAGGATGCTCAGACTGTACAGCACCAGCAACCACGGCAGCAGTTGCGCGCCCTGATAACGATTTAACAGCGCGCGGCAGCCAAAGCCGCCAATCAGAAACGCAATGGTCTGCGGAATATAGCTCAGGCCAATATCGCCCGGCGTCAGGCCAGCTGCGGCGAGAATGAAAGGTGAGCCCGTCAGCCACGCGAAAAAGCTCGCCGAACATGCCGAATAGATTAAGACGTTACCGCTGTAGACGCGGGTACCTAGCAAAGTCAACCAGCCGGGTTGTTTGCCTGAGGCGACTTTCTCGCGCTTAGGTGAGGTTAACTGCAGCGTACCGATCAGCAACACTACGGCAACCAGCGTCAGCGTGATAAAGATGCTGCGCCAGTGGAAGTGGCCGATCAGCCAGGCGCCGAGCAGCGGTGCCAGCGCCGGAGACAGCGCAACCAGCGGCATAATCGTTGCAAACACTTTATTGGCTTTCGCTTTTGGGTAGTGATCCACCACCAGCGCCTGCCAGCTTACGGCAGCCGCACACACGCCAATCGCCTGCATAAAACGCAGCGCCAGCATCAGGCGGACATCGGTCACCCACAGCATTCCCAGACAACCGAGGGCGAAGATGGCAAGGCCCGCCAGCAAAATCGGCTTACGTCCATAACGATCTGATAGCGGTCCCCAAAATACCTGGGCACAGGCAAAACCGCCGAGAAACAGACTCAGGCTGGCGCTGATGGTGCCGGGTGCGCTAGCAAAATCACGCTGCATATCGCCAAAGGCGGGCAAATACATATCCGTGGCAAGAAAGCCGAGCATGCTGAGCACGGCGAGATAAGGCATAAATGCTTTAGACGACAACATGTTGATTCTCTTTTGGGCAGGGTGAACGCCGGGGAGTGTAAAAGGATGCGGCGCGCTTTGTGAAACGCTAATATTTGCATGGTGCTGTTAAAATTTTTGAAGGCAAATTTATGTGGTCAGAATATGCGCTTGAAGTGGTGGATGCAGTAGCGCGCACCGGCAGTTTTAGCGCGGCAGCGCAGGAACTGCATCGCGTGCCCTCTGCCGTCAGTTATACTGTGCGCCAGCTGGAAACCTGGCTGGCGGTGCCGCTGTTTGAGCGCCAGCATCGGGAAGTGGTGATGACAGCGGCGGGCGAGCATTTTGTGCGGGAAGGCCGATCTGTTATCAAAAAAATGCTGGCCACTCGCCGACAGTGTCAGCAACTGGCAAATGGCTGGCGCGGCGAGTTGAGCATCGCGGTTGACTGCATTGTAAAACCGCAGCGCACGCGACAGTTAGTGAAGGACTTCTATCGCCATTTTCCCGATATGGAGCTGATTATCAGCTACGAAGTGTTCAACGGCGTGTGGGATGCGTTGGCTGATGGTCGGGTGGATGTGGCGATTGGCGCAACCCAGGCCATTCCGGTGGGCGGACGTTTTGCCTTTCAGGATATGGGCGCGCTGAACTGGCGTTGTGTGGTGAGCCCTGATCATCCGCTGGTTAACAGCAAGGAGCTGGATGATGAAACCTTGCGGGCGTGGCCATCGCTGGTGCTGGAAGATACCTCGCGTGCGTTACCGCGCCGTATGACATGGACGCTGGATAATCAGCGGCGGTTGGTGGTGCCAGAGTGGGAAACCGGGATGGATTGTTTGCTGGCAGGATTGTGCGTCGGCATGGTGCCTGGCCATTTGGCGCGTCCACTGCTGGACAGCCAAAAACTGGTCGAGCTGGCGCTACCGCAGGCGTTTCCGGACAGTCCGTGCTGCGTCAGCTGGTCAGAACAGCGCGCGTCACCGGCGCTGGCGTGGTTACTGGCTTATCTCGGGGATGCGGAAACGCTGAACCACGAATGGCTCAGCGAAGTGTCGGCTTAGCGGCGGTAGTCGCGGAACGGACCGTACGCCACCGAACGGCGTTCAATCAGCGTTGGTTGGACTTCGATAGTTTGCGGATCTTCGCGCTTGCTGGTGATGCGATCCAGCAGCATCTCCAGCGCTTTTTCGCCTAGTTCAGCTTTCGGCTGGTGCACGGTGGTGAGCGCTGGTGTGAAATAGCGCGCGTTGCGCACGTTATCGTAGCCAATCACCGAGATATCCTGCGGTACGCGCAAACCCATCTCATCAGCAGCGCAAATCGCGCCCATCGCCATGATATCGCCACCGCAGAACACCGCGGTTGGACGCTGTTTCTGATTTAAGATCTGTTGCATCGCCAGATAGCCCGATTCAGGCTCAAAGTCGCCCTGAACCACCCACTCGGGACGCACCGTAATGCCCGCTTCGTTCATTGCCTGCAGGAAGCCAGCATGACGTCCACCGCCGGTGTTGCGCTCCATTTGGCCAGGAATGGCACCGATATCGCGATGGCCACGTTCAATCAGATAACGCCCGGCGAGATAGCCGCCCTGAAATGCATTGTCCTGCACGGTATCGGTGAAATCACCGCGTGATGCACCCCAATCCATCACCACCATGGGGATATTGCGGTTCTCTTCCAGCATCTGCAGCAAATCGTCTGGATATTCCGAACACATCACCAGCAGACCATCGACGCGCTTTTGCGCCATCATCGACAGGTAAGCGCGCTGCTTTTGCAGATCGTTGTGCGCATTGCCGAGAATCAGCGTATAGCCGCGTTCGAAGCAGCGATTCTCCACCGCTTCGATAATTTCAGCGAAGTAGGGCGCTTCGCTGGAGGTCGCCAGCAGACCCAAGGTTTTAGTGTGATTGACTTTGAGACTACGCGCCACGGCACTCGGCGAGTAGTGTAATTCTTTGATCGCTTCCCATACGGCGTTACGCGTCTCTTCCGCAACGAAACGCGTTTTGTTGATGACATGCGAAACCGTGGTGGTTGAGACACCCGCGCGTTTTGCGACATCTTTAATTGTTGCCATGAAAATGGTGCTCCTGGGCTTATCGCAACTTACTGATAAGTATATTGTTAAACGTTTGCGTCTGCTAATGCTTTTACAGCCCAAAAAAGCGGGCAAAACGGCATGTTCAAGCAGGCAAAATCACTTCATCACGCTGTAATTACAGCCTGCGCAAAATCTGTTGCGCAACGAAAGGCGGCGATTCTAGCAAGCTGGCGCGGATAACACGAGATTTTTGCCTATTGCTATGCGAAAATCGTCTTAACCCTAATAATTGTGCGACTAAGGAGTTGTGATGAATACCGACCTGAAGCTGGCGCTAATGACCACTGTTGGCGCACTGTTGATGATTATCGCTTTCAGCTTTACCGCGATCATGCACTAACAAAAAAGCCGGAGCTGACAACAGCATCCGGCTTTTTTATTTCTGTTGCGCAACAACTAGCGAATGGTTTTTGGCGTCATCATACGACGCGCGCCCACATAGTGTTTCTGCCAGTAATCCTCACCCAATGCGCTAATCTGAATATCTTTGCCGGTACGCGGCGACTGAATGAATTTGCCATTGCCAAGATAAACGCCGACATGGTCGGCGGTACCGCGATTGTTGATGCGGAAGAACACCAGATCGCCTTTCTCCAGCATTTCACGCTTAATCGGTGCCGCATCACGCAGGTGATACATCTCATTGGCGGTGCGTGGCAGTTTGAATTTCACCAGATCTTTATAGGCGTACCATACCAGGCCGCTGCAATCGAAACCAGTGTGTGGCGAAGCGCCGCCCCACTGATAAGGTTTGCCGAGTTGACCCATTAATTTGGTCATCGCCGTTTCACGCGCTTTTTGATAACGCTGACGGTGCGCTTTACTCATTTTGATGCCGGTCAGCGCTAACGCTTCATCATCGACGGCGATCTCGGGCGTTTTCTTCGCTAAACGTTGATGACCGTATTTCTTAGCAGAGAGTTTCAGCGGGGATTTTTTGCTGGTGGTTTTGTGCAGCGCGATGTCTGTTTTGCTCTGTTTTTTGAGCTTGAATTTTTGAACAGCGGTCAGACGCGATTTTTTGGTGGTGGTTTTTACCGGACGTCGTTTGCGGCGCTCGTCTTCACGTGCGCTCTTTTTCTCTGCTTTAAGCGAACTGGCGTTAACGGGCGCATGCGGAGATGCAGCGGCCACATTAAAGAACAGTTGGGCAAAAGCCAGTATGAAAAGCGTAATTAGTAGACGCATAATCCGATTACAGGTTAAGCAGGCTGAATCATAGCAGACTGCATTAAAGTGAGAGAAATCTGATCAAGTGACCAGCGCCGAGGCAATTCTAATCCACTTTTTTTACAAAAGGTAAGGCCTTTTTCTATTAATATGTTACCAGATTGATTCTGTAGCAAAAATGAGCGATTTCAGCTGGTTAACACAGCGAAATTATTGCTAATTATTAATTTATTAATGCCAATTAATGATATGAAAATGTTATTTGTCATGCGTTAACTTAACAAACATGGCGATTAGCCAGTGCAAACGCAAAATCCCGTTTTCAGTCCGGGAGCGAAATCGCTACAATAAACAAACACGAAGTAGAAGATTAAGGAAGGCAATAATGAGTACTGTTGAAAAAATTCAGCGTCAGATCGCAGAAAACCCGATTCTGCTGTACATGAAAGGTTCGCCAAAGCTGCCAAGCTGTGGTTTTTCGGCGCAAGCCGTGCAGGCGCTTTCTGCGTGTGGCGAGCGTTTCGCTTACGTGGATATTCTGCAGAACCCGGATATTCGCGCTGAAATGCCGAAATACGCTAACTGGCCAACCTTCCCGCAGCTGTGGGTCGACGGTGAACTGGTCGGCGGCTGCGACATCATCGTTGAGATGTTCCAGCGCGGTGAACTTCAGCCACTGCTGAAAGAGACCGCTGAGAAGTATAAAGAAGCGGAATAATGCAGAAGGCCGACACATGTCGGCCTTTTCTTTAGTTACCCGGCAGACGCCTCATCTGCGGATTCTTCACTAAAAGCCAGCGGCCAGCCGCCCAGGCGTTTCCAGCGGTTCACCAACTCACAGAACAGCGTCGCGGTTTGCTCGGTGTCATACAGCGCCGAATGCGCTTGCGTGCTATCAAACTCCATTCCCGCCGCTTTACAGGCTTTCGCCAACACGGTTTGCCCCAGCACTAAACCGCTCAGTGCCGCGGTATCAAAAGTGGCAAACGGGTGGAACGGATTGCGCTTCAGGCTGGCGCGCTCGGCGGCCGCCATCACGAAGTTGAGATCGAAAGTGGCATTGTGCGCCACGATAATGGCGCGATTGCAGCCGCTATCTTTGGTGCCTTTGCGCACCATTTTAAAAATCGCGTGCAGGGCTTCATATTCACTTACCGCACCGCGCAGCGGATTGGTGGGATCGATGCCGGTAAACGCCAGCGCCGCAGGATTCAGAATGGCGCCTTCAAACGGTTCCACATGGAAGTGCAGCGTTTCATCGCGGTGCAACCAGCCGTCTTCATCCATTTTCAGCGTGGTGGCTGCAATTTCCAGCAGTGCATCGGTTTGTGCATTGAAACCCGCGGTTTCAACGTCGATCACAACAGGATAAAAACCGCGGAAGCGTTGGTGGAGAGCGTTTAAAGCGTTCGATTCAGACATCAGGATCTCATGGCAATAAATAGGGCAGCGCGCATTATGGCAAAAATCGCAGGAGGGTGCAGCAGGAGAGGGAAGTCAGCCTGCAAATAGCAGGCTGACGAGCAACCTTAGTTGCCTAAGCCGTGACCGGCATGTTTGTTTTCAATCAGCTCGATTTTGTAACCGTCTGGATCTTCAACAAACGCAATAATAGTCGAACCGCCTTTTACCGGGCCCGCTTCACGCGTCACGTTGCCGCCTGTGCTGCGAATGCGTTCGCAGGTGTCAGCGACATTGTCCACGCCCAGCGCGATATGGCCGTAAGCGTTGCCGAGATCGTATTTATCCACGCCCCAGTTGTAAGTCAGCTCAATCACCGCGCCCTCGCTCTCTTCGGTGTAGCCAACGAATGCCAGGGTGTACTTATACTCGGTGTTTTCGCTTTGACGCAGTACGCGCATGCCGAGCACGCGGGTGTAGAAATCGATTGAACGTTGTAAATCGCCAACGCGTAACATGGTGTGAAGTAAACGCATAACATCCTCTTTTTTTAAAACGTCATCAGTGCATGACAAGCAACTTAGTATAGACACTGATGAAATAACGCTGCCGCCTATCCGCCGCGGCAGCCATTTTCTTACAGGGTTGGATAATCGGTATAACCTTCCGCGCCGCCACCGTAAAAACTCTCAGGACGCTGCGGATTGAGTGGCGCATCCTGCTGCAGACGGGCAACCAGATCCGGGTTGGCGATAAAGTCGCGACCAAAGGCCACGGCGTCAATCAGGCCGCGCGCAATCAGATCGTCGGCTTTCTCAACGGTGTAAGCGCCGGCACCGATGATCACGCCAGGGAACAGGGCACGCACTTTTTCACGGAATGCATCGCTGTAAGGCTGTCCGCCTGCCCAGTCTGGCTCAGAAAGGTGCAGATAGGCGATGCCGCGTTTGCCCAGCTCGGCGATATACCACAGCGCCGCTTTTTCTTCTTCCGGGCCATTGTCCAGATTCTGGAAAGCACCGATTGGCGAAACGCGGATACCAATACGATCGGCAGACCAGTTGGCGATCGCCGCATCCACCACTTCCAGCGCGAAACGGCCACGCTTTTCAATCGAACCGCCGTACTCATCGGTACGCTGGTTTGAGCCTGGTGCGAGGAACTGGTGCATCAGATAGCCGTGCGCGGAGTGCAGCTCCAGCAGGTCGAAATCGGCTTCGCGCGCATTGGCGGCGGCCTGACCAAAATCTTTTACGATTTGCTGAATTTCAGCCACTGACAACTCGCGTGGCACGGAGGTGTCTTCACGATAAACAGAACCATCCGCGGCGCGCAGGGACGTGCGCGTACCTGCCGCCAGTGCGGATGGGGCGACCGGCGCTTTGCCTTCGGGCTGCACGCTGTTATGAGATATGCGGCCGGTGTGCCACAGTTGTACAGCGCTGTGACCGTTGGCGGCATGAATGCCTTCGTTAATCACTTTCCACGCGGCAATTTGCTGCTGTGTGTGCAGACCCGGCGCACCGGCATAGCCTTTCGCCTGGAAAGAGATCTGGGTGGCTTCGGTGATGATCAAACCGGCACTGGCGCGCTGTTGATAATATTCTGCCATCAGCGGCGTAGGGATATCGCCCGGCTCAATGCTGCGCAGACGCGTCAACGGGGCCATGAAAATGCGGTTCGGTACGGTAATCGCGCCCACTTTAAGTGGGGAGAACAGCTGCTTACTCGCCATATTGATTGCTCCAGGAAGACCGGTCGTCTAGTAAATGGGGTTTTAAAAATCAGTGACTTATCAGCCACTGTTCGATGGTGTCGAGTGCCAGGCTAATCGGGCCCGGCTCTCGGGAAATCTTGCTCTGCAAACTGGCTCCGAGCCACAGCAAGTAGCAGCGCTGCGCCAGCTGCTGCGGCGTTTGCCCAAACGGCAGCGGCTGCTCAGCCGCCACCTCAGTCAAACAGCGCGTGTAGGCAGCGATAATGGCGTTGGCACCCTGTTGCAGTGCATCGCGCATCGGCTCAGAGAGATCGCACACTTCGGCTGACAACTTTACGCCAAGACAGCCAACAATATGACCTTGCTCGATAAACAGCCGTTCGCCATAGCGGAAATGCGCTAATAGGCGCTCGGTCGGCGTTAAATCGGGCAGACTCAACTGCTGATCAATCTGCTGCTGGAAATGGCTGAAGTAGCGCTCAATCAGCGCCACACCAAAGGCCTCTTTTGAACCAAAATAGTGGTAGAACGAGCCTTTAGTGACTTCCGCCAGCGCCAGCATCTCGATCAAACCCATGCCGGTAAAGCCGCGCTGTAAACAAACCTGCTCGCCAATAGCGAGCAGGTGTTCACGGGTATCGTTGCGTTGCAGAGTCTTATTCATGGGGGGCAGGTTATTAGACCAGTCAGTCTAACGCAACCCTCAGGCGGCAGTTTGGCACGATCTGATCATGTCTAGCTGCGGCTGATACTGCTGCGTCTGGATATTGAACATGCCTAAAACCGTATGGAAAAGATTATCTTGCGAAACCTTGGCGTCAGCCGCTTGCTGGCGTAAACAGGTATCATTGATGTGGTACGCCGCCGCGTATCCCGGTGACATCCACATCAGCAGAGGAATGTGTGTTTGCTGCGCAGGCGCAAACAGGTAAGGCGCGCCGTGCAGATACATCCCGCTCTCGCCAAGCGATTCGCCATGATCGGAGAGATAAACCAGCGCCACATTGAAGCGATCGCTTAGGCCTTTAAGCTTATCGATGGTGCGGCTCAGCATGTCGTCGCTATACAGCAGCGAATTATCGTAGGTGTTCACCAGCGCCTGATGATCGCAATCCTGAATCTGCTTGCTGTCGCAGGTGGGCGTGAAACGGCGGAACTCAGCCGGATAACGCTGATAATAGGCTGGGCCGTGGCTGCCCATCTGATGCAGCACGATAATGCCGTCGTTGTGCAGGCTGGCAACATAGTTATCAAGACGATGCAGCAACACCTCATCCTGGCAAAAACCATCGTGACAATATTGCGGCAGTTTCCACTGCGTCATATCGGTGTGCGGCACGCGGTCACAGGCGCCTTTACAGCCACCATCATTTTCGCGCCACAGTACGCTTACGCCCGCATGGGCGAGGATGTCGAGTACGCCTTCCTGATGGTGCGCCAGATTGGCGTTGTAATGCATGCGAGGCATATTCGAGAACATACAGGGCACCGAAATGGCGGTTTCTGTGCCACAGGAACTGGCGTTGGGATAGTAAATTACCTGCTGTTTTTTCAATTCTGGATTGGTCTCTCGCGCGTAACCACCCAACGAGAAGTTCTCGGCGCGCGCCGTTTCGCCTACCACTAACACCACCAGCGTTTTTTTAGTCGCTGTGGAGATTAACGGACCTTTGTGTGCATCTTCACCGATTTTCACCAGCGCCTGGCTACCTTGCAGATAGCGTTGATCGACATAGTGGCCGGTGCCGCTGACGATATTGGCCGGGGTAATCATCTTGATCAGATTTTTATTATTGCGAATCAGCGAGGCGTAATCTTTGTAAAACAGCGCCGCCATCAGCAGTATCACCAATATTGCGCCCAGTGCGCCCGTCAGGCGTTGTAGCAGATTCCACCACCAGCGCGGTCCACGACGAATACGCACGCCGCAAATCAGCGCCACCGGCACTATCCCCATCAATAACATCCAGAGTAGATAGCGGCTGCTGAACAACGCTGAGGCTTCCTGCGGGTCGGATTCAAAGACATTTTGCATCATATTGGTGTCGATCACCGTGCCAAAACTGTGCATGAAGTAATTGGCGGCGGCGCTGACGAACACCAGCACAATCAGCAACGGCTTGCGCAGATAAGGCCAGGCAGCAAGCGAGAAAAGAAAATAGAAAGCCGAGGCGAGCACCAGCGGAATACTGGCGGCGAACAGATAATCGTGGAACTGATCGTAAGGGATCATTTCCCATGCACGCAGCAAGAACAGGGCATTTAAAACTAGTGCGAAGAACAGCGCAGCAATAAGGTTAAATCCGCTGGTGCCGCACTGCAGGGTGGTCGGGAATCTCATGAAAACTCAACGGTAAGAAGTCGTGTGACAATCGTATGAAGACAAGCTGAGGAAAACCTTAACCAAGAGTAAACATAAACCATCCAAATCCGATAAATGCTGGCTATTTGGTAAACAGGCGTAACCAGACGCCGTAATGGCTTGATTATGCGCAATGGGCGTCTACGCTTTGCACAATGTCATTAAGCTGTTATCAATATGATATGAGATGTTAATTGCGGAGTGGATGTGGCCGAGCAACTTGAGTTCTTCCCCGTTCCCAGCCCGTGTCGTGGTATTTGCCAGAGTGACGCGCGTGGCTATTGTCGTGGCTGTTTACGCAGCCGGGAAGAGCGCTTTAACTGGATGAAATTCAGCGATGCGCAAAAGCGCGATGTGCTTCGCTTGTGCCGGCAACGCTTTTTGCGCCTGCAACGGCAGCAAAAAGTGGATGAAGATCATGATCCACAACAACCGGAACTGTTTTAAGAAAACGATGATTTGCCTTTCCGTTATACTCCCGCTTTCGTCATCTGGAACCGTGTTTAGGGAGTTTAACCATGTTACAAGCGCAGGCTATTGCACCGCAGGGACCCTCATTTTCACCGCTGATCGCCGGTTACTGGCGTTTAATGGAGTGGGGCATGACGCCGCAGCAAGTGGTGCAGTTTATTGAGCACCATTTAGCGCTGGGCATCACCACCGTCGATCACGCCGACATCTACGGCGATTACCAATGTGAAGCCGCCTTTGGTGCCGCGCTGCGCCTCGCGCCAGGGTTACGTGAGAAGCTGCAAATCGTCACCAAATGCGGCATTGCGACGCGCGCAAAGCCTGAGCACCGCATTGGACACTACATCACCGAAGCCAGCCACATTCTGCACAGCGCCGAAAATTCGCTGCGCCATTTCCATACCGATTACCTCGATTTGCTGTTGATTCATCGCCCGGATCCGTTGATGGACGCGGATGAAATCGCAGAAGCCTTTACGGCGCTGCATCAGAGCGGCAAAGTACGCCATTTTGGCGCCTCCAACTTCACCACCTCGCAGTTCACGCTGCTGCAATCGCGTTTGCCGTTCAGTCTGGTCACCAATCAACTGGAGATCTCTCCGCTGGAGCAAACGTCGCTGCTGGATGGCTCACTCGATCAGTGCCAGCAAAATCGCATTCGCCCAATGGCGTGGTCATGCCTCGGCGGCGGTCGCCTGTTTAACGATCCGCATTATCAGCCGCTACGCGATGAGCTGGAGCTGGTGAAGCAGGAGATCGGCGCCAGCAATATCGAGCAGGTGGTGTATGCATGGGTGATGAAACTGCCAAGCCGTCCGCTGCCGATTATTGGATCAGGTAAAATCGAACGTGTAAAAGAGGCGGTTGGCGCGTGCCAATTGACGCTGGATCGTCAGCAATGGTTCCGCATCCGTAAAGCCGCCATCGGCTACGATGTGCCCTAAAGCGTAAAGCTGCGTCAAATTACGGCAGCCTGGATGAAAGCAGTCCAGGCTTAGAGGGAATCTAACCGTAAGGAGACGTTATGAAGAAAACCCTCATTGTTATGCTGGCTCTGGCCTGCGCCGCGGGTGCGCAGGCGGCGTCAGAAGAAGTCACGCTGCATGAAACCACGGCGCAAGGCATCGGGGCAGCGATTGGCACCGTCACGCTTAGCGAAACGCCATACGGTGTGCAATTTACCCCAGCGTTAAGCGGCCTGAAACCCGGCATTCATGGTTTCCACGTCCATGCTAAAGGCAGCTGTGAACCGGGCGAGTCGGACGGTAAAACGGTGGCGGCCGGTGCGGCGGGCGGACATCTCGATCCGCAAAAAACCGGCAAGCATCTTGGCCCGTATGCCGATGGTCACCTTGGCGACTTACCCGCGCTGTTTGTAACAGAAGATGGCAAGGCGACGTATCCGGTCGTTGCGCCACGCATCAAATCCCTGAGTGAAATCAAAGGTAAAGCCTTGATGGTGCATGTGGGCGGCGATAATCATGCCGACCATCCGCAACCGCTTGGCGGCGGCGGGGCGCGTTTTGCCTGCGGCGTAATTTAATGCTTTGGGCGGCAGCAGCTTGTCGCCCCCCTTTCCTCACGCTGAAAAAAGTTGACCCATTTTCTTGCTACTCTCCGCGGTTTTTCCATCCTATGATATTGATTCAGGAATAAAACCTTCAGGGGCAGAAATGAAAGCGCGTGGGATGATGTTGTTATGTTTATTGCTGGTGGGATGCGATCAACCCAACGACACACAGCTGCGTTTAGATGCCAGTCGACAACTGCAACGCACCATTGATACCAATCCGCTGCGCGTCGGCTGTGAGAAAATTGCGCGTGGCCGTGAATGGCTGACCCAGCACACCCTTCATCGGCTCGAAGCCAATGGCTGCGAAAATGTCTTGCGCAGCGCCACCGAAACCAACTTCACCCACAGCGAAACTTATCGTCATGCGATGACAGTGGTGTGCGGCGGTATTCAGGGCAAAAGTTTCACCGGCACCACTTTGTATCGCCGCTTTATCTACTCTTCAGAAGAGAAGGCGCTGGTGATTGAACCGATGTCCGATCAGGATAAAACCCGCTTTGAAGGACAGAAATCGCTGCAGCAGTTGCAGGATGATTTTAATCGTCAAACCACGCAATATTGCCAGTAATCAATCCGGTACCGCCTGCGCTAACTGGGCCAGTGAGCAGCGCAGTCGCCACAAAATGCCCGCCAGCGTATTGGCTTCGCTCTCCTGTTGCTGCTGCAGTTGCTCAATCAGGGTTTCCAGCTCATCCAGCGTGGCCTGCAGCGCGGTGTGATGCACCCCGCGCAGACTTATAATTCGTTGCAGATCCTGCAGGCTGCTATCACGCATTTGCCTGAGCGTAGCCGACGTCGGCTGCCATTGGCGCAGCTGCCAGACAATGTGGGAACAGTTCAGTAACACCACGCCCCAGCGCAGCAGCCAGACGCGCGCTTGCTCGTCACGACTATTACTGAGCTGGCTAATATGATGATAAATCTGTGATTCGAAATGGCTTTCGCTCAGGCGCGGATGGCGGCGAAGCTGATCGAGAAACGCATGGCGCAGGGCACGAATATGCCGACGACTGCGACGCGCATCGGAACTGGGACGCAGCACCTGAAACGCCAGCCACGCCAGCATTACGCCGCACACCTTGGCGATATTGTCATTGAGGAAGCTTTGATAATCCCAGTCCGGCGGATTGGTGACGGCGATAAAGGATCCCATAAAAACAATGAATTGCCCCCACATCCCGGCGCGTTTCTTCTGCTGCAGTTTGAACAACTGCAAGGTGAGCAGCAGCGGGAATAGCACCAGTAAAAACTGCCACAGCGCGCTGATTTGCACCATCAAACCGAACTGCAGCACAAAGCTAAACAGCGACAGCCACAGCAAGGTTTTCAGCAACAGCGAGACGCTGCCACTGGGCGAGGGCGCGGAGGAGTAAAGCACGCAGGCGATGGCGGTAAGCGTCAGGGCGGCGGCACCGGAATCCCATTGCGTGGTGATCCAAAAGGCGCAGCCCAGCATGATGACGCTGAAGGTGCGCAGCGCGCTCCAGCCGGCTTCAGCACTGTCGCTTTCGCGCGCCAGCGAGGGCGCATACGGCGGCTGAAAACGGGTATCGGCATCGGCGCGTTCAATCAGGCGAATCCAGCGATTCACATTGAGATACACCCAGCAGAAATAACGCAGTCGCTGGACGAAGGCGCGTTGACGGTAATCACCGGTTGCTGATGGCGTGATGCCACGCAGAATCAGCGCCAAACGGTATTTGTCGCACTGCGGCTGCGCCAGTTCCTGCAACAGTTTGGCCATGGCGTCGTAAAGTTCGGGTGGCGCATCGGGCCAGTTCAGCAACATGCGGCGCAGGCTTGAGAGTACGCTGGTGAGACGCAACTGCTGGTGCAGCACATAGTTCAGCACGTTGTTCTGGCGGCGGAAGCGATAGTGGCTCCAGAACGCCTGAATGCGCAGCAGGTTCATGGTGAGAATCTGGCTAATGACATTCTCATGGGCGGTGCGCACGTTATCGGTGCTGCTTTGCTGCAGTAATAACACCGCATGATCCAGCAAACGCGCGTGCATCTGACGCAGTGAACTCATCAGCGCGTTGCCATCTGAGGTGCTAGGCAGAATCATCATCATCAATCCGGCACACAGGATGCCGGAGATCACTTCGCACACGCGCGCCTGGGCGATATCCCACAGCTGAGTGACATCGGTGATGTTGACGCTGCTAAAAGCGATGATGGCGGCGGTATAACCCGCCAGCGAAAACGCGTAGGCCACGTTATTTTGATAGTGATTGGCGATCCAGGTACAGAACGCCAGCCACCCGGCCATGAAAAAGGCAAACAGCCAGGGTTCGTTCAGCGTGTGTCCGGCGATCAGCAGCGCGGCGCTGGCACCGAGCAAACTGCCAACGATGCGCCCCAGACTTTTACTGATGGCGCCGCCGACGGTGGGAAAACTCACCACCGCCGCCGAGGTCATGGCCCAGTAAGGTTGATCGAGTTGCAGCGCATAGGCGATGGTCAAGGCGAGACACATCGCGATGCCATTACGCAGCGCGTAGCGCCACTCGCCCCAACTTGCTTTTATCCATGGCAGATTTTGCCAGGCCAGCCACTGAAAATTCATCACAACCTCAGTGGGCGATGGAGATGGTGCAGGTGGTGCCCGCCACCAGCGGCACGCCTTCCGGCAACGCGTCTAAGCGAATACGCACCGGCACGCGCTGCGCCAGGCGCACCCACGGCACGTTAGGCTTGATATCCGGCACCAGCCCGCCATCGCTGGCGACGCTTTGGTCATAAATGGCGCGTCCGATACTTTCCACTGTACCCTGCAAGCGTGCGCCGTTGCTGTACAACACAATTTGCGCGGCTGCGCCGGGCTGAATATGGCGCAGCTTAGTCTCTTCGAAATAGCCCATCACGTAGTAAGAGTGGCTGTCGACCAGCGCAAACAGTGGCGTACCGGCGCTGGCATAGTTGCCGGTGCGCAGCGTCAGGTTGCTGATCCAGCCATCGGTGGGCGCGGTAATGGTGGTTTGCTCAAGATTCCAGCGTGCCTGATCGAGGCTAGCCTGCGCCGCTTTTGCCGTCGCTGCGGCAGCATTGGCGGTTAAGCGGGCGGCATCCATATCTTCCGCTGAAATAACGTTGCGCGGCAGGCTGGCGCGGCGATTGGCTTCATGCTGCGCTTTGGCCAGATCGGCCTGCGCTTTAGCCAGTTGGGCTTCGGCGTTGGCCTGCGCAATTTGCCACGGCACCGGATCGAGCTTCAGCAGCACATCGCCTTTATGCACGAACTGATTGTCGCGCACTTCCAGAGCGATGATGCGACCGGACACTTCCGGCGTGATATCCACCAGCTCGGCGCGCACTTTGCCGTCACGCGTCCATGGCGATTGCATGTAGTAATTCCACATCCACCATCCGGCAAGCAGGGCCAGCGCAAAAATCACCAGGGTTGAAAAATACTTAAAAGGGTTGAATTTCATAGTGATTTATCCGAGGCTCAGTAACCACAATGCGCCAGCGACGCACAGTACAAACAGGGAAAGGTCCATCAAGGTGGGATGCCAGACATCGCCAGAGTAGATCCAGCCGCGTATCAGCGGGTGAATCAACAACCAGAAAAAGAAACCGAGTAACACCGCTTTAAACAGCGGCGGAAAAAACAGCGACGCACCGAACACCAGGTCGGTAAGCGGCGCGCTGGGGGAAAAGGCGGTTAGGGACACGTGTCATCATCCTTTTTGACCGGGAATCATCTAAATAGCGCGTAGACGGCAAGCGTATATGCAGGCCTGGTATTTGTAATTTGCCAGGTAAACTCGCAGAATAGTGTAAAATCTGGCTTAATAGCTAGCAAGCTAATTATAAGGAGATGCAATGGATACGCCCTTGGGAACCGATCTGTCTCGTCTGGTGCGCATTTGGCGCGCGTTAATCGATCAGCGTTTAAAACCGCTTGAGTTGACACAAACACACTGGGTGACGCTACACAATATTCATCAACTCCCGCCAGAGCAGTCTCAAATTCAGCTGGCCAAAGCGATCGGCATTGAGCAGCCTTCACTGGTGCGCACGCTGGATCAGCTGGAAGAGAAAGGATTGATCACCCGCGCGACCTGCGCCAACGATCGTCGCGCCAAGCGCATCAAGTTGACCAAGCAGGCTGAGCCAATTATCGAGCAGGTTGAGAATGTAATTGATGCCACGCGCGATGACATTCTTTCCGGCATCAGCCTGGAGGAGATCAATCAGATGGTGACGCTGATTGCGCGGCTGGAAAAAAACATTCTTGAGTTTCATAACCGCGAGAAATAAAAAAACCGACGCCAGGCGTCGGTTTTTTTTATCTGTTCGCTTAACGTGGCGAAACGGTAACCTGGCTGCCGTTTGACGCCATCACGACGCGCTGGCCAACCGAGTAACGGGTGGCAGCTTGCTTCTGCACCACCATGATGGTGTTGCCATCATCCTTGCGGATTTCCAGCTCGACACCGTCAGATTTGTTGACCGCACCCTGAACGCCCTGACCGGCTACGCCACCGAGTACCGCACCGCCAGCGGTTGCCAGACTGCGACCGCTGCCGCCGCCAATGGTGTTACCGAGGAAACCGCCCAGTACTGCACCACCAATTGCGCCAATCACGTTGTTTTCATCGCCGCCCTGGATTTTCACCGGACGAACAGAAACCAGCGTGCCATAGGAAACACTTTGTACTTGTTTAGCTTCGCTGGCGCTGTAAACGTCACCGGAAAGGGTGCTGTCGTTGGCACAACCTGCCAGAGTTAAGCCGGTCAACGCCACGGCTAAAAAACGCTTAATCATCAGAACGCTCCTTAATGCAAAAAAACGCCATGTTTCTCATCCTGTACTGCACAGAGTATAAGACAGAAAACTGGCAAATGACGCTAAGTCCGTATAAAACGCGGCTGGGGCGAAGCATAGACCATCGTCCCTCAACAAAAATTCAATTACCCAACGAAAATATTTCTGAGCTGGAATGCACTGTGCAGTGACGCTGAAAAGCGGAATTTTATCATAGAATTAGACCCGGTAATTTGCCAGGCTTAAGCCAGACGATGTTAAGGGAGTGAACCGCTATGAAATCAGGACGCTATATTGGCGTGATGTCCGGCACCAGCCTTGATGGCGTGGACGTGATACTGGCGGCCATTGATGGTCAAATGGTGGCGCAGCAGGCCAGCTATTGTCATCCCATCCCGCAGGAATTGCGCCAGCAGGTGCTGGCCATTTGTCAGGGGCAAACCTTGACGCTGTCGCAGCTCGGGCAGCTGGATACGCGGCTGGGCAAGCTGTTCGCCGAGGCGGTTTTAACCTTGATGCACCAGCAGTCGCTGGAGGCCAGCGACATCATGGCGATTGGCTGCCACGGACAAACGGTGTGGCATGAGCCGCAAAGTGATGCGCCAAATACGCTGCAAATTGGCGATAACAACCAGATCGCGGCGGCAACCGGCGTCACGGTGATTGGGGATTTTCGTCGCCGCGACATGGCGCTCGGCGGGCAGGGCGCGCCGCTGGTGCCGGCTTTCCATCAGGCGTTATTAATGGACAGCGCTGAGCGCCGCATGGTGCTGA
The DNA here is from genome assembly GCF_054903455.1 of Pantoea sp. y20. Taxonomy (NCBI): domain Bacteria; kingdom Pseudomonadati; phylum Pseudomonadota; class Gammaproteobacteria; order Enterobacterales; family Erwiniaceae; genus Pantoea; species Pantoea sp. y20. The sequence goes on from NZ_CM142816.1 coordinate 1,902,208, forward strand.
ACATCGGCGGCATCGCTAATCTGTCACTGCTGATCCCCGGCCAGCCGGTACGCGGTTTTGATACCGGGCCGGGCAATATGCTGATCGATGCGTGGATTTGGCGCAATAAAGGTTTGCCGTACGACAAAGATGCCGCCTGGGCGCGCAGCGGACAGGTGGTTCCAGCGCTGCTGGAGTTGATGCTCAGCGATCCGTGGTTTGCCCTGCCGCCGCCAAAAAGCACCGGGCGCGAATATTTCAATCTCAGCTGGATCGAGCAGCAGTTGCAGCGTTTCCCGGCGCTGGCGCCACAGGATGTACAGGCTACGCTGACCGAGCTGACGGCGTTAACCATTGCGCAGCAGGTGCAGCTCAACGACGGTTGCGATCGTCTGTTGGTCTGCGGTGGTGGCAGCCGAAATCCACTGCTGATGGCGCGGCTGGCCACGCATCTGTCGGGAACGGAAGTCGGTACCACCGACGAAGCGGGCATCAGCGGTGATGATATGGAAGCGCTGGCCTTTGCGTGGCTGGCGTTTCGCACATTAAATGGGTTACCGGGCAACCTGCCAGCGGTAACGGGCGCGCGGGACATGAGCGTATTGGGCGCAATTTACCCCGCCAATCCCCGACTTGGTCGTTAAGAGGTAAAAATGAAAAAAATAATGATGATACTGAGCAGCGTGGCGCTATTAAGTGGCTGCGGCATGATGCATAAGCAGGAAGAGGCGCCGCAACAGCTGCGCTATCAGTGCGGGACTTTGCCGCTGACGGTCACTCAGGATAACGCGAAGCAGCAGGTGAGCTTTATTCTGGATGGTAAGCCTCTGACGCTGGCACAAACGGTGTCGGCCTCTGGCGCGCGCTACAGCGACGGCACTTACGTCTTCTGGTCAAAAGGCAATGGCGCTTTTGTTGAACGTAATAACAAAATCGTGATTAATGATTGTGAATTGCAGAACGCGGATACCTCCGTTCAGTAAACGTGAGAAAGAGAAACAGCATGAGCGACAGTGACAGCTTGCAACATATTGCCCATCTGCGTCGTGAATACACCCGCGGCGGGCTGCGACGTAAAGATCTGCCCGATAACCCTTTGGCGCTGTTTGAGCAGTGGCTGCAGCAGGCCTGCACCGCGCAGTTGCCGGATCCGACGGCAATGACGGTCGCCACCGTTGACAGCAGCGGCCAACCTTATCAGCGCATTGTGCTGCTGAAGCATTACGATGAGCAAGGCATGGTGTTCTATACCAATCTCGGCAGCCGCAAGGCGCTGCAGCTGGCAGAGAATCCGCGTATTTCGCTGCACTTTCCATGGCACTTCCTTGAGCGTCAGGTGATGGTGCTGGGCGAAGTGGAAAAACTGTCGCCGCTGGAGGTGCTGAAGTACTTCAGCAGCCGCCCGCGTGATAGCCAGATTGGCGCATGGGTGTCGAAGCAATCAAGCCGCATCTCGGCGCGCGGCGTGCTGGAAGGCAAGTTCCTCGAACTCAAACAGAAATTCCAGCAGGGCGACGTGCCGCTGCCGAGTTTCTGGGGCGGCTACCGTGTCAGATTCCACACCGTGGAGTTCTGGCAGGGCGGCGAACATCGTCTGCACGATCGCTTCCTCTACCAGCGTAATGACAATGGCTGGTCGATTGACCGTTTAGCCCCGTAAAACTGCGTTTTATCCCCTTTCAACGCTGGCGCAGTTGGCGTCAGCGCTTTATGCTATAGCCCTCTTTTTTTTCGTCTCCGCACGTCAGCGGAAAGCTGTGTACCAGCCTAGGTGCAGTCTGATCAATTTGGAGTCAGTGATGACCAGCAGTAACCTGATACAACAATTGCAAGAAAGGGGCTTAGTCGCCCAGGTAACGGATGAAGAAGCGTTAGCAGAGCGACTGGCGCAAGGGCCAATTGCACTCTATTGCGGCTTCGATCCTACCGCTGATAGCTTGCATTTGGGCCATCTGGTGCCGCTGCTCTGCCTGAAACGTTTTCAGGATGCCGGACACAAGCCGGTCGCGCTGGTGGGTGGTGCCACCGGTCTGATTGGCGATCCCAGCTTTAAAGCAGCAGAACGTAAACTTAACACCGCTGAAACCGTTGGCGAGTGGGTGGATAAGATCCGCAACCAGGTCGCGCCTTTCCTCAGCTTCGATTGCGGCGACAACAGCGCGATTGCATCGAACAACTACGACTGGTTTGGCGGCATGAACGTGCTGACCTTCCTGCGCGACATCGGTAAGCACTTCTCTGTGAATCAGATGATCAACCGCGAAGCGGTGAAACAGCGTCTGAACCGCGAAGATCAGGGCATCTCTTACACCGAGTTCTCCTACAACCTGCTGCAGGGTTATGACTTTGCGGAGCTGAACAAGCGTCACGATGTGGTGCTGCAGATTGGCGGTTCCGATCAGTGGGGCAACATCACTTCCGGTATCGATCTGACGCGTCGTTTGCATCAGCAGCAGGCGTGGGGCTTGACCGTACCGCTGATCACCAAGTCTGACGGCACCAAGTTCGGTAAAACCGAAGGTGGCGCAGTGTGGCTGGATGCGAAGAAAACCAGTCCATACAAGTTCTACCAGTTCTGGATCAACACTGCGGATGCCGACGTATATCGTTTCCTGAAGTTTTTCACCTTCATGAGCATTGAAGAGATCAATGCGCTGGAAGAAGAAGACAAAAACAGCGGCACAGCGCCACGCGCGCAATACGTGCTGGCTGAGCAGGTGACGCGTCTGGTGCACGGCGAAAGCGGCTTAACTGCGGCAAAACGCATCACCGAGAGCCTGTTCTCCGGCAGCCTGAGCGCGATGACCGAAGCGGACTTCGAGCAGCTGGCGCAGGACGGCATGCCAACCATCACGCTGACGGCAGAAGACGATTTGCAGCAGGCGCTGGTGGCGGCTGAGCTGGTGCCATCACGCGGCCAGGCTCGCACCATGATCGGTTCTAACGCGGTATCGCTGAATGGCGAAAAACAGTCAGATGCGGAGTACCGTTTCAGCGACAGCGATAAACTGTTTGGACGTTTTACGTTGTTGCGTCGCGGTAAAAAACATTACTGCCTGATTAACTGGCAGTAAGCGTTCAGGGCCGGCTTCCGGCCCTTTTTTATGGCAAGACAGCAGTACAGGGCAAAATGAAAAATATTCTCGCAATTCAATCTCACGTTGTTTACGGACACGCCGGTAACAGCGCTGCCGAATTCCCGATGCGCCGCATGGGCGCAAACGTTTGGCCGCTGAATACCGTGCAATTTTCTAATCACACTCAATATGGACACTGGACCGGCACCGTGATGCCCGCCACGCATTTGACCGACGTCGTTAAAGGCATTGCGGCAGTTGACCGCCTGAAAACCTGTGATGCGGTGCTGAGCGGCTATTTGGGATCGGCGGAGCAGGGCGAACAGATTCTGGAGATCGTGCGTCTGGTGAAAGAAGCCAATCCGCATGCGTGGTTCTTCTGCGATCCGGTGATGGGCCATCCGGAGAAAGGCTGCATCGTGGCGCCGGGCGTGGCGGAGTTTCACTGTAAAATGGCGTTGCCCGCCAGTGACATCATCGCCCCGAACCTGCTGGAGCTGGAGATGCTCAGCGGCCATGAAGTGGCCAACGTCGAGCAAGCGGTGGTTGCGGCACGAGAACTGATTAGCAAAGGCCCGAAAGTGGTGCTGGTGAAACATCTGGCGCGTGCCGGACGTCGTAGCGATCGTTTTGAGATGCTGCTGGTGACCGCCGATGAGTGCTGGCACATCAGCCGTCCGCTGGTGGACTTTGGCGTGCGTCAGCCGGTTGGCGTGGGCGATCTCACCAGCGGTCTGCTGCTGGTCGATCTGCTGCACGGCAAGTCGCTGCAGGATGCGCTCGAGCACATCACCGCGGCGGTTTATGAAGTGATGCTGAAAACCCACGAAATGGGCGAGTACGAATTGCAGTTGGTGGCCGCGCAGGATGCGATTGCCAAGCCGACACAGCATTTCGCCGCTGAAAAGCTGTAAATTCCCCGTGAGGTGCGCAGTCCTGCGCACCTGCCATTCAGCTCACCATGAATGACGATCCAACGATCTGGGGCGTACGCACTGATAGCGACCCGACGAAGAATAGCGCCGGATTAAACCAAACCTTCCGCCTTCAATGCCGCCTGCACCGCTGGGCGCTCTGCAACCCGATTAAACCAGGCTTCCAGCGCATCCAGCCCCGCTAAATCCAGCTTGATGGCTTTAGCCCAGCGCGTCACCACGAACAGATACACATCGGCAACGGTAAAGCGTAATCCCAGCAGCCACTGTTTATCCTGCAACGCCTCATTCACCTGCTGATACTTTTTCTCCAGCTGCGCACGGGCAATGGTTTTGTACTCTTCCGGCGTATCCGGACGGAACAGCGGGCTAAAACTTTTGTGCAGTTCGCTGCTGACAAAACTCAACCACTCCAGCGTGTGATAGCGCGTCAGGCTGCCGGTCGGTGCCAGCAGGTGGCGATCCGGCTTAAGATCCGCCAGATATTGTACAATCGCCACGCCTTCGGTCAGGATGCTGCCATCGTCAAACTGCAGCGCCGGCACTTGTCCTTTCGGGTTAATCTGCCAGTAATCTTCTCCCTGCTCGGTCACTTTCTTCTGCAGGTCCACGTTCACCTGGGTGAAGTCGAGTCCGCATTCCAGCGCGACAATATGCGGTGATAGCGAACAGGCACCGGGCTTACAATAGAGTTTCATCATGGCTTCTCCTTAAGTGTTGTGGTGATCAAAGCAGTATAAGTCTGCCAGGGATATTTACCCGTGACTGCGATCAGGAATTGCGGTCACCGTTCAGGTTTATTCAGCAAAGCATGGTAGTAACGGCAGCTTTTCGAGCGCAAAAGCCCAAAATTGCCGCACTTTAGGCGTCATATTCTTCACACGCTGGGTCACTAACTGCACCGGAAGCGGCGCGGGTTCCCATTCTGGCAGCAAGCGCAGCAGTTTCCCGCTGTGGATATCGTCAAGAACCTGATACGACAGCAGCCGTCCGATGCCGTGTGCGCTGCGCAGCGCTTCCAGCTGGCTCTCCACGTCATTAACCCGCAGACGCGGCGTGATGCGCACGCGCAGGTCGTGAGCGAAGCGCCACTCGCGCGTATGGCGCAAGCTCGTCACTAACGCATGTTGAGTCAGTTCAGTGGGATGAACAGGCGTGCCAGCCTGTTGCAGATAGTCGGGGCTGGCAACCAGCGTTGAACGCACAGTGCCAACCTGACGCGCCACCATCGAAGAGTCCTGCAGTGCACCAATGCGCAGCGCGATATCGAGGCCGTTTTCGATCAGGTCCTGATAGCTGTCGCTGAGCACCACTTCAATCTGCATCTCCGCATGCTGTTGCAGGAAGGCATTCACCAGGGGCATGACGTGGCGACGACCAAACTGCACCGGCGCGGTTAAACGCAGCAAGCCATGCAGGCCGCTGTGGTGAGCGCTGTCGATGGCGCGCTGATAATCGCTCAGCACGCGCTGTGCCTGCTCAAACAGCTGCCAGCCAGCTTCGGTGGGTGCCAGCTGGCGCGTGGTGCGTTCAATCAAAGTGGTGGCGAGGCGGGCTTCAAGAGTGTTGAGGGTGCGCGTGATCACCGGTGGCGATCGCTGTAACAAACGTGCGGCACCGGCCAAACTGCCTTGCTGGATAACCGCGACAAATACCTCAAGCTCATCAAACCTGTCCATGCTTATTCCACTCAGATTAACAGTGAGCCGACATCATGAAGTTAAGCGAGCAAAAAGCGAAGTGTGGGTAGCAGAAATCGTTAAAGGAAATGTGAATGGCGGCGAAATAGTCGGTAGAAAAAAGCCGGGACACGCCCGGCTTTCTGCTTACTGATTGGCGCTGGCGCGTTTCAGTTCAGTTTGACTATCATCCTGCGTCATGCGGTTCAGCAGTGGCGCGGTGATTAACATCAGCAGGGCGATCACGCCGGTGGCGATACCAATCTGCTGGAATACATGGCTGTAGACCGCCAGTGACGTGTGTGGATCGGTCACATCATTTGGCACCGCCATCAGGTTCGCGACTTTACCGGCAATCATTGCCGCACCCGCGGTGGTCAGGAACCACGAACCCATGATGAAGCCCATTAAACGTTGTGGTACCAGCTGTGCCACCATTGCCAGGCCCAGACCGGAAATCATCAGCTCACCAATGCTCTGCAGCGCATAGCTAAGGATCAGCCAGTTCACTGAGACGATACCGGCTTCGTTGGCAAATTTGGCACCAAACGGCAGCACCAGGAAGGCCGCTGAACACAGCACCATACCGAAGGCGAATTTGTGTGGCATCGGCATTTTATCGCCAAGCTTGTTGTACACCGCGGCCAGAATCGGGCTTGCCAGCATAATCCAGAACGGGTTCAGCGCCTGGAACTGCTCCGGCTCAAAGGTGATGCCGAGAATCGCGTGCTCAACGTTGCGGATAGCGAAGAAGTTAAGTGAGGTCGGCATCTGCATGTAGAGCACGAAGAACACAATCGCTTCAACCATCAGCAGGAAGGCCACGATCATCTTACGACGTGCGGCCCCCTTCAGCGCGAAGGCTTCTTTAGCGAAGATCACCACGATACCTGCGGCGATGACGCCCAGCGTCATACGTGCGATGCTCTGGTGATGCAGCAACCAAGCCGCCAGCGCAATCAGTGCTACCACGCCAATCAGCGTCATCAGCAGTTTACCCATCTGCAGCGGGGCAAAATCCGGCTTGGATCCGTAGTTTTTCACGACACGCTGGAAGAACAGGAAGTTCAGCAGCGTGATCACCAGACCGACAACCGACAGCGAGAACGCGGCGCCCCAGCCATATTTCGCGGCCAGCCACGGCGTCAGCATCATCGAGAACAGCGAACCGATGTTGATCGACATGTAGAACATAGTGAAGGCACCGTCGAGGCGCGCGTCATCTTTCTCGTAGCAGGTCGACAGCAGGGAAGACGGGTTAGCTTTAAACAAACCGCTACCTACCGCGATAGTCGCCATGCCGATATACACCATTGAGGTGTCATGGCCGGAGAAGGCAATCAGCGCATAACCCAGCGCCAGCACCATTACGCCGAGCACGATGACGCGTTTGGTACCCAGCACTTTATCGCCGAGCCAGCCGCCGATGGCGACTAAACCATACACCAGCGCGCTAAACGAGGTGAACAGCGTAATGGAGTCCGCTTCGGACATGCCCAGCTGTTTAACCAGGTAAACCGCCATGATGGCTTGCAGGCCGTAGTAACCAAAACGTTCCCACAGTTCGATGGAGAAGATCAGATAAAACGCTTTCGGTTGCTTAAAAGCGTTGAGGCTTGGCGCCCCGTCAGTGTGTTTGTTTGCAGTTGACACGTATACCTCAGTTTTAACATAGCCTGTTTTGCGACAGGAATTAAGTCTGCGTCGGGCTGGGTAATCCCGCGCAACATTGTTATTAGAAAGGAAAAACGGCGACTAATTTGGCTGAATCAGTCCAACAGGGCAAGCATTTTCTGCACGCTGAAATACTTGCAATAGGTAGGGTTAATGCCGTTATACAAAGTTGTAAATCAGTGTTAAATCTCGCTTGAGGGCATTATATCAGGATAAACAGGTGAAATGCAGATCGTGAAGATCATTTTCCTGATATAAACTGCTCAGAGCGGATTTATCAGAACATAACGCTAAAGACCATAATTTATACAGAGATTATTATTGCCGTTGTGCACAATATAAGCACAACAGCTTGATTGGTGAGCGTAATAAGCAGTCAAAAGATTCCAGAACGCTAATTAGTTGATCCTGCGCACAAAACCACGAATTAATTATCAGGGTAAAAGAAGAAAACGTTTGCGTAGCTGACATCTGGCGAAGATTAGCGCGGTCTGACACCTTATTTGGCAGATAAAAAGGCGTCCATAAGCGCAATGCGTGGAAACGAAAGCCGCATAAATCGACGTTTAAAGGCGTTTAGACAGCGGGTTAACTTTGCTGTAACCTCCTTTTTTCCCTGAAAGGACGTAGTCATGATGAAGTCGATTCGTGTCGCCCTGATTGGCGATTACCGTGCTAATGCCGTTGCGCATCAGGCCATTCCTCCCGCTGTACAACTCGCTGCAAAAACCCTTTCACTCAACGTCAGCGCCGACTGGATCGCCACGCCGGAACTCAATCAGCACAACCTCAATGATTACCAGGCGATTTGGCTGGTTCCGGGCAGTCCTTATCTCAATGATACGGGCGTGTTTGCCACCCTTCGCTGGGCGCGGGAAAGCGGTAAGCCATTTTTGGGTTCGTGCGGCGGATTTCAGTACGCCATCGTTGAGTACGCGCGCAATGTGCTGGGCTGGGAAGATGCTGCGCATGCGGAAACCGATCCCAGCGGTCGCTGGGTGATTGCGCCACTGGCCTGTTCGCTGGTGGAACAGCGTGGCAGCGTGACCTTCCAGCCGGGTTCACGTATTGCTCGGGCTTACGGTGCGTTACAGAGCGATGAGGGTTATCACTGCAACTTTGGCGTCAACGCCGAGTTCAGCGCAGCGCTGGCGACGCAGAATCTGCAGATCACGTCGTGGGATATGGAAGGCGACGTGCGCGGCATTGAATTGACCGATCACCCGTTCTTTGTCGCCACCTTGTTCCAGTCCGAGCGGGCAGCGTTACAAAACCGGCTGTCGCCGCTGGTGGTCGCCTGGTTGCAGGCCGCCGCAGGTTAAATACGCAGCTTGTCTATGGCGTAATGCGTGTCACTTAAGCCAGCAGCGAGTGCGCTGGCCGGGGCCCGCTATGAAGCTTTAGTGCGCGCAGTTGAAAAGGGCACATTTGCCGTGACGCAGCAAATGTGTCAGAGCCCGCGATTCAGAGTTCGGTTTTGGCGTCGAATTCACACAGATCTTCGATCAGACAGGATCCGCAACGCGGTTTGCGCGCCACGCAGGTATAGCGACCGTGCAGAATCAGCCAGTGATGGCAATCGACTTTAAACGCCGCCGGCACCACTTTCAGCAGCTTATCTTCCACTTCTTCCACATTCTTGCCCGGCGCAAAGCGGGTGCGATTGCTGACGCGGAAAATATGGGTATCAACGGCGATGGTCGGCCAGCCGAAAGCGGTATTCAATACCACGTTGGCGGTTTTACGCCCGACGCCCGGCAGCGCTTCCAGCGCCGCACGATCTTCCGGCACTTCGCCACCGTGCTGTTCCAGCAGGATGCGGCAGGTCTTGATGACGTTCTCCGCCTTGCTGTTAAACAGGCCGATGGTTTTGATGTACTCCTTCACGCCATCCACGCCCAGCGCCAGCATCGTTGCCGGGGTATTCGCCACCGGATAGAGCTTCGCGGTAGCTTTGTTGACGCTGACGTCGGTGGCTTGCGCGGAGAGTAACACCGCAATCAACAACTCAAACGGCGTGCTGAAGTTCAGTTCTGTGGTCGGATGCGGATTCTCATCACGCAGGCGCGTCAGGATCTGCGCGCGTTTCTCTTTATTCACACCGCTTTCCCGGTTGCGCCTTGCGGCTCCGTTTCAGGCGCTGCCGCACGGGTGGCCGCACGCTGTTTCATCTTCTGATCGATCAGGTATTTTGCCGCCAGCAGCATGCCAAGGCCGATAAAGGCTCCCGGTGGCAGCATCGCCAGCAGCATCGGCGAATCAAAGTGCACCACTTCAATACGCAGCGCTTTGGCCCACGGCCCCAGCAGCTGATCCGCCCCGTTGAACAGCGTGCCGCTGCCAATCAGTTCACGAATCGATCCCAGCGTTACCATCGCGCAGGTTGCGCCCATGCCGATGGCAAAACCGTCCAGCGCCGAGAGCGGAATGCTGCTCTTTGAGGCGACCGCTTCGGCGCGACCCACCACAATGCAGTTAGTGACGATCAGCGGGATAAAGATGCCGAGCGACTGATACAAACCGTACGCATAGGCGTTGATCAGCATCTGCACGCAGCTCACCACTGAAGCGATGATCATCACGTAAATCGGAATACGGATTTCGGCCGGCACCCAACGACGCGAGGCGGAAATTGCGCTGTTGGTGATGGTCAGCACCAGCGTGGTCGCCAGGCCTAAACCGAGAGCGTTGGTCGCGGTTGAGGTCACCGCCAGCAGCGGACAGAGACCGAGCAGCTGCACCAGCGCGGAGTTATTTTTCCACAGGCCGCCGACCAGTAAATTTTTGGCTTCACTCATTTGCATCTCCACATTCAGGCAGCGAAGCAAGCTTCGCTGGCAGTGTTTCAATCAGCAGCGCGGTGCGCTTGGTGGCGTTGACCACCGCGCGTGGCGTAATGGTTGCGCCGGTAAATTGGTCGAATTCACCGCCGTCTTTTTTCACCGCAAAATTTTTGTCATCCGCGCCGTGGATCACTTTGCCATTGAAGCTGTTAATCCAGTCTGAAATACGCAGTTCGATTTTATCGCCGAGGCCCGGCGTTTCATGGTGCTCAACCACGCGCACGCCCAGCACTTTGCCGTGGAAATCGGCACCGACCAGCATCTGAATCGCCCCAGAATAGCCGTCTGGCGCGGTGGTCTCAAGCGCGGCCGCCACCGGCTGATCGCCTTTACGCGCTAAATAGAGATGGTGCGGGCGATCATTGCCCAGCGCCAGCGCATCGGTCACCAGATAACACTCTTGCTGGATGTGATTGTCGTACAGATCGGTCGGCACCACCTGATCTAACAGATTTTTCTGTTGCAGCGCGGTCTGATGCTCCACCGTCGGCTTGGTGACATAGTTAACCACCGCCGTCACGCCGGTGGTGATCACCGCAAAGGCCGCCAGCGTCACCGCATTTTTACGAATAGCTTCGATCATCTTCAATCCTTGCGATGGCCGTAAACGCGCGGCTGAGTGTAGTAATCAATCAGCGGCACACAAATATTGGCCAGCAATACCGCGAAGGCGACGCCGTCCGGATAGCCACCAAAGCTGCGAATCAGCCACACCAGCAAACCAATCAGCGCGCCGTAAACCAGGCGGCCGCGATTGGTGGTGGAGGCGGTCACCGGATCGGTAGCAATAAAGAACGCGCCGAGCATGGTGGCACCGGAGAACAGGTGAATCAGCGGTGAGTTAAGCGACTCCGGCGAGAACACCCAGCCCAGCGTGGCGCAGAACGCCAGCGAGACGAGGAAACTGACCGGAATGTGCCAGCGGATAGCATTCTTTGCCAGCAGCAGCGCGCCGCCCAGCAGATAACCGAGGTTAACCCACTGCCAGCCAACACCGGCTAACACGCCGCTGTAGATCGGCTCCGCCAGCAGCTGTTCAGCGCTGTGCCCAGCACGCAGGCCGGTTTTAAAGGTATCGAGCGGTGTCGCCTGGCTGACGCCATCAACGCCGAGCTGCAGCTGCTGCATGGTTTCACCGGCCAGCGTGTGATGGGTGAAGATCATACTGAGCGAATCCAGCAGGCCGGGTTTGATCGCCTGCAGGCTATCGGGCGGCAACCAGCTGGTCATCTGCACCGGGAAGGAGATCAGCAGCACCACGTAACCGACCATTGCCGGGTTAAACGGGTTTTGCCCCAAACCGCCGTACAGCTGTTTGGCAATGACGATGGCGAAAATGGTACCTAACACCACCAACCACCACGGCGCGAGCGGCGGCAGGCTGATGCCCAGCAGCAACGCGGTGAGCAGGGCAGAGTTATCGGATAAGGTCGGCAACACCGGCGTTTTACGCAGGCGCAGAATCGCCCCTTCGGTGGCCCACGCGGTGGCGGTGGCCAGCAAAACCTGAATTAAGAAACCGACGCCAAAGAAATACCATTGTGCGGCCATGCCCGGCAGCGCGGCAAACACCACCAGCAGCATGATATTGCCGGTGCTGCGGCGGTTGTGGGTATAGGGAGAACTTGCAATACGAAAAGCCATTTAATCCTCAGTCGTCGAAGGCTGCTGCTGCGCTTTACGCGCTTTGGCACGGGCGACCGCAGCGGCAATCGCCGCTTTGCGTGGGTCGGCGGAGTCAGGAGAGGCAGCAGCCTCCACTTCAGGAGGTGTGGCTTCAGCCTGCTGCGCGGCAGCCGCGGCTTTCTTCGCTTTGGCGCGCGCAATCGCCGCTTCAACGGCGGCTTTGCGCGGGTCAACTTCAGCAGCAGGTGCATCAGCTGACGGCTCGGCGGGTGCCGGTGCAGCGGGTTGTGCGGAAGCGGCGGCTTTTTTGGCTTTGGCGCGCGCAATCGCCGCTTCAACGGCGGCCTTGCGCGGATCGACTTCAGCAGCAGGCGCGACGGCTGGCGGCTCAGCGGGTGCGGGTTCTGCCGCAGCGGCAGCTTTTTTCGCCTTCGCACGCGCAATCGCGGCTTCCACCGCCGCTTTACGCGGATCGACTTCTGCCGCAGGCGCATCAGCTGGCGGCTCGGCAAGCGCGACGTCAGCCGCTGGTGCGCCCGCTTTCTTCGCTTTCGCCCGGGCAATTGCCGCTTCCACCGCCGCTTTACGCGGATCGCCGGACTGACGACTCAGCGCCTGCGTTTCAGCTTGCTTCTCGGCCTGCTGCGCTAAGGCTTGTGTATGACGCGCTTCGCGTTCCGCAGCATCCTGCTCCGGCGTTTTTTCCTGACGCGCTTTCACGCGTGCCACGGCGGCGTCGAGTTCACCCTGATCGCTACGCGCCACGCGCTGTTTAGCCTGTTCATGACGCGCTTCACGCGCCTGTTTTTCGCGTTCCAGGCGTGCCAGACGCGCTTCGAAACGCGCTTTCGCTTCGGCGGTACGTTTCGCTTCAAGATCGATGGCGCGCAGTTCGGCTTTTTCCTGGCGGTAATATTGCACCAGCGGAATGTTACTCGGGCAGACGTAAGCGCAGGCGCCGCACTCAATGCAGTCATCAATATTGTGCGCGCGTGCTTTTTCGTGATCGCCGCCCTGGCTGTACCAGAACAGCTGCTGCGGCAGCAGTTTCGCTGGGCAGGCATCCGCGCAGGCGCTGCAGCGGATACAGGATTGCTCTTGCTGATCGTTGCCCATTTCGCTGGCCGACGGCGCCAGAATACAGTTGGAGATTTTCACCAGCGGCACGTTCAGCGACGGCAGGGTAAAGCCCATTAGCGGACCGCCCATGATCACCATCTGGCGCGATCCCGGCGTAAAACCGGCATGCTGCAGCAGGTGGCTGATCGGCGTACCGAGCCGTCCCCAGACGTTGCGCGGGCGCGCCAGCGCTGCGCCGGTCAGCGTCACCACGCGTTCGGTGATCGGTTCGCCGTCTACGATGGCGCGTTTTACCGCCCACGCGGTGCCGACGTTTTGCATCAGCACACCGATATCGGTGGAACGTCCGCCGTGTGGCACTTCGAGGCCGGTGAGAATCTGCGTCAGCTGTTTCGCGCCACCAGACGGATACTTGGTAGGAATCACGCGAATCTGCAATTCACGATCGCCGCCCAATGCCTGTTTCAGCGCGGCAATGGCTTCCGGTTTGTTATCTTCTATGCCGATCAGCACGCGTTCCGCCTGCAACACCCACGCCAGAATGCGGCAGCCTTCCAACACTTCGGCGGCACAATCCTGCATTAAACGGTCATCGGCAGTGATGTACGGCTCGCACTCGGCGGCGTTGATGATCAGGGTTTTTACGCCGCGCAGGCCGCCGCGCAGTTTGGTGGCGGTCGGGAAGCCCGCGCCGCCTAATCCGGCGATGCCGGCATTGTGAATGCGTTTTACCGCTTCTTCACGCGACAGGGCGCGGTAATCGGGCTGCGGATCGAGCGTGGTCCAGCGATCTTCGCCGTCGGCACGCAGGAAAATGCACAGCTCGGAGAGGCCAGAAGGGTGCGCCGTCATGTGTGGCGCAATCTCTTCGATGGTGCCGGACGTTGGCGCGTGCACCGGCAGCATGCGTCCGCCGCCAAAGGTCAGCGGCTGGCCGCGCAGCACTTTGTCGCCGGGCGCCACGCAAATCTCGCCTTCATGGCCGATATGCTGTTTTAACGGAATGATAAAGCGCTCAGGCAGGGGTAACTGGCTCAGCGGCGTACCGTTGGACTGTGTTTTCATCTCAGGCGGATGGATGCCGCCCTGAAAATCCCACAGCTTCTCTTTGCGGAACAGGTTTAACAAATTAAGCATGGGTTTCTACCGGGATCACCCGTACAGGAATGGTGTCGAGATTCCACTTCCAGTTGGCCGTGGTGGTGGCAACCGGGCGCATCTCAATGCAGTCGGTCGGGCAAGGCGCAACGCAGAGATCGCAGCCGGTGCAGACATCGCTCAGCACGGTGTGCATGGCGCGCGTGGCACCCACGATGGCGTCCACCGGGCAAGCCTGAATACATTTGGTGCAGCCGATGCAGTTCTCTTCATCGATCCATGCCACGGTACGTATCGGCTCCAGCACGTCTGCGCCGCCGTCGAGCGGTTGCGGTTCAACGTTGAGCAGCGCGGCCAGCTTGAGCATGGTCTGCTCGCCGCCGGGCGCGCACTTATTGATCGCTTCACCGTTGTTACCCACCGCATCGGCATACGGGCGGCAGCCGGGATAGCCGCACTGACCACACTGGCTCTGCGGCAAAATCTCATCGATCTGCTCAACAATCGGATCTTCTTCCACCTCGAAGCGACGTGAGGCGTAACCCAGCAGGGCACCAAACACCAGGCCCAATGCAGCCAGCGCGATAATCGCAATCCAAATCGCGGTCATTAGAATTTCACCAGCCCGGTAAAGCCCATAAAGGCCAGCGCCATCAGACCTGCGGTGATCAGCGCAATCGAGTTACCTTTAAACGGCGCGGGAACATTCGCCAGTACCAGACGCTCGCGCATGCCGGCGAACAGCACCATCACCAGCGAGAAGCCGAGTGACGCACTGAAGCCATACAGCGCCGCCTGCAGGAAGGTGTGATTGAGGTTAACGCTCAATAATGGCACGCCCAGCACCGCACAGTTGGTGGTGATCAGCGGCAGGAAGATACCCAGCAGGCGATAGAGCGACGGACTGGTTTTACGCACCACCATTTCGGTGAACTGCACCACAACAGCAATCACCAGAATATAGGCGAGGGTGCGCAGATAGACCAGATCAAGCGGCACCAGAATGAGGTGATTCACCAGCCAGGCGCAGATCGCCGCCAGCGTGATCACGAAAGTGGTGGCAAGTCCCATGCCAATGGCCGTTTCCAGTTTTTTTGACACGCCCATAAATGGGCAAAGGCCGAGGAATTTGACCAACACAAAGTTGTTCACCAGCACTGTGCCAACAAAGAGAAGTAAGTAATCGGTCATTTTTTAACCTGGGAAGCCGAAAGGCGTCTATTATCCGGAATTGAGAGGTGCATCTCAACCTTCAACGGGTTTGTGTGAGCATTGAGAGCACTCAGAATTAAATTGCTGACGAAACTCACGTCATTATGGCTGGATAAACGTCTGTTTTACGCGCTGAGAGCGTTTGAAATAGGGCACAAACACCGCAGCCGCCAGCAGCGACAGCAGTAAAGTCTGAATCGCTTTGCCATCGGCCACCGGCGTGAAGGCAAAGGTTTTTAACGCCAGCAAGATGGTCATCAGCAGCCACAGAATGTAATGGCGCGGTAAGCGACGCGAACGTTTACAGAAAATCCAGCACACCCAAATGCTATACGCCCATACCACCGCAGCAGTCAGCAGCGAGATCGACCATTGCGTCAGCAAAGTGCCGCCGTGTGAGAACAGCGTCGTGCGTAATTCGGGTTTAAACAGCGGACTCAGATACATCGCCACCACCAGCGCACTGGTCAGCATGGTCATGATCAGCCACGCCAGCGGCAGCAGTAGCCAGCCAGCAATACGTGGCGGGTTCACCAGTTGGGTCATCGACAAGATCCTGTTTGCAGAGAAGAGGGCGATGCAGAGCGTATCATGTCCAAACGGGGCACGCCCGACCTGGACAACGCAAGAGCGCAGATAGAGAGGGGATAAATCAATTAGATCACGTAACGCCAGACGGTTTTCGGCACGCGGCCCATATCGAACAGACGTCCGCCAGAGACCAGTTCAGCACGTCGATGGTCGGCAGCGCGATACATATTGATGATCTCTTTATCATCAGTCAGCGAATAATTCAGATGGTCGTAGAGTTTTTCCAGACTATCGAGATTATTCACTTTGCGGAATTTCAGCAGGTAATCTAATGCAGTCATGATTGCCATTTAAATATAAAGTACTTGGAAGTGCCCAAGTATAGGGAGCACGCAGCGAGAGTCCATACGCGACTCATAAAAAAATACAAAATTCAGACAACATGCGCTAATTCGCTCATGAAACGACACTTTTTTGCCTTTTACGCGTTTTAAACGCGCATATAAAGTACGATTTAAGGCAAATTGAGGCCGGTATTTAGCGGGCTTGTGAGAAAATCACACGCTATTAACACATTATTGGAAAGCCGTTATTTCTCCGTCTCTATAATAGGTATTTGCGATCGTGCTGCGAATGAATCCGCTGTTTATTCCGCTCTGGTCAGCAAATTTATGCACACGCCGTGAAACCGGCACTCACATTCTGTGCGAGCAGTCACAAAACCAATAATTGATTGTCGCTGCAGACCATAACCATTCTTTACGCGCCCGCTGTAATCGTTTCCAGAAGTGAGAAGCATAACCGATTCTGTTTATTACATTTATTTAACGCCCTCCGCAATAATTAGCAGGCATTTTGTCCATAATGCCACGATCTATAAAGCATTGCCTGTTCACGTAACTCCTTTAATTCACTCTGATTTGTGAAGTATGTCGCGCTTGTTTACGCGCTTTTCAGCCAGGCTTAATTCGCGTTTTGTACCCCTACAACACACTCCCTTCAGAGGAATGAAATTATGTGGAAACGTTTACTCTTGACCGCCATGGTGAGCTCGGCACTGAGTACGTCGGTGTTGGCTGCTGATATGACGGTGGGCTTCTCACAGGTTGGGTCGGAATCTGGCTGGCGTTCAGCAGAAACCAATGTGGCAAAAAGTGAAGCGCAAAAGCGCGGTATCACGCTGAAAATCGCCGATGGCCAGCAGAAACAAGAGAACCAAATCAAAGCGGTGCGCTCGTTCATCGCGCAGGGCGTTGATGCCATCTTCATTGCGCCGGTGGTGCAAACGGGATGGGAACCGGTGCTGGAAGAAGCCAAAGACGCCAAAATCCCGGTGTTCTTACTCGATCGCGCCATCGTGGTGAAAGACAAATCGCTGTACATGGCGGTGGTCACTGCGGACAACGTGCTGGAAGGCAAGTTGATTGGCGACTGGCTGGTGAAAACGGTCGCGGACAAAAAATGTAACGTCGTCGAGCTGCAAGGCACCGTCGGCGCCAGCGTGGCGATTGACCGTAAGAAAGGCTTCGCCGAAGCCATCGCCGGCCACGACAATATCAAAGTGATTCGCTCGCAGTCCGGTGACTTTACCCGCAGTAAAGGTAAAGAGGTGATGGAGAGCTTTATCAAGGCGGAAAACAACGGCAAGAATATCTGCATGGTTTACGCGCATAACGATGATATGGCGATCGGTGCCATTCAGGCGATTAAAGAAGCTGGCCTCAAGCCAGGCAAAGATATCCTGACCGGTTCGATTGATGGTGTGCCAGATATCTATAAAGCGATGCTGGCCGGTGAAGCCAATGCCAACGTGGAGCTGACGCCTAATATGGCCGGTCCAGCATTCGACGCGCTGGAGAAATTCAAGAAGGACGGCACGATGCCGCCGAAAATCATCAAAACAGAATCGAAACTGTATCTGCCGGACTCCGCACAGGCGCAGCTCGATACCAAAAAAGGCATGGGTTACTGATCCCCGCAACCGCCCTTCGGGGCGGTTTTTGATGACGTAAGGCGAGGGAGAACCTGATGAGCACCTCCGATGAAACCGCACTGCTGACCATTAGCGGCGTCAGCAAAGGCTTTCCCGGCGTGAAGGCGCTGGATAATGTCTCGTTCAGCATCCGCAAGGGCGAGATCATGGCGTTGCTGGGCGAAAACGGCGCGGGCAAATCCACGCTGATTAAAGTTCTGACCGGCGTGTATACCCGTGATGCCGGCACGGTAACCCTGAACGGCAAGGCGATTACGCCGCACAACACCGCTGATGCACAGGAGATGGGCATTGGCACGGTTTATCAGGAAGTGAACCTGCTGCCGAATATGTCGGTGGCGGATAATTTGTACATTGGCCGCGAGCCGCGGCGCTTAGGCATGATTGGACGTAAGCGCATGGTGCGCGATGCCGATGCGCTGATGCGCAACTACGGCTTTGTACTCGACGTAACGCGTCCGCTGGGCCATTTCTCGGTGGCGATGCAGCAGATCATTGCGATTTGCCGCGCGGTCGATCTCTCCGCGCAGGTGCTGATCCTTGATGAACCGACCGCCAGCCTCGATGCTAATGAAGTCGAAATGCTGTTTACCTTGATGGCGCAGCTAAAAGCCAAAGGGATGAGCCTGATTTTTGTTACCCATTTTCTCGACCAGGTTTACCGCATTACCGATCGCATCACCGTGCTGCGTAACGGCCAGTTTATTGCCACGCGCGATACCGCCACGCTGCCGCAGATTGAACTGATCAAGTTGATGCTGGGACGCGAGCTGCTGGAAACCGCTTTGCAGCGTCAGGGCAGCACGCTGCGCAGCAATCAGCCGGTGGTGTCATTTGAAGATTATGGCAAGAAGGGCACCATTGAACCGTTCAACCTGCAGGTGCGTCCGGGTGAAGTGGTGGGACTGGCCGGACTGCTCGGTTCAGGCCGTACCGAAACCGCCGAAGTGCTGTTCGGCATTCGCCGGGCGGATCGTGGCACCGCGACCATCAAGGGCAAAGTGCAGAACATCCGCACGCCCGCCAAGGCTTCGCGCCTCGGTATGGGTTTCTGTCCGGAAGATCGTAAAACCGACGGCATCATTGGTGGCGCGTCGGTGCGCGAAAATATCATTCTGGCGCTGCAGGCGCAGCGCGGCTGGCTGCGACCGATCAAGCGTCGTGAGCAGCAGGAGATCGCCGAGCGCTTTATCAAGAGCCTCGGCATTCGCACGCCGCATGCCGATCAGCCGGTTGAGCTGTTGTCCGGCGGCAATCAGCAGAAGGTGCTGCTTTCGCGCTGGCTGGTGACCAAACCGCAATTTCTGATCCTCGACGAGCCAACGCGCGGCATCGATGTCGGCGCGCATGCCGAAATCATTCGCTTAATTGAAACCCTGTGCGCCGACGGATTGGCGCTGCTGGTTATCTCCTCTGAACTCGAAGAACTGGTGGGCTATGCCGATCGCGTGTTGATCATGCGCGATTTGAAGCAGGTGGCCGAAATCCCGCTGGAGCAGCTGTCGGTGGCCGCGATCGTCAACGCCATCGCCGATGGAGGAGCACAACATGCTTGAATCCCCTATGACACATGACAAACCCGAACGGCGTAAGCCGAAGCTGCCGCCTGGCATGCCGCAGATTGTGGCGCTGATTCTGGTACTGCTGGTGGATAGCCTGGTGGCGAATAACTTTTTTGCCATTCACATTCAGGATGGCCGTTTGTTCGGCAGCCCGATTGATATCCTCAATCGCGCCGCGCCGGTGGCGCTGCTGGCGATTGGCATGACGCTGGTGATTGCCACCGGCGGCATCGATCTGTCGGTGGGCGCGGTGATGGCGATTGCCGGCGCAACGGCGGCGACCTTGACGGTGGCGGGGCATAGTTTGGCGTTCATCATTCTGGCGACGCTCGGTACCGGCCTGGCCTGCGGTTTATGGAATGGCATTTTGGTGGCGCTACTAAAAATTCAGCCGTTTGTCGCCACTTTGATTTTAATGGTGGCGGGACGCGGCGTGGCGCAGCTGATTACACAGGGCCAAATCGTTACCTTCAACAGCGATAGCCTGGCGTGGTTTGGTAGCGGTTCGCTGTGGCTGCTGCCGGTGCCGGTATGGATTACGCTGCTGGTGGCGCTCGTGGTGTGGCTGCTGACGCGCAAAACCGCGCTCGGACTGTTTATCGAAGCGGTCGGTATCAACCTGCGCGCGGCGCGCAATGCCGGTGTGAATGGCTGGCTGGTGGTGATGTCGACCTATGTGATTAGCGGCATGTGCGCGGCGGTGGCAGGCATGATCGTCGCCGCGGATATTCGCGGTGCCGATGCCAATAACGCCGGTTTGTGGCTGGAGCTGGATGCCATTTTAGCGGTGGTGATTGGCGGTGCTTCGCTGATGGGCGGGCGCTTCAATCTGGTGCTCTCACTGATTGGCGCGTTGATTATTCAGTCGATGAATACCGGTATTTTGCTGTCCGGCTTCCAGCCTGAACTCAATCAGGTGGTGAAAGCGGTGGTGGTGATGTGCGTATTGCTGCTGCAGTCGCCACGCTTTATTGCCATGTTGAAACGGAGACGCCCGAAATGATGAAACGTCATCTGCCCTTGATGATCACGCTGCTGGTGTTTGTGGCGGGTTATCTGTTTTGCCTGAGCCAATTTCCCGGCTTCGCTTCAACGCGCGTGATCTGCAATATCCTCACCGATAACGCTTTCCTCGGCATTATCGCCGTGGGGATGACGTTCGTGATTTTGTCCGGCGGCATTGATCTGTCGGTGGGCGCGGTGATTGCCTTTAGCGGCGTGTTCCTGGCACGGGTGATTGGTGATTATCATCTCGATCCGCTTCTGGCGTTTGCGCTGGTGCTGGCGATGGGCGCGCTGTTTGGCGCGATGATGGGCTGGCTGATAGATGCGCTGAAAATCCCGGCGTTTATCATTACGCTGGCGGGGATGTTTTTCCTGCGCGGCTGCAGCTATCTGGTGTCGGAGAATTCGATTCCTATCGATCATCCGCTCTATACCACGCTGTCGAGTCTGGCGTGGAAGATCCCCGGCGGCGGACGCCTGAGTTTGCTGGCGCTGATTATGCTGGTGGTGGTACTCGGCGGGATTATTCTGGCGCACCGTACGCGCTTTGGTAATCAGGTGTATGCGATTGGCGGCAGCCTGACTTCGGCGCAGTTGATGGGCGTGTCAACGCGCGCGACCACCATCAGGATTTATATGTTGTCGACCACGCTGGCGACATTGGCGGGCATTGTGTTCTCCATTTATACCTCGGCGGGCTATGCGCTAGCGGGATTGGGTGTGGAACTGGACGCGATTGCCTCGGTGGTGATTGGCGGCACCTTGTTGTCCGGCGGCGTGGGCACGGTGTTGGGCACGCTGTTCGGCGTGTTGATTCAGGGATTGATTCAGACGTGGATTAACTTCGACGGCACCTTGAGTTCATGGTGGACCAAGATCGCCATCGGCATTCTGCTGTTTGCGTTTATCGCGCTACAACGCCTGCTCACCGTGATGTGGGATCGCCAGCAGAACGCACCTGTTAAGCGTTTGACCTCTTAACTTCTTCACCCGCCTTCCCCTCACCCCAACCCTCTCCCGCGCGCGGGAGAGGGTGCCGACGGTGCAGCGATAAGCAGCACTCTTCCCTAAAGCAAATCAGACGTTGAGTTCGGAGTGACAGCGTTTATAAAACGGTTCCTTCTCCCGCTTGCGGGAGAGGGAGCCGCCGGTGCAGCGATAAGCAGCACTCTTTCCTGAAGCAAAAGCATACGTTGAGTTCGGAGTGACAGCGTTTATAAAACGGCTCCCTCTCCCGCGCGCGGGAGAGGGAGCCGCCGGTGCAGCGATAAGCAGCACTCTTCCCTGAAGCAAAAGCAGGCGTTGAGTTCGGAGTGACAGCGTTTATAAAACGGTTCCTTCTCCCGCTTGCGGGAGAAGGTTAGGATGAGGGGAATATCGCAGAGGACGAAATCAACGTGCCAGGCGGTAATACGCCTCATTCCAGCGCAGCGCATCTTTAAATGCCGGTAAGCGCGTCTCCTCATCAATCACCAGCACTTCAATGCCATTCAGCTCGCCGTACAGATACATATCATCCAAATCCAGCGCCTGGCTGAACACCGTGTGGTGCGCGCCGCCGGCCAGAATCCAGGCTTCTGATGCGGTGGCCAGCGACGGCTGGGCACGCCACAGCGCACGGGCCACCGGCAGTTTTGGCAGCGGTTTGGGCTGTTCGATCGCATCCACCACATTCACCAGCAAACGGAAACGATCGCCCAGATCGATGACGCTGGCATTCACCGCGCGTCCTGCCGGCGTGGAGAAGATCATGCGCGCCGGATCGGCTTTGTCGCCAATGCCGAGGAACTGCACATCAATCAGCGGCTTCTCCTCTTTGGCGATGGACGGGCACACTTCCAGCATGTGCGAGCCCAGCACCAAATCATTGCCCGGTGAGAAGTGATAGGTGTAATCCTCCATAAAGGAAGTGCCGCCCGCGCGTGTGCCTGCCTGGATCTTGAGAATGTGCAGCAGCGCGGCGGTTTTCCAGTCGCCTTCACCGGCAAATCCATAGCCCTGGCCCATCAAGCGCTGCACCGCCAAACCGGGCAGTTGCGTCATGCCGTGCAAAGTCTGGAAGTTGGTGGTAAAGGCTTTGCAGCCCTCGGCTTCGAGGAAACGTTTCAGACCCAGCTCAATGCGTGCCGCATCCAGTACGTTTTGACGTTTATCGCCGTTGACGGCGGCGGCATCGGTGAAGCGATATTGGCTTTCGTATTCATCGATCAGCGCGTTGACGTCGCCATCGCTGACGCTATTCACCACCTCGACCAAATCGCCCACGCCCCAGCCATTCACGGAGTAACCAAACTGAATCTGCGCCGCGACTTTATCGCCTTCGGTCACCGCCACTTCGCGCATGTTGTCGCCGAAGCGCGCCACTTTCAGCTGCTGGCTGGCCTGTTTTGCCAGCGCGGCATTGATCCAGCGTCCGATGCGCTGCTGGCTGGCTTTATCCTGCCAGTGACCGGTCACCACGCTGTGCTGCAAACCCATGCGCGCGCCGATAAAGCCAAACTCGCGACCGCCGTGCGCGGTTTGGTTAAGGTTCATAAAGTCCATGTCCATGCTGTCCCACGGAATCTCCGCGTTGAACTGAGTATGGAATTGCAGCAGCGGCTTATTCAGGATGCTCAGGCCACCAATCCACATCTTGGCCGGCGAGAAGGTGTGCAGCCAGGTAATGATGCCGACGCACTGATTATCGTGGTTAGCGTCGCGGCACAATGCCAGCGCTTCGTCTGGTGATTTCACCAGCGGCTTCAGCACCAGCGACACCGGCAAGGTGCCGGCCTGATTCAATCCGTCCATTACCTGGCGGGCGTGCTGTTCTACCTGACGCAAGGTTTCCGCGCCGTAAAGGTGCTGCGTACCAATAACAAACCACACCTGTTGTGCGTTGTGCTGTCCCATTAAATCTCTCCTTTACTGAGCGGATGCGGTGCGCGCGGCGTACTGCGGTTCAGCAGCCTGGCACCAGTTTTGATAACGTTGATAAAGTTGCTGATAAACCACCACGCGCGCGGCGTTGGGTTGCAGCGTCACATCAATCGGACTGGCCATCACCTGCTGGGCGGCAGGCACATTGGCATACACGCCCGCGGCCACGGCGGCAAAAATGGCCGCGCCGAGCGCACAGCATTCGTCAGAGGCGACGATATCCAGCGGACGGTTCATGACGTCGCAGCACGCCTGCATGATGGCAGGGGATTTGCGGGCGATGCCGCCGAGCGTCAGGATGCTCTGCACCGGAATCTGCTGCTGTTCGAAACACTCCATGATGGCGCGTGCGCCAAACGCGGTGGCGGCGATCAGGCCACCAAACAGCGCGGGCGCATCGGTGCCGAGATTGAGATCGGTGATCACGCCTTTTAAGCGCTGATTGGCGTCTGGCGTGCGGCGGCCGTTGAACCAGTCGAGCACCACCGGCAGATGATCGAGTTGCGGATTGGCCGCCCAGGCTTCGGTGAGATTGCGGATCAGATCTTTTTGCAGCGCGGCTAACTGCGGTTGCAGCTCCGGATGGTGCTGCGCCGCCTGCTGCAGTGGCCAGCCGAGCAGGCGGCTGAACCAGGCATAAATATCGCCAAACGCCGACTGGCCGGCTTCGCAGCCAATCGCGCCCGGCACTACGCTGCCATCTACCTGGCCGCAGATGCCTTTGATCGCGCGGTCGCCAACGGTGTCGCTGTCGGCAATCAGAATGTCGCAGGTTGAGGTGCCAATCACTTTCACCAGCGTATAAGGCTGCGCACCGGCACCAACCGCGCCCATGTGGCAGTCAAACGCGCCGCCCGAAAGAATCACCTGTTGCGATAAGCCGAGGCGCTGCGCCCATTCGCTGCTGAGCGTGCCCACCGGCACATCGGCGGTCCAGGTGTCTGCGAACAAGGGGGAATCAAGCTGCTCGACCAGCAGAGGATCGAGCGCGCGGAAGAAGTCAGCCGGCGGCAAACCTTGCCACTCCGGATGCCACAGTGATTTGTGCCCGGCGGCACAGCGTCCACGACGCAGCTGCGCGGGTGCGGTAGTGCCGCTGAGGAGCGCGGGCACCCAATCGCACAGTTCCACCCAAGACACTGCCGCGTCACGTACCGCAGCATCGGCGCGTGACACGTGCAGTATCTTGGCCCAGAACCACTCCGACGAATAGACGCCGCCAATATAGCGGGTGTAATCGTTGAAACGACCGCTACGACACAGCTGATTGATCTCTTCGGCTTCTTCAATCGCGGTGTGATCTTTCCACAGCACGAACATCGCGTTGGGGTTGGTGGCGAATTCCGGGCGCAGCGCCAGCACGTTGCCATCACGATCGATGGGCGCAGGCGTCGAGCCGGTGGAATCCACGCCAATCCCCACTACGGCGGCGCGCTGTTCAGGCGTTAAGGCGTTAACCACGGTGACAATCGCCTGTTCTAACGCATCGATATAGTCCTGCGGATGGTGACGAAAGCGGTTGGCGTGCGCATCGCAAAATTCGCCGTTGGCCCAGCGTGCATAGTTGACCACCGCTTTTTCCAGCTCTTTACCACTGTGACAGTCCACGGCCAGCGCACGCACCGAGTCACTGCCAAAATCCAGCCCAATTGTTATGGCGCCAGCACCCATTGGGATTCTCCTGTGTGAGTTATCTGGCTCTATCCTGGAATGGGGCAGCAGAAGCGGTTAGTCATCAGTCGCTGAGAATATGCACTTTTCTGCCATCGGCGGGGATGTGTGATCCACTGCAAAAGTTAACGACCGGTTAAATTTGCTGAATATATGGAGGATTTTGTCATCGTTTTGGGATGTGATACCGCTCTACATTTTTCCTGTCCATTCCCGCTACAACTAGCCCAGCGTTTGCGCAGCCTTTGTACAACCTTTGCGCTAACGCGCTGATTTTTAGCTGTACCCCACAGAATGGTTTAATTGGTAGCGTTTACACCGATTGGTTAATAACAGCCTAAAACAACATTATGCCGGAGAGCATCATGCATAAATTCACTAAAACGCTGGCGGCGCTAGGTCTCGCTGCGGTTATGTCACAATCCGCTATCGCCGAGACCATGAAACTCGGTTTCCTCGTTAAACAACCGGAGGAACCCTGGTTCCAGACCGAATGGAAATTCGCGGATAAAGCCGGCAAGGATCTCGGCTTTGAAGTGATCAAAATTGCCGTGCCCGACGGTGAGAAAACCCTCAACGCCATCGACAGCCTGGCCGCCAGCGGCGCGAAAGGCTTCGTCATCTGTACGCCAGATCCGAAACTCGGCTCCGCGATTGTCGCCAAAGCGCGCGGTTACGGTCTGAAAGTGATTGCCGTCGATGATCAGTTCGTGACCGCCAAAGGCAAGCCGATGGATACCGTGCCATTGGTGATGATGGCGGCAACCAAGATCGGCGAGCGTCAGGGGCAGGAACTGTATAAAGAGATGCAGAAACGCGGCTGGGATGTGAAAGAGACCGGCGTGATGGCCATCACCGCCAACGAACTCGACACCGCACGCCGTCGCACCAGCGGTTCGATGGATGCGCTGAAAGCCGCCGGTTTCCCGGAGAAGCAGATCTATCAGGTGCCAACCAAATCCAATGATATCCCAGGCGCCTTTGACGCCGGTAACTCGCTGCTGGTGCAGCATCCGGAAGTGAAACACTGGCTGATTCTCGGCATGAACGATAACACCGTGCTGGGCGGCGTTCGCGCCACCGAAGGCCAGGGCTTTAAAGCGCCCGATGTGATCGGTATCGGCATTAACGGTGTTGATGCGGTGAGTGAGCTGTCGAAAGGATCCGCCACCGGTTTCTACGGTTCGCTGCTGCCAAGCCCGGACGTGCACGGTTATAAGAGCAGCGAGATGCTCTACAACTGGGTGACCAAAGATCAGGAGCCGCCGAAGTTCACCGAGGTCACCGATGTGGTGCTGATTACCCGCGATAACTTCAAAGCCGAGCTGGATAAGAAAGGGCTGAAGTAATCACGTTGTTCGTTGTTTGAGCAGCACCATCTAAATGTTTAGCCAAAATGATTCGTGCTGTAACAAGGCGGCAAGTGCACTTATCCCCGGGAGCTTACTTTTGTAAGTGACCGGGGTAAGTTCACGCAGCCAACGCAGTTACAGTGCGAAGCATGAAGGCTTAGAGGAGTCACCATGAACATAGATCAAGCCTTTCTGTCGTTTCATGGCATCAGCAAAACCTTTCCCGGCGTGAAAGCGCTGCAGGACATCTCATTCAGCTGCCGTGCCGGCGAAGTGCACGCGCTGATGGGGGAGAACGGTGCCGGTAAATCAACGCTGTTGAAGATCCTCAGCGGTAGCTACCAGCCCAGCGGCGGCGAGATCCGCATTAAAGGCCAGCCGAAGAGTTTCAACACCACCGTGGATGCGCTGGATGCCGGCGTGGCGATCATTTACCAGGAACTGCATCTGGTGCCGGAAATGAGCGTGGCGGAAAATATCTATCTCGGCCAGCTGCCGCACAAGCGCGGTCTGGTGAATCGCAAACTGCTGCGCTATGAAGCCGGTTTGCAGCTGCAAAATCTTGGCATGGATATCGATCCGGACATGCCGCTGAAATATCTGTCGCTCGGCCAATGGCAGATGGTGGAGATCGCCAAAGCGCTGGCGCGTAACGCACGCATCATCGCTTTTGACGAACCGACCAGCTCGCTGTCGGCGCGCGAAATTGATCACTTGTTCCGCGTCATCCGTCAGCTACGCGAGCAGGGCCGCACCGTGTTGTACGTGTCGCATCGCATGGAGGAGATTTTTGCCCTGAGCGATGCCATCACCGTGTTTAAAGATGGCCGCTACGTGCGCACCTTCACCGACATGAAAAACACCCATCACGATGATTTGGTGCAGGCGATGGTGGGGCGCAATCTGGGGGATATTTATGGTTACGCGCCGCGTGAACTGGGCCCGGTGCGTCTGCAGCTGGACGCGGTGGAGGCAAAGGGCGTGCGCACGCCGATTTCGTTGACGGTGCGTGCCGGTGAAATCGTTGGCCTGTTTGGTTTAGTGGGCGCGGGACGCAGTGAACTGATGAAAGGGCTGTTCGGTGCCACTAAATTGCGCGGCGGCAGCGTGACGCTGGATGGCAAAAAGCTCAACATTCGCCAGCCGATCGACGCCATCCGCGCCGGCATCATGCTGTGCCCGGAAGATCGCAAATCTGAAGGCATCATTCCGGTGCATTCGGTGCGCGATAACATCAACATCAGCGCGCGTCGCCACAATCTCACCGCTGGTTGCCTGATCAAACCGAGCTGGGAAGCGAAAAACGCCGATATCCACATTCGTTCACTCAACATCAAAACGCCAGGCCCGCAGCAGCTGATCATGAATCTTTCCGGAGGCAACCAGCAGAAGGCGATTCTGGGCCGCTGGCTGTCGGAAGAGATGAACGTGATCCTGCTCGATGAGCCGACGCGCGGCATTGACGTCGGTGCCAAACACGAAATCTACAACCTGATTTATCAACTGGCGAAAAAGGGGATTGCGGTGCTGTTTGCCTCCAGCGATCTGCCGGAAGTGATGGGATTAGCCGACCGCATTCTGGTGATGCGTGAAGGTTCCATTGCCGGTGAACTGTCCCATGACACGGCCACAGAGCAGCTGACGCTGAGCCTGGCGATGCCGAAAACCACTCAAGCGGCCGCCGTGGCCTGATGTAAAGGAGAGTAATAATGGCTTCATCTACCACTTCCAACACGCCACCGGTGCAGCGCAACGGGCTGCAACTGGGGCGGATTTGGGACAACTTCGGCATGCTGGTGGTGTTCGCACTGCTGTTTATCGTGTGTGCCATTTTCGTGCCGAACTTTGGTTCTATCATCAACATGAAAGGGCTCGGGCTGGCGATGTCGATGTCCGGCATGGTGGCGTGCGGCATGCTGTTCTGCCTGGCTTCCGGCGACTTTGACCTGTCCGTGGCGTCGGTGATTGCCTGCGCCGGTGTGGTCACCGCGGTGGTGATCAACATGACCGAAAGCCTGTGGATTGGCGTGGCAGCCGGATTGCTGCTCGGCATGGCCACCGGTTTTATCAACGGCTTCGTCATTGCGCGGCTGAAAATCAACGCCCTGATCACCACGCTGGCCACCATGCAGATTGTGCGCGGCCTGGCTTACATCTTCTCCGACGGCAAAGCGGTGGGGATTGAAGACGAGCGCTTCTTTACCCTCGGCTACGCCAACTGGCTCGGCGTGCCGGCACCGATTTGGCTCACCATCGCTACCATGGTGCTGTTCGGTTTCCTGCTGAACAAAACCACCTTTGGTCGCAACACGCTGGCGATTGGCGGCAATGAAGAAGCAGCGCGTCTGGCCGGCGTGCCGGTGGTACGCACGCGCATCATTATCTTCATTCTGTCCGGTTTAGTGTCGGCGGCGGCGGGCATCATTCTGGCGTCGCGCATGACCAGCGGCCAGCCCATGACCTCGCTCGGATACGAGCTGATTGTGATTTCAGCTTGCGTGCTGGGCGGCGTCTCGCTGAAAGGCGGCATCGGCAAAATTTCCTATGTAGTGGCGGGCGTGCTAATTCTGGGCACGGTTGAGAATGCGATGAATTTATTGAATATCTCGCCATTCTCACAGTATGTAGTGCGCGGTTTGATACTGTTAGCGGCGGTGATTTTTGACCGCTACAAACAGAAAAGTAAAGCCGCCTGATAACCCAGGCTGAGCGTGTCGGAAAGTGGGCACGCTCAGCGCCGTGAAACCGAAAAGTGAGGGCATTATGTACCATCGCGAACCCCCAAGTGAGCAGCAGAATCCCTTATTGCCGGGCTATGCGTTCAATGCCTGGCTGGTGGCAGGCTTAACGCCGATTAATGCCAATGACGCACTCGATTTCTTTATCGATCGTCCGCACGGCATGAAAGGCTACATCCTTAATCTGACCATTAAAGGTCAGGGGCGCGTGTTTGATGGCGAATCTGCCTTCGACTGCGAGCCGGGCGATCTGCTGCTGTTTCAACCGAAAACCCCGCACTATTACGGCCGCGCGCCAGACAGCCCGTGCTGGTTCCATCGCTGGGTCTATTTCCGCCCGCGCGCTTACTGGACCGATTGGTTGCAGTGGCAGGATGAGAGCCAGGGCGTGGGGCGCTTGCATTTGTCAGAAGCGCAGCGTGCCGAGTTTGATCGCCTGTTCGCCAGCATCGAGCAAACCCACAACTCCGGTCGTCGCTTCGCCGAAGAGCTGGCGATGAATCTGCTGGAGCGCTTGCTGCTGCGCGCGGTGGAAGAGGATCCGCGTAGCCATCAACAGATCCGCGATCCGCGCGTGATTGAAGCTTGCCAATACGTCACCAATCATCTGGCGGGCGAAGTGAAGATTGAAGAAGTGGCGCGCCATGTTTGCCTGTCGCCGTCACGGCTGGCGCATCTGTTCCGCGAGCAAATGGGCATTAATCTGCTGCGCTGGCGCGAAGATCAGCGCGTGATCCGCGCCAAACTGCTGCTGCAAACCACCCAGGAACCGATCGCTTCCGTCGGGCGTGAAGTGGGCTACGATGACCAACTCTACTTCTCGCGCGTGTTCCGCAAACGCGTTGGCGTGAGCCCCAGCGACTTCCGCCGCCGCAGCCAGGATGCGCAGGATGCGTTGGTGGCGCACGAGAGCTGGCAATCCGCACGGAGTGCTATTTCCTGAGTTTTCAGGTGATTCTGCCTTGTTCTTATAGATTGATTCGTCTTAAATCAGTCTGGTAACGAACAAGAGGAATGAGAATGAGCGATAAATTACGTGTCGGCCTAATCGGCTACGGTTTTGCCAGCAAAACCTTTCATGCACCCTTGATCGCCGGTACGCCGGATGTTGAGCTGGCGGCGATCTCAAGCAGCGATGCCAGCAAAGTGCATGCTGACTGGCCGTCAGTGCAGGTGGTTTCCGATCCACAAGCGCTGCTGGACGACCCGACACTGCAACTGATTGTTATTCCGACCCCGAATGACACCCACTTCCCATTAGCCAAAGCGGCACTCAACGCCGGCAAACACGTGGTGGTCGATAAGCCGTTTACCGTGACGTTGTCACAAGCACGTGAGCTGGATGCGCTGGCTAAAGCCAAAGGCCTGCTGCTGTCGGTGTTCCATAACCGCCGTTGGGACAGCGATTTCCTGACGCTGAAATCCCTGCTGAACGACGGTACGCTGGGCGAAGTGCGTTACTTCGAATCCCACTTTGACCGTTTCCGTCCGGAAGTGCGTCAGCGCTGGCGTGAAATGAAAGGCGCGGGCAGCGGCATTTGGTTCGATCTCGGACCACACGTGCTGGATCAGGCTTTGCAGCTGTTTGGCACGCCGGTTGCGATCAATGTCGATATGGCGGAACTGCGTCCGGGCGCGCAAACCACCGATTACTTCCATGCAGTGTTGACCTATCCTACGCGTCGCGTGGTGCTGCATGCCAGCATGCTGGTGGCGGCGGAATCCGCGCGCTTTGTGGTGCACGGTACGCGCGGCAGCTACGTGAAATACGGGCTGGATCCGCAGGAAGATCGTCTGAAAGCGGGTGAACGTCCGCCGCAGGAAGATTGGGGCTACGACATGCGCAACGGCACGCTGACGCTGGCGGAAGGCGATGTGATGGTGGAGAAAGAGCTGCTGACCTTGCCAGGTAACTATCCGGCGTACTACGCAGGTATCCGTGATGCGATTGCGGGCACAGGTGCGAATCCGGTGCAGGCAGAAGAGGCGATTCAGGTGATGGAGTTGATCGAGCTGGGCTTGCAGTCCGCCGAGAAGCGTCAGACCCTGTCGTTGCGTTAATTCTGTTAAAAGATCGCCAGGAATGGCGACCCTACGATCTAAGGTGCGCGTTATGCGCACCTTTTTTTATCCCGCTACGCGCGCGCGCAGCGCGGCTTTCTCTGCATCACTCAGGAACGCGATGGTTACACCATTATCCTGTGCCTGACGCATCTCTTCTGCCGTCAATCCCGCTTGCGGTGCCGCCACTTCATACTCATGGGCCAGCTCAACGCCCTGAACCGCCGGGTCGTCGGTGTTAATGGTGGCGAGAATGCCGTGCTGCAGGAAGGTTTTCAGCGGATGGCTGCTCAGCGACGATACGGTGCTGGTCTGAATATTCGAAGTGAGGCATGACTCAATCCCAATGCGCTGCTCAGCAAGGAAATCCATCAATGCACGATCTTCTATCGCCTTCACGCCGTGACCAATACGCTCCGCGCCCAGCTCGCGAATCGCTTGCCAGATGCTTTCCGGACCTGCGGCTTCACCGGCGTGAACGGTAATGCGGAAACCGGCGTCACGCGCACGATTAAAGTGGCTGAGGAATTCACTGCCTGGGAAGCCTAGCTCGTCACCGGCCAAATCGACGGCGGTGATGCCCTCGCGATGTGCCAGCAAAGCTTCCAGCTCGCGCAGGCAAGCTTCTTCACCAAAGGTGCGGCTCATAATGCCGGTCAGGCGTACATCAACGCCGTATTGCTGAATGCCGGCGCGCACACCATCAATCACCGCTTCAACCACGCCGGCAATCGGCAGTTGATGCGTCATCGCCATGTAGCCCGGTGAGAAGCGCAGTTCCGCATAGTGAATGCCAGCGCGCGCCGCATCTTCGACGTTTTCCAGCGCGATACGACGACAGGCATCAAGATCGCCCAGCACTTTCACGCCCCAGTCGAGTTTCTGCAGGAAACTCACCAGATCCGGTTCATTAGCCGTGACCTGCACATGCGGACGCAATGCATCAAGCGTTTCAGCGGGCAGCGCAAGATTATGCTGACGACCTAAATCGAGAATGGTTTGTGCGCGGATATTGCCATCAAGGTGGCGGTGAATGTCGGTAAGGGGGAGTTTTGGATCAATCATGGCGCACTCGCTTAAGTTTCATAAAGTGCAGAGGATTATAAAAACATCTTGCGCAACAGCGCCAGCGATTTGCGCAAACAGCAAAACGGATGCTGAATTAATCAGCATCCATGGCATTTTAGAACGATTTTAGCCCGGCAATCAGGCGATCCAGTCCATCATCCAGTTTGCTGCGCGGGCAACCGGCGTTGAGACGCAGATAACCGCGACTCGCCGCGCCGTAGGTCGAACCCGGCATGATCGCCACTTTGTGTTGATGAATCAGACGCTGTTGCAGCGCCTGTTCATCAATGCCAAGCGGATTGAGATCGATCCACGCCAGGTAAGTCGCGGCAGGCGGTTGCCAGTTAAGCTGCGGAAAAGCCGTGTTCAGGCGCTGCGCTATATGCTGCATGTTGCCACGCAAATGGGCGCGCAGCGCATCCAGCCACGGCGCGCCCGCGCGATAAGCGGCGATGGTAGCGGCAAGCGCCATTACCGCTGGCGAGGATAAGCCATCCTGCTGCTTCAGCGCATGGAACCACGCCTGACGATCGCGCTCATCAGGGATTATGCCCCACGCGCCGGTCAGCGCCGGAATGTTGAAGCTCTTGGAGGCCGAGGTGAACAGCGCCCAGGCGGACTGCGCTACCTGGCTCCAGGGCGTATGCTGCGCATCACTCAGCACCATGTCCATATGAATTTCATCGCTAATCACCTTAACGCCATGCTTTTCGCACAGCGCCGCCATCTGGCGCAGCTCATCTTCGCGCCACACTTTGCCGCCAGGATTGTGCGGACTGCACAGCAGCATCACTTTACAGCGCGGACGCGCCAGCAAACTTTCCAGCTGCGTCATGTCACACAGCCATTCGTTAGCGTGGCGCTGCAGCGGCAGCTCCAGCACGCGACGCTGATTGCCATTGATGGTGTTATAAAACGCATCGTAAGCGGGGGTGTGAATCAGCACTTCATCATCCGGCTGCGTCCAGTGGCGCAACAGCTGCGCCACCATGTAAATCACCGACGGGCCATAAACCAGCGATTCTGCCGCCACTTCGGTAGCGAAACGGCTGCGCATCCAATGTTGAATGGCAGAGAGAAAATCATCATGCTGCCAGCGGCTGTAGCCAAACACACCGTGTGCGAGGCGCTGTTGCAGCGCCTCGAGGATGCATGGCGCGGTGGCGAAATCCATATCGGAGATAGTGAAGGGCAGCAAGTCCGCCACGCCGAAACGATCGGCCACGAAATCCCACTGCGTACACCAGCTACCGTGGCGATCCACCACCTGATTGAAAGCGAAATCCTGCATCATTACACCGTCGCGCTCATCAAGTGTGCCATCTCATCTTTGACCGATTGCACCTGCGGGCCCATCACCACTTGCAGATTGGTCGCATTAACATGCACCACGCCAATCGCACCGTTGGCTTTCAGTGATGCATCATCCACCTTGCTCATATCGACCACGGTAATGCGCAGACGCGTCAGGCAGTTATCCAGTGAGGCGATGTTTTCCACGCCGCCCAGCGCCGACAGAATCGCTGGCGTATTAAAGCCGGATTTACCCACAGCCGCGCGATTAACCTGCTGCGCTACGCTGTTGGTTTCCACTTCGCGGCCTGGCGTTTTGATGTTGAAGTGACTGATAGCAAAGCGGAAGATGGCGTAATAACCCACGAACCACACCGCAGCAATCACCGGCACCCAATACCATTTGGTGGAGAGGCCGTGCAGCACGCCGAAGACGAAGAAGTCGATCACGTTGCCGTCGGTATTACCGATAGTCACGCCCAGCATCGCCATTACGGTGAAGCCCAAGCCGGTCAACAGCGCGTGGATCAAATACAGCACCGGCGCGACGAACAGGAACAGGAACTCCAGCGGTTCAGTGGTACCGCCCACCACGCAAGCCACCACGCCGGAAATCAGCAGGCCTTTAATTTTATGACGGTTTTCCGGACGGGCGCAGTGATACATCGCCAAGGCCGCACCCGGCAAACCCCCGAGGAAGGCTGGCATTTTACCCTGCGACAGGAAGCGCGTGGCGCTCTCGGCGAAGCCGTGGGTATCTGCACAGGCCAATTGCGCCTGGAAGATAGTTAACGCACCGCTAACACTTTTGCCGCACACATCCATGGTGCCGCCCGCATCGGTAAAGCGGATGATTGCCACCAGAATGTGCTGCAAGCCGAAAGGTAAAAGCAGACGTTCGCCAGTACCGAAGATCATCGGACCAAATTCTCCGGCGCTGTTAATCACCCAGCCGAGGCCGGTAATCGCGCGTGCAAAGAATGGCCAAATCAGCGGAACCACCAGGCCCAGCACGCCCATCGCCATCGCCGTAACGATCGGCACAAAACGCGTCCCACCGAAAAACGCCAGCGCATCTGGCAGGCGAATGTTGTGGAAGCGCTCATGTAACCAGAACACCACGATACCGACGATCACCGCGCCGAGAATACCGGTGTCGATGGACTGAATGCCGAGGATGTTTTGTACGTTATTGGCTTTCAGCACCGCCGCATCGGTGGTTGGCAGAATGCCGTTGATGTTGAGCCAGAAGTTGATACTCAGGTTCAGCACCGCGTAGCCAACAAAACCGGCAAAGGCGGCGACGCCTTTATTCTCGCGCGCCATACCGAGCGGAATGGCAATGGCAAACATCACCGGCAGATAGCTAAAGGCAAAAGAGCCGATCTTCGCCAGCCAGATAAACAGGTATTGCAGGAAAGGCTGATCGAGAAGAGGAATTAGCGTCAGGACATCATGACTGCTGAGGGAACTGCCAATTCCTAACAGAATGCCGCAGAACGACAGCAGGGCGACGGGCAACATAAAGGTTTTACCCAGACTTTGGAAAAACTCCCAAAGTGACATTTTGGGGCGGCTGGCGGACATAGATTCTCCTGCAATAAAAAGTGAAAGGCTTCAATGTGGTCAAGGATGATAAAACGTTTTACCACTTATTTTTGTGGCTATAATCACAAAGAGTGACTAATTGCAGGCTTTATTTTTGGTGCAATCAGTGTAACGTTTTATCTCTTTGAATTTGGACGTCGGTAACGGAACACTATGTCCCAGCAGAAAACCACTATTCATGATGTGGCGTTGGTCGCCGGGGTGTCGGTCTCTACCGTGTCGTTGGTGCTCTCCGGCAAAGGGCGCATCTCGCCCGCTACGGCCATACGCGTTAATCAGGCGATTGAGCAGCTTGGCTACGTGCGTAATCGCTCAGCCTCGATTTTGCGCGGCGGCGAAAGCGGCGTGATCGGCCTGATCGTGCGCGACCTCAGCCAGCCCTTTTATGCCGCGATGACGGCCGGACTCAGTGAAGTGCTGGAGCAGCAGGGCAAAGTGCTGGTGCTGACACAAAGCGGTCAGCACGGACAACACCTTAAACGCTGTTTTGACACGCTGGTGGCTCAGGGCGCGGAAGGCATTGTGCTCGGCGGCGCGGCGGCGCAAGCAGAAACGCTAGTGCCGCAGGCGCAGGAGCAAAACATCGCGTTGGTTTGCGCTTCGCGCGCCAGCAGCCTCGACAATGTCGACTCACTGCGGCCCGATAACAGCCAGGCGGCGCGCATGGCAACGGAGTATCTGATTCGACAGGGACATCAGCGCATCGCCTGGATGGGCGGTTTGGGATCGTCACTGACGCGCGCCGAGCGGATTGGCGGCTATTGCGCCACCTTGCTGCAATACGGCCTATCGTTCCGGTCCGACTGGATTATCGAGTGCGACGATCGCCAGCAAAGCGTGTCCGCGTTAACGCTGCAGTTGTTGCGTCAACATCCCGGCATCACCGCGATTCTGGCGCATAACGGCAGCACCGCGCTCGGCTGCTATTTTGGCGCGTTACGCTGTGGGCGAACCTTTGGTGAAGGCGCGGTGGATAGCTACTACACGCAGCAGCTGGCGCTGGTGGGCTTTAATGACGATCCGCTGCGGGAGCTGCACGATCCCACCATGACCTTTGTCAGTAGTGAAGCGCGTGATGTAGGGAGAAGGGCGGCGGAGCGAATGTTGCAGCGGCTGGCGCAGCCGGAAGCGGAGATTCAGAGTTTGATTGTGCCACCGCAGCTGATGCGCGGCGAAGTGTAAGGGCGGCCAATTGGCCGCCCCACGAATTACTCTGGCATACCTTCGCTGGTTGGTGCGCCCAGCATATAGCGTGACAGGAACTGCTCCAGCGTCATCTTGTCGCCATTCATGGTGACCTGGCCGTTACCGTATTGCAGGCTGGTGACGATGTTGTCATCCTGCTGCTGCGTCAGGCGGAACATCTGGCCCATCGCTGCTAGACCCTTAACCTGCTGATCCGCCAGCTTCTGCGCATCGTCACCCTGATAACCTTCCGCCAAACCGACATGACGCATGGTTTCTGTTGCCATTGGCATATTGATCGCCAGCTTGCCGTCGAGGGTTTTCAGCACGCGATCCACTGCAGCGCCCAAACTCTGAGCTTCGCCGCTCACGGTGGCCGGATCGTTAAAGCCCACGTTCAGGTTAAATGTGCTTTCCCCTTTTTCATTTTTCCAGCTCAGCGGCGCGATGCTCAGCGTTGGCGAGCCTTTCAACAGCGTTGGCAGGTTATTACGCAGAATGGTTTGCACGCTGGCCTGATAGCGAATCGGATCTTCCGCCACGCCCGGCTGGTTCAGCAGATCCTGCATCTGCGCGTTGTAAGTATCGGAGAAGGCTTTCACCGCCTGCGCATCAAACTGCGCAAACTTCATCGCCAGCTTAGCTTCACCAAACGGCTGCTTCTGTAGGGTAATTTTGTCAACATCGACATCCAGCTGGCCACCAATCTTGCCTTCTTTATTGTCGAAGGACGAGGTGGTTTTCAGCTTCTCCAGCGACAAACCTTCCTGGCCGTTGATGCTGGCATCCAGTTTATCCAGAGAGATCGACTGATCGCCGACGCGCACGCCTTCCGGGCTGAGATGGGTATCGCCGCTCAGTTTCAGGCCATTCAGCGTAAACAGCACCGGCAGTTCGACCTGGTTTTTGCTGGTGACCGCGATGCTGGAGAAGTCGCCGTCGAGGCTGACTTTGTCACCTTTGCTGTCGGCGCTGATGTTCAGCGTGCCGCCATTGGTGGCCAGACGATCGCCGGTCTGCGGATTGTTATAATCCACCGCCAGCAGGTTGAGATCGGTATTGGTCGCACCGCTGTAGCCGACGCGGGTATCGGCGTTGACCAGCGATTTGCCGTTGGTCAGTTCAAACAGTTTCTTCACCGCATCGGTGTTTTCCAGTTCGGTATGCACAGACGCCATACTTGGGATCAGGCTGCCGCGCTTCAACTGGGCGAACGGGAACGGACCGTGATCGATCGTCTCGTTCAGCACGATACTTTGACCAGGCTTCAACAGTGGATTGTCATTGGTTTGTGAGCTGGCCTGCACCACCAATTTGGTTTTGCTGCTAAACACGCCACGCTGATAATCCTGATAGCTCAGCGTCAAACGGCTGTTCGGCGCGTAAGCATTCAGCTGCGCGTTGGCGTTCTGCAACATCTCATCCATATGGCTTTCCAGTTGTTTACCGGTAAACCATGCAGCACCAGTCCAAATCACGCCGAGCGCCACAATCACACCTACGGCAACCTGGGTCTTTTTCATCGCTGTGTCGTCCTTATCCTTGCGTCCGCACGCCGCTGATCGGTGCGCGACGGGTGAAGAAAAACGCCCGCAGGCGTTTTAAATTAATAGTTTAAAAGAATAGCAGTTAATGCTGTCAGCGTCAGCCGGATCTCAGTTGAGCGTATTAAACACGCGCGCCAGCCGTCCGGTGCCTGCCGCGTTGACCGGCGACTCATTGGCAGCGACAAAGCAGGATTCACCCGGCTTCAGCACCAGCTGTTGCCCGGACTTCTCAATTATCGCCTGACCTTCAATGCAGAACAGCAGGGCCGCGCTGTTTTGTGCCAACGTTTGCGGCGCAGCGGAAAGCCCATGAATGGCAAAGGCAAAGTCCTCTACCGGAATCGGGAAGTTCAGGGTTTCGCCGTCGCGCTGCGGCTGCGTTAGCAGCGTCGCGGCCGGTTTTGCCTGAAACTTCAGATTAGCCAGCAATTCCGGGATATCGATGAACTTCGGCGTCAGACCGGCGCGCAGCACGTTATCGGAGTTCGCCATCACTTCCAGCGCCACGCCTTTCAGATAGGCGTGCGGCGTTTCTGCAAACAGGAACATCGCTTCGCCGGGCTGCAGGGTAATAACATTGAGCAGCAGCGGCGAAAACAGACCGCTGTCATCCGGATAATCGATGGCGATAGATTTGATGGTCTGCCACGGTTCGCCTTCACGCGCGTTGAGCGCCGATTTCAGTACGCCGATGGCGCGCGATTTGGCCTCGTCTTGCAGCGACAGCAGCGTAGCGAACAGTTTGGCCAGATTGGCTTCGTCAGCGTTTTCGAGGAAGTGAGCGATCTGCGGATGCGCACCGGCCACCGGCTCCAGCAGCGAGACAATCTCATGCAGCTCACGGAAACCGTTCATCGCCTGGAAGGGTGTCAGCGCATATACCAGCTCGGGCTTGTGATTAGCGTCTTTATAGTTACGTTCGGCAGCGCTCAGCGGAATGCCCGCGGCATTTTCACGCGCAAAACCCTGTTCGGCAGCAGCTTTGCTGGGATGTACCTGAATCGACAGCGGCTGATCGGCGCACAGCACTTTAAACAGGAACGGCAGCTCGCCGAAACGTCCAGCCACCGCTTTGCCGAGCATGGCGACTTTGTCGGCGTCAATCACCTCACGCAGCGAACGCACTTCGCCATTGACCTCAACGGTAGACGGGCTTTTCGGGTGCGCGCCCATCCACAGTTCCGCCATCGGCAAACCTTGTGGATTTTCGATGCCATAGAGTTCGGTCAGCGCAGTTTTGCTGCCCCAGGCGTAATTTTGCAGCGAATTGTTCAATTTTTGCATCGTTTACCCTTAATAACCGTAAGTAAATAGGCTTATTAAAGCAGAAAGTGCCATAGAAAATACACGAACAAGTGCAATAAAGGCGATAGGCTCGCATAATGTTAAATTCTTGTATGTGACAATCTTGCTCGCTCAACGGCGTCGCGGGAAGGCGTTTAGAGCGGAAACCTCAAAATCTGAGCTAAGGAGACGTAGTCATGGCAGCCAATCGCATTGAAAAAGACTCAATGGGACCGATCGAAGTACCGGCAGATAAGTTGTGGGGCGCACAAACCCAGCGTTCGCTGGAACATTTCAAAATCTCAACCGAGAAAATGCCCGTAGCATTGGTGCATGCGCTGGCGCTGACCAAGCGCGCGGCGGCGCAGGTGAACCAGGATCTCGGCTTGCTTCCGGCCGATCGTGCCCAGGCGATTCTCAAAGCCGCCGACGAAGTGCTGGCCGATAAGCACAGCGAGGAGTTTCCGCTGGCAATTTGGCAGACCGGCTCCGGCACCCAGACCAACATGAACATGAATGAAGTGCTGGCCAACCGCGCCAGTGAAATTCTTGGCGGCGAGCGTGGTATGTCGCGTCTGGTGCACCCAAATGACGACGTGAATAAAAGCCAAAGCTCCAACGATGTGTTCCCCACCGCCATGCACGTGGCCGCGGTCATTGCCGTGCGGGAGCAGCTGATTCCGCAGATTCACGTGTTGAAAAAGACGCTGAGTGAAAAATCCGACGCCTTCAAAGATATCGTCAAGATTGGTCGTACCCACTTGCAGGATGCGACACCGCTAACGCTCGGTCAGGAGATCTCCGGCTGGGTGGCGATGCTTGAGCACAATCTTAAACACATCGAGAACAGTATTCCGCACGTAGCGGAGCTGGCGCTGGGCGGCACCGCGGTCGGGACCGGCCTGAATACCCATCCGGAATACGCGGTTCGCGTGGCTAAAGCGCTGGCCGATTTGACCAAACAGCCGTTTGTCACCGCGCCGAACAAGTTCGAGGCGCTGGCGACCTGCGATGCGCTGGTGCACGCGCACGGTGCGCTGAAAGGCCTGGCAGCTTCGCTAATGAAAATTGCCAACGACGTGCGCTGGCTGGCCTCTGGCCCGCGTTGCGGCATTGGCGAACTGGCGATCCCGGAAAATGAGCCAGGCAGCTCGATCATGCCAGGCAAAGTGAACCCCACGCAGTGCGAAGCGCTAACCATGCTGTGTTGTCAGGTAATGGGCAACGACGTGGCGGTGAACATTGGCGGCGCGTCCGGCAACTTTGAGCTCAACGTGTTCCGTCCGATGGTGATCCACAACTTCCTGCAATCGGTGCGTCTGCTGGCCGACGGCATGGACAGCTTCAATCACCACTGCGCGATTGGCATTGAACCGGTGCGCGAGCGCATCGATCAGCTGCTGAACGAATCGCTGATGCTGGTGACCGCGCTGAATACCCATATCGGTTATGACAAAGCGGCGGAAATTGCCAAGAAAGCCCATAAAGAGGGGCTGACGCTGAAAGGCTCGGCGCTGAAGCTGGGCTATCTGACCGAAGAGCAGTTCGATGAGTGGGTGCGTCCGGAGGAGATGGTTGGCAGCATGAAGCAGTAAACCGCTGTTAAAAACTGGCAGACGTAGCACCCTCGTAGCGGCGCAATTGATTGCGCGATAAATCGCGCCGCTACGGATTGTGCGGTGATTTATAGCCGCCCGCTATACAACACCGGACCGGTTGGCTGGCCGGTTGGCGAGCCGCCGCGCGGTTCAAGGCTGATGGCAATGATGCCTGAGCGGGAAATCGTGCTATTCAACGCCACATCCGTTGCCTTCTGATTATCCAACAAACCCAATGAAATCGGCGCTTTGCCTGGCGGAATCAGCCACAGCTGCAAACTGTTGTTATCGGCGATGGTCACGGGATGTAACGGCGTCAGGCTCAGCTGCGCCAGTTTGCTGTCCGCGCTGACCACCCATTGCTGTTGATGCTGGGCGTCGTTCAGTACCGTCAACGGCGTTAACGTCGGCTGCTGCAGGAACAGTGAGGCGAGCAGGGCGAACGCCGCGACACTGGCAGCCGCCAGCCAGCCCGCATAATGGCGTTTGGGTTGAATGACGCGTTGCTCGGGCAAACTCAATGTAATCTTTTTCCACACCTTTTCCGGTGGCGTGACGGGCGCAAGCTGATTATCCAGGCCCGCCAGCAGGGCTTGCCAGCGCGCAACGTTAGCCGCGAGCGCTGGCTCGTTACGCAACCTGCGTGCAAAGCGCAAACGCGCCAGCCCGCTTAAGGTGCCCAGCGCATACTCAGCTGATAAGGCCTCATCGCGTTGTAATTTATCGTTCATAGGCCCACACACTCCCGCAGATGCTCCAGCGCGCGGCGAATCCAGCTTTTTACCGAGCCAACCGGCTGTTGCAGCCAGGCGGCAATATCACTGTGGGACATCCCCTGATAATAGGCGAGCGTGATGCTTTGCTGCTGTTCGCTGCTCAGATGGCCAATGCAGTGTCGCAGGCGATCGGCTTGTGCCGGATCGTGCCAGTTATTCTGTTCGTCTTCGCTGGTGATTGGTAGCAGGTCGCTAAACTCTTCTGCCTCCAGCGTCAGGCGCGCCTGTCCGCTGCGTAACCCGTCAATGCAGCGATTGCGCACAATGTGCGTCATCCACGTCATCGGCGCGCTCAGGGCATCATCGTAAGAGGCGGCGCGGTTCCAGATGGTGAGGTAGCAATCGTGCAGCACCTCTTCCGCCCAACCTTGCTGACGCAGCATGCGCAGGGCGAGGGCGAACAGGTGCGGCGACGTAAGTCGATACAGTTGCTCAAACGCGCGGCGATCGCCTTTTGCGATCGCCGGCAATAAGTTGTCTAACCGTTCTGCAAGCCTGTTATCCATCATCTTCCCGGTTGGCTAAAATGCCCAATCCGAGTATAGGCAATTACTTAGGCATCAAGACGGTATCAATCACATCAATCACACCATTTTTCTGATTGACGTCATAAGTGCTGATATTCGCCACATTGCCTTGACCATCTTTCAGCTGAATATTGTGCGGGCCATTATTCATAATCCACAATGGTTGGCCGTTGACGGTTTTCAGCTCGGCATGTCCGCCACCTTGCTTAATTTTTTTCTCCAGCGCTTTCATGTCGTATTTACCGGCCACCACATGATAAGTCAGGATGCTGGTCAACTTCGCTTTGTTCTCCGGTTTGACCAGGCTATCAACGGTGCCCGCAGGCAACTTGGCGAAGGCCGCATTGGTTGGCGCGAAGACAGTAAACGGACCTTTACCTTCGAGGGTTTCCACCAAACCCGCCGCTTTAACAGCAGCAACCAGCGTGGTGTGATCTTTGGAGTTCAGCGCGTTTTCAACGATGTTCTTTTGCGGATACATCGCTGCGCCGCCGACCATCACGGAGTCATTATTCATGGCGGCAAATGCACCTGCGGTGAACAGTAAAGTGCTGGATACGACTGCAATGCTCATTAGCTTTTTCATCATAAATCCTCGTAGTAGGGAGCGAAGAAGTTGCTCACACTCTGATATACGAGGGCAGCCTGCGAATTGGATGCAGCGATTTAAAAATAAATTTTACGCCAGCCGATCGCTCCACAAATGCAGGCGCGGAATGATCAGATGCAGCGGCTCGGCCAGCGGTTTATGACGCCAGGCAACGTTATCGGCATCGTAGTTCAGCAGTTCTCCCAGAATCGGCACCTGCGTGCGATCGCGGCACAGCACCAGCAGCGGAGAAGGGCAGGCAAGCTGCACCTGTTTCTTCTCGCTGGCGCGCCATACGCGGGCAATCGGCTGCACCTTCACCGGACGCTTGATTTTCAGCTTCGCACCGGCTGGCAACGCGAGGATTGCTTCAAGCTCTTGCTGCACTTTCTCCGCCCACTGTTCCCGCGTCCACGGTGCCTGCGCACGATTGGCCTTCAGGCTGCGCTCCAGCTGTTCTACCACCGCATCACGCGTGACGTTTTTGATGATGTTTTTATTCGCCCAGCCAAAGCGCAAACTG
The DNA here is from genome assembly GCF_054903455.1 of Pantoea sp. y20. Taxonomy (NCBI): domain Bacteria; kingdom Pseudomonadati; phylum Pseudomonadota; class Gammaproteobacteria; order Enterobacterales; family Erwiniaceae; genus Pantoea; species Pantoea sp. y20. The sequence continues at coordinate 1,945,244 of NZ_CM142816.1, forward strand.
TCCGGCGCGTTGAGCAGCGTGACGCTGCGGTAGGCGTTAAGCGTAATTAACCCGCGCAGATGCTGGTGGACGAACTCAAAGCGCGCCTCGCTCGGCAAGCCCGACTCCACGGTGATCAGCTGTTCCAGCCGCTGCTTCAAAGTATTAATCTCGGCAACCTGCTGCGTAATCTGCGCATGCACATCGCCGTCGGCTTCAATGCAAATCGCGCCCGGCAAGCGCACGGCGGCTTTGGTGCTGAGCTTTTCCGATTGATGCTGCATAAACAGGCGGCAGTAATGCATTAGCGCCATGTCGCGTGCCGTTTTACCAAGATGCTGCGTCACCGCGATGCGTTCAATTTCATCATGTTCGCGGCCTTTCTCGATTTCCGGCAGACTAAACACGCGCGCAATCAACAGCGGTTGCTGCTCAATGTGTTGACGTAACGCGCCCAATCCCGCCTCCAGCGCATTAACGCATTCGTGCAGATCGGCAACCAAATCATAACGAGCCATAAAACGCCTCCATAGTTACAACATGCTTTCAGTGTACTGGCTTGGGTGCCGGTCTGCCAGCATTGCGCAGGGATTTTGTTAAGCAGGGAAACGTGGGATTTTTCAAGCTGGATGAACGTGTTATAACAATGCTTTGCCTGCTAACGGAATAATGTTGTGAAGCCTCAGCCAAAGCCACCTGCCGCCGCCATAGTTACGCTTGGCGTAGTACAAATCCTGTCGTGGGGCGGATCCTTCTATTTGATGGCGGTGATGGCCAATCCGATCGTGGCGGAAACCGGCTGGTCGCAGCAATGGGTGTATGGCGCGCTATCGCTCGGCATGCTGATTTCCGGTTTGCTGGCGCCGCTGAGTGGGCGACTGATTTCCCGCTCCTATGGCCGCGCATTGCTGGCGGCGAGCGGGGCGGTGATGGCAATCGGTCTGGTGATCATGGGATTGAGCCACAATCTGCCGCTGTTTCTGTTTGCCTGGCTGATTATCGGCGTGGGTATGGCTATGGGCCTGTACGATGCGCTGTTTGCCACGCTCGGCACGCTCTATGGCGGCCAGGCACGCGGCGCGATAACCGGCATTACGCTGATTTCTGGCTTCTGTACCACTATCGTGTGGCCGGGCACCGCGCTGCTGATTCACTGGCTGGATTGGCGTAACGCCTGTTTTGCCATTGCCGGATTGTTATGTGTTTCAGTGTTGCCCGCCTATCTCTACGCGCTACCCGCGCCAGAAGCGAAAATCGCCGCCGCTAAGGTAAAACCGACCGCGCAGGGCGACGAACTGGCACCGACACTGTTTTGGCTGCTGTGCAGCATTTTCACGCTCGCATCGGTGATCATGACGGCGATTTCGGTGCAGCTGATCACCCTGCTGCAGGCCAGCGGCCACACGCTGGCGTCGGCGCTGGCCATCAGTGCGATTCTCGGTCCGTGTCAGGTGGCATCGCGCATCGTAGACATCGCCTTCAAGCGCGGTCACCCGATCTGGACCACCTTTTTCTCGGTGGGATTGGTGGCGCTCGGCTTGTTGCTGCTGGCGTGTTATCCGCAGTTTGCGGTGCTCAGCATGGTGCTGTACGGTGCTGGAAATGGTTTGCGTGCCATTGTGCGGGGAACTTTACCGCTGGTGATGGTCAAACCAGAGGCCTACGCGATTGTGGTAGGGCGCATGGCGCGTCCCGCCTTAATTGGTCAGGCCTTGACGCCGCTGGTTGGTGGCTATGTGTTTCAGCACCTCGGTGCCAGCGCCACGCTGTGGTTGTTATGCGTTCTGGCGTTGATTAACGTGCTGTTGGTCGCGCTTTTGCAGCAGAAATTGCCGCAGGCCAGCCCACAGTCGGAAAGGGGAGTGATAAACTAAGCAGCCTGTGCGCTTCTGCCCGATTAAATGGGGAATACGTGCCTGGATCACGGGCGTTGACTTCTAAAAAGCAACAGTGTTTGTTATATTTATTGCTCATTGATTACTCATTGTCGCGGCATAAAAACAACAAGATAACCGCAACTCAGGATATTGAAATGCTTGATTACCGCTTCCCGACAGCTTTGCAGATGGTTTTGAGCGTAGCGATGGCGGAGCAACTGGGCAAACGCTCGACCAGTGCCATATTGGCTTATGGTCTTGAAGCGAACCCCAGTTTCATTCGGAAACTTATGGTTCCGCTCACGCGTGACGGCATCATCGTCTCAACGCTTGGCCGCACCGGTTCCATTCATCTGGGTCGCCCGGCCGCCGAAATCACACTGCGCGACATTTATACTTCTGTGATTGAAGATAAAAAACTCTGGGCGTCACGTCCCGACGTGGCACCGCGTTGTCTGGTCAGTGCCAACCTGTGTTGGTATTTCAAATCGATTGCTGAAGAGGCTGAAGAAGCGTCGCTGAAAGTGCTGGAAACCCGCACCGTAGCTGACGCGCTGGCCGAACTGAAGCATAACGACACCAGCAACTGCGAAGAGTTGCCCGATCTCGAACTCGCCGACCTGTGTAAAAAAGGCCGCTAAAACCACTCTCATCCGTAAGGGCGTCATTCATGACGCCCTTTTTTATTGCCTCAATCTGCACGCAAAAAAAATCCGGGCACATCGGCCCGGATTGTTCATTTCACCTAAAACCCTTACACAGTTTGCACTTCCGCCTGTGGTTGCTTGCGCGTCACCAGCTTACGCAGCGTCACATAGAACACCGGCGTCAGGAACAGGCCAAACAGCGTCACGCCCAACATGCCGGAGAACACGGTAATCCCGGTTACGCCGCGCACTTCTGCGCCTGCACCTTCACCAAGAATCAGCGGAATAGTACCGGCGATAAAGGCAATCGAGGTCATAACGATCGGACGCAGACGCAGACGACAGGCTTCCAGCGCTGCATCGACAATGCTCTTGCCTTGCATCTCCAGCTCGCGCGCAAACTCGACGATAAGAATCGCGTTCTTACACGCCAGTCCCATCAGCACTACCAGCCCAACCTGCACAAACACGTTGTTATCGCCACCGGTCAGCCACACGCCGACCAGCGCCGAGAGCATGGTTACCGGCACAATCAGGATCACCGCTAGCGGCAGCGTCCAGCTTTCATACAGCGCCGCCAGCACCAGGAATGCGAGTAAAACCGCGACCGGGAAGACGATCAGCGCGGTATTGCCCTGCGTTGATTGCTGATAGCTCAGGTCGGTCCATTCAATGTTCATGCCGTTAGGCAGCACCTGCGTCGACATCTCCTCCAGCTTCTGCATCGCCTGCGCCGAAGAGAGCACGCGCGGATCGGCATCACCAATCAGGTCCGCCGCCGGATAGCCGTTATAGCGAATCACCGGATCCGGGCCGTATGTAGTGGTGATATTCACCATGCTGCCAATCGGCACCATTTCGCCGCGATCGTTGCGGGTACGCAGGTTACCGATATCCTGCACGCTATCGCGGAAATCGCCGTCCGCCTGCGCCATCACGCGCCAGGTGCGACCAAACTTATTGAAATCGTTGACGTACGACGATCCGAGATAGGTTTGCAGCGTGCTGAACAGTTCGGTCAGCGACACGCCTTGCGCTTTGGCTTTATCCCGATCCACCTGCACATCCAGCTGCGGCACGTTGGCCTGGTAGGATGAAATCGGGAACATCATGCCCGGCGTCTGCAACACCGCACCGGTCAGGGTGTTGATGGCGGTTTGCAGCGCACCGTAACCGAGCCCCGCGCGATCCTGCACATACAGCGAATAACCCGAACCTTGTCCCAGACCTAAAATCGGCGGTGGCATAATCGAGAAGCCAAAGCCTTGCTGGATTTTCGAGATCTTAGCGTTGATCTCAGCATTAATTTCCGCGGCGGTGCGCGTACGTTCACTGAACGGCTTCAAACCGAAGAACACCGTGCCGGTATTCGGCGTGTTGGTGAACTGCAACGCGTTCAAACCGGGGAAGGCGACCGAATAAGCCACGCCTTCGGTGTTCATGCCGATTTCGCTCATCTTGCGAATCACTTCATCGGTACGCGCCAGCGACGAACCTTCCGGCATCTTCACACCGCCAATCAGGTAGAGCTTGTCCTGCGTCGGAATAAAGCCGCCCGGCACGGTATGGAACATAAAGCCCGCACCGGCCAGCAGCAGCACGTAGACGCCGAACACCGCGCCACGACGACGCAAGGTTTTACCCACCAGCGATTCATAGCCATCTGAACTGCGCTGGAAGAAGCGGTTGAACGGACGGAACAGCCAGCCGAGCAGGCGATCGATAATGCGCGTCGGCATATCCTTTGCGGCATCATGTGGCTTCAGCAGCAGTGCTGCCAGCGCCGGTGACAGCGTCAGCGAGTTGATGGCGGAAATCACCGTTGAAATGGCAATCGTCACCGCAAACTGCTTATAGAACTGACCGGTCACGCCGGACAGGAACGCCATCGGCACGAACACCGCACACAGCACCAGCGCGATGGCGATAATCGGCCCGGACACTTCCCGCATCGCCTGATGCGCCGCCGCCGTCGGCGACAAGCCTTGCTCGATATTACGTTCGACGTTCTCCACCACGACAATGGCGTCATCCACCACGATACCGATCGCCAACACCAGCCCAAACAAACTTAAGGTATTGAGCGAGAAGCCGAGCAGATAAAGGATGCTGAAGGTACCGACCACCGAAACCGGCACCGCCAGTAGCGGGATAATCGAGGCGCGCCAGGTTTGCAGGAACAGAATCACCACCAGCACCACCAGCACAATCGCTTCGAACAGCGTTTGCACCACGGCACGGATCGAGTCACGCACGAATACCGTTGGGTCGTACGGCGCGGCCCACTGCACATCGTCCGGGAAACGGGTGGCCAGTTCGGCCATTTTGTCGCGCACCGCATTTGACAGATCGATGGCGTTGGCGCCCGGTGCCTGGAAGATACCGATGCCGACCGCATCTTTGTTGTTCAGCTGTGAACGCAGCGCGTAGCTGCCAGAACCCATCTCGATGCGCGCCACGTCACGCAGGCGCACCAGCGTGCCGTCGTCAGCGGTTTTCAGGATGATATTGCCGAACTGCTCTTCGCTCTCAAGACGACCCTGGGTGTTGATCGACAGCAGAAAATCGCTCTGTTTCTTCAGCGGCTCCGCGCCAAGCTGGCCGGCAGACACCTGCACGTTCTGCTCCTGCATCGCGCTGACCACATCGGAGGCGGTCAAGCCACGTGCCGCCACCTTATTGGGATCGAGCCAGACGCGCATCGCGTATTCACCGGCACCGAAGATCTGAATCTGACCGACGCCTGGCAGGCGCGCCAGTTCATCCTTCACCTTAAGGGTGGCGTAGTTACGCAGATAGAGGGAATCGTACTTGCCGTGCGGCGAGAACATGTGCACCACCAGCGTCAGCGTCGGCGACATCTTCTGCGTGGTGAGACCGAGTTGGCGCACCTCTTCCGGCAGACGCGCTTCAGCCTGCGCCACGCGGTTCTGCACCTGAACCTGCGCCTGATCCGGATCGGTGCCCGGACGGAAGGTCACGGTGGTGACCAGCACGCCATCGGAACCCGCCACGGATTTCATGTACATCATGTTTTCTACCCCGTTGATGGCTTCTTCCAGCGGCGTCGCCACAGAATCTGCAATCACTTTGGGGTTGGCACCGGGATATTCCGCGCGCACCTGCACGCTCGGTGGCACCACGTTGGGATATTCACTGATCGGCAGCAGCGGAATGGCGATCAGTCCGGTGGTAAAGATCAAAATCGACAGCACCGCGGCGAAAATCGGTCGGTCGATAAAAAAGCGGGAGAAATCCATAAAAGGCAGTCTCGAAGGTTATTGAGCGGAGCGCATCGCCACCGGTTGGGCGTTCACCGGCATGCCAGGCATAAAGACTTTCTGCAAGCCGTTAACGATCACCTTGTCGCCGGGCTTCAGGCCTTGCTGCACAATACGCAGACCATCGGCTAACTCGCCGGCCTGAATATCGCGGCGCTGGGCTTTACCTTGCGCATCGACCACGTAAACGTACTTACGATCCTGATCGGTGAGCACGGCTTTATCATCAATCAACAGGGCGGTGAAGTCGGCGCGGCCCGGCAAGCGCACGCGCGCAAACAGGCCCGGTGTGAACTGACGCTGCTGATTATCCAGCGAGGCGCGCATGCGGATGGTGCCGGTGCTGGCGGTCAGCTGGTTATCGAGGAAATCCACGGTGCCGCGATGCGGAAAACCCTCTTCCCCGGTCAGCGCTACTTCTACCGGCAGCGACCCGCGATTTTCGCCTTTACGCGCCATCGCCTGATAATGCAGATAGGTGGCTTCATCGACGTCGAAGTAGACGTACATACGATCCTGCGATACCAACGTGGTCAGCACGCTGGCGCTGTCACCGGCGGTCACTAAGTTGCCGGTGGTGATCATCGCGCGGCTGGCGCGACCTTCAATCGGCGCGGTAACGCGGGTGAAATCAAGATTCAGCTGCGCCATATCCACCGCCGCCTGTGCTGACAGCACGCTGGCCTGCGCCTGATTAGCCGCCGAGCGACGCTGTTCCCACTCTTCGCGTGACACGACATTGGTGCCGATCAGTTTATCGGTACGCGCCGATTCACTGCGGGCCAGCGTAGCCTGGCTGCGCGCGTTGGCGAGTTCGGCCTGCGCCTGCTCGAGCGTGGCGCGGTAGGTGCGATCGTCAATGGTGAACAGCACCTGACCTTTTTTCACCTCATCGCCTTCGCGATAATTAACCTGATCGATATAGCCCGAAACGCGCGGACGCAGCTGCACGCTCTGCACCGCTTCGAAACGGCCGTTAAAGCTATCCCATTGGCTGACTTTCTGCTCGACCACCTGCGCGACACTTACTTCGGGCGGTGGCGGCGGGGCGTTTTGCGCCACACCGCGATCGCAACCGGCCAGCAGGCTTCCCAGCAACATCACTCCTGACAGGCTTACCGCCCATTGAACCCTGTACGTTTGCAGATGCATTGTTGTTATTCCGCTTTGGTGAAAATGAAAGGAGACGTACGAAAAATCTGCAACTTTTATGATTGCATTAAAACGCCACGAGTGTAGGCTTGCTCAAACTGCATCTGCAAGAATATCTGATACACTTTATGTGCGGTTTTGATCATTACGTTGCAGAAGGATCAAAGCCCCTACGCGCAGTGCGGCATTTAATGCAATAATAAAACTTGCATTAACTGGCATAGTCGTTCAACCTTAAAGTGTAATTGCAACTGATACTGATACTGTTCGCAACGGCGACCGGAGAAAACGAGATGATGACCACCGCATTTATTCACGATTTGATCGACTGGATTGACAACAATATTGAAACGCGTCTGGATCTGGATACCGTAGCGGGGCGCGCCGGTTATTCGAAATGGCACCTGCAGCGTATGTTCAAAGAGCACACGGGTTTGCCTCTGGGCGAATACATCCGTGAGAAGAAGCTGAAGAAGTCAGCGGATCGCTTGACCACCAGCAATGAACCGATTCTTAACGTGGCGATTTCACTCGGTTTCGACTCGCAGCAGTCGTTTAACCGCAGCTTTAAACGCCAGTATGGCGTAGCGCCGGGGGCATGGCGTCGTCACGCCGCGCCATCCGCCAGCGCGATGCAGTAAACCCCGCCAGGGCCAGCTTTGCTGGCCCGCGTTTTTCCCTGCCCTAAATCTGTTATTATCGTCGTCCTGTTTTTCAGGATGCCACCATGTCAAAAAAACTCTGGATTGCCTTAATTCTGATCCTGGCCGCGTTGTGGCTCGGGCTAAAACCGCGTTTGTCCGATAAATGGTCAGCTAGCCACCCCGATATTTCGCAGCTCACCGATGCCAACACCGTGGCGCGTTGGGTGCAGCAGCATCACACATTACCCGATCTCTATCTCACCAAAAATGAAGCGCGTCGTCAGGGCTGGAATCCCAGCAAGGGCAACTTGTGTGAAGTGTTGCCGGGCCGCGCGATTGGTGGCGATCGCTTTAGCAACCGCGAAAGAAGGCTGCCGATGCAGGCGGGCAGGCAATGGTATGAAGCTGACGTGAATTACGATTGCGGTCACCGCGACGCCGATCGTCTGCTTTACTCAAATGATGGGCTGATTTTCCTCACCACCGATCACTATCGCAGCTTCAAACAGGTGCCTTAACCATGTTGACGCTCCATTTTGACTTTGCAAGCTTGTCAGATCGCCAGGCGTTTTACCGCGCGCTGGTGCAGCAGAGTGCCTGCCCAGTGGATTTCGGTAACAATCTTGATGCGCTATGGGATTGGCTGACCGGCGGCATGGCGCTGCCGGCCACCTTCTATTTAGCGCATGCCGATGACGCCAGCGTGAGTGCAGAATTCGCGCCGGTGCTGGCGTTACTGGAGGAGGCGCAGCAGCAGTTGCAAGGCGAGCTGCGCCTGGTGCGTGGGGAATAAACTACGCGTGCAGCGGTAACAGCAAAATCGCCAGCATCTGGCGGGCATTCGCGGGCAAATCGCCGCCGCCGGTGTAGCCATTGTTCTCAACGATCACCGAATTCAACCCCACCAGCCAGTCATAAATGTAGTAAGCGGTATGATTGGCGGGCGCGGCAGACAAGCGCGTCAAACGTTGTCCCGGCGAGAAGCTGACGCTCGGCGCAGGCGGACGGGCAAAAATCGTCTGACCGCGATTGACGCGGCTTTCAGGACGTTCGCTCTCCGGGCGCTGTAAAAAGCCCAGCCACGCCACAAAATCCCCCAGCACCGTCATGGCGCGTGAAACCTGGCGATCGGTACGCGCTTCATGGGCGCTGGCCTGCGCATCCGGCTCGTTAAGCGCGCTTTGCAGTTTGCTCAGCACCTTGAGACGGAAGCTAGCGGTTATTAACTCTTCCACCAGCATCTCCAGCGTCGGCTTATCAACGTTGAGCAGCGCCAGCAGGCTGCGGCTCTCCGGCAACTGACGCAAGTGCTCCAGCCACAGTGCAAACACCTGCTGCGGGAACTGCTGATCGCGTTGCCCGCCCGAACTGCGCGGCTCAGCGGCAGCTACCGGCTCATCTTTAAACAGATCGAACTCGAAGCCGATGCCGAAATAGCTCTGCTCAGCAGCCGCCGTTTTGGCGCTGTGCTGAATGTGATGGCTGCTGCTCTGGCTCAGCCACAGTTGACGTACCGCTTCACGCGACGGCTGCAAACGCTCCAATAGTTCGCCATGCAAACCGGTGCGATGTTGCAAGCATTTCAGCAGCGTATCGGAAATCGCCTGCTTGCGAGCTGCCTGTTCTGGCGTGGCGCTGGATTCGGTCCACGGCTGCAAACGTTCCACCAGCTTGTGCTGTAGCGCGCTGAGCTGCAACGCTAAACGCTCACGGCGCGCTTCCGGCTGCATCTCATCCTGCAACCAGCTGCCCATGCGATCGACGCCCGCGCGATCCAGCGCCAGCATCGACCCCCAACTCTGTCCCGGCTGACCAATCTGGCGTTGCACCGCTTCATCAACGTTAATCTGCTGCTGCTGATAGCGCGCATCATGTGGCGTGATCGCCCAAATCAGACGCGGCTTCTCACCGCTGGCGGCGATGGTTTGGTGTATGTGCCACTCGCGCAGCGCGCTGGCGGCGACATCGGTGTCGTGACGCTGGCTGGCGGCGGTACAGATCAGCATCAGATCAATGCCCTGACGCGCGGCGTACAGGCCCGGCAGCAGTGCGCGTTTCTGTTCCAGCAGCGTGGCGCGCATCGGATCGCGTTTGCGCATCTGGGCCAGTTCATCCTGTTGCGCGCGATCGGCTGGCGTGCCCGGTGCAGGTAGCTCCAGCATATCCGCATCATCGTACAGCGCCTGACGCGGCGTGGAGCTGAGCGGCAAGGTGATCTCCAGCGTCAGCAGCGACAGCAATCCCAGCGGAACATGTTGCGCTTTCCCCACGCGATTGGCGACGATCGGACACACTTCGATCATCTCCTGCCAGTCGGCATCATTGCCAATCAGTTTTTCTGCTGGCAGCGCGGCATCATCCACCAGCATGCTGAGCGGCGCTAACACGCGCGGCGCATGGCGCAGCTGGTGGCGCAAATGCATCAGGCTGCGCAGGCTTTCGTTCAAGGCGTTCTGTCCCGGCCACAGCAGGGCAAACAGCTGCACGCGGTCGTCCACGTTGAGCCACGGCGCCAGCGCTACCGCCTGCGGCCAGAAGTGACGATCGAGAATCTCGGCATGACGATGGTGACGACGGCTCCACGCCCATAGCGTGATCAGCGCATCGCTATCGAGGCCAGGCTGCGCTTCATCCTGACGGTGGCGCTGCAAACGCTGCAACGCGGCATCGATCTGCGCCGTGTCCGGCTGCAGTTCGGTGTTGGCACAGGCCAGCATCAAACGAATCAGTTCCACTTCGCTCAGCAGCGTCATCTCCAGCGGCCAGGCGTTGGATTGCGTTTCACGCTGGTGGCTGAAGCGGGTGGCGATGGCGAAATCGAGATTGCCGGGATTGATGTTCTGGAAATAATTTAGGGTTTTATCGCCAAGGCGCGCAATTAACTGGCCCTGGGCATCACCGACCATCTCACTCAGCAGCCAGGCTTTGCCCGCCTGCGACTGGCCAAACAGCGCCAGCGTCACCGGACGCGCCAGCTGGCGCGCCAATGCATGGCTCTCCACGCGCGCGCGGCGCAGCTGCAGCGTCAGAGTTTCAGCTTCCATTGCCAGACGCGGCGCGTGCGCCTGATGGGTTTCCACCCAGTTCAGCGCGCCATCCAGCGTTTCCTGCATCAGGCTAAGACGTTTCGCGGGCGTAACCGGCGAGGCTTTTTTGGCAGTTCTCATCGTTTGCAGACGCTCCCGCTGTCGATCCAATATTGCGCATTCGCGTTGCCGGTAGCAGAAAGCGTGTTCAGTTTCAGACTCAGTTGCTCCAGCGGCACACGCGTGCCGTCATCCATGCGCGCATCGCTCAGCACCAAACGCTCCGGGCCGAGATTAGCCGGGCCGGGCTGCACCGCCAGCTTAATGCGCAGTACGCTTTCGCCGGCAACCTGACGCGCCAGCGTCGGGTCCACAATGCTCAGGCTATACAGCGGCGAGGCCGGCCAGCGATCGTTCTCCAGCTGGCGGAAGCCGAGGCAAACGTTGCCGCGAATGCGGAAGCTGCTTTTGCGATCCAGCGCGAAGCTGCTGCTGTCGAGATCGATCTCGCTGTAACACAGATTATCGTCGCTGAGCGCCGAGGTCTCATCCAGCACGCCGAGATAGCGAATGGTGGAGTACGGTTCGAAATCACCGGCGCGGAACCAGAAGCTGCTGAGGCGCAGATCGAGCGCCAGCAGGCACAGCATCGCGCCGACTGCGGCGGTGGATTTCGGGTTATCAATGCGGCCCTGCTTGTTGAACGGATACCAGTCGCTGGTGTGATAGCCTTCCAGCGACAAAATACGGCTGCCCGGCAGCGGTTGCAGATGTCGCACCAGCGCCTGAATGCCAGGGAAGCGTGACGGACGACCGGTGAGCAGCAGCACATCGCACTGATACAGCGACACCACTTCACACATCGCGCGCAGCGCCGGAATGATCGCCATACGGTGTTGCAGGAACTCGCCGTGCAACTGCGCCATGCTGACCACCAGCGGCACTTCGAGCAGATCGAATCGGCTGTCGCCGCCGAGCGTGCGCTGAATTTCGCCATTCACAAACGCCAGCACGCTGCTGGCCGGTTTTTGCGGCACCAGCTCGCCGAACAGCGCGTTGATCTCGCTATGGCTGTCGAGCGGATCCCAATTTTCATACTGCTCCAGCACCGCCTGCGCCAGCGGAATAAACAGCTGTAGCGTCACTTGCTGACGCAGCGTGGCTTGTCCGTCCATGCGGCTGTCGTGACCAAACAGCTTGTTCATCAACGGTTCGGCCAGCTGCAAACCGGCTTTCTGCAAGCTCTGCTGCAACGCTGGCAGAATCCACAGCTGAATCACGTCCAGCAGAATATCGTCACCGGCGACTTTGAAGCCTTCGCGGAACAGTAAGCGCGGGGTGATTTTGACATTGTTGCCCTGGCCGTCATCGAGGCGATATTGGGTAATGGCTAAATCGGTGGTGCCGCCGCCGATATCAATCGAAGCGATGCGCAGGCTTTTACCCGGCAGCTCGTCAACTTCACGCGGACGATCCGGGCGCGCCATGCTGCTGAAGAAATCTTCTGCGCGGCCGGCAAAGTTGACCTGGGTTTCGTTGAATAGCCACACCATTTGACCACAGGTGGCTTCGTCCCACTCCATCTGCACATCCGGTACCGGACGCAGGCTGTTTGCCTGGCTGGCGGCGGTAAATTCCTCTTCGGCCGGATGCCAGCCCTCGGCTTTCCATACCAGCGCGATGGCTTCCTGCATGCGGCGACGGAAAATCTCACGCTCCGGCTTCGGCATCGCTGACGGTAGCGTCAGGATCACATGACGCAGCTGGCGAGGCGCCTGGCTTTGCGGCATGCGCTGGCGCTGCGCCACGCTGTTCATCTGCATCATCGCCTGCGCCAGCAGTTCGCACAGCATAAAGGTCATCAGCGAACTGCGGCTGTAGCTGGCGGAGAACACCGGCAGACGGTCGTCTTCCGCCAGTGCGTGCAGCGGCTGGCCTTCGTCGTTAATCAGTAAGGTGAACGGCAGCGCGGTGGCTTGCGGCTCATCGCTGCTGCCGTTGGCGTTGAAGCGCCAGCCTGGCTGATAGCGCGCTTCATCCCACAAATAGCGGCGCGGACTGGACAAACCGGTGCTGCCTTCGGTGCCGGCACGCAGCAACGCCAGACGGCTGGCTTCCCGGCCTACGCGCGTCAGCGACGGCCACATAAAAGCGTTTTCGCGGCCGCTCTCCAGCGAGAAGTTGGCCTTACCGAAACGGGTTTCAGCAAACTCCAGACGGCTGTCGAACAGCTCGTTGTAAACCTGATGCGGCTCGGAGAGATCGCGCAGCTGCAGCTCGTAGGTTTGACGCAGGCCGCTGCTCTCTTCGGCGTGATCTTCCACCAGAATGCCGCAGGTATGCGAGTTGCCGACGTCGAGAATGATATCGACGTTGACCGCCGGGGTTTGCAGCGAAGTTGCCTGAATATAGATTTCCGCCAGATCGAGCTGTTCGCCCAGCAGTTCCAGCAGGTTGAGATAGTGCGCCTGATATTCGAATTCACGCAGCGCCTGGTTCAGCTCCTGCTCACGGCGTGATTCCAGCGCATGCACCTGCTGGCTAAAGGTTTCACGCAGCCAGCCATCAACCCATGTATGGTCGAGGAATTCACCCAGCTCGTAGTTGTGCCAGGCGAGGGCGAAACTGACGCCGTTCTGCGCATCGGCTTTGCTTAAACCGTGCTGCTCGCCGCCATCCTGCTCAGACACAATGCGCGTATCAAAGGCGAGGGTGATGCGATGGGTGTTGCCTGCCGCGTCGGGTTGCGCCAGCGGCGCCAGATGCAGACGTGCCCAGTTGTCCGGGCCGCCGATAAAACGACGTCCGCTGGTGCAGCGCAGCACCGGCAGCGGCAGCCATTGATGGGCCAGCAGCTTCAGAGAATCGGCTAACGCGATATCCGTTTCCGGACGCACCACTTCCGCCGCGCCGCCATCTTCCGGATAGAGCAGGAACTTGCCGCTGTTACCGTCGACGTTGAGACGCAGCAGCGGGCCGTTGGCGGTTTGACGCACGAACTGGCGGCGAGCCTGCAACGCAGGTAAACGCAAACCAAAATCAAGAAACTGCACACCGCTATCTTCAATCAGCGTGATTTTCTGTTTGTCATCGATGAGGGGAGCCAACATGTTTACTTACTCTCACGCTTAATCGTCAACGGGAAGACCTGATCTGCGCCGTATTGCGCAGTACAGCTGGCGATGCCATCACCGGCTTTACACACCAGTTCCGGCATGCGGTAACGCGATTTATCGCTGCAGGTCGCAGTATAGCGGCTGCGCACTTCCATGCTGCCGGCACTGGTCATCGCGGCGGTGACATCGGCTTTACAGCGGATGTTGTCGCCCTGGGTAATGGTGGCGGTGCCTTTGCCGTTGCGGATTTGATAGCGCAGGCTTGGCGGTTTGCCGGTCGGCAGATTGGTTTGACGCAACGTGACGCGCCAGGTGCCGTTAATAAATTTCACCGATCCAACGCGCGCATCTTCGGTGGTCATCACCAAATCATCGGCTTTGGCCGGTTCGGTGTGTTCAGCCACCACCTCAGGCGGCGCGACAGGTGTGGCAACCGGCGCGGCGGCAACGACGGTGGCGGCGGTTTGTGGCAGCGTGGCGGCGAGTTTTTCCGCTTTAACCATCACGGCAGGCGGCTTACTCACCGGCACCGGCACATCCGCAACGCGAATCGCAGCAGGTTGCGGCGCGCTGTGCAGCCAGTAGGCGACGCCCGCAGCCACCAGCGCCGCAACCGGCAACAGCAGCATCAGCGGACGCACGGCAAAGGCGCGACGTGGCGGCGCGACAGGTTCGGGTAGCGGTTCAGGCGCGGCCTCAGCAATGTCCTCAACCGCCGGTTCTTCGGCTTCAGGTTCCGGCTCAATCACCGGTTGAGCAGCGGCAGGCGGCACCTCGATCAGCGGCGCAATTACCGGCGCAACCATCAGCGGAGCAGGTGCTGGCGGTTCTGGCAGCAGCGGCGGCAGCGCATCTTCCAGCGAATCGCGCAGGCAGGCCAGCGCGTCATCACGCGAACGCGCCTGCGGATCAACAAAGCCCCAGAAGGTGATCACCGGTTTGCCATCCACCAGATAAACGTACTGCTGATCCGGGAACTGCAACGTTTTGCTCAGCAACGCACCAAACAAGCGCATCGCCGGATTCTCCGCGTCGCGCGCGCGCAGGCTCAGCGCCTGCAGATCCTGCTGGTTTAGCGTCAGCATTTCCAGCGCCTGACGGCGCTCGTGATCGCTGGCACCCAGCCAGGATTTTACTTTGCCAGTAAACGGGGCGTACCAATCGAGGCGGTCACCGCGCTCGTTGACCTGCGGGATCGCGAGGCAATTGGCCAGCGTGGTTTGGCGGCGCAGGCGCAGGGTTTCACGGATTTGCAGCGCGGACGTCCAGACCGGCTGGCCGTTTTCACCCAGTGCCAGTACCGTGTCCAGATTGCCGCTGCGCAGAAAAGTTTTTGCCACTCGTTGGGCCCTTATCGGTGGTTGTCTGAGGCAGAACAGTGTGTGTTTTTGGCGATGATAGTGATCTTAAGCCAAATGCAGCGAAATCAAACGGCTGATAAAGGGGGAAAAACAGGGCGTTTTTCCCGCGTGCGGAGAAGATTGCTGAAATTTTAAGCGCGGCTGCGCGGGGAAAGGATCACATAGGTCAGCATGCCGCCGAGCAAACCCCAAAAGGCGGAGCCGATGCCGAGCAGCGAAACACCGCTGGCGGTGATCAGAAACGCCACGATGGCGCCGTCGCGCTGATCCGGTTCGGCTAAGGCGCGCTGCAAACTGCCGGACAGCGTAGCCAGCAGCGCGAGGCCCGCCAGCGTGGCAATTAACACTGGCGGCAAGGCGCTCAGCATGATGGCGATCAATCCGCCGGTAAATCCGGTCAGCAGATAGAACACGCCCGCCAATGCCGATGCCATCCAGCGGCGCGCCGGATTCGGATCGACATCGTCGCCCATACAGATAGCAGCGGTAATCGCAGCGATACACACCGAAAACCCGCCAAATGGCGACAGCACTAAAGCGATAAATCCGGTCCAGCCGGTGAGCGCAGATACCGGCGGCTGATAGCCGTGCGCCTGCAAGGTGGCGATGCCGGGCGCATTTTGCGACGCCATGGTGACGAGAAAATAGGGCAAACCCACGCCAATCAGCGCCGCCAGAGTAAACTGCGGCATGATGAATTCCGGCCGACTGATCGCCAGCGCATGCGGCGGAAAGTGGATCGATTGCTGGCCGAGCGCCACCAGCACGCCCGCGATCAACGCCAGAATGATGGCGTAGCGCGGCAGCCAGCGGCGGCTCAACAACCACACCAGACACATGCTGCCGCACAGCGCGAAATTGCTCTGCAAACCGCTAAAGGTGCCGATGCCAAATTTCAGCAGAATCCCGGCCAACATCGCGGCCGCCAGCGATTGCGGAATGTGATTCATCAGGCGGGCGAACAGACCGGTGACGCCGCACAACACAATTAACAGGTTGGTGGCGACAAACACGCCCACCACTTCATTCAGCGTCAAACCCTGCACGCTGGTGGCGAGCAGCGCCGCGCCAGGCGTCGACCAGGCCGCGAGGATCGGCATGCGTGTCCATAGCGATAAGCCGAGCGAGGCCAACCCCATACCGACGCCGAGCATCGACAGCCAGCCGCCAATCTGCGCCGGCGAAGCGCCCGCCGCCTGCGCCGCCTGGAAGATCAGCGCTGCCGTGCTGCTGTAGCCCACCAGTACGGCGATAAAACCCGGAATCAGCATCGGAAAAGAGAAGGCACTGCGTGTGGTGGCGGTGGTCATCAGGTCACATCCGATTGTGCGTTATAACGCACATTGTGGCATGGAGCGTTATAGCGCACAAGTGCTACACTGCGCGCGAGCTTTTCGGGAGAACACATGGAAAATTTGCATCAACATTTGAGTCTGGCGCTGAAACAGCTGCGTCAGGCCAACGGCTGGAGCCTGACGCTGGCAGCGGATCGCACCGGCGTGAGCAAAGCGATGCTCGGCCAGATCGAGCGCGGCGAATCGAGCCCCACGGTGGCGACGCTGTGGAAAATTGCCACCGGCTTTAACGTGCCGTTTTCCTTCTTTGTGCAGGGCAGCGATCAACCGCCGGGCAGCGTGGCGACCTTCAGCGAGCCCAACGCGCAGATGCAGGTTAAGCCGCTGCTGCCGTACGATGCCAGACTGCATTTTGATCTGCTGGAAGTGACACTGGCGGGTGGCGCGCAGAGTGATTCATCAGCGCATGAAAGCGGGGTGATTGAGCAGGTTGTGGTGCTGGAAGGCGAATTGTTGCTGGGCGTGGAAGGCACATGGCGCCGCTTGCTTTCGGGCCAGGCTAGCCAGTTCGCCGCCGACACGCCGCACAGCTACCGCAATCCCCTCAGCACGCCGCTGCGTTTCCACAGTTTGATTCATTATCTGCAGCGCGCCTAGGATCGCCATGCATGGCGACCACCTAACAATCCGGCACAATTACAAATTGATACGAAGGTAAACTACACAGTTTGCCTTCGTATTTATATACTCGCGGCTCATCAGTAAGGAGAAGGTGCCATGAGCGACCTCAACAGCGCGGCGGCGTTACTGCGCAGCATCAATGGCAAACTGGCGCGTCGCCTGCGTGAATCGGCGCCGCCGGGCGATCTTACCTGGCCGCAGGTGTCGGTACTCGGCTATCTGGTGCGCGATGGCGCGATGACGGTAACAGAATTGGCTACGCTGGAAGGGGTGCGCACGCAGTCGATGGGCGCCACCGTGGCGAGCCTGCAGACGCTGGGTATGGTGCAGGGTGCAGCCGATCCGCTGGATGGCCGCAAAACCCGCTATCAACCCACCGATGCCTGCCTGAAACTGATTGCTGCCAACCGCGCACAACGCGATGACTGGCTGCTCAACAGCATCGCAACGCAACTGAACCCGCAGGAACAGCACACGCTGCTGGCCGCGCTTCCCTTACTGCAACGACTTGCCGACCAATAATCCTGAGAGGACTCAACATGGCTTTAACTACCCTTGACGACAACACCGCGCTGATTGTGATTGACCTGCAAAACGGCATTGTTGCGCTGCCGGTCGCACCGTTAGAGGCGCATGAAGTGATTGAGCGCTCAGCGCGTCTGGCCGATGCATTCCGCGGGCAAAAGCGCCCGGTGGTGCTGGTCAACGTTGCGGGCGGCGCGCCTGGCCGTAATGAGCAGCCGAAACACGCTGGCGATTTGCCCGCCGATTGGGCGACGTTGGTGCCGGACCTGGCGCAGCAGCGCGGCGACATCATCGTTACCAAAAAAACCTGGGGCGCATTCCACAACACGGATCTGCACGAGCAGCTGCAGCAGCGCGGCATCACACAAGTTGTAGTTTGCGGCATCGCCACCAGCATCGGCGTGGAATCCACGGCGCGTCAGGCGTATGAGCTGGGTTACAACGTCACGTTGGCAACCGACGCCATGACTTGCCTGAATGCCGAAACGCATAAAAACAGCGTCGAGCGTATCTTCCCGCGCCTGGGCGAAACCGGCACCACCGATGATGTGCTGGCGTTGTTGAAGTAAGGATCATCGTAGGGTGCGCATTCATGCGCACCTGGCTTGCAGGACGCCATGAATGGCGAGCCTACCGTTCCTGCCATGGATTCAGCAACATCACGCCAGTGGTATCAAAATCCCGTACGTTACGCGTGACCAGAATCAGCTCGTGATGAATCGCTGTCGCCGCGATCAGCGCATCGGTATGTGGGCGTTCATCAGGAATATGCAGCTGAGCGCAAAGGCGGGCCACGCCGCTATCAATAGAGAGTGTACGCCAGGCAAATTCTGTCAGAACCTGCTCTTGATACCAGCGCTGTAAATGATGGGCTTGCTGAGGGTCTTTACGGGCGAACTTAAGGATACCTTTTTCAATTTCCATCAGCGTTAATGCTGAAATAAACATCTCTTCAGCATCAATGCTTTTAGCCCAGGCAATCACCTGAGGATTGGCTTTAGGCGTCCCTGCCTTACGTAATTCTGAAATAACATTGGTATCCAGCAAATAGCGCATTAGAACTCCACATCCCTGTTGATTATGGTCGCACGTTCTGGCTCAAAATCGATATCTACGCCGTCCGGCATGGCGAGTGAATCTACGATGCTTCGGTTTGAACCCGTGAGTTTTTTATACGCTTCAAATGTCAGTAAAACATGTGCAGGATTGCCACGGTCAGTAATATAAACCGGGCCTTCCTCGGCGGCTTTCTTGGCCCGGGATACCTCCTGATTAAAAGCTCGACTGCTGATTCTCGTCACTGTCATCACGACCTCCATGATATGTAGAGATGTTGCTACATAACTATAAAGCAATATGCCGTGCTGGACAATATTCAACCAATAAAAAGCCCCGCAAGCGGCTTGCAGGGCTTTAATATCATCTATCCAACGCGTTTATTTACTGAAACGCATAACTCACCGTCAGGCCCACGCTGTAATTGCGACCCGGCGCCGGTTCGTAATAGCGACCGTTGCTTTCATTCACGATAACTGAACCGATGTAGTTGCGGTCAAACAGGTTATCGACGCGGCCAAATAGATCCAACGTCCAGTTCTGCACCAGCCACTTATAACCGCTGTTCACGCCGACCACGGTATAAGACGGCGCTTTCACGTCATTCTCATCATCCGCCGCGATATCGCTCAGGTAGCGCACATCGGTTCCGGCATACCAGCCTTGATCGGGCGCGTAAGCCAGTCCGGCGTAAGCCATGTTACGGGCAATGCCGGGAATGCGGTTGCCGTCGCAGCTTTCGGTGCCGCAGGCGTTAGAGCGGTAGCGGGCATCCAGCAAGGTCCATGCGGCTTTGAAGCGCCAGCTCTCGCCGAATTGCTGGTCGAGGCCCAGCTCCAATCCACGACGGCGGGTTTCACCGGCGTTTTTGTAGCTGGTGCGGCCTTCAAAGCTGCTGTCAGAAACGATCTCGTTTTTGGTGTCAGTCTGGAAAATCGCCGCCGTTAACAGTCCGTTGCCGATGCGTTTTTTACTGCCCAGTTCAACCGTTTCGCTGGTGGCAGGTTGCAGGTTGAGATTCAGCCCGGCCTGATCGGCGGCGCGATAGGACAACTCATTCAGTGTCGGCGTTTCGAAGCCGCGACCAGCAGAAACGTAGGCGTTCCAGCTGTTATCAATGGCGTAATTCAGCGCAGCGGCAGGCAACCAGCGGTGATAGCGACGATTGCCGCTGTCATCGGGATCGCTGTCGGTGACGTAATAGTCATTGGAGTCGAAATTCACCGTGCTGAAACGCACGCCGGCATCCAGTGACAGTTTATCGGTTAGCTGCCACGCGGTTTGCAGATAAGGATCGAGGTTCCACATCAGGTTGCGTTCATTACGACGCATCTCGCCCTGTACGCCCAACTCGTCGCCGTTAAAGTTTTGATAACCTTTACGCTTCTCAGTCATGGTTTCATAGTCGAGCCCGCCGGTGAAGGTTACCGGAAAGGTGAACAGCGCGTCGCGGTGCGTCCAGCGGGTATCAATGCCCTGATAATGACGCGACAAAGCAATCACGCCGCCGGGATAACCTGCGCGCAGCTGGGTGGCTTTAGGAATGGATTGATACTGCGTAGTTTCACGTTCACCCGCGTACATCATCACGCTCAGGTCATCGTTCTCACTCATCTGGCGCTGATAGTGCAGGCCTGCTTGCGTCTGATCGACGGTTTTACGAGCGTCGTACAAGCTCACGTTGCTGGCGACCTGGCGTGGATTATTTTTCCACTGCTCAGCGGTCAAACCGCCCGGGTCCTGCGCTTCAACGTGCACGCTGTTGAACAGCAGCGTCAGGGTGCTGACATCATCGATGCGCACGCCGAGTTTGGCGTTGCCGAGGTTTTTCTGCGCCGAGCTGTGATCGCGGAAGCCGTGCGTGGTAAAGCGCGAGGCGGAAACCGTGTAGTTGACGTCGCCGGCTTGCGTACCGTCGCCGGTTGCGCCGCTGGCTTTAACGCTGTTGCGCCAGCTGCCGTAACTGCCGTACCAGCTGCTGGCTTCCAGCGT
Organism: Pantoea sp. y20; assembly: GCF_054903455.1. NCBI lineage: Bacteria > Pseudomonadati > Pseudomonadota > Gammaproteobacteria > Enterobacterales > Erwiniaceae > Pantoea > Pantoea sp. y20. Next base: position 1,965,876 of record NZ_CM142816.1, read on the forward strand.
GGTGGGTTGCTGTCCGGTTTTGGTTTCAACGTTAATCACACCGCCCGACGAGTTGCCGTACAGCGCCGAGAAGGGGCCGCGCAGCACATCGATGTGATCGATGGAGCCGATATCGATGTTGGAAGTTTGTCCCTGGCCGTCGGGCATGGTGGCGGGGATCCCGTCGACGTACATACGAATGCCGCGCAGGCCAAAGGTGGAACGCGAACCAAAACCGCGCACCGAAATCTGCAGGTCCTGGGCATAATTTTGGCGATTTTGTATCTGTAAACCCGGCACGCTGCTGAGGTTTTCTGACAAATTGACGCGCGGTGCGGCATGGCGCATATCGTCGCCGGACACCACACTAACTGCCGCTGGCGTATCCAGTTCAGAAAGGCCCGAAGCGGACGGCGCCGCGCTCACCACCATGGTGTTGCTGGCCGCGTTTGCCGCCAGCGCCGAGACCGGTAACATCGCAGGCAGCATCAGCAGCGAAGCCTGTCGCAGTAAAGTTATTTTCATTATGAAAGACCGTAAAAAGGGCGTGGAATGTACCGAATGGAACATTAATGGCGCGTATGTTAATCGTTTTATCATTTGTTTGAAAAGCGTAAATAGTATGACGGATTATTCATCATTGCGGTGTTGAAAATGTTTTTTCATCGCATCTCTGGCCTGGCTGCGACAGGGAAATTCTGTCAGTCTGGCGGTTTTGTCTTAAGGCACAAAAGAGAGGGAATGATGAGTCAACAACCTGTGGTCGCGGTACTGGGATTGGGCGCGATGGGGCATGCGTTTGCCGCTAACCTGTTGAAAAAAGGCTTCACGGTGCGTGGCTGGAACCGCACGCGTGCCAAAGGCGAAGATCTGCTGGATGCAGGTATCACGCTGGCCGACAGCGCTGCACAAGCGGTGAGTGGCGCGGATGTGGTGATCGCCATGCTGGCCGACGGTGATACCACGCGTCAGGCGCTGAACGACGCCAGCTCCGCGCTCAAGCAGGGCGCGACAATTTGCCAGATGGGCACCATCGGCGTGGCCGCCACCGATCAACTGATCGCGGAATTCAAAAGCACGCGTCCGGACGTGGTGTTTATCGATGCACCGGTTTCTGGCACCAAAGCGCCAGCAGAGAATGCGCAAATCCTGGTGATGGCCAGCGGCGATCAGAGCAACGCGCAGGCCGCCGAGCAGGTGTTCGCCGCGATCGGTAAAGGCACGCAATGGCTGGGCGAGGCGGGCGCCAGTTCGCGCATGAAGCTGGTGGTGAATAGCTGGCTGATTGGTCTTATGCAGAGCCTGGCTGAAAGTACGCGTCTGGCGGAAGAGTTTGGTTTCAGCACTGACGATCTGTGGAAAGTGCTGGATGGCGGTCCGCTGGCGGCACCGTACGCCAAAATGAAACTCGGCATGATTGCCAGCGGCGATTTCACCCCGCAAATGCATCTGGTGTGGGCGCTGAAAGACGCCAAACTGGCGCTGGATGCGGCGGGCGATAGCAAACTGCCGGCGCTGGAAAACATCGTCGATGTCTGGCAGCAAGCGGTAGATGCCGGTTACGGCGAGCAGGATCTGGCGGCGGTTTATCAATATCTGAAACGCTAACATGAGTGCGCGGCTCAACTTCGACTTCGCCTATCGTCCGCTGGTGCCCTATGCGCACGATTATGCGCATGGCGACGCGGAGCCGTGGCATCACCACGCTTGCGCCCAGCTGATCCACACGCTGAGCGGCGTGGTGAAAGTGGAAACGCAGCACGGCAGCTGGATTGTGCCGCCGAGTCGCGGCGTCTGGCTGCCGGCGGGGACGCGTCACGCGCTGCACATAGTTGGCGCGGTGGCCGCGCGCACGCTGTTTGTGGATCCGCTGGCGCGCGCCGATCTGCCCGCCAGTTGTCAGGTGGTGCAGATTTCGCCGCTGCTGCGTGAGTTGATTGTTAGCGCGCTGGCGCTGCCGGAGCAGTACGTTCCCGGCAGCCGCGCCGAGCGGATTTACGAGCTGATCCTCGATGAGATCCGCGTGATGGATGTGCTGCCGTTTGGTCTGCCGCTGCCGGAGAGCGAGCGGCTGCTGAGTTTGTGCCAGCAGATCCAGCAAGCGCCCGGGGAAAACTGGACGCTGGCCCGCGCGGCTACGCAACTCTGCGTGGCCGAACGCACGCTGGCGCGCCATTTCAGTCGCGAAACCGGGTTACAATTCAGCGACTGGGTGCGCCGCGCGCGACTGAGCGTGGCGTTAACCCGCTTAGCGCAGGGCGATAGCGTGCTGACGGTGGCGCTCGATCTCGGTTATGACAGCCCGAGCGCCTTCAGCGCGATGTTTCGCCGCGTGCTCGGCGTCACGCCAGCGAACTACTTTCCTGCGGCAGAAAAGCGTGCGCTGCGTTGAGCAGCGCCTGCAGTGAAGCGCGCGCCACATCATTATCAATGCCTACCCCCCACGCGCGTTCACCGCGTGCATTAATGCAGCTGATGTAGGTCACCGAACGACTGTCGCTGCGTTTGCCCAGCGTGTGTTCGTGATAATCCTCAATGGTGATGATTACGTCATAGCGCTGACGCAGCGCGGCAACGGCGGCTGAGAGCAAGCCGTTGCCTTTACCTTCCAGCATCAACTGCTGCGCGCCCTGTTGCAGCCGCGCCCTAAGGCGCGTTTCGCCTTTATCGTCGCTGTGACTTTCCGCTTCCAGCAAACAACGCGCGGGCTGTGTTAAGCCGTAATGCTGACAAAACAGCTGCCACAGCGCGTGATGGGTCATCTCCTGACCGTGCTGGTCGGTTTGCTGTTGCACCAGACGGCTGAAATCCTGCTGCAAGCCGCGCGGCAGCTGCAGACCGTGATTCTGCTCCAGCAGCCAGGCGGCGCCGCCTTTACCCGATTGACTGTTAACGCGGATCACCGCTTCGTAGCTGCAGCCGATATCCAGCGGATCGAGCGGCAGATACGGCATCTGCCAGATTGCTTCTTCACGCTCAGCGCGGGCGGCAAAGCCTTTGCGTATCGCATCCTGATGCGAACCGGAGAAGGCGGTAAACACCAGTTCACCGGCATACGGATGGCGCGGATGCACTGGCAGCTGGTTGCAGCGCGTCACCACTTCCAGCACCTGTTGGATATCGCTGAAATCGAGCTGCGGCGCGATGCCCTGAGTGTAGAGATTGAGCGCCAGCGTGACGATATCGACATTGCCGGTGCGCTCGCCGTTGCCAAACAAACAGCCTTCCACGCGATCGGCACCCGCCAGCAGCGCCAGCTCGGCGCAGGCGATGCCGGTACCGCGATCGTTATGCGGATGCACGCTGATCGCAACCTGCGATCGCTGGCTGAAGTGGCGACAGAAAACCTCAATCTGATCGGCATAGACGTTCGGCGTGTTCACTTCGACGGTCGCGGGCAGGTTGATGATCATCGGACGCGCCGGGCCCGGCTGCCAAATCGCCGCCACCGCTTCGCAAATCTCCAGCGCAAACTCCGGTTCGGTAAAGCAGAAGGTTTCTGGCGAATACTCGAAGGTCCACGCGGTATCCTTTTGCGCTTCGCAACGGGCGCGAATTTGACGCGCACCGGCGCAGGCCAGTTCGATAATTTCGGCTTTGCTCTGGCGGAATACGCGCTCGCGGAACAGCGGCGCGGTGGCGTTGTAGAGATGAATAATGGCGTTCGGCGCGCCACGCAGCGCGTCGAAAGTGCGATCAATCAGATCGCTGCGCGCCTGGGTCAACACCTGAATCGCCACATCGTCTGGAATGTGCTTCTGCTCAATCAGCAAACGGACAAAATCAAAATCGGTCTGCGATGCCGCCGGAAACGCCACCTCAATCTCCTTAAAGCCACAGCGCAGCAGCAGTTGCCAGAACTCCAGCTTGCGCGCGCTGTCCATCGGTGTCGCCAGCGCCTGATTGCCGTCGCGTAAGTCGGTAGAGAGCCAGCGCGGTGCCTGCGTCAGTTGGCGCGAGGGCCACTGACGATCGGGTAAGTCGATAACCGGAAACGGGCGGTATTTTGTAGCGGGTTGCGTGAGCATAACGATCTCCTTGTAATGTGGCGTTCAGTCTCGCCTGGCATCGCGCGGCGCGGCTCGCGCATTGCTGACAACCACTCGCGCAAAAGTGACAACCGGGTTCAGACTCTTGCGCGCACATTCTGTAGCGGCGCGATTAATCGCGCATTTTTCAGGCGACACCGCGCTTCTCCCGACATTGCGCAATAAATTGCGCGGCTACGATAATTGCGGTGATTGCATGCACAGTCTTTATGCGCCACGCGGCATATCTCATGCGAAATCGGCATCGGTCATTTGGCGCGCGCGGGTTAGGCTGGGGTTTTGCGCGATGGGATAAAACACAATGAAAAGAGCAGCTTTGGCACTATTAATCGTGACAGCCAGCGGTGCGGCGACGGCAGAAACCGTGACGCTGCGCATTGCCGATCAAAAGGGAAATATGCACGCCGAAATGGAAGCGGCGCAGCAGTTGAACAACCTCAATTATAAAATCGAATGGGCCGAGTTCCCGGCGGCGGCTCCGCTGGCGGAAGCGCTAAATGCCGGTGCGGTGGATGCCGGTATTATTGGCGATGCGCCGCTGCTGTTCTCGCTGGCGGCCGGTTCGCAGGTGAAAGCGGTGGCGGTGAGCAAATCGGTGCCCGAAGGGTTGGCGGTGCTGGTCAGCCCGGATTCACCCATCAAAACCGTTGCTGAGCTAAAGGGCAAAAACATCGCTACCGGACGCGGATCGATTGGTCACTTTGAGGCGCTCAAAGCGCTGGAGCAAGCGGGCGTCAGCGATAAAGAGGTTAACTGGCGCTTCTTAACGCCGGCGGATGCGCGCATCGCGCTGGCAAATGGCTCGGTGGATGCCTGGTCAACGTGGGATCCTTATACCGCGCTGGCGGAAGTGACCCACACCGGACGCGTGCTGGTGAACGGCGTTGGCCTGTCCAGTGGCAACAGCTTCCTCGCCGCCACCGACGCCGCGCTAAACGATGAAGCCAAACGCGCGGCGCTGCAGGATTACGTCAATCGCTTAGCCGCCGCCGATCGCTGGGCCAACAGCCATGTCGATGAGTACTCCACCACGCTGGCAAAAATCATCGGTTTCCCGAAAGAGGCGGCGGCGAAATCCTTCTCACGCCGCAAATCGCACTGGCAGAGCATTGATGATGCCACCATCGCCCAGCAGCAGGAGACCGCCGATTTCTACCAGAAATACGGGTTGATCCAGCAGCCTCTTGATGTGAAACCGACTTTTTATCACGGCTTAAAGGTTGCGCAGAACTAACCCTTTGTGCGCCCGCATTTGGCGAAACAGCAGCGCGCGCGTAGCATGGCGCCATGTTGTTTCGTCAAAGAACCCCTCATGTTGCTAAAAACCTTCGACGGTCATAACGACCTGCTTCTCAATCTGTGGCTGCATCATCGCGATGATCCGGCGCAGGCCTTTTTTCACGGCATCGAAAAGGGCCATCTGGATTTTCCACGCATGCAGCAGGGCGGTTTTGCCGGTGGGCTGTTCGCGATGTTCGTGCCGCCAGCGCGCTATGTCAAAGAGGTCGCGCCGCAGCGAGCGGAGGAAAATCTCGATCCACTGTCGATTCTCTGGCAGCAACTCGACATCCTGAAAACGCTGGCGGCGCAATCTGATGGGCGGGTGCGGTTATGCCTAAACACCGCTGATATTGCCGCCTGTCGCGCTGACGGCGTGCTGGCGCTGGTGGCGCATATTGAGGGCGCAGACGGGTTTGATGGCGAGGGTGAAGCGCTTGATGCTTTTTACCAGGCGGGCGTGCGCAGCATCGGGCCGTTCTGGAATCTGCCCAATCGCTTTGGCGAAGGTGTCAGCGGATCATTCCCCAACTCACCGGACAGCGGGCCAGGTTTGACCGAACAAGGTGAGCAGCTGATCGCCGCTGCCAATCGCCATCGCATGCTGATCGATATGTCGCACATGAACGAGAAAGCCTTCTGGGACACCGCGCGCCTGTCAACCGCGCCGCTGGTGGCGACGCACTCCAATGCGCACGCGCTCTGCGCGCAGCCGCGTAATCTCACCGACGATCAGCTGCGCGCCATCCGCGACAGCGGCGGCGTGGTGGGCGTGAATTTTGGCAACGCTTTTCTGCGCAGCGACGGAAAACGCGACAGCGATACCGCATTGATCGAAATTGTTAAACATGTTGAGCACCTGATCGCGATAATGGGCCGCGATCATGTGGCGCTGGGCTCCGATTTTGATGGCATCAGCGTGCCTGAGGCGCTGAAAGACGTGAGCGGATTACCGCATCTTTATGCGTTGTTGCGTTCGTTCGACTACGATCAAACAGCACTTGAGCAGCTCGCATGGGGCAACTGGCAGCGCGTGTTGCAACAAATTTGGCAGGATTAGCACCATTCCCTTACCGAATCAGGGTTGATCTGCTCGCTACATTGGCGCAACATCTGCGCGCGTACGGATTGCGATGTGATCTAAGTCACAGCCGCAATCCTCTTCAGCAGAGATCTCTCTGCGTTTTTGTTTTATGAGGAAGACCATTATGTGGAAAAAACCTGCGTTTATTGACCTGCGTCTGGGCCTGGAAGTGACTCTGTACATCTCCAACCGCTAAGACTTCTGCCCGCCGTTCGTGCGGGCATTTTGTTTTCTCTCTTTGGTCAACGTTCATGTTTATTAAAGTCCTCGGTTCAGCGGCGGGCGGCGGCTTCCCGCAGTGGAACTGTAACTGCGCCAATTGCAGCGGCCTGCGTAACGGCAGCATTCAGGCGCAGGCGCGCACCCAATCTTCAATCATTGTCAGCGACAACGGTGAAGATTGGGTGCTGTGCAACGCCTCGCCGGACATCAGCCAGCAAATTGCCCACACGCCAGAACTGATCAAAAAGGGTGTGCTGCGCGGCACGGCGATTGGCAGCATCATTCTCACCGACAGCCAAATCGATCACACCACTGGCTTGTTGAGCCTGCGCGAAGGCTGTCCGCATCAGGTGTGGTGCACGCCGGAAGTGCATGGCGATCTCACCAGCGGTTTCCCAATTTTCACCATGTTGCAGCACTGGAATGGCGGCTTGCAGCATCATGCGTTAACGCCGCTGGAGCCGTTCCGCGTCGATGTCTGCCACAGTTTGCAGTTCACCGCGATTCCGATTCTCAGCAACGCGCCGCCGTATTCGCCGTATCGTGATCGCCCGCTGCCGGGCCACAACGTGGCGCTGTTCATTGAAAACACCGCCAATGGCCAAACGCTGCTCTACGCGCCGGGACTCGGCGAGCCGGATGCGGTGATCATGCCGTGGCTGCAAAAAGCCGATTGCCTGTTGATTGATGGCACGGTGTGGCAGGACGACGAGCTGCTTGCCACCGGCGTTGGCAAAAATACTGGCAAAGCGATGGGCCACTTAGCGCTGGCCGAAGAACAAGGTTTAATGGCGTTGCTGGCTGCGCTGCCGGCCAAACGCAAGATTTTGATTCACATTAACAACACCAATCCGATCCTTAATGAGCAATCGCCGCAGCGCGCCTATTTGACGCAGCAGGGCATTGAAGTGAGTTGGGATGGCATGGCGATTCATCTGCAGGAGTTTGCATCGTGATCATCACTGAAGCATTATCGCCCGCCGCGTTTGAGCAGGCGCTGCGCGATAAAGGCGCGTTCTACCACATTCATCACCCGTATCACATTGCCATGCACAACGGCAATGCTACGCGCGAGCAGATTCAGGGTTGGGTGGCGAACCGCTTCTACTATCAAACCAATATTCCGCTGAAAGATGCGGCGATCATGGCGAATTGCCCGGATGCGGCGACGCGGCGTAAATGGGTGCAGCGCATCCTCGATCACGACGGCAGCAACGGTCACGAAGGCGGGATTGAAGCCTGGCTGCAGTTGGGTGAGGCGGTGGGGCTGGATCGTGACGTGTTGCTGTCCGAGAAGCTGGTGCTGCCGGGCGTGCGTTTTGCGGTGGACGCCTACGTGAACTTCGCGCGCCGTGCTAACTGGCAGGAAGCGGCCTGTAGCTCGCTCACCGAGCTGTTTGCGCCGCAGATTCATCAGTCGCGTCTCGACAGCTGGCCGCAGCACTATCCGTGGATCAAAGAGGAAGGCTATTTCTACTTCCGCAGCCGTTTGAGCCAGGCGAACCGCGATGTGGAGCATGGGCTGGCGCTGGCGCTTGAGGTGTTTACCCGCGCCGAACAGCAGAACCGCATGCTGGAGATCCTGCAGTTTAAACTCGATATTCTCTGGACCATGCTCGATGCCATGACCATGGCGTATGCGCTGCAACGTCCGCCTTATCATACGGTCACCGATCAGGTGTCCTGGCACAGCACAAGACTGGTATAACAACATGAAAGATAATGTGATTCCGGCTTTCCGTCGCGGCTACCGCATGCAGTGGGAAGCGGCGCAGGATAGCCATGTGGTGCTCTATCCGGAAGGCATGGCCAAATTGAACGAGACCGCCGTGGCGATCCTCGAACTGGTGGATGGCAAACAGGATGTGGCGGCGATCGTTGCCACGCTGGATGCGCGTTTTCCGGACGCGGGCGGTGTCGGCGACGACGTCAAAGAGTTCCTGCAATCCGCCATCGAACAAAAATGGATACAGTGTCGTGAACCCGAGTAAAAGCGTGACGCCACCGCTGTGGCTGCTGGCAGAACTGACCTATCGCTGCCCGCTGCAGTGTCCGTATTGCTCCAATCCGCTGGATTTTTCCCAGCAGGAGAAAGAGCTGACCACCGAACAGTGGATTGAGGTGTTTCGTCAGGCGCGCGCCATGGGCAGCGTGCAGCTCGGTTTTTCCGGCGGCGAACCGCTAACCCGTAAGGACCTGCCGGAACTGATTCGCGCCGCGCGCGATCTCGGTTTCTACACCAACCTGATCACCTCCGGCATCGGCCTGACGGCGAAAAAACTCGACGCCTTTGCCGACGCCGGACTCGATCATATCCAGATCAGTTTCCAGGCCAGCGATGAAACGCTGAACGCGGCGCTGGCCGGGTCAAAAAAGGCCTTCCAGCAGAAGCTGGAGATGGCGAAAGCGGTGAAAGCGCACGGCTATCCGATGGTGCTGAATTTCGTGCTGCATCGCCATAACATCGACCAGATCGACAAAATCATCGATCTCTGTATCGAACTGGAAGCCGACGATGTCGAGCTGGCGACTTGCCAATTCTATGGCTGGGCGCAGCTCAATCGTGAAGGATTACTGCCGACGCGCGAGCAGATCGCCAACGCCGAAGCGGTGGTGGCCGATTATCGTCAGCGCATGGGCGCCAGCGGCAATCTCACCAATCTGCTGTTCGTGACGCCGGATTACTACGAAGAGCGGCCGAAACCCTGCATGGGCGGATGGGGATCGATCTTCCTCAGCGTCACGCCTGACGGCACCGCGTTGCCGTGCCACAGCGCGCGTCAGCTGCCGGTTGCGTTCCCGTCGGTGCTGGAGCGCACGCTGGACGATATCTGGTACAACTCGTTTGGTTTTAACCGCTATCGCGGCTTTGACTGGATGCCGGAACCCTGTCGCTCCTGCGATGAAAAAGAGAAAGACTTTGGCGGCTGTCGCTGTCAGGCCTTTATGCTGACCGGCGATGCCGATAACACCGATCCGGTGTGCAGCAAATCGCCGCATCACGGCAAGATCCTCGAAGCACGACGTGAAGCCAACTGCAGCGACATCAAAATCCAGCAGCTGCAGTTCCGCAATCGCAGCAACTCCGAACTGATCTTTAAGCAGCGCGTTACCTGATGCACGCGCGCCAGCTCACGCTCACCAACGGCCTGCGCTGCCATCTTTATCATCAGCCCGACGCGCATGAGGCAGCGGCGCTGATGCGCGTGCAGGCCGGCAGTCTGGATGAAGCGGATCGCTGGCCGGGTTTGGCACATCTGCTGGAACATCTGCTGTTTTGCGGTAGCGAAGCTTTTCACGGCGACGATCGCCTGATGCCGTGGCTGCAGCAGCAGGGCGGCCAGGTGAACGCCACCACGCAGTTGAGCCGCAGCGCCTATTTCTTTCAGCTCCCAGCTGCAGAGCTCTCAGCGGGCGTGCAGCGGCTGTGCGATATGTTGGCGTCACCGTTGCTGACGGCGCAGGCCATTCAGCAGGAAGCGGCGGTGATTGAGGCTGAGTATCAACTGCTGCAAAACCATGCCGACACGCTGAGTGAAGCTGCCGTGCTGGATAAGTTGCCGGAACGTTTCCAGCGCTTCCGAGTCGGCAGTCGGCAGGCTTTTGGTGACAATGTCACGGCGTTGCAGTTCGCACTACGCGATTTCCATAGCCGCTTGTATTGCGCTGAAAACATGGAACTTTGGCTGCAAGGCCCGCAATCACTGGATGAGCTCGAACAGCTGGCGGCACGCTTCGGCGGCAGTTTGTTGGCGGGTGGTGAACGCGCTGCGGCTGTTGAAGCTACGCTGTTGCAAGGCGATCGTTTACTGCTATCAGGCGGTGAAGAAAATTTCTGGCTGACGATGTTGGTCGCGGGCGATGAGCAGACTGTGCGTGACAATGTCACCTTATTAACAGCATTCTGGCAGGACGAAGCGCCCGGCAGCTTGCTGGCGCAGTTGCGCGTTGAGGCGTTATGCGAAACCTTTGACGCGCATTGGTTATGGCAAGATGAGCAGCAAGCGTTACTGGCGCTGCGCTTTAGCGCCAGGCGCATTTCCCTGGCGCAGGCGCAACAGATTGAGCAACGCGTTTGGCAGCATCTGGCTGCGTTAGCTGAATGTAATGCGATTCAGCTGCAGCACTACGCACAGCTCGCGCAGGAAGATTTCGCGACCTTGTCGCCGCTGGAACAGTTGCGCGGCCGGGCGTTGGGCTTCGCGCCGGGTTGCGCGCTGCCAGACAACTTCACGGATTTTGCCGCAGCGTTGCCAGATTGTCCGCGCACGCGTCTGCTCACGCAGCAACAGATTGACGGCGCGCCGCATCACACGCAGGGCTTCACCCTGCAACTGGCTGAGTGGCTGCCGCCGTTACTGGCTGCGACCAAACCCGCAGCGTTTCACTTCTATCCCGCTTCAGCCGCTGTTCCGCTCCCTCGTCTCCCGCCCGTGGCGCAGCCGTTGCCGCTGATTGCACCGGTAAAAGAGGTTGAAACGCTGCTGCTGCGTCCGGCGTTTTATCAGACCTTGCGTGACGAAGACGCGCAGGCGCGGCAGCGCCAGTTACGCCCGTTGCTGGCGGAATTGCGCCACGCGGGTGGCAACGGCAGCTGGCAACAGACGCATGCCAACTGGCAGCTGCTGCTCAATCTGCCCGCATCCGCCGATCGCGCGTTGTTTAGCGTGCATCAGGCAATACAGGCGCTGAACACGCCGGTGCTGGCGCAGCCCGCAGCGAATACCCCTTCGATTGTGATTCGTCAATTGCTCGCCGCGTTGCCCACTCGCTTGATCAAGCCATTACCCGCGCCACAATGGCTGGCGGCATGGTGCGGCATCAATACCGCATTAAGCCAGCGCGTGGCGCATCTGCTCAGCGATTTTACGCCGGATCTGGCGCGCGACACGCCGCCGGTACGACTGCAACACGGCATCGTGCCCATCGCCTGCGACGGGCGCGATCAGGCGCTGCTGCTGTTTATGCCGTTACCGCAGGCCGACGATGCCAGCTTGGCCGCTTTACGCGTGCTGGCGCTGATGCTGGAAACGCGCTTTTTCCAGCGCTTGCGCGTGGATCAGCAAATTGGCTATGTGGTGTCGGCGCGCTATCAGCGGGTGGCGGATGTGGATGGCTTGATGCTGGCGCTGCAATCACCGGATATCTCCTGGCGCGCGCTGCTGGGTCACTGCAAACGCTTTATGCGTGAGATGGTAGCCGAGATCGCGGCAATCTCGCCGCAAAAGCTGGCGGCATGGCAGGCAAGCTTAATGACGCAGTGCGCAAGCAAAGATAATGGCGAGGCCGCACTCGAAACCCTGCGCCAGCAGCACGGCCTGGCCACTCTCAATCGCGCGGCTATTCAGGCACTGACGCTGCAGCAACTCGAGCAACTGCATCAGCTTCTGCTGCGCGAACGGCATCGCTGGTTGATTTTGGTCAATCAAAGCTGAAAGGCGATGGTTTTGCCGTTGGGCAGTGTCACGTCGATACGAAGTTCGCCACCCAATGCCGCGACGTAACGTTTCAATGTGGACAGGCGCGGATCGTTGCCTGGATTTTCCATCTTTGCCAGCGTGGGCTGCGAGACGCCGATAGTGCGTGCCAGTTCGGTTTGCGAAAGGTTGAGCTCTTCGCGTAACTGGCTTAAAGCAATCTCCTGGCGCAATATTTCGACTTTCACAGCGATGCGCTGCTGGCTTTCAGGTGATTGTTTTTGCATTAATTCTTTCAGAGTAGCCATCTTATCCCTCCATCCGCGCCAAATGCTTGCAGTATTCTACTTCAGCGAGGCGAATCATCGTTCGGTAAAATTGTTTTTGGTTAAAACCGGTCTTATTTCCAGCGCATAACACGATAGCGCGTCGCACCGGATCAAAAGCGAAAAAGGCTCTGATGGGCTTACCGGCGTGCTGAACGCGCAGCTCTTTCAGATTAGGGAATTCGCCACCCTTTAATGTATCGACATAGGGGCGGCCAAGTTGTGGTCCCATCTCTTCTAAAATCGTCATCGCCGCTAACACGTCTTCACGTAGTGCTTCACTTTGCGCCACAAACCACTGATCAAAAACATCCGTTGTTAATATTTCCCACATAATGCCATCCCATAGCTTATTTGCTATGGGATAAGTTATAGCTTTTGGGCTATGAAATCAATCCGGACATTGATTGTGTGAAGTCACTTTCGCTCACAAATACGATTTCAACCGAAGCGTACGCGAATTAATTCGCCATAAATCACGTAGGACCGCCATTTAGGGCGACCTGGTTGCCGATGCTACATCTCCCGCCAAAACTTCTTCTTACTGGTTTTACCAATCCCCGGATTACAGCTGTTGGTGGGATCAAGCTGTTTCCAGTGCGCGACATGCTCACACGACGCCTGATAAAGGTGCCCGACATTGTGCTCGGCGGGATATTTCGCGCCGCGCTGTTCCAGATACCGTTTCACCTCTTCCTTAAACACTTTCGCGTCGTAGCCGGGTTTCAGTACGTAATCCTGATGATTGACGAAGCAGAAGAAGTGCCCGCAGCACGAATCAACCTGCACCTGCGCCGCCAGATGATCCGGCAGCGTCAAACGCCATGCATCGTCATTACGGCGCAGCGCCACGTCGAAGGCTACCAGCCGCTCGTTGGGGTTGTAACCCAGCGCGTCGCAGTAGGAAATGGTGCAGCCGCCCACGCCGAAACGCACCAAAAACGCATCTGCCGCTTCACGCGCATTGCAGCGGAAAAAGCCGCCTGGCTGCTCAGCAAAGAATTGCTGCAGTAAACTCTGCAACTCGGCGGTTTGCGGCGACTCCACTTTGATCATCAGATGATGTTGATACTCGCTGCGGTAATCCATGATGCGCGGCGCGATAAAGCTCGGCGTCAGCTGGTTGAAGAATTGCAGCACCCGATCAACAAAATTGCGCGGCAGGAATTTCAGGTGGCTGACGCGCACATCCCATTTGGCTTTATTGGCCATCATCTGCGGAATGGCCTGCGGGCCCAGTTTGCGAATCGCCAGATACATATGCTTGGCGTAGCGCACGGTTAAATCGAAGGCGTTGCGATGAATATATTCCGCCTGCAGCGGCAGTTCGCTCATTTCGGTTAGCAGGAAACGGCGCAGCGCCACCAGCACGTTCTCATCGTTAGTGCCGATGTAGAAGGTGTCGCTGCCGGCGCTGGCTTCGAAGGTGGGCAAGCGTACAGCGAACACCACCACTTTACCGGCGCTGCCCGAGCTGTCGTGCAAGTAGCGCAGATCGCCATTGAAGCGTGCTGGGGAATCCGCGGTCACATCTCGTAAGCGGTCGGCGTAGTCATCGGCCCAGATTTTACCCTGCCAATCGGCTTGCTCGCCGGTTTGATACTGCTGCTGCGCCAGGTTTGCCAGCATCACTTCTGGCGTGTCGCCCAACTCGATGCCGAGATGATTAACCATCTCCAGGCGACCATCCTCATGAATACGGGCGAACAAGGATTTTTCGGTAAACGCGGGGCCGCGCCGAATCAGCGAGCCACCGGAATTATTACAGATCCCGCCGACCACCGAGGCGCCGATGCAGGATGATCCAATCACCGAGTGCGGCTCTCGACCGAGCGGCTGTAAGGTGTGTTCCAGTTCAGTCAAGGTGGTGCCGGGGAAGGCGATCACCTGGCGCGCCTGATCGATCACCTGCACGCCTCTGAGCTGGCGGGTGCTGATGATCACGATATTGCGGTCGTAATCATTGCCGTCGGGCGTTGAGCCGCCGGTGACGCCGGTATTTGATGCCTGCATCAACACAATCACATCGTGCGCCACGCACACCTGCAGTGTTTGCCACAGCTGCAACAAGGTTTGCGGTAACGCCACCGCCAGCGCGTCACCGCGCCCGACGCGGAACCCCTTTATGTACCAGGCTTTATCATCCGCATGGGTTAATAACTGTTTGTCACCCACCACCGCGGCCAACTTAAGCAAAATATCCTTCTGCATGCTCATTTTTCTCTTCTTTATTCTTTATCTGCCACGGTATTGGACAAGCGCAGCTGCACTGAGTCAATCATTCACTGGCCCTGACGCGTAAATAACGCACGGAATCATTATCCCTTTTTACTTTACGGAATAATCGGCAGGAACCGATAAAAATGCGCGGGAAATCACAAAATAGATCGAAATAAAAATCGCCAAGGGCGCGTTTATTTGGCTTGCTGATTTTACTGCGCAAAATAAATATAAACCTATGATTTTATTTGTTATTAAGGTTTTAAGGCGAAAAATGACATGTGATTTATATCACAAAAATAAGCCTTTGTTGGATGCTGTCAATTATCTCACTCGGGAAATTCATCGCAAAAGTGTGACATTCGTTGCAAATAACAATGCGGTTAATCGGAAGAATGAATTCCAGACGCACAGCATAAAGGATGATGACAATGAGAATTGGCATGGTGATCAGCGGTGGCGATGTCACCGGGATTAATAACTTTGTGTATCAAATATCGCGCTTAACTCAAGCGGAAATGGTGTTATTTAATGGTGGTATTCCAGGTTTGCTGGAAAACAATCATCAGGAAATATCCCGACGTGATTTAGTGGATTACGCCATCGCCGCTATTCCGGTGATGCAATCGGGACGAACCAGCAGGAAATTAATTCGCCCGGAATATGAGATGATCGCCAAACACCTTAAATCGCTGCGCATCGATGTATTAATTATGGCGGGCGGAGATGGTTCATTACAATTCCTGCATACGCTGAGCGAATTTGGTGTCAACTGTTTTGGCGTCGGCATGACCATCGATAACGATGTCTTTGGCAGTGATTACAGCATCGGTTTCTCCACCGCTTGTGAGCAGGTGTTAAAAGAGGTGACGAAGTTACGTAATACCGGCCGCGCCTTAACCGGTCGTGTATTTATGGTGGAGCTGCTGGGCGGTTATTGCGGTGAATTAACCTTGCAGTCAGCGATCAAATCCAATGCCGATTTCGCGCTGATACCGGAATGCCAGATTGCACCGCAGGAGCTGGCGGAACGCATCACGCAGCGGCTGGCGGCGCAGAACAGCGTGATAATTTTGTGCTCGGAAGGCTATACCCGTGAATATTCGCCGGGCTTTCAGGGCGCTATCGATACCTTAATTAAACAAATTGAACCGTTAATTGGTGTGCGTATTCGTAAAACGATTATCGGTTATGGCCTGCGTAATGGCGATCCTACCTGTGAAGAGATTTATCAGGGCACCATTATGGCCAGTGAAGTCGCGCGTTGTATTCAGTCGGGAATGCGCAATAAAGCGGTGATTATTAATGGCAGTAATCGACCGATTCCGATTGATTTAATAAGCATGAAAAAACGCCTGGTCGATACGGAAGGGCATCATTATAAACTCGCTAAACAACTGCAAATTCTGTGAGGAAATAGCCATGCTGAAAATATTATGTGTCTGTGGATGTGGTTTGGGTTCAAGCTTTGCGATTGAAATGAGCGCCAAGTCAGTATTAAAGAAACTCGAAATTGATGCTGATATTGATCACACCACCATTTCTGAAGCCAACGCCTTTAAATCCGACATGATTTTAACCCAGAAAGCCTTTGCTGATGTGTTAAATGCCGATGCCAGCCCGGAACAGATCAAGCGGGTGATTATTCTCAATAAGCTGACCGACAAAGCGGAAATTGAAGAGAAAATCGTGGCGTTTATGAAAGAACGTAACTTAAAGGTTGCTAATCATGAATAGTGTCATCGACTTCCTGGTAAAAGACTTATTGGGGCAGGCATCGATACTGATCGCCTTTATTGCCCTGATTGGTCTGCTACTGCAAAAAAAATCGGCGGGCAAGGTGGTGGAAGGCACCTTTAAAACCCTGCTCGGTTTCTTAATTATGATGGCCGGTATCAACATTATTGTCGGTACGCTGACCTTCCTGAACACCATTTTCACCCACGGCTTTGGCATGCAGGGTTATATCACCGATGTTGCCGCCATTGCCGGGTTAGCAAACCGCGAGCTGGGTTCAGAAGTGGCGCTGACGCTGTTGGTGATCTTTATCGTCAACATCATCATTGCGCGTCTGACACCGTTCAAATACATCTTCCTTACCGGTCAGGCGCTGCTGTGGATGGCGACCATCGGTGCGGTGATTGGCTATAAAGCGGGGCTGACAGGTTTACCTTTGATCCTTACCGGCGGCATTTTTGGCGGCATTATGGCGGTGGTGATGCCTGCGCTGGCCCAACCGGTGGTGCGCCGCATCACCGATTCTGACGACGTGGCGCTCGGGCACTTCTGCACCATTGGCTATCTGCTGACGGCGGCGGTGGCAAAGGTGGTAGGCAAAGGGTCGCGCTCCACCGAAGATCTCAAACTGCCCGACAACTTTAAATTCCTGCAGGACACCTATCTGTCGATGGCGGTGGTGATGGTGCCGATGTACCTGATCCCTGCGGTCGCCGCCGGTCCGGAATTTATCGGCCAGTACAGCAACGGCATGAACTACCTGATGTACGCCTTTATGCAGTCGATTCAGTTCGTGTGCGGTGTGTTCGTGCTGTATAGCGGCGTGCGTCTGTTGCTGAACGAACTGGTGCCGGCTTTCCGTGGTATCGCCATGCGTCTGGTGCCGGATGCAAAACCGGCGCTCGACTGCCCAGTGATGTTCCCGTACGCCCCGAACGCGGTGATCGTCGGCTTCCTCGCCACCACGCTGGGTTCGGTGGTTGGCATGCTGGTGTTCCCGATGTTTGGTCTGGCGATGATTCTGCCAGGATTGCTGACTAACTTCTTTGCCGGTGGCACCGCAGGCGTGTTCGGTAATGCGCTCGGTGGGCGTCGCGGCGCAATGATTGGCGGTTTCGTGCACGGTCTGTTCATTACCTTCCTGCCGGCGATTCTGGTGCCGATGCTGGAAAGCTACGGTTTTACCGGAGTCACCTTCAGTGATTCGGATGTCATCAGTACCGGCCTGGTGCTCGGCCATGCATTCCAGAATAACTGGCTGTTCGTCGCGCTGTTTATCGCCTTTATTACTCTCATCGCCTGGTTTGTTAACGGAAAATCCACCAAGTCTAAATCCCATGAGGAAAAGCTCCATGAAACTTTATAACTTTACCGATCTGTTACAGGTGGCTAAAGAACGTGAATTTAAAGCGCTCGGTTCCTTTAATTTGCACTGTCTGGAAATGTTGCCCGCCTTTTTTAAAGCAGCGGAGAAAACGAATAGCCCATTAATGATTCAGATCTCAACCGGAACCGCCAAATATCTCGGACATAAATTATTGGTGGATGCGATTCGCTCATTGTCTGAAAGCCGTAACGTGCCGACCTGTTTGCACCTCGATCACTGTTCGGATTTGGACGCTATCCAAACCGCGCTGGATGCGGGCTTCAGTTCAATTATGTATGACGGTTCACATTTACCGATTGAAGAGAACATCGCCAATACGCGCCGTGTTATTGATATGGCGCGCCCGCTGGCGGTTTCGGTTGAGGCGGAATTGGGCGCGATTGGCGGGTCGGAAGATGGCAAAGAGGTGGAAATGAACGATGCGGCGTTTACCACCGTCGATGAAGCCAAACGCTTTGTCGATGAAACCGGCGTCGATATGCTGGCGATCTCCATCGGCACGGTGCACGGCTTGTACACCGGTAAAGCCCATATTCAGCATCAGCGCCTCGCGGAAATTACCGATGCCACTAAGACGCCGCTGGTGCTGCACGGCGGTACCGGCGTCAGCGATGAAGATATGCGTCTTGCGGTGCGCAGCGGGATTGAGAAAGTCAACGTTGGCACCGAGATGAATGTGCAGTGGGTTGCAAACTGCAAGCAGACGTTTGAAAAGGGCAAGGTCAACGACAGCGTGCGTAATTTCCTTGTGCCGGCCAACGATGCCGTGACCAATGTGCTGGTAGAAAAGATTCAACTGTTCCGCTAGTTCCGACTTACTCATGACGTAATAACCTGAGGTGCCCGGCGCCATTCGGGGCAGGAGATGCTATGTTTGGATTCTTGAAAAAGGGCTCTGATAATAAGAGCCAGGATTCACAGGAAATAGATCTTCAGGCTGAAACCATCAGCGGGAAAATAAGCGAACTGGAAAAACAGTTGGCTAATAATCCGCAGGCGGCAGACACGCAAAAACAATTAATGCTGGAATATAATCGTGCATTAAATATCTTTGCCAAAAGTCGACACTATCGTCAGGAAATTGATCCGTTGTTTGTCAAAATTGATGAACTGCGTAACACCATTCGCAAATCGTTTTAAGGAGGCAGTATGAGTATTAAACAGCTGCTGCAGGAGGCAAGTGCGATTCAGGTGGGGATCAGCGCCAGGGATTGGCGCGAAGTGATCGCGCTGGCGGCGCTGCCGCTGGTGAACGGCGGTTACATCAAAGCCAGTTACCCGGAAGCGGTGATCGCTAACACGCTGGAGCATGGTGCCTATTACGTGTTTGAGGAGGGCATCGCCATTCCCCATGCGCGGCCGGAGACCGGCGTGCTGAAAGATTGTTTCAGCATGATTGTGCTGGATGAGCCGATCTCATTCGACGGCAGTGACAAAGCCGACATCGTGATTATGTTCGGTGCGCGTGACAGCAACGCCCACATTGAAGAGGGCATCCGCGCGATTGTTACGCTGCTGGAGGATGAGGAGACGTTGGTGCGCTTGCGCAACGCCAGCAGTGCCGCGGAGGTGATAGAAATCCTATGACAACCGACACTGAAGAGAAAATTGTCGTGCTGGTGAATGGCATTCCGGCTTCCGGCAAAAGCACGCTAACGCGCGCGCTGGCCGAGCAGTTCGGCTTTCCGGTGCTGACGCTGGATAGCCTGAAAGAGCCGTTTATGGCCAGCTTTGCGCCGGTGGATCGCCTGCGCAATCGCCAGTTAGGTTGTGCGGCGTATCAGGCGATCTGGCAAGTGGTGGCGCAAGCACCGACGCGTTGTATCTATGTCATCGATGCCTGGTTTGGCTTCCAGCCGAAAGAGGTGCTGCAGCAGGGATTGCAGCAGGCGGGCGTGACGCGGGTGCTGGAGCTGTGGCTGGCGATCACGCCGGATGAGGCGGTGACACGTTATCAGGCTCGTTTAACCGATCGCATGCCGGGACATCCGGGCGCGGAGTATCTGCCAGAACTGCGCAAGTTAGCAGAAACCGCCCAACCGATGGCGCTGGGTCCGGTGTTGCAGCTTAACGCACGCAATCCGGATCAGGCGGCAGCCTGCGCCTGGTTACAGCGTCAACTGCGGCTGCCGATCAGCGCTCAACCGGCTTTATCGGCCTCGGGCTAAATAATGTCGGCAGCAGGCTGAACGCACATCAGCCCTGTGGCCGACAGCACCATCGCATGATTCGTCAATGCATCTTCTCCTGTCTGAACCAGGCTTTGTGATTACGCTCACAGAGGAAAGCATGATGAATATCGATTTACACGGAAAAACAGCCTTAGTTACCGCATCAACTGGCGGTATCGGTTTTGCCATTGCACAAGGTCTGGCGGCCAGCGGGGCGGAAGTGGTGCTGAACGGGCGCAGTGAAGCCTCGGTGAGTCGTGCGCGCGAGAAGCTCAACGGATTAGTGGCGGGCGCCAAAATTCACACCTTTATCGCCGATCTCGGCAGTGCCCAGGGCGTTAAGCAACTGCTTAACGGCTTGCCGCCAATCGATATTCTGGTGAATAACGCCGGGATTTACGGTCCGCAGGATTTTTATGAAGTGGATGACGACACCTGGGACGCCTATTGGCAAACCAATGTGATGTCCGGCGTGCGCCTGTCGCGGGCTTTATTGCCGGAGATGGTGCAGCGTGGTTGGGGCCGCGTGGTGTTTATCTCCTCGGAATCAGCCTTGAACATTCCCGCCGATATGCTGCATTACGGCGTGAGTAAAACGGCGCAGCTATCGCTGGCGCGCGGTCTGGCAAAAGTGGTGGCGGGCAGCGGCGTGACGGTAAACACCGTGTTGCCCGGCCCAACGCTCTCTGATGGCTTTGCCGCGATGATGGAAGATGAGGTGAAGCGCACCGGTAAGCCGCTGGAAGAGCTGGCGAAAGAGTTTGTGATGGCGCAGCGGCCAAGTTCGGTGATTCAACGCGCCGCCACGGTGGAAGAGGTGGCGAATATGGTGGTGTATGTTTGCTCGAAACAGGCGTCGGCGACGTCCGGTGCCGCGCTGCGCGTCGATGGTGGCGTGGTGGATGATATTGTTTAACGCCGTGTAACGATAAAATTTTGATGGCCGCAATCATCGTAGCGGCGCCATATATTGCGTCGTGTTTAGATGGATAATATGCCTTCGTTTAGATGCGCGATAAATCGCGCCGCTACGATGCCGGATCTGCGTTGAGCACCACAAAGACAAAAGTTTACACAGCAAAGCTTGGTGTTTCTGCTGCAGATGCTTAAAATACCCGCACTTTTCTCTGAGGCTGCGGCATGACGATATCGCTATCACGCGCAAAATGGATTCTGGCACTGGTTTGTCTGGTGCTGGCGTTTTGTCTCGTCCAGCGCAGCTTCAATTTGCCTTCCGCACCTTTAGCGCAGGTCAGCGCGTCCGCGCACACCAACAGCAGTGATGATGCCAGCGGCAGCGAAAAACCCTGTGCGCTGAGCGCAAAATCGCTGAGTGCCGCCGCGCCAATCCTTGATACCGCATTGCCTTTCCTGCTGTTGCTGCTGGCACTGATCGCCACCTTCACACAAACCACCACTTGCGTCGGCTATCGCCGCGCACCGCTGTTTCCACCTCTGCGACGGCGGCATCTGACCTTTTGCGTCTTCCGGGAATAACACCTGCGCGTTACATCGCGTAAACCCTGTTATTCACTGGAGAATTCACATGACTGTATTGATCAGGAGCCTGCTGCTCCTGCTGGCGAGCTGCGCGATCACTGCGCAGGCGGCAGATACTGGCTGGCTGCGCAATGCGCAAAACAGCCACGCCGAAGTGCGCTTGCGCAGCGCCAGCCACAACGATAATCAGCAACTGCTGCTGGATATTCGCCTGCAACCCGGCTGGAAAACCTACTGGCGCACGCCAGGCGAAGGCGGCGTTGCGCCGGAAATCCGCTGGCAAACCCCGGCGGTCAAGGCGCAATGGTTCTGGCCCGCGCCCGAGCGTTTTGACGTCAGCGGCTTGACCACGCAAGGCTATAAAGGCGATATCACGCTGCCGATCGCGCTGGCGAAACTGTCGAGCCAGCAACTTGCGGGAACGCTGACGCTCTCAACCTGTAGCGACGTTTGTATCCTCACCGACTTCCCGTTCAGCCTCGATCTGACGCAGCCCGCAGACGCCGATTTTGCCCGCGATTTCGCCGAGGCGATGGGGCGCATCCCGGCGGCTAGCGGCTTAACCGATCAACTCGACGCCAGCTTTGTAAGTGGCGAATTGCAGATCCGCGCACAGCGTCAGGGCGGCTGGCAACAACCTGAACTGTTCTTCGATTATCCGCCAGGCAGCATGCTGGCGGCACCGACGATCCGTGTGAATGGCGACACGCTCAGCGCGCGCGTAGCGGTCACCGATGAATGGGGCGAAGCGGCACCGGATCTGCGCGGCAAAACGCTGTCGCTGGTGGTTGCGGATGGTGGCATTGCGCAGCAAAGCGCGATAAATATCGGCGCGGAAACGCTGGTGTCCGGCGATGCGGCGCAAACCTTATGGTCTGTGTTGCTGCTGGCGCTGCTCGGCGGCTTGATCCTCAACCTGATGCCGTGTGTGTTGCCAGTGCTGGCGATCAAGCTCAGCAGCCTGGTGCAGCAGCAAGGGCAAACGCAGCGTCAGACGCGCCAGCAGTTTCTCGCCTCCAGCGCTGGAATCATTTTCTCCTTCCTGCTATTGGCGCTGCTGATGACGGGACTGCGACTCAGCGGTCAGGCGCTGGGCTGGGGCATTCAGTTCCAGAGCAGCGGCTTCCTGCTGGTGATGGTGCTGGTGATGTTCCTGTTTAGCGCCAGCCTGTTTGATCTGCTGCATTTCCGCTTGCCGTCGGGTTTGAATACCAAACTGGCGACGCAGGGCGGTGATGGCTTGCTCGGCCACTTCGGCCAGGGCGCGTTTGCCACCTTGCTGGCCACGCCATGCAGCGCGCCGTTTCTCGGTACGGCGGTGGCTTACGCGCTGACGGCACCGCTGCCGCAGCTGTGGCTGCTGTTTGTCGCGCTCGGCGTTGGCATGAGTTTGCCGTGGCTGCTGGTGGCGGCGTTACCGGGCATGGCGCGCTGCCTGCCGCGTCCGGGGCGCTGGATGCTGCATCTGCGCAGCGTGCTCGGCCTGTTGATGCTGCTCGCCACCTTCTGGCTGGTGACGTTGCTGGTGCCGCATTGGGGCAGCACCTTCGCGCTGGTGCTGGCAGGCGTGTTACTCGTGGTGCTGTGTGGCTGGCTGGTGAAGCGTCGCGCGCTGCAGCAGGCGGGCGTGGTATTTATCACCCTGACGCTGGCCGGAGCGCTGTTCCTGATGACGCGTATCTCGCCGGAAGAGGAGACGCTGCACTGGCAGCCGTTGACTGAAGCGGCGATCCATCAGGCACTTGAGCAGGATAAACGGGTGTTTGTCGATGTCACCGCCGACTGGTGCATCACCTGTAAAGTGAATAAATCCCGCGTGTTAAATCAGCCAGATGTGCGTGCTGCGCTCAAAGCCGATGACGTGGTGCTGCTGCGCGGCGACTGGACGCAGCCCGATCCCGCCATCGGTGAATTCCTGCGCCGCCGCGACCGCGTGGCGATCCCTTTCAACCAAATTTATGGCCCGGCACTGCCGCAAGGCCAGATTTTGTCACCGCTGCTGAGTCGTGAAGCGGTGATCTCTACTCTCTCTGAGGCGAAAAAATAATGAAGAAATCCCTGTTACTGCCACTGATGTTCCTTGCCATGCCTGCACTGGCGGCCGCGCCTTTTACGCCTGAGCAGGAGGCGCGCATCAAAGAACTGATCCGTGAGACCCTGGTGCAGAATCCGTCGATTCTGGCGGAAGCCGCTGATGCCTTTGATAAAGAAGCAGCGCAACAGCAGCAAAACGTGGTGGCGCAGATGGTGAAGAAAAACCACGACGCGCTGTTCAACGACACCGGTTCACCGCGCATTGGCGCTGAAAAACCGGCGCTGACGCTGGTCTATTTCACCGATTACAACTGCGTGTTCTGCAAGAAGTTTGAAGCCGATATCGAAAAACTGATTAAGGCTTATCCTCAGGTAGCGGTGGTGATCAAACCGCTGCCGTATCGTGCTGAAACCTCTCTCACCTCGGCGCGTCTGGCGCTCACCGTGTGGGAGCAACAGCCGAAAAACTTCCTAAAGCTGCATGAGCGTTTGATGGCGAAAAAGGGCAATCACGATACCGCCAGCATCGACGCGGCGCTGGAGAAGACCGGCATCAAGCTGAAAGAGCCAAGCAAAGTGAGTCTCGATACCATCAACAGCAACCTGACGCTGGCGCAGCAGCTCGGCGTTCAGGGCACGCCAGCCACGCTGGTGGGCGACCAGATGATCAGCGGCGCGGTGCCATATGAGCAGCTGGAAGCGGCAGTGAAAGGCGCGCTGCAGGCGAAGCAATGAGTCGATTAAAGCGCTGGCTGCGTGAGGCACTGCTGCTGGTGCTGATTGTCGCGGCTGCGCTGTGGGGCATGGATTGGATGCGGGCACCGCAGCTGCCTGCCGACCTGGCGCAACAACCGCTGACCTCGCTGCAAGGTGAGGTGAATCTGGCGGAACTCAGTCAGGAACGGCCAGTGCTGGTGTACGTCTGGGCAACCTGGTGTGGGGTGTGCAAACTCACCACGCCAACCGTGGCGGCGATGAGTCAGGAAGGTGACAAGGTGGTGAGCGTGGCGCTGCGTTCCGGCAGTGACGCGCGCGTGGCAACCTGGCTGGAGAAGAAAGGGCTGCAAGGCGTGGCGATCAATGATGAGAGCGGGGCAATTGGCCAGCGCTGGGATATCAACGCCACGCCGACCTTTATCGTGCTGCATCAGGGCAAAGTCATCAGCACCAGCAGCGGCTGGACCAGCGGTTGGGGGCTGAAACTGCGACTTTGGTGGGCTTCCCGCTAATCGTTCTGGCGGCACGTTAAGGTGCCGCCAGAAAATCCTCGCGTTGCGGCGTAAAGGTATCCAGCAATACGCCCGCTTCCAGACACACACAACCGTGCACAATGTTCGGCGCTTTATACAGCGTATCGCCGGCGCTCACTTCTTTGGTAACGCCATCAATGGTGAAGGCAAAACGTCCGGACAGCACATAGGTGAGCTGCTCATGCGGATGGTGATGCAGCGGACCGACGGCACCCTGCTTAAAGGTGACTTCCACCGCCATCAGGGTGCCGCCGTGCGCCAGTATTCGGCGCGTTACGCCGTTGCCTAAATCGTCCAGTCGGGTTGCGCTTTTAAAGATAAACATGATTTCTCCTTGCAGGTTGCATCGTCAATATGTGACTTAACTCACAGTCAAAAAGGCATTTAAAGGCTGCATTTTAACGTTCTTTGATTAAAATGAAACAGTGTTTCAATTTAATCTGAGGATGGATCATGAAAATCGCTTTGATGATGGAAAACAGCCAGGCTGCGAAGAACGCAACGGTGTTGAAAGAGCTTCAGTCTGTGGCGCAACCGCTCGGGCATCAGGTGTTTAACGTCGGTATGAGCGACGAACAGGATCACCATCTTACCTATATTCACCTCGGCATCATGGCCAACGTACTGCTTAACAGCAAAGCGGTGGACTTCGTGGTGGCCGGTTGCGGTACCGGCCAGGGCGCGTTGATGTCGCTCAACCTGCATCCCGGCGTGGTGTGCGGCTACTGCATCGATCCGGCGGATGCTTACCTTTTTGCGCAAATCAACAACGGCAATGCGCTGTCGCTGCCGTTCGCCAAAGGCTTCGGCTGGGGCGCGGAACTAAACCTGCGCTTTATTTTCGAAAAAGCCTTTACCGGTGAAAAAGGGCACGGCTACCCGCCAGAGCGCAAAGAGCCGCAGGTGCGTAATGCGGGCATTCTGAACGAAGTGAAAGCGGCGCTGCTGAAAGAGAATTACCTTGATTCACTGCGCGCCATCGATCCTGAGCTGGTGAAAACCGCCGTGAGCGGCCCGCGCCTGCAGCATTGCCTGTTTGAACATGGGCAGAATCAGGAGATCGTGGATTTTGTGCGTGAACTGACGCAGTAATCAAAACGGTTTGAGCGAAGCCAGGGAAACCTGGCTTTGTTGTTTATGTCCTTCTTCATTTGCACTCCGGCATCAAAATGTCGGAGGAAATGTCGGAAAAAATGTCGGAGAAAACGCTAAGAGTAAGGCAGCTTCAGAGTCAGTGAAGCACTCGATTTTGTTATCCCTTCGATTCAACAGTCACGCGTATTTATCCTACCGACCAACCGTTGCAGACGTCTCAATTGTTCATTCAAGTCACCACAGACGACGTAATGCATGTTAGTTAAGCCAGTGACGAGTACGCAGGCCGGTGCCACTTTTGGTCCTGCGGTCCTCGCGCCGCTATCGCGGTACCTTCACTTCGCTCGTCTGCCTGACGGACCGGCGTAGACGGGACATCCTTGTCCCGACTCCGCCTTTCGCCCGCGTCCTGCGGGCTCTCCTGGCTTCCTCGCTTCGTTCAGCGCTGCGGATTGCCGGCCCAAAAGCGGCCCCGGCCTGCTTAAACTTCAGTGCGTGTTGTTGAAAAGGGCTCATAGGTTAGAGGCGCTGGCGCGTCTGCTGCGGCAAAAGGGCTATTCGCAGCGCTGAGGCTTTTACGTTGGGCCAGGAGCCTCGCGCATGGATGCGCGAGGCAGTTCGGGGTCGGCCAGGGAAGGCCGATCCGCGAACGGTCCGTTGGCACAACGTGGAAGCCGAAGGCACCGCGCTAGCGGCGCGAGGACGGCCCGTGACGCAGCAGATGTGTCAGAGCCCGCTACCTATTCAAAGCAAAATGTCCTTATCAGTAAGGATTACGCCATAAATGGCGACCCTACACCAAAACCCCGTTATCCTGCCGGCTCGCATCCACCAGCATCTGCGTATAGGCTACTTGCGCGCGATTGTGCACCAGCGCATCGACATCCAGCGTCTCAAGTACTTTGCCGTGTTGCATCACCGCCACGCGATGGCACAGATGCGCCACCACGCCGAGATCGTGCGTCACCATCAGGTAGGTCAGCTTCTCCTGCTGCTGCAGATCACTAAGCAGATTGAGGATCTCCGCTTGCACCGAGACATCCAGCGCCGAGGTCGGTTCATCCAGTAGCAACACGCGCGGTTCGAGAATCAGCGCGCGGGCGATGGCAACGCGCTGGCGCTGACCGCCAGAAAGTTGGTGCGGATAGCGGGTTTGCCACGCGCGATTGAGGCCAACTTTCTCCAGCATGGCGATAACGCGCTGCTGACGCTGGCCGATGCCGTGAATCTGCAGCGGCTCCTCGAGAATATCGCCGATGGTGTGGCGTGGATGCAGCGATCCGTACGGATCCTGAAACACCATCTGCACGCTGCGGCAGCGCTCGCGCGCGATGCGATGCGCCAGCGGCACGCCATCAATCGCCAGCCCGCCGTGCCAGTGGGTGAACAGCCCGGCGAGGCACTTCAGCACCGTGGTTTTGCCCGATCCGGATTCGCCAACCAGGCCAAAGATTTCACCCTGATGAATCGACAAATTGACGTTGAACAGCACCTGATTACGTCGCTCCTCCTCACCAAAACTGAGGTTGAGATTACTTACGCGGATCATCTCGTTCATCATTGCTCCTTAGGGTTGCAGCCAGCTGGCCTGACGTTGCAGCACCGGCAGACGCGCTCGACGCTGATCCATATCGGGCAGTGCAGCGAGGAGGCCTTGCGTATAGGGATGCTGCGCCTGAGCGAGTTCGCTGGCCGCCAGCGACTCCACCACGCGTCCGGCATACATCACCAGCACGCGGTCACAGAAACGCCGCACCAGATTGATGTCGTGACTGATAAAAATCAGCCCCAGACCGCGCTGTTTCACCAAATCATCCAGCAGCGCCAGCACCTGCAAACGCACCGAAACATCCAGCGCCGAAGTGGGTTCATCGGCAATCAGCAGCTCAGGCTCGGTAATCAGCATCATGGCGATCATCACGCGCTGGCCCTGACCACCGGAAATTTCGTGCGGATAACATTGATAGATGCGGCCCGGATCGCGCACCTGCACCACGTCGAGCATCTCCATCGCCCGCTGCCGCGCAACCTCGCGCTGGCCGGGATGATGACTGCGCCAGGCTTCAGCAATCTGCTCACCCACGCGTACCACCGGATTCAGCGAATATTTCGGATCCTGCATAATCATGGAGATGCGCTTGCCGCGAATGGCGCGCATCTGCGCCGGCGTGGCACGCAGCAGGTCCATCTCACCAAACTGCATGCGCTGTGCCGTGACCTGCGCGCTGCGTGGATGCAGCTGTAACAGCGCGCGGCCAACGGTGGATTTGCCGGAACCGGATTCACCCACAATCGCCAGTTTCTCCTTGCCCAACTGGAAGGAGATGCCGCGCACGGCGGGCGTCACCAGCCGGCCATTGACGAAATTGACCTGTAAATCCTGCACGTCGAGCAACGGTGCAGCGCTATTCGCTGCGGGGATCGAGGATGTCACGTAAGCCATCTCCTAAGAAGTTGAACGCTAAGCTGTTGATCAGAATCGCCAGACCTGGCACCGTCACCACCCACCAACACTCCAGCATGTATGTGCGGCCGCTGGCGATCATCGCGCCCCATTCCGGATCCGGCGGCTGCGCGCCCAAACCGAGAAAACCGAGTCCGGCAGCGGTGAGAATGATGCCCGCCATATTCATGGTGATGCGGATAATCACCGAAGGCAGGCACAGCGGCACAATGTGTTTCCACAAAATGCGCAGTGACGAGGCGCCCTGTAAGCGCACCGCGGAGACAAAGTCGGCCTGACGCAGCGACAGTGCTTCAGCGCGCGCCAGACGGGCAATCGGCGGCCAGGCGGTGAGCGTAATGGCGATCACCACATGCTCCAGCCCCGGACCGAGCGCGGCGACAAACGCCAGCGCCAGCACCAGGCTAGGGAAGGAGATGAAGATGTCGGTGACGCGCATCAACACGCTATCCACTTTGCCGCCGAAGTAACCGGCGGTGACGCCGAGCAGCAAGCCCAGCGGACCCACGGTGATCGAGACCAGCAGCACGATATACAGCGTGATGCGCGCGCCCCATACCAGACGGCTGAAGATGTCGCGGCCAAATTCATCGGTGCCAAACCAGTGCTGCGCGTTGGGCGGCGTCAGCGCGTTGTTGAGATCCTGAATCAGCGGATGGTAGGGCGCGATCCAGGGTGCGAACAGCGCCACCACCAGCAGCAGCAAAATGATGCCGCCGCCAATCGCGGTTAGCGGGTTGCGCGCCATTTGCCCGAGAAAATGGCCGATGCGCGCGCCGGTGCGGCGACAGCGCGCCAGCCGTTCGCGCGTCTGGCTGGCTAACGGCGTATCGAGAGAAATCGTCATACTTTGGTCCTCGGATCGAACACCTGATAGAGCAGGTCAGAGAGAAGATTGAGCAGCACGAATATCAGGCCGACCACCAGCACGCAGCCCATCACCGCATTCATATCGCCGAGCATCAAACTGCCGGTGAGATAGGACCCAAAACCGGGCCATGAGAATACGGTTTCAATCAGCACCGCGCCTTCCAGCAGCGAGCCGTACGCCAGCGCCACCACCGTGAGCAGCTGCACCAGAATATTGCGGAACGCGTGCTGCCAAATCACCTGCCATTCGCTGAGTCCTTTCACCCGCGCCGTCAAAATGAACTCCTGCGACAGTTGCGCCAGCATAAAGCTGCGCGTCATGCGGCTGATGTAAGCCAGCGAGTGAAAGCCGAGCAGGGACGCTGGCAGAATCAGGTGATTGAGCGCATTGCTGAACACCGTGAAGTTGCCCACCAGCAAGGCATCGATCAGCAGAAAGCCGGTGCGACGCGGCACAATGCCATCGAGACTGAAATCCACACGGCCCGCGCCGCCAACCCAGCCGAGATGGGCATAAAACAGCAGCAGACCCACCATACCCACCCAGAAGATCGGCGTGGAGTAACCCGCCAGGCTGATGATGCGCACCAGATAATCAATCACGCTGTTGCGGCGCGCGGCGGCCCACACGCCCAGCGGGACGCCGAGGCCGGTACCAATCACAATCGCCAGCGTCGCCAGCTCCACCGTGGCCGGGAAGACGCGCAGGATATCGTTGATTACCGGTTGTCCGGTCAGCAGCGCCAACCCAAGATTGCCGTGCAGCAGGCCTTGCAGATAGATACCAAACTGCACCCACAGCGGTTTATCGAAGCCGAGTTGGTGATAAACCTGCTGATAGGTGTTGTGATCGGCATCCGGTCCGACAATCGCCAGCACCGGATCGAGCGGCATCACGCGACCAATAAAGAAGGTCAGCAACAGCAGGCCAAACAGCGTGATCGCCACCTGAACGGTGCGGCTACGCAGGCGCCGCCAGTGGCTTTTTGTCAGCTTCATTGCGCACCTCCCGCCAGGCTGTCTGGCGTTTTCCATACGTCACGCAGGAAAGTGGTGGCCGACGGATGCGGCACGTAATCCTGCACCCGATTATTCACCACCACCGAATCGGTCATTTGCGAGATCGGCATCAGCGCCGGAATCAGCTGGTCGTAGCGCTGCTGGATAGCGAAGTAATCCTGCTGCTGCTGTTTTACATCGCGCTCCAGCAGCGCTTTATCGATCATGCTGTTCAGCTGCGCGTCATAAAAACCGGTGCGCCAGCCCTGAAAATTGGTGAGGCGCGCGCTGTCGGCGTTATTGGGGTTGTACACCAGCGCGCGCAGGCTGGAGTGCGGATGCGGCTCCACGCCGCTGCCGCCGCGCCCGACCAGTAGATTGAACTGACGATCGCGCATCGCACCGTAAATCTGGTTACCGGTGCCGGTGATGATTTTGGCGCG
Organism: Pantoea sp. y20; assembly: GCF_054903455.1. Classification (NCBI taxonomy): domain Bacteria; kingdom Pseudomonadati; phylum Pseudomonadota; class Gammaproteobacteria; order Enterobacterales; family Erwiniaceae; genus Pantoea; species Pantoea sp. y20. The sequence goes on from NZ_CM142816.1 coordinate 1,996,401, forward strand.
AATGCCGCCCTGCATCAGCGTGGACTGAATCGCAATCGCGACATTGAGGAACGGCTGATCGGCCAGCACGCGCAGCGTGGTATCAAAACCGTTGGGATAACCGGCGGCGGCCAGCAAGGCTTTGGCGCGCGGCACATCCAGCTTGTAGCCAGGATCGGGCAACGTTGCCGGCATGCCGGCTTGAATTGGCCGCTGATGCAGCGTGCCGTAACCGGCCATCAGCGTTTTGTTAATCCCCTGATAATCCACCAGATAACGCAGCGCTTCGCGTACCTGCGGATGGGAGAAGTGATCGTCCTTCATGCTCATCGCCAGGTAATAAATCGTGCCTTTTTGTACCGCGTCGATGGTGAGATCGGGATCGTGGCGCAGCGCTTTTACATCGGGGATCGCCATGTTGCTGGCAATATCGAGATCGCCTTTCTCCATCATCAGACGCAAGGTTTGCGACTCCTGCAGATGACGGAACACCACACGCGTCAGCTTCGGCGCACCGCGCCAGTAATGGACATCGCGGCTGATGCGCAGCACATCTTTGGCCTGCCACACATCCAGGCGGAACGGTCCGGAACCCGCTTCGTGGGTGGTGAGCCAGCGATTGCCCCAATCGTTATTCACCGCCTGCGCCTGCACGGTTTTGCTGTCGAGTACCACCATGCTGCCGAGCGCCGCCAGCGAATAGAGCACCAGCTTGGGATCGTTAGGCTTGGGCAGGCGAATCACTACCGTGCGCGCATCCGGCGCGCTGATCATCTGATCCACGTTCTCTTTGCTGAAGCCGTAAGATTTCCATACCGAGGCCTGTGCCAGGTTCAGGTGCAGCACGCGACGCATCGACCAGATTACATCGGCGCTGCTCAACGGATTGCCGGAGTGGAAGGTGACATTGTCACGCAGATGGAAGGTGAGTTGACGATTGTCGGGGCTGATCTCCCAGCGCTCCGCCAGCGCCGGGCGCACGTTGGTGAGCTGTTGCGGATCTAACTCGACTAAACCGTCATAGAGATTGACGACAATGCCGACCACTTCGTTGCCGGTCATGGCGGCGGGGTCGAGCGTGAGCAGGTTATTCATGTTCATGCCCACAATCAGCTGGTCGTCTGGCGTGGCCGCCAGCAACGATGGGCTACAGGTGAGCAGCAGCAGCGCGGCGCACCACGCTCTGCAGGGGTTCATCAGGTTCATAAGCAAAGTCCAGCAGGTCAGAGGTTTATCGTTTTTATGCCGTACTGCTTGTGTTGGGCGCTTACCAGCGATTTAGCGTGTGTGTCTCAATCCACGCGAAATTGATGTCCTCCCCAAGTCCGGGACGCGTTGGCAGATGGACAAAACCCTCTGCGTCCATGGGATCGACCAGCGCGTTGAGATAGGCCGGCGGCTGTTCGTAATCGAGGAACGGATGCAGCAGACCGCGTTCGTACCAGCGGCAGTTGCGGATAGCGCCGACCACCGCGATGCTGGCGGCACCGTTGCCGTGTACTTCGCAATCCATACCAAAGGCTTCGGCCAGGCTGGCGACCTTCATGGTGGCGGAGATGCCGCCGACGCCGTTAGCACCGGCGCGCAGAATGTCACACGCACCAGCGCGCACCCAATCGGCGCGGCTGTGGTGTTTGCCGCCGAGACTTTCCGGGCCGAGCACATCAATGCTGAGGTTTTCCGCCAGCCACGCGTATGACGCCATGCTTTCCTCTTCCATCGGCTCTTCGAACCAGGCGAAATTGAGTTTTTCCAACGCTTTGCCGATGGTGAGCGCCTCGCTGCGGCTGTACCAGTGATAGCCGTCGAGCATCAGGGCGATGTCCGGGCCGACCGCTTCGCGCACCGCAGCGCAGGCTTTGATGTCCATTTGGGTGCTGGGCGCGAACGACACCGGCGGCATCCAGGTGTGTAGTTTGATGGCCTGATAACCGCGCGCGACCAGTTTTTCGGCAAACTGCGCGTATTCATCGGGCGTGGATAAACCGCCTTCCAGCTCATCGCCGCACATGGTGCTGCCGTAAGCGGGAATTTTCTCGCGATAACCGCCAAGCAGTTTGTGGACCGGTTGTTTGAGCTTGCGACCAATCAAATCCCACAGCGCCTGTTCCACCGCCGATAACGCGCGTTCGGTGAGCTGATGGGCGCTACCGCGCTGCCAGTGCACCAGATCCTGCCACAGACGCTCGCGATCAAAGGCATTTTGCCCAATCAGCACCTTGCGGAAGAAGGCATTCACCACGTGCGGACGAATCACTTCGGCGGGGGCAAACGCGTAGCCGCAATCGCCATCTTCGCTGGTGATGGTCAGCAGCGCCATTTGCGCATCGGTCTCTGCACCGGGATGCGAATGTCCGGCGCTGTCAGAGACGCGGCGCGTGGGGTAGCTAAACAGGGTGACATCAATGGCACTGATCTTCACGGTAACTCCTCCTTCAACTCAGTGGCTTGCCCAACTGGGTATTAACATAAAAATAAAACGACGTTTCATTTTGTAATTTAGCGTTCACATTTTGTTTACGCATTAGCCAAAGCGCGGGATAGCGTGGCGATTAATTGTGCATTTGCCCGGTGCGCTGTGAGGTTTTTCACGATTAACGGGCGTTTTGTGAGCGAATGCACAGCGGGAAAAAGCGCGGGGAATGTAAAAAAATGTGTATCCAGGGCTTTTCTTTTCCTGTCTGCCAGGTAATAGTGACGCCGCGAAATTTAAATAATAATCATTATCATTCTAGGTGTATTAAATGAAATCATGGCTGATAGCACTGGGATTACTGGCGGTGGCGGGGCACGCTGCGGCGAAAACCATTACCGATGTGGCTGGACGACAGGTCGAGGTCAAGGAGGAGTCTAAACGCATCATTCTCGGCGAAGGGCGTCAGATGTATTTGCTGGCGGCGTTTGACACCGCTGCGCCGTTCCAGCGCGTGGTGGGCTGGCGTGACGATTTCCATAAAGCCGACTACGACGGCTATATGGCGTATGAAAAGAAATATCCGCAGATCAAAAAGCTGCCGACCTTTGGTGGCGCGAAAGATGGCACCTTTAACGTCGAACAGGCGCTGACGCTGAAGCCCGATTTGGTGCTGATGAACCTCGAATCCAAAGCCGCGACCGACGAAGGCAAGCTGATCGAGAAGTTACAAGCGGTGGGCGTGCCGGTGGTGTTTATCGACTTCCGCGAGAAGCCGATGGAGCATGCTGAGCAAAGCATCCGCATTATGGGCGAGTTGGTGAACAATCCGCAGCGCGCCGAAGAGATCGTGGCGTTCCGCCGTGCGCAAATCGAAAAAGTAACCGATCGCCTGAAAAACTTTAACGGCACGCGCCCGAAAGTGATGATTGATCGTGCTGGCGGCTACAGCGACGAGTGCTGCATGTCGTTCGGTAACGAGAACTTTGGTCAGATGGTGGAACTGGCGGGCGGCAGTAACATCGCCAAAGCGTTGATTCCAGGCACGTTCGGCACACTCAATCCCGAGCAGATCATCGCCAGCCGTCCCGATGTGGTGGTGGTGACAGGCGCGAACTGGAAAAACTACAACACCGTGGGTAAATGGGTTGGCGTGGGGCCCGGTGCGGATGTGAAAGAAGCGACGGCGCGTTTACGCCTGCTAATGATGCGTGATGCCTTCAAAACACTGCCGGTAGCGCACAACGGTAACGCGCATGCCATCTGGCATCAGTTCTACGACAGCCCCTATCAGTTTGTCGCGATTCAGGCGCTGGCGAAGTGGCTGCATCCTGAACTGTTTGCCGATCTCGATCCGGATGCCACGTTCCGTGAGTTCCACGAAAAGTTCCTGCCCTTGCCGTATCAACCGGGTTATTGGGTAAGCCTGCCGGCAGATAAGTCTTAAGTTAGAGTGTGTTAGATAAGTGTTAAACGTTACTGTTTATCTTTACTAATATTTCACAGGTGGCTGTAAGTTGTTTTATTAAAGCGAAACGCGTGCACCATCTGACAATAATACGGTAAGGGAGAGAGTAATGTTTCATACCTCAGGAAGATCGGTGTTCGGTGTGACGTTGTATACGCTGCTGGAACCGTTGCCGCTGGGCTTTTTTGTCGCCGCCTGGTTTTTCGATATCCTCTATTTGCAAACCTTCGTCATCATGTGGACCAAATCCGCCAGTTGGCTGATCACTATCGGTCTGGTGCTGGCCATCCTGCCACGTTTAATCAGTTTGGTTTATTTATTCCGCGGCGCGCGGCCGAACGAGAAAACCCATTTCTGGCTGTCGCTGCTGGCGATCGTGCTGGCGGTGGTGAATGCCTTTATTCACAGTCGCGATGCTTACGCGGTGGTGCCGTTGGGCATCACGCTGTCGACGCTGGTGGTGGCGCTGCTGCTGATCGCTAACGTGCAGCTGGTGTTGCGCGAACGTCGCACGCAAGGAGGTCGCGTATGAAACACTTACTCAGTGCGGTAGCCATCGCGATGCTGCTCAGCGCCTGTGACGACGGAGCGTTGATCGATCCTCAAAAGCAAATCGGTGCGAATCCTGAACTGCCGCAGGCGCAAAACTTCTTTATGCCGCCGATGCAGGTGCCGGAAGGCACGCCGTGGAAAGCCGGTGAAATGCCGAAAGTGGCGGATGGGTTAAAGATCGAAAAGATCGCCGACAATCTGCAGCATCCGCGTCAGGTGCTGGTGCTGCCGAACAATGATGTGCTGGTGGCGGAATCCAATGGCACACCGAAACCGACCACCGCACCGAAGCAGCTGATTATGGGCATTGTGCAGAAAGCGTCTGGCAAGGGCGGCGAGGGCGGTAATCGCATTACCTTGCTGCGTAATGTTAACGGCAAATGGGAGCAACATCGCTTTATCGACAACCTGACGGCGCCGTTTGGTATGCAGCTGGTGGGCAACACGCTGTATGTGGCGAACGCCGATAGCCTGGTGAAATTCCCGTATGAAACCGGGCAAACCGAGATCCGCACCCCGCCGGTGGAAGTGACCGAGCTGCCGGGCGGGCCAATTAATCATCACTGGACCAAATCGCTGCTCGCCAGCCCCGACGGCAGCAAGCTGTACGTTGGCGTAGGTTCGAACAGTAACGTGACGGAAAACGGCATTGGCGAGGAGTATCGCCGTGCGGCGGTGCTGGAAGTGGATGCGGCCAGCGGTGCCAGCCGGATTTATGCCAGCGGCCTGCGCAATCCCACCGGATTGCAGTGGGAGCCGCAGAGCGGCAAGCTGTGGGCGATTGTGAATGAACGCGACGAGATCGGTTCTGATTTAGTGCCGGATTACATGACGTCGGTGCAGGACAAAGGCTTTTACGGCTGGCCGTACAGCTATTATGGCCAGCACGTGGATGAGCGCGCGCAGCCGCAGAGGCCGGATCTGGTAGAGAAGGCGATTAAACCGGATTACGCCCTGAGTTCGCACGTCGCACCGCTCGGTCTGCTGTTTTACGGCGCGGATAATATGCCGCAGTATCGCGGCGGAGCATTTATCAGCGAACACGGCAGCTGGAACCGCACGCCGCTCAACGGCTATCAGGTGGTGTGGGTGAAATTCGAGAATGGGAAACCGGTGGGACAACCCCAGCCGGTGGTGACTGGTTTCCTCACCGACGATCAGAAGCAGGTGCGCGGTTTGCCTGTCGGTTTAGCCACCGATCGGCAGGGCGGCGTATTAATTGCCGATGATGCGGGAAATACCATTTGGCGTATCAGTTCCGCCAGATAATTAATCGCAGGTAATAAAAAAGGATTTGGCATTAAGCCAAATCCTTTTTTTATGTTCGCTAAACGGCTGGTAACCGCGCCGCGAACGGGGTGCTCAGCACTCCTCACAACAGCGATAATAAAATGTGCGGCGAGATATTTCAAGTTTTGCCATAATACTGTATGGTTATACAGGTGTTGAGTGACGAGCGAAGCCTCATTGTTTTTCTGATGACTCCAGGGGCGCGGATAGTTAAATCCCGGCAGGTTTCAGGTGGTGCTGGCCTGTGGCTTTTACAATGAGAGCCGCTCAGCACTCCTCACAATTGTGCTTAGGCGGTCGGCGGGTGGAGTCAAAGCTCCGGCAGCTGAAAGGCGCGCTCCTCTCAGAGGAGAAGGAAAGTGATGGAAATTGTTCGATTGCTGCTGGACATCGTCCGCATCATTCTTCAAATCATCGTTGCCCTTTTGCAACTGACCGGTCAGGCACACTGACTGGAACTTGAGACAAGGCGGAGCTCACCCCTCCGCCTTTTTTCGCGTGGATCAAAATCCGCTGCGCTAAAAACGCGACTATCCTCATCTCATTCTGTAATGCGAGGAAGTGCATCATGGCAATCACGTTCGGGCCGATTACCGCGCCGATGACGTTCAGCGACGTTGAACAGGTTTTTCTCACCGATGATACGCTTGTGCAGCGCAAGAACGCGCTGCTGGCGGGCATGCAGCGCGAGGGTTTTGACTGGCTGGTGATCTATGCCGACAAGGAACACGGCGGCAATTTCGAATATCTGAGCGGATTTATCCCGCGTTTCGAAGAGGGATTGCTGCTGCTGAATCACTCCGGAGCTTGCACGCTGGTGCTGGGCAACGAAAACCTGAAAATGGCGCGCTTTTCACGCACAGCGGCCGCGCTGCTGCACACGCCGTACTTCTCGCTTCCCAATCAGCCCATGGACAATGAAGTGCCGCTGGAAAGCCTCTTCAAAGATGCGGGCTTAGCGAACGGCCATAAAGTCGGGCTGGTGGGCTGGAAGATGTTTACGCCCGCCGCCGGCAATGGGCGTGCGATGTTTGATCTGCCGTACTTTATTGTCGATGCCATTCAGCGCACGCTCAGCGATGACGGCATGTTAGAAAATGCCATCCACTTGTTTATTGGCGATAACGGCGCGCGCACCACCTGCAATGCCAATGAAATCGCCCATTACGAATATGGCGCAAACCTCGCGTCAAAGTGCATGCTGGAGGCGCTGAATGCCATCGAGGTGGGCGTGCGTGAAACAGAATTGGGCGCGTTACTGCACGCCGAAGGGCAATGCAACACGGTGGTGACTATCGCCGCCACCGGCAACCGTTTCGACAAAGCGAACCTCTATCCCACCGACAAAAAAGTGCAGCGCGGCGATCCGCTCTCGCTAACCACCGCCTTCAAAGGCGGACTCTCCAGCCGCAGCGGCTTCGTCATTGCCGATCAAAGTGAGCTGCCGCCAGGCCAGCAAGATTATCTGGAGCGCATCGCCAAACCCTATTTCTCAGCCGTGGTGGCCTGGCTGGAAAACATTCGCTGCGGCATGAGCGGTGGCGAGCTGTATCAGCTTATCGAGCAGGTTTTGCCGAAGGCCCGTTTTGGCTGGCACCTCAATCCGGGACATCTGGTGGCGGACGAAGAGTGGATGTCGTCGCCGATTTATCATCAGTCCACCGAATTGCTTAAGAGCGGCATGATGCTGCAAATTGATATCATCCCGTCGGTGCCAGGCTACAACGGTGCCAGCGCCGAAGAGTGCGTGGTGCTGGCCGATGCGGCGCTGCAAAGCGACATCCGTTCTGATTATCCGGCTTTGTGGCAGCGCATCGAAACCCGCCGCCGTTATCTGCGGGAAACCATCGGCATTCAGCTCAGCGATGATATCTTGCCTTTATCGAATAGCGTGGCGTATCTAAGGCCGTTCTTTTTAGCAAAGGATCAGGCGTTAAGCGTGGTGAGTTGATGTCGTGAGGTCGCCCTGAATGGCGTAATGCCGATCAGTCAAGCGCCGTACCGAATCAGCGCGCCTTCCGTAGCGGCGCGATTTAGCGCGCAATGAATTGCGCCGCTTCAATGTGTGCTCTTGGTAATTAGCCTTACAAGATAAGTCGTTAACGCAAATTAGTTTGGCGGATTATGGGTGGCGTACAGCGGCCATGACTCAAACAGATAACCATCGAAATCGATATCATCAACGTCTGAGAACTCCAGCAGCCGCTGTTTCACATTTTCAAGGTGTTGCCACATCGCCAGCTTGGCGGCGCGCGCGTCTTTTTTGATCAGCGTCGCGAGGATCTTTTTATGATCGTCGAGCCACTGTTTGCGGTAATCGTTGTTGACCAGATGGCGATGCAGTTGGCTCCACATCACGTTATCTTCACGCCACTGCCAGGATTGCTTAAACAGCTCAACCAGCATGCTGTTGTGGGTGGCTTCGGCAATCGCCAGATGGAAATTGCGATCGCCGTTTTCACTTTGGTTGACCGCACCCGACGCCAGCTCTTTCTCTTCCAGCTCCAGCGCCTGGCGCATCTTCATGATGTCTTCACGCGTCGCCTGCAGCGCGGCGAACTCGGCAATATTGCTCTCCAGCAGCTGACGCGCCTGCAACATCTCGAACGGCCCGGCATCGTTGCTGGCTTTGTGAAGCGAAACAGGTTGCTGCGGCGAATCGTGAATCACATAGATGCCCGCACCGCGACGTACCTCAATTAATCCTTCCAGCTCCAGCATAATCAGCGCTTCACGCACCAGCGTACGCGTCACATTCAGTAGCGCGGCGAGTTCGCGCTCCGGCGGCAGTCGTTCGCCCACCGCATACTGCTTCTGCGTGATCATCTGGCGGAGCATTTCCCCGACTTCCTGATAAGGGCGCTGTGCTGAAGTTTGAGTTTTCATCGTGCTCTTTTCTGTGTGTTAAAGGATTCACAATCTCTGATACAGCCTCACTCAGAGACGCGCACTATAGCATAGCGAATAAGAATCGGCCTGGTCACGGCGTGCAGTGACCAGGCCACCATCACTGGGCTTTCAGCGCGAAATAGCGTTCGGCATTGTTGAAGCAGATGTCGCGCAGCATGTTGCCGAGCATCGGCTCATCGTGCGGCACAATGCCGTCTTTTACCCACTGCGCCAGCAGATTGCACAGAATACGGCGGAAGTATTCGTGGCGCGTGTAGGAGAGGAAGCTGCGTGAATCGGTCAGCATACCGACAAACTGGCTGAGCAAGCCGATTTGCGACAGTTGCTCCAGTTGACGCAGCATGCCGTCGTGCTGATCGTTGAACCACCAGCCTGAACCGAACTGCACCTTGCCAGCAATACCCGCGCCCTGGAAGTTGCCCGCCATAGTAGCCAGCACTTCGTTATCGCGCGGATTGAGGCAATAGAGAATGGTTTTCGGCAGCTGATCGTTGAGGTCCATCGCATCCAGCAGGCGCGCCAGCGGCCAGGCAATATTGTTATCGCCAATCGAATCAAACCCGCTGTCTGGCCCGAGCTGGCGGAACATGCGTGTGCTGTTATTACGAATCGCGCCGATGTGCAGCTGCATTACCCAGCCGCGCCGCGCATATTCGCTGCCGAGCCACACCAACACCGCGCTGCTGAACTGGGCGATTTCCAATTCATCCAGCGCATCGCCACGGCGACGTTTCGCCAAAATCGTATCGAGCACGCGGTCGTCCGGCACCGGCGCAAAGCGCAGGGTTTCAATACCGTGATCTGAGGCGCGACAACCGTGGGCGGAGAAGTGGTCAAGGCGTCGTAACATCGCGCGGCGTAGCGCCTCGAAGCTGTCGATGGCGACATCGGCGGCGGCTTCCAGACGAGCAAGATAGTCGACAAAACCCTCCAGCTCGATTTTGAAGACCTTGTCCGGACGCCAGCTCGGCGCAACGTCAATATCAAAGCTGCGGTCATCGGCGATTTGACGGTGATAGTGCAGTGAATCAACCGGATCGTCGGTGGTGCCGACCATGCGCACCTTCATCTGGCGCATGATGCCGCGCGCGGAAAATTCCGGCGTCGCCAGCTGTTCCGCGCAGCGCTGCCAGATCGCAGGCGCGGTGTCCGGGCCAAACAGCGTATCGGTGATGCCAAACGGGCGCCGCAGTTCAAGGTGCGTCCAGTGATAGAGCGGGTTACCGAGGGTTTTTGGCACCGTTTGCGCCCAGGCGAGATACTTGTCGTAGTCGCTGGTGTTCTTGCCGGTAATCAACGACTCATCGACGCCCGCGGCGCGCAGCGCGCGCCATTTGTAGTGATCGCCTTCCAGCCAGATTTGGCCGAGGTTGGCGAAGCGACGATCTTCAGCAATCTCCTGAGGATTGAGGTGACAGTGATAATCGTAGATTGGCATATCCGAAGCGAAGTCGTGGTACAAGCGCCGCGCGATGTCGCTCTGCAGCAGAAAATCTTCATCCATAAAGCGCATTATTGGGCTTCCTGAGCAAAATAGGCGCGGTGGATCGCCAGTTCGACGCCGCGAATTTCCGCCAATCCTTTCAGGCGACCAATCGCCGAGTAGCCGGGATTGGTTTTCTTCTTCAGGTCATCCAGCATCTGGTGGCCGTGGTCGGGACGCATCGGAATCAAATCCGGCTGTCCTGCGGCTTTACGTCGCTGTTCCTCTTCGGCAATCGCTTTGATCACCGCAAACATATCGACATCGCCACCCAAATGCGCGGCTTCGTGGAAGCTGTTGGGGTTCTCTTCCCGCTTGGTGGAGCGCAGATGCGCGAAGTAGATGCGTGGGCCGAAGCGCTTGACCATGCCGGCTAAATCATTCTCTGCCAGCACGCCGTACGAGCCGGTACACATGGTGAAACCGTTGGCGGGGCTGCTGACGGTATCGATCATCCATTGCAGATCGTCGGCGTTGGAAACGATGCGCGGTAAGCCGAGAATTGGGCGTGGCGGATCGTCCGGATGTACCGCCATGCGTACGCCCACTTCTTCCGCAACCGCGACAATGGCGCGCAGGAAGGTGGCAAAATTCTCTCGCAGCTCGGCCTTACCGATACCTTGATAACGCGCCAGCTGGGCGCGGAATTGATCCAGCGTGTAGCCTTCCTCCGCACCCGGCAAACCGGCGATGATGTTGCGCATCAGGCGGTTACGGTGCTCTTCACTCATCGTTGCAAAGCGTTCAGCAGCCTCGGCGATCTCTTGCGCACTGTAATCCTGCTCCGCGCCGGGACGCTGCAGAATGTGCAGTTCAAACACCGCGAACTCAATCTGATCAAAACGCAGGGCTTTCGCGCCATCCGGCAGCAGATATTCGAGATCGGTGCGCGTCCAGTCAAGGATCGGCATGAAGTTGTAGCACACGGTTTTAATGCCGCACTGCGCCAGGTTGCGCAGCGACTGCTGATAATTGCTGATCCAGTGCTGGCAGCGGCCGCTGCCGGTTTTAATCTCTTCATGAATCGGCACGCTCTCCACCACCGACCACACCAAACCGGCGGCTTCCACCAGCGCCTTGCGCTGCATGATTTCGTCGACTGACCACACTTCGCCATTAGGGATGTGGTGCAGTGCGGTGACGATGCCGGTTGCGCCCGCCTGGCGCGCATCGGCCAGAGAGACAGGATCGTTGGGGCCGTACCAGCGCCAGGTCTGCTTCATGTTGTTACCTCACTCACTATTGGTTGACCAATATTCTTTATTAGCGCATTACATCAGATAATAACTACGCGATTCCGGATTAAAACTCTGCTCTTTACGGGGTTAAGTCAACCTGGTAAGTGATTTTGGTTAACCAGATCACATTTGCGACATCAATCTGGCGACCACTTTTCGCAACTGTGGTTCACTCCTGGCGGATGGTTAGAAATGACTCACTAACGGAGAATCAGATGAACCGCAGTTTAAACCCAGGGATAACCGCCGCAGGCACCAAACGCACCTTGCGCAATCTGCGCTGGTGGGTATTGGTGCTGTTCTTAGCAGGCGTCACGGTCAACTACATCACCCGTAACTCGTTGGGCTTGCTGGCACCGGAGCTCAAAACCAGCCTCAACATCACCACCGAACAATATTCCTGGATCGTCGGCGCATTCCAGCTGGCGTATACCTTCTTTCAACCGATTTGCGGCTGGCTGATCGACGTTATTGGCCTGAAAGTCGGCTTCCTGATCTGCGCCACCATTTGGGCCGTCGCCTGTTTGTTCCACGCTGGCGCGGCCAATTGGGTGCATCTGGCTATCCTGCGTTTTGTCATGGGCGGCGCTGAAGCAGCAGCCACGCCCGCTAACGCCAAAGTGATTGGCGAATGGTTCCCGAAAAAAGAGCGTCCTATCGCCGCCGGATGGGCGGGGGTGGGCTTCTCGCTTGGCGCGATGCTGGCACCCCCGATTATCTACTTTGCGCACGCTTCCTTTGGCTGGCAGGGCGCGTTCCTGTTCACCGGCTGCCTGGCGTTGGGTTGGGTGGTGCTGTGGTGGTTGTTCTATCGCGATCCGGAGCAGCATCCCAATCTGCAGGCCTCGGAACTGGAATTTATTCGTCAGGATAACGAACCGCCAGCAGTGAAACTGCCGTTCTTCACCGCGCTGAAAACCGTGTCGAAAAACAAACGTTTTTACGGCATCGCCATTCCCGCCTTTATGGCTGAACCTGCCTGGGGCGTGCTGAGCTTCTGGGTGCCGCTCTATCTGGCGAAAGAGCTGGGTATGGATCTGAAGCAGATTGCTATGTTCGCCTGGCTGCCGTTCCTCGCCGCCGATTTAGGCAGCGCGGCCAGCGGCTATCTGACGCGGCTCTACACCAAAATCTTTGGTTTTACCCAGGTTAATTCCGTGGTGGCGAGTTCGGTGACGGGCGCTTTCCTGATGCTGTCGCTGGCGCTGGTCGCGGTGACTAAAGATCCTTATGTAGCGATTGCGCTGATCTCGATTGGTGGTTTCGGCCATCAGATCATCTCCTGCATGCTGAGCGCGCTGGTGGTGGAGAAGTTTGATAAAGGCCAGATGGCCACCGTCAACGGCATGCGCGGCTCGTTCGCCTGGATCTCCAGCTTCCTGTTCTCACTACTGATCGGCGTTACCGCCGACACCATTGGCTTTAATCCGCTGTTTGTCGCCATGGGCTTCTTCGACCTGATTGGCGCCGTATTCCTGATTGCTTTTATTGCTGAACGTCGCGCCCAGCGCGCATGAAAAAGTAGGTAACGATGAAAACGTTAAAAAATTGGTCATTAGCCGGTTCCGATGCACACCACGTGGCGTTAACCGTCGACGGCAAACACACGCTGTGTCTGTATGTGCTGGAAACGGGCATGTTCCGCGTGGCGGTTAAACGTCATGGCGCATACAGCCTCGATCGCACCTGGAGCATCGCGCCACAAAGTGATGTGCCGTGGGAAGGGCGTCAGCGTGACAGCCTGGCCGGATTCACCTTGCCATCGTTCACGCTGGAAGAAGAGGGCGACACGCTGGTGGTGGCCACCGATAAGCTGCGGGTGATCGTCCATCAACCGCTGGCGCTGGAGTGGCAATATTGCGACAGCCACGGCGCATGGCAGCTGCTGACCTGCGACCGTCCAACCAGCGCTTATCAAATCAACGCGCACGGCGATGGCGTGGCGCACTATCAGTGCCGCATGAACGACGATCGCTATTATGGTCTGGGCGAGAAAACCGGTGATTTGCAGCGTAATGGCCAGCGCTATGAGATGCGTAACCTTGATGCGATGGGCTACAACGCGGCCTCCACCGATCCGCTGTACAAGCATGTGCCGTTTACCATCACCCGTCGTACCGATGTTAGCTTTGGTCTCTATTACGATAACCTCAGCAGCAGCTGGTTTGATCTGGGTAATGAACTCGATAACTATCACCAACCGTATCGCCGCTGGCAGGCGGAAAGCGGTGATATCGACTATTACCTGTTTGTCGGTGACAAGGTGCTGGATGTCACCAAAGCCTTCGTGCGTCTCACAGGTAAAACGCTGTTCGGCCCGAAATGGAGCCTTGGCTACAGCGGTTCAACCATGCATTACACCGATGCGCCGGATGCGCAACATCAGCTGATGAACTTCATCCGCCTGTGCGAAGAGCACGATATTCCGTGCGATTCATTCCAGCTCTCGTCCGGCTACACCTCGATTAACAACAAGCGCTACGTGTTCAACTGGAACTACGACAAAGTGCCGCAGCCGGAGGTGATGAGCCAGGCGTTTCACGACGCCGGCTTGCGCCTCGCCGCCAATATCAAACCGTGCCTGTTACAGGATCATCCGCGTTATAACGAAGTGGCGGAACAAGGGCTGTTTATCCGTGACTCCGAAGAAGATGCGCCTGAACGTTCGGTGTTCTGGGATGACGAAGGTTCACATCTCGATTTTACCCATCCGCAAGCCGTCGCCTGGTGGCAGGAAAACGTCACCAAACAGCTGCTGGAAAAGGGCATCGATTCCACCTGGAACGATAATAACGAATATGAAGTGTGGGACGGCGAAGCGCGTTGCCACGGTTTCGGCACGCCAATTGCCATCAAACACATTCGCCCGGTGATGCCGCTGCTGATGATGCGCGCCTCGATGGAAGCGCAACAGCGCTTCGCGCCGGAAAAACGTCCTTTCCTGATTTCCCGTTCGGGTTGCGCCGGGATGCAGCGCTATGTGCAAACCTGGAGCGGCGATAACCGCACCAACTGGACCACGTTGCGTTACAACATCCGCATGGGATTGGGTATGAGCCTGTCCGGTTTGTACAACGTGGGACACGACGTCGGTGGCTTCTCCGGCGATAAACCAGATCCAGAACTGTTTGTGCGCTGGGTACAAAACGGCGTGATGCATCCGCGTTTCACCATTCACTCGTGGAATGACGATCACACCGTCAATGAACCCTGGATGTATCCGGCGGCTACGCCTGCGATCCGCGCTGCGATTGAACTGCGTTATCGTCTGCTGCCTTACCTCTATACGTTACTGTGGCAGGCGCATGCTGACGATGAACCGATGCTGCGTCCGACTTTCCTCGATCATGAACAGGATGCGCAGACGTTCGCCGAGTGCGATGAGTTTATGCTGGGCCGCGATCTGCTGGTGGCCAGCGTGGTCGAACCCGGCCAGCGCGAGCGTCGTCTGTGGCTGCCCGACAACCAAACTGGCTGGTATGACTTCGCTACCCAGCAATGGTTCAGCGGCGGTCAATGGATCACGCTGGCGGCTCCGCTGGAAACCCAGCCGATGCTGGTGCGTGCCGGAGCGGGCTTACCGCTCAGCGAGCGCCTGCGTCATGTTGACACTAAAACTGACGATCGCCGCACCTTGCAGCTGTTCCCGCTGAAAGGCAAAGGGGTTAGCCACGGTGTGCTGTTTGAGGATGATGGCGAAAGCTGGGCTTATCAGCAGGGCAATGCGCTGTGGCTCAACTGGAAAATGCGCAGCGATGCTGAGGCGATTCACCTTAACTTCCAGCGCAAAGGTAGCTTCCAGCCAGCCTGGCAGACGCTGAAGATTATGCTGCCGCCGGGTGAACAGCGTCAGCTGTTTATTGATGGCGTGGCGGTGGATAAGGCGCAGGCAGAAGCGGTGTTAGCGGATATTGCTGCGGAGTAATCGGTCGCCCTGAATGGCGGCACAACATCGATGTTGTATTTGTAGGGTGCGCATTCATGCGCACCTGGAATAAAGCAGAGAGATCAGTTGATTAACCCTTTCGCCCGCGCCAAAAAAAACGCGGTAACCGTTGTCGCATCGCTGATCTTTCCTGCCAGAATCAATTCAAGAAATGCGTCGATTTTAATTTTCTTCGCGGTTAATCCCACCTCTTCCGCATCCAGATTTTGCCCCTGATTCGCCATGCACATTTTCTGAATTAGCGCGCCATCGCCTGTTTTAGGGCGTTTAGAAAAACCGTGACGCGCGTTGGCAGGTGCCGTGCGGTGGGAAACAGCGCCCAGACGCCGAGAAGCTGCGGTTGGGCATCTCGCAAGGTAATCTCAGTCAGTTCACCTGCCGCCAACTCTTGCTGCACATCCCACGCAGAGAGCTGGGCGATGCCGCTGCCCGCCACGCACAAAGTACGCACGCCTTCCACATTGCTGCCGCTAAAACGGCCCTCAACGCTGACACTGGAAATATGGTCGTCGACTATAAAACTCCATTGCGGCACGCCGGATAAGCGCAGGCAGTTATGCTGATGCAAATCGGCCAGCAGTTTTGGCGTGCCAAAGCGCGCCAGATAGTCTGGAGAAGCACAGAGCACGCGCGGATTGTCCGCCAGCCGCTGCGCGACTAAGCGCGAATCCCGCAGCGGGGCGATGCGAATGGCGACATCGTAGCCCAGCCCAATAATATCGGTGACGTTATCGCTGAGCTGGAAATCGATCTTCAGTTCGGGATTCTCCGCCATCAGCGCGGGCAGCAACGGAATAATGGTGCGGCGGCCAAAACCAGAAGGTGCGGTGATGCGCAGCTGGCCGGTGGCGCCCTGTTTATTCGGCGAGAACAGATTGCGCGCGCTCTGTTCGGTTTCCGTCAGGGTTTTGGCGTAAGGCAGAAACTCTTCACCTTCATCTGTTAACGCAATGGCGCGGGTGGTGCGATGCAGCAGGCGCACGCCGAGATCTTCTTCCAGCGAGGCGAGTCGGCGTGAGACCGTCATCGGCGTGGTGTTCAGTCGCCGCGCGGCCTGAGTCAAGCTGCGCGTCTGGGTGACCATCAGGAACACCTCAACATCTTTTGAGTTCATTGTAACGATTTCCGTTATACAGACGTATCATCATCGGCCATTTTTGTCCCTGTGGCGACCGAATATACTGCGCTCTGTAGATAATCCGCATCCAGAGAGCAATATGAGTGATAAACATCTTTTTCAGAGCGGCACACTGAATCGGCTGGCGCTGAAGAATCGCATTATGGTGGCGCCCATGACGCGCATCTCCGCCAGCGTTGACGGCATACCAGGCGAACGTATGCAGCACTACTATCAGCGCTTCGTGCGCGGCGGCTTCAGCGCCATCATCACCGAAGGCATCTATATCGATGAAGCCTGGTCGCAAACCTATGCGTTTCAGGCGGGGCTGATTAACGCTAAACAGAGCGCCGGCTGGCGCGCGATCACCGATCGGGTGCATCAGCATGGCGGCAAAATCATTGCGCAGTTGATGCATGCTGGGGCGATATCGCAGGGCAACATCTATCGACCGGACACGCTCGCGCCCTCAGCGGTGCAGCCGCGCGGGGAACAACTCGGTTTCTATCACGGTCATGGCGCCTATCCGCTGCCACGCGAAATGAATGAAGAGCAGATCCAGCAGGTGATCGACAGCTTTGCGCACACTGCGGCGCGGGCAATCGGCGAAGCGGGTTTTGATGGCATCGAAATTCATGGCGCTAACGGCTATCTGCTTGACCAGTTCTTTACCGATTACACTAATCAGCGCAGCGATCGCTGGGGCGGCGATATCGTGGCGCGTTTGTCTCTGACGTTGGCGGTGATTGCCGCGGTGCGCCAGCGCGTAGGCAAGGATGTTACGCTGGGAATTCGCCTCTCACAGGGCAAAGTGAATGATTTTCATCACAAATGGCGGGAAGGCGAAGCGGGCGCGCGCCTGGTATTCGCCGCGATTGCTGAGGCCGGCGTGGATTATCTGCATCTGACTGAATATGACGCGCTGCAACCGGCGTTTGCCGATTCGCCGCTGTCACTGGTGCAAATTGCGCGTCAGGCGGCACCGAAATTGCCGATTATCGCCAATGGCGCGTTAAGTGATGCCAGCACGGCGGCGCAGGCGCTGGAGCAGGGCGCGGATTATGTGTCGATAGGCAAAAGCGCGCTAGCCAATCCCGACTGGCCGATGCGTATTCGTGATGGCGTGGCACTGCGCGCATTTGATAAAAATCTGCTGGCGCCATCGGCGGGTGTGAAAAACTGCGAATTGGTTTAACGCTGAAAGGGCGCTGATGGGTGAATGGGTCGCCATGAATGGCGTAATGCCGATCAGTTAAGCGCCGTATCAAATCACCGCACCTTCCGTAGCGGCGCGATTTATCGCGCGATAAATTGCGCCGCTACAATGTGTGCTCTCGATAATTAAGGGTTTTCATGTCTCAACTGACGAGCATTACGCCATGAATGGCGACCACACGATTATTGCGCAAAAGCCCACGTCAGTTTGCCATTGTCAGAGACCAGCTTCTCCAGCTTCTTCTCGTTCACTTTCTTACGTGCGCCTAACCGATCCGCCGTCAGCGGGCCGCTATCGCTGTGCGCAATTACCGTGTCTTTCGGCACGCTGGTCATCTTCTCAGCGATGGTTTCCAGCGCTTTGGCGTAACCGCTGCGATTGTTGAGGTCATAGTTCTTCAGCGGCAGCTGCGTTTCCAGCCATTTGCCCCAGTAGAACTCGAGGAACGGCGGCGGATTCTGCTCCTTCTCAAAGCCAATATCGCGCACGAAATAGACCAGCGAGCGATATTCATCATTCTGCATATGCTGGCGGCCCAACTCTTTCGGCAGCGCATCCGGTTTAATTTTGCCAGCAGGCGTATCCAGCCATACCAGATGTGCCTTTTCCATTTTTTGCCAAAAGGCGGACATGGTTTTCAGGCTGCGGAAGTCATCGGTGATGCGCACCTGCACCGGCGTGTTAAGACCGGCGATATCGGCGAAATTGCTGAAAGTATGATGACCATCGGTGAGGTACAACACGTTATCCGGCGCAATCACCGCCGTTTTCATCGGCCCCGGTTCGCTGCCGACCGGCGCTTTACAGCTGAAGCTGCTGGGCTGCGAGAGACGTGATTTACTGTCAAATTTATCAACGCCTTTCTGCCCCATGCTTTCGCAATAATCATCGAACAGCTTTTTCGGTTCGGCTTCATAACGATGCTGTTTGTAATCCAGCTGACGATAGCCAATCGCAGCCTGCGTCGGATGGAGTTGCGCTAACTGGACTTGCACAATATCACCGGCTTTGATGTCGGCGGGCAGCGCGGCGGATGCCTGTCCGGCTGACCATAACAGCGCCAGTATTGACCACGGTGTTCTCATTCCTTTTCCTCAAATCGCCAGAAACAGATACGCACAATAGCATTAGTGTCATTTTGCCGCTGTAGTGTTGTCGCTCGCGGTTGCCCAGTCGCAACCGGTCATCCAGACATCTGACCACACGGAGCTTTGATTATGGCACTTGCTGCTTTGCAACCGACAAAACTGCAACACACTGTTATCGATCCCAGCGTGCGCATGCGCGAAACCCAGATTGGCGCGCAATGTGAAGTGCTGGCCGAAACCTATATCGAATACAGCGAACTGGGCGACTTCTCCTATCTGGGAGAGCATTGCTGCGTCGCCGATGCGCAAATCGGACGCTTTACCGCCATTGCCAATCATGTACGGATTGGCGCACCCAATCATCCGATGGATCGCGCCTCGCAGCACCGTTTCACCTACTGTCCGGAATACTACGATGCGCAGGCGGAACGCGATAATGGCTTCTTTGCTGACCGTCGCGCCGATCGCGTGATTATTGGCAATGATGTGTGGATTGGGCATGGCGTGATCGTACTGCCGGGGGTGGCGGTGGGTGACGGCGCGGTGCTGGCGGCCGGTGCGGTGGTGACGAAAGATGTGCCGCCATACACCATTGTCGGTGGCGTGCCAGCCAAAGTGATCCGTGCACGTTTCGCGGCGGATATTGCCGCGCAGCTGCAGGCGATTGCCTGGTGGAACTGGCCGCTGGAGAAGCTGATGGCGAATCTGGCCGATTTCCAGTCCTCCGATCTCCGCGCATTTTGCCAGCGGCACGGCAGCTAACCGCGCTGCAAGCGCCATTTGTCGTCGCAGCGAATCTCAAGTAAACTCAAAATACCCTGTTTTTGAGATTGCCTGAGATGAAGCTGCGCCGCCCACCCGCTCAACTTATTGATTTGCTGAGTATCAGTGAGATTAATTCGCTCCTCGCCAGTCATGCCGAGTGGGATGAGCGCTATCTGCATTTCGATGAGTTATATCGTCGTGTCAGTGATAGTCAGACGCGTGAGAAAGTGTGGAGCGCACTGAAATTCAAGCGCCGCAGCAGCGCGCAGCACTTCGTGATCGCCGATCAAACCGTGACCTGTAATCTTACGGCCAAAATCACGGCGGCGATGTCGATGGTTGATCGTATGACCTTTGCGCGCAACGGCGAACCAACGAATGAGGACGCGGCTTCTTACCTGATGTCACAGCTGATCATGGAAGAGGCGATTTCATCCAGCCAGTTGGAAGGCTCGGCGACCACCTCGCGCGTGGCGATGGAGTTGCTGGCGGTGGGGCGTGCACCGCGCAACGAAGATGAAAGCATGATCATGGGCAACTGGCGCTTGATGCAGCACATTGCCACGCTGGGTGACGCGCCGCTGACGCGCGCCGATATTCTGGAAATTCATCACATCGCCTGCGCCGGCATTAATGATGAAAAATATCGGCCCGGCGCCGTGCGCGACAATAACGATGTGTTTGTTGCCGGGCGCGACGGCGAAATCATTCATCAGCCGCCGGATTATCAGCGGCTCAATAGCCTGCTGGACGCGTTATGCGCCGAAGTTGCCTGGCTGGAGCAGCAGGGCACGCATCCTTTGCTGGTGGCCTGCGTGATGCACTTTGCTATCGGCTACATTCACCCGTTCAATGATGGCAACGGGCGCACCGCACGCGGGCTGTTCTACCATCATCTGATTCGTCACGGTTACAGCGCGTTCCGCTACATCTCCATCAGCAAGCTGTTGAAAGCCGCGGCGGTAAAGTACGGCATTTCCTATCTTTACAGCGAAACTGATGAGATGGATCTGACCTATTTCGTGCAGTTTCAATGCGAAGTGGTGATGCGCGCGGTGACTGCCTTCACCGAGCAAATCGCCACGCTGCATAAAGAGCGGGAACGTTTAGTGACGTGGGTGGAAGAGCATATGACTTTAGCCAAAGGTGAGCTGGATATCATGGCCATCGCGCTGAATGCGCCGGGTTCGTTACTCAGCTCTGCCGGGATTAAATCGCGGCTCGGCATCGCGGATAACACCGCGCGTGCGCGCCTGAAAAACCTCACCGAACAGGGATTGTTGCGTCCACTAAAGGAGGGGAAAGGAACGGTGTACCAGGCGCCTGTTTCACTGCGCAAGCTGCAGGAGTGGCTGAAAAAGCGCGAAGGGTAACAGCGTTATCGCAAGCAATCTCAAAATACCCTGTTTTTGCGATTACTTGCGATGTGGATTAGATCGGCGGATGCATTACCATCGCCGATAGCACCGCTTCCTGCGGCAACCCAACATGCAGCAAAATCTGCTGGCGATAATGATCGTCGGCGTCGCGCGCATCGTCGCTGAGTAACACGCCCACTTCATTGACGTTCTTGCCAGCCACCTGCACCTTGTCACGCGCGGCACTGCGCATCCATTCGTACTCGATATCAATGTGGCCGGTATCAATGCAGCGAATGCCATGCTGGCTGAGATCGTAAGCCAGCACCGTGGCGGTGGGGCCGAGCGACATCAGCACCATATCGTAATCGCGCGCGTGTGCCAGCACCGAGCTGTAGAGATCGTTGTAGACCGAGAAGGCGTTGCGATTGAGCGTGGTGATGCGTTTAATCTCCCGCGCGCCATCGAGCAGATCGTTACCGATGCCGAGACGCGTGCCGCTGCCTTCCACAATTAATATCTTTTTATCGCTGAACAGCTGCTTGAACTTATTAAACACGCGAACCGCCTGCTGCTTGTCGTTATAATCGTGATAGGGACGCGTAACGGAGGTGTTGCCGTAGCGGTAATCTTTCTTTAATAAGGTTTCATAATGGCGAAAATAAAATGCTTTATGAAAAAACCAGAATAGGGCCGAACCAAAACGCATATTCGCGGTGCCGCGAAAGGCATCGGGCATACATAATAAACACGGATTCTTCGGCTGACTTCCGCGCCGTAATATCTCTTTTAGGCGAATAGAGAGTCGTTCATCGAAAGATTGAAAACCGATATTTTTGAACAAGGTCATTTCCAGTTCGCCGTCGCCATAGCGGCTTACGGAGAGATTGTGGTTGCTGAGCAGCAGGTCAATGGTCTGTTCAGGCGACATCACCTGATATTGCCGGGCTCGCGCATTGGCAACCGGAAACTTAAAAGCAGCGTGTGTGAGTTTAAAAGGAAAACGTAATTTACGATAAAAGAAATCTGCGCTGATCATCATAACCTTCTTTTTATTAGCGGCCTTGCCGCAGAGCAGTTACGTGATTTATATCACGCTTAATCCGGGATAACAGGCTGAGGAAACTCTCAAAAAGTCATTGCGGCGCAATGGCTAATCAATTTAAAAAAGATTAAATGAAGAGGGGGTAAATAAAACTGTAATAAAACCGCACTTATTCGCGCTGCTATGATAATTGTTGCCAGGAATAATCGCAGCAGCGCATTAATGATTAATTAAGTTATTTCAATTGATGACGAAAGGTTAAAGCGATTTTCCGGCTTTACTAAGCCTAAACGATCGCGCAGCGTGCCCGGTTGATAGTCGCTGCGGAAGACGCCCGCAGCCTGCAGGCGCGGGACAATCTGTTCGAGGAAGCGATCTTCGTTCTCGTCAATGTAGGCGGGCAGAATGACAAAACCGTCGCAGGCCTGATGCTGATACCAGTCAATCATCTGCTGCGCAATGCTATCCGCTGTGCCGGTCGGCGCCGGGAACGACAAGCTCTCGGCGTAGCGTTTCGCCATCTCGCCCAGCGTCAGGTTCTGCTCAATGGCGCTGGCGATCACATACTGAAAACGGCCTTTGCTGCCGGTGATCTTTTCACGCAGGTCAGGCACCGGCCCGTCAATGGGGTACTGCGACAGATCGATATTCATGCTGGCCGAAACAAAGCTGAGGCCCGATTCCACGGTAATCAATGATTTCAGGTACGCCGCACGCTCCTCGGCATCGCGCTGCGTATTGCCGACAATCGGCACCATGCCGGGCAGAATGCGCAGTTGATCGGGCTGACGCTGATACTGCAGCGCACGCTGTTTCAGGGTTTGATAAAACTGCTGCGCGCGTTCCCGATTGGGTTGCACCACAAACAGCACTTCCGCCTGTTGCGCCGCCAGATCGATAAAGGCTTCTGATACGCCAGCCTGAATCACCACCGGATGGCCTTGCGGCGGACGCGGCAGATTAAGCGGTCCCTGCACGTTGAAAGATTCACCCTGATGATCAAGCCTATGGAAGCGTGCCGGGTCGGCAAAGTGCGCCTGCGCTTTATCCAGAATCAGCGCGTCCTCTTCAAAGCTGTCCCACAGCGCTTTCATGACATCAATAAATTCGGCCGCGCGGCGATAGCGATCTTCATGGCTGAAGTGCTCGCTGCGACCAAAGTTGCGCGCTTCGGCGTGGCTCAGCGAGGTAACCACGTTCCACGCTGCGCGCCCGCCGCTAATATGGTCGATGTTTGCCAGCTGACGCGCGGTGGTGTAAGGCACCGAATAGGAGGAGGAAACCGTGCCGCCGAGGCCGATGTGGTCAGTCACCGCCGCCAGCGCGGCTAATAATGTTAAGGGTTCAGACCAGCCAACCTGACGATGCTGCACGGTGTGCGCCAGATGTTCGCCGTAAACATCATCAATCGCCAGCTTGTCCGCGACAAAAATCATGTCCAGCTTCGCGTCTTCGGCGCGCTGCGCGATTTTGCGGTACAGCGGCCAGTTACTGCCGCCGGTCGCAGCTGAATCGGGATGGCGCCAGCCGCCCTGATGAATGCCGGAGTCGAGGTAGAGCGCCAGGTTCATCATGGCTTGGCGGCTCCGTTGGCGTTAAAGAAGGAGGCATCCACCAGCTTGTCGGCTTTTAAGCCGGGTTTGATCAGGCCGCCGCGGGTGAAGGTATCAATCGCCAGCTGCTGGCGTTTCTCCACCAACGCGTAATCCTCTACCGGCGCGTTGTTTTCACGCTGCACTTTACTCAGCGCCACCGCATCTGGCAGACGCAGCAGTTTGGCGATCTCGCTGGCGTAGGCTTGTGGATGCGCCACGCCCCACGCACGTGCGCGAATCAGGCGCTCGCGGAAGTCCGTGAGCTGCTCACGCTTGCTGGCGATGGCGCTATCGGTCGCCACCAGATAGTTTGAAACCGGCGAATTTTTGCCGTCGATGGCGATGCGATCGCCGGACTGCGCCACGGCAAAGGACACATAAGGTTCCCAGGTTGCCACCGCATCCACCGCGCCATTATCCAGCGCCAGCGTCGCTTCCGACGGCGTGGTGAAGACAAAATTGACGCTGTCGTCGGGCAAACCCGCTTCGTGCAGCGCATTCAGCACCATGTTTTGCCCGGCCGATCCTTTTACCGTCGCCACTTTCTTGCCTTTCAGGTCGGCGATGCTGTGCAGGGCGCTGTCCTTTTTCACCAGGATGGCATTGCCGAGATATTGCGATGCCTGAATGGCGCGGATCTGCGCGCCTGCGGCCACGGCAAACGACAGCGGACCATCGCCGACTAAGCCGGCATCCAGATGCTGGGAGTTGAGCGACTCCAGCAGCGGCGCAGCGTTGGGGAACTCATACCATTTGATTTCATACGGCACATTGTTGAGCTCGCCAGCGGCGGACATCACCGCGCGGGCATTGCCTTTTTGATCGCCGACGATCAGTGGGTTAGTGGCAGCGTGAGAAGTCACCGCGAGGAGCAACAATGAGCTGGCTAATAAAGTGATTTTCATAACGTTTCCCGGGTAAAAAAGAAAACAGCGTAAGTTTTCTACTACAGCGGACGTAGTAACAAATCTGCGCAAGGTTATGTCTCAGGCGCAAATGCCCCCAAATCGCGCATCCTCGCCATTTTTGTTATCAAAAAATGCGAATTTTCCTCACTAATGATTAATTCTCTCAACGAAAATGAAACGTGATTTCAGTCACACATTGAACCAGGCGGTAGCTGGCAGCCATTAGCCAAACTACATTCATTAGCGGAGCTAACGACACACCTCGCAACGGGTTTTTACTAAACGGTAACGTAAGTTAAAATTCTGTTGATTTTATGTGGGGTTATTTTTGAGGTTTTTCGATGAATATGGTTGAGGGATTAGCATGGTTAACAAATTAACCAGTATCGTGCTCGCGATTCTGGCGATTGCCTTGCTGTACATGGGCGGCAAGCTGTTGATGCTGGGCGGCAGCGCCTTCTATGCGCTGATGGCGGTGGGATTACTTATCACCGCAATATTACTGTTCCGCAACCAGCGCAGCGCGCTGGCGCTTTATGCGGTGCTGATGTGGATTACGCTCGCCTGGATTATCTGGGAAGTGGGCTTTGATAAATGGCAGTGGATCCCACGCGGTGACCTGTTCGGCGTGATCGGCCTGTGGCTGGCGATGCCGTGGGTGGTGAAGCCGCTGTATCGCGGTGAACGCCGTTTCCACGCCTTCCTCGGCGGCACCGTGATTATCATGATCGTGGTGGTGATTGGTCTGTGCTTCTACGATCCGGTTCCGCAGCAAGGCACCATCAGCAATGCCCGCGAGCAAAACAGCGAGCAGGGCGCCGCTAACGACTGGACCGCGTACGG
The DNA here is from genome assembly GCF_054903455.1 of Pantoea sp. y20. Classification (NCBI taxonomy): domain Bacteria; kingdom Pseudomonadati; phylum Pseudomonadota; class Gammaproteobacteria; order Enterobacterales; family Erwiniaceae; genus Pantoea; species Pantoea sp. y20. The sequence continues at coordinate 2,021,615 of NZ_CM142816.1, forward strand.
TGGTTCGTCTGACGGCCTGCGTTTCTCGGCGCTGAATCAGATCAGCAAAGACAACGTCAAAAACCTCGAAGTTGCATGGACCTATCACACCGGTGATTTGCGCCAGGATGCGGATGCCACCGAATACACCTTCGAAGCTACGCCGCTGAAAGCCAACGGTATGCTGTATTTCTGTACGCCGCATAACGAAGTGCATGCGCTTGATCCGGAAACCGGCGCGGTGAAGTGGAAATTTACGCCAAATAAAGACCGCTCTTACCTGCAGCAGCATCAGACCTGTCGCGGCGTAAGCTACTACGAAGAAACTCCGGTTGCCGCACAGGATAGCGCCGCGAATCCGGCCATCTGCCGTAAGCGTATCTTTAACGCCACCACCGATGCGCAGCTGATTGCGCTGGATGCCGATACCGGTAAACCGTGCGCAGATTTCGGTCAGAACGGTGTGGTTGATCTGCACGCCAACATGGGTGAAGTACGTCCACATGCGCTGATGCAAACCGCAGCACCGCTGGTGGCGGGCAAGCTGGTGATCGTTGGCGGTTCCGTGATGGATAACGGCTTCAACAGCGGCAACCCGTCAGGCGTGATCCGTGCCTATGACGTGCAAAGCGGTCGTCTGGTGTGGAACTTTGATCCGGCTAACCCGGATAACACCGCGCCAATTGCTGCCGGTCAAAACTACCCGCAGGACACGCCAGTGGCGTGGGGCACATTGAGTGCTGACCTGAAAAATGGCCTAGTCTATGTGCCGTTTGGTAACGCTTCACCGGATGAAGTGGGCATTGAACGCGATCCGAACAGCAACACCGAGAAGTTCCGTGATGCGCTGGTGGCGCTGGATCTGCAAACCGGTGCGTTCAAATGGCGCTATCAGAGCTCCAACCACGATCTGTGGGACCGCGATAATCCGTCACAGCCTTCGTTGGTGGACATCGATTATCAAGGCCAGAAGCAGCCTGTGGTGATCCTGCCGACCAAAACCGGCAACCTGTTTGTGCTGAACCGTCTTACCGGCCAGCCGGTGTATCCGGTGAACCAGGTGAAGGTTTCTACTGAAGGTGGCGTAGCGGGTGAGAAATTTGCGTCGACTCAGCCGGTTTCCAGCCTGAACTTCATCCCGCAGCCGTTGACCGAGAAGTCAATGTGGGGCATCACGCCGTTTGACCAGATGTCATGCCGCATGGATTTCCGTAGCCTGCGCTATGATGGCAATCCGTGGACGCCAGCAACGGAAGGCGGTTCACTGATCTTCCCTGGCAACATTGGTGTGTTCAACTGGGGTTCTGTTGCGGTTGATCCGCAGCGTCAAATGCTGATTGCCGCGCCAGTGCGCCTGGCCTACAAGTACAACCTGATCAAACGCACCGAGCAGACCGCCACCGAGCGCCTGTTCACCAAAGATGGCACGCCATACTGGAACGAAAACTTCCACGGTGACTACGCGATCCATATCCAGCAGATGGCGTCAGGCCTCGGCATTCCCTGTGTTGCGCCGCCTTGGGGCCGCATGGTGGGCGTGGATCTGAAGACCGGTAAAACCGAATGGCTGCGCCGCGTGGGCGTCACCAAAAACCTGAAGACCAGCTTCCTGCCTGGCCGCTTCCCCATCGGCTTCCCGATGGGCATGGTGGCGCACGGTGGTCCATTGCTGACCGCAGGGGATTTGGTGTTCCACGGTGCAACAGCGGATAACTTCTTCCGCGCCTACGACAGCACCACCGGCGAGCTGCTGTGGCAGACCGAGCTGAGTGCCGGTGCGCAAGCCACGCCGTCTACCTTTATGGGTAAAGACGGTAAGCAGTACGTGGTGATTGCCGCAGGCGGTCACGGTTCGCTTGGCACCCAGGCGGGTGACAGCGTTGTGGCATTCCGTTTGAAGTAATCGCTGTAAAATAGAATAAGGCGCCCGCTGTGGCGCCTTTTTTTGTTTTTGTCAGGTTATATTGAACCTCCGTGAAAGACGCCACTGATAAGGAACTGTATGACTATCGCCTGCCTGCATACCGCTGCCAGTAATATCGCTATTTTCGATGATGCCGCGCACTCATTGGGCATGAGCAACGGCGCACTGAGTCATATCGTGATGCCGCATTTGCTGGCGGAAGCGGAGCTGACCGGTGGCATGACCGCTTCTCAGCAGCAAAAGCTGGAACAGCTGTTACGCAGCCTGACGCCGTGGTTCGACGCAATTCTGATTACCTGCTCGACGCTGGGTCCGGTCGCCGATGATTTTAACGCTGAAGGGCATGATTGCCCGGTGTATCGCACCGATCGCATGCTGGCCGATGAAGTGCACCGTTTGCCGGGTAAATCTCTGGTGCTGTGTGCGGCGGAATCCACGCTGGCGGCGACGCGCGCGCTGTTTTGCCCAGCGACGCTGCCGGTGGAACAGCATCCTGTTGTGCAGCTGATTCCTGGCGCATGGGCGGCGTTCAAAGCGGGTCATCAGGATGCGTATATGCAGATGATTGCGCAAGCGGTGGCAGACGGGAAGCAGCAGGGCGCGGATCATGTGGCGCTGGCCCAGGTTTCCATGGCGGCGGCGTCCAGGCTGTTTAGCGCCGATAGTCAGCCGTTAACCAGCCCGCAGCTGGCGTTAAAGGTGGTACATAATTTTTCGTAGGGTGCGCATGCAAGACCGCGCATCGGGTTAACGTTTACTTTCATGTAAATAATAATCATTTGCATTAATACTTATTACTCATTATCGTTAGCAACACTTTGTAACCTATCGCGATTTAACCCCTAAAAATCCTCAATCAAAGGGGACGCTATTCTGCTGTCGCTTTTCAGGAGCGCTCTTTTCATTTTCCTGACATACGCCCACATCCGCGATTTGGTAGACTCACGATTGAGAATGAACGTTCACTACAGGATTATTCATGAAGAATTTTCAGCGCACGGTCATCGCCGGGCTGGTGTTATTGCTCGCCGCCTGTGACCAAAATAGCGCCCCGCCAGCGGGCGACATGACCACCGAAGTTGGCGTGAAAACGCTGCAAACCGAGTCGGTGACGCTCGATAGCCAACTCACCGGACGCGTGGTGGGCAGCATGGTGTCGGAAGTGCGTCCGCAGGTGGACGGTATCATCCAGAAGCGCCTGTTTACCGAAGGCGACGAAGTCAAAGCCGGTCAGGTGCTGTATCAAATCGATGCAGCCAGCTATCAGGCCAGCTACGATCAGGCCGTTGCGCAGTTGAAAAATGCGCAGGCGTTAGTGAAAAGCAGCCAGTTAAAATCCGCGCGCTATAGCGCGCTGGTGAAAGAGAATGGCGTATCGCGTCAGGATGCCGACGATGCGCTGGCAACCTATCAACAGAACGTGGCGTCGGTTGATCAATATCGTGCCGCCGTCGAAAGCGCCCGCATCAACCTCAACTACACGCAAATCAAAGCACCGATTTCTGGCCGCATCGGCATCTCGTCAGTGACGCCGGGCGCGCTGGTGACCTCGGCGCAAACCACGGCGCTGGCGACCATTCGCGCGCTCGATCCGATCTATGTCGATCTCACGCAATCCAGCGTGCAACTGCTGAAACTGAAGCGTCAGCAGGCTTCCCTCCAGCAGAGCAGCGATGTGGTGCCAGTAACGGTAAAACTGGAAGACGGCAGCAATTACGATCATCCCGGCAAGCTGGAACTGACTGAAGTGGCGGTTGATGAAGCCACCGGAACCGTTACGCTGCGCGCTATTTTCCCTAATCCGCAGCATGAATTGTTGCCGGGCATGTATGTGCGCGCCAGCGTCACTAACGGCGTTAAAAAGGATGCGATTCTGGCCCCGCAGCAGGGCATCACGCGTGATGCTAAGGGCAACGCCACGGCGCTGGTGGTGGATAACGAGAACAAAGTGCAAAGCCGGGAAGTGGTGACCGATCGGGTTATCGGCAACACCTGGCTGGTGACCAGCGGTTTAAACAGCGGCGACAAGCTGATTGTCGAAGGCACCGCCAAAGTGCAGGCCGGGATGACGGTAAAAGCAGTTGAAGTGACGCCAAACAGCGCCCGCAGCGGAGGCCAGTAATTATGTTGGCTCAGTTCTTTATTCGCCGCCCGGTATTCGCCTGGGTGATTGCCATCTGCATCATGATGTTTGGCGTGCTCAGCATTAAAAGCCTGCCGATTGCGCAATATCCCGACGTCGCACCGCCGCAGATCAGTATTCAGGCCACTTACACCGGCGCGTCGGCGGAAACGCTGGAAAGCAGCGTCACGCAGGTGATCGAGCAGCAGCTCACCGGCCTCGACGGCTTGCTTTATTTCGATTCCACCAGCACCGCCTCAACCGGCCAGGTAAAAATCAGCGTCACTTTCCAGCAGGGCACCGATCCGGATATTGCGCAGGTGCAGGTGCAGAACAAAGTGCAGCAGGCCGAAAGCCGCTTGCCGACGTCCGTTACCACGCAAGGCGTGACGGTGGAGAAGGCGCAAAGCGACTTCCTGCTGATTCTGGCGCTGTACGATAAAACCAACCAAAGCACCTCGGCCGATGTGGCGGACTACATGGTCAGCAACATGGAAGATACGCTGGCGCGCGTGCCGGGCGTCGGTAGCGTGCAGGTGTTTGGTGCCGAATACGCCATGCGCATCTGGCTCGATCCCGCCAAACTCGCCTCCTTTTCGCTGATGCCGTCCGATGTGACCAGCGCGCTGGAGAGCCAGAATACCCAGGTTTCCTCCGGTCAGCTGGGCGCGCAACCGGCCAGCAAAGAGCAGCAGCTGGTGGCGACCGTGCGTTCGCGTTCACGTCTGCAAACGCCGGAACAGTTCCGCAATATCGTGTTGAAAAGCCAAAGCGACGGCTCGGTGGTGCATCTGAGTGATGTGGCACGCGTGGAAATGGGTGACGAGGATTACAGCGCCAACGTGCTGGCGAACGGTCATCCGGCTTCAGGGATTGCGGTGCAACTGGCGTCCGGCGCCAATGCGCTTTCAACCGCCGAACAGGTGAAAGCCACCATCGACGAGTTCCGCAGCAGCATGCCGCCGGGCTATGAAGTGGCGTATCCGCTCGACAGCACCGACTTCGTGAAAATCTCGATTGAAGAGGTGGTGAAAACCCTGATCGAGGCGGTGATTCTGGTGGTGATCGTGATGTTCGTGTTTCTGCAGAACATCCGCACCACGCTGATTCCGGCGATTGCCGTGCCGGTGGTGTTGCTGGGAACCTTTGGCGTGCTGTCACTGTTCGGGTACTCGATCAACACCTTAACCATGTTCGGCATGGTGCTCGCCATCGGGCTGTTAGTGGATGACGCAATCGTGGTGGTGGAGAACGTCGAACGTGTGATGCGCGAAGAGGGTTTGCCGCCGCGTCAGGCCACTGAGAAATCGATGAAAGAGATCACCGGCGCGCTGATTGGTATCGCGCTGGTGCTGTCGGCGGTGTTTCTGCCGATGACCTTCTTTAGCGGCTCAACCGGCGTTATCTATCGTCAGTTCTCCATCACCATTGTGTCATCGATGGTGCTGTCGGTGATCGTGGCGTTAACGTTGACGCCGGCGTTGTGCGCCACGCTGCTCAAACCGCACAACGAAGAAGGCGGCCAAAAGGGCTTTTTCGGCTGGTTCAATCGCAGCTACGAGCGCGTGCAGGCGCGTTATCACAACGGCGTGGGTCATGTGCTGCACAGTTCGGTGCGCTATCTGCTGCTCTACGCGGTGCTGCTGATCGGTTGCGCGGTGCTGTATATGCGTTTGCCGACCGGCTTCCTGCCGACTGAGGATCAGGGCTATATCATGGTGCAATACCAGCTGGCACCGGGCGCGACGGAAAACCGCACCAGCGCGGTTCGTCGTCAGGTGCAGGAATACTTCGCCACCAAAGAAAAAGACAACATCAACGTCAGTATGCTGGTGAATGGCTTCAGTTTTGCCGGCAGCGGCCAGAACGCCGGGATTGGCTTTATCTCGCTGAAGAACTGGAGCGAGCGTAAAGGTGCTGAAAACAGTGCCGATGCCATTGCCGCGCGTGCCATGGCCAATCTTGCCAGCATTCGTGATGCGCAGATCTTCGTGCTGTCGCCGCCGTCGGTGTCCGGTTTAGGGCAGTCAGACGGATTCACCTTTGAGCTGCAGGCGCGTGGTGCCACCGGGCGCGATCAGCTACTGCAAATGCGCAATCAGCTGATTGCTGAAGCCAATCAGGATCCGCTGCTCAGCGCGGTGCGTGCCAACACCTTGCCGGATTTGCCGCAGCTGCAGGTCAATATCGACGATGAAAAAGCGCAGTCGCTGGGTCTCACCATCAGCGACATCAACGACACGCTCAGCGCGGCGATTGGCGGCAGCTACATCAACGACTTCACCGATCGTGGCCGCGTGAAGAAGGTTTACATGCAGGGCGATCAGCAGTTCCGCAGCAAGCCGGAAGATATCGATCGCTGGTACGTGCGCGGCAGCGATAGCAACAGCAATACCACCATGGTGCCGTTTGCGTCGTTTGCCTCCTCAGAGTGGGCGTACGGCCCGGATGTGCTGTCTCGTTATAACGGCCTCGCGTCCTACGAAATCGAAGGTTCGGCGGCGGCCGGCAAGAGTTCCGGGGATGCGATCAGCGCGATGGAAAAACTGGCGGCGAAGCTGCCGGCGGGCACCACTTTTGCGTGGAGCGGCTTGTCCTATCAGGAAAAACTCTCCGGCAACCAGGCGATGTCGCTGTATGGCATCTCGCTGATTGTGGTGTTCCTGTGCCTGGCGGCGTTGTATGAAAGCTGGTCGGTGCCGTTCTCGGTGATGATGGTGGTGCCGCTCGGGGTGATCGGCTCGCTGCTGGCGATCAGCCTGCGCGGGCTGGAAAACGACGTCTACTTCCAGGTGGCGCTGTTAACCATCATTGGCTTGTCGGCGAAGAACGCGATTCTGATCGTTGAGTTCGCCGAAGACAATTACCGCAAAGGGGAAAGCTTGGTGAAGGCGGCGACGCACGCGGCATCGATGCGCCTGCGGCCCATCATTATGACTTCGCTGGCATTTACCGCTGGCGTATTGCCGCTGGCGATTTCCACCGGCGCGGGCGCCAACAGCCGTATTGCGATTGGTACCGGTATTATTGGCGGCACGCTGACCGCTACCTTGCTGGCAATCTTCTTTGTACCGCTGTTCTTTGTTCTGGTGCGTCGCGTGTTCCCGGCGATACCGCATGACGATAATCATGCATCTGTGCCCAAGGCGGGGGAATAACATGTCGGCAAAACTCTTAATGGTATTGGTTCCCGCTCTGCTGTCGGGTTGTGTGTCGCTCGATCCGCACTATGAGCGCCCGCAAGGCGCGGTCAGCAGCCAGATGCCGAGCGGTGAAGCCTATCGTTCATTGCAAGGTACGCCAGCCAGCAACTACCGCGACCTGAGCTGGCAGGATTATGTGCTCGACGCCCAACTGCGCCAGGTGGTGGCGATGGCGCTGGATAGCAGCCGCGACTTGCGTGAAGCGGTGGCCAGCGTTAAATCCGCGCATGCGCAATACGGTGAAGAGCGGGCCAATCTGTTCCCGGCTATTAGCGCCGGCGTGAGCGGCACGCGTTCGCGCGCGTTAACAGGCGAAGGCAATCAAACCGCCATCAGCAACAGTTATTCGGCAGAAGGTAGCGTCAGTTCGTTTGAACTCGATCTGTTTGGCAAAAACCAGAGCCTGACGCGCGAGCAGTATGAAACCTATCTCGGCACGCTGCAGGGCGCACGCAGCACGCGCCTGACGGTGTTGTACAACACCGTGGATTACTGGCTGCAGCTCGCCGCCGATCGCAGCAATCTGGCGATTGCTAAAGAGACCGCCGAGAGCGCGCGACAATCATGGCAGGTGACGCGCAAGCAGATGGAAAATGGTATCGCCTCAATGGTGGATGTCTCGTCTGCGGAAACCACCTATCAATCCGCGCAGGCCGATGTCGCCAGCTACAGCACGCTGGTGGCGCAGGATAAAAACGCGCTGGATTTGGTGGTGGGCCGCAGCGTGCCGGATAACCTGCTGCCTGACAGCATTGAATCGATAGGTAACGCACTGCGCGAGGTACCTGCGGGCGTCTCATCAGATGCGTTGCTGAATCGTCCTGATGTGTTGCAAGCCGAGCATAATCTCAAGTCTGCCAACGCCAGTATCGGCGCGGCGCGTGCCAACTTCTTCCCGAGCATTACGCTGACGGGCAGCGGCGGCGTCGGCAGTAGCGATCTGTCGACGCTGTTTAAAAACGGGGCGGGCATTTGGTCGTTTGCACCGAGCATTTCACTGCCGATTTTCCAGGGCGGCTACAACGTCTCTTACCTGAAATACACCAAAGCACAGAAAGAGTATTACGTAGCGGCGTATGAGAAAGCGGTGCAAACCGCCTTCCAGGAAGTGGCGGATGCGCTGGCGCGTCGTGGCACCATCAACGATCAGCTCAGCAGTCAGCAGCGTAATGTAGCGGCATCGCAAACCTATTATCATTTGGCGGATCTGCGCTACCGCAACGGCGTTGATAGCTACCTCAATGCGTTAACCGCGCAGCGCACGCTGTACAGTGCCCGAACCAATCTGGTGAGTACGCAGCAAGCCTATTACCTGAATTTGATCACCTTCTATAAAGTGATGGGTGGCGGCACGGCGTTGAAAGAATCTGAAATAATGAGCGCGCAATAATTGCACTTTTCGTAGCGGCGCGATTTATCGCGCAACAAATTGCGTCGCTACATGGCCTGCGTGCGGGGAAGCAAGAATTGGAAACATTGTCTGGGTTTCTCACCGGAAACGCATCACGTATGATGACGGGATTAAAACGATAAATTCTTTTTCGGAGCCAATGTGAGTCACTCTGAACATGACGATTTTCTCTTACAGCGTCAGCAGCAGGTGATTTCTGCGGCGAAAGTCTGTTTTAGTCGATCCGGATTTCATGGCGCCAGCATGGCGGATATTAGCCGCGAATCTGCGTTAGGGGCAGGACAGATATATCGATACTTTAGCAGTAAAGAACTTATTGTAATGGAAACAATAAAAAGCATCGCGCAGAACTGGCGCCTGTTTTTAATACAACATTTGCCCGCACAACAATCGACTCAGGATATTATCAACGCTGATTCGCCATTCTGGCAGCATTGGCCGAGTCAGGACCGGAAATTATTACTGGAAATGTATTCTGAGGCGTCGCGTAATGAATCGGTGCGTACCATTCTGGCCCAGCAGGAGCAATTATTACTTGCTGAGTTAGCGGCTATTTTTCGCGCGCAACAACCTGATATCGATCCAACACAGCGCGCCAATCGCATTCAATTTTTATTGCTGCTGGTCGATGGCGTCGCCTGTCGCGCCTTCGTCGATAGCGACCTGGACCAACGTGAAATGCAGCGGGTGAACGGCGTTCTCAGCCAGCATCTGTTCGGCTGAATTTACACCGCCCCGTGCGGATAGACATCATTCACCACCGCATTGAAAAACGGCATAAAGCCCGACGCCATATCGCGCTGCTTCATGCAGCGGCGAATAATAATGCCGTCAATAATCAGCGACATCACATATAAGCGGGTGTGAATGGCATTGGCGTCCTGCTCGGGGTGCAGCGTCTGCTCCTGAGCAATAAAATTATTTTTAAGATCATGCCAGGCATCGAGCATGATTTGTTGGATGCGATTATTACGCGTGGCTTCAGATGACACTTCCATCAGCAGAATAATACTGTTTTCCACTGCCGCCGGCACAATATCTTCCGCTTCGTGATAATGTCCTTTCATATGCGCGATACGTTCAAAGTCGGCATTGAGTAGCGTGATCATCCGCTGCACTACATTGGTGACTAATGCCTCAATGATCGCCTCTTTGTTTTTATAGTATTTATAAATTAAACCAATACTGACGTCGGCCTGGCTGGCAATATTCTGAATCGATGTCTGGTGAAAGCCCTTCAGCCGCATGCATTGCTCGGCGGCGGCCAGGATCTGTTCGCTTCGGTTCATGATTATTACACTCGCAGAATAAAGCGGCTATTTTACGCAATTAAAGCTATACTGGCGATGAATAAAAACATTAACCCAACCTGATTATTTCGGCGCTTTAGCATTGTTCAGTTTTTTTGATTTAAGCGAGCAGTTTTGCCTGCTGTTCATGATTTTTCAGACCTCTATGATGGTGGACAGAAAAAATCATCAAGGAATAACATCATGAACATCCTGCGCGCCCAACGCGATCAGCTGTTTGAATATGGTCCTTTTTCCATTCGCCGTCAGCGTCCCGGTGAAGCGTTTGGACCGCTGGCGATTGTCGACCAAATGACGCTGCAACTGGATGCCACTATCCCGCTGCATTCTCATCAGGATAGCGAGATTTTCAGCTACGTTTGGCGCGGTTCGCTGCTGCACAGCACCGAGCAGGGTGAAACGCACTCCCTTAACGCCAAACGCGCGCTGCTGCTGAGTGCCGGTAGCGGCATGCGCTTTGCCGAGTCTGCGCCTTTTATCGAAACCGAGATGTTGCAGGCCACCATTAATCCAGCGCAAACCGGCGGTGAGCCGCAGGTCAATACCTTTACCCGCGCGGACGGTGCGGCAGTAAACGCGTGGACGTTACTGGCAGGGCCGCACGGCAGCGAGGCGCCGCTGGCGCTGAATCAGGCGGTATACATTTATGACCTGAAACTGGAGCGCGGCAAACAGGTGGATGTGCCACAGCGTGCAGGCTTTTCCAGCTGGGTCAGCGTGCTGGACGGCATTGTGCGTATGGATAATGAACGGTTGCACAAAGGCGATTCCGTCAGCGATAACAAGGCTTTGCCAGCGTTGATGGGCGAGCGGGATGCAACGCTGATTGCGTTTCTGGTGCAGAAAAGCCTGTAGAGCCGCCATTCATGGGCACCTAACCCTTCCTCCATATAACATCGTGCTATCATCTGCGGATAAAACACCGGAGGAGGGTAATTCAATGAAAAAGAAAGAGTTCGTTACCCAGGATTTGCTGAGCAAGATCTATCAGGAAGATACCTCCGCGCCGCGCAAATTACCGCCTGAACGCCAGCTGGCCGAAGAATATGGCGTATCGCGTTTCACTATCCGCCAGGCGCTGGAGAAACTGGTGAGTATCGGCGCGGTACGTATCGTGCAGGGATCAGGTATCTGGATTAATGAAACGGTACGTAATAACCCGCTGGTTTATAATTCGATCACCGAAAAGCGCTTTGATCAGATGCATTACCGCTCACTTAGCCTGCGTAAAAGGCGCCCCGATAGTGATGAGCAACAGATATTTGCCATTAACGACAACGCATTTATCTGGGAGTTTTCCCGCCTGCGCTATGTCGATAATGTGGCGGTACAAATTGAAATATCGCGTATGCCCGCAACCTTATTTACCGATCTCAACGGTGAGGTTATTGAGCGCTCGATACAGCAATATGTGTTGTCCAAAGGCTACCAAATCTCACATTTACTCACCAGCTATCGTGCGATTAGCGTTAACCGCGAACAGGCGACGCTACTGGGTTGTAAAAAAGGCAGTCCGGCGATGCACATTATTAATCGTGGTATTTTGCAGGGCGGGCAGGTGTATGAAATCAGCGACATCGTTGATATTCATTACACCTGCACCTATCTGATTCCGCATAACCCGGATAATCTGCGTTTCCGCCAGCAACAGCGCTAACTTATGGCGTGTGCATGGTGCCGTCTGGCAGGCGACTCTGCGTCCATTCATGCGGACGATAAACCACCGGATATTTTTCCGCTAATGCCTGATCAAAGCCAACGCCAATACCTGATGCTTGCGGCGGATAGAGATAGCCATTTTTTATTTCCGGCGCGCCAGGGAAAATGGCATCCGTCAGCGTTGAGCGTGGAATAAATTCCTGAATCGCAGCATTGTGCAGGTGAATATTCAGATGTGTATTAACCGCCACGCCAATCGGCGTCATATCGCCCGGTCCGTGCCATGCCAGTCGCACACCAAATGCCTGACACAGTGCAGCCAGTTTCAATGCCGGCGTAATACCACCAATCTGCGAGACGTGACAACGAATAAAGTCGATGCGACGATTGACAATTAACTCGTGCCATTCTGCGGGATTATTAAATAATTCGCCTAACGCTAACGGCACCGCGCTTTGCTGACGCAACTGCGCTAGCCAGCCAGTTTGCGCGGGTGGGAGCACATCCTCAAGGAAGTAGGGCATATATGGCTCAAGCTGTTTTACCAGCTGAATGGCCTGCTGCGGGAATAAGCGCTCATGCACGTCATGCAATATTTCAAAACAGTGACCGTATTTCTCCCGCAACGCGCGGAACATCTCGACCGTATTCGTCATGTACTCTTGCTGCGAGTAATAAGCGCCGGAGGTGCTATTTTCCGGTGCGTGGAGTTCTTTCGGCGTTCCGCCGTAAAAGCCCAGCTGACAGCGGATATGGCGATAGCCTTTCTCTAAGGCGTTATCAACGGAGGTATAAAGTTCCTCCAGCGTTTCACCGCTGGCATGGGTGTAAGCTGCAATCGCATCGCGCGCTTTGCCGCCCCACAGCTGATATAAAGGCATATCGGCTAACTGCGATTTAATATCCCACAGCGCCATATCCACGCCCGAAATGGCATTGTTGGTCACCGGACCGTTACGCCAATAGGCATTAACGTTCATCATCTGCCACAGGTCTTCAATATTGTTGGCATCGCGTCCAACTAATAGCGGCACCAGATACTCATCCACCATGGTTTTTACCGCCAAAGGACGCTGTTGAAAGGTGGCGCAGCCGTGACCGGTAATCCCTTTATTGGTGGTAACACGTACGGTAATAAGGTTATGGCGATCGGGGCGGGTAATAAAACACTCAATACTTTCAATGAGGGTTGGGGTCACGTGAAAACTCCTGTGGCGCAGTGACTGCGCTCAATTTCAAGGCCTGTTGATAAGCTATTTTGGCGTATCATTACCGGGTTTTTATTGAGACGCAAACCCTTTTTCAGCCAATAAATATTGGTCAGTAAAAAAGAGTGTTTATCGCGATAAAACAGACCAATTTGCTATTTTAAAACTTAATGGCCCTGTTGCAACGGGTTTTGTGATCGCAGTCATAATTTATTGGTTTGTTTTGTTGAGTGTCATTTATTACCATCCAGTGCAGATTTCATCAGGCTGTTTTTCTTCCCTCAGGAGCACGTATGGGAACGCAGGAAGTAATAAAAAATATAATCCACTTAGTGGGTGGGAAGAATAATATCAATAAAGTCTGGCATTGCATGACGCGTCTGCGCTTTGACCTTATTGATGACAATAAAGTTAACCAGAGCGAAATTAAAACCTTGCCCGGCGTATTGGGCGCGCAAATGCAGAGTGAACAATTCCAGATTATTATCGGGCCCAAGGTCAATAGCTGGTATGAGCAAATCGTACCGGTGTTAAATAACGATGGCGTTCAGCCAGCGCAAAACGAGAAAGCGCGCAAAAGCCTGATATCGCTGTTTATGGATACCGTTTCGGGCGTATTTGGCCCGATTGTTCCCGCCATTGCTGGCGCCGGGATGATCAAAGGTTTGCTGGCCGGATTAGTGGCGTTACAGCTGGTTTCGGCCAAAAGCGATACGGTAATGGTGATTGATTTAATCGCCAGCGGCGTATTCTATTTCCTGCCGTTCTTTTTAGCGGTCTCCGCCGCCAAAATCTTTAAAACCAACGAGTATTTAGCCGCAGCCGTGGCGGCGTGTTTAATGTATCCCTCTTTAATTGATGCGGCAAAATCGCTGGCGGCGCATCAGGAGGGCGCAGTAAGCGCATTTTGGCTGATGGGCGTGCTGCCGGTTTCGGTATTTAATTATGCTTCCAGCGTTATCCCGGTCATCTTCTCTATTCTGGCTCTCAGCTATATCCATCGCGGGGTGGATCGTATTATGCCGGAAGTATTGAAAACCGTATTTACCCCAACCTTAACCCTGTTCCTGGCGGCATTAACCGCGCTGGTGGTAATTGGCCCGATGGGTATTTGGCTTGGCAAAGGTTTGGCGCTGTTTATTGAGGGCTTATTCAGTATCTCAGCGAGCTTTGCTGGCTTAATTGTCGGTGCCATTCGCCCCGTTGCGGTGCTAACCGGCATGCATCACGCGATGACACCGATTGCGCTGCAGAATTTCAGCGATCGCGGTTATGACATGTTGATGCCGATGATGTTTATGGCAAATATGTCGATTGCCGGAGCCACATTTGCTATCTGGAAATTGACTAAAAATCGGCAGGACAAAGTGGTCATACTTTCAGCCGCCATTTCAGCATTATTAGGCATTACAGAACCGGCGTTGTTTGGCGTGTTAACGCGCTACAAAAAAGCCTTTATTGCGGCAACGGTTTCCAGTGCGCTGGCTTCGGCCTTTATCGGTTTCTTTGGCGTGCGTTTATACGGCTATATTCTTTCCAGTATATTCAGTTTGCCGGCCTATATTGGCCCGTACTTTATCTGGGCCATTTCCGGCGTCGCCATTGCGCTTATTATGTCGTTTAGTCTGACATTGATGTTGGTAGGCAAAGAACCGGATTTAGTCGCACAGCCCGAGAATAAGTAATGTTTGGTCGCCATTTATGGCGACCAATTTACGCTTAGCTCACACTCGCCACCAGCCAGCTTTCCAGCTCGCTCAGCTCATTCATCTGCTGAGGATATTCTGCTTTCAACTGCGCTAATTGCGCCAGTATGGTTTCAGGTCGATACATCGCGCCCTGCAGACGTAACGCCAGCGCTTCTAATGGCGAAGGGTTCAGGCTGTCGGTGAAAATCTGGCAGCGAGAAATCACGCCGCGTTCGACATCAAAGTGGATCTCAACGCCGCCCCAGACAAAACGCTCATTCAGCAGATGCGAGAAATCCGGTGCGTTACCAAAATTCCATTCCCAGCTGCTTAGCCGCGCAAAATGCTCTTCAAAACCAGGCAAATCAGGCAGTGCGGCGGGGGAAATATGCTCCGGTTCGCACTCTTCCTGGTAGTAATCGAAATAAGCGGCAATCACCTCATGACAGATCGCCTCAAAGCTGATGCCTGGCACCAAATCGGCAATGTTGGCCACGCGCGATCGCACCGAGGTGATGCCTTTCGCCTGTAATTTTTTAATGTCTGGATTGAGGTAATCGGCGAGACGCGACAGATCGGCATTCATCAAAAAGGTGCCGTGATGAAAACCGCGATCCGGCGTTTCACGGTAAGCAGATCCGGAAATCTTGCGCACTTCGCCATCCACATTCACCACGATATCGTTGCGACCGGAGGCTGTTGCCGGAATGCCGAGCTGTTCCAGCGCGCGCAGGATAATCGCCGTGGAGACTGACTTATCGTATTCCGGTTTACCGGCCATAAAGGTGAAGCAGCAGTTGCCCAAATCGTGAAACACCGCGCCGCCGCCGCTGCTGCGTCGTGCCAGCTTGATGCCGTCTTCCGCCATGCGTCGCGTGTTGCACTCTTTCCACGGATTCTGGGCGCGTCCAATAACCACGGTTTCGGCGTTCTGCCAGAGAAACAGCACGCGCTGCGTTGTCGGCATCTGGCGGAAAATACACTCTTCTACTGCGAGGTTGAACCAGGGATCGTGTGAGTCAGAAATGAGTAATCGTAGGGTGGACATGATTTTTTCGGTTCCGTGAGAAAGGGCAAACCGGGACAGAGTACGCTGAAGCAGATCGAAAGGTAAGAAACAGCAGCCCATTCCATTTCAATAATAAAAATGAATTAATCTCTAGACGACTGGTCTATTAGCTGTTACTTTGAATTCAAGTGCTAGACGACTGGTCTAGTTTAGACGTTTAATCCAGCAAGCAGGAGATTGATTATGAATATTCTTATGGTTCTAACCTCACACGACCAATTGGGTAACACCGGCCGCAAAACCGGTTTCTGGCTGGAAGAGCTGGCCGCGCCTTACTACGCCTTCAAAGATGCTGGCGCAGAAATCACGCTGGCGTCACCGAAAGGCGGCAATCCGCCGTTAGATCCTAAAAGCAATGAGCCCGATTTCCAGACTGAGCAAACGCATCGCTTTGAAGCTGACGCAGCAGCAACCGCGCAACTCGCCGCCACCGTGCGTCTGGACAGCGTATCGCCAGCCGATTTCGACGCGGTGTTTTACCCAGGCGGTCACGGTCCGCTCTGGGATCTAGCAGAAGATCAGCACTCAATCGCGCTGATCGAAGGCTTCCTGGCCGCCAACAAGCACGTTGCACTGGTGTGTCATGCGCCGGGCGTGCTGCGCCACGTCAAAACCCCGCAAGGAAACCCGCTGGTAGCAGGCCGTAAAGTCACCGGTTTTACCAACAGCGAAGAGGAAGCGGTCGGCCTGACTCAGGTGGTGCCTTTCCTGGTGGAAGACGAACTGATTGCGAAGGGCGGTCTGTATTCGAAAGGCGCGGACTGGAGTTCCTATGTCGTCAGCGATGGTTTGCTGATTACCGGACAAAACCCAACGTCTTCAGCAGAGACGGCGCAACAGTTGATCAAGCAACTGGCGCAATAAACGCATCGGGAGGCGAACCGCTGTCCGCCTCCCTTATCGCAGCAGTAAACGCATGCTTAGCGCCTAGACGACTGGTCTAGTATTTGGTAATCTAACGCTATGACGACTACATCCCAATTGCATAACAATGAAATCCGCGATCACATCCTTGCCACTGGCCAACGCATTATGGCCGGCAAGGGTTTTTCGGCTGTCGGATTAAATGAAATCCTCACCGATGCCGGTGTGCCAAAAGGCTCGTTCTATCACTACTTCAGCTCGAAAGAGGCTTTTGGCGTGGATATGCTGGCGCGCTATTTCGATGATTATCTGGCTGAGCTAGACGCGACCTTGAGCGAGCCGGGCCTGACGATGGCGCAGCGGCTGATGAACTACTGGCAGCTGTGGCGTGAATCGCAATCGTTCTCCGATTGTCAGGGCAAGTGTCTGGCGGTGAAGCTGGGCGCGGAAGTTGCCGATCTCTCGGATAGCATGCGCGGCACGCTACAGACCGGCACGGCCGGCATTATCGCGCGACTGGCGCATGCGCTAGAAGCGGGTGTTGAGGAAGGTTCGCTGTCTATCGATGATAAACCGAGCCGTGTGGCGGAAAGCCTGTATCAGCTGTGGGTGGGCGCCAGCGTGATGGTGAAAATCGTGCGCAATACCGGCCCATTTGATTCCGCCATGAGCATGACGCAAAAAATTATTCGTATCACCGCGTAGTAAAAAGGGCGACTCAACAGAGCCGCCTTTTCTTTTGTTGGGTCGCTATTTAGCGACCTCAAATCACAAAACCGATCTCGCCGTGTTAACCACGTTCTCAACCGTAAAACCAAACTCTTTGAACAGCTGATCCGCAGGCGCTGACTCACCGAAGGTGGTCATGCCGACGATCGCGCCGTTTAGGCCGGTGTATTTGAACCAGTAATCCGCGATACCCGCTTCAATCGCCACGCGTGCGGCAACGGCTTTTGGCAGCACAGATTCACGGTACGCCGCGTCCTGCTTGTCGAAGGCGTCGGTGGATGGCATAGACACCACGCGCACCTTGCGGCCTTCCGCCGTCAGCTGATCAAACGCAGCCACTGCCAGTTCCACTTCTGAACCGGTGGCGATCAGGATCAGCTCTGGCGTACCTTCGCTGTCCTTCAACACGTAACCGCCGCGCGCCACGTTAGCCAACTGCTCAGCGCTACGATCCTGCTGCGCCAGGTTCTGACGCGAGAAGATCAGCGCCGACGGGCCGTCCACGCGTTCAATCGCGTACTTCCACGCCACCGCTGACTCAACCTGGTCGCACGGGCGCCACAGGCTCATGTTTGGCGTCACGCGCAGGCTGGCCATCTGCTCAACCGGCTGGTGCGTCGGGCCATCTTCGCCCAGACCAATCGAGTCGTGGGTGTAAACCATGATCTGACGGATTTTCATCAGCGCGGCCATGCGTGCGGCGTTGCGCGCGTACTCGACGAACATCAGGAAGGTGGCGGTGTACGGCAGGAAACCGCCGTGCAGCGCGATACCGTTGGCGATGGCGGTCATACCGAACTCGCGCACGCCGTAATGGATGTAGTTGCCCGCCGCATCTTCGTTGATTGGCTTCGAGCCGGACCACATGGTGAGGTTGCTCGGCGCCAGGTCAGCGGAGCCGCCCAGATATTCCGGCAGGATTTTGCCAAAGGCTTCGATGGCGTTCTGCGAGGCTTTACGGCTGGCAATTTTCGCCGGACTGGCCTGCAGCTGCTCGATGAACTTCTGCGACTCGCTGGCCCAGTTCGCCGGCAGCTCATTGTTCACGCGACGTTTGAACTCGGCAGCCAGCTCCGGATGCGCGGCGGCGTAGGCGGCAAACTTCTGGTCCCACGCGGACTCCTTCGCCTGGCCGGCTTCTTTGGCATCCCACTGCGCGTAGATGTCTGAAGGGATTTCAAACGGACCGTGGTTCCAGCCGAGCTGCTTGCGGGTCAGCGCGATTTCATCGGCACCCAGCGGCGCGCCGTGCGAGTCGTGCGTGCCGGCTTTGTTTGGCGAACCGAAGCCAATCACGGTTTTGCACATCAGCAGTGAAGGCTTGTCGGAAACCGCTTTGGCTTCTTCCACCGCTTTCTTAATCGCGTCCGCATCGTGACCGTCCACGCCGCGCACCACGTGCCAGCCGTAGGCTTCGAAGCGTTTGGCGGTGTCGTCGGTGAACCAGCCGTCAACGTGACCGTCGATGGAGATGCCGTTGTCATCGTAGAAGGCAACCAGTTTGCCCAGCTTCAGCGTACCGGCGATGGAGCAGACTTCGTGTGAGATGCCTTCCATCATGCAGCCGTCGCCCATAAACACGTAGGTGTTATGGTCTACGATGTCATGTCCCGGACGGTTGAACTGCGCCGCCAGCGTGCGCTCGGCAATGGCAAAACCGACGGCGTTAGCGATGCCCTGACCCAGCGGGCCGGTGGTGGTTTCAACGCCTGCGGTGTAACCGTATTCAGGATGCCCCGGCGTTTTGGAGTGCAGCTGACGAAAATTTTTTAATTCACTGAGCGGCAAATCGTAACCGCTCAGGTGCAACAGGCTGTAAATCAGCATCGAACCGTGACCGTTCGATAACACGAAGCGGTCGCGGTTAGCCCAGTGAGGATTGCGTGGATTGTGCTGCAAAAAGTCGAGCCACAACACTTCAGCGATGTCCGCCATGCCCAGCGGGGCGCCCGGATGCCCCGAATTGGCTTGTTGTACGCCATCCATACTCAAAGCGCGGATGGCGTTGGCTCTTTCCCGGCGTGTAGACATAAGGTTCTCCAGAGGTGCGACATCGGCGCTTATTTAGCGTGGGATACTTGTTCGTAGTAACCGATCTTGTCTACTTTGGCAGTTGAGCCGCCACCTTCAAACTCCGATGCCAGCCAGGCATTCACGATGTTCTTCGCCAGCTCAGGACCAATGACGCGCGCGCCCATGGTCATGATCTGCGCGTTGTTGCTCTTGCGAGCACGCTCGGCAGAGAAGGTGTCGTGGCACTGCGCCGCGCGCACGCCTTCCACCTTGTTGGCGACAATCGCCACGCCGATGCCGGTGCCGCACAGCAGAATGCCGCGCTCAAATTCGTTCTTCTGGATAGCGGTGGCGAGCGCAAATGCCACATCCGGATACATCGGACGGTCGTTTTGCGCGTCATTGGTGTAATCCGTCACCACATACTCTTTCTCTTCCAGCAGCTTTTTAATCACATTTTTCAATTCGATAGCCGCATCATCGGCGCCAATTGCGATAGTTTTCATCGTCGTTCTCCAGCAGGGTGTGCAATGACGCCTGCACGTTTGTTCAGCAGGCGAGAAGATGTTCATAGTTAGCCTGCCACAAACTCAATCATATGTTCAATGGTTGTTCATATGAATTGCTATCAGGATCGCGCCTGAATACCTCATTGAACCCATTGAAATCGCTTGTGCGCCGGCGAATGGGCGTAGTAATCCGATAAATTGACCAAAATCAAATCTTATGCGGCTGCTCACACTTTCACGTGTTGCAGTTGAGAGATGCACAATTATCCGTGTAGTGTTCATATGTTCGCATGACTATACCAATGTACAAGAAGACCCATCGAGGACTCGAACATGTGTCATTTACACCGTACCTCTCAGTACTCCTGCAGCCAGCGCCTGTTTGGCGATTGGTCAACACCACATAAAGAAATGATCACTCACGCACGTCGTGGAGGTGCGTTATGAACCAACCATCAATGACAGCGGTGGAACAATCCACCATCAGAAAAATCTCCTGGCGCTTAGTGCCGTTCGTGGCGCTGATGTTCTTTATCAACTTCCTCGATCGCACCGCGATTTCGTTTGCCGGCCCCAACGGCATGACGCAAGACCTCGGCCTCACCGCACTGCAGTTTGGCCTGGCATCGGGCATCTTCTTTATTGGCTACATTCTGCTGGAAGTGCCAAGCAACCTGGCGCTGCATAAGTTCGGCGCGCGTCGCTGGCTGGCGCGCATCATGATCAGCTGGGGCATTGTCTCGCTGCTGTTTACCTGGGTGAGCAGTGTGGAAGGCTTGTATACGCTGCGTTTGCTGCTGGGTATCGCCGAAGCTGGCTTCTTCCCAGGCGCGATTCTCTATCTCAGCATGTGGGTGCCGGGACGTCATCGCAGCAAAATTCTGTCGCTGTTCTACCTTGCCCAGCCGCTAACGGTGGTGTTCGGTGCGCCATTAGCCGCGTCCCTGATTCAGCAGCACGGCCTGTTCGGCATGGAAGGCTGGCGCGTGATGTTTATGGGCGTGTCGATTCCCGCGATTTTGATTGGTATCGTCGCGCTGTTCTGGTTGGTGGATTCGCCGCGTCAGGCCAAGTGGCTGACCGCCGAAGAGAAAACCTGGCTGACCACCGAACTGGAAGCCGAGCATCAACAGAAGCAGGGCCATCAAAAACACAGCCTGCGCTCGGTGATGGGCAACGGCCGCGTCTGGATGCTGTGCCTGATTTACTTCGGCTTTATTTATGGCCTGTATGCGCTGGCGTTCTTCCTGCCAACCATTATCGCGGGCTTCCAGCAGCAGTTCGGTACCACTTTTAACGTGATGCAGAAAGGGCTGATTACCGGCGTGCCGTACCTGATTGCGGCGGTGGTGATGTTCTTCTGGTCAAAAGATGCCACGCGTCGCGGTTGCAAAACCTGGCATATCGCCATTCCAGCGCTGGCAGGCGGCATCAGCGTGCCGCTGGCGCTGTATATGGATTCGCCGTTCACCACCATTATGGTGATTGCGATTACCGCCAGCTCCATCTTCGCTGCACTGCCGAATTTCTGGACCTTACCCACGCAGTTCCTGACCGGCGCGTCTGCCGCCGCAGCCATTGCTTTGATCAATACCTTAGGAAACGTAGCGGGCTTCTCCGCGGGCTACATCACCGGCGCGCTGCACGACGCCACCAACAGCTACGCCTTGCCGATGTTTGTGGTGGGTGGATTCATGCTGCTGTCCGCGTTCCTCATGCTGTTACTTAATCGCCGTCGCTCGCCGTCTCAGCCGACCTCTTTAGCTCAGGAGCATTAATATGACGTACCTGTTTAACCAACCTTCAGCCTTTGCCGCTGAGCTTATCGAAGGCTTTGTCGCCGCCAACGCCGATAAAGTCCGTCAGGTCACCGGAGGCGTGGTGCGCAGCACCCGCAGCCAGCCGAATACGGTGGCGGTGATTGTGGGCGGCGGGTCCGGTCACTATCCGGCGTTCGCCGGGTTGGTTGGACAAGGTCTGGCACACGGCGCGGCGATGGGTAACTTATTCGCTTCGCCATCAGCGCAGCAGATCTACAACGTAGCGCGTGCGGCCCATAACGGCGCGGGCGTGTTGCTGATGTTCGGTAACTACGCCGGGGATGTGCTGCACTTCGGCCAGGCGTGCGAGCGTCTGCGGGCGGAAGGTATCGCCTGCGAAGTGCTGGCGGTGACCGACGATATCTCCAGCGCGGGTAAAGATGAGCTGGAGAAGCGTCGCGGTGTGGCTGGCGATCTCTGTGTGTTCAAAGCCGCCTGCGCCGCGGCTGAAGCGGGTCACGATTTATCGCAGGTCCTGCAGCTGGCACAGCACGCGAATCAACGCACGCGTACGTTTGGCGTGGCGTTTTCCGGTTGCAGCCTGCCGGGCGCTTCGCATCCGCTGTTCGAAGTGGAAAAAGGGCGCATGGCGCTGGGACTTGGCATTCACGGCGAGCCGGGGATCAAAGAGACCGACATGCCGAGTGCGGATGAGCTGGCCGAGATCTTCGTGGAGCGCTTGCTCAATGAACTGCCAGCCGATATCCCGCAGGCCGAAGGTCAGCGCGTGGCGGTGATCCTCAACGGTCTGGGCTCGGTGAAATATGAAGAGCTGTTTGTTGTCTATCGTCGCGTCGCGCAACTGCTGGAGGCCGCCAACCTGCAGGTGGTTGAGCCGGACGTCGGCGAGTTTGTCACCAGCTTCAATATGGCCGGTGCGTCACTGACGCTGATGTGGCTGGACGATCAGCTGGAAACCTTGTGGCGCGCGCCGACCAATACGCCAGCGTACCGCAAAGGCAGCGTATTGGTGGCCGAACCGTTAAGCGCCGCTGAGCGCATTGAAAGCACGGAAGAAGCCTTGCCAGCAGCCACCGCGGAATCGCAAGAGAGCGCGAAACGCGTACTCCAGTTGCTCGAATCCGTGGCGGAAATGTTACAGCGTAACGCTGAACGCCTTGGCGATATCGATGCGGTGGCCGGTGACGGCGACCACGGTATCGGCATGGAGCGCGGCGTGCTGGGCGCGGTTGAGAAAGCGCGTGAAGTCGCTGCGCGCGGTGCCGGGGCGGGCAGCTTGCTGTGCCGCGCGGCGGATGCCTGGGCCGACAAAGCCGGTGGCACGTCCGGCGCGTTGTGGGGCGTGGCGCTTACTGCATTGGGTACCGCGCTTGGCGATCGTCAGACACCAGATGCACAGCGTGTGGCCACCGGCGTACGTGAAGCAAAAGAAGGCATTATGCACTTTGGTAAAGCGCGCGTTGGCGATAAAACCATGGTGGATGTGCTGGTGCCGTTCAGCGACAGCCTGAATGAGGCGGTTGCCGCCGGTGCGTCGTTAACGGACGCCTGGCTGAAGGCGGCGCAGGTGGCTGATAAAGCTGCGCAGGACACCGCGCAGCTGGTGCCAAAAATGGGGCGTGCGCGTCCGCTGGCAGAAAAAAGCGTTGGCACGCCGGATGCCGGAGCCATTTCGCTGGCATTAATCGTCAATACCGTCGGCGATCTGCTAAAAGAACACAGTGCCTCTGAACAAGGAGCTTGAAGCATGTCTCAGCCAAAAATCTGGCTCGGCGTCAGTTTAAAAATGTACTTCGGCTATCAGCAAACCTTGCAATGGTGTCGTGATGTAGCGGCATTAGCCGACCATGCTGCGGTGAAAAACGGCGACGTGGGCTTGTTTGTGTTGCCGGCTTATCCGGCGATTCCGGCGGTTGCAGCCATCTTCGCTGACACGCCGGTGCGCTTGGGCGCTCAGGATGTTTGCCAGGCCGAGAACGGAGCCTGGACCGGCGAAGTCAGCGCCAGTATGTTGCAGGAGTTAGGCTGCTCGCTGGCCGAAATTGGTCACGCCGAGCGCCGTCGTCATTTCCATGAAGACAAAGTGCAAATTGCCGCCAAAGTGGCGATGTCGCTGCGTCACGGCATCACGCCGGTGCTGTGCATCGGTGAAGAAGTGCAGGCAGAACCGCAGCAGGCAATCGCGCTGTGCCAACAGCAGCTGGCCGAAGCGCTGGCTGAGTCAGCGCAGCAGGGCTTAAAGGGCGAGGTGTTCTTTGCCTACGAACCGCAGTGGGCGATTGGTGCGCCGCAACCGGCACCGGACAGCTACATCCGCGCCGTGTGCGCCGGATTGCAGCAGCTCGCCACGCCGCCCGGCATCACCCTGAAAATCATTTACGGCGGCAGTGCCGGTCCGGGACTGATTCAGCGCCTTGGCGCGGACGTAAATGGCCTGTTTCTGGGTCGCTTTGCCCACGATCCCAAAGCGCTGGCAAAAATTATTGATGAAGCCAGTGAGCTGGCTCAGGAGCGCTGTTAATGAGCCGTATCGGACTCAGTACCTACGCCTTTTTCTGGCGCATGTCATCGAAAGTCCCTCATCCGCTGACGCTGGAGCAGATGCTGCAACAGACCGCCGAACTGGATGTGTCGGTGTTTCAAATCTGCGATTATCCGGCGATTGAAAGCTGGACTGACGCACAACTGCTGACGCTGCGTCAGCAGGCTGATGCGCTCGGCATCACGCTGGAACTCGGCACGCGCGGCCTCGGCACTGCGCATCTGCGTCGTTATCTGCACATGGCGGAGATCCTTGATGCGCGCGTCATACGCTCGATGTTCTACACCGCCGATCACCGTCCCACGCTCGACGAAGCCGCCGAGCTGATTGGCGCGGTGTTGCCGGATTTTGCCCGCCAGCAGGTGCGTCTCTGTCTGGAGACATACGAGCAGGTGAACAGCGGCGCGATGATGTCAGTGATCAACAAGTTCCTGTCGCCGTGGCTCGGCGTGTGTCTCGATCCCGCCAACTGTGTCGCCGGCCTCGAACTGCCAGAGCAGGTGATTGCCAACACCGCCGCGCGCGTCGGCAATCTGCACATCAAAGACTTTGCCTTCACGCGCCGTGATGGCTGGATCGGCTTTACCTTCGCCGGCTGCCCGATGGGCGAAGGCTTGCTGGATTACGACCGGATGATCGCCAGCGTGCGCCCGGCGGATAAAGGCATTAACCAAATCGTCGAACATTGGTTGCCGTGGCAAGACGATGCCGCTGTAACCTGCGAGCGAGAAGCCGAATGGACTCGCCGCACCGTTGAATTCTTACGTAGTAAACAAGATCAGGAGTAACAACATGAGCGTGCAACTGAAAACTATCACCGTGATTGGCGCGGGCGGCAAAATGGGTATGCGTATTTCTGCCAACTTCCAGAAAAGCGATTACCAGGTGTTTTACTGTGAGAACTCACCCAAGGCGCAAGAGCAGGTGAGCGCGCAGGGGCGCGAACTTTCTGATGCCGCCTTCGTGGTGCCATTGAGCGACGTGGTGATTCTGGCGGTGCCGGATATCGTGCTGGGCAAAGTGTCTGAAGGCGTGGTGCCACAGATGAAACCGGGCGCGATTCTGCTGACGCTGGATCCGGCGGCGGCCTACGCCAATCTGATCGCCCATCGTGATGGTATTGAATACGCGGTGGCGCATCCTTGCCATCCGTCGGTATTCCTTGAGCGTTACACCAAAGAAGAACATGCCGATGCCTTCGGTGGTATCGCGGCGATTCAGCACGTGGCGGCTTCCTATGAAACTGGTTCTGATGAGCAGAAAGCCGAGCTGAGCAAGGTGATCAGCGTGATGTACGGCCCGGTGGAGCAGGTGCATTGGGTCACCGTGACGCAGCTGGCGTATCTGGAACCGACGCTGGTGGAAACCGTAGCCTGCATGGTGGGTGCGTTTATGAAAGAGGCGCTGGATGAAACCGTGAAGCACAGCGGCGTGCCGGAAGAAGCGGCTAAAGCGATGTTGTACGGCCATATTCAGATCGCGCTCGCCGTGGCGTTCCGCGCGACCAACCCGTTCTCGGATGCCTGCATGATCGCCATGGAGTACGGTCGTGAGAAGATTGTGAAACCTGACTGGAAACAGATCTTCGATCAGAAAGAGCTGGATATCGTGATTGCCCGTATGCTGAAAATCGACGCCATCAAGCGCTAAGCGTGACGCTCGATCGACTCGCGGCGCTGTGGTCTGGCGAAGCGAGTCGTATCAATGATATAACTCCCTGCCAAAGTCAGATCTCGCCCCATTTTGTAGGGTCGCCATTTATGTTGACCTGGTGCGCATCAATTCGCACCCTACATGGCGTGGTCGCAACATCTTCATATAACGCCCAAAAAGACAGGTTACGGATGGAAAAAAACACGCTTTCTCAGGACTCCGAGCTGCTGACGGAAATAGCTGTCGCCTATTATCAGGACGAAATCACCCAGGAGGAGATTGCGCGTAAGTTTGGTATTTCCCGCATTAAAGTCGGCCGGCTGCTCAAACGCGCACGCGAAGAGGGCATCGTCGAAATCAACGTGCGCTACCATCCCGTCTTCAGCACCCGCCTCGAACAACAGCTGCAAAATCGCTTCCCACAACTGCAACGTGCGCTGATAGCGCTCGATCAGCCCGATCAGGAAGAGCAGCGACGTCAGGTCGCCGCGCTGGTGTCGTCACATTTAGCGCAGTCGCTGAAAGACGACGCCATTGTTGCCGTTGGGCAAGGACGCAACGTGGCCGCTGTCGCCGATTATCCCGGCCAGGTGCCGACGCGTAATTGTCTGTTTATCAGCGGTATTGGCGGCACGCATCGTCCCGGTGATGCCATTAACGCCGACCATATCAGCCGTCGTCTGGCGAAGAAGTTCGGCGGCATCAGCGAAACGCTTTACGCGCCCGCTTATGTTGAGAACCGCGCGTTGCGCGATGCGTTTATGCAAAACGGCACCATCAAAGAGACGCTGGACCGCGCGCGCAAAGCGGATGTGGCGCTGGTGGGCATCGGCGACATGAATGAAAACAGCTACATGGTGAAACTCGGCTGGTTCACGCCGCACGAAATCATTGACGCCAGCGTTAATCAGGGCGTGACGGGCGATGTCGCCGGCTACGACTTCTTTAATTCGCAGGGCCAGCACGTGGATACCGTGATGAACGATCGCGTCATTGGGCTGAGCATTGATGAACTCCGCAAGATTCCCTGCGTGATCGCCATTGCCGCGGAAAATACCAAAGCGATGGCGATCCTCGGCGCACTGCGCACTGGCGCGATTGATATTATCGCCACCACCGCGCAGAACATCCGCACCATTCTGAGTTTGTCGCAGGAGAAGGTTTAGTTAAACGGCCAACCATTGTTATGAGGCGATTAACAACGGTCTGCTCGATGTCGGCTATATGCCTGACTATCATCCAGAACCGACGTCTGCGCTGGCGTATGACTTAGATTAACCGCGAATTTAATGATGGTCAGTCGTAAGGATGAATGCAGCGGCGCGGTGTTAGCGTATCTTACTACCGCGCATGAAGCCTAATGCTAAATAATTTTCAAAACGCTCTTCAATTTATTAACTGCCGCCACATGTTTGGATTTTGGCATATTCGCTAAATTTTGCAGTTTCCAGCGAACGGCAGGAAGTTGATCGATATTCGATAACTCAAGAAGCGACCAATCGGGTTGGCCATTTTTGAAAGAGAGGAGAAACTTACGCTCTTTATCTGTAATTGCAGCATTAATCGTTTCAATTAAATGACGTCTGGCTGCTTCAAGTTCCTGCAGAGGCACATCTATCTCCGCCATGTTACGAAATTCGCCATCATAGATGCCTGAAATGTCTTTTAACTGTGGTTGCAGCAGTTCAGAAAGCGGGCGAGGGTGACTGATCAAATAAACCAGTAATGCTTTGCGGAGCGCCTCCGTTAAGCCTTCATTTTCGAGCAGGAATTTGACATCGAACAAGTCTCTGGGATGCTGACGATCAAGTGCTGCACAAATCTTTCCTGCATACAGGTCGGCGAATGAAACGACGTTGGTTTCACTAAAACCAAACTCATCTTCAACCAATTCACAGACCTGCATTATTCTGGATTCATATACGGTTCCCCGTAACACCGGCGATAACTCAATTTTAATTTGCACGCCTGCATGATTCACGATCAGTCGCAATGCATCATTTTTATCTTCATAAGAACGAATAACGTTGCTGCCGACCAGCTTGGTGCTTATTTCTTCAGCAATTTCATCAAGTGCCCTTTTTATCGCGGCTAATGCTGCGATGCGATCTAATGCTGGTAAAAACACGAGATCGATATCCACAGATAAACGAGGTAATTCCCGGATGAAAAGATTGATGGCTGTTCCACCTTTTAAGGCGAAGCAGTTATGCAGAGAGACCAATGGCAGAATTTGCAGCAGCAGTTGTACCTGCCGATAATAGATACTCGTTCTGTCCATCGATCACATCTCCTTTGGCACTGTAATGTTCCACTTATTATCAAGTCGGCCAGCTTTGGCAAGTTCACGTTTTCCGCTGCCAAAATCATATGCCTCCGGATGCAGGTGTTTAAGCCAAGCATGATTATGTCTTTCCGCCAGCCACATAAATAATCGCTTTGCTTTAATACTGGAGCAGGCTCGCAAAAGTGCGTCTATTTTACGCGGTGACAGCGTTGAGAGTCCTTGCATAAGTTGATCGGCATGTTCAAAGCTGATCGTTTTGGGTACGTCGTTTAACACTTCCAGCATGGCTTTTTCGGGTCCGGAATAGTGCAAGGCTGGCAAAGAGTCATGCCACACCTCTTCGCGGAGGAATTTCTTCTCATGCATGAGTGATTCTGGCCAGATTTTACGTGTACTGTGGTAATCAAAATGCGTATTGATGTCGAGTTTGTTTAACCAGGTCGGCATCGGCGCCGCCGAGTAGAGCTGAACACTGGCTAACTTGCCACGCGACTGATAGTGCGCCAAACCGTCTAACTCCAGAGCGGTTAATCCGCCGACATGAACCGGATGTTCCTGCATTCTTTGCAACGAAGTCACCACGCCTTTCCATAGTAGAGGTGCAGGTTCACGCATATAAACACCGGGTTTAAGCGATATCAACGTGCCGCTCTTCACTGCATTATCAATGAAGTGCGGGTTTAAATCGTTCTCCTGCAGCCATGTTTTCGTCGCGATTAAGCCAGCAGGAATCAAGCTTCTCAGCCGCTTTCTACTTTCAGCATTCAGCATAAGCCACCCGTTTGCGAATCATGTAACTGGCGGCGATTATTGCCGTCGATATGAAATAATATAAACCAATGATACAAAAAAGTTTATCATTTTACGATTCAACGGCGATCATCGCCGTTAATACGGCGTATTTTAAACCTGGCGTACAGCCTTATGCCGCCACGCGCAGTGCCATAACTTAACGGTCTTGTTCGTGCTATGTTCAGGATATATCCTGTATTTTTCCTTGTTGAGAATCCCTGCCTGATGACTAACGCGCGCTTGCTCTCGGTTGAAAATCTCTCGCTGCACACTCACGATCAGCGCTTGCTGGTGGATAACATCTCTTTTCATCTCGATCGCAAGGAAATCCTGGCGTTAGTTGGCGAATCGGGATCTGGCAAAACCTTGACCTCGCTGGCGCTGATGAGTTTGTTGCCGGCGGGCGTGCAGCAGAGTGGCGGCCGCGTGGTGTTCAATGGCGAGCCGCTGGATGCGCGCACAACCCAGCAATTGCGTGGTTGCCGCATCGCCACGGTGTTTCAGGAGCCGATGACCAGCATGAATCCCACGCTGCGTATTGGTGAACAGATTGCCGAAGTGCTGGTGCGGCATCGTCAGTTTGGCTGGAAACAGGCGCAGCAGGAAGCGATAGCGCTGCTGGATCGCGTCGGCATCGTCAATCCAGCGCAGCGCGCGCGGCAGTATATTCATCAGCTGTCGGGTGGCATGCGGCAACGGGTGATGATCGCCAGCGCCATCAGCGGTCAGCCGGAGTTATTGATTGCCGATGAGCCGACCACCGCGCTGGACGTGACTATCCAGGCGCAAATTCTGGCGCTGTTGCAGGAACTGCAGCAGGAGATGGGCATGGGGATCTTGTTGATCACCCACGATCTCTCGGTGGTAGCGCGCTACGCCGACCGCGTCTGCGTGATGCAGCAAGGGCAACTGGTTGAACAGGGTGCGGTGCTGAGTACGCTCGGCGCGCCAACGCATCCTTACACGCGCAAATTGATTGCTGCTTCGGCAGCGCAAATCCCCGAGGCGACTGCGCCGGTTGCCCAGCCGCCGCTGCTGGTGCTGCGCGACATCAGTAAAAGCTATCCGCTGCCGCGCCGCATGCCGCTGTGGCCGGCCAAACGGCAAACCGTGTTGCATCCGGCGAATCTGTCGATTGCGCAGGGCGAAATTGTCGGACTGATTGGCGAATCCGGCTCCGGTAAAACCACATTGGGCAGTGCGGCGATTGGTCTGATTATGGCGGATGGCGGCGAAGTGCATTTTCAGGGGCAGCATTTGCAGGGCCGTCAGCTGCATAGCTTACGTCGCCACACGCAGATTATTTTCCAGGATCCTTATGCCAGCCTGAATCCGAAAATCCCGGTTGGTGAGCAGATCGCCGAACCGCTGCGCGTCTGGCAACTGCGCAAAGGCGCGGCGGTGGATGCGCGGGTCAAAGAGCTGCTGGCGTTGGTGGGATTGAAGGCCGAACATGCCACCCGTCTGCCGGGCGCGTTCTCGGGCGGCCAGCGTCAGCGTATTGCCATTGCACGCGCGCTGGCGATGGAGCCGAAGCTGCTGGTGGCGGATGAAGCGGTAGCGGCGCTGGATTTATCGGTGCGCGGGCAGATTCTGGCGCTGTTTAATACGCTGCGCCACAAGCTGGGATTATCGGTGCTGTTTATCAGCCACGATCTCGGCGCGGTGCGTCAGTTGTGCGACCGCGTGGTGGTGATGTATCACGGCAGGATTGTGGAGTCCGGCGCAACCGCCAGCGTGATTAACCATCCACAGGACAATTACACCCGCCAGCTGCTCGCCGCTGCGCCCGACGTGCAGCAGGCGCTGGCGCTGCGATCAACTGCCGTGTAACAGCGGCAGTTCGTGATGTTCAGCCCATTCGTGCCAAGAACCGACGTACACCGAAACATGGGGATAGCCCGCCAGTTTCAACGCCGCCAACACCGTGGCGGCGCGGGCACCACGATGGCAATAAACCTGCAACTTCGCGTTTTTACTCAGTCCTGCCGCCGCGGCGCGTGCGGCAATCTGCTGCGCTGATAAGAAATGGCCGTTGGCGATGACATCTTCCCAGAACAGCAGCTGAGAATGTGGAATCCGTCCCGCGCGCTGGCAGCAGGCATGCGCAAAGCTGCCGTCAAACTCGCTGGGGCGACGGGCATCCACGTTGATCACCGCCATGCCATCCGCTGCTAGTACCTGTTCACGGCTGCACACCAGCTCGCGATTCCACGCGGGTGCGTTGGCTGCAGGTGGATGCGCCACGGTACGGCTTAATCCCAATCCCGGCGTGAGTTCATAGCCTGCCGCAATCCACGCATCGACGCCGCCATCCAGAATCAGCGCATCATCACGCTTGAGCAGCCATGCGAACCAGGCGCCGCGCGGTGAACGCATGCCAACCTGCTGCTCAAAAAACACCGGCGTGGCGTTGGGATACGCGGTAAACATCGGCTGCAGCGCGGTGGTGGCTTCGGCTGCCATCACCGCTAAACCTGTCTCGCTGCAATCCTCAATAAAATAGTCGTAGACGTTACAATGCTGCGCGCCAGGCAAGGTGGCGCGTTGCCAGTCGGCAAATTCGCGGACATCGATCAGCAGAAACGCTTCGCCGTGCGCCTGGCGCTGATGCAGTGAAAGCACATCAATGATCATGCAGGACTCCTGAAAACAGCGACTGCAACGAACCGAGCTCGTCGTGCTCGGCGGCCTGCAACACGCGGGCGGCGAGGGCGATATCAAACACGTTGAGGCCAAATGAGGAGAAATAGACGCTGTCATCGGGCTGTGGACGCCAGTGATCCAGCAGTAGCGCGGCGAGATCGGCCGCCACATCCTGCTCAGCAAACTCCCCGGCGCGGAACATCTGGAACAGGCTTTTGGCGCTGCGCTGGGCAAAATCGCCCCACGCATCCACCACCACCTTGCTGCTGGCTTTGATGGCGGCAAAACTTACTTCGTGACAACCGACCTGCAAAATGATCCTGCCGGGACGTACCGCTGCGGCGTCGACAATCGGCTGGTCGGCGCTGGTACAGGTCAGCACGGCGTCATAAGGCTGCGCCAGAGCGAGCGGCAGATCGGTTTCGATCTGCACTTCGCGCAACGCACTGAGTTTAAAAGGGGAGCGATTCCACACGCCAATCTGTTCCAGCTGCGGAAACAGCTGCTGCAGCATGCGTAGATGCGCCTGAGCATGTAAACCGGCGCCGAGCAGCAGCACGCGTTTTACCGGACGCGGTGCGGCCAGCTGTAACGCCAGTGCGCTCACCGCCGCAGTGCGCGCCGCGGTGAGTGCCCCGCTGGCCAGCAAGCCGCGCGGAATGCCGCTCTGCGCATCGTTAATCAGGGTCAAGGCTAGGGCGGCGGGCAACGCATCCGGTCGCTGTGGACGATGTGCCGTCCACTTCACGCCTGCGGCATTGTAGCTACCGCCGACGCGCGCCGGTAAGGCATACGCTTTACCGAGCGGCGTACCGAGATCGATGTGATTTTCGGCGGGCATCTGCGCTTCGCCAAGACGCATCAGCTGAATCACCGCTTTGACGTCTTCCAGCGCCAAAGCGACATCCCCGCCGCCTAATTGCGCGACGGTGGCTTCATCCAGTACACGCAATAAGGCTTCCATTACGCCTCCAGCAGGCGATCGGCGAAGGGATAAAGCGCCGGAGAACCGCCACAATGCACGAAGGTGACGCGCGATCCCTGCGGAATGCGCCCCTGTTCGACCAGCGAGAACAGGCCGTGCATCGCTTTACCGGTGTAAACCGGATCCAGCAGCACGCCTTCCAGTTGGGCGAGTTGATAGATGGCAGCGATGCCGCCGTCCGATGGCACGCCGTACGCCTGACCGACATAACCATCCTCAATCCAGATATCCTCCGGCTGCCACTGCTGCGGCCATTGCAGCAGATCGGCACAATCCTGCGCCATGCCGGCAATGCGTGGCTGGAACCAGTCGGCTTTGGCGCTGACGCTCACGCCAATCACCCGGGTATTGGGCCAATAGCGACGCGTACCCACATGCAATCCCGCCAGCGTGCCGCCGGAACCGGTGGGCGCGACGATGAAATCGGGTGCGGGCGTCTGGCTGGGTGCCAGCTGCGCTGCTATCTCTTCCACTGCGCGTACATAACCCAATGCGCCGAGTGGCGTTGCGCCACCCAGCGGAATAATCATGGGGGTTTCACCTTGCGCGAGAGCCGCATCCGCGTGCGCCTGCATCGCACCTTCAATCTGGCTGAAATAGCCGTCGGGATCGAGGAACTGCACCTCGGCCCCGAACAGCTTATCCAGCAGCAGATTCCCCTGCCAGCTTGCGGGCGGATTGCCTCGCAACACCAGCACCGGACGCATACCAAACTTGCGTGCGGCGGCAGCCACCATGCGGGCGTGGTTCGACTGATGCCCGCCGGTGGTGATCACCACATTCACGCCTGTTTTGCAGGCCTCCGCCATCAGATACTCCAGCTTGCGGACTTTGTTGCCGCCGCCGCCGAAGCCACTGTAGTCATCACGTTTGATCGTCAGCGTAATCCCAAGTGCCTCACTGAGCCGCGGCAGCGGCTCGTGAGGAGTGGGGAAGAAGCCGAGCGGAACGCGTTCAAACTCTTCTACTGATTTCATTATTTACTACCTTTATTTTTGTGTACTGCGGTGTTTCCCTGGTGAGGCGCGACCCGGCCAATGGCCGAATCATTGAATGCGTTGAGCCATAAGCTCATGGATTGCTGGAAGCGTTCGAGTCCCGCCAGCGTGACAAACTCATTGACGGCGTGCGCGTTGCCGCCGTGGCCTAATCCGCCAATCAGGAAAGCGGGCGCGACGGCCGCGAAAGCGTAGGCGGGCGCACAGCCCGGCGCCCACGGCCAGATTTGCGGTGCCGCGCCCAGCGTTTGATAGCTGGCGATTAGGGCATCGACGCCGCTGGCGCTGCGGCTAAAGCGCACGCCGGGATAACGATCAAACAGGTGCAGCTCGCTGCCGGCTAAATCGGCTTGTGCCAGCCGCTGCTGCACGTCGGCAATCATCGCGTCCTGATCGAAACCCGGCGGGATGCGAAACGCCAGTTCCGCGCTGGCACGGAACGGGATGACGCCGCGTCCGCCCGGCGGATCGCTGTGCAATTCCGCCAGCGTTAAAACCGCGCTGCCGAGCAGCGTTTGCAGGCAGCTCAGCGTGTCGCCTGCGATCATCAGGCGCTGACTGCGACGGAACTGCAGTTCGTCATCGATGCTGAATTCGGCGGCTAAGGTCGCCAATAATTGATTCGCCTCATCGTCCGTGGCGTGACACGCCAATACGCCGCTGTGTTCTGCTGGCGCGATGGCATCTAATGCCTGTACTAAGCGCCACGCCGGATTGGCGATCCAACCGGCATTGCTGGCATGAATCGCGGAGGACGGTCCGCCCCATGCGCCGCCGGTGACGCTGAGGCGTCCGCTGGCCAGTCCGGTAAAGCCGAGATAGACGCGCGGTGCGCCGCCACCGTATTCACACAGTGACGGAAACAGCACCGCTTCAGCGGGAGCAATCGGGCAAGGCTGTTGCGCCAGATAACGCCGCAGCGCGCCGCTGCCCACTTCCTCTTCACCTTCAAGCAGGATTTCGATATTAAAATCGAGCTGCTGGCTCTGCTGCAGTTCGCGTAGCAGAATCAGCAGGGCGGCGACCGGGCCTTTATTGTTCTCTGCACCGCGTCCGACAAATACCGCGCCGAGATCGTCCCAGTGACACACGCCACCGACAAACGGCGGCACATCCCAGCCGGCATCATCCGCAGGCATTACGTCATACATGTTGTACAGCACCACGGTTTTGCTGCTGCCGTTATCGATGCGTACATGGACCAGCGGCGGGACATCATCGGTTTGAGACGCCACCGGATAGACGATCGCGGCATTCAGCTGCGCCACCATCCACTGTTCCAGCCAGGCAGCCAACCCGCGCTGCGAGGATAACTGACCGGCCACGCTTGGCCAGCGCGTCAGTTCACTCAGCAGTTCAAGCGTGGCGTCAAGGCGACTCATAAACGAATCCTCGGGTTCAGCACCAGATAGAGCAGGTCGATCAACAAATTGATCGCTACAAACACCACGGCGGCGAGCAACACAATCGCCTGCACCAGCGGGAAATCGCGGTTTTGAATCGCCTGAATCGCCAGACGACCAATGCCGGGCCAGGCAAAAATAATCTCAGTCACCAGTGCGCCGCCGAGCAGCGAGGCGAAATACATGCCCTGTACGGTGATCACCGGTATCAGTGCGTTACGCAAACCGTGGCGTACCACGATGCGCCAGGCGCTGAGCCCTTT
Organism: Pantoea sp. y20; assembly: GCF_054903455.1. Taxonomy (NCBI): domain Bacteria; kingdom Pseudomonadati; phylum Pseudomonadota; class Gammaproteobacteria; order Enterobacterales; family Erwiniaceae; genus Pantoea; species Pantoea sp. y20. The sequence goes on from NZ_CM142816.1 coordinate 2,056,653, forward strand.
GGCGCGCGCGGTGCGGATATAATCCTGTTGCAGCACATCCAGCAGGCTGGCGCGCGTCAGGCGTGCCACGGCGCTCATGTAAAACGCACCCAGACTGAGCGCCGGCATTACCAGCGCGGCGAAAGTGCCGTAACCGCTGGAGGGCAGCCACTGTAACTTCAGGCTGAACAGCAGAATCAGCAGCAGCCCGAGCCAGAACACCGGAATCGCCTGGCCGGAGAAGGCCAGCAGACGGCATAACAAATCCCACAGGCTGTGCGGCCGCAGGGCGCTGATAATGCCGAGCAGCAGACCGAGCAGCGAACTCCATGCCAGCGCACTCACCGCCAGCAGCGCCGTCGCCGGCAGACGTTCGGCAATCAACGCTAATACCGGCTGGCTGTAGCGCAGCGATTCACCAAAATCCCCGTGCAGTACGCCGCCAAGATAGTGGCTGTATTGCCACAGCAGCGGACGATCAAAGCCCATGCTATGACGAAAAGTATCGATCTCCTGCTGGCTGGAGCCGGGCGGCATCATCAGTGCCGCCGGATCGCCCGTCATGTGCAGGCTAAAGAAAATCAGCAGCGACACGCCGAGCAGCACTAATACCGATTGGCCAAGGCGATTGAGCAGAATGTTCAGCATCTTAATCCAGCCTTGTATGCGTGCGACGTAGCAGCGCATCGCCGAGCAGGTTGCAGCCAATCACCAGCGCTGCAATCACCAAACCGGGATAGAGCACCAGCCATTGCGACAGCAGCATGTAAGAGCGACCTTCGCCAATCAGGTTGCCCAGCGTTGGCGTGGGTGGCTGAATGCCCATACCGAGAAAACCCACTGAGGCTTCGAGCACGATCAGGCGTGGGATATCCAGCGTTAGCAACACCACCAGCGGCGTCAGCAGATTGGGCAGGATATGCCGTAGCAGTATGCGCAGCGGCGAAAAGCCCATGGCGCGCACCGCCTGAATATATTCCAGTTCCCGAATCTCTAAGGTTTTGGCGCGCGCCACACGGGCATAAATCGCCCAGCTGGTGCAGCCCATAATCACAATGATGTTGGTCAGTGACGCGCCCATCAGCGCAATCACCAGCAGAATCAACAGAATAAAGGGTACCGCCAGCTGGATGTCGATCAGTCGCATGATCAGCGCATCAACCCAACCGCCGGCGTAACCGGCGATCATACCGAGCGCGACGCCAATCACCGCGCCAATCGCCGCCGCGACCAACACCACCAGTAGCGACAAGCGCGTCCCGGAGAGAATGCGCGCCAGCAGATCGCGGCCCAGTTGATCGGTGCCGAGCCAATGCGTGGCTTGCGCACCGGGCGAACCCGGCGGCAGGAACATCTCATTGAGATTGTTACTTAAGGCATCGGGCAACGGCAGCCACGGAGAGAGCAGCGACGCGGCAATCACCACGATCAGCAAAAGGCTGCCGATCACCGCATCGCCGTAAATCAGGCGGCGCGGACGGCGCTGCAGCACGGTGCCCGGTGAAATCATTTCAGCCTCAGATCAAACAGCGGGATGCGAGCATCGACGCGGCCTTTGAAGTTGAGCGACGTGCTGTGCGCATACAAGGTATCTTCACGGTACAGCGGCAGCAGCGGCTGTTGTTCCGCGACGCGTTGCTGAATCTGCTCTAACACTTTTTTGCGCGCAACGGGATCGACAATCTGGCGGCTTTGATCGAGCAGCTTATCCAGCTCTGCATCATGCACGGTGGAATAGGGCTCGCCGCTGCGCAGAATCGGGAACAGCGCGGCATCGGCATCCAGCGTCTGCGTGGATCCCCACGCCAGCATATACATCGGAGCCTGTTTCTGGGACGCGACCTGCTGGGTGTAAACCGACCATTCCGGTACCTCCAGCTCGGCTTTCACGCCAATGGCGGCTAAATCCTGCACGATGGCTTGGGCTACATCGGCGCTGGCAATATAGCGGCGCGGCGCCTGGAAGCGCAGGGTAAAGCCGTTTGCGTAACCGGCTTCCGCCAGCAGCGATTTGGCTTTCGCCACATCCTGCGCGGTGGCTGGAACCGCCAGATAACCAAAGTCATTGGCTCCGGCCATGGTACCGGTTGGCGTGCCAAAGCCGTGCAGCAGCTGTTGGGTATAAGCCTGACGGTTTAACGCCAGCGAAAGCGCCTGACGGACGCGCACATCACTCAGCGGTTTCTCATCATCTTTAAGGCCGAGATAAATCGTCAGTCCGCCGCCTTTCACCTGTTCCAGTTCGACATTGGGGCGATTTTTCAGCGCGGGCACTAAATCAGCAGGCACGCTTTCAATCAGCTGCACTTCGCCGGTCAGCAGCGCGGTGAGGCGTGCGGTGGCTTCGGGAATCGGACGCCAGGTAACGCGATCAATCGCCGGTTTGCCGCGCCAGTAAGTTTCATTGGCGACCATCACCACTTTTTCATCCGGGATAAAGCTATCCAGCTTGTAAGCGCCGCTGCCTACCGGTTTGCGTGCGAACTCGCTGGCGCCGACTTTCTTCACGTACGCTGGCGGCACAATGTAAGCCGGGTAGCGGCTCATGCGCGTGGGCAGCAGAGGATCCGGGCCGTTGGTGTGGATCTGCACCTGATAGTCGTTGATCACGTCCACTGATTTGATGGTGCGGATATAGGAAATCGTCGGTGCGTGATTGGCGGGGTCTAAAATACGATCGATGGAGAACTTCACCGCTTCGGCGTTCACCGGCTCGCCATCGGTAAATTTCACGCCCTGGCGCAGGGTAAATTGCCAGGTGGTGTCGTTAATCGCTTTCCACTCAGTGGCTAAGCCCGGCTGTAATGACATGTCATCGGCGCGGCGCACTAAGGTATCGAAGAGGTTGTCAACTAAGGTGGCAGATTCTTTGAGAAAGCCGGGATCCATCGCCGTGGCAGACGTGGGTTGGCCAATGGTCAGTTCCGCTGCCTGTACGGCTGGCATCAGAGCAAATAGCAACGCGGTGGTGGCAAACTTCACTGCAGGTAATCTCATAACGTTTCCCAAAATTGCCAACGGCAAGGTAGTGAAAAGAGTGGATACTGCCAGAATCAAGACTGTGCTTATTTGTAATACATGATATATCCTATAATCTGGCAAGTTGGCAATAAAACATTAAAAATAACTTACCATTTGCGAATTTCAGTAGAAGGCCCTCAACGTATGATCGAAATGGATAAAGCGCAGCGCATGAGTTTGACCGCGCAGGTGGAATCGTCACTGCGCAGCGCGCTGATTGTTGGCAAGTTAAAACCTGGTGCACGGCTGGTAACGCGCGATCTGGCGGCGCAGCTTGGCACCAGCATCACGCCGGTACGCGAAGCATTATTGCGACTGGTTTCTGCCGGAGCGCTGGATGCCACGCCAGCTGCGGCGTTTCTGGTGCCGGAAATGACACGCCAGCGCTTTGATGAGATTACGCTAATTCGTAAGCAGCTTGAAGGATTAGCGGTGAGGGCGGCGACGCCATTTTTGGGAAAAAAACAGATTTCCGAGCTGAAAAAACTCTGCACGCGCTTTATGCAAGCCAAACAAAGCGGTGATGCCGAGTCGGCGTTAGAAGCCAATCGCGCGTTCCGTTTTACGCTCTATGGCTATGCGCAAATGCCAACGCTAGAGGCACTGATCGAACAGCTTTGGGTGCAGATCGGTCCGTGCTTTAACTATCTCTATCCGCAGCCGGCCGAGGTGGTGAATGGGCATCATAACTATGATCACCTGCTGGAAGCGTTACAGGCCGGCGATGCGGTCACCAGTGAAAAGATATTGATGAAAGCGATTGATGATGGTGCTGCGATTTTGCATCAGCACTATTTTAATCAGTAGAAAGTCATAAGAGCGCAATTCATTGCGCATCTGATTAACCGCGCGGTCACCGCAATGACATAAAACCTTCATTTCCTTCCGCTAGCTTACCGCCATTCTGATTTCTGGATTGCGGATGCATGAGCCACCTTTCGCTTCACCACATCACTAAAGCCTGGGGCGAGAAAACCGCCCTGGACGACATCAGCTTCGACGCGGCAGAAGGCGCGTTTGTCGCGCTGCTCGGTCCTTCGGGCTGCGGTAAATCGACGCTGCTGCGCACCATCGCCGGGCTGGAAACAGCCGATCGCGGGGCGATCCACTTTAAACACGCCGACATCACCCATCTGCCGCCGTCGCAGCGCAAGCTATCGATGGTGTTTCAGTCCTATGCGCTGTTTCCCCACCTTAACGTGCGTGAAAACCTGCTGTTTGGTTTGAAAGCGCGCGGTGAGGAGAAACAGTCTTTTGCTGCACGCCTTGATAACGTCAGCAAGCTGATGGAGCTGGATAAGCTGCTGGATCGTTTGCCGTCGCAGCTCTCCGGCGGACAACAGCAGCGCGTGGCGCTGGGCCGTGCGGTGATCGCCAATAACACGCTGTGTTTAATGGATGAGCCGCTGTCGAACCTCGACGCCAGGCTGCGGCAAAGCATGCGCCGTGAAATCCGCGCGCTGCAGAAAAAACTCGGTTTGACCATGCTGTACGTCACGCACGATCAGACTGAAGCGATGAGCATGGCCGACAGCATTATCCTGCTCAACGATGGCCACATCGAACAGCACGGCACGCCAGACGATCTCTACAACAATCCCGCTAGCGTGTTTGCCGCACAGTTCATTGGCGCACCGCCGATGAATATCCTGCCGCTGCAGCGCAATGGCGCGCATCACTATCTGCTGCATCTCACCGCGCCGGTAGTGGAATACCGCGACGCGCCGCTGAGCCTTGGATTGCGTGCCGAAGATATCCAGCTGATAGCCGCAGAACAGGCGGCGCTGACCGCGCGGGTGATCAGTTCTGAATATATGGGCGCTGATACCTTGCTGGTGTGCCTGCTTGCTGGCATCAGCGAACCGCTGACCATCAAAGTGCCGGGCATGCAGCGCTTCACCGATGGCAGTGAAGTGGGATTGCAGTGGTCCGCCGCGCGGCAATATCTGTTTCATCGCGAGAGCGGTAAGCGCTGCGTGCCAGCAGAACAACAGATGTTTGCTTCACAGAAAAAATACGCTGTTTAACCGTTGTCATTTGCCCAAGGGAAAATCATGTCTGCGATTCGTTATTCACGTCTTTCTGCATTAGTCCTCGCCGTCACCACCTCAGCTTTTGCGGCTGAACCGGTCAAGCTGCAAATGTATTACCCGATTGCGGTGGGTGGCAAAGTGAGCCACACCGTTGATTCGCTGGTGGCGGATTTCCAGAAAGTGCATCCGGACGTGAGCATTCAGCCGGTGTATACCGGTGACTACGCCACCACCGTGACCAAAGCGCTGACCGCCTTTCGTGGTGGCAACGCGCCGCAGCTGGCGGTAATCGGTGATATCGAAGCGTATTCACTGATTGATGCCGGTGCGATTGTGGCGGCCAGCGATTTAGCGCAGGGCGAGGAAGGCAAAAAATGGATCGACGGTTTCTACCCGGCGTTTCTGCGTCACATTGACGGCAAAGTGTGGGGCGTACCGTTCCAGCGTTCAACCGTGGTGATGTACTGGAACAAACGGGCGTTTGAGAAAGCCGGTTTGAATGCCGATACGCCACCGGCCAACTGGCAGCAGCTGGTCGAGTTCAGTAAGAAACTCACGATCAAAGATGCCAACGGCGTCAGCCAATGGGGCATCGAGATTCCGTCCACACCAAACGGCTACTGGAACTTCCAGGGCTTGTCCGCCACCAACGGCGGTCGCCTGGATAACGGCAAAGGCACAGCGGTGCACTTCAATACGCCGGGCAACGTGGAAACGCTGCAGTGGTTGACCGATCTCGGCCAGAAAGAGGACGTGTCGCCAAAGGGTGCCATTGCGTGGGGCACCACGCCGCAGGACTTCATCAGCGGCAAAACTGCCATGATGGTGACCACCACCGGCAACCTGACCAACGTGCGTGATAACGCGAAATTCCCGTTCGGTGTGGCGATGCTGCCGGAGAAAACCCAGCGCGGCAGCCCAACCGGCGGCGGCAACCTGTATGTCTTTAAAAATGCCTCGCCAGAACAGCAGAAAGCGGCGATGGAGTTTATCCGTTGGGTAACCTCACCCGAGCAGGCGGCGCGCTGGAGCATCGCCACCGGTTATGTAGCGATCTCTCCGGCGGCATGGGATACCACGGTGATGAAGGATTACGTTAAAGAGGTTCCTCAGGCATTGGTGGCGCGTGAACAGCTGAAGTATGCGCAGCCAGAACTCTCGACTTACAACAGCGTGCAGATTCAGGATGCGCTCAATCACGCGGTAGAAGCGGCGGTGACGCAGGCGAAAACGCCAGCCGAAGCGCTGGAAGGCGCGCAGAAGCAAGCCGATCGTCTGCTGAAGTCTTATCAATAATGACGAGCACGATTCTCACCGCCGCGCCGGTTCGTCGTCCCCGGTTATGGTCGATGCAGCTGTATGGCTACCTGCTGATTTTACCGGCACTGAGTTTTTTACTGCTGTTTACGCACTATCCGGCGGTTGCGACAGTATGGGAAAGCCTGTTCAGCGCAGCACGTAACGGTCGTCCAGCCCATTTTGTTGGGCTAGATAACTATCTTGCGCTGCTGGATGACGACATCTTCATTCAGTCGCTGTGGAATAACCTGCTGTATGCGTTGATCACCATTCCGCTGGCGGTAACGCTGGCGCTGCTGATGGCGCTGGCGGTCAATCGTCACATGCGTGCCAATGCGCTGGTGCGCACTGCGTTCTTTATTCCTTCGCTGCTGCCAATGATCGCCATCGCCAATCTGTGGCTGTTTTTCTACACGCCGCAGTTGGGTTTGCTGAATAAGCTGCTGGCGCTGTTTTCGCTGCCGGCGATGAACTGGCTCGGCGAACCGGGTAGTGCCTTGTACTGTTTGATGGCGGTTTCGGTATGGCGCGAAGCGGGCTTCTTTATGATCTTTTATCTCGCCGCTTTGCAGCAGATCGATCCGCGCCTCAGCGAAGCCGCGCAGATAGAAGGGGCGTCACGCCGCTATTTCTTCCGCCGCGTGCAGTGGCCGCTGCTGATGCCTACCACACTGTTTGTGCTGATCAATGCCTCGATGAATGCGTTTCGCATCGTCGATCAGGTAATCGCGATGACCAACGGCGGGCCGAATAACAGCAGTAGCCTGCTGCTGTTCTACATCTATCGCACTGCCTTCAGCTTCTGGGATATGCCCGCCGCAGCGGCAATGACGGTGGTACTGCTGGTGATCCTCGCCGCGATTGCGCTGCTTAAATTCAACCTGCTGGACAAGCGAGCCCATTACCAATGAAGCCGACAATCACGTTTGGTCGCCTGTGTCTGAATATGGGCATTGGGCTTGCCGCGTTGCTGTGGTTTTTACCGGTTCTGGTGGCGATCTGGGTGGCGATTCATCCGGCATCCGATCAGGCGGGCTTTTCGCTTTTTTCGCCGCTGACCTTACAGAACTTCGTTAATGCCTGGCACGCCGCGCCCTTTGGTCGCTACTTCCTCAATACCAGCTTGCTGGTGCTGATGATTGTGGTGGTGCAGCTGATTCTGGCGACCATGGCCGCTTACGCGTTAGTGCGCTTCCGCCTGAAATTCTCCGGCGCGATCTTCGCGCTGATCCTGCTGCAGCTGATGATCAGCCCCGACGTGCTGATTCTGAATAACTACAAAACCATCGGCGCGCTGGGTTTCCGCGATACGCTGACCGGCATCGCGCTGCCGTATTTCTCCTCGGCCTTCGCCATCTTTCTGCTGCGCCAGACCTTTAAAAGTATTCCGCTGGTATTGGAAGAGGCGGCGATTGTGGAAGGTGCCAGCCGCTTTTACATTCTGCGCAAGATTTACATCCCGCTGGCGAAGCCAATCTATGTGGCGTTTGCGCTGGTGTCGATCAGTTTCCACTGGAATGATTTCCTGTGGCCGCTGGTGATCACCGATTCGGTCAACGTGCGGCCGCTCACCGTGGGCCTGCAACTGTTCTCGGCGCCGGAGCAGGGCGTGCAATGGGCGTTGATTGGCGCTGCTACGTTAATGACGACGTTGCCGCTGTTGGTGCTGTTCCTGATCTTCCAGCGTCAGTTTATTCAATCGTTTATGCGTGCTGGTATTCGCTAAGGAGTGCTTTTCGTGTCTTATCCGCATCCGCTGACTGAACTGCAGCGTGAACTGCTGGGCGATGTCGCCGAGCTCTATGCCTTGCCCGATGTGCGTTCCGCGCCGCTGAGCAGCACGCTGCGTTTTGGTTTGATTGCCGATCCGCAATATGCCGACATCGACGCCGATATGGCGAAAAATCTCTACTATCGTCACGCGCTGCATAAGCTGCCGCAGGCGATTGCGGTGTTGAATCAGCAGCCGCTGGATTTTGTCGTTACGCTGGGGGATTTAGTCGATCGCGACTGGAACAGCTACGCGGCGATATTGCCGATTTACGATCGCCTCGAACATCCACATGCGGTGGTGCTGGGTAATCACGATGCGCAGACCATCGCGCAGCATCTCAACGAAGCCGCTGCGCTACCCAAAAGCTATTACGCCTTTGGGCTGCAGGGCTGGCGTTTTATTGTTTATGACGGCAACGACATCAGCCTCTATTGCAACACGCAGAACGGTGACGATCGCAAGCAGGCGGAGGCGATGCTGGTGGACCTGACCGCGCGCCAGCAGCCGCAGGCGAAACCCTGGAACGGTGCGGTAGGAACGCAGCAAATGGCGTGGATTGAGCAGCAGTTGCAGCAAGCCCAGCAGCAAGGGGAGAAAGTGGTGGTGTTTGGGCATTATCCGCTGGCGCCGCATAACAGCCACAACTTACTCAACGGCAGCGCGCTGGCAGAGCTGCTTTCTAGTTACAACATACAATGCTGTTTCTCTGGGCACGATCATCGCGGCGGCTTTGCGCGCATCGGTCAAACAGGCTTCTATACGCTCAAAGGGATGCTGGATGGGGCAGAAGAGGTGCCGTTTGCGGTGGTTGAAATTGAGGGCGATGAAGTCATCGTGAAAGAATATGGTGTCGAGTCGCCATTTATGGCGACCACTCATGATGATGCCGGCATCTGCCCGCGCTGACGAAGAGTCGCAATCTCTTCGGCGCGTTGCAGCAACTGCTGCAAATCATCCTCATCGATATCCAGCACTTCACCGCTCTCCAGCGCCAGATGCAGATCTTCACGCGTAATCGCTACGTTGATCACCACAGGCGGCGCTTTGGTTTCCGTTGCCGCCAGCGGATGCGGGTAACGGCGTCCGGCGAGATTGTTAAACAGCAACGCCAGCAGCGCGAGGCAAACCGAGTTCAACAGCACCGGCGTCAGAATAAAGTGGTAACCCAGTTGCTGAACGCCGTTACCGCCCAAAATTGCGGTCAGCGCCACCGCGCCGCTCGGTGGATGCAAACAGCGCAGTTGAAACATCAACGCAATCGTCACACAGGCCGCGATGCCGCACGCCAGCGCGGGATGGGAAACCCACAGCGCGGTGGTGACGCCAACAACGCCCGCCACCAGATTGCCGCCGACAATTGACCACGGCTGCGCCAGCGGGCTGTTCGGCAGACCAAACAGCAATACCGCTGAAGCGCCCATCGGCGCGACAAACCACAGATTCACTCCACCCAGCAGCCAGTGGCTGGTCAGGCTGGTCATCATTAAACCCAATCCCGCGCCAATGCTGGCGATGACCATCTGCTTTCTGCCTCCCGGTAACGGATGAGGCCAAAGGCGGGCCAGAAAGGTGCGCACGGAGGTTATCCACGTCACCGATGGCTGATTTGTCATTACGGAATCACTCTGTCATAAGAAAAAACGATGGGTGCGAATTGTCGCTGATCGATCCGCTGACAACAACCACATTGTTAGTGTGCTGTTATATCGTGGTAAGAGAAATGCTGATGATTGTCGCGAGGCTTAACCAACGCCTAAGGTTGCTGTATAGTCCGTTTTTTTTCGGAGGAACCATGCTGCCTAACTCATCCACACGCCTGAACAAATACATCAGCGAGAGCGGAATCTGCTCACGCCGCGATGCCGATCGTTACATCGAGCAAGGCAACGTGTTCATTAACGGTAAACGCGCTGCCGTCGGTGCGCAGGTGTTTGCAGGGGATGAAGTCAAAGTGAACGGGCAGCTGATTGAGCCGCGTGACGAAGAAGATTTAGTGCTGATTGCGCTGAACAAACCGGTGGGCATCATCACCACCATGGAAGAGGGTGAGCGTGACAACATTGGTGATTTCGTTAATCACAGCAAGCGCGTGTTCCCGATTGGTCGCCTGGATAAAGATTCGCAGGGACTGATTTTCCTCACCAACCACGGCGATCTGGTGAATAAAATCCTGCGTGCCGGTAATAACCACGAAAAAGAGTATGTGGTCACCGTTGATAAACCGATCACCGATGAATTTATTGCCGGAATGGGCGCGGGCGTACCGATGCTCGGCACCGTCACCAAAAAGTGCAAAGTTAAAAAAGAGTCGACCTTTGTCTTCCGCATTATTCTGGTTCAGGGGCTGAATCGTCAGATTCGTCGAATGACCAAGCACTTCGGCTTTGAAGTGACCAAGCTTGAACGTACGCGCATCATGAACGTCAGCCTGAAAGGGATTCCGCTCGGCGAGTGGCGCGATTTGACCGATGACGAGCTGATCGATCTGTTCAAACTGATTGAAGACTCATCATCCGAAGATCAAAAAACGCAGAAGACGCAGGCGAAAAAGAAACCCGCCAGCGCGGCGAAAAAGCCCGCGGCGGTTGGCGCTAAACCGGGTGAAAAAGCGGGGGCAAAACCGGCTAATCGCCAGCGTTTCGCCCAGCCGGGTCGTAAGAAGAAAGGGCGTTAATTCTCTTTCCCCGCGCACAGCGCGCGGGGAAAAACCGTCACTTGTCGTTGCCAAACCCTTGCTTCTTCAGCGCGTCCAGCACGTGCGGGAAGTAAATCTTGTGATAATAACCGCTAACGCTTTCACTCCAGCTCTCGCCATCCTCACGTCCGGTATTTTTCCAGTGCTGCACCATCTCCTGATTGTAGGCAGCGATGTGTTGCTCCAGTCCATCACGTTGATAGCGCTCTTCATGGCGGAAGGTGGCCAGCGGCAGACGCGGCTTCTGATGCGCAGGCTGATCGACATGGCCAATCACCACGCCCGCCACTGGGAAAGTATATTCCGGCAAATCCAGTAAGCGGATTAACGCCTGCGCATCGCGACGAATACCGCCAATCGGCACAATGCCCAAACCTTCTGCACGCGCTGCCGCCATGATAGAACCCAACGCAATACCCACATCGGTTGAGCCCGACACAATGCTTTCGATGCTCTGCTGCGCGATCTGCTCGCGGTCGATAGCGTTCATCGCCAGACGCGATTTATGCATATCCAGCACCAGGGTAATAAACACCGGGGCTTTGGCAATCCACGGCTGACCGCCAGCAATCTGGGAGATTTGTGCGCGTCTTTCAGCATCGCGCGTCACCACCAAAGAGACCTGCTGCGAGTTCACCGAGGTTGGCGCGCGATAGGCGGCCGAAATGATGCGATCCAGCACCGCATCCGCAACGGGAAGGTCGGTAAAACTGCGATCGCTTTTATGACTGGTGAAAATATCGATTAATGAACTCATGGATCCTCCTGATTGGGAGGCGAGAGCGTAGCAGAAGAGTGAGTGATGTGACTTAACCGTTGTTGCCGTGGCTAACTACTTCTTTTGAATAAGCAAAGTGCGGAATGGGATAAGCGATGAGACCGGTGCATAAAGCACCGGCTAAGCGACTCTGGCTTCAGCGACAGCCGGATGAACGCTGCGATCGGGTCCGCTCAGCATCACCGGTTTACCGGAACGTAATCCGCGTTGGAACTGGGTCATGCGTTCATGGCTGATCCCGGCTCCGCACCACAGCAGGTGATGATCGTGGCGGCTTTCTGAACTGTACCGCATCGGTTGTGAGGTTTGATCCACCTCGACGCAGAACCCTTGTCCGGTAAGGCGAATGGCTTCCAGCCACACTTCCGTTTCATCGCCGGTGCTGACCACTTCCAGTAACAGTGGCATCTGCTGCTGACGGGCTGAAGCGCGTTTTACACAGTCGCTGTGATGAACGATCGCTTCATGAAAGCGCGTTAACCTGCGTGATGCGCCGCGACGCGTATCATCACGCAGCCAGCGGTTGAGCGGTTTCATCAGCACATTGACGAAATCGTCGCTGCTGTAATCGCCCGCCAGATTGCGCACAGTACGCGCTAGTTCTCGATCAGAGCCTAACTCCAGCTGCCGTAACAGATCGCCGCGGCGTGCCACCCAACCAGACGAAGAGTAATCGAGCCCGCAGTGTCGACCTTGATAGATTTGCCACAGCGTGGCGCCACCCGAGGTCAATGCCATCATGGCGAGCACTTCATCAACCTGATGTCGGCTCCAATCCTTATTGACGTGATTCTCAGAAATTAATCCACCGCGCAACCAGCGACGTAAATTGGCGCGGTTGGCACCGGTAATGGCGCAAACGGTTTCAGTTGAATAAAAGTTCATTACGAGCCCTCAGATAGAGGGTGAATGGCCGTGGGTGCTAATCCAGGATGAGTGACCATCCTGAACCTTATCTGTATGGATTACCAGTATCTTTACGTAACTGTGCATAAAAAACCGACAAAGCGCAGCGGGAAAAAACGCACCGAACTAGTGCGGATTGGCTATTACCAATCGCCAGCTAGCCTAAGGAGAAAATAGCATTATGGATAAAAAATGGCTGTGATAATTTTTATTTCACACGCCAGATAACAGGCGTCACACAACATTATTTTATAGTTTCCAGGGATATTAAGAATGAAAAAGCACCGCCTGGCAGGTCTGTTATTGGCTTCTCTATCACTATTATCAGGAATGGCGCACGCCGAGGATCAACCGATTCCGTCGCTGGCGGGTAAACGCATTGGCATCACCGTCGCGGGTACCGATCACTACTGGGATTTGAAAGCTTATCAGGGACAAATCGATGAGGTGAAGCGCCTTGGCGGAACGCCGATTGCGCTGGATGGCGGGCGTAAAGAGTCGCAGCAAATTGCGCAGATTCAGACGCTTATTGCGCAAAAACCGGATGCCATCATTGAAACCCTCGGCACAGCGTCGGTGCTGGAACCCTGGCTGAAAAAAATCCGCGAAGCGGGCATTCCTTTATTTACCGTTGATACCGCCAGCCCATCCAGTATTAACGTCACCACATCGGATAATTTTTATATTGGCGAACAGTTAGCGTTAAAACTGGTAAATGACCTGCGCGGCGAAGGCAATATTTTGGTATTTAACGGTTTCTATGGCGTGCCGGTAGTCGCAATGCGCTACGACCAGTTAAAAGCCGTGCTGAAGTGGTATCCGAAAATTAAAATTATCCAACCTGAATTGCGCGATGTCATCCCGAATACCGTGCAGGATGCGTATGCGCAAATCAGTCAATTACTGAATAAATATCCGAAAGGTTCAGTGCAGGCGATTTGGGCGGCGTGGGATGTGCCGCAAATCGGCGCCACGCAGGCGGTAGACGCTGCCGGACGCAACGAAATCAAAACGTACGCGGTGGATGGCAGCCCGGATGTGGTGTCACTGGTTAAAGATCCCAAATCCAGCGCGGCAGCGGTGGTGGCGCAGCAGCCGTATGTGATTGGCCAAACTGCGGTGCAGAACGTGGCGAAATACCTCGCTGGCGATCGTTCGCTGCCACCCGCAACCTATGTGCCGTCGATTCTGGTGACCAAAGAGAACGCTGCCGAAGCGCAGAAAACCCTGGGTCAAACGGATGGCAAATAACGCGCCACTACTGCAACTACACGCCATCAGCAAAGCTTTTGATGGCGTGCCTGCGCTGCAATCGGTGTCGCTCAGCGTGCATGCCGGTGAAGTTCACGGCTTGATTGGCCATAACGGTGCGGGCAAATCGACGCTGATCAAAGTGTTAGGCGGTATCCACGCCGCCGATCGCGGCAGCATCGAGCTGGATGGCCAGCCGCTTACGCTCGCTACGCCCGCGCAGGCGCAACGCCAGGGCATCGCCATCGTGCATCAGGAGCGATTGTTGCCTGGCTCGCTGACGGTGGCAGAAGCGCTGTGGCTCGGCAACGAACCGCGCTTAGCCGGTACGCCGTTTATCCTGCGACGTCGTATGCGCCAGCAGGCAGAGCAGCAGCTGCAGCAGCACTTTGGTTTGCAACTCGATCCTGATGCGTTGATCGCCACGCTGAGCGTGGCGGAGCAGCAACTGGTGCAAATCTGTCGCGTGCTGCAAAACGCGCCGCGCGTGGTGGTGCTGGATGAACCGACCGCCGCGCTGGCGCGCCATGAAGTGCATGCGCTGTTCCGGGTAATTGAACGCATGCGCCAGCAGGGCATCGCGCTGCTTTATGTTTCGCACTATCTCGATGAAATTCAGGAGCTGTGCCAACGCGTCACGGTGCTACGTGATGGCAAAGACGTGGCGCAGTTCGACGCAGATCAACTATCACCGGCGGCACTGATCGCGGCGATGGTAGGCGACGCGCGTCATGGACTGGCACCGCGTCAGTCGCGCCGCGCCGGTGCGCAAGTACTGCAGGTTACTGCGCTCAGCGCGCCCGGCAGTTTTCACAGTGTGTCGTTCACCGGCCGACAAGGCGAAATCATCGGCATCACCGGCTTGTTAGGTTCCGGCGGTAAAGCGCTGATTCGCGCGCTGTTCGGGCTGGAAAACGGCGTCAGCGGCAAGGTTACGCTGGGCGAAGTGAGCGGCGTGCCGGCTTCACCGCATGCCGCAGTGAAACGCGGTATCGCCTTTGTACCGGAGGATCGCCGCGCCAACGGCGTCGCGCTGGATCTGTCACTGCGTGACAATGTCACCTTAACCACGGTGCAGCGCTTGCTGCGCTGGGGTGGCGTTTCGCGTCAGGCGGAGAGCGAACTGGTGGCGAAGAACATTCAGCAACTGGATATTCGCACGCCGGGGCAGCTGGCGGCGCTGCGTCAGCTTTCGGGCGGCAACCAACAGAAAGCGGTGCTGGCCAAATGGTTAAACACCGGTGCGCGCCTGTATTTGCTGGATGAGCCCACGGTGGGCGTTGATATTGCGGCTAAGGCGGCGATTTATCACACATTGCAGCAGTTGGCTGATGATGGCGCCCTGATTCTGGTGTTCTCCACCGATTTACTCGAACTGCAAACGCTGGCCGATCGCATTATGGTGCTGGCGCGCGGCGAACATGTCGCCACGCTGGAGGCACAGCACACCAGCCATCAGGAAATTCTCTCCTGGGCTTCGGGCACCGGCGCGTTAACGGAGCGAGCTTCATGAGTGATATTACCCAATCTGCACCGGTTGCAGCGCCACGCAGCGTGCGCGGTCAGCAGTGGCTGCAACACGTTTCGCTGCTGATTATTGTGCTGGTTTTAGCCGTCTTTGCCTGGCTGTCGCCGATTTTTCTTACGGTGATGAATCTTGGCAACGTGCTGCAGCAGACCGCGGTGGTTGGCACGCTGGCGCTTGGCTTAACGCTGGTTTTAAGCGGCGGCGGCTTGCAGGGTATTACCGGCGGCATTGATCTGTCGATTGCCGCCAACCTTGGCCTAAGTGCGGCGGTGTTTGCCAGCCAGCTCAACGCCGGTCAGCCCATCGCGATTGCCTTGCTGCTGACGCTGTTAACCGGTGCGGCTGTGGGTTTGTTTAACGCGCTGGCGATTGTCTGGCTGGGGATTTTGCCGCTGCTGGCAACGCTCACCAGCATGAATATCGCTATCGGCCTGGAAATGGTGCTGACCAGCAACGCCTCGGTGTCAGCCAGCAGCGATCTGCAAAATCTGTTGTTAGGCAACGGTCCGCTAGCGGTGTCGTGGCTGGGCTGGTCGTTTCTGCTGCTGGCGTTTGGCGTGATCGCCTTGAGCCGCCTGACGTCCTTTGGCCTGCGCTTGCAGGCGGTGGGCAGCCATCCGCAGGCGGCGAATGCGGCGGGCATCGGCGTTAAACGCTATCAGGGTTTGAGCTACGTGTTGTGTGGCGTCAGCGCGGCTATCGCGGCAATTGCGTCGGTGTCGCTACTAAGCGGCAGTTCGCCTGGCGCCAACGACAATCTGTTGATGGTGATCGCGGCGGCGCTATTGGGCGTGGTGTTTTCCCGTCGTCTGGTGCCGACACTTGGCGGCGCACTGATTAGCGCGCTATTTCTCAGCCTGATTGCCAACGGCTTTCAGCTGATCAATGTCTCAAGTTACTGGATAAACGGCGTCGAAGGCGTGTTGATCCTGTTAGTGGTGGCGTTAACCGCGCTGTTACGTCGTCGCCAGTCAAGGAGAACGCAAGGTGTCTGACTCTTTGTTATCACCTGTCGCGCCACGCCCGCGCCAGACCGGCTGGCTGCGCGCCATCATCGTGCTGACCTTTGTAGCGCTGCTCGTGTTCTTTATTGTCGCGGCGCCCGCTTTTGCCACTGTCTCCAATATTCGCAGTGTGTTGCTCAATAACGTCGCGCCGCTGGCGATCGTCGCCCTGGCGATGACGTTGGTGACACGCATTGGCGCGATTGATCTCTCGGTGGGCACGGCGATCGATATTGCCTGTCTGGTTTTGGTGACACTGGTGCTGCATCAGGTCAGTTTGCCAGTGGCGCTGTTCGCGGCATTAATTGCCGCGCTGCTGGTTGGCGTGTTTAACGCCTTTTTGGTGACACAGTTGGGCGTGGAGCCGTTTCTCGCCACGCTTGGCACGCTGTTTATCGGACAAAGCGTGCAGCAGCTGTCGTCAAATGGCGGACAACCGGTTTATCTGCTGAGCCAGAAACTGCCCGATGGGTTTTCGGCGATAGGTCACGGCGCGCTGCTCGGCATTCCGCTGCCGTTGTGGCTATTGTTGCTGGTAGCGCTGGCGCTCTATCAGTTGCTGCATCGCAGCGCCACCGGCCGTTCATTGCGGGTGATGGGCGAGCAGTACAGCGTTGCGCAGCATTCGGGCGTGCCAGTGAAACGACTCACTGCGCTGGCGTTTATTCTCGCAGCGTTGATTGCCGGTATCGTCGGTTTGATTCTGGCGGCCAACGTCAAAGCCTGGGTGCCGCTGTCGGGCAATGCCTATCTGCTGAATGCGATTGGTGCCAGTTTTATTGGCGCCACCTTCGCGCCATCACGTCGGCCCAATGTGTTAGGCACGCTGCTTGGCGTGGTGCTGCTGAGCTTTATCGCCAACGGCTTGCTGCTGGTCGGCTGGAATTTTTACTGGCAACAGGTCGCCACCGGCGGATTAATTTTCATTGTGCTGGCCGTCGGGGCTCTGCGCGCGCGTCGTCACAGCTGAGAGAGGTCAAAGATGAGCCGGGCACCGTTTTTACTGTTTGGTTTTATGATGAATGTGCCGGGCCACATCTCCGCAGGATTGTGGCGGCATCCGCAGGATCAGGCTCATCGCTATACCGAATTGCGTTACTGGACCGATATTGCCCAACAGCTGGATCGCGCCGGGTTTGATGCGCTGTTCATCGCCGATGCGCTGGGCCAGCTGGACGTGTGGCAAAACAAGCCGGACGCGGCGTTGCGTCTGGCGACACAAATGCCGGTTAACGATCCACTATTGCTGGTTTCTGCAATGGCAGCGGTGACGCAACATTTGGGCTTTGGTATTACCGTTTCCACCACCTACGAACAGCCGTATCTGCTGGCACGCAAATTCACCACGCTTGATCACCTGAGCAACGGACGCATCGCCTGGAATGTGGTGACGTCAATGCTGGATTCAGCGGCACGTAATCTGGGGCTGACGCAGCAAATTCCGCACGATGAACGCTACGATCGCGCGCAGGAGTTTCTCGATATCACCGGCAAGCTGTGGGAAGGATCGTGGGAAGAGGACGCGGTGCGGCGCGATAAGCAAAACAGCGTGTATAGCGATCCGGCCAAAGTGCACGCTATCAAGCATGCCGGGCGCTGGTATCAGGTACCGGATGCGCACCTAAGCGAGCCCAGTCCGCAGCGCACGCCGGTGCTGTTTCAGGCGGGAACCTCCAGTCGCGGGGCGCAATTCGCTGCACGCAACGCGGAAGTGATATTTCTCGGCGGCGTTACGCCGCAGGCCATTGCTGCGGATATCCAACGCATTCGCCAGTTAGCCGCAGCAGAAGGGCGCCATGCGGCTTCGCTGCGTTTCGTCACAGCGATCACGGTGATCACCGCAGAGAGTGATGAAGCCGCGCAGACTAAATATCGCGATTATCAGCAGTACATCAGCGAAGAGGCCGCGCTGGCACTGTTCTCTGCGTGGACCGGTATCGACTGGTCACAGGAGGATTTGGATACGCCGCTGGCGTTTCGTGAAACCGATGCCTGTCGCTCAGCCTTAGCCAGCCTGACGCGCATTGACGATCAAAAACGCTGGACGCTGCGTGATGCGGCGCGCTACATCGGCATTGGCGGATTGCATCCGCTGCTGATCGGCGGCCCAGAGAGCATTGCCGATCAGCTGGAACAGTTTGCCGCGGAGTCGGGTGTTGATGGTTTCAATCTGGCGTGGGCGATTAGTCCCGGCAGCTTTGAGGATTTTATCCAGCATGTGATGCCGGTGCTGCGGAGCCGAGGGCTTATCCGCGAAACGCCTGCGCACGCCGTAACCTTGCGCGAACGGTTGTTTGGTCAGCCGCGACTCACGGCTGACCATCCAGCGGCACGTTTTCGCCACCGTTAACTCCAGGCATGGCGCGGCGGCGGGGTGCCATTGAGGTAATAATTGCCAACATGGTAATACTTCCAGCGCACCGGATCGTGCAACGTGTGGGTGCGCGCATTGCGCCAGTGGCGATCGAGGTTGAATTCCTGCAGCGTTGAGCGCGTACCCGCCAGTTCGAACAGCTTGTTACCTGCCAGAATAGCGATTTCGGTAGTTAACACTTTGGCTTCAGCGGTAGCAACCGTTGCTGCTGCAACCGTGCTTTCATCGGGTTGCCGCAGCGCCAGATCAATCGCTTCGCCAGCGCGCCACAGCAAGGCTTCAGCGGCGTGCAGGCGAATTTTCAAATCCCCGACTGCCGCCAGCGTAAAGTGATCATCGGATGCGCGCTCCTGGCCGCTATCAATCCACGGACGTGACCGCTCGCGCACAAAATGCAGCGTGTCTTCAACAGTGCCGCGAGCAATGCCCACATCCACCGCCGCCTGAATAATCTGCGAAATCGGACCGGCGGCAGTCGGGCGCTCAAACGCCTGATAAGCCGGGATCACGCGGGATTGCGGGGCGCGCACGTTTTCCAGTAGCACGGTGCCCGATGCCGTGGTGCGCTGACCAAAGCTCGACCAGTTGTTAATGATGGTCACGCCCGGCGTGTTGCGATCCAGCACGATCAGATGCGCGCGATCCTGGTCGTCGAGCGCCACTGCGTGAATCCGATGCGCCAGCAGCGCGCCGGTGGCGTAGAATTTCTCGCCGTTGATCACCACGTCATCACCTTCACGCTGAAAACGCGTCTGGAAATCGGCGACGGTGCGCGAATTCTTCTCGGAGAAAGCGTTGCCCCAGCGCAAGCCAGCCAGCACTTCGCCCAGTAGTTCTTGTTTCTGCGCCTCGCTGCCATCCGCCACCAGATGCGCCACGCCGGCTAAATGGTTCTGCGGTAGCTGACCGAGTGCGGAATCTGCCGCCGAAATGATGGCGATGACTTTCGCCACCGTCACCCAGGATACGCCCGCGCCGCCATAGATTTTAGGGATCGCCATCGCCCACAAGCCACTTTGTGAGAATGCATCCAATTCGTTGAGCGGCAAGATGCCTTCGCGGTCGCGCAGTGCGGCGTCACGCGCAAACTCTGTGGCCAGACGTTGAGCAATCTCAATGGCTTCGGCATCATCACGAATGATATGCGCCGGTTCAGCAGGTAAGGGAATGGGTGCTTCAGGCTGTTGGGAATTGACCTTCAGGATGTGGGTTTGGCTGAGCGACATGAGAACTCCCGATAATGACGATGTAGGGAAAATATCTTCTCATGCGCTCAGCGCGCGCCATATCTCAATTGCGGCTATGCAAAGTGAAAAATAGCGTTAACACAACGGTTTACTGCGCGACTTTCACCACGGTTTTACCGAAGTTTTTGCCTTTTAGCATATCGAAAAACGCCTGCGGGGCATTTTCCAGCCCGTCGATCATGTGCTCGCGGTAGTGGATTTTTTGTTGCTCCACCAGCGGCGTCATCGCTTTGAGGAATTCAGGATAACGGTCGCCGTAATCCTGGAAGATGATAAAGCCCTGCATGCGAATACGACGTTTAAGAATGCCGCCCATGATTTGCGGGGTGCGATCTGGGCCTGGCGGTAATTCGCGGCTGCTGTAACCAGAAACCAGGCCACACACCGGCACGCGCGCCGCGGTGTTCAGCAACGGAAATACGGCATCAAACACTTTGCCGCCAACGTTTTCGAAGTAGATATCAATGCCGTCCGGGCAGGCAGCCGCCAGTTGTTCCGCAAAGTCGTCACGATGGTGATCGATACAGGCGGAGAAACCGAGCTTCTCAATCGCATAACGACACTTCTCTTCACCCCCCGCAACGCCGACGACATGGCAGCCTTTGAGTTTGCCAAGCTGACCCACCGTTGCACCGACCGGGCCGGTAGCCGCCGCGACCACCAGGGTTTCACCCTGTTTTGGCTGGCCGATATCCATCAAGCCCATATAGGCCGTAAAGCCCGGCATACCGAGAATGCCCAGCGCCCAGGAAGGATGGGGCAGATCGCCCAATTTCGCCACGCCGTTTCCGTCCGAAACCGCATAGCTTTGCCAGCCGCTTTGCGCGAGGACCACATCGCCTTGCTGGAAATCCGCGTGTTTAGATTCCACCACTTCGCTCACCGTGCCGCCAACCATCGGTTGGTCGAGTTCAGCAGGTGCAGCATAAGATTTGCTGTCATCCATGCGCCCGCGCATATAGGGGTCAAGCGACAAATAGAGCGTGCGCAGCAGGATTTGGCCGTCCTTCACGTCAGGAATGGGCTGCTCCACCAGGCGGAAATTCTCTTTTACCGGTTCGCCATGCGGGCGTGAGGCTAATAGCCAAGCTTGATTACGTTGATTAGATTGCGACATTTTTACCTCTATTAGCGTTTCCACGTGAGGCAAGTGTAGACGAGGAAAAGGCATTAAGGCCGCCTGTGCAGAACTTAAGTGTTGCTATATGATAACATTTTGGTAAAAATATAGACATTGTTATCATATACCAACAATAGAGGTTTTATGTTGCCTGGTTTGCAAGCAATAGGCGCTAAATGTCAGGAAAGGCGCAAGGCTAACCGTTGGACTCAAGCCGACGCTGCGACGCGTGCAGGCATTCATCGCACGGTTATTTCACAGATTGAAAACGGCCATTACGCGGGATCGTTGAAAGCATTTACTCTTTATTTGACGTCACTGGGATTGAAACTTTCAGCCATTGATTTCTCATTTCCACAGCTAGAAGACCTAAACACTTTATTTGATGAGGATTGACCTCATCCTTGCATGAATTTTCAATATGTAACTTTTGAAGTTACTTGCTTTATCGGGAGGATTTGTCCTTCAGGTAAATTAATTATCTACATTATCTTAGTTTTCATAGCTGTAACTACCCGAATGTCTTCAAATAACAACTTCTGAGAA
The DNA here is from genome assembly GCF_054903455.1 of Pantoea sp. y20. Taxonomy (NCBI): domain Bacteria; kingdom Pseudomonadati; phylum Pseudomonadota; class Gammaproteobacteria; order Enterobacterales; family Erwiniaceae; genus Pantoea; species Pantoea sp. y20. The sequence goes on from NZ_CM142816.1 coordinate 2,078,208, forward strand.
AGCACTTTATGGAACCTGGGCCATTTGTGTACCAGATCACCATAAATGGTGACCCTACGGGATTTATAGCGATGGTGAGTCAAATTAATGCATTGATGCAGCAGCGCGGGTGTTGAGGCGACATCCCAAACCGCTGAACGAATGAGGGATTCCAGGGCGAGCCGCATGGATGCGGCGAGAGGCGGCTCTGAGCAGGAGCGAATCGGCGCCGGTCCGTCAGGAATCGTGAATGACTGAAGGTACCGCGCAGCGGCGGATTGGGCTGGCGCAAGGCCCGGGAGTGCAGAGGGCGCGGCCAGGCGCCCTTTGCTCGGTCGCCGCACGGCAAAACTGAAACAATCTGAGCCTATGGCGAACGAAAGTCGCTCAGTTTAATGTGAGGTATGCTCAGGCACGGGGCCTGTAGTGAGCCAGCGCACAAACCAAGCGTAAACTTGTCGACGCGAATTAATATAACACCATGAATTTTAACAATCATAGGGCATTTGCCTAAGCGGTCTCGGGCAATGCCACATACACCTGGCCACACTCTGCTGCATATACCTATAGCGATGCTTTTCTCCCTACAGGTGACGCATGACACAACAACAATACGTATTATCGCCCGATCATGACGCGCATATCGCCTCGGCTATCGGCAAGTTCTTCCGCCGCATCATTCCGATGCTGGCGCTGATGTTAATTGTGAACCAGATTGACCGGGCTAACATTGGCTTCGTAAAAGCCGAACTGCAAACGGATGCAGGCATTAGTGCGGCCGCCTTCGGCTTAGGCGCGGGGCTGTTCTTTATCGGTTATGCGCTGTTTGAAGTGCCGAGCAACATGATGCTGAAGAAACTCGGCGCACGCGTGTGGCTGACGCGCATCATGATTACGTGGGGCATGGTGGTGGTGCTTACCGGTTTTGTGAGTACGCCGCTGCATTTCTATCTGCTGCGTTTCCTGCTCGGCGTGGCGGAAGCCGGCTTCTTCCCTGGCGTGCTGTTCTATTTTCGTCAATGGGTGCCGAATGCGTGGCGAGGGCGAGCTACCGCGTTGGTGTTGAGCGCCACCGCCAGCGCTTTTCTATTCTCCGGTCCGCTCACCGGTGCCATTCTGATGATGCATGATGTTGGCGGCATCGCGGGCTGGAAATGGGTGATGTTTGTGGAAGGCGGCGGATCGATGGTGATCGGCTTGCTGGCCGCCTTTGTGCTGGTATCCAAACCGCAAGGCGCGAAATGGTTGAGCGATGCCGAGAAACAGGCGCTGGCGCAGCAGTTAGCGCTGGAAGATGATGCGCGCGAAGAGCACGCGGTGAAACACGGCCGCTGGGGCTTGATCAGCGATCGCAGCCTTTTGTCTTACTGCCTGATCTTCTTCACCATGACCATGACCGGCTACACGTTAGTGTTCTGGCTGCCGCAAATCATTCAGCGTATTCAGGGCTTCAACAGCTTTGAAACCGGATTGCTGACCGCCGTGCCGTGGCTGTTCGCTATCGTCGCGCTGTTTCTGCTCGGCAAAGCTACCGACCGCTATCGCGATAAACTGGACAAAGGGCTCGGCATCGCCATGCTGATCGCCGCGTGCGGCACCTTTATGGCCACGCTGGGTACGCCGTGGTTTGGCTTTGTGGCGATGATTGTGGCCTGCATCGGATCCAAAGTGAGCGCGGCGTTCTTCTGGCCGATGCCGCAAAGTGAATTACCCGCCTCGATTGCCGCGCCCGGCATTGCGCTGATCAACTCGATTGGCAACCTCGGTGGCTTCTTTGCGCCCACGGTATTCGGCTACCTCGAAATGCACACCGGCAGCACCACCGGCGGACTTTACGCGCTAACCAGCGTGTCTGTGGTTACCGGACTCTATTTGCTGCTGCGTCGCAAACCTGTTCCACCCGCTTTCGGTCACACGGAGAGAAACCATGTCAGACAGTCCAGTCATTAAATCGATGCGCATCGTGCCGGTTGCCGGCTACGACAGCATGTTATTGAACATTGGCGGCGCCCATAACTGCTACTTCACGCGCATCATCGTGATATTGACCGATTCCGCCGGACATACCGGCGTTGGCGAAACGCCGTGTCATGCATCCACCTTGCAGTTGCTGGAACAGTTTCGCCCGCTGATTGAAGGCAGTTCGCTGCTGCGTCTCAACGCGACGCTGAGCCAGTTGTTCAGCAGCGAGGCACGTCAGCAACAAACCCCACACACCAACGACATTCATATCCCGCAGATGAATCCGGAGAAGTTTTATAACGCCGCCGCCGCCATTGAAGCGGCGCTGCTGGATCTGCAGGGCAAGCTGTTTAACCTGCCGGTAGCGGACCTGCTCGCCAGCGGTAAACAGCGCGACCGCATTCCGGTGCTGGGCTATTTGTTCTACATCGCCGATCGCAAGCGCACCAATATGCACTATCGATCAGGGGAGCATGAGCAAGAAGGCTGGTTCCGTCTGCGTCATGAAGCGGCGATGGACAGCGAGGCCGTGGTGCGACTGGCCGAAGCGGCAGTTGAGCAATACGGCTTCCGCGACTTCAAGCTCAAAGGCGGCGTGCAGGCAGGCGAAGTGGAAGTGGCAACGGTGGAAGCGCTACTGGCGCGCTTCCCAGAAGCACGCGTCACCGTCGATCCTAACGCCAGTTGGTCGCTGGATGAGGCGATTCGCTTTGGCAAGCAGCTGGCGGGAAAGGTGCCGTATCTGGAAGATCCTTGTGGCGCTGAACAAGGCTATTCCGGTCGGGAAACGCTGGCCGAGTTTCGCCGCGCCACCGGCGTGCCGGTCGCGACTAATATGATCGCCAACGACTGGCGCCAGCTGCATCATGCGCTGCAACTGAATGCCATTGATATTCCGCTCGCCGATCCGCACTTCTGGACGATGCGTAACGCCAACGTGGTGGCGCAGCTGTGCAACGAATGGGGGCTGACAACCGGCTGCCACTCCAATAACCATTTTGATATTTCGCTGGCGATGGTGGCGCACCTGGGTGCCGCCGCGCCTGGCGATCGTCAAACCGCCTTTGATACGCACTGGATTTGGCAGGATGGTCAGCAGCTTACGCGTCAACCGCCGCAGATCCGCGATGGTTATCTGGAGTTACCGCCGGGGCCGGGATTGGGCATCGAGCTGGATATGGATCGCATCGAACAGGCGCATGCGCTATATAACGCGCTGCCGGATAAAAATCGCAACGATGCGCTGGGGATGCAGTTTTTGATCGATAACTGGCGCTATGACGCCAAACGTCCGTCATTGGTACGCTAAGGAAGCAGCATGAAGAACCTATTACGCGCGGCAACGCTATTAGCGTCGTTGGCCGCCAGCGCGCCGTTGCTGGCGCAGACTTTTGTCTACGTTTCAGAAGCCGATGATGGCACCATCGCGCGCTACGCGCTGAATGAGCAAACCGGTGCATTGCAACTATTGGGACGCACTCAGGCCGGCGGCAAGGTGATGCCGATGGCGTTGAGCGCCGATCATAAACATCTGTACGCCGCGATTCGCAGTAAACCGCTGCAACTGGTGAGCTGGAACATCGACAGCATAACGGGCGATCTCAGCCAGTTGAATAGCGTATCCGCTGCGGCCAGTTATCCCTACATCAGCACGGATCCGCAGGGTCGTTTTCTGCTGGGTGCATCCTATGATGGCGATGTGGTGCACGTTTACCGACTCAATAACGATGGCAAGCTGATGGCGCCGCCGGTCGGCAGCTACAAAACCGGACATGCCGCGCACTCGGTGATTGTCGATGCGAGCGGCGAGCAGGCTTATGTCGGCAATCTCGGCACCGACCGCGTGCTGCAATTGAAACTGAGCGCCGAAGGCGAACTGTCGGGGTTAGGCAACGGCTATGTGAAAACGGCGACAGAAAACGGACCGCGCCATTCGGTGTTGTCGCCGGATAATCGCTATCTCTACAACATCGGCGAGATGGGCGGCATCATCACGCAGTTTCGTCGTGAAGCCAGCGGTGAGCTGGTGAAAGTGGCGGAGACGCCGAATGCGGTAGCGGAAAAATATCAACTGCAACACGGCAAAGAGCGACCGCCGGGCTACAGCGACACCACGCCGCGCATCTGGGCGGCCGATATTCATCTGACGCCCGATGGCCGTTTTCTCTATGTCAGCGAGCGGACCAGCAGCACCATCAGCGGATACCGGATTAACAAAGCAGACGGCAAACTGACGCTGATTGATAGCTGGCAAGTCGAGAAACAGCCGCGCGGCATCGCGATCACCGCTGACGGACGTTGGTTGATTGCCAGCGGCGAAAAGAGTGCGGTGACCGGCAGCTATGCCATTGATCAAGAAAGCGGGGCGCTAAAGCGCGTTGGCGAAGCACCGGCCGGCGGTGACGCCAATTGGGTGACGGTGGTGAGTTACAAATAATCCCTAAGGATTGCCATTAATGGCGACCAGGTGCGCCTTACAGTTGCTTATATTTCTCGTTAGTTAAAGTGTAGCGGTGGGCTGGCTGAATGATAATGCGCTCAAAGTTGCAAGCACTTGTGAGCGCGATTCATAAATATGATATGCGTGACAATGTCACTGATTGGGGTAAACAGAGTGCGACAAGGTCCCTCGACGATCGACCTTTCTTACGGCTGACCACAACAGTGCGGTGACAATCCAGCCAATAATCCACGACACATCATTACCGGCAAAAATCCAGGTTAACGAACCGTGATGCAGTGGATTATCAATGAACGGCAACTGTACCAGCACGCCGCAGAAGTAGACAATTATGCCCGCCCAGTTCCAGCGACCGTAACGTCCGTTGGGCTGGGAGAGTGCCGGTACATCGACTTTACCTTTGGTGATCAGGTAGAAATCGGTCAGGCTGATTGCGCTCCACGGCACAAAAAAGGCCAGTAAAAACAGCAGGAAATGGGTGAATGATTTCAGGAAAGCGGGTTCGCTAATCAGCGCAATCACACAAGAAATCGTCACCATCAACACCACAAACAGAATGCGGCCGCCACGACTTAATGCGGTTTTCTGACGGAAGCCAGAAACAATGGTGGTGAGTGACATAAAGCTGCCGTAAGCATTCAGCGTGGTGAAAGTGATTTTGCCGAAGCAGATCGCAAAATAGATCACCATCGCCATCGTAGCGCTGCTGCCTAAACTGACAATATAGCCAACCTCGTTGCCAGAGAAAGCCTTACCGACAATCGCCGCGACAATTACACCCAACGTCATTGAAGCCTGCGTTCCTAAAACCGTGCCGAAGAAAACGCAGCTGAAAAGTTTTTTGGCTGAGACGTTAGCCGGTAAATAGCGCGAATAGTCAGAAACATACGGGCAAAATGCAATCTGCCATGACGACGACAACGAAACCGCAAGCAGGAAGTTAGCGACCGTGAAATGCTGGTTCTGCCACACCGCGGACAGATCATGGGTTGAGAGCAACGTGATAAACAGGTAAACAAAGGCAAGCACGCCAATCACGCTGGCTACTTTACCGAGCTTGTGAATCACGCGATATCCCAGCACCGCGATGACGACGATAATCGCACTGAACAGGATCATGCCTGACGCATTGCTGGTATTAATCAGTTTGGCGAGCGCCTGTCCGGCCAACACCGTGCCGCTGGCAGAGAATCCGACATACATGATGCACACCAACACCAACGGAATCACCGCACCATATACGCCAAACTGCATGCGGCTGGTGATCATTTGCGGCAATCCGAGACGCGGTCCCTGAATGGCATGCAGTGACATGATCGCCGCGCCCACAACTTGCCCAACCAGCAAGCCGATGATCGACCACACCACATCGCCGCCCAACACCACGGCCAGTGCGCCGGTTACGATGGCGGTGATTTGCAAATTGCCGCCAAACCACAAGGTGAACTGGCTGAAAGGATGTCCGTGGCGTTCGCTCGGAGGAATGTAATCAATGGATCGCGTTTCTGACAGGCGCTGTTTCTCTGCGCCGGCGTGATCTGCTGCAGGTGATTCGGCTGACATAGTTTCCTCGCTAAAACGGCTAAAGATGGGAAATTATTGTTAGTATGATGTGGCTTCTCTTGGTGGTACATGTATATACATGTGGCGATATTGTCATGCAGCATGAAAACTTACAATACGATCGGTCATTGGAAAATGTGATGACGCGGGCAAGGTTGGGAAGTTATGAAATGGATAGAACGGAGGAGTTGATATGACGTCGCTACGTGAATTCTGCAAAAAGAGCAGGGTGGAAGTTGCCGAGAATTCACGTAGCGCTGCCGGTTTTGTCGCCAGAAATTACTGATCCTTGCCCATAGTCCAGGGATTTGGCGCGGAATCATCTGCCTTATCCGCAGCAAAATCATCCAGTGAATCCAGATACAGTGCTTCAACCTCAGCGCGTGCCCAGGGTGTGCGGCGTAAAAACTTCAGGCTCGATTTAACGCTTGGATCGCTTTTGAAGCAGTTGATATTGATGAGTTTACCCAGTTCGGCCCAGCCATAATGGGCGACCAGCGCATTAATTTGCATCTCAAGCGTGACGCCGTGCAAGGGATCTTTGGAGCGATGATCGTTCATAGGAAATCCTTAAAATGTTGACGGCAAAGGTTACAAGAAAGCCACGTAAGCGGCAATGGTGCGATCTTCATTGCCGGTAAATGCTGTACACTTGTTGCCAGAAAATCACTATTGGACGGTACGCTATGAACGACAAGAAAATGATTTCCATCGATCAGTTCAATCTCAGTGAACGCGTTGCAGTAGAAGAAGCGTTTAAGGGATTGATGGAGAAGTATCGCCAGCGCACTGGCAAAGAGCCGGATGCAAAGAAAGAGAAAGAGTTCACTGCGGAAGCCCGGCAGCAGATTATGACGACGAAACTGGCCAAAGAGAAAGCGCTGGCTGAAAAGGCAAAGAAAACGCCAACGCGCAGGAAGAAACCTGAATCGTTGAAAGAGAGTGAAGTCAGTGATTTCAACTGGAAGGCGTCGGTGATTAAAGGGCGCAGATAACGGCAACGTGCGTTCAACAGTCCGTCGCCGGGATGATCGCGGGTTACGGATTGTTGGTGACGGAGGTGAAAGAAGGCAGGTGATGAGCGGATGATGGTTGAAGTGCGCAATGAGATACTTCATTTAACATAATATACATTATGCGCCCTTTGGTTGTAGCGGCTAAATTCGGATGTCCGCCTCTGGCTATATTGAGATGTCCGCTTTATCGTCCTCTTTCCAGGGTTTCCCGGCTGAGGACGCAACTGATGACGGCTTACGGTTCGGAGTGCTTTACGATGAATGAAGTTAACCGCCTCAAGATCCTGCAGGACGTCATTGATGGCAGGCTCACCACTTCGCTTGCATCACAACGACTTGGCCTTACGGATCTCCACTGCCGGCGTCTGCTTGCGCGTTACCGCGAGTCCGGGCCGCTGGCACTGGCGAACCGCCGCCGTGGATTGCGCGGTAATCGGCAGCTTGTTCCTGGCCTTGCTGAACTTGCTCTGGGCGTCATTCGAGATAATTACGCCGACTTTGTTCCGACGCTCGCCTGCGAGAAGCTGGCCGAACTCCATGACGTTGTGCTGGCTAAAGAGACCGTGCGTCAGCTGATGGTTCGCGCCGGACTCTGGATCCCCCGGAAAATGCGTGCGCCGAGGATCCAGCAGCCGCGCTATCGTCGCGCCTGCGTTGGCGAGCTGATACAGATCGACGGCTGCGATCACCGCTGGTTTGAGGAACGCGGTCCTGCCTGCATGCTGCTGGTCTATAGTGATGATGCAACCAGCCAAATCATGGAGCTTCTGCTCGTCAAGACGCCTACCATTACCCTGACGGGAAAAAAGAACCCCGTCTAAACGGCATTGCTCTTCCCTGCTCCACTTACGATCGGCTTTCAGAGATTGATCAGGGCGCGGTCGTCGACAATAAGCGGCTTAGCAGAGCGCTTGAATTTACCCAACTGGTACAGGAAAACGGGATGATACCCACTCCCGGTCCGTGCCTGCCGGTGATGGTCCTTAACGCAGGAGCGCAAAGACTGCCGGTAATGCCGCACTGGAGCTGGCGGCGGATAAAGAGCGTGCGGCTAAAGTCCAGCTGGTTTTTTGAAGGATAACCGGAGAGAAAGCCTCTCCGGTTATTTCCTGAAACGGACTAAATCCTTCAGGGTGGCGTGTTCGAATTCGGGTAAAGCAGCAAAAATGCCATCACCTTTCATATCATAAATTTGCTGAAAATAAAATTTTGCGCCATCAATTGCACCCAGAGCATAGAGCGCACGCGCAAGCGTCATTCGGGAAAGTATTTGGTTGAGTTGCGCTTCCCTGTCGAGGGCTTCTTTCGCCGCTTCAATTGCTTCCTGATAGCGCTGACACTGGATTAATATTGCGCCATAGCCGCTCATGATCCAGAAATAGATATCGTCATCTCGAAGATGCGCTTTGGCTAATTCAGCGGCTGCACCCCATGAACAGGCTGCAGCCTGATGTTCACCCAGCGAATCGAGTGAAATACCTCGATTCGCTAAATCGAAGGCTTTCTCATGCCAGTTTTTACGGTGGAACTCCATGTCATCACCTCATTTTGCGGTAGGAACAGTATTGATATCCTATGCAGCATAAATGAGAGTGAAATAAAGTTCATAGTTACGCGAGAATATTTCCTTACCTGCTAACTTCGTGTCCGATTAAACCACCGATCGCCGCGCCACCCAATGTACCGAAGGTGCTACCACCGGTAAGTACCGCACCGCCTACCGCACCAACACCAGCACCAATCGCGGTATTTCTGCCACGATGCGACATGCCACACGCGGTAACAGAAAACATGACCAGTACGACAATAGCAATATTACAGCTGCGTTTTAAAAGCATACAAAGCCTCACTGCCATGAATAGATGGCATGCAAAAGTGTTTATTTGATTGTTGTTAAAATACCCAATCTGTTGTGACTGGCACTGCTCGTCGGCGTGAATTTAAGGTGTTTTATGATGAGACGGAAGGTAAAAATTCTTATTTGCGGCTGGCACTAGCGAGGCGGCGAAAAAGTCGCCGCCTTGCACACGTTCCATCATGTCAGGAAGCCGCTCGCTTTACCCGTGCTACCGTTCTCACCATCGCCAATGTGGCAACAATCAGCAGTATGCCGCCGACAATCGACATGGCTTTAAAACCTAGATGTTTAAACATCATCAGGCCTACAATCCCGCCGATCAGGAAGGAAAATATCGTGGTCAGATGCGTCCACAGCTGACGTTTCTGGCCCGAGAGTTGTTTCGACGGATCGCGGCGGAACAGAGCGGCTAATACCGATGCCAGCGAAATTCCGGCATCGGTCAACGTGCCGGTAATATGGGTGGAGCGCACGCGACCATTGGATAACTGCGTAGAGGTTGAATTATGCACGCCCATCAGGAAGCCCAGAATGACAATAACTTCCCGGTTGTTGGCCGACGAATAAAAGAACATTTCAAACAGCGATAACGCTATTAAGGCCAGCCCTTCAACCCACAATATTTGGCAGAATATAATGCGATTGCCATTGGCTAATCCGCTGATCACCACCATTCTCGCCGTGACCGCACCACAAACAAAGGCAAACAGGATGGTGGCTAAAAAGGTGATATCACGGAAATTAACGTTCGATACTTCGCTGGATAATTGAGAGGTATTACCTGACATATGCGAGGGGAAAAAGCCAAACGCCCCCAAGGCGATTGCATTGAGCACGCCGGCGGCCGTGGCGAGCCACATTGCCAGATTCCTGTCCTCATCATGCGTTCGTGTGCGTTTAAGTTTAATCAGCATCAGATACCTCATTATTCTGAACCAGGGCCGAATAATAACCATAGAGCACTACGCAGCGTACATAACCAGGAAATCCCCGAATAAGACGCTGAGCAGATTAAAGAAAGTAAAAAAAATCAACGAGGCGGGATATATTTAAATTAATGTAAAGATTGGCATGCCATATAAAGGTCGCCATTTAAGGTACCCGCCTTTTCAGACATTAACCGAATGATTTATTTTCACCGGGGCGACCACCACATTTACGCCTAAATCCTGCATCCGTCGCAAAATAGGCACCGGCGTGCCCTGATTAACAATTACCACATCGAATTCACTCAGATGCGCAAAACGGTGCAAAGCCCGGCGTTCAAACTTGGTGTTATCCATCATCAGAATGCGCTTCTGCGCGGCATCAAACATCGCGCGCTTAGTCTCCACCGTTTCGGCGGATTGGTGGAACACTGCATCATCGATAATCGCTGACATGCTGACGAAAAACACATCCGCGCGCAGGCTGGCAATTTCATCCCGCGTCATGCGGCCCATAAAAGCATTGCACCAGTGATAGAACTGTCCGCCGAGGCCCATCAATGTGATATCGCGGCCATTGCGCAGCTCGTTCATGAGGGTCAGGGAATTGGTAATTACCGTCAGCGGCGCACGCGCCGAGAGCAGCCGCGCCATCTGCTGCACGGTGGTGGAATCATCGAGGAAAATCGCCTGTCCCGGTTCGAGATAGGTAGCGGCGACATCGGCAATCGCCTGTTTCTCCTCCAGCTGACGCGTGGCGCGATAGATATCGCTGGATTCAACCAGGCTGGTTGGCGTCGCAGACACCACGCCGCGCGATTTATGCAGCAGGCCGCGCTCAACCATTTCGTCGATATCACGATGGGCGGTCATCAAACTGATGCCGAAGCGATCGGTGATGTCTTCGATGCGGATCGCCCCTTCTGCCATCACCGCTTCGGCGATTAACTGGCGACGGGCCAGTTGACGCGCCTGGCGGCTATCGCTGGGTAAGGTTTCGGCCATAAATACGCCAAGTGAAGAGTCCTGCGGGTTATGCGCCATATTTCATCCGGGAAAGTGAAGCGAGAAGCGTTTTCGGCACTCATTACAGCGTTTAATACGGATTTTGGCAAATTGCGACTAACGTTACACTGCGTGATAAATCGCGCCGCTACGAATACGTGCGTTTCAAAGGTGGTTGTTATAAAAAACGCACATAGCGTAGTGGCGCAATTTATTGCGCAACTTTTACTGCTTCAGAACAAACGGTGAAGCAAAGTTACCGGCGTTCTCTTTAGTGATCAGGATGCAGTCAAACAGCTGCTTCTCGGAGGCCGCACCGGTCTTACCGGTTTTCAGGAAGCTATCCGCCTGCTCTACCGCTTTCTGCGCGAACTGCGCCACCGGCTGCATCACAGTGTAGGCCAGCGTACCGGCTTTCACAGCGTCAACCGCATCCGGTGAACCGTCAAAACCGCCGACTTTGATCTGATTCAGCTTGCCAGCTTCTTTCAACGCAGCGATCGCGCCCAGCGCCATTTCGTCGTTGCCGCTGATCACGCCTTTGATGTTGGGATTGGCTTGCAGCAGTGACTGCATTTTGTTGAAGCCTTGTGTGCGATCCCAGTTAGCCACTTCCTGACCGACTTTCTTCAGCGTGGGATATTGCGACAGCACCGTATCAAAACCGTTGGCGCGGGTAGCGGCGTTATTATCTGACGGCGGGCCGACCAGCTCGACATAGTTCGCACTATCGCCCACCTGCTTCACCCACTCCATTGCGCCAACCGCCGCTCCCTGCGCGTTGTTAGAAACCAACTGCGCTTTGGCGAGCCCGCTCTGGTTCAGTTCGGCATTGATGATAAATACCGGAATATTGGCGGCGATGGCCTTTTTCACCGAGCCGACCGAACCATCGGCGTTCGCCGGATCGAGAATAATCGCCTTCGATTTATTGGTGATCGCCGTATCAATCAGTTGACTTTCGGTATTGGTATCGCCTTTGTGCGCACTGACTTTGGCGCTGTAGCCCAGCTTTTCCGCCGCTTTCTGCGCTACCTGGCCTTCCGTTAGCCAGTAAGGGTTGGAAGGATCGTTAACGATGATGGTCATTAACCCGTTATCTGCCCAGGTGGGTGCAGCAAAAGTGGTGATAGCCATAGCCGCAGCCGCGATGAAGAGACGTTTAGTGAACATAGTTGGTGCTCCGTTATTATTTGGGGTACAGGTTTTACGGATATCCGCGCGCTGCTGAAACAGCGCGCGTGAGTTAGCGAGCGCGTCGTCCGTATTGCAAGGTGTTGAGCAATACCGCCAGCACGATCACGGCACCAGTGAACACCGTCTGCCAGTAAGCAGAGACGCCGATAATCACCAGGCCATCAGAGAGAAAACCAATCACGAACGCGCCAAGCAGCGTGCCGCGCACGTTGCCGCGTCCACCGGTCAGGGCCGCACCACCAATCACCACTGCCGCAATCGCAGTCAGTTCATAAGTGGTACCAGCAGTTGGGCCGGCCGAGGTGAGCTGTGAGGAGAGCACCAGCCCGGCGAGTGCCGCGCAGACGCCAGACAACACATAGACGCTGATTTTGATGCGCTTCACCGGCACACCTGACAGATCGGCCGCACGTTCGTTACCACCCGACGCGTACAGCCAGCGACCAAACGCTGAGCGGCTAAGCAGGAAACCACACGCCAGCGCCACCACGCCCAGCACCAGCACGCCAACCGGGATATTGAAGAGGCGATTAAAACCGAGCCAGTCGAAGCCGGTATTCCCCAGCGCTTCGCTGCCGGAGAGTTTGTTGTAGGTCAGACCATTAGTGATCAGCAGCGCAATGCCGCGCGCCACATACATGGTGCCGAGCGTGGCGACGAAGGCCGGAACGCGGAACCAAGCGATCAGCACGCCGTTGACTAATCCCACCAGCGCGCCCACCACCAGCGTCAAAATCGCCACCGCCCACACCGGCAGATAGAGCACCACGCCGAGCGCTTCGAGGTTGATGCCCTGCATCATAAATCCGGCCATCACTCCAGCGAGACCCAGCGTGGAGCCCACCGATAAATCAATGCCACCGTTGAGGATCACCAGCAGCATGCCGATCGCCGGCAAACCGAAGATCGCCACGTGCGACGCCATGGTGAGAAAGTTAGCGCCGGTAAAGTAGTTGGACGACAACATGGAGAAGGTAGCAATAATCACCAGCAGCGCGATAAACGCGCGCCCTTCCAGCAGCAGACGCGCCACATTCAGCTGCTTGTCGCTTTTATTCTTGTTGACCACCGGCGGCGTGTCCAGCGTTTGGGTTCTGTCAGTCATACCTTTTGCTCCACTTTTCATGTCATGCCACCAGAGACTCGCCTGAAGCGGCCATAATGCGTTCTTTACTGACGCTTGCGTCGAAGATGGCGGAGATGCGCCCTTTGCTCATCACCACAATGCGATGGGCAATACTCAGGCATTCGCCCACTTCCGAAGTGGTATACACCACCGCCAGCCCCTTTTTGGCGTTCTCCGCCAGCAGGCGAAACACTTCCGCTTTAGCGCCGATGTCGATGCCGCGGCTCGGCTCATCCAGCAGTATCACTTTGGGACGGGTGGCGAGCATTTTGCCGATCACCACTTTTTGTTGATTGCCGCCGGAGAGCGATCCAATCGCCGCATCGCCGCCAGAGGTTTTCACCGTCACGTTACGAATGCTGTCGTTGACCAGCTGTTTTTCCCGGCTTCTGGAGAGCACCAGTCCGCGTACAAAGTCGCCGATGCTGGCCAGCGACAGGTTTTCACCCACCGACATGGTTTGTACCAGGCCATCGCGCTGCCGATCTTCCGGCACCAGCGCCAGCCCAATTTGAATGCGTTGTGAGATGGTTAGCGCGGAGATATCGGTGTCCTGCAATAGAATGTGACCGCTGCTTTGCTGCAGACGTCCGGCGATGCACTCCAGCAGCTCGGTGCGCCCCGCGCCCATCAGCCCGTAAATGCAGACAATCTCCCCGGCTTGCACCGCCAGCGATAAGTTGTCCACCAGCCGAATGCCGGTTTTACTTTTCAGCGTCAGATCTTTTACCGTTAGCGCCGGCAGCCCGAAGTCGTAGCCCTGCGGCGGCGATCCCAGATCAAAGTGATCGCCCACCATGTTGCGCACGATCCATTCGAGATCGATCTCATCGCGTTTGGCATAGGCGGTCATCACGCCATCGCGCAGCACCACCGCCCGATCGGTAATCTCCAGCGCCTCTTCCAGGTGATGCGAGATATAGACAATCGCGACGCCTTGGCTGGTTAAATCACGGATCACCTGAAATAGCACCGCCACTTCTGCCGCGCTCAGAGCCGAGGTCGGTTCATCCATGATCAGAATCTGCGAATTCACCGACAGCGCGCGGGCAATCTCCACAATCTGCTGCTGTCCCAGACGCAGGTTTTCCACCGGCGTCAGCGGATCGATCTCCTCCTCCAGCGCCGCCATCAGGTGCGCCGTCACGCGCGCCTCTTCGGCATAATCGACGCCGCCCGGCTTCATGATTTCGCGGCCCATAAAGATGTTGTCGCGCACGTTCATATTCGGCGCGAGATTCAGCTCCTGATGGATAATCGAGATGCCACAGTCACGCGCTTCGGTGGCGGCTCGAAAGGTCTTCTCCTCGCCGTGTAGCAAGATTTCCCCGGTTGTTGGCGTAATCACACCAGACAAAATTTTCATCAGCGTCGATTTACCCGCGCCGTTTTCACCAAACAGCGTGGTCACTTCGCCACGACGAATTTCGAAATTGACGCCCTTCAGCGCGTGCGTGGAGCCGTACACTTTGCTGACGTTGCGCGCTTGCAGGATCACTTCGCCTTTCAGCAAGGCGGGATTGAGGTTGAACGGTTTCATTTCACCTCCAAGCTGACCGGCGTCACCATCCAGTTTTTCGCGTTGAGTAAGCGGAACACGCCAACCACCTGCACGGTTTTTCCCGGCAACGCATCACGATCCAGCTTGTCAAGCACCGCGCTTTTCATCGCACGATTGATGGCGGAGCCGGCATTTTGATATTCGATTTGGTTCGTGAAATCACCGAACTGGATCTTGCCGTTAGCGTCACGCAGATCGGTACCAGTGATCGCTGGACCGGTTTGCAGCCGCACCTGCATATCACCTGCTAATCCATCGATTTTCATCGGGAAGATGCCCATCTGCCCGGCTTGCACCACGCCGGAGAACTTGACGGCAAAGACCGGCAGCGGTGCGCCAACGCCATATTTCTGCACCGCTTCCTGCTGATTAGTTTGCAGCGCATCGGCTAACGTTTTGGCGTCTACTGCGCGTGATGCCACATCCTGCTGGATGGTCGGGAAGGTTTTCTGGCCGTAACTCTCGGGCGAGAAGCCTTGCTCCTGCGCATCTTCGGCGGAGCCAATTTTTACCACCTTGGTGTCGAGCGCCATCGCCGCGATCAGCGCAATCACCATCACGCCGAGGGTGGCGTAACGCTGGACGCGCTTGCGGGAAATTTGCTGGGCCTGGATTGAGACATCGGACATAACGTGACCTCTCACTGACATCAGCTGCGATAATCGCGCCGATAATGTTATAAATGTGATAACTTGTGTGATGAGAATTGTGCTGATGTGACTAAATTGTCAACAGGTGACGCGCAATTTTTTCAGGAGAGCGATCTGGATCGCTTAATTGATGTCGGCCCCATCACAAAGCGCAATAAACCCCGCCTTATCAGCCTGTTCGCCGTGTTATCTCATTTCAATCTGTAAGGTTTTGACGCCTGATTCGTGATCGCAATCGCTATTTCATGTGAAATTTATTGGTTTTATCGAAAAATAATACAGTTGATATGTTATCTCAGTGAGAAGTGGTGTAAGACATTATTTAGCAAATTCATCACAGCCCGTTAACACCTTTCGGTTTTGGCGGCGATGAATTGAACTCTTCTTCTTTCGGAGGTGTATGTGGACAGTGGCGATATCATTCTGGGTCTGGATTCCGGCACCTCGGTGGTTAAAGCGGTGGCGTTTGATCTGGAAGGCACGCAACTGGCATGCGCATCGGTGCGTAACCGTTATTACCGCAGCGAAGGCGGCGCAGCGCAGCAGTCAATGAGCCAAACCTGGCAGGATGCAGTCACGGCGATACGCAAACTGGGCGAGCGTGTCGACAACCTGGCCGCGCGGGTGGTTGCCGTGGCCGTCACCGCGCAAGGCGACGGCAGCTGGCTGGTGGGTGCCAACAATCAGCCGGTCGGCGATGCCTGGATCTGGCTGGATGCGCGCGCGGCACCAACGGTTGAAAAACTCAATCAGCACCCGTTAGCCGCCGCCCGCTTTCGCGCCACCGGCACCGGACTCAACACCTGTCAGCAGGGATCGCAGTTGGCGCACATGGATCACTTCTATCCCGAGCTGTTAGCTAACAGCGAAGTGGCGCTGCACTGCAAAGATTGGCTCTACCTCAATCTCACCGGCATCCGCGCCACCGACCCCTCTGAGGCCAGCTTTACCTTTGGCAACTTCCGCCACCAGCGCTATGACGATCAGGTGATTGCCGCGCTGGGGCTGGAACAGCATCGTCATCTGCTGCCGGAGATCATTGAAGGCACAGACACCACGCATCCGTTAACCGCGGAAGCCGCGCAGGCCACCGGTTTACGGGCTGGCACGCCAATCTGCCTCGGTTATGTCGATATGGCGATGACCGCGCTTGGCGCAGGCGTGCACACCGGCGAAGCCAATACGGCCTGCTCGATTGTTGGCTCGACCGGCGTACATCTGCGCAGCGTCACCATTGATGAGGTGTGGCTGAATCCGGCACAAACCGGCTACGTGATCCCGCTGCCGTGGCCGGGCTATGTCACGCAGGTGCAAACCAATATGGCCTCGACGCTCAATCTCGACTGGTTGCTGAATCTCGCCAGCGATCTGCTTAACAGCTTTGGCTGTGAAATCGATCATGCCCGTTTGGTGGGACATATCGATCGCTGGCTCAACGCGGCGAAGCCCGGCAGCCTGCTCTATCACCCGTATATCTCGATTGCCGGTGAGCGCGGACCGTTTGTTAATGCCGAGGCGCGCGCCAGCTTTACCGGCCTGAGTTACACCCACAATTTTGGCGATCTGGTGCGGGCGGTCATTGAAGGCATCGGTTTTGCAGCGCGCGATTGCTATCAGGCGATGGGCAGTTTGCCGGGAGAAATCCGTTTAACCGGCGGCGCGGTGCGTTCGCAGCCGTTACGCCAGATTTTATCTGCCTGCATTGGTGCGCCGGTGCGCATCAGCCAGCGCGACGAAGCCGGAGCGGCCGGTGCCGCGATGATGGCGGCGGTGGCGATTGGCGCGTATCCGTCGATGGAGAGCTGCGTCAAAACCTGGGTAATGCCGCTGCTGGATGCGCCCGAAGCGCCAGCGAGCGAACTGATGCAGCGCTACAACCAGCTGTTCCCCACCTATCAGCAGCTGCGTAACGATCTTCCTGCCGCCTGGCACGCGCTAAAACAGTTTTAAGGAGTAAATCATGAGTGAACACATGCTGGATCTGTTTGTGATTGGCGGCGGTATCAACGGTGCCGGTATCGCGCGTGACGCTGCCGGTCGCGGATTGTCGGTAATGATGTGTGAGAAAGATGACCTCGCGCAGGGCACCTCATCGCGCTCCGGCAAGCTGGTGCACGGCGGGCTGCGTTATCTGGAGTATTACGAGTTTCGACTGGTGCGTGAGGCGCTGATCGAGCGCGAAGTGCTGCTCAACGCCGCACCGCATATCATCTGGCCGATGCGATTTGTCTTGCCGCATAGCCCAACCGATCGCCCGGCGTGGCTGGTACGCCTTGGCCTGTTTCTTTATGACCACCTTGGCGGCCGTCAGAAACTGCCGGGCACGCGTTCGCTGGATTTACGCCGCGATCCTGAAGGTGCGCCGCTGCTGGACAGTTACAGTAAAGGATTCGAGTACTCCGATTGCTGGGTGGATGATGCGCGGCTGGTGACGCTGAATGCGCTGGATGCCGCCGAGCGCGGCGCCACCATTCTGCCGCGTACCCGCTGCGTAGCGGCGACACGTCATAACGGCAAGTGGGAAATCACCCTGCAGGATGCCAGCGGTACCTCACGCACCGTGTTTGCCAAAGTGCTGGTCAACGCCGCCGGACCGTGGGTGCTGGATATCGTTAATCAGGTCACGCACACCACAAGCAGTCGCAACGTGCGGCTGGTTAAAGGCTCGCACATCATTGTGCCGAAGTTCTGGGAAGGTCAGCAGGCGTATCTGGTGCAGAACACCGACAAGCGGGTGATCTTTATCAACCCGTATGAAGGCGATAAAGCGCTGATCGGCACCACCGATATTCCGTGGCAAGGCAAAGCGGAAGCGGTCACCGCTGACGACAGCGAGCAGCAATACCTGATCGACGTGGTGAATCGCTACTTCAAGGTGAAACTGCGCGCCAGTGATGTGATCACGCGCTTCTCCGGCGTGCGTCCGCTGTTTGATGACGGCAAAGGCAATCCGTCGGCGGTGACGCGTGATTACGTGTTTGACCTCGACGATCAACAAAACGCCCCGCTGCTGCATGTGTTTGGCGGCAAGATCACCACTTTCCGCAAGCTGGCTGAACACGCGATACAGAAACTGGCACCGTTCTTCCC
Organism: Pantoea sp. y20; assembly: GCF_054903455.1. Lineage (NCBI taxonomy): Bacteria > Pseudomonadati > Pseudomonadota > Gammaproteobacteria > Enterobacterales > Erwiniaceae > Pantoea > Pantoea sp. y20. The sequence continues at coordinate 2,096,602 of NZ_CM142816.1, forward strand.
CAACATGGGCGCGGACTGGACGCGGGGCGCCACCTTACCGGGCGGCGATATGCCACACGCCGATTTCGACAGTTTCTTAGAGCAGGTCAAAGCGCGCTGGCCGTGGCTACCGCAGGCGCTGCGTAAACACTATGCGCGGCTGTATGGCACGCGTATCGATAAGCTGATCGGTCATGCCAATGCGCTGGGCGATCTTGGCCGCCATTTTGGTGGGCAGCTGTACGAAGCCGAGGTGCGTTATCTGGTGGAAAACGAGTGGGCGCAGCAGGCCGAGGATGTGTTGTGGCGCCGCACCAAGCATAAGTTGCACCTCGATGACGCGCAGCAACAGGCTTTCACCCTGTGGTTCAACGCCACCTTTGCTGCTCCCGCGCCGCTGCGTGCGCATGCCGGATAAGAGGTGAATCATGCCGTTAACGCTGTCACTGAATACTAATCCGTTGGTGAACCGCTTTGCCGACCCGCAGGATTTGATTACCACCGTGGCGCAGCAGATCCGCATCCGTGATGTGCAGCTCACCCATGAATTTATCAATCCCGGCTGGCCTGCTGCGACCATCATGCGCATGACGCGCAAGATGCAGCAGGCGCTACGCGCCACCGGCGTGCGCGTGACCTCCGGCATGACCGGACCCTATGGTCGCCTCAACCATTTTGGTCATCCTGATGTCGAAGTACGCCGCTATTATGTTGGCTGGTTTAAAACCTTCGCTGATATCACCGCCGAGCTGGGCGGCGACGCGGTGGGTTCGCAGTTCGCCATCTTTACCCAGCAGGATTTCAACGATGTTGCGCGCCGCGACGCACTGATCGACATTGCCATTGATTGCTGGGCCGACGTTGCCGAACACGCCAAAGCCGCCGGATTGAAATACCTGTTTTGGGAACCCATGAGCGTGGGCCGCGAGTTCGGCGAAACCATTCCGGCCTGTCTGGCGCTGCAGCAGCGTTTGAGTGCTGCCCCAATGGCGCTGCCGATGTGGATGATGGCGGATATCGATCACGGAGATGTCACTTCCGCCGATCCGCGCGATTACGATCCTTATGCGTGGGCTGAAGCGGTGCCGCGCTACTCGCCGATTATCCATATTAAACAGAGCATGCTGGATAAAGGCGGACACAGACCTTTTACATTGCAGTACAATGCCGGCGGCCGCATTCAGCCGCAGCCGCTGCTGGACGCGCTGGCGCGCGGCGGAGCGCAGGATAATGAGATCTGCCTTGAGCTGAGCTTTAAAGAGCGCGAGCCAACCGATAGCAACGTGGTGGCGGAGATCGCCGAAAGCGTCGCCTTCTGGGCCGGGCATATTGATACCGGCGTGCAGGATCTGCATTTGGCGGAGTGAGGTGCGCGGTTTCCCCTCACCCTAACTCTCTCCCGCAAGCGGGCGAGGGAACTGTCCGCGCAAGCTGCTCGATCGGCCCCTTCTCCCACTTGTGGGAGAAGGTTGGGATGAGGGCTTAAGCGCACCATATAAACCAAAGGACAACCCATGAAACCGGCACCAACCTCGACTGAACGCGACGAATCTCTGGCGCTGCGCGCCGCCTGGCTGCACTACGTCGGCGGTTTAACGCAGGCGGAAGTGGCGAAACGACTCGGGCTGCCGTCGGTGAAAACGCACCGCATGATTGCGCGCATGGTGGCGGAAGGCGCGGTGAAGGTGTCGATTGATGGTGATATCGTCGCCTGCGTCGCACTAGAAGATCGGCTGCGCGCGAAATTCGCGCTTAACTTCTGTCATGTCGCCCCCGATCTTGGCGAAGAAGGCTTGCCGGTGCGCGCGCTGGGCATGGCGGGCGCGGATTACCTGCGTAACCTGCTCACCGCGTCGCCTTCTACCACCTTAGGTCTGGGGCATGGCCGCACCCTTTCCGCCGCCATCCATCAATTGCCACGTATTGATGCGCCGCATATGCGCTTTGTCTCGCTGCTCGGCTGTTTAACCCGCAACTACGCGCTCAATCCTCACGACGTTATGCACCGCATCGCCGAGAAAACCGGTGCGCAGGCCTACACGATGCCCGTGCCTTTCTTTGCCAATACCCAGGAAGATCGCGAAGTGTTACTGGCGCAGCGCGGCGTGAGCGAGGTGTTTGCCATGGCGGCGCAGAGTGAAGTCAAACTGGTGGGAATTGGCACCGTGGAACCCGCCGCTCAGCTGGTTGAAGCCGGCATGATTGATGAAGCGGAGATCAATGATATCTCCTCATCCGGCGCGGTCGGCGAGTTGCTGGGCCACTTCTTCGATGCCAGCGGACAGATGATTCACACCAACCTAACGGCCCGCACGTTGTCAGTGGATCTCGATCTCTCGCATCGCGCAGAGATTGTCGCCCTGGCGGGCGGCGCCAGTAAAGTCGCCGCGATTCGCGCAGTGCTGGCCAGCGGTCTGGTGACCGGTTTGATCACGGATGAGGTCACCGCGCAGGCATTAGTGGATTGAAGTATAATGATGAAATGTTCTCTATGTAATAACAATAAGCGTAATTGGTACTACACAGTGAACATCTCTGACATGATGCGCCGTTGATAAAACCCTTCACACCAGGCTATGATGTTCCATATATAGTACATATAATGTTTATTGGTACCCTGTATGGAACAAATCATGGCTTCTTTCACTTCACCCACCTCACGCTATGCTCAGGAAGCGATTGCCCTATTAGCTTCCTTGATTCGTGCTGAACGTATCGAGAAGCAAATTCCAGTATCCGAGTTAGCAGAAAGAGCCGGTATTTCGCGTGGGACTTTACATCGCATTGAGCAAGGCGACGTGAAATGTCAGATTGGCAGTTATTTCGAGATTGCGGCCATATTGGGCATTCCCCTGTTTGATGCAGAGGTGAGTTTGCCATCATTGGTCAGTCATCGAAATCGTGTTGAAGAAAAGCTCAAGCTGTTACCCAAACACACCAGTAAAAAAAAGAGTAGCAGGAAGGTGAAGGATGACTTCTGAAGCGCGTTTTAGAGACGCTTACGTATGGATATGGCTGCCTGGTGAAACATCACCAGTGGTGGCGGGCAGGCTTGAGGCTGAAGGCGGTACGCTGCTTTTCAACTATGGTCGTAGTTATCTGCAGCGAGAAAACCGCATTCCGCTCAATCCCAATGAACTTCCTCTGCGGACTGGCGTTATTCCGCCGCTGAATGGGTTAAACATTGCGGGATGTATCCGTGACAGCGCACCTGATGCCTGGGGACGCCGTGTCATTATCAACCGTCGAATGGGACGGAAAGGCGCGAACGTCGATACCGGAATACTCGATGAGCTGACGTATCTCATTGAGTCCGGTTCAGATCGCATTGGTGCCCTGGATTTCCAGCACTCAGCAACGGAATACATTCCGCGCTCAACTGCAAATGTCACCCTTCCTGAATTACTGGAGTCGGCTGATCGGGTTGAAAAAGGCGTGCCGCTAACACCCGAACTGGATCAGGCGCTTTTCCATGGGACGTCGATCGGTGGCGCGCGGCCAAAAGCGCTGATCGAGGCCGAGGGAAAAAAATACATCGCGAAATTTTCTGCCAGTGCGGATGTCTGGAACGTGGTGAAAGGCGAATTCCTGGCGATGCGGTTGGCGCAGTTGGCAGGATTGCATGTCGCTCCGGTGAAGCTAGTCAAAGCCTCCGGACGCGATGTGATCATGATTGAGCGCTTTGATCGCGAACATAAAGCCGATGGATGGACGCGAAAAGTGATGCTTTCGGCGCTGACCCTGTTTGAACTCGACGATATGCTGGCGCGTTATGCCAGCTACGAAACACTCGCTGAAATTATTCGTCAACGTTTTGCCTCGCCCAAAGAGACTTTGCTGGAGCTGTATAAACGGCTTTGCTTCAATATTCTCTGCGGCAATACCGATGACCATGCCCGCAATCATGCCGCCTTTTGGGATGGTAAAAGCTTCAGTCTAACGCCTGCTTATGATATTTGCCCGCAAGGTCGTGCTGGCAACGAAGCCTCGCAGGCGATGCTGATAAGTGGCAACAATAATCTTAGTCGCTTAAGCAGCTGCCTGGATGCCGCTCATCACTTTGCTTTGAGTCGCGCTGACGCGCATGCGCATTTCATGCTGTTAAAAACGTCGATTGAAACCTATTGGCATCATGTTTGTGATGAAGCCGATTTGAGCAAGGTGGATTGGGAAAGCTTGTGGCACAGGCAGTTCATCAATCCTTTTTCACTTGAATAGCTGATTGCGTGAGCTAGACCAAACTCACTTCCACGCCCTTCTCACGCAGCGCTTTTTGATAGCTCGCCTCCAGTTCGGCATCGGTGATCAGTTGGTTAAACGGCTGAAGCGGTGCCAGCGCAAACGGATGAATCTGGCCAAACTTTGAGGAATCCGTCAGCGCGATGGTGTGTGTAGGCTTTTCCATGATGGCGTTGACCACGTCACAGCGCAGCATATCGCGGCCGGTAAAGCCGGTGACTGCATCCCAGCCATCAATCCCAATAAACGCCTTGTGGAAATTGAGGTGCTGAATACACAGACGCGTCAGCGGCCCCACCACCGATTCACTGCTTTTCTGGAACAGGCCGCCAAGGATGATCACATCGCCGCCCTTTTCGCGCAGCAATCCGGCGATGTAATGGCTCACGGTAATGATGGTGATATCGTTGCGTTCACTCAGTTCACGCGCCAGCAAGGCGTTAGTACTGCCGCCTTCGATAAACACCGTTTCACCGCTGTTCACCAGCGACGCCGCGTACTCGGCCAGACGCTTTTTCACCGCGAAGCGGGTTTGCATACGTGCGCCAACATCATCACTTTCTGGCGCCACGGCGGAACCGTGCACGCGGCGCAGAAAGCCGCCTTTCTCCAGAAGATTGAGATCCTGACGCACCGTCACTTCTGAGACGCCGGTGGTGTGCGCCAGCTCATTTACGCTGACGCTGCCGCGCTCGCTGACCAATTGGATAATCTGCTGATGACGTGCGTTCATAACACCCGCTGCTGTGAAATTTTTGTCAAGCTTACCAGAAATTTAGCCCAATCCCAGACTGCGGCGACCATTGGCATTCAGCGCGTCGAGGGTGAAGCGATCGCGCCACTGCGTTTCATAATCCTCCTGCGGGAAATCGCCAGGCGACGCACCGCTGGCCAGCGCCTGCGCCACTTTGGTAGCGTAGGCGGCATTTTTCTCACACAGCGGTGCGGCGGGAATGTACATTACATTGCCCCAGCCTTGCTGATCCTCTACCGGCGCGACCGAGTGGATCACATCACAATGCCACCAAACCGAATCGCCCGCCTGCAGCGCGGGAATCGAACACAAGCCCTCAATCAGTTCCGGATGCCACTGCGCTGAAACCGGCAGCACTTTGCCCGGCGCAACGCCGCAAAGCTCATCTTCCGGTACATCTTTCAACAACGGACGCAGTAACAAATAGGCCATCGCTTCCGGCACCGGCACCACATGCAGCAAGCCCTGACCAATCTGCATATCCGACAGCGCGGTCCAGCCCTGGAAGGTACGGAATACCGAGCACTTGGTGGTAGTCCCCGATTGATACTCATTCACTTCAGTGCGATGCGCCGCATCCCAGGGATCGTATTGATCAAACTGGTTGGTGAAAATTTTGCTGAACACCTGTTGATACGCCGGCAGTAACCAACGCTCCAATGCGCCTGAATCAGTGTGCGCGCCAAGACCTTTGGAGGTGGTGCCCGGCAAGCGGCGACGAATACGATCGGGATAAATGATGCTGACGTCAGGATCAAACCAGCGCGAGCCGCGCGACTCAAACGTCCACAAGCGATTGAGGAAAGATTGCGTCTGGGCCATGGCATCGCTTTGGCGCGCGGACATCTGCGCATCGCTCCAGTAAATCGGATAGATTTCCGGACGTGACGCATCAAGATTGCCAAAGAAGTTATCGCCCGGCCCTTGGTAGACGTTGTCGAAATCATTGTCATCGAGGTATTTGAGCATTGATTCATCCCAGGCCAGCGCCTGATCGCGCGGGAATGTCTGCTTCACCACTACACAACCGCGTCGACGAATATGATCCTTCACCTCATCGGTGATACGTCCCGCCGCAATATCCTGCTGACTCACCTGCGGCCACGCGCTGCCGTTTTGCGCCTCTTCCGCGCGAGCAGCGGCAATTTCGCTGACGATTTTGCTTCTGACTTGTTCAAACAGACCTTCGACATCGCCGATCTGCTCTCTTAACACCCTTTTCAACAGGCGAACGTTATGTTTGAAATCATCAGGTTGTTGCAATGAAGTGAAAGTATGATTCATGACATGCTCCGATTCGTTAACTTGCTCTTTTCATTCGAAACTAAAGTAAGCTTCATTCATAACAAATGCGCAGCAATAAACAATAATGCGACCGCCGAATCCGGAGGTTGATCACATTAAGATCGAAGAATGGGTTTCAGGTGAAAGTGGCGGCGCGTTTTACGCCACCACTGAAAGATCAGGATTGTGACGTTTTAGGCAGCGCTTGTAGAATGGCATCCACGCACTGCTGCGCCGAGATTAAGGCGCTATCAAGCTGCAAATGATCGCGCTCCCAGGCTTGATATTCGCGCTGTTCAACTGCCTGCCAATCCGGCAGCTTCAAATCTTTAATATCGGAAGCGCGATTTTCGACGCGAAAGCGATGTTTGTTACGATCGGAACAGATTACTTCGACTTCCAGCAGCGGCGCACCGCTCAACAAGGCGATATCGCGATATGCGTTGCGGATCAGTTGCAGGTCGTTAACCGAGTCGGTAACAACGGTGGAACCGAGCAGCAAATTGTCGCGCGCCAATCCGTAGATAACGAAATATCCTTCCGGCCCGATCGCTTTCTCGCTCTCTTCACCCGATCGCAACGCCTGTTCGATAGTATCGACGCGTAAATACACCGCGCCGATCTGCTGCGCTAATAAGCGCGCAATGGTGCTTTTGCCGGTGCCGGGTAATCCGCTAAACGTGATGAGCATTAATTAATTCCTATTTTACATTGATGTTCAATCGTGATTAGCCTGACGGTGAATGCGATTTTTATTATCACTGCAGGCCAGGTTTCCTCTTTCCTGGCTGAACGTCCCAGTTGGCACGTTTGCAGCGCTGGATGCGTAAATAGCTTTCGTCACTAAATGTGTAAAACGGTAAGAGCCCCTTGCGCAATTAGTGAACGCACTCACAAGTCAGAAACAATTCATTAACCAACGTTTGATCTTTTCCCCGCCAGCTTTTATACCTTTTGAAAATTATTTCATGCATAAGAAATAATTTTCAAGGTCAACCCCGGCTCGTTTTTCCGCGTTTTGTCGTCACGGCTGAGCCATACACATTCAGCGTCAGTTCCGGGGAATAAACATGAAAAAAATCACTGTTCTACTCGCCAGTTTGTTCATGGCGGGCAGTTTCACCAGCATCACGCAAGCAGCGGATGCGCCTCAATTTCGCTGTAAACCCGGCGAAACTTACTACATGAACGTGATGGTGACAGGCGTAGAGTATTGGTTCCCGGTTTACGAAATGTTCAAGCAGGCTGCGCATCAGCTGGGCTGTAAGACCGTATACGGTGGCACACCCGCTTATGACGTTAACCAGCAACTCTCAAGCTTTGAACAAATCCTGGCACAAAAACCCGCCGGTATTTTTCTTCATCCGATGAATCCTGACCCCTTTATTGAGCCCATTAATCGTGCTGCTGAAATGGGCATTCCAGTGGTGACGTTTGCCGCCGATTCACCTAACAGTAAACGCGTTGCTTATATCACCTCAGACAATTTCCGTGAGGGTAAAGCTGCAGCCGACGAACTAGGGAAAGCAATGGGTAAAGGTGCCGAATTTACGGTGCTGGAAAACCCCGGTCAGGATAATCACGATAGGCGTGTCACTGCGTTTATTAATGAGATGAAAACCGCCTTTCCTGACAACAAATTAGTCGCACGCGCTGCGACGAATCAGGACCCTTCGAAAGCCTATAACGCCGTACTCTCAATGTTGCAGGCGAACCCCAATCTGAAAGGCATCTTTATGCCGGAAGCCAGCTCTGCGATTGGTGCTGCGCAGGCAGTGGCTGAAAACGGCGGCAAAGTGAAAGTGATGACCGTGGATGTCAACGCTAAGGTGCTGGATATGATTAAAAGCGGTCAGGTATTTGGCGCAATCAATCCAAATCAGGGCATCCAGGGCTATATGGGTTTTATGACCTTGTTCCTTGCTGCTCATCCTGAACTGATCGATCCGATGAATGACGCCAAACGCAACGGGACCAATCCTTTTGCCTTCCCAATCCTTGATAACGGTTATGCGGTGGTGACTAAAGACAACGCCGATGATTTCCGCTGGGATGCTTATCTGAAACGCCGCGGCACTAAAGGCATCAATGAGTAAGGCGACGATTATGACAGCACTATTGGAATTACGTGGCATCACTAAAAGTTTTGGCGCGGTACGGGCTTTACAGGGGGTAGATCTCACCCTCCGCGCGGGAGAAATTCATGCGCTGGCCGGAGAGAATGGCGCTGGAAAATCAACGTTGATGAACATTATTGATGGCATTTTGCGTCCAGATGGTGGCGAGATATTGCTGTGTGGCAAGGCCGTGACCATTCGCTCACCACGTGAAGCACAGAGTCTTGGCATTGGTCTGGTACATCAGGAAATTGCTCTTTGTCCTGATATCAGCATTTATGAAAACATTTGGATGGCGCATGCCGCTGGCCAGCGCGGCGTTCTCATGCCGCATAAAGTACTACGTGATAAAGCGCAGCAGGTGATGAATCGACTCGCGCCGATAGCGGTGACTAAAAAAGTCGGTGAACTTTCTCTCTCTCAGCAGCAACTGGTGGAGATCGCCAAAGCGCTGACGTTGGATTGTCGACTGCTCATTCTGGATGAACCCACCGCCGCGCTAACCGAACCAGAGGCTCAAACGCTGTTTACGATTGTGCGCCAGTTGCAGGCGCAAGGTATTTCAGTGGTCTATATCAGCCATCGCATGGCAGAGATTTTTGCGCTATGCCAGCACGTCACCATTCTGCGCGATGGCTTTACGGTACACAGTTCATCGCTGCAAAACATGACGCCCGATGAAGTGATTACACGTTTGGTCGGACGAGAACTGTCGCAACTCTATCCTGATAAACGCCCAGTTAGCGCCGCTTCACCATTGCTTGAAGTGCGTGAGCTTGGCGATGGCAAACACTTCCACGATATCAATTTTGATTTGCGTCCCGGCGAAATCCTTGGCATTGGCGGTTTGATGGGGGCAGGACGCAGCGAAATTGCGCAGGGTATCTGCGGTTTACTGCCCATCAAACGTGGCGCAATCCGTATCAAGAGCAAAGCTGTGACATTGAGGGATTACGCCGCGAGTATTGCGCTGCGCATGGTCTATTTGTCGGAGGATCGCAAAGATGCCGGACTTTTTTTAACGATGCCGATCGAATGGAACATTTCGGCTCTGGATGTCAACGCAGTCAGTCATCATCGTTTGTTGATCAGTCCGCAGCTTGAGCGTCAGCAGTCAGAGGCGCTGGCAAAGCAAGTGAAACTCAAGCTTGCCAAATTAAGCGATCCGGTGTCGTCGCTATCAGGTGGGAATCAGCAGAAAGTCGCGCTAGCACGCGTATTATCGGTACAGCCGGAAATTGTATTTCTTGACGAACCAACACGTGGCGTGGATGTCAGCGCCAAGGCTGAGATCTACAGTATCCTCGCCAAACTGGCGGCCAGCGGTGTGGGTTTAATCGTGATTTCATCAGAGTTACCGGAACTCATTGGCCTGTGTGATCGCATCATCGTGATTCATGAAGGGCGCATGAGCGGAGAAGTAACCGGTGAGGCAATGAATGAAGAGAACCTGATGCGGCTAGCGGCTGGCATCATTCCAGAAGCGGAGGCTGTATGACAATGAATACCACCTTGCCTACACTGCAAAAATCGCGTTGGTCTCTGTTTGGCGGCATTCATAAACAGCGCGAAGTGGGACTGATTGCGATCATTGCACTGATCTTCATGGTGATGAGTTTCACTTCCCCCTACTTTCTCACCTGGGCCAACATGAAGGCGATGCTACTGTCGTTTTCAATTGAAGGCATTGTGGTGATTGGCATGACTATTCTGCTAATAGTTGGCGGTATCGACCTTTCGGTTGGCGCAGTGGTTTGTCTTTCAATGGTGGTCGCTGGGCAGCTATTTCTTAGCGGCGTGGATCCCTGGCTGGCTGGCGTAGGCGGCATTGCGGCGGCGGCGCTGACTGGCTTTTTAATGGGGCTGACGGTAACAAAAATCGGCCTCAGTCACTTTATCGCTTCGCTGGCGGCGATGGTTATCGTGCGCGGCCTGTGTATGATCGTCACTCAGGGAACGCCGCTATCATTATTTACCCTGCCCGTGAGTTTCAAATTTATCGGCCAGGGCGTTCTGTGGGGCGTTCCGTTCGTTATCCTGCTGTTCTTCGTGCTGGTCGCACTGTTCGACTTCTTGCTGCGTAAAGCCACGTTATTTCGCAAAGTGTTCTACACCGGCAGTAATGAACGTGCCGCCGCCTATTCCGGCATCAACATTAATCGCATCAAATTGTGGGTCACAGTACTGACCTCTACGCTGGCAGGACTCGCCGGCATTATTTATATGGCACGTCTTGGCTCTGCAACGCCAACCTTTGGTGTCGGTATGGAACTGAATGTCATTGCAGCGGCGGTCATTGGCGGCGCGAGTCTGAAAGGTGGCACTGGCTCAATTCTTGGCGCGGTGCTTGGTGTTGCATTGCTGTCGATCGTCACCAGCTCGCTAATATTAATCAACGTCTCCGTTTACTGGCAGGAGTTGATTAAAGGTTTGATTTTACTGGCCGCCGTCTCAATCGATCACTTACTGAATAAATACCGTGCTGCATAAGGAATTATCGCCCATGGAATTCGCTAATGAGCACCCTGCGTTTCATAGCGCGCGTCAGATTTACCAGGTTCTGGTGATGTATTACCTCGATGGCAAGAAACAGTCGGAGATTGCGGTTGAAACCGGCTTATCGGTTGCCAGTGTTAATCGTCTGATACGTCAGGGCAAGGAGAGCGGCATGGTGGAAATCACCATCAAATCCCCTTGGCTTTCAGCACATCAACTGGAGAGCGATCTGGCTGCCCTCGGTCAGTTGCAACAGGTGGTGGTGGCGCCGAACGTTGCACGCAGTGAGGATCATAGTCTGCAAATGGTCGGCGCAGCGGCGGCAGAATATTTGTTATCACGCTTAAAGGATGGCGATGTCATTGCTATTACTGGTGGCAAAGGTGTAAGTGCGCTGGTTGAAGCATTACAACCCTCACGTAAATACGATGTTCAAGTGGTACCCGCGCTGGGCTGCGTGCAAGGCAAACATTACACCGACGTCAATCATGTGGCCTCGGAAATGGCGGCGCGTCTTGGCGGACACGCATGGCAGATTCACGCCCCGCTTTTTACTGATTCTGCCGATGAACGCGACATGCTGATGGGCATTAGCGCCGTCGACCAGGTGCTGGATAAAGCGCGTAACGCCACGTTAGCGGTAGTGGGTTTAGGATCAATTCATAGCGACAATTCCAGCTACTACGATCTTAACCTCTCGGCGCGCCATGCTTCCTCCAGCATTGAAACCAGCGGTGCGCGCAGTGAACTGTTAGCCTGGCTGCTGGATGCTAACGGCCAACCGGCTCCGTTCGATGCCAACCGGCGTTTGGTTGGCCTGACGTTGCCTGAACTGCAACGCATTCCCTTCTCAATGGCGGTGGTGGCTGGTCGTGACAAAGTGGACCCGATTGACTGCGTGCTGCACGGTCAGTGGCTGAAAGGCATGGTCACTGATGAATCGACTGCGGCAGGCGTACTGGAATTGGCCCTGAGCCGAGGAGCATCTCATGGATAACATTAAAACCCGCGAACAACGTCTGAGCGCCCTGCGCCTGCGTTCATCGACACCGGTGTTGATTGTCGGCGGCGGCATCAACGGTATCAGTACGTTTCGTGAGCTGGCGTTACAGGGCATTCCGGCGATTCTGGTGGAAAAAGGCGACTGGTGCCAGGCCGCCAGCGGTGCGCTGTCGCGCATGATTCATGGCGGTTTGCGGTATCTGGAAACCGGTGAATTTACGCTGGTCAAAGAGTCGGTTACCGAGCGCGATCGCCTGCTGAAAAATGCTTCGCACTATGTTTTCCCCCTACGCACCACGGTGCCGATCGATAATCTCGCTGGCGGTTTAGTGAATGCTACCCGCCGTTTTCTACGCCTGAGCGATAAACCGACGCGGCGCGGGGCGTTGCTGATCAAAACCGGGCTTAGCCTGTATGACATTTACACCCGCCAATATGGATCGATGCCGAAGCATCAGGTGCGCAATGAAGCCGCCACGCGTGACCGCTGGCCGGGATTCGCGCCCTGGGTGAAATACAGCGCCAGCTATTACGATGCCTGGATCAGCGCGCCCGAGCGGCTGGGATTTGAGCTGATTGATGATGCCGAAAAAGCCTGTCCAGAGGCGCTGGCGCTCAATTATCTGCAGCTGGTCAGCGCCGAGGGCGAAACGGTTATTTTGCAGGATGCGTTGAGCGGTGAGCGATTTAGCCTGCAACCGCATGTGCTGGTGAATGCCGGTGGCGCATGGATCGACCAGCTTAACCAACGCATCACCTCCAACCGCGATCTGCCAAAGCTGATTGGCGGCACCAAAGGTTCGCATCTGATCCTCGATCATCCTGAATTGCTGCAGATGCTGGACGGCGAAATGGTCTATTTCGAAAACCAGGAAGGCCGCGTCTGCATCATGTTTCCGTGGTTTGGCAAGGTGCTGGTGGGTTCCACCGATATCCGCGTGGACGATCCCGATGCAGTGGTGTGCGAAGAGGAGGAAAAGAGTTATATCCTGGAGTCACTGCGCTTCGTCTTCCCGCATATCGAGGTGGCGGATTCCGCCATCGTTTACACCTTCTGCGGCGTACGTCCGCTGCCCGCCAGCGAGGCTAAACTCAACGGCCAAATCTCGCGTAATCACTCGTTAGTGGTGTTGCCGGCTGACGCCAATCGCGCCTGGAGCACGCTCTGTTTAGTCGGCGGCAAATGGACCACTTTCCGCCAGTTTGGTGAAGAGGCGGCGGATCGCGTGCTGCGGCTGCTCGGCGAAAAACGTCAGGTCTCGAGTGGTGATGTGCCGATTGGCGGCGGACGTGATTTCCCCAAACCTTCAGGACAAACCGCGTGGCTGGCGCAACTAGCGCAGCGTTATGGCGTGCCGCTGCCGCGCGTGATGCAACTCGCCAAACGTTACGGCAGCCGCGCCCTGCCGCTGCTGGCGCTGATCCAGCAGCACGGCGAGCAAATGTTGCAGCATCACGCCGCCTACAGCGATGTCGAATTGCGGTATCTGATTGAGCACGAGCAGGTTTGTCAGCTGGAGGATTTGCTGGTGCGCCGCACCTCGCTGGCGATTTGCGGTGAACTCACCGCGCCGCTGGTGCAGGAGATCGCGCAGATCATGGCCGCAGCGCTCGGCTGGAGCGATAGCGAACGCGCGCAGCAGCTGCAGCGCGGCTGCGCCAATCTGGCACGTTTGCACGGGCTTACCGGCCTTTACCCGACGGTTTTTCAGGAGGAAACACGACATGTTAGTAACCAATAAAGTGCGCATGCAGCGTCTGTTTCAGCACGGTAAATGCCTGGATGTCGCCATTGATCACGGTATCGCCAACGAGCCCGATTTTCTCATCGGACTGGAGAATATTGAGGGCGTGATGGATAACCTGGTCGCCGCGCAACCGGATGCGATTCAGGTCAACTACGGTCAGGCCGATCTGCTGCAGCGTGTGGCGGGACGCAAACCGGCGCTGGTGATGCGCACCGATGTGGGCAATGCCTACAACGCGGCGCGTCACCGGGAAATGTGGGCGGTGCTGCACAATCCGGATGAACCGATTCTTGCCGCGTTGCAGATGGACGCCGCCGCAGTGGTAGTGAATCTCTATCTGATCCCGGATGAACCGGGCATTTTTCGCATGTGCGTCGAAAATATTGGCCGCTTGCGCCAGGCTTGCGATCGCTACGCCATGCCGCTGATGATTGAGCCGCTGGTGATGGCCCCCGCCGGACAAGGCGCGGCTTACGGCTCACTCGGCGATGTCGAAAAAATTGTGCCGCTGGTGCGGCTGGCGCGTGAGTTAGGTGCCGATATCATCAAAGCCGATCCCACTGAGAACGTGGAAGATTTTCATCGCGTGGTGGAAGCGGCGCGCTGTCCCACGCTGGTACGCGGCGGCGGCAAAGGTGAACTGGCTGGCGTGCTGACGAAAAGTGCTGCGCTGATGGCGCAAGGTGCCAGCGGTATGGTGTATGGCCGCAATGTTTATCAACACGATAATCCGTCACGCGTGGTGAAAGCGCTGATGGCGATTATTCATCAGGGCGCCAGCGGCGCGGACGCCCTGGAAATCTATCAGCAGGGTTAAGCCTTACCTGCACCGGCGCTTAAGCGGTGCGCCGTCTTCGCCAGTTGCACGGAGTCGGATATGAAGATAGTTGGTATTGATGCCGGAAACACCATGATCAAAGCGGTGCTGTTTGATCTCAGCGGTCGCGTATTGTCGGTGGCCGAGTGCGCGGGAGAAACCCATCGTCCGCAGGAAGGCTACGCCGAACGGCCGGTAGCGGATATCTGGCATGGCGTCAGCGATGCGGTGAGCCGTTGTCTGCAGCAGGCGGAGACGCCCGCCAGCGATGTGATTGCGGTTGGCGCGGCCGGTCACGGCAACGGTTTGTACGCGCTGGATAAGCATCAGCAGCCGCTGTTTGGTATTCAATCTATCGATCATCGAGCTTGTGACACGGTGCACGCGCTGGAAATGAGCGGCGCGGATAAGCGCATCTACCAGATTTCGCTGCAAAAACCCTGGCCTGCGGCAACGCCGGTATTGATCAGCTGGATTAAGCAACATCAACCCGAGCGCTGGGCGCAAATCGGCCATTTACTCTGCGCGAAAGACGTTATCGCCCATTTTCTCAGCGGTGCGATTAGCGCTGATTTTTCAGATGCCGCCGGTGCCGGCTTAATTGATTATCGTGCGCGCAGCTACAGCCGTGAATTGATGGCGCTGTACGACATCGAAGACGCGCTCGCCCTGCTGCCCGCACTGCGTGAATCCTGCGAGGTGGTTGGCCATGTCACAGAACGTGCATCCCAACTCACCGGATTACCGGCGGGCATTCCGGTGGTGGCGGGCATATTTGATGTGGTGGCCAGCGCCGTGGGTTCTGGCGTGGTGAACAGCGGTGAAGCCTCAATTGTCGCCGGTACGTGGAGCATCAATCAGGTGGTGGTAGATAAACCCGATTATCTGCGCCCGGTATTTATGAACTCCATTATTGAGTCCGACCGTTATATGGCGATTGAGGCCAGCGCCACCTCGGCGGCGAATCTCGACTGGTTCCTGCGCGAATTTGACGATGGTCGCGGCGGTCAGGGCGCGGCGCGCAGCAGCGATAGCGTGGCGCACGTGCAACCCAATGCCCAGCTACCGCTCTATCATCCTTATCTTTATTCCGGACGCAAATCGGAACCGGCCAAGGCCGGGTTTTATGGCTTAGGCGGCTGGCATACGCGCGCCGATATGCTGTTTGCGCTGTTTGAAGGCGTGACCTTTGCCCATCGGGCGCATATTGATCGCTTGCGTGCGGCAGGCATCCCTTTTACGCAGGCCATTTTGTCGGGCGGCGCGGCGCGCAGTTGCATCTGGCCGCAGATGTTTGCTGACGTGTTAGGCATACCGATTCGCGTGGCGGAGTGCAAAGAGACCGGCGCGCTGGGCGCCGCCTTGTGTGCCGGTGTGGGCGTCGGCGCGTGGCGCAATCTTGCCGAGGCCGCGCAGCAGGCGGTGCAGATCAATCCCGGCAAATTGTTGCCGCGACCAGAGCGCGTTGCGTTTCACGACGTACGCTATCAGGTGTTTAAAAAGCTGGAGCTGGCGATGCGCGAGATGTGGCAGGAAGCCAGTTGATTATTGTTTATTAACAATGCATTAGTTTTAAGATCGTATAAAAAATGACAACCCCTGCGCAGTGATGTACACTTGAGCTATCAAAATGTTCAAATGAACATTGTTCAGGAGGTTGTTATGACAACTGCATCCCCATTCAATCACGGCAATGCCGCACGCGTCTTCGATCCCACGCTGATCCAGCACGCTCAGCAATCGTTTATGGATCAAATGGGCTTACCGCGTAATCCGCTGAAAGCGCACCAGTTGATCACCGAAGGTCTGGATGTCGGCATCGTTGAACGCGCGGCCACGGTGCTAAAAGCAACGCCGCTGGATGTGGCCCAGATGGTGTCTATCGATCGCAATACCTATCGCCGCCGCGAGAAAGCCGGATCGCAACTCTCGGTGGAGCAAGGTGCGCGCGTGTATCAGGTGTTCGAAATTCTGGATGCCGTATTGCAATTATTTGCCGGTGACGTTGACGCTGCCATGCACTGGATGTATCAACCTGCGTTGGCACTGGATGATGCATTGCCGATGGAGATGCTGAGCACGCCTGCGGGTTGTGATGCGGTGTTAACGCTGATTGGTCGCCTGGAACACGGAGTAATTGTGTAATGACGCAACGGAAGGAACCGGATGCTCCCTATCGGCTGTTTTATCGACTCGTGAAAGAAGAGTACGCCAGCGAGGCATTTAGCGGCGCTGGCGCTGAAAAATGGGGCGGACGCTGGAATCCGCCCGGCATTAAGACGGTGTATCTCAGCAGTTCAAAGGCGCTCGCCACGCTGGAACTGGTGGTGCATGCCGGTAAAGCGATGCTGGAGAAAAGTCGCTTTGTGATTTTTACTCTGCCGATTCCTGAAAGCGAAATCATGGCGCTGGACAGCAATAAACTGCCCGACGATTGGCAAAAGTATCAGCAGCAAGAAGAGACACAGGCGATTGGCGCCGCATTCCTCGATGTGCAAGGCGGCTTTCCTTTGCTATTAACGGTACCCAGCATTTTGACCGGCGAAGACAACGCCATTCTCAATCCCGACCATCCCGCCGCTGCGGCCCTATTTGCACAAGCTACTTCAGCGCCCTTCGCGCTTGATCGCCGGATTAAAGCGTGACGAGGGTATTGCTTCAGTGCGAGTTGTTGAAAAGGACACATTTGCTAAAGGCGCTGGCGCGTCTGCTGCGGCAAAAGGGCTATCCACAGCGCTGAGGATTTTACGTTGGGCCAGGAGCCTCACGCATGGATGCGTGAGGCAGTTCGGGGCCGGCCAGGACGGCCGATCCCCGAACGGTCCGTTGGCACAACGTAGAAGCCGAAGGCACCGCGCTAGCGGCGCGAGGACGGCCCGTGACGCAGCAGATGTGTCTGCGCCCGCACCGAATTTAAAGCAAAATATCAACGCGCCGGTTTCGCTAAAGCATACGCCGCCGTTAAATCCACACGTTGCCAGAATGACTGATCTGCATCATTGCCAGACAGCGGATAGCCGTTTGGCAGCGCGCTTTTCACCATCAGGCTACGAATCTGCGCATCAGACAGCTGCGGCAACGCGGTTTTTAGCAGGATCTCCGCGCCCTGCGGGACTTTGACAGGCGCGTTCTGCACATTGGCTTTCGGCAGGTTGTAACTCATGGTGAAACGATAGAACTGCTTCATCGCCGGTAAGCGATAAGGATCGTCCTTGCCATTGCTGCGCGCACACTCTGCCAGCGACGTGCCGCACTCTTTTTCCAGCGCGGCACGCAACTGATTACGCGCTTCCCTAAACAGTGCCTGATAGCGCGCATCGTTGAGATAATTCGCCACGTTGCGCTGCGCTACCATGCGCGAACCCATCACATCCAGCGGGTAATGCACGCCCAACACTAAACGCGAATAACCGTAGCGTGCGCCGCGCATCACCAATGCTTCAAAACGTTCCGGCACCATTTCGGCCAGCAACAAGGCATCGGTATAACCGGTGTTGGTATGGCCGCTCGGGAAAGAGCCGCCGTCGGCGGTGTAACGCACGTTGTCTTTGACCACCACATCGTCCGGCACCAGATGAATGCTGTTGCCCGCGCGCAGGAACGGTCGCGGATAGTTAAAGTGCTTTTTCGCCGCGCTGGCGCTGACTTCACTTGCTTTGATCAGCGCGGCGGCTTTGCCGATCTCACCTTTGTCGTAAGCGGCGAGGAAGGCTTTGCCAAGGCGCGGACCAAGCGCATCAGAGAGGAAATAGAGATAGCTGATGGCTTCTGCATCGGCCAGGGCCTGATGACGCACATTTTGCGTGGCGTTCAGGTTGATGTGGGTGACGGTGGCCTGGCTGGCATCAAGTACGCTGGCGGGCAACGTGCTAAAGCCCGAAAGCAGAGCAATTCCGGCCTGCTGGTTCTCTTTCATTTTGAAATCGTAGCCGCTGTTTTTCAGCCACTGCGTATCAGCTTGTTTCGCGGTCTGTTTGACTTTTTCCAGTTGCTCGCGCGTCAACGTGCTGCTGTCACCTTGCAGCGCCTGACGTTCAGCCTGCAGCGATTGCTGTTCGAGATCGCTATAAGCGGAGGTGGAACCGGTGGAGGTTAAGCCTGCCAGCGCGGCCGCATCGGGCAGTGAAACCGCATGTGCCTGCTGTGCCAGCAGAATAACCGATGCAATCAGTGTGAAGCGGGTTTTCATTATTTTCCCCTGTTATCAAAATATTACCTTGCCGGGGAAACACGCTAGCACTCGGTTATGACAGATTTATTTCATTTAACGACACTGACTGGCACAGTTTTGTACGCAAATTTGTGCCAGCGAGCCGCAGCCGCCGTTATTGTCATTTTTACACTGTGATTGCTGCACATAGCAGTTTTGCTGACAGGCTGAAACATCGCACTTCGCGGCAATCGGCGTCAGCTGCACCACCGATGCTTTTCGCTCCGGCTGCCATTGCGGTTGTGCCAGCACGCTGGCGCTGAACAACAAGGTAAAAGCCATTATCCATTTCATGATTGAGTCCTCGCAGAACGGGTGTAATGAGTATGGCTGCTGCGGAGCCAATTACCATGCTGAAACAATCGATTCACTCTTACACAGAAGTTGCCTTGCTGCAGTGCATGGGCGTGCGCCACTGTAGTGCAGAGCGGCAAGATCAGATGCTGCTTCGTTGATTTTAAATCAATGAGTTAGCCTCCATTCGGCCAATCTTCCAACCTGGTACAAAAGTTGCAGTCTTTAATGCATAGCAAAGGAGACGGATATGAAAGCGATTGTGATTGGCGCGGGCATTGGCGGTATGAGTGCTGCGATTGCGCTGGAGAAAGCGGGTTTTGACACCGCCGTATTTGAAGCAGTGAAAGAGATGAAGCCGGTGGGTGCGGCGATCTCTATCTGGCCTAACGGCGTGAAATGTCTCAACGCGTTGGGCATGAAAGAGCCGCTGCGCGCACTGGGCGGCAACATGGCGTTTATGGCCTACAACGATGCGCACAGCGGCAGCACGCTCACCCGCTTCAGCATGAAACCGCTGGTGCAGCAGGTGGGGGAATATCCCTATCCGGTGGCGCGCGCGGAGTTACAGGCGATGCTGATCGATACCTACGGACGTTCGCGCATTAGCTTTGGTAAACGCGTCACGCAGGTTGAGCAAACCGAGCATGGCGTCACCGCATGGTTTGATGACGGTAGCCAGGCCGAAGGTGATTTTCTGATTGCCGCCGATGGTACGCACTCGGTGATCCGCCACTATGTGCTGGGTGAAAGCGTGGAACGTCGTTACGCCGGTTACGTCAACTGGAACGGCCTGGTGACGATTGATGAAGCGATTGCGCCCGCCGATCAATGGACCACTTTTGTCGGTGAAGGCAAACGCGTGTCGCTGATGCCGGTCAGCGATAACCGCTTCTATTTCTTCTTTGATGTTCCGCTGCCAAAAGGCTTGCCGGAAGATCGCGCAACGTTGAAAAATGATCTCAAAGGCTACTTCAGCGGCTGGGCCGAACCGGTGCAGCGTCTGATTGAACGCCTCAATCCGGAAACCACCAACCGTGTGGAAATCCACGACATCGAACCGTTTAGCCGTTTTGTTAAAGGTCGCGTGGCGTTGCTGGGCGATGCCGCACACAGCACCACGCCGGATATCGGGCAAGGCGGTTGTGCGGCGATGGAAGATGCGGTGGTGCTGGCGCAGACGCTGGCGTCACACTCTTTAGGGATTGAGGATGCGTTGTTGCGCTATGAAGCCCGACGCGTTGAGCGCACCAAAGATTTGGTGTTGAAAGCCCGTAAGCGCTGCGATGTGACGCACGCTAAAGACGCGGAAGTGACGGCGGCGTGGTATGCAGATTTGAAAAACGAAACCGGCGAGCGCGTGCTGGCCGGCATGTGCGATACCATTGAAGGCGGTCCGCTGGGTTGAACCAGGTCGCCATCAATGGCGGTTCTACGACTCTAATCCACGATTTTTCAGCATAGGGCCGATCTCCGGCTCTTTGCCGCGCCACGCCAGCCACAGATGCTGCAAATCGGTGCTGTTACCGCGTGACAGAATATGTTCGCGGAACTGCTGACCGTTTTCACGTGTTAATCCACCACGTTCGACAAAGGCTTGATAGCCATCATCGGCGAGCATCTGCGTCCAGATATAGGCGTAATAACCGGCTGCATAGCCGCCGCCCCAGATATGGCGGAAATAGCTGGAGCGATAACGGGGCGGAACCGTCGGCAGCGCAATGTTTTCGGCGGCCAGCGCCTGCA
Organism: Pantoea sp. y20; assembly: GCF_054903455.1. Taxonomy (NCBI): domain Bacteria; kingdom Pseudomonadati; phylum Pseudomonadota; class Gammaproteobacteria; order Enterobacterales; family Erwiniaceae; genus Pantoea; species Pantoea sp. y20. Next base: position 2,117,288 of record NZ_CM142816.1, read on the forward strand.
GCTCGAAGTGGCTGACGTCCTGCGGATTGTCGTGCGTGGTCAGTGAATGCCACTGCAGATCCAGCAGCGCGGCGGCCAGCAGTTCGGTCATGTCGTAACCTTTGTTGAACTTCGCGGCGCGCACCATCTTGTCACGCAGCTCAGCCGGCATCGCCTCTCCGGTTTTGTAATGGCGCGCATAGTTGGCAAACACCGCTTCGTTGCTGGCCCAATGCTCATTAATCTGCGACGGGAACTCGACAAAGTCGCGCGGCGTGGCGGTACCCGACAAGCTCGGATAGCGTTGCGTGGCGAACAAACCGTGCAGCGCATGACCAAACTCGTGGAACAGCGTGATCACTTCATCCCAGCTCAGCAGCGCCGGCTGGCCTGCCTGCGGCTTGGTGTAATTGCACACGTTGTAGATCACCGGTTTGGTGCCGAGCAGCGTGGTTTGGTCGACGAAATTACTCATCCACGCGCCGCCGCTTTTGTTATCACGCTTAAAGAAATCGGTGTAGAACAGCGCCAGCGGCGTGTCGTCGGCATCGAAAATCTCGTAGACGTTAACGTCCGGATGATAAACCGGCAGATCGTGGCGCTGGCTAAAGCGAATGCCAAACAGCTGGCTGGCCGACCAGAATACACCTTTTTCCAGCACGTTATTCAGCTCAAAGTACGGGCGGATTTGGCTCTCATCCAGCGCGTATTGGGCTTTACGCACCTGCTCGGCATAAAAACTCCAGTCCCAGGCGCGCAGCGGAAAACGGTGATGCGCGGCTTCAATGGCCTGCTGAATGTCGGCGGCTTCGCGTTCCGCGCGGGCCCGCGCGGCAGGGACAATATTGCGCATAAAGGCAAAAGCCGCCTCCGGCGTTTTCGCCATCTGATCCTGCATGCTCCATTCGGCATAGGTTTTGAAACCGAGCAAACTCGCCTGCTGCGCGCGCAGTTGCGCCATGCGTAACACGATGTCGCGCGTGTCGTTATCATCGCCCTGCTCGCTGCGTGTTAGCGCCTGCTGGAACAGCGCTTCACGCGTGGCGCGCACTTCCAGCGCCTGCAGCGCCGGTTGTTGCGTGGTGTTTTGCAGAGCAATCAGCCATTCGCCGTGCAAGCCACGTGCTTCGGCCGCCGCTTTGGCATGCGCCAACTCTTCCTCGCTTAATCCGGCCAGCGCCGCAACATTGCTCACCACATAAGCACCGGCTTTGGTGGCCGCCAGCAACTTATTACCGAAGCGGGTGCTGAGGCTCGCCAGCTCCTGATTGCAGGCGCGCAGCTGGGTTTTATCCGCGTCGCTCAGGCTGGCACCGGCCAGCCGAAAATGCTGCCAGGTGACTTCCGCCAGCCGCATCGCTTCGGCATCCGGGCACTGCGAACCGCGATGCTGGTAAACGGTATCGAGGCGAGCAAACAGCTGGCTGTTCAGGTAGATTTCATCATTGAGCGCGGTGAGTTGCGGGGTAATCAGTTCATCGATTTCCTGCAGGCGATCGCTGGTGTTGGCGGAAGTCATGGCACCAAACACCAGATTCACGCGCTTCAGCAACTGGCCGCTACGCTCCAGCGCCTCAAAGGTGTTGGCGAAGGTTGGCGCGTCAGGATTGCTGGCGATCGCCGCCACTTCGCGCCGTTTCTCTTCAATCCCCGCCTCCAGCGCCGGCAGAAAATCCTCTTCCTGAATCTGGTCAAATGGCGGGGTTTGATACGGCAAGGTGCTGGCGGTGAAAAACGGATTAGCTCGTGAATTCATTATCGCTCCTGATAATCAGCAACGCCGCACGGTGGCGGCGGGATGGTTCTATCCTGGCAGTTTCCTCGTCACTCAACAACTTATCGCCTGCTGCTGATAAACGCTGATGATTTCTCCCGCCACCGCGACGGCAATTTCCGCCGGTAACTTGCCCTTCACATCCGCCAAACCAATCGGGCAGCGCAAACGTGCGAGGGAATCTGCCGCAATGCCTTTGCCCTCTAAGCGATAGCGAAAGCGCTGCGCTTTAGTGGCAGAACCAATCACACCGGCATAGCGAAAATCACCGCGGCGCAAGATCGCTTCGCTGAGCGCCAGATCGAGTGGATGATCGTGCGTCATCACCACAAAATAGCTGTCGGGCGCGGCTTCCTGCACGCAGTCAATCGGATCCTCAACCTGACGCACCGTCACGCCGGGCGGCACGGCGCGAAACTGCGCGGCGCGGCTGTCAATCCACGTGATGCGGCACGGCAAAGTGGCAAGCAGATTTACCAGCGCCTGGCCAACGTGACCTGCACCGTACACCTGGATTTCCGGCTGCTGCTGCATCAGCGGTTCAAACAGCAAAGTGGCGTGACCACCGCAGCATTGGCCGAGACGTGCAGCCAGCGCAAACTCTTCACTGCGCGGTTGAGTGCAGCGCTGCTGCAGCATCTCTCGCGCCTGAGCAATGCATTGATATTCGAGATGGCCGCCGCCAATGGTGAGAAAAGTGTCAGTGGCGCTGACCACCATTTTGCTACCGCGATCGCGCGGCACAGAGCCCCGCTCGCTGAGCACGGTAATCAGTACGCAGCTTTCGCGTTTTTCCCGCAGGCTGTGCAACACGCTGATCCAGTCATGATAAATCATGGTCCGCTCCTGATAAGCGCTGAATCCCCCAGAATACTCGCTCCGGCGTGGCGGGTGCGTCCAGCTGCGGATGGCGACGATAGTTATCAACGCTGGCAACCGCATCCTGCAATGCGCACCACACGGCGATGCCCAACATGAACGGCGGTTCGCCGACGGCTTTGGAGTGGAACACCGTGTCCTGCGGGTTTTTGCGGTTCTCAACCAGCGTGACGCGCAAATCACTGGGCACATCACTGATCGCCGGGATTTTGTAGCTGGCCGGGCCATCGGTGAGCAATTTGCCCTTGTCGTTCCACACCAGTTCTTCGCAGGTGAGCCAGCCCATGCCCTGCACAAAACCGCCCTCAACCTGGCCGATATCAATGGCCGGATTCAGCGACGCGCCCACATCATGCAAAATGTCGGCGCGCAGCAAGCGGTATTCGCCGGTCAGCGTATCCACCAGCACTTCGCAGCAGGCCGCGCCGTAGGAGAAGTAATAGAACGGTTTGCCGCGTCCGGCGGCGCGATCGTAATGGATGCCCGGCACTTTGTAGAAACCGGTGGCAGAAAGCGGCACCTGATTAAGCCACGCTTGCTGTGCAACCTGGGCGAAGGTGAAGTGCTTCTCGCCGACGCGCACGATACCGTTGCTGAAATGCACCGCGTCTGCCGCGCATTGATGTTGCTGACACAGCATCTCGGTTAGGCGATCGCGCAGGATTTGTGCGGCATTTTGCGCCGCTTTGCCGTTGAGATCGGCCCCGCTGGACGCTGCGGTTGGCGAGGTGTTGGGCACTTTACCGGTATCGGTGGCGGTCACCTGAATCTGGCTGATATCAATCTGCAGCACTTCCGCCACAATCTGCGCCACTTTGGTGTTTAAGCCCTGGCCCATTTCGGTGCCGCCGTGATTGAGCTGCACCGTGCCATCGGTGTAAATCAAAATCAGCGCGCCGGCCTGATTGAGGAAGCTGGAGGTAAATGAGATGCCGAATTTCACCGGCGTCAGCGCCAGTCCGCGTTTCATAAAACGGTTGCTGGCGTTAAATGCGCTGATGTCACGACGCCGCGCGGCGTATTCGCTGCTGGTTTCTAATTGCTCCGTCATCTCATCCAGCAGATTGTCTTCCACCTGCTGGTGGTAATGGGTGATGTTGCGATCGGTTTTGCCGTAATAGTTACGTTTGCGCAGTTCTAGCGGATCTACTCCTACTTCGCGCGCAACGTGATCCATGATCTGCTCAATCGCCACCATGCCTTGCGGCCCGCCGAAGCCACGGTACGCGGTGTTCGAGGCGGTATGTGTGCGGCAGCGATAGCCGGTAATCAGTGCATCGCCGAGGTAATACGCGTTATCGGCGTGGAACATCGCGCGATCGACAATCGATCCGCTGAGATCGAGTGAATAACCGCAGTTGCCGGCCAGATCGATCTTCACGCCGCAGAAGCGACCATTGTCATCGACGCCGACATCGTAGCGGACAAAAAACGGATGGCGTTTGCCGGTGATCTTCATATCGTCGCGGCGCGCCAGACGCATTTTTACCGGTTTACGCAGCTGACGCGCGGCGATGGCACACAAACACGCCACGCCTGCCGCCTGCGTCTCTTTGCCGCCAAAGCCACCGCCCATGCGCCGTATATCAATGGTGACTTTGTTCATGGTGATGCCCATCACTTCCGCCACCAGCTTCTGCACTTCGGTGGGATTTTGCGTCGAGGAGAACACCTGCAAGCTGTCATCTTCGCCGGGGATCACCAGCGCCGTCTGGGTTTCCAGATAGAAATGTTCCTGACCGCCGATGTGAAATTCGCCCTGAATACGGCGTGACGCCCGCGCCAGCGCAGCGTCAGCATCACCGCGTTGGTGAATGTGCGGCTGCTGTACAAAGAAACGCTGTTCCAGCGCTTCACGCACGTCGAGGACGGCCGGTAGCGCTTCGTACTCAACAATCGCCGCTGCGGCGCCGGCACGCGCCGCTTCCGGTGAATCAGCGGCGACGGCAATGACGATTTGACCGAAATATTCGATTGTGTCCTGCGCCAGCAGCGGATCGCCCGGTTCGAGCGGACCGACATCGTTGAGGCCCGGCACATCGCGCCACGTCAGCACGCTGACTACGCCCGGCACCGCGTAACATGGCTGCACATCCAGTTTGGTGATGCGCGCATGCGCATGCTCGCTCAGACGCGGACAGAGATGCAGCAATCCCGGCAGATCCGGCTTGTCGTCGATATACAGCGCTTCACCGGAGACATGCTTGTCGGCACTTTCATGTTTATTGCTGCGCCCGACGCCCGTTTGCATGTCGGTGGCAAACTGGGCTTTCAGCAGCGTTTCGTTCAGTTCCGGACGGTTATGAGACATAGCGCGATACCTCAGTAATGGTCAGCTCGCCAGACGCTTGTGCGTAGTAGCGGCGCAACAGATTGCGCGCCACCTGCAGGCGATAATCGGCGCTGGCGCGGAAGTCGCTTAGTGGCTGGAAATCCACACTTAGCGCGGCGCAGGCTTTTTCGATGGCGCTGAGATGCAGCGGCTGGCCCAGCAGTTGTGCTTCAGCCGCCAGCGCGCGTTTCGGCGTGGCGGCCATACCACCAAAGGCGAGCCGCGCTTCCACAATTACCCCTTCCGCGATGTGCAGATTGATAGCGGCGAAAACTGCGGAAATATCATCATCCAGCCGTTTAGCCACTTTCCACGCCGCAAAGTTGGGTGACACCGTCACTTTAGCGATGGTGATGCTGCGAATGAATTCACCCGGCAGCAAGACCGTTTGGCGATAGGCGGTAAAGAATTGATCGAGCGGGACTTCTCGCCTCTTTTCACCCTGCTGCAAAACCAGATGCGCATTTAAAGCCAGCAGCATCGGCGCGCAATCACCAATCGGCGATGCGTTACTAATGTTGCCGCCGAGCGTGCCCTGATTACGAATTTGCAATGAGGCAAAACGCTCCAGCATGCTGCTAAACGCCGGAATGTGCTGCGCTAAAAACTGATAGCAATGCTGCAATGAGGCGGCAGCACCGAGATAAAGATGCGTTTCATCTTCGTGGCAGACCTTCAACTCATCAATCTGCTCCAGCGCGATCAGCAGCGGCAAGCGCTGATATTGCTGAGTGATTTGCAGTGTCAGATCGGTACCGCCAGCCACCAGACGGGCTTCAGGATATTGCTGATAGAGCTCGGCGAGTTGCGCTACTGTTTTCGGCAGGTAGCAGCGGCTGCCCGCGGCTTCGATGATCTGTACTTCATTGTTGCTGAGCGCCTGTAAACGCTGCACTAGCGCGGGTGCATTAGCACGGAAGGCATCCGCATCAGGTTGTTCACACGCCTGCTGCGCCGCATCCATGATCGGACGATAGCCGGTGCAACGGCATAAATTACCCGCCAGCGCCTGTTCCGCCTGATGACGATCCCAGCCAGCGCTGTTTTTCTGCAGAGTAAACAGCGACATCACGAAACCCGGCGTGCAGTAGCCGCATTGCGAGCCGTGGCAATCCACCATCGCTTGCTGCACGCTGTGCAGTTCGCGGCCCTGTTTGAGATCTTCCACGGTAATCAGTTGCTTGCCTTGCAGGCTGCTGACCAGCGTTAAACAGCTATTCACCGCCTGATACTGCATCTGTCCATCCACCACTTTACCGAGCGTGACGGTGCAGGCACCGCAATCGCCAGACGCGCAGCCCTCTTTGGTGCCGCGACGCTGCTGCTGGCCGCGCAGGTAGTTAAGCACGGTGAGATTGGGATCAAGCTCACGTTCGGTGATTAAACGATCGTTGAGTAAGAACTGGATCATGCGATTTGCTCCTCACTTTCGCGCTGCCAAACCGGCTTGCCGCTCACCCAGGTTTGCGCGATGTTGCGGTCGTCGCCAAGCGTCATCATTACAAACAGCCGCTCCCAGATGTCTTTGCTGTTGGCATTGCGCAGCTTCTGCAGCGGCGACACAGCCGCATCGAGTACCACGAAATCGGCCTCTTTGCCGGGGTTAAAATTGCCGATAACGTCATCCAGATCGAGCGCGTGCGCGCCGCCTAAGGTGGCGTGATAAAACGCTTCGCAGGCGCTGAGTTTGTATTGCTGTAGCTGGCCGACTTTGTAGGCTTCGCCCAGCGTTTGCAGCAGATTAAAGGTGGTGCCTGCGCCAACGTCGGTGCCAATGCCCATGCGCACGCCCTGCTGCCAGCAGCGTTTGATGTTGAATAAGCCGCTGCCGAGGAACAGGTTTGAGGTCGGGCAGAAGGCAATTGATGAATCGGTGTCATGCAGGCATTGCCACTCTTGATCTTCCAGATGCAGGCAGTGCGCGAACACGCTGCGTTTGCCGGTAAGTTGGTGATGATGATAAACATCAAGATAGCCTGCGCGCTCCGGGAATAGCGCTTTTACCCAGGCGATCTCCTGCGGATTTTCACTTAGGTGCGTGTGCATCCAGACATCAGGAAACTCCTCGCGCAGCTGACGCACTTTATCCAGCAATTCCGGCGACGAGGTCGGTGCAAAGCGCGGGGTGAGCGCATAGCTCAGGCGACCGCGCTGATGCCAGCGCTCAATCAGTTCACGCGTATGCTGATAACTCTCTTCCGGCGTTTCGGTCAGGTATTCAGGCGCGTTGCGATCCATCATCACTTTGCCAGCGATCAGCCGCATATCCAGCTGCTGCGCGGCGCTGAACAGCGAGTCGACCGACTGCTTATGCACGGTGCCGAACACCAGCGCGGTGGTGGTGCCGTTCGACAGCAGCTGGTGCAGGAAGAACGCCGACATTTTTGCCGCGTGATCGGGACAGTGATATTGGCTCTCCACCGGGAAGGTATATTGGTTGAGCCACTCCAGCAGCTGTTCGCCAAAGGCGCCGATCATCTCGGTTTGCGGATAATGAATATGGGTATCGATAAAGCCGGGCACGATCAGTTTGCCACGCAGATCGGTGACGCGCGTGGGATCAACGCGCCCTTCCGCGATTTGCCAGCTTTCAAGGCTGACCACTTTGCCGTCACGCAGCGTTAATAAGCCATCTTCGAGATAGCGTGCATTGGCAGCGATGTCGTCTGGCTGCGCGGCCAGTGCGGTGAAATCAAAGAAGCTGGCGCGCAGCAGCGTTTCGGGTGCGTAAGGCATAATGGTTCCTTGGTGCTTTTTTATGAGTGCAGGTGATTGCCTTAAAGATAGTTTGCAAAGCGCATGCCAATGCAAATAACAAAAAATATTGTTTACTTTCAATATAATAGGTTGTTTTGATGCGTTTTTGTGTCAAGCTTGGCGAGCAAACGTATGCGCAACCGGTTGCCTGCTATCGCAAACGGTTGCTATTTAACATTGCGGCGAGTTTTACTGCGTATGGCGTGATTATCGCCTGTTGGGATGCGTCTTTGTGGTGCGCCATTGCACTCGTAATGTGCAGGAAAAATCCTGCAACACGCTGCTTTGGGTTTTCATGAGCATGGGTTCGAGGTTAATGCTAAGGTGTGGCTGATAACCTGAAATCGTATAAGGAACAGTGAGATGATTATTTTTGTTACTGGCGCAACTGCTGGTTTTGGTCAAAGTATCACCCGCCGCTTCATTGCTACAGGTCACAAAGTGATCGCCAGCGGACGTCGCGCTGAGCGTTTAAAAGAGCTGAAAGATGAGCTGGGCGACAATCTGTACACCGTTCAGCTGGACGTGCGTAATCGTGCCGCCATCGATGAAGCGATCGCCTCCCTGCCCGCTGAATGGCGCAATATTGATGTGCTGGTTAATAATGCTGGCCTGGCGTTAGGTGTGGAACCGGCGCACAAAGCCAATATCGAAGACTGGGAAAATATGATCGACACCAACAATAAAGGTTTGGTGTACATGACGCGTGCGGTGCTGCCGGCAATGGTTGAGCGCAATGTTGGTCATATCGTGAATATCGGTTCGATTGCCGGCAGCTGGCCTTACTTGGGTGGCAACGTGTATGGCGCGACCAAAGCGTTCGTGCGCCAGTTCAGCCTGAATCTGCGTACCGACCTGCACGGCACCGCGCTGCGCGTGACCGATATCGAGCCAGGTTTGGTGGGCGGCACCGAGTTCTCAAACGTGCGCTTCAAGGGCGATGACGATAAAGCGGGCCAGGTTTATGAAGGCACCACCGCGCTGACGGCGGAAGATGTCACCGAAGCGGTGTATTGGGTGACGACGCTGCCGAAGCACGTCAACATCAATACGCTGGAGATTATGCCGGTGACGCAAACCACCGCGGGACTGAAGGTGCATAAAGGTTAATCGCGGTTACACGCTGTTTGATCGAAATATCCGGGGCGACCATCCTGTGAGGCGCTCCGGCGGCTTTCGCCGCGACGACCTCATCGGGATGTTTCCCCCTGATATCGCACGCCGGTGTGGCCGATGATTACGCGCGGCCCCAACCGGTCACGATAATCAACATGCCGCTCAAGGCGACCAGCGCACCGACCCAATCCCACGTACTCAGTTTTACGCCATCCACCACGCGCAGCCAGATTAGCGCCGTCAGCACGTATACGCCGCCATAGGCCGCATAAACGCGCCCGCTCGCGGCGGGATGCAACGTTAACAACCAGACAAACAGCGTAAGACTTGCCGCGGCCGGCACCAGCAGCCACGCCGTCATGCCCTTCTTCAACCATAGCCACGACAGGAAACAGCCAACAATTTCCGCTATCGCAGTGATAAAAAACAGCAAGGCGGTTTTGACCAGCATAGAAAATCTCTCGCTAAGCTAAACAAAGCGCTCACCGCTGGTGAGCAAAGAAGCAGCGATGATATACTAGCGGCCATGGTTGTTACAGCCGCGATCCCGGCTGTGCTGGTGTTAACTGAAGGAAATGACGATGAAAAAACTGTTTTCCGCCCTGCTGGCTACCGTGGTGACGTCGAGCCTTTTAATGGCTGCGCCCATCGCTGCGGCCAAAACCGATCGCCTGATTATTGAAGATGGCAGCAGCGCCTCCAGTAATGAAGCCGCGCGCCAGAGCAAAGAGCAGTGGAACGATACCAAAAACCTGCGTAATAAGGTCAATACGCGCGTTGAGAAAGAGTTTGATAAAGCGGACAAAGCCTTTGATACCCGCGACTCCTGCGAGAAGAGCTATAACGTTAACGCCTATTGGGAACCGAATACGCTGCGCTGCCTCGACCGCCGCACCGGACGTCCAATTGCACCTTAATCGTTTATCACTGCTATAGTTTTGACAGGATTTCTGACCAAAGGAGTGAATGATGAAAAAACGTAATGCAGTTCTGCTGATGGCGATCTTGTCGCTGCCGCTATTGGCGCAAGCGTCTTGTGAAAGCGTCAAAGCGGACATCAGCAAAAAAATCATTAACAACGGCGTCGCCGAATCGGATTTCACGCTGGATATCGTGGCCAATGATCAAGCCGATCAGGTCGGCGGCCAGGTTGTGGGTCATTGTGAGAACGACACACAGAAAATCGTCTACAAGAAAAATGGCCGTGATGGTGACAGCACCGTGCCAGACAGCGCGGGCAGCTCTCAGGATACGCCAGCGCAGTAAACTTTCGGGCGGCTCTCTGGCCGCCCTGCTTTTACTCCACTTCCGGCCTTTGCCGCGGCATTATCCACGCCACCCACAACGTTAGCAGCGCAATCAGCAACGACACTACAAACACCCAATGTAAAGAACTGGCGATTTGTCCGGTCCAGTCATGCAATGTCGCCTCCGACAGCGCCTGACGGCTTTCAGGCGACATGATTTTCTGCATCGGATCGTCGGCCTGCGGCAGACGCAGCGACAAATTGAGGTTCAGCACCGCGCCCAATAACGCGGTACCAATCGCCGACCCGATCATGCGGCTGAACATGATTGAGGCGGTGCAAATGCCGCGAATATCGTAATGCGCATGGTTCTGTACCGATACCAGAAACGTGGTGCTGGTCATGCCCATGCCGGTGCCAATCACAAAGGCGGTGAATCCGGCCTGCACGATTGAGCTGTCGCTGCGCAGTAGCAGCAGTAATGCGCTGCCCGCAATCAGCAGCAGCGCGCCCAACTGCGCGGTGAAGCGATAGGAGGTGATAAGCATCAACCTACCGCTCAATGTACTGGCCAGCGGCCAGCCAATCGACATCATCGCCAGTGCGCTGCCGGCCTGCAGCGGCGTGCCGCCGGTGATGCCCTGAATCCAGGTTGGTAGAAAGGCGCTGATGCCCATCATGCTGGCACCGATGATCAGGTTGCCAATGTTGCCAGCGACGATAAGCCGGCTGCGCCAGATTTCCAGCGGGAACAGCGGCGCATCAGCACGCTGTTCATGCTGTTTTAAACGCCAGGCAGCAATGACCGCCAGCAGCAGGAACGGCACCAGCCAGAAACCGAGCACTTCTGCCTGCAGCAGCGCGACCAGCAACGCCGTTACGCAGATCATCAGCCAGCAGCTGCCGGTGAGATTGAGCGTGGTGGCCTGATTTTGTTCGCGCGATGGAAGAAAACGCGCCAGCAGCAGCATGGCGATGGCGCCAATCGGCACGTTGACCCAGAAAATCACCGACCAGCTAAAGTGCTGCACCAGCCACGCGCCGCTCAGCGGACCAATGATTGCCGCCACGCCCCAGACGCTGGAGAGCCAGCCCTGGACGTTGGCGCGTTCGCGCGGCGAATAGACGTCCGCCACAATGGTGGACGTTAGCGGCATTATCGCCCCGGCACCTAACCCCTGAAAAGCGCGAAACAGGATCAGCCACGCCATGCTGTGGGCAAATCCGCACAGAATCGATCCCAGTAAAAAGAGCGAAACACCGATAAACAACAGCCGTTTGCGGCCCCACATATCTGCCAGTCGGCCATACAGCGGCACGCTAACGGCTTGCGTCAGTAGATAGATGGAAAATACCCAGCCAAACTGCGAAAAGCCGCCAAGATCGGCAATAATGGTCGGCATGGCGGTGGCTACGATGGTGACTTCAATCGCCGCCATAAACATAGCGAGCATGCAGCCGATAAGAATCCAGTGGCGATGTTCCGTGTTCAATTCTGCAGTTTCAGTCATACGTCTCCTTAATTTCTAACAAGGCTAGCTGAAAATTCACCAGACCAGTTTCCTCTGCGTGCGCCCCATCTGTTACGACGTCACTTATTTCGATGAAAATTTTTTATTGTCGGATGATGCCTTATTCCACGCGGGTTAGATGGCGTTTTTTATTATTTCTATCTGTCTGATTTTGCCGCAAAAACTAGCGCTTATCGACAAGCATTGCTATAGGTCTAAGCGGTGCTTTCCAGATATTCACTGAAAAAGCATCTGATAACAGTCATTTTAACTGCAATTTAACGGGGTGAAGGATTTTCGTATGTGTGCGTTTTAACACTGCGCCGTCATCCTGGGAATGACATTACCTATCGAACGATTTCTTGAATCAGGGAGACACTGGCTATGCAAAATGCATCGCTCGCCCGCCGCGCTGGGCTGGCTCTGCTCGCGATTGTTGCGGTGATTGCCCTGCTGGTTTGGGGGCTGGGGCTGAATACGCTGCGCGACCGGCGGGAAGATTTGGTTTATCTCGGGCAGCAGCATCTGTTTTTAGTGTTTTGGTCAATGTTCTTTGCGTTACTGGTGGGCATTCCCAGCGGCATCCTGCTTAGCCGTCCATTTGCTCGTCGCTGGGCAGAGTACGTGATGCAAATCTTCAACGTGGGTAACACGCTGCCTCCGCTGGCGGTATTGGCGCTCGCGATGGTGATTGTCGGTATCGGCGATCGTCCCGCGCTGATTGCCCTGTTCCTCGCCTCGCTGCTGCCGATTGTGCGTAATACTTTTGCCGGTTTAAGCGCGGTACCGCCGTCGCTAATCGAAGCCGCCAACGGTATAGGTATGACCAAGTTTCAGCGTTTGCGTCAGGTGGAAATCCCTAATGCGCTGCCGGTGATTCTGGCAGGCGTGCGCATCGCCACGGCGATTAACGTCGGTACCGCGCCATTGGCGTTCCTGATCGGTGCCAGCAGTTTTGGTGAGCTGATTTTCCCCGGCATCTACCTCAACGACTTCCCTACGCTGATCCTCGGCGCTGTGGCCACCGCGCTGGTTGCGCTGGTGCTCGACATGCTGCTCGCAGCATTGGGACGTTATCTCAGCCCGCACTCTGCGGCTTAACACAAGGAGTTTTGTGATGGCCACTGCCAATAAGCTGGCGCGCTGGGTTAGACGTACTGCGCTGGCACTCACCGCGACGCTGGCAATCAGCCAAAGCGCTGCGGCTGCAACACCGATTACCATGGCAACTAAGAGCTTTACGGAGCAGCACATCCTCTCCGCGATGACGGTGATTTGGCTGCAGAAGAAAGGTTTTCAGGTGATCCCCAAGACCAATATCGCCACCACTATTGGTCGTAACGCGATGATTAATAAACAGATTGATATGACATGGGAATACACCGGTACTTCGCTAATCATCTTTAACCACATCAATAAGCCAATGTCGACGGAAAACGCGTATAAAACGGTGAAACAGCTGGATGCGAAATTGGGTCTGGTCTGGCTTAATCCTGCACCGATGAACAATACCTATGCGTTTGCCATGCAACGCGATCGCGCGGAGAAAGAAGGCATCAACACCATGTCGCAACTGGTGGCGAAGCTGGAAGAGGTACGCAAGAACGATCCGGATCATAACTGGAAACTGGGTTTGGATCTGGAATTCTCGGGCCGCTCCGATGGTCTTAAGCCACTGCAGAAAGCCTACAACATGCCGCTCGATCGTCCGCAGATTCGCCAGATGGATCCCGGCTTGGTTTACAACGCGATTCGCGATGGCTTTGTTGATGCCGGTTTGATCTACACCACCGATGGCCGCGTGAAAGGGTTCGAACTCAAAGTGTTAGAAGATGATAAGCACTTCTTCCCAAGTTACAACGTCACGCCTGTCGTGCGTCAGGATGTGCTCGAGAGCCATCCGGGTTTGGATACGGCGCTTAATCAGCTCTCCGCGTTAATTAATGACGAAGCGATCACCGAGATGAATAAGCGTGTAGATATTGATCATCAGTCGCCGCAACAGGTGGCGCGTGATTTCCTTCAATCCAAGAACATGCTGTAAGGAGGCGCTGTGGATACCTTGCATTACATCATGAATAACTGGCACACCTTGATGACGCTCACCTGGCAACACACGTGGCTGGTGCTGGTTGCGGTCGGTTTCGCCATTATCGTTGGCGTACCGCTGGGCATTTTGATTGTGCGCTTTAAGTGGCTGGCCACGCCCGTGCTCGGCATCGCCACCATTGTGTTAACCATTCCCACCATCGCGTTGTTTGGTTTGATGATTCCATTGTTTTCTATGATCGGTCAGGGCATTGGCGCCCTTCCCGCTATTACCGCCGTGTTCCTTTACTCGCTGCTGCCGATTGTGCGTAACACCCACACCGCGCTGGAGAATTTGTCTCCCGGACTGCGTGAAGCCGGTCGCGGGATTGGCATGACCTTCTGGCAGCGTCTGCGCTGGGTAGAAATTCCGATGGCGCTACCGGTGATTTTTGGCGGTATTCGTACAGCGGTGGTGATGAATGTTGGCGTGATGGCGATTGCCGCCGTAATTGGTGCGGGCGGTTTGGGCCTGCAACTGCTCGACGGGATCAGCGGCAGCGATGTGCGCATGTTGATTGCCGGTGCCTTAATGATTTGTTTGCTCGCGATTGTGCTTGATTGGCTGCTGCACCGTTTGCAGTCGGCGCTGACTCCTAAGGGGATTCGATAATGATAAAACTGGAAAACCTGACGAAAACCTTTACGCAAAAGAACGGCACATCACTTAATGCCGTGGATAACGTCAGCCTTGAAGTGCCTGCCGGGGAAATGTGCGTGCTGCTCGGCCCATCGGGTTGTGGCAAAACCACCACCCTGAAGATGATTAACCGTTTGATTCCCTCCTCAAGCGGCAGGATTTTGATCAACGGTGAAGACACCAGCGGACAAGATACCGTCACCCTGCGCCGCAATATTGGCTATGTCATCCAGCAGATTGGTCTGTTCCCGAATATGACCATCGAGGAGAACATTACCGTGGTGCCGCGCATGTTGGGTTGGGATAAGAAGCGCTGCCGCGAACGCGCCACGGAATTGATGAGCATGGTGGCGCTCGATCCGACCAAGTTCCTGCATCGCTATCCGCGCGAAATGTCCGGCGGTCAGCAGCAGCGTATTGGCGTGATTCGCGCGCTGGCTGCGGATCCACCGGTATTGCTGATGGATGAACCTTTCGGCGCGGTCGACCCAATCAACCGTGAAGTGATTCAGAACGAATTCCTTGAGATGCAGCGCCAGTTAAAGAAGACCGTGATGCTGGTTAGCCATGATATTGATGAAGCGCTGAAACTCGGCGACCGCATTGCGGTGTTTGGTCAGGGGAAAATTGTGCAGTGCGCCAGCCCGGATGAGCTGTTAGCCAAACCGGCGAACGACTTTGTTGGCTCCTTTGTCGGTCAGGACCGTACGCTGAAACGTTTGTTGCTGGTGCAGGCCGGCGATGTCACCGATCAGCAGCCCACCATCACCGTGCAGCGTAATACGCCACTGCAGGAGGCCTTCGCCACCATGGACGATAACGATATGCGTTCGGTGACGGTGGTTGATGAAGATGGCAAGCCGCTGGGATTTGTGAAGCGTCGTGAAGCGCGCGGCGCCACTGGCCGCTGCGAAGAGATGCTGCATACCTTTAAAGTGACGGGCAAAGCGGAAGAAAACCTGCGCGTGGTGCTGTCGAAGCTGTATGAGCACAACACGGTGTGGATGCCGATCGTCGATGAGGAAGGTCGTTATAGCGGCGAGATATCGCAGGATTACATTGCCGATTATCTCAGTTCTGGACGTACGCGCCGTCGGTTGAATCCGTAAAACCCTAAGCAGTCGCCGAGGGGCATATGGCAGATCGTAAAGTCGCCATAAATCATCCCTGAGGCTCAGCCCGCGCCTTCCCTGGCGCGGGATGCTTTACTCCTCTGCCATATGCCCCTCGGCTATTTGACTCCGTGCGCTTTGTTAACGCGACTCCTCAGCCGTTTTTGCCGCCACTGCTTCGCTGCGCTCTGAAGGCAGCACGACATTCAAAATAATCGCCAGCATCCCGCCGGTAGTCACTGCGTGACCAAACAGGTTGCTAATCAGCGTCGGGAACTGTTTCAGCACCTCAGGCACCGCTTCGACACCCAAACCGATACCAAACGACACGGCAACAATCAGCATCTCGCGGCGGCCAAGCGGCGTTTGCGTCATCACGCGGATGCCGGCCGCCACCACGCTACCAAACATCACAATGGTCGCGCCGCCCAGCACCGGCGGTGGAATCTGCTGCAGCATATAGCCAATCGCCGGGAACATACCGAGCAGCACCAGCATTACGCCGATCACCATGCCAACATAACGGCTGGCAACGCCGGTCATTTGGATGACGCCATTATTTTGCGCAAAAGTGGTGTTGGGAAAGGCAGAGAACAGGGCGGCAAGCAAGCAGCTGATGCCATCGGCGAAAATACCGCCCTGCATGCGGCGCTCAAACGCTTCGCCTTCAATCGGCTGCTGCGACAACATGCAGTTCGCCGTGAGGTCGCCCACCGCTTCAATCACGGCTATCACCGATACCAGCGCGATGGGAATGAAGATGGTCCAGTCAAAGGCAAAACCAAAACGGAACAGCGCCGGCATTACCAGCCACGGCGTATCACCCATTGGCTTAAGGGTGAGATGGCCGGTTAACGCTGCGGCGATACAGCCCGCAGCAATGCCGGCCACCACCGCAACCAGCCGCGTCCAGCGATTTTGCGAACGGTTAAGTACGATAATTACCAGCAGCGTCAAGGCACCGAGCGCCAGATTGCCGGGCGCGCCAAAATCGCTGGCGTTATGGCCGCCAGCCCAATCGGTGATGCTGACTTTGATCAGGCTGATACCAATTAAGGTAATAACGGTGCCGGTAACCACCGGCGTCAACACTTTGCGTAATGGCGCGATGCAGCGGCTGATCAACATCGGAATCATCGCCGCTACTAAGTTGCAGCCAAAGATCATCGCCATGATCTCTTCTGGCGATCCGCCGCGCGCTTTGACCATCAATCCGCCCGACAGAATCACCCCGAGAAAGGCAAAGCTGGTGCCCTGCAGGCAGATCATGCCTGCGCCAATGCCCATAAAGCGGCGCGCCTGCAAGAAAGTACCGAGACCGGAAACGAGCAGCGACATGCTGATCAGGTAAGGGATCCATGCCTGTAATCCCAACACGGAACCAATAATCAGCGGCGGCGTAATGATGCCCACTACGCTGGCCAGCACATGTTGTAGTGCGGCACAAAATGCAGGCAATGGACCGATGCGGTCATTCAGCCCATACAACAAACCTTTCTCATCTGATTGCGACATACAGGTGCTCCGGCAAGATATTCATCAGAGCTGCTGATGCATGAATCACGCCAGAACAAGGGGTTTATTAAAATTTGCAAGTAAGATATTGAATATTATGGCAATTAATTCAGTAAAGAGGAGGGCTGAATCTGAAATCTTAGATTCAGCCATTGATCATTTGCGGCTTTTTGTTTCATCAGGCCGCAGGCTTTGCACTGTTGTCGTGCGTAATATTGTCATCGAGCAGTGAAATATCCAGATAACCACTCAGTTCCCGTTGTTCTGCGCGCGGCAGATAAGGCAACTCGCCTAATAAAGGTGCACCTAACTTGTTGCTCAAAACATCAATAATTTCAGCGTAATGCGCCAGACCGGGATTAATACGGTTGGCTACCCAACCCACGAGTCGCAATCCATCCTGCGCAATCGCATCGGCGGTCAGTAAAGCGTGGCTGATGCAACCTTCTTTAATGCCGACTACCAACACAACGGGTAAATGTTCCTGCCGCACCCAGTGGGACAAAGGCTGTAAGTCGTTCATTAAACTGCGCCAGCCGCCGGTGCCTTCTACCACCACGCGCGCGGCGCGCTGCTGCAAATCGTTTAGACTGCGGCTGAGCAACGGATAATCTATACGCTGCGACGCGCTGGTGCTGATTTCATCCTCTTGTAAGGCGATAGGATTGACGGCGGAATAATCGAGAGCGAGACCTGAAGCCTGCTGTAATAACAGGGCATCTTTATTACGTAAGCCTTCAGATGTGAGTTGCGCGCTTTTGGCGACAGGTTTGAAGCCTGCGGCGCACAGATTCGTCTTGGCAAAGCACTGCAATAATGCGCGTGATACCACGGTTTTACCCACCGCGGTGTCGGTACCGGTGACAAAAAGCGTTTTCACCATTCTCCTCCTTCATTAAAGCGATGTGTAACGTGCGAAGGAGGCAGTTTAAGGAAATGTTTTCGCGGGCAGATTGCGTTAGGACAAACTTAAGGTGAGCTGTAATTATCCCTGCAACAGTTTTACCAATAAATGGCCGCTATAGAGCGCGTCTTTTATCAGTGCGGCGCCGCCAAAGGTGCCGGGATCGCTGAAAGACGTTGGTGTGAGCTGGATTTTACTGCTGTATGCGGGCAAGGCTTGTTGTCGAATGGTACTGCTCACCGCAGGGAACAGCACATCGGCGGCCTGATTCAGCGGCGAACCGATAAGGATTTGTTGAGGATTAAAGATGTTTACCATCATCGCCAGCATGCGGCCAATATGATGTCCGACGCCCGCAATCACATCACGCGCCAGGCGATCGCCCTGCTGCGCGGCTGCGCATAAGCTCTCAATCGTCAACGGCGTCTGATGCAATACACTGTCCGGCTGCGACGGCAAACGCTGGGCGGTGAGATTAAGCAGGCTTCCGATGCTGGCGACGGTTTCCAGACAGCCATTATTGCCGCAATAACACTGCTGGCCGTAAGGATCGATTTGCGTATGACCAATTTCCACCAGCGTACGACCATTTTTGTGCAGCAGTTGTCCGCCGCTGATCACGCCCGCGCCGACGGTTTCATCAATCACAATCTGAATCACATGTTGCGCGCCACTGGATGCGCCAAACAGCGCTTCGGCTAACGTCCAGGCGGAAATATCATGCTGCACGAACACCGGCAGACCGGTGCGCTGCGCCAGCGTTTCTCCCAGCGGCATATCCTGCACGTCATAACCCGGCATACGATGGACCACGCCAGAAGCGGCGTTGATCAATCCTGGCAAGGTAATGGCGATGGCGGTCAAACGCTCCAGCTTGCTTTGGTGGCGAATAAAGAAGTCATTCACTGTCTCGTGCAAGGTTTGCAGCAGTGGTTTGTCGGCGCTGGCGTGCAGCGGCAGGCGATCTTCCTGCAGCGCGCGGCTGCTGAGATCGCGCAGCGTCAGCGTAATAAATCCGGGCTGAATGCGAACGGCGAGATAGTGCCAGGCGAGCGTATCGAGGATCAAACCAATCGCGGGACGACCGCGACTGCCTGGCTCCTGAAATTCAGTTTCCTGAACCAGATGGGCATCGAGCATTTCACGCACGATTTTGGTAATGCTGGCGGGGGCTAACTGGGCACGTTTAGAAAGCTCAATACGCGAAATCGGGCCGTAAAGGTCAATCAGTCGGTAAACCACACCAGCGTTGGTCTGTTTTATCTGATCAATATGACCAGGTTGACTGTACAGATTCACGCCCTGCTCCCATTATTTTCGCGCTTCTAAATAAACAGCAGCTATGGTGATGCAGATTGCCCTGCAGCGTCAAATATTTGATTAGAAATGTGATTTATCGCACATAAAGTTTGGGCCCTCATTCAACTGCGGACTCAATTCTCTGCATTTTGCAGCATCAGCGACATCATATTGCTCATTTGCGCCGTTGGTTCTCGCGTCGCTGACCAGACCAGCCAAACTTCAGAAATCGCGTCGCTCTCCTGCAACGGGATCCACACCACATCGGCCAGACGTGCACGGCTGAATGACGCCGGCAGAATCGACACGCCGAGTCCGGTCGCCACCAGACCAAGGATGGTCATCGCCTCGCCCACCTCCTGCGTAATAAAAGGTTTGATTTGATAGCGATGCAGCAGCGCCAGGATTTCACCGTACAACGCAGTGCCGCCTTGCGGATCGAAAAATACAAACGGCTCGTTGGCTAATGCCTGAATGGAAATCGACTCTGCATCGGCCAGCGGATGCGCCCAATGCACTACCGCGCATAGCGGCTCACGCAGTAACACGCGGTGCTGCAGATCGCTGGGCAGCGGCGTATTGCGCATCACACCGAGGTCGAGCCGATCGTCATGAAGTGGCGCAAGCTGCTGCCGCGTATTGTTCTCCTGCATCTGAATGTGCACTTCTGGCCAACGCTGACGGAATTGGTACAGCGCGTCAGAAACCAGACCGGTAAACGGCGCTGAGGAGGTAAAGCCGATGCGCAACTCGCCCTCCTGCCCGCTATGCACGCGTGCGGCGCGGCGGGTGGCCTGCTCCACCTGTAACAAAATGGCACGCGCATCCTGCAAAAACAGCGCGCCGGCGGGCGTGATCTGTACGCTGCGATTGGTGCGGGTAAACAGCTGGGCGCCAATTTCCTGCTCCAGTTGCTGGATCTGCTGACTCAGCGGCGGTTGCGAAATATTCAGGCGCTGCGCGGCGCGGCCAAAATGCAGTTCCTCCGCGACGGCAACGAAATAGCGTAAATGACGCAACTCAACATTCATACTTTAAACGTCTCATTTGAGATTATTAATATATTGTACAACCTATTCGCCCTTTCCTACAGTAACGGCATGATTGTTCAAACGAGGATGTTCCGTGAGTCGCTCTTCTCAGGGGGTGATACTCGATGAAGACGAGTTGTCCGTAAAGCCTGCTCCAGCTGCAGCCCCTTCAGAATGGATTGAACGCGGATCGCCGCAGTTTATGCGCGTGACGCTGGCGCTGTTCTCTGCCGGTCTTGCCACTTTCGCCCTGCTGTATTGCGTGCAGCCCATTTTGCCGGTGTTATCGCAACAGTTTGGTGTTTCTCCAGCGCAAAGCAGTATTTCTCTCTCGCTATCGACCGGCTTAATGGCATTGGGATTGCTGTTTACCGGGCCGCTGTCGGATGCGATTGGGCGTAAATCGGTGATGGTTACCGCGCTGTTGCTCGCGGCTATCTGTACCTTGATTTCCGCCACCATGAGCAGTTGGCAGGGGATTTTGCTGATGCGCGCGCTGATTGGCTTATCGCTGAGCGGGGTTGCGGCGGTTGGCATGACCTATCTGAGTGAAGAGATTCATCCACGCGTTATCGCCTTTTCCATGGGGCTGTACATCAGCGGTAACTCGATTGGCGGCATGAGCGGACGCCTGTTGACGGGCGTATTGACTGATTTCTTCTCGTGGCGCGTTGCGGTGGGCGTGATTGGCTGTTTCGCGTTGGCGGGCGCGCTGATGTTTTGGAAAATCCTGCCTGCGTCGCGTCATTTCCGTCCAGCTTCGCTACGTCCGCGTAGTTTGCTGATCAACTTCCGTTTGCACTGGCGCGATAAAGGATTACCGCTGCTGTTCGCTGAGGGCTTCCTGCTGATGGGCGCGTTCGTCACGCTGTTCAACTACATCGGCTATCGCCTGCTGAGTGCGCCCTGGTCGCTGAGCCAGGCGGTGGTGGGATTGCTGTCGGTGGTCTATCTGACCGGATCCTGGAGTTCACCGAAAGCCGGCGCGATGACCAGCCGCTTTGGACGCGGTCCGGTGATGATTGGCGCAACTGCGATTATGCTGACGGGATTGCTGCTGACGGCGTTTAACTCACTGTGGCTGATTTTACCCGGCATGATGTTGTTCACCGCCGGATTCTTTGCGGCGCATTCTGTTGCCAGCGGCTGGATTGGCCCGCGTGCGCGTCGGGCTAAAGGCCAGGCATCGTCACTCTATCTGTTTAGCTATTACGTTGGATCCAGCGTGGCGGGTACATTGGGCGGCGTGTTCTGGCACAGCTATGGCTGGATGGGCGTTACGGCATTCATTAGCTTGCTATTATTAATGGCTTTGCTGGTCGGCTGGCGATTGCAGTGCCGGAAACTGTAATACCTTTCATCTGTTAAACGGGGCTAATACGCCCCGTTCTCTTATCAGGTCCACGCCATCCGGTGATCTCACAGTCCCAGATAAAACAAAACGGCCATTCGTCGCTATAATTCATTCCATTCCAACAATAGTTAGACTTTTATTATTTCACAGCAATGAGGACGATAGATGGGACTCTATTATTACGTCGATAAGCATGCCGGCTATAACGACAACCATGTAGTACACGCAACGGGATGCCCGTACCTACCCGCCGATGAGGCACGCCGTTTCCTTGGGACTTTCTACACGCCAAATGCCGCCATTCAGCAAGCGCGTAAATTTTATGCCAGCGCGCTGGGCTGCGAGCACTGCTGTCCGGTGGGGTTAAAAAAAAACATGACGACTCAGAATAGTGTGGCACTAAAACATATGGTGCGACTCTGATAATCATGATGTGAGAGTGGTCAGCAGACCTAACTCTTTTGTTAAGCAGCACTGCGGCGTTTCATAATAATTATAAATTTAAGTGTAATAATAACTGGACCTTAAGGCGCTCAAGGTGGCGTCAGGTCCAGTTGCCTCTTTCTCCCCCGTTGTTAATCTTGCTCGCTCTCGTATTGATGACAGAAAGCGTAAAAACCTCAGGCTATTAATTACGCCACTCTTGATAAAAAATATTCAGTAATAAAAGCCCGACAAACGGTTTCCCTCCGCTCATTAATGCTCCACAATAGCGGCAATTTGTGACTCCGGTCACTTTCTGGGGTGCTTTTTGCCCTTTCATTTGCCGTCTGACAGATTTGAACTCCATGCAATCTACTACTGTTTCCCGTAAAACGGCCTGGCTACGCGTTGTACTGCTGGCTATTGCTGCTTTTGTCTTTAACACCACAGAATTCGTGCCTGTCGGTCTGCTGTCGGATATCGCCGCCAGCTATGACATGAAGACTGCCGATGTTGGCATTATGCTGACCATCTACGCGTGGGTTGTCGCGCTATTGTCACTGCCGTTGATGCTGTTAACGCGCAATATTGAGCGTCGCCTGCTGTTGGCGGTGTTGTTCATTGTGTTTGTTGCCAGCCATGTGCTCTCGTCTTTGGCATGGGATTTCACCTCACTGGTTATCTCGCGCATCGGTATTGCCTTAGCGCACGCCGTGTTCTGGTCAATTACCGCTTCGCTGGCCATTCGCGTGGCGCCTGCAGGCAAGAAAACTCAGGCGTTGAGTATGCTGGCAACCGGTACCGCGCTGGCGATGGTGCTGGGCGTGCCGATTGGGCGTATCGTCGGTCAATATCTTGGCTGGCGCACTACTTTTGGCATGATCGGCTTGTCTGCTTTGGTATTGCTGATTTTGCTGATGCGCATACTGCCGCGTCTGCCGAGCGAGCACACGGGTTCACTGAGCAGCGTTCCGATGCTATTCCGCCGTCCGGCGCTGGTGGCAATGTACGTTCTGGTTACCGTGGTGGTGACGGCGCATTACACCGCTTACAGCTACATCGAACCGTTTATGCAGGTGGTGGCTAATGCCGATGATAATTTCACCACGCTGCTGTTACTGCTATTTGGATCAGCGGGCATTCTCGGCAGCGTGCTGTTTAGTACGCTGGGCAATAGATTCCCTTCTGCGATGCTGATCGCCGCGATTGCGATGATCACGCTAAGCATGGGCTTGCTGGTGTTTGCTGCTGTACGTCCCGCTGCAATCACCGTGCTGTGCATCGTTTGGGGCATGGCAATGATGATGATTGGTCTGGCGATGCAGGTGCGCGTTTTGGCGCTGGCACCGGATGCCACCGACGTCGCGATGTCGCTGTTCTCGGGTATCTACAACATCGGTATCGGCGCGGGTGCGCTACTGGGTAATCAGGTCAGTTTGCATATGCAAATGTCGGATGTCGGTAACGTCGGCGGCATTATTGGCCTTGCCGCACTGTTCTGGTGTATCGCTATCTTCCGCCGCTATCCACAGCTGCGTTCTAACGGATAAGAAAAAAGGCTTCAGAAGGTTATCTTCCGAAGCCTTTTATTCACTTCCTGCGGAATGCTTCATTGCCCTCCGCTCAATTCTCTTAGTTATAAATTACTGCTGTGCCATTTAGCTTGTTGTTGCCAGAGGTCGAAGTGATGCGGAATGACTTTGCTCCGGCAGCACTGGCCTTTTCCGCTAGCTGATTCTCCAGCGATGTCAGGTTAGTGCTACCTGATGCGCTAACCACACCAATCTGTTGTTGATTCAACGGCGCTTCGTTTACTAAGTCTGCAGCCATGCTACCAAACGCGATTGAAGACAATGCTACAGCGGCCAAAGTCAGTTTGATGCTTTTCATAATTTTGCTCTCTTAAACGGGTGAATTGGGGTCGGTCGCGATTAAGTTAACAACCGTTAATTAAATGCTACCGCCGAATGGACCCGCGCGTCAATCATTTTATTAACGATCATTATTTTAATCGGAAGTGGCGTGATTATGGGCTTCCCAGCCCTTTTTGACTTATCCATTTGGGTGCTTTCGCAAGCAAAAAGCACAAACGGGCAAAGACGAATAGACTCATTCCGGGCTGCGCTTGCATATTTATTTAATGATCGGTAATTTAATGGGGTGTTTCTACGCTTTGAGGTGCCCAATGACAGAAGTTATCGATGTGGTGAACAGGAAAACGCGCGGCCGTCCGAAAGTGTTTGATCGCAACGATGCCCTGGATAAGGCATTGATGTTGTTCTGGGCGCATGGCTATGAAGGCACTTCGCTGTCCGATTTGGTTAACGCTACCGGCGCTAAGGCCCCAACCCTTTATGCTGAGTTTGAAAATAAAGAAGGGTTATTCCGTGCGGCGATGCAGCGATACATTGAAACGTTCAGCGCACAACGCAACGCCGTGCTAAATGACGATGCATTAGACGTGAAAACGGCCATTGAAGCCTATTTTCGCGCAACCGCCGCATGCTTCACCGCATGTGATAAGCCTGCTGGTTGTTTCTTCATTTGTACCTCGAGCGCGCTCTCTTCCGGCTCAGAAGAAGTGGCGCAAATGCTGGCTCAACAGCATCACGCGCAGGAATCAGCGTTAAAAGCATTTCTTGATACCCGGCAGCAGCGCGGCGAGTTACCGCAATGTGCCAATAGTGCAAGGTTAGCCCGCTACCTGGCGTGTTTACTGCAGGGAATGTCGGTGCGTGCGCGTGAAGGCGCTAATCGTGAGGACCTTGACCAGATCGTGGATACGCAGATGGCAATCTGGCCCGCTCTGGCGGGATATTGTGAATTGAGCACCAAATAAAATTCAGGCCGACTTCCGTGTCGGCCTAAAATTATTGCCTCCGTACAAATACTGAGGTGAGCGAGCGTTAAGGCAGGAAAAACATCGGTTTCAACGCTGCACTCACCGGACTGTTATCCGGATTCGATGGCATTAAATCCTTCATCGATGCCCACCAGCGCTGACACACTTCCGTTTTTGCCACTGCTTCCCAGCGCGCTTCAGACTCAATTTCCACGCTGGCAAACAGCAGATTGCGTTCAGCATCCAGCCAGATAGCGTAATTGTGCGCGCCATGCGCTTTTAGCGTCTCAGCCAGCTCCGGCCAAATTGGCGTATGACGGCGCAGATACTCATCGTGGCAGTGTGCATGCACCTGCATCACAAAGGCTTTACGCAACATCGCTGCGCTCCGCCTGCAGCGCGGCTTGCCACGGCTTAACGTTGAAGCGTTCACCCAGCGCGATCAGCTGCTCAGTGGTGATGCTTTGACGAATGCCGCCCATTGACAGCGCTTTTACCACCACTTCGGAGGATTTCTCCGCCGTATCGATCAGGCCGAAAGTCTCGTCGAGGTTTGGACCCGCGCCAAAGATGCCATGGAACGGCCACATCACAATGCTGTGATTTGCCATTGCGTCTGCCGTTGCCTGACCAATTCCATCGGTGCCGGGCACCATCCACGGCAGAATACCTACGCCATCCGGGAACACCACCAGACATTCGGTGCTGCCTTCCCACAACAGGCGTGTGAATCGTGCGGAATCCAGATCGACCACATAGCTCAGCGCCATAAAGTTGGTGGCGTGGCAATGCATGATGACGCGATCAATGTCGTTTGAGACCTGCTTGCGCACGCTGTGCGACTGGAAGTGAGCTGCCAACTCTGATGTTGGCAGGCCACCGTTACTCAAACCCCAATGGATTTTGTATGACAAGCCTTTGTCATCCACCTGCAGCAGCGCCAGACAGTCGGCCGGGTCGAGCTGAACGTTACGGAAAAACTTCCCCGACCCGGTGACCAGGAACCAATCATTGGCCAGCGCTGGAGCAGGTTTGGTCAGCTCAATACAGCGCGGCTCGGCATAGAAATCACCGGCGAAATCATTAACTTCTTCCGGCAGTAAACGTAAGCTGACGTTGCCGCCATTACGCTCATCCCAGCCTTTCAACCACATGTCGCTGGTCGCTTTAACCATTCCCTGAACAAAAGCGGAAGAGAGGATATTTTGCATGGTGTGTACCTTAACGTTGACGCAGTGTTTGTTGTTCATAATGACGGACTTCGCTCAGCCAGCTGGCATCAGCAGGGACATCGTGGCGCAGACACCAGGCTTCCCACACCGCTTGCCACGGCAACGATTTTTGTTCTTCCAGCATCGCCAGGCGGCCGGTGTAATCCCCTTCGTTCTCCAGCTTGCGTAACTGGTCGGTAGGTTCCAGCAGAGCACGCAGCAGCGCTTTTTTGGCATTGCGTGTCCCAATTACCCACGCCGCGATGCGGTTGATCGACGCATCGAAGAAGTCGAGACCGATGTGCACCTTGTCGAACAATTTGTGGCGCGCGATCTCGGTAGCGATGGCCTGGGTTTCATCGTCGAGAATCACCACGTGATCGCTGTCCCAGCGCACCGGACGGCTTACGTGCAGCAGCAGGCGCGGCACATAGAGCATGGCCGTGGAAATTTTGTCGGAAATCACTTCGGTTGGATGGAAGTGGCCGGCGTCCAGAGTCAGCGCGGTCTGGCGGCTGCTGGCATAACCCAGGCAGAATTCATTGGAACCCACGGTGTAGCTCTCTGCGCCGATGCCAAACAGTTTGCTCTCTACCGCATCAATGTGGTGCGCAGGATTGAGTTTTTCACTGATCACTTCATCAAGCGCACTCGCCAGGCGTTGACGCGGTCCTAAACGATCGACGGTGAGATCTTTCATTCCGTCCGGCACCCAGATATTCATAACGGATGCGGTACCCAGTTGCTCACCAAAGTGTGCAGAGATACGACGGCTGGCCTTGCAGTGATCGATCCAGAACTGACGAATCCCTTTGTCGGCGTGTGACAAGGTAAAGCCATCGGCGCTCAGCGGATGGGAGAAACAGCTTGGATTAAAATCGAGGCCCAGCTTGTGCGTTTTGGCCCATTCCACCCAGTTGCTGAAGTGTTTCGGTTCAATCGCATCACGGTCGACCGGCTTATCGCTCTCCAGATAAATCGCATGCAGGTTGAGGCGTTTAGCACCCGGAATGAGTGACATCGCTTTTTCAACATCAGAGCGCAGCTCATCAGCATTACGGGCGCGTCCCGGATAGTTGCCGGTAGCCTGAATACCGCCGGTCAGTTCACCGTTCGGATTTTCGAAGCCGCGCACGTCATCACCTTGCCAGCAGTGCATCGAGACCGGAATGCCATCCAGCTGCGCCATTACCTGTTCCACATCCACACCGATGGCGGCGTAACGTTGTTTGGCCAGTTCGAAGGCCTGTTCAATCAGCTTAGTCATATGCAAGTTCCTTAGCAGGTTGGCTGAGCGCTGCAAAGCGTGCCTGATGGGCAGCGAAGGCGCTGTTGTTCAACGGTTCAAATTTTTCTAACGGGAAGTTTTGGCTAATGCAGCGGCGTAAATCGCTGACGTCACGCAGTTCGCCCAAAGCAATGAGCTGGCAGCCGACGTTGCCGAGCGTCGAGGCTTCAATCGGCCCCGCCAATACCGGCAGCTGACAGGCATCGGCACACAATTGATTTAACAGCGGGTTCTGACTGCCGCCGCCCACCACATGCAGTTGACGCAGCGGTGCCGCGCGCAGTGTGCCGAGTTCGCCAATAACCTGGCGATAGAGTAAGGCCAGACTGTCGAAGATGGTGCGAGCCAGCGCAGCCGGCGTCTGCGGTACGGGCATGTTCTGTTCGGCGCAGGCGTTTTGAATCTCCTGAACCATGCTGTCTGGATTGATAAAACGGCTGTGATTGGGGTTAACCAGCGTACGACAGGCGGGCTCTTTTGCGGCTTCTTTGATCAGCGAACAGAGATCGGTAATTTGCAGCTCAGTGCAGACACGTTGCAGCAGCCACAAACCCATAATGTTTTTCAGAACGCGGTAGCCTTCTGCTCCACCTTCATTGGTTACGTTGGCATTGAGCGCCGCCGTGCTGACACAAGGCTGCAAGCTCTCAATCCCCATCAGTGACCAAGTTCCCGAGCTGAGATAAGCGGCATCATCCTGCATTAACGGGGTGGCCAAAACCGCGCTCGCCGTATCGTGAGTCGCAACCGCGATCACCGGAACGTGGTTGCCGCTGGCGCTGGTCCAGTTACCGACAGTGTTACCTGGCGATGTGGGTTTGCCGAACCACTTAGCCGGCACGCCAGCCCACGCAAGCAAATCGCTGTCCCATTCGCCGCTGTGAATATTGAGCAGTTGTGTGGTGGTGGCGTTGGTGTATTCCCAGTTCATCTGGCCGGTAAGGCGATAGTGCAGATAGTCAGGAATCATCAGCGCATACTGCACTTTTTCCTGCCAATCTGGCTGCTGCTGATGCAGTGCGTGCAGTTGATAAAGGGTGTTGAACGGCAAGAATTGAATGCCGGTGCGCTGATAGATTGCTCCTTTGCCGAGATCGTTAATGGCCTGAGCCATGTGCCCTTCTGTACGCTTATCGCGATAACTTACCGCCTCGCCGACGCGTTTACCGTTGGCATCCAGCAACACCAAATCAACGCCCCAGGTATCGATGCCAATGCTGTCCGGCACAATGCCTTCATCATCAAGCTGGGCCAGCCCTAAACGAATCTCTTGCTCCAGTCGATCCAAATCCCAACAATCATAATCTGCACGGCGCACACGCTGATTGGTGAAGCGACGCACTTCGCGCAGGCTGATCTGCTGATTCGCTGAACTCCATTGTGCGAGCATCACGCGCCCGCTGGATGCGCCTAAATCAATGGCAACAATGTTACGCATACTCATGGCGTGTTCTTCCTGTAATGAGATGACTACAGATTAGAAATCTCCGCTTTTTGCCACCTTCCCCTTACTGCCAGTGCGTAATAGTCACTGGCAGGCTGACAAAGAAGTTCGTGAGAAAGCTCACAGAACCACACAAGTGGCGAGATGTGAGCCTTGCCGCATTTCTGTCAATCGCCGGTGAGATCTTGAAAAATTAGCCATTTTCCTGCGTCACTAAGATGAAAATTCAAGGTAAGGTGCGGGGCGCCTGCGTAGACTCGGCAACGGTTGAGTTAATTAAGAGGCGAATCATGACCGTTCTACATAGCGCAGATTTCTTCCCTGAAGGGAATTACGCCATCGCCATCGAGCCGCGTGTGCCGCAGCAGGCATTTCCGGAACACCATCATGATTTCCATGAAATCGTGTTGGTGGAACACGGTTCTGGCATTCATGTGTTTAACGGTCAGCCACAAGCTTTATCCGCAGGATGCGTATGCTTTGTGCGCGATCACGATCGTCATCTTTATGAGCAAACGGAAAATTTGTGCCTGACCAACGTGCTGTATCGCAGTCCGGCGTCATTTCGTTTTCTCTCGGGTTTGCAGGCTCTCCTGCCGCGCGAAGAAGAGGATCACTACGCGTCGCACTGGCGCATTAATCACAAGGTGATGGCGCAGGCGCTGCAAATCGTTACGCAGATGAAGCAGCAAGATGTGTGGTCGCTGGAACGTCACGCACGTCAGGAGCAACTTTTTCTGCAACTGCTGGTGTTGTTGCGCGAAGCGGCTCACAACGATCAATCACAGGATCAGGAAGCACGCTTACATCGGTTGCTCGACTGGCTCAATGAGCACTACAGTGAAGAGATTGTGTGGGATGCATTAGCCGATCGTTTTTCATTGTCGCTGCGCACTCTGCACCGCCAGATGAAGCAGCAAACCGGTAATACACCGCAGCGTTACCTTAATCGGCTTCGCCTGTTACAGGCGCGGCATTTACTGCGTCATAGCGATATGCGCATTACAGACATCGCCTACCAGTGTGGATTTGGTGACAGCAATCACTTCTCCACGCTGTTCCGGCGGGAATTTGGCTGTGCGCCCAGAGCGGAGCGCCAGCAGATGCTATAACTGGAGCGTTTCCTCATGTCGCTGATCTTAACGCGGGAAGACTATTTTCCGGCCTCCAATCTGCCGATTGCGGTGGCCGAGCGCATGCCGCAGCCCTCCTTTCCTCCGCACCGTCATGAATTCAGTGAAATCGTTATCGTCTGGCGCGGTAACGGCCTGCATGTGTTGAACGATCGTCCATGGTTGGTAACCTGCGGCGACGTTTTTTACATTCACGATAACGACTGCCACAGCTATGACAGCGTCAACGATCTGGCGCTGGATAACATTCTTTACTGCCGCGATCGCTTTCGTCTTAGCCTTGACTGGAGCCAGTTGTTGCCGCCGCAAGAAGAAGATTCGCCGGGCTGCTGGCGTTTGACCACCCGCGGGATGGCGTTAGCGCGCGGTGTGATTAGCCAGCTGGAACGCGAAAGCCGCAAAAGTGATTCGCTATCGATTCAACTCTCTGAGGCGCTGTTTTTGCAATTAGCATTGATTCTGCGCCGTCACGGTTATGCCGCCGATCGGCCCTGGGCATTACCTGAGGGTGAGCAACTGGATCTGCTGATGTCAGCATTGCAAGGTGCCATCAGCCGTCCATTCGATTTGGCAGTGTTCTGTCAGCAGAATCAGTTGAGCGAGCGCGCATTGAAGCAACTGTTTCGCCAGCAAACCGGTATGACCGTGGGACACTATCTGCGGCAACTACAGCTGTGTCAGGCGAAATATCTGCTGCGGACGCAGGATTGCTTAATCAGTGAAGTGGCCGCGCGTTGCGGCTTCGATGACAGTAACTACTTTTCGGTGGTGTTTACGCGGGAAACCGGTTTAACGCCGAGCGCCTGGCGGCAGCGTTTCCTGCCGCAGCGTGAATTCTCAGCAGAGAAAGTGAAGGCCTGACGTGCCGTAGCGGCGTCAGGCTTTACATTAGGCTGCCATGCCTAATCCAACAATGTTGGCAGCAATGATAATCACCACACAACCCAGTGACAGAACGCGAACCGGACGTTGCCCCGCCGATTTCCACTCTTTTAGTACCAGACCAACCAATCCACCGCACAGCACGTAGAGGCTCAT
This sequence comes from Pantoea sp. y20, assembly GCF_054903455.1. Classification (NCBI taxonomy): domain Bacteria; kingdom Pseudomonadati; phylum Pseudomonadota; class Gammaproteobacteria; order Enterobacterales; family Erwiniaceae; genus Pantoea; species Pantoea sp. y20. Next base: position 2,148,205 of record NZ_CM142816.1, read on the forward strand.
ATGCAGCATCCAGCTGATGAAGTCATACTGTGCCGGAATTTTGGCGTGTCCCCAGGCGTAGAAGAAGAACTGCAGATACCACATGGTGCCGCCCAGCACAGCAAACGCGATATTGGCCAGCAGCATTGGTTTAGCGACGGAGAAATCACGGCGTACTGAAATATCGGTTTTTACCGCCAGACGGATGAAGCAGTAAGCCAGATTGATTAACGCACCACCGCCCATGATCACCACATAGCTTGGCAACGCGACATAGAGTGGATTGATGCCCAGATTGGCTGCGGCTTCATGCATCGGCTTAGCGGCATCCATCGCAAACGACATGCCGGCCGAAAAGATGCCGCACATTACGGCCAAAATCAGCCCTTTTTTCAGGTTGAACTCTTCGGCATTGATGCCCAGCGCCCGCTCTTTTAACAGACCGGCACGCGATACAATCCCTACGCCGATCAGCGCAACTAACACGCCGAGCAGCGTCATACGTCCGCCTGGTGAGCTGAATAGCTCGACAAATCGGCCCTGCAGCAGCGGCGTCATCAAGGTTCCCACCACTAAGGTGATACCGATGGCAATACCAATGCCCATCGACATCCCGAGGTAACGCATGGTCAAACCGTAGTTGATGTTACCAATGCCCCACATGGCGCCAAACAGAAATACCGGCATCAGTTGAGAGAAACTAAAGCTGCCGTAATACGCCCAGAAGTTCGGCAGTAATACCGCACTGACTGCCCAGGGAAGAATCAGCCACGACATGACGCCGCCTACCGACCACATCGTTTCCCAGGACCACTTTTTCACCTGCTTAAATGGAGCATAAAAACAGGCGGCACTGGCGGCACCCACCAGATGCCAGAAAATACCTGCAATGATGGCACTGTTCATTGTTATTCCTTCGTAAGGTTGAGGCCAACAGGAAACCGGCGGTTTCCCGATTACCGGCAGTCTACGGTGGGCAGCTTTTCGTCAGCCTTTGGATGGCTGCCGGAAAGCGGAGGTTGCTGGCAAAATTCGGTGGGTCGTCAACATAGGGATCACAAAATCGCATTCGCAGGCAGGTCACGGGGTGATTTTTATAAGTGGCTTATTCTTCAACATATTTTTCTATTGTGCTGTGCCGATCAGCACAGTTTTTGATTCACTGCCACTGCAACAGTTAACATGGCAGTCACACAAAGCCGCGTACCAGACTTTCCCCGCAGGCGTTTAATCCGTATAACGTTGGGAAAATCATCAGGACGAAGGATTGAGATGAATACCAAAAGATTGCGACTGTTGCTGTCACAATCGGTGAGCCGCGTGATGCTGGATGACATCCGGGCCATCGTGCCGGCGCAGGCGCTGAACGTCTTTATTAATGGATTAGATGAAGCACATTACGCCACGCTGGATTGCGTGCAGAGCGAGGAGAATTGCGCCCTGCTGGCTTCGGTGATTGTGGTGTGGCGACAGCTGGGTCACGTTCATGCGATTCATTATCAGAAAGGTGAGCATCTGCGTCAGGTCGACGACGCCACGCAATTCCAGCTGTTCAGTATGATGAAAACCCATCGCGCGATCGTGCAGATCGCTTAACTCTCGGGATGACTATGAAAATCGGACTGCTTTTCCCTATTGCCATCATCATTGCTGGCGTCAGTTTTTTGGCGTGGTTTATTGCCAGCGGCGCGGCGATGCCAGGTTCCTGACATGTATTTAACATACGTTGAATCGTCTCTAAGCCGCTGAAAGCGCGGCATTTCGCCAGGAATGCTGCGTCTGTCGTGCTGTTCTTCCCTTCTTTGCCATCCCTCAAGTTGCATTGGCAATAGCAAAAAGGTGCTACACCCTGATCTGTTTCACTCTGCAATTCACAAATCTTTAACGAAACCGATCGCGGAGAACCTGTACATGACAACACACCATCAACATTATATTAATGGCGCGTTTGTCGCCGATCAGAACGACAAGTGGATAGAAGTGATTAACCCGGCAACTGAGGCATTACTTTCGCGCGTGCCGGAAGGCAGTAAACACGACGCCGCGCAGGCCATCGACGCTGCTGAAGTGGCGCAGCCGGATTGGGAAGCGCTCCCCGCCGTTGAACGCGGCAACTGGCTGCGCAAAATTGCCGTCGCTATTCGTCAGCGTGAACCAGAATTGACCGCCACTATCGTCGCCGAAGGCGGAAAAACTCAGGGTCTGGCGCAAACTGAAGTACTGTTTACAGCTGATTATCTTGAGTACATGGCCGAATGGGCACGCCGTTATGATGGCGAGATCGTTAATAGCGATCGTCCCAACGAAAACATCTTTGTGTTCAGGAAAGCGATTGGCGTCACCACCGGCATTCTGCCGTGGAACTTCCCCTTCTTCCTGATTGCACGTAAAGCCGCGCCCGCGCTGGTAACCGGCAATACCATTGTTATCAAGCCAAGTGAGCTGACGCCTAACAATGCGGCGATTTTTGCGCACATCATCCATGAAATTGGTCTGCCGAAAGGCGTGATCAACTTTGTTTACGGCTATGGCCCGGAGATTGGTCAGGAGCTGGCAGGCAACCCGAAAGTCGGCTTAGTCAGTCTGACCGGCAGCGTCAACGCCGGTATCGCCACCATGGAAGCTGCAGCGAAAAACGTTACCAAAGTCTCGCTTGAACTGGGCGGAAAAGCGCCAGCCATCGTCATGGATGATGCCGATCTCGATCTGGCGGTTAAAGCGATTGTTAGCTCTCGCGTGATCAACACCGGACAGGTGTGTAACTGTGCTGAACGCGTTTACGTGCAGGAAGGCATCTACGATCGCTTTATCAGTGCGCTGACTGCCGCCATGCAGCAGGTGAAATTGGGTAATCCGGCCGAGCAAAACGATATCGATATGGGGCCGCTAATCACTGCGGCCGCGCTGGAACGCGTTGAGCAGAAAGTGGCGAACGCGGTCGCGGATGGCGGCAAAGTAGTGCTAGGCGGGAAGCGTGCAGGCAGCAAAGGCTTCTATTTTGAACCAACCATTATCACGGGCGTGCGTCAGGATATGGAGATCATGCAGCAGGAGATTTTTGGTCCGGTGCTGCCAGTAATGACCTTTAAAACCCTTGATGAAGCCATAGCGCTGGCGAATGACTGTGAATATGGTCTGACCTCATCGATTTACACCCAAAACCTCAACACCGCGATGGTTGCCCTGCGTAAGTTAAAGTTTGGTGAAACCTATATCAACCGCGAGAACTTCGAGGCGATGCAAGGCTTCCATGCGGGCTGGCGTAAATCGGGCATTGGCGGCGCTGATGGCCGTCACGGTTTGGAAGAGTTCTTACAGACGCACGTGGCATATTTGCAGTTCTCGTAGGATCGCCATTCATGGCGTAATGCTTGTCAATTAAGCCAACGACGAGGGCGCAGGCCGGTGGCACTTTTGGTCCGGCGGTCCTCGCGCCGCTAGCGCGGTACCTTCACTTCGCTCGTCTGCCTGACGGACCGGTGGAGACGGGACGTCCTTGTCCCGGCTCCACCTTTCGCCCGCGTCCTGCGGGCTCTCCTGGCTTCCTCGCTTCGTTCAGCGCTGCGGATTGCCTGCCCAAAAGTGCCCCCGGCCTGCTTTAAAGCTTCAGTGCGTGTTTCTGAAAAGGGCACATTTGCCAGAGGCTCTGGCGCGTCTGCTGCGGCAAAAGGGCTATCCGCAGCGCTGAGGCTTTTACGTTGGGCCAGGAGCCTCACGCATGGATGCGTGAGGCAGTTCGGGGCGGCCAGGACGGCCGATCCGCGAACGGTCCGTTGGCACGACGTGGAAGCCGAAGGCACCGCGTTAGCGGCGCGAGGACGGCCCATGACGCAGCAGATGTGTCAGAGCCCGCACCAGATTTAAAGCAAAATGGTTTCTTAACGGACAAGCATTACGCCATAAGTGGCGACCTGTAACCCTGAAACCTTTATAAAACCCGCTTCTGGCTGCGCAGCAGCGCCAGGCCGCTTAACACCGACATCGCCATCAGATAATAGCCGGGCGCCAGACTGGTGCCGGTCGCGCTAATCAGCAGTGTACAAATCAGCGGTGCAAAGCCACCAAACACCGTAACCGCCACGTTATAGCTGATCGCCATGCCGCTGGCGCGCGTACCCATCGGGAACAGATCCGCCATCACCGACGGCACCGTTGAGAAGTAGATCGACTTCAGCAGCGCCATCCAGCACACCAGCAAAATCAACGTAGTTGGCGTGGTGTGATCAACCACCAGCTTAAAGGCCGGATAGATGGTGACGATCAGCAAAATCAGCGATCCCCACATTAGCGGCACGCGGCCCACACGCTCGGCCCATAACCCCATAATGGGCGTGACCACCGTCAGAATCACACCCGCCAACAAGGTAGCAGTAAACGCCACGCTGCCCGAAAGATGCAGATTTTTGGTGGCGTAAGTCGGCACATAGTTCAGCATGTAGTTCACCGCAGTCGAGATCACCATCAGGCCGATCGCCAACAGCATCAACTCCTTCTGGCGGCCAAACAGACTTTTCAGCGGCGCGGCTTCCGGTTTGTGCTCAGCAAAGCTCGCCGGTTCATGTACGTGACGTCGAATATAGATCCCCAGCGGGCCAATCAGCAGGCCGAAGGCAAATGGAATACGCCATCCCCAATCCTGAATCTGGCTTTCGCTGAGAATCTGCGTCAGTCCGAGTCCAAATGCCGACGCCATCAACGTACTGGCGCCCTGCGTGGCGAACTGCCAGCTGGCGATAAAGGCTTTGCGCTCCGGGAAGTGTTCAACCAGGAACGCCGTCGAGCTGCCAAATTCGCCCCCGGCAGAGAAACCCTGCACCAGACGCGCCAGCAAAATCAGCAGCGGTGCCATCAGGCCAATGCTGCTGTAGCTCGGCATAAAGGTGATGACCGCGCCGCCGAGCATCATCAGGTTGATCGATAACAGCAGCGCTTTTTTTCGACCGTGACGATCGGCATAGTTGCCCAGCACAATCGCGCCCAGCGGACGAATCAGGAATGACACACCAAAACTGCCAAAGGTGAGCAACATTGAAACCGACGGATCGCTGGTAGGAAAGAAGGCATGCGCAATGTAGCTGGCAAAAAAGCCGTACACGGCGATATCAAACCACTCCAGCGCGTTACCGATACAGGTCGCGAACAGCGTTTTGTGCAGATTGGGCTTCGCTGCGTTCAACGGCATCGTGGTATTTAATGTACTCATTGGCCACCTCCAACGTGCGCACGATGCTGCGCCACCAGTTCCGTTCCCTGCTCGCCGAGATCCCACAGCAGACGCGTCATAATCTGCAAACCTTCGCGGGCAATCGATTTCAACATATGCTCGTTGACGCCATGCTGGCCGCAAGCTGGATACGAGTGCGGCACCCACAAGGTTGGCAAACCGAGAATGTCGGAGAACACGTCATTGGGCAGCGAGCCGCCAAGATTAGGCAGCAGCGCCGGTTTCTTGCCGCTGGTTTCCACCATGCTGGTCAGCACCCAGTTGACCAGCGGATCGGTGGGATCAAGGCGTGTCGCGGGCGATCCGCGCATAAACTCCACGTCCACATAGTCAAAACCGTGCTGATGCAGATGTGCGCGCACATGCTGGGCGAGATTTTCCCAGTCGGTACCCACCACAAAACGCAGCTGACAAACGGCGGTGGCGCTGCCCGGAATAGCATTCATCGGACGCGCCGGATTGCCGGTGAGAAACGACAACACTTCCAGCGTGTTCCAGCCATACAGGCGTTCAGTTGGCGTCAGTCCCGGCTCGCCCCAGTTCACGTCGATATCGGGATCGCCCGGCATGCCGCCCACCTCGATATCGCCCAGAATATCGCGCACCTGCGGCGTCAAAGAGTTGGGTTTCAGCGCCTCGACCTGCAACACGCCCTGCGCGTTGACCAGCGAGGCGATGGCGTTGGCCAACTGCGTACCCGGATTGCTCAACAATCCGCCCCAGTTGCCGGAGTGATAAGCGTTGTCACGCGCGTTGACCGTCAAACGGAAATTAACCGCGCCGCGTGAGCCCAGGAACAGCGTTGGACGAACCGCATTGAGACGCGGACCGTCGGAAGCAATAAACAGATCGGCTTGCAGCAGTTCGCCATGCTGCTGGCACAACTGCGCCAGCCCTGGCGAGCTGATCTCTTCACCCATCTCGAACAGTATTTTGCAGTTAAAGCCCAGGCTACCGCCGCGCAACGCAAACACCTGCTCCAGCGCCGCCAGATTGACGCAGTGCTGGCCCTTATTATCCGCGCTGCCGCGCGCATACCAGCGATTGCCCTCTTCAACCATCTGCCATGGCGATAAGCCGTCGCGCCAGTTTTCATCATCACCAAACACCACATCGCCGTGACCATAGCTGAGCAAGGTTGGCAGCATGGGATCTTCAATGCGTACCGCCACGAGGAACGGTCGATTAGCGGCTTCCGGGTTGTCGATGAAATGCAACGTGAAGCCCAGAGCGATCAGCTGCGGGCCGATCTCATCCTGCAAATAGCGCTGTAATTCGTTGTCACGATCGTCGCGCTGGCTTTCGGTACGTTGCGCCACGCGACGCGCCAAAATTTGTTGAAACTCCCCGCTGTCAAAATATGCGGTGGCTTGTTGAACCGCCTGTTGTGCCGTCATGTTTGCCCTGTCTTTTATTGTTTTGTCGTTAAGGCATCTTTGCGGAAACACTGCTTTGCCACAATTATCAATTTATCGAGTAAGATTTGCTTTTATAGCAAAGCTAGCTTGCCCGATTTCGAGGCATGCACCACCATGAGGCATCCGCATGTTAAGCAGTGAAATCCGCTATTTTCTCGCCGTCGCCAACACCGGCTCGCTCAGCGCCGCCAGCGAACAGCTGTTTGTGGCGGTGTCGGCGATCAGCCGGCAAATTCAGCGGCTGGAAAATCAGGTTGGCGTGCCGCTGTTTGCGCGTCACGCGCGCGGCATGGTGTTGAACGAAGCGGGGGAAATCTTTGCACATCACGTACGTAAGAATCTGCTGGATATGGAGTATGCGCTGGCGGAAATTAAGGGACTGAAAGCGGTGCGCCGCACGTTGATTCGCGTGGCCTGCACCGATGGGCTGGCGTTTACGCTGCTACCTCGTTTGATCGCAGATTTTCGCAATGACAATCCGGGCGTGCTGTTTGATGTGAAAGTCGCCAGCACGCAAGGCGTGGCGGAAGCGCTGCGCAACGGCGAGTGTGACGTGGCGCTGCAATTTAGTCTTCACGCTGAGCGCGGTGTGGAAGTGATGGGTTCATGGCCGGCACCGGTATTAATCGTGATGCACCAAACGCATCCGCTGGCCAACGCGCCGCAGGTCACGCTCGCCGATCTCAGTCACTATCCGCTGGCCTTGCCGCAGCAAAACACCACCGTGCGGCAACTGTTTGAGCTCGCCAGCCATATGAACGGCAGCCTGGTTGAGCCGGTGATGACCTGCGATACCTTTTCGATGTTGTTTCAATTCCTGCTGCGCACGCCGCAGGCGGTGACAATTTGCAGCGCCTTTACCGTGCTGCAGGAAGCGGAAACGCACGGTTTGATATTGCGCTCGGTAGGCATCGATCAGCTGAGCCAACGCACCTTGCAATTGCAGACGCAATCAGGGCGGCCTCGCAGTGCCGCCCTGAATGTGTTTCTCACCTTTATGCTGCAACAGCTGGATGCGTTAGAGGAACCGCTGCGCCAGCGCTGGAAGCCGTAACTCAGTTCTTGATATCCACCGGGTAGAAGATGTGTTTACCGAACGGATCGACCTGATAACCACTCACCGATTTGCGCACCGGCTCGAAGATGGTTGAGTGAGCAATCATCACCGCTGGCATTTCATCATGCATAATCTGCTGCGCTTGCTGATACAGCGCCACGCGTTTGTCGTGATTTTGCTCGGCGCGCGCTTCGGTAATGATCTTCTCAAACGGCTGATAACACCATTTTGACGAGTTGGAGCCGCCATTCGCCGAGGTGCAGCTGTAAAGCGGACCGAAGAAGTTATCCGGATCGCCGGTCGCCGTGGTCCAGCCCATCAGCGCCGCCTGATGCTCACCGCCTTTCACGCGCTTGAGGTATTCGCCCCACTCATAACTGACGATATTGGCTTTGATACCCACGTTGGCCCAGTCCGCCTGAATCATCTCCGCCATTCGTCGCGCGTTTGGATTATACGGTCGCTGTACCGGCATCGCCCACAGGGCGATTTCGGTGCCTGGCTTAATCCCCGCCTCCTGCAGCAGCGCTTTGGCTTTCTGCGGATCGTAGTCGTAATCCTTCAGATCTTTATCCGCACTCCACACGTCCGGCGGCAGGATGTTTTTCGCTACCGTGCCAGTACCTTTAAAGATGGCATCAATGATCGCCTGCTTATTGATCGCCATCGCCAGCGCCTGACGCACCTTGACGTTATCCAGCGGCGCTTTGGTGGTGTTGAACGACAGGAAACCGGTATTCAGGCCCGATTTCTGTTCCAGCGTTAAATCGGGATTGGTGCGCATCTTCTCCAGATCGGCCGGATTGGGGAACGGCATAATCTGGCATTCATTTTTCTCCAGCTTGGCATAACGCACCGAGGCGTCCGGCGTGATCGAGAAGACAATACGATCGAGCTTCGCCTTGCCCTGCCAGTATTCCGGGAAGGCTTTATAGAGAATGCGCGAATCTTTTTGATACTGCACCAGCTCAAACGGCCCGGTGCCAATCGGCTCCATATCGACCTTCTCCGGCGTGCCGGCTTTCAACATCTGGTCGGCGTATTCAGCCGAATGGATCGAGGCAAAATACCAGGCTAAGTCGGCGAGGAATGGCGCTTCAGCGTGAGCTAAGGTGATGCGCACGGTATTGTCATCGACCTTCTCAATGCTGGTGATCAGCTTCGCCAGCTCGAGGCTTTCGAAGTTGGCATAGTTACCGCCGGAGACATTGTGGTAGGGGTTTTTGGCATCCATCTGGCGCATAAACGAGAAGATTACGTCGTCGGCGTTAAAATCGCGCGACGGCTTAAACAGCTTGTTGCTCTGGAATTTCACCCCTTTGCGCAGATGAAAGGTGTAGACCTTACCATCCGGGCTGATATCCCAGCTCTCGGCGAGGCTCGGCACCAGTTCGGTGGTGCCGGGCGTGAAGTCCACCAGGCGGTTGAAAATCGGTACCGCGCTGGCATCGACGCTGGTTCCCGACGTGTACAACTGTGGGTTAAAGTTCTCTGGCGATCCTTCTGAACAGTACACCAGCGTTTTTGCCGAAACTCCGCCCGCGACCGCCAAGCCGATTGCAGTGAGAGTGAGATTTGCCATCATTTTTTTCATCATGATCCTCGCTTTTTATTGACTTCCATGAGTCTGCTTCGTTATGTAATGTTCATCTGATTAATAAATAACATGATTTAACCAGCACGCGTACTACAGACGCCGCAATGCTAATAAGGAATTGTGATGACAGACCAACTTGCCAGCCAATTGACCCAGCGTTTCTACCGTTATCTGGCGGTTTCCAGCCAGAGCGATGCCAAATCAACCACGCTGCCGAGTACGCCGTCCCAACATGCGATGGCGGAGTTACTGGCAAAGGAGCTGGACGAATTGGGTTTACAGGATATCGTGATTGACCAGCACGCCACGGTCACTGCGGTGAAACCCGGTAATCGCCCTGATGCGCCGCGTATCGGTTTTATCACCCATATTGATACCGTGGATGTTGGCCTGTCGCCGGATATCCACCCGCAAACCCTCAGGTTCACCGGGGAAGATCTGTGCCTTAACAGCACGCAGGACATCTGGCTGCGCGTGGCGGAACATCCGGAGATCAAACCTTATCTCGGGCAGGAGATTATCTTCAGCGACGGCACCAGCGTGCTGGGCGCCGATAACAAAGCAGCGGTGACGGTGGTGATGACGTTGCTGGAGAACCTGCGCGGCGATCACGGTGATATCGTGGTGGCGTTTGTGCCCGATGAAGAGATTGGCCTGCGCGGCGCTAAAGCGCTGGATCTGGAGCAGCGCTTTAACGTCGATTTCGCCTGGACTATCGACTGCTGCGAGCTGGGTGAAGTGGTGTATGAAAACTTCAATGCTGCCGCCGCTGAGCTGGTGTTTACCGGCGTGCCGGCGCATCCGATGTCGGGCAAAGGCGTATTGGTCAATCCGCTGCTGATGGCGCATGACTTCATCTCCCGCTTCGATCGCTTAAAAACCCCCGAACATACCGAAGGCCGCGAAGGTTATATCTGGTTCAACGATATGAATGCCAACGCCAGCCGCGCGGTGTTGAAAGCCTCGATTCGTGATTTCGATTTGCAGGGTTTTGATGCGAAGAAACAGCAACTGGTGGAAGTGGCCGATGAAATCGCCGCGCGTTATCCCACCGGCCATGTAGCGCTGACGATTAACGATATTTACAGCAATATCAGTAATGCGATTGGTGAAGATCGCCGCGCGATTGACCTGATTTTTGCCGCGTTAGAGCAAGTGTGCGTGGAACCCAAGGTGATCCCGATGCGCGGCGGCACCGACGGTGCAGCGCTGTCAGCGAAAGGGCTGCTGACGCCGAACTTCTTCACCGGCGCGCACAATTTCCATTCGCGCTTTGAGTTTTTGCCGGTTCCCTCGTTTGTGAAGTCGTATCAGGTGGCAGAAGCGTTGTGTTATTTAGCCGCGAAATAAAAGAAGAAGGTCGTCATAAATGACGACACGAACTCCTGCGGGCGCTGACACATCTGCTGCGTCACGGGCCGTCCTCGCGCCGCTAGCGCGGTGCCTTCGGCTTCCACGTCGTGCCAACGGACCGTTCGCGGATCGGCCGTCCTGGCCGACCCCGAACTGCCTCACGCATCCATGCGTGAGGCTCCTGGCCCAACGTAAAAGCCTCAGCGCTGCGAATAGCCCTTTTGCCGCAGCAGACGTGCCAGCGCCTCTCAAAATTGAGCCGTTTTCAACAACATGTACGGAAGCTAAGAAGCAGGCCGGGGCCACTTTTGGGCAGGCAATCCGCAGCGCTGAACGAAGCGAGGAAGCCAGGAGAGCCCGCAGGACGCGGGCGAAAGGCGGAGCCGGGACATGGAAGTCCCGTCTCCGCCGGTCCGTCAGGCAGACGAACGAAGTGAAGGAACCGCGTAAGCGGCGAGAGGACCGCCGGACCAAAAGTGGCCCCGGCCTGCGCAAACACCGTTGGTTAAACCGGCAAGCATTACGCGACCTGTTTTAAGTTATTTGCTCGCTGAAACATCAATCCCAGGGAAGAATTTCGCCGCCAGCTTAGTGACGGTGCCATCGGCTTGCACCTTGGTGATTGCCGCATCCAGCTCTTGTTTCAGTTTGTCATCGCCTTTACGCAGGCCAAAACCGATACCGGTGCCGAGAATGGTGTCATCTTCTACCGGCTTGCCGGCAAAGGCGAAACCTTTACCCTGCGGCTTTTCGAGGAAGCCCGATTGACCGGCAGCTGACATCACCAGCGTGCCGTCAAGACGACCGGCAATCATGTCGTTATAAACCTGGTTCTGATCCTGATAAGAGGTCACCGTAACGCCCTGCGCTTCCCAGTGCTTCTTGGCATAGGTTTCCTGAATCGAACCCTGCAGCACACCGATGTTTTTGCCTTTCAGTGATTCGGCGGTTGGCAGCAGCTTCTCGCCCTCTTTCACGATTAACATGGTCGGAATGCGGTAGATCGGCTTAGTGAAGTCGATGCTTTTCGCCCGCGCTTCGGTGATGTTCATTGCGGAGTTAATGGCATCAAATTTTTTCGCCTGCAGCGCCGGAATCAACGCATCAAAGCTGCTTTCCACCCACTTACAGTCGAAGTTGCCTACCTGACAAATCGCTTTACCCAGTTCGATGTCGAAACCTTCCAGTTCACCCTGCGCGTTGCGGCTCTCAAAGGGCGGATACTGTGATTCAAGACCATAGCGTAAGGTTTCCTGCGCCAGCGCGTGCGCCGAAGTCAGCATGCCCAAAGCGACAAACAGTGCGTTCAATTTTTTCATTATATTTACCCCTAAGTTACCCTTTGACCTGGCAGAGCGCTTCTGCACCGGCCTGAAGTGTTGCGTCGTCTTTTGCGAATGACAGGCGAATTAATTTATTGTCAGTGCCGTCCATATAAAACGCCGACAGCGGAATGGTGGCCACACCGTGATCGACGATGAGACGTTTTACCATTTCGCTATCACTTTCGTCACTGAAATGTCCGTAGCTGGCTAACATAAAGAACGAACCGGCGCTCGGCAGCAGTTTAAACGGCGAATCCTCCATCAAGGTCAGCAGGCGATCGCGCTTCTCCTGATAGAACGGCGACAGCTGCAGATAGTTCTGCGGATTTTGCAGATAGTGAGCAAAACCGACCTGCATCGGCGTATCGGCGGCGTACATCATGAACTGATGGACTTTGACGATCTCTTCCATCAGCGCTGCCGGTGCCAGCGCATAACCCACGCGCCAGCCGGTGACATGGAAGGTTTTACCGAAGGAGGAAACCACCACGCTGCGCTGCGCCAGTTCCGGATGCGTTGCCATGCCGCAGTGCTTACGGCCATCAAACAGGATGTGTTCGTAGACTTCGTCAGACAGCACCACAATATCGGTGTTGCGCGTCAACGCGGCTAACTGATCCAGATCCGCAGCTGACAGCACCTGCGCGCTGGGATTGTGCGGCGTATTGATAATGATCATGCGCGTGCGCGGCGTAATGGTGGCGCGCAGTTCGTCCCAATTGATGGCGAAATCCGGCACCTGCAACTTCAGGCCAATTGGCGTAGCGCCCTGCAGACGGACCACCGGCGCGTAGCTGTCAAACGCCGGCTCGAAGAAGATCACTTCATCGCCTGCGTGGACCAGCGCGGAAATCGCCATGTAAATGCCCTGGCTGGCGCTGCCGGTGATCAGCACTTCGCTGCCGGCATCATAGTGCTGGCCATACAGCGTGTGAACTTTCTCCGCCAGCGCTTCACGCAGCGACGGCAGGCCGGTCATTGAAGCGTATTGGTTATGACCGTCACGCATCGCCTGGCTGACCAGCTCAACCAGCTGGGGATCACACGGGAAGTTGGGTGCGCCTTGCGACAGGTTAATGGCTTTATGCTGCGCCGACAGCTGGCCAATGACGCTAAAAATCGTCGTGCCGACATCGGGCTGTTTGGAAGAGATGTTAACACTGCTGTTCAAGGTCATCGGTGCCTCGTAAGGTTGCATAACCACGTATCGAAAGTAGATTTCTATTCAACGGTGTGCGGCTTGAGTCGACAAGCGAATTGTTGTCATAATAGCCATGATTAAAAATCATAGCTTGAGGTTGTTATGTCCCGCTCTGCTCTGCCGCTCAATGCCATCCACGCGTTTCTGGTCACCGCGCGCCATCTCAATTTGACGCGTGCCGCCAGCGAGCTGTGCATCACCCAAGGCGCGGTGAGCCGTAAAATCGCCACGCTGGAGAGTTGGCTGGGCTTCGCGCTGTTTACCCGCCACGCACGTGGTCTACATCTCACCGAACAAGGTGCCGCGCTGCTGCCGGAATTGCAGCAAGGTTTCGCCATGCTGGTGAATGCCACAGAAAAAGCCAGCCGCAGCAACGCCTCGATTCGCCTGAAAGCGCCTACCTGCGCCATGCGCTGGCTGGTGCCGCGTCTGGTAGCGCTAGAACAGCAGCGGCCAGATATTCACGTAGCGTTGACCACCACACTCGATCATGGCTCGCAGCTCGATAACTTTGACGCGGCGATTGTGTTTGGCCCGTCGCCAGCCGGTTCGATTTGCCTGTTTGAGGAGCGTTTAACGCCGGTGATGGCCAGCAGCGTCACGCCGCCCACGCAGATTGGCGAACTGGCGAAGTTTACTTTTCTGCATCCCACGCCGGATTCACGCGACTGGCAGCTTTGGCTGGCCGGGCTGGATGCCGCGTTGCCAATGGCGCGCAATCAGCATTTCGCCACCATGGATCTCGCGATCAGCGCTGCGATTCAGGGTTTTGGCGTCACGGTGGCGGATGTCACCTTGGTGCAGAACGATGTGGTGAATGGGCGACTGATTGCGCCGTTTGCCACCAGTGTGGCGACCGGCGCAAGCTACAGCCTGTTACAGCGGGCGGAAAAAGATGCGCCACCGTTCCTGCCGGAACTGGTGGCGTGGTTATCTGAGGTTTAGAACGAGACCCATTCGTCAGAGGCTGATTTCGGCTGTGCGAGGCCTGCGCCGGTCAACACCGGCCGACGCAGCGCGGTTGGCGATACCACGACCTTATTCACAGGCGCGCTGTCCGATAGACGGAATTTCGCCACCGAGGCCTGCAGCTCTTGCGTCTGGCGCTCCAGCGCGCTGGCAGCGGCAGAAACTTCCTCAACCAGCGAGGCGTTCTGCTGGGTGACGCTGTCCATCTCGGTGACGGCGGTACCGACCTGCGAAATCCCTTTGCTCTGCTCTTCTGACGCAGCAGCGATGTGCTTCATGATTTCATTCACATCCTGCACCGACTTAAGAATGTCGTGCATGGTGCTACCCGCGCTGCTCACCAGCGCCGACCCTTTTTCCACGCGCTGCACGGAATCTTCGATCAGTGTGGCGATCTCTTTCGCCGCACCGGCGCTGCGCTGCGCCAGATTGCGCACTTCACTGGCCACCACGGCAAAACCGCGGCCCTGTTCACCGGCGCGTGCGGCTTCTACCGCGGCGTTCAGCGCCAGGATGTTGGTCTGGAAAGCGATACTGTTAATCACGCTCGTGATCTCAGCGATCTTCTTCGAGCTGCCTGAGATGCCTTGCATGGTGGTAACCACTTCGCCCACCAACCGTCCGCCCTGCTGTGCGGTGCCGGTAGCGGTTTCAGCCAGCGAACTGGCCTGACGCGCGTTGTCGGCGTTGAACTTCACGGTGGCAGTTAACTGCTCCATGCTGGCCGCCGTTTGCTCCAGCGCGGCCGCCTGCTCTTCGGTACGCGATGAGAGATCGTTGTTGCCGGAGGAGATCTCCGCTGCGCCGCGATAAATGTTTTCAGTGCCGCTGCGAATCGCGCTTACCGCTTCGCGCAGGCTGTCCTGCATGGCACGCAGCAGCGGCACCAGCTTGCCGACGCAGTTACGGCCAAAATCTTCCACCGGCTGGCTGAGGTCGCCCTGCGCAATAATCGTGAAATGGTTACGGATACGCTCCAGTGGTTTCACCAGCATCGCCACCAGATAGCGATCGGTAAACAGCAAGATAAACAAGCCAATCACCACCGCCACCAGAATAATGACTTTAGTGATGCTGGTGAGCTTATCGACGGTGACTCGCGTCTCATCCAGTTTGCTGCCTGCGGCTTTATTGAAGGCTTCCGCGCTGGCACCAAACGCACGACTAAGTGGCGGCGTGACGTTATTGGCTTGCGCACGATAGGCTTCAAGCGTGCCCTGCTGCGCCAGCGATACCTGCGGTGCGATGCCTTCATCGAGCAGTTTTTGCCAGTTGGCGATGACGCTATTGGCGGTCTCCGCATCCATCGGACCTGGCGCCATGGTTTTAAACTGCGCCAGCAGCGTTTTCATATTGTCGAGCGCTTGTTGCACCGGGGTAAAAGCATCAGCACCGACTGCGCTGCCTGAGGCGCGGCCTTCCATCACGCGAGACAGACGCGTAACGACACGAAAATATTGATCATTTCCTTTGCTTAAAATGGTCATTTGATTGACCAGTTGGCGGTCAATCTCGTTGCCCTCGCCGAGGGCGTTCAGTGAGTGGACGCTAAACAGCCCAACGGCACACCACAGCAGGCAAAACAGCCCAAGAATGGTGAGCAATACGGCGCGGATGGTGAAATTTTTTAAGATACCCATACATAATCCCTTGGTGTGAAACGCGAAGGAGGCCCGATAAAATCGGGCATATTGCGTTTATCGGCATCGGATCGGGAAAATGTAACGGTTTTGTAAGCTAATTAATTGCTTACTGACGCGGGTGAGGAATATGCGCTTTTAAGATTTATCAGCAAGATAGGCGAAAATTTGCCTTATAAATTGATTTGCCAGATTACACCATTAGCACGCTCATTAAAGCTTAACGTGGCTGCGCATCATCAAACGGAACAAACGCAGCCGTCCACGCATAAAGCGCGCCTTCACCACCGCCTGGGCTTTGCCCTGTTCGCCCAGCGCCAGCGTCAGATCGTCGCCCGGTCGCCAGGCTGGCCAATCTACTTCACCCGCTAAGTGCGAGCTAAACTCGCTGGCTTCACGCGCGAAGGTGACCCAATAAGCGCTGACTGTGGAGGCGAACGCTTTATCCTGCTCGCTGTAGCTGCGTTCCGCTGGCGGCGCTAGCGTATCCAGCGTGTTAAAGACATAGGGAATTTCGTTGCCGTGCCAGGTGCCGTGCGGGTAGAGATCGCGCGCGTTTTCGGAGACGTAATCGAACCAGTAACGCCATGCGGGCAGGCCGATATTGTGCTGCGCCTGAGCGATGATTAACGGTAACACTGTGAACGCCATATCGCGCGCCACCGCACGTCCCAGCAGCGCATCATCATGAATGTCGTACAGCCACTTCATCAGGCGATAACTGATGCGGTTTTTGCTGCGCATCTGTCGCAATACTGCTGTGGCATCCACGCCAAAATAGTCCAGTACGCTGGCTTCATCGCTGTTGCTGCCGATCATTAACGGAATGCGATGCTGCTTGCCGGACATAAACGTGGTTAACATCGGTTTCGGCAGTACCGCATCGCCGCTGATGGGCACCGGGCCGAGCGCCAGCGGGCGTTCTAACGGCCAAAATTGTTCGGCCGGTAGCTCGCGCAGCTGCTCGGCGCTGGCATCTTCGGGTAACGCAAAATGCGCCGCGACCTGTAAACCGATCTGTTGTGCCTGCTTTTGCGGGATGTCGGGCAGGCTGTAGGCGCTTTGTACGATGCCTTTATGAAACAGCCCCTCGGAGAGCGGCGAGCAGCACAGCGATAACACGCTGCGCGCACCGGAGGATTCACCAAACAGCGTCACGTTATGGCGATCTCCGCCAAAGGCAGGAATGTTGCGCTGAATCCACTGCAAAGCAGCAATTTGATCGAGTAAGGCAAAGTTGTTGATCACGCGCCCGTCGGGGTATTGCGCATCCAGCGCCGGATGAGAGAAGAAACCGAAGTGACCGAGGCGATAATTGAGCGTTACCACCACCACACCTTGCGCCGCCAGCGCTTTACCGCGATAAGGAGCAAGATTACCGGCGCCGATGGAAAATCCCCCGCCATGCAACCAGACCATTACCGGCAACGGCCGCGAAGGCTCAACATCCGGCGTCCAGATATTCAGGTAGAGACAATCCTCACTAAAGCGACCGGGATCGCCACCGCCGGCGGCCACGCAATAGTCACGATTTTGCCAACTTGCTGCGCCCCATTTGGTCGCATCACGCACCTCTTGCCACGGCTGGACCGGCTGCGGCGGTCGCCAGCGTAAAGCGCCAGTAGGTGCAGCTGCGTACGGTATTCCTTTGAAGACAAAAAGATCTTCGTCCATCAGGCCTCTGAGTTCCCCTTCTGCGGTCATGATCCTCAGACGTCGTTCATTTTTCATCTCGGCTTCCCTAATAATGCATCGTTCCATTATTTGCAGGCCTTAGACGAATGTCCATGTTCTGAAAGCATTTGCAGATTAAGCCGAAACGCGGCGCGATTCTTTGAACAACTCCATCAAATATTTTGGCTAACCCCATCGAGGCCATTTGTTTTAAGGTTGCAAGTTAACCTGGCGCGACGGAGAAACACCATGTTTGGTGGCATTAATCAAATGTTCAACCGGATGTGCGATCACCCGGACCTTGGCAAACTGCTTTTGCGCCTGACGTTTGGCGGATTACTGCTGTTTCATGGGGCGTTCAAAGTGGTGCATGGCGTGGGTTGGATTGCGCACATGCTCGCCGTCAAAGGAATGCCAGGTTTCATCGCTTACGGTGCTTACATCGGGGAAATAGCGGCACCTGTAATGGTGATCATCGGATTTTTGACGCGCCCTGCGGCGTTCATTATTGCGGTGAACATGATTATTGCGACACTGCTGGTAAAAATGGGCGCTGTCTGGCATCGCACCGACGTTGGTGCGTGGGCGCTGGAGACAGAAGCGCTTTACCTGCTGGGTGCGCTCGCCATTATGTTTTTAGGTGCCGGGAAGTACACGCTGGTGCGTGACGCGCGCTTGCAATAACCACAAGAAAAGCAGCCGGTCTGCTGAATTTCAGACCGGCTGTAACATTTCTCCTCAGGCTACGCCACACCGTTCCAGACTGCGCTGCTGCATCTGCTGGTACAACGCCATTTCATCCTGCACCGCGCAACCTAACGCGCTTTCAAAATCCGCTCGGCTGGCATTCCCCGCGCTGCGTGTTTGCGCCACGTCGCCCAGATTCGACTGGAAAATCCCCGCGGCACTGACCGGCAGGAAATCCTCGTAAACGATCGGTTCGGCACTCAAACGCTCTTCTGCCAGCAACTGCGTCACGGTTTCGCCCGCGCGTGGTGGCAGATGCTCGCCTTTTTCGGTCAGGCGATAGCGGAACCACGCCAGCTGCTGCTCGCGCAAAGACTCTTCGTCGTCGGGGAAATCACTAAACACCGCGCTAAGATGTTGCTGGTGATGCTGGTTATCGCTGCCGGTACCGGCTTCGGCCAGCAGACGATCGTAAAGTTCGCGTCCTTTCGGGGTGAGCGCCGCGCCGCGCTGTTCAATCTCACCAAAGCGCGCGTTGTGCGTGCCCGGCGTGCCATCGTTAAAGTGCACCGCTTCTTCCAGCGCTTTGAAGCTGGTCTGGCGCAGCAGAATCGGTACTTTACGCTGCGGCGGGCCTTCAATCAGGGTTTTGGGATCGATGCCGCGTGAAGGCATCAGCGCTTGCACCCGATCGATATCCAGCGTGCGCGGCGTCAAATGGTTGATGTGGCAACCACGGAAACACACCACATCGGCAATCAGACGATGCTGCTGGCTCAGTGCGCGATAAGTGGTGCTGTCTACGGTGGTGTGCGCATGCCAGCGGAAGGTTTCCAGCGCTTCCTGCACGAAAGTGGCGGCATCCGCGGCGTTCAAACCGCCCTGCTGCTGATGCTTAGCGATCAACGCGCGGCAACCTGGCGTAAAGATATCGCGCGCGGCGAGAATTGCAGCGGCCTTCTCGCGCAGCGCCGCATCATCAATCAGTTCCAGACGCAGCAACGAAGTGAAAACGCGGAATGGATTATGGCGCAACGCGCGATCGCTGACCGGACGAAACGCCGTGGAGTGCACCGGCACACCGGCTTGCGACAGGTCGTAATACCCCACCGCTTCCATGCCCATCACGGCGAACATCCGGCGCAACGTGCTGAGTTCATCAGCCTTTCCGACGCGAATTGCACCGTGACGCTCGACGCTCAGGCGACTCAGTTCATCGGCGGCCGACAAGCGGTTTTTTAACTCGGGATTGGCTTCCAGCGTACGTTCATTAACAGCGGTGACCAACTGCGTCAGCGTGCCGTATTGCGGCACTTCCTGCTGATACAGGGTCGACATTGCCTGCGAGAACAGCGTGCGGATGGCATCGCTGCTGAGAAAGTTTGGCATCATCATCACCTTGGGCTAACGGGTTGTTGCTACTGTAGATCAACCCTTTAGCGGCGGGTAACAATTTCGTGGAACTGTGATCGCCTTGTCACTCGGTGAGGTTTGACTGGTCACCAAAGCGACATTTCAGCACCAGCATGATGGTGGTTAACACGGCGGGAATCGCCAGCAGCAGGAAGATCTGACTGAACGTCCAGCCAAGCGTTAACAACTCGGCACCGACAAAGGCGCTAATGATGGCGCCGATGCGCCCTATGCCGTGCATCCAGCTGGAGCCGGTGGCACGCGCATGAGTTGGGTAATAACTGGCGGAGAGCGCATTCATGCCGGTATTGGCGCCGTTAAAACAGAAGCCGCTGCAGAAAGCGATGGCGCTCATTAATCCGACCTGCGCGGGTGAAAAACCCAGCGCCACAATGGCAATGCCACCGCAGAAATAGATCACCGCCAGCGCCAGATTGGCGTTGATGCGGTCCATCAACCAACCCGCAAACAGCGAGCCAAGGGTTCCGCCGGCCTGATACATCGCCGTGACAATCGCCGCTTCCGTCACCGACATGCCGAGCGTGCTGATCAATGAAGGCATCCAGCTGCCAATCAGGTAAACGAGGAACAACCCCATAAAGTAGCCGCCCCACAACATCAAACTGCCGAACAGATAGCGGCGCGACACCACGGTCGCCACCGAGCCTTTACGCGCGGTCGGCAACTCAGTGCTTTGATAATGGCTATCCGGCTGCACGCTGCCGGGCAGCATACGTTCGAGGATGGCGTGAATACGTGCGGCAGGCGCGCGACGGCTAATCAGAAAACGTACCGATTCCGGTAAGCCGCGCACTAAAAAAGGCAGCACCAGCAGCGGCAGCACGCCGCCCATCAGCATAACGGAGTGCCAGTCATAGCGCGGCAGCAGCCACGAAGCGGCAAAGCCTCCCGTCGCGGCACCAAAGGTAAAGCCACAGAACACCACGGTAATAATAAATGAGCGGCGACGTTCGGGCGCGTATTCGGCCACCAGCGTGCCCACGTTGGGCATCGCGGCCCCAAGCCCTAACCCGGTGAGAAAGCGGAACAGCATCATCTGTTCGATGTTCTGCGCCATCGCCGTGGCCAGCGTCCACAGACCGAAAAACAGCACGCTGATGAGGATCATCACGCGGCGCCCATAGCGATCGGCCAGCGGTCCGGCGACCATCGCCCCCAATGCCAGACCAATCAGCGCCGCGCTGATCACCATGCCGAGTTGATGATTCGTGACGCCCCAACTGGCTTTCAGCGTGGGCGCAATAAAGCCCATCAGCGCAATGTCCATGCCGTCCAGCGCCACTACCACGAAGCACAGCGCGATTAAGCGCTTCTGCCAGCTGCTAAGCGCACTCTTATTGATAAGCTGGCGAACGTCTACTGCTTCAACGCTGGTCACGTAACGACTCCTGCACTTTTAACCGTTTAGGGCATCAGTTTTAGTAAAAAAAACGGCGCTTATCATAGCTCATCGTTAACAATAACAGGCACTCTTTTTGGATGTAATTGAGAACTATTCAACTTTTTACGCTGTATGTTATTGATTTTAGAGCGCGCGAATATGCTGCAAAAAGTGTCTTTTTCAGCTTTACCCATAAATACATCAGGTTAGCGGCGAAGCTTGCATAGCGGTGTTTTTGTTAATATAAATTTGCAGGCAAGTTAACATAATTAACGTTTCCTCATTGCTGCACCTCGGCATAACTCATTATGTTGGGCGTATGGACAAAAATATCCTTTTCAATCAGCGCATTCGCTTGCGTCATTTACATACCTTTGTGGCGGTGGCGCAGCAAGGCACGCTCGGTCGTGCCGCTGAAACGCTCAATCTGAGCCAGCCCGCTTTATCGAAAACACTGAATGAGCTGGAAGAGCTGGCGGGCGCGCGACTGTTTGAGCGCGGACGACTCGGCGCGCAGCTCACCACGCTGGGCGAACAATTTCTGGTTCATGCGGTGAAAGTGCTGGATGCGCTTAATCATGCGGGTCAGAGCTTCAACGCGCCGCAGCCGGGCCGACCGGTGGTGATTCGACTCGGCGCGCTGACGACTGCGGCGATGGGCATGCTGCCGCAAATTCTCGATCGCTTCCATGAACAGCAACCCAACACCACGGTGCAGGTTGCGACATTGCATAACAACGTGTTGTTGGCCGGTTTACGTGCCGGTGAGTTTGATGTCGGGATTGGTCGTATGGCGGAAAGCGATATGATGGCCGGACTCACTTATGAACTGCTGTTTCTGGAATCACTCAAACTGGTGGTGCGCCCCGATCATCCGCTATTAAGCGAGAACGTTATGCTGTCGCGCGCGATGCAGTGGCCAGTAGTGATTTCGCCGGAAGGCACCGCACCTCGCCGTATCGCGCAGCATATGCTGAATGAGCAAGGTTGTACCTTACCAGCAAACTGCGTCGAAACTTCATCGACATCGCTGGCGCGACAGCTGGCACTGCGTTACGACTATGTGTGGTTTGTGCCTTCTGGCGCCATCAAAGAAGATTTGAATCACGATGCGTTGTGTGCGCTACCGATCGCCTCGCCGGGGCCAGGCGAACCGGTGGGCATTATTACGCGCAGCGGCAGTCCGTTAAGCCTGAGCGCCGAAGTGTTGATGGCGACCATCCGCAAATTCCACAGCTAGCGACTGTGTTTTGCATGACGCTCACGGTTCTCCAGGCGCGCCTGTTCGGTTTTTCGTAAACCGACATAGAGCGCGCCCGCCCCACCATCTTTCGGCTGCGCCGTACAAAAGGTCTGCACTTCTGCAAACTCCGGCAACCATCGCGCCACATAGCTGCGCACGATATTGGCGTGCGACTCATCGTCACGCCCTTTGCCATGAATAATCAATAGATTGCGCAACCCATGTTTATTGGCCTGCTGCATAAAGCTGAACAGCGCCTGACGACAGGTTTCTACTGGCTGACGCAACAGATTAAGGCTGGCTTGAGGCGGATATTTGCCCAGTCGCAGCTTATCCAGCACGCCTTGCTGTACGCCTTCAACTTTAAATTCCAGCGGTGTTGTCAACGGAACGATGTCGAGATAGCCACGCGTGAGGAAATTTTCCTGCTCGTCACTTTCCTGCGGCGCACGTGGCGCTTTAGGCGAAGGTGCGCGTAGCCATTGGGTATTAGCGCAATTTTTTAATGGTGTCACATCACCCATGGCATCACGGAAAAGGTCTTCATCATCAAGGTTCATGGTGTCTCCTCTCGCCTGGTGTTTGCCTGCGCGTCCAATTCGACGCTAAAGCAAAAGAGTAGCAAAGGATTATGGGCAAAACATCTGTCACTTTTTGCGCTGTAATAAGCGCGCTCTAGCTGTAAACCTGGCAACAAAACGTTCCAGATCAATAAATGCGCTTCAGTCAGACCAGCGCAAACCGCGTAATACCTGACATTTGTGGGGTTTTAAGGACATTTACTGCTCGGATGAGTTCCCTTCGCTTAGAAAAATGTTAAAATTGACCGCAGTCAATAATCATCGAGCGTAACTATATGATCCAGGAAAAACGCAGCATTCGACGTATTCAGTCTGGCGGTTGTGCCATCCATTGTCAGGATTGCAGTATCAGCCAATTGTGTATTCCCTTCACGCTGAACGAGCACGAACTGGATCAGCTGGATAACATCATTGAGCGCAAAAAGCCGATTCAAAAAGGCCAGACGCTGTTCAAAGCCGGTGATGAACTGAAATCTCTCTACGCAATCCGCTCCGGCACCATCAAAAGCTACACCATCACTGAACAAGGCGACGAGCAAATTACTGGCTTCCATTTGGCAGGCGATTTGGTGGGTTTTGACGCCATTGTTGGTGCCAAACATCCAAGCTTTGCGCAAGCGCTGGAAACGGCGATGGTGTGCGAAATCCCGTTTGAAACGCTCGACGACCTCTCCGGTAAAATGCCGGCGCTGCGTCAGCAGATGATGCGTTTGATGAGCGGTGAAATCAAAGGCGATCAGGATATGATTCTGCTGCTGTCGAAGAAAAATGCCGAAGAGCGTCTGGCGGCGTTTGTCTGGAATCTGTCGCGTCGTTTCGGTCAGCGCGGCTTCTCACAACGTGAATTCCGTTTGACCATGACGCGTGGCGACATTGGTAACTATCTGGGACTAACCGTAGAAACCATTAGTCGTCTGCTGGGTCGCTTCCAGAAAAGTGGCATGCTGGCCGTGAAAGGCAAATATATCACCATTGAGAACCACGCTCTACTGGCAGAATTAGCTGGCCAGACCGAACAAGCCGCGTGATTCTGTGCCGGGTTAATAAAAGTTATTTTATTGATCCGGCAACAACTTTTCCGCTTCTGCCCTGCCCAAACTTAGGCTATCTTTAACCCAACTTGCTTTGGTTTTAGGAGATCGGCTTATGTCCCGGTACCAAAATATTCTGGTGGCTATTGATGCCCAGCAGGACGATCAGCCCGCGCTGCGTCGTGCGGTTTATCTCAATCAACGTATTGGCGGAAAAATCAAAGCTTTCCTGCCTATTTACGACTTCTCATATGAAATGACCACGCTGCTGTCGCCGGACGAGCGCTCCAATATGCGCAAAGGGGTGATCAGTCAACGTACCGAATGGATCCGCCAACAGGCCCAGGCATATATTGAGGCTGGCGTTGAAATTGAAATCAAAGTTGTTTGGCATAACCGCCCGTATGAAGCCATCATCCAGGAAATTCTGGCGCATCAGCATGATTTAGTGTTGAAAATGGCGCACCAACACGATCGCCTGGAAGCGGTGATATTTACGCCGACGGATTGGCATCTGCTGCGTAAATGTCCATGTCCGGTGTGGATGGTGAAAGATCAGGCGTGGCCTGAAGGCGGCAAAGCGGTGGTGGCGGTCAACTTAGCCAGCGAAGAGCCGCATCATGATGAGCTCAATCAGAAGCTGATTCGTGAAACCACGCTGCTTGCCGAGATG
This sequence comes from Pantoea sp. y20, assembly GCF_054903455.1. Classification (NCBI taxonomy): domain Bacteria; kingdom Pseudomonadati; phylum Pseudomonadota; class Gammaproteobacteria; order Enterobacterales; family Erwiniaceae; genus Pantoea; species Pantoea sp. y20. The sequence goes on from NZ_CM142816.1 coordinate 2,172,672, forward strand.
GTGAATCACACCGAAGTGCATTTGGTCGGCGCTTATCCCATCACACCGATCAATATTGCTATCGAACTGCCCGACTTTGATCCCAGCGTTTACAACGACGCGATTCGCGGCCAGCATTTAGTGGCGATGAAAGCGCTGCGTCAAAAATTCTCCATCAGTGAAGAGTTCACCCACGTGGCGAAAGGTTTGCCCGAGGAAGTGATTCCGGATATCGCCTCGCATCTGGACGCCGGCATTGTGGTGCTTGGCACCATTGGCCGTACCGGTTTGTCAGCCGCGTTCCTGGGTAACACTGCGGAACAGGTGATTGATCATCTGCGTTGTGATTTGCTGGCGATCAAGCCAGACGATTTCAAATCGCCAATTGATTACGATGACGAAGAAGATGAAGACGATTGATTAAAAAAAGGGCGGCTCGCAATGGCCGCCCTACTTATTTCTACTCAGGGCGGTGAATCACATCACCGCCCTGCTTATTTACAGCGCGCGCAGAATGCCTTCCACGCTCGCTTTCGCATCGCCAAACAGCATCTGCGTATTGTCTTTAAAGAACAGCGGATTTTGTACGCCTGCGTATCCGGTGCTCATCGAGCGTTTAAACACAATCACGTTCTGCGCTTTCCACACTTCCAGCACCGGCATGCCAGCGATTGGACTGCGCGGATCTTCCAGTGCGGCTGGGTTAACAGTGTCATTCGCGCCGATAACCAAAACGGTATCGGTATCGCTGAAGTCATCGTTAATCTCATCCATTTCCAGCACCACATCGTATGGCACTTTCGCTTCCGCCAGCAGTACGTTCATGTGCCCAGGCAAACGGCCGGCAACCGGGTGAATACCAAAGCGAACTTTGATACCGCGCGCGCGCAGTTTTTCGGTAATCTCCGCTACCGGATACTGCGCCTGCGCCACCGCCATGCCATAACCCGGCGTGATCACTACAGAAGAAGAGGCTTTCAGCATTTCTGCCGTCTCTTCCGCCGTAATTTCACGGTGCTCGCCCACTTCATCGCTTTCGCCGCCCACGCTTACATCGGTACCAAAACCACCGGCGATCACGCTAATAAAGGAGCGGTTCATCGCTTTACACATGATGTAAGAGAGGATGGCACCCGAGGAACCGACCAGCGCACCGGTAACGATCAGCAAATCATTGCTCAGCATGAAGCCTGCCGCCGCCGCCGCCCAACCGGAGTAAGAGTTCAGCATCGAGACCACAACCGGCATATCCGCGCCGCCAATTGACGCCACCAGATGCCAGCCAAACACCAGCGCAATGACGGTCATCAGCAGCAGCGCAAACACCTGCGCACCGGTGCTATCAGTTTGTACGAACCACAGCATCAGCAGGAAGGAAATCACCAGCGCCGCGAGGTTCATTTTATGACGATGTGGCAGCATCAGCGCTGATGAGGAGATCTTGCCGCGCAGTTTGCCAAACGCCACCAGTGAACCAGTAAAGGTCACCGCACCGATGAAAATGCCGAGGAACACTTCGGTCAGATGGATATTTTCCATCACCGGCGCGAGGCCCGGCGCGTGATCGATGTAGCTGTTGAAGCCCACCAACACCGCCGCCAAACCCACGAAGCTGTGCAGAATGGCAACCAGTTCCGGCATTTCGGTCATTTCGACTTTTTTCGCCAGACGCAAACCAATCGCACCGCCGATCACCATCGCCAGCAGAATCCAGGCAACGTTCCCGGTGTTCGGGCCAAAAATGGTGGCGAGCAGCGCAATCGCCATGCCGCTCATACCAAAAATATTACCCTGCTTGGAGGTCTCGTGTTTCGAGAGACCGGCAAGGCTGCAAATAAACAGAATCGCGGCAACAATATATGCTGCAGTAACTAATCCGCCAGACATGTTGCTACCCCTTAATTCTTACGAAACATTTTCAGCATGCGCTGGGTGACGGTGAAACCACCGAAGATATTGATGCTGGCGATCAGTACGGCGATAAACGACAGAATCGTGACCCAACCGCCGTGGCCCATCTGCAGCACCGCACCCACCACAATAATGCCGGAAATGGCGTTGGTGACGGCCATCAAAGGCGTGTGCAATGCGTGACTCACGTTCCACACCACGTAATAGCCGACCACGCAAGAGAGCGCGAACACAGTGAAGTGTGACAGGAAGTCCGGCGGCGCGACGTTGGCCAGGCAGGCAAACAGCACCACCGCCAATGCCAGCAGCAGATACTTGCGCCATGGTGAAACCGGTTTGGCTTCTGCCTTCGGCAGCGGCTGTGCGGCGGGTTGCGCTTTCGGCGCGGCGGAAACCTGAATCGGCGGCGCTGGCCATGTCACTTCGCCATCACGAATCACCGTCACCCCGCGCACCACCACGTCGTCGAAATCCACGGTAATTTCGCCGTTTTTCTCTTTACACAGCAGTTTCAGCAGGTTGACAAGGTTGGTGCCGTACAGCTGTGAGGATTGGGTTGGCAGGCGGCTTGGCAAATCGGTGTAACCAATAATCTTCACGCCGTTAGGGGTTAAGGTCACCTGATCGGCCACCGTCAATTCGCAGTTACCGCCAGTTTGCGCAGCCAGATCGACGATTACGCTGCCTGGTTTCATGCTGGCAACCATCTCGGCAGTAATCAGCTTCGGGGCCGGACGACCAGGAATCAACGCGGTGGTGACGATAATGTCGACTTCTTTCGCCTGCGCGGCAAACAGCTCCATCTCTGCCTTGATAAAGGCTTCAGACATCACTTTGGCATAACCATCGCCGCTGCCTGCTTCCTCTTCAAAGTCCAGCTCAAGGAACTCGGCGCCCATACTCTGCACCTGCTCTTTCACTTCCGGACGCGTATCGAACGCACGCACGATGGCACCTAAACTGCCTGCCGCGCCGATGGCCGCTAATCCCGCGACGCCCGCACCGATCACCATCACTTTGGCTGGCGGCACTTTACCGGCAGCGGTGATTTGGCCGGTGAAGAAGCGGCCGAATTCATGAGCGGCTTCAACGATGGCGCGATAACCCGCGATGTTCGCCATTGAGCTCAACGCATCCAGCGCCTGAGCACGAGAAATACGCGGCACCGAATCCATCGCCATCACAGTGACGTTGCGTGCTGCCAGCTTTTCTAACAGCGCGGGATTCTGCGCAGGCCAGATAAAGCTCACCAGCGTGCTACCGGCGCGCGTCAGTTCAATCTCCTGATCGTCCGGCGCATTCACCTTCAAAACGATGTCCGATTGCCACACATCGTGAGTGTTAGTAATAGTGGCGCCGACGGCGATAAAGCTTTCATCATCAAAGCTGGCGCGAAGTCCTGCGCTCTGTTCAACGGTGACGCTAAATCCCAGCTTGATCAGTTGCTCAACGGTCTTTGGCGTGGCGGCCACGCGCGACTCGTTGGCTAACCGTTCTTTGGGTATCCCAATTAACATACTGTTTCCTTTCAACAATTAAAGGATGAGGTTCTGTAAGTGGCAAAAAGCTCAAAAGCCGAAACAGTGTTTCAGCTTTTTATGAGCAAAATGCACAATGTAACAAAGTCTTTATAACCTACTGAAAATATGAAGAGTGATCCACAGCGATAACGCCCACTTATGACATTCACACAAATATTCAGACACAAAGATTGAATGCCATGTTTTGCCACTGCATTTGGTGTTTATTAAAAAATATTGTGCTGCGCAAAATCGTGTCATGTCGAATTAAGTGTTTTTAAAAACCTTTAATTAACAATGCGTTAACTATTATGGCACTAAGTGTTACCAGAATAAGTGGTTATCTGTGCAAAAAAGAGCCGTAACAGAAGTCAATGACAGGTCGATGAATAAACGGCAGAGATTGTCAATGTTATGCGCTTAAATTGGCTGAGACAGGCCGATTATTACATGCAATAATCATCGGCTAATCTGTTATACATCAAGAGTCCAGCACGTTTTCGTACTCATTTTGCGTAAGGCGAAGGATCATTTTTATGAAGCTGAAGAACACCATTCTGGCGTCAACCTTGTTATCACTGCTGGCAGCGAATGCGTTTGCTGCTAAAGAGTTAACGCCAGAGCAAGCGGCCGCGTTGAAACCATTCGAACGTATTAATATCAGCGGCCGTTTCAATGCGATTGGCGATGCAACTGATGCCATCTCCAAACAAGCCGATGCCAAAGGCGCTGACTCTTTCTATGTTCAGGGTATTAATGATAGCAACGGCAACGGCGGTAACTGGCGCGTAACGGCTGATTTGTATAAAGCCAACGCACCGAAAGCGGATGACTCCACTAAATATCGCACCTTCTCAGGCGTGAAAGAGCTGCCGAAAGCAGAAGCCTATCGCCTTGAGCCGTATGACACCGTATCGGTAAATGGCTTCTTCTCCAGCCAGCCAGATGTTAATGAAGCGATTGCCAAGGCAGCCAAAAATAAAGGTGCGGCATCGTTCTTTATCGTGCGTCAGGTTGATGCTAACAACGGCGGCAACCAGTACGTGACCGCGTATGTTTACAAGGCTGATGCGCCAGAACGTAAAGTACAGAACACCTCTGATTCAATCCCAGCAGATTCTGAAGCCGGTAAAGCAGCATTGGCCGCAGGTGGCACCGCCGCCACTAAAGTGGCCATTCCTGGCGTGGCCTCTTCGGATACCCCAAGCCGCAACGTTGGTCGTTTCTTCGAAACGCAAAGCTCAACCGGCCAACGTTACACGGTGAAAACTGCCGATGGCCGTAGCGTGCAGGAAGTGAATGCGATTACTGCTGCGCAGATGCAGCCGTTTGACACCATCACCTTCTCCGATCACTTTGGTACCCCAACCGAAATCTCGGAAGCGGTTGGCAAACGCGCAGTGGAAAAAGGCGCTAAGTACTACCACATCACGCGTCAATGGCAGAACCAGAGCGGCGGCAACCTGACCGTCACCGCCGATCTGTTCAAGTAATAGCGATCAAGGGCGGCGTCCGTCGCCCTTTTCAAAATCTCCTTCATACTAACTGCATAATCTGTGCGCAGATTTGCATAGTCTTGCATTGCCTTCCCCGTTTGCACTCCGTAAAATCTGCCGCCTGTTTTTAGGGGATTCCGTTTCAAAGTTGGCTCATTGCCACGCGACACTCCAGCGGAATCGTCACCACCCAGCATACTCTGCTGTTTAGGATGGGCGTTTTGGATAAAAAATTAGGTCTTAGTGCGCTCACCGCGTTAGTACTCAGCTCTATGCTGGGCGCTGGCGTGTTCAGCCTGCCGCAAAATATGGCAGCGGTTGCCGGCCCGGCGGCACTGCTGATCGGCTGGCTCATCACCGGCGTTGGCATTATCTTCCTGTCGCTCGCCATGCTGTTACTGACGCGGCTAAAACCGGAGTTGGATGGCGGCATCTTTACCTATGCGCGCGCCGGATTTGGCGAGCTGATGGGCTTCTGCTCGGCGTGGGGATATTGGCTGTGTGCGGTCATTGCCAACGTCTCTTATCTGGTGATTGTCTTCTCGGCGCTGAGTTTCTTTACCGACACGCCGGATCGCGTGGTGTTTGGTGATGGCAATACGTGGCAGGCGATGCTCGGCGCGTCGGTGCTGCTGTGGCTGGTGCATTGTCTGGTGCTGCGCGGCGTGCAAACTGCGGCCAGCATTAATGTGCTGGCGACCCTGGGAAAACTGGTGCCGCTGTTGCTGTTTGTGGTGCTGGCGCTGCTGGCATTCAACTACGATCGCTTCCGCTTTGATTTCAGCGGCGTGGAACTCGGTCAGCCGCTGTGGCAGCAGGTGAAGCAAACCATGCTGATCACCTTGTGGGTATTTATTGGTGTGGAAGGCGCGGTAGTGGTTTCTGCGCGTGCGCGTAATAAACAGGATGTCGGACGCGCCACGCTGATGGCGGTGCTGGCCGCGCTGCTGGTCTACTTGCTGGTTACGCTGCTGTCGTTAGGCGTGATTCCGCGTGCCGAGCTGGCGCAGATGCGTAACCCTTCTATGGCGGGTTTGATGAAGCATTTGCTCGGTCATTGGGGCGATGCGGTGATTGCGGTCGGATTGATTATTTCGGTGTGCGGCGCTTATCTGAGCTGGACGATTATGGCCGCTGAAGTGCCGTTCCTCGCCGCACAACAAGGTGCCTTCCCGCGCAGCATCGCGCGTCAGAACCGCCACAACTCCCCTTCGGCGTCGTTATGGCTGACCAACGGCAGCGTACAGGTTTGCCTGATTTTGATCGCCCTAACCGGCGCGGATTACAACACGCTGCTGACCATCGCTTCAGAAATGATTTTGGTGCCCTATCTGCTGGTGGGTCTGTATCTGATTAAGGTAGTACGCGGGCAGAACAAACCCTGGGCGATGTTTACCGGCGTCGGTGCCAGCGCGTATGGCATTTGGCTGCTGTATGCATCGGGTCCTTTGCATTTGCTGCTTTCAGTCGTGCTCTATGCGCCCGGATTGCTGCTGTTTCTGTACGCACGACGCGGCGGCCGTGGCGACAAAATGTTGTCACAGCTGGAGCGCATCGCGATTGTGTTGTTGATTGCGGCGTCACTGCCCGCGTTGTGGCAGCTAACGAATTAGTGCGGCTGAACCGGAATGGAAACGCACAGCAGGTCATCCTGCTGTGACAGATTGAGCGGCTTACGGTATTCCTGATGAATAGCGTCAAGCTGCTCGGTTGACAGCGGATACGGCAGCTGAATATCAAAGCGGCTGATATGTTGTTGTTCGGCCAGGGTGATCAAACGCGCGATATTAATCTCGTCGCTCACCTGCGTTGAAATGATTTGTAATGCTAATTCTTTCAGATGATCGTCGCTGGCCTGAAGATTGTGCGCCGATTTACGCGTCACCATGCCAAAAATAGGCATCACGCCATAAATGGCATCAACAAAACTCCAGCGTTTTTTGCAGGAAGCGGAGAGATAATCACTGTAATTGAAGCAGATGCGATCACTGTATCCGGCTGAAGCCAGCTCTTTATCAGACACTCTCGCACTCCTCCTGTTTTTCGTTGCGGTTCCGAACCTTGCGCGACAACGCGCCGCTAATGATGGCACATTTCACGGTATACATACCAGTCACGCAGGGATATTTCGTGCGATAGCGTAGAGCTCAGGACCAGGAAAAGCTATGCTGCTGAGATTCTCATCCGTCACAGTGAATTATGAACAAAATCGTCTATGTGGAAGATGAGCCAGAAGTAGGCGAACTGATCGCCGCTTATCTTGGCCGCCACGATATTGAAGTTATTGTTGAAACGCGCGGTGACCGCGCCGAAGCCACCATCGCCCTGCACGATCCCGATTTAGTGATGCTGGATATCATGTTACCCGGCAAAGATGGCATGACACTGTGCCGCGATCTACGTGCCAGCTGGCAAGGTCCGATTGTGCTGCTCACCTCGCTCGATAGCGACATGAACCACATTCTGTCGCTGGAGATGGGCGCTAACGATTACATCCTCAAAACCACGCCGCCGGCTGTGTTGCTGGCGCGCCTGCGTTTGCATCTGCGTCAGGCGCATGCCGGTCAGCCGGAAGTGACGCCCGCCCTACAAAGCTCACAACGCGTGCTGCGTTTTGGTTCCCTGACCATCGACTCGCTCAATCGCCAGGTGACGCTGTTTGAGGAGAATATTGTGCTATCCACCGCCGATTTCGATCTGCTGTGGGAACTGGCGAATCACGCCGGACAGATCCTCAATCGCGATGCGCTGCTGAAAACCCTGCGCGGCGTGACCTACGATGGCATGGATCGCAGCATCGACGTGGCGATTTCTCGCTTACGCAAAAAACTCTACGACAGCGCCACCGAGCCATTCCGCATTAAAACCATCCGTAACAAAGGCTATCTGTTCGCGCCGCAGGCCTGGGATACCCGTTCCGCATGAGAAAGCTCTTTATTCAGTTCTATTTGCTGCTGTTCGTCTGTTTTCTGGTGATGACGCTGCTGGTTGGGCTGGTGTACAAATTTACCGCCGAACGCGCCGGACGTCAGTCGATGAACGACTTGATGGCCAGCTCGCTTTTTTTGATGCGCAGCGAACTGCGTGAGATCCCACCGCGCGACTGGAGCAAAACCATTCGCAGCCTCGATCTTGACCTGTCGTTTGATCTGAATATTGAGCCGATGAGCAAATATCAGTTGGGTGATGCAGACATGAAGCGCCTGCGCGCCGGGGAAATCGTGGCGATTGACGATCAGTACACCTTCTTACAGCATATTCCGCGCAGCCACTATGTGCTTTCCGTTGGCCCGATTCCGTATCTTTTCTATCTGCATCAGATGCGCATTCTGGATATCGCGCTGCTGGCATTTATCGGGATGTCGCTGGCGCTGCCGGTGTTTATCTGGCTGCGTCCGCACTGGCAAGAGATGCAGCGGCTAGAGAAAGCCGCGCAGCGTTTTGGCCGTGGCGAACTCGACGTGCGCACCCATTTTGAAAGCACCTCCAGCCTGCATAGTCTTGGCGTGGCGTTTAATCAGATGGCGGAGAACATCAACACGCTGGTTGCCAGTAAGAAACAGCTGATTGACGGCATCGCACACGAGTTGCGTACGCCGCTGGTACGACTGCGCTACCGGCTGGAGATGAGCGATAACCTCACCGCCACGGAATCCGCCGCGCTGAACCGCGATGTGGGCCAGCTGGAGAGTTTGATTGAGGAGTTGCTGACGTATGCGCGCCTCGATCGTCCGCGCGTTGATCTTCATCTGCAATCCTTCGATCTTGCGCAATGGCTGCGTGTACATATTGAAGACGTGCAAACCATGAATCCGCAGACGCAGATTGCGCTGGATATCCCGCAGCTGGAGAACGTCGGCAGCGCTGATACGCGCCTTATGGAGCGTGTGCTGGATAATCTGGTGAATAACGCCCTGCGCTATGCGCAACAGCGCCTGCGCGTCAGCTTATGGTTTGATGGCGCGCTGGGCTGTTTGCAGGTGGAAGACGACGGTCCGGGCATTCCACAGGAAGAGCGCGCCCGCGTGTTCGAACCTTTTGTACGCCTCGATCCGAGCCGCGATCGCGCCACCGGCGGTTGTGGTTTGGGTCTGGCGATCGTGCACTCCATTGCGCTGGCCATGCAGGGAAATGTCTCGATTGAGAGCAGCCCGCTTGGCGGCGCCAGCGTTCGCTTTTGCTGGCCGGTTGATCTACCCTTGCGGGACATTGCGCCACGCTTACCGTCATAAGGAGCTTTTTACGTGACTTCAGCTTATCAAGAACTTAGCCGCACTTTTCAGCGTCTCTCCCGCTTTGGCCATTTAGGCGCCATTGCCGGTGTCGATATGCAAACCACTATGCCGCCGGGCGGCAGCCAGGCGCGCGGTGAAGCGATGGCCGAACTGAGCGTGTTCATGCACGAAGTGCTGACCGATAAACGCCTCGGCGGGCTGTTTGATGCCGCGCAGCAGGAATCATTGAATGATGTCGAGCAGGTTAACCTGAGCGAAATGCAGCGCGCCTGGCAGCAAGCGACGCTGCTGCCCGCCTCACTGGTGGAAGCCAAGTCGCTGGCCGGTTCGCGCTGTGAACACGCCTGGCGTCAGCAGCGTCCGGCGAACGACTGGCAAGGTTTCTCCGCCAATCTGAAAGAAGTGGTCAAGCTGAGTCGTCAAGAGGCGCAGCTGCGTGCCGATGCACTTGGCGTATCGCGCTACGACGCGCTGCTGGATGTGTTTGAGCCAGGCATGACCAGCGCGCAGCTGGATCAAACCTTTGGCGGTCTGAAAAGCTGGTTGCCTGACCTGCTACAAAGAGCAGTGGCGAAGCAGCAGCAAACCCCGATCGCGCAGCCGGTGGGTCCGTTCGCTATCGAATCGCAGAAACAGCTCGGCCTGAGCGTGATGAAAACGCTGGGCTTCGATTTCAATCACGGTCGTCTAGATGTGAGTGCGCACCCGTTCTGCGGCGGCGTGCCGGAAGATGTGCGCATTACCACGCGTTACAACGAGAACGACTTCCTTAGCGCCATGATGGGCGTGATCCATGAAACCGGCCATGCGCGCTACGAGCAGAATTTGCCAAAACAGTGGCGCGGTCAGCCGGTGGCGCAGGCGCGTTCTACCGCAATTCATGAGTCGCAAAGCCTGTTTATGGAGATGCAGCTGGGGCGCAGTAAAGCCTTCCTGCAGCATATTCATCCGCAGGTGGTGGCGCTGATGGGCGATCAGCCTGCGCTGGCGTTAAACAACTTTATCCGTCAGGCGCAGCGCGTGAAGCCGGGCTTTATTCGTGTCGACGCTGATGAACTGAGTTATCCGGCGCACGTGATTTTACGTTACGAGATCGAGCGCGCGCTGATTGAGGGCGAGATTGAAGTTGAAGATATCCCAGCGCTGTGGGACGAGAAGATGCAGCAATCGTTGGGCATTGATACGCGCGGTAATTATCGCGATGGCTGCATGCAGGATATTCACTGGACCGACGGTGCGTTTGGCTATTTCCCCACCTACACCTTGGGTGCGATGTATGCAGCCCAGCTGTTCCAGGCGGTGAAGCGTGCCATTCCGCAGGTTGAGACGCTGATCCAGCAAGGTGAGTTGCAGCCAGTGTTTGACTGGTTACAGCAGAACATCTGGCAGCACGGCAGCCGTTTCCCAACGCAGCAGCTGCTGATCAATGCCACCGGCGAAGCGCTGAATCCGCACTATTTCCGTCAGCACCTTGAACAACGTTATCTCTCTGAGTAAACTGCGCGGCGGCCGATGCGGCCGCCCTTTTCTCTTCCTTTACGCCGCTTTGTACAATCCGTTACACGCCGATACCAATGCCTCACGGAAAGCCTGAATTGTTTTTCATATAGTGTTTTCACCGGCCCCGCAGTGGGCTACACATGAAAAAATAGTTCGAGGATTTTGCAATGAAAAAATTATTTGCACTGGTGATCGCCGCTGCTATGGGTATGTCTTCTGTTGCTTTCGCTGCTGAGACCTCAGCTGCTCCAGCAACGCCAGCAACCACTGCAGCGCCAGCGAAACACAAAGCAGTACACCATAAGAAACCTGTTGCTCAGAAAGCGCAGGCGGCTAAGAAGCACAAAAAAGTAGAGAAGAAAGCGCCAGCTGCACAGAAAGCTCAGGCCGCTAAAAAGCATCATAAAAAAGCAACCAAGCCAGCGGCTCAGAAAGCCCAGGCTGCTAAAAAGCACCACAAAAAAGCAACCAAGCCAGCTGCACAGAAAGCCCAGGCAGCTAAAAAGCACCACAAAGCAACCAAACCAGCTGCACAGAAAGCTCAGGCTGCTAAAAAGCACCACAAAGTAACCAAGCCAGCTGCGCAGAAAGCTCAGGCTGCTAAAAAGCACCACAAAGTGAAAAAAGCAGCTAAATAAGATCGCTTTAGCGCCAACACCGTATTGATGATTGAAAACACCCGGTTATGCCGGGTGTTTATTTACTGGAGTAGCGAAAAATGGTGCGTCGCTATCGCTTCGAAATTATTCTGATTGTGATGATCCTCTGTGGCATAGTTGCAGCCAGCTTTTTTATCTAGTCGTTGTAGCGTGCTGATTACTCCAATATTTCTCCCTTTTTCACCGCTCACCGACTATAGTTATCGCTCAAGCGTGATGACAACAACTTCTACTTATTCTCGCCATTGAGAGAACTATGCGCCTGGCTATCCTGTTACTCGTTGGTCTTTTCAGTTTTACCCACACAGCACATGCCGATGATGAAGATGGGCCAAGCCCGGAAGACATCAAAACGTTGTTTTTTGGCAAAGATCATCGCCAGGCGATCAGCGACGTGAGCGCCGCGCCCTGGGATGCCATCGGTCAGTTAGAGACCGAAAGCGGTAACCTCTGCACTGCCACCTTGATTTCTGCCCATCTGGCGTTGACCGCCGGACACTGTTTATTGGCTCCGCCCGGCAAGTTTGATAAGCCGGTGGCGCTGCGTTTTATGGCCAGCGCGAAAGGTTGGCGCTACGAGATTCATGATATTGATGCGCGCGTTGAACCCTCTTTAGCGCGCCGGTTGCAGGCAGACGGCGAAGGCTGGATCGTGCCGCCGGGAGCCGCACCCTACGATTATGGGCTGGTTATTTTGCATAATCCGCCCTCCGGTATTGTGCCGATTCCATTGTTTGAGGGTTCGCGTGGCGATTTAACCGCCGCGTTGAAAACCACGCAACGTAAAGTGACGCAAGCCGGATATCCGGCCGATCATCTGGATACGCTCTATTCGCACAGCGATTGTTTAGTGACCGGTTGGGCGCAGCGTGCAGTGTTGTCGCATCAGTGCGATACCTTGCCGGGCGACAGCGGTTCGCCGCTGCTGTTGAAGAACGGTGATGAGTGGCAGTTGATTGCGGTACAGAGTTCAGCACCCGCGCCGGCCGATCGTTACCGTGCCGATAACCGCGCGATTGCGGTGCCGTCCTTTAAAGATAAGCTGGAAGAGTTAGCTCAGTAATTCGGCGCTCTCAGGCAAAAAGGCGGGTCCGCTACGTAACGTCGTCGTGGACCCATCCCTGGGGCCTCTGCACCGTCTTGCCGTTTTCTTCGCGAATTTTGCGATGTTAAAACCGCGCTGTTTCGTAGCGGCGCGATTTATCGCGCCATCTAACAATTAACTCAACTGCTCCATCGCCTGCAGAATACGCTTATCCGAAATTGGATAAGGCGTGCCCAACTGCTGGGCGAAATAGCTAATTCGCAGCTCTTCCAGCATCCAGCGAATCGCCTGCACGTCGGCATCATCCTGACGCTGAGGCGGCAATTTATTCCGCCACGTCTGCCAGGCTTGCTCCACCGCCTGCACTTTCAGCATACGCGCACGATCGCTGTGAGGATCGACCGGCAGCTTCTCGAGACGACGCTCAATACCTTGCAGATAGCGCAGCGTATCACCAAGACGCGACCAGCCATTGCTGGTGACGAAACCGCGATACACCAGGCCATTCATTTGCGCTTTGATATCGCCTAACGCCAGCGCCAGCGACATATCTACGCGTCCTTTAAGAAACTTGTTGATATTGAACACGCAGGTCAGGATCTGTTCGACCTGTTTGGCGATAGTGACCACGGTTTCATTTAAATCAGCACGCACTTTGTCGCGCAGCTGTTCGAAGTTTTCCTGTTGCCACGCCGGGCCGCCCGCCTCCGCCATCAGCTTATCCACGCCGCAGGCGATACAGTCATCGATCAGTTCCAGCACTTTGCCGTAGGGATTGAAGTACAAACCGAGTTTGGCTTTGTTCGGTAGCTTCTCGTGCAGATACTTGGTTGGCGACGGAATGTTGAGCAGCAGCAGGCGACGTTGACCGCGCCACATCATTTTCTGCTGTTCCACTTCGCTATCGAACAGGCGAATCGCCACGCTGTCCTTTTCATCCACCAGCGCCGGCCAGGCTTTGACCTGATAGCTGCCGCGCTTCTGTTCGTAGCTTTGCGGCAAATCGCCAAAGCTCCAGATGTGCAGACCGCTCTGTTCCAGGCCATCATCCGCCACTTTCGACAGCGTTTCCTGCACTTTGCCTTTCAGCAGCAGCCGCAGCTGATGCAGATTTTTGCCTTCCTGCAGCTTACGGTTGTGTTCGTCAACTACACGGAAAGTCATTTTCAGGTGATCGGGCACCTGATCCCACTGCCAGGCTTCCCGGTCAATGGTGACGCCGGTCATGCGGCGGAATTCGCGTTCCAGCGCATCCAGCAACGGCAGTTTCATCGCCGTAACGCGACCGAGAAACGCTTCGGCGTAGTTGGGCGCGGGTACCAGATTGCGGCGCACCGGCTTGGGCAGCGATTTGATCAGCGCGATAACCAGTTCGCGGCGCACGCCCGGAATTTGCCACTCAAAACCGGTCTCTTCGATTTGGTTCAGCAGCGGCAGCGGAATGTGCACCGTCACGCCATCGGCATCCGCGCCCGGTTCAAACTGATAGCTCAGTTTGAGTTTCAGGTTGCCTTGATGCCAGAAGTTGGGGTAATCGAGCTGGCTGACTTTGTCCGCGCCGTCTTTGATCAGCATTTGCTTATCAAAGCTCAGCAGATCCGGATTCTCTTTGCTGGCTTGCTTCCACCAGCTATCGAAATGGCGTGCAGACACCACGTCGCTGCCGATGCGGCGATCGTAGAAAGCGAACAGCGTTTCATCATCGACCAGAATGTCGCGACGACGCGATTTGTGCTCCAGATCTTCAATTTCGTTGCGCAGTTTCAGGTTATTGCGGAAGAACGCGTGACGCGTCTGCCAATCGCCCTCCACCAGCGCATGACGGATAAACAGCTCGCGGCTCAGTTGCGGATCGATGCGGCTGTAATTAACCTTACGCGCCTGCACAATTGCCAGGCCGTAAAGCGTCACTTTTTCCGTCGCCATCACCGCGCCCTGTGCTTTTTCCCAGTGCGGTTCGCTGTAACTACGTTTAATCAGATGCTGCGCCAGCGGTTCGATCCATTCCGGATCGATACGGGCGGCAACGCGGCCCCATAAACGGCTGGTTTCCACCAGTTCCGCCACCATGGTCCACTTCGGCGGCTTCTTAAACAGCCCGGAACCGGGGAAGATGGCGAAGCGCGCGTTGCGAGCGCCGGTAAACTCCTGCTTGTCGTTATCTTTCTGACCAATATGCGACAACAAACCGGTAAGCAAAGCGCAGTGCACTTCACGATACGGCGCAGGTTCGCTGTTGACCGGCATCCCCTGTTCCCGCACCACCTGACGCAGTTGCGTGTAGATATCCTGCCATTCACGCACGCGCAGATAGTTAAGGAACTCGGTTTTACACAGGCGACGGAAGTGATTGCTGGAGAGCGCTTTTTGCTGCTCCTGCAGGTAATTCCACAGATTGACGAAGGCGAGGAAATCAGACTCTTTATCCTCAAAACGACGATGTTTTTCGTCAGATGCCTGCTTTTTATCCGAAGGACGCTCGCGCGGGTCCTGAATCGATAGCGCCGCGGTGATGATCATCGCTTCGCGTACGCAGCCAAATTTTTGCGCTTCCAGCACCATGCGCGCCATACGCGGATCGACTGGCAACTGCGCGAGCTGGCGGCCCGAAGGCGTCAGCTTGTAGGTTTCGTCTTCACTCAGCGTGATGGCACCCAGCTCTTCCAGCAGGCGCACGCCATCCTGAATATTGCGCTTGTCCGGTGCTTCGACAAATGGGAAGGCAGCAATATCGCCCAGTCCCAGCGCGGTCATCTGCAGAATCACCGAGGCGAGGTTAGTACGCAGAATTTCGGGATCGGTAAATTCCGGGCGGCTGAGGAAATCATCCTCGGAATAGAGGCGAATACAGATACCTTCCGAAACGCGGCCGCAGCGCCCTTTTCGCTGATTAGCGGAAGCCTGCGAAATCGGCTCAATCGGCAAGCGTTGCACTTTAGTGCGGAAACTGTAGCGGCTGATACGTGCGGTGCCAGGATCGATAACATATTTGATGCCAGGCACGGTCAGCGAGGTTTCCGCCACGTTGGTCGCCAGCACGATGCGGCGTCCACTGTGCGACTGGAACACGCGGTTTTGCTCGGCGTTCGACAGGCGCGCATACAGCGGCAGAATCTCGGTGTGCGCAATATCGCGCTTCATCAGCGCATCGGCGGTATCGCGGATTTCGCGCTCGCCGCTCATAAAGATCAGGATATCGCCGCGGCTCTCTTGGCCCAGCTCATCGACCGCATCGAAAATCGCCTGCAGCTGATCGCGATCGGTGTCGTCAGCCTCTTCCACCATTGGGCGATAACGCACTTCGACCGGATACGTCCGGCCGGACACTTCAATCACCGGCGCATTGTGGAAATGGCGTGAGAAGCGCTGCGGATCGATGGTCGCTGACGTGATAATGACTTTTAAGTCGGGACGACGCGGCAACAGTTCGCGCAGATAGCCGAGCAGGAAATCGATGTTGAGACTGCGTTCGTGTGCTTCATCGATAATGATGGTGTCGTACTGCAGCAACAGGCGATCCTGCTGGATTTCCGCCAGCAGGATACCGTCGGTCATCAGCTTAACCTGGGTGGTTTCGCTCACCTGATCGTTAAAGCGCACCTTGTAACCGATGGTGCCGCCGAGCGAGGTTTCCAGCTCATCGGCAATGCGGTTGGCCACGGTGCGCGCCGCCAGACGACGCGGCTGAGTATGACCAATCAGCCCTTTAACCCCGCGCCCCAGCGCCAGGCAGATTTTCGGCAGCTGCGTGGTTTTACCCGATCCGGTTTCACCCGCAACGATCACCACCTGATGCTGACTGATCGCATCGGCAATGTCCTGCTGCTTCTGACTTACCGGCAGGTTGTCCGGGAAAGTGATGCGCGGTGTCGCCGCCGTGCGCTGCGCCAGGCGTTGCTCCGCCGCGACAAATTCCGGCTCCAGTTCAGCCACAATGCCCTGCTGCGCCGCAGGATTTTTCACCTTTGCAGCGCCCAGCAGTCGACGTCGCAGACGTTGACTGTCGCGCAGCGTCAGATTATCGAGCCGCGGCCAGAGGGAGGCTAAAGGTGAAGAGTCGGATGATGACATAGCGATGCGTACCTGTTGTTGCAGCGGGCAGATGATTTCCCGGCGGATTCAAGCAATTAATGGTCGGCATCATAGCACAATTTGGAATACCTGCCTGAACGGGACGTGCGAGGTTATTCAATTATTTCGAACATTGATCTCGAAATATTGCGCTTTTACCTCACGGGCTAACTCCGTACAGTGTAAAGCATTGAGCGGTAAGCCAACCGCGTAACGCACAGGAAAATACCATGAGCAAAGTTTTAGTTCTGAAATCAAGCATCCTCGCTGGTTACTCTCAGTCAAATCAACTGGCTGACTTCTACGCTGACGAAGCACGCGCTAAAGGTGACTCGGTTAACGTACGTGATTTAGCCGCGCAGCCGATTCCGGTGCTGGATGGTGAGCTGGTTGGCGCGCTGCGCCCATCCGATGCCCCACTGTCACCACGTCAGCAGGAAGCGCTGTCTCTCTCCGATGAGCTGATTGCTGAACTGCAAGCCCATGACACCGTGGTTATTGCCGCACCCATGTACAACTTCAACATTCCAACTCAGTTGAAAAATTACTTCGATCTGATTGCCCGCGCTGGCGTGACCTTCCGTTACACCGAAGCAGGCCCGGAAGGTCTGGTGACCGGCAAACGTGCGGTGATCCTCTCCAGCCGTGGTGGCATCCATAAAGATACTGCCAGCGATCTGCTGACGCCATACGTGAAGCTGTTCCTCGGCTTCATCGGTATCACTGACGTGGAGTTCGTGTTCGCGGAAGGCATCGCTTATGGTCCAGAAGTGGCGACCAAAGCGGCTAACGATGCAAAAGACGCCATCAAACAAATCGTTGCTGCGTAATCATTTTTTTCGCATGATCAATGCCCGCCAGGCTTAACTGGCGGGCATTTTTTTTGCTGTTATTTTTCAGCACAGCGAAAGGAGATGAAGTGACACAACACAATCAATATGGTCAGCCTATCGGTTTTGCGCTACACGACTGGCAACCCGCAATCTTCCCGCCCGCTGCTATTCTCACTGGCCGCTTTTGCCATCTCACACCGCTTCAACTCAATCACGCGCCCGCCCTGTTTGCCGCCTTTTTGCTGGCACCCGACGATCGCGACTGGACCTGGCTTGGCGCATCGCAGCCGCAATCGTTAGCCGAGATGAACGATTGGATTGCTAACAAAATAGGTGACCGTGGATTGGTCAGTTATGCGGTGATCGATCAGGCTAATCAGCAAGCGGTTGGCGCGGTCTGTTTCGCCAATATCGACGTGCAGAACGGCGCGATTGAGATTGGCCATGTGACCTGGTCGCCGCTGATGCAGCGCAACGTATTGGGCTCTGAAGCGTTATATCTGCTGTTGCAGCAGGCCTTCGCGCTCGGTTATCGCCGCGTGGCTTGGCGTTGTGATTCCCTAAATCTGGCTTCCCGACGCGCCGCTGAACGTATCGGCTTTACCTTTGAAGGTCGTTTTCGTCAGGCCATGACGCGCAAACAGCGCAATCGCGATACCGATTGGTTATCGATCATTGATGGTGAATGGCCGCCGATTCAGCAGGCTTTAAGCCAATGGCTGGCGGTGGAGAATATGGATCAGCACGGACGCGAAAGGCAAAAGCTGCGCTGCTTTTTCTCCGCAGATTGACGTTGTCTATACTGACCCGCTGTTATCCACGCAATTTAAGAGGTACTCATGTCCAAGGTATTTATCATTGGCGGCGCAGGCAACATTGGCCGTCGTCTGGCATCACTGCTGGCCGCAAACGGGCACGTTGCGCGCCCGCTGTTTCGCAAAGCGGAACAGGAGCAGCCTTTGCGTGAACGGGGTGCGGAGCCGGTTAACGGCGATTTAACCGCGCTGGACGCAACATCGCTGGCCGCGCTGATGAAGGGCAGCGATGTGGTGGTCTTCACCGCCGGTGCCGGTGGCAAAGGCGGTGAAGAGATGACGAACGCCATTGATGGCAAAGGATTAACTACCGCAGTTGCTGCCGCGCAGCAGGCCGGCATCTCACGCTTTCTGCTGGTTTCGGCTTTCCCTGAAGCCGGCAGAAACAAAAACCTCTCCGCCAGCTTCGAAAACTACATGCGCGTGAAGAAAGCAGCAGATGTCGAGCTGGCGCAAAGCGATCTGGATTGGGTGATTTTACGCCCCGGCACGCTAACGGATGAGCAAGGCCAAGGCCGGGTGCGTGCTGGTTTGGCCATCCCGTATGGCGATATTCCTCGCGATGACGTGGCGGCGACGCTGGCTGAAATCATCGATCAACCGGCGGTCAGCCGGGTGATCATTGAGTTAACCGGCGGTGAAGTGCCGGTGCATGAAGCAGTTAAGCAACTGGCAACACGCTAGCGTCTTCAACCATCTGCTTCATCCAGCGAACGCAGATGGTCTTTTTTGTTTAGCGTCATCAGCGCCGGAATACTGATTGCAGCCGTGACCATGATGTACCAGGCGGGGATATCCAGATTCCCCGTTTGCTTAATCAGGGAGGTGATAATCAGTCCGGCACACCCCGAGAAAACCGCGTTAGAGAGTGAATAGGCCAGCCCCAGCCCGGTATAGCGGACGCGCGTGGGGAACATTTCAGCTAACATTGCCGGGCCCGGTCCTGCCAGCAATCCCACAATTCCACCCGCCACAAACACCACCAGCGCCTTGATCAACAGCGTTGAGGACTCGGCCTGCAACACTTTCAATAACGGTAATGCCAGCACCAGCAACAAACATGCCGCGATAACCATCACGCTGCGGCGTCCGATTTTATCGCTAAGCATGCCCGCTGGAATGATGGTGGCGGCAAAGCCAAGATTGGAGATCACCGCAATCAATAGCGCCTGGTTAAAGCCGGTGTGCAGCGAAGATTGCAGATAGGTTGGCATGATCACCAGATAGGTATAGCCCGCCGCTGACCACACCATCACGCGGCTGATTGCCAGCAAGATAATCCTGAGCGTCGCGCCAAAACTGTCGCTGACCGCCATTGGCTGATGCGCTTTTTGCGTTTGCTGCTGACGCACGAAGCTGGGCGTTTCTTCCATGCTGTAGCGCAGCCACAGCGCCACCATCCCCATCGGCAAGGCGAGGAAGAAGGGAATGCGCCAGCCCCAACTGTGCATCTGATCCACACTCAACACCGCCGACAGCAACGCGACAATGCCAGCGCCCGCCAGCAGGCCCAACGCCACGGTGAATGATTGCCAGGCACCGTAACGTCCTCGCTGCCCTTTGGGGGCAAACTCTGTCATCAGTGACACCGCACCGCCGTATTCCCCCCCAGCAAACAAGCCCTGCAGAATACGCAGACCGGTAATGATCAGCGGCGCCGCCACACCAATGCTGGCATAGGTGGGAATAATGCCGATCGCGGTCGTCACCAGCGTCATCATGATCAAGACAAAAATCAGCGTCGGCTTGCGCCCAATACGATCGCCCATGCGGCCAAAAAATATTGCGCCCAGCGGACGGAAGAAAAAGGCGATGGCGAAGGAAGCGTAGGTCAAAATAATGCCGGTCAGCTCGGCTTCGCCTTGCAGGCGAAAGAAGTTCTGCGCGATCACCGTCGCGAGAAAGCCATAAACCGCAAACTCGTACCATTCAATGAAATTGCCCACTGAACCGGCGATTAAGGCGCGCTTCTGTGCATCCGTTGTCGTTTGCGGCATTGGCATTTTAAGCTCCCAAAAAGATTATCTGCGGATAAACCTTACTTACGCAGCCACTGCCCATTGATGCCGCGCACATACTCGCCGCTCCCTGCGCGGTTCACCAGCTTTTCGCCGGCGATGCGCGCCACTTCGCTGGCAGTCAGGTTATTTTGCTGCGCCACGCGCTGATATTGCTGCAGGCGGCCATCGTTAATGCGCTTGACCAGCGCCAGCGTTTCTTCGTCCTGCTGACGCGCCGCCACATAGCCGCTGAGCGTTTCGCCCACGCGCCCCTGTTGACGCGCCTCATCCAGCGTGAGCGCCCAGGCAGACGGCATCAGCAGCAGCGCCGCAAGCAGCGCGATCCCCTTGCGTTTCATCATGCTTCTCCTCAAAACAGTCCGCTCTGATTCTTCAGCAGCGCTTCCACATCTTTATCCACCTTGATGTGAATCTCATGCTCAATTTTGACGTTCATATTGATGGTGATGGGCTCTTTCGGCGCCGCAACTTCAATGCGCGGCACGCAGCCAATCAGCGGCAGCCAGGCTGCCAGCACCAGTAATGCCCTGAGGCTCATGGTTGGGGATCCTTCTTCGAGGGTAAGGTGGCATTTTGCTCCACCCAGGATTGCAAATTATCGCCAAAGCGCAGGCTGCGCCACAGCTGGAACAAATTTTCCTGATGCCGGTAGTTCAGATTAACGGTCTGTCGGCGGTTACTGAACTGGCTAACGCCTTTCACTTCAGATTGCATGATTAGATTGCCGAAGTTATCCAGATCGATAGTGGCCCATGAACGCGAGATTTCCATGTAGCGCAGCCAATCCAGCGCCGCTCCGGCCGCAAAGTTATTGCTGACAATCGCGTCCGCCATATCTTTATCCAGCCGGAAGGTGAGCGGACCGCTGTTGGCGATCCAGCCCTTTTCAACCAGCCATTGCGGATTATTCACCCATAGCGGCAATTCGCCATTGACCTTGCCAGACATGGCAAACTGCTTGGGTTTGATCGCGCTGACCAGCTTGCTGAGATTGATCTCCTTCAGCGAGACGCGCGCCGCTTGATGCTGTGGCATGCGCAGTTCGGGCATGCTGACGTGTCCGCCTAACAGATCGAGATTGACGTTGCTGAGCGTTAACGGCTGGCGCTCCTGCCATGGATAGTGACCTTGCAAATCGGCGGTGATGTTTTGCAGCGAGAACTGATTTTTTACTTCGGCGATACGCAGTGAAACCGGGCCGCGCCGTCCAAGCTGCCATTGATGATCCTTCAGCCGGAACGGCAGCGAGAAATCGATGCCGTTGATTTCACTGTCCGGCATCCACAGGCTGCCGTTTTTCACCGTCCAGTGACCGCCCGCTTCAAAGCCCTGCTCGCTGGCCGCCGAGAATGCCACCTGCGCGCGCAGTTCACCCGACTGGATACGCATTTTTAAATCGCTGCTGAGCAGCGGCTGGAACACCGTCAAAGATTGCGCCGGCCACCAGGCTTCGCCGCGCAGACGTTCGCCGTCCCAGCGGCCATGCACGCGTACCGGGCCAATATCCTCCGCCGTCAGCTGACCGCGCCAGATAAACTGGCTGGGATCGCTGCCTTTGGCTTCAAAATTAAGTTCTGATGGCGGCAGCCAGCCGCCGTAGCTGAACTGGGTTTGACCGGATTTGAGCGTGAAGCCACCGTTAAACGCCGGATGCGAGGGATCGCGCTGCCAGCGCACCGGCGCATTGAGCGTCAGGCGCGGTTTAGCCACTTGCACCATGCCGTACGCCAGCTGATCGAAACCGGTATTCAGCGTGTCGAGGCTGATCAAAGTGTCCTGCCAGCTGCCGGTGCCCTTCACGTCCCATTTGGCGGTGAGCGGCTCGATCAGGCCGTCCCCCCAATAACGCCAGTTCCACACGCCGCTGTCGGGCCAGAAATCGCTGGCGCGGCCATCGAGATGCAATCTGAAACGACCAAAGCTGGGATCGTGTGCCTTAAGTATTGCCTGCAGGCGACCATTAATTCCGCTCGACGCCACCGTCACGCCCGCCAGCGGCCAGCGCGCTTCATCCACTTCCAGCGTTGAGAGCAAGCGACCGCGCAAACGCAGCAGCGCGCCTTGTTTCAGGGTCAATTGCGGATCGGTCAGCATGCCGTGCAGTAAGCCCGGCATGCTGCCAAACAGCTGCAGATCGGCGAATTTGCTCTCGCCGGTCAACTGGAACGGCAAGGCGCTATCGACCATGCTCAGTTTGCCAGGGCCAACGCTTAATACAAGATTGCCTTTACCGCCGCGCCCTTGCGTCAGCAAATTAAATCGCCCGCTGACTAGCGTGTTTTCCAGTCCTTGCTGCCAGTTTTCCAGCGTTACTGCCACGCCACCCGATAGCGGCTGATCGGCCTGCGGCCAGCGCCATTGACCTTGCGTAATACGAATCTGCCGCTCATCGACCTGCCACGGCAGCTGCAGCAGCGGCTGATCGTCATCCTGCTGTGTCACCGTCAGGGTGCCTTGCTGTTGCTGCCAGTTGAGCGCCAGCGCCAGCGGCTGTGGCCACTGCACAATATTGAGGTCAGCGCTGAGTTCGCCCGCTACCGGCAAACCATCGGCAAAGGTTGGCAAGGTGACATCGCCATGCAGGTTGAGCGGTTTGGGCAGTAAAGGATGACTGAGCTGCAGCTGGGCAATCTGCAGCAGCTGGCCTTGCAACCGCGCATCCACACTCAGGTTGTCGCCCTGATAATGCAGCTGCTGCACATCGTTATTTAAGGTGAGATCGAAACGTCCGGCATATTGTTGCCACGGCAGAATGGTGATTTTTTGCAGGTGGACATCGGCGCCAGGCAACATCTTCTGCCAGTCGGCCAGGCTGCGCGGCGCATCGCTCGCTTCGCTATGCGGCAGCGATTGCAGGCAGTCGCTATTGAGTTGGACTTCTCCCGCGCTAAGTTGCCAGCGCTTTTGCTGCCAGCCGAGCGCCGCATCGCTGACGTTTGCCAGTACACAATCGCCCGCCAGATAGCGCACCGCCGGGAAATGCAGCGCGCCTTGCTGCCAGCGCGGCGTGCCGTTGAGTTCCACGCGAGTATTTTCAGGCAGCCAGATACCGGCCAGACGCGGCAACCATTGCGTGAGCGTCAGCAGCAATCCCAATAGCAGCAGTATCAGCGCCAGCAGCGCAGCAAGTGTTCGGCGAAGGCCACGCGTCATGGCAGTTAACGTTCCTGTTCTTTACACAATCCTGACGAGGAGCCAAATGATGGCATGTTACGTCCGGCAAATGAAGGTGTTAGCGACATAGTCTGGCTGAAGCTCAGCAAAATGACGCGGAAAACGTTATCCTGTTGTGATACCGACGTTGCATTTTTCAGGAGCGAAACAATGAAAGTTGCGGTTTACAGCACCAAGCATTACGACCAAAAATACCTTGAACACGTCAACGACAGCTACGGATTTGAGCTGCAGTTTTTTGACTTCCTGCTGACACCGGCGACGGCAAAGAACGCCGCGGGCTGTGATGCGGTGTGTATTTTCGTCAACGATGATGCCAGCAAAGCGGTGCTGGAAGAGTTGGCGGCGCTGGGCGTGAAGCACGTTGCGCTGCGCTGTGCCGGTTTCAATAACGTCGATCTGGCGGCGGCGAAAGCGCTCGGCTTAAACGTGGTGCGCGTCCCGGCGTATTCGCCAGAAGCGGTGGCGGAACATGCGGTTGGCCTGATGATGACGCTGAATCGTCGCATTCACCGCGCCTATCAACGCACGCGCGACGCTAACTTCTCGCTGGATGGCTTAACCGGCTTCAACATGCATAACAAAACCGCGGGCGTGGTCGGAACCGGCAAGATTGGTATCGCGGCGATGCGTATTCTCAAGGGATTTGGCATGCGCCTGTTAGCGTTCGATCCCTATCCAAGCCAGGCGGCGCTGGAGCTGGGCGCGGAATATGTCGATCTCAAAACGCTGTTCGCTGAAGCCGATGTGATTACGCTGCACTGTCCGCTTACGCCGGAAAACCACCATCTGCTCAACGCGCAGGCGTTCAGCCAAATGAAAGATGGCGTGATGATCATCAACACCAGCCGTGGCGGTTTGATTGATTCACAAGCGGCAATTGATGCGCTTAAGCAGCAGAAGATTGGTTCGCTGGGAATGGATGTGTATGAAAACGAGCGCGATCTGTTCTTTGAAGACAAATCGAATGACGTGATTCAGGATGATGTGTTCCGTCGTCTGTCGGCCTGTCACAACGTGCTGTTCACCGGCCATCAGGCTTTCCTGACCGCCGAAGCCTTGACGGCAATTTCAGAAACCACGCTCAGCAACTTGCAACAGCTGGAACGCGGCGAAATCAGCCCGAATCAGGTCACCGCTTAACCCTTCTGCGCCTGCCTTAGCGGGCGCAGCTTCCACCCATTAGCGCCTGTTCGTCACAGCGACGACCATTCGCCAACTGGCACATACCGATGCGTGAACCGTCTAACTGACGCGAAAACGCCAGCGATCCCCCGGCATTACTGCAATTCACTTCAGCCATTGATGACATCACAACGCGCGGTTGTACGTGGGCGGCAGTAGCTTGTTGCGGCGGTTCGTTGTCACTGTTGCTGCTGCAGGCAGAAAGTAACAAGGTAGCGCCAGCCAGCAGGAAGAGAGCGGCTTTCATCGATGGGGCTCCGGGGATTGAGCGAAAAAGTCGCACCAGCATATGTCAGGTGCGCTGAGGGATCGATAGGCGACACAGCTTTTTACAAAATTTAATTTCATTGTTTGCAAGCAGAATTATCCTGTTTGAGATGTTTCCGCCCTTTTCACCCGGCGGAGGGTTTGTTTTTCAATAACTAAGGAGAGAACGATGTTGACGGATATGCTTATCCGCATCGCGCTGGCGGGAATTCTCGGCGGACTGATTGGTCTAGAGCGGCAGCTGCGCGCTAAAGAGGCCGGTTTGCGCACCCATATCCTGGTCGGTATCGGTAGCGCGATGTTTATGTTGGTATCGAAATATGGCTTTGCCGATATGTTAGTCAGCGACCATGTAGCGCTCGATCCCAGCCGTATTGCGGCGCAGGTGGTGAGCGGCATGGGCTTCCTCGGCGCCGGTACCATCATCATTCAAAAGCAAGTGGTGAAAGGTCTCACCACCGCCGCCGGTTTATGGGTGACGGCGGCGATTGGTCTGGTGATCGGTAGCGGCATGTATGAAATCGGTATCTACGGCACCGTGCTGGCGCTGGTGGTGCTGGAGACGTTCCGTCGCATCAGTCACTGGCTGATTGGCCGTCACCATACGCTGCTGGTGCACCTCAAACCCAAAAGCGTGCCGCTGGTGCTGCTGGTGCTGCAACGCGAAAATGTGCGTTACGGTCACATCGCCGTAGTTAACCGTGATGAAGAGGTTGGTCTGTGCGAACTGAGCGTTGAGGTGACGTTGTCACGACGTACACCAATGCATAATATCTATGACAAAGTGATGGAAATCAAAGGCGTTCAATCGCTAGAGATGATGTAAAAATCATCAATGTTAGATTGCGGTGCGCTGCCATCTCGCTAGCACACAGATGAAAAAGTCGCGTCCAAGCCCTTTGCTAAACTGAACTGATAACCCCCGTAAAGTTTGCGGGTTTCTCCGCGTAGCAAAGGACGATTTATGATTACCGTCGACGGTAACGGTGCAGTGGCTTCAGTCGCCTTCCGCACCAGCGAAGTGATTGCCATTTATCCCATCACGCCCAGCTCAACCATGGCCGAGCTGGCGGATAGCTGGTCCGGCGAAGGCCGCCGTAATATCTGGGGCGATGTGCCGCGCGTGGTCGAGATGCAATCAGAAGGCGGCGCGATTGCCACGGTGCACGGCGCGCTGCAAACCGGTGCACTCTCAACCACCTTCACCTCTTCGCAGGGATTGCTATTGATGATCCCGACGCTCTACAAACTGGCGGGCCAGCTGACGCCGTTTGTGCTGCACGTCGCGGCGCGGACCGTGGCGACGCACGCGCTGTCGATATTTGGCGATCACTCCGATGTCATGGCAGTACGACAAACCGGCTGCGCGCAGCTCTGCGCCTCCAGCGTGCAGGAAGCGCAGGATTTTGCCCTGATTGCACAAATCGCCTCACTGAATAGCCGCATCCCATTTATCCACTTCTTCGATGGCTTCCGCACCTCGCACGAGATCAACAAGATCGTGCCGATCAGCGATGAAACCTTGCAGGCGCTGATGCCCGCCGAGGCAATTAACGTCCATCGCGCTCGTGCATTAACGCCGGATCGCCCAACGATTCGTGGCACATCCGCCAATCCTGATACCTATTTTCAGTCACGCGAAGCCACCAACCGCTGGTATGACGATTGCACCCAGCACGTTGAGGCTGCAATGACCGCGTTTGGCGAAAATACCGGCCGCCATTATCAGCCGTTTGAGTTTTATGGCCATCCGCAGGCCGAGCGTGTAATGGTGATGATGGGCTCCGGCTGCGGCACGGCTGAAGAGGCGATTGATGAGATGCTGCAGCGCGGCGAGAAAGTCGGGCTGGTGAAAGTGCGCCTCTATCGCCCGTTTTCGGCGGCGCATTTGCTGCAAAAGATCCCCGCTTCCGCCCAGCGGATTGCGGTGCTCGATCGCACCAAGGAGCCCGGCGCGCTCGGCGAACCGCTATTCCTGGATGTGATGACCGCGCTGGCTGAAGCTTACAGCCGTGGCGAGCGGGCGTCGCTGCCGAAGGTGATCGGCGGTCGCTATGGTTTGTCATCGAAAGAGTTCGCACCCGATGCGGTGCTGGCGGTTTTTAGTGCCTTGCTGCGCGAAACACCGCCAGCGCGTTTTACCGTCGGCATTTACGACGACGTCACCCATCTTTCGCTGCCGCTGGAAGCCAATATCGTGCCGAATCGCGCACGGCTTGAAGCGCTGTTTTATGGTTTAGGCAGCGACGGCAGCGTCAGCGCCAGTAAAAACAACCTGAAAATAATCGGTAACGCCACACCGTGGCAGGTGCAGGGCTATTTCGTCTACGACTCGAAGAAAGCCGGCGGCCTGACGGTTTCCCATCTGCGCGTCAGTGAATATCCGATTCAATCCGCCTATTTGATTCAGCAAGCCGACTTCATTGGCTGCCATCAGCTGCAGTTTATCGATAAGTATTCGATGCTCGATCAGCTTAAGCCGGGTGGGATTTTTCTGCTCAATACGCCCTACAGCGCTGAGGAGGTGTGGCCGCACCTGCCGCAGGAAGTGCAGAGCCAGCTCAACGATAAACAGGCGCGATTTTATGTGATCAACGCTGTGCGTATCGCGCGCGAATGCCAGTTGGGCGCACGCATCAACACCGTGATGCAGATGGCTTTTTTCCAGCTGACCCAGATTTTGCCAGGCGATAGCGCATTAACTGAACTGCAAAACGCCATTGCGCGCAGCTACAGCAGCAAAGGCGAAGAGCTGGTGCAGCGCAACTGGCAAGCGCTAGCGATGGCACAACAAGCGCTACAGAGGGTGCCGCTGCAACCGGTAGACGATCGCAGTCCGCATCGCCCGCCGGTGGTAGCCGATAGCGCACCCGATTTCGTCAAAACCGTCACCGCAGCGATGCTGGCCGGCCTTGGCGATAAACTGCCGGTTTCGGCGCTGCCGCCTGATGGAACCTGGCCAGTTGGCACCACGCAATGGGAAAAGCGCAATATCGCCGAAGCCGTGCCGATCTGGCAGCCCGATCTCTGTACGCAGTGCAACCATTGCGTCGCCGCCTGCCCGCACTCGGCGATTCGCGCCAAAGTGGTTGATCCTGCAGCACTGGAAGATGCGCCACCTTCGCTCGCTTCACTCGATGTGAAATCGCGCGATATGCGCGGACAGAAATACGTGCTGCAGGTAGCGCCGGAAGATTGCACCGGCTGCAATCTTTGCGTGGAAGTGTGCCCGGCCAGCGATCGCCAGCATCCGGAAATCAAAGCCATCAACATGAAATCACGCCTGGAGCATGTTGAGACGGAAAAGGTCAATTACGCTGCCTTCCTTGCGCTGCCGGAGATCACCGCCGAGCAGCTGGAACGTATTGATATCCGCACCTCGCAGCTGATTACGCCGCTGTTTGAATATTCCGGTGCCTGCTCGGGCTGCGGGGAAACGCCCTATATCAAACTACTGACGCAGCTGTATGGCGATCGCTTGCTGATTGCCAATGCCACCGGCTGCTCCTCCATTTATGGCGGTAATCTGCCTTCCACGCCTTACACCACCAATGCCGAAGGTCGCGGTCCGGCGTGGGCGAATTCGCTGTTTGAAGATAATGCCGAATTTGGTCTGGGTTTCCGCTTGAGCGTCGACCAGCAGAAACAGCGCGCGCTCAGATTACTGGATCAATGCGCTGCGCAGCTACCGGCGGCATTGGTTGACGCATTAAAAAGTGACAACGTCACCATTGCGCAACGACGCGAGCAGATTACACAGCTGCGAGCCCTGCTCGCGGCTTCACCGCAGCCTGAAGCCAAAGCCCTAAACGACACAGCGGATGCGCTGGTGGCGAAATCGGTCTGGCTGATCGGTGGCGATGGTTGGGCGTACGACATTGGCTACGGCGGCCTCGATCACGTGATGAGCCTGAGCGAAAACGTCAACGTGCTGGTGCTGGATACGCAGTGTTACTCCAATACCGGCGGCCAGGCATCAAAAGCGACGCCGCTCGGCGCGGTGACTAAGTTTGGCGAACAGGGGAAACGCAAGGCGCGCAAGGATCTCGGCATGTCGACGCTGCTGTATGGGCATGTGTATGTGGCGCAGATTTCGCTGGGCGCGCAGCTCAATCAAACCGTGAAAGCGATTCAGGAAGCGGAAGCCTGGCCGGGACCCTCGCTGATCATCGCTTACAGCCCGTGTGAAGAGCATGGCTACGATCTGGCTTATAGCCACGAGCAGATGCGCCTGCTGACCACCAGCGGTTTCTGGCCGCTTTATCGTTTTGATCCTCGACGCGCCGAGCAAGGTAAAGCCGCGCTGGCGCTGGATTCGCGTCCGCCGACCTCGGAACTCGAACAAGCATTAATGAACGAGCAGCGTTTCCGCCAATTGCAAACTCAGCGGCCAGAAGAAGCGTCGCAGCTGTGGCGTGATGCAACGGTAGCCGCCAGTCAGCGTTATCAGCGGCTGGCCGAGTTAGCCGGGAAAACCGAGAAAAGCGAGTAGATGAAAAAGCCCGGCGCGATGGCCGGGCGTTTCTTTGCTGGGTTAATGTTGATGGATTAACACGGCTTGAGCTGAACGATGGCCATCTCTACCGCCCGATTCGGTGAGCCGGTGAGTTCACGATAGCGCAACTGTAGATTGCGCAACTCGCTGGCTAGCACCTCTTTTTCGGTTGCTGCGCCACGCTGTGCCAGCTCCAGATAACATTGCCCCACCAGCCGACACGCCTCTTCAAAAACCATATCGTACGTTTGCATTTGCCGCTCCTCACCTAAAGAAAGTAAAAAAAGCACTTCGGCCATCCTGTCAGGCCCAGATGAGGTAAATATTTGCCCAGATCAATAAATAGCCAGATTGTTCTGACAAAGTGTGCGCCTTTGTCTCAAGCGCATTGAGTTATCATCAGAAAAGAGATCACTTCAGGCTAGCATTCGCGCCCGCAATCCGTACCATACGCAGTCATGTTTATAGGGTTTATTGCCGTTGAAGATTGCTTCAGCCGCTAACGGCCCTCGCCTTCACTCTCAAGCGTGAAAATAATGTCAGAAAATCAAGAAGTAACAAAAAAAGAGCAGTACAACCTCAACAAACTGCAGAAGCGTTTGCGTCGCAACGTTGGCGAAGCCATTGCTGACTTCAACATGATTGAAGAAGGCGATCGCATCATGGTTTGTCTGTCTGGTGGTAAAGACAGCTACACCATGCTGGAGATCCTGCGTAATTTGCAGCAGAGCGCGCCGGTGAATTTCTCGCTGGTGGCGGTGAATCTCGACCAGAAACAGCCCGGTTTCCCGGAGCATATTCTGCCCGCCTATCTGGAACAACAGGGCGTTGAGTATCACATCGTTAACGAAGACACTTATTCCATCGTTAAAGATAAGATTCCTGAAGGCAAAACTACCTGCTCGCTCTGTTCGCGTCTGCGCCGCGGGATTCTGTATCGCACCGCCACCGAGTTGGGTTGTAGCAAAATCGCCTTAGGTCATCATCGCGACGATATTCTGCAGACTATGTTCCTCAACATGTTCTACGGCGGCAAGATGAAAGGCATGCCACCAAAACTGATGAGCGATGACGGTAAACATATCGTGATTCGTCCGCTGGCATACTGCCGCGAGAAAGACATCATTCGTTTTGCGGAAGCGCGCCAGTTCCCGATCATTCCGTGCAATCTGTGCGGTTCGCAGCCGAACCTGCAACGTCAGGTGGTTGCCGACATGCTGCGTGACTGGGATAAACGTTATCCGGGCCGTATCGAAACCATGTTTACCGCGATGCAGAATGTGGTGCCATCACATATGGCCGACATTAATCTGTTCGATTTCAAGGGCATCAAACACGGTGATGCCGTGGTAGATGGCGGTGATTTGGCGTTTGATCGCGAAAGCTTGCCGGTGCAGCCCGCGGGCTGGCAGCCAGAAGAGGATGATGCGCCGAATCTCAGCGTACGTCTTGATGTGCTGGAAATTAAGTAATCGGTTTTGCTGTAAAAAAAGGCGCGTTGCTTCGGCTACGCGCCTTTTTTATTAGCGGTGCGGGGGTGGATCCTGGATCGGTGGGAATTCGGGATCGTGCGGTGGCTGTGCGGGTGGTATCGGCTGCGGTTGTGGAATCGGTTCGGGAATCGGTGGTGGATCGGTAGGAATCGGTTCGCTGGCAATGATCTCTTTCATGCCCTTCTCCTTGTCGCTGAATGTTCTTTAAGCATAGGAAAGGTTGGCCGAGCAAGCCAGGCGGACAAAAAAAAGCCGGCGGATAAGCCGGCGTCGTACGAATCAAATGTGCTATGCAGTAATTCAAAAAAGGAAGTAAGACAATATGGAGCGCAACGCCCATCGCTTGACGTTGCATTCACCTGCGGGAAAGAGTTTGCCCCGATTGCGCTGGCGGGATATTGATATCGATCAGGTTTAATCCGCTTTTCTGCCTTACAACCATTTCCGCCGTTTCAACCATATCGCCACGCCGCCAACCATCACCAATAGCAACACGCAGAAAGCGGTAAAGCCCAGCGCCCAATTGCCGCCCGGAATGCCGCCGAGGTTGACGCCGAATAAGCCGGTAAGGAACGTGGCCGGTAAAAAAATCATCGCCATCAACGACATGGTATAAGTGCGGCGGTTCATCGATTCCGCAAGGATTGACGCCACCTCATCCGCCAGAATCGAAGTGCGCGCCACGCCCGCATTAAGATCGTCCAATCCGCGACCTAAGCGATCGGCAACTTCTTGCATACGGCGACGATCGTCGTCGTTCATCCACGCCATCTTCTCGATAGCCAGCCGCGCATAGACATCGCGCTGCGGTGCCATATAACGACGCATCACAATCAGCTGCTTACGCAGCAGCGCCAAATCGCCGCGCGCTGGTACTTCCTGATTCATTAGCGCATCTTCCAGCTCGATAATTTTATCGTGCATCTCTTCGATAAATTCGCTGGCGTGGTCGGTTAACGCATCGCACACATCCACCAGCCAGCTGCCGCCATCAACCGGACCGTTACCCTGTTGTAGATCGGTCAGCACGGCATCAATGGCGTACACTTTGCGACGGCGCGTCGAGACAATCAGCTTATCGTTGATAAATACGCGCATCGCCACCAGCTGATCGGGACGTGAATCGGCGTTATGGTTCACGCTGCGCAGCACAATCATGAAGCCGTCGCCGAGGCGTGTCACGCGCGGCCGCATGCTGTCGCCCGCCAGCGCATCACGCACCGAATCGGGGATCAGCGGCGTGTTTTGCAGCCATTCCGCACTTTGCCGTTGGGTGTAATTGAGGTGCAACCAGCAGGGACGTTCGCAGTTGATGACGTCTTTATCTTCGATGGGGATCATGCCGCCTGCGCCATCCAGCTGACAGGACACAATGGCATCGGATACTTGTAACGCTTTTCCTTCAATGACGTTCACGAACTGGCCTCACTATCAAAATCAATACGATACAGTCTAGCGTGGCGCAGACCAGTTGCAATCATCAGGCTGTGAGCAAAGATGACAGGCGGTGACAATCACCGCCTGCGGATGTGCGGGGTTAATGCTTCTCAATCCACAGCTCGCGGCTGTACGCCACGTCTTCAGGATTGGTGATCGGATAACCTTTCACCCACGGCTTGATTAAGCGGCCGTTGGTGTATTGGTAGATCGGCGCGATCGGTGCCTGATCGGCGATGATCTGCTCGGCTTTGTTGTAATCGGTGTTACGCGCCGCCACGCTGGTTTCAGTGCTGGCTTTGGTGATCACCGCATCGTAATCGGCACTGCGGAAGCGCGCGATATTGCCGGTGTGGGTCGAGGTCAGCAGACTGAGGAAGGTTGAAGGCTCATTATAATCGCCGATCCATGAAGCACGGATCACATCGAAACTGCCGCTATTACGGCTGTCGATATAGGTTTTCCACTCCTGATTTTGCAAGGTGACATCCACGCCAAGATTCTTCTTCCACATTGACGCCACCGCGATAGCAATTTTCTGATGGCTTTCCGAGGTGTTATAGAGCAGCGTCAAATGCAGCGGTTTGCCCGGTCCATAACCTGCCGCTGTCAGCAATGCTTTGGCCTGCGCGTTCAGCTCCTGCTGGCTATGTTGCTGCAGATAGCTCTTCATCGGGGTGAAACCGGCGGTAACGTCCGGCGTGAAGTGCCAGGCCGGTTTTTCGCCGGTGCCCAATACTTTCTCCGCAATGATGCGACGATCGATGCTCCACGACAGCGCCTTGCGCACGCGTACATCAGCGGTTGGCCCTTTCTCGGTATTGAACGCGTAGTAATAGGTGCCAAGCTGATCCGGCGTATACACCTGACCAGGCAACTCTTTTTTCAGTAGCGCATACATGTTTTTTGGGAAGGATTCGGTGATATCGATATCGTTGGCACGATAGCGTTTGGTAGCACTTGACTCTTCATTAATCGGAATAAACGTGACTTTCGTCAGCACCGATTTTTGGTCATCCCAATAGTTAGCGTTGCGCACCAATACAATTTTTTCGTTCACCACGCGATCCTGCAGCTGATAAGCGCCATTGCCCACTAGCTTGCCCGGTGACGTCCAGCTATCACCCTCTTTTTCAATCTCTTGCTTCGATACCGGATACATCGCGGCGTTGGCGACCATGCTCGGGAACCACGGCACAGGACGTGACAATGTCACCTTAAGGTGAGTCGCATCGGTTGCCGTCACGCCCAGCTTATCGGCGCTCATCTGTCCTTTGGTGATTGCTTCGGCGTTTTCAATGCCGCTCAAGGCGGCGAACCAGGCAAACGGCGAACTGTTCTTCGGCTCAACTAAACGTTGCCAGCTGTAGACAAAATCCTGCGCGGTAACCGGCTCACCATTTGACCAGCGCGCATCTTTCCGCAGGGTAAACATCCAGGTTTTGTTGTCGTTGCTGCTCCAGCTTAGCGCCACGCCCGGCACGATTTTTCCGTGGGCGTCCTGATTGGTCAGCCCTTCAAACAGATCGCGCATCACCTGAATTTCTGGCAAGCCAACCGCCTTCATCGGATCGAGTGAAGCGGGTTCATCTTTAATATGGCGAACAATTTCCTGGGTGCTGGCCAGCTGTGCGCCCGACGGCACGTTGGCGGCGAATGCGGGTGAGACTGCACTGGCTACAATTAAGGCAGTCAGCGTTTTGCGGAACGTTAGTTTCATCACCACTCCTTTACGCGAAAAAAATGGCGACCGCGAAGAGATTGTGTCGCCAGCAACTTTTGGCACTTTATCGCAAATTGCTGATTGATATATAGCTATTTCCCCGCAGGCTATTTACCGTTATGTTGAGGCTGGATTCCCGGTCACATTTTTACCTTGAGCGCCAGAAGGCTTTTGGCGGTGTTGGAAGCATTTCATAGAGGAACGTCATGTCGTCATACCATCCACGTCCGCTGCGCGGCAAGCTGGACGCTGTCTGGCAACAATACGGGCAATCGGTGCTGGGTGCACCGCTGCTGTGGTTTCCGGCACCCGCCGCCGATGCCGAAAGCGGGCTGATTATTGCAGGCACGCACGGCGACGAGAATGCCGCGATTGCCACCTTATCGGGCGCGATGCGCACCTTGCCGGACGCGCTGCGGCGTCATCACGTTGTTCTGGCGGTCAATCCCGATGGTTGTCAGTTGGGGCTGCGCGCCAACGCCAACGGCGTCGATCTTAACCGTAATTTCCCCGCCGCTAACTGGCAGCATGGCGACACGGTGTATCGCTGGAACAGCGAAGCGGATGAGCGTGATGTGGTGCTTTCAACCGGATCAGCGCCCTCTTCCGAACCAGAAACCCGCGCGCTGTGCCAGCTGATTCATCAGATCAAACCGCGTTGGGTGGTTTCGTGGCATGAACCGCTGGCCTGCATTGACGATCCGCACCACAGCGAATTAGCGCAGTGGCTGGCGCAGCAGACCGCGCTGCCGGTGGTGAGCAGCGTGGGTTATGCTACGCCGGGTTCGTTTGGCAGCTGGTGCGACGACCTCGGCCTGTTATGCATTACCGCCGAGATGCCGCCGATTTCGGTGGACGAAGCCACCGAAGTCTATCTGGAAGCGATGATCAATCTGCTGCGCTGGCAGCCAGCGGCTTGAGTACGCCGTGAGAGAAATGCAGCGACGGTTCAACATCGGCCGCAAGCCAGGTTGGACCGTCGAGATCCGCGAAGGTCGCGCGCGCCGTCAGCGGTAATGCCGCACGAATCGCCCGCGACGTGCAGAGCATGCAGCCGAGCATAATCGCGAATCCCTGCTGCTGCGCCGCCTCTGCCAGCGCCAGCGCTTCCGTTAATCCGCCGGTTTTATCCAGCTTGATATTCACCATCTCATAGCGCCCTTTCAGCTGCGGCAGGCTTTCACGCGTATGGCAGCTTTCATCGGCGCAGATTGGCAGCGGATGGATAAAGTTGCCCAGCGCGCTGTCTTCTGCGGCCGGTAGCGGCTGTTCCAGCATCGCGACATTGAGGTCGGCCAGCAGCTGACAGCGTGCCGCCAGGCCTTCGGCATGCCAGGATTCGTTGGCATCGACAATCAAAGTCGCGTCAGGTACCGCGCTGCGTATCGCCACCAAACGTTCGCTGATCAGGTGATCATCCATTTTAATCTTCAATAAACGCGCGCCATGTTGCCACAGCGCCTGCGCGCTGCTGGCCATCGCATCTGGCGTATCGATGCTGATGGTATGTGCGGTGACAATCTCGTCAGCCAGTTGCACCGCGCACAATTGCACCAGACTTTCGCCTTGCTGCTGTCGTGCCAGATCCCACAGTGCGCAGTCAATCGCGTTGCGTGCCGCGCCTGCCGGTAACGCCTGTTGCAGCGCTTCTCGCGTCATGCCGCTTTGCAACGCGCTTAGCTGCGAGGCGATCTGCTTGAGCACCGACTCCTCACTTTCACCGTAGCGCGCGTAAGGCGTCGCTTCGCCAACACCTTTAACGCCATCCTGCTCGATTTCCACTACCACAACATGCGCCTCGGTGCGGCTGCCGCGCGAAATAACAAACGGCGAATGTAACGGCCAGGCTTCCGGATAACTCTTCACTGTTCTCATTATTTCTCCTTAAATCCGTCGCTTAAATGCGAGCCGGCTCGATTATCGCCAGGAAATGCGCTCGTAAACCCTTAAAAATTATGTCATAAACAAGCGCTATACCTGTTCTGACGTTCCAAAAGTCAGATATTTCATCGTTCAAAAAGGAAATCGCATGTCTCAGACTGTTCACTTTCAGGGCAATCCGGTGCCGGTTGCAGGCCAGTTCCCACAAGTTGGCGAGCAAGCTAAACCTTTCAACCTGGTCGCAAAAGATCTTACTGACGTATCCCTGGCTAATTATGCAGGCAAACGCAAAGTTCTGAACATTTTCCCAAGCATTGATACTGGCGTGTGTGCGGCATCGGTGCGTAAGTTTAACGAGCGTTCAGGTGAAGCGAACAACACGGTTGTGCTGTGCATCTCCTCCGACCTGCCTTTCGCCCAGTCACGCTTCTGTGGCGCAGAGAACGTCAGCAACGTGATCACGCTCTCTTCCCTGCGCGGCGCTGAGTTCAAAGAAAACTATGGCGTGGCGATTGCTGATGGCCCGCTGAAAGGCCTGACCGCACGTGCGGTTGTGGTGCTGGATGAAAACGATAAAGTGATTTACAGCGAGCTGGTGAATGAAATCACCGAAGAGCCAAACTACGATGCCGCGCTGGCTGCGCTGAAGTAAATCTCTCGCCTGCCAGGCGAAACAAAAAGCACCGAATGATTAACGCGTCGGTGCTTTTTTTATGATCACCTTCAGGATGGCTCAATTTTCAACCTGTTGATTTATCGCGATACGTAGCACTTCTTCCCGCCATGTTGCATTTTTACTGTGATTCTTGTTACCCGTATCACATTAATTAAAAAACATAAAACCCGTAACAAATCCCGCAATTGTTCCCATCAACATCGCTACCTATAACTAACCGTCAATTGCACTTAAGCGATTCAAAGACAGGCGGGAATCTTTATGCAAGCAAGCTTATCCATTAAAGAAAAGTTCAGTTACGGCCTCGGTGATATGGCCAGCCATATCGCCATCGATAACGTCATTATTTTCCTCACCTTTTACTACACCGATGTGGTGGGTTTGCCCGCAATCTTTGTTGGGACGCTGTTTTTACTGGCGCGCGTCGCCGATGCGGTGATCGACCCGGCGATGGGGATGGTGGCTGACCGAACCCGTTCACGCTGGGGCAAATTCCGTCCCTGGCTATTGATGCTCGCGGTACCGTTCGGCGTCAGCTGTATGTTGATTTATGCGGTGCCGGAAAGCCTGTCGCTGACTGGCAAGATGATTTACGCCGCCGTGACCTACAGCCTGATGATGCTGATGTACACCGCCATCAATATTCCTTACTGCTCGATGGGGGCGATTATCACCGCCGATGATAATCAGCGCATCTCCCTGCAATCATGGCGTTTCTTCCTCGCCACGCTGGGCGGCGCGATGTCCACTTTCCTGATGATCCCGCTCGCCACCTGGCTAGGCGGCGGTAACAAACTGGACGGTTATTTCGCAGCAATGTCGATAATGGCGACGCTGGCAACCCTGCTGTTTTTTATCTGTTTTCTCAATACACGCGAACGCATCAATGCTCCCGCTAACCACGGCAACTTTCTTGCCGATCTGCGCGATTTGCTGCGTAACGATCAGTGGCGCGTGGTCGCGTTGCTGGTGTTCTGCAATATCTCATTCGGCGTGGTGCGGCTCGGCGCGATGATGTACTACGTCACCTATTTTTTGGGTGATGCCAGCCTCTTCATGTGGCTGCTGGCCGCGCATATTGTCGGCAAAAGCGTCGGTAGCGTGCTGGCGAAACTGCTGACGCGCCGCCTGAACAAAATCACCGCCTTTACGCTCAGCGCCATTACTGCTGGCGTGCTAAGCATCAGCATCGTGTTCCTGCCCGGCTCGCTGGCGCTGTTGGTTGGCATGACATTCATCGTCTCCAGCTTCTATCAAGTCACCACCACGCTGATGTGGGTGATGATGGCCGATGTGGTGGATTACGGTGAATATCGTCAGGGAAAACGCCTCGATGGCACCGTCTTCTCGACTCTGCTCGCCGTATTGAAAATGGGCATGGCCATTAGCGGCGCGATTGTCGGCTGGACGCTTGGCCTGAGCGGTTACGTCGCTCAGGCACCGCATCAGCAGCCCGCCGCCATGATGGCCATCGTGGCGCTGTTTTCGGTGGTTCCCGGCCTGCTGTCGCTGTTAAGCGCGCTGGCGATGCGCGGCTACAAACTTAACGATGCCACCATGCGCACCATCAATCAGCACAAAGTGTCAGCCCAACCGGCTGCCACTGCTTCCCCCCTTTTACAACCACAGGAGTTGTCATGAGTGAATTACGCGCCGAATCCCAGCGTATTATCTGGACATTTGACCGTCAGACGCTGGTTATCGAACCCTGGGGCGCGCATAGCCTGCGAGTACGAGCCACCTGTCAGCCCGAACTGATCGACCATGACTGGGCGTTGTTATCGCCTGCGGCTTGCGAGGTGGAGATCCAGCGCGAGCATGAATCTCTCAGCTTGCGTAACGGCAATATCACCGCCACGCTGAATATTCGCGGCCAGCTGGCTTTCTATAATCAGCGCGGTGAATTGCTGCTCGAGGAGTTCTGGCGTCAGCGCAGCACCGTGGGCATCGGTGCCAGCGAAAAGAGCCAGGACAAATACATCAGCGCCCTGAAGCTGGATGCGCGCGCCTTTCGACCGATTCCGGGAGGGAAATATCAGCTGAGCGTGCGCTTTGAAGCGCGTGCCGAAGAGAAAATCTATGGCATGGGCCAGTATCAGCAGGATTGTCTCGATCTGA
Organism: Pantoea sp. y20; assembly: GCF_054903455.1. NCBI lineage: Bacteria > Pseudomonadati > Pseudomonadota > Gammaproteobacteria > Enterobacterales > Erwiniaceae > Pantoea > Pantoea sp. y20. The sequence continues at coordinate 2,211,206 of NZ_CM142816.1, forward strand.
AAGGCTGCACGCTTGAGCTGGCACAGCGCAATTCGCAGGCCAGCGTGCCGTTTATGGTATCCAATCTCGGCTACGGCTTGCTGTGGCATAACCCGGCCATCGGCGAGGTGACCTTTGGTAAAAACGGCACGCGCTGGCAAGCCGAAGTAACCGATCAGATGGATTACTGGATCACCGCAGGCGACACACCCGCTGAGATCGTGCGTCAGTATGGCCGCGCCACTGGCACAGCACCGATGATGCCCAGCTTCGCGACCGGTTTCTGGCAATGCAAACTGCGCTATCGCACTCAGCAGGAAGTGCTGGAGGTCGCGCGCGAATATCGCCGCCAGCAGCTGCCGCTCTCGGTGATCGTCATCGACTTTTTCCACTGGCCAAATCAGGGAACCTGGTGTTTCGATGCGCGCGACTGGCCGGATCCGCGTGCCATGGTGCAGGAGCTGAAAGAGATGGGCATCGAAACCATGGTGTCGGTGTGGCCCACGGTGGATAGCCGCAGTGATAACTATCGTCTGATGAAATCCAAAGGCTTGCTGGTTAACAGCGAGCGCGGCGTATCGGTGAACCTTGATTTTATGGGCAACACCACCTTTTTTGACGCCACGCATCCCGCCGCACGCGAGTTCGTCTGGCAGGAAGTTAAGCGCAACTATTATGACCACGGCATCCGCACTTTCTGGCTCGACGAAGCAGAGCCAGAATACCGCGCCTACGATTTTGATAATTACCGCTATCATCTCGGCCCGGTACAGGAAGTGGGCAATATCTATCCGCAGCTGTTTGCCCGCGGATTTTATGAAGGTCTGCAACAACAGGGCGAGAGCGAGATCGTCAATCTGGTGCGCTGCGCCTGGGCGGGCAGCCAGCGTTACGGCGTGCTTGCCTGGTCGGGCGACGTTCACTCCTCGTTCCATGCCTTACGTAATCAGTTCACTGCCGGGCTGAATATGGCGATGGCAGGTATTCCATGGTGGACCACCGACATCGGCGGTTTTCAGGGCGGGAATATTCATGATCCTGCGTTTCATGAACTGTTGATCCGTTGGTTCCAATGGGCGGTATTCTGTCCGGTGATGCGTTTGCATGGTTACCGCGAGCCACAAATTGCACCTGAAGAAGCCTGGCGCGATGGCATTGCGCAGTGTAACAGCGGCTCACCCAATGAGGTATGGAGTTACGGTGAGGAGAATTACGCGCTGATGAAAAGCTGCCTGCTGCAACGTGAGCAGATTCGCCCCTATATTGATGGCCTGATGCGCGAAGCGCATGAGCTAGGTGATCCGGTGATGCGGCCGCTGTTCTATCACTACCCGCAGCAGCCAGAGAGCTGGCAAGTGGAAGATCAGTATCTGCTGGGCTGCGACCTTCTGGTGGCGCCGGTGCTAAACGCCGGGCAGCGTGAACGTGAAGTGTGGTTACCTGCTGGTGAACAATGGATTACCCGCAATGGTGAGTGCTATCAAGGCGGCCAACGCATCAGCGTCGCCGCACCACTGAGTGAAATTCCAGTGTTTACGAGAGCAGGAAGTCAGGTAGACATCCGCGTGCCAGAGTAGATGCACATTTACGATAGGTCGCCATGAATGGCGTAATGCTTGTCAGTTAGAGAGCATGTTGCTTTAAATCTGGTGCGGGCACTGACACATCTGCTGCGTCACGGGCCGTCCTCGCGCCGCTAGCGCGGTACCTTCGGCTTTCACATTGTGCCAACGGACCATTCGGGGATCGGCCGTCCTGGCCGGCCCCGAACTGCCTCACGCATCCATGCGTGAGGCTCCTGGCCCAACGTAAAAGCCTCAGCGCTGCGAATGGCCCTTTTGCCGCAGCAGACGCGCCAGCGCCTCTGGCAAATGTGCCCTTTTCAACACGCACGGAAGCTCCGGCCAGCGCACTCGTCGTTGGCTTAACTAACAGGCATTACGCCATGAATGTTGAACGTAAACGTAGAACAGCGTTGCGAGATGCACGCGCTCTATTACTCGCTCTCGTTGCGCTTCTGCCCTAACCCATATTCACGCAGCTTATTGGCAATCGCGGTATGCGACACGCCGAGGCGTTTCGCCAGTTTGCGCGTGCTGGGATAAGAGAGATAGAGACGCGTCAGCACCGAACGTTCGAAACGGCTGGTGATATCGTCCAGCGAACCTTCCATCGCCTCTTCGCCCAATGACACATCCAGCGCCTGCTCTGGCAACACAATATCTTGTGGTCCCAGCTCGTAACCTTCCAGCTGCGTCAGCGCACGGTACAGCGCATTCTTTAACTGGCGTACGTTACCGGGCCAGTTATAACGCGTCAGGAATGGCGTTAGCTGCGATGAGAGGCGCGGACGCGGCAAGCCTTGTTCATCGGCGAAACGCGCAACAAACATTTCGGTGAGCGGCAGAATATCCAGTGGACGTTCACGCAGCGGCGGCAGATTGAGCGTCAGCACATTCAAGCGATAAAACAGATCTTCGCGGAACTCACCACGCTGCACCAGCTCAATCAGATTCTTCTGCGTGGCGCAAATCACGCGCACATCAACGTGCACTTCGTGCTCTTCGCCCACGCGGCGGAACGTGCCGTCGTTAAGGAAACGCAGCAGTTTGGTCTGCATGCGTGGCGACATTTCGCCAATCTCATCCAGCAATACCGAACCGCCGTTAGCCTGCTCGAAGAAGCCTTTCTTGCCTTCCAGCGCATTGGGATAAGCACCGGCAGCGTGACCAAATAGCTCGCTCTCCGCCACATCATCCGGCAATGAGGCGCAGTTCAGCGCCAGGAACGGTTTTTTGCCGCGCGCGCTACGCAAATGACAGGCGCGCGCCAGCATATCTTTGCCGGTGCCGGTATCGCCCACGATTAACAGCGGCGCATCGTGCATCGCCAGCTTGCGCGCCTGATCGATCACCTGACGCATTTTTGGCGTAACCGCCACGATATGATCGAACTCCGATTCATCGGTAACGGTAAGATTCTGCAACTGTCGGCCCATACGCGCCGTCGATTTCAGGGTGATCATCGCGCCGACCGGCAGGTCGCTCTGGCCCTCTTCTTCTGCCAGATAAATCGGTCGCGCTTCCATCAGGAAATCGCGCCCCTGAATCACCACATGCTGCGCCTGTGCGTCAACGCGATCATTCTCCAGCCAGCGCTGGAAATTGAAGCCGGTGATGAGGGTGCCAACGTTTTGATTGCGCAGCTTCTGCTCATCAAGGGTGAACAGATTCTGTGCTGCCGGATTGGCCAGCTCGACTTTGCATTTCAGATCGATGGATAACACCGGTTCTGGCATCGCCACCAGCAGCGCGCTCAATGCGCGATGCTCGCGTTCAGAGGGCATAAACGAAACGGTACGTACATCTGTCACGCCAGGTGTACGGCGGATTTCCGCCATCAGATTACTGAAGGGTTCAAACTCCAGTGCGGTAAAATTGAGATAAATGCGACCGAGTGGCGCAATTTCGATGCCGCGCAGGTCGATATTGCGGGCAACCAGCAGGTCGAGCAACTCGCGCGCCAGACCGATTCGGTCCTGGCAGAAAACTTCCAAACGCATTGCGATGAGCCTTAGTCAGGTTTTGATTTTAGTGATAATACGCTAACTTGCAGCGCCTCAGAAGAGGCCTGTCAGGAAAAGTTGACAGCCAGAGGCAGGTGATAAAGGGAAGTGTAACGGAGCGACCAACAAAAATCCCGCCGAATATGCGTGGTAACACAGATAATTTTACCTTTCACGCCAGTTGCAGCGTGAAAGGTACGCAAGTGCTGATTATTTAGCAGCCTGCCCTGCTTTATCCCCACTTTTTACCAGGGATTCTTTCAGCTGACCGATTAACTCGCGACGGAAATCGCCCAGACGCGGCTTATCATCTTCCAGCCACGGTAACGGGCGACACAGCTCCATGGCTTTAATGCCGAGACGTGCGGTGAGCAAACCGGCACCAATCCCTTGCGCAGCGCGGGTTGACAGGCGTGCGGCAAGATCCTGTGACATCCAATCCATCCCGACTTCGCGCACCAGTTCGGAAGCCCCGGCAAACGCCATATTGAGCAGCACTAAGCGGAACAGGCGGATGCGGCTAAAGTAGCCCAGCTCAATGCCATAGATCGCCGCGATGCGATTGACCAGCCGCAGATTGCGCCAGGCGATAAACGCCATGTCGACCAAAGCCAGCGGGCTAACGGCGATCATTAACGTCGATTCGGCGGCGTGACGGCTTATTTCCCGGCGCGCCTGACGATCCAGCACCGGCTGCACCAGTTGGGCATATAAGGTGACAATTTCACGATCGTTGTGGGTTTCATGCAGCGCCGCATGCCAGCGCTGCAGTGCAGGATGCGCCTGATCAAGCTGCGCCTGTTGCGCCAGCTTTTCACAGAACGCACGACCTTTGCCGACGCCGTGACTGTGCAGCAATTCGCGGCCAATATCGCGCTCTTCGGCCCGCTGACGCAGACGATATAAACGCCGCCATTCGCCAATCAGCGCACCCGCCCCCGCGGCGACAATCAATGTGCCCGCCACGCCGGTGCCGAGGGTAAACCAGTCGCGCAGCAGCCACGCATCGTGCAGCGTTTGCGCGCCCTGCGCCACCACGCTGACGCCGAAAATAGCGAGGCCAACGCCCACCATTTTACGCCACAGGCTGCGCTTCGGCCGCAGCGCGGCTTCCACCACTTTTTCGCCTTCGCCCTCTTCCAACGGCTCGGCTTCCGCCGTGGCGAGAAAGGCTTTCTCGCTGTCCGCGCTAAAGGTTTGTGCGGCGCGCAGCGGTTTTTCCGCTTCCACCGTCAGCGGACGGGCAAAATCAATGCGTCCTTTCAAAGGTGTTTCGTCGCTCATCGCAATTTATCTCCCAGTAAAAATTCCAGCGCGGCATCCATGCGAATATGCGGCAGCGGGCGATCAACATCCAGCTGCTGCGGCCGGAACTGTTCAAACTGAAATCCCTGCTGCTGCCAGAAATTGTGGCCAGGCAAGCGCGGCGGCACTTCGCCAGGATAGAACGTCAGCGCTTCATTATCGGCAAGACGATGACCGCGCAACGCCGGTAATTTCTCGCCACGATGATCAACCAGCCCACTTTCTGTGGCCTGCACCGAGGCTAAACCGAGGCAATCCATATTGATGCCTTCGAACGCCGCGTTTTGCCACGCGTCCTGCACCAGCTGCTGCAAAAGGGACACCATATTGGCGTGCTGATCCGAAGTCACATGATCGGCTTTGGTGGCAGCAAACAGCAGCTTATCGATCACCGGAGAGAACAGACGGCGGAACAGCGTGCGCTGACCGTAGTGGAAACTCTGCATCAGTTGCGTCAAGGCAAGACGCATATCGTTGAACGCTTGCGGCCCGCTGTTAAGCGGTTGCAGACAATCGACCAGCACGATTTGGCGATCGAAACGCAGGAAATGATTTTTATAGAATCCTTTCACCACGTGCTGGCAGTAATAGTTGAAACGCTGCTGCAGCATGGCGAAGTTGCTGCCTGCTGGCGCTTGCGCCAGCTTGCTAACCTGCATCTCGTCGACCTGCGGCCACGGGAAGAACTGCAGCGCGGGCGCGCCGGCCATATCGCCCGGCAATACAAAGCGGCCCGGCTGGATAAAGTGCAAGCCTTCGCTTTTGCATTGGTGCAGATAGTCGGTCCAGGCAGCGGCAATCGCTGCCAGACGATTTTCATCGGCGGGCGCAAAAGGATCGAGATCGGCGCACAAGCTGCGCCAGTGCGCTGACCAGCCTGCGCGATCGCCCTGCAGCAAGCCCACCATCTGGCGTGACCAGCTGAGATAATCCTGCGCTAGCATCGGCAGATCCAGCAGCCATTCGCCGGGGTAATCGACAATTTCAAGGTAGAGCGTGGCGGTATCTTTGAAATGGCGCAGCAGCGATTCATCCGGACGATAGCGCAGCGCCAGACGCATTTCGCTCACACCACGCGTCGGCGTCGGCCACATCGGCGGAGTGCCGTACAGTTGCGCCAGACCTTCGTCGTAGGTGAAACGCGGCGTGCCGAGTTCACGCTGCGGCACGCGCTTGACGCCCAGCAGGCGATCTTCGCGCACCACGGAAAACAGCGGCAAACGTGCGCCGCTGTGAACATTGAGAAGCTGGTTAACCAGCGAAGTGATAAACGCGGTTTTGCCGCTACGGCTTAAACCGGTTACAGCCAGGCGCAGATGGCGGTCAACACCGCGGTTCATCAACGCCACAAATTCATTTTGCAGTCTTTTCATCGTTCTCCCTGATGAATCGTGCCGATAAGCGTTTAAACGCTTTGCTCAGCAACGGTTCCAGGGCGGCCGCCAGCAACAGGCGCAGCGGACGGCGCGCCACCGATTTCACCGCCCAGCCAGCGATACCGCCGGGCCCGTAAGTTACTGCACTAATGATGATAAATTTCCCCGCCGACATCAACGCAGGTGTCGCGCGACGGCGCAGAGCAGTAAAACGTTGAGTTTGCATAGAGCCTCTTATCACAATAGAAGAAGTGGGCCCGAAAGCCCGGGAATTTAGATCTGGCGAAAGCGGCTGCGCACGCTAAACGTCTCTGAAGTGACGTAGCGTTCAACTTCACGCACCTTTCGCTCATCGCTTTGCAGCGTTGTTTCCAGCTCGTCGAGCAGTTCACGTGCGCTGGGTGCCCGTTCAGATGTCGCATCAACGGGTTTCTCGTCCAGCACAAAGCCCAGAATAAAATAGGCGACGATGGTGAACATAAACAGCCCAAGGAACAGCGACAACACCACAATCACACGCAGCAAGCGTACCGGAATGTCGAGATATTCGGCGATACCCGCGCAGACGCCGCGTACTTTGCCCTGCTGCGGAATGCGCCACAGTTTACGGCCATTCATCATGGTTGCCTCCAGTTTGGATGTTCGGCATCCAAAATGGCTTCCAGTGCTTCAACACGCTCACGCATGCGGCGCGCATCCTGGGTAATTTGTTGCAAACGCTGCAGGTCACTCGACGATAGATCGGCGCCGCCGTTGCGTTTGTTGCTGTAATGCAGCCATAACCAAATTGGTGCGACAAACAGCACGAAAATCGTTAAAGGTATGGCTAAAAAAAGTGCGCTCATTGACTCTCCTTAATCACTAACACCATTTTTAACTCGGGCCCGCAATCAGGCCCGTGGCGATCACTCAGGGCGGTTCATTTTAGCTTTCAGCGCGGCCAGCTGCTGGCTGATTTCATCATCGGCTTTCAGCTCGGCGAACTCCTGATCCAGACCTTTTGGTTTACCAAAACGCTGGCTTTCTGCTTCTGCTTCCATGTGATCGATGCGACGTTCAAAGGATTCGAAACGTGCCATCGCATCATCAATTTTGCCGCTGTCGAGTTGACGACGCACATCACGTGATGACGATGCTGCCTGATGGCGCAGCGTTAACGCCTGCTGACGCGCACGGGTTTCAGTGAGTTTTTTCTCCAGCTCACCGATCTCGCCTTTCATGCGGTCCAGCGTCTCTTCAACCTGAGTCGATTCCTGCTGCAGCGCAGCAATCAAATCGGTCAGCTTCTGCTTCTCAATTAAAGCAGCACGCGCCAGATCTTCTTTACCTTTATTAATCGCCAGCTCCGCTTTTTCCTGCCATTCGGCCTGCTGAATTTCAGCCTGCTCGCTGCGGCGCAGCAGCTGTTTCTTTTCGGCCAGCGCACGGGCTGAGGTTGAACGGACTTCTACCAGCGTGTCTTCCATTTCCTGAATCATCAGGCGTACCAGTTTCTGCGGATCTTCGGCGCGCTCCAGCAGAGAGTTGATGTTAGCGTTCACGATGTCGGCGAAACGAGAAAAAATACCCATAATGATGTTCCTCAAATTTTGTATGTAGGTGCGCGAGGCGCTCTTAACTAATACAATTCGCGTGCCAACTTTTAATTTATTGATTTTACGCTATTTGTTTATTTTACATCCGCCAGAACATCGCTTAAGGTAGTGAAATTGATTAATCAGTGGCGAATTTCATCATGGCGAACAGTTCAGACAACCTGTTAGGCGAATCGAATAACTTTCTGGAGGTACTGGAACAGGTTTCGCGCTTAGCGCCGCTGGAAAAACCGGTGCTGGTGATTGGCGAGCGCGGCACCGGTAAAGAGCTGATTGCCAGCCGCCTGCATTATCTGTCAAACCGCTGGGAAGGTCCGTTTGTTTCGCTGAACTGCGCCGCGCTAAATGAAAACCTGCTCGATTCCGAACTCTTCGGTCATGAAGCCGGCGCGTTTACCGGGGCGCAAAAACGCCATCTGGGACGCTTCGAACGCGCCGATGGCGGCACGCTGTTTCTGGATGAACTCGCCACCGCGCCGATGCTGGTGCAGGAGAAATTGCTGCGCGTGATTGAATACGGACAGCTGGAACGCGTTGGCGGTAATCAATCTTTGCAGGTGAATGTGCGTTTGGTGTGCGCCACCAATGAAGATCTGCCGGCGCTTGCCGCCGCCGGTAAATTCCGCGCCGACCTGCTCGATCGCCTCGCCTTTGATGTGGTGCAGCTGCCGCCGCTGCGTGAACGCCGCAGCGACATACTGGTGATGGCCAACCATTTCGCCATTCAGATGTGCCGCGAACTGGGCTTGCCGCTGTTCCCTGGCTTCAGCGATCGCGCTCAGCTGACGTTGCTCAATCACAGCTGGCCCGGCAACGTGCGTGAACTAAAGAACGTGGTCGAGCGTTCGGTTTATCGCCATCACAGCGCCGACGATGAGCTGGATAACATTATCATTAACCCGTTCGCCCCCCGCACGCCGCCCGCCGACGTCATTGCCCAGGCGGACGTATCTGCCTTGCCTTCCCTGCCGCTGGATTTGCGTCAGTGGCAAAATCAACAGGAACGCGAGCTGGTTGAAGCGAGTTTGCAGCAAGCCAAATACAACCAGCGCCGCGCCGCCGAGTTATTGCGTGTGACCTACCATCAGTTGCGCGCCATGATGAAGAAGCACGGGATTCAGGCACGCGACGAGGATTAGCCAAATCGCCATAACGTCGCCTGTACATGTTCATTTGATTTTTCTTTTTTAAAGCAAATCGCACGGTGTTTTTTTCTAACTGTTTTGAGTGGATGCAAGGCGGCAAGCGAGGACATCCCTGGGAGCATACATAAGTATGTGACCAGGGTGGACGAGCGCAGCCAACGCGGCAGGCGCTCGAAACAGGACGAAAAAAGGCCCGCGGGTTAACGCGGGCAACTAATACTGGAAGCAATGTGAGCAATGTCGTGCTCTTCTTCGGTAGAGCCACCGTCGAAGCGCAGAAGAATAATAATCATTCTTATTATCATCTGTAAAGCCCTAATTGAGAATTTTTCTCATCTCCACACAGAGATTGTGATTACCCCATCGCCAGTTTGGCGAAAAACACAGCAGAAGCGTCGCGAATTTGGGGAGTACGTGGCGTTTAAGATACACTCACGCTATTGCCTCAGAATCGTTGAGTTCTATGCCAAAATTATTCCCCTCTCTGCTGCTGGGTCTCAGCATGATGAGCGCGTCAGCGTGGGCCGCGCCAACGGACAACATCCGCAACAGCGGTTTTGTCTATTGCGTTAACGGCACGGTTAATACCTTCAATCCACAAATGGTTAGCAGCGGCTTAGTCGTTGATACGCTGGCGGCGCAGCTGTATGACCGGCTGCTGGACGTGGATCCTTATACTTATCGGCTGATTCCCGACCTCGCCCAGAGCTGGGAAGTGCGTGATAACGGCGCAACCTACCGTTTTCACCTGCGTAAAGATGTCGCCTTCCAGCACACCAACTGGTTTAAACCGACGCGGAAAATGAACGCCGATGATGTGGTGTTCAGTTTTGCACGCATGTTTGATCGCAAGCATCCGTGGCACAACGTCAACGGCGGCAGCTATCCCTATTTTGATAGCCTGCAGTTTGCCGATTCGGTGCAGAGCGTGAAAAAGCTCGATAGCGATACGGTTGAAATCCGCCTGAACAGCCCGGACGCCTCTTTCTTGTGGCATATCGCGACGCATTACGCGCCGATTTTGTCGCAGGAGTACGCCAACAAACTCAGCGCTAAAGGCCAGCAGGAACAGCTGGACCGCGAACCGGTCGGCACCGGCCCGTTCCAGCTGAGCGAATATCGCACCGGACAATATCTCCGCCTGGCGCGTAATCCGCAGTACTGGAAAGGCGTGCCGCGTCTGCAGCAGGTGGTGATTGATTTGGGCGTCGGCGGCACCGGAAGGTTATCCAAACTGCTGACCGGCGAATGCGATGTGCTGGCCTATCCCGCCGCCAGCCAGCTGAGCATTTTGCGTGACGATCCGCGCCTGCGCATGACGCTGCGTCCCGGCATGAACATCGCCTATCTGGCGTTCAACACGCGCAAACCGCCACTGAATCGCCCGGAAGTGCGTCACGCGCTGGCGCTGGCGATCAATAACGAACGCCTGATGGAGTCGATCTATTACGGCACCGCCGAAACTGCCGCCTCCATTTTGCCGCGTGCGTCCTGGGCGTATGACAACGATGCGCGCGTCACCGAATACAATCCGGCTAAAGCGCGTGAAGAGTTGAAAGCGCTGGGGCTGGAAGATTTACATTTACGTTTAGTGGTGCCCTCTTCCTCGCAGTCGTGGAATCCCAGCCCGCTAAAGACCGCTGAATTGTTGCAAGCGGATTTGGCTCAGGTTGGCGTGCGCGTCACTATCGCGCCGGTGGAAGGCCGCTTCCAGGAAGCGCAGTTGATGGAGATGAACCATGACCTCACGCTCACCGGCTGGGCAACCGACAGTAACGATCCCGACAGTTTCTTCCGTCCGCTGTTAAGCTGCGCGGCGATCCGTTCGCAAACCAACTACGCACACTGGTGCTCGCCCGCCTTTGATGAGGCTTTGCAGCATGCACTGTTGTCCCAGCAGCTATCGGCGCGCATTGACAGCTATGACAAGGCGCAGCAGATTTTGGCGCAGGAGTTGCCGGTGCTGCCGCTGGCGTCATCGCTGCGTTTGCAAGCCTATCGGCATGATATCAAAGGCCTGGTGTTGAGCCCGTTTGGTAACGCTTCGTTCGCTGGCGTTTACCGCGATGAGAGCAGCGAGGAGTAAGCATGATTATCTATATTCTGCGTCGCGTGGTGCTGCTGCTCATCACCCTGTTTTTGCTGTCGCTGGTGAGCTTCAGTCTGAGCTACTTCACACCAAATGCCCCGCTCGAAGGCGCATCGCTGTTTGATGCGTGGTGGTTCTGGTTCAAGGGCTTGCTGCAGTTCGATTTTGGCGTCTCCAGCACCAACGGCCAGCCGATTGATCTTCAGCTGCGCGAAGTGTTTCCCGCCACGCTGGAGCTATGCGTAATGGCATTTATTCTGGCGCTACTGGTGGGCATTCCGCTGGGAATTTGCGCCGGCGTGATGCGCAAAAAATGGCAGGATAAAGCCATTAGCGCGCTGGCGCTGCTTGGCTTCTCGATGCCGGTATTCTGGCTGGCGCTGCTGTTTACGCTGTTCTTCTCGTTAACGCTTGGCTGGTTGCCGGTGTCCGGACGTTTCGACCTGCTCTATCCGGTGCAAAACGTTACCGGCTTTGCGCTGATTGATGCATGGCTGAGCCCGTCGCCGTGGCGTCATGAAATGCTGGTCAGCGCCTTAACGCACATGATTTTGCCGGTGGTCGTTCTCGCCGTTGCGCCTGCTACCGAGATGATCCGCTTACTGCGCAGCAGCACCAGCGATGTGATGGACAAAAACTACGTCAAAGCCGCCGCCACGCGCGGCCTGTCGCGCTTCACGGTGATTCGCCGCCACGTGCTGCACAATGCGCTGCCGCCGGTGATTCCGCGTCTTGGGCTGCAATTTTCCACCATGCTGACGCTGGCGATGATCACCGAGGTGGTGTTCAACTGGCCGGGCCTCGGCCGCTGGCTGATTAACGCCATTCGCCAGCAGGATTACGCGGCGATTTCCGCTGGCGTGATGGTGGTGGGCGGTCTGGTGATTCTGGTCAGCGTGTTATCCGATATTCTGGGTGCGGCGCTTAACCCGCTGAAACATAAGGAATGGTATGCCCTTAGATAATGTCTACGACGAGAAGCGGCTGCCCAGCACGCTGCGTCGCAGCTGGCAGCGCTTGTATCGCGATACCAGCGGTATGGTCGGCTTGTACGGCTTTGGCCTGCTGCTGTTCCTGTGCCTGTTTGGCGGCCTGCTGGCGCCGTATGGTATCGATCAGCAATTCCTCGGTTATCAGCTGCTGCCGCCATCGTGGTCGCGCTACGGCGATGTCTCCTTCTTCCTCGGCACCGACGATTTAGGCCGCGATGTGCTGAGCCGCCTGCTGAGCGGCGTAGCGCCGACCGTGGGATCGGCGATTTTGGTGACGGTGCTGGCGGCAATTTGTGCGCTGGTGCTTGGCGTGTTTGCCGGTATCACGCACGGCATGCGCTCGGCGGTGATGAATCACGTGCTGGATACCTTACTGTCGATTCCCTCGCTGCTGCTGGCGATTATCGTGGTGGCATTTCTCGGCCCGCGCCTGGAACACGCGATGCTGGCGGTGTTTCTCGCGCTGATCCCACGTCTGGTGCGCGAGATCTATACTGCTGTGCATGATGAGATGGAAAAAGAGTATGTGGTGGCGCTGCGTCTTGATGGCGCGCGCAACCTGAATATCTTGTGGAATGCGGTGCTGCCTAACGTGCTGCCGCTGCTGGTGAGCGAATTTACCCGCTCGCTGTCGATGGCGATTCTGGACATCGCCGCACTCGGTTTCCTCGATCTTGGCGCGCAGCTGCCCTCGCCCGAATGGGGTGCGATGCTGGGTGACGCGCTGGAGCTGATCTACGTTGCGCCGTGGACGGTCATGCTGCCGGGCGTGGCGTTGATGGTCAGCGTGTTGGTCGTTAACCTGCTGGGCGATGGCATTCGTCGCGCTGTAGAAGCGGGAGTTGAATAATGCCGCTACTGGATATCCGTAACCTGACCATCGAATTTATGACCGCTGACGGTCCGGTCAAAGCGGTTGATCGCATCAACCTGACGCTAAGCGAAGGCGAAATCCGCGGTTTAGTGGGTGAATCGGGTTCAGGCAAAAGTCTGATCGCCAAAGCCATTTGCGGCGTCACCAAAGATAACTGGCGCGTCACCGCCGATCGCATGGTGTTTGATGATATTGATCTGCTGCGCCTGTCACCGCGCGAACGCCGTCGGATCGTCGGCCATAACGTGTCGATGATTTTTCAGGAGCCGCAATCCTGTCTTGATCCGTCAGAAAGTATTGGTCGCCAGCTGATGCAGGCGATTCCGCGTTGGACGCACAAAGGCCGCTGGTATAAACGGCTGTGGTTCTGGCGCAAAGTGCGCGCCGTTGAGCTGCTGCATCGCGTCGGCATCAAAGATCATAAAGACATCATGCGCAGTTTCCCGTATGAACTCACCGACGGCGAATGCCAAAAGGTAATGATCGCCATCGCGCTGGCCAATCAGCCGCGTTTGCTGATCGCCGATGAACCAACCAATGCGATGGAGCCGACCACGCAGGCGCAAATTTTCCGCCTGCTGAGCCGCCTCAATCAGAATAATAACACCACTATTTTGCTGATCAGCCACGATCTGCGCACCATGAGCCATTGGGCCGACCGCATTAATGTGATGTATTGCGGCCAGACGGTGGAGATCGCGCAAAGCGAAGAGTTAATGGAGTCACCGCATCATCCTTACACGCAGGCGCTGATCCGGGCGATGCCCGATTTCGGTAGCGCGCTGCCGCACAAAAGCCGCCTCAACACGCTTTCTGGCGCTATTCCTTCACTGGAACATCTGCCAATTGGCTGTCGTCTGGGGCCGCGCTGCCCGTATGCGCAGCGTAAGTGCATCGAAACACCGCGCCTGACCGGCAATAAAGCGCATCTGTTTGCTTGTCACTTCCCGCTGAATATGGAGAGCCAGTAAACATGGAAACGCTGCTGGAAGTGCGCAACCTGAGTAAAACCTACCGCTATCGCACCGGTTTGTTCCGTCGTCAGCACGTTGAGGCGGTGAAAGGCGTCAGTTTTACCCTGCGTGAAAAACAGACGCTGGCGGTGATTGGTGAAAACGGTTCGGGAAAATCGACGCTGGCAAAAATGCTCAGCGGCATGGTCGAGCCGAGCGAGGGCGAGATGCTGATTGACGATCATCCGCTGGAGTACGGTGATTATGGTTATCGCAGCCAGCGCATTCGCATGATTTTTCAGGATCCCTCAACCTCGCTGAATCCGCGCCAGCGCATCAGCCAGATACTCGATTTCCCGCTGCGCCTGAATACCGAGCTGGATGATGACGCGCGTGAAAAACGCATTATCGCCACGCTGCGTCAGGTCGGTTTGCTGCGCGACCACGCCGGATACTATCCGCACATGCTGGCGCCGGGCCAGAAGCAGCGCCTGGCGCTGGCGCGAGCGCTGATTCTGCAGCCAAAAGTGATCGTCGCCGATGAAGCCCTCGCCTCGCTGGATATGACCATGCGTTCACAGCTGGTAAACCTGATGCTGGAACTGCAGGAGAAGCACGGCATCGCCTATATTTATGTCACGCAGCATCTCGGCATGATGAAGCACATCAGCGATCAGGTGCTGGTGATGCATCAGGGCGAAGTGGTCGAGCGCGGCGGCACCGCCGATGTATTGGCCTCGCCGCTGCACGATCTCACCAAGCGCCTGATCACCAGCCACTTTGGTGAAGCCTTAACCGCTGAAGCCTGGCGCCGCGAGCGTTAAGGCGCCGAAAACGCGGTGCGATTTACCGCATTTATAGAGACGTGCTAGACTTCGCACGAGATTAACGTCGGTCGCCTGTTTTTCAACCACCGCGACCGCCAACAACAATGACCAAAAGGATTACAGCTATGGGTTTTCTTTCCGGTAAGCGCATTCTGATTACTGGCGTTGCCAGTAAACTCTCAATCGCCTACGGTATTGCGCAGGCGATGCACAAACAGGGCGCAGAACTGGCTTTCACCTACCAGAACGACAAACTGAAAAGTCGTGTGGAAGAGTTTGCTAAAGATCTGGGTTCAGACATTGTTCTGCCATGCGATGTGGCTGAAGACGAGAGCATCACTGCGCTGTTCACCGAACTGGCAAAAACCTGGCCGAAATTTGACGGTTTCGTTCACTCCATCGGTTTCGCACCTGGCGATCAGCTGGATGGCGACTACGTGAATGCCGTGACCCGTGAAGGCTTCAAAATCGCTCACGACATCAGCGCGTACAGCTTTGTGGCGATGGCGAAAGAGTGCCGTGCAATGCTGAACCCGAATTCTGCCCTGCTGACCCTGTCTTACCTGGGTGCAGAGCGCGCTATCCCGAACTACAACGTGATGGGTCTGGCGAAAGCGTCACTGGAAGCTAACGTGCGCTACATGGCGAACGCGATGGGTCCAGAAGGCACGCGTGTTAACGCCGTTTCTGCCGGTCCAATCCGTACGCTGGCTGCATCAGGCATCAAAGATTTCCGTAAAATGCTGGCGCACTGCGAAGCGGTTACCCCGATTCGTCGTACCGTTACCATCGAAGACGTGGGTAACTCAGCTGCATTCCTGTGCTCTGATCTGGCGGGTGGTATCACCGGTGAAGTGGTACACGTTGATGGCGGCTTCAGCATTGCCGCAATGAACGAGCTGGAACTGAAATAAGATTTACCTAAGGTCGCCTTTCATGGCGACCTCCTCTTCAAATAACGCCCTCCTTATACTCGTAAGCTATTAATTATTCCCCAACATTCTTTTGCCGTGGACAGCCGTTCAGCGACGATAAGCTAGCCCTTTGTTGCATGCCTGCTTTTCAGATTCGCACGCTGTGCAGCAAGTCCGTTTTTAGCGCAAGGAATGACCATGGAACAACGCCGTTCTCCCGGCCATGACCACTGGTTTTATGAAAGCCAGACTCGCCCGAATAGCACCGCCACTGCGCCGCTGGTGCCCGAAGCCGCCTATATCGACGATCGTTTCTTACTCGGTTTGCAACAGGAAGCGACCGCGTTAAAGCCGCTGCTGTCGCGTTTTCAGCCTGCGTTATTGGCCGCGCGCGATCTCAGCCAGATTCTGTTTCCCGATACGCTTGCCACCAGTTTGACCCACACCTTAACGCTGTACGATCGTCTCAGCACCGCGCTAACGGTGGCGCAGGTCGCCGGCGTGCAGCGCCTGTGCAATCACTACTCAGCCCGGCTCAATCCGTTGCCGGGTCCGGACTCGTCACGTGAAAGTAATAATCGCCTGACGCAAATCACCCAATATGCGCGTCAGCTGGCGATGCAGCCGGAACTGATCACCACCAGCAGCATCAGCGCGCTGGACGCGGTGGGCTTAACCGAGCCCGATATCGTCACGCTGAATCAACTGGTGGGGTATGTCAGCTATCAGTCACGCGTGGTGGCATCGCTGCAGGCGATGATGGGCTTGCCGGTGCGCTGGATTCCGGGCGTAACACCGCCGCCGGACGCCAGCGCAGCGCTGTTTACCGGCAACGACGGCTGGCAGCACGCGTTGAAACCGGTTGAACTGCGCTATGCCAGCGCCGATCAACTGGCGGCGGTTACTTTCTGTCAGGGTATTGAGGGATTAGATGATGCCATTTGGCTGCTGGTGCACGATGCGCAAGTGCTGTATGGCTTCGCCACGCTAAAACAGCGGCTGAGTGAACATTTTGCCGGGGATGAAGCGCTGGCGCAGGCGGTTAGCGCACGCGTGCTGGGTTGTCGACGTCAGTTTGATTTTGTTACCGATGAATGGCGTGACGCACTGCTGCAGGATGTCGAAAGCGCTGGCGCAGCATCGCCGGTGATTTCACTCAGCGCCCAGCTCACGCGCCTGCCCGACCGCTTCAGCGCTGCACATTTGCAGCCGCTGCTGAACGCGGGCTGGGGCAGCGAACGTATCTTCACGCTGTTGCAAGCGGTGGCTTTCGCCAGCTGGCAGGATCGCCTGCTGATGGCGCTCGGCGAAACCCGTTAATCGGGCAGATGTCGCCGCGCTTCATCAAAGAAATGCTGAGCCAGCGGCGATGCTCTGCCCGGCTCGGCAATCACTAATGCCGCCTGCCGGCCCATCGGCGCCATCTCAATCGGCCGCCGCGCCAGATTCTGCATCAGCTCCGGCAACAGATGTCCGCATGGCGACACCATCACGCCCAAACCAACCTGCGCACTTTGCAGCAGTTGCATGATCGACGCGCTCTCAACAATCACACGTGGAATCAAGCCGGTTTCCCGCAGCTGCCCATCAAGATAGCGTCGAAAATAGCGCGTGGGCTCTGCCAGACACAGCGGCTGGCAGGCAAGCGTGGCGAGCGAGATGTTCTCTTGCTCGAGCAGCGCCGGAAAGTGCGCCGGATTGAACAGCGCCTCGACACCCGGATCTTTCAACAGCGCAGTTTGAAAATGCAGCTCGCGCAGTGACGTCAGTTCAAAAAAGCCGATACCGCCATCCACGGTGTGGCTGTTGAGCGCTTCCAGCAGCTGATCGGCGCTCATCGCGGCCACGCGATAATCCAGCTGTGGATAACGCGCTTCAACCGCTTTCAACAACGCTGGCAGCGCCACGCTGCACTGCGGCATCACGCCAAGCCGCAAGGTGCCGTTGACGCCATGCTTGAGCGACTCCACTTCCAGCTTCAATCCCTGGTACACCGAAACAATTTCCCGCGCCCAGGTCAGTACGCGCTCGCCTTCCGGCGTAAAGCCATCGAAATTATTACTGCGGTTGATCAGCGACAGCCCTAATTCGCGTTCGAGGTTTTTCAGGCGCATCGATAGCGTCGGCTGGCTGACAAAGCTGACCTCTGCCGCGCGGCCAAAGTGGCGTTCGCGTTCAAGATTTGTCAGATAGATTAATTGTTTGATGTCCATGGAAAGCAGAATTGGCTGGAAAACAGCAGTGTATCATGGCGGTTGCCGCTGCGCTGCGTCCACGCGCAGCGGCTATTGTGTTACGCCACACCCAAGGCACTTTTTACGTCGTTGGCGATCTTCTCGACCTGCGGGCCGTAAATCACCTGGATATCATGTTCGCTGACGCGATTGATGCCGTTCGCGCCGGTGGTCAGTAACGTTTGATCGACCACCTCATTCATCTGTTTGACCCGCACGCGCAGCCGGGTGAAGCAGCAATCGACGTCCTCTATATTGGCTTCGCCGCCCAGCCCGCTGATGATCACTTTGGTGCGCTCATCCGCCGCCACCTGTTCGGGTTTGTGCTCCTCATCGGATTCCCGTCCCGGCGTTTCAACCCGCATCCGCGTGATGACAAAACGGAAGCCGTAGTAGTAAATCGGCACATAAATTACGCCGAGCACAATCGTCCACCACCAATGCGTTTTGCTGCCACCGAGAATGCCGAACACCACCA
This sequence comes from Pantoea sp. y20, assembly GCF_054903455.1. Classification (NCBI taxonomy): domain Bacteria; kingdom Pseudomonadati; phylum Pseudomonadota; class Gammaproteobacteria; order Enterobacterales; family Erwiniaceae; genus Pantoea; species Pantoea sp. y20. Next base: position 2,229,532 of record NZ_CM142816.1, read on the forward strand.
GATCGATGGCGCCGCCCTGCACGTTGCCAATCATCAAATGCAGCATCGACATCAACATAAATGACAGGCCGGTTAATAGCGCATGCAGGATATACAGCACCGGCGACACGAAGATGAAACAGAACTCCAGCGGCTCGGTGATGCCGGTGGTAAAGGAAGTCAGTGCACAGGCGAGCACCAGCGCTTTAACGCGCTGCTTATGCTCAGGGCGCGCAGTGTGGTAGATCGCCAGCGCGGCGGCTGGTAAGCCAAACATCATTACCGGAATTTTGCCCTGCGCGAGGAACTGCGTCGCGCCGCGCACCGTATCGTCCGGGATGGCGCCGGGATGCGTTAGCGAGGTGTTGAAGATGTTCAGCGCGCCGACGATGCTTTGTCCATCAACCGTTGCCATGCCGCCAATCGGTGTGAAGCGCACGGTTTCGTTGAGGATATGGTGCAAACCGGTGGGAATCAGTAAGCGTTCGCTGGTGCCAAGCAGGAAGGCGCCGTATTGCCCGCTTTTACCAATCATCAAACCCACCCACGCGATGCCTTCGCCGATGGTCGGCCAAATCAACGCCAGCAGCACGCCCACCAGCGGCAGCACCACCACGGTCACGATCGGCACAAAGCGGCGTCCACCAAAGAAGCTGATCGCCGTCGGCAGTTGCTGAGTGTAAAAACGGTTATGCAGCAGCACGGTAATCAATCCAGCAATCACGCCGCCCAGCACGCTCATGTTGTAAGTAAAGATGCCGAGCATGTCGATGTATTCGGCCGACGTCATCATCGCTGCGGTTTGATCCATACCCGCTTTCTGCAGCGCTTCTGGCGTGGTGGTAGCGGCTGTCAAACCTTTCGACGCCAGCGTGGAGCTGATACCAACATTCATGGCGATATAGCCAATTACGGCGGCAAAGGCGGCGGTCGGTTTCTCCGCTTTCGCCAGCCCGATGGCGCTGGCCACCGCAAAGAACAGCGGCAAATTGGCGAACAGCGCGCCCGCCACCTTGCGGATAAACCCGATAATCAGCTGTGGCACCTGCAGACTGGCGAAGGCATCGCCGGTGATGGCCGGATTTTGCATTGCGGCGGCCAGGCCAAGAAAGATCCCTGCGGCAGCAATCACCGAGATGGGCATCATTAAGGCTTTACCGAAGGCGTGAATTTGGCTTGCCAGATTCTTCATGCTGCGTGCCCTTTTCAGAATGGAAAGAGCAATTATTAGTCAGTTATCTCAGCAGCACGTAACTGCCGCCCCTTAACAGCCGGGGAAGTTTGACTTAGGTCACGCTTTGCGTGCGTTTCACGATAAACGCCGCCTATCGCACCATTAAACCAATCAATTAGACAACTTTTAAGGAGAGTCGCACACTTCCCGCTAACAGAAGACATATTCTGATAACAACTCATAAACAAATAAGCCTGCAACTATGAAATTTAAACGTAAGATTCAACCCTATCGCGCTGCTGCGGGCGGCTGGGGTTCATTGGAAGCCACCACCCGTTTCGTCCTTGATAGTAAAGCTGCCCTGAAGAACATGCGAAACCTGATGCGCATGAATAAAGCGCGCGGTTTCGACTGCCCAGGTTGCGCATGGGGCGATGACAACAAAAGCACCTTCAGCTTCTGTGAAAACGGAGCAAAAGCGGTGACGTGGGAAGCCACGCGTCGTGTGGTTGCGCCGGAATTTTTTGCCCAGCACAGCGTCAGCACCCTTTACCAGCAGAGCGATTACTTCCTTGAGTATCAGGGACGCTTGACCCATCCGATGCGCTACAACAGCGAGACCGACCACTACGAACCGATCAGCTGGGACGATGCGTTAGCCTTGATTGCTCGCCATTTGAAGGCGATGGATCATCCAAATCAAATGGAGCTTTACACCTCCGGCCGCGCCAGCAATGAAGCATCCTGGCTCTATCAGCTTTTTGGCCGTGTGATGGGCACCAACAACTTTCCCGACTGCTCCAACATGTGCCACGAAGCCAGCGGCACCGGCCTGAAACGCAGCATCGGCGTGGGTAAAGGCACCATTCGTCTGGATGATTTTGATCATGCCGACGCGATTTTCGTGTTGGGTCAGAATCCGGGCACCAACCATCCGCGCATGCTGCACAGCCTGCGGCACGCTGCCGATCACGGCGCGAAAATTGTCACCTTTAACACGCTGCGCGAGCGCGGCCTCGAGCGTTTTGCCGACCCGCAAAAGCCGCTGGAGATTGTCACGTCGATGGCGGGCACCATCAGTTCCGCCTATTACCAACCTAATCTGGGCGGCGATATGGCAGCGGTGCGCGGCATGGTGAAAGCCCTGCTTGAGCTACAGCGTGCACGTTTAGCTGTCGGTGAAGAAGGCATTTTCGATCAGGCGTTTATCGATGCCAACACTCATGGCATTGACGCGTATCTTGCCGCCGTTGATAACACCCGCTGGGACGATATCGTGCGCCAATCCGGTCTCAGCGAAGTGCAGATTCGTGAAGCGGCGGCGATCTATCAAAGTGCTGAACGCGTGATTGTCACCTGGGCGATGGGCATTACTCAGCATAAACACTCGGTGGATACCGTTCGCGAGATCACCAACCTGCAGCTGCTGTTTGGTCAGTTGGGCAAGAAAGGCGCAGGCCTGTGTCCGGTGCGCGGCCACAGTAATGTGCAGGGCAACCGCACCATGGGCATCGATGAGAAACCGGGCAAGCCGTTCCTCGATGCGCTCGGCGCGCACTTTGATTTCGAACCCCCGCGCGAGCATGGTCACAACACCGTTGAAGCGCTGAACGCGATGCTGCGTGACGAAGTGAAAGTGCTGATTGCGCTGGGCGGCAACCTTGCGGCGGCCGCACCGGATTCACCGGTCACCGAAGAAGCGTTGCAGCATTGCGGTTTGACCGTGCACATCAGCACCAAACTCAATCGCAGCCATTTGGTGCCAGGCCGCGAAGGGCTGATTCTGCCAACGCTGGGCCGTACCGAACGCGATCGCCAGGCAAGCGGCAATCAGTACATCACCGTGGAAGACTCGTTCAGCATGGTGCACGCCTCAGAAGGCGTCGGCATTCCATTGGCGGAGACGCAGCGCTCTGAAACCGCGATTGTGGCTGGCATAGCCCATGCGACATTAGGCAGCGATAAAATCGACTGGCTGGCGATGGCAGGCAATTACGATCTGATTCGCGATCACATCGCCGCCACGATTCCCGGCTTTGCTGATTTCAATAACAAGTGCGAAATTCCGGGCGGTTTCTACCTGGGTAGCGCTGCCGCCGAGCTGCGCTTCAATACGCCAAGCAAACGTGCTGAGTTCAGCGCCGCCGCCCTGCCAACGTCGCTGTTCCCGCAGTTGGGCGATGTCGCGGTGCCGTTCACGCTGCAAACCCTGCGTTCACACGATCAGTACAACACCACGATTTACGGCCTCGATGACCGTTATCGTGGCGTGTACGGTCAGCGCGAAGTGGTGTTTATCCATCCGGATGATATGACGTCGCTGGGCTTCACTGAAGGCCAGTTGGTGGATATCGAGACGCTGTGGAATGACGGTTTAACCCGTCGCGTCAGCGGTTTCAAGCTGGTGCCGTATAACATTCCGCGCGGTAACCTCGCGGCGTATTATCCGGAAACCAACCCGCTGGTGCCGCTCTCGAGTTTTGGCGACGGCAGCGGTACGCCGACCTCAAAATCGGTGCCGGTGAAGCTGGCATTAAGCGCCGCCACACCGTCACAACGTATCGCCTGACCAAAGCGTTATCAGAAGGTAAAAAGCCGCGTAAAGCGGCTTTTTAGCCTGTTTTGGCCTTGCCGCGCGGACCCGATTCGCGTAAAACTGTCAGCCGCTCTTAGGCCACGAAACTATATAAATTATGTTCCAGGATAATCCGCTGCTCGCGCAGCTTAAAGAGAAGCTTCACGCGCAGACTCCGCGCGTCGAAGGTGTTGTTAAAGGTACGGAAAAAGGCTTTGGCTTCCTCGAAGTTGATGCCCAGAAAAGCTACTTCATTCCGCCACCGCAGATGAAGAAAGTGATGCACGGCGACCGTATTTCGGCCGTGATCCACACCGATAAAGACCGCGAGAGTGCCGAGCCGGAAACCCTGGTTGAGCCGTTCCTGACCCGCTTTGTCGGCCGCGTGCAGAAGAAAGACGATCGCCTGTCAATTGTGCCGGATCATCCGCTGCTGAAAGAGGCGATTCAGTGCCGCGCCGAACGTGGCGTGACCCACGATTTCCAGAACGGCGATTGGGCGGTAGCAGAGATGCGTCGTCACCCGCTGAAAGGCGATCGCGGTTTCTATGCTGAACTGACCGAATTCATTGTCACTGCGGACGATCACCTCGCGCCGTGGTGGGTAACGTTGTCGCGCCATAACCTCGAACGTCAGGCTCCGGACGTCGGTTTTGGTGAGATGCTCGACGAACATCTGCAGCGTGAAGATTTGACCGCACTGAACTTCGTCACCATCGACAGCGCCAGCACCCAGGATATGGATGATGCGCTGTACGTGGAAGAGGCTGCCGACGGCAATCGGATCCTGACCATCGCTATCGCTGATCCAACCGCTTACGTGGCAGAAGGCAGCGAGCTGGATAAGCTGGCGTCGAAACGCGCGTTCACCAACTATCTGCCGGGCTTCAACATACCGATGCTGCCGCGCGAACTCTCTGACGACGTCTGTTCCCTGCGTCCGAACGAGCGTCGTCCCGCGCTGGCTTGTCGCGTTACCGTGCTGAAAGATGGCAGCCTGGCTGATGACGTGCATTTCTTTGCTGCGTGGATCGAGTCGAAAGCCAAGCTGGTTTATGACGAAGTTTCCGATTGGCTGGAAAACAGCGGCAGCTGGCAGCCTGAAAACGACGCCATTGCTCAGCAGATTCGCCTGCTGCATCAGGTTTGCCTGGCGCGCAGCGAATGGCGTCAAACCCACGCGCTGGTGTTTAAAGATCGTCCGGACTACCGCTTTGTGTTGGGCGAAAAAGGCGAAGTACTGGATATCATCTCCGAGCCACGTCGCATCGCCAATCGCATCGTGGAAGAGTCAATGATTCTGGCTAACGTCTGTGCCGCGAAAGTGCTGCAGGAGAAGCTGGGCTTCGGTATCTATAACCTGCACACCGGTTTCGATCTGGCCAATGCTGAGCAGGCCGCTGGCGTGCTGGCAGGGCATGGCATCACCGTGGATCCGCAGGCGATTACCACGCTGGAAGGCTTCCGCCAGCTGCGTCGTCAACTCGATGCGCAGCCAACCCAGTATCTGGATAGCCGCATTCGTCGCTTCCAGTCATTTGCAGAAGTCGGCACCGAGCCGGGCCCGCACTTTGGTCTTGGCCTCGAAGCCTACGCGACCTGGACTTCGCCGATTCGTAAGTTCGGCGACATGATCAACCATCGCTTGCTGAAGGCGATCGTGCGCGGTGAAAGCACTGGCCGTCCGCAGGATGAGCTGACCACCATCATGAGCGAACGTCGTCGCCTGAACCGCATGGCCGAGCGCGATGTTGGGGACTGGTTGTATGCACGTTTCCTCGCACCGTTTGCCGCTACCGATCGCAAGTTCAGCGCCGAGATCATCGACGTGTCTCGCGGCGGCATGCGCGTTCGTCTGCTGGAGAATGGCGCGGTAGCCTTCATTCCTGCGCCGTTCATCCACGCGGTGCGTGATGAGCTGGTGTGCTCGCAGGAAAGCGGCACCGTGCAGATAAAAGGTGAAGTCGCTTACCGTGTCACTGACATCATCGACGTGACCATCGCCGAAGTGCGTATGGAAACCCGCAGCGTGGTCGCGCGTCCGGCCGCCTGAGCATGAAAACTCGCGGGATAACAGCCGTTATCCCGCATTTCTCTCCGCCCGCTTCAGCAAATGTTAAATTTGCTTTCCGCTTCACATTTCTAATGCCTTTGTCTGTCGTTAACAATTCATTACATTACTTTTAACTTGTTGTATTCGATCGCCTCTTTTCCCGGTCCCTACAAGGAGTTAACTCATGAACAACGTCAAAACCAGTCTCATCTGGTTAGCGGTGGCGTTAATTGGCGCGGGCGCATTTGCCATGCTGGCCCTCAGCCGTGGCGAACACGTCAACGCGGTGTGGCTGGTGATTGCCTCCGTCGCCTGCTACAGCATTGCCTATCGCTTTTACAGCCTGTTTATCGCTAAGCGTATTTTCGAACTGGACGATCGCCGTCGCACGCCGGCGGAGCGCTTAAGTGATGGCCTCGATTATGTGCCGACCAATAAATGGGTGCTGTTCGGCCACCATTTTGCGGCGATTGCCGGTGCGGGCCCGCTGGTCGGTCCGATCCTTGCGGCACAGATGGGCTTCCTGCCCGGCACCATCTGGATTTTGGTTGGCGTGATGTTTGCCGGTGCGGTGCAGGATTTCCTGATCCTGTTTATCTCAACGCGTCGTGATGGCCGCTCGCTGGGTGAGATGGCGCGTCAGGAGCTCGGCTCATTCGCTGGCGTGGTCACTATGCTGGGCGCGCTGGGTGTGATGATCATCATCCTCTCCGCGCTGGCGCTGGTGGTGGTGAAGGCGCTGGCCAACAGTCCATGGGGTTTGTTCACCATTGCCGCAACCATTCCGATTGCGCTGTTTATGGGCGTGTATATGCGCTTCCTGCGTCCGGGAAAAATCGCGGAAGTGTCGATCATTGGCTTCGTGCTGATGATGGCGGCGATTATTTACGGCGGCAATGTGGCGGCCGATCCCTATTGGGGCCCGCTGTTCACGCTGAAAGGCACGGAGCTGACGTGGGTGCTGGTGATCTACGGTTTTGTCGCCTCTTCGCTGCCGGTGTGGCTGCTGTTGGCACCACGCGATTATCTCTCCACCTTCCTGAAAATTGGCGTGATCATCGGTTTGGCCATCGGCATCGTGTTTGCCATGCCCGAGATGAAGATGCCCGCAGTGACCAAATTTATTGATGGTACCGGGCCGGTCTTCTCCGGTGCGCTGTTCCCGTTCCTGTTTATCACCATCGCCTGTGGCGCCATTTCAGGTTTCCATGCGCTGGTATCCAGCGGTACCACGCCGAAACTGGTGGAGCGCGAAAGCCATATCCGCTTCATCGGCTACGGCGCGATGCTGATGGAGTCCTTTGTGGCGATCATGGCGCTGATTTGTGCCTCGGTGCTCGATCCGGGCGTCTACTTTGCCATGAACTCCCCTGCCGCGCTGATTGGCACCACGGTGGAAAATGCGTCGCAGGTGATTAATGGCTGGGGGTTCGTGGTGACGCCAGAGATGCTGAGCGGCATTGCGCGCGACGTCGGCGAAAGCACCATTCTTTCGCGTGCCGGTGGTGCACCAACCTTTGCGGTCGGCATGGCGCATATCATTACCGAAGTGTTTAACAGCCGGGCCATGATGGCGTTCTGGTATCACTTCGCCATCTTGTTTGAAGCGTTGTTTATCCTGACCGCTGTGGATGCCGGCACCCGCGCCTGTCGCTTTATGGTGCAGGATCTGGTGGGCACCGTGGTACCGTCGATGGCGAATAACCGTTCATGGTTGGGCAACATGGCGGGAACCACCGTCGCGGTGGCGGGATGGGGTTTCTTCGTGTATCAGGGCGTGGTCGATCCGCTCGGCGGCATCAATACGCTGTGGCCGCTGTTTGGTATCGGCAACCAGATGCTGGCGTCAATGGCGCTGATTCTCGGCACCGTGGTGCTGTTCAAAATGAAGAAGCAGCGTTATGCGTGGGTGACGATTGTTCCAACCGCCTGGCTGTTCATTACCTCGATGACCGCGGGCTGGCAGAAGATTTTCCACGAAAAACCTTCGATTGGTTTCCTGGCGCAGGCCAACAAGTTCCGCAAAGGCATTGATGACGGCATCGTCATCGCCCCGGCGAAGAGTGTTGCTGACATGCAAACCATCGTCTTCAGCAATCAAATTAATGCGGCCCTGTGCGCCTTCTTCATGCTGGTGGCGGTGACCATGCTGGTGGCGGCCTTCTTCGTGATTCGTCGGGCGCTCAACAGCACGGTGCCAACCACCCATGAATCTGAGATCTCACTGCGCAAAGAGGTGCGAAATGTCTGAGTCCATTTATCACTGGAGAAAACCCAACGGGCCGTGGCACATTCAGCAGTGCTTACCAATCGCCCCCGCCACGGCTGGGCAAAATCTTACGCGCTGGCAGCGCATCTGGCAGGGATTGCAGCAAAGTTTTCGTTTAATGGTCGGCGTTCATGACTATCAAACTTATCTGAAGCATATGCGCGAACATCATCCAACGATCGCCCCCATGGATGAGCGCGCTTTTCACCGTCACTGCCTCGATGCCCGCTTTCCCAGCCAGGCCGGAAAACTCGGTAAGTGCCCTTGCTAACAGAGATTAGCCCCGCTTGTCGGGGCTTTTTCGTGCCATTCTTTAATAAAAACAAAAATATATTTGGATTGCATCTTGTGCTGACGCAGGAGGTTGAATACTGTTGCTAAAATAATGAGATACCGCCCGCTGAGCATTCCCCCGGAGGAAGTTTCCATGACCGATGAACAAGGGCAAACATTGCTATATACCTTGTTTGGCACCACCAGCCCTCATTGGCGTTTAACTTCAGATAGTGATGCTCTGCATTTTGCCGAAGATGAGAACGCAAACACCAATATGGCGGTGCCGCTGACTCCCGCACAAGCCAGTTTATTACGTGCGATGACGGTCATTACCTCAAGTATTAACCTCACGCTGTCGCTGCATGGCGAACCTGTTCCGATGCATTTTGTCGGCCGTAAAGTCAATCAATCTACCTGGGCAGGCACCTCGTCAGCCTGGGGCGATACGTCGTCTGTCGCGCGCGATTTGACGCTGGGTTTATCCTTCGCCGAGCAAGTGGTTTCTGAGGCGAATTCCGTCATCGTGATCCTCGATCAACGCGGCAATATCCAGCGTTTCAACCGTTTGAGTGAAGAGTACACCGGGCTGAAAGAGCAGGAAGTGATTGGCCGCAACGTATTCCAGCTGTTTATGACCAAGCAGGAAGCGCAGGCATCACGCCGTAATATCGCCGGTTTCTTCCGTGAAGGCAGTTCTTACGAAGTTGAACGCTGGATAAAAACCCGTAAAGGTCAGCGACTGTTTCTGTTTCGTAATAAGTTCGTTCACAGCGGCAGCGGGAAAAATGAAATTTTCCTCATCTGTTCCGGAACCGACATAACCGAAGAGCGCCGCGCTCAGGAACGTCTGCGCGTGCTGGCCAATACCGATACCGTCACCGGCTTGCCCAATCGCAACGCGATCCATCAGCAGATTAGTCTGGCACTGGAGCTGGCGAATGGCAGTCAGACCGGTGTGGTGTACCTCGATTTAGACAATTTTAAGAAGGTAAATGACGCTTACGGCCATATGTTTGGCGATCAGCTGTTGCAAGCCGTGTCGCTGGCCATCCTCAGCTGTCTTGGCAAAGACCAGACGCTGGCGCGCCTTGGCGGCGATGAGTTCGTGGTGCTGGCGGAAAACACCAGCCAGGCAGCGCTGGAAGCGATGGCGTCGCGTATTCTTGAGCGGCTGCGTCAGCCATTCCGCATTGGCCTGATTGAGGTTTACAGCGGCTGCTCGCTGGGTATCGCCCTCGCCCCGCTGCATGGTGAAGATCGTGAAAGCCTGATTCGTAACGCCGATACCGCGATGTATCACGCCAAAGAAAACGGCCGCGGCAAATTTTGCGTGTTCGCTAATGAGATGAATCAGCGCGTGTTTGAATATCTGTGGCTCGATACCAACCTGCGCAAAGCGCTCGAGCTGGATCATCTGGTGGTGCATTACCAGCCAAAACTCAATGCCGAAGGCGAAGTGCTGAGCGCCGAAGCGCTGGTGCGCTGGAATTCTCCAGAGCGTGGTCTGGTGCCGCCGGGCGATTTTATCTCCTACGCCGAAGAGTCCGGTTTGATTGTGCCCCTGGGCCGCTGGGTAATGCTCAACGTGCTGCAGCAGATCATTAAGTGGCGCAGCGAAGGCATCTTTCTGCGCGTCGCGGTTAACGTCTCGGCTAAGCAGCTGATCGACCAGAGCATTTACACCGATCTGAAACAGGCATTGAATGAAGCCGGTTTGACCGATTGTCCGATTGATATCGAACTGACGGAAAGCTGTTTGATTGAGAACGAAGCCGGTGCGCTGATGCTGATGAAACAGTTTCAGGAGCTGGGTGCGCAGGTGCATCTCGATGACTTTGGTACCGGTTACTCCTCACTTTCTCAGCTGGCGCGCGTCCCGATTGATGCCATTAAGCTGGATCAGAGCTTTGTACGTAATATCAACAAACAACCCGTGGCGCAGTCGCTGGTGCGTGCGATTGTCGCGGTGGCCAAAGCCCTGAAGCTGCAGGTAATTGCCGAGGGCATTGAAACCAAAGCCGAAGAGAAGTTTGTTATGGCCAACGGTGTTGATGGGCGTCAAGGTTATTATTATGCAAAACCAATGCCCGCAGAACAGCTCGGGCATTGGCTGGCTAAGCATCCTGCCCGCGTTTAACGCTGGTCTGCGAGATTAGCCGGCTTTGCGCAAGGATGCGCTATGACGGTTCTGCAGTTGTACCAGTCGTTCCATGTAAGCAATGTCTTTAGGTTCCAGTGTGAAGGCATAATCGACCCAATCCTCCGTGATATCCATCAGCTCAGCGCGTGATAACTGCAATACGCGTTGACGCGCTTTCAGCATTGCCCTCACGCCGTTCAGTTTTGGACGTAACGTATCGATGAAGGTGCGTGTGGTGCGATAACCATCGCCCGGCTGGAACACCTTGTCGACCAGACCACGCGTTTCATACCATTCCGCGCTGTGTGACTCACCTTCCATAATCAGCTCTTCGGCCAGCTTCATGCCAGACCGACGCGCCACTAACGAGTAGCCGCCCATACCGGGGAACAGGTTGAATGCGATCTCCGGGAAACCCATGCGCGCGCTGTTCTGCGCCAGAATGAAGTGATGTGCCAGCGCCGCTTCAAAGCCACCGCCGAGCGCACTGCCCTCAATCATTGCCAGCGTAACCGCACCGGTATCGAAACCCCGCGCTGCGGAGTGGATGCAGTCGACACAGGCACGCGCATAAGCGCGCAGTGCTTCACGACGGTTGTTGCGAATGCATTCCACAAAGAAACGCAAATCGCCTCCGGCGTTAAACATCTGTGGCACTAACGAACCCGTCACCCAGAAATCAATCGGCAAACCGGAACGTTGAGCGGAATAGCTCAGGTTCATGATCTCCTCAATTAATTCGTGGTTAAAACTCGGACGGGGTTGCGCACGCAGCATCATCCACATGGTGCGGCGACCCTCTTCATAGTAGGCCGCGAGCTGTGTGGTTTGTCCAACTTCGGTGAACAGTCTGCATGTTGGTTGGTTAATTACTGTCATTGTCTCATCCTCTGTTTATGTTTATGTAGTGCGTTAAACGCCACATCAGCGTAATCCAGAGTGAGGCCAGACCAAATGAGAGATTGATTTATAAAGCAAAATCCAGAGATATCCCCGACCAGCGGCCGGGGAAGCATTAGCGGGCTTACTTGATGGCAGCGCGTTGCCCCACAGCAACATGAGAACGCTTAACACGTCGTGAATAAACCGCGGTGATGATGGGGACAATGACGGAGGTGACAATGACCGAAGTAGCAACTAATGCCGTTGCGGCGGGTGCGACCGGTTTAAACTGTGGCAGCATCTCGGCAATCAACACTGGCGTGGCTACGGCAGCGCCTGCGGTGCTGGATGCCGCAATCCCCGCTGTCCCATCGCCACCGCCAATCAAGCGATCGGCAATAATCAGCGGAATGCCGGTGACAATGATCACTGCGACACCCAACATAATGCCCAGCAGGCCAGTTTGCGCGATGACGGTCAAATCAATGGTATTACCCAACGCGAAAGCAAAGAACGGAATCAGCGTGTGAACCGCTTTGCCAAAGAACTCGCGCAGTTCGGGATCGAGATTACCCAACGCGAACCCGACGATAAACGGCAGTACCGCGCCAACGAAGACATGTGGCTCAAACGATGCGATGCCTGCGGTGCCGAGAATCACCATCGTCATCAGCGGCCCGGACTCCAGCGACATCAAGACAAACGCACCGGCCTCCTCTTTCGAACCGTATTGCTGCATGATGGATGCGTATAAACCGCCATTGGTCATATCCATCGCCGCCACTAACGCCAGCGTCGAGAGACCGGCAAACATGCCCGCTTCCACGCCATTTTCCGGCATCACACGTGAAGCAATCGCCGCGACCACCCACGCCACCGCAATCTTGGTGAGCACGAGCGTGCCCGATTTACGCAGTACTGTGCCGGTGGCGCTGAGTTTGATGGATGCGCCCATGCAGAAGAACCACACCGCAAGAATCGGGACGGTGCCGGTCATCAACCCATTGGTGAACGAACCAAAGTATTTACCTGCGCCCGGAGAGAACGTATGGCACAGCGCGCCCAAAAACAGCGGAATCAGCATCATGCCGCCAGGAATTTTATCGATTGCACGTTTGATATGCATAAAGGTGTCACCTTAACTGAGCCAGAGGGAGGTGTTTTTATGAATTGCCAGATGGCATGGCGAGCAAGATAACGATTGGCAGAAAGGAAAAAAGTGATCGCAAATGCATTTATAAAACGCTGTTTTATTTTTATTGATCGATCATTTTGTATTTATGACGTGAATCGCCATACCAGATGATTGGAAGTTAAATGAGAGGCACCCGGAGGCGTTTTTTCTGTAGGGATGGATTATCTGTGCGGGCTTTGACGCATCTGCCCTTGTCAACAACTCGTATTGAAGCTCGTGAGCAGGCCGGTGACACTTTTGGGCCGGCAATCCGCAGCGCTGAACGAAGCGAGGAGGCCAGGAGAGCCCGCAGGACGCAGGCGAAAGGCGGAGCCGGGACAAGGATGTCCCGTCTCCGCCGGTCCGTCAGGCAGACGAACGAAGTGAAGGTACCGCGCTAGCGGCGCGAGGACCGCCGGACCAAAAGTGCCCCAGGCCTGCGCGCTCACCATTAGCTTAATTAACTGGCATTACGCCAGCAGGCGTATATGTTTCAGAATTGACTTTAATTCTGCCCATACCAGGCATTTTTACCGTGCTTACGCAGGTAGTGCAGATCAAGCAAAGTTTGCGAAATCGGCGGTAACTCAGTGCGCAGCTGCTCGGTATGCAATGCCATATAGGCCACCTCTTCTAATACCACCGCGCTGTGTACTGCAGCATGCGCGTCTTTACCCCAGGCAAACGGGCCGTGGGAGTTCACCAGCACGGCGGGGATTGCCGTTGGTTCAATTCCGCGCTGCGCAAAAGTTTCAATGATCACCTGGCCGGTATTCCACTCGTATTCCTGCTCAATCTCTTCGCGGTTCATCTGCCGCGTGCAGGGAATGGTGCCGTAAAAATCATCGGCGTGCGTGGTGCCTAACGCGATGATTTCACGTCCAGCCTGAGCCCAAATGGTGGCATGGCGCGAGTGCGTATGCACGATGCCGCCGATCTCTGGCCAGGCGAGATAAAGCGCGCGGTGGGTGGCCGTATCCGAGGATGGGCGCATTTTCCCTTCTATTACCTCGCCGCTGGCGAGATCGACGACCACCATATCGTCGCGCTGCATCTGCTCGTACTTCACGCCCGACGGCTTGATCACCACTAAACCCCGATCGCGGTCCACCGCACTGACGTTGCCCCAGGTAAAGGTGACCAGGTTGTAACGGGGTAAATCGAGATTGGCTTCCAGCACCTGCTGCTTTAACGCTTCCAGCATCTTTTTTCTCCTGCGAACTGTGATAGCTGAATTGTGCGGAGCAGGAAGAAAAAGCGTTATGGATGGAACGGCTGTAAAAGCTGCGGAAAGTGGCTAAGGCGTTAAATGTGTGGCGCGGGTTGGTTTTGATGATTAAACAAGAAGTGGCTTGCAAACTCGCATTTTAGGACCGTTTTACCCTGCCGAGTGCGGTGTAACATCTATACTTATATGGTTACCACGGTGTTAACAATCAAGGAGAAGTTAATGACTACAACAATGAAACGTCTTACTGCTGCCGTATTGGCAACAACACTAGTTGTCGCGCTGAGCGGCTGTTCGAATTGGTCTAAACGCGACCGTAATACCGCAATCGGTGCGGGTGCGGGTGCCATTGGTGGTTCAGTACTGACCAACGGTAGCGGACTTGGTACCGTTGGTGGCGCAGCTGTCGGCGGCATCATCGGCCACCAGATCAGCAAATAAATTATAATTATCAGGCTACGCGGCGCATCTACTTAACAACGGGCCACATAAAAGTGGCCCGAACTGCTTCAACCGCCCGCCAGTTTGACTTTCATGCCTTTGGCTTCCAGCAGCGTTTTTATCAAATCGCGTTTATCGCCCTGAATCTCAATCACACCCTCTTTTACTGCTCCACCGCAACCACACTTTTTCTTCAGTTCAGCAGCCAGTTTTTCGAGAGCGCTATCATCCAGATCGATACCGGTAATCAGACACACGCCCTTACCTTTACGTCCGCTGGTTTGGCGCTGGATACGCACGATGCCATCGCCTTTCGGTCGTGGCGCTTTCTCTTGTTCATGGGTGATACGACCGCTATCGGTTGAATACACCAATCGATTGTCCTGAGCCATTAAGCCTCCTGTAAACTTTGCAGGATTTGCTGCAGCGTGGCGGCCGGATCGGCGGATTGGGTGATCGGGCGCCCGATGACCATATAATCCACGCCCGCGAGTTTTGCCTGCTGCGGCGTCATGATGCGGCGCTGATCGCCCGCATCGCTGCCAGCCGGACGAATGCCTGGCGTAACCAGCGCGAAATCCTGACCTATCACCTGCTTAAAATGCGCGGCTTCCTGCGCCGAACAAACCACGCCGTGCAGGCCGCAATCGCGGGTCAAACGTGCCAGCCGCTCAGCCTGCGCGGCTGGAGATAAGGTAATGCCTAAACCTTTGAGGTCGTCTTCATCCATGCTGGTCAATACGGTGACAGCAATCAGCAGCGGCGCATCGTTGCCGAATGGTACCAGCGCTTCACGAGCCGCGTTCATCATGCGAGCACCACCGCTGGCGTGCACGTTCACCATCCACACGCCAAGATCGGCTGCGGCCGCGACTGCATGTGCGGTGGTGTTTGGGATGTCATGAAACTTGAGATCGAGGAACACTTCAAAACCCCGTTCCTGCAGCGTTTTCACCAGCGATGGACCAAACAGTGTGAACATCTCTTTGCCCACTTTCAGGCGACACTGGCTTGGATCGATGCGGTCTACAAACTGCAGCGCGCTGTTGAGATCATGATAGTCGAGTGCCACCAGAATAGGTGAAGTGGTTACAGGCATAACGTTTCCTCAGTAACTGGCACCCGCAGGCGCAATGGACAAACGGCAAGCATTCTACCTGCGCAGGCCGGTGCCGACAATCACGCTACCGCCAGAACTTGCCTGTTTGACTGCTAGCTGCACGATGTCAAGGCAGTTTCTTAATCAAACTTAAAAGTATGTTGTAACTAAATAGATGTAACCAGACGCGTGATGCGCCCATTTATTGGCCGTCGAGTCCACGGATGGGTTTAACTGAAGACCAGGCGCGACAAGATGGGCAATGCCAATACAGAGCATGGGCAGTGAAGCCACATTTCTGGCAGCGATATCGCGGCTTAGTGCGGATCTGCTCGCCGACCATATCGCGCAGCACCATCAAGCTCTCTTTCGCACGTCCGTCTTCCGCTTCGTGTAAGTGGAAATCCATCAAACGATGAAACACACGCATCGTCGGATGACGCTGAAGCTGACGATTGATATACAGCTGTGCCGCTTCCGGTCCCTGCTGTTGCTCAAGAATATCGGAGAGATAAAGCTCTGCTGCGGCGCCGGTATTCTCGTCGACACAACGCTGTAAAAATTGCGCCCAGTTTTCGGGTTGGTTCAGGCGCTGGTAGCAGGTTTCCAGCATGGGTAACGTTTCACTCACCAGCTCTTTGTCCTGCTCCAGCACGCGCTGCAGTCGGCTGGCGGCTTTAGCGTACTCGCCCTGCTCCATCAAAATGCGGCCCATCATGATTGAGACGCGCGCACTTTGATGATCGGCTGACTCGCCCTTCTTCAGCAAGCTCATCGCCCGATCAAGGTCATCACTGCTTAATGCCTGCAACGCCAGCTCACAGTAAAAATGGGCAATTTCCCCTTTCTGCTTATCTTTGCCGAGCTTAACCAGCTTTTCCGCCACGTCGATGGCTTTTTGCCAGTCGCTGGTTGCCTGATGAATCAACAATAACTGCTGCAACGCGCCAATACGGAAATCGGTCTCTTCAACCAGTTGCCCAAACATATCTTCGGCACGATCGTACAATCCGGCTGCCATGTAATCGCGGCCGAGTTGCTGGATCGCCAGCAAGCGCTGCTCGTAGCTGAGCGACGCACTTTCCATTAGGGATTGGTGAATGCGAATGGCGCGATCAACTTCACCACGCGAACGGAACAGATTGCCAAGCGTCAGATGCGCCTCAACCGTGCCGCTGTCCTCTTTCAACATGTCGAGAAAGAGATCAACCGCTTTGTCCTGTTGATTGGAGAGCAGGAAGTTTACGCCGGTCACATAATCGCGCGACAGGCGGTTCGCTTCCTGTTGCTTATCCTGATGTGCACTGCGGCGGCCCATATACCAGCCATACGCCGCAGCAACAGGAAGAAGCAGAAACAGCAATTCAAGCATCGAAAATTAATCCCGACGACTGGCAGTTGGTGATGGGGTCACTGCAGTAGATTGTTCATTCTGTGCCTGCATACGTTTAAGCTTACGCTGTGCATTTGCCAGAGAAACACGTAAGCGTAACCAGAACAGACCGCAAATCGCCCATCCCAGCAGGAATCCAGCGCCAAACAAGCTGGCGAGCAGTGTTGAAATGCGGAATTCGCCCTGCGCTAGCAGATAGTTAAAGGTGATGATTTGGTCGTTATGCGCTCCGAGCGTGACGGAGATGATGAAAATGACCAATACCACGAGAAAAATAAGCAAATATTTCACAATGCGTCCTGTCGAGAGGTTATCCAATAGAAGTATGCCAAAAAACCGCCGTCGATGCTGCTTATCCCCACATCAGTTAGCGCTTTTTTCTGCAAGCACAATCAATCATATGGGGATGAATAGGCTGATTACAATCCATCATCACGTTGCGCGATCTCACGATGTTCCTCTGGAGGAATGGTGAGCGGGCCGCAAAAACGCTGGGCCAGCAGCGTAGCAACGGTCACCAATAACCAGGATATCAGCGTTGCCATCACTAAATCACGCGGCCAGTGCATACCCAGCACTAAACGGCTGCCCATCACCGCGGTCGCCCAAACGAATAATACGGCAACGGTGGCAAAATGACGGCGCGGCCATAACAGGCCGATGGCTAAAAGCGCCCAGCTAGCGGCAAACATGGTATGCCCGGAAGGAAACGCATAACCGGTTTCAAATGCCCAATGATTCTTCAGCCATTGCGGCAGCTGAGTGTCATTGGCCAGCAAAGTTGAGACCATTTCGCCGCGCTGCTGGCGATGAAGCTGATAAAACTCATCACCGTTAATGCCATGACTTTTTTCCAGCCAGATGACGTAGGGGCGCGGTTCCTGCACATGCTCTTTGATTGAGGATTTGGTGTACTGACCAGCAAGAATCGCACCATTCATGATAAGAATGAGTAGAATCGCGGGTTTGAGCCGAAAGCGTAAACACCACAACACCCAGGCGCTGAGGATGATACTGGTGAGGATGCCCCACGGACTGGTAACGGTTTCCGTCATCCAAAACAGCACGCGAAGTAGATTGCCGCTTTCCCCGGGTTGCCATTGCCAGTTAGATATCCATACGCCCAACGGCATCAACAACAATAAAAACGCCCCTAAGGTGGTGCGCTGAATGATTTTTAACATTCGCTTCCTTTTAGATCCGGATTAACAGGTGCGTTTAGCATAACTTTAGCTGAAAAAAGAATAACATACCCATTGCGGCTTGGATAATTGTGCTTTATCACTACAATCACTCTGACCGATTAACGGCAGCCGTTCGGGTTGTGGCACAATAGCCTAAGTTTCATCGGGCCACATGGCCCGTGCGTTATCATGATGATAGCGCATCCTCTGAAGGTTCTGGAGAGTCACATGCAGCTTAAACGGGTAGCAGAAGCCAAACTGCCCACGCCATGGGGAGATTTCCTGATGGTTGGTTTTGAAGAACTGGCAACCGGCCACGACCATGTCGCGCTGGTTTATGGTGATATTAGCGATCACAATCCGGTGCTGGCGCGCGTCCATTCCGAATGTCTCACCGGCGATGCCCTGTTCAGCTTGCGCTGTGACTGCGGCTTCCAGCTGGAAGCGGCGTTAACGGCGATTGCGGAAGAAGGTCGTGGCATTCTGATGTATCACCGTCAGGAAGGTCGTAACATCGGTTTGCTGAATAAAATTCGTGCTTATGCATTGCAGGATAAAGGCTACGACACGGTCGAAGCCAACCATCAGCTCGGTTTCGCCGCTGATGAGCGTGACTTCACGCTATGTGCAGATATGTTCAAACTGTTGGGCGTCAATGAAGTGCGCTTGCTGACAAACAATCCGCGCAAGGTTGAAATCCTGAGTGAAGCCGGTATCAATATCGTCGAACGCGTGCCGTTGGTTGTCGGGCGTAACCCGAAAAACGCGCACTATCTCGATACGAAAGCCGAAAAAATGGGTCATCTGTTGCCGAAGTCTTAAGCAGATTTTAAAGCAGATAAAAAAAGCCGGGAAATCCCGGCTTTTTCTTTTAGTTCAGCATGTTGCGGATCACGTAATGCAAAATGCCGTCGTTCTGGTAATAGGTTAGCTCGTTACCCGTATCGATACGGCAGCGCGTTTCCAGCGTCTCCTGGCTGCCATCCGCGCGCGTCAGAATTACGGTTACCGTGCCACCCGGCTTAAGCTGCGACAGATTTGCCACATCTATAAACTCTTCACCCGTAAGCTGCAGCGTTTTACGCGTCACGCCAGCCGGAAACTCGAGCGGCAGAATCCCCATACCAATCAGGTTAGAGCGGTGAATACGCTCGAAGGATTCGGAGATAACCACGCGCACGCCCTGTAAGCGCGGCCCTTTTGCTGCCCAGTCCCGACTTGAGCCGGAACCGTACTCTTTACCAGCAATCACCGCTAACGGCACACCTTCCTGCTGATACTTCATCGCCGCATCGTAAATCGCCAACTGCTCGTTAGTTGGGAAGTGTTTGGTATAACCGCCCTCAACTCCCGGCACCATTTCGTTACGAATACGGATATTAGCGAAGGTGCCGCGCATCATCACTTCGTGGTTACCACGACGCGAACCGTAAGAGTTGAAATCGGTGCGCTCAACGCCATGCGACAGCAAATAGCGTCCGGCGGGACTTTCGGCTTTGATGCTCCCCGCTGGAGAAATGTGGTCGGTGGTGACGGAGTCACCCAGCATCGCCAGAATGCGCGCGCCTTTGATATCCTGCACCGGCTTCGGCGTTTTCTCCATGTTGTCAAAGAAGGGCGACAGACGAATGTAAGTAGAATCACCATCCCAATCGTAGGTTGCCGCTTCGCTGACTTTGATCTGCTGCCACTCAGGCGTACCGTTAAACACCTCGGCATACTCTTTGTGGAACATATCGCTGGTGACTTTCTGCACCGCTTCAGCAATCTCTTCCGGCGAAGGCCAGATATCCTTGAGGAAAACATCGTTGCCCTGGCGATCCTGGCCGAGCGGATCGGATTGCAGATTGAGCTTCATATTACCCGCTAAGGCATAAGCAACCACCAGCGGCGGCGAAGCCAGCCAGTTGGTTTTAATTAACGGATGAATACGGCCTTCGAAGTTACGGTTACCCGAAAGCACCGCGGCAACCGTGAGATCACCCTCTTTAATCGCGCTTTCTATCGCGTCCGGTAACGGGCCGGAATTACCGATACAAGTAGTACAACCGTAACCGACCAGATTGAATCCTAATTCGTCCAGATATGGCGTAAGCTGGGCCACAGCAAGGTAGTCAGAAACCACTTTGGAACCGGGTGCCAGTGAGGCCTTAACCCAGGGCTTGCGCATCAGACCGCGTTCAACGGCTTTCTTCGCCAGTAAACCGGCAGCCATCAGCACGCTAGGGTTTGAGGTATTAGTACAAGAGGTAATCGCCGAGATCACGACCGCACCATCATCCAGCTGATAGCTTTCTCCAGTTTCGCTATCGCGGTAGCTCACGGTTTTATGCGGTTTTTGCGCCTGATTAACTTCCAGTTCGTTGCTGGCATCAAAGGCAGTAGGAACATCACCGAGTGATACACGATCCTGCGGACGTTTTGGACCGGCCAGGCTGGACTCGACGTCGCCCATATCCAGCGCTAGAGAGCTGGTGAACACCGGCTCATCACCCGCGTTACGCCACATACCTTGTTGCTTAGCATAAGCCTCAACCAGTTCAACCTGCTCCGCATCGCGGCCGGTGAGCGTCATATAACTCAGGGTGACATCATCGACAGGGAAAAAGCCGCAGGTCGCACCATACTCAGGCGCCATGTTGGCGATGGTGGCGCGATCGGCAAGCGGCAGGTCGGCTAAGCCGTCGCCGTAAAATTCTACGAATTTACCCACAACACCATGTTTGCGCAGCATTTGCGTTACGGTTAACACCAGATCCGTTGCGGTGATGCCCGGACGCAATTTACCAGTGAGTTTGAAACCGACTACGTCAGGAATCAGCATTGAGACCGGCTGGCCAAGCATCGCCGCTTCAGCCTCAATCCCGCCAACGCCCCAACCCAATACGCCGAGCGCATTGATCATGGTGGTGTGCGAATCGGTGCCCACCAGCGTATCGGGATAGGCGATCTCTTGCCCATTCAGCGTCTCATGCCAGACAGATTTACCGAGGTATTCCAGATTGACCTGATGACAAATCCCGGTGCCTGGCGGAACTACGCGGAATCGATTGAAAGCTTTTTGCCCCCAACGCAGGAAAACGTAGCGCTCGTGGTTGCGCTCCATTTCCAGGTGCACATTTTCATCAAAGGCTTTGTCATCACCGAAATGGTCCACGGTGACAGAGTGGTCGATAACCAAATCTACCGGGGATAAGGGATTGACTTTGGCGACGTCGCCGCCAAGGCGTTTCACCGCTTCGCGCATGGCAGCCAAATCTACCACCGCCGGTACGCCGGTAAAATCTTGCATTAATACACGCGCGGGACGATAGGCAATCTCACGATCGGCGTGAGCATCTTTTTGCCAGGCGACCAGCGCTTCAATATCTTCAAGCGTGACAGAATCACCATCCTGCCAGCGTAAAAGGTTTTCCAGCAGGACTTTCATCGACTTGGGCAAGCGATCGATATTGCCCAGTTGCTGAGCTGCTTTGGGCAAGCTGTAGTAATGATATTTTTTTGCCCGAACATCCAGCGTGTCCTGACTCTGCTCGCGTAACGTTAACGACATAGCGCCTCCATGTAAGTGAATCTTTTTTAAACCTCAGTGACTGCAAGGTTTAACTTAAAGATAGACTACATTGCCGTTAACGTTTTGATAACAACACGAATAGACACATTAAGACACAATGAAAAATGCCCCGACGTTTGTCAGGGCATTTATAAAATTCAGTGTAATTTGAGTTAGGGCTTAAATCATCGCCCAGAAGGCGGCGGCCCAAAAAGCCAGGGAAAAGGTATAAACGCTCATCCAGGATAATGTCGTTGTATTGATGCTCATAATTCACTCCCTCCCGGATTCCGGGCAAAAAAAGTCCACCGTCTTCAGCGTTGTACTGATGACACCGTTTTTTTAATGCTGAGTGTTAAAGGACGGGCTTTTAACTTGCCCACCGGATAATCCGGCAAAAAGAGGGACTAAACGACTAAATATAGTACGGAACGCATGCTGCGTTATTTCGACTTCATATCCATGAAGGATTCAATAAAATTGCGCTGATTCTCGCTGAGTTCCCACGAAGTCGGAATGGTGACCTGAGGTTCAGTGGATACAACGTCTTTAACTTTGCACGCAGGCGTTTGCGGCTGACGTGCAGAAACCGGATGCTTACGACTGAGTGTATTTGCCCACATGGCTTAACCCCACATACGCCAAATCATTAACGCCACCACTACCCAGAACAGTGCTGAAGCAGCGAAGACAGTCATCCAAGCTTTGCGACGGGTATTACCAGTACGCTCAACTTTGGTGCTTTTAGTCCGGAAGCCCGGCTGTACAGTTATTCTCGTATTCATAGTTTTTGATAATCACTCTCAATAAAACGATTGATGACAACGATTAAGATTTAGGACGAATCCTAAACTTGTTAAGACCGAAAATCCAGTTATTTTTATTGAGCACAACGATTAACGCTATTTATCAAAACGCCAAAAATTGATGAGATAAATTTAATTACCAACACAACTATTAATTAAATCGTTACATTGTAAATTTGGGTTAACAGCAAATTAGATCCAATCTAAATTTGAGTTTAATTTACCATGCCAGTTAAAAAGCCCTTCTTCATCAACTCTTAACTAGAGTATGGGAATATTCCTGGCGAGCTGCAAAGCAGCATCGTAAAAATTGTGTACTGATTCGCATTTAATAGATAACAATGAAAAAACATGTGACCCATGTTTCATTTACAAAAAAATAATGATTTTTTTTGAAGTACTCGTGGCGCTAAGCGCTAGGGGATTCCGAAGGTGCCCACTGGACACCTTGGCAAAAGAATGAGTTAGGAATTTACTTGAAGGGTAACTTGATGTCGCGGAACATAGCTTCGATGTCTTCATTGGAGCGCAATGCGACCGCCGCATCCACCACATCACGCGTCAGGTGTGGCGCGAAACGTTGAATAAAATCATACATATAGCTGCGGAGGAAGGTGCTACGTCTAAAGCCAATTTTGGTCGTACTATTCGTAAAGATTTCTGAAGCTTCAATACGCACCAAATCGGGGTCTGCAACCGGATCAACCGCCATACTGGCAATTACGCCAACGCCCAGGCCTAAACGCACGTACGTCTTAATGACGTCAGCATCCGTCGCAGTGAAGACGATGCGTGGCGTTAATCCGGCGCGATTAAACGCGGTGTCCAACTCTGAACGGCCTGTAAAGCCAAATGTGTAAGTCACTAACGGGAAATCCGCCAGCTCTTCAATCGTCACATTTGATTTACCCGCCAACGGATGATCTGGCGTTACCACAATGGCGCGGTTCCAGTGATAGCACGGCAGCATAATCAAATCGTCATACAGATGCAGGGCTTCTGTGGCAATGGCAAAGTCTGCATTGCCCTTTGAAACCGCCTCAGCTATTTGCGTCGGCGATCCCTGATGCATGTGCAAAGAAACGCGAGGATAGCGCTCAATAAAGCCTTTAATCACGCCTGGCAGCGCATAACGTGCCTGCGTATGGGTAGTTGCTACATACAGCGAGCCTTTATCTGGCCAGGTGTGTTCACCAGCAACAGATTTAATCGCGTCAACTTTGGACAGCACTTCGCGCGCAATCCGAATAATCTCTTCACCTGCAGGCGTTACTTGCGTCAGATGCTTACCACTGCGTGCAAATATCTGCACGCCCAGCTCATCTTCTAACATACGGACTTGCTTACTGATGCCCGGCTGCGAGGTATATAAGCCTTCGGCGGTCGATGAGACATTAAGGTTGTGATTAACCACTTCGACGATGTAACGCAACTGCTGCAATTTCATAGTTATATCTTCCTGGTAGCGACAGAGGTGCATTCCCGGCAGGCGTGTTTCCGCTTTAATTGCGGTGAGGGAGGGAAAGCGAATCAGCGAAACGAAAAGAGTTCTATAACTACTATATCAGTTAAAGGAAGAATGTAGAACGATTAGCTATAAGGATAAGAGAAAGGCCAGCGAATGCTGGCCTTGCGGGGAATTACTTTTTCGCTTCCTGCCATTTGCCATCAATATAGAACATTGACCAGCCGGTGGCTTTGCCATCCTTTTCGGAAGAGACGTATTGCTGTTTGGTCTTACGACTGAAACGCACCATCGTCTTATTCCCTTCTGGATCGGCGGCTGGCGCTTCTGACAGATATTTCAGCTTTTCTGGCAGGCGGTCGGCAAAGCGTTGCAGCTCTTCCACCAGCGGCGCGCGCGTTTCACGTGATTTCGGGAAGGTATTCGCAGCAAGGAACACGCCCGCTGCACCATCACGCAACACAAAGTAAGCATCCGACTTTTCACACTGCAATTCTGGTAGCGGCACCGGATCTTCTTTTGGCGGCGCGACATCACCGTTACGCAGAATCTTACGGGTGTTTTTGCACTCGTCGTTGGTACACGCCATGTACTTACCGAAACGACCCATTTTCAGATGCATTTCAGAACCACACTTCTCGCACTCAACAATCGGACCGTCGTAGCCCTTGATGCGGAATTCGCCCTGCTCAATCTCGTAGCCGTCGCACTCTGGGTTATTACCGCAGACGTGTAACTTGCGCTGGTTATCGATCAGATAGCTGTCCATCGCGGTGCCACACTTCTGGCAACGACGACGAGCGCGCAGCGCATTGGTTTCAGCATCATCGCCTTCCAGCACGTTGAGCACTTCATTTTCCGGGATCAAGTTGATGGTCTGCTTGCAGCGCTCTTTCGGCGGCAAAGCATAACCCGAGCAACCCAGGAACACGCCGGTACTGGCGGTGCGAATCCCCATCGGGCGGCTACAGGTTGGACAATCAATTGACGTCAACACCATCTGGTTGGGCTGCATGCCGCCCTCTTCCGGATCTTTCTCAGCATCATCTAACTGTTGGCTGAAATCACTGAAGAAGGAGTCGAGTACCGCTTTCCATTCGGCTTCATTATTCGCCACCTGATCGAGGCTATTTTCCATGCGCGCGGTGAAGTCATAGTTCATTAGCTCGCGGAAATTAGACTCCAGACGGTCGGTAACAATTTCACCCATTTTTTCAGCGTAGAAACGGCGGTTCTCAACACGCACGTAACCACGATCCTGAATGGTGGAGATAATCGAGGCATACGTTGATGGACGACCAATGCCACGTTTTTCCAGCTCACGCACCAGCGATGCTTCACTGAAGCGCGCCGGCGGTTTGGTGAAGTGCTGGCTTGGCATCAGCTCTTTAAGATCCAGCATGTCGCCAACATCTACCGGCGGCAGCGTCAGATCTTCATCATTTTTACGCAGCGCAGGCATCACGCGCGTCCAGCCATCGAAACGCAGCGTGCGGCCTTTGGCTTTCAATTTAAATTCAGCCGCGCCCACGGTCAGCGTGGTGGAGTCGTACTGAGCCGGAACCATCTGGCAGGCAACAAACTGGCGCCAAATCAGCTGATAGAGTTTCTGCGCATCAGCTTCCATATCTTTCAGCTGCTCAGCCACGATATTCACGTCAGAAGGACGAATCGCTTCGTGCGCTTCCTGTGAGTTCTCTTTGCTGGCATAGGTATTCGGCGCTTCTGGCAGATACTTTTTACCAAAGCTGCTCTCAACATAACCGCGCGCCATCGCCACGGCATCCTGGCTCAGGTTGGTGGAGTCGGTACGCATATAGGTGATGTGGCCCGCTTCATACAAACGCTGCGCCATCATCATGGTCTTCTTCACGCCGAAGCCCAAACGCGTACTCGCCGCCTGTTGCAGCGTTGAGGTAATAAAAGGTGCAGAAGGCTTGCTGCTGGTCGGCTTGTCTTCACGATCCAGCACTTCGTAACGCGCTTTCTGCAAAATCGCTACCGCCGCGTGAGTTTGCTCACGATTGACCGGACGGAACGCTTTGTCATTCTGATGCGTCACCTGCATGGCCAGATCGGCGCCTTTCGGCGTGGCGAAATCAGCATCGATTTCCCAATACTCTTCTGGCACGAAGGCTTTGATTTCGTGCTCGCGCTCAACAACCAGACGCACCGCAACCGACTGAACGCGACCGGCTGACAGGCCGCGGGCAATTTTCTTCCACAGCAGTGGCGACACCATGTAACCCACCACGCGATCCATAAAGCGGCGCGCTTGCTGTGCGTTGACACGTTCAATATTAAGCTCGCCAGGCTTGTCAAACGCCTGACGAATCGCATTCTTGGTAATTTCGTTAAATACTACGCGGCTAAAGCGCTTATCGTCCCCACCGATCACTTCCCGCAGGTGCCAGGCAATGGCTTCCCCTTCGCGGTCAAGGTCGGTTGCGAGATAGATGTGGTCTGCATCGGCAGCCAGGTTTTTCAGCTCAGCGACAACTTTTTCTTTGCCCGGCAGAATTTGATAATCCGCTTCCCAACCATGCCAGGGATCTACACCCATGCGGTTTACGAGTGCGGCTTTCTCATCCTTTTTAACCTTTTTTCCAGGTTTCGCTTTTTCCCCGTCGGCACTTTTACGGGCAGTTGAACCGCTGGTCGGCAAATCACGGATATGACCGACACTGGATTTCACCACGTAGTCATTACCGAGGTATTTATTGATTGTTTTGGCCTTTGCCGGGGACTCAACGATTACGAGTGATTTACCCATATGTACCTTTACCTAAATGAAACGTCCTGATAAACGGGAGAGAATTGGAGGTCCCAAAACCCAATGGGTTCAATATTGCTGCCGGCATTTCGCATTTCAAGGCAGCAGGGATAATCTCAGGTCAGATTGCGTCGACTTCTGCAACTTTATGATTAGGAGCGAGTTTTCCATCTGACAGAACCACACATCCGGGTGTGATCTCCCTGAAAGCTGAATCGCCCACACTCTACCTGATAAAATCCGTTACGCAACTTAATTAGCATTCTGCCTAATTTTGCGCCAGTTTTGTGACGCCATGCTGATTTGCTGAACGCGATAGCTCGCAAGTAATATAGAAGGAGAAAAATGGCTGTCAAAAAAGAGGTGAAAAATGTCAGTGCCAACGGAATCTATTTCACGCCACGCGTTACTGGAAATAGCCAATCAGATAATCACGCAGCACGAAAATTATTTTGTCGGATTAGAAGCCAATGATGTGATTCAGCAAGGTGATGTTTTGGTGTTTCGCGGTCCCTATTTTCTCGATGATGAAGGCTTGCCCACCGCCAAAACCACCACGGTATTTAACGTGTTTAAACACCTCGCGGTGGAACTCTCCTCTCAATATCATCTGGCATAAAAAAGCCCGGCAATTGCCGGGCCCGGTTACAACAGCGGCTTCTCGCCGCGCTGCCATATTTTCAGAATCAACCGTTCTGCCGCCAGACTGGCGCTGTTGGTAAAGCGATCCATCATTTTACGCTTACGTGCGTAATGGACGCCCAGCACGGTGAAGCGATCCATATGCTGGATAATCAACGCATCGCTGGTGCCGATTTCATCAATTAAACCCAAATCCAGCGCCTGACGGCCATACCAATGCTCGCCGGTCGCCACTTTGTTCAGATCAAGCGACGGACGCATCTGCTGCACGAAATCTTTAAACAGCTGATGCGTTTCATTAAGATCTTCCTGGAATTTCTCGCGCCCTTCTTCGGTGTTTTCACCAAACAGCGTCAAAGTCCGTTTGTACTGACCGGCGGTATGCAGCTCGACGTCAATATCGTTACGCTTTAACAGGCGGTTGAAGTTGGGAATCTGCGCGACCACGCCAATTGAACCAATAATAGAAAACGGTGCGGCCACAATGCGATCCGCCACGCATGCCATCAAGTAACCACCGCTGGCAGCGACTTTATCCACCACCGCCGTCAATTGCAGACCGGCATCGCGCAGGCGTTGCAGCTGCGAAGCCGCCAAACCGTAGCCGTGTACTACGCCGCCGGGGCTTTCCAGGCGAAGTAGCACTTCATCGCCCGGCACCGCAACTGCCAGCACCGCGGAGATCTCTTCACGCAATGAGGTGACCTCACTCGCGTCCATGCTGCCTTTGAACTCCAGCACATACAGCGTGGGCTTCAGCGTCTCGCTCACGCCCGCTTTAGCATTGCGTTTATCAGCTTTCGCCTTTTGCTTCTCTTCTTTCTTATGCTGCTTGAGCCACACTTTTTGCGCCTGTGGCTTCATTTTGGCGAGCTGCAGATCTTCCTTCATCTCACGATAATCATCATCAAGATGCGTCAAACGCAGCTGACCGCTGCTGTGACGTTTACGCAGCGCGGCATTTAGCACAATCAGAACAATAGCTGCGATCGCCACCACCACGGTGACGGCCTTAGCCAGAAATAATCCATAACTGGAGAAAAAATCCATTCTGCCGCCTTATTAAACAGTAAATTACAACAGCTATAAGTTTACCCGCTTTACGCGCTGTCGTCGCCTGAAATGCCCGCAGGCGGCACAGAATGCGAGGCTCAAGCGTTGCACCGCGCGGCAAATTCAGGCATAAAGCCAAAAACCTTCTGACCCGAGCAAAGGACATCGCTGTGCATTATCAACCGAAAAGCGATCTGCTGGAAAATCGCATCATCCTCGTCACCGGCGCTTCCGATGGCATTGGCCGTGAAGCGGCGCTGACCTATGCGCGCTACGGCGCGCGCGTCATCCTGTTGGGCCGCAACGCCGACACCCTGCAGAAAACGGAGCAGGCCATCAAACAGTTAAACAAGCAGCCAGCCGCTTCTTTATTACTGGATCTGGCTGAAGCCACGCCAGAAAGCTGCCAGCAGTTAGCTGACCAGGTTACTGCGCTGGTGCCGCGTCTGGATGGCGTGCTGCACAACGCTGGCATTCTGGGCGAAATCGTACCGTTGGAGGAGCTCGATCCACAGATCTGGCGTGACGTGATGCAGATTAACCTTGATGCCACCTTCTATTTAACCCAGGCATTACTGCCGCTGCTGCTGAAATCAGATGCCGGTTCGCTGGTGTTCACCACGTCCAGCGTGGGCCGCACCGGCCGTGCAGGCTGGGGCGCGTATGCGGTTTCGAAGTTTGCCACTGAAGGCATGATGCAGGTGCTGGCCGACGAGTATAAAAACCGTCACTTGCGGGTCAACTGTATCAATCCTGGCGGTACGCGCACCAAAATGCGCGCCAGTGCTTTCCCGGATGAGGATGCCAATTTACTCAAAACCCCCGCGGATTTAATGCCGCTCTACCTCTATTTGATGGGTGATGACAGCCGACGTAAAACCGGCACCAGCTTTGATGCGCAGCCGGGACGCAAAGCGGGGCCGGCAACCGCATGAACGATCGCCATCAGCAACGCCAGCAGCGACTAAAAGAGCAGGTTGATGCCCGAATCGCCGCCGCCACCGAGACGCGCGGCATTTTGATGGTGTTCACCGGTAACGGCAAAGGGAAAACCACCGCGGCTTTTGGCACCGCGTTGCGCGCCTGCGGACACGGTAAAAAAGTGGCGGCGGTACAGTTCATTAAAGGCGAATGGCCCAACGGTGAACGTAACTTACTGGAACAGCACGGCGTCGAATTTCAGGTGATGTCCACCGGTTTTACCTGGGATACGCAGAACCGCGAGACCGACACTGCCGCCTGCCAGGTAGTGTGGCAGCAGGCGCGTCGTATGTTGGCCGATAGCCGCGTCGACCTGGTGATCCTGGATGAAATCACGTACATGGTGAGCATGGATTATCTGGATTTAGCGGAGCTGGTCGATTTGTTGCAACAGCGCCCTGCTCAGCAAAGCGTAATCATTACCGGTCGCGGCTGTCATCGTACGTTGCTGGATTTGGCAGATACCGTAACGGAAATGCGTCCGGTGAAACATGCGTTTGATGCGGGAATTCAGGCACAGCAAGGAATAGATTGGTAACACGCTGACGCCGCAGAGCGCGGCGTCAGGCTTAGGATCAGGAACCGCGTTTAGTGTTATTCCGACGCGGATTGTTGCTCACCACACCGTGACGTTTTACCGCACGACGAATTTGGTTAGCCTTGGTGCGACGACGATCCTTTTCAACGGCCACTTTCGTTACCGTCTCTTCCGGCATACTAACTAACGTACGCAGATAGTTGACTGCCGGTAATTCCATCTCGATCCAGCCGCCGCGTGGCAGGCCTTTCGGTAACTGGATATCACCGTAACGCACACGCATCAGTCGGCTAACCTGCACGCCAACCGCTTCCCACAGACGGCGCACTTCGCGGTTACGTCCTTCGGTCAGCGTCACGTTGTACCATTGGTTAATGCCTTCGCCACCGGCAAACTTAATGGTTTTGAACGATGCCGGGCCATCTTCCAGCTGCACGCCTTTGCTCAGCTGACGGATTTTATCGTCATCCACTTCGCCAAACACGCGAACCGCATATTCACGCTCCACTTCACGGCTTGGGTGCATCAAACGGTTAGCCAGTTCACCATCGGTGGTGAACAGCATCAAACCGCAGGTATTCACATCCAGACGACCGACGGCAATCCAGCGTGAACCACGCAGACGCGGCAGACGATCAAATACGGTTGGACGCCCTTCCGGGTCGTTACGCGTGCAGAGTTCACCTTCTGGTTTGTAGTACGCCAATACGCGACACACTTCGGTCGCCGACTCAGCGATAGAAACCAGATGGCCATCGATACGAATTTTCAGGGATTTATCACTTTCGATGCGATCGCCAAGCGTCGCCAGTTTGCCGTCAACGCTGACGCGTCCGGCTGAAATCATGGTTTCGATTTCGCGACGCGAACCGTGACCGGCGCGCGCTAATACTTTCTGTAATTTTTCGCTCATGGAGCCTCATTGTCGCCTTCCCAGGCGTCGTGGTAAGAAGAGGTGCGATACAGGGATTACCAATTCCCATATCAGAATCTGTTACCGCTCTGCATCGCTGCTGCAATCTCAGACGGCCCGCGATTTTACACTAACGCAAGTTTTGTTAACACCTTTTCCTTTGCTGCCGATAACAGAGGGTCTGGTAAAAACGTAGCCATTAAGACCATGACGATAAACATTCAGCTGGCTGATAGATCGATCTTATTTGCATCCGCAGCAACCACGCCAAGTGACTGAATTATTATCACTTGCCCCTAACCTTTCCCGCCTGAGCCTATTATCAACTTAAGACAACTGATACATTAGCGCTTTGCAAGACTGCTTAACCGCTATTGCTCGCCACGCTTAAGGATAATCACAAACTTTAAATCTAAGTAAAAACAATAAAACAGCATAAAAAACTATTTAACAGCATTAAATAAGGTCCATTACCGTAATAAATGCAAACTGATAGTTTATTGGCACTACAGGTTGGATTAAGTCTGTATTTTTGTATTATTTGATTAATATTAAATTTGATGAATTGTTCTGCAGAAAAAACTGTGTAAAATTTAAGCCTGAAATCCAGTGCGTCGTCATAATAACATAGCTTTCATTTACTATTTATATTCGTTCAACTTACAAATCATTAACGAACCACTGTGTAATTTCACTGATATTACAAACCGGCGCGCGCGGGATTAGACGCGTTTATTCATTTACGGAATGAATTTAATTTGCATGTCGAAAGTCTTCACCAGGGATTTTACGGACATGCTTTAAAGAAGATCACAGCCATGAAAACCTCTCTGCTTTGGCCTGCGCTCGCTGCGCTGGCTCTGAGCGGTTGTTCCGTGGGCCACACTGAGTACAGTCGTACTGCGATGCAACACGTTGATATGAGCGTGACAGGCATCCCGACCGTGCTAGGTTTGGGCATTCTCGGTACAACCATTCCTTTGACGCCAGAATACAGCCTGACGGCGGCGCACGTGGCAAAAACGGCCGTGCAGCGTGTCAAGGCCTATCATCCTTATTGCGACGTCGCGATTATTTATCATAAAAACAGTCCAGAAACGCTGGCGAAATTCCGCAACGGTGCTGTTGGCGAACCGATTAAAATGTACGGTTACAGCTTTATTTCCGCTATGCCGGTGGAATCGAGCGGCGTTAATTTAGCGCGTACCGCCATTACCAATAAATGGAATAAAAAGCCCTGCATGGCAATGGCATCAAATGCTGGCGTGGTGCAAGGGATGTCGGGTGGCGCGGTATATAATGCCGACCAAACTATTGGCGGGGTGATTGTCGGTTACAGCCATGAAATATCTAACGTTCGCAGCAAGAAAGTCATCTTAAAAGATGTCTCGCTGTATATTCCGTACGGGGATTTCAAAACCTGGCTGGAATCCAATATTGGTCAGACGCAGAAAGCCACGCCTGACCATGCATGATTACTGGAACGGGCGCGTGTCACCGACACCTTCGCGCACCACCACCGGCGCATCGCTGGTGAGATCGATCACCGTGGTCGGCTGCTGTCCCAGCGTGCCGCCATCGATGATCAGATCCACCAGCTTGCCAATGCTGTACTGAATCTCTTCCGGATCGGACTCGGTGAAATCATTGCCGGGCAGCATCAGCGAAGTCGACATCATCGGCTCGTTAAGGCGCTCCAATAGCGCCAGCGCCACCGGGTTGGACGGCACGCGTAGCCCGATGGTTTTACGTTTGTCATTCATCAGACGACGCGGCACTTCTTTCGTCGCCTTCAAAATGAAGGTGTAGTTGCCCGGCGTGTTGTTTTTCAGGAGGCGAAACGCGGAGTTATCCACCTGCGCGTAAGTCGACAGCTCCGACAGATCGCGGCACATCAGCGTAAAGTTGTGATTGCCATCCAACTGGCGAATGCGACAAATGCGTTCCATGGCATTTTTCTCTTCCAGACGACACCCCAGCGCATAGCCAGAGTCGGTTGGATAAACAATCACGCTGCCTTTATTGAGATAAT
The DNA here is from genome assembly GCF_054903455.1 of Pantoea sp. y20. Classification (NCBI taxonomy): domain Bacteria; kingdom Pseudomonadati; phylum Pseudomonadota; class Gammaproteobacteria; order Enterobacterales; family Erwiniaceae; genus Pantoea; species Pantoea sp. y20. Next base: position 2,262,155 of record NZ_CM142816.1, read on the forward strand.
CAACGGCCTGATTTACCAGGCGCGGCTGCGGATTGTCGGGATGAATGTGAAAATATTGACTCATAAAAACCTCATATCACCTGTCTGTAACAGCACTGCTGGGCGCCAATGCGGGGAAGCGTTCCCAAACCGGCTCCACGCCGCCCGGTAGCCATAACTTGCGTCCCAGTTCTATCCACGGACAAGGTTGGTGGAAATCTGATCCCTGCGACCCGGCTAACTGATGGTCACGCGCATAGGTTGCCAGCTGCGTGCGCTCGTTGGGCGCTTGCTGGCACTGCGCGACTTCCATGGCATCGCCGCCCACGTCGGCAAAATGCGCAATCAGCCGCTTTAACCATTTAGCCGACAAACCATAACGACCGGGATGCGCCAAAACGGCATAGCCGCCAGAATGATGAATAGCATCAATGGCTTGTTTAATTGTACACCATTGCGGCGGCACGTAGCCGGTTTTCCCGCGCGCCAGATAATTCTTGAATACCTGCGCCATATTGTCGGCTTTGCCAATCTCCACCAGATAACGCGCAAAGTGGCCACGCGTGATCAAGCCGCCCTGCGCCAGTCGCTGCGCACCGGCTAGCGCATCAGGAATGCGAGCGCGCTCGAGGCGTTCGGCAATCTGCTGCGCACGATCAAGGCGTGTCTGATACTGAAGCGCAAGGAATTCAGTCAGCGCGGGATGCTGGCAATCGACATTCAGCCCCACAATGTGGATTTCGTGATTTTCCCATAAGGTTGATGCTTCTAAACCGGCTAGCACGCGGATCGGTAGATCCTGTTGCATCACTGCCGCCTGCGCTTCTGGCACGCCCGCCACCGTGTCGTGATCGGTAATCGCCAGCACACCGACTTTCATCTCAACCGCGCGCTGCACCAGCGCGGTCGGCGTCAATAAGCCGTCAGAAGCCAGCGTATGGCTGTGTAAATCGTAAAGGGGAAAACGAGCGATGTCCGACAAGATAACTCCAGCAACTACATAAACCGGCAGGCATGATAACGATTTTGCCCCTGGCTGAAAAAGGGTATTGACATTTTTCGCCCGAACCAGTTAACTAGTACACAAGTTCACACGTAACGGGTATTTAATCATGACTATTTTTGGTACGCATTTAAATGGTTGGTGGCACGATGATCCCTTTATCGGGCGACGTCGTCGTGCACAATTTGCGTAACCGCAGTGCAGATTGATACCTAAGCCCGCCACCGAGCGGGCTTTTTTTTGAGCGAAATTCAGAGAATCCATTATGGCTATTGCGAAACCTACATTGAAGTTGATAACCGGTACCGCGCCCTACCGCGAAGATCCGGCCGCAGTGTTTCATCAGTTATGCGGCGCACGTCCAGCAACTCTGCTGCTTGAATCCGCAGATATCGACAGCAAACAAAACCTGAAAAGCCTGTTAATCGTGGATAGCGCGCTGCGCGTCAGTGCGCTGGGTAACATCGTCACCATCAAAGCGCTGTCGGAAAATGGTCGCGCCATCTTGCCGCTGCTGGACGAGGCGCTGCCCTCTGAGGTGCGTATTGAGGTGCGCCCTGATGGCCGCGAGCTGCATTTCACCCAGCAGCAAGGCATGCAGGACGAAGATTCCCGCCTGAAGGCCTTTTCCGTATTTGATGCGCTGCGCCTGATCCCGCAGCTGGTGAACAGCCCGGAAGAGGAGCGTGAAGCGATGCTACTTGGCGGCTTGTTCGCTTATGACTTAGTGGCCGGTTTCGAAGATCTGCCGCAACTGCGCAACGAACAGCGTTGCCCGGATTACTGCTTCTATCTGGCCGAAACCTTACTGGTGATCGACCATCAGCAGCGCACTGCTCGCCTGCAGGCCAGCTTATTCAGCCCATCGACCAGCGAGTTCCAGCGTCTGCAAGGCCGCATCGAACAACTGCGCGGCCAGATGACGCAAGCAGCGCCCGCATTGCCGGTACAGCGCGTCGAGCACATGACGCTGAGCACCAGTCAGAGCGATGAAGAGTACTGCAACGTGGTGCGTGAGATGCAGGAAGCGATTCGCATTGGCGAAATCTTCCAGGTTGTCCCTTCACGTCGCTTCTCGCTGCCGTGCCCTTCTCCACTGGCCGCTTACGACACGTTGAAAAACAGCAATCCAAGTCCTTACATGTTCTTTATGCAGGATCAGGATTTCGCGCTGTTTGGTGCCTCGCCAGAAAGCTCACTGAAATATGACGCGACGTCGCGTCAGATTGAGATCTACCCGATTGCGGGTACGCGTCCACGCGGCCGCCATGCCGATGGCTCACTGGATCGCGATCTCGACAGCCGCATCGAACTGGAAATGCGCACCGACCATAAAGAGATGGCTGAGCACCTGATGCTGGTGGATTTAGCGCGTAACGATTTGGCGCGTATCTGCGTGCCGGGCAGCCGTTACGTGGCAGACCTGACTAAAGTTGACCGCTACTCGTTCGTGATGCATCTGGTATCACGCGTGGTCGGCACGCTGCGCGAAGATCTCGACGTGCTGCACGCCTACCGCGCCTGCATGAACATGGGCACGCTGAGCGGCGCACCGAAAGTGCGTGCGATGCAACTGATTGCCGGGAAAGAAGGCACACGTCGCGGCAGCTACGGCGGCGCAGTCGGCTATTTCACCGCTAACGGCGACCTTGATACCTGCATCGTTATTCGTTCCGCGTGGGTTGAAGACGGCGTTGCCACCGTACAAGCTGGCGCCGGTGTGGTTCTTGATTCCCAGCCACAGGCAGAAGCGGACGAGAGCCGCAACAAAGCGCGCGCGGTATTGCGTGCCATCGCAACAGCCCATCACTGCAAGGAGATTTTCTGATGGCCGATATCCTGCTGCTCGATAACATCGACTCCTTTACTTACAACCTCGTTGATCAGCTGCGTACCTTTGGCCATAACGTGGTGATTTACCGCAACAACGTGCCCGCTGAGGTGCTGATTGAACGCCTGCAGCAGATGGAAAATCCGATTCTGATGCTGTCGCCGGGTCCGGGCGCGCCGAAAGATGCCGGATGCATGCCAGATTTGCTGCAAGCGCTGCGCGGTCGTCTGCCAATTATCGGCATCTGTCTCGGTCATCAGGCGATTGTTGAAGCTTACGGCGGCCATGTCGGCCAGGCCGGCGAGATCCTGCACGGCAAAGCCTCTTCTATTACCCACGATGGCGAAGGCATGTTCGCTGGCCTGAGCAATCCGCTGCCGGTGGCGCGCTATCACTCGCTGGTCGGCAGCAATACGCCAGCCGAATTGACCGTTAACGCCAGCTACAACGGCATGGTGATGGCTGTGCGCCACGATGCCGACCGCGTGTGTGGCTTCCAGTTCCACCCCGAATCCATTCTCACCACTCAGGGCGCGCGCTTATTAGAACAAACGTTGGCCTGGGCGCTGGCGAAGTAATAGGGAGATTATGATGCAAACTATTCTGGAAAAACTTTATCAGTCTGAGACGCTGAGCCAGGGCGAAAGCCACCAGCTATTTAGCGCTATTATTACCGGTCAGCTGGAGCCGACGCAGTTAGCCGCCGCGCTGATCGCCATGAAAGTCCGTGGCGAGCGTCCGGAAGAGATCGCCGGTGCCGCTTCCGCGCTGCTGGCCGATGCAAAACCGTTCCCGCGCCCGGATTACACCTTTGCCGATATCGTCGGTACCGGTGGTGACGGCAGCAACAGCATCAATATCTCGACCGCCAGCGCCTTTGTTGCGGCAACCTGCGGCCTGAAAGTGGCAAAGCACGGTAATCGCAGCGTCTCCAGCAAGTCGGGTTCTTCCGATCTGCTGGCGGCATTTGGCATCAATCTGGATATGCCTGCGGAACAAGCACGCCAGGCGCTGGACGATCTCAACGTCTGCTTCCTGTTTGCTCCGCAGTATCACAGCGGTTTTCGTCACGCGATGCCGGTACGTCAGCAGTTGAAAACCCGTACCATCTTTAACGTGCTGGGTCCGCTGATTAACCCTGCGCGTCCACCGCTGGCGGTGATTGGCGTGTACAGCCCGGAGCTGGTACTGCCAATCGCCCAAACGCTAAAAGTGCTCGGCTATCAACGTGCGGCTGTGGTTCACGGCGGTGGCATGGATGAAGTGGCGCTGCACAGCCCAACGCAGGTCGCCGAGCTGCGTGATGGCGAAATCACTGGCTATCAGCTGACACCAGAAGACTTCGGTTTTGGCTTCCATGATAAAGACGCGTTGGCAGGCGGCACGCCGGAAGAAAACCGTGACATTCTGACCCGTTTACTCCAGGGTAAAGGCCAGCCCGCCCATGAGCAGGCGGTGGCGGTGAACGTCGCAATGTTACTGAAAGTGTTCGGAAATGAAGATTTGCGCGACAACGCACAGCGCGCCATCGCTGCCATTCGCAGCGGACAGGCCTACGAGCGCGTTGTCGCTCTGGCAGCGAGAGGATGAGATGAGTATTAAGGGCACTGTTTTAGAGAAAATCGTACAAGATAAAGCCGTCTGGGTTGAAGCGCGCAAAGCACAGCAGCCGCTGGCCACCTTCCAGAACGATTTGCAGCCTGCGGAACGTCATTTTTACGATGCACTACGTGGATCGCGCACGGTATTCATCCTGGAATGCAAAAAAGCTTCGCCCTCCAAAGGGCTGATTCGCGAGGATTTCAATCCCGCCACCATCGCTGGCGTATATCGTCATTACGCTTCTGCGGTGTCGGTGTTAACCGATGAGAAATACTTCCAGGGCGATTTTGCGTTCCTGCCGATTGTTAGCGCCGCCATCACGCAACCGGTGTTGTGCAAAGACTTCATCATCGATCCCTACCAGATCTATCTGGCACGACATTATCAGGCCGACGCCATTCTGCTGATGTTGTCAGTGCTGGATGATGAGCAATATCGTCAGCTCGCCGCCGTGGCGCACAGCCTGAAAATGGGCGTGCTGACCGAAGTCAGTAATGAAGAAGAGATGGAACGCGCGATTGCGCTGGAAGCCAAAGTTGTCGGCATTAATAACCGCGACCTGCGCGACCTGTCCATCGACCTGAATCGCACGCGTCAGTTAGCCCCGCGCCTCGGACATGGCGTCACCGTCATTAGCGAATCTGGCATTCACAATTATGCCCAGGTTCGTGAGCTAAGCCACTTCGCTAACGGCTTCCTGATTGGCTCCGCGCTGATGGAAGAAGCCGATCTCACCGCTGGCGTGCGTCGCGTATTGCTCGGTGATAACAAAGTCTGCGGCCTGACCCGCGCCGAAGATGCACGCGCAGCGCTGGAAGCTGGCGCAATCTATGGTGGATTGATCTTCGCTGAAGGCTCGCCGCGTAAAATCAGCCGCGACCAAGCGCAGGTTGTGCAGGCTGCTGCCCCGCTGAAGTATGTTGGCGTGTTCTGCAACAATGCGGCAAGTGACATTGTCACGCTAGCGGAAAGTTTAAAACTTTATGCGGTGCAGTTGCACGGCGATGAAGATCAGGCGTTCGTCGCAGAATTGCGTCAGGCGCTGCCAGCAGACACCAAAATCTGGAAAGCGCTGAGCATTAAAGAGCAGTTACCTGCGCGCGACTGGCCGCACGTCGATCGTTACGTGTTTGATAATGGCCAGGGCGGCACCGGCCAGCGTTTCGATTGGTCACTGCTGCAAGGCCAGGATCTCAGCAATGTGCTGCTGGCCGGTGGCCTAAGCGCTGACAACTGCGTTGAGGCCGCGCAGCTGGGCTGTGCCGGCCTCGATTTCAACTCCGGCATAGAATCTGCGCCAGGCATTAAAGATGCCAGCAAAGTCGCGGCGGTATTCCGCACGCTGCGCGCCTATTAATTTCGCTTGCCCGCCATGGCGCGGGCCGAATAAGGAAGATGAAAAAATGACCACGTTATTGAATCCCTATTTTGGCGAGTTTGGCGGCCAGTACGTACCACAAATCCTGATGCCAGCCTTGCGCCAGTTGGAAAATGCGTTTGTTGAAGCGCAGCGCGATCCCGAGTTTCAGGCCGAGTTTACTGACCTGCTGAAAAACTACGCTGGACGCCCAACGGCTTTAACGCTGTGCAGCAACCTGACTAAAGGCAGCAAAACCCGCCTTTATCTAAAGCGTGAAGATTTGCTGCACGGTGGTGCGCATAAAACCAACCAGGTGCTGGGTCAGGCGCTGTTGGCTAAGCGCATGGGCAAAAACGAGATCATCGCGGAAACCGGCGCCGGTCAGCACGGTGTCGCGTCAGCGTTAGCCTGTGCCCTGCTGGGTATGAAGTGCCGCATCTACATGGGCGCCAAGGACGTTGAGCGTCAGTCGCCAAACGTATTCCGTATGCGTCTGATGGGCGCGGAAGTGATTCCGGTGCATAGCGGCTCAGCCACGCTGAAAGATGCCTGTAACGAGGCGCTGCGCGACTGGTCTGGCAGCTATGAAACCGCGCACTACATGCTCGGCACCGCCGCGGGCCCGCACCCGTTCCCGACTATCGTGCGTGAATTCCAGCGCATGATTGGTGAAGAGACCAAAGCCCAGATTCTGGAGCGCGAAGGTCGCCTGCCGGATGCGGTGTTAGCCTGCGTGGGCGGTGGTTCGAACGCTATCGGCATGTTCGCTGATTTTATCGAAGAAGAAAGCGTTGGTCTGATCGGCGTGGAGCCGGCGGGGCACGGTATCGAAACCGGAGAACACGGTGCGCCGCTCAAGCACGGTCGCGTGGGGATCTATTTCGGTATGAAAGCGCCGATGATGCAGACCGAAGAGGGGCAGATTGAAGAATCCTACTCAATCTCTGCAGGTCTGGACTTCCCGTCAGTGGGTCCTCAGCATGCGCATCTGAACAGTATCGGCCGCGCGGAATATGTTTCGATTACCGATGACGAAGCGCTCAGCGCCTTTAAAGAGCTGTGCCGTGCTGAAGGGATTATTCCTGCGCTCGAATCCTCACACGCGCTGGCACATGCACTGAAAATGATCCGCGAAAATCCGGAAAAAGAGCAGCTGCTGGTGGTTAACCTTTCTGGTCGCGGCGATAAAGACATCTTCACCGTTCACGATATTTTGAAAGCCAAGGGAGAGATCTGATGGAACGTTACAATCATCTGTTTCAACGTCTGTCGGCGCAGCAAGAAGGCGCGTTTGTCCCCTTCGTTACCCTCGGCGATCCGTCACCTGAACTTTCGCTGAAAATTATCGATACCCTGGTGGAAGGCGGTGCGGACGCGTTAGAACTCGGTATTCCGTTCTCGGATCCGCTGGCCGACGGCCCAACCATTCAGGGCGCGACGCTGCGTGCCTTTGCTTCCGGCACCACCGTGGCGCAGTGCTTTGAAATTCTGGCGACCGTGCGCCAGAAATATCCCGAGCTGCCGATTGGCTTGCTGATGTACGCCAATCTGGTGTTCAGCAAAGGTATCGATAACTTTTATGCACAGTGTGAAGCGGTGGGCGTCGATTCCGTGCTGGTTGCGGATGTGCCGCTGGAAGAGTCTGCGCCTTTCCGTCAGGCTGCGCTGCGCCACAATGTGGCGCCGATCTTTATCTGTCCACCAAATGCTGACGATGAACTGCTGCGTGAGATCGCTGCGCACGGTCGCGGTTATACCTATTTGCTGTCACGCGCAGGCGTCACCGGTTCGGAAAATCGTGCCAGCCTGCCGCTGCATCACCTGATCGAAAAGCTGCGTGAGTTTAACGCTGCGCCGCCGCTGCAGGGCTTTGGTATCTCTGAACCCGGCCAAGTGAAAGAAGCCATCGCCGCTGGTGCGGCGGGTGCCATTTCCGGGTCGGCAATTGTGAAAATCATTGAGCGTAACCAGAACGATCCGGCCACGCTGCTCAGCGAGCTGAAAGCCTTTGTGAGTAGTCTGAAAGCAGCCACCCGCTAAAATCCTTCAGGGCCTTATTCGCTGGTGCGGATAAGGCCTTTTTATTGCCAAAAATATCCCCAAACTCAAATTCCCGGCTACTCTCAGATTTTCATGCCCAGCGAAAACTGCGATTGGATCAATAAGTGGTAAAAACGCCCTATTTCTGACTTTTTCACGCGCGCCGATTTGCTGATTTCGCATCTCCAGACCACAATTAATTGCGCCGCCCCATTGCGGCGAAACATCATCTAAGACAGGGAGATAACCAATGAAATTTTTCAAAGTCGTTGCAGGATTTATGATGGCTGCGGTAATGGCGCTGGCACTTAGCGCGTGTGCACCCACAGCAACCAAAGAAGGCACTGGCGGTTACATCGACGATACCGTGGTAACCACCAAAGTTAAGGCTCAGCTGTTGAATGACGAGTCGCTGAAATCGACCGAAATCAATGTTGAAACCTTCAAGGGTAAAGTTCAGCTGAGCGGTTTTGTCAGCTCACCGCAGATGGCAAATCGCGCGGTGGCCATAACGCGTAGCGTGGCGGGCGTGAAATCTGTGGTTAACAATATGCAGATCAAATAACACAACGGGCGACCTTCTGGTCGCCCGCTTCATTTCTGGTTGCCGATTAGAATCGATATCCCGCACCAAAGAAGAACACCCACGGATCGATACGCGTGTTGATGTTTTGCTGCTCACCGCCAGCTTTAAATTTCACTTCGGTATCAATATCCATGTACCACAGCGAGGCATTCAGCATCCAGTCGCGGTTGATTTGATAATCCAGACCGACCTGGCCCGCCATGCCCCACGAGTCTTTCACGCTCAGGTCGCTTAATCCGGCATCCTCACCCGTTTGGTTGAATTTGGCATCGTAGAAGGTGGTGTAGTTGATACCGACGCCAACGTACGGGCGGACTTTACTTTTGCTATCAAAGAAATAGTACTGCGCCATTAAGGTCGGCGGCAGCTGACGCACGGTGGCCAGATTACCGGTGGCGCCCAGTCCAACCTTATGACGGAACGGGGTTGCAGCCAGCAGCTCAACGCCGATGTTATCCGTTGCCATATAGGTGAAGGTCAAGCCCAGCTGCGTATCGTTGCTAACGTTAAAGCCGCCCATACCCAGCACATTGTCAGAGCCTTCAGTCGGACGAACGGTGGCGCTACCTGCACGCATAAAGAAATCACCGGCTTCATGAGCCAGAGCCAGTTGCGGAATTGCCAGCGCCATCAGCAGTGCGCATTTTGCCAGTTTCATAATCACTCCTTTGCCAAATAAAGATGGGTCTCAATGTTGAATGCGGCACAACATTTACCCCTTTTTTGGTAAAAGATCATCTGCATCAATCTAAATTAATCACTTAAAAAACAATGAATTGATTCAGATCAATTTTGGCTTTACAGCGCGTAATAAAAGTCCGCTTGCGAAAATTTTTCGCCGTGACTATTTTAACTTTCCCCTGTGTGATTTTGGTTCGATACCTTAAAGGTGGCGGGCGATCAGATGAGCGATTCACTAAATCCTTGCGTGACCTGTGGCGCATGCTGCGCGCACTTCCGTGTCTCTTTTTACTGGGCCGAAGCCGATGATGGCGCCGGTGCTGTTCCCGTTGAATTAACAGAACCGTTAACCCCATTTATGCGCAATATGCGCGGCACCAACCAACGCCAGCCGCGCTGTATTGCGCTGCAGGGCGACGTCGGCGGCTGCGTCTCCTGCGGTATTTATCAGCAGCGCCCTTCGCCCTGTCGGGAGTTTTCGATGTCCGGCGAGAACGGTGAACAGAACGAAGCTTGCGATCGCGCCCGTGCTCGCTACGGTCTTCCTGCGCTTTTTCACCCTTCTTTACCTGTTATGACAGAAAGTTATCCCAATGCGGGTGCCAGCACGCCAGTAGAACATGTACAATCGCCGGGTTAATTAATCCGGTTCTTTCAAGGAGTTTACATGTCTATCACGGCAAGCTCGTTATACCGTGACACAGGAAATTTTTTGCGCCATCAGCTGGTTACTATTTTACTGCTGGCGCTGCTGACCTCGTTCATTACTGTGATCGTCGGCCACGCGTTAACGCCAGGTGAAGACCAGCTCTCGTTGTTGAGCCAGTCCGATGACAGCGCATCGTCGCTGTTTGAGCTGGTACAAAATATGTCTCCGGATCAGCAGCGTATTTTGCTGCGCGCTTCCGCTGCAGGCACGTTCGCTGCGTTGATTGGCAACACGCTGCTGCTGGGTGGCATGCTGCTTCTAATCCCAATGGTATCGGGCGGACAACGCGTCAGCGCGCTGCGCGCTATTGGCGCATCTGCGCCCATCCTGCCAAAGCTGCTGCTGCAGACCTTCCTGATCACCCTGCTGGTTCAATTGGGCTTTATGGTGCTGATGGTACCGGGCGTGATTCTGGCGATCCTGTTTTCACTGGCACCGGTGATTCTCGCCAATGAGAAGCTCGGCGTGATTGGCGCGATGCGTGCCAGCATGCGTCTCGCCTGGAAGAATATTAAGGTTATCGCACCAGCTATTGTGCTGTGGCTGCTGGCCAAAATTGTGCTGATGTTCTTCTTTTCATCGCTGACCGTGCTGCCCGCCAATATCGCCTCCGTGGTGTTGAACGCGCTGGGTAACCTGGTCTCCGCAGTGCTGATTATCTATCTGTACCGGCTGTATATGCTGTTACGTTAATCGTTATGGCGCTCACCCGGGCGCCATAACTGTACGCTCCTGCCTATTTGGAAACGCTATGAAGCAGTTACTCGATTTTCTTCCCCTGGTGGTTTTCTTCATCTTCTACAAGCTGTACGACATCTTTGTCGCCTCCGGCGCACTGATCGTTGCCACCGGTCTGGCGCTGGTCGTCAGTTGGGTGCTCTACCGCAAGCTGGAAAAAATGACCATTTTTACCTTTGTGCTGGTCGCGGTATTCGGCACGCTGACGCTGGTGTTCCATAACGATGAATTCATCAAATGGAAAGTCACGGTGATCTATTCGCTGTTTGCCGTCGCGCTGCTCTACAGCCAGTGGTTTATGAAGCAACCGCTGATTCAAACCATGCTGGGCAAAGAGTTACAACTGCCTTCAGGCGTGTGGCGCAATCTCAACATTGCCTGGGCAATCTTCTTTCTCGCCTGCGGCTTAGCGAATATTTATGTTGCGTTTTGGTTATCGCAGGAATTTTGGGTTAACTTTAAGGTGTTCGGTCTGACCGGCCTGACCCTACTCTTTACCCTGTTAAGCGGCGTGTATATCTGGCGACAGATGCCGCAACAAGAACAAAAATAATGCCACTCCGCCCGACAGCGTCGGGCTTCTCTTCACCTGCAGAAGAACTGAGCAATGGACGAAAAACATAAGTCGCCGCAAGGCGAGATGGTGTTGCGTACCCTGGCCATGCCAGCGGATACCAATGCCAACGGAGATATCTTTGGTGGCTGGTTGATGTCGCAGATGGACATGGGCGGCGCAATTAAGGCGAAAGAGATTGCCGAAGGACGTGTCGTCACCGTGCGCGTGGACGGAATGACGTTCCTTAAACCGGTGGCGGTTGGCGATGTGGTGAGCTGCTACGCACGCTGCATCCGCACCGGCAACAGTTCCATGACCATAAACGTCGAAGTGTGGATCAAGAAAGTGTCGTCCGAACCGATTGGACAGACCTACTGCGCAACCGAAGCGGTGTTTGTCTACGTCGCCGTCGACAATACCGGGCAATCTCGCCCGCTGCCGCCCGGCAGAAGCAATTTAAGCGATCTGTAACATTAAAAAAGCGGTCATCTGACCGCTTTCTTTTTACCTCTCAGCCACGAGTGCTCATTCGATATTGGCGCCACCATTGATGCGGAATACGATGTTCATGGTGAGATTCTTGCCCGGACGACCTGGCTGATAACGCCACTTCTTCATCGCCTGCTTCACTTCGCGCTCGAACATGTTGCGCGGTTCTGCCGACAAAATCTGGACGTTATCCACACGACCGTCGCTATCAACGTCAAACTGCACCCGCACACGTCCCTCAACACGCAGCGCGAACGCACGTGCCGGATAGGCAGGCTTGCTGACGCTCATCGCTTTCGGACCATCTGAGATGCTCGGCGTTGCGGTCGGATTGGCTTTCGGCGCGGTTGTTGGACGCGTCTGCGTGGTTGCCGCTTCCTGCTTAAACGGATTTTCCTGCGGCTTCACTTGCTGACGCGGTTTCGGCTCAACCTTCTTTTCAACCTTTGGCTTCGGTTTAGGTTTTGGCTTCGGCTTAGGCTCCGGCTTAGGAATCGGTACCGGCTCAACCTTCGGCGGCTCTGGCGCCACTTCAGGCTCCGGCTCAGGTTCAGGTGGCGGCGGCGTGACCTGAGCAGGCGCAGGTTCGGGTTGCACTTCCGGAGCCACCAGCGAAACGCTGATAGGCTGGGACGCTTTTGGAACTTCAATCACCTGATGAAAAGATGCATAGAGAATGCCAGCGATCAACGAACCGTGAAGTACCACGGATAAAATTACAGCAATGGGGGTACGTGAAGGTAAAGGCGTAGTCAACGTGGTCATATCATTCATGTTCATTGAGTGAAGCGCAGATTTTAAATGCAAATAGCAATCAGTTTCAATAAGCGATGTGCAAGCGCCCCGCAGAAAGGTCTTTTTTAACCCTGATTGCGCTGAATGACAGCGTATTTATCTTTCGTTTGCACTCTGATTAACGATCACTTAACGTGTCACGCAATTTCGGCAAGTCTAACGGGAGTATCCCATCGTGCTTTACGTCATTTATGCGGAAGATACCGCTGATTCACTGGAAAAACGCAACTCGGTACGTCCCGCGCATCTTGCTCGTTTGAAGCTGTTGCAAGATGAAGGTCGACTGATTGCTGCGGGTCCGCTGCCAGCAGTTGACAGCAACGATCCAGGCCCGGCCGGTTTCAGCGGTTCCGTGATCATCGCCGAATTCTCTTCGCTGGAAGTCGCGGAATCATGGGCCAAGGATGATCCCTACATTGCCGCAGGCGTGTATGAGAAAGTCGCGGTCAAACCGTTCAAACGCGTTTTCTAATCTATGTGGTTGTCAGTTTTACTGCTGGTGATAGCATTCGCTTTCATCGGCAGAGCACTTTGGCTATGGCGTCAGCAAGGCTGGCGCAACGCTCGTCAGCACGTTGTGATGTTAATTGTGCTGGCAGCGGCAGTAGAGATGGTCAATGTCATCCGGGTGCTACGCGGCGCATGATGGCCGCGTAAACCCATCAGTCCATTTGCGAGATAAACAGGATGGAGCGGCGATGTTGCTGCGCCACCTGATGACGAATGGTATGGATGCGCTTATAACGACGCGACTGCCCTTCCAGCCAGCGAGAACGACGACGGTGTACCTGCCGTAACATTCTCCAGCGCGCCACTTCATTTTTGCTGCGTCTCATCACATCCTCTCAGACAGGCTAAACTCGGCAGGCATTATAAAGATCTGCCAGGAAATGCCAAATCGAAAGCTTCATCGAAACGTCATTCACGATTAAAGGTTTCACTCCCTGTGATCAGCACGTAAACTTTGCACAACAAAGCGCGAACAGGACGTCCACTTAATGACCACATTTTATACCCTAATCAGTTGGTTGCTGCTGTTTGGTTACTGGCTGCTGATTGCGGGTGTCACGCTACGTATTCTGATGAAACGCCGCGCAGTCACCTCAGCAATGGCCTGGCTGCTGATCATCTACATTCTACCGCTGGTGGGTATAATCGCTTATCTCTCTTTTGGTGAGCTGCATTTAGGTAAAAGGCGTGCCGAACGCGCGCGCACCATGTGGCCCTCCACCGCCAAATGGCTTAACGATCTCAAACAGTGCCGTCATATCTTCGCCACTGAACACAGCGACGTGGCGCGGTCCCTGTTTGATTTGTGCCGCCATCGTCAGGGCATCGCCGGCGTGAAAGGTAATCAGCTGCAGTTGCTGACCAACTCCGATGACGTGATGCACGCACTGATCCGTGATATCCAGCTGGCACGGCATAATATCGAGATGGTGTTCTATATCTGGCATCCCGGCGGGCTGGCCGATGAAGTGGCGGAATCGCTGATGGCCGCATCGCGTCGCGGTGTACATTGCCGTTTGATGCTGGATTCAGCGGGCAGCGTCACCTTCTTCCGCAGTCCGTGGGTCAACATGATGCGCAATGCCGGCATCGACGTGGTTGAAGCATTGCAGGTAAGCCTGCTGCGTGTTTTCCTGCGCCGCATGGACTTGCGACAGCATCGTAAAGTGGTGCTGATCGATAACTACATCGCTTATACCGGCAGCATGAATCTGGTTGATCCACGCTTCTTTAAGCAGGAAGCCGGCGTGGGCCAATGGATTGACCTGATGGCGCGCATGGAAGGCCCGGTGGCAACCACCATGGGCATTGTGTATGCCTGCGACTGGGAGATTGAAACCGGTAAACGCATTCTGCCGCCCGCGCCGGATGGCAACGTGATGCCCTTCGAACAGGAGAGCGGGCATACCATTCAGGTGATCGCTTCTGGGCCCGGCTTTCCGGAAGATATGATCCATCAGGCGTTACTCACAGCGGTCTACTCCGCGCGTCAGCAGCTGATTATGACCACGCCCTACTTTGTGCCGAGCGATGACCTGCTGCACGCCATCTGTACCGCAGCGTTACGCGGTGTGGAAGTGAGCATCATTGTGCCGCGCCATAATGATTCGCTGCTGGTAGGCTGGGCGAGTCGTGCCTTCTTCACCGAACTGCTGGAAGCCGGCGTGAAGATTTACCAGTTTGAAGATGGCCTATTGCATACCAAAAGTGTGCTGGTTGACGGGCAGCTGAGTTTGGTCGGCACGGTTAATCTGGATATGCGCAGCCTGTGGCTCAACTTTGAGATCACCTTGGTGGTTGATGATGACGGCTTTGGCAGCGATCTCGCTACCGTGCAGGATGATTACATCGCCCGCTCACGCTTACTGGATGGTGCTCGCTGGGCTAAACGTGCCTGGTGGCAACGCATCGTTGAACGACTGTTTTACTTCTTTAGTCCTTTACTGTAAAACGAGCGAAAATATTACCGCCTCAGGGCAAGCAGGAATGACCATGGATTTAAATAATCGCCTTACTGAAGATGAAACGCTGGAGCAGGCTTACGATATTTTTCTTGAGCTGGCTGGCGACAATCTCGATCCCGCTGACATTATTCTGTTCAATCTGCAGTTTGAAGAGCGCGGTGGCGCGGAACTGTTCGATCCTGCGGAAGACTGGCAGGAACATGTTGATTTCGATCTCAACCCAGACTTCTTCGCAGAAGTGGTGATTGGCTTAGGTGAAGCCGACGGCGAGCCGATCACTGATGTGTTCGCACGCGTCCTGCTTTGCCGCGAGAAAGATAACAAACTCTGCCACATCCTGTGGCGCGAGTAAGCGACAGACAAAAAACGCCGGGCAATCGCCCGGCGTTTTCATTTACAGCGGATCGACTTTTAAACAAGAGACCGCATGACGGAAGCTGCCTTCCAGCAGCGGCCGGGTTTTCGCGCACTCTGGTCCGGCAATCGGGCAACGGGTGCGGAACACGCATCCCGATGGCGGATTGATCGGCGATGGCAGCTCTCCTTCCAGCAGCTGGATTTGCTTGTTCTTCTCCAGGTCCGGATCGGGAATCGGCACCGCTGACATCAGCGCGCGGGTGTACGGATGCTGCGGATTGTTATACACCGCATCGTAAGTACCCAGCTCAACCGCATGCCCGAGATACATCACCAGCACGCGATCGGAGATGTGTTTTACCACCGCCAAATCGTGCGCGATAAAGATCAGTGACAGCCCCATTTCTCGCTGCAATTGCTGCAACAGGTTAACGACCTGCGCCTGAATCGACACGTCCAGCGCCGATACCGGCTCATCGCAGATGATCAGCTTCGGCTCGAGAATCAGCGCCCGCGCGATGCCAATACGCTGACACTGGCCGCCCGAGAACTCGTGCGGATAGCGGTTGATGAGGTTAGGTAACAACCCAACCTTCATCATCATGGTTTTCACCTTATCCTTCACTTGCTGGCCCGGCATCTTCGGGTAATAGGTGCGCAGCGGTTCCGCAATGATATCGCCAATGGTCATACGCGGATTGAGCGATGCCAGCGGATCCTGGAAAATCATCTGGATATCGCTGCGCGCCTGACGCCATTGCTCCTGGCTTTGCCCGAGCAGATCGCGTCCTAACCAGGCAACGCGCCCTTCTGTGGCTTTTACCAGGCCAATGATGGCGCGGGCCAGCGTTGATTTACCGCAGCCTGATTCGCCTACTACGCCCAACGTTTCACCTTCGTACAAACGCAGGCTGACGCCATCGACTGCTTTTAGGGTATGCGGTGGCTGCCAGAACCACTGTTTGCCATCCTTAATCTCAAAGTGCACCTTAAGGTCGGCGATCTCCAGCAGG
This sequence comes from Pantoea sp. y20, assembly GCF_054903455.1. Lineage (NCBI taxonomy): Bacteria > Pseudomonadati > Pseudomonadota > Gammaproteobacteria > Enterobacterales > Erwiniaceae > Pantoea > Pantoea sp. y20. The sequence continues at coordinate 2,278,368 of NZ_CM142816.1, forward strand.
ACTTTTTTCCCTTCGACTACGGTGCTCATACTAACTCCTCCACCGGCTTGAAGCAGGCACGTAAGCGACCTTCAGCGAAAGGCTCCAGCGGCGGTGCCTTGGCACAAATGTCCATGGCGTAGGCGCAGCGAGGCTGGAACGGACAGCCTTGCGGCAGGCGCAGCAGGTTTGGCGGGTTGCCTGGAATGGTGGTCAGCGACTCGCCCTCCTCAGCATCCAGACGCGGCACCGCACTCAGCAAGCCAATCGAGTATGGATGGGCAGGATGATAGAACACATCACGTGCACGGCCATATTCCATGGTACGACCGGCGTACATCACCAGCACTTTGTCACAGATACCCGCTACCACGCCGAGATCGTGGGTAATCATCACAATTGCGGTATTGAATTCGCGCTTCAGCTCATTCAGCAGCGTCATGATCTGCGCCTGTACGGTCACGTCGAGCGCCGTAGTCGGCTCATCGGCAATCAGCAGCTTCGGCCGACACAGCAGCGCCATCGCAATCATCACACGCTGACGCATACCGCCCGAGAACTCATGCGGAAACATCTTCATACGCTTACGCGCTTCCGGCATTTTCACCGCATCCAGCATGCGCACCGATTCTTCGAACGCCTGCGCGCTGTTCATGCCTTTATGCAGCTTCAGCACTTCCATCAACTGCTCGCCGACGCGCATGTAAGGGTTAAGCGACGTCATTGGATCCTGGAAGATCATCGCAATCTGCTCTGCGCGCAGTTTGTTGAGCTTGCTTTCCGGCAGATTGAGGATCTCTGCGCCGTTAAATTTCGCTGAACCGCCAATGCGCCCATTTTTTGCCAGCAGGCCCATCAAGGCAAACGCGGTTTGCGATTTCCCCGAGCCGGATTCGCCAACAATGCCCAGCGTTTCACCCGCATGCAGTGAAAAGTTGAGGTCGTTCACAGCGGTGACATCGCCATCGTGGGTGCTGAAGGTGACGCGCAGGTCTTTTACATCAAGCAGCAGGTTATTGTTTCCCGCACGTGCAGCCAGGGCTGGCTGAAATTCATGAATGGTCATCGGGAAACTCCTTAACGATCTTTCGGGTCGAGGGCATCACGCAAGCCATCGCCGATAAAGTTAAAACAGAACAGCGTGACCACGAGGAAACCTGCCGGGAACATCAGTAACCACGGCGACACTTCCATCGAGTTGGCGCCATCGCTCAGCAATGCGCCCCAACTGCTCAGCGGTTCCTGAGTGCCGAGGCCAAGGAAGCTGAGGAAAGATTCGAACAGGATCATGCTCGGCACCAGCAGCGAGGCATACACCACCACCACGCCTAATACGTTTGGCACAATGTGACGCAGCACGATTTTGAAGGTGCTCACACCGCCGACCTGCGCCGCTTCGATGAACTCTTTGCGCTTCAGGCCCAGCGTCTGCCCACGTACGATACGCGCCATATCCAGCCACGACACCATGCCGATCGCCACAAAGATCAGCAGAATGTTGCGACCAAAGAAGGTTACCAGCAGGATAACGAAGAACATGAACGGGAAGGAGTTGAGGATCTCCAGAATACGCATCATCACCGAGTCGATTTTACCGCCCAGATAACCCGCCAGTGAGCCATACAGCGTGCCCACCAGCACCGCGATCAGCGCGGAGGCAATGCCCACCATCAGCGAGATACGGCCACCAATCGCAACACGCACCAGCAGGTCGCGACCCGATGAATCGGTGCCAAACCAGTGGCCGGAGACGGTATCCGGCGCGGCAGACATCATCGCCCAGTCGGTGTCGTCATATTTGAACTGCGACAACATCGGGGCGAACACCACGAACAAAGTGATCACCAGCAGCACCAGCAGGCTGATGAAGGCTGCACGGTTGTGAATAAAGCGGCGACGCGCATCCTGCCAGAGGCTGCGCCCTTCGACTTCCAGTTTTTCACTGAAGGCATCCAGAGCTTCGCTGTTTTTTTTACTTAACATCATGGGCGAGCTCCACAATCAGTAACGGATTTTCGGATCGATCACGGCGTACAGCACATCAACGATCGCGTTAAACAGAATGGTCAGCACGCCAACCAGAATGGTCAGACTCATCACCAGCGAGTAGTCACGGTTCAATGCCCCGTTAACGAACAGCTGGCCGATGCCCGGCAAACCATAGATGGATTCAATCACCATGGAACCGGTGATGATGCCGACAAACGCCGGTCCCATATAGGAAAGCACCGGCAACATGGCAGGCTTCAGCGCGTGACGCAGCACGATACGACGCAATGGCAGTCCTTTAGCGCGCGCGGTACGGATGAAGTTTGAATGCATCACTTCAATCATCGAACCACGGGTAATACGCGCGATGCTGGCGATGTAGGCCAGCGACAGCGCCACCATCGGCAGCAACATGTAATTCCATTGGCCGCCGTTCCAGCCGCCGCCTGGTAGCCAGCGTAAGGTAATCGCAAACACCAGCACCAGTAACGGTGCCACGACAAAGCTGGGGATCACCACGCCGGTCATCGCGACCCCCATCACGGCATAATCCCACAAACTGTTTTGCTTCAGGGCGGCGATCACGCCAGCCGTTACGCCCAGCACCACGGCGAGGAAGAAGGCAGCCAGACCAAGTTTGGCTGACACCGGGAAGGCGTGGCCGACCAGATAATTGACCGAGTAATCTTTGTATTTAAACGAAGGGCCAAAGTCGCCATGTGCCAACTGCACCAGGTAGCTCAGGTACTGTTTGCCAATGGGATCGTTGAGATGGTACTTCGCTTCGATATTCGCCATCACTTCCGGCGAGAGGACACGTTCGCCGGTAAATGGACTGCCGGGTGCCAGTCGCATCATAAAGAAAGAGATGGTGATGAGGATAAACAGCGTCGGGATGGCTTCAAGGAGCCGACGCAGGATGAATTTTAACATTGCCGTACCTACCAGGCTGTTGCTTCACAAAGTAAAAAGGCGGTGCCGCAGCACCGCCACTGTCGATAGCCTGAGTGCTATTAATGTTTAATGATATACAGGTTTTTATCGACGGTTTTATCCAGCGGATCGTTGCCGGTGTAACCGCCCACGTAAGGTTTCACCAAACGCGCATTGACGTAGTAGTAAACCGGTACAATGGTGCTGTCTTTATCCAGAATCTGCTCAGCTTTCTGATAATCCGCTACGCGCGCTTTATCGTCTGTGGCTTTAACCGCATCGTGAATAACTTTATCGAAGTCAGCGCTTTTGTAATGCGAGGTGTTACTGCTGCTGTCAGACAGCATGATGTTCAGGAATGAAGTCGGTTCGTTGTAATCCGCACACCATGCCGCACGAGAGACATCAAAGTTGCCCTGATGACGCGTGTCGAGGAAGGTTTTCCACTCCTGGTTTTCCAGCTTAATGTTCACGCCGATGTTTTTCTTCCAGATAGAAGAGGCGGCGATCGCCAGTTTCTTGTGCAGATCGGAGGTGTTGTACAGCAGGTTGAAGGTCAGCGGTTTATCCGCGGTGTAACCCGCTTCAGCCAGCAGCTTTTTCGCTTCTTCGTTACGCTTGTTCTGATCCCACTTGAACCAATCCGGCGGCAGCAGTTCCATGCCATCGGTGGCTGGCGGGGTGAAGCTGTAAGCCGGTTGCTGACCTTGTGCCAGAACCTTGTTCACCATGATGTCGCGATCCAGACCGAGTTTCAGCGCGGTACGCACGCGTGGATCGGTGAATGGCGCTTTCTGGTTATTGATTTCGTAGTAATAGGTGCACAGGTATGGCTTGACCATCAACTCTTTGCCGTTGTCACGCTGCAGTTTTTTGAACAGCTCGATAGGCATGTTGTTGTAAGTGATATCGCTGCCGTTCTCAGAGAAGTAACGGTTAACGTCGCTGACTTCGGAGTTAATTGGCAGGAAGGTGACTTTGTTCAGCACGGTGTGCTCGTTATCCCAATACTGCGGGTTACGCACCAGCGTTACGCGTTCGTTGATCACGTGGGATTCAAGTTTGAAGGCGCCGTTTCCGACCCAGTTTTGCGGCTGGGTCCACTGATCGCCAAATTTGTCGATCGCCGGCTTATACACCGGAGACATCACGGAGTTGATCAGCAGTTTATAGAAGTACGGCACGGGCTCGCTCAGCGTCACTTCCAGCGTGTGATCGTCGATGGCTTTTACGCCCAGCTCGGAAGTTGGCTTTTTACCGGCGATGATGTCGTCAACATTGACGATGTGGCCGTATTGCGGATAGCTGGCATAAGGCGATGCGGTTTTCGGATCGACCAGGCGCTGCCAGCTATATACGAAATCTTGTGCAGTAACCGGCTCACCGTTGGACCATTTTGCGTTCTTGCGCAGGTGGAAAGTCCAGACTTTGAAATCTTTGTTTTCCCAGCTTTCTGCCACGCCCGGTACCGGTTTGCCATCGCTGTCGCTGGTGATTAAACCTTCATACAGGTCACGCGCGATGTTGTCTTCGGGTACACCTTCAATCTTGTGGGGATCCAGCGACTGTACTTCATCGCCGTTACCGCGAACCAGTTCCTGTTTTGCTGCCAATTCAACGCCTGCTGGCACTGTTGCTGCCAGCGCGGCATTCCCTGCCAGCGCGCCGATTGCGGCTGATACGCCCACGGCAATCAGGCTTTTTTTTGTGATGTTGTTCATTATTACGCTCCAGTTTTATTATCTTTACCGGGTCGATTTAACGCCCGGCGTACCCCGTTTCCAGGTGATCTTCGCGTGTCTGAACGAAGACCCTAATCACCCTTCAGGGTTTACCACGGTAAAGTGCCGCCCGACTGTAGCGCCGGATCGGCCCATTACTCAATGTTTCTTTATGTAATAGTATTTCAACGCCAGCATGTCCTGCGGATCCTTGCCGGTAAAACCGCCCACCCAGGGTTTTACCAACCGCACGCTAACGCGGTAATAGACAGGTACGATTGGCGAGTCTTTATCGAGTTGCGCTTCCGCCTGCTGATAAAGCGAGGCGCGCTTTGCTTCGTCTGCGCTGGTTAATGTTTGCTTCATCAACTGGTCAAACGCCGGGCTGTGGTAAAACGCGGTGTTATTGGATGAACTGCTCAACAGCATATTCAGGAAGGTAGAAGGTTCATTGTAATCCGCGCACCATGTGGCGCGTACCACGTCATACTGCGCCTGATGGCGCGTCTCCAGCAGCGTTTTCCACTCCTGGTTCTGCAATGACACCACCGCCCCCAAATTTTTCTGCCACATCGAGGCCGCAGCAATCGCCTGTCTCTTGTTTTGTTCGGAGGTGTTGTACAGCAGCGTAAAACGCAGCGGGTTTTGCTGATTAAAGCCGGCATCGGCTAATAACTGTTTGGCGCTGGCATTACGCTCGGACTGCGTTTGTTGCGCCCAGGCCGGTGGGGAAAGCGTGATACCGTGGGTAAACGGCGGCGTCAATCCGTAGGCAGGAATCTGGCCCTGGCCCATGATCTTCTGCGCAATGATGTCGCGATCGAGGGTTAACTTTAGCGCGGCACGTACGCGCGCGTCATCGAATGGCGCTTTTTTGTTATTGATTTCGTAATAGAAGGTGCACAGCAGTGGGCTAATTTTGACCTCATCGCCGAGATCCTGCTGTAACTTTTTGAACATTTCCGGCGGCACCACGCTGTTGGTCATATCAGTGCCACCGCTGCGATAGCGGTTGATATCGCTGTTCTCTGAGGAGAGCGGTAAAAATACGCCCTCTTCCATCACCGTGTGGGCATTATCCCAATACTGTGGATTGCGTTTCACCACGATTTTTTCATTTACCACCCACTCCGCCAGCGTAAAAGCGCCGTTGCCAACATAGTGTTGCGGCTGTGTCCACTGCTCGCCCCACTGCTCTATCGCCGGACGATAGACCGGTTTCATCGCGCTGTGAGCCAGCATAGCTACAAAATAGGGAACGGGTTCAGAAAGGGTGATTTGCAGATGACGATCGTCGAGGGCTTTAACGCCGAGTTCAGACGGTGCGGCTTTGCCAGACAGAATGGCGTCAACGTTCGCCAAATGCGCAGCCTGTAAGTAGCTGGCGTAAGGCGAAGCAGTTTTAGGATCGGCCAGGCGCTGCCAGCTGTAGACGAAATCCTGAGCAGTAACAGCCTGGCCGTTACTCCAGCGCGCATCGTCACGCAGCGTGAAAATCCAGATGCGCCCTTCTTCGCTTTGCCATTGCTTAGCGACACCGGGGACGAGTTGACCGTTATTATCGGTTTCAACCAGGCCTTCCAGTAAATTACGCATGACATTGGATTCCGGCACGCCTTCTGCTTTCTGCGGATCAAGCGTTGCCACCTCACTGCCATTATTAATCACGATACGCTGTAATTCAGATAATTGCGTGCCCGCGGGAATTTGGGCTGCCTGGCTTGCTGCCAGTGCGCCTGTAAGGCAGAGGGCAAGCACTGAACGTACTGCCGTTTTCGCTACCATGCATTTCATCAACAAATATCAACCTTAATCATAAGCCTGATAGCCTGTAAGCAAGAAGCGTACACATTTGTCACTATCATATAAAAAATTTGTGATGTGCCGAAAATTATCAGAACAGATGCCCGCACGCCAAAGCTAAACTGCAAAAATGTTAGCAGATTCTCTTTTATCACGTTCGGGTGAGTAGGAAAAGTGTTAATTCTTTTATTGAATTATCGATTAACCAAATGATTTTAAAGTTATTTGTAGGATAACTGCATGTAATTTACTCGTTATTGTTCTTTCAATATGATTTTTACGAATTCGACTATAAAATTAGCCATTATCCGCATAAAGAGTCATCGATTAACTTATCAACTTTTCTCAAATGCTAATTTCAAAGATATGTGCAGAACAATTATCTGTGACGATTATCACAGTTTAGTGTGAGGTTTTACTCGGATGGGATGAGGATAGTAGTAAAAGTGATGCTGGACGTTTGCAGTTAAGGCTAATGAATAAATTAACCAAAATGGTGCAATAAAATGAAGATATGCACCATTTTGGATCGTGAAATCTCTTAAAAGAAAAAAATAACTTCGTTTAATTCAGCAAACCAGGAAAAATAGATTTCATACCTGTAACAATAAACTCGATGCCCAACGCCATTAACAACAAGCCCATAATACGGGTAATCACGTTAATCCCGGTTTGTCCAAGCACCCGCACCATCAACGGTGCTGCGCGGAACAGCAGCCAACAGCAAAAGGCGAAAATGGCAATCGCGATACTAAAACCAATTAAGTTCTGCCAGCTGTGATAACGCGTACTCCAGACAATGGTTGAACTAATTGCACCGGGACCAGCCATTAACGGTAACGCTAGCGGTACCACGCCAATGCTTTCGCGAATAGCGCTCTCTGACTTCTCCTGCTTGTTCTGCTTATCCTCACCCAGTTTTCCGCTGATCATCGACATCGCGATAGTGACCACCAGAATACCGCCAGCAATACGGAATGAATCTATCGAAATGCCAAACAGATGCAGGATGCCATCGCCAAGAAACAGTGACGTCCAGAGGATGATGGCCACAGCCAGGTTGGCGGTAAGATTGGTTTTATTTCGTTCAACCACCGCCTGATAGCTGGTCATGCTGATAAAGACCGGGATGATACCTACCGGATTTACCAGGGCAAACAAACCGACAAAAAACTTAATGTAGCCGGAAAGATCGAGTAGCACGGGATTCAAAGTGGGCTCCGGTAAAGTCTGAGTAGAAAAGCGCGCTTAATGTAGTGCATAAGCCGGGCGAAAAACCAGAGGTGGCGGCAGAAATTTATGCTATCCGTCTGGCTTTGAGCCAGTTTATTTAGCTGCTGTTAACCGTTGGTTATTGCGATGCAGCCGATGCGTGCAGAATATATGGCACATCGCGCTAACTTTACTTGCGAAAGTTAGTGCTGAAAGGTGTCAGCTTAGATCCGGATTGATCTGCATCAAAATTTACCTACCTCATCAGGGGTAATCTTACCCCGTCGAAACAACTTCCTGACGCTTAAGTATCTTGACCAGGAAACCCTTTTAGTAAGCAACGGCAAAACAGACGCCAACCTGCCCAATATATAAGCATAGCGTGACTATACTTCTGGATTCAGGCTTGTTTACTAAAAGAGTTTAACTTCCTTCAGGAGAGCACTATGGCCGTTACTAATGTTGCCGAACTTAATGCACTGGTTGAACGTGTAAAAAAGGCACAGCGTGAGTACGCTAATTTTAGTCAGGAACAAGTTGATGCAATCTTCCGCGCTGCCGCCCTCGCCGCTGCAGACGCACGCATTCCACTGGCCAAGCTGGCCGTTGCCGAATCAGGTATGGGTATTGTTGAAGATAAAGTCATCAAGAACCACTTTGCTTCTGAATACATCTATAACGCCTATAAAGATGAAAAAACCTGCGGTATTCTCGCCACTGATGACACCTTCGGCACGATTACTATTGCTGAACCGATTGGCCTGATCTGCGGCATCGTTCCTACCACAAACCCAACTTCTACGGCGATTTTCAAAGCACTGATCAGCCTGAAAACCCGTAACGGCATTATCTTCTCTCCGCATCCACGTGCGAAAGATGCTACTAACAAAGCCGCTGACATTGTGCTGCAGGCAGCGATTGCGGCGGGTGCGCCAAAAGATATCATCGGCTGGATCGACACCCCATCTGTCGAGCTTTCTAATCAGTTAATGCATCACCCTGATATCAACCTGATCCTTGCAACCGGCGGTCCGGGCATGGTCAAAGCCGCTTACAGTTCCGGTAAGCCCGCAATTGGTGTTGGTGCCGGTAACACGCCAGTCGTAATTGATGAAACAGCGGATATCAAACGCGCTGTCGCATCCATCCTGATGTCGAAGACCTTCGATAACGGTGTGATTTGTGCGTCTGAGCAATCCGTAATTGTGGTTGATTCGGCCTATGACGCGGTACGTGAGCGTTTTGCCAGCCACGGCGGCTATCTGTTGCAAGGTAAAGAGCTGAAAGCGATTCAGGATATCATTCTGAAGAATGGCGCGCTGAATGCGGCGATTGTCGGCCAGCCGGCGACTAAGATTGCCGAATTGGCGGGAATTAGCGTGCCGGCAACCACCAAGATTCTGATTGGTGAAGTGAAACTGGTTGATGAATCAGAGCCTTTCGCGCATGAAAAACTCTCTCCAACCTTAGCGATGTACCGGGCGAAGGATTACCACGACGCGGTCGATAAAGCTGAAAAACTGGTAACCATGGGCGGTATCGGCCACACCTCATGTCTGTATACCGATCAGGATAATCAGATTGAGCGTGTGCACTACTTCGGCGACAAAATGAAGACCGCGCGTATTCTGATTAACACGCCGGCGTCACAAGGCGGTATCGGTGACCTGTACAACTTCAAGTTGGCTCCATCACTGACGTTGGGCTGTGGTTCATGGGGCGGTAACTCCATTTCTGAGAACGTGGGACCAAAACATCTCATCAACAAGAAAACCGTGGCCAAGCGAGCTGAGAATATGTTGTGGCATAAACTTCCGAAGTCTATTTACTTCCGTCGCGGCTCACTGCCGATTGCTCTGGAAGAAGTGGCAACTGATGGTGCCAAACGCGCCTTTATCGTTACCGACCGCTTCCTGTTCAATAATGGCTATGCCGATCAGGTGACTCGCGTACTGAAATCTCACGGTATTGAAACCGAAGTCTTCTTCGAAGTAGAAGCTGACCCAACGCTGAGCATCGTCCGTAAAGGTGCAGAGCAGATGAACAGCTTTAAACCTGATGTGATTATCGCACTCGGCGGTGGTTCACCGATGGATGCAGCAAAAATCATGTGGGTGATGTACGAACATCCTGAGACGCATTTCGAAGAGCTGGCACTGCGCTTTATGGACATCCGTAAACGCATCTATAAGTTCCCGAAAATGGGTGTTAAAGCGCGTATGGTGGCCATCACTACCACTTCCGGTACGGGTTCTGAAGTAACGCCGTTTGCCGTGGTAACGGACGATGCGACCGGCCAGAAATATCCATTAGCGGATTATGCGCTGACGCCAGATATGGCTATAGTTGATGCCAACCTGGTGATGGATATGCCGCGTTCACTTTGCGCCTTCGGTGGCCTCGATGCGGTAACGCACTCACTTGAAGCATACGTCTCCGTATTAGCGAATGAGTATTCTGATGGTCAGGCCTTGCAAGCACTGAAACTGTTGAAAGAGAATCTGCCAGCCAGTTATCGCGATGGCGCAAAAAATCCGGTAGCACGTGAACGCGTTCACAATGCGGCAACTATCGCGGGGATTGCGTTCGCAAACGCCTTCCTGGGTGTGTGTCACTCAATGGCGCATAAACTGGGCTCTGAGTTCCACATTCCACACGGTCTGGCAAACGCCCTGCTGATTTCAAACGTCATTCGCTATAACGCCAATGACAACCCGACTAAGCAAACGGCTTTCAGCCAGTACGACCGCCCACAAGCACGTCGTCGTTATGCTGAGATTGCTGACCATCTGGGACTCTCCGCCGCTGGCGACCGCACCGCGCAGAAAATTGAAAAACTGCTCGCCTGGCTTGAAGAGATGAAAACGCAGTTGGGCATCCCAACCTCAATCCGCGAAGCGGGCGTGCAGGAAGCTGATTTCCTCGCGAAAGTGGACAAACTGGCTGAGGATGCATTCGATGACCAATGTACCGGTGCGAACCCACGCTATCCGCTGATTGCTGAGTTAAAACAAATCATGCTGGATACCTTCTACGGTCGTGAATTCTCTGAGTCATTGAGTGAGAATGCTCAAGAAGTTAAAGCCGAAGTGAAAATTGACAAGAAAACCAAAAAAGCCTAAACCGCTTTAAACAAAAAACCCGCTACGGCGGGTTTTTTTATGGCTTGCTGATGAGTTAAACCTGCGGCGATTGTGAGCCATATATCGCCTGAAGTGAACCCTCATCGATTGCCTGCTTATAGTGTTTACGGCAGACCGATATATAACGCTCATTGCCACCAATCACCACCTGCTCGCCTTCGCTGAAAGGTTTACCCTTTGCATCAAGACGAAGCACCATGCTGGCTTTTCTGCCACAGTGGCAGATGGTTTTAAGCTCAACCAGCTTATCCGCCCATGCCAGTAAATATTGGCTGCCAACAAACAGCTCTCCACGGAAATCTGTGCGCAGGCCATAGCAAAGCACCGGAATATCCAGATTGTCGACAACATCAGATAATGCTTTGACCTGTTCGCGCGTAAGGAACTGGCTTTCATCGACCAACACGCAATGCACGGGTTGCTTCGCATGCTCTGCAGCTATTTCCTCATCGAGCTTTGTCTCATCGTTATATAAAAATGCAGGAGACGAAAGCCCGATACGTGAACTGACTTTGCCTGCACCAAAGCGGTTGTCGATCTCGGCGGTATAAACCAACGATCGCATACCACGTTCATGATAATTATAAGAAGACTGTAGCAAAGCCGTTGATTTACCCGCATTCATCGCAGAGTAATAAAAATAAAGTTGAGCCATTAGAAAATCTCATCGCAGCCTATATCTGTTGCGGCGCAGTTTACCATAAACCTGTATAGCTGTAGCGATGCATTATTTTTATCATCTGCTCAAAATAACATCACCATTAAGATGGATATCACAGTCACTATAGAAAGAAAGCACGTTTTGACAAAATAGCGATTACGCCGATATTTTATTCATTTAAATTAAAGCCGAAGCGTCAGGATTAGCGTTCAGCCTGGTCAGCAAGTTAGAAAAGATTACCAAATAAGTAAATATATTCTGAAGAGCGTTATCAATCTGCCCTTCTTTTTTATTTTTACGTTTTGCTTTTAAATCTGGCTATTGCAGTTATTTTTTTGCACCATTATTATGAGTCGGCAGAACAACTCCCATTTATTATATTTTGAGATTAGGACAATGAGCGAAGCACTTAAAATTCTTAATAATATCCGTACATTGCGCGCACAAGCTCGGGAATGCTCTCTGGAAACATTGGAAGAGATGCTAGAAAAACTCGAAGTTGTGGTCAATGAGCGTCGTGAAGATGATACTCATGCACAAGCGGAAAATGCAGAACGCACACGCAAACTTGAACAATACCGCGAGATGCTAATTGCCGATGGTATTGACCCAAATGATCTGTTACAGGCATTATCTGAAACGAAAGTTCCGGGCAAAGCTAAGCGCGCTGCGCGTCCAGCTAAATATTCTTACGTTGATGAAAACGGTGAAAACCGTACCTGGACTGGCCAGGGCCGCACTCCTGCTGTGATTAAAAAAGCAATTGAAGAACAAGGTAAACAACTGGACGATTTCCTACTGTAATCATTCCAGCGCTCAGCATTGTAATTAGTTCATCGCTAATTCACTTTGACCAGGTAAGAAAAAGGAAGCCAATGGCTTCCTTTTTTCATGCTTAATTATTGTTGATAGAAGCGGCGATACCAATCAACAAAATGCTGCACACCTTGCTCTACGCTAGTTTGAGGACGGAAATTGATCGCGTCGTACAAAGGTTGCGTGTCAGCGCTGGTACCCAGTACGTCGCCAGGTTGCATGAGCAGCATATTTTTTTTCGCTTCAATGCCCAATGCTTTTTCCAGCGACTCAATATACGTCATTAAGCTGGTCGGCTGGCTATTACCAATGTTGTAAACGCGGTAAGGAGCCGAGCTGCTGGCGGGAGAACCTGCTTCCACCGTCCACTTTTCATCCGGTTGAGGAATCACATCCTGCAAGCGCACGATTGCTTCAGCAATATCATCGATATACGTAAAGTCACGCGTCATTTGTCCGTTGTTATAGACGTCAATTTGCTCACCCGCTAACATCGCGCGTGTAAATTTGAACAATGCCATATCCGGACGGCCCCATGGGCCATACACGGTGAAGAAACGTAATCCCGTAGTGGGCAATTGATAAAGGTGTGAATAGGTATGCGACATCAATTCGTTGGCTTTTTTTGTGGCCGCATAAAGTGAAACCGGATGGTCAACGGAATCGTCCGTTGAAAAAGGCATTTTGCGATTCAGGCCATAAACTGAACTGGATGAGGCATACAAAAGGTGGCCGATTTTATGATGACGGCAACCTTCAAGAATATTGAGGTGGCCGATTAGATTTGCTTCGGCATAAGCATGGGGATTTTCGATTGAATAACGCACGCCGGCTTGAGCGCCCAAATGAATAACGCGTTCAAACGCGTGCTCAGCGAATAAAGAGGAAATGGCCTGGCGATCCGCCAGGTCCATTTTTACGAAAATAAAATCAGGATGTTGGGTGTTCTGGTCTAAACGAGCCTGTTTTAGGCTGACATCATAATAGTCATTCAGATTATCGATACCGACAACCTGGTGACCAGCGGCCAGCAAACGCTGACTGACGTGAAATCCAATAAAACCTGCCGCGCCGGTGACCAGAAACTTCATACATCCCTCATTATTCTACGATTTTAATTGACGCTCCGCGGCCGATTGCATAGTACATGAAACCGCGCTTGCTGATACGCTCAGGATCATACAGGTTACGACCATCAAAAATCACGGGTTCTTTTAACGCACTTTTGATGACGTCAAAGTCTGGCGCACGGAAGTTTTGCCACTCAGTACAGATCACTAAGCCATCCGCACCCTGCAGCGCTGCTTCCTTGGTACCCATCAACTTCAGATCGTTACGATGGCCGTAAATGCGTTGCGCTTCGTCCATCGCTTCTGGGTCGAACGCCTGAACCGTTGCCCCTGCTTCCCACAGCGTCTCCATCAGCACGCGGCTGGAGGCTTCACGCATATCGTCAGTGTTCGGTTTGAACGCCAGTCCCCACAGAGCAAAGGTTTTGCCGCGCAGATCGTCGCCAAAATGGCGTTTGATAAAGGTTGGCAGCTTGTTCTTCTGTGAATCGTTGACGTCTTCAACCGCCTGCAGTAGACGCGGAGTGTAACCAATTGACTCAGCAGTGCGAATCAGCGCCTGCACGTCTTTCGGGAAACAAGAACCGCCATAGCCGCAGCCTGGATAGATGAAGTGATAACCAATACGTGAATCTGAACCAATACCCTGGCGAACTTTCTCGACGTCGGCTCCCAGACGTTCTGCCAGGTTAGAGATCTCGTTCATGAAGCTGATTTTGGTTGCCAGCATGCAGTTAGCCGCATATTTGGTCAGCTCTGCACTACGAATGTCCATCAAAATCATACGATCATGATTACGGTTGAACGGCTCGTAAAGCTCGCGTAACAACTCAACCACTTCATCATTATCGGTACCGACAACGATACGTTCAGGACGCATGCAGTCATTGACTGCCGCACCTTCTTTGAGGAATTCCGGGTTTGAAACCACGTCAAAGGCGATGTTTGCATCACGCTTTTGCAGGGTTTCCGTCATTACCGCTCGCACGCGATCTGCGGTACCCACTGGTACAGTAGATTTGTCGATAACAACTTTGTGATCGTTCATGTGCTGCGCAATCGTGCGCGCAACGGCAGTCACATACTTCAGATCGGCAGAACCGTCTTCATCCGGTGGCGTACCCACGGCGATAAACTGCATCACGCCATGATTAACGCCTTCTTCCGCATTCGTACTGAACTTCAGGCGACCCGACTCGTAATTAGACATAACAAGCGGCGTCAGGCCTGGTTCAAAGATCGGAATATTGCCTTTCTTTAAGTTCTCGACTTTCTTTTCGTCGACATCAATGCAGAGAACGTCATGTCCGACTTCGGCCAACACCGCAGCCTGAACCAGACCGACATAGCCGATACCAAATACAGTGACTTTCATTGAATTATCCTGTGTTTATTGAGTTACTTTTTGTTGCCTACCGCGCCTTCAAGCCACTGGGTGAAATCTTTACCCAGCACTGGATGGCGAACGCCGTACTCAACAAACGCTTGCATGTAACCCAGTTTGTTACCGCAGTCATGGCTGACACCGTTCAGGTGATAAGCTTCAACGGTCTCTTTTTCCATCAGCATCGCAATGGAATCAGTCAGCTGAACTTCGCCACCTGCACCTGGAGGCGTTTTCGCCAGCAGCGGCCAGATTTCAGCAGACAACACGTAACGTCCCACAACGGCCAGGTTTGATGGAGCTTCTGAAGCTTTAGGCTTCTCAACCACGCCAACCATTGGCGCGCTCTGACCTGCAGAGAGTTCAGCACCCTGGCAATCAACTACACCGTAAGCGGTTACATCAGCAACCGGCTCGACCATGATCTGGCTGCGGCCGCTCTCTTCGTAACGAGCCAGCATCTCTGCCAGGTTGTCTTTGGTTGGATCAGATTCGTATTCGTCGATGATTACGTCTGGCAGGATTACGGCGAACGGCTCATCACCAATCAGTGGATGTGCGCACATTACTGCGTGGCCCAGACCTTTCGCGATACCCTGACGAACCTGCATGATGGTGACGTGTGGAGGGCAGATTGACTGGATTTCGTCCAGCAGCTGACGCTTAACACGTTTTTCCAGCATAGATTCCAGCTCAAAACTGGTATCAAAGTGGTTTTCGATGGCGTTTTTAGAAGAGTGCGTAACCAGCACAATCTCGTTAATGCCTGCTGCAATGCACTCATTCACGACATACTGGATCAACGGCTTATCGACCAACGGTAACATCTCTTTTGGAATAGCTTTGGTCGCAGGCAGCATACGCGTGCCGAGGCCTGCAACTGGGATTACCGCTTTTTTAACTTTAGTCTTATAGGCAGACATCAAAAATACCTCTCTTAATAGGCCGTTCAAGTTAATACTTGATATGTCGGTTTAAAAACGAAATGAGTATATCAGTTACTATCAGGTGGAATTATCCTGGAAGAAGTTAATCCACGGAATTTAGGACTATTACCCAAGTGTAAAGCTTGCTCCTGGTCCTGTCTTTAACCCACGGAAAAATTAAATCTAACCGGTTATTCTTCGGCTGATAGCATCAAACGTAACCTGCCTCCGGCGCCCCAAATATGACACTGCCAGGCGTCGGCACGTTGGCTGATTTGATTAAGATGAGTGCTGCCCATAGTACCAAGCGGCACACCATTACTGAGTTGGATTTGATGAGTATTGACATGCAACGTCGCGTTGAGCCCTGCTGAAACCAGGATTAGGTTTTTTAACTGGCGATGATAATAGCCCACCAGCAATGGGAACTGCCCGCTCAGATTCGCCTGCCTTAACAGCATGTTGACCTGACGCAGCAGCCCATTCAACTCAGGCAGTCGCTGCTTCTGGCCGGAGAGCTGCTCCTGCAGCAAACCATTGAACAGTGCGCGCAGTAACAGCGCGGCTAACACGCCATTATCGCCAGCGCGCGTTACATCAAGGCAATAGAATGCCAAATCGTTATCTGACAGCGCCGCGATATCCAGTACTAAGCCCGGCTGTTCCGCCATGGTGAGCTGACGGTAATTGATACGGCAATTGGCAATGGTTTGCTGCACCGGCGGCTGGAGCTGTTTAAGTAATTTAGATGCCGCCAGCGGATCGCTGACCAGCGCATCCCAATCCTGAAACAGTTGTTCATCCTCCTCGACTTTGGAGGTAAACATTGATGGATAGAGACACTCAAACACCGCTTCACGGAAACGTTCCATATTTTTGAGCGGTTTTAGCAATACGTCCTGCACGCCCAAACGCAACACATGCGCAATGTCCGCCATATTTTGTGTGGCGGAGATAATCAGAATGGGCACATTGTTGCCGCGCGTGCGAAGACGCTCAACGAACGGGATACCGCCCATACGCGGCATTTCAAGATCGCAAATAACCAGATCCACTGACTGCGCCGACAACAAGGTTAAGCCATCAACACCATCACCTGCCTCAAGCGTTGTTGCACCTAAGCTGGTTAATAAGTTGTCTATCAATGAACGGAAAACGACCTCATCTTCGACAATGAGTATCTTTTTGCCGATTAGCGGTTTTTCCATTCTCTCCCCCTGCGTACCAGATAATTCAATAGTGGTTCATAAAATGCCGTTGCGCCTTTCAGAATTGGCTGAAGTCGCAACACCTGTGAATGAACAACCTGACTATCTGCCACGGACCAGCGGTAATAGTTCATCCATTTTTTTCTCAACGGCGGCCTTGCCAGCCGCAATGGCTTCTTCTGCACGATGGAAGTCCAGTGTGGAAATTTGTGGACAAAACGGCTGAATCAGCACATCCGGCGGATCGCCCGCCATGCGGTTACGTTTCAGGCGATTTTCCAGAACCTGGATTGATGTCGACATAATCTCCATCGCACCCGGCGTTTGATTAGCACGGCGATGCGTCAGGCCAATCAGGCGTTGACGCAGTTTCTTTCCCCAGCTCAGCGCTTCTACTGCCGCCGCTTCTTCACCGCTCTGCGGCGTAACTGACAATAAATCCTGTTGCATCAGATGTGCGTCATGCTGTAAATCCACGGCGATAACGATGTCAGCACCCAATGCGCGGGTTAATGAGATCGGCACGGGATTCACCACCGCGCCATCCACCAACCAGTATCCATTGTAAGCAATGGGTGGCAATAAGCCTGGCATACTACAGGACGCACGCACAGCTTGATGCAAATCGCCTTCGGTCAACCACACTTCTCGTCCGGTACTGAGATTGGTCGCGACGACGCCAAATGGCTTATCGCACTCATCGATGAGGTCGTTGGGAATCAGCTGGCGGATGTGGCTAAACACCCGGTCGCCGCGCAATAAACCACCGCGCTGCCACGACAGGTCCATTAATCGAATGACATCCCAATAACGGAATGCACTCACCCACTTCTCCATCACGCCCAGCCGTCCATTCACGTAAGCCGAACCGACCAACGCGCCAACAGAACATCCGGCCACCACATCGATTTCAATCCCTGCGCGTTCCAGCGCATTGATCACGCCGATGTGGGACCAACCTTTGGCAGCACCTGAACCCAGTGCCAGCCCAATCCTGACCTTTCTCATCTCACCTCATGATTGGCATGGTACGTAGCATCACGCCTGACAGTCGGCTACCATAGCGCACGCTTAAATTTACTTTAATCACTTCCAGGAGATGACGTGTCTGAAAAGTGCCCTTGCTGCAGCGGAAAGGAGTATAGCGTATGTTGCCAACCCTTTCTGAATGGCCAAGCGAACCCGTCCAGCGCGGAACAATTAATGCGCTCACGCTACACCGCCTACGTCGTGAAAGATGCCGCGTGGCTGGCGAAAACCTGGCACTCCAGTAAACGCGTGGCCGACCTTGAGACGTTATTATCCGAAAGTTTTGCCGGTACTGAATGGCTGGGCTTGAATGTAACTCGTTGTAATCATGGAAGCCATGAGAATGAAGCCTTCGTGACGTTTTTTGCGCGTTACCTCGAAAAAGGCCGCACTTCAGCCATCTATGAATGTTCGCGCTTTCTTCGCGAGGATCAACGCTGGTACTATGTCGACGGAACAACGCCTGAGTTGGGACGTAACGATCGCTGTCCTTGTGGCGCCGATAAAAAATACAAAAAATGTTGTGGGTAATCTGGACAGATACACAACGGCTTTACCATTCATCGCTTTGACAGGACTCTGATCGAGATGCAAGCGCAAACCATCCAACGAAAAGTTTTACGAACCATTTGCCCTGATGCGAAAGGTTTGATCGCCAAGATCACCAACATTTGCTACAAGCACGAACTCAACATTGTGCAGAACAATGAGTTTGTCGATCACCGCACCGGACGCTTTTTCATGCGCACCGAGCTGGAAGGCATTTTCAACGACAATACCTTGCTGGCCGATCTCGATAGCGCGCTACCCGTCGGTTCAGTGCGTGAACTGCAAAGTGCCGGTCGTCGCCGTGTCGTGATTCTGGTGACCAAAGAGGCGCATTGCCTGGGCGATCTGCTAATGAAAAGCGCGTTTGGCGGTCTGGATATGGAGATTGCTGCAGTCATCGGTAACCACGAAACGCTGCGTTCACTGGTTGAACGTTTCGATATTCCGTTTGTGATGGTGAGCCACGAAGGCCACACGCGTGAAGAGCACGACAACCGCATGGCGGATGAAATTGACCGTTATCAGCCTGATTATGTGGTGCTGGCAAAATATATGCGCGTGTTGACGCCCGCCTTTGTGCAACGTTATCCAAACCAGATCATCAATATTCACCACTCCTTCTTGCCGGCGTTCATTGGCGCGCGTCCGTATCATCAGGCTTATGAGCGCGGCGTGAAAATCATCGGCGCCACCGCGCACTACGTGAACGATAACCTCGATGAAGGTCCAATTATCATGCAGGACGTGATCAACGTCGATCATAGCTACACCGCAGAAGAGATGATGCGTGCAGGACGAGACGTTGAGAAGAATGTGTTGAGCCGCGCACTGTATAAAGTGTTAGGCCAGCGCGTGTTCGTTTACGGCAACCGCACGATCATTCTTTAACCACTTCGGCGCTGAACTGCACAACTCTTCAGCGCCACGCATAAAAAGTGGGCAAACAGTTTTTATTTTCAGTGACGGCGCTTTACAGACCGAGCGCATTTGTTATGATGCGCCCCGCTTTAAGACGCAATGATTCAGGCCAGTGGTGGGATTCCCGAGCGGCCAAAGGGAGCAGACTGTAAATCTGCCGTCACAGACTTCGAAGGTTCGAATCCTTCTCCCACCACCATCTGAATCGTCTCTGCCTGAAGCCACAATATGAAATATCCCCGGTGGGATTCCCGAGCGGCCAAAGGGAGCAGACTGTAAATCTGCCGTCACAGACTTCGAAGGTTCGAATCCTTCTCCCACCACCATCACATGTTCTCCTTCGTATTCTTCTTTCGTTTTAATCGCTGTTTTCTCCCGCTTATCATCATGACTTTTGCCCAAAAACTCGTTACCATCGCGCCATACTTTTGCGGATAAAAATGGCAGCGAAATGAAATTTGTCTCTTTCAACATCAACGGCTTGCGTGCGCGTCCTCATCAATTAGCCGCGCTGGTTGAACAGCATCAACCCGATGTCATCGGCTTGCAGGAAACCAAAGTGCATGACGATATGTTCCCGCTCGAAGACGTCAGCAAACTGGGTTATCACGTGTTTTATCACGGACAGAAAGGTCATTACGGCGTCGCGCTGCTGACCAAAGCTGAGCCTGTCAACGTCTACCGTGGTTTCCCTGGCGATGAGGAAGATGCACAGCGTCGTTTGATCATGGCGGAAATCCCGAGTCCGATTGGCGATATCACGGTGATCAACGGTTATTTTCCGCAGGGTGAAAGCCGCGACCATCCCACCAAGTTCCCGGCGAAAGAGAAGTTTTATCGCGATCTGCAAAGTTATCTTGAGCAACAGCTAGCCGTGGATAAACCGGTATTGATCATGGGCGACATGAACATCAGCAGCACCGATTTTGACATCGGCATTGGTGAAGATAATCGTAAGCGCTGGCTGCGTACCGGAAAATGCTCGTTCCTGCCTGAAGAGCGCGAGTGGATGGATCGCTTGCTTAAGTGGGGTTTGGTTGATACCTGGCGCGATAAGTTCCCGGAAACCAACGATCGTTTCTCATGGTTTGATTACCGCTCGAAAGGCTTTGACGACAATCGTGGTCTGCGCATCGATCTGCTGCTGGCGAGCCAGCCGCTCGCCTCGCGCTGTATTGAGAGTGGCATCGATTACGATATCCGCAGCATGGAGAAACCGTCGGATCACGCCCCGGTTTGGTCGACATTTAAGCTGTGATGAAGCAGCGTGGCGTCTAGCGCCACGCGCTTTTATTTGATGATCTTCCAGATAAGCGGATTGGTTCCCAATACCTTCTCATCCCTGCCGCACTGCAATAACACGCCTTCCGCTTTGACTACCGCACCTTCAGAATAACTGCGGTTCTCATAGGTACAGCACTGCATGCAACTGCTCTGACGATTGTTTTGCCCTTGTGTCCACACTTCTGGCGGCAGATCCACCACCACATCGGTATTGCCCATACGATTGTTTTCCGGCTGGCGGTTGGCCAGCGCCGAGGTGCTGCATAACAACAATCCGCCCAGCAACATCATTGCATAACGCATCACTCTGTCTCCTTGGTTTTGCGACGAGCCGTTTTCGGTTTGGCTTTCTTTTTGGCCCCAGGCGCTGTCAATCCGCGAAAGGCCTGTAACGACGGTCGCTGGCGTGCTTCACCAATCAGCCCAATCAAGGTGCTGACCAGCGGCTGCATAAACTCATCATAGCGACAAGACTTCTCGCTAATCCGGGTAAGCGTCGATTCCCATTGCGCCGTCATATCGGGCCGGGCGGCCATTTCTGGCAGTGCATGGATCAACGCCCTGCCCGCATCCGTCGAATGAATATAACGGCCTTTTTTCACCAGGAAAGTGCGGCGGAACAGCAATTCGATAATGCCCGCACGCGTCGCTTCCGTACCTAAACCATCGGTTGCACGCAGCACTTTCTTTAATTCTTTATCCTGCACAAAGCGGGCGATGCCGGTCATCGCAGACAATAGCGTCGCATCGGTAAACGGACGCGGCGGTTGCGTCTGCTTCGCCAGCACTTCGCCGCGCTCGCACAGCAGCTCATCACCTTTAGCGACGACCGGCAGCGGCGTGCCATCGTTCTCCTCGTCACGCTCTTTGCTGCCAAGCAGCGCACGCCAGCCGGCTTCGGCCAGAAAACGCGCTTTGGCGATAAATTTTCCGCCGCCGATATCAAGATCAATAACGCATTTGCGGAACACCGCATCCGGGCAAAACTGCATTAGATACTGGCGGGCGATCAATCCGTAAATATTGGCCTCATTTTCGGTCAGACTAACCTTACTGGCACGCGCAGTGGGAATGATGGCATGGTGCGCATCGACCTTTTTGTCGTCCCAGCAGCGGTTCTTCTGATCGGGATTGAAATCCGCTGGCGGTGTCAGATTGGGCTGATGCGCCTGAATGGCGTTCAGCACCGCATGGCGTCCGGCAAAGTGCTCATCGGGCAGATAGCGGCTATCGGAACGCGGGTAGGTGATCAGCTTATGGGTTTCATACAGCCGCTGACAGCAATCCAGTACGTTCTGCGCGCTGAGGCCAAAGCGCTTACCGGCTTCGATCTGCAGGCCAGAAAGCGAAAATAGCAGCGGTGCGGTATCGGATTCACGTTTGTCGTTATATCCGGTGACCAGCGCCGGCTTACCATTAATGCGCTCAAGCACGTGATCCGCCAGCGGACGATGCAGCAAACGCCCCTCTTCATCCTGCCACGGCTCGCAAGCATCGCTTGGCACCCATGTCGCGACAAAACGCTCGTCTTTTGGCGTGACGATGTGCGCTTTAACTTCGAAATAGTCCTTAGGGATAAAGTTTTCGATCTCTTCATCGCGGCGCACCACTAAACCCAGCACCGGCGTCTGCACGCGGCCAACCGACAGCACGCCGTCGTAACCGGCGTTACGGCCCAGCAAGGTAAAGGCGCGCGTCATGTTGATGCCGTACAGCCAGTCGGCGCGCGCACGCGCTAACGCAGACACACACAGCGGAATGAATTCGCGGTTCTCACGTAGGCGCCCAACCGCACGTTCAACCGCCGAGGCATTAAGATCGTTAATCAGGCAGCGCTGCACCGCTTTGCGTTTCTCTGGTGCGAGCTGCAGATAATCCAGCACTTCATCCACCAGCAGTTGGCCTTCACGATCGGGGTCACCCGCATGCACCACCATGCTGGCTTGTTGCAGCAGGCCTTCAATCACTTTTAACTGCTTAGCCACGGATGGACGTGGCTGCAAGCGCCATTTTTCCGGAATAATCGGTAAATCAGCCAGATTCCAGCGCGCATAGCGGCTGTCATAACTGTCGGGCTGCGCCTGCTCCAGCAGGTGCCCAACACACCAGGTCACAACCTGGTCATTCCCGCAGGCAATATAGCCGTCTCCGCGTCGATGCGGTTTTGGCAACACGTCGGCAATCGCACGCGCTAAGCTGGGTTTTTCGGCAATAAACAAACGCATGGATGGCGTCGTTCCTTAACGTCAGGTAACTACGGTAATCAGTGGACGATCGGCTCTAGCGGCAAACAGTTCGCCAATCGACGTTGCTTGCACGCCTGCTGCAGAGGCGCAGCGCTGGAATGCCTCAATGGCGCTGGGTTGAACCGCCACTAGCAGACCACCGGAGGTTTGTGGATCGCACAGCAACGCGCGGGTGGCATCATCTAAGGGTGAAACCTGCTCGCCATAGCTGGCGAAGTTGCGGCTGGTGCCACCGGGCACCGCTCCCGCAGCGATATAGTCATCGACGCCCGCCAGGCGCGGTACCTGCGCTGCAATCACTTCGGCACGCAATCCTGAACCCTGGCAGATTTCACTTAAATGGCCGAGCAAGCCAAAACCGGTGACATCGGTCATCGCGCTGATGCCCGCCAGTTTGGCGAACTCCGCTCCGGCTTTATTCAGCTGGCACATCACATCGGCAGCCAGCGAACGGTGTTCAGGCCGCAGCAGGCCTTTTTTCTCCGCGGTAGTGAGAATGCCAATGCCTAATGGTTTGGTGAGGAAAAGCTGACAACCGGCCTGCGCCGCGCTGTTCTTTTTCACCCGCGCCACATCGACGATACCGGTTACGGCCAGGCCGAAGATCGGCTCTGGCGCATCAATCGAATGGCCGCCCGCCAGGGCGATTCCCGCCGCCTGACAAGCGGCACGCCCGCCCTCGACCACCTGCTGCGCCACTTCCGGACTCAGTAGATTCACCGGCCAGCCTAATATAGCGATCGCCATGATGGGTTTCCCGCCCATGGCGTAGATATCACTGATGGCGTTAGTGGCGGCGATACGACCAAAGGTAAAAGGATCGTCGACGATCGGCATAAAGAAGTCGGTGGTGCTTACCACCGCAGTACCGTTGCCGAGATCGTAGACTGCAGCATCATCACGCGTTTCATTGCCAACCAGCAGTTGCGGATCGTGAAACGGACTGAGCTCACTGCGCAGAATGGTTTCCAACACCTGCGGCGAAATTTTGCACCCACAACCCGCACCGTGGCTGTATTGCGTTAAACGAACAGGTTCACTCATGGCGACTTCCTTATGCGATGAACAGAAGGCGCTATGTTAGCCTGGCTGTTAGTTGGGAGTAAGTGTTGCACGACCTAACCTCGATCTTTCGCACAGGCTCTGTGCAATCTTTGCAACGGCGCCTAACCTGCCGCAAAAGTCCAGCATTGTCTGTCAGAAATAACTGACAAACTGCGCGGTGTCCGGCGCAACCACGGTGGTGTTGGCTTTCAACTGCGGCGTGCCGAGATAGAGGAAACCAACAATCGCATCTTGCTCGCGGCAGCCAAAGGCTTCGCGCACGGACGGATGATCGGTCCACGGACCGCTGCGCCAGATGCCATTAAAACCTTGCGCCACGGCGGCCATCTGCATCGCCATCACTGCACAGCTGGCAGACGCCAGTTGCTCCCACTGCGGCACTTTGGCGTTCTCTTCACAATGCGCCACCACGGTGATGATCATCGGCGCGCGATAAGGCGCGGAGGCTGCTTTGTCAATCGCCTTCTGCTCAAGATTGCTGTCACGCGCGGCCTGTTCCAGCAAGTTAGCAAAGCGCTCGCGCCCCTCATTTTCGACAATAATGAAACGCCATGGCTGCAGCGTACCGTGATCGGGGGCGCGCATCGCGGCGTGCAGAATATTTTGCAACGCTTCACCTGCCGGAGCCGGTTCTGCCAGACGAGACGCCGAGCGGCGATTAACTAATAAATCCAATGCATCCATTATTCTTCTCCCGTGAATAAAAAGCGTGGGCTAATCCTGGCACAGCACGATCTTTTGTAACAGTCTGGCGCGATTTCCTGCTGACTTTTCGCACGCCGCTCTTTAGGATGAACCCGACATCGGGGCAGACCGCGTGCTGGCTGCCCTGCTACGTGAATATGGAGAGTTTATGCGCACTTTGTGGCGAATTATTTCCGGTCTGTTCCGCTGGACCTGGCGGGTACTGAATTTTATTCGGGAATTTATTCTTAATTTATTTCTTATTGTTTTGATCCTGGCGGGCGTCGGGATTTGGCTGCAGGTTTCCAGTTCCAATAGCAGTGAGCCTGTACAGCAAGGCGCATTGAAAATCGATCTGAGCGGAGTGCTGGTCGATAAACCTTCTGTCAGCAATCGTCTGAGTCGTATTAGCCGTCAACTGTTAGGCGCCAATAGCGATCGTCTGCAGGAGAATTCCTTGTTCGATGTCGTCGATGCGATCCGCCAGGCAAAAACCGATAAAAACATCACTGGCATCGTGCTGGAGCTGCGTGACTTTGCCGGTGGCGATCAACCTTCGCTGCAATATGTGGGTAAAGCACTGCGCGAATTCCGTGACGCCGGCAAACCTATTTATGCGGTCGGCGACAGCTACAGCCAGGCGCAATACTACATCGCCAGCTACGCCAACAAGGTGTATCTCTCACCTCAGGGCACGGTCGATCTGCACGGTTTCGCCACCAACGGCCTGTACTACAAGACTTTGCTGGAAAAGCTGAAAGTTAATTCGCATGTATTCCGCGTAGGCACTTATAAATCTGCGGTTGAGCCGTTCCTGCGTGACGATATGTCACCGGAAGCGCGCGACGCTGATGGGCGCTGGATTGGCCAGCTGTGGCAGAATTATCTGAATACTTTGGCAGCCAATCGTCAAATTACACCAGAACAGCTGTTCCCAGGTGCAGCTGGCATCATTAGCGGCTTGCAAGCGGTGCAAGGTGATACCGCGAAATATGCGCTGAATAATAAATTGGTGGATGTACTGGATACGCGTGCAGCCGCCGATCAGGAACTGGTGAAAACCTTCGGCTGGGATAAGGCGAATAACGATTACCGTAGCGTGAGTATCTACGATTACACCGTTAAACAGCCGCTGCAGAGCCAGGATGGCAATATCGCCGTGATCCTCGCCAGCGGTGCGATTATGGACGGTGAAGAGAGTGCCGGAAACGTCGGCGGTGATACCACGGCGTCGCAAATCCGCGATGCGCGCCTGGATGCTAAAATCAAAGCCATTGTGTTGCGTGTCAACAGCCCTGGCGGCAGCGTCACGGCATCGGAAGCGATTCGTGAAGAGCTGGCGGCAGCCCACGATGCGGGTAAACCGGTGGTCGTCTCAATGGGTGGCATGGCGGCTTCCGGCGGTTACTGGATTTCAACGCCTGCCGATTACATCGTGGCGGCACCCAGCACGCTGACCGGTTCCATCGGTATCTTTGGCGTGATTAACACCGTTGAAAACAGCCTGAGTTCGGTGGGTGTGCATACTGACGGCGTTGCCACATCACCGCTGGCGGACGTCGCCACCACCAAAGCACTGCCAACTGAAGTGCAGCAGCTGATGCAGCTGACCATTGAGAACGGCTATCGTAATTTCGTTGGCCTGGTGGCGGCCTCGCGTCACAAAACGCCTGAGGAGATCAATGCGATTGCGCAGGGTCACGTCTGGACCGGTAGCGATGCGAAAGCCAATGGTTTGGTCGATGCGTTGGGAGACTTTGATGATGCCGTGGCGAAAGCTGCTGAGCTGGCGAAAGTCGCTAAGCCGGAGTTGAGCTGGTATCAGGACGATCCGGGCATGATCGATCTGCTGCTGAATCAGATGAACGCGTCGGTTCAGTCGGTGTTGCCGGCTGCGCTGAAAGTCTGGCTGCCTGCGCCAATGCTGGACGTAATGAGCGCAATGAAACAGCAACCTGGCTTACTGAATAACCTCAACGATCCGCAAAATCGCTACGCTTTCTGCCTGAACTGCGGCAACGTACGCTAATCTTTACAGCCCGGCCGCTGGTCGGGCTGCTTTTCGTTCGCAATCCCCTTATACTGCGCGTTTTACGGCAAGTCTGAGTTCCTTCATGCAAAAGAAAAATATCTACGTAGCCTACACCGGCGGCACCATCGGGATGCAGCGCTCTGCGCAGGGCTATATTCCGGTATCGGGCCATCTGCAACAGCAGCTGGCAAACATGCCCGAATTCCATCGGCCTGAAATGCCGGATTTCACCATCCATGAATATCAGCCGCTGATGGACTCCTCGGACATGACGCCGCAGGATTGGCAATCGATTGCGAACGATATTAAGCAAAACTACGATCGTTACGATGGCTTTGTAATTTTGCATGGTACCGACACCATGGCCTTCACCGCTTCGGCGCTCTCCTTTATGCTGGAGAACCTTGCTAAGCCGGTGATTGTCACCGGCTCGCAAATTCCCCTGGCAGAATTGCGTTCTGATGGGCAGCAAAACCTGCTGAACTCGCTGTATGTGGCGGCCAATTATCCGATCAGTGAAGTTGCCCTGTTTTTCAATAACACGCTGTTCCGCGGCAACCGTACCACTAAGGCACATGCTGACGGCTTTAATGCCTTCGCATCGCCAAACCTGGCGCCCTTGCTGGAAGCGGGTATTCATATCCGCCGGTTAAACACCCCGCCCGCACCGCAAGGTCACGGCGAGCTGATTGTGCATCCAATAACACCACAGCCGATTGGCGTGGTAACGATTTATCCGGGTATCTCTGCCGACGTGGTGGGTAATTTCCTGCGTCAACCGGTGAAAGCCTTGATCCTGCGCTCTTACGG
The DNA here is from genome assembly GCF_054903455.1 of Pantoea sp. y20. Classification (NCBI taxonomy): domain Bacteria; kingdom Pseudomonadati; phylum Pseudomonadota; class Gammaproteobacteria; order Enterobacterales; family Erwiniaceae; genus Pantoea; species Pantoea sp. y20. The sequence goes on from NZ_CM142816.1 coordinate 2,305,830, forward strand.
CGTTGGCAACGCGCCGCAAAATGCTGAGTTTCTTTCGGAACTGCAACAGGCCAGCGATCGCGGCATTGTGGTGGTGAATCTGACGCAGTGTATGTCCGGCAAAGTGAATATGGGCGGCTATGCCACCGGCAATGCGCTTGAGCATGCGGGCGTGATCAGCGGCTTTGATCTCACCGTTGAGGCCACATTAACCAAACTGCATTTTTTATTGAGTCAGAACCTTACCAGCGCGGAAATTCGTGCCAAAATGCAGCAGAATTTACGCGGCGAACTGACCGAAGATTGATACGGAGCGAAACCAATGAAGCGGGCATTGATAATCATCGATATTCAGAACGATTTTTGCCCCGGCGGCCCAATGGCGGTGCGTGAGGGTGACCAAACGGTTGCCGTCGCCAATCGATTTGCGCGTGAGTTTCACGATCGGGGTGAATGTGTGGTGGCATTGCAAGACTGGCATCCAGCCAATCACGGCAGCTTCGCCTCGATCTCCGGCGAGCCGGTCTACACGCTCGGCGAATTAAACGGTTTAGCGCAGATCTGGTGGCCCGATCACGGTATTGAGAATTCTGTCGGGGCGGATTTTCATCCCGATCTCGATCGCTCTCTGATAGATGCCGTGTTCCATAAAGGGGGCGATGTTGAGGTGGATAGCTACAGCGCCTTCTTTGATAACGGCCATCGACGCAAGACAGAACTCGACAGTTGGCTGCGCGAGCGCGGCATTAGCGATTTAGTGATGCTGGGTATTGCGACCGATTACTGCGTCAAATACAGCGTGCTGGATGCGCTGGAGTTAGGTTACAACGTGGAGGTGGTTAAAGAGGGCTGCCGCGGTGTGAACCTGAATCCGGATGACAGTGAAATTGCTTTCGCTCAGATGGAAGCACAAGGTGCGGTATTAATCTGAAAATAAGGGGCTGGTGAGAACCAGCCCTTTTGATTTTTAGTGCAGGTTGATGCGCGTGACGTCGGGCTCAATGCCAAACTCTTCTTTCAGCTGTTTCTTCGATTTCATCACCATATCCCCACCTTTGCTAATGGTCATATGTTGCGGATCGTCATTGTGGCGAGCCTGCCACAACATCACCAGCTGCAGACAATTCTCTTTCTGCTCTGGCGTCAGCGCGACGCCATCTGGCCATTTGCCGATTTCAACCGCCGTGGAGAGCCGCTCGTACACTTCCGGCGTCATCGCCTCCAGCATCGCTTCCAGTTCCTGTTTCATGCTTAGCCCTCTTGCTGATTGCCCTGCTCATCAGTGAAGTTTAGCGAGGCGGAGTTCACGCAGTAGCGCTCGCCGCTCGGTTGTGGGCCATCCGGGAACACATGTCCCAAATGCGCATCACAGTTGCCACAGCGAATCTCAACCCGGTGCATGCCGTGTGAATCATCTTCCAGATAGCGGATAGCGTCGTCACTGAAAGGCTGATAGAAACTTGGCCAGCCACAGCCTGAATCGTATTTGGTTTCGGAGAGAAACAGCGGCGAATTACAAACTAAGCAGTGGTAAATCCCTTCCTGCTTGTTGTGCAGCAAGGCGCCCGAGAAAGGGGGCTCCGTTCCACGATGCTGAGTGACATAGCGCTGCATTTCGGAAAGCTGCGCAATTTTTGCGTCGGGTGCGGTGTCTTTAGCCATTTTGAGTTCCGGAGTGTCATTCTGAAAAAATCGACTAGTATTCTAACAAACGTACAACATCTATCGGGTCTTTTTTCGTGCTAACGCCTCCGACATCTGTTCCACAGCACGATTTTGTGATGGCGATCACCCTTTATAAAAGTCATCCCTTTTCAGCCCGCATTCGGCGTAACATAGGCGCGCAATAAGGGTGCTGCGTAAGCGATTGCGCAACGAATTATTCCTGGTGTTGGAATTGACCTGTCGCAACAATTGACACGATTCCGCTTGACGCCTGGTAAGGTTTTTGTAATTTTACAGCCAACCTTTTATTCACTAACAAATAGCTGGTGGAATATATGACTATCAAAGTAGGTATTAACGGTTTTGGCCGTATCGGTCGCATCGTTTTCCGTGCTGCGCAGCAGCGTTCTGACATCGAAATCGTCGCGATCAACGATCTGCTCGACGCCGATTACATGGCATACATGCTGAAGTATGACTCTACTCACGGTCGTTTTGACGGCACTGTAGAAGTGAAAGACGGTGCACTGATTGTTAACGGTAAGAAAATCCGTGTTACCGCTGAGAAAGACCCGGCTAACCTGAAGTGGGATGAAGTGGGTGTTGACGTTGTTGCTGAAGCGACCGGTATCTTCCTGACCGATGAAACTGCACGTAAACACATCACCGCTGGCGCGAAGAAAGTGGTTCTGACTGGTCCATCTAAAGACAGCACCCCGATGTTTGTACGTGGCGCTAACTTTGACAAATATGCTGGCCAGGACATCGTTTCTAACGCGTCTTGCACCACTAACTGCCTGGCTCCACTGGCTAAAGTTATCAACGACAACTTCGGTATCGTTGAAGGTCTGATGACCACCGTTCACGCAACCACCGCGACGCAGAAAACCGTTGATGGCCCGTCTCACAAAGACTGGCGCGGCGGCCGTGGCGCAGCGCAGAACATCATCCCATCTTCTACCGGTGCAGCTAAAGCAGTTGGCGTTGTTCTGCCAGAGCTGAACGGCAAACTGACCGGTATGGCGTTCCGCGTTCCTACTCCAAACGTGTCTGTTGTTGACCTGACTGTTCGCCTGGAAAAACCAGCGACTTACAAAGAAATTTGTGCAGTGATCAAAGCTGAGTCAGAAGGCAAAATGAAAGGTGTTCTGGGCTACATCGAAGACGACGTGGTTTCTACCGACTTCAACGGCGAAACCCTGACTTCAGTATTCGATGCTAAAGCAGGCATCGCTCTGAACGACAACTTCGTGAAACTGGTTTCCTGGTACGATAACGAAACTGGTTACTCACACAAAGTTCTCGATCTGATTGCACTGGTTGCTTCTAAGTAAGCTAACCGGCTAAACGGACAAGGGGTGACTTCGGTCGCCCCTTTTTTTCGACTGGATAAAAGAGAAGGTCTGACCATGCAAGATACGCTTTATACCCTTCCGGTAGTGAATCAAATCACCCCTTATCTGTCACAGCGTCAGCAGGGTGATTTGCCAATTGTAGTGATCAGCCATCCTAAAGTGCGAGCGGCGATTGCCCTGCAAGGTGCGCATCTGCTTTCGTGGCAGCCTAGCGGCCAAAAACCGGTGATTTGGCTCAGTGAAAAGACCCCATTTACCTCTGGTAAAGCAATCCGCGGCGGCGTGCCTATTTGCTGGCCGTGGTTCGGTCTGGCAGGTGAACCGGCGCACGGTTTTGCACGCAATATGCCGTGGACGCTGACCGCCCATGACGAAAACGAAGATGCGGTAATGCTGACTTTTACGCTGGAAAGCAACGCACAAACCAAAAAGCTCTGGCCACACGATTTCACCCTGCTCGCTCGCTTCCGAATTGCTGAGCACTGTGAAATTGAGCTGGAAGCTTACGGCGACTATGATGCCACCGCAGCGCTGCACAGCTACTTCCAGATTGCGGATATCTCACAGGTCGAAGTGAGCGGATTAGGTAACAGCTTTATCGATAAGGTTAACGATAATGCGATTGGCGCATCCGACGGCAAGCAGACCTATCCCAACCGCGTGGATCGTATTCACACCGCAGCGGATGACTGCAGCGTGATTCACGATAAAGCGGGCAAACGCCAGATTGAAGTCTATCACCACTATCAGAGTGACGTTGTCACGTGGAATCCAGGTCCGGAGTTATCATGCAGCATGGGGGACATGCCAAATGAAGGCTATAAAACCATGGTGTGCGTGGAAACGGCGCGCATTAGCAAGCCGTTAAAAAGCGCGGGTGAATCCCCTGCGCGTTTGGGCACCACAATTCGTATCGTTAATAAGTAATAAGATGCGGCGCCGTTGCGCCGCTAAACCACATCTAATGCAGTTTTAGATTGAGGCGCAGGAAACGCCCGATCAATGATGCTCAGCTCTTCATCAGTCAAATTGATGCTAAGCGCGGCCGCGTTTTGCTGCACATGTGCAACGCTGCTGGCTTTAGGAATGGCCAAAACGCCTTGCTGACGGATCACCCAAGCCAATAGCACTTGCGCCACGCTGATGCCCTTCTGTTGTGCAATCTGTTGAAGATGCGCATCGTCAAACAGCGCCTGTCGCAGTCGTCCAGCCTGCGCTAACGGGCAATAGGCCATAATCGGCATCTCGCGCTGCTGACACTGCGGCAACAGATCGTACTCGATCCCGCGTGACGCTAAGTGGTAAAGCACCTGATTGGTTAAACAGGATTTGCCGCCGGGCTCTTGCCACAGTTCCAGCATATCGTCATGGTCAAAGTTCGAGACGCCCCAATGGCGGATTTTGCCCTGCTGCTGCAAGGATTCCATCGCGCGAATGGTTTCTTCTAAGGGCACATTGCCGCGCCAGTGCAGCAAGTAGAGATCGAGGTAACCGGTTTGCAGACGGCGCAGACTGCGCTCGCAGGCCTCGATAGCATCGACTTCACCGGCATTCCAGGGATACACCTTCGATACCAGCCAGGCTTGATCGCGACGGCCGCGTAACGCTTCGCCGACCACCTCTTCGGCAGCGCCTTCCGCATACATTTCCGCCGTGTCGATAACCTTAAGTCCAAGATCTAAACCCGCCTGCAGTGCGCCCACTTCCTGGCTGCGCAGCGCTGCATTCTCACCCATATACCAGGTTCCCTGGCCAATAGCGGGTAAAGCTGATTCACCGTGAAATTGGATAGTCTTCATCACTCCTCCTGTTGCGCTGATATGGGGCTCTGAATTGGTGCAATGCAAGAGAAACGCCTCATTACGAGGCGTTTATTTAATCGTCAGAAGCTGTAACTGATGCCGGTCCAGAGTGTGAACTGGCCACTTTTATCGACCATCGGGCTGTCTTTGATTTCGCTGTCGAAGCGCGTGTAACGACCAGACAAGCTGGCGTTCCAGCTTTGGCTGATTTGGTAGCTGGCATTCATCTCGACATACGGCGACCAGCTGTCGTCTGGATGATACTCAGCGATGCCGGTTCGCGCGCTTTCATGGGATGAAACACCGTAGTAATAACGGTTCTGATTGGCGCTGTTCCACATGGCACCAATGCCCGGCGTCAGGCTGAATGTGCCGAAATCAAAGCGATATAGATAGGTGAGATCCCAGATCAACCCATTGCTGTTATTGAGCACATCACCCAGCAGAGCGGTGCGCACGATACCCCAATCGGCAACGTGGCGATAGTTGGCGCCGGCCATCAGCGTCATACGGCGCTTATCCAGCGCTTTCATGTCACCCAAATCGTTGTCTTTCGGATCGTACTGCTGCGGCGATCCCAGCACCGTCAGCGACAGCTGATTCTGCGGGTCTTTCCACAGGTAATAGCCGCCTTGCAGGCTACGGAACCAGAAGTTTTCGCCTTCATAATTAATCACCGGAATCGGCAGATAGCGGTCTTGTCCGCCCCGATAAGGTGACTGCGCATAAATCACCGAAGCGCCAAGAGATAAGGGTTCTGCATGAGTGCCGAACGCCGCAAAATAACAAGGAATAGCCAGAGTAAGCGCTTTAAGTTTGAATTGGTTCACAATTTATTCAGTCCATTAATATAACAATCACACGCAGAGTCTAACCAAATTTTTGCTATCGGTTAACGTTTAATGATGCTCTCTAACCAGCATAGCGAAATATTCTCAGTGGCTTCATCGCTCTCACGGCTTAGGTTGATTGCCTCAGTGCTTATGAGACTTTGTTATTGATATATCGCTGAATAAGGAGAAAAGTGGCTGCAGGTTTTCTGAATGCCTTCTACAGTTAAATGTAAGACGAGACTTTTTTGTACGAGCAGAGTAACCATAAGAATTGTGTATCCCGATAAAAAAACGTCAGGTTGGCATAAGGGTTGCTGTACTCAATAAAGAATATCTTCCGGGAGCTGCTACAAACTTTTATTACGCTCCTTTACCTGTGCTAAAAACGAAAGGACGGGCATCGCTATGAATATATTCGATCACTATCGTCAGCGTTATGAAGCTGCCAAGGACGAAGAGTTCTCATTGCAGGAATTCCTCGCCATCTGTAAACAGGATCGCAGTGCATACGCCAACGCTGCCGAGCGACTATTAATGGCCATCGGTGAGCCGGTGATGGTTGACACTGCGCAAGAGCCTCGCCTTTCCCGAATCTTTTCCAACCGTGTCATGGGACGCTACCCGGCCTTCGAAGAGTTTTACGGTATGGAGGAAGCGATTGAGCAAATCGTCTCCTACCTGAAACACGCCGCGCAGGGTTTGGAAGAGAAGAAACAGATCCTTTACTTACTGGGCCCGGTGGGTGGCGGTAAATCCTCATTGGCCGAGCGCCTGAAAGCGCTGATGCAGCGTGTGCCGATCTATGTGCTGAGCGCCGACGGCGAGCGCAGCCCGGTAAACGATCATCCACTCTGCCTGTTTAACCCGCAGGAAGACGCCAATATTCTGGAAAAAGAGTATGGCGTGCCACGGCGTTATCTGGGCACCATCATGTCGCCCTGGGCGGCGAAACGCCTGCATGAGTTTGGCGGCGATATCACCCGCTTCAAAGTGGTGAAAGTGTGGCCGTCGATTCTGGAGCAGGTAGCGATTGCCAAAACAGAACCGGGCGATGAGAACAACCAGGATATCTCTGCGTTGGTTGGTAAAGTGGATATCCGCAAACTGGAAAATCACGCGCAAAACGATCCTGACGCATACGGCTATTCAGGTGCCCTTTGCCGCGCGAACCAGGGCGTGATGGAATTCGTTGAGATGTTTAAAGCACCGATCAAAGTGCTACATCCACTGCTGACCGCCACGCAGGAAGGTAACTACAACGGTACCGAAGGGATCTCTGCCCTGCCGTTCAACGGCATCATTCTGGCGCACTCTAACGAATCAGAATGGGTCACCTTCCGTAATAACAAAAACAATGAGGCCTTCCTCGACCGTGTTTACATCGTCAAAGTGCCTTATTGCCTACGCGTTTCCGAAGAGATTAAGATCTATAACAAACTGTTGGATCACAGTGAGTTGACCACGGCGCCATGCGCGCCGGGCACGCTGGAAACCCTGGCCCGCTTCTCGATTCTGTCGCGTTTGAAAGAGCCGGAAAACTCCAGCATCTACTCCAAAATGCGCGTCTATGATGGCGAAAGCCTGAAAGATACCGATCCAAAAGCCAAATCCTGGCAGGAGTATCACGATTACGCGGGCGTTGATGAGGGCATGAACGGTCTTTCAACCCGCTTCGCGTTTAAAATCCTGTCGCGCGTGTTCAACTTTGACCATGCTGAAGTGGCGGCCAACCCGGTGCATCTGTTCTACGTGCTGGAGCAGCAAATTGAGCGCGAGCAGTTCCCTCAGGATCAAGCCGAGAAGTATCTGGAGCACCTGAAAGGCTACCTGATTCCGAAATACGCCGAGTTTATCGGTAAAGAGATTCAGACCGCGTATCTGGAGTCCTACTCTGAATACGGTCAAAACATCTTTGATCGCTACGTCACCTACGCTGATTTCTGGATTCAGGATCAAGAGTACCGCGATCCTGACACCGGACAGCTGTTTGACCGCGAATCGCTGAACGCCGAGCTGGAAAAGATCGAGAAACCTGCCGGGATCAGTAACCCGAAAGATTTCCGTAACGAGATTGTCAACTTTGTGCTGCGTGCCCGTGCGCAGAATAGCGGACGCAATCCGAACTGGACCAGCTACGAAAAACTGCGCACGGTCATCGAGAAGAAAATGTTCTCGAACACCGAAGAGTTGCTGCCGGTGATTTCGTTCAATACCAAAACCTCAACGGACGAGCAGAAAAAACACGATGATTTTGTCGATCGCATGATGGAAAAAGGCTATACCCGCAAGCAAGTACGCCTGCTGTGCGAATGGTATCTGCGCGTGCGTAAATCTTCATAATCGTTATCTGTAAGCGTCGCGGCGCTTCGGTGCTGCAACAGGAGGCCGGGTTTTCCCGGCCTAAGCTTGCAATGCAGTTTGGGGGATTTTTATGGCCTATTTTATCGATCGGCGTCTCAACGGTAAGAACAAAAGCGCCGTCAATCGGCAGCGCTTTCTGCGCCGTTATAAGTCGCAAATCAAGCAATCGATCTCCGAGGCCATCAACAAGCGTTCGGTGACCGATGTCGAGAGCGGCGAATCGGTCTCGATTCCAATTGACGATATTAATGAACCGAGCTTCCATCAGGGCCGCGGCGGCAGCCGTCATCGCGTGCATCCTGGGAATGACCATTTCGTGCAAAACGATCGCATTGAACGTCCGCAAGGTGGCGGCGGCAGCGGCGGTAGCGGCCAGGGCAACGCCAGTCAGGATGGTGAAGGCCAGGACGAATTCAGCTTCCAGATATCTAAAGATGAATATCTCGATCTTCTGTTCGAAGATTTGGCGTTGCCGAACCTGCGCAAGAATCAGCATCGGCAGTTAAACGAGTACAAAACCCATCGCGCGGGCTACACCTCAAACGGTACGCCGGCTAATATCAGCGTGGTGCGCTCACTGCAGAACTCGCTGGCTCGTCGTACGGCGATGACGGCGGGTAAACGCCGCATGTTAAACGAACTGGAAGCTACGCTAGCCGAAGTGGAAACCAGCGAACCGGCGCAGTTACTGGAAGAGGAGCGTTTACGTAAAGAGATCGCTGAGTTGCGCGCGCGCATCGACCGCGTGCCGTTTATCGATACCTTTGACCTGCGCTACAAAAACTTCGAGAAGCGACCAGAACCTTCCAGCCAGGCCGTGATGTTCTGCCTGATGGACGTGTCTGGTTCGATGGATCAAGCTACCAAAGATATGGCGAAGCGTTTCTACATTCTGCTGTATCTGTTCCTGAGCCGTACTTACAAGAACGTCGACGTGGTGTACATCCGGCATCACACTCAGGCGAAAGAGGTCGACGAACAGGAGTTCTTCTACTCGCAGGAAACGGGCGGCACCATTGTTTCCAGTGCACTGAAGTTAATGGATGAGGTGGTTAAAGAGCGTTATGACCCGTCACAGTGGAACATCTATGCGGCGCAAGCGTCGGATGGGGATAACTGGGCCGATGATTCGCCACTCTGCCACGAGATCTTAGCCAAACATATTCTGCCGGTTGTGCGTTATTACAGCTATATCGAGATCACGCGTCGCGCGCACCAGACCTTATGGCGCGAGTATGAACATCTGCAGGCAATGTTTGATAACTTCGCAATCCAACATATTCGCGAGCCAGAAGACATCTATCCGGTATTTAGAGAACTTTTCCACAAACAGGCTGCAGACGCCTGAGTTTATAAGCCGGTCACTGACCGGCTTTTTCTTTGCAGCAGCCCCGCTCACTTCGCGCCATTTCCTGTTGTTTTTTCATACAAATTTAGCTGTATATGGGATGCGGCCCCACAGAATGAAAAAATGTGCAATTAAGCGCTGACAAGCTATTGATAAGGCATTATCTTTCCACCTTGTCTGTGTGAATCGCCCGCAGTTTGTCTTTTTTGCCCCGCCGCAGGAGAACGCCGTTGAATACCAGCATGATTTACAGTTTGTTCATTATTGGGTCCGTGCTGGTAGCAGCAAGTATTTTGCTCAGTTCCTTTTCCTCACGCCTTGGCATTCCGATTCTGGTGATCTTCCTCGCTCTCGGCATGTTGGCCGGGATTGATGGTATCGGTGGCATCGCGTTTGATAACTATCCCGTCGCCTATCTGGTCTCAAACCTCGCTCTAGCCATCATCTTGCTTGATGGCGGGATGCGCACCAAAGCGTCTTCGCTAAAGGTGGCGCTCGGCCCGGCATTATCGCTGGCGACGGTTGGCGTGATGATCACCGCAGGGTTAACCGGCGTTGCCGCTGCCTGGCTGTTTAAGCTCGATCTGATGCAGGGCTTTCTGATTGGCGCGATTATCGGTTCTACCGATGCCGCCGCCGTATTTTCGCTGCTGGGTGATAAAGGCCTCAACGAACGTGTCAGCTCTACGCTGGAAATTGAATCCGGCAGCAACGATCCGATGGCGGTGTTTCTCACCATCACGCTGATCGACATGATTCAGCAAGGCCAGTCCGGCCTGAGCTGGATGTTTGTGGTGCATCTGGTGCAGCAGTTTGGTCTTGGCATCGTATTAGGCCTGGGCGGCGGCTGGGCGCTGCAGCAGTTGATTAACCGGATCAATCTGGCGCAGGGTTTATATCCGCTGCTGGCGGTGAGTGGCGGCATCATCGTGTTTGCGCTCACCACCGTGATGGAAGGCAGCGGCATTCTGGCGGTGTATCTGTGCGGCTTCCTGCTGGGCAACAGCCCGATTCGCAACCGCCACGGTATTTTGCAAACCTTTGACGGCATGGCATGGCTGAGCCAAATCGGCATGTTCATTGTGCTGGGCTTGCTGGTGACACCGTCCGATTTGTGGCACATCGCGGTGCCGGCGATGATTCTGTCGCTGTGGTTGATTCTGGTGGCGCGCCCGCTGTCGATTCTGGTTGGTCTGTTACCGTTCAAAGGCTTCACCGGACGCGAACGTATATTCATCAGTTGGGTGGGCTTACGTGGCGCAGTGCCAATCATCCTCGCCGTATTTCCGATGATGGCCGGGCTGGAGAACGCCAAGCTCTACTTCAACATCGCTTTCTTTGTAGTATTGGTGTCGTTGATGCTGCAAGGCACTTCGCTGGGCTATGCCGCCAAACGCGCCAAAGTGGTGGTGCCACCAACCGCCTCGCCGATTAGCCGGGTTGGGCTGGATATCCATCCGGAGAATCCGTGGGAACAATTTATTTACCAGCTAAGCGCCGACAAATGGTGCGTCGGCGCAGCGCTGCGTGATTTGCAGATGCCGCGCGAAACCCGCATCGCCGCCCTGTTCCGCGATAACGCGTTAATGCATCCCAACGGCAATACGCGCCTGAAAGAAGGCGATGTGCTGTGTGTGATTGGCCGTGAGCGCGATCTCCCCGCCTTGGGCAAAATGTTTAGTCAATCGCCGCCGGTATCGCTGGATCAACGCTTCTTCGGCGACTTTATTCTGGATGCCGAGGCGCGCCTGCGCGACGTGGCGCAAATTTACGGCCTGGAGTTAGATGAACAGACCAACGATCAGCAGTCGCTAGGACAGCTGATAATGAGTTTGCTCGGCAGCACGCCAGTGGTTGGCGATCAGGTGGAATGGAAGCAGTTAACCTGGACGGTGGCAGAGAAAGAAGATAACCAGATTGTGAAGGTCGGTGTGCGCGTCAGCGAAGACAAGGATTAATCCGAGGCTTTATCGCTCGTAAACTGCGTGTGAACGACTATGCTCACTATTCAACCCAGCAAATACGGGAGAATGTAATGGGACGCGTGGTGAAGATTGGTCAATATGAAATCGTTGATGCAGAGTTCAATAGTGACAATGGCGACACTGTCAGTATTCCCTGCCATACCAATCCCGGCCTGAGTGACCAACTCGACGGCTGGGATGTGGATACCAGTGTACCGGCATGGATTGATGAAGAGGCTGTCGATCTGCAAATCGGACACTATGACAAGCAGCAGGACCTGTGGGTATTAAAAAAACCCGCCTGATTGGCTGGCGCCGCCATTGATGTGAATGGCGGTCATTCCGAAAAGCTGTCTTAAAATGAAGCGTAATATTCGCGATTAATTAACTTTTAACCATACATTTCAATTAAATAGCCAATTATTTCTTTAGTCATTTATTTCCTTTTCAGACTATTTCCATATTAACTCTGTCAAATAACTCCTGCATACTCTTAAACGTTGCTGCAGCTTTTCGTGACGTGCATCACGTCTCAAACGGTCCTTTCCTTGCAGCGCTTATGGCAGCACTGACTTATATCTCGCTGAAAGAATACTTCTTTCCATTTTTCAGCGGACCACTCCTGAGCGCGTACTTGATTCTGGTCAGGCCATCTTTTACTTAAGAAAAGAGAGCAGGTTTTATGGCAAGTACTTTGATAATGAATGATGCAACCCGCTCGTGGAGCGGACTGCGCAAAAACCTCATCGCAAAAGTCGCACTTAGTTTCTCGGATTTAATTGCATTAAATCTGGCATTGTTTTTATCTGCCGCCACCGTTCAAGGTATTTGGGGCGAACTGGATACCTTTATTCCGCCCCAGCAGATTGAATACCGGTTTATTGCCCAATTTAGCCTTTCTATTCTTTGCACCGCCTGGTTCTGGGTGCGTATGCGTCACTACACTTATCGCAAGCCGTTTTGGTTTGAACTGAAAGAAGTGATTAAAACCCTGTTCGTCTTCTCTCTGCTTGATCTGGCGTTGATTGCCTTTTCAAAATGGGACTTCTCGCGCATGGTTTGGGTATTTAGCTGGACTTACGCTCTGCTGCTGCTGCCGCTGATGCGTGCCGTGGTAAAACGCGCCATCAACCGCGCAGGTCAGTGGCAGAAGGAAACCATCATCATTGGTTCCGGTAAAAATGCCATGGAAGCTTATGCGGCGCTGCAGAGCGAGGAGATCCTCGGTTATAACGTGCAGGCGTTTATCTCGCTGGATGATGACCAACAGCATGAGAAGGTTAATGGCGTTCCGGTGATCACCTGGAAAGACATCAACTGGCAAACCATGGACCGTGACAACACCCAATTTATCGTCGCCACCGAATTTGAGCAGCAAGTGGTGCGCGATAAATGGCTGAAGTTCCTGTCCAAAATGAAGTGCCGTTCAATCTCCGTGATCCCAACGTTGCGCGGCGTGCCGCTGTATGGCACCGATATGTCATTCATCTTCAGCCATGAAGTGATGATTTTGCGCGTCAGCAACAACCTGGCGAAACGCTCTTCGCGCTTCCTGAAACGCACCTTCGATATCGTGGTGGCATCCATGCTGCTGCTGTTCCTCGGACCGGTATTTGGACTGCTGTGTGCGATGGTGAAACGTGACGGCGGCAATGCGATTTATGGTCATGAACGCGTTGGGCAAGATGGCGTGAAGTTTAAGTGCCTGAAGTTCCGCTCAATGGTGACCAACTCGCAGGAAGTGCTGCAAAATTTGCTGGCGACCAGCGAGGAAGCGCGTGCCGAATGGGACCGTGATTTCAAACTGAAAAACGATCCGCGTGTGACCAAAATTGGTAACTTCCTGCGCAAAACCAGCCTTGATGAGCTGCCACAGTTGTGGAATGTGATTCGTGGCGAAATGAGTCTGGTCGGTCCGCGTCCGGTGATTGAAGCAGAGCTGGAGCGTTATGCCGGTGATGTGGATTACTACCTGATGGCGAAACCGGGCATGACCGGCTTGTGGCAGGTCAGCGGACGTAACGACATCGACTACGATACGCGCGTCTACTTCGATTCCTGGTACGTGAAAAACTGGGCGTTATGGACTGACATTGCGATTCTGTTCAAAACCGCTGGCGTAGTGGTTCGTCGCGACGGCGCTTACTAATACCCTCGAGGCGATGTCTGTGCACTTCGGCAGGCATCGCTTTTATTATCCCTTTCTTTTTCCCCTAAGAGTCATTACCCTTCCGGATTGTTTAACAGGTCGTCCGGTTCGTAATGCAAAAATTCACCTTAATACTTCTTAGCCTGGTGCTGCTGGCGCCGCTTGGCATTGATCTTTACCTCCCGACATTGCCGCAAATCGCCGAAGGTCTTAACAGCCCGGTGAGCCTCATCCAAATCACGATTCCTCTGTTTTTATTGGTGATGGGCATTGGCCAATTGATTACCGGTCCGCTGGTGGATAATTTTGGTCGTAAGCCGCTCGCGTTAATTGGTCTTGCGCTTTACATCATTGGCAGCGCGATTGCCGCTACGAGCACGCTGTGGCCGGTGTTCTTCCTCGCCCGCATCATTCAGGGTTGCGCGGTGTGCTGCACGGCGGTGGTGGCCTTCAGCGGCGTGCGTGACCGTCTCAGTGGCGAGGATGCCGCACGCGCTTACGGCTTTCTCAATGGTGCGCTGAATATCGTTCCCGCGCTGGCGCCACTGCTGGGTGGGATCCTCGCCGAAGCCTACGGCTGGCGGATGCCGTTCTGGTTCCTGTGCGGCTATGCGGTGGTGATCGGCTTGATCGTCCTGCTGTGGCTGCCGGAAACGCGCCCGGCGGACACCTTACGTGTTAAAGGTTTACCGCTGGCGCAGTATGCTGCCATCGCCCGTGAACCGCGCTTTCTCGCCTTTGCCTTTGCCAATGCCGGCGCGCTGGGCATGGTGCTGACCTATGTGTCGCTGGCGCCACACGTGCTAATGACCGAAGGCGGCCTGACGCCGTTGCAATTCTCTTTCGCCTTTGGCGCCAACGGGTTTTGGATCATGCTGGTTAGCGCGTTCGTAAACAAAACCATTCGCAAAGCGGGACGTCCTTTCTGCCTGGCGATGGGTTTCGCCACCATGTTGATCGGCGCAATTCTTCTGATGATGGGCACCACGCTGTTACCGGCGGCGTGGCAAAACCATTGGGCGCTGTACATGATTCCCGTGGCGGTTTCCGTTGCCGGCCTGGCGTTCACGGTCGGTCCCGCCACCAGCTACGCGCTAGAGCCGTATCAGCAGCAAGCGGGCGTGGCCTCAGCACTGCAGGGATTTATTCAGATGGCGTGTGGTGCGGGCGGCAGCATGGCAATCGTAGCATTGCCCGTTGCGGAGAAGTCGTCACTGGCATTGATGATGCTGCTGGGTGCAGCGCTGGCACTGACCGCCTGGCGCTGCAGTAAGAAAATGCACGGTGGCGTGACCGCGCTTAAATAACCTCAACTGGAACGCGTGGCGCGAGCGCGCACATCAGCTCGTAGCCCACCGTTCCGGCGGCTTTTGCCACCTCATCGATCTTCACCTGATTGCCCCACAGCTCCACCTTTGAACCGATGCCGGCCTGCGGGCAAGGTTCTAAATCGATCATCATCATGTCCATGGAGATGGCGCCCAGCGTTTGCGTGCGTATGCCATCCACGCTGACTGGCGTGCCGGTGGGCGCATGACGTGGATAGCCATCGGCGTAACCACAGGCGACGATGCCGATACGCTGGGTGCCGCTGGCGTGATAGCGATAACCGTAACCCACGCCGTCACCGGCTTTCAGCTGCTGCACACCAATGATTTCGCTGGTGAGCGTCATCACCGGCTGCAATCCGGTGCTGGCGATATCCTGCCAGTCGCCGCTCGGTGACGCGCCATAGAGAATGATGCCCGGACGCACCCAGTCAAAATGGGTTTCTGGATGCCACAGCGTAGCCGCAGAGTTAGACAGAGAACGCGGACAATTGAGCCCTTCCGCCGCCAGTTCGACGCGCTTCATCGGCTCAACGACTCCTTGCGGATTCTCCGCATCAGCGAAGTGCGCCATCAACGTCATTGCACCGACGTTCGGCAGAGCGTGCAGTTTTTGCCACGCCGCATGAGCCTGCTCAGGACGGAAACCAAGCCGGTTCATACCGCTGTTGATTTTGAGGTACACATCCACCGGTGCCGACAGCTGCGCTTTTGCCAGCGCCTGAATCTGCCAGTTGCTGTGCACGCTGGTGGTGAGGCGGTAACGATCGATTAGCGCTAAATCCTCGGCATGAAAGAAACCTTCCAGCAGCAGGATCGGTTTTTTCCAGCCCTGCTCACGCAGCAGGATCGCCTCTTCCATATTCAGCAGCGCGAAACCATCGGTTTCTGCCAGGCTTTGCCACACGCGAGCCACACCGTGACCATACGCATTGGCTTTTATCACCGACCAGACGCGTGATTGCGGGGCCGCCCGGCGAACAACGGCCAGATTATGACGCAGTGCCTGTTGATTGATGGTGGCACCGGTTGGACGTGACATGCTTTTACTCTCCCTGAGGTCTCAGCGCGCCGCGCTGGCGTTACGCAGTGGCGAAGAATGTGGCTCAAAACCTGGCAGGTAGCGCAGCACTGACAAATCATCTGCGGCAATCGCCGGTTTCTGACCAGAAATTAAATCAGCCAGAAGCTGACCGGAACCACAAGCCATCGTCCATCCCAGCGTACCGTGACCGGTATTGAGATAGAGATTGGAGAGCGGCGTGCGCCCGACAATCGGCGTACCGTCTGGCGTCATTGGACGCAGTCCGGTCCAGAACGTGGCCTGTTCGACAAATCCGCCTTCAGGATAGAGATCGCGGACCACCATCTCCAGCGTTTCACGTCGTGCTGGCAACAGTTTGGTGTTAAAACCAACAATTTCTGCCATACCGCCCACGCGAATGCGATCGTCAAAGCGCGTCACCGCCACTTTGTAAGTTTCATCGAGGATGGTGGAAACCGGTGCGGCGTCGGCATTCTTGATTGGAATCGTCAGCGAATAGCCTTTCAACGGGTAAACCGGGATGGCGAGAATGTCTTTCAGCAGCGCGGTTGAATAGGAACCGAATGCCACCACGTAAGCATCGGCTTTGATCACTTCATCGCCACACTTCACGCCATAAATGCGATTGCCCTCACGCAACAACTGATCAACCGAGGTGTTGTAGCGGAAGGTTACGCCCGCCGCCGCTGCCATCGCAGCCAGACGTTGGGTGAACAGTTGGCAGTCGCCGGTTTCGTCGTTAGGGAGACGCAAACCGCCGGTGAGTTTATGCGCCGTGGCCGCCAGCGCAGGTTCGACATTTTTGAGCTGATGCGCTTCCAGCAGCTCATAGGGCACGCCCGCATCGCGCAGCACGGCGATATCTTTGCTGGCACTTTCGAACTGTTGCTGAGTGCGGAACAGCTGCAGCGTGCCGCCCTGCCGACCTTCATAGGCAATGCCGGTGCTGGCGCGCAGCGTTTTCAGGCAGTCGCGGCTGTACTCCGCGATGCGCACCATGCGGCTCTTATTCTCTTGATAGTGCTGCATGTCGCAGTTTCGCAGCATATTCCACATCCATTCCAGCTGGAATTTGCTGCCATCAAGACGTACCGCCAGCGGCGCGTGACGCTGGAACATCCATTTGACCGCTTTCAGCGGAACGCCCGGCGCCGCCCAGGGCGCAGCATAGCCCGGTGAAATCTGTCCCGCATTACCGGCGCTGGTCTCCAGCGCGGCGGCAGGTTGACGATCGATAACCGTGACCTCATGTCCGGCCTGCGCCAGATACCATGCGCTCGCTACCCCAACCACACCACTACCAAGAATCACTACGCGCATAAGCCCCTCGTCGCAGCAAAAGAATAATTAACTATTAACCCAGCCCAACACAGCATAACCCGACCGCTATTGAAATCTTACATTCGACCGACTTATTTCACATGTTTTTTACCTGACTGCACACTGAAATCATGCAACAGCGGCAAAATCAGGATTTTTTATGCCTTAAATCCCTTAATTAGCAATTTATTATGCGGAGGGCAGCGGTTTTGACTTTTTTCAGGAGAAAGCGCCGCAGTCATACAATCCACTTATAAACAGAGCATTATTCTGCAAAATGAAACCTAACCAACACTTGTCATCAGTATCAGCTTAACTAACGCTTTTTGAATGATTTTCTGCCAAAAGAATTCGATTGAGATTCAGTTTCGGATAGGCGACAGTGGACTATCATTGAAGTGTTCGCTCAGTTTTTTGGGCCATCTTTACTCAGGATGAGGCCTTAAACGATCGTGACAGGTAACTCCTGCCGCTTGCAAAACAGAGGTGCGCTATGACGACAATCTTTGACGAGCCAACCCGCAACAGTAAACGACTCAGTGATGGTCCCGACTGGACCTTCGAACTGCTGGATGATTATCTGGCGGAAATTGACCGCGTAGCCAAAAGTTACGGACTGGAAACTTATCCGCACCAAATTGAAGTGATCACCTCCGAGCAGATGATGGATGCCTACTCCAGCGTGGGTATGCCGATCAACTATGCGCACTGGTCGTTCGGCAAGAAATTCATCGAAACGGAACAGCGCTACAAGCATGGTCAGCAAGGCCTGGCGTATGAGATCGTCATCAACTCCAATCCGTGTATCGCCTATTTGATGGAAGAGAACACCATGACCATGCAGGCGCTGGTAATGGCGCACGCCTGTTACGGTCACAACTCTTTCTTTAAAAATAACTATCTGTTCCGCAGCTGGACCGATGCCAGTTCGATTGTGGATTACCTGCTGTTTGCGCGAAATTACATTACCGACTGCGAAGAGCGCTATGGCGTGGAGGAAGTTGAGCGGCTGCTCGATTCCTGCCATGCGTTGATGAACTACGGTGTGGATCGCTATAAGCGTCCGCAGAAAATTTCGCTGCAGGAAGAGAAGGCGCGCCAGCAGAGCCGCGAAGAGTATTTGCAGAGTCAGGTGAATACGCTGTGGCGCACCCTGCCGCGTAAAGAGAAAGAGTCGGTGCACGTTGAGGCATCGCGCTACCCTTCTGAACCGCAGGAAAACCTGCTCTATTTTATGGAAAAAAATGCGCCGCTGCTGGAATCCTGGCAACGTGAAGTGCTGCGCATTGTTCGCAAAGTTAGCCAGTATTTTTATCCGCAGAAACAGACGCAGGTGATGAACGAAGGCTGGGCCACTTTCTGGCACTACACCATCCTTAATCATCTGTATGACGAAGGCAAAGTGTCGGAACGCTTTATGATGGAGTTCCTGCACAGCCATACCAACGTGGTGTATCAGCCACCGTATAACAGCCAGTGGTATAACGGCATCAACCCGTATGCGCTGGGCTTCGCGATGTTCCAGGACATTAAACGCATCTGTCAGACACCGACCGAAGAAGATCGCTACTGGTTCCCGGACATTGCCGGTTCCGACTGGCTGAAAACCCTGCATTTCGCCATGCGTGAATTCAAGGACGAAAGCTTTATCAGCCAGTTCTTGTCACCAAAAGTGATGCGTGATTTCCGCTTGTTCACGGTGATGGATGATGACCGCAACAATTTCCTCGAAATTGCGGCGATCCATGATGAAGCGGGTTACCGCGCCATTCGTCAGCAGCTGTCGGCGCAGTACAATCTGAGCAATCTGGAACCTAACATTCAGGTCTACAACGTGGATTTGCGTGGCGATCGCTCACTGACGCTGCGTTATGTGCCGCAACAGCGTGCGCCGCTCGATAAGAGCCGCAAAGAAGTGTTGAAGCATGTCCACCGTTTATGGGGCTTTGATGTGATTCTGGAACAGCAGAATGAAGACGGCAGCGTCGAGTTGCTGGATCGTTCGCCCACGCGCGGCCCAACGTTATAAGGCAAAAAAAACCGGACTGTCGAAGTCCGGTTTTTCTTTTATCGCTTGCTGGCTAAATCGTCCGGCATGCTTTTCTGCATCTTGTGCCAAATCTCACCGCTGCGGCGTCCGTATTCACGCACGCTATCGACAATCTGCTCCTGCGAAGGATTAGCCACGCACAGGTCAGCCAGCTGGCGATAGAAGTTTCGCGCCAGTTCACGCGCTTCCAGACTGGAGAAGTAGTGACGACCCACGCGGGTATACAACCCTTTCAGGCCATTCAAAATCAGACCATAAATCGGGTTACCTGATGCAAACGCCAGGCCGCGGAACACGCGATAATCCAGCTCGGTATAGGCTTCGGCTTTGTCTTCCTCGATCAGTGCATTTTCCAGCACTTCGCGCGCTTTATCAGGATGATGACGCAGCGCACGGCTGATAAAAATCGAAGAGATGTTAGTCCGCACCGACAGCAGATTATCAATCAACTGGGGGACGCTATCGTGATCGAGTCGGGCCAGGGTTTCGAGGATGTTTAAACCGGAGGTTTCCCAAAAATCGTTTACGCGCGTCGGTTTACCATGTTGAATGGTCAACCAGCCATCGCGCGCCAGACGCTGCAAGACTTCACGCAACGTGGTGCGGGTCACACCAATCAGTTCAGAAAGCTCACGTTCGGCAGGTAGAATGGATCCCGGCGGAAAACGACTGTTCCAGATGCTTTCAATAATATACTCTTCCGCAAATCCCGCGGGGCTCTGCGCCTTAATCACCATAGCATTTATTTCTCGTTGCTTTCTTTATCGTAATGCGACTCATCATACCAGAGCGGCTATAGCGGAAATAGCCTGCCAACCGATTAAAAGCGCGCGCTGGCGCAAAATTCAGCCGTGAATTCAGATGAAAAAACGCTGGCAAGCACACGTTTGCGCTGCTCCTGTGGCTTGCACTTATCGGATGAAGCGCATGGCCGGATCTTTTTTGGCCTCAACGCGACTTAAGTCATTTTTGTACATGATTTTTTCCCTTTACCTGGCTGGCACGGTTGCGCTTTTGGTTTACACTGCGAAACATTAACGGTTACAGGAAAAGCAATATGTTGCGATATTTGAATCAATGCTCGCGTGGACGCGGTGCCTGGCTTCTGCTGGCCCTGACGGCGCTAGCGTTTGAATTGACGGCGTTGTATTTTCAGCACGTCATGGGGCTGCAACCCTGCGTAATGTGTATTTATGAGCGTTGCGCGCTGTTTGGCGTGATGGGCGCGGGCATCGTGGGTGCGATTGCACCGAAAACCCCGCTGCGCTGGGCGGCGATCCTCATCTGGATTTATAGCGCGATTGAAGGCACTCGTCTCTCTTACGATCACACCATGATTCAGCTGCATCCCAATCCGTTTGTCACCTGCGACTTTGCCGCACGTTTCCCAACCTGGTTGCCACTGGATACATGGTTGCCCTCGGTGTTTGTGGCCAGCGGTGACTGCGCCGAGCGCGGCTGGACTTTCCTGACCTGGAGCATGCCGCAGTGGATGATCGTGATATTCGGCGCTTATCTGCTGGTGGCGCTGCTGGTGTTGATTGCACAACCGTTCAAACCGAAACGCCGCGATCTGTTCGGACGTTAAACACAAAAAAACAGGCAGCCCTGGCTGCCTGTTTTATGTTTAACCGTTGCGATCCGGTCGATCGATTATATGCTCTTCCCAATCCCGCACTTCACTCTCACGCACCGCAATAAAACGCACTGAAATGCGCTGCGCATGCATCGCCTTTTTAGAACCGGCGATCAGCGGATGCCAGGCCGGCAAGGTTTTGCCTTCCCCTAACACGCGATAGGCGCAGGTACGCGGCAGCCATTCAAAGCTGGTGAGATTTTCACGCGTCAGCTTGATGCAATTCTCTTCTAACTCAAAACGATGCTCGTAGTTACGGCATTGGCAGGTTTTGATATTCAGCTGATTGCAGGCCACGTTGGTGAAGTAGATTTCGTCGGTATCCGCATCCTGCAACTTATTCAAGCAACATTGGCCGCAGCCGTCGCACAGGGATTCCCACTCTGCGTCGTTCATTTGGTCAAGGCGTTTAGTCTGCCAGAAAGGTTGTTCAGTCATGATGGCGGTCCGGGTTAGCAAAGAGACCGCACCTTATAAAGGTTCAGGTGCGGTGATGCAAGTTTTACAGAACGCGCGTCGAAATACCGTGACCCGCCAGCGATACTTCCAGCTTGTCGCCAGAACGCATCGGGCCAACGCCTTCAGGCGTACCGGTCAGCACCACATCGCCCGCGCGCAGGGTGAAATACTGGCTCATATAGGCAATCAGCGGCAGAATTTTGTGGATCATATCGGCGGTCGTCCCGTGCTGACGCACTTCGCCGTTAACCATCAGCTTCAGTTCGGTGTTCTGGGGATCGCCGCTGAACTCGGCAACCGGAATAAAACCTGACAGCGGACACGAGTTATCGAAACCTTTGGATTTTTCCCACGGTTGGCCCGCTTTCTTCAACCCGGCCTGCACGTCACGTAAGGTCAAATCCAGCGCGACGCCATAACCGGCAATCGCCTTCGCCACATGCTCTTCGCTCGCCTGCTTCAGCGTCGAGCCAATCAACACCGCCAGCTCCACTTCATGATGCACTTCACCAAAATTTGCCGGGATTGACAGCGGCTGGCGCAGATCGCACACCGCGGTTTCCGGTTTGATAAACACTACCGGTTCGGTTGGCGTGGCACTTCCCATTTCCTTTATGTGCTTTGCATAGTTGCTGCCGACGCAAACCACTTTGCTGACCGGATAATCCAACAGAGCGCCCTGCCAGTTAAGATGCTGATACATGCTATTCCCCTGCTTTGGTTGTGTTTGCCGCCAGTGCATCTGGCGATGAAGTCTGGTTCAGTGCCGGAACGCGGCACGCTGAGGTGGAATATATTAGCGGGTTTATGGCGGCAGGCGTGGCGGAAATTGTCAAAAGTCATTAATCGTATACAACAAAATCAGCTAAACGCCGGGATAATTGCCCGCAATAAAGGGTTAAAGCGGGCAGTTAATTAACGCAAATAGCACTGATTATTTCTACAGGATATATTTACAGAGGAATCTGAATTAATCTTTTTTACCCTGATCGAGATGAATGTTGAGCAGACTTTCAACCGGCGGTGGAATTTGCAAATAAAAGCCGTGGTCGCTTAAACCTTGCTTAACTTTATTGATATCCGCGTTAGCCAGCTTGTCACGCTTATCCAGTGACAGCACCATGGCCAGCTGGGGTTTGCCGAAGCCACGCAGCAGTTCTTCCGGCACCCGTGAGAAATCGTCTTTTTTTTCAACATACAGATAAGTCTGTTCACGTTGCGGGCTTCTGTAGATCACACAAAACATATTTTTTACTCGAATTAACCGATGGCGTCACTTGCCTGAATATAGCAGTAACTATAACATGCTTGCAGAACTTCGAATATTGACCGTTTGATGTTATTGCCGATTTTATCGGCGTACATTTAAGGGTCGTAAAACAGGACTGAGTCAGCACAGATGTCGCAAACGCCAATCGAATTCAAGGGAAGCAGTTTTACCCTGTCAGTCGTTCATCTGCATCATTCGCAACCCGAGGTGATTCGTCAGGCGCTACAGGACAAAATCGATCAGGCACCGGCCTTTTTGCTGAATGCGCCGGTGGTGCTAAATGTATCAGCGTTAACCGGCGACATTAACTGGAAACAAATGCAACAAGCGGTGATGGCGACCGGTCTGCGTATCGTGGGTGTCAGCGGATGCAAAGATGAAGCCCTGAAAAAAATGATTGCCCGCGCGGGCTTGCCGGTGCTCTCTGAAGGTAAAGAGAGCCGCAAACAAGTCGCGGCGCCGGTCGCTGAAGCCGCGCCAGTTGTTCCGGCGGTGGTGGCGGATGCCGCCAGTAAAACCCGCATCATTAATACGCCGGTGCGTTCGGGCCAGCAAATTTATGCGCGCAATGCCGATCTCATCGTCACCAGCAGCGTCAGCGCCGGTGCCGAACTGGTCGCCGACGGTAACATCCATATTTACGGCATGATGCGCGGTCGCGCGTTAGCCGGCGTCGGCGGACAACGCGACAGCCAGATTTTTTGCACCAACCTCGCCGCAGAGTTGGTCTCTATTGCCGGGGAATATTGGATGATCGATCAAATCCCGGCGGAATTCTTTGGTAAAGCGGCGCGCCTCAGCCTGATAGAGGGCGCGCTTACCATTCAGACACTTAATTAAGCCCCTTTTCTTTCGTTAAGGAAATCAACATTTATGGCACGCATTATTGTAGTTACATCGGGTAAAGGGGGCGTTGGCAAGACCACGTCAAGCGCGGCCATCGCTACCGGGTTAGCGCAGAAAGGCAAAAAAACCGTCGTCATCGATTTCGATATCGGTCTGCGTAACCTGGATTTGATCATGGGCTGTGAACGCCGCGTGGTATATGACTTTGTAAACGTCATTCAGGGCGATGCAACGCTGAATCAAGCGCTGATTCGCGACAAGCGCACAGAGCAACTCTACATTCTGCCAGCTTCACAGACGCGCGATAAAGATGCACTGACGCGTGAAGGCGTTGAAAAAGTGCTGAACGATCTGGCGGCGATGGAGTTCGACTTTATCGTCTGTGACTCACCAGCAGGTATCGAAACCGGCGCGCTGATGGCATTGTACTTCGCCGATGAAGCCATCATCACCACCAACCCGGAAGTCTCTTCAGTACGTGACTCCGACCGTATTCTCGGCATCATCTCTTCGAAATCCCGTCGTGCAGAGAACAGCCAGGATCCGGTGAAAGAGCATCTGCTGCTGACCCGTTATAATCCTGGCCGCGTAACCCGTGGCGATATGCTGAGCATGGAAGATGTGCTGGAAATTCTGCGCATTCCTCTGGTTGGCGTTATCCCGGAAGATCAATCTGTCCTGCGCGCCTCTAACCAGGGTGAGCCGGTGATCCTCGACGCAAACGCTGACGCCGGTAAAGCCTATGCTGATACCGTAGATCGCCTGCTTGGCGAAGAACGCCCCTTCCGCTTTATCGAAGAAGAGAAGAAGGGTTTCCTTAAACGCCTGTTCGGGGGATAACCAATGGCATTACTTGATTTCTTTTTATCCCGTAAGAAGAACACAGCCAATATAGCCAAGGAAAGGCTGCAGATTATCGTAGCCGAACGCAGAAGGGGCGACAGTGAGCCCCACTATCTGCCGCAGCTGAAGCGCGATATTTTGGAAGTGATCTGTAAATACGTAAAAATTGACCCGGATATGGTGACCGTTCAGCTGGATCAGAAAGGGGATGATATCTCGATCCTCGAGCTCAACGTGACACTGCCGGAGCCGGAAGACGTTCCTAAATGATTAAAGCGGTTTCCTGATTTTCCCCTGCGGTGTTGCGCAGGGGAAAATGCTCGCATTAAAGTGCCTGCAGAATCTCGTCGATACCTGCTTTCAGCAAGTCGCCCCGCCAGCCTGTCTGTAACTCAGGTGTGCGCGACGCGTTTTTCAATCCCCAATGCACGCTCAGCACCTGATTAATCTGCCGACGTGATGCCAGCAGTTCCTGGCTGAAACCACTCTCTTCACTCACCTGTTGCACCAGCGCTTTAATGGCTTTGAACGCCTGTTTGTAGTGCGGATGATCGATCAGATTGGGCAGCGGCTGTGGCAAAGTCGCTTCATCCTGCGCCTGCGCTTCAGCCACCAGCGCCACCATCGCTTTACCGTGGAAGCGGATTTCGTGGCCGTTCAGCCCTAAATGATCCAGCTCGCCAAGGCTGCCCGGCATAAAGCGCGCCACTTTCCACAGATTCTCTTCGCGCACCACGAAGTTCACCGCCATATCTTTCTGACGCGCGAGGTTTAAACGCCACGCGGCCAGGTGCTGCAACGCCGCCAGCTGACGCGGACGTAGCTGCCACGCATTGGTGATGTCGCGCCAGGCTTCTTCCGGTTGCAGCACATCCAGGCGGCGCTGACACAGCATATTGCATTCGCTTAACGCCGCCGCCATGTTGCCGGCTTCTTCAGTTTGCGCCACCAGCTGATGGGCAATCGGCAGCAGATAGGCGACATCGGCAGCGGCATATTCACATTGACGTTCGGTTAACGGACGCGCCAGCCAATCGGTACGCGATTCACTTTTATCCAGCTCGATCTGGTTGAAATGCATCACCATTGAGGCAAAGCCCCACGACAGCGCCTGGCCGGTAAACGCCGCCAGAATTTGCGTATCAATCATTGGGTCGGGCAGGCATTTAAAGCGATGCAGGAACACTTCCAGATCTTCGCCACCGGCGTGCAGGAATTTGGTGACCTGCTTGTCCTGCAACAGCGCCACAAACGGCGTCCAGTCACTGATATTAAGCGGATCGATCAGGATCAGCTGGTCGCCATCAAACAGCTGAATCAGGCCGAGCTGCGGATAGTAGGTGCGGGTGCGCACGAATTCAGTATCCAGCGCCACGGCGGCGTGCTGGCGTGCTTTCTCGCACACGGCGGCCAGTTGGTCATTTTGGTCGATCAGGGTGTAATTCACGTTGTCTTTCTCGCTGCGGCAAACTACGCGCAGCGCTCCATGTTAAAAGCAATAAAAACGCCGGACTGTGCCGGCGTTAACCTGAGGAGAATGGCGCGTTACTGCCCTTCTCGCTTCGCCTCATCACGCAATTCGCGGCGCAAAATTTTGCCGACGTTGGTCTTCGGCAACTCGTCACGAAACTCGATAATCTTCGGCACTTTGTAGCCGGTGAGCTGGCGACGGCAATGATCCAGCACTTCTTCTTTCGTCAGTGAAGGATCTTTCTTCACGATGCACACTTTTACCGCTTCGCCCGACAGATCGCTGGGAACGCCAATCGCCGCGGCTTCACGCACTTTCTCATGCTGCATCAGCACATCTTCGATCTCGTTAGGATACACGTTAAAGCCTGACACCAGAATCATGTCTTTCTTACGATCGACGATGCGAATAAAGCCTTCGCTATCAACGGTAACAATATCACCAGTATGCAGCCAGCCATTTTTCAGCACTTCATCGGTAGCGTCGGCGCGCTGCCAGTAGCCGGTCATCACCTGCGGACCGCGAATACACAGCTCGCCCGCTTCACCTGGCGCCACATCCTTGTCTTCATCATCGACGATGCGCACATCGGTGGACGGCACTGGCAAACCGATGCTGCCGGTATGACAGGTAATGTCATACGGATTCACTGACACCAGCGGCGAACACTCGGTCAGGCCGTAACCTTCCAGCAGATAGTGTCCGGTGAGTTTTTCCCAGCGCTCGGCAACCGCTTTTTGCACCGCCATGCCGCCGCCGGCTGACAGGCGCAGCGTAGAGAAATCGAGCTTATTGAAATTGGCATCATTCAGCAGCGCATTGAACAAGGTGTTCACGCCGGTAATGGCGGTAAACGGGAACTTGCTGAGCTCTTTAACAAAGCCGGGAATATCGCGCGGATTAGTGATCAGCAGGTTGGTGCCGCCAAGGTCAAGGAACAACAGCCCGTTCACCGTCAGCGCGAAGATGTGATAGAGCGGCAGCGCGGTCACCACTTGCTCTTTGCCCGGACGCAGCAGCTTGCCGTAAGTAGCTTTAGTCTGTTCCAGATTAGCCTGCATATTGCGGTGCGTCAGCATCGCGCCTTTGGCCACGCCGGTGGTACCGCCGGTGTATTGCAGGAAAGCGAGATCGTCATTGGTCACGGTTGGGCGTTGATAGGTCATCTGTTCGCCCTGCGACAAGGCGCTGCGGAACGGGACCGCGCCCGGCAGATGGTATTTTGGCACCAGCTTTTTCACGTATTTAACGACGAAGTTCACCAGCGTGGCTTTCACCGGCGCCAGCTGATCGCCCATACGCGTTAACATCACATGTTTGATCGGCGTTTCGGCCACCACTTTTTCCAGCGTGTGGGCAAAGTTCGAGACGATCACTATGGCGCTGGCGCCGCTATCAACGAGCTGATGCTTGAGTTCACGCGGCGTATAGAGCGGATTGACGTTGACCACCACCATGCCAGCGCGCAGTACGCCAAACAGCGCGACGGGATATTGCAGCAGATTGGGCATCATTAGCGCCACGCGATCGCCCTGCTTTAAGCCCAAACCTTGCTGCAGCCAGGCGGCAAAGGCGCGGCTTTGCTTTTCCAGCTGCCGATAGGTCATCGGCTGGCCCATATTGATGAAAGCCACCTGATCGGCGTATTGCTCTGTTGCGTGCTCGAAAAGATCGACCAGAGAAGCGTAACGATCCGCATTAATTTCCGCAGGGACATCTGCCGGATAGCGTTTGAGCCAAACCTTATTCAAAGAATCACCCCGATAATCCTGTTGCGTAGCCATCTCCGCCTCGACAATCAATGTTGTTAACAATATTTTAACTGATTGTACCAGTTTGCCTGTTTCGGCATTTTCAGGTTGCGAAGCGCATCACTAAATTTCGCGCATCGGTTGCGCGCCCAATAAAAAGGCCCGTTCGCACGCACCGCGACCGGGCCGTAAATAACACCATTAATAGCTTATTCGGTGAGGATAGTTTGTACCTGCGCCGGTTGGCCAAGGTTCATACCCCAATACGGATTGGGTCCCCAATATCCCGGACGATGGCGCGTTGGGCCATACCAGATGTAGGGATCAATCGGCTGCGGCGGCGTCATCACCTGTTGCGTCAGATGCCAGCGCTGATAGCCGCGCACATCGATCACCACAAAGTTGTAGCTGGCCTTACCGATATCGCCTTTCTCGGTGCCTTTGATGTTGCCCAGCACCGTGATGTATTGGTTATTCAAATCGACCGGATCGACAAAGCCGCGGATGTCAGCAAAGATGCGGCCAACCGAAGCTGAGCCTAAACGCGGACGCGCGCTCTCATCCAGCGGCTGGGTCGCAATTTCCACGCGCGTTAAGCCGTTAAGATTGGTGACCTTCACCACTTTCCCGCCGAAGCGTGATTCCTGACCGACAAACAGTTGCGGCGCGTTCATCACGCGCAGTAAATCTTGCTGTGGAAGCTCAGAACTTCCTTTAATTGAATCTGGCACCGAAACACAGCCGCTGAGCAGCATTGCGCAGGCTAACAGAGCGCCAGACATCCCTTTACGACTTATTGGCATAGCACTTCTCCTGTTATTTCTCTGATTAGACTGAGCACGCGAAGATAAGTTGCGCGCGGCCTAGCGTCCCGGCAACTTTTTCCATGCCACTTCATTGCGCAGATAAACCGGCTCGGCATTCTCCACCGCAACTGCTTCATCACGCTGCCAGGCGCTGAGCGCCAGCGGCAGCATATCTTCTGCTGCGGGTAACAATACCTCTGAGGCGATAAGCTGCGCGCCTGGCGAGGTGAGCAGATGCGGATAGGCTTGCCAGCCGGTGCCAACAGCCGTCCATTCGCCACCTAATGCGGCAATACGTTGCTGCGCCACGTCGGGTTTGATCACCGCTTCGGTTTCCGCGCCCTGCCATTCACCGTTTTCGTCGCGCTGATATTCAGCCCAATAGAGTTCGCCCATGCGCGCGTCGATTGCGGCCAGCACGCGCGTCGCGCCGGTCAAACGCCACGCGCCCTGCGCCATGGTCGCTAACGAGGAGACGCCAATCATCGGCAGATTCGCGCCAAGCGCCAGCCCTTGAGCAATGCCAATGCCGATACGCACACCGGTAAAACTGCCCGGTCCACGGCCAAACGCCAGCACGTCAAGCGCGGTCAGCTCCAGCTGCTGCGCCTGCAACAGCTCCTGAACCAGCGGCAGAATACGTTGGGTGTGATCGCGCGGGGCGATTTCAAAGCGGGCATCAATCTGCTGCAGATTTTGCAGCGCGGCAGAACAGGCTTCTGTCGCCGTGTCCAGGGCTAAAATTCGGGCGGACATAACAACCTCAGAGAGTCAAAATGGCGCGCATCTTATCACAGCCTGGCACAATTAGTGATCCACTGGCTGACGGACAAATTCGATGGCGCGCGCAATATCGCGGGTGCGCGGCGTGGGTGGCAAACTGTTCAGGAACAGGCCGCCGTAGGGGCGAGAAACCAGGCGCTGATCGCAAATCACCAGTACGCCGCGATCTTCGGTATCACGAATCAAACGCCCCACGCCTTGTTTCAGGGTGATTACCGCATCGGGCAATTGCACATCATTGAAGGGATCGCCGCCGCGCAGGCGGCAATCTTCCATGCGGGCTTTGAGCAGCGGATCTTCCGGCGAGGTAAATGGCAGCTTGTCGATGATCACCAGCGACAGCGCATCGCCGCGTACATCGACACCTTCCCAGAAGCTGCTGGTGGCGACCAACAGCGCGTTACCGGCTTCCAGGAACTGCTTTAGCAGCTGTCCTTTACTGGTTTCACCTTGCAGCAATACCGGCAACGTCATGGAAGCACGGAATTCGATGGCTAACTCGCGCATCATCTTGTGCGAGGTGCAGAGGAAGAAGCAGCGGCCTTTGTTGGCATCAATCAGCGGCTTCATCATGCGCGCCAGCTGGCGCGCGCCGCCGGGATGATTGGGTTCCGGCATGTTGCGCGGCACGCACAACAGCGCTTGCTGGGTGTAATCGAACGGGCTATCGAGGATCATCGTAGTAGCGTTATCCACGCCAAGGCGGCTGGAGAAATGGCTCATCTGCTCATTCACCGCCAGCGTGGCTGACGTGAAAATCCACGCAGCTTTGCGGTTATCCATCACTTCCCTGAAGCGTTCCGCCACCGACAGCGGCGTCAGCGCCAGCGTGAAATGGCGGCTGTTGCACTCATACCAATAGCTGAAGCCGGGCTCGTCAATGGCGCGCAGCCGTTTCAGGCGCGTGCGATACAACGCCGCGCGCTCAAAGGCGGCGTCCAGCAGCGCAGAGCGCCCCAGCGACAGTTTGATCACGTCGTAACAGAGTTCGAGCGCATCATCCAGCAAGGTAAACATGCGCATGATGTTGTTATCGCTCAGCAGATCGCGCAGGTTGCCGCGAAAACCCGGTTCGCCGAGCGTCAAACGAAAATCCTGCGCGCACTGCGCCAGACGATCGGCAGATTTCTGTAGCTGCTGCACATCCCGCACTTCGGTGCGATAGGCGATGATGATGTCTTTGGCGAGGTCCTGCAGTTGACGGCTCGACAGCTGCTGACCGAAATACTGGCTGGCGATATCGGGGAGCTGATGCGCTTCATCGAAGATCATCACATCGGCCTCCGGAATCAGTTCGCCAAAGCCGCCCTCTTTCACCACCAGATCGGCAAGAAACAGATGATGGTTCACCACCACCACATCGGCGTCCATGGCTTTTTTGCGCGCTTTGACCACGAAGCAATCTTTATACAGCGGGCAATCGCTGCCGAGGCAGTTATCGTTGGTGCTGGTGACAAACGGCCAGATCGGGCTGTCTTCGGCCACGCCGTTGCAGTTGCTGACGTCGCCATCGGTGGTTTCTGACGACCAGCCGCGCACGCTGATCAAATCGCCCAGCGCCTGAACGCTGAGATCGCCGCCGGTTTGATTCTGCTGCTCAAGACGTTCGAGGCATAAATAGTTGGAGCGTCCTTTAAGCAGCGCAGTTTTGCCGCTGAACTTAAGGGCACGCGCGATGGTAGGCAGATCGCGATTATAGAGCTGATCCTGCAACGCTTTGGATCCGGTGGAAACAATGACTTTTTTCTTTGCCCGCAATGCCGGCGCCAGATAGGCATAGGTTTTACCGGTTCCGGTGCCCGCTTCTACTACCAGCTCGCCGCCTGTTTTCACCGCCTCGGTTACCGCTTTGGCCATTTGGCGCTGTGCTTCACGCGGTTTAAAGCCCGGAATTGCCTGCGCCAGTGCGCCATCAGCTGCAAAATCGTCTGCCACACTTCCTCACATCAAAAATTAAAACCACTGTAATTATGTCAGGATTCCCGGCGGGCAACCACAACAGATGACATGCGCCCCTGGGATATGGCAGGCTAGCGCAGCAAAATTAAAGGAGAACAGCATGACCATTACGCGTATTGATCCAGAGCACCGCATGTCGGAAGCCGTGGTGCATAACCAAACCGTCTATTACACCAGCGTACCGGAAAACCTGGATGAAGATGCGGAAGCGCAAACCGCCAATGCGTTGGCGGTGATTGACGCCATTCTGACGCGCGTGGGATCGGATAAGAGCAAGATCCTCGACGCCACCATTTTTCTGGTGGAGAAAAGCGATTTTCCGGCGATGAATCGCGCCTGGGATGCGTGGGTTTCGCCAGGCAATGCGCCGGTGCGTTGCACCGTGCAGGCCGGTTTGATGAACCCGAAGTATAAAGTCGAAATTAAAATCATCGCCGCGCTGTAAAATCCGTTCGGGCGTTATTCGTTGTCGTCTTCTTCATCCTCGTCGTCTTCGAACATCGCCCGAATGGCTTCACCTTTATAGGTTTGACGAATCTCCTGCGCCACCTGCGCAATCGCCTGTCCGCTCGACATACCGCCCGCCATCAATTCCTGGATGCGTTCAACCGCTTGCTGCTGTTGCTCATGGGATAACGCTGGAAGACCTGTAAACATAATTCACTCCTGGTGCATGGGGGACGCATTATTACCACGTGGAACAAACGGGTGCCAGCAACAAAAAAATATGTCAGGCTAGCGACCTGCTTGCTGAAGTGATTTGTCCCATGATGGTAAAAAGCCTCGTTCTGAAGTATACGCCCGAAACGCTGTTACACCTTTTTGCTCCGCTAGCCCACCAACGCTGGGCGATGTTGCTGACCTCCGGCCAGGCCGATCATGCGGATAATCGCTTTGATATCCTCACCGCCGATCCGCGCGCGACGCTGACCACACGCGGTGCCAGCACTGAAATTATCTGCGGTGATGACGTCATTCACTCCGCCGCCGATCCGCTGCTGCTGGTGCAACAGCAGTGTGCCGCGCTGGGTGTCACGCCGGCTTTTGATGCCGGGTTACCGTTTCAGGGCGGCGCCCTCGGCCTGTTCGGTTACGATTTAGGACGACGCTTTGAAGACCTGCCGCAGCGCGCGCTGCAGGATCTCACCACGCCGGATATGGCGGTAGGCATTTATGACTGGGCGCTGATCGCCGATCACCATCTGCAACAACTGACGCTGGTTTCGCTCGCCGATGCAGAGCAGCGCTGGCACTGGCTGCAAGCACAAACCGCGCCGCCTGCCGAGCCTTTCGCCTTGACCAGCGAGTGGCAATCCAACCTCAGTTATGACCAGTATGCGCAGCGGTTCCACGCGGTGCAGGCCTATATTCAAGCCGGTGATTGTTATCAGGTGAATCTGGCACAGCGTTTTCAGGCGGGCTATCGCGGTGATGAGTGGCAGGCATTTTTGCGTCTTACGCAGGCGAATCTCGCGCCGTTCAGCGCCTTCCTGCGTTTGCCAGACAGCGCCCTGCTGAGTTTATCGCCTGAGCGCTTCCTCTCTCTACAGCAGCAGGAAATTGAAACGCGTCCGATTAAAGGTACTTTGCCGCGTCTTGCTGATTCTGAGGCCGACCGTTTGCAGGCAGAGAAGCTCGCCAACTCGCAGAAAGATCGCGCTGAGAACCTGATGATTGTCGATCTGCTGCGCAATGATATTGGCCGCGTGGCCGTGCCCGGCAGCGTCAGCGTACCGGAACTGTTCGTGGTTGAACCTTTCCCGGCGGTGCATCATCTGGTCAGCACCGTGCGTGCACGTTTGCCTGAGGCGCTGAGCGCAACCGATCTGCTGCGTGCTTGCTTCCCCGGCGGTTCTATCACCGGCGCACCGAAGATCCGCGCGATGGAGATCATCGAAGAGTTAGAGCCGCATCGCCGCAATGCGTGGTGTGGCAGCATCGGCTACATCAGCCTGTGTGGCCGTATGGATACCAGCATCACCATTCGCACGCTGATTGCGGAAAACCACCAGCTTTACTGCGCCGCCGGTGGCGGATTAGTGGCAGATAGCGACCTTGATGCCGAATATCAGGAAACCTTCCATAAGGTGAACCGTATTTTGCCCAGCCTGCGTGATGGGACCTGAAATGAATTTAACCCTTGAGCAGTTCCTCAGCCACTTTGTCCTGCAACCGCCGCTGCATGCGCCGAAAAGTGCCATCAGCGGACGCCGTGCGGCGGTACTGGTGCCGGTGATCGACGGCGCAGAACCTGGCTTGCTGCTCACGCGTCGCTCATCACACCTGCGTAAACACGCCGGGCAAGTCGCCTTTCCCGGCGGCATGCAGGATGCCACAGACACCTCGCTGATCCACACCGCACTGCGTGAAGCGCAGGAAGAAGTGGGAATTCAGCCGGAACAGGTGCAGATCATCGGTGTTCTGCCGCCGGTGACCAGCAGCACCGGTTTCGCTGTGACGCCGGTAGTGGGCATTATTCCGGCTGATTTTGCTTTGCAGCTCAATCCGGACGAAGTGGAAAGCGCCTTTGCCATGCCGCTGGCGGAAGCTTTGCGTTTGAGCCGCTACAGCGATCTCACCTTGCGCCGTGGTCATCGCCAACATCAGGTTTGGTTATCCTGGTATGAGGATTATTTTATCTGGGGCATGACCGCCGGGATTATTCGTGCGCTCGGTCAACAAATCGCCCTGCCGTAAATCACTTAATGCTTGCCAGTTAAAATATCTTTTTGCTTTAGATCTGATGCGAGCTCTGGCAAAGGTGCCCTTTTCAGCAGCACACACTGAAGCTTCGGAGCAGGCCGGGGCCACTTTTGGGCCGGCAATCCGCAGCGCTGAACGTTAGCCTTTCGCCGGGAAAACCGATCCGCTTCACAACTGTACAAACGGATAACTATTTCTGGGGTTTATAATTAGTTTATTTCATGCGAAAAGCTGCTCGTTATACGGCATGGGCGATTACTATTAGCCGCATAAACGGCTTATGCCGTGCAGAATAAGATTTGTGAGGAGTGTCACCGGTGATTAGTGTTTTTGACATGTTTAAAGTGGGCATCGGCCCATCCAGTTCACATACCGTCGGCCCGATGAAAGCGGGCAAGCAGTTTGTTGATCTGCTGGCCGAACAAGGCAAATTGCAGGACGTGACGCGCGTGGCGGTTGACGTCTATGGTTCGCTGTCGCTCACGGGCAAAGGTCACCACACTGATATCGCGATTATCATGGGCCTGGCGGGCTTCGAACCGGCCACCGTCGATATTGATGGCATTCCCGCCTTCATCAAAGATGTGGAGCAGCGCGAACGCCTGCTGTTAGCCAACGGCGCGCGCGAAGTGGATTTCCCGCGTGAAGGTGGCATGGTGTTCCGCAGTGAAAACCTGTCGCTGCATGAAAACGGCATGACGGTGTTTGCCTTCGCGGGTGATCTGCTCATTCTAAGCAAAACCTACTACTCCATCGGCGGCGGTTTCATCGTCGATGAAGAGCATTTCGGCCAACCGGTGTTGAACGAAGTTTCTGTGCCGTGGCCTTTCCACTCTGCTAAAGAGCTGCTCAGCCACTGTCGCGAAAGTGGGCTGTCGCTGTCCGGTTTGGTGATGAAAAACGAACTGGCGCTGCATACTCGCGACGAGATTTATGCCTATTTTGGCAACGTGTGGCAAACCATGCAGGCCTGTATCGATCGTGGTCTGAATACCGAAGGCGTGCTGCCGGGTCCGTTGCGCGTACCTCGTCGTGCGGCTTCACTGCGCCGTCTGCTGGTGTCATCCTCAAAGCACTCGAAAGATCCGATGGATGTGATCGACTGGGTGAATATGTTTGCGCTGGCAGTGAATGAAGAGAACGCGGCCGGCGGTCGTGTGGTGACGGCACCTACTAACGGTGCCTGCGGCATCGTGCCGGCAGTGCTGGCCTATTACGATCACTTTATCGAACCCGTTACGCCCGATATCTTCATCCGCTACTTCCTCTCTTCTGGTGCGATTGGCGTGCTGTATAAAATGAACGCCTCTATTTCGGGTGCCGAAGTGGGCTGTCAGGGCGAGGTAGGCGTGGCGTGTTCCATGGCAGCCGCCGGTCTGGCGGAACTGCTGGGCGGCAGCCCGGAACAGGTGTGCGTGGCGGCGGAAATCGGCATGGAACACAATCTGGGATTAACCTGCGATCCCGTCGCCGGCCAGGTTCAGGTGCCGTGCATTGAGCGTAACGCCATCGCTTCCGTAAAGGCCATTAACTCCGCGCGCATGGCGCTGCGCCGTACCAGTGAACCACGTGTGTCGCTGGATAAAGTGATTGAGACCATGTACGAAACCGGTAAGGACATGAACGCTAAATACCGTGAAACTTCTCGCGGCGGATTAGCGATAAAGGTCCAGTGCGATTAACGCTTCGCTGGTGATTTAAACAACAGTTGGCTATTTTTATTCATCTGTAGCTACCTCCAACTGAGTAAAACAGATACATTGATTTTGAGCGCGGCCCTTTGTGGCCGCGCTTTTTTTAGTGCCGTATTTTTTATTCAGCCGCGCTAAACCTGGCCGCCTCAATGCCGATAACCTACACGTTAATTTGGCTTCAATCTTTGTTTTGCAAGGTGGTTACTGATGCTCATTCCCCAGCAATTTGTGGGTCAATTTCGCCGTAAGCGACTGCTTATTGCGTTAGTGATCGCCTCGCTGGTTCTGGTCCTGACGCTAACTTTTCGTTATATCGAAGAGAAATCGCGCATTGAGCAGCAGTCGCTGAATTTCGCCACCCGCGCGATTGAACGCTTTGATCGTATGTTCTCGCCGCTGGATGTTTCCGCCAACAACACGCTCGGTTTGGTTGGCGTACCTTGTGCGCAAGTGCGTTATCCGCTGATTGAGAAAATTGCCGCGCTGCAAACCGTGCGCACCGTGCTGCTGGTTAAGGACGACGCGCTCTACTGCTCCAGCATTTTTGGCCCGCAAAACCTCTCCTTCAGCCAAACCTATCCTGAATTAGCTATCAATAATCAGCGCATGATGTTGGCCACGGACAGTGATCTGTTGAAAGGATCGCCGGTGCTGCTGCTGTGGACGCCAAAATCGCTGGATAATCGCGAAGGTCTGCTGCAAGTCATTAATATTGAATTGATGACCAATTATCTGCTGGAGCCGCAGTTGCCGTGGGTTGAGCGCGCCATTTTCAACGTGGGTGGTCAGAGCCTTGAATACGGTAATCCGCTGATTGAACAAACTGAACCGTCTGAAGATGAAGTGGCGTACGATCAGGCATCACTGCGCTATCCGTTTAGCATCACCTTGTACGGCCCTTCTCCCGCCCGGCTGGCGCTTAACACGCTACCTTCACAGCTGCCGCTGGCGCTGATGCTCAGCCTGCTGATGGGGTACATCGTCTGGCTGGCGACCGCCAATCGCATGAGCCTCAGTTGGCAAATCAGTTATGGCATCACCGCTAACGAATTTATGGTTTATTGCCAGCCGCTGATTAACGCTAAAAGCGGCGAGTGTGACGGCATGGAGCTGCTGCTGCGCTGGCATAACCAGCGTCAGGGCTGGATTGCGCCGGACGTGTTTATTCCGCTGGCCGAGCGGCAAAACCTGATCGCCCCGTTGACCCGCTTCGTGCTGGCGAAAGTCGTGGCTGAGCTGCCCAATCTGCCGCAATGTCCGTCGTTCCACATTGCGATTAACGTTGCCGCCAGCCATTTTCGCGATCGCGCCATTGTGGAAGATCTGCAAAATATCTGGTGGCCGGCCAATCCCATGCCAAAACTAGTGGTTGAGCTGACGGAGCGTGACGCTTTGCCCATCATCGATCAATCGGTGGTGTCGCAACTGCATGAAATTGGTGTGCGTCTGGCGATTGATGATTTCGGTACCGGCCACAGTTCGCTGGCTTATCTGAAAGACCTCCAACCGGATGTGCTTAAAATCGACAAGATTTTCACCGCCGCCATTGGCACCGATGCGATTAACGCGACCGTTACCGATATGGTGATCTCGCTGGCGCAGCGCCTGAATATTTCACTGGTGGCGGAAGGTGTGGAAACTGCCGAGCAGGCACACTATCTACGTGAGCGCGGCGTCGACCATCTGCAAGGCTATTTCTACGCGCGCCCGATGCCGATTGAGGATTTCCCGCAATGGCTGGAGCAGCATCAGGCGCAGCTAAGCGCATAAAAAAACGGCCACTCCTTTTGGCGTGGCCGTTATTGTTTACTTCAGTCCGATGACTTACCCGGCGTGTTCTTCGTGATCGAATGGCTTATCTTTGGTGACGCGCACCAGATCGATACGGTAATCGGTCGCCTCAATCACCTGGAAGTGCAGCGGCGGCAAATCAATCACTTCGCCGGGCAGCGGCAACTGGCCTTTCTGTGCAATCAACAAACCGGCTAGCGAGGCGTGATCTTCATCGGCTTTCACCAACTCGTGATGATCCAGCAGCTGTTGCAGCGAG
The DNA here is from genome assembly GCF_054903455.1 of Pantoea sp. y20. Taxonomy (NCBI): domain Bacteria; kingdom Pseudomonadati; phylum Pseudomonadota; class Gammaproteobacteria; order Enterobacterales; family Erwiniaceae; genus Pantoea; species Pantoea sp. y20. Next base: position 2,343,300 of record NZ_CM142816.1, read on the forward strand.
TGTAAATCGGTCCCGCCCTTCACTAACCAACCGTCACCATCGGCAATGATATCTGGCGTTTCGTCTTCATCCGGGAACTCACCGGCAATCGCTTCCAGCACGTCCAGCGGCGTGATTAAGCCCTGCACCACACCAAATTCGTTGGTGACAATTACAAAGCTACCTTTAGCACGGCGCAGCACGCCCAGCAGATTGATTGGGTCCAGGGTTTCCGGAACCACTATCGCCGGCGTGTTAGCCGCAAAGGTCGCCACATCCATGCCGTGTTCCAGCGCCACCAGCAGCTCTTTGGCACGCACCACGCCGATGATTTCATCCAGCTCACCGCGACATACCGGGAACAAACTGTGTGGCGTATCCAGCAGCTGAATACGAATTTCATCCAGCGGACGCGAAACATCCACCCACGAAATGTTACCGCGCGGCGTCATGATGCTACGGATTGAACGCTGCGATAACGTCAATACGCCGTTGATCATGTAGCGCTCTTCGTCCTTAAACGCTTCCTGCGGCATCGCTTCGGTCAATGAGGTTTCTTCAGTTGTCGTCGCTTGCTTACGCTGGCGTCCGCCCATCAAACGCAGAATCGCTTCGGCGGTGCGTTCACGCATCGGGCGATGTTCCTGATGCTTGATAAAGTTACGGCGCGCAATCTGGTTAAACAGCTCGATGATGATCGAGAAGCCGATCGCGGCGTACAGGTAACCTTTGGGAATGTGGAAACCAAAGCCTTCGGCCACCAGCGACAAACCAATCATCAGCAGGAAGCTCAGACACAGCACCACCACCGTTGGGTGTTCATTCACAAAACGCGTCAGCGGTTTCGAGGCCAGCAGCATGACGCCCATGGCGATCACCACGGCGGTCATCATCACCGGCAGATGGTTTACCATACCAACCGCAGTAATCACCGCGTCGAGTGAGAACACCGCATCCAGCACCACAATCTGAATCACCACCGCCCAGAAACTGGCGTAGCTCTTATTGCCCTGATGTTCGAGCCCGCGGTTCTCGAGCCGCTCATGCAGTTCCATGGTTCCCTTGAATAACAGGAATAAACCACCGAACAACAGAATTAAATCTCGTCCGGAAAAGCTGAAATCGCCTACGCTGAATAAGGGCCGCGTCAGCGTCACGATCCAGGAGATCAGCGACAGCAAGCCAAGACGCATCACCAGGGCGAGCGACAATCCGATTAGACGGGCTTTATCGCGCTGCTTCGGCGGCAATTTGTCCGCGAGGATGGCGATAAAAACCAGGTTATCAATGCCGAGAACAATTTCCAGCACAATCAGCGTGAGCAAACCCGCCCAAATTGAGGGGTCGAAGAGAAATTCCATCAATGACTCCTTACCGGACGTGAAGGCGCACGAAATTGAGTCTGCACCAGAGGGCGAGACGAGAGATCGTTACAGGCGGTGATAACGCTGAAGAGCGTGGAAGCGGGCGCGGAAAAGCGCTGAGAACATGTTGAGCGACGTCGGTGACGGTCCATAAAGGTGAGCTGAAGCCCGGTACTCCTGAATAAAAAACAGAACGCTAATGTATCAGTTACATCAACGACGTCAAAAAAATTTATTACATTTACAAATATCTACGTTAACGCAGGAATATCGAACAAAAGTGCACATTAGCACCGTTACGCGCGAAATAGCTGACAAACATCACATAATTTATTTTTTCGATCACTAAAATAAATCGCGACCTTATCGCTGTGCAGCGGATTGTTGCGTTTTATTTATTGATGCTTTTTCTCTATCACATCATCAACGATCCACCTGAAACACTAACGGTAATATTCAATGATTCCCGGCAATGCCAGAGAATCTCTCACGCGAACGGAGGTAGCAAGTGACCATTGCTATTGTAATTGGTACACATGGCTGGGCGGCAGAACAGTTGCTTAAAACAGCAGAGATGCTGTTGGGTGAGCAGGAAAATGTCGGATGGATTGATTTCGTTCCCGGCGAAAATGCAGAAACGCTAATCGAAAAGTATCAGGCACGGCTGGCCGATCTCGATACGTCAAAGGGCGTGTTGTTCCTGGTCGATACCTGGGGTGGCAGTCCATTTAATGCGGCCAGCCGCATTGTAGTGGATAAGGATGACTATGATGTCATCGCTGGCGTCAACATTCCGATGCTGGTTGAAACCTTGATGGGACGTGATGACAACCCATCGCTGGAAGAACTGATTCACATCGCGGTAGAGGCCGGTCGTGAAGGCGTTAAAGCCCTCAAAACTGAAACGCCAGCGCAAGCCGCAGCTGCGCCTGCTACGGTTGCAGCGAAAGCGCCTGCTCAGCCGCAAAAACCAATGGCTGCAGGCGATCACATGAAAATCGGCCTGGCGCGTATTGATGATCGTTTGATTCACGGGCAAGTGGCCACGCGCTGGACCAAAGAGACCAACGTTACCCGCATCATCGTGGTATCTGATGAAGTGGCGAACGACCATGTGCGCAAAACGCTGCTGACGCAGGTGGCCCCGCCAGGCGTTACCGCGCACGTGGTGGATATCGATAAGATGGTTCGCGTGTGGAACAACCCGAAATATGGCAATGACAAGGTGATGCTGCTGTTCACCAATCCCACCGATGTGGTGAGGATTGTCGAGCAAGGCGTGGACATTAAGTCGGTCAACATTGGCGGCATGGCGTTCCGTCAGGGCAAAACGCAGGTGAACAACGCGGTATCGGTGGATGAAAAAGATATCACGGCGTTCCGCAAACTTAATGAGCGCGGTATTGAACTGGAAGTACGTAAAGTGTCCAGCGATCAGCGACTGAAAATGATGGACCTGATCGCCAAGGTCAATCCGTAGTTCGCCCTTTGCCTGCATACGTGGGCGAATTTTAGAGACCTTGCAGAGGAGAAATGCAATGGAGATAACCACGCTACAAATCATTTTGATATTTATTGTGGCCTGTATTGCCGGGATGGGATCGATTCTTGATGAGTTCCAGTTCCACCGTCCGCTGGTGGCTTGTACCTTAATTGGTGCGGTCCTCGGTGATATGAAAACCGGTATCATCATCGGCGGTACGCTGGAGATGATTGCACTGGGCTGGATGAACATCGGTGCGGCCGTTGCACCGGATGCGGCGCTGGCTTCGATTATCTCAACCATTCTGGTTATTGCCGGTGGTCAAAGCGTGGGCGCCGGTATCGCACTGGCGATTCCGCTGGCTGCGGCCGGTCAGGTTCTGACCATCATCGTGCGTACCATCACCGTAGCCTTCCAGCACGCCGCCGATAAGGCAGCCGAGAAAGGTAACCTGACGGCCATCAGCTGGATCCACGTATCCGCGCTGGTGCTGCAGGCGATGCGTATTGCCATCCCAGCACTGATCGTGGCGATTTCTGTCGGTACTCACGTGGTTCAGGAACTGCTGAACTCAATTCCAGACGTGGTCACCAACGGCCTGAACATCGCCGGCGGCATGATCGTGGTGGTGGGTTACGCGATGGTCATCAACATGATGCGCGCGGGCTACCTGATGCCGTTCTTCTACCTTGGCTTCGTTACTGCAGCCTTCACCAACTTCAACCTGGTTGCGCTTGGCGTGATTGGCGTGGTGATGGCGGTGCTGTATATCCAGCTGGCACCGAAATATAACCGCGTTGCAGGTGCTGCAACCAGCGGTCCTGCAAACAATGACCTCGATAACGAACTCGACTAGGAACAGGTGAAATCATGGTTGATACAACTAACACTCCAAAGAAACTCACCCCCGGCGATGTCCGCGGTGTGTTCCTGCGCTCTAACCTGTTTCAGGGTTCGTGGAACTTTGAACGTATGCAGGCGCTGGGTTTTTGCTACTCAATGGTGCCGGTGATTCGTCGCCTCTATCCAGAAAACAACGACGAACGTAAACAGGCGATTAAACGTCACCTCGAGTTCTTCAACACCCATCCTTACGTAGCGGCGCCGGTGCTGGGCGTCACCATGGCGATGGAAGAGCAGCGTGCCAACGGCGCGCCCATTGATGATGCGGCGATTAACGGCATCAAAGTGGGTCTGATGGGTCCGCTGGCTGGTGTGGGCGACCCGATTTTCTGGGGTACCGTGCGTCCGGTGTTTGCTGCGCTGGGTGCCGGTATCGCGATGAGCGGTAGCCTGCTGGGTCCATTGCTGTTCTTCATCCTGTTTAACGCCGTGCGTCTGTTGACGCGTTATTACGGTGTGGCATATGGCTACCGTAAAGGCGTGGATATCGTCAGCGATATGGGCGGCGGTTTCCTGCAGAAACTGACGGAGGGCGCGTCGATTCTCGGCCTCTTTGTCATGGGGGCCCTGGTTAACAAGTGGACGCATGTGAATGTGCCGCTGGTGGTGTCACGCATCACCGACCAGACCGGTAAAACCACGGTTACTACGGTGCAATCTATCCTCGATCAGCTGATGCCAGGCCTGATCCCACTGCTGCTAACCTTTGGCTGTATGTGGCTGCTGCGTCGTAAGGTGAATGCGTTATGGATTATCGTCGGCTTCTTCGCCCTCGGTATCTTCGGTTACTGGATCGGCCTGCTCGGTCTGTAATCATCCCGCCGGGAGCCCTGCTCCCGGCTAATATTGAGCGGCATTATCTGAGCGCCCACGTTGAGATAATTTCGCTTGAGGAAGAACACCTAATGTCACTGACTGACGCCCTGATCGCCCTGCTGATTGCAGGCTTCATTCTGTTCGCCATCTATGATGAAGCGATCCTGCCGCGCCGCAATGGCCCGACAAAACTGCGCGTCGCACTGCGCCGTCGCCATAAAATCGATAGCGCCATTTTCGTGGTGCTGCTGCTGATTCTGCTGTGGAACAACATTGATAAACATGGCACACAACTCACCACCAATTTGCTGATGGTGCTGTGCTTTATGGCGATTTGGCTATTCTGGGTGCGCAGCCCGAAGCTGTTGATGAAAGAAAATGGACTGTTTTTTGGCAGCGTGTGGATCGACTACGGTCGCATTCAGAGTATGAATCTGTCAGAGGATGGCATTCTGGTGATGCAGCTGGAGCAGCGCCGCCTGCTGATTGCTGTCAAACAGCTTGATGACCTGGAACGGATCTACAATACGCTGGTGGAAGCGCGTTAATCGCGCTGCCATAACGTCAGCATAAAGTCGGCATCACAGTTAAACTCGCTGGATGCCGCCAGGTTCTGCCACACTTCTTCGCGTGCACGCCAGGCAAATGGCGTCATCTGCAATAAGCTCACCGCCTCACTTCCGCTCAACGTCATGCTGTAATGCAGATTTTGTTGATCGACCTGCCTGAAGCCAGCATACACTTTCTCTTCCGCCGCGTGCAGCTGCACTTCGCGATAAATCAGTGCCTTGAACTGCTGCAAGTGATGCGGTCCCGGCGTCACCGTTAGCAGGTAACCCCCCGCTTTGATCGCGCGGCTCAGCTCATCTTCATTACAGGGCGCATAGATGCGCACCACGCCATCCAGAGAAGCATCGGCAAAAGGCAAACGCTGGCTGGACGCCACGCAGAATTTCACCGCACGATAGCGTTTAGCGGCCATGCGAATCGCTGCTTTCGCCACATCCAGACCAAAGAGTTGCGCCTGCGGTAACGCATCGGCCATCGCCGCAGTGTAATAACCTTCTCCGCATCCGAGGTCTAACAGCTGCGCACCTTGCTCACCCAGATGCTGAGCGAGGATCCCGGCGACACCCGCGCGCAACGGCTGATAGTGTCCGGCATCGAGGAAGGCGCGTCGTGCCTGCAGCATCTCGGCGCTATCGCCCGGTTCGCGCGAACCTTTGTGCTGCACCGGCAGTAAATTGACGTACCCTTCTTTCGCCTGATCAAACTGATGACCTGCATCACAGCGGAAGCTATTCGCCTGCTGCAATAAAGGCTGATGACAAAGTGGGCAAATCAAAGACATAGACAACTCCGGGTTAGCAATTCGCGGCGCAGTTTACCCTGATCATCTGGCTACAGAAAGGATAAAAGAAAAAGCCCCGTTCAGTGAACGGGGCTTTAGGATTCGTTTCAGTGGTGCATGGCACCGAGCCTGAGGGCGAAATCAGATTGGGGTAACGTTGACCGCAGCAGGACCTTTCTGGCCATCCTGGATTTCGAACTCAACGCTTTGGCCTTCGGCCAGAGTTTTAAAACCATTGCCCTGGATTGCAGAGAAGTGTACGAATACATCTTTGCTACCATCAGCAGGAGTAATAAAACCAAAACCTTTAGACTCGTTGAACCACTTAACCTGACCTTTAATCTTTGCCATTTCGCAAATTTCCTTTCAATGATTATATTGCCCGCAGGCAGACTTACAGATAAACCAGAGACATTACTGAATGAGGCACTAATTTAAGGTTCGGCAAGGAAGCGGTATTCAACGTCAACGTCTTTACTCGTAACTTCTTTACTGAAGATGCCATACATAAACAGAACTGTACCTCGTTTGACCTACGATTTGTTATCACATATCCGTAAATTAATGGCAAGCCATTTTTAAACGGTGATCGACGTGACGCACATAATTAGTTAATTGGCGCGGCACTTCATCAATCAACATATTGACACCCAGCGCGGAAGGTGCGCAAAAAAGGGTTATCAGTCAGTATAGTTAGCGTCAAATTGCCGCTTAGTCAAGCGCAGCGGTAATGTCTATATTGGTACAATTTTAGGGGTTAACAGTACGACAAAAATATTGCACTAATATGGCATCAATAAGATATTCCACTGAAAACTTCGCTCGCCACACAACAACTGCGCGCCGTTCAAATCTTGTACAAATAGTTTTCTCAGGTATAAGTTATTAATTGCTTTGCACCAAAATCAGGAGAAACCAATAATATGCGCCCCATATAAACGCATTAACATTAGGTGGCATTTATCTCAATTTTAACTATCTACCCAACAATTAAATGTTAAAAAGAACATTGAAGAGCTTGATTTAACAAAAACTCCTTAGGATAAATCTTAGTTGATATTCATTCGGGCAGGGATTGTTGCTATTCATACCTGGCTTAGAAGGGAATTTACTAAAAGTCATTATCCCGCCACGCACCATTTCAGTGCGCAGCGGTTGCCATAATGGCGATTATTTCACCCCTTTTAACGGCTTAACGTTCCGGGATCATCCGAATAAAATCGCGTTTTTCATCCGCGTCTTCATCCGCTGGTGGTTTTGCTGTTGATGGCTGTGCGTCAACCAGACGGCGCAGGAGCGCATTCTGTTTCTTTTGCTCTTCGATAACGGCTTCCAGCAAACGGATCTGCTCACTGGCGCGCACGCTAGCCCGGTTGACAAAGAACCAGACAATAAAGGCCACAAGAATGATGATGGCCAGAACGCCATAGTTAAACAGCGGGCTGGTGTTTGCGGCTAATTCGTTCATAACTGCCTCTATAGTCAAAAATCAAACATCTACTCCGCCGCTGATTCTACTCGCTGCCGACGCAAAAGATAATGGGTAGCGACGGAAAGCAGATTATCCCGCCTGCCCTCTCTTTCAGTTATCTCTGATCGATTCGATGGCTAAAGCGCGGCATGCTGTTACAGTAGATTCGCAGCAAGGTTGGATGCGCTGCGTTGTGTATCACAAGGAGATAAGATGAAACTACTTATTCGGACGATTATGCTGGTGGCATTAATTTGGTTAGCGATGCTGCTGACCGGCTATGGCGTACTCACCGGCAGCAATAAGAATGCGGCGGGACTGGGGCTGCAATGCAGCTATCTGACCGCACGCGGTATGATTACGGCACAGTATCTGCATACAGACAGCGGTATCGTCGGCGTAACGGATTGTCCACTGCTGAAGAAAAGTGGCGAAGTGGTCGACAATTAAGCGTTGAAACGGGCTGGCAACAGCCCGTTTTTCATTTCAGAAAGGATAGTTGTGGTAGCCCATTTGTTCAGACAGATTGCGCGCCGCACGATGCAGCATCGCCACATATTCATTTTTGGCTTCTTCGGAAAAACGAATGGTGGGGAACGAGATGCTTAGCCCCGCAATCACCACGCCAAAACGGTCAAATACCGGCACCGCGATGCAACGTAAGCCCTCTTCCTGCTCTTCATTATCTTCGCCAAATCCCTGTACTTTTACCTGATCCAACACCGCTAGCAACGCTTCTGCAGTGACAATGGTTTTCGCGGTACTGCGGCGGAATTCCACTTCGCTGAGGATCTCCTGCACTTCAGCGCGATCGCGCCATGCCAGCAGCACTTTACCAATCGCGGTGGTGTGCAATGGATTGCGGCGGCCGATGCGCGAATACATACGCAGGTTATAAAGAGAATCGATTTTATGGATGTAGACGATGCTGTCTTCTTCCAGCGCGCCGAGGTGAATGGTTTCTTTAGTCAGACGCGACAGCTCACGCATCTCAATATCGGCGCTACGAATCAGATCGACGTTCTGCAACGCTTTGGCGCCGAGTTCGAACAGCTTGAGCGTCAGCGAGTATTTCTCACTTTCTCCTTCCTGCGCCACATAGCCAAGCGATTTCATGGTCTGTAAAAAGCGATAAACGGTACTTTTTGACATCATCACGCGTTGGGACAATTCGGTGATGCCGTGATCGCGCTCTTCGCCCAGCGCCTGCAGAATGCCAAACACTTTCATCACTGATGAAACCGAGTCTGGCTGTTTATCATTATCACTGCTCGCCATGGCGCGTATCCTTTTTGACAGTGTTTCAAAAAAAACGGAACAGAAGCGCCAGTATATGCGTTTCAGCCTGATGGCGGCAACGACTGACGCTAAGTGACACATCCACACGTAATTTTATGTCAATGAATGCGGTGCTTTTCGGCAGCGAATTGATTAGCATGATGATATTCACTCTCTTTACTTACTTTACTTATGCCTTCTACTGTTGCCCAGGATGGATTACCCCTTCCACAGCGCTATGGCGCGATCATCACCATTGCGCTCGGTATTATGATGGCGGTGCTGGATGGAGCTATCGCCAACGTGGCCTTACCAACCATTGCGCGTGAATTGAATGCCAGCCCAGCCGAATCGATCTGGATTGTTAACGCCTACCAAATCGCCATCGTTATTTCGCTGCTGTCGCTGTCGTTTCTCGGCGATATGCTCGGCTACCGCCGCGTCTATCAGGTTGGACTCGCGCTGTTTATCGCTACCTCCCTGTTTTGCGCCCTCTCCTCATCGTTGAATACGCTGACCGTGGCGCGTGTGCTGCAAGGCTTTGGTGGTGCCGCGTTGATGAGCGTTAACACGGCGCTGATCCGCATCATCTATCCGCAGCGCTTCCTCGGGCGCGGTATGGCGATCAATTCGCTGATTGTTGCGGTCTCCAGCGCGGCCGGTCCAACCGTAGCGGCGGCGATCCTGTCTGTTGCCAGCTGGAAATGGCTGTTCCTGATCAACATTCCACTCGGCATCGTTGCGCTGTGGCTGGCGTTGCGTTTCCTGCCGGATAACACCCAGAAAGCCAAACAACAGAAATTCGACGTGCCAAGCGCGGTGATGAATGCGCTGTTCTTTGGCCTGCTCATATCTGCACTGAGCGGTTTCTCGCAGGGACAAAACGGCTGGCTGATTGTGGCCGAATTGGTGGCATTGGTGTTGGTGGGCATTGTTTTCGTTCGTCGCCAGCTAGCGATGCCGGTGCCATTGCTGCCGGTGGACTTGCTGCGCATTCCGATCTTTTCGCTGTCGATAGGCACCTCAATTTGCTCGTTCTGCGCGCAGATGCTGGCGATGGTGGCGTTGCCGTTCTTCCTGCAAAATGTGCTGGGCCGGGATGAAGTGGCAACCGGCTTGCTGCTCACGCCGTGGCCGCTGGCAACTATGGTGATGGCACCCATTGCAGGTCGCCTGATCGAGAAGTTCCATGCCGGATTATTAGGCGGATTGGGATTAGCGATGTTCGCTGCCGGGCTATTCCTGCTGGCGCTTTTACCGACGCAGCCAACTGACGTGGATATCATCTGGCGCATGATGCTGTGCGGTGCCGGTTTCGGCCTGTTCCAGTCGCCTAACAATCACACCATCATCACCGCAGCACCGCGTAACCGCAGCGGTGGTGCCAGCGGAATGCTGGGTACCGCGCGTCTGGTGGGACAAAGCAGCGGCGCGGCGCTAGTGGCGCTAATGTTTAATCTGTTCAACGACAGCGGTACACACGCCTCACTGCTGCTAGCGGGTAGCTTTGCCAGCGTCGCTGCCGTAGTGAGCCTGGCGCGCATGACGCAGTCACGGCAGGCTGCCGAATCCTAGAAACAGCAAGGGCGCCATCTGGCGCCCTTTTTTCTGTCTATTACCGACTACTTCAGGTATTCACCGCTACGCAGCGCTTCGATACGTTTATCGAGCGGCGGGTGCGACATGAACAGCTCGCTCAACGATTTGTTTTTACCATTGATGCAAAACGCCATCATGCTGCTTGGCTCCTGCGGCTCGTAGCTGGTTTTCAGACGTTGCAGTGCGGCAATCATCTTCTCGCGACCAACCAGTTTGGCTGAACCCGCATCGGCGTGGAATTCACGGTGACGGGAGAACCACATGGTGATGATGCTGGCGAGGAAGCCAAACAGCAGTTCCAGCACCATCGAGACCGCGAAATACACCATCGGATTTCCGTTGCTGCTCTCTTCACCGTCGCGGTTACCCGACAGGAAGCCGGAAGCGATCTGCGCCAAAATGCGCGAGATGAAGATCACAAAGGTGTTCACCACACCCTGAATCAGCGTCATGGTGATCATGTCACCATTGGCGATATGGGCGATTTCGTGCGCCAGCACCGCTTCAGCTTCATCACGGCTCATGTTTTGCAACAGGCCGGTGGAAACAGCGACTAGCGACGCGTCACGGCGTGCGCCTGTCGCAAAGGCGTTAATGTCGGGCGCGTGATAAATCGCCACCTGCGGCATCGCAATGCCAGCCTGTTGTGCCTGGCGGCCGACGGTATCCATCAGCCAGCGTTCCGTCTCATTACGCGGTTGTTCAATGACTTCACCGCCAACGGATCGTAACGCCATCCATTTAGACATCAGCAGTGAAACAAACGCACCGCCGAAGCCAAACAGACCTGCCATAATCATCAGACCCATAACACTGCTTGACTGGATTCCTGTCAGACTCAAAATCAGTCCGAATACCAACATCACCGCCAAGTTGGTGAGCAGGAAAAGAGCAATACGCATCATAAACGTTAATCTTCCTCAGTTGTGCACGCGCATATGCGCGGATATCTATCCTATGGTCATCGCCGCGCATTTCAAGCAACCTTAATCTTTAAGTGCCTAAAAAGACATAACTTTACATTAGGCAATGAAGTGCGAAGTTCGCTGCGTTAGTAAGGCTTAACAACGATTTTAGCGTAAAAAAAAGCACCGCCGAAGCGGTGCTATTTCACAAGCCAGACGGTTACTTCGCGGTTGCGGCAGCAGGCTGAGATTTCTCCAGCTGCGCCATATCGTTAGCGATTTTCACCGTTTCATCCAGATACGGATCCGGCTCTTTATAGTCTTTCGGCAGATCTTCGATGCTCTTCAGCGGCGCTTTACCTTCCGCCTGATAGCGCGCGTTAATGCGCTCCAGACGCAGTGCATCATCTTCGCGGTTCTCTTTCTCACGCTGGGCAAGATTGAGCGACACGATATTACGCTTGTCTTTCATCGCATCGAAACGCGCAATATCTTTCATGATGTACTGGAACTCGCGATCTTTAGCGATGCGATCGGCGTGCTCTTTGGTCAGCTGAGGTACCAGCGGCGCGATATCGCCGGTTTTGGTGTAGCTTGCCGCATTCACACTGTCCCAAGGCAGCGCGTTGTCCTCGAACTTCTCGCCGGTTTCTGCCGCTTCAACGCCGGTTGGCATCAGCAGATCTGGCGTTACGCCTTTACGCTGGGTGCTGCCACCGTTAATGCGGTAGAACTTCTGAATGGTGTACTGTACAGAACCCAGCGCTGGCCACTCTGGACGCAGCATCTGATCGTAGATACGGTTCAGCGAACGATACTGTTGCACAGTGCCTTTACCGAAGGTCGGCTCACCGACAATCAGCGCACGGCCGTAATCCTGCATCGCCGCAGCGAAGATCTCAGAAGCCGAAGCACTGAAGCGATCGACCAGCACCACCAGCGGACCTTTGTAATAGACGATGCCGTCGTTATCGCTGTCTTCACGCACGCGGCCATTGTTATCACGCACCTGCACCACCGGACCGCTTGGAATAAACAGGCCCGAAAGTGAAACGGCTTCGGTCAACGCGCCACCGCCGTTGGTACGCAGATCGATCACCACGCTGTCGACGTTTTGCTTCTGCAGCTTCTGCAGCTGCACCTTCACATCGTCAGTCAGACCAACGTAGAAGCCAGGAATGTCGAGCACGCCAACTTTCTGTTTGCCGACGTTATGCACGGTGCCTTTTACAGCGCGATCTTCCAGACGGATTTTTTCACGCGTCAGCGTCACGGTACGGGTTTTGGTGCCCTTGCCAGCAGGCAGGATTTCCAGGCGTACTTTGCTGCCTTTCGGTCCTTTGATTTTTGAAACCACATCATCCAGACGCCAGCCAATCACATCTTCCATCGGTTTGCCCGGCTGAGCGACACCGACAATACGGTCGCCCACGCTGATCGCTTTGCTCTTCGCCGCCGGACCGCCTGCGACCATCGAGTTGATCACCGTGTAATCGTCATCCATCTGCAGCACAGCGCCGATACCTTCCAGCGACAGGCTCATTTCGGTGTTGAATTGCTCGGTGTTGCGCGGCGAAAGATAGTTAGTGTGCGGGTCGATTTCATGCGCGAACGCAGTCATCGCCAGCTGGAACACATCTTCACTGTTGCTTTGCGCCAGACGACGGATGGCAAAGTTGTAACGCTTGGTCAGCGTTTCGCGGATCTCTTTCTCATCTTTACCGGCCAGTTTCAGGCTCAGTTCGTCATATTTAACTTTGGCATCCCACAGCGCGTTGAGCTCATCGACGCTCTTTGGCCATGGCGATTTTGCCCGGTCAATGTCAATGGTGTCATTGCCGGTGAAATTCATTGGGCGATTCAGCACGCTCAGCGCATATTGATAGCGCTCAAAGCGGCGTTTCTGCGCCAGATTGTAGAGATCGTAAAACACATCCAGCTTACCGCTGCGGAACTCATCACCCACGGTAGTTTTCTTATCGGCGAACTGCGCGATATCCGATGCCAGCAATACGTTATGGCTGTAGTCGAGCAGATTCAGGTAGCGATCAAAAATTTTCGCGGAGAAGTCCTGATTCAAATCGAACTGACGATAGTGAGAGCGGGTGAAACGCGAGGTAACGCGTTCGCTGACGGTGGGATGCTGTGGCTCTTCGTGTAGCTGGGGAATCTGGTCGGCGCGGGTAATATTATCTGCACCAAAGGTGGGGCCTGCTAAAAGCAGGCCCGCGATCATACCGATCTTTAAAATGTTGTTCATGCCAGGGTCAGCCTCCGTTTCAGAACTGCAAATGTTCTGCGCGCACAATCATAGCCATGCCGGAAGCGAGCTGAACCCGAACGCCATCTTTAGTAATTTCAAGAATGGTAGCGTCCATTGCACCTTTGCCTGCAGTCACTTTGATGTTCTGGCCGGGCTGCAACGTTGAGGTATCAGTGACAGGTTTGGCCCGCGGTGGCTGCGGTGCGGCTGCATGCTCAGTCGCGGCCGCACGCGGCGCCTGAGGACGTGGCTTACGCGCGGCATCACCTTCGGCAGCTTTACGCGGAGCAGGCTTGCGCGGACGACGTTCAGCGGTCTCTTCACCGGCTTCACGCTTCTTCGCTTTCTGCTGATCGCGCTGCGCCTGAACGCGGGCTTTCGCTTCTTCCAGTTGCTTGCGCGCATGTTCTACGTGTTGCTCATCCAGCACGCCACAGGCGTTGCCATCGAGATCGACACGAATGGCACCCGCTTTGATGCCATAAAGATAACGCCAGCTAGAGGTATAAAGACGTAAGGCAGAACGCAGTTGCGTCTTGCTCAGGCTCAGTTCGCCTTGAACACGCTCGACCAGATCTTGAAAAATGCCGATTTTGAGCGGACGCGCCTCGCCTTCGGCGCTAAAGCATTGCGGAAAACGTTCCGCCAAAAAGGCGATGACTTCTTTACTGCTATTCAACTTAGGTTGATTTTCCATGAAATTTCCTGATTACAACGGATTTGCCGACCAGAGCAGGCATGAACAGGCGACATTATAATGACAACATCGCCAAATGCTATGTGATCCAGTCGATTAGCTGTGCGTCAGCTGAATAAATTTTACGATGTCGCTGCCCGCCAGCACTTCACAAAGCCCGTCGGTAAGGGCCATCAGCCCCGCTTCGTCCTCGCTATCGAAGCGAGAATAAACCGTACTATCAATGTCTAAAACACCCACGAGGGTGCCATTTACTTTCAGAGGAATCACGATTTCAGCATTACTGGCGGCGTCACACGCGATATGGCCAGGGAACGCGTGCACGTCTTCCACCAATTGCACTTTGTCCTCGGCTACCGCGGTTCCACACACGCCTTTGCCAACCGGAATACGTACGCAGGCGATTTTGCCCTGGAACGGGCCCAGCACCAGCGTGTTCGGTTCCGTCAGTAAATAGAATCCAGCCCAGTTCACGCCTTCAAGGCGTTCGAAAAGCAGTGCACTGCAATTGCCGAGCGCGGCCAGGAACGAGGTTTCACCCGCCAACAGGGCGCGGACATCGCGATTCAAATCCTCGTAAAAAGCTTTTTTGTTCATTGTTCAACCATAACTCGTCACTGGGGTGACCTTGTTGTCACTCAGTTGTTAAAATAAGCACTAATAATCCAGGCGCAGAAGGTGAATCATTCTGTTAGTTACTATACCCTTAGCAGTCGGTGGATAAGCGTATTCTGGTACCACCGAATATTGCAGGCAACTTTGCGCTACTCAGCATGCCGGTAACCGTAACGAACGATGGGCACTTGCGTCACCTATGAAAATTCACGCTATCAGCCAGACGTTGCCCCACGCACGTTATCAGCGTTGTCCGCAATGCGATACCCTTTTTTCCTTACCGGATGTGAAATCGCATCAGACAGCCTATTGCCCGCGCTGCCATGCACAAATTCAGAGCGGTCGTGACTGGTCGATGACGCGACTCACCGCCATGGCGGTGGTCATGATCGTGTTGATGCCGTTCGCCTTTAGCTTGCCGTTGGTTGATATTCGCCTGCTGGGCATGCGTATTAACGCCAGCCTGCTGGAGGGCGTAATCCAAATGACGCAGCAAGGCAACATCCTCACCGCTTCAATGGTGGCGTTTTGCACCATTGGCGCACCGGTTACGCTGGTCATCGGCATTCTCTATCTGTGGGTGGGCAACGCGCTCGGAATGAACCTGCGCCCGGTCCTGCTGATGATGGACAAGCTCAAAGAGTGGGTGATGCTGGATATCTATCTGGTCGGCGTGGCGGTGGCATCGATCAAAGTGCAGGATTACGCCTCACTGGAAGTGGGCTACGGTTTAGTGGCCTATATTGCGCTGACGGTGCTGAGCCTGCTGACGCTGATCCACCTGAACGTCGAGCAACTGTGGGAACACTATTATCCCCAAGCGATGCCCACTTCCCCGCCTGAAGAGTGGCAAGTGTGCCTGAATTGCCATCAAACCGGTGTAGCCGATGAGCGTGGGCGCTGCACGCGTTGCCACACGCCGCTTGACTACCGCCGACGCCACAGTTTGCAGAAATCCTGGGCAGCGCTCATCGCCTCGATTGTGCTGCTGATCCCCGCCAATTTGCTGCCGATTTCGGTGGTCTATGTTAATGGCGCACGCCGTGAAGACACCATCTTCTCCGGCATTCTGGGATTGGCATCGGGCAATATACCGGTGGCCGCGGTGGTGTTTATCGCCAGCATTCTGGTGCCCTTTACCAAAGTGTTAGTGATGTTGACTCTGTTACTCAGCATTCACTTTAAATGCGAACAGGGCTTAAAAACCCGCATTCGCCTGCTGCGCGCCGTCACCTGGGTGGGCCGCTGGTCGATGCTGGATCTGTTCGTCATTGCTGTAACCATGTCGCTGGTCAATCGTGATCAGCTGCTGGCTTTCACCATGGGACCGGCCGCCTTCTATTTTGGTGCCGCCGTTGTCCTGACCATTATGGCTGTAGAGTGGCTTGATAGCCGCCTGATCTGGGATGCACATGCAACAGGAAACGCCGACTACACCGACTAGCGCCAATCTGCGCAACAAGCGCAAGATTTCGCCATTCTGGTTATTGCCCATCATCGCCCTGCTGATTGCTGGCTGGCTGCTATGGACCAACTATCAGGAGCGCGGTACGACGATCACCATTAACTTCCAGACTGCCGACGGGATTGTGCCAGGCCGTACGCCGATTCGTTATCAGGGCGTGGAAGTGGGTACGGTGCAAGGCATTGTGCTGAGTGATGACTATCGCAGCATCCAGATTAAAGCCAGCATCAAAAGCGACATGCGCGATGCACTGCGTGAAGACACTCAGTTCTGGCTGGTGACGCCGAAAGCGTCATTGGCGGGCGTCTCCGGGCTTGATGCGCTGGTCGGCGGTAACTACATCGGCATGATGCCGGGTAAAGGTAAAGAGAGCGATCACTTCACCGCACTCGATACCCAACCGAAGTATCGCGTTAATACCGGCGAACTGCTTATCCACCTGCGCGCGCCCGACCTCGGCTCGCTCAACACCGGTTCGCTGGTTTATTACCGCAAAATTCCGGTGGGTCGCGTTTACGATTACAGCCTCAACAACAGCACCGACGGCGTTACCATTGATGTGCTGATTGAGCGCCGCTTTATCAATCTGGTGAAAAAGCAGAGCCGCTTCTGGAATGTTTCCGGCGTTGATGCGGATGTCAGCCTGAGCGGTGCCAAAGTGAAGCTGGAAAGCCTGGCCGCGTTAGTGAATGGCGCGATTGCCTTCGATTCACCCAATGACGGCGAGCAAGCTCAGGTGGATGCCAACTACCAGCTCTATCCGGATTTGGCGCGCAGTCAGCGCGGCGTGCAAGTGAAACTGAACCTGCCGAGCGGCGATAACCTGAAAGCCGATAGCACACCGCTGATGTATCAGGGACTGGAAGTCGGCACCTTAACCAAACTCAACCTGCTGGATGGCGGCAAAGTCACCGGCGAGCTGACGGTCGATCCTTCAGTAACCGGTTTGATGCGCAGCGGGACGCGCATTGAAATGCGCACGCCGAAGATCAGCCTGACCGACACCAATCTCAGCAGCCTGTTAACCGGTAATACTTTTGAACTGGTGCCAGGCGAAGGCGAACCGCAGGATCACTTTACCGTGTTGCCAGCCAGCGAAACATTGCTGCAGAAACCTGACGTGCTGACGGTAAAACTCAGCGCGCCGGAAACCTACGGTATCGATGCCGGCCAGCCGGTGATGTTGTATGGCATGAAAATCGGTCAGGTGATTTCACGCACGCTGGATGAAAATGGCATCAGCTTTGTGGCGGCCATCAATCCGGAGCACCGTAATCTGGTGCACGCTGACAGCAAGTTTGTGGTGAATAGCCGCCTTGATGTGAAGTTTGGACTCGACGGGATGAAAGTGCTGGGCGCCAGCGCGCGCGAGTGGGTAGATGGCGGCATTCGCCTGATTCCTGGCGCGAAAGGTAATCCTTCCAGTCGTTATCCTTTATATGCGGATGCGGAACGTGCCGCAGAAGGCATCGTGGGTGAACAGCCGCCAACCACGCTGAAACTTACCGCCAAAAGCTTGCCGGATGTACAGGCCGGTTCAGTGCTGCTGTACCGCAAATTCCAGGTCGGTGAAGTGGTGGATGTAGTGCCGCGCGCGGATGCGTTTGAAATCTCGATTCATATTCAGCCGCAGTATCGCAAGCTGCTGACCAGCGAGAGCGTGTTCTGGGCCGAAGGTGGCGCGAAAGTGCAGCTCAACGGCAGCGGTTTGACCGTGCAAGCGTCCCCGCTCAACCGCGCGCTTAAAGGCGCGATCAGTTTCGATAATCTCACCGGCGCGCAGGCGGCGAAAGGCGTGAAACGCGTGCTTTACTCGTCAGAAACCGCGGCGCGTGCAGTTGGCAGCCAGATTACGCTGCACACCTTCGATGCCAGCAAACTGGCGGCGGGCATGCCGATTCGCTATCTCGGCATCAATATTGGTCAGGTTGAATCACTGGCGCTGAGTTCTGATAACAATCAGGTTGTTGCCAAAGCGGTGCTTTATCCGGAATACGTGCAGGACTTCGCGCGCATCGGCAGCCGCTTCTCGGTGGTGTCGCCGGAGATTTCTGCGGCGGGCGTTAACCATATCGAAACGCTGCTGCAGCCTTATCTCAACGTCGATCCGGGCAAAGGTTCGCCGGCGCGCACCTTTGAACTGCAGGAAAGCACCATCACCGATTCACGCTACCTGAACGGCTTGACAATATATGTCGATGCCGCCGACGCGGGATCGCTGTCGGTGGGCACGCCAGTGCTGTTCCGGGGCGTTGAAGTGGGCACCGTCACCGGAACGTCGCTGGGCAATATGGCGGATCGCGTGCAGATTGCGCTGCGTATCAGCAAAAAGTACCAACATCTGGTGCGCAACAACTCGGTGTTCTGGCTGGCTTCCGGCTATAACTTCGATTTTGGTCTGATCGGCGGCGTGTTGAAAACCGGCACCTTCCAGCAGTTCATTCGCGGCGGCGTACAGTTTGCCACGCCGCCGACGGTGCCATTAGCACCGCAGGCCGGCGCCAACAAACACTTCCTGCTACAGGATGAAGCGCCGAAAGCGTGGCGCGACTGGGGCACGGCGATTCCGGACCCTCATTAACCTTAAGCAAATCGGGCAGCCTGGCTGCCCGATTCTTTTTCGCGTGTTACACTTCGCGCTCATTTCGTTTCCCGGTAGATGCCCGTGTCCGATCGCTTTCCCGAAGATTTCCTCGCGCTGATGCGCGCCAGCCTTGCTGACGACGCCGAACTGCAGCGCTTTCTCGCCATTAGCCAGCAACCGCTGCGTCGCAGCTTACGCGTCAACACCTTAAAAATTAGCGTGGATGATTTCCTCGCCCGCACCGCCGACTATGGCTGGCGCTTATCGCCCATTCCGTGGTGCGCCGAAGGGTTTTGGATCGAGCGTGACGACGAATCGCTGCCGCTGGGTAGCGTGGCGGAGCATCTGAGCGGACTGTTCTACATTCAGGAAGCCAGCTCGATGCTGCCGGTTACCGCGCTGTTTGACGCCGCACCCGGTGCGCGTCAGGTGATGGATGTGGCTGCTGCGCCCGGTTCTAAAACCACCCAGATGGCCGCGCTGATGCGCAATGAAGGCGCCATTCTGGCGAACGAATACTCGGCCAGCCGCGTTAAAGTGCTGCACGCTAACATCAGCCGCTGTGGCGTCAGCAATGTTGCGCTGACCCATTTTGATGGCCGTGTATTTGGCGCCGCGCTGCCGGAGCGTTTCGATGCCATTCTGCTCGATGCGCCCTGCTCTGGCGAAGGCGTGGTGCGCAAAGATGCTGATGCGTTGCGTAACTGGACGCTGGCCAGCACTGAAGCGATTGCGGAAACCCAACGCGATCTGCTCGACAGCGCTTTCCATGCCTTACAGCCAGGCGGCACGCTGATTTACTCTACCTGCACACTGAATCAAATCGAGAATCAGCAGGTGATTCATTGGTTGCAGCAGCGTTATCCCGACGCGGTTGAAATCGTGCCGCTGAACGGTTTATTCGACGGAGCCGATCAGGCGTTAACCGCCGAAGGTTTCCTGCACGTATTCCCGCAGATTTTCGATAGTGAAGGTTTTTTCGTCGCGCGTCTGCGTAAAACCGCCAGCATTCCCGCGCTGCCAACGCCAACCTACAAAGTCGGCAAACTGCCCTTCTCTCCGGCCAGCCGCAAGCTGAGCGTCGAAGTGCAACAGGCCGCGGCCAAAGTCGGCTTGCGGTGGGATGAAAATCACACGCTGTGGCAGCGCGATAAAGAGCTGTGGCTGTTCCCCGCGGCGCTGGAGGGTTGGCTGGGTAAAGTGCGCTTCTCACGCATCGGCCTCAAGTTGGCCGAGACCTTCCCGAAAGGCTATCGCTGGCAGCATGAAGCGGTCGTGGCGTTGACGCAGCCAGGCAGCGCGCTGGATTTCGAACTCACCGATGCAGAAGCGGAAACCTGGTATCGCGGTCAGGATATTCATCCGGACACGTTGCCCAGCCGGGATGAGGTGATCGTCACTTACCAGCAGCAGCCGCTGGGATTGGCGAAGAAAGTGGGTAATCGGATTAAAAACAGTTATCCGCGTGAACTGGTGCGCGACGGACGTCTGTTCCGCTAAGCGTTACTGCAACTGCACCAGGGTGAGGCGATTGCCGAAGACCGCGCCGGTATCGATGTAATGCTGATTCGCCACATTGAGCGGTTGTTCTAACGGCGTGTGGCCGAAGTAGAAATCACTGGCGCCATCGATGTGGGCTGAACTGCCGCGTTGATGGCGTCCCAGTCGATCGCGACTCCACACCACTTGCTGCCAGTCAACCTCTTGCCCTAACGCATAATGACTGGCGGGATAATCGGCGTGGGCAATCACCACCACGCGATCGCCGAAATCCAGATGCAGGATCAACGGTAACTCAGCACAGCGCTTCAACGCATGGCGCGCAGCAATCAACGCTGCGCCTTTGAGCTGCCAGAACCACTCGCCGCCGTTCATCATCCACAAGGTTTGGTCGCGCCCATCCAGCGCAGCGAGCGCCATCTGCTCATGATTGCCGCGCACGCAGCGAAACCAGGGCTCCTGCATCAGCGCTAAACAGCCGGGGCTGTCCGGGCCACGATCGATTAAATCGCCCACCGACAGCAGTAGATCCTGCTGCTTATCGAAATCCTGCTTGAGCAGTTGCGCATCGAGTTGGGCGCGGCAACCGTGAAGATCGCCAACCACCCAAATATTTCGCCACATTTGCGCGTTCACCTTTTGGTAAAGCATGTAATCTTCCCCGGTTGACTGGAAGTTTAGTGAGCCCGGCTTAAAGTATAGTCCGGCAAGGTTAGCCAGCGGAGGGAACAGCATGAGCGGACGGAAGCAATTCATTGGTGTATTAATCGTTATTTTCATCGGTAGCTTGCTGCTGCTGGAATCACTCGCTCGTCTGGTACATCTGTTATTTGTGGGATAATTACGCGACTTTACATTCCGCGCTAAACGCCTAAACTCCTTTGCGCATCATATAAAGGAGCCTGTATGAGCCAGAATATTTACGACAACCCCACTTTTTTTGCCGGTTACGCCACCTTGCCACGTTCCGTTAAGGGATTAGACGGCGCGCCAGAATGGCCTGCACTGCGTGCGCTACTACCCGACCTGCATGATAAACGCATTCTCGATCTCGGCTGCGGTTACGGCTGGTTTTGCCGCTACGCGCAGCAGCAAGGCGCGCGCGAGGTGCTAGGTCTGGACGTTTCCGAGAAGATGTTAGCGCAAGCCGCGACCATGACGCAGGGAACCGGGATTCGCTATCAGCGCGCCGATTTAGAATCGCTGCAACTGAACGAATCCTATGATCTCGCCTACAGCTCGCTGGCGCTGCACTACCTCAGCAATATTGACGCACTCTTCGCAACCGTGTTTGAGGCGCTAACGCCGGGCGGCGCGCTGGTGTTTTCCTGTGAGCATCCGATTTACACTGCACCTACTCAACAGCAGTGGATTGTGGATGAACAGCAGCAGCGCAGCTGGCCAGTTAATCATTACCAGCAGGAAGGGGAACGCATCAGCAACTGGTTTGCCGATGGCGTGAAGAAGCAACATCGCAAGCTGGCAACCTGGATCAATGCGTTAATTGGCGCAGGATTTGAGATCGTGCATCTTGATGAATGGGGCCCGAGCGAAGAGATGGTTGCACTCAATCCCGCGCTGGCGGAAGAACGCGATCGCCCGATGATGTTCTTGCTGGCCGCGCGTAAACCGCTGTGACGTTGAATTGAGGCTGCGCACTGCAGCCTTATACAAATCTCTGCAGCGCTATTTACGGCATTGAGCGCGCATTGCGTACTAGCGTGTGATTAAAAAGATCGCTATCAAGAAGAAGGCTAATAAACCGGCGAATGTCAGCGTTCCAATGCGCGGAGTTTTGGCGCGGCCAACCACCACACCAATAAAGATACAAAGCAGCGTGAGTGTGCCAATCATTACCCAAAGTAGATATTGTGTATTTGCCATGAAGGATCCTTATCCGGCCATTAATCAGATGCGCCAACGTTATACCATTTTTCGCACAGGCTGACTGCTGCTATATGACCGCATCTTTTTTGCAGGTTATTTGCCACCCGTTAACGATCAAGTCACGTTATGCGCACAACGCACTATTTTGAGATTTTCCAGCTGTTGCAAACGCGCCGCAGCTTTATTGTTAGCGCTGGCCTTTGCAACGCCGTTACCGATACCAAAATCCCCGACGAATCCCAATACCGTTAGCGCATCAAACTCGCCGGTTTCATCAATCTGCTGCTTAACGCTTTGGCTTTTAGCGATCTCCTGATTCAGTGCTGCACAGTCATAGGTTTGCGCTTCGGCATCGCTCACTTTGGCGGACTGCGGATACTGTTTCAATGCGCAACCACTCAGCAGCAAGGCGATCAGGATAACGGGCTTGTGCATCTCGCAATATTCTCTCTATGACGGTAATTTATTTCGGAATAAGAGAAAAAGTAGCATGTGGGTAAGATTTTCAACGTGGGAATAAGTGAAGATATGCGGGAATATTTAAAATAAAAAAGCACTGCCTGAGCAGTGCTAATGATTCTGATATCAGGCAATTGCCTGATAAGCCCTGATAATTATCAGGGCAGAACATCCGCTATCAAGCAGTTTTCAACACAATCATTGATGATTTGCAGAAAATACATTTAGCGCCATGTGGGTTCATTTTCGTAATATCGAACGCGGAGGTACGATATTGTGAACTCTGGCAATGCGGACATCTTAAACGATTATAAATGCGAATAATTACAGACCTAATACATTTGTTGCAGACGGACCTTTTGGACCATCTTCAACTGAAAACTCAACACGCTGACCTTCATCAAGTGAGCGATAATCAGTGCCCTGAATGGCTGAGAAGTGGACGAAAACGTCCTTGCTGCCATTTTCAGGAGAAATAAAGCCGAAGCCTTTTTCTGAGTTGAACCATTTTACCGTTCCAAGAATTTTATTAGACATAATTTTTACCTTTTAAATGAGCCTATTGGCGTAAGGGCCGAGTTGCAGATACGAATCAGAACTTAGGATAAGACTCAAAGAGAAAGGGCTTGAAGCGGCACTAACCGGGATGAGAAATACAATGGGAACTAACCTTCTAACTGTCTGCTATTCAGACCGACGACGCATTAACGCATTTATCTTACCAGGTAGCAAGGTAAAACTTTTTTATTTCATATAAAAAAGAAAAGCAGAAAATAAAAAAACCCACCGAAGTGGGTTTAATCATCAATCAGGCTGCTTGTCGCCCGACTCCGGTGCCAGACTCTCATCGTCTTTTTCATGCTCAT
Organism: Pantoea sp. y20; assembly: GCF_054903455.1. Taxonomy (NCBI): domain Bacteria; kingdom Pseudomonadati; phylum Pseudomonadota; class Gammaproteobacteria; order Enterobacterales; family Erwiniaceae; genus Pantoea; species Pantoea sp. y20. Next base: position 2,366,785 of record NZ_CM142816.1, read on the forward strand.
CCGGCTTCACCTTAGTATCTTCTTCAAGCTCATCCGCTTCAATCGGTCTATCAGACATAAATCCTCCTGAGTTGCTAAGAGAATTAAGTGTAGATGCCAGCATAAAGGTAAGCCTAACGCGTGCAGACAATTCATTATTATGCAGATAAAAAAAGACCGAATACGATTCCTATATTCGGTCCAGGGAAATGGCTCTTTGGGAGCCGTGCGCTAAAAGTTGGCATTTTTGCAGGCGAGGACGCCTTGCCATTTAAAGGTAGACCAGGATTGCTGGTTTTCCAGCCAATCATGCGGTTTGGTTGCGAAAGGTGACAACTCTGTGATCGTGGTGACAGAACGAGGAAGCAAGCGTAGCGGCAGAATTGTGCGCTACGCCTGAGAATATAGGGATTACTTACCGCACAGTTGCTGCGCGCGGTCGATGATCGGTTGCAGACTCATTTTCTGGCCTGGATGGGCTTTATCAACGGCGACAATGGTGTCGATCGATTGCAGTGTGCCCTGCCCGGCCGTTTTGCGCGCAAAGGCTTTATCGTTGAGCGGATACTGCAACAAAGTGCCCGGGTTAATCGCGAACAGCGCGCCGTCTTTCTCGCAGGTCAACATCACCTCTTCGCGGGTGAAGGGCCATTTGTCTTTTCCAATCTCAAAACGGCTGACGGTAATAATCTGTGCCGCCATCGCCTGGCTGCACAGCGCCATCAATACGCAAGCTGGAATCAGTTTCTTCAGCAAAATATCGACCTCATTTCATCTTCTTGAATGTCACATTCAGGCCGGTGACAGCGTAGCAAACACGCTCACCAACCCAATTACAATAATGGCCAGCAGCAGCTCAAGCTGCGTCAGGCGAATAAACAGATGCGCTGCGTTACTGGCCGCCAGGCGAAAGCGCGGCACCAGCAGATAGCGATTGGTCAGCGCAATAGCGATCATCAGCATGACCAGCAGCACTTTCACCACCAGCAGTTCGCTCCACAGCGTGGCTTGCCAATGCAACGGCGAACCGGCAATCAGCACGCTATTGATGATGCCCGTCAGCAGCGCGAGCGCCACCGCCAGGTGACCGTAACGCGAGAAGCGCATCATGCAGCGAATCGCATCGGTGCGAAAAGCGATCTGCCGCGCTTCACGCATCAGTAATAACAACGGCAGTAATCCGCCCGCCCAAAATGCAGCCGCAATTAAATGCAGCGCGTGATTGCCTTGTTGCAGCAATCCGGGCCAGCCATCGCGCATCGCGGCATGCCCAACACCGGCTAACGCCACCAACTGTAACAGGCCGCTGCATAGCAGCAGATTTTGCCGCAGTGTGCCACGCAGCAGCAGCGCTAACGTGCTCAGCAGTGCAAAAGCGATTTCCCAACACCAAACCTGGCCGAAGCGCGTGCTGAGCACCGCCTGCCAGGTTGCGCTGTCACTGACATTGCGCCAGTCGCCGCTCATCAAGCCGGTTTGCGTTGCCAGCATCAACAGGGCGCTAAACAAACTCAGCAGCGCGCTGGTACGGAGAAGTAAAGCTAAACGCTGTGATAGCAGCGGACGATAGCGGCGCGGCGCCAGTAGCGCGGTATAAAAGGCGCTACCGGCGAGCAGCAGCACCGACAAAAAATGCAGCGCTCGCAGGCCAATCCACAGCGTACTCAAACTCATCAATCACTTCACGCTGAAGGTGTAGCTGCCTTTAGTTTTATGTCCGTCAACGGACAGCACATGCCAGTTTACCTGATAGTTGCCCGACGGCAGCGGCTGGCTGATCGGTACAATCAGCTGATCGTGTTGTTTATCGTTGAGTCTGGCTTTCCCGACCGTAATGGGTTGATGTTGTGCATCGAGCACATCCACGCCACTGAATGCCGCTTCAACATCCTCGGTAAAGGTCAACGTTAAATTCTGCGGGGAGGTTTCCACCACCGCTTTGTCGGCTGGTACCGGGGTTTTCAGGTGAGCGTGTGCCATAGCAACCTGGCTGAAGGCCAGCGTTGATGACGCCAGAAGTAGCGCGACGACAGCGTTGAACGCAGTTTTCTTCATGACTTCTTCCCTATTAAATGCGGCAAACCACCGCAAACGTGGCAGCAGGATACGCCGCCGATCCGCAGGTGTCGAGACTTGCGGTGCGATCCAATCCGCTTGATCCCAGGGTCCGAAACCATTACTTTTGCCCCTGTTTATCAGGAGAAAAGCATGAGCCAAAACCTTGCCCTGCTCTCGCAGGAAGAGAAAGACAAAGTCAATGTCGATCTGGCCGCCGCGGGCGTTGCATTCAAAGAGCGCTACAATATGCCGGTGATTGCCGAAATGGTGGAACGCGAGCAGCCCGAAGCGCTGCGTGACTGGTTTCGTCAGCGCTTAATGAACTATCGCCAGGCTTCGCTTAGCCTGGCGCGCCTGCCCTACGAACCGAAGCAGAAGTAATTTATGTTACGTGTAATTGATACCGAAACCTGCGGCCTGCAGGGTGGCGTGGTGGAAGTGGCGTCGGTGGATGTCATTGATGGTCAGATCGTCAATCCGATGAGCGACTTAATCTGCCCGGATCGCCCAATCAGTCGTCAGGCGATGGCGGTACATCGCATTACTGAAGCGATGGTGATGGGAAAACCCACTATCGAAGAAGCGATTGGCCGCTATCACGGCAGTCCGCATTACGTGGCACACAACGCCAGTTTTGATCGCCGCATGTTGCCCACTATGCCGGGCGAATGGATCTGCACCATGACGCTGGCGCGTCAGCTGTGGCCAGGCATCAAATATGGCAATCAGGCGCTGCGCCACAGCCTGAAGCTGGATGTCACGCCACCGGCCGAACTGCATGCGCACCGCGCATTGTATGACTGCTACGTCACCGCTGCGCTACTGATCCGCATTATGGAAACCTCCGGCTGGAACGCCGAGCAGATGGCGAATTTGTGCCAGCCCGCGCCCGTGAGCGGCGATGTGTTCCCGTTCGGCAAATATCGCGGTCAGAGTATTGGCAGTATCGCGCGTAAAGATCCCGGCTATCTGCGTTGGGTGCTGGAAAATGTGCGTGATTTGCGCCCACCGTTACGGCAGGCGCTGCGCAAGTATGTGAAGAGCGATCAGTAATCGACGCGGTCTGGCAAGCTGCCCTGCGCCAGGCCAATCAGGAAAGTGAACTCCTGCGCCACCCCTTCATACGCTTTGAAGCGGCCCGATTTACCGCCGTGGCCAGAATCCATCTCGGTGCAGAGCAACAGCAGTGAATCGTTGGTTTTCAGCTCACGCAGTTTCGCCACCCACTTAGCCGGTTCCCAATACTGCACCTGCGAATCGTGCAAACCGGTGGTAACCAGCAAATGCGGATAGGCTTTGGCCTCGATGTTGTCATACGGACTGTATTGGCGAATGGTGTGATAGAACTCCGCCTGTTCGGGATTGCCCCACTCATCGTATTCGCCGGTGGTCAGCGGAATTGTCGGATCGAGCATCGTCGTTACCACATCGACAAATGGCACCTGCGCCACCACGCCGTGGAACAGCTCCGGCGCCATGTTCACCACGCCGCCCATCAGTAATCCTCCGGCGCTGCCGCCCATCGCGTAGAGCTGCTGGCGATGACCATAACCCTTCGCCACCAGCGCTTCGGTGACATCAATAAAGTCCGTGAAGCTGTTGATTTTATTCTTCAGGCGGCCACCGTCATACCATTGCTGGCCGAGCTCGCCGCCGCCGCGCACGTGAATGATGGCGTAGACGAAGCCGCGCTCCAGCAAGCTGATGCGGCTGGTGCCAAAGCTGGCATCCATGCTGCTGCCGTAAGCGCCATAACCGTACACCAGCAACGGATTGCTGCCGCGCTTGAAATGCTCGCGGTGATAGACCAGCGAAACAGGAACCTCTGTGCCATCACGCACCGTGATCCACAGATGCTCACTTTTGTAATCCTCCGATTTGAAGCCCGGCACCGGCGTGCGCTTCAGCACGCGACGATCGCCGGTTTCCATGTTCAGTTCAAACAAGGTGGTAGGCGTGGTCATGGAAGAGTAGCCGTAGCGCAAGGTGTCGCTTTCTGGCGAAGGATTGTAGGCAAGCCAGGTGACATAGGCGGGATCGTCGAAGGCGATACCAAAGCTTTCGCCGCTCTCCCAGTTTATCTGCCGCAAGGTGTTTACGCCGTGCTGACGCTCTTCGACTACCAGCCAATGACGAAACAGCTGAAAATCTTCCAGCACCACGTTGTCACGCGCCGGGATCAGCGATTGCCAGCGTGCTTCCGCCAGCCACGCGCTGCGATAGAGCCCGAAATTTTTGCCATCGCGATTTGAGCGGATATAGAACTGATGATTGTAGTGATCGATGCTGTATTCGTGGTCGCGGCGACGTGGACAAAAGGCTTGCGGCTGCGCATCCGGATATTCGGCGTCGATCAGCAGAATCTCGCTGGTGTTGGTGCTGTACAACGCAATCAGAATGAAGTGCTCGGAGGTGGTTTTATGCACGCTGAGGTGGAAAGAGTCATCCTTCTCTTCATACACCAGCTGATCGTCAGATTGCGGATGGCCCAGCTCATGGCGCCACACCTGATACGCCAGCAGCGTTTTCGGATGCTTACGCACGTAATAGAGCGTGCGGGAATCGTTGGCCCAGGCAACGCTGGATGACGCATTGGTCAGCACTTCCGGATACCAGCTGCCGCTCTGCAAATTACGGAAGCGAATGCCGTATTGGCGGCGCGACAGGAAGTCTTCCGCTAAGGCCATCACCTGATTGTCCGGTGTGATCGCCAGCGCGCCCATGGTGTAAAAATCACTGTGCGCAGCCCGCTGGTTTCCATCGAGCAACAGCTGCCAGGGCTCATCAGCTGGCGCGTCAACGGGCTGCCGGAAATAAGCCGGATACTCGTTGCCCACTTCATAGCGGCTTTGATAGCGATAACCGTTTTTCACATAGGGCACCGAGTGATCCTGCGGTGGAATACGGTCAACGATCTCTTTCAGCACCCGTTCCTGCAGCGGATTCTGCGACGCCATCATCGCACGGCCGTAATCATTTTCGGCGTGCAGATGGGCCAGCACATCTGGATTCTCGCGGTCGTCATCACGTAACCAGTGATAATTATCGATGCGCGTTTCACCGTGCAGCTTCATGACATGGGGAATTTTTTTCGCGTGTGGCTGATTCATTAGGCTCTTCTCCCTGAAGGACAACATTCAGCAAGCGTGGCACTAATCACGCACGATGCCAAGCTACACGCAGCATCACTTTACGCAGGGTAAGCAAAAGATGAAAAGCGAAGGCTGCGGATGCAACCTTCGCACGGAATTAAGCAGCTTTTTCCGCGTCGATATCGCGCTGGATACCGTCCCGCACATCCTGGGGGATTTTCAGCGCATCGCCGAGCGCGGAGAGATAGCTACGCTCCATAAAGTGGTCGACATCAATGGCTGCACAGCTGAGGAAATAGAGTTCCAGCGCCTCTTCTTCATTTTTTACGTCAGCGGCCAGCCAGTTGGGATCGAGCGGGCGATTCATCGCCTGCTGAATCAGCGCTTCGGCTTGTGCGCCGTAGCCGGCCTGCTGGATATTTTGCTCAATGGCGGCACGCTCTTGATCGTCAATGTGACCATCACTTTTCGCCGCGAACACCAGCGCCGTGACCAGACGCTCTGCGCGTTGATCCATCGGCGTTTGCAGCTGGCCGAAGCCCGCATCGTCCTGATGGGTTTCACGTATGCGCTGTTTGTATTTGTTCCATAACAGCGCGCCCGCCGCCGCGCCACCGCCCAACAGCAAGGCTTTGCCGCCATATTTGGTCAGCAGCTTACGCGTGGATTTGCTGCCTACCAGCAATCTCGCCAGCCCGCCCAATGCGCCGGGGGCCAGCATGTCACTTAAACCGCCCGATTTTCCGTCTCCACCCTTTTTCGCTAGCACCGATTGAATTTGCTGCAGCCAATTGCTCATTGTTTAACTCCTGTTTACTTTTCCGTTCTCCATGCTGCCGCAGGCTGTGTCAGTTAACGTCAGAGCGGGAAAAGTATGGCAAACCTGATCGCGGCGAAAGCGTGAGTACGCAAACGTTTTCGTTTATACTGCGCGCGCATTTTGACTGCTAAGGTGAAATTATGACGACTCTCGGAACCGCGCTGCGCCCTGCCGCTACGCGTGTCATGCTGTTAGGTTCAGGCGAATTAGGCAAAGAAGTGGCACTTGAGTGCCAGCGTCTTGGTGTGGAAGTGATCGCGGTGGATCGTTACGCCGATGCTCCGGCGATGCACGTTGCGCATCGCAGCTATGTGATCAACATGCTGGACGGCGACGCGCTGGCCGCGCTGATTGCCGAGGAAAAGCCGCACTTCGTGGTACCAGAAATTGAAGCCATTGCCACCGAAAAACTGCTGGAGCTGGAAGCGCAAGGTCAGAAAGTGGTGCCGACCGCACGCGCCGCACGTCTGACCATGAACCGCGAAGGCATTCGCCGTCTGGCGGCGGAAGAGTTGTCCTTACCGACCTCGACTTACCAGTTTGCTGACAGCAAAGAGAATTTTGTGGCCGCGGCTGAGGCGATTGGATTCCCGTGCATCGTTAAGCCGGTGATGAGCTCATCAGGTAAAGGCCAGAGCTTTATTCGCGAAGCCAGCCAGCTGGAAAAAGCCTGGGATTATGCGCAGCAAGGCGGACGTGCCGGTGCGGGCCGCGTGATCGTTGAAGGCGTGGTGAAGTTTGATTTCGAAATCACCCTGCTGACCATCAGCGCAGTAGATGGCATTCACTTCTGCGCGCCGATTGGTCATCGTCAGGAAGATGGCGATTATCGTGAATCATGGCAGCCGCAGCAGATGAGTGAACTGGCGCTGCAACGCGCGCAGGATATCGCCGCTAACGTGGTAAAAGCGCTCGGTGGATACGGCCTGTTTGGCGTGGAGCTGTTCGTGTGCGGTGATGAAGTGGTGTTCAGCGAAGTGTCACCGCGTCCGCATGATACCGGCATGGTCACGCTGATTTCGCAGGATCTGTCCGAGTTCGCGCTGCATGTGCGCGCTTTCCTCGGCCTGCCGATTGGCGGCATTCGTCAATACGGTCCCGCTGCGTCGGCAGTGATTTTGCCTGAGCTGAACAGCCAGAACGTCGTGTTCGGCAATATCGAAGCCGCGCTGGGTGCCGGATTGCAGCTGCGCCTGTTTGGTAAGCCGGAAATCGCCGGTCAGCGCCGTTTAGGCGTGGCTTTGGCAACCGGTGAAAACACCGATGACGCTATCGCGCGCGCCGTGGCGAGTGCGGCCGCGGTACAAGTCGAAGGTTAAGTAAGATGAAGTGGTCGCCATCAATGACGACCACTTCATGAACTTATGCGCGAGCCCCTTCAACCGCTTCACGCGCCAGACGCGTAATACGATCCCAGTCACCGCTTTCCAACGCATCATTCGGTACCAGCCACGAACCGCCAATGCACAGCACGCTTTTCAGCGCCAGATAGTCTCGATAGTTGGCTGGCGAGATGCCGCCAGTTGGACAGAAACGCACCTGCGGGAACGGACCGCCAATCGCGGATAATGCTTTCACGCCACCATTGGCTTCCGCCGGGAAGAATTTGAACTCCCGCAGGCCGTAATCCATGCCAGTCATCAGTTCTGAAACCGTGCTGATACCTGGAATCAATGGCACCGGACCTTCAACCGCGGCTTTCAGCAGCGATTCCGTCAATCCTGGGCTGATGACAAACTGCGCACCGGCGTCAGTGACTTCTTTCAGTTGCTGGGTGTTGATCACCGTGCCCGCACCGACAATCGCTTCCGGTACTTCTTTAATCATGGCACGCAGCGCGTCCATCGCCACCGGGGTACGCAGCGTCACTTCCAGCACGCGCACACCGCCAGCCACCAGCGCTTTCGCCATCGGCACCGCGTGTTCCAGCTTGTTCACCACGATAACCGGCACGACCGGGCCAGTTTTCAGGATCTGTTCAGCACTTGTTTTCCAGTTCTTCATCACGTTTCCTTAGTTGCATCAGCCCGGCGTTTAGCCACGCTGTCAATAATTGGGCTCTACCATACAAGATCGTCTGGAGCGGCGTCCATCGGATATCAGAATTTTTTGAAACTCTGGTTCACTTTTCAGAAAAATGAATTGTGGACGTAAAAAAGCCCGCACATTTGGCGGGCTCAGCATGAGGTTTCTATTCGAACTCGTTCCAGGAACGGCCATCGCGAGTTATCATCGCGACAGAGGCAACCGGTCCCCATGTTCCCGCCTGATACGGCTTCGGCGCTTCGGCATCGGCGCTCCAGGCATCAATGATCGAATCCACCCAGCCCCACGCTGCTTCAACTTCATCACGACGCACAAACAGCGCCTGAATACCGCGCATGGTTTCCAGCAGCAGACGCTCGTAAGCATCGGCCAGATGCGACTGGTTGAAGGTTTCGGAGTAGCTTAGATCCAGCTTGGTGGTCTGCAGTTTATGCTTGTGGTCGAGTCCCGGCACTTTGTTCAGGATTTCGATATCCACGCCTTCATCCGGCTGCAGACGAATGGTCAGCTTATTCTGCGGCAGTTCAGCGTACGAATCTTTAAACAGGTTCATCTCAGGATTCTTGAAATACACCACCACTTCAGAGCATTTGGTTGGCAAGCGCTTGCCTGTACGCAGATAGAACGGCACGCCAGCCCAACGCCAGTTATCGATATCCACGCGAATAGCAACAAAGCTTTCCGTGGCGCTCTGCTTGTTAGCGCCCTCTTCTTCCAGATAACCTGGCACTTTCTTGCCCTGCACAAAGCCGGCGGTGTACTGACCGCGTACGGTTTTCTCGCGCACGTTGGTTTGATCGATACGACGCAGTGAGCGCAGCACTTTCACTTTTTCATCACGAATCGCATCCGCGCTCAGATCGGACGGCGGCGACATGGCAATCATGGTGAGGATCTGCAACAGGTGGTTCTGAATCATGTCACGCATCTGGCCGGCTTTGTCGAAGTAACCCCAACGGCCTTCGATGCCCACCTCTTCTGCCACGGTGATCTGCACGTGATCGATAGTGCGGTTATCCCAGTTGTTGACGAAGATGGAGTTGGCAAAACGCAGCGCCAGCAGGTTGAGCACCGTCTCTTTACCGAGATAGTGGTCAATACGGAAAACCTGGCCTTCTTCGAAGTATTTGCCGACGCTGTCATTGATCTCTTGTGAGGTTTCCAATGAGGTGCCGAGCGGCTTTTCCATTACTACGCGTGCCGGTTTGGCGTTCAGCTTGGCGGCGCCCAGACCGTCGCAAATCGCGCCAAAGGTGCTTGGCGGCATGGCGAAGTAGTTAATGGTGACGCGGTTTTTCTGGTCAAGCATTTTGCCCAGTTTGGTGAAATGCGAGGTGTCATTTACGTCGAGGTTACAGAAGTCGAGACGGCTGCTAAGGGTGTCCCACAGCGCTTCATCGATCTTCTCTTTCATGAAGGTTTCCAGCGCTTCACGTACCACTTTGGTATACGCGGCTTTATCCCAATCCGCGCGACCCACGCCAATAATGCGAGTGGTTTCATGAATCTGACCGGCTTTTTCCAGCTGATACAGTGATGGCAACAGTTTACGGCGCGCGAGATCGCCTTTGGCACCGAAAATCACCAGATCGCATGCCTGGGCTGTTTGTGTAACCGCCATTTTCCTCTCCTCGTTGCAGGATATACCCGGCTTGAGCGTTCTCAACACGCCAGGTCCTTATTGTAATTTTCTTACAGCACAATGTACGTTTTTAGCGGGTTTAGGACAACCCGAACGCAGTGTTTTGCTGGCGTTAACTGTGAACGTAATAAAGGTGTTAAGTGTGTTGTAGCGTGCCATTTGAGCACATTTTCTGTTTCGATATTTGTCGTGGCAAAACACGTCAGCGATCAAAGTATCGCAAAAAATTCGCGTTTACATTTGTCCTCCGCTGCGTGCGAGGGGCTATTACACGGTATATTCTTGTGAATTGGCAGCGATTTCATTGATTGATGAACGCGAAAAAGTGATTGACGCTCATTAGGTTAAACCATGCTGGAACAGATTCAGGCGCAACTCGATGCGTTAAGCAAATCAGAACGTAAAGTCGCAGAGCAGATTCTTGCCGCGCCGCAACAGGCGATGCACTCCAGCATCGCCACGCTGGCTCGCGCCGCTGACGTCAGCGAACCGACGGTGAATCGCTTCTGCCATCGTATGGGCACGCGCGGCTTTCCTGACTTCAAATTGCAACTCGCGCAGAGCCTGGTCAAAAGCCCGAACTGGGTGAGCCGCGATGTGGAAGAAAATGACAGTGTGGAAAGCTATAGCCACAAAATTTTTGATTCCGCGTTAGCCGGCCTCAGCCGCGTCCGCCAGCAACTCGACTCTCAGGTGATTCGTCAGGCGGTTCAGGCGCTGTCAAAGGCGCATAAAATTGCCTTTTTTGGCCTTGGTGCCTCCGCCGTGGTGGCACATGACGCCACCAATAAATTTTTGCGATTTAATCTGCCGGTCATCTGGTCAGAGGATATTGTGATCCAGCGCATGAGTTGCATAAATAGTGGTCCAAACGATGTGTTTGTTCTCATCTCACATACTGGTCGCACCAAAAATATGGTAGAACTGGCTCGCCTGGCGCGTGTAAACGCTTCCACTGTGCTGGCTATCACTTCTCCGGGTTCCCCGCTGGCGGCGGAAGCCACGCTGGCTTTGACGCTCGACGTACCCGAAGATACCGATATCTACCTGCCAATGGTTTCCCGCCTCGCACAATTAACCGTGATTGATGTTCTGGCGACAGGGTTTACCCTTGAGCGCGGCGCTGCTTTCCGTGAAAATTTAAAACGGGTGAAAGAAGCGCTGAAAGATTCACGCCTGGAGAAACAGGCGCAGGAAAATAATTAACATCACATTCACAATGTGAGTCGAATCACAGCCCATCGATCATATAGAATAGATGAACACTACGTGTCACTTGAGAGCGACACGATACTTTGCTAACGGAGTCCTTCATGTCCAGACGTCTCAGAAGAACCAAGATCGTTACAACCCTCGGTCCAGCCACCGATCGCGACAACAACCTCGAAAAAATCATCGCGGCGGGTGCTAACGTTGTACGACTCAACTTCTCCCACGGCACACCGGAAGATCATCAGCAGCGCGCCAATAAAGTCCGTGAAATCGCGGCGAAACTGGGTCGTCACGTAGCGATCCTTGGCGACCTGCAAGGCCCAAAAATTCGCGTATCGACCTTCAAAGAAGGCAAAGTGTTCCTCAACGTCGGCGATCGTTTCCTGCTGGATGCTGATTTAACCAAAGGCGAAGGCGATAAAGAAAAAGTCGGTATCGACTATAAAGGCCTGCCAGAAGATGTAGTGCCCGGCGATATCCTGCTGCTGGACGACGGTCGCGTGCAGCTGAAAGTGCTGGAAGTTCAGGGCGTAAAAGTGTTCACCGAAGTCACCGTCGGCGGCCCGCTCTCTAACAATAAAGGCATCAACAAACTCGGCGGCGGTCTCTCTGCCGATGCGCTGACCGAAAAAGACAAAGTTGATATCGTTACCGCCGCGAAAATCGGCGTGGATTATCTGGCGGTCTCCTTCCCGCGTAACGGCGAAGATATGAATTATGCCCGCCGTCTGGCGCGCGACGCTGGCTGCGACGCCAAACTGGTGGCGAAAGTGGAACGTGCTGAAGCCGTTGCCTCACAGGAAGCGATGGATGACATCATCCTCGCCTCTGACGTGGTGATGGTTGCGCGTGGCGATTTGGGTGTGGAGATTGGCGATCCTGAGCTGGTGGGTATTCAGAAAGCATTGATCCGTCGCGCTCGCCAGCTGAACCGCACCATCATCACCGCCACGCAGATGATGGAGTCGATGATTACTAATCCAATGCCAACGCGTGCCGAAGTCATGGACGTGGCGAACGCCGTGCTGGATGGTACCGATGCGGTGATGCTGTCGGCGGAAACCGCTGCTGGCCAGTATCCGGCTGAAACCGTCTCAGCGATGGCGAAAGTGTGCCTCGGCGCAGAGAAAATCCCGAGCGTTAACGTTTCTAAGCACCGCCTGGAAGTACAGTTCGATAACGTCGAAGAAGCGATTGCCATGTCGGCGATGTATGCTGCCAACCATCTGCAAGGGGTTTCAGCGATCATCACCATGACCGAATCGGGCCGTACCGCGCTGATGACCTCACGTATCACGTCCGGCTTGCCGATCTTCGCCATGTCACGTCACGAACGTACGCTGAATCTGACGGCGCTGTACCGTGGTGTTACGCCAGTGTTCTTCGACAGCAACAACGATGGTGTTGCTGCCGCGCACGATGCAGTGAATTTGCTGCGCGAAAAAGGTTTCCTGGTTTCAGGCGACCTGGTGATTGTCACCCAGGGCGACGTGATGTCGACCACTGGTACCACCAATACCAGCCGTGTACTGCGCGTAGACTAATACGCACCACCCACAGCGGCTGTAACAACATGGACAAACGCGACTGCCTGGCAGTCGCGTTTTTATTTTTTTGACAAGGAGGCCAGATGGCCCGCTATCAACCTATCACTCAACTCACCGGGCGCGTGCTGCTGTTCCCGCTCGCGCTGGTACTCTTCGAGTTCGCCACCTATATCGCGCATGACATGATTCAGCCCGGCATGCTGCTGGTGACGTCTGAATTCAGCGTCGGCCCGGAATGGGTTTCGACCTCGCTGACCGCGTATCTGATGGGCGGCGTGGTGCTGCAATGGCTGCTCGGTCCGCTCTCTGACAAATATGGCCGCCGGCCGGTGCTGCTGTTTGGCATCCTGTTCTTTGCCGCCGCCTGTATTCTGACAACGTGGGTGAGCAGCATTGAGGAGTTTGTCGCGCTGCGCTTTGTGCAGGGTATTAGCCTGTGCTTTATTGGCGCCGTCAGCTACGCAGCGGTGCAGGAAGCCTTTGACGAAGCGCTGGCAGTACGCATGATGGCGCTGATGGCCAACGTCGCGCTGCTGGCACCGCTCGCTGGTCCGCTGGCCGGAGCCGCGTGGCTCACCGTTGGCGAGTGGCGCAGCATGTTCTGGCTGTTTGCCATCTGCAGCGTGATTGCGTTTGCCCTGCTGTGGCGCGTCATGCCGGAAACCGCTGGCGATCGCAGTCACTCTATCGCCCTGCCAACGCTGGCGCGCGGCTATGCGCGTTTGGCGCGCGATCGTCAGGTGATGTACGGCTCCTTTGCCATTGGTTTGGTGTTTATTCCGATCCTGACGTGGGTAGCGCTCTCGCCAGTGATTCTGATGCACGATGAAGGATTGTCACGCATGCAGTATGCGCTGCTGCAGCTGCCGGTGTTTCTGGCGATGATTGCCGGCAACATCACGCTCGGCAAACTGGCTGGACGCGTGCCGATTGAGCAGCCGGTGAAGTTTGCCGCCTGGCCGATTCTGATTGGTTTGAGTATTTCGCTGCTGGCTAATTTGCTCGATAGTCACACCTATCTGCTGCTGACCGCCGGGTTAAGCTTGTACGCTTTCGGCGCAGGCATGGTGAATGCCGGTCTGTACCGTTTGACGCTTTACTCCAGCAACGAAGGCAAAGGCAGCGTGGCGGCGATGCTCGGGATGATCAGTATTCTGACCTTAGCGGTAGGCATTGAGCTGGCGAAAAGTGGCTACTTCAGCGGCGGCACACCGTGGTTTAGCGGGATTAACTTCGCAGCTGGCGTGCTGTGGTTTGGTCTGGTGACCCTGTTCCTGCGCGAACGTAAACGTCGCAGTCACGTGGCGGCAATAGAATGATAAAGGGGCCAGACGGCCCCATGTTTATTTCCTACGAGGATAAAGATCTTTGCGCGCATAAGGTTCGATATCCCCTTCCTTACGCGTTTTCAGCAGCTTCAGAATCCAGGTGTACTGTTCTGGATGCGGGCGCACGAACACTTCAACTTCTTCATTCATGCGACGCGCAAGCGTATTGTCATCGGCATCCAGCAGGTCATCCATTGGCGGACGCACATAGATTTCCAGACGATGGGTTTCACTGTTGTACACCGGGAACAGCGGTACAACGCGAGCGCGACATACTTTCATCAGGCGGCCCACTGCGGGCAATGTGGCTTTGTAAGTAGCAAAGAAATCCACAAATTCGCTGTGTTCCGGGCCGTGATCCTGGTCCGGAAGATAATAGCCGTAATAACCCTGACGCACCGACGCGATAAACGGCTTAATGCCGTCATTTCGCGCATGCATACGGCCACCAAAACGGCGTCGCACGGTATTCCACAGATAATCCATTAACGGATCGCTTTGATTGTGGAACATCGCCGCCATCATCTGGCCTTCAGACGCCAGCAGCATCGCTGGAATATCCACGCCCCAGCCATGCGGCACCAGGAAAATGACGTTTTCTTTGTTGGCCTGCAGTTGCTCAATGATTTCCCGGCCGTGCCAGTCAACACGCTTGCGCACATGCTCGGGATTACGCATGCCCAATTCGGCCATCATCGCCATCGCCTGCGGTGCGGTGGCAAACATACGATCAGCAATCTCTTCGCGCTGCGCTTCACTCAATTCCGGCAGGCAATAATAGAGATTGATCAGCGCACGGCGGCGCGCACTTTTCGCCAGCTTACCGGCGAACTTGCCCAATCCGCCCAGAATCGGATCGCGCACTTTAGCGGGAAGCAATGCCATGCCGGCCAGCGCGCCCACCGCCAACCAACTTCCCCAGTATTTCGGCTTTAAAAAAGAACGTTGAAAAACGGGAATAAACTCGCTGTTATTTTTCTTTCGGGTTTCCATGCACTCGCCTCTGACAATGACCGGTCAATAATAGTGACGGTGGTTAATTTTGCAATCTTCATGCGCCAGATAGCAAAAAACCGACGAAGAATCCGTCGGTTTTTAAGTGTTCGCGCAATAATGCGCTATTTCAGCGTCAACTGCGGCAACCAGGTTTTGACTTGCGCCATGTAAGTGCTGCGATCTTTACCCGTCAGACCCTCCATGCGCGGCAGTTTTGCCGTCAATGGATTCACCGCCTGATTGTTGATCCATACTTCATAATGCAAATGCGGACCGGTCGAACGTCCGGTGTTACCCGACAACGCAATACGATCGCCGCGTTTCACTTTTTGCCCCGGTTTCACCAACGCTTTACTCAGGTGCATATAACGCGTCATGTACTGACGACCGTGACGAATTGCTACGTAATTCCCTGCAGCACCGCCGTTTTTCGCCATCACCACTTCACCATCGCCCACGGCTAACACAGGCGTACCAATAGGCAGCGCGAAATCGACACCTTTATGCGGTGCAATGCGGCCGGTTACCGGATTAAGGCGACGCGGATTGAAGTTGGAAGAGACACGATACTGCTTAACCGTAGGGAAACGCATAAAGCCACGCGCTAAACCAGACGCGTTGCGATCGTAGAACTTGCCGTCTTCCGCACGGAACGCGTAATAGTCTTTACCGCCGGTGCGTAAACGCACGCCAAGCAATTGGCTTTGGGCACTTTTGCCATCGAGCATTTCACGTGACATCAGCACGCTAAAGTCATCACCGGCGCGTAGTTTGCGGAAATCCATCTGCCACTGCATCGCTTTGATGACGTTGCTGGTTTCTGCGCTGGTTAAACCCGCACGCTGGGCACTGGCAGCAAAACTGCCGCGCACTTCACCTTTCAGTACGTTATTTTGCCACTCACCCTTTTGCAGCTCCTGCTGCATCTTAAAGCTGCCGTTGTCGGCGCGCTGATAAGTACGGGTTTCACGACGATCAATTTCCCAGCTGAAGGTTTGCAGTTGTCCATCAGTATCCAGCGTCCAGCTCAGTTGCTGACCAACGCGCATGTTGCGCAGATCTTTATCGCTACTGACTAATGCGTTGATATCGCCCATCTCAATACCGTACTGATTTAACGCGCTGCTCAGCGTATCACCTGAAGAGACGGTGTACTCATGTACGTTGGGATTGTCCGGAACGTCATTATCAATGTCGTCAGCAGGAATATCGTCGGACGGTTCTTCCGTTGTTTGGTCAATCGGCTCGCTGGCTTCGGGCAACAGCGTGCGCAGTTCGTCTTTATCCAACGTAATGGTTTTCACGATGGGGGCAACATCACGCGGATGGTAAACGTAAGGCCGCCATACTGCGACGGCCAATGTGACAACGGTTAATGAACCCAGCATAACGCGGTGGGGGCGCGGCAAATTGTTAAATGCGAGGGCGACAGAGCGGGCTATCTGCTGCACTTTTACCTATTCCTCATGCTCCATTCAGGCAGCTCGCATACTGGCTCGACAGCTGTGAAAGAAATTTCACGTAGCTGTCTTTGGATAAGCTGATGTCCATACCCAACGGATCTAACGTGCCTTTACGTACGGAAGTTCCACGGGACACGGCATCGATGACGGCCGGTCTGAATTGTGGTTCAGCGAAAACGCAAACAGCTTTCTGCTCAACCAACTGTGTTCGTATTTGATGTAAACGCTGGGCGCCCGGCTGGATTTCAGGATTGACGGTAAAATGACCTAAAGGTGACAAACCGTAATGTTTTTCAAAGTAGCTGTAAGCATCGTGAAAAACGAAATAACCCTTGTTCCGCACAGGCGCGAGTTGCGCGCCGATGTGTTTGTCTGCATCGGCTAATTCTGCCTTAAATTCCTGCAGATTAGCGTCAAGTTTGGCTTTGCTTTGCGGCATAAGTTCCAATAATTTTCCATGGATTGCAACCGCAGATTGTAAGGCCATGTCAGGGGACATCCACAGGTGCATATTAAACTGTCCGTGGTGGTGATGCGCATGAGACCCGTCCTGGTCTTCGGAATTTTCTGAGTCATGATCGTGATCGTGACCATGCTCATGTTCCTCATCTTCATCATCGCCGCTAATCAATAGCGGTTTTATGCCCGGCAATGCGGCAATTTCAAGGTTTTTACTGGCGGGTAATTCGGCCGCTGACTTAGTAAGAAAGGCTTCCATGTCTGGGCCTGTCCACACAACTAAGTCTGCGTTTTTAATACGTTTTACATCAGAGGGACGCAAGGCATAATCATGCTCTGAGGCGCCATCAGGCAGCAATACTTCAACCGGCGTAATACCCTCTGCGATAGCCGCTGCGATAAATCCGATAGGTTTGATTGAAGCGACAACTGCGGAGTGCGCGGGTAATGCGCTTGCCGCGCCAATTGCCGCAGCAGTAAGGGTGAAAATCAGGCGCTTTTTATTGTGTAACATAATACGTCATTCCATCGTGACCCGTTGATGGAATGTGATATTATAACATTCGAAATTCAATGCAACCCGTAAATAACATGTCGCCACTTGTTACCCTTGAAAACATTTCTGTGAAGTTCTCCCAGCGTCCGGTGCTTGCAGGTATTAGCCTCGCACTTGAGCCGGGGAAAATTCTCACCCTGCTCGGCCCGAACGGCGCCGGTAAATCCACGCTGGTTCGCGCAGTGTTGGGGCTACTGAAACCCACCAGCGGCAGCGTCAAGCGCGCCGCTGATTTGCGTATCGGCTACGTGCCGCAAAAACTGCACATCGACCCAACGTTGCCGATCACCGTGGAACGCTTTATGCGCCTGTCGCGCGGCACCAAACGCGATGCCATTTTGCCGGCGCTCAAGCGCGTGCAGGCCGGGCACCTGCTGCATGCAACGCTGCAAAAACTCTCTGGCGGTGAGACACAACGTGTTTTGCTGGCGCGTGCATTACTCAATGAACCGCAGCTTTTGGTACTGGATGAGCCGACACAAGGCGTTGATGTCAACGGCCAGGTCGCGCTGTACGATTTGATCGATCAGCTGCGCCGCGAACTGAACTGCGGTGTGCTGATGGTTTCTCACGACCTGCATCTGGTGATGGCGAAAACCGACGAAGTGCTGTGTCTCAACCATCACATCTGCTGTTCCGGCACGCCGGAAGCGGTGTCACAACATCCCGAGTTTATTGCGATGTTCGGCCCACGCGGCGCACAGCAGCTGGCGATTTATCGTCATCATCATAATCACCGTCACGATTTACAGGGACGCATTGTTCTGCGCAAAGGAAATGGCCCGTCATGATTGAACTGTTATTACCTGGCTGGCTGGGCGGCGTGTTGCTGGCGCTGGCGGCCGGTCCACTTGGCTCGTTTGTGGTTTGGCGCCGCATGTCTTACTTCGGCGATACGCTCGCGCATGCGTCCTTACTGGGCGTGGCGTTTGGTTTGCTGCTCAACGTGAATCCTTACTATGCGGTGATTTTGGTGACCGTGTGTCTGGCGTTGGGATTGGTGTGGCTGGAGCGACGCCCGCATCTGGCTATTGATACGCTGCTCGGCATTATGGCGCACAGTGCGCTGTCGCTGGGTTTAGTGGTCGTCAGTCTGATGCAAGGCGTGCGTGTCGATCTGATGGCTTACCTGTTTGGCGATCTGCTGGCGGTGACGCCCGATGATTTGTGGATGATGGGCGGCGGCGTGGCGATTGTACTGGCGGTGATGGCGTGGCAGTGGAATTCGCTGTTGTCGATGACCATTAGCCCGGAGCTGGCGCAGGTGGATGGCGTTAACATTCAGCGCACGCGTTTGATGTTGATGCTGGTCACCGCATTAACCATCGGCGTAGCGATGAAGTTTGTCGGTGCTTTGATTATTACGTCGTTGCTGATTATCCCGGCGGCGACGGCACGTCGCTTCTCGCGCTCGCCGGAACAGATGGCCGGTTTTGCGGTAATTGCCGGTATTATCGCAGTGACCGGTGGACTGACCTTCTCCGCCAGCTACGATACGCCAGCCGGTCCTTCAGTGGTGTTATGCGCGGCAGTATTGTTCATCATTAGCATGGCAAAAAAACCGGCGGCATAACGCCGGTTTACTCTTCGCGACTGATACCAAAGTGTTTGTAAGCATGCTGCGTGGCCATCCGGCCACGCGGCGTGCGTTGAATGAATCCTTGCTGGATCAGGAAGGGTTCAATCACATCCTCAATAGTTTCCCGCTCTTCGCCAATCGCCGCTGCCAGGTTATCTAAGCCAACCGGACCACCCGAGAACTTATCGATAATCGCCAGCAGCAGTTTGCGGTCCATATAATCAAAACCCTGACTGTCGACGTTAAGCATATCTAGCGCGCTGGCTGATACTTCGCCGCTCAGATTGCCGTTGGCGCGCACTTCCGCAAAGTCACGCACGCGGCGCAGCAGGCGGTTAGCGATACGCGGCGTTCCGCGTGCACGACGCGCTATCTCCAGCGCGCCCTCTTCGCTCAGCGCCAGGCCAAGACAGGCCGCGCTACGACCCACGATATGCTGCAGATCGGGCACGTTATAGAACTCAAGGCGCTGCACGATGCCGAAACGGTCGCGCAGCGGCGAAGTTAAAGAACCGGCGCGCGTCGTGGCACCAATCAGGGTAAACGGCGGCAGATCGAGCTTAATCGAACGCGCTGCCGGACCTTCACCAATCATGATATCCAGCTGATAATCTTCCATCGCTGGATACAGCACTTCTTCCACCACTGGCGACAGTCGATGGATCTCATCAATAAACAGCACATCATGCGGTTCGAGGTTAGTGAGCATCGCCGCCAGATCGCCGGCTTTTTCCAGCACCGGGCCGGACGTGGTGCGCAGATTGACACCCATTTCGTTAGCGACGATGTTAGCCAGCGTGGTTTTACCCAGTCCCGGCGGGCCGAAAATCAGCAGATGATCGAGTGCATCGCCACGCAGTTTCGCAGCCTGGATGAAAATCTCCATTTGCTCGCGCACCTGCGGCTGGCCAACATATTCCGTGAGCAGCTTGGGACGAATGGCACGGTCGAGCGTTTCTTCTTCATTAAAGGAACTGCCCGAGACCAGACGATCGGCTTCAATCATGCTTTACCTCAAATAGCTGCGCGCAGGGCTTCACGAATCAGGGTTTCGCAATCCGCATCCGGTTTACCGACTTTGCTGATCATACGGCTGGCTTCCTGCGGTTTATAGCCCAGAGCCACCAGCGCTGAAACCGCTTCGGCTTCAGCATCGTTATTGTCTTGTGCAGCGGATGGCGTGGTCAACGTAAAGGTTGAATCACCACCAAACAGATCGCCGTGCATGCCGATAAAGCGGTCTTTCATCTCCACAATCAAACGCTCGGCGGTTTTTTTACCCACGCCCGGCAGTTTGATCAGCGAGGCAATCTCTTGTCGCTCAACGGCGGTCACGAACTGCTGGGCTGACATGCCAGACAGAATTGCCAGCGCCAGTTTTGGCCCAACGCCATTCACCTTCACCAGCTCGCGGAACAGCGTGCGTTCCTGCTTGTTATTGAAACCGAACAGCAGTTGCGCATCTTCGCGTACCACAAACTGCGTAAAGATAATCGCTTCCTGATTGATCTCCGGCAGCTCGTAAAAGCAGGTCATTGGCATGTGCACTTCATAACCGACACCGTGCGCCTCAATCAACACCAGCGGCGGCTGTTTTTCCAGAATGTTGCCTCGTAAACGACCAATCACCTGAGCAATTCCTTAATCTGATAAGTAAGCCTGTTTATATACCATAAAAAAGGCTGGATGAATATCCAGCCTCATACTGCGTTTCGTTTCCGCTAACCCGATCGCATACGTCCGCGCGTCATCACCAGTTTCGTATCGCTGATACGCGCCGCGTTTTGGCTCATATGGCAATGCGTAATGGCGATGGCCAGCGCATCGGCGGCATCCGCCTGCGGATTGGCTGGCAGTTTTAGCAAGGTTCGTACCATATGCTGCACCTGACTTTTCTCTGCGCCGCCGGTACCGGTAACGGTTTGCTTCACCTGGCGCGCCGCATATTCAAACACCGGCAAATCATGATTCACCGCCGCGACAATCGCCGCACCGCGCGCCTGGCCCAGCTTCAGCGCTGAGTCCGCATTCTTGGCCATAAATACCTGCTCGATGGCGAAATAGTCGGGTGAGAACTGGGTGATAATTTCGCTGACGCCCGCGTAGATCAGTTTGAGGCGCGTCGGCAGATCGGTGACGCTGGTGCGGATACAGCCGCTGCCCAAATAGGTAAGCTGGCGGCCGGTTTGGCGAATAACACCGTAACCGGTGACGCGCGAGCCGGGATCGATCCCGAGAATTATCGCCACGGCGCGTCTCCGGTGAGTGGGGTTTTAAGCAACGCCATTACAGCGTTTCTGCGATCTCATCAGAGATTTCACCGTTATGGTAAACTTCCTGCACGTCGTCACAGTCTTCCAGCATGTCGATCAGGCGCAGCAGTTTCGGCGCGGTTTCGGCATCCATTTCGGCTTTAGTGGAAGGGATCATCGAGACTTCAGCCGAGTCGGCTTTCAGACCGCCCGCTTCCAGCGCATCACGCACCGCACCCATCTCTTCCCACGCGGTAAAGACATCAATCGCGCCGTCGTCATAGGCCACAACGTCTTCTGCACCTGCTTCCAGCGCCGCTTCCATCACCGCATCTTCGTCCTGACCTGGCGCGAAGGAGATTACGCCCTTCTTGCTGAACAGGTAAGAAACCGAACCGTCGGTACCGAGGTTGCCGCCGGTTTTGGTGAAGGCATGACGCACTTCGCCCACGGTACGGTTGCGGTTGTCGCTCAGGCACTCAATCATCACTGCTGAGCCGCCCGGGCCGTAACCTTCATAAATGATGGTTTCCATGTTGGAATCATCTTCACCGCCCACGCCGCGTGCGATGGCACGGTTCATGGTGTCGCGCGTCATGTTGTTAGACAGCGCTTTGTCCATCGCTGCGCGCAGACGTGGATTAGAACCCGCATCGCCACCGCCCAGTTTCGCGGCGGTGACCAGCTCACGAATGATTTTGGTGAAGATTTTACCGCGCTTAGCGTCCTGAGCAGCTTTACGATGCTTAGTATTCGCCCATTTACTGTGTCCAGCCATCTTACATATTCTCCGATCTTTTACTGGGTGCAGGCTATCTTACTTGCGATCTTGTCCCCCGGCAGTGCTCGCAATCCTCACGTACATAAGTACGCTCCGGTTGCTGTGCGCTGGCGGTGAACAACCTCGCGGCGCCGATTACGCCTGACTGTTCGATATTGTTCGGTGCGTTCATTGAAAACTCACCAGATTCATAAAACTTAATGCATTCGCCACCGGAAAAACGCGCGGCGGCAAGCATTCAGATAAATTCTTCAATCGCCTGGCGGTTACTCCAGGACTTGGTGAGGGCAGCAGCAGCGGCGGGTTCGAGCCAGCGCGCGGCGAGATGCTCGGTGAGCAGCAGGTCGCGTTCTGCGGGTATAGCCAACCTGAACCAGTGTTCGCGATTGTGCGTGGTGCCCGGTGCGTAACGATGACGATAGTGCGGGAAGATCTCAAACTCGATTTGCTTGTGGCAATCGTCCAGCACTAGCTTTTCGTGCGCAATATCGATGGCGAGTTCTTCTAACACTTCGCGCTGAGCTGCCTGGCGCGGGGTTTCGCCCGCTTCCAGGCTGCCAGTGACCGATTGCCAGAAGCTGTCGTCATCACGTCGCTGCAGCATTAACACCCGGCCGGTATCGCGGGCAAAAATCACCACCAGCACCGAAACCGGATGTTTAAAGCCCATTATTTGTTCTCTGTTTTTTCTTTCTTCGGTGCCACCAAAATGCCGAGGTCCAGCAACGCAGCGGGATTCGCTTCGCTTGGGGCTTCGGTCATCATGCATGCGGCGGCGGTCGTTTTCGGGAACGCGATCACATCACGGATGTTATCGGTGCCGGTCAACAGCATGGTCAGACGATCCAGGCCGAACGCCAGGCCGGCGTGCGGCGGCGTACCGTATTTCAGTGCGTCGAGCAGGAAGCCAAACTTCTCACGCTGCTCTTCTTCGGTAATGCCGAGGATGCTGAATACCGTCTGCTGCATTTTACCATTATGAATACGTACGGAACCGCCACCCACTTCGTAGCCGTTAATCACCATATCGTAGGCATTCGCTACCGCTAGTACCGGATCGGTTGCCAGCTGTTCCGCGCTCAAGTCTTTCGGCGACGTGAACGGATGGTGCATCGCTGCCAGGCCGCCCTCTTCATCTTCCTCAAACATTGGGAAGTCGATCACCCACAGCGGCGCCCAGGCTTTGTCATCAGTAATCTGCAGATCGCGACCCACTTTCAGACGCAGCGCACCCAGCGCATCCGCCACCACTTTGGCGCGGTCCGCACCGAAGAAGATCAGGTCGCCATCTTGGGCGCCAGTACGGTTGAGAATGTCTTCAACGATTTCTGCGCTGAGGAACTTGGCAACCGGGCTCTGTACGCCTTCGAAGCCTTTCGCGCGTTCGTTGATCTTCATCCACGCCAAACCTTTGGCGCCATAGATTTTGACAAATTCGCCATACTCATCAATTTGCTTACGCGTCAGCGCTGCACCGCCCGGTACGCGCAGGGCAGCCACGCGGCCTTTGGCATCATTGGCTGGGCCAGCAAACACCTGGAATTCTACGTTTTTCAGCAGATCGGCAACGTCGACCAGCTCCATTGGGTTACGCAGGTCTGGCTTATCTGAGCCGTAACGGTTCATCGCTTCCGCAAAAGTCATCTGCGGGAAGTCACCGAGATCCACGCCTTTGATATCGATCCACAGTTCACGAATCAGACGTTCCATCTTTTCACGCACCTGCTCTGCGGTCATGAAAGAGGTCTCCACGTCGATCTGGGTGAATTCTGGCTGACGATCGGCACGCAGATCTTCGTCACGGAAACACTTAACGATCTGATAGTAGCGGTCAAAACCCGACATCATCAGCAGCTGTTTGAACAGCTGTGGCGACTGCGGCAGCGCGTAGAACTTGCCTTTATGCACGCGGCTTGGCACCAGATAGTCACGCGCGCCTTCAGGCGTGGCTTTGGTCAGCATCGGCGTTTCGATATCGAGGAAACCCTGGTCGTCCATAAAGCGACGCACGAAGCTGGTAATTTTAGCGCGGGTTTTCAAACGCTGCGCCATTTCCGGACGACGCAGGTCCAGGTAACGATAGGTCAGGCGCGCTTCTTCGCTGTTGACCTGGTTAGAGTCCAGCGGCAGCGGTTCAGCGCGGTTGATGATATTCAGCTCGTGGGCAAACACTTCCACTTCGCCGGTCGCCATATCGCTGTTTTTGTTCTTTTCGTCACGTGCACGCACGGTGCCGGTGATCTGGATACAGAATTCGTTACGCAGCTCAGATGCCAGCTGGAAAGCGTCCTGACGATCGGCATCAAAGAACACCTGCGCGATACCTTCACGGTCACGCATATCGATAAAAATCAGGCTACCCAGATCGCGACGGCGATTTACCCAGCCGCAGAGAGTGACTTGCTGACCCACGTGAGACAGATTGAGCTGTCCGCAATATTCTGTACGCATAACGTATCCTTTTAACTTCGCCGCTGCTGCCAGACAGCATCAGGCCGCGTAACCTTCTGAGATGCTGTCGCAAAAAAGGCGGCTATTATAATGGAAAAACCCAGGCAGGATAAGTGGAGCCCGATCAAAGCGGACAAAACATTATGCTTTATCGCGCTGTTTTTCCTGCCGACATCAAAACAGGTTACATTAAGCCGCCCTTTCCCGCCCTAAAGGATTCAGGAGTTCGCGTTGACACTTCGTCTTGGATTACCGCAATGGCAGCACCCGCAATGGAAACAGTTCGGTATTGAGACCTTAGCCGACTACGCGCAGCTGTTTGGTTGTGTGGAAGGCAATACCACATTGTATGCGCTGCCAAAGCCGGAAGTGGTGCTGCGCTGGCGCGACATGACGCACGACGATTTCCGTTTCTGCTTCAAGTTTCCCGAAAGCATCAGCCATAAAGCGGCGCTGCGCGACTGTGATGGGTTGCTGAATGAGTTTTTCCGCCTGTTCGATCCGCTCAGCACGCGCATCGGTCAATAATGGCTGCAGCTGCCGGCGGCGTTTTCACCGGCTCAGCTCGGCGATTTGTGGTCTTTTCTCGATAGTTTGCCGCGCAATTTCCGCTATGGCGTCGAGGTGCGGCATCAGGCATTTTTCGCCAAAGGAGATGCTGAACGCGCGCTGAATCGCGGTTTGCTGGAGCGTCAAATTAATCGGGTGATGCTGGATAGTCGTCCGGTGCATGCCTCCACCTCACAGTCGGCCGCAGCGGTGCACGCCCGATCGCAAAAGCCGCGTGTACCGCTGCATGTGGTGCGTACCGGTGCGCAACCGATGGTGCGTTTCATTGGCAGTGATAGCGTGGCGGAGAGCGTGCCGCTGTTTCAGCCATGGCACAGCAAGCTGCAAGCGTGGCAGCGTGATAGCGATCCGCTGCTGTTTATCCATACGCCGGATATGGGCGAGGTGTTTCCGCTGCTTCAGGCGTTGTGGCCACAGTTGCAGCAGCTGGAACCAACCTTACGCGATCTGCCCGACTGGCCGCAGCAATCGAGCCTGTTCTAGACGCAACGCAAAGGGTGCAGCCTGCCCGCGTTTCTGCCAAAATAGCGCCCTTTCCGTTTTCTCTCCGGACCTTTTCATTATGTCTGATCGCGATACGCTATTTTCCGCGCCCATCGATAAGCTGGGCGACTGGACCTTTGACGAGCGCGTAGCTGAAGTTTTTCCCGATATGATTCAGCGCTCGGTGCCGGGTTATTCCAACATCATTTCGATGATTGGCATGCTGGCGGAACGCTTCGTTCAGCCGAATAGCCAGGTTTACGATCTCGGCTGTTCACTGGGTGCCGCCACGCTGTCGGTGCGCCGCAATATTCATGTGCCGGGCTGCCAGATTATTGCCGTGGATAATTCACCGGCGATGGTGGAGCGCTGCCGTCGCCATATCGACGCCTTCCGCGCGGATACGCCGGTGCAGGTGATCGAAGCAGATATTCAGGACATCCACATTGAGAACGCCTCATTGGTGGTGCTGAACTTTACCCTGCAATTCCTTGAGCCACCGGCACGCCTCGAACTGCTGAAGAAGATTGTTGACGGATTAAATCCGGGCGGCGCGCTGGTGTTGTCGGAGAAGTTCAGTTTTGAAGATGCCGATGTCGGCGACTTGCTGTTTAACATGCATCACGATTTCAAACGCGCTAACGGTTACAGCGAGCTGGAGATCAGCCAGAAACGCAGCATGCTGGAGAACGTGATGCTGACCGATAGCGTTGAAGCGCACAAAGCGCGCCTGAAAACCGCCGGTTTCAAACATGCGGAGTTGTGGTTCCAGTGCTTTAACTTTGGTTCGTTGGTGGCGTTGAAATGATTGAGTTTGGCCGTTTTTATCAGCAGATTGCCACCGGCCCGCTCGCCAGTTGGCTGGAAGTGTTACCGGCGCAAGTCGCCGCCTGGCAGCGTGAAAATTTGCACGGTAAGTTCCGCGACTGGGAGAAGTCAGTTGATTATCTGCCGCTGCTGACGCCGCAGAAGCTGGATTTGTTGCATAGCGTGAGCGCCGATGTTGAGGATCTGACCAATCGTCAGCGTCTGGGCATTGAGAATCTGTTACGCAATTTGATGCCGTGGCGCAAAGGTCCTTATTCGCTGTACGGTACCGAGATCGATACCGAATGGCGTTCCGACTGGAAATGGGATCGCGTGTTGCCGCACATTTCGCCGTTGCAGCATCGCACGGTGCTGGATGTCGGCTGCGGTAGCGGCTATCACATGTGGCGCATGATTGGCGCGGGCGCGAAGCTGGTGGTCGGCATCGATCCAATGCAGCTGTTTTTGTGTCAGTTCGAAGCGGTGCGTAAGCTGTTGGGTGACGATCGTCGGGCGCATTTGCTGCCGCTGGGCATTGAGCAACTGCCGGCGTTACAAGCGTTTGATACCGTGTTTTCCATGGGCGTGCTTTATCACCGCCGTTCGCCGCTCGACCACTTGATGCAGCTGAAAAATCAGTTAGTCAGTGACGGCGAGCTGGTGCTGGAGACGCTGGTGATTGAAGGTGATGAAAACGCGGTGTTGGTGCCGGGTGAGCGTTACGCGCAGATGCGTAACGTCTACTTTATCCCTTCTGCCGCAGCGCTCAAGAGCTGGCTGGAGAAGTGCGGATTTGTCGATGTGCGCATCGCGGATTACGCGGTGACGTCCGTGGAAGAGCAGCGTCGCACCAGCTGGATGACCAGCGAGTCGCTGGCTGAGTTTCTTGATCCTAACGACAGCACCAAAACCGTGGAAGGTTATCCCGCCCCGCTGCGCGCCGTGCTAGTCGCGCGCAAGCCGTAATGTTTAACGCCGCGATAGCGCCAGCTTCGCGGCGAAGCCAATAAACACGCAGCCCGTCAGGCGATCCATCACTTTCAGCACCGCTGGGCGACGCAGATGCGCCGCAAAGTATTGGCTGCTGCCAATTAGCACCGCATTCCACACCAAACCAATCACCATGTGCGTGAGCGCCATCAGCGTACACCACAGCGGCACCGACGCGCCCGCCGGAATAAACTGCGGCAGAAAGGTAACGTAGAATACGCCGACTTTAGGATTTAACAGGTTACCAAAGAGTCCGCGCGTGAAGCAGGCAACATAACTTTGCTCTTTACTCTGCGCGTGCTGCCCTTCTTCCGCTTGGGTGCGTGGGTTGATGAGTAATTTGACACCGAGATAGAGCAGATAGGCCGCACCGATCCATTTCAGCAGGTTATACGCCATTTCCGAGGCCAGCAGCAGCGCGCCCAAGCCTAAACCCACCGCAACGCCCCACACCAGACAACCCAGCGTAACGCCAAATGCCGTAGCCCAGGCACGTTTCCAGCCTTGCGCGGCGGCGGAACGCAACACTAATGCAGTATCAAAACCGGGCGTGAGTGTGAGGATGGTGATGGCGAAGAGGAAAGATAAAATTAGTGTCATGCGATGTTCTCAATTGCTCCGGTGCGTTTCAGGCTGAAAACAAGGGCCGCTGCGTAAAGGCGTCGTGGACACTTCCCTGTGGACTCTGCCGCCGCATCCATGCGGCGGAAGCTTTACTTCGCGGCCCTTGTTTCCAGCCTTTATGTGGGTTTTGTGGGTTTTGTGGGTTTTGTTCGTTTTGCTTTAATCTTGTGCGGCGGTTTCGTTGGGTGCGTTCCAGTATTGGTATTTATAAGCGGAGCTGAGATGGCGTTCAATGGTGCCTTTGGCGAACACTTCGGTTTCATGCAGATAACTGAGCGTGCAGTTGCCCACTTCATCCCACAGCTGACACTCATCCACCGAGCGCAGCGTGCTGACTGGCGTGGTCGCGGTGCTGTTCAAACGCAGTTCCCGCCACTGGTTATCATAGCTATAAGTATCTTTGCTGCGCGCGCTGGTGGATAGGGTTACCAATCCTTGTGGATTCCAGCGCCAGCTGCTTTCGCCGTTGGTCATATTATCGCTGCCGCGCGCCACGCTTTTTTCCACTCTGAACTGTTTGTCATAGCGATAAGTGGTATCGGTAAAGCCATCTTTGCCCATGCTGGTGAATTTATCGGATGAGCTGATGATGTTGCCATGCTGGCCGATTTGCCAGCTGATGGTGCCCTGGCGGTTGTCGACCACTTCCTCTTGCCCAGCTTTGATCACTTTAACCATGTAGGCATATTCCGCCACCCAGCCGCGTTGAACGCGGGCGATATGCTGTTCCATCGTCAATAGAACATTGCCTTCATTTTTGTCGTAGGAGATATCGGCCACCATCAAATCGCCGCACTGATCAAACTGGCCGAGTACGCGCTTTTGCGAGTTCACATCTTTGCCAAATTCGCCCGCCACCACCTGACGCACCGCGCCTTTGGCATCGCCGCCCAGCATGATCCAGTTGTTGCTGCTGGTGATGTTTTTGCTCATCGGCGGACACGCGGTGCTGACCGCCAGCGCGACGCCGCAGTACGGGAGTAGCAGCATTAAAACGGTATAAGGGATGGATTTCATGAAGGTTATCCGTACGAAGCCATAGAGTAATCAAAGCATCATTTACGCGATCACGCTATCTCCGCGGGAATTGCAGATAAAAAGAACCCCAGTTAGAAGAACTGGGGTTGGTACTTGCAAACATCACGTCATTTGAGCTGGCGTGCTGCGCGGCAAAATCGGGGTGAATTCAGGCTACCCGGACGGCGCTCAACTGCGTCATGCTTTTCATGGCTTCAACCACATCACCATCAACGCAATAGCGACTGAATTCATCGGTTTCCGCTTCGGAGCACATGGAAACACCGGCTTTACGGTAGCGCATCGGCGAAGCGACTAAACGGCTGGCGGAGCTGTGGACTTCCTGCAATCCACTGTCGATGAACTTCTGGATGTTGCTCAAACGTACGCCCGCACCGGCCATAATAATTGGACCTGTGCTGTATTCATTTAGTTCCCTTAATAATGCAATTCCTGCTTCGGCACTCTGCTGCTGACCAGACGTCAGGATCCGCGCGATGCCTAAATCAGCCAGCACCTCAAGTGAGCGTTTCGGGCTGTGGCATAAATCAAAGGCGCGATGGAAGGTGACGTCCATGCCGTCACACAGCTTCATAATCTGCTGCATACGAGCAATATCGACATGCGCATCTTCATCCAGCATGCCAATCACTAAGCCGGGAAAACCGAGTTCACGCATTAGCGCAACGTCCGATTTCATCGACTCAAACTCAAAGTGGGTGTAGCAAAAATCGCCGCCGCGCGGACGGACGATAGGATGTACCGGGATCGAAATTTCACGTCGTGCCGCTTCCAGCACGCCGGCTGAAGGCGTCAACCCACCTTCGCGCGGTGCACTGCACAGCTCCACGCGATCGGCACCGGACAGCTGCGCAGTCATTGCGCAGTCGATGCCGTAGCAACAAATTTCCAGTTTCGTCATACCATGCTCCTTCTCATGACTTCTGGCTCGGGATGAATGCTTCCGTTAGTCTACTTAATTGGACAGTTTACGTGGAACTCGCACTATGGCATTCGATTTTAATCAATGGATAGACCGTCGTCACAGCGATAGTTTGAAATGGCACAAATATGGTGAGCGCGATGTGCTGCCGCTCTGGGTCGCAGACAGCGATTTTCGTTCGCCGCCGAGTGTGATTGAGGCCATTAAACAGCGCGCTGAGCACGGTGTATTTGGCTATGGCTCAGCGCCAACCGGATTGATTGATATCACCCTTTCGCGTTTAGCGCAGCGCTACAACTGGCAGATTGAGCCGGACTGGATTGTGTTATTGCCCGGCGTGGTGTGCGGTTTGAATCTTTCGGTCCGCGCATTCACGGAGTCTGGCGAATCCACCGTTTCCCCGACGCCAATCTATCCGCCGTTTCGCGGTGCAGCAAAGCTGGCCGACCGCGCACAGGTAAATTTACCGCTGCGTTTACAAGACGATCGCTGGGTGATGAATCTGGATAATAGCGCGATGCAGGGCAATGAACGCCTGCTGATGCTGTGTAATCCGCAGAATCCGGGCGGCACGGTTTATCGTCGTGACGAGCTGGAAGCGCAGCTGGCGTTTGCGCAGCAGCATGATTTGATCGTCTGCTCCGATGAAATCCACTGCGATTTATTGCTGTCACCCGGCGCACAGCACATTCCCTTTGCGGCGTTAAGTGAAGATGCCGCACAGCGGAGCATCACGCTGCTGTCGCCGTCGAAAACCTTCAATATTGCCGGATTGGGCGCGTCGCTGGCGATCATTCCCAATCCGGAGTTGCGTGCGCGGTTCAAACGCGTACGTGAAGGCATCGTGCCTGGCGTGGATATTCTGGCGTTGGTAGCTGCCGAAGCGGCGTGGCGCGATGGCGATGCATGGCTGGCAGCGCAGCTGGATTATCTGCGCGCCAATCGCGACTGGCTGGTGGCGCAGGTGAATGCACTGCCAGAATTGCAGATGGCCGCGCCGGAAGCGACCTATTTGGGATGGATCGACGCCAGCAAACTGGATGTCGCCAATCCGATG
Organism: Pantoea sp. y20; assembly: GCF_054903455.1. NCBI lineage: Bacteria > Pseudomonadati > Pseudomonadota > Gammaproteobacteria > Enterobacterales > Erwiniaceae > Pantoea > Pantoea sp. y20. Next base: position 2,397,537 of record NZ_CM142816.1, read on the forward strand.
GCGTATTTCGAGCAGCACGGCCTCGGTTTTTCACCGGGCCACGATTTTGGCGATGATAATTTCGTGCGCTTCAACTTTGGCTGTACGCGCGCCACGCTAGAACAGGCGGTCACGCGTTTGCAAAAAGCGGTCGCGGCGCGGCGTTAAGCCTGCTCACTGGCGACAATCTCTTCCAGTCGCCATGGATGAAACTTAATGGTGGTTTGCCCGTCCGTCACCGCCAGCGTCGGATTGGGCAACCGCTCGTTCTCGCCTTTGGGCGCGCTGGTTTTAAACGAGATGCCCGGCTGTGTCAGCGCATCATCAGAAAGTAGCGCCATCGCCCGCATGCCCAGCGTTTCCGGTTCTCCACGCAGTACAATCTCTACATGTTCCCACCCTTCGTGGCGATACAGCTTTTCGCCTGGCCACGGCAGTTCAATCACATCAATTTGCCAGCCCGCCAGGTTCAGTGGCTGATGCAGTTTGAACAGGCAAATCGGGCGACCATTGATCATTGCCTCGGAAAACTGTGTGCCGATCTGCAATAAGCCAGATTTCCAGCGTTCTGCCGTTGCAAACTGGTGGCAGCGCACCGCGACGTGATCGGCTTCATGTTCAGCCAGGTTAATGCCTAAACGTTCAGAAAAATTCATCAGCGACTGTTCAAAACGCGCCATGTCTTGTTTTAAATCATCCAATTCCACAGGAAAGTGGGTCTCCATCTTGCCTTACCTCTAATTCAGTTCAGGTTTATTAATCAATATGAAATTTGCTAACCGTTGATTCCGTTTGACAAAATTGTCGGATTCATCCGATTTAGGCGCCAAAAAGGCTAAAAACCGCATAAATAGACCATTCATTTCAGATTTATCGCTAAATCAGGTCCAGCAGTAACTTTATGAAAGTGACCTAACTATCTGTTATTAATAACAATAGTTAATACAATGAGATAACTCTTATTTAGGTTGCAAACAATTGCAGCTTGATACCCTTTCTTATAAATTTGGGTTTCACAACTACAAGGAACGGCCTTATGTCTATGCTCATTGTTGTCGCGGTCCTGATTGCATTAATGGGATTTGCAATTTCCCGCCATTGGAAGGTGCGTGAAGACAAAAGCGTTAAAAATCCTCGTCGTCACCCGCGGCGCCGTTAATCGGCGCTGGGGGCCCGATGTTGCCTGTCATCAGATACCGAATAGCTGACTCACTTTAACATTTCACGTATACTTCCCCTCTTATTTTTCCGTCCCGCCGCGCAGTTGCGGGATGACGACATCGGCTCGCCGCCTACAGGCGGGCCTTTTCAGCATATGAAGGTAACGCGGTGAATATTCAGGCTCTTCTTTCCGACAAAGTCAGTCAGGCAATGATTGCGGCGGGTGCGCCTGCCGATTGCGAACCTCAGGTTCGCCAGTCTGCGAAGGTACAGTTCGGTGATTACCAGGCAAACGGTATGATGGCCGTAGCGAAAAAGCTCGGTCAGGCACCGCGACAACTGGCTGAGCAGGTGATTCAGCATCTGGATCTTAACGGCATCGCCAGCAAAGTCGAAATCGCCGGTCCCGGTTTTATCAATATCTTCCTCGATCGTGCATGGCTGGCGGCGCAAACCGCGCAGGCGCTGCAGCTGCCGCGTCTTGGCGTGAGTGCGGTTGCGCCACAAACTATCGTGGTGGATTACTCCGCGCCTAACGTGGCGAAGCAGATGCATGTCGGTCACGTCCGCTCCACCATCATTGGTGATGCCGCAGTGCGTACGCTGGAGTTCCTTGGCCATAACGTGATCCGCGCCAACCACGTCGGCGACTGGGGCACGCAGTTTGGTATGCTGATTGCCTATCTGGAAAAGCAGCAGAACGAACATCACGAAGAGATCGCACTGGCTGACCTGGAAGCTTTCTACCGCGAAGCCAAAGTGACCTACGATGCCGACGAAGCCTTCGCCGAGCGCGCGCGTAATTACGTGGTGAAGCTGCAGGGTGGCGACGAATATTGCCGCAGCATGTGGAAGAAGCTGGTTGATATCACCATGAGCCAGAACCAGCAGGTGTATGACCGCCTTAACGTGACGCTGACGCGCAAAGATGTGATGGGTGAAAGCCTGTACAACGACATGCTGCCGGGCATCGTCGCCGATCTGCGCGAAAAAGGCCTGGCGGTGACCAGCGAAGGCGCCACGGTGGTTTTCCTTGATGAGTTCAAAAACAAGGAAGGCGAACCGATGGGCGTGATCATTCAGAAGAAAGATGGCGGCTATCTCTACACCACCACCGACATCGCCTGCGCCAAATACCGTTTCGAAACCCTGCATGCCGATCGCGTGCTCTATTACATCGATTCCCGTCAGCACCAGCATCTGCAGCAGGCGTGGACCATCGTGCGTAAAGCCGGTTACGTGCCGGAATCGGTACCGCTTGAGCATCACGCCTTCGGCATGATGCTGGGTAAAGATGGTCGTCCATTTAAAACCCGCAGCGGCGGCACTATTCGTCTCGCCGATTTGCTGGATGAAGCGGTTGAACGCGCGCATGCGTTGGTCAGCGAAAAGAATCCAGAGATGTCCGCGCAGGAGCTGAAAGATCTGTCGGAAGTGGTCGGCATCGGCGCAGTGAAATACGCTGACCTGTCAAAAAGCCGCACCACCGATTACATCTTCGACTGGGACAACATGCTGGCCTTCGAAGGCAACACGGCGCCTTACATGCAATACGCCTACACGCGCGTGCTGTCGGTGTTCCGTAAAGCCGGCATTGATGCCGATAGCCTGAGCGGTGACATCGTGCTGACTGAAGAGCGTGAAGCGCAGTTGGCTACGCGTCTGCTGCAGTTCGAAGAAGTGATAACGCAGGTCGCGCGCGACGGTACGCCACATGTGATGTGTGCTTATCTGTACGATCTGGCCGGTCAGTTCTCTGGCTTCTACGAACACTGCCCTATTCTCTCCGCCGAGGACGAGAACATTCGTCAGAGCCGCCTGCAGCTGGCCGCGTTAACCGCGAAAACGCTGAAGCAAGGTCTGGATACGCTGGGCATTAAAACCGTCGAACGCATGTAATACCTCTGGCGGAGAGCGCCACAAACGGCTCTCCGCTTGCTTTCCCCCTTTTTTCCCCTCTGACAAAATTCTGTTCTTCAGCCCGCTCTGAATAGCGCTGCTGCCGTGCCCAATACCCGCCATTCTTCAGCCTCAATACGCTTTCTCATTTTTCCGACACAGCTCACCAAATAAACAAAACTCATACCTTCATAACCATTTTATGGCAGACAAACTCGCACGCCATCCCTAATTTGGTTATGGAAGCAAGAACACAAAAACATGCAACAAGCTGTTTTAACAGCTAAAAACTATAAAACTCACCCCCTGCAATCGGGTTAAAGTGATGCCCCCGGCCAATGTCAGGGCAGAAAAAAATCTCAACCCGATAACGTTATTAATAAAAAAATCAGAGCGTATCCTATGAGCAATCACGACATTATCGATGTAAAAGGCTGGATCGACGCCCGCCCGATCACCGGATACCAGTGGCTGACCCTCAGCCTGTGCTTCATCATCATCATGTTTGATGGCTACGACGCGGCAGCGATGGGTTTCATTGCGCCCGCGCTGATTGAAGACTGGGGCATCAGCCATGCGGAAATGGGGCCGATTCTCGGTGCCGCGATGTTTGGCGTGGCGATTGGCGCGCTGATTGCCGGTCCATGGTCCGACAAATTTGGCCGCAAACGCGTGCTGCTGCTGTCGATTGCCGTCTTCGCCTGCTTCAGCCTGATGAGCGCCTTCGCGCGCACGCCGCTGGAAATGGGTGTGTTACGTTTTCTCACCGGTCTCGGTCTCGGTGCGGTGATGCCCAACTGCGTCACGCTGGTGTCGGAATATATGCCGGAACGCCGTCGCAGCCTGATGATCACCGTGATGTACAGCGGATTTAATATCGGTTCCGGGTTGGGCGGATTCATTGCCGCCGGCATGCTGCCACACTTTGGCTGGCAAGCGGTGTTGGGTTTAGGGGGCTTGCTGCCGCTGCTGATGTTGCCGCTGCTGCTGTGGCTGCTGCCGGAATCGGCGATGTATATGGTGGTGCGCAAAGTCAGTCGCGACAAGATTGCCGCCGTGCTCAAACGTCTGGGCGGCGAATTCTCCGCTGGCACCGCCTTTGTACTCAATGCGCCAATCATCCCGAAAAAAGCGCAGGTGCTGCAGCTGTTCAGCCGCGGCTATGCAGGCGGCACGGTGGTGTTATGGCTCACCTACTTCATGGGGCTGTTTGTCATCTACCTGCTTAACGGCTGGCTGCCAACCATCCTGCGTTCTGGCGGCGTAACGCTGGAGCGTGCGGCAATTGTGGCGGGCTTATTCCAGCTGGGCGGCACCTTTGGCGGCCTGATGGTGGGTGGGCTGATGGACCGTTTCAAAGCGAAATATGTTATCGCCCTGTTCTATCTGCTGGGCAGCTTCTGCCTGGTGTCGCAGGGCATCTGGAGCTTTGGCCCGAATGTGCTGGCGCTGCTGGTGTTCTTCGCTGGCGTCTGCATCAACGGTGCGCAAACCGGATTGCAGGCCTTCTCCCCGGCCTTTTATCCCACCGAAATGCGCGCCACCGGCGTGTGCTGGATGCACGGCATTGGTCGCAGCGGCGCCATTATCAGCTCGTCGCTGGGCGGCGTGCTGCTCGGCGTGTTTCCTGGGCAAACAGCCATTTTTATCGTTTTGTCGCTCCCGGCAGTTTTGGCGGCACTTTCCATCACCCGACATCACCCTGCACAGGTGGCCCGTCAGGTTAAAGGCATCGACCTTAACGACCTGCCGTCCCTGTCGCGTACCCTCAATAATCGATGAAGTAGAGGTCAAAAAATTATGGCTAAAATCATAGGCGGTTTAGCGGTTTCGCATACTCCCACCATTGGCTTTGCGGTCGATCACAACAAGCAGCAGGAAGGCGCATGGGCCCCGATTTTCGATGGCTTTGCCCCGATGCAGCGCTGGCTGGAGGAGAAAAAACCGGATGTGCTGCTGTATGTGTTTAACGATCACGTCACCTCCTTCTTTTTTGATCACTACTCGGCGTTTGTGCTGGGCATTGATGACGAATATGCCGTTGCGGATGAAGGCGGCGGCCCGCGCGATCTGCCGCCGGTAAAAGGCCATGCGGCGCTGTCACAACATATTGGTGCCAGCCTGATGGCGGATGAGTTCGATATGTCATTCTTCCAGGACAAAGCGCTGGATCACGGCCTGTTTTCGCCGCTGTCGGCGCTGGCACCGTGGCAAGGCGGCTGGCCGATGCAGGTGGTTCCGCTGGCGGTCGGCGTGTTGCAGTTCCCGATCCCGACGGCGCGTCGCTGCTATAAACTCGGCCAGGCGCTGAAGCGCGCGGTAGAAAGTTTCCCGGAGGATCTGAACGTTGCGGTGGTCGCGACCGGCGGCGTTTCACATCAGGTACACGGCGAGCGCTGCGGCTTCAACAATCCCGAATGGGATGCGCAGTTTATCGATCTATTGATTAACGATCCCGAACGTCTGACCGAAATAACGCTGGCTGAATACGCCACGCTCGGCGGCCTGGAAGGTGCGGAAGTGATTATGTGGCTGATCATGCGCGGTGCGCTGTCGGCCAATGTCGAGAAACTGCATCAGGATTACTATCTGCCTTCGATGACCGGGATCGCCACGCTGATCCTCGAAAATCAGTCACGCGAAGCGCCGGTCGATGTGCACCAGCGTCAGCGCGATAAGATCAACCTGCAGCTCAGCGGCGTGGAAAAACTGCCCGGCACCTATCCGTTCACCCAGGCGCGCAGCCTGAAAGCGCTGCGCATCAACCGCTTCCTGCACCGCATGATTCAGCCAGAATGGCGTAAGCGATTCCGCGAAGCTCCGCAGGTGCTGTATCAGGAGGCCGGGCTGAGCGCTGAAGAGCAAACGTTGATTACCCAGCTCGACTGGCGCGGCATGATCCATTACGGCGTCAGCTTCTTCCTGCTGGAAAAACTGGGTGCGGTGGTAGGCGTCTCTAACCTGCATATCTACTCAGCGATGCGCGGTGAAACGCTGGAACAGTTCCAGCAGACGCGCAATCAGCAGGTACTTTACTCGGTGGCGGGGAAAGCAGACTGATGTTTACGCAACCGGTCATCGACTGCCATCACCACGTTGTTGATCCAGTAAACTTTCCCTGGGCGCCCGAGAGCGCCTATAACCCGGACGGACACGAGCTGGCGACGCCGGATTACTATCGTGCTGTGATGCAGGCGTACAACATCCGCCACTCGCTGATTGTCGGCCCGACGTCGGGATATAACACCGATAACCGCTGCCTGCTGGATACCATCAAGCGCGGTGAGGGCCGTTTCAAGGGCATTGCCGTCACGCCGCGTGACGTGGAGAGCGACACGCTCGCCAGCCTGAAAGATCAAGGCATCGTCGGCATTGCGCTTAACGTGGCGATGCTGGGCACCGAGCCGTTTCTCCAGCTTGATGCCCTGATGGGCAGGCTGGCGGAGTTGGATCTCTTTGCCCAGATTCAGGTGCAAAACGATCAGCTACTGGCGCTGATGCCGCTGCTGTCACGCACCCGCACGCGTTTGCTGATCGATCACTCCGGTCGGCCTGACGTCAGCGCGGGCGTAGCACAACCAGCCTTTCAGGCGCTGCTGTCGCTGGCCGGCCAGCAGCGCACCAGCGTCAAGCTCTCCGGGCTGGCGAAATTCTCCCGGCAGCCCTATCCCTTCAGCGATGGACATCCCTATTTGCTGGCATTGCTGGACGCTTTCGGCGCGGAAAACTGCATGTGGGGATCGGACTGGCCTTTCCTGCGCGCCAGTGAACGCATGGATATGGGCACGCAACTGCTGCTGATCGAACAGCTGATCCCCGATGAAAAGAGCCGCCGTCAGGTGCTTTGGCACACGCCACAGCGGCTGTTTGGTTTTACTGAATTACAGGAGTCACGATGAGAACCATCTATGTACTGAACGGCCCGAACCTCAATCTACTGGGCACCCGCGAGCCAGAAACTTACGGTTCCGACACACTGCAAAGCGTCGAAGCGCTGTGCCGCGCAACGGCGGAAGAGCTGGGCGTGACGATTGAGTTTCGCCAGACCAACCACGAAGGGGAAATGATTGAGTGGATTCAGCAGGCGCGTCTCGAAGCGCAGGCGCTGGTGATCAACCCGGCAGCGTGGACGCACACCTCGGTGGCGATCCGCGATGCGGTCACCGGCGTGGGGTTGCCGCTGTGGGAAGTGCACATCACCAACGTGCACAAGCGTGAGCCGTTCCGTCATCACTCCTATCTTTCCGACGTCGCACAAGGCGTGATCTGCGGCTACGGCATTCGCGGTTACCGCTATGCGTTGATGGAAGCGGCGCGCGCAGGTTGATTATTGGTCCTGTCCGCACACTTCACGCAGGCAGCGGATCAACGCATCCGCTGCCGGTGAGTGCAGACAGCCCGCCCGCACCGTTAGCCCGATAGCGCGATCGGTATCCGGCAAAGGCACCGGCAACGCCACCAGCGCGCCGGACGCCAGTTCCACTTCCAGCTGGTGCGCGGAGACCGCCGCCAGCATATCCGACTGCATCAGCAAGCCGCGCACCAACGCCAGATCGCCGGTCTCCACCACCGGATCGGGTGCCGGAATGCCCATCGCCTGAAAACTGTTATTCAGCAGATAACGTGCCGGCGTGGCCGAACGCGGTAGCACCCAACGCGCCGCGCGCAGATCATCGGTAGAGAGCTCACGTCCCACCAGCGGATGATCGTGACGCGCCAGCAGCACCATGCGTTCGGAGAACAGCGTCTCGCGCGTGACGTCCAGCGCATCTTCATCGCGGCGCAGCGCGCCAAAAATAAAATCGATATCGCCCGAGCGCATCTCCGAGGCCAGCACGCCAAAGGCGCTTTCACTGGTGACCACGCGCACGCCCGGATAGCGCGCCGTCAGCATCACGATCGCCTGCGGCAGGATACGCGTGCGTCCCAGCGGCAATGCGCCCACGCGCACCGTTCCCTCAAGTATTCCGCTGCGGGCAGCAATATCGGCCGGAATATGGCGCAATTCATTCAGCGCACGCCGCACGTTGGCTTCGATTTCACGTCCGGCCAGCGAAGGCATCATGCCGTGCGGCGTGCGCTCCAGCAGCGCGATGCCCGCGCCGTTTTCCAGCACGCGCAGCGCGGCGCTCACCGCCGGCTGGCTCAGTCCGAGACGTGCCGCTACCGTCTGCATATGCCGCGTCTGGCACAGCGTGATAAAAATTTGCAGCCGACGCACGTTAAACAGCCACAGCGGTTCCGCATCGCTACGCTGCGCACCGCGTCCCTGCAATTTAGCCAGCCGCTGCGGTACCTGATGCAGTTCCTCAATCGCCCGCAGCGCACGCGGCAGCACACATTTACCGAAGTCAGTCAGCATCATGCCGCCGGCGTGACGTTCAAATAGCGTGACGCCTAAGGTGAGTTCCAGTTCGCGAATAGCGCGGGTAATGGCCGACTGGGTGCGAAATAATTCATCCGCTGCCCGTGAGACACTGCCTTGTGCTACCACCTGACTAAATGCCCTGATTTGCATCAGATTTGTCAGCTCCTGCGTGCCCTTTTCCGCCATTTTTCCCTGCCTGTTTTCACTACCGATCGATGTCGCAATATAAATAAAACGCATACCCGCTGCAATGAAATGAATTATCGCCGCCAGGTGGGCAGTGACAGCATGGAAAAAAACAGCGGAGGAGTATGCCATGACTAACAACACCCCAAAAAAAACCGCGCTGGTGGTCAGCGCTCACTCAGCGGATTTTGTCTGGCGCGCCGGCGGTGCCATCGCGCTGCACCATGCTCAGGGCTATGACGTCCATGTTGTCTGCCTCTCATTTGGTGAGCGCGGCGAATCGGCCAAGCTGTGGCGCAAGGGGGAGATGAGCGAGGCGAAAGTCAAAGCCGCCCGCCGCAGCGAGGCGCAGGCCGCCGCCGAGATCCTCGGTGCCAGCATTGAATTTTTTGATCTCGGCGATTATCCGCTGCGTGCCGATAAAGAAACCCTGTTCCGCCTCGCGGACGTCTATCGCCAGGTGCAGCCGCACTTTGTTCTTACCCATTCCTTGCAGGATCCCTACAACTACGATCACCCGACGGCCACGCATCTGGCGCAGGAGGCGCGCATTATCGCCCAGGCCGAAGGCTACCGTCCGGGCGAAAAAATCGTCGGTGCGCCGCCGGTGTACTGCTTCGAACCGCACCAGCCTGAGCAGTGCAACTGGAAGCCGGATGTGCTGCTGGATATCACCTCAGTGTGGGACAAAAAATATCAGGCGATTCAGTGCATGGCCGGGCAGGAACATCTGTGGGAATACTACACGCGCGTGGCGCAGCAGCGCGGCGTGCAGGCCAAGCGTAACGTCGGCATTACCACCCGCCGCGACATCATTTATGGCGAAGGTTATCAGAGCATCTTCCCGCGCGTGACGGAGGATCTGGCATGAGCATCATCGCGAAAAAAGGCGTCGCGGTGCGCCACATCCCGCGTGCGGCAGCCACCGATATCGACGCGCTGGCGCGCTTTGGCGTCGCCACCGTGCATGAAGCGCAGGGGCGCAAAGGCTTGCTCGATCCCGCCCTTCGCCCGATTCAGCAGGATTGTGCCATCGCGGGCAGCGCGGTCACCGTGCTGGTCGCACCCGGCGATAACTGGATGTTTCACGTCGCGGTGGAGCTCTGCCAGCCGGGCGATGTGCTGGTGGTCGCGCCAACCTCGCCGTGCAGCGACGGCTTCTTCGGCGATCTGCTGGCGACCTCGCTGCAGGCGCGCGGCGTGCGCGGGCTGGTGGCGGATGTCGGTGTGCGCGATAGCCGCACGTTGCGTGAGATGGGCTTTGCCGTCTGGTCGCGTGCGGTATATGCGCAGGGCACGGTGAAAGAGACGCTCGGCTCGGTGAATGTGCCGCTGGTGTGTGCCGGGCAGCTGATCTGGCCGGGTGACGTTATCGTCGCCGATGACGACGGCGTGGTGGTGGTGGCACGCGATGAAGCTGCCAGCGTGGCGGCCAAAGCGCGTCAGCGTGAAGAGCTGGAAGAGAGCAAACGCCTGCGTTTAGCGGCCGGTGAGCTGGGCCTGGATATCTATCAGATGCGCCCGCGCCTGGCGGAAAAAGGACTGCGCTATCTCGACACGCTCGATCAACTGGAGGAATAAACCATGCGCCAGCGTCGCATTCCCTGCTTACTGATGCGCGGCGGCACCTCCAAAGCCGCCTGCTTTCTGACACAGGATCTGCCAGCCGAACCGGCGGCCCGCGATCGGGTACTGCTGGCGGTGATGGGTTCGCCCGATATCCGTCAAATTGACGGCCTCGGCGGGGCCGATCCGCTCACCAGCAAAGTGGCGATCGTCAGCGCTTCACACCGTGACGATGCCGATGTCGATTACCTGTTTGCCCAGGTCAACGTCGATCAAGCCCGCGTCGATTACGGGCAAAACTGCGGCAATATCCTCGCCGCCGTCGGCCCTTTCGCCGTCGAACGCGGGCTGGTCAAGGCAGGCAGCGAACGCACCCGTGTGCGCATTTTCATGCAGAACACCGGGCAGATTGCCGAGGCGGTGTTCGCCACGCCCGACGGTGAAGTCGACTATGACGGCGACTTACGCATTGATGGCGTACCGGGCAGCGCAGGCGAAATCGCCCTCACCTTCAAAGATATTGCCGGATCGAGCTGTGGCGCGCTGTTGCCAACCGGTCAGCCGCGCGATCGTTTTGATGGCATCGACGTCACCTGCATCGACAACGGCATGCCGGTGATCCTGGTGCGTGCAGCGGATGTCAATCGCAGCGGCTATGAAAGCCGCGACGCGTTAGATAACGACAGCGAGCTCAAGCAGCGGCTGGAGTCGATCCGCCTGCAGGCCGGGCCGCGGATGAATTTAGGGGATGTCAGCCAGCGAACAGTGCCCAAAGTCACGTTGCTGGCCGAAGCGCGTCACGGTGGCGCCATCAGCTCACGCACCTTTATTCCGCACCGCTGCCACGCCTCGATTGGCGTGCTTGGCGCGGTGAGTGTCGCCAGCGCCTGCCTGATCCCCGGCAGCGTCGCCGACGGACTGGCACGCACCAGCCAGCAACCTCAACAGCGCCTGAGCGTGGAACATCCCAGCGGTGAATTTAGCGTGCTGCTACAGCGCGAAGGCGATAACCCGCTGGCGGGCTGCGGTCTGTTGCGCACCGCGCGTGCCATTTTCGTCGGTGAAGTCATGATTCCGGCGGCGGTCTGGCCCTTCAGCAAGGAGTAATTGATGAACATCACCTTTATCGGTTTTGGCGAAGCGGGCGGCATTCTCGCCCATGATTTACAGGCGCAGGGCAATGCGGTGACGGTATGGGATCGCAAAGCCCTGGCGGCGGAAACCCTGTCCGCGCTGCAGCAAAAAGCGCAGCAGAGCGGCGTGCGGCTGGCCGCTTCGCTGGCGGATGCATTACAGGACGCCGCGCTGGTGTTCTCCACCGTTACCGCGTCGCAGGCCCTCAACGTGGCGCAGCAGGCGGCAGCGCGGTTACAGGCCGGGCAGCACTTTCTCGATCTCAACTCGGTGGCACCGCACACCAAACGCGCCGCGGCTGAAGTGATTCACGCTGCGGGTGCCAGCTATATCGACGTGGCGGTGATGGCGCCGGTGCCGCCCAAGCGGCTGGTGACGCCGCTGCTGATTGGCGGCGCTCAGTCTGCACAGGTGCAGCCGCTGCTGCAACAGCTGGGCCTCAACAGCCGCCTGCTGGGTAGCGAAGTGGGTGAAGCTTCAGCGATTAAGATGTGCCGCAGCGTGATGATCAAAGGCCTCGAGGCGCTGACCACCGAATGTTTGAGCGCGGCGCGCCAGTATGGCGTAGAGCAAGCGGTGCTCGACTCGCTGCACGCCAGTTTCCCGTCGCTGGGCTGGGACGATCAGCTGCCGCACTACCTGATTAGCCGCGTGGCGGAGCACGGCCAGCGACGCGCCGAAGAGATGCAGGAAGTGGTGAAAACGCTGCAGGACGTCAAGGTACCGGCCGCCATGAGCGCAGCGATTGTTGCCACGCAGCAAGGGCTGATTGATGCGTTAAACGCCCGCTCTCTGCGCTATCAACAACTGAAGCCGTTCGTCTGGCAACAGACGCTGGATAAGATCTATCCACCTCAATGAGTTATATGCATAGAGGTATGCGTTTTGTTTATCGGCAATTGTTTACATTTTTGTAACAGCGTAGAGTAAGCGAGACGAGAAGCAGGTTTTAAAACAATAACTATCGGAAGCAAAACATGAAGATTAGAGCATCTGTCGCCCTTTCCCTGCTGCTGGCAGCGGGTATTGGCCAGGCCAGCGCCGCCGCGCTGGACGCCAGCCACACCAACCAGGTAATGACCAGTGTCAAAAACAGCATCAGCGCGCAGCACAGCACCGGCTGTGTAGCGGTGGTTGATGCCAGCGGTACGCTGCTGGCCTTCCAGCGCCTTGACGGCGCATCGCCGGGCTGCGTCGATGCCGCCATTGGTAAAGCGCGCACCTCGGCGCTGTATCACGCCCCTTCCCTGAAATTTATGCAGCGTCTGCAGAGCGGCGAAACCACGGTACTCGCCATCCCGCACGCGGTGGCGCTCGGCGGCGGTTTCCCGCTCACGCTGCAGAATGAAGTGGTCGGCGCCGTCGGCGTCAGTACCCCCAAACAGGATCTGGATAACCAGGCTTCAGAGGTTGCCGCTCAGGCGCTGAAATAACTTTCGGGAATTTCCATGATGACTCTTTCACGCCGCCGGTTGCTGACCGGCACGGCGGGCCTGATGGTGGCTGGCGTCCTGACGCAGGCGCTCCCCGGCAGTTTGGCTTTCGCCTCGCCACCGCTGGCCGCCGCAGTGGCACCGTCCGCCAGTTTTACTGCGATTTCCGCCCGATTAACCGGACTGGACCAGCCGGATGCCCTGCTGGCACAGCGCCTCTACAGCTGGCTGCACGCACGTTTTCCGCAGCTGGACAGCCAGCTCGATACGCTCAGCGCGCTGCTGCAGCAACAACCTGCCGCCAACGGCAGCAGCCTGCTGGCGCTGCTGAGTACCCAACCCAAAGCACTCGACGATCTTTATCAGGCGCTGGTTTCCGGCTGGTATCTCGGCATTGTCGGCCCGCTGCCGCGTCCGCAATGTATCGCTTTTGAGAATATCGTCAGCTATCAGCTGGTGCGTGATTCCCTGTTACCACCGAGCTACGCGCCGGGGCAACCTAACTTCTGGACGCAGCCGCCTGCAAGGAGAGCACATGTCTGATTCATTAAGCGCCGATGTGGTGGTGATTGGCGCCGGCATTGCCGGTTCACTGGCGGCGCTGAAGATGGCCAAAGCAGGCGCTTCGGTATTGATGCTGGAGTCCGGCCCGGAGATTAAGCGCGATCAGGCGGTGGAGTATTTCCGCAACTCGCCGTTTAAGGGCGACTTCACCGAACCGTATCCGCCGCAGCCGTGGGCACCGCAGCCTAAATTCATTCCCAGCGATAACAATTACCTGATTCAAAAAGGCCCGGATCCCTATCGCGCCCAATATCTGCGCGGCACCGGCGGCACCACATGGCACTGGGCTGGACAAGCGTTCCGCCTGTTGCCGAACGATATGCGCATTCAGTCGCTGTACGGTATTGGCCGCGACTGGCCGATCAGCTATGACGAGCTGGAACCCTATTACTGCGACGCCGAATACCAGATGGGCGTGTCCGGTGACAGCGATCTGGCTTCGCCGCGTTCGCGCCCTTATCCGCTGCCGGGCATTCCGCTGCCGTATGGCTTCGATCGTCTGAAGCAGCGACTCGGTCCGCTGGGTTATGAGGTGGGCATTGGTCCGCAGGCGCGTAACAGTATCGCCTATGACGGTCGCCCGGCCTGCTGCGGCAACAACAACTGCATGCCGGTTTGCCCGATCGATGCGCAGTACCACGGCGGCATCGCCGCGCGTAAGGCGCTGGATGCCGGTGTCAAAATCGTCACTAATGCGGTGGTGTTCCGCATTGAGGCTGACGACAAAGGCACCATTCAGGCGGTGCACTATCTCGATCAGAACAAAGCGCGCCATCGCGTCACTGGCAAACAGTTTGTCCTGACCGCCAACGGCATCGAAAGCCCGAAAATCCTGCTGCTCTCCACCAGCGATCGCTACCCGAACGGCATTGCCAACAGTTCCGGCATGGTGGGCCGCAACCTGATGGACCATCCCGGATCGTCAGTGGAGTTCTACGCCGATGAGCCGGTGTGGTTTGGCCGTGGGCCGATGCGTCCTGGCAGCATCAACAATATGCGCGACGGCGATTTCCGTGGTGAGCGCTCGGCGCTGCGTATCGACCTCGCCAACACCTCGCCGGTGCGTTATCTCACCGAACGTCTGGTGCGTCAGGGCTATTACGGCAAGGCGCTTAACGACAAGCTGGCCTTCCAGGCCGAGCGTTTTGTTCAGCTCAAGTGTCTGCTGGAGATGCTGCCGGAGCCGCAGAACCGCGTCACGCTGAGCAAAACCGAGAAGGATGCCTGGGGCATTCCCCGCCTCGAGGTTTACTACCGCTTCCCGGACTACGTGCATCGCGGCTATGACCAGTCGATGATCGACTTCCAGCGCATGGTGAAAGAGATGGGCGGCACCGAGGCGGTCTACAGCAAACGCGGCGTCTACGACAACAACCAACATATCACCGGTACCATGATCATGGGCAGCAATCCGCAGGATTCGGTGGTGGATGGTCACTGTCGCACCCACGATCACCCGAACCTGTTTATCGCCGGTACCGGTATTATGCCGTCGGCCTCGACGGTCAACTCAACGCTGACCGGAACCGCGCTGGCGCTGCGTATGGCCGATAGCGTTCTGGCAAGCTTGTAAGGAGCACCCGATGAAACCTGTATTGATTCAGGCCGCTATCGCGGTGGTCCTGATGCAGTGCGCCGTGGCGCAGGCGGCAGACAATGCCGCTCAAATTAAGCGCGGCGAATATCTGGCGCGCGCCGGTGACTGTACCGCCTGTCATACCGCCACCAACGGCCCGCTGTTTGGCGGCGGCTTTGCGGTCAGTACGCCTTTCGGCCAGATCTGGGGCAGCAATATCTCCTCTGATAAGCAGTACGGTATCGGCAGCTGGAGTGACGATCAGTTCGTTGCTGCGGTGCGCGACGGCATTGGCAAAAATGGCGAGCAGCTCTATCCGGCGATGCCGTATGACTCCTTTACCAAAATGAAGCGCGACGATGTGCTGGCAATCAAAGCCTATCTCATGTCGATGCCGCCGGTGCATCAGGCTTCACCGCAAACCGACCTGCCGTTCCCATTCAACCAACGCTGGGGCATGCGCTTCTGGAAGTGGTTTAACTTCGATAAAGGCGAATTGCAGAACGATACGCAGCAGAGCGCGCAGTGGAATAACGGCCGCTATCTGGTTGAAGCGCTGGCGCACTGCGGCACCTGCCATACGCCGCGTAATCTGACCATGGGCATGGACAACGATAAAGCATTGGCCGGCGGCGATCTCGGCGGCTGGATGGCGTACAACATCACACCCGATAAGCAGGCAGGCATCGGTGACTGGAGCCAGCAGCAGCTGGTGACCTACCTGAAAACCGGCTTTGTCGCCAACAAAGCCAGCGCCTCCGGGCCGATGGCCGAAGCGATTGAGCACAGCCTGCAATATCTGCCCGAGAGTGATCTGCAGGACATCGCCACCTATCTGCGCAGCGTTAAGCCGCAGCCGGACGCGCAGCAAACCCGCGCGCGCGACAGCTGGGGACAACCTTCCACCGCGCTGATTGCACTGCGCGGCGCCAATGACGCGACCCGCCATGCTCAGCCCGGTGCGGTGGTGTTTGCCGGTAACTGTGCCAGCTGTCACGGCGCGGAAGGTGCGGGATCGGGTAGCGGTTTCCATGCCTACCCATCGCTGTTCCATCACACCAGCACCGGCGCGGCAGATGCGCTGAACGTGGTATCGGTGGTCCTCAACGGTGTGCATCGCCATATGCGCGAGGGCGAAGTCTTTATGCCGCCTTTTGCGCCTGAGCTGAGTGACCAGCAGGTGGCGGATGTCAGTAACTTTGTTACCCAGCAGTTTGGTAATCCGGCGGCGGCCAAAGTGGATGCGAAGCAGGTAAAAGGGTTAAGAGAGGATGCAAAACTGGCTTCACCCCCGATTTACGGTCAGGGAGATAAGCCTTAATTACTGCACTCGGCGGCGCAGGGCGCGTCGCCGAGGTAGCACGCGTTACTGATAATTCACCGTCACTTCACTGCTCACCACGCGTAAGCCGGGCGGCAAAGCGCCCTTCCCCTGGAAGCCAAATGCCAGATGCAGCGTCTCTTCCGCCGCCACGTTGGCTAAGCCGCGCGTACTGCCGCTGGCGCCTTCAATCTCGACACAACGATCGCCCGCACACAAGCGCACCACCAAACCCGAGGGCGCAGGACGGCTGAGCTGATAACGCCAGTACACCAGCGAAATATTGCCCGGCGCGCTGGAAGGCGCACGCAGCGCAGGCGTCATCAGCCAGTTACCGCGCACGCCAAGGCTTGGGCCGCTGGCGTTGGCTGTCCAGGCACCGCTGGACGCATCAACAGCCAGCGGCAGCGCCATCAACGGCATCAGCATTACTGCCCAGCACCAGCGACGCATTACTTGCCTCCAATGGTGGCGGTCATGCGGATTTGACGGTTGTCGGTCAGCTCCATATTCGACAGCACAATCAGCTGCGGCAGATTGCGCCGCAGGAAGCGTGCCAGCAACGCACGCAGCGGATGATTGACCAGCAGCACCGGCGGCGCGCCTGCCATCTCTTGCTGCTGCAGTGCGCCTTGCGCCTGCACCAGTAAGCGATCTGCCAGACCTGGCTCGAGTCCACCGCCGCCTTGCAGCGCCTGCAGCAGCAGGCGTTCCAGCGTGGCATCGAGGCCGATCACCTGCACTTCGCCGTTGCCCGGGAACCACTGTTGGGTAATCGCCCGTCCCAGCGCCACACGCACAACGCTGGTGAGCTCTTGCGGATCGTTCTGCACCGGCGCATGTTCCGCCAGCGTTTCAATAATGGTGCGCATATCGCGAATCGAGACGCGCTCGGTCAGCAGGTTTTGCAGCACTTTGTGCAGCGTAGTCAGCGTGATGACACCCGGCACCAGATCTTCGGTCAGCTTCGGCATCTCTTGCGTGACGCGATCCAACAGCTGCTGCGCTTCCTGACGGCCAAACAGCTCGCTGGCGTATTGGCCAATCAGGTGATTGAGGTGCGTCGCCACCACGGTGCTGGCTTCCACCACGGTAAAGCCCTGAATCTGCGCCTGCTCTTTCAGGGCGCTGTCGATCCAGATCGCCGCCAGACCAAAGGCCGGATCGACGGTTGGCTCGCCCGGCAGCGAACCAGCAGCCGTGCCAGGGTTGATCGCCATCCAGCGGCCCGGATAAGCGTCGCCGCTGCCAATTTCTACGCCTTTCATCAGGATGCGGTAACGCGCGGGTGGCAGTTCCATGTTGTCACGAATATGCACCACCGGCGGCAGGAAGCCCACCTCTTGTGCCACCTTCTTACGAATACTGCGGATACGCCCCAAAAGTTCGCCGTTTTGCAGGTGATCGACCATCGGAATCAGGCGATAACCCACTTCCATACCGAGCGAATCTTCCAGCTGCACATCGGTCCACGACGCTTCCACCGTGGCCGGCGTTTCCTGGGTTTTCACCAGGCTTGAGGCTTCGGTTGGTTTCTTCGGCTGCATTTCGCGACCGCGTAACCACCAGGCAAGTCCTAATAGCGCAGCGGTAAACAGCAGGAACACCAGGTTTGGCATGCCCGGCACCAGGCCGAGCAAACCAATCACGCCGCCGCTCAGCATCAGCACGCGCGGGTTCTTGAATAGCTGCGTTACCATCTGCTCGCCGACGTCCTGATCGGTGCCCACGCGCGTTACGATGACACCTGCGGCGGTGGAGATCACCAGCGCTGGAATCTGTGCTACCAGGCCGTCACCGATGGTCAACAGCGTGTAGGTTTCACCGGCGTGACCGAGATCCATGCCGTGCTGCACCACGCCGACCAACAGGCCGCCGATGATGTTGATCACCATGATCAGGATGCCGGCGATGGCGTCACCACGAACGAACTTACTCGCACCGTCCATTGAGCCGTAGAAATCGGCTTCCTGCGTCACTTCGGTACGGCGTTGCTTGGCTTCCTGTTCGCCAATCAAGCCGGCGTTGAGGTCAGCATCAATCGCCATCTGCTTACCGGGCATCCCATCCAGCACAAAACGCGCGCCGACTTCGGCAATACGTCCCGCACCCTTGGTGATAACCATGAAGTTGATGATAACGAGGATGATGAACACCACGATACCGATGGCGAAGTTACCGCCAACGAGGAAGTGACCGAAGGCTTCCACCACGCGTCCGGCCGCATCGGCGCCGGTATGGCCCTCCAACAGAATGATACGGGTTGACGCAACATTCAGCGCCAGACGCAGCAGCGTCGAGAACAGCAGAATGGTCGGGAAGGCGGCGAACTCCAGCGTGCGCTGGGTGAACATTGCCACCAGCAGCACCATGATCGACAGCGCAATGTTAAAGGTGAACAGCAGGTCAAGAATGAATGCGGGTAACGGCAGCACCATCATCGACAAGATCAACATGATCAGTACCGGGCCCGCCAGCACTTGCCATTGCGTGTCTTTAAAGTTGCCCGGTAAACGCAGCTTCTCGGCTAAATTAGCCATCGTTAGTGTTCTCTCCTGCAAAGTCCATGTCTGCCGGAACCGGCAGGTTTTTTGGTTTGTTTGGAATCAGGCCGCCTTCGCGCTTCCAGCGTCGCAGCTGCCAAACCCAGGCCAGCACTTCCGCTACCGCGCCATACAGCGCGCCGGGGATGAACTGACCAATTTCGGTGTGTCGATACAACGCACGCGCCAGCGGCGGTGCTTCAAGAATCGGGATGCGGTGCTCTTTGGCGAGCTCACGAATCTTCAGGGCGATATCGCCCGCGCCTTTTGCCACCACTTTGGGCGCGCTCATCTTGCCTTCCTGATACTTCAGCGCCACCGAGTAGTGCGTCGGGTTAGTGACGATAACGTCGGCTTTCGGTACATCGGCCATCATGCGACGGCGTGCCGCCGCGCGCATCGCCTGGCGAATACGCCCTTTAACGTGCGGGTCGCCTTCGTTTTGTTTGTGTTCGTCGCGAATTTCCTGGCGCGTCATCTTCAGCTTTTTGAAGTAGCTGTAGAGCTGCCAGAACACATCAAAACCCACCATCGGGAACAGGCCCAGCATGATCAGCCCACAGCAGGCGGCGATCATCGACAAACCATGATGTAGCGCGTTGATCGGCGATTCGCTCATCAAACGCAGCATCTCTTCCCAATGGCTCCAGATGTACCAACCGGCCACCAGCCCAACCAGCACCGCTTTCATGATCGATTTCACCAGCTCTGCAGCGGTTTGGCCGGAGAACATGCGGCCAATACCGGTGAGCGGGTTGAGCTTTTTGAGATCGAACTTAATGGATTTGCCGCTGAAGTTAAGGCCGCCCAGCGCCATCGGCCCGGCAATCGCCACCACCACTAAGCCGCCCATCAGCGGCAGCAGCGCGATCACCGCCTGCTTAATCAGGCTGCCGATATGACCAATGATCACTTTGTCATCGTTTACCATGCCGTGATCAAAACGAAATCCGGTGGCGACCATGCTGGCCAGACGCTCCGCCATGCTGTTGCCGCCGACCCACAGGATCAGCAATCCAATCAACAGCATCATCACTGAAGTCAGCTCGCGCGAACGCGGAATCTGCCCCTCCTCACGCGCTTTTTCAAGTCGGTGGGGCGTGGGCGATTCTGTTTTGTCCTCGTTACTCTCTTCAGCCACGACTTACCTCAGCTGGCAGGAATTCTGAGCATAGAATGCCAAAACCCTGACAGGCTAAAGCGCGGATTAAAGGGGGGAAATGTGAGCTTATTTAGCCATAAGTGAAATTGCGGGCTGATTGGTCGCCATAAATGGCGCCGCTACATTGCTCGAATGTGCATTAATCCTGACCGGTTGGCGATAAAAGTGCACCACGTCACCCACCAACAATAACGCCGGCGATTGGGCTTGTTGCACCTCAACAGTGTGTGCCAGCTCAGCCAGCGTAGTGATCATCACCCGCTGATCGGCACGCGTGCCATTCTCAATGATTGCCACCGGCGTCTGCGCGTTGCGGCCCTGCGCCTGCAGCTGTGCGCTGATGCTGGCGCTCCACTTCAGCCCCATATAAAACACCAGCGTCTGGTTATTGGCGGCGAGGCTGGCATCATCCAGCTGCGGTTCACCGCTTTTGCCGTGACCGGTAATTAACCGCAGCGACTGTGCGCAATCACGGTGCGTTAGCGGAATGCCGCTGGCTGCCGCGCATCCGGCGGCGGCGGTAATACCCGGCACGATCTGGCAGGCTATTCCCGCCTGTTGCAGATAGAGCATCTCTTCACCGCCGCGCCCGAAAATAAAGGGATCGCCGCCTTTGAGCCGCACCACTTGCCGCCCGCTGCGGGCTAAATCCACCAGCAGCTGATTAGTTTGCGCCTGCTTTAACCCGTGGCTGCCGGGCTTCTTGCCGACATCAATCGCCAGCGTCTCCGGCGGCACTTCCGCCATGATCGCCTCGCTCACCAACCGGTCATACACCACAACGTCGGCGCTGTTGATCAGCCTCCATGCTTTTAAGGTGAGCAGTTCTACGTCTCCCGGCCCAGCCCCAACCAGCCAGACGCCACCTTGCGCGTGTTCGCCGTCACGCGGATTAAACAGCTTGTCGAGGGATTCACTGGCTTGCGTCATGATGTTTTCCGTTACTGCGCCACGCGCAGAGATGAGAGCAGTTGTTTGAGCTCCGGGATACAGGAGCCACAGTTGGTGCCGCATTTCAACACCGCGCCGAGCGCTGCCGGGGAATCACAGCCCTCAGCGATGGCCCGGCGAATCGCCACTTCACCGACGCCAAAGCAGCTGCAAAGGGTACGTCCGTGGCTGCCGCCCTGCGCCGGTCGCCCGCCCAACAGCGCATGTCGCTGCTGCGGCAAATCGGGCGGCTGGCTGAAGGCCCGCGCGATAAATGGGTGATCGATGTCTGGTAGCCAGGGCGCGGCATAAAAGGCGCATGCCAACTTGCCCTCGCGCCAGCCAAGCCAGTGCAATTGCTGTCCCGCCTGCGCCTGCTGCCATTGCAATGCGGACATGCCCGGCAGTTGCATCAGCCATTCGCCAGCATGAGCGCTGCCCGCCAGCACATAGCGCTGCACGCCGGGCTGTGGGGCTCGCGACCAGTAGAGTAGTGCAGGCGGCGTGATGATGTCCGGCAGCCACAGCCAGCCTTGCCACGCTGGACGCAGTAGTTGCAAGCGCACCGCCGTTTGTTTTAACGCTGGCTGAGCGGAATCGGGACAACAGCTGGCCGCGACTAATCCATCGACGTTGGCCTGCCCGCTGAACTGTCTTGTCCAGTGCATCGGCACAAAGATTTGCCCACGCTGCAGGCCGCTGTCGAGGGTGACGCGTCCACTGCACCAGCCCAGCGCCGACTGCACGCGCGTCACATCGCCGTGGCTCAAGCCGTACGCCGCCGCATCCAGCGGATTTAGCGCGACAAAGGGTTCATCGTAATGCTGCATCAGTCGCGGCACGTTGCCGGTGCGCGTCATGGTGTGCCACTGATCTCGGATGCGGCCGGTATTCATCAGCAGCGGATAATCAGTGGTCATGATGGTTTTAACCGGTATCGCGGGCGGCAGCAGACACGCTTTTCCATCGGCATGGTAAAAGCGGCGATCGGCAAACAGCCGCGCGGTGCCGTTGGGTGACGCGGCAGTGATCGGCCACTGCACCGGGGCTAACTGGTCATATTGCTCACGCGTGATGGTTGCCAGCGCGCTGATATCAAAGGCGCGCGTGCCGCGATTCTCAAAACCAGACAGCGCGGCATGCTCGGCGAAAATCTCGCCTGGATGCTGCCAGGCAAAGGCCGCGCCAAAACCGAGTCGCTGCGCCACCTGCGCCAGCAGCCACCAATCCGCTTTGGCCTCACCGGCTGGCGCAATAAAACTGCGCTGGCGTGAGATACGCCGCTCCGAATTGGTCACGGTGCCGTTTTTCTCGCCCCATGCCTGCGCCGGCAGTAGCACATCAGCAAATTGTGCCGTGTCGCTGTGGGCGCTGACTTCCGACACCACCACCAGCTCGCATTTCGCCAGCGCGTGTGCCACGCGGTTACCTTCCGGCATCGAAACGGCAGGATTGGTACCCATGATCCACACTGCCTTGACGTCGCCGCGTTCGATGGCATTGAACAGATAAACTGCCGTCAGTCCCGGCTGCTGCGCAACACGATCGCTCCGCCAAAAGCGCGCAACACGATCAACCTCTGCTGCGCTAAAGCCCATGTGCGCCGCCAGCTGATTGGCTAAGCCGCCCACTTCACGGCCGCCCATGGCGTTGGGCTGTCCGGTCAGCGAAAACGGTCCGCAGCCCGCACGGCCGATTTTGCCGCTGAGCAGATGCGCATTGAGGATGGCGTTGTTGTTATCGCTGCCGGTTTGTGACTGATTGATGCCCATGCACCACAGCGTCAGCACGCGCGGCTGCGCTGCGAACAGCTGCCAAAATGCCACAATGTCATGCTCACTCAGCTGGCAGGCAGCGGCGACCGTCGCCACATCCCACGCCTCACAGGCGGCTAAGGTCGCTTCCACATTGGCCAGATGCGGCAACATACTGGCATCGATACCCTCATGGTGCGCCAGCCAGTTCAGCAGCCCGGCAAACAGCGCGCTATCAGATCCCGGTTGCAGCGCCAGATGAACATCAGCAAGGTCACAGCTGGCAGTACGACGCGGATCGATCACCACCAGCTGCATCTCAGGGCGTTCGGCTTTGGCCTGCACCAGCCGCTGCCACGCCACTGGATGCGCCCATGCCGCGTTGGAGCCGACTAACACCACAACATCGGCTTGTTCAAGATCGTCATAGCAGCACGGCACCGCATCGGCACCGAAAGCGCGTTTGTAACCCACCACCGCCGAAGCCATACACAGCCGTGAATTGGTATCGATGTTGGCAGAGCCAATAAAGCCCTTCATCAGCTTATTGGCGGTGTAATAATCCTCCGTTAGCAGTTGACCGGAGCCGTAAAAGGCCACCGCCTGCGGGCCATGTTGATCGATGATGCGCCGGAAACCCGCCGCCACATGATCCAGTGCGGCATCGATACTGACGCGCTGACCATCAATCTGCGGCCAGAGCAAACGACCGTCATGCATCAGGGTCTCGCCCAGCGCTGAACCTTTGACGCACAGCCGACCGAAATTAGCCGGATGCTGGCGGTCGCCGCTCACCGGCGCATCGAGGGCTTTCACCTCCACGCCACAGCCCACGCCGCAGTACGGACAGGTGGTTTTCATGAGGCCGCCGCCAGCGCAATAATCGGCTGATGCCCGAGCCACACTTTGCCGCCCTCCACGCGCACCGGCCAGCAGCGCAGCTGATGCTCGGCGTTATCGAGACTTTGTCCGTCGCGCAGCCGCACGCGCTGCTTGTAGAGCGGTGATATCACCACCGGCTCGCCCGCTACGTCGCCGAGAATGCCACGCGACAGCACGCTGGCTTGCGTGCCGGGCTCAATATCTTCCAGCGCATAAATCGCCTCGCCCAAGCGGAACAAGGCCACACGCTGACCGCCTAACCGCGCACCCATGCCCGCAGACGGCGGGATAGCGTCGACAAGGCAAATGGCACTCCAGGGTTCTGCCGGCAACGTGGTAACGGGAATGCTGTCCGCCGTCGCGGGCTGACGCTGACCGCGCACCTGCACATAGTTGAGCGTCTCGTCAGGCTGCTCGCTGTTGACGGTGGCGGTAAACAAGGCGCGACGCGAAGGATCCTGCAGCGTGCTGTGCCATTCGCACTGATAGCGCTCCACCACGCGCTGCATCTCCTGCTCCAGTTGCACGGCTATACCGAGTGAATCTTCGATCACCACCTGACGCAGGTAGTCGAGTCCGCCTTCCATGTTATCCATCCACACGCTGGTGCGCTGCAGACGATCGGCGGTGCGCACATAGAACATCAAGATGCGGTCAACGTAGCGCAGCAGCGTTTCATCATCGAGATCGCTGGCGAACAAATCGGCATGACGCGGTTTCATCCCGCCGTTGCCGCAGACATACAGGTTCCAGCCTTTTTCCGTGGCGATTACGCCAATGTCCTTGCTCTGCGCTTCAGCGCATTCACGCGTGCAGCCGGAAACCGCCATTTTAATTTTGTGCGGGGCGCGCAGCCCTTTGTAGCGATTCTCTAATGCGATGGCGAAGGCGGTAGAATCCTGCACGCCGTAACGGCACCAGGTTGACCCCACGCAGGATTTTACCGTGCGCAGCGATTTGCCATAAGCGTGACCGGTTTCAAAACCCGCCGCGATTAAGTGTTCCCAGATATCCGGTAACTGATCGAGCCGCGCACCGAACAGATCGATGCGCTGACCGCCGGTGATTTTGGTGTAGAGATCGTAACGAGCGGCTACTTCACCAATCGCAATTAGCCCTTGCGGCGTAATTTCACCGGCTGGCACACGCGGTACCACCGAATAGGTGCCATCTTTCTGGATGTTGGCGAAGTAGCGATCGTTGGTATCCTGCAGCGGCAGATGTTCGGGCTTCAGTAAGTAGTCATTCCAGCATGATGCCAGCAATGATCCCACCAGCGGCTTGCACACTTCACAGCCCTGTCCGCGTCCGTTGAGCTGCAATAGCTGCTCAAAGGTGGTGATGTTGCCGACGCGGATCAGGTGATATAGCTCTTGACGCGAGTAGGCAAAGTGTTCACAGATATCCTTCTTCACTTCCACGCCCTGACTGGCGAGCTGGAACTCCATCACCTGTTTGACTAATGCGCTACACCCACCGCAGCCGGTTGCCGCTTTGGTGCAGCTTTTGATCGCCGCCATGTCACCGCAGCCGCCCTGCACTGCCCCGCAAATGTCCGCCTTGCTGACGTTATGGCACGAGCAGATTTGCGCGCTGTCTGGCAACGCCGCGACACCCAGCGCTTTAGCCGGCGCACCCGCTAACTGGGGCAAAATCAGGCTTTCCGGCTCTTCTGGTAACGGTAACTGATTCAGCATCATCTGCAGCAGGCTGGCGTAATCTGCGCTGTCGCCCACCAGCACGCCGCCAAGCAGCGTTTTGCGATCTTTGCACACCACCAGTTTTTTGTAGATGCCCTTTGGATTATCGATCCACTGATAACTTTGGCTGTCAGCGGTGCGCCCGTGCGCATCGCCAAATGACGCCACTTCCACGCCGAGCAGTTTCAGTTTCGTGCTCATGTCGGCACCGCTGAACGCCAGTTCTTCCTGCGCCAGCTGCGCCGCCAGTACGCGCGCCATTTGATATCCCGGCGCAACCAAACCGAAAATTTGCCCTTGCCACAGCGCGCATTCACCAATCGCATAGACATCTGCGGCGCTGGTGGCGCAAGCGTCGTTGATCAGAATGCCGCCGCGTTCACCCAGTTGCAGACCGGCGGCGCGCGCCAGTGCATCACGCGGACGAATACCCGCTGAAAATACCAGCAGGTCCGTTGCCAGCAGGCTGCCATCGGCAAAACGCAGCTGCAGGCTGCCATCCGGCAGACTCTCAATCGCTTCAGTTTGCTTGCTGGTATGAACTTGAACGCCCAGCGCGCTGATTTTGCCGCGCAGCATCTGCGCGCCGCCGTCATCCAATTGCACCGCCATCAGACGCGGCGCGAACTCCACCACATGGGTTTCCAGACCGAGCTGTTTCAATGCGTTGGCGGCTTCCAGTCCGAGCAGCCCGCCTCCAATCACCACCCCGCGCGTCGCATTACGGGCACAGTCAGCAATCGCATCCAGATCGGCCAGTGTGCGGTATACAAAACAACGCGCGTGATCGTGGCCGGGAACCGGCGGTACAAACGGCACCGAGCCGGTCGCCAGCACCAGTTTATCCCAGGTCAATTCCGCGCCGCTGGCATCACGCAGGCTGCGTTTTGCACTGTCAATCGCCACCACTTCACAACCGCTGCGCAGTTCGACGCCGTGTTGCTGAAAGAAGTTATCGCTGACCAGTGACAAATCGTCCGCGCTTTTGCCGTTGAAGTATTCGGTAAGGTGCACGCGATCGTAGGCCATCTGCGGCTCGTCGCCGTATACCACGATGTGATAGTGCTGATGCAGTTCACGACTCACCAGCTGTTCGAGAAAATGGTGGCTGACCATGCCATGTCCAACCACGGCGAGAAGAGGTTTGCTCATCATCTGGCTTCCTGCAGCGCTTGGCTGCGTTGTGTTGTCGTCAAGACCGAACAGCGCGTTAATGCCCACCTGCGCGGCCTGTTGAAGTTGTGGTAGCAGCGTGCCTGCCGCCTGGCTGTCGCCAAACAGCAGCACGCCGCGCAGTGCGCCATTGCGCAAAAACAGTCGGCGATAGTGCTGGTGCAGCGGGTCAAAGCTGCTGATGGCGTCGCCTTCGCTGATATCGCCCGCACTGAACATCTCAATGCCGCTGACTTTCAGCCGCGTACCGTTTTCCTGATAGTGAAAGTCGGCCACGGGTTCACCCGCCAGTTGTGCTGCCAGCACGGCGGCCTGCGCCAGACAAGGCGCAATCAAGCCAAAGGTTTCGCCGCTGATTTCGCAGCACTCACCCAGCGCATACACATGCGGAAGCGCGGTTTGCAGTTGACGGTTAACCAGAATGCCGCGCTGGCAAGGCACGCCCGCCGCCTGCGCCAGCGCGATCTCCGGCAGCACGCCGATGGCGATCACCACCTGTTCCGCTGCGATAACCGCCCCATCGCCGAGCGTGACGCTTTCGGCGTCAATGGCCTGCAAAGTGACGCCGAGCCGACAGCGAATACCGCGCTGTGCCAGATGCTGCTGCAACAGCGCACCCGCTTTGGCATCCAGCTGGCGATCAAGCAGCCACGGACGATGATGCAGCAGCGTGACGTCACGTCCACGCTGACGCAGCGCCGCTGCGGCTTCCACGCCAATCAATCCGCCGCCCAGCAGCACCACCGGACCTTGCTGCGCGAGCATGGCCTCCACGTCTCGCACCGTGCGGAAACCCTGCACCTGTGGGCGATGGATGCCGGGCAGATCCGGCATGCGCGGCCTCGAACCGCAGGCGAACACCAGCTTGTCCCAGTGCAGGGTGCGCTGGTCGGTTAGTACTGTGCGCGTAGGGATATCCACCTGCAGCGCCTCTTCCCCCATCAGCAACTGCACCTGATGTGCCGCATACCATGCGGGTTCGTGGATCACCGTGTCAGCGAAGGCTTTTTCGCCCGCCAGCACCGGCGACAGCAGCACCCGGTTGTAATTGCCGTGCGGCTCACGGCCAATCACCGTGATGGCGTAGCGACCCGGTGCACGTTGCAGCAAGATTTCCACCATGCGCATCGCCGCCATGCCGTTCCCGATCACTACCAGTCGCTGCAACATGGTTGTCCCCTTACGCCACAGCCGTTTGCTTTTCATACAGGAAATGCAGAATCCGCTGACGCAGCTGGTGATAGCGCGGCTCGTCGGCTAACGCTACCCGTGAACGTGGACGCGGCAGGTCGATGTTGAGAATGTCACCGACCTGCGCGGCGGGGCCGTTGGTCATCATCAACACGCGATCTGACAGCAACACCGCCTCATCGACATCGTGCGTAATCAGCACAATGGTGGTATTGAGCTCCTGCTGGATGCGCATCACGCTGTCTTGCAGATGAGCGCGCGTTAGCGCATCCAGCGCACCGAACGGTTCATCCAGCAGCAGCACACGCGGCTGCATGGCCAGCGCACGCGCAATCCCGACACGCTGCTTCATGCCGCCGGAGATCTCCGACGGACGCTTATGCAGCGCGTGACTCATCTGCACGCGATTGAGGTTGTGTTCGATCCACTCGCTCATCTCTCTTTTGCTCATTTTTCCTTTGAACACTTGCTGCACCGCCAGCTCCACGTTTTGGTAGGCGGTCAGCCACGGCAGCAACGAATGGTTCTGGAACACCACCGCACGCTCCGGACCGGGACCGCTGATTTCGCGGTTGTCACACAGCAACACGCCGCTACTCGGCTGCGTCAGCCCGGCTATCAAATTGAGAAGCGTGGACTTTCCGCAGCCGGAGTGACCAATCAGGCTGAGGGTTTCACCTTCGTGGATATCAAAACTGACGTTATCGAGGGCGAGGAACTCGCCGCCTGCGGTATTGAAGCGCTGGCTGACCTGCTGTACGCGAATAATTGGATTCATCATCGGCTCCTTATTTTTCCCAGCTAAAGCGGCGTGCCAGTAACATCAGCGCCTGTTCGAGCAGTAAACCGACCACGCCAATCACCACGATGGCAATCAGGATGTTTTCCACATTGAGGTTGTTCCACTCGTTCCAAATCCAGAAACCGATACCGAGCCCACCGGTTAGCATTTCCGCAGCGACAATCACCAGCCATGCGATGCCCATCGATAAACGCATACCGGTTAACACTGCAGGCAGCACCGCCGGGAACAGAATGCGGCGCATCACTGTCCACTCATTGAGCCGCAGCACGCGCGCCACATTGAGATAATCCTGCGGAATTCGCTGTACGCCTTCGGCGGTGTTGATCACCATCGGCCAGATGGAGCAGATGAAAATGGTCCAGCTTGATGCCGGTTCAGCGCGCTGGAACAGCAGCAGGCCAATCGGCAACCAGGCAAGTGGACTGACCGGACGCAGCAACGCGATGATCGGGTTGAGCATGTGCGCGATAAAGGTAAAACGGCCAATCAGGAATCCGGCGGGAACGCCCACCAGCGCCGCCAGACCAAAGCCGATTGCCACCCGCTGCAGCGAGGCGACCACGTTCCAGCCGATGCCCTGATCGTTGGGCCCGTTGTTGTAAAACGGATCGGCAAACAGCGTGACGGCGGCTTGCCAGGTGGCATATGGCGTGGGGAAGCCTTTACTGGACATTGAAGCCAGTTGCCAGACAAACAGCAGCAGAATCAGGCCGCAACTGGCGGGGATTAGCCGCTGCAGCAGGGGACGGAGCCAGCGTTGACCCCGACGCGGTGCGGGCGTTACCTTGAGTGCAATCACCTGCGCCGGTGGCGCGGCGATCGGCGCGGTATTGAGCGAGCGTGCTTCAGATTTCATCATGACCTCACTTAACGGCGTTTAAGGGCAAAACTGTCGGCATAAGCGGCTGGATTGCTGCCGTCCCATACTTTGCCGTCGAACAGTGTGCTGCTGCGCATCTCGCCGGCTGGGACGCTAATGCCGCCCACCGCGCTGGCGGCCTGTTTGTAGATATCAATACGGTTGATCTGACGCGCCACTGCTGCATAATCAGGCGCGGTTTGCAGCATGCCCCAGCGCTTCATCTGCGTCAGGAACCACATGCCGTCGGAAATCCACGGGAAGCTCACTTCACCGTCGCGGAAGAAGCGCATACCGTGCGCGTCCTGCCAGCGCTGACCGAGGCCATTTTCGTACTGACCGAGCATGCGCCCTTCCAGCGTTTCCACTTTGGTGTTGATCCACGCGCGTCCGGCCAGCACCTGCGCGGTCTCTTTGCGGTTAGCGTCGGAGGCATCGATCCAGCGCGCGGCTTCCAGCACTGCGGCGGTCAGCGCACGGGCGGTATTGGGGTTCTCTTGCACCCAGGCGGCGCGCGTGGCGAGAATTTTTTCCGGATGATCCGGCCAAATTTGCTGTGTGGTGGTGGCGGTAAAACCGATGTTGTCGCTGATAGCACGCTGGTTCCACGGCTCGCCAACGCAGAAGCCACTCATGTTGCCCATCTTCATGTTCATCACCATTTGCGGTGGCGGGACCACCACGGTGCGCACATCCTCAAACGGGTCGATACCGGCGTTGGCCAGCCAGTAATAGAGCCACATGGCGTGTGTACTGGTTGGGAAGGTATGCGCGAAGGTAAAGCTGCCTTTGGCTTGGCTGGCGATTAATTTTTGCAGGCTGGCCGCATCAGTAACTTTCTGATCTTTAAGCTGATTCGCCAGGGTGATGGCCTGCCCGTTGTTGTTGAGCGTCATCAGGTTAGCCATCTCATGCTGAGGCCCGGCAATGCCCAACTGCAGACCATAAATCATGCCGTACAACGCGTGCGCGGCATCCAATTCGCCAGCGGTGAGCTTGTCGCGCACCGCCGCCCAGCTGGCTTCTTTACTCGGTTGCAGCGTCAGACCGTATTTTTTATCGAAGCCTTTTACTGACGCCATCACCACCGGCGCGCAGTCGGTGAGCGGAATAAAGCCGACGCGAATGTTGCTCTTTTCGGGCGCATCGGAACCGGCAGCCCATACCGCATTGCGTAATCCCGGCAGTAGATAGCTGCCACCGACCGCCGCGCTACCCAGGAGAAATTGACGTCGTGACAATGTGAACCGCGTTTTGCTCATCATGCGCATCCTGAAAAAAAGAATAAAAAAAGGCGTCCTCCCGCATGTCGCAAAAACATGGGGCCGGACGCCTTTATCCAAAGCACTCGCTTCACCGCCGTTGGCGAAACAAATGCGCAATGTCTGTAAGGTATTGCAAAGCCTGTGCCAAAAATATCAGGCCGTTTTATCAAGGCTGGCGCTATAAATGCGCTGATGATGCGTCGTTTTTGCACTGCGCTGACGCACTCTACGCACAGGGTTTGTGCAGCTACCTCCTTCGAGTTATGCCTTGAGCGTGGCGGCAACCGCCAGCACCGCCAGGGCTATTTCCAGCACCCGTTTGTTCTGGTTCATGGCGCTCTTACGCAGCGCCTGCCACGCATCCTGCTCGCTGAAACCGTGCTGCTGCATCAACCAGCTTTTCGCCTGATCGATAATTTTGCGTTCATCCAGTGACGCGCGCATCGAGGCGAGTTCATCGGCCTGCGTCTGCAGACGCTGCGACTGCTCACGGATCAACGCCAGCACCGAACGCCCGAGCTGGGGCGCGAGGCCATTGCTGTCCAGCGTGGTTTCAACGCCTGACAGCCAGCTGGCACCCGCGATATAAAGCGAGAAACTGGCCTCTTCTCCGATGGCTATCGGCGGAGATTCACTGTGCTGGGCAGCCGCAATCGCACACTGACAGCGATTCATCAGCGTGGCGCACAGCGTATCTTCAATCTGTTTCATCTGATCGAGACGCGAACTGAGCAGACTAAACCACTGCAACACGCCATTTTCACCGCACTGTGCGCCGGTGCAGGCGATGCGTCTTAGCCGCTCAATTTGGCTGCCGGCATCGGCTATCGCCTGCCAGCGTTGTAGATTTTCCGCATCAGAAAATTGGCTGAAAGTCGCAAAGCTTTGCTCCTGCGCAGCGATCAACACCTGAATGCGCTGCCGTTGCGTCTCGGTAAATTCACCGGCAGCGAATCCCGCTGAACCGGTGGCGCGCTCCTGTCCGGCCAGCTCTTTGCCTTGCATAAAGCTAAATAGCGCGATTAACGCACGCGAGATGTCCGGCTCACTGGCGGTATCCGCCGCTTCAAATACCAGATTGAGTAAGGTGCAGATGATGTGATTAAACGCATCCATCGCCTGCGCCTGCGTCACGGTGCGGCTGTATACTTGCTGACGCAGCGCCGGCAGACTGTCCAGCGCCTGAAGCGCAGTCGCGATCAGCATGCAAAATCGGCTATAGCCGGGCTGCGCCTCTGCTTCCGGCAGCACCGCCATTGCACGCTGTTCGCGCAGTTCTACCTCCGCAGCGCGCTGTGCTAGCTCTTCACCAAACAGTCGACCAGCCGAGCACAGCCAGATATTGCTGGCTCCACGTTCACGCTGCAGCACATGGATCAATTCACTGATGGCGGTAATCTGTTCGCCGGTCCGCAGCAACCGTTGCAGGCTCGCAATCTCGCTGGCGCGGCTAGCACGTAGATAGTTCAAAGCCCGATTCATTGCTTTCTCCAGCGGTTTAGCGGTGTAAACAGAGGGTCAAGCAAAAGCCATGCCGTGCTGCGTTTAAACGTGGCAGAATTGGGCCCGGAAATTCCGAAATTGAGAAAATTGTTTCGCAAGGCAATCTTTTTTGCTTCATACAAATAGATTAATCTTATTTACCATTTTCGTTTGGTACTAACAGCGACCAAATGCCGTTGCGCTGCCTCGCATCGTTAACTGCACCGAATAAATTAACTCAGCTTATCTATCACCGTGACTATGTGTTTTATATCATCGGCCTGCGCTGCTTTTTCGCCCGCTAGCACGGGATTTCTCATGGTGCAATGGTTTGAATTCTCAAAAGTCTTAGGTAGACTTAGTTCAGCACTATCTTTCTGTAATCTGTCTGTTTTTTTGATGGCTTTCTCGCTGCTTAATCTGCCTGCCTTAACGGCCCGTGCCGCAGATTACTCTGCAGCTAATCTGATGAAATTTGAGGATCATGGTGAATAAGAGTCTCGTGCTTGTGTTGCTGGCGGTATTAAGTCTGGCTGCTTGCAAAGCGCCACCGCCACCCGTTACAGATGACACGCTGGTAACCAGTGAAGTGAATGGCGTCCAACTGGTCCATCGTCATGCGGTGGCAGCACCTGGCGAATTCACGCCGGTCAATGAGAGTTATCGCGCGCTGTATGCTGCCTCGGTAATGACCACGCCTGATTATGGTGGCAAGGTAGTGCGCTATCTTGATAACGCCAAACCGTTTGAAGTGCTCGGCCGTGTTGAACACAGCTGGCTGGCAGTGGCTGATGAGCCTAACGGCCAGTTAATTGGCTATATTCCGCCGAAAGCGGGCGTGGAGAGCAGCCGTTACGACGCGACCATTCGAAGCGATCGTCCGCGCCCCCGCCGCAACAGCAAACAGGTTTGTGTGGCCGTTGGCGGCGCCAGCAAGGCTTGTCGCACTAACGATACCGCGACCTGGATTTTAGACTGATAATGCAATCCGGCGCACAATGCCCGCAGAAGCGCTTGCTCTGCGGGCTGTGATTTTCGCCCTTGCCTGGATAACCAAGATTTAATGACTCAGGATTCCCTTGCTCGCGATGGCATTGTCGCGGGCAATGATAACCTTTTGCTTAATGCCGCAGCACCCATCCTGAATGCCGTGGTACGTATACGGCAGGCCGCGACACATGACGATCCTGCCGGATTGCGCCAGTTACTGATCGAAGAGATCCGCCAATTCGAACAACGCTGTAAACAAGCGGGCTTACCTTTTGAGATGATTATCGGCGCGCGCTACTGCCTGTGCAGCGTGCTGGATGAAGCCGCAGCGCAAACGCCGTGGGGCACGCGCGGCGTGTGGTCCGGCAACGGCATGCTGGTCACTTTTCACAATGAAAGCTGGGGCGGTGAGAAAGTGTTCCAGCTGTTGTCGCGCGTATCGCAAAGCCCGCAGCAGCATCTGTGGCTGCTGGAACTGATCCACTATTGCCTGCTGCTCGGTTATGAAGGCCGTTATCGCGGCAGTGACAGCGGCCGCGCGCAGTGTGAAGCCATCCGCAAACGCCTGGCACAACTCATTACGGAACATCGCCCGGCGAGCGCCAATCCGGCGGTGCCGCTGGTGGAAGTGCATCCGCTGGTCAGCACCCTGACGCGTCCGATGGTGCCGCTTTGGGCCTGCGTTACCCTGGCCACGCTGGTGGCGAGCCTGATTTACAGCGGGCTGAACTGGCGGCTCGGCAACGCCGCCGAACCGCTGCTGCGCACCATCTATCAAACCCCGCTGCCACAAATCACGCCAGGACGTCGCCCTACTTCCCCTCAAGCGCTGCTCGATCTGCATCAACGTCTGAATGATGTGATTGCCGCCGGACAGCTGGAAGTGAGCGACGGCGCGTTCGGCAGCAAAGTGATCATCCCCGCTGACAAACTGTTCTCCAGCGACGGCACGGTGGTGAATCAGGTGGGACGGGCGCTGCTGGCGCATGTCGCCAGCGCAATGAAAACCGTTAAAGGCACGGTGTTGGTGTCGGTGTATACCGATAACAGCCCGGTCGATGGCCGTTTCGCCTCCAGCTACGAATTCTCCTCTGCGCGCGCACGCGCCATCATGCAGCTGCTTAATCCGCAGCTCGCGGAAGGTCACAGCGTGAAAGCGGAAGGTCGCGGCGACAGCAATCCGCTGCTGCCGAACGACAGTAATGAAAACCGCGCCCGCAATCGTCGGGTGGAAATCACCCTGTTTGTGACACCGGAAACCCTCGGCAATCATCAGGGAGGCCAATGATGCGCGCATCACTGCAACATCTGTTAACCCATCGCCTGCTGTGGAGCCTGATTGGCGTCACGGCATTGAGCTGCGTGCTGTGGATGCTCGGACCGCTGTGGAGCTGGGGCGATACGCGCCCGCTCGAGCCGGTATTGCCGCGCCAGTTAGTGGTGGGTCTGCTCTATCTGCTCTGGCTGCTGTTCCAGTTTATTCCTGCACTGTGGCGCGGCTGGTTTAATAGCAAGTTGCTCAACCGTCTGCAGCAGATGAGCCAGGAAGAGTTATCCGATCGTCAGGCCACCGAAACCCTGCTGGCGCAGCGCTTTAGTGAAGCAGCGCTGCGTTTAAAGCGCACCCAGTTTGGTCGTCGTCATCAGCAGAGCTGGCTGGCACGTTTTCAAAGTCACTACCTTTATCAGCTGCCGTGGTACGTGATGATTGGCGCGCCGGGCGCCGGTAAAACTACCGCACTACTCAACGCTGGCCTGCAATTCCCGCTCACTGACAGCCTCGGCAAAGCGGCAATTCGCGGCGTGGGCGGCACGCGCCACTGCGATTGGTGGTTCACCGACAGCGCGGTGCTGATCGATACCGCCGGACGTTACGCGTTGCAGGAGAGCCAACGCGCGCGCGATGGCGCGGAGTGGCACAGTTTTATCAATCTGCTAAAGCGCTATCGCACCCGTCAGCCGATCAACGGCGTGATCATGACCATCAGCGTCTCCGATCTGCTGACCGATTCAGCCGAAGCGCGCCATGCGCAGGCCAGCGCGCTACGTGAACGCATGGCGGAGCTGCATCAGCACACCGGCATTCACTTCCCGGTGTATGTGATGGTGACCAAAACCGACCTGCTGAAAGGGTTTATGAGTTTTTACGGCACGCTCAGCAAGCCGCAGCGCGATGCGATTTGGGGCTTCACTTTCCCGTGGGAACCGGGCAAACCGCATAAAGACGACTGGCACCGCAGCTTCAGCCAGCAATATCAGCACTTAGAACAGCGTTTACAGCAGCAGCTGGCCGACGTCATGGCTGGCGAGCGCGATCTCACCCAGCGCGCCGACAGCTTCCTGTTCCCGCAAGAGTTCAGTTCGCTGCGTCCGCTGCTGAATGAGTATCTCGATGTGGTGTTTTCCAGCCATCAGGAGCCGATCGCCTGGTCGGCGCGCGGCCTGTTCTTCACCAGCGGCACGCAGGAAGGTTTACCGTTTGACCGCATCATGGGCGAGCTGAACCGCAAGCTGCAGCTGCCGCATACCGGCGAAAGCAGCCTCGCGGCGTGGAATAGCGTCGATCGCAGCAGTCCGATCCCCGGCAACAAAGGACAGAGTTTCTTTATCCGCGATTTGCTGAGCGATTTAGTGTTCCGCGAAAGCGGCCTGGCGGGCAGCAATCGCCATTGGGAATACCGCAACCGCCTGTTCCACTGGATCGGTTATGGCGTGCTGACCGGCGCGCTGCTGCTGCTCTCCTGTTTGTGGCTCACCAGCTATATTCAGAATCAGCGTTATCTGGACCAGGTTGCCGAACGCCTCGCGCCGATCACCACGCAGAGTCAGCAGGTGATCCATCAGCCCGCCGATAATATTTTTGATCTGCTACCCTTCTTAAATAACCTGGTGAAACTGCCGCTCTCCGAGCGTTTTTCCCTCGACAATCCACCGCTTACCATGCGCGTTGGGCTGTATCGCGGCAACCAGGTCAGCGATGCGGCTTGGGCGCTTTATCAAAATGCGCTTAAGTCTTTACTGCTGCCGCGCGTGGCGCAGCAGATCACCAATTTGCTGCGTGACGATCCGGGCACCGATAACGAGTACAGTCGCAATGCGTTGCGGGCCTATCAGATGCTCTATCAGCCGCGCAATTATGACGGCGAGTTCCTGCGTGGCTGGCTGATGCAAAACCTGCAGCGCACGCTGCCGGATGATGTCAGCGCGCGCGATTTGCAGCAGCTCGACTGGCATCTGAGCCAGCTGCTGGATCAGCAAATTCAGTCTTCGCCGTATGCACGTGACAATGCGTTGATGATGCGCAAGCTTGCGGAGAATCTGAAAAATGCCGGTGACAGCAGCAACACGCTGGCGATTGCGCCGCACGTTGTTTCGCAGCGATTGACCAGACACAGTGAGTAATGGTGAGGTAATCATGCCGACACACACTGCGCCGGGCTGGTACGGCAAGTTACCGGCCACCGGCGATTTTTTGCGCCAGCGTCTGAGCGAAAATACCGTGACGCCGTGGAGCCACTGGTTTCAGCAAGGATTACTGCACTGGCATCAGCAAGCCGATGCCAGCACCGCACAGTTTTTACGTGCGCCGGTGTGGAATTTTGTGTTACCGCTTTCGCCGCTGCGTCAGCAGGTGCAGATGGGCTGCCTGCTGCCGTCTTGCGATCGCGTGGGCCGCAGCTGGCCGCTATTGGCGCTGCGCAGCTTCCCGCTGAGCCACTGGCACAGCGCGCAGCTGGCGATGTCCGGTGACTGGTTCCAGGAACTGGGCGCGTTGCTGCTGCACGCGGTGCGCGATCGGCTCAATCCCGATGCGCTGGAGCAGCAGATGCAGCGCCTGTCACCGCTGCTGGTGCCGGATACGCAGCGCAGCGACATCATGGATGTGATTGGTTTTGATGATTTACCCTGCACGCTGAGCTGGCGTGAAGTGGCTGACAGATTCGATCCGCAGCAGCACATGAGCTACTGGTGGAGTAATCGCAGTGACGGTTTTAGCCATGCCACCCATAAACACAGTGGCCCGCTGACTGCGCAACTTTTTTCATTATTGTTTAACCCGGCGTCTGGTGCACAGCCGGGCCGCAACGGCCTCTATCCACCGATGTTTGAATAGGCCGTGGCGTTTGCCTTGTTAACGGGATGACTCATGCAATTTACCATTGTGCAGTGCAATACGGATGTGCCCGCCAAGACGGTAGCCTTTAAACCGCCCGGCGGCACCATCGGCCGCAGTCAGGATAACGATCTGGTGCTGCCTGACGAATCGCGCGCCATATCGCGTCTGCAGGCGCTGGTGCATCTTTCGCCGGAGGGCGAGTGCCGCCTGACCAATCAGGGCAGCGTCACGTCGGTGGTATTGAACGGCGTCGCGTTGCAACGCGGCTCGCAAGTGGCGTTGCAGGATGGCGACACGCTGCAAATCGGTGAGTATGGGCTCGAAGTCCGCGATCCTAACAACCTGAAAGCCCGCCAGGACGATCCGCTGGCGTTCTTTGCCGACAGCAGCGACGACCCGCTCGGTATGATGCAGGAGTCGGAGGTGATTCCCGAGCCGGTTGTGCGTCAGGAGCGCCGCAACGATCCGCGTCTCGCTATCGATCCGCAAAGTGATGCGCCGACACTGCCCGCCACGTTGCCGGGCGTCTCTCAGGACAAACTGATTGCCGCGCTGCTGGAAGGGATGGGCCTGAATAACGGCCATCAAACCACCATCACCGAAGAGCAGATGCGCGTAACCGGTCGCATGCTGAGCCTGTTTTCGCAAGGCACCGTCGCCCTGCTCTCCTCGCGCTCGATCCTCAAGCGCGGCGTGAAAGCCGACATGACGATGATTCTCAATGAGGCGAATAACCCGTTCAAAATTCTGCCGTCCGGTAAAACCGTATTGATGCAGATGTATCAAAGCCAGATGCCGGGCTTTATGCCGCCGGAACCGGCGGTGCGCGATGCGCTGGTGGATTTGCAGGCGCATCAGCTCGGCATGATTGCCGGTATCCGCGCCATTATTGCCGCCATGCTGCAGTCGTTTAACCCGCAGCGCTTAGAAGAAGAAGCACGCAAAGATGGCGTGCTGCCCAAAATGGCGTTCAGTACCGGACGCAAAGCGGCGCTGTGGGATTACTTCTCACGCCACTATCAACGTACCGCTGGCGAAATTGAGGATGACTTCCATACGCTGTTCGGCGAAGCCTTCCTGCATGCCTATGATATGGAAGTGAATCAATATAAAGATTCTCAAACGCGGACCGAAGACGCATGAAGATGATGTTTGCCAGCCGCTGCCAGCAAGGCATGCGCGACGAAAATCAGGATCGTACCGGCGCCGAGCTGGACGATCATAAAGCCTGTTTTCTGGTGTGTGACGGCGTCGCCGGTTTGCCTGGCGGTGATATCGCCGCGCAGCTGGTGCGCGATACGCTGCTAACGCAGCTGCAGCACAGCGCGACGTTCACCCCTGAAAGCACGCGCGCCGCCATTGAACACTGCCAGCAGGTGCTGATTGAGGCACAGGGAAACAATCCGAATTTTTCACGTATGAGCACCACGCTCGCCGCGCTGTTTATCGACCGCGAAAAACAGCGCGCATGGTGGGCGCACGCTGGCGACAGCCGGGTTTATCACTTCCGTCATGGGGTGCTAAATCAGGTGACGCGTGACCACAGTCTGGCCCAGCAGTTACGCGAGGCGGGCTATGAAAATACCGGCATTAACAGTAATTTACTCTATAATGCGCTCGGTGTTGAGCCTGCCCGTCCGGCCACTTTTAGCGAGGTGATTACGCTGGCCGATGGCGATGCGTTTCTGGTTTGCAGCGATGGATTCTGGCTCAATCTCACCACCCACGAAATGGAACTGGCCCTGCGCATGGTGAATGCCTGCGAAGAGTGGCTGACTTTGATGGAACAAGCCGTTAACCGCAGTGTTAAAAGCGACAATCTCAGCGCTCTGGCCGTCTGGATTGGCGAACCGCAGGAAGCGACGCTGCTTTATTCCCAGGCTGATGCGGCACGTTTTCTGCCGTCACGTTATTGATCCAAGGATGCTTATGAAAGTGTGGTTGACGGGCTTCGCAACCCTGTTGCTGGCCGTAAATGCGCAGGCAGAAGATTATCGCGTGGTGTATTCCCCGAGCCTGTCATTAGAAGTCTACATTGATGACGTGGCGAGCAAAGCGCCCAACGACTGGTGCAAAGAGACGCTGCCGCTGCGCATCGTCTCGGGCAAAAGCACCGACTCCAGCATCCTGACCAGCTTCCTGCCGCGCGTCGGTACGCTGCTGGCGAATCAGTGCGGCCTGCTGGATGAACTGCCGTGGCAGATGACCAATAAAGAGGGCAGCGTGCTGGCTAACGGCAGCGCAGCCAAATTACAGAACTGGCGCCCGATCGTGCTGAACGATGCCACCGCCAGCGCCACCACCAGCAACGCCGCGCCGCTCGATTTGTCACGCCCGGCGGATAGCACGCCGCTGCAGCACTTTGCCTTGCCGGGCGGCTGCCATTTCCGTACCTGGTGGGATGACAAAGGCGAATCGCTGTTTATCCCGGATAACCCGAATCAGCACTGCTCCACCGAAGGCTGGCTGGAAGGCCCGAGCGAAATGACGCTGATGAGCGCTGGCAAAACCCATAATCTGGCGCTGAACTTCTATCAGGGCTACCCGATTGCAGATTTGAAAATGAGCGGTCCGCCGCTGGAAGTGGTCTCGGTGAATAACCAGCGCATGATTGTTACGCGTCCGGATGCCGATGATAGCTGGTTAGTGCTGCCGTTTGATGCACAACAGCATGTGTGGCGTTTTAGCGGCACACTTCTGGTCAAGATGGACAAAACCGCCGATCAGGGCAGCGATGTGCT
Organism: Pantoea sp. y20; assembly: GCF_054903455.1. Taxonomy (NCBI): domain Bacteria; kingdom Pseudomonadati; phylum Pseudomonadota; class Gammaproteobacteria; order Enterobacterales; family Erwiniaceae; genus Pantoea; species Pantoea sp. y20. Next base: position 2,437,318 of record NZ_CM142816.1, read on the forward strand.
GAAAAAGCGGGTTGAGACGTTACGCGGCGTTTGGTCGCCGCAATTTATGCCACAGCAAAAAGTGACTGTGTTACTGATTGACACCCTGCATGCGGATCTCGCCGATCCGGCGATTGGTGCCTGGCGTAACATTAATTAATTAGCGGTCGTTGCCTGCCGTCATCGTGATGACGGGGCGCTACAGGACGTGTTCAGAGAGTTCACTATGTCGGCAAACGAAAACCATACACCTAACGCCCTCCCTGCGGGCTACCGGTTTAATGAATTTGAAATCAAGGAAGTGATTGGCGGCGGCGGCTTCGGCATTGTTTATCGTGCCTGGGACCATCAGCTGGAACGCACCATCGCGATCAAAGAGTACATGCCCGTCTCGTTGGCGGTGCGTGCGGCGGATATGTCGCTGGAACTGCGCGGAGAGCGTTTCCATAAGCTGTTTACCGCCGGTCGTAATAGCTTTATTCAGGAGGCGCGCCTGCTGGCACGCTTCAATCATCCCGGCTTGCTGCACGTGCTGCGCTTCTGGGAAGAGAACGGCACCGCCTACATGGGCACGCTCTATTACAGCGGCATGACGCTGAAAGAGTGGCAGATCACCAGTCCGGACAGCATTGACGAGAGCTGGATCCGTCGTCTGCTACCGCCGCTGTTTGGCGCCATTGATACTATCCACGCCGCCGGTTATCTGCATCGCGATATCTCGCTGGATAACATCCAGATTCAGGAAAACCAGCTGCCGGTGCTGCTTGATTTTGGCTCGGCGCGCAAAGAGATCGGCAACCTCTCGGATGAAACCGAGATCATGCTGAAGCCCGGCTTTGCGCCGATTGAGCAGTACAGCGAAGAAGGCGAAATAGAGCAAGGTCCGTGGACCGATATCTATGCGCTAGGCGCAGTGCTGCACAACCTGATCACCGGCCATGCACCGCCGGTGAGCGTGGTGCGCTGCATTGAGGATAACTATCAGCCGCTGGTGGAGCGCAAGCCGGAAGGCTATTCGCTGCCGCTGCTGCACGCCATTGACTGCGCGTTAGCCATGAAGCCAGCAGATCGTCCGCAAAGCATTGATGCCTTTGCCAGCTTGATCGATCTGCCGGTCAGCGATGTCGAAGCGCTCTCCACCACTATTCCGCTCGTGGCTGAGCCGGTTGTGCCGGTGGAGCCGAGTGTTGCAACGCCGGAACCGCAAGTGTTGGCCGTCAATCATGCTGCTGCCTCCGTTGAACCTTTGACGCCGCGCAACGTGCGTCGTTTGTCGCCAGGTTTAGTGGTGGCCGCTGCGATTGCGGTGCTGGCGGTTGTGGTGGTGGTTTGGAAAGCGAATCATCACAGCGAAGCACCACCGGTCGCCGCCAGCACTGCGCCCGCTGCGCCTGCCGCAGCAGGCAACAGTGTAGCGAGCAGCGCACCGACGGTGGCGACGGTTTATCTGCGTTTGCAGGCGGGTGAGAATGTGATGCTGAATGGCGAAGCCCGCGATGTGAAGCCCTCCTCCAGCGGATTCGCTTCACTGAATCTGGCGGCGGGGAACTATCGCATTGAGGTGCGTAACGGCAACCAGGTGCATAGCCAATCGCTGACCATCGATAAGCCGGGAACCTGGCTGATTAATCCGGCGCAGTAATCCGTATCAGCGCGCTGCCGAATGACTCTGCAGCGCTCTGACATCTGCTGCCAGGCGCGTCAATGCCGCTTCCTGCATGCCACGTTTGCCTAGCTCCTGCTCCAGCGCGTAGAGGTATTGTGCGTTGGTGCCGAGCGGACCGCTGGCCTGGGCAATCAACGGCGCAATGGTGCTGCGGCAGGAATCGGTTTCATACAGCGGATGACGCGGATCCATGATAAACACCAGCGCGGTGACGTTGCGTCCATCCTCCAGCTCCAGTTCACACCAGGTTGGCAGATAGCAGCCGGTGATCATTTCACGCTTCCACAGCAGCTCCAGCTCATCATGCAAACGCGATTCCGGTAAACGGAACGCCAGTCCGCTGGTGGAACCGCCCTCTTTCAGCGCCAGCATACGGCCAGGCGCGGTTACGGTGCCGCGACCGGCAATCAGACGCAGGCAAAACGCACGGTGCCAGCCCTCTAAACGACCCGGCGCCACTTCGGCCGCTTCAAAAATGGGATTCCACATCAGCGAGCCGTAGCCAAAAATCCACACCGGGCTTTGGTCAGGACGACAGGCCAGCGTCGCGGACAGCGATGCCGCACGCTTTTCACAGCTCCAGAACAACGCTTCATCAATATCGCCAAACGATGTTTTACAATCTGCTTTTAACAAAAATTCCCGCGTTAACACTGTGGTCTCCTCTACTACGCTGACATCTTGCCGGTGTGGTTCCTCAAAACTGATGTCTACAGGCGACGCTCATTGCATCGTCTTAAGAGAAGACATTAATTCATTTTTAACAAAACATTCAAGATTGACCCCGATCACAAAAGGGAAATTCTGTGTAAATAGCATCGGCTGCCTGGTGAGGAACTTGAATGGCGAAGGGAAAAGTGCGAGGCGGGCCGCACCGGCCCGCAAGACAAACTAGTTTTTAGGGTGCCACTTGTCATCGTCACCTTTTGAGTACTCATGCTTGACTGCTGCCCAGGCGACTTTGTGTGCCACCTCTTCGCGCGACTCATCGCCACGCCGGTCGTCGGGATCTTTGTATTGGTCCCAGGCGCTGTTAAAGGCCTTTTGATAGATGGTTTGTGCGTGAGCCGGCAGGACATGACGCACGCTGTCTGGCAGCTCTTTGTTTGATGAATAAGGCATATTTCCTCCTGTTTCATACCCAAGGTTTAAGTCTGGATCATCTGGGTCAAAACGCAAACTGGTACTTTCACTGGCAGATGGCGTAAAACAGGTTTAAACCTCTATAAACTTCACCCTATACGACGATTAACCAGACCAATCTCATCTTTAATTGGGTGAGTGACTCATGCAACATAATGAATACAGGCGTTAATCCAGCGATAACACACTCTTTTGCCGTGTTATGCATAATAAACGCTTTTGGTAAAATCGCGTAAAGTCACAGCAGCACAGCTGATGAAAAGTTACACTGCGTTACGTCAGAAAACTCATTATATTTATCAGGCAATGATTGCCTGCTTTGTACTTTTTCCGGAGAGGATGGTAAATGCCTGGACATGAGAAAACCCGCCATACCGAGTACTCACTGATTTTCCCCGTTGCTGCGCTGGCGGTGCTGAGCTTCTTCGGCAACCAGACAGCGCTTCTGCCGGTTATCGGCATCAACCTGTTGGCATTAGTTGCCATTCTGTTTAGCGCCTTCAGCGTCGTGCGTCACGCCGACGTGCTGGCACACCGTTTAGGCGAACCTTATGGCTCGCTGATTCTCAGTCTTTCCGTCGTCATACTTGAAGTGAGTCTGATCTCCGCGCTGATGGCCACCGGTGATGCCGCGCCCGCGCTAATGCGCGACACGCTCTACTCGATCATCATGATTGTGACCGCCGGTTTAGTCGGCTTTGCCCTGCTGCTGGGCGGACGCAAGTTTGCCACGCAGTACGTTAATCTGGCGGGCGTAAAACAGTACATGATCGCCATTTTCCCGCTGGCGATTCTGGTGCTGGTGTTCCCCAATGCGTTACCTGGCGGTAACTTCACGACCACGCAGGCGCTGATCATCGCGGCGATTTCTGCGGCCATGTACGGCGTGTTCCTGCTGATTCAAACCAAAACCCACCAAAGCCTGTTCGTTTATGAGCATGAAGATGATGGCGACGATCCGCACCACGGTAAGCCTTCTGCGCACAGCTCGTTGTGGCACACCGCATGGCTGATCGTGCATCTGATTGCGGTGATTAGCGTGACCAAGATGAACGCCAATCCCCTGGAGAGTCTGCTGACAGAACTGAACGCCCCGGCGCAGTTCACCGGCTTCCTGGTGGCGCTGTTGATCCTGTCGCCGGAAGGTTTAGGTGCAATCAAAGCGGTACTGATGAATCAGGTGCAGCGCGCAATGAATCTGTTCTTCGGTTCGGTGCTGGCGACCATTTCGTTGACGGTGCCTGCAGTGACCATCATCGCTACCCTGACCGACCAGCAATTGGTGTTCGGCCTTGAGCCACCGCAGATGGTGATCATGAGCGCCGTGCTGATCCTGTGTCACATCTCGTTCTCAACGGGCCGCACCAACGTGTTGAACGGTGCCGCGCATCTGGCGCTGTTTGCCGGGTATTTGTTGACGATTATGCTGTGAGACTAGCGGTCGGCATAAATGCCAACCATACGGAAATCGTGCATGTTGTAGGATCGCCATTAATGGCGACCAGCCAATAAAAAAGGCGCCATCGGCGCCTTTTTCACATTTGAAAACAATCAGTTGCTGGTATCCAGCTCTGGGAAGCTCTTCACCAGATCGTCGATGGCTTTCATCTGCACCAGGAAGGGTTCCAGCTTATCCAGCGGCAGCGCGGATGGACCGTCGCATTTGGCGCTGTTTGGCTCTGGGTGCGATTCGATGAACAGGCCAGCAATGCCAACCGCCATGCCGGCACGCGCCAGCTCGGCGACCTGCGCACGACGACCGCCTGACGCAGCGCCGAACGGATCGCGCGTTTGCAGCGCGTGGGTAACGTCGAAGATCACTGGGCTATTTTGGGTGACGTTCTTCATCACGTTGAAGCCGAGCATATCGACAACCAGGTTGTCATAGCCGAAGTTGCTGCCGCGATCGCACAGGATAACCTGATCGTTGCCGCCTTCGACGAATTTGTCGTAGATGTTACCCATCTGGCCTGGGCTAACAAACTGGGGCTTCTTGACGTTGATTACCGCGCCGGTTTTCGCCATCGCTTCCACCAAATCGGTCTGACGCGCGAGGAAGGCCGGCAGCTGAATCACATCAACCACGTCAGCCACAGGCTGCGCCTGCGATGCTTCATGCACATCGGTGATGATTTTCACGCCGAAAGCCTGCTTCAGCTCCTGGAAAATCTTCATGCCCTCTTCCAGGCCAGGACCACGATAAGATTTGATTGAAGAGCGGTTCGCTTTATCAAAAGAGGCTTTGAATACGTAAGGGATCCCGAGTTTGTCGGTGACCTCAACGTAGTGTTCGCAGATGCGCATGGCGAGATCGCGCGATTCCAGCACGTTCATGCCGCCGAAGAGAACGAATGGCAGATCGTTTGCGACCTTGATATCGCCGATATTCACTACTTTCTGTGTCATGCCCTTTCCTTTCCTTTTATCGGGTAACGCTTAGTGCAGCGTTACCTGTTTCTGTTCAATTGCGTGAATCTGCACTTTAATCATCTCGCTGACCGGATCTTCAGGACACTGTTCAACGAAATAGGTCAAATCATTCAGCGCGATGTGTTCACACTCTAATTGCGCGTAGATCAAACCACGGTCGCGAATCTCGTAAGGATCGTCAGGATCGATCTGCAGCAGCACTTTGCTGACGTTCAGCGCCAGCTCCATCTGCTTCTCTTCCATCAGCGCGGATTTCAAGGTGTCGAGCATCTTGCGCATCACGTTGATGGTCTTGGCTTCGTCGAGATCGTCGTTATACAGCTTGGCGGTTGGGCTGATGTTGCCTTTCAGCCACACTTCCAGCGTATGCGTATCCAGCGTTTCGCCGTTGAACGGGTTGATCAGCCACATTTCGCCATCTAACCAGTCGGCACGCAGAATCAGCTGTGTCGGGAAAATCACCGGCATCAGCGGCAATTCCAGCTCATCGGCGATGTGCAGCAGGATCACGCCCAGCGACACCGCCGTGCCCTGACGGCTCTTCAGGACTTTGTCGATCCACAGCGCGTCGGAGAGATTGTAGACGCCGCTGGCGCCGCCAAATCCCCACTGACGATAGAACAGCTCCAGCAGCTTACCCAGCTGCAAATCGGCGTCCTGTTCGCTGCTGACGTACTCACGGGCTTCATCTACCAGCGCCGCCAACTGTTGTTGCACAGAAGGCGCGGAAAAATCATTGCGTATGGCGCATGTGGCGCCAATCACCGCTTCACTCAACGGTGTTTTACTGTAATCGAGTTGCTCTGGCGAGGTCATACAATCCCCAATAACGGCATTTTGGTCATCGCCAGCTTAATCACAAACAGCAACGCTACGATTGCAATCAGGAAGGCGATCCAACGTGTCCCCATTTTACGTGGGCGACGGCTCAATGCCACGGAACCTAAGGCGATGTAGATAATAACCGCTAACAGCTTCTCCGTCAGCCAGCTTCCTTGCGGTGTGAACGGATAAAAATGCGTAATCATCACCAGCAGCGCACCGCTTAACAGCAAAAAGGTGTCGTTAACGTGCGGCGCAATGCGCACCCAGCGGCGTTGCAGCATCGCTGAGCCGGTGGTTTGCCAGTAGAAGCGCAGCAAAAACAGACAAATCGTCAGCGCGACGGTCAGCAAGTGAAAATGTTTAATTAGGGGATACCAGCTCGCCATCGTTATTCCTTATTAAAAAATTGTCCTAGTGTGACGCGCGGATTACCGCCGTAATCGTCAACGGTGCTCACCGCCTGATAACCGTGCTGCGTCATGATGGCGCGCACGGCTGCACCTTGCTGCCAGCCATGTTCCAGCAGCAGCCAGCCGCCAGCGTGCAGCCAGCGCGGTGCGGTGTGAATGATAAAACGTAAATCGGCCAAACCCTGATCGTCCGCCACCAACGCGCTGCGCGGTTCAAAGCGCACGTCGCCCTGCTGCAGATGTTCATCGGCGGCATCAATATAGGGCGGATTGCTGACAATCAGATCAAAACGTTGGGCGGGAAGATCGTTAAACCAGTTGCTGAGGATGAAGCGGGCGTTATCAATGTGCAGACGCTGCGCATTGTCCTGCGCCAGTTCCACCGCCGCCGCGATGCGATCGCAGCCGATAACCTGGCAGCCTGGCCGTTCGCTGGCCAGCGCCAGCGCAATCGCGCCGGTGCCAGTGCCTAAATCCAACAGAGACGTCGCGGCGGCCGGCAGATGTGCCAGCGCTTGCTCCACCAGCACTTCGGTGTCCGGACGCGGGATCAGCGTGGCATCACTGACGCGCAACGGCAGCGACCAGAATTCACGCTCGCCGACCAGATGCGCAATCGGCTCGCCGTTGACGCGGCGCGCCAGCAGCGCATTCAGTTGTTCCAGCTGCTGCGCGTCCAGTTCCGCATCGTCAAAGGCAATCAGCCAACTGCGCGCTTTGCCCGTCACAAAACCCAGCAATATTTCCGCATCGCGCTTCGGGCTGTCGCCGCCACAGAGCGCTACCACAGCCTGCTGTAGCCAGCGACGGATGATCATTAGTCCTGTCCAGCCAGCGCGGCCAGCTGATCGGCTTGATACTCCTGCACAATCGGCTCAATCAGCGCATCCAGCTTGCCTTCCATCACCTCATCGAGACGGTAAACCGTGAGGTTGATGCGGTGATCGGTGACGCGGCCCTGCGGGAAGTTGTAGGTGCGGTTACGATCCGAACGGTCGCCGCTGCCGAGCAGGTTACGACGCGTCGAAGCTTCAGCGGCATTACGCTTTGCCGTTTCCGCCGCGTGAATACGCGCCCCCAACACCGCCAAGGCTTTGGCTTTGTTTTTGTGCTGTGAACGTTCGTCCTGACACTCCACCACAATGCCAGTTGGCAAGTGGGTGATACGAATCGCGGAATCGGTGGTGTTAACGTGCTGACCACCGGCACCGGAAGAACGGAAGGTGTCGATTTTCAAATCGCCGGCGTTGATTTCCGGCATTTCCGCTTCGGGCAGTTCCGGCATGACCGCAACGGTACAAGCCGAGGTGTGAATACGGCCCTGCGATTCGGTTTCTGGCACGCGCTGTACGCGATGGCCGCCCGATTCAAACTTAAAGCGGCCATACGCGCCATCGCCGATGATGCGGGCGATCACTTCTTTATAGCCGCCGTGCTCACCTTCGTTGGCGCTGATGATCTCAACCTGCCAGCGACGCGCTTCGGCGTAACGGCTGTACATACGGAACAGATCGCCGGCAAAAATCGCCGCTTCATCACCGCCGGTACCGGCGCGCACTTCGACAAAGCACGAACGTTCATCGTCGGGATCTTTCGGCAGCAGCAGCACTTGCAGCTGTTGTTCCAGCGCTTCACGCTTCTCGCGTGACAGCTTTAATTCTTCCTGCGCCATCTCGCGCATTTCCGGGTCTTCCAGCATCATTTCGGCAGTTTCAACGTCTTCCTGCACCTGCTGCCATTCGCGGAAACAACGGGTGACGTCGCTAAGCTGGGCATATTCACGTGATAACGCACGGAAACGATCCTGATCGGCAATCACGCCGGCATCGCCCAGCAACGCTTCCACTTCCTCGTGGCGTTCCTGGAGCGCTTCCAGCTTGGCAACAATAGAGCTCTTCATGTAATAGCGGGTATCCCAGTGATAGGTCGTGACTGACCAGATTACTCTAAACCGAGGCTGTCACGTAAGATCTGCAGGCGTTCGCTGTCGCCATCGCGCGCGGCCTGCTGCAGTGATTTGGTTGGTGCATGAATTAAACGGTTGGTCAGCTTGTGTGCCAGTTCCTGCAGCACTTTTTCGGCGTCAGCGCCCTGCTGCAGCGCGGCCAGCGCGCGTTCCTGTAACTCGGCGCGCACCTGATCGGCCTGCGAACGGTATTCACGGATGGTTTCAACCGCGCTTTGCGCGCGCAGCCAGGCCATAAATTCGCCGCTCTCCTGCACCACAATGCTTTCAGCCTGCACGGCGGCGGCTTTGCGCTGCGCCATGTTCTGCTCGATGATCGCTTGCAGATCATCAACGCTGTAGAGATAGGCGTTCGCCAGCTTGCCCACTTCCGGCTCGACATCGCGCGGTACGGCGATATCCACCAGCAGCATCGGCTGATTGCGACGCGCTTTCAGCGCGCGCTCCACCATCCCTTTACCGATAATCGGCAGCGGGCTGGCGGTGGAAGAGATAATGATGTCGGCATCGGCCAGACGGGTTTCGATATCGCCGAGGCCAATCACTTCTGCCCCCACTTCATCGGCCAGCAGCTGAGCGCGTTCGCGGGTGCGGTTGGCGATCATCAGCTTCTTGACGGAGTGTTCGCGCAGATGACGCGCCACTAACTCGATGGTTTCACCAGCGCCGACCAGCAGCACGTTAACGGTGCTGAGCGATTCAAAAATTTGACGCGCGAGTGAACAGGCAGCGAAGGCGACCGATACGGCGCTGGCGCCAATCTCGGTTTCGGTGCGCACACGCTTGGCCACCGAGAAGGTTTTCTGGAACATGCGCTCCAGTTCACTGCTCAGCGCGTGGTCGCGTGACGAATCAACAAAAGCTTTTTTTACCTGACCTAAAATCTGTGGTTCACCCAACACCAGTGAATCCAGCCCGCTGGCCACGCGCATCAGATGGCTGACCGCCGCGTTATCCTGATGCCAGTAGAGGCTGTTGCGCACATCCTCTTCACGCAGATCGTGATAGTCACACAGCCAACGCACCAGCTTCTCCTGCAGGTCGGCTTGCTGCTCTACACTGAGGTAGAGTTCCGTACGGTTGCAGGTCGAAAGGACCACACCGCTCTGCACCATCGGCTGGGACAGCAGGCTATTCAGCGCCAGTTCCAGCGTGTCTGGTGTAAACGCAACGCGTTCGCGTAGCGCAACAGGTGCAGTTTTGTGGTTGATTCCGAGTGCAAGCAGCGTCATGTGATTCGGGTTGGGATATCCCAAGTGTTGTCAGGGTTTTGTGCAGCGCATTCTACAAGATGCCACAGGTCAAGAAAAGCCATACAAAGCCTATGACAGTAATAAGATTAAACTGATCGTGCGCAATTATTGCCATAACAGCATTGACGGCTTACATGCGGATGGTTAGCGTTACCGGTTACGAAGTAAAAACGTGTCTGAGGAGATGACCACGTGATGCATTTGCCCCCGCGCAAGTTACTGCGCCTTTTACCCCTTGCCAGCGTGTTACTGGCTGCATGTACCATTAACAAACCACAAGGTCCGGGCCCAAGCACCACGTCACCGCAATGGCAGCAGCATCAGCAAGCCGTGGCGAAAATCAGCCAGTATCAGACGCGCGGTGCGTTCGCTTACCTGTCGGATAAGCAAAAAGTGTATGCACGCTTTAACTGGCAGCAAACCGCTGCGGATCGCTATCGCCTGCTGCTGACCAATCCGCTTGGCAGCACCGAATTGCAGTTGGATGCACAAGGATCCGTGGTGCAGATCGTGGATAACAAAGGCAAGCGCTACGTGAGTAACGATGCCGAGAAGATGATTTCACAGCTTACCGGCATGGATATCCCGCTCGCCAATCTGCGTCAGTGGATGATGGGGTTGCCGGGCGATGCCAGCGATTATCAGCTGAATAACAATTACCAGTTGCAAAGCCTTAACTACAGCCGCAACGGTCAGCAGTGGAAAGTGAACATTTCTGATTACGACAGCAAAGTGAATCCGCCGCTGCCGGCCAATCTGGAGCTGTCTGAAGGCGGTCAGCGCATCAAATTACGCATGGATAGCTGGACCACCCAATGATCACCACGTGGCCCGCGCCAGCAAAACTGAATCTGTTCCTGTATATCACTGGCCGTCGTGCTGACGGCTACCACAATCTGCAAACGCTGTTTCAGTTCCTCGATTACGGTGACACGCTGGAAATCACACCGGACAGCAGCGGCAAGATAACGCTGCTGACGCCGCTGACTGGCGTGCCGGATGACGAGAATCTGATTGTGCGTGCTGCGCAGGCGTTAAAAACCGTTGCCGCTGCGCGTGGCACCTTGCCCGCGCAGGCCGGTGCCAGCATCGCGCTGGAGAAGCTTTTGCCGATGGGCGGCGGGCTTGGCGGCGGCTCTTCAGATGCGGCAACGGTGTTAGTGGCGCTGAATCATCTGTGGCAAACCGGATTAAGTGTTGCTGAGCTGGCGACGATTGGCATCAAATTGGGCGCGGATGTGCCAGTGTTTATTGGAGGTCACGCGGCCTTTGCAGAAGGCGTGGGCGAACTATTGCAGCCGGCTGAACCGGCAGAAAAATGGTATCTGGTGGCGCATCCAGGCGTGAGCATCGCGACGCCTGATCTGTTCCGCGATCCCGAACTGACGCGCGATTCACCAATCCGCACATTAGATGAACTGTTACAGCGTCCTTTTCACAATGATTGTGAGGCTGTGGCAAGAAAACGTTTTCGTAAGGTTGATGAGCTGCTTTCCTGGCTGCTAGAATACGCGCCGTCGCGCCTGACTGGGACCGGAGCTTGTGTGTTTGCTGAATTTGACACCGAATCCGACGCACGTCAGGTGCTGGAGCTTGCCCCGAAATGGATTTGCGGATTTGTGGCGCGCGGGCTTAACCTCTCGCCGTTGCAGCGCACACTTTCTGGGCTAAAAGCGTCTACGTGACAGTGTCACCCGTTCCAGACACTGCATGTTGCGCATTAACACACCCGTATGAACATGCTCTTTGGTATTCGCCGGTTACTCTAGAGCCGTTCATTCTCTGGACGCCAAGCCTGAGGTTCTTCTCGTGCCTGATATGAAGCTATTTGCTGGTAACGCCACCCCGGAACTAGCACAACGTATTGCCAACCGCCTTTACACTAGCCTCGGAGACGCCGCTGTTGGCCGTTTCAGTGATGGTGAAGTAAGTGTACAGATTAACGAAAATGTACGCGGTGGTGATATTTTCATCATCCAGTCCACCTGTGCCCCCACCAACGATAATCTGATGGAGCTGGTTGTGATGGTCGACGCCTTGCGTCGGGCTTCTGCTGGTCGTATTACTGCTGTCATTCCTTACTTTGGCTATGCGCGTCAGGACCGCCGTGTGCGTTCTGCTCGTGTACCGATCACCGCCAAAGTGGTTGCCGATTTCCTTTCTAGCGTGGGCGTTGACCGTGTTCTCACCGTTGACCTGCATGCTGAACAGATTCAGGGCTTCTTTGATGTCCCGGTGGATAACGTCTTCGGCAGCCCAATCCTGCTGGAAGATATGCTGCAAATTGGCCTGGAAAATCCTATTGTAGTTTCCCCAGACATCGGTGGCGTAGTGCGTGCGCGCGCCATCGCCAAACTGCTCAACGATACCGATATGGCTATCATCGACAAACGCCGCCCGCGCGCGAACGTTTCGCAGGTGATGCACATTATTGGTGACGTTGCGGGTCGTGACTGTGTACTGGTCGACGATATGATCGACACCGGCGGTACGCTGTGCAAAGCGGCTGAAGCGTTGAAAGAGCGCGGCGCGAAACGTGTTTTCGCTTACGCTACTCACCCAATCTTCTCCGGTAATGCGGTGGAAAACCTGCGTAAGTCGGTGATTGACCAGGTGATTGTCTGCGATACCATTCCGCTGTCTGAAGAGATGAAATCTCTGCCAAACGTGCGTACTCTGACGCTGTCTGGCATGTTGGCCGAAGCGATTCGTCGTATCAGCAACGAAGAATCAATCTCCGCGATGTTTGAGCATTAATTCATCGCGTGAAACCGGGCCTCGTGCCCGGTTTTTCTTTGCACCCTGCCCTCAATCTGACTCACCGATTAAGCCACTTTCGCCATTGATATTTGCGCGATAAATTTCGTTAAATCTCGCTATTCTCGCTGCCATCCACTCTTTTCTGGTGACTCGCATTGCCGCCCTTTAGCGGTCCAATGTTTAATGCTATTTTCTTCCCACTTTTTCCCCGAGCTCCGACCACTATGACTCTCGACCTCTACACGCTGTTTGTTTGCGAGCTCTTTGTGCTGGGGTTTTTGAGTATCATTTTGATTTTTGCCTGGGTCGGTGCGCAGTACGATCGCGTATTGGGCTGCACCACGCTGGCGCTGGTTTTAACCCTGGCGGCGGTGTTCCTTAGCAGCTTACGCAGTGCGGGATTCCATTTTTTACCGGTCGCGGTCGGCAACGTCATGCTGTTGCTGGCTTATGGCAATCTGCTCAATGCCTTCCGCATCTTCTGCGGAAAAGCAATTGGCCTCAGCTGGTTAGGCGGCGGTTTGTTGTGGGCGATTTTGTGCCTGTTCCCCGCGTTTTATCACAGCCAGCCGAAGCGCGTGCTGGTGGTTTGCCTGCTGTGCATCATCTATACCGGCGCGCTAATCCGCTTGCTGTGGCGCGTGCGCGCGTCGTTGACCGTCACCTTTTGGCCGGCGCAAATCCTGCTATGGATCCATTTGCTGTTTCACGTGGCGCGTATCTTTCTGGACGATGCGGTGGCGACGCCGGTGCGCGGTGCGATTGGCGGTTCCAGCTTCTCGGTGTATGTGATTCTTGAATCGATCCTGTTTGTTATTGGCCTGAGTTTCACCATTCTGGCGATGGTCAACGAACGCACGCAAATCGCCCACAAGCTAGCATCAATGCACGATCCGCTCACCAGCGTGTGGAACCGCCGCGCGCTGTTCGAGCAGGCCGATAAAATGATATTGCGCAGCGCGCGACAGTCACAACACTTTGTCTATAGCGCGGTGCTGTTCGATCTGGACCATTTTAAAAGCATCAATGACCGTTTCGGCCATCAACAAGGCGATCAGGTATTAATCGATTTTTGTCAGGTGGTGCAGGCGTTGATGCCGGAGAGTGGCCATTTTGCCCGTTTGGGTGGCGAGGAGTTCGCGGCGATCATTCCCGGCGATGCCGAGCAGGCGCAGCGGGTGTGTGAACGTATTCGTTTAGCGACACAGCTGTCGCAACCCAACGACGTGCGTTATACCGTCAGCATCGGTTATGCCACCGCGCTGCAGCCTGGCGAACCCTTCCCGCTGTTGCTGGCGCTGGCCGATGAAGCATTGTACCGTGCAAAAGCCAGCGGCCGTAACCGCATCGAACGTTATCTCGCGCAGTTACAGCCGCTGCAGCAAACCGTACTCACTTAATGTGATGAGTGATTGCGACGGCAACGCTTATCGCCGTAATGACGTAACCAGTAATAACGATCTTCCACGCGCTCACGTCCGCTGACGCGCGCGCCCACCAGCCACAGTAAAGCGCCAACGAAGATGCTGAACATCGCACCGTGCGCAAGGAATTGCGGCAGGTTGAGTGAAGGAAGCTGGTTGATAATGGAATAGCCGACGCCTAATACCATCGTCAGTAAACCCAAACACATCAAACCGTTACCTACAAAGCGGCAATTTTGACGTTTCATGATCCACCTCCATCCTTTTAAAAGCAAAACAGCACGTATGGTTAACTAGCCATAAGCTTAGGCAATACCTGCCGCTTAAATTGCGTACAGGATCACATATCCTTCACAACCTTTGACAAATCTTTACCGCCAGCGCCTTGATTTCGATAGAAAATGATTAGTCACGTAGAGACATTATCTGTGGCGCGTGGCCTTTGTCATCCGTGCCACCAGGCAGTAAACTATCGCCCTTTCCGCAGCAAGACAGGATAAACATCGTGAGCAGCATTAAACTGATTGTGGGGCTGGCCAATCCCGGCGCTGAATACGCCGCAACCCGCCATAACGCTGGCGCCTGGTATGTCGATTTACTGGCGAGCCGCAACAATCAGTCCTTAAAAGACGAGCCAAAGTTTTATGGCTATACCGCGCGCCTGTCGCTGGCGGGAGAAGATGTGCGCCTGCTGGTGCCCACCACTTTTATGAATCTCAGCGGCAAAGCGGTGGCGGCGATGGCGACTTTTTATCGCATTGCGCCAGAAGAGATTTTGGTAGCGCACGATGAGCTGGATTTACCGCCGGGCGTGGCGAAATTCAAGCAAGGTGGTGGCCACGGCGGCCATAACGGCCTGAAAGATATCATCAGCAAGCTGGGCAACAACAATAATTTTCACCGTTTACGCGTGGGTATTGGTCATCCTGGCGACCGCAATAAAGTGACTGGTTTCGTGCTGGGTAAGCCGCCAGCCAGCGAACAAAAGCTGATTGATGATGCCGTAGACGAAGCGGTGCGCTGCACCGAACTGTGGCTGAAAGAAGACAAGATTAAGGCGATGAACCGCCTGCACGCGTTCAAGGCGGGCTAAGGCCAATTCCCGCGCCGCAGAAGGCAATTCTGTGTATAATGCGCGAAATTTTTTGAATCTGTCGGCGCTATCCAATAGCGCTGCGCACTCAGTGAGAAAGGTAATCAGACCATGGGATTTAAATGCGGTATTGTGGGCCTGCCGAACGTCGGTAAATCCACCCTGTTCAACGCGCTGACTAAAGCGGGTATCGAAGCAGCCAACTTTCCGTTCTGCACCATCGAGCCAAACACCGGTGTGGTGCCAATGCCCGATCTGCGCCTCGATCAGCTGAGCGAGATTGTTAAGCCACAGCGCGTCGTGCCCACCACCATGGAATTCGTCGATATCGCCGGTCTGGTGAAAGGCGCGTCCAAAGGTGAAGGCCTGGGCAACCAGTTCCTGACTAACATCCGTGAAACCGAAGCCATCGGTCACGTGGTGCGCTGCTTTGAAAACGACAACATCATCCACGTTGCGGGTAAAGTTAACCCGGCGGAAGATATTGACGTGATCAACACCGAGCTGGCGCTGTCGGATCTCGACACCTGCGAACGTGCGATTCAGCGTTGCCAGAAGAAAGCCAAAGGCGGCGACAAAGATGCTAAAGCAGAACTGGCTGCGCTGGAGAAGTGCCTGCCGCACCTGTCAGAAGCGGGCATGCTGCGCGCACTGAATCTGGATGCTGACGAGAAAGCGGCAATCCGCTACCTCAGCTTCCTGACGCTGAAGCCAACCATGTACATCGCTAACGTCAACGAAGACGGTTTCGAAAACAATCCGTACCTCGATCAGGTGCGTGCGATTGCCGAAGCCGAAGGTTCGGTGGTGGTGCCAGTGTGTGCTGCCGTTGAATCTGATATCGCTGAGCTGGAAGATGACGAACGCGACGAGTTCATGGCTGAACTGGGTCTGGAAGAGCCGGGCCTGAACCGCGTGATCCGCGCCGGTTATGCGCTGCTCAACCTGCAAACCTACTTCACCGCAGGCGTGAAAGAAGTGCGTGCATGGACCATTCCTGTTGGCGCCACCGCGCCACAGGCGGCGGGTAAAATCCACACTGACTTCGAGAAAGGCTTTATCCGCGCTCAGACCATCGCATTTGAAGATTTCGTCGCGTTTAAAGGCGAACAAGGCGCGAAAGAAGCCGGTAAAATGCGCTCAGAAGGTAAAGAGTACATTGTAAAAGATGGCGATGTGATGAACTTCTTGTTCAACGTCTAATCTCTTAACCGCAATAAAAAGCCCAGTTAATTAACTGGGCTTTTTTTTATAACCAAAATCTCACGTCTTTCAGGCCGCTTTGTCCGTCATCGCCACCCGCGCATCCAACTCTTCAGGCGTTTTCAGGAATGGCGTCAATACCCCGCTCAAAACATAAAGCCCGGCATAAATCCCCAGCACCCCGCCCGCGCCCAGCGATGAGTAGAACAGCGCGGTGATGGCAGGTGCGATAAATGCGCCCAAACCTGCGCCCAGATTCAGCACCGACATGGCCGCGCCTTTACTGTCCGGGGCCAGCAGTGGGAACAGCGCCGACAGCGGCACATAACCGGCCATGGTAATACCGCACAGGCACAGCACCAATGCCATCGCATAGAAGTTGTGGCCCAGCAGCTGCGGCACGGCCCAGACCAAAATCAGCACCGCGGCATAGCCAAAGCCACCAACCCACATGATGGTGGTTCGCCAGCCAAACTTATCGCCGAAAAAGCCAAAGAACAGGTTGGCGAAAATCGCCACCAGGAACACCGCCGACCACATATGCAGCCATTCGGTTTTGCTGTAGCCGAAACTGATCAGATAGAGCGGCAGGAAGGTCGCCAGACCATATTGGGCGATGCCGTTGACCGATTTCACCACCAATCCCATCGCAATCACCGGACGCTGCAAAATGGTGATGCCTTTAATTAACTCCGCCGCGCTGAAGGGATGAATTTCAGATGCCGGAACCACGTCGCGGTTCACCCAAATGCCTAACACGGAGCCGACGACCACAAATACCATGCCGACCCACAGCACATGAATTTCGCCCATCACCGGCAATGCCAGCGAGGAGAAGAACGGACCGATGACGCTCAAACCCAGCGAGAAGGTAAACCAGAACCAACCCACTGCGGTAGAACGGCGCTCCACCGGCGTGCTGTAGTTAATCCAGATGAGAAACGAGTAGGCAAACAGTGGATAACCGATGCCGCGAATGGCATAAAACGGCAGCATCCAGGCCATGTGCATGGTCTTGAGGCCAACGCCGATAAACCCGATACTGCCGATAACAAAGGTGATCAACCCATACAGCATCACTTTGCGCGGGCCGAGGGTTTGCACCAGTACGCCGGTCACCCAGGCCGCCAGCGTCACGGTGACACCGTATGCGGTGATCAGATAAGAGGCTTGCGCGACAGGCAGCCCTTTATCCACCAGCCAGATGGCAATCCACGCTTGTTCTACGCCATCGCCGATCATGAATATCGCGAGGCCGATATAGCCCCAAAGCAAGTTTTTAGGCAAACCTATTTTGTCGAACATAGTTTCCCCCGTGTCAGACACTGACTGGTGGTAGTTAATAGAGGTAAGTTTTGATTTTGTTTTTATTCAGCGATGATTTTCATCAGCATGCCCTGCACTTTCAGCGCATCCTGGCTTTTAATCAGCTGATCGATTTCATCAATGCTCAGGCGATCAATAAAGCTGGAGAGCGCTTTATACATGCGAATGTTTTGCGCGCATTCGGCAACCGGATCTTCACGGCTTGGGAAGGTATCGAAATAGATCAGGCCGCTGAAGTTAACGCGTTTTGCGTAATAGATGTATTCCAGCGTCTGCATCAGGTGCACGGAACCCAGCATCAATCCATCATCAAAATGGCCATAACCATCATTCAGGTGGAAGCCCACCAAACGGTTTTTGCGTGCCGACTGGAACAGTGAGAAAGCGGGATTCTCTTTCTTCATGATCATGTGACAGAAATCGAGGGTAATACCGAGATTGTCGGAGCCTACATCATCAATCAGCATCAGCGTTGAAGAGACATCACCAATAAAGGAGAAGGTGCGCGGTTCATACGGCTTATATTCAAAACTGAATTGCATATCCGCGTGTGCCTGGGTCACGGTCTGTAGTGCGCTGACCAGCCACTCATAGGCGCGGAAGTAATCCTGCTGGAATGGATAATCGTAACCATCATAGCCAAACCACAGCGTGACGGTATTGCCGCCGAGGTATTTGCACATCTCTGCGGCTTCGAGGGTAATTTCGATCGCTTTTTTACGCAGTGCGGCATCAGGATTGGTGAATTCACCCTCGATGAACTCTTTGTTATAACGCAGAGCGATGCCGCCCACCTGCAAATTGTTATCAGCGATGGTCTGTTTAATCAGCGCTTTATCCTGACCAATAAAGTGCTCCGGATAATTCAGCTCAATATGCGTCAAGCCCGCAACGCTACCCATACGCGTAATAAGATCGCAAGTATCCATTTTGTTCTTCGCCGCAAACAGATCGGCTCTGGAGCGAAATGAATTTATACGTGATGAGAATTTCATTTTTTAAATTACCTTTAATGGGATTTCCATTTCCTTATAAATGAGAATATTCATCAGGTAAATGCGATCAGCTAAATACTACCGCTAATAAAATAAACGATAGATTTATAATAGTAAAAATTTTACTGCTAGAAAAATCATTGCAATACAATATGTTAAATAGCTATTTTACTGTTAATGAAATAACAGTCGCAATAAGGATACTTTTATTTTACTAACAGTAAAATGCATCAGTAAAACGTTTTACAGTGTGTGATCCAGTTAACACTTTTCCCCTAAATGCCATGCTAGCTTAGCGACAACTTTTTTAATGGGCGCGCAAAATGCATAATCGACTTAAAGGCAATGAGATATTCCTGCTGGCTCGTACCCTTGCGCCTGAGCTGGGAAAAAAGGAACGTTCAATTGCACGTTTTATTGACGACAATCCGCAGTCTTTATCTAAAATGTGCATCACTGATATTGCGAATTATCTGAATGTTAGCGTCTCGAGCATTACTAAAGTATCGAAGAAACTCGGTTTTACCGGTTTTCACGATCTGAAAATCAATATCGCCCGGCAAGTCAGCACGCAGGAAGATATCATCGATATTCCGGTAATCCCGGATTCAGAAAAATATGTCGAGCAGGTGATTGAAAGCACCTTTTTAAATTCGGTGCTGGCACTGCAGGATTCCCTGAGCGTGATTAACAGTGCCGTGATAAAAGCAGTGGCGTATCTGTTTATTAATAAACCAGAAAGCGCACGCATAGTTATTGCCGGGTGCGGTGGTTCAGGTTCTATCTGTGATGACTTCAATCATAAGCTGCTGAAGATCGGCATCTTCTCGTCGGTGTTTAGTGACAGCCACAAGCAGCTGATGACCGCCTCATTGATGCAACCCGGCGATATCCTGCTGGCGATTTCTCACTCCGGCCAAACCACGGACATTATTCAGATGGTAAAAGCGGCGAATGAGAACGGCGCAGAAACCATCTGCCTGACCAATTATCCCAACAGCCCACTGAGTTTAATTGCCCGGCACTCGATTATCTCGTCGGTTAAAAACAATCCAATTACCGGAGAGAACGCCACCACGCGCATTGTGCATCTGAATATTCTGGATGCCATCTTTACCCTTATCGCCAGCAAGACCAGCGAAAAAAGTCAGACCAGTTTACACAACACCAGAAATGCGGTTGCGTCCAAGCGCACCGCCAATTAAGGGCCGAAATGATGAAACATAATATTGTTGTTATTGGCAGTCTTAACTACGACATTCTTGTCCAGCAGGATCGCCTGCCGGAAATTGGGGAGACGTTTACCGGCAACGAATTAATGTTGATGCCGGGCGGTAAAGGGGCAAACCAGGCGGTTCAGTGCGCCAAGCTGGGGCTGAACGTCAATATGGTGGGCTGTGTGGGCAATGATATTTATGGCAGCGAACTCATAAAATCGCTGAATGAAAACGGGGTATCGGTAGATAACATTAGCCAGCGCGGAAAAACCTCCGGCATTGGCATCGTGCAGATTCTGGAATCCGGCGATTATTGCAGCACCATTATTAAGGGCGCAAACTACCTGATTAGCGAACCCGATATTCACGATGGATTATTTAGCGATCGGCCTCTGTTAATCCTGCAGTCGGAAATTCCCGATCGTGTGGTTGAACGAGCCATCAGCGTGGCACGCCGTCATGATTGCCAGATTTTGCTCAACAACGCGCCGGCGCGCGAAATCTCTCCGCAGGCGCTGAGTCAGGTCGATTTACTGGTGGTGAATGAGACCGAAGCCAGCTTTATGAGTAAAACCGCTGTCACTTCGGTTAAAGAGGCGATGGCCTGTGCGGCAGCGCTACAGCAGAAGGTGAATGGCCGGGTGATTATCACGCTGGGCGAGAAAGGCGCGGTGTTATCCGGTGATGCCGGTGCCAGACATTATCCTGCCGTGTTCTGTCCGGATGTGGTGGATACCACCGGCGCAGGAGATTCCTTTATTGGCGGTATCGCCTATTGCCTGGTGAACAACATCGATCTGGAAGAAGCGATTCCTTTCGCGGCTGAAATCAGTTCCTGCTCAATCCAGAAATATGGCGGTCAGAGTTCTTTCCCGATGCTGCCTGATGTGGCGCACGCGCTGACGCAAAACCGCCAGCGCCTGTTTGGTTGAAAAATACGGACCTGAAGCTCTGAGCGGCACCTTTACATCATCAGACCATCAACTTCGCAACCTTCGTAAACGCCGATTAAGTACTGGCGCGCGCCACAAAGTGCCAGTCCATCATAATGCGTTGAGCCGGCGAATCAGGTTGATCGATCTTATTCAGCAGCAAGGTAAACGCCTTGCGTCCCATAGCGCGCGACGGCTGCGCCAGCGTGCTCAGCGGCGGCGTGACCATTTCGGCGAGGTCGGATCCATCAAACCCCGTCACCGCTATATCCTGCGGCACGCGCAGCCCGGCGGCGTGAATGGCTGACAGCGCGCCCGCCGCTAAGGTATCCGACACGGCAAACACGGCATCTGGACGCTCGGGCGCTCTCAGCAAGGCTTCCATCGCCTGTTTACCGGCATTAAAACTCAGCTCGGTGGCGTACGTGATGGCCTGCCAGCTGCGTGCTTCATGGATAAGTTGCTGCTGATAACCCGCCTGCCGCAGCTGCGCATATTTATAGCTGAGATCGTGGTTGATTAAGGCAATACGCTGTCGTCCCCTGCCCGCCAGAAACGCCACGACGTGCTTTGATGCCTGCACATCATCAATGCCCACGCAGGAGACATCACCGGCATCGGCGTATTCCGCGCATTGCACCCAGGGCGTTTCGCCAATCAGCTGCGCCAGTTCTGGCAACTTACTGAACGCATCCATAGTGATAATGCCATCCACCATTTTCCCGGCCAGCAATTGCAAACTGGAGCGGGAGCGCTCGATGTCTGAGCCAGAATTGCACAACAGAATGCGATAACTGTTTTTCTCCGCCTGCTCCTCAATGCCTTTCACCAACTCGGCGCAAAAGGGATTGGAGATATCCGACACCATCACGAGAATCATTGAGCTACGCGCAGTACGCAACTGACGCGCTAATAAATTTGGCTGGTAATTACTCGCTTTAATAGCGTGCAGGACTTTCTCACGATTCAGCGCTTTTACCGTATCGCTGTTATTCAGCACCCGTGAAACTGTTGCCACAGAAACGCCCGCTAAGCGGGCGATTTTTTGGATGGACATGCTTGCAACTCTTGCTCAGTCAGATACTACGGAGGCTAGCATAATTTCGCGCCCGCCTTAATCATGTGAATCTGCCGCATTTAACCCCAACTGGGCGCGGATGCTGGCCGCCTGCTGCGGTTGTGCGGCAAAGTCATCGAATGCCCGATCGGCCACCGGAATGATGTGGCGACGAATGAAGTCGGCGCCCTCACGCGCGCCAGTTTCCGCCTCTTTCAGGCAACACTCCCACTCCAGCACCGCCCACCCGGCATAATCGTACTGCGCCAGCTTGCTGAAAATGGCCGGAAAATCGATCTGTCCGTCACCGGGTGAGCGGAAGCGACCAGCACGATCTATCCAGCGCTGATAACCGCCATACACGCCGCTACGTCCGTTCGGCAGATATTCGGCATCTTTAACGTGAAAGGCCTTAATGCGCTGATGGTAGATATCGATGAACTGCAGATAATCGATATGCTGCAAGTGCAAGTGGCTGGGATCGAACAAGATGTTGCAGCGCGGGTGATTGTTCACCAACGTCAGGAAGCGTTCAAACGTCACGCCATCGTGCAGATCTTCACCGGGATGGATCTCGTAGCAGACATCAATGCCGTAGCGCTCAAACTCGTCCAGCACCGGCAACCAGCGCCGCGCCAGCTCCGAGAAAGCTTCACTCAATAGCTGAGGATTGTGTGGCGGCCACGGATAGAGATATGGCCAGGCCAGCGAACCGGAGAACGTCGCGTGGGCCTGCAATCCCAGGTTGGCTGACGCGGCAGCTGCCTGCTTCACCGTCTGAATCGCCCACGCGGTGCGCTTTTCTTTGTCGCCACGCAAAGCGGGGGGTGCAAAACCGTCGAAGGCGCGATCGTGCGCCGGATGGACGGCAATCAGCTGGCCTTCCAGGTGCGTCGATAATTCACTGATCTGCAAGCCGTAGTTGGCCAGCAAACCCGTCACTTCATCGCAATAGGTTTGACTGGTTGCGGCGCGCGGCAGATCAAAAATTAGCGGGTGATTACAAGGCATCTGCAGCGCCTTGTAACCGAGCGCAGAGGCCCATTGCGCCAACCCTGCCAGCGAATTAAATGGTGGCTGTTGCCCAATAAACTGCGCGAGAAAAATTCCCGGTCCTTTTAACGTTTTCACCTACACCTCCCGTCAATCAAACCGCTTCATCCCGGTATTTAAAGGTGAAGAGGAAAAGAACGGCGATCGCCGCCGCGGCAATCGCGGGGATCCACCAGAATGTTGCCCAGTTTTGCGCCGTGCCCTGTCCGGCAATCAGGCGGTTATACAGCGCGCCCGAGATCTGCGAACCCAGCAGCATGCCAATACCGTAGGTGAACATCACCACCATGCTCTGCGCCTGCCCTTTCACTTTCTCGCCGGCGATGCGGTCGGTGTAAATAAAGCCCACCACAAAGAAGAAGTCATAACAGACACCGTGCAGCAGAATGCCCATGTAGATCAGTGCGCGGCTTTCATCGTTCATGCCCATGGCAAACAGCGCGTAGCGCACAAACCACGCCACCATGCCGACCAGCAACATGTATTTGACGCCAAGGCGGCGGAACAGCAGCGGGATCACCAGCATGAAGACGATTTCCGACATCTGACCAAATGACATCGCGGTACTGACGTTACTCACGCCCGCATCCGCCAGCCAGGACGCGGTGTAGGCGTAATAGGTGCCGAGCGGGATGGAGATCAAGGTGGCGCAGAGAGCAAAGACGAAGAAGTGACGGATTTTCAGCAGCGCAAAGGCATCCGCGCAGAACAGATCGCGCACTTTTAGCGGCATGCCTTTCGCCGGTGCAGGCGTATGCGGCAGCGTGAGACTGTAAATTGCCAACGCCACCGAGCAGATTGCGGCCAGGGTGAAAATCGCGGTACTGGAGGCGATGCCGGTAACACCAATAAAGATGCCCGCCACAATCCAGCCAATGGTGCCGAACACCCGCACCACCGGAAAACTTTTGTCACTGCTGGCCAGGCTGTGAAAGGCAATGTTGTTAGAGAGCGCCAGCGTCGGCATAAAACACAGCGTATAGCCAAACAGCAAGCCAATCAGCAGCGCGCCGTTTTCGGCCACCAGCGCGCCCGGGACAAACCATAAAATCACCGCGCCCGCCAGGTTCATCACCGCCATGACTTTCTGTGAAGGGAAGAAGCGGTCAACCAACATGCCCAGCACAAACGGCGACAGTATTGAGGCGATCGGCCCTGCTGAGAAAGCATCACCAATCAGCAATGACATGTTGTGCTGCGTCATCACCAGCCCGAGCGTTACGGACCAGCTTCCCCAAATGAAAAACTGCATGAACATCATCAATGACAAGCGGGAAATCAGCAGACGCTGCTGCCTCGCCGCGATCTCAGAACCTGTAGTTGTCGAAACCATGCTGACCTCGCGCCAAAAAGAAATCGATTACATTCCACAGTGAGAAACAAAGTAATCGATTACTTTAAACAGTTCCTGGTGACCGATCACAATTCTTTTACAAGTGACCCGAGCATCACCGAACGGCTTAGGCTGACAGTGATTGCACGCGCAGCCTTGCTGATTTGCACTATCCTGTGCGGTAGAGATTTTAATGACGATTCAGGGGAATGAGATGAGCGCCGATAACGCACATGAAAACAGTGCAGAAACGCTACTGCAAAGCGGGCAAGCCTGGAATGGCCAGCATATTGAACACTATCCAGCCGGTAAGCCCGAGATCACGGTGATGAAGATGACCATTCCTGCACATTCCGAGCTGCCGTGGCATACGCATCCTATGCCGAATACCGCGTATATTTTATCGGGATCGCTGACTATCGAAGACAAAGCCAGCGGCGAGACTAAAACGTTTAACGCTGGCGAAGCCTTTAATGAATCCATCGACATTGCCCATCGTGGTTTCACCACGGATCAGCGTGCCGAGCTGATTATTTTCTACGCTGGGGTTGAGGGCATGGAACCCTCTATTCCGCTGCCGGGTGAAGAAGCCGAATATTAATTATTCAGCAGCGCCTGTTTAAACGAATAGATATGCACCCGCGCCGCCTCTTCCGCTAGCTCGGCATTTCCCTGCTCCAGCGCCGCAATGATCGCTTCGTGTTCGGCGATGACTTCGTTCATGTGCGCAGCGCTGGAAAGCGTGGTGGCCCAGAAGCGCTGCGCCTGCGCGTGGATAATGCTGAGAATATCGGCCAGCCGACCGTTGGCGGCGATGTCCGCCAGTACCTGATGAAATTCGCGGTCCAGCAGCATCATCTGTTCGCGATCGCGTGAGGCGCTGGCATTGGCAATGCGCTGATTCATCTCCCGCAGATAGATGATCTGCGCCGCATTGACCCGCTGCGAAGCCAGCCGCAAGCACAGCGCCTCATTCACCAGACGCACCTCAATTAACTCCAGCGCATCATCAATTGACAGCGGCGACACCATCACGCCCTTGCGCGGGATAATCTGCAACAGCCCTTCCGTCTCCAGTCGATGCACCGCCTGATTCACCGGCGTTCTGCCCATCTCAAGATCATCCATCACCTGCGCGATATTGAGATAGTCGCCCGGTTTGTAGCGCAGCGTGATCAGCCGGTGCTTGAACGCCAGATAGGCGCGCTCGTTAAGCGAAATGCTCTTCGGGGTCGTCGGCGAGCTCACATTTTCAGCCATCACATTACTCATCACGCAAATCCTTATTAGGTAACTGAGACATATTACACAAAAACCTGGCATGAAAATGGCTAGATTGAAATCACAGTGAAATTTCACACGCATTTCTCACCTGGAGTTCGATCCCATGCAATTACGGTTTACAACAGATTACGCCGATGCGGCAGTGCTGGATGTTGAGATTAATCAACTTGTTATCGCGGGCTGGGTAGGACGCGATCAGAAAGCGGTGCTGCACCATATCAGGGAGCTGGAAGCGCTGGGCGTGCCCGCTCCTGGTGCAGTGCCGCTGTTTTATCGCGTCGCAACCAATCAATTAACTCAGCAAACTCAGCTGGAGGTGGTCGGCGATCAGACGTCCGGTGAAGCTGAACCCTTTGTGTTTTTCCATCGCGGCGAATATTGGGTTTCGCTGATTTCTGATCATACCGATCGTCATCTGGAAACGTTCAGCGTAGCGCTATCTAAACAGGCGTGCATCAAACCGGTGGCCGGTCACGCGTGGCGCATGGCGGACGTCAAAGCGCACTGGGATCAACTGGAGCTGCGCGCCTGGATCAACGTCAACGGTGATTGGGTGACTTATCAGCAAGGCGCCCTCTCCTCGCTGCTGACGCCGATCGATCTGTTGAGCCGCTATTTTGCCGCGGGCCAGGTTGAGGAAGGTTTCGCCATGTCGTGCGGCACGCTCAGCGCCATCGGCGGGATTCGTCCTGCCAGTGAATTCCGTATGGCGCTGCACGATCCGGTGCTGAACCGCACGCTGGAACACACCTACATCACTGGCTCGCTGCCGGTTATCGCCTGAGGTTCCCTATGACAACGTTATGGCAAGCGAGCCAGCAGCTGCTCGCCGGGCAAATCAGCCCTGAAACCCTGACCCAGGATGCACTGAGTGCCATTGCAGCGGAAAGCGGAGAAGGCAAACGCGTCTACACCAAGGTATATACCGCTGCTGCGCAGCAGCAGGCCGCACAAGCCGGCGCGCGCTGGCAGCAGCAACAGCCACGCAGCGCGATTGATGGTCTGCCCATCAGCATTAAAGATCTGTTTGATGTCGCCGGAGAAGTCACCACCGCCGGCTCCCGCTTGCTCAGTAGCGCCAGCCCAGCCACGGCGAACGCCAGCATGGTGGATCGGCTGCAGCAGGCCGGTGCCGTCATCGTTGGCAAAACCAATATGAGCGAGTTCGCCTTCACCGGCCTCGGCGTCAATCCGCATTACGGCACACCCGCCAATCCGTGGCAGCGCGCGCAGCAGCGCATTCCGGGCGGTTCCTCTTCCGGTGCGGCAGTCGCGGTGAGCGACGGCATGTGTCTGGCGGCGGTTGGCACCGATACCGGCGGTTCGGTGCGCATTCCGGCGGCGCTGTGCGGCTTAACCGGCTTCAAACCGAGCGCCAGCCGCATCGATCAACGCGGAACGCTGCCGCTGGCGGCATCGCTCGACAGCATCGGTGTGATCGCTCACGACGTGCGCAGCTGCTGGTTGCTCGATAGCGTGATCGCCGATCGGCCCCTCACAATCGATGAGCGGAATCTTTCAGAAGCGCATTTCGTCATCCCGCAGACGCGCGTGCTGGCTGACCTTGACGAACACGTCAGCGCCGCCTGGCTGCATGCGCTCGATGTGCTGCGCGCGCAGGGCGTGAAAATCACCGAGCTGCCGCTGCCAGAGCTGGCAGAACTGGACTCCATTAACGCGCGCGGCGGCATTACCGCGTGGGAAGCCTGGCAATGGCATCAGCATTACGCCCAATCCCAGCCAGAAGCCTACGATCTGCAGGTTCTGACGCGCATTAATCGCGGCAGCTTACTGAACGAAGAGGATGCCGCCGAACTTTACCAACTGCGCGCCGACTGGAAACAGCGCGTCGAGCAGGCGGTTGCGCCCTTCGACGGCATCCTGATGCCGACGGTGCCGTTGATCGCGCCCACGCTGACTGAGCTCGAGGATCCCGCGCGTTATATGCAGGTCAATCTGCTGATGCTGCGCAACACCAGCGTGATCAACATGCTGGATGGCTGTTCAATTTCTCTGCCTTGCCATCAGCCCGGCGCTGCGCCGGTTGGCCTGATGCTCTCTTCCACCCATGGCAACGATGCTGCATTACTCAGCTGGGCTGCCGCGATTGAAACCACCCTGAAACGGAGTAGCTGATCATGACTCAACCCCACGGCATGCTGTTTGTCGCCACCAATATCGATGCTGTAGATGAAGCGGATTTCAACCAATGGTACGACCACGAACACGTTGAAGAGCGCGTGGCCATCAGCGGCTTTCTTAGCGGCACGCGTTATCAGGCGGTGGATGCCGAACGCAAATACCTCGGCCTGTATGAAACCGTATCGCTGGAAGCCTTTACCAGCGCCGATTATCACGCCGCCTTCACGCGCCAGACCGAATGGTCGGTGAAGAACCTCAGCAAAATGGTCAATCCGATGCGCCGCGTCTGCGCCATATCGCATCAGCATGGACAAGGCACCGGTAGCCATCTGGCGGTGCTGACCTTAAAAGCGGGTACAGATGTTGCATCGCTGGGCAGCTGGCAAAGCAGCGTACAGCAAACGCCCGGCTATATCGCCTCACGTTTGCTGACGCCTGACACCACGCTGAGCTCGCCGCTGCCACGGGAAACCAGCGCAACGCGACCAATGCATCCGATGCTGCTGCTGACCTGCCGCGACGCCCAGGTGTGTAAAACCCTCGCCGCCGATGCCGCGCAGGCACTCAACGCGGACGTACAGCTCTACTCCCTCAGCTGGCAGTTAACCCAACAGGAGATGGCTCATGGCTAATACCGATTCAACGTTGCCGCACGCGTCAGGCGCGCGCGCCAGCCACAGCAAAACCGGTCGCCTCGCGGCGGCCAGCTCCATCGGTACCGCGCTGGAGTGGTATGACTTCACGGTCTACAACATCATGGCGGCGCTGGTGTTTAACCACGTGTTTTTCCCCAGCTTTGATCCGCTGGTCGGAACCATTCTGGCGTTTTCCACCTATGCGGTCGGCTACATTTCCCGTCCGGTTGGCGGCTTTATCTTTGGTCATCTCGGCGATGTCGCCGGGCGTAAAGCGGTATTGATCACCACCCTGGTGATTATGGGCGTTACCACCGCACTGATGGGCCTGCTGCCGGGCTATGCGGTGTGGGGCATCTGGAGTCCGGTGCTGTTGGTGGCCTTACGCTTTATTCAGGGTATTGCATTAGGCGGCGAATGGGCCGGTGCAGTGTTGCTGTCGATGGAGCATGGCGATGCCGACAAACGTGGCCGTAACGCCTCGTTTGCGCAGGTAGGTCCCTCGTGCGGTACCTTGATTGGCACCGGATTTATCACGCTGGTAACGGTAGCGTTGAGCGGCGAGCAGTTTCAGGAGTGGGGATGGCGCATTCCATTCCTGCTGAGTCTGCTGCTGGTGATGTTTGGCTTATGGCTGCGTCGCGGCGTAGAAGAGACGCCAACCTTTGTCGCGATGCAGCAGGCGGAGAAAACCACGCATACGCCGCTGAAAGAGGTGTTTGTTCGCTATCCGCGTGAGCTACTGATCGCTGGCGGTTCACGTATCGGCTCCGACGTTTTGTACGCGTTGGTGGTGGTGTTTACCCTCACCTACGTCACCACCGTGCTGCAACTGCCGCGTCCGCTGGCGTTAATGGCCACTATGCTCGGCGCAATTGGCAATGCGATTACGGTGCCGATGTTTGGTGCGCTCTCCGACAAGCTCGGCCGTCGTCCGGTCTACATTGCCGGTGCGCTGCTGGCAATCGTTTGGTCGTTTGTGTTCTTTGTGCTGCTGGATAGCTCGCAGCCGGTGCTGATTGTGCTGGCGGTCATTGGCGGCTTGCTGATTCATGCGGTGATGTACGGGCCGCAGGCGGCGTTTGTCACCGAACAGTTCCCCAGCCACGTGCGCTACGCCGGATCGTCACTGGCTTACACGCTGGCAGGAATCATTGGCGGTGGCTTTGCGCCCCTGATCATCACGACCTTGTATAAAGAGATGGGCAGCACGCTGTGGGTATCGCTGTATGTCAGCCTGGCGTTGCTGATCACGCTGTTTGCGCTGTGGAAGGCGAAAGAGACCGCGCATCGCCCGCTTTAATCAGAGAGGTGTTTGGCGAGGGATTGCCAGACTTCTGCAGAGGAGAACAACAAGGCGCGGCACGCGCGACCCTATTAGTGCAGTTTTTTCGCCAGGATACGAATGGCTTTCTCGCAGGCGACTTTGGTTTTGCTGTCGGTGGAGCGCAAACTTAGGCGATACAACGCACCTATGAGTTCCTGAACGGTAAGCGCTTCATCAGGACGCAGGATACGTGTCACTACCCTGCCCACCAATGCGCGAATCTCTTCCGTAATATCTGAATCTTCGTCTTTCACTTGCCCTCCGTCTTTACGCTTCGCTTATTTAGGAAGTATCCGACTCCTAATTAGACAAATTTTAGTCCAGCAGCTTCATAACTAACTTGATGGTTTCTGGTTCATCTTTTACATCGGTGATCTTGCCCACAACGCGCATGCCAAAGGCGATGCAGAGGATTAATCCCGCAGCGGTGTCCACATCCAGATTGGGCGTCACTGAGCCATCTTCCTGGCCCAGTTTGAGCAGCGAGGCGAGGAAGTTTTTATTACGAATGACCGCTTCACTCACCAGTTGCGAAAGATCGTCATCCAGCACCTGCAGCTCCACCGCGCTGCCCACCACTAAACAGCCGGTGCGACCTTCCACCGCCCGCGCGGAATCAAGGTAAAACTGCAGCAGCTCGCCTAGCTTCTCACGGCCGCTGGTGAACTGTGCCAGACGCTGGCGCAGATCGGCATTGCGCACCGAAAGATAGCGTTCAAACAC
Source organism: Pantoea sp. y20 (assembly GCF_054903455.1). Classification (NCBI taxonomy): domain Bacteria; kingdom Pseudomonadati; phylum Pseudomonadota; class Gammaproteobacteria; order Enterobacterales; family Erwiniaceae; genus Pantoea; species Pantoea sp. y20. The sequence continues at coordinate 2,467,494 of NZ_CM142816.1, forward strand.
CAGCAGAAACAAACTGCGCTTATCTTTAAAAGCCTTGTAGATGCTGCCCGCTGTCAACCCCATCGCTTCGCCCAGATCGTTAAGTGAAGCCGCATGAAACCCCTTCTGACGAAAAACAATCATGGCTTTGTCCAGAGCCTGTTCGATATCGAACTCTCTTGGGCGGCCACGTTCTCTGCTTTTCATGTCGGTGGGTTGCGTTTTACTCATACGGATGGCATCAGGGAATGCGGGTTTCCAAAAGTTGACGGAAATGTCTTATCGACGGTTACTATATCGCAACCCACCCTTGCCTGTATAGCCGGGCAAACATAATTCCTTATATAGCAAAGAGTTAGAGAATTACTTTTTGCTATTAACGGCTTTTTTTCTCCACGCTGGCTCACACAATCGCAAATTTATGAGTCAGCTCACAGCTCAGGCAAGCAAAGCGCAAATCCTGTGCCAGGATTAATTCACCCGCTGGCATCAGGCCAGCGAACGGCAGCACACAGTCACCACGAAATAGGGAGATCAACATGAACGAAGATCGTATTAGCGGCAACTGGAAGCAGTTCAAAGGGAAAGTGAAGGAAAAATGGGGCGACCTGACCGATGATGACATGACCGTGGTTGAAGGAAAACGCGATCAGCTGGTCGGCAAAATCCAGGAACGCTACGGTTATGAAAAAGACCGTGCGGAGAAAGAAGTTAAAGAGTGGGAAGATTCGAATAAGTACCGCTGGTAACGCCGCGCCGTTATGCCGGACAACCTTTGTCCGGCATACAGCGATCAGTGCTGCGTTGAGTCATCCGCCGAAACGTTTTTCGCCCTAAAGCTCATCACGTTCTCTTCCGATTGCTCGACCTTGTCTGCTGTGCTGCTGTTCGTCACCAGCTCTAAAGCCAGTCTGGCGATCCGTACCTCTTCCGCCGTCACACCCGCATGTATCATCTTCTCTAATTGCGCGAGCAGCGTGGTACGCGAAACCGGCGCATCCTGGTTAAATAATTCCATCACCGCATCACCAATCGCGATGTCGCATAACTGTTTGTCATTACTGTTTTTCATGGGCTCTCTGTAATCGTCTCAACCAACCCTGGCCGGGGGATCCTGACGTGGCTGAGCATACCCACTGAGAAAAAAACGTCAAATACAAAAAAATGTCGATGCAATCGAAAATGCTTCGACATACAACGCTTGCGGCAGCTGAACGTCACGCCGCAAACGTTAGTCTGGCTTAGCCGCTAACCCGCTCCTGCAGAGCAGCAGGATAACGTTCAACAATCACTCTGTAAGTTCCGCATCGCCGTGCAGCTCGCGCGCCATGATCGGCATGGCGGGCAGATAGATATCCGTGGAAAACGAAGTGATCACCATTAACCCACTCAGAATGAGGATAAACGGCAAACCACTCGACTTGACGGTAAAGGATTACGTACGCATTGAGGCGTGATCCATGTTGAATTCCAGCGAGATCGAATTCATCCATGTTAGCGGATGTGATTGTGAAGATAATGGCGTGAAATGACGTTGCGCCAGGGAGGAAAATCATTAATCAAAGTTGCCGCATATCGTGATCTGCTATGCCTGGAAATAATCCAGATGCCATGAGACACTCTGGCTCATCCTGTCAAAATATCTATTTCACGCCATGAAAACCTTTCTGATTATTGTGCCCGACGGCGGCATGCTGTTTGAAGCGGCGGGTATCGCCGATATCCTGATGCGCGCCAATCAGCATCTGCCGGTTGGCGTCGATCAGCAGCGCTATCGCGTCAGCCTCGCCACCACCCAATCGCATCAGGTGATCCATGGCCAATCCGGCCTCAATCTATTAGCCGACCTCAAACTGGCCGATCTCGATCCGCGCACTGCGTGGGACACCATCATGATCACCGGGCGCGGCGACAGCGTGGAAGAAGGCAATATGGTGGTCGATTTCATCAAGCTGGCGGCTCCGCAGGCGCGTCGCGTGGTGTCGGTATGTGGCGGCGCGATGCTGCTGGCGGAATCCGGCTTGCTGGCAGGTCGCCGCGCCACCACGCACTGGCGCTTGCTCGATACCTTGCAATCGCGCTATCCAGCGATTCAGGTGGAAGGCGGTCCGCTGTTTATTCAGGACGGACCGATCTGGACCTCCGGCGGCGTCAGCTCGGGCTTTGACCTGACATTAGCGCTGGTGGAAGAGGATTTCGGCTTTAGCGTGGCGCGTGATATTGCGCAGGACATGGTGATGTATCTGCGCCGTCCCGGCGGACAGATGCAGTTCAGCCGTTTTCATCTGCAAACGCCGAGCGGCATTGGCCCGATTGGTGAACTGCAGCGCTGGATCCGCGCCAACCTCGCCGAAGATCTCTCAGTCGAGAAACTGGCGGAGCGCGTCGCCATGAGCCCGCGCAACTTTACCCGCGTGTTCACCCGTGAAACCGGCGCGCCGCCCGCGCGCTATGTGGCCGAAGCGCGTCTCGCCGCCGCGCGTGAACAACTGGAACAAAGCAACGACACGCTGGATCGCATCGCGCAACAGACCGGTTTTGGCAGCAGCATCAATTTACGCCGCAGCTTTGAGCGTCAGCTGCATCTCACGCCGGGCGAATATCGCCAGCGCTTCCACTGTCGGAAATTGGCGTAAAGTGATCCTTTTTTGGCGTTTACGCCATCACACCATCGGCTTAGAGTGACTCCAGCATCTTCGGAAAAGGAGTCAATCATGACTAAGATCGGCATTAACGGCTTTGGCCGTATCGGACGTAACGTTTTTCGTGCAGCGCTGGGCAGCGATGATATTGAAATCGTCGCCATTAACGACCTCACCGACAGTAAAACCCTCGCGCATCTGTTGAAACACGACTCCCTGCTCGGCAGGCTACCGGCGGAAGTGGAAGCCGGTGAAGGCGAATTGCGCATTGATGGCAAAGCGGTGCGCGTGTTCAGCGAGCGCGATCCGGCGAATATTCGCTGGCGCGATGTCGGCGTGGATATCGTGATTGAAGCCACCGGCTTCTTCACCGAACGCGACAAAGCCGCAGTGCACATCACCAGCGGCGGTGCTAAGCGCGTGATTATCTCCGCGCCGGGCAAAAACGATGACCTGACAATTGTGCTGGGCGTGAACGATCAACGTTACGATCCGCAGCAGCACTTTGTGGTGAGTAACGGCAGCTGCACCACCAACGGCTTAGCGCCAGCGGCGGCAGTGCTGCACCAGGCGTTTGGTATCGAGCACGGTTTAATGAACACCACGCATGCTTATACCAACAGCCAGGTGCTGCACGATCAGCCGGAGAAAGATCTGCGCGGTGCACGGGCGGCGGCGTTGTCGATTGTGCCTTACTCAAGCGGGGCGGCGAAGGCGCTCGGTCGGGTGATTCCGGAGCTGGAGGGTCGATTGACCGGCTATTCCCTGCGCGTGCCGGTGCCGGTGGTGTCGATTGTGGATTTGACCGTAACGCTGAAACGCGACGTGACCGCAGAAGAGGTGAATGACGCGTTTAAAGCCGCGGCGGCAGAAGGTCCGCTGAAGGGGATTCTTGGATACAGCGACGAGCCGCTGGTATCAAGCGATTATCAGGGCGATGCCCGTTCATCGATTATTGATGGTCTCTCTACGCTGGTGATTGGCGGCAATCTGGTGAAGATTCTCGCCTGGTACGATAACGAATGGGGCTTCTCCAATCGTCTGGTGGATTTAGCGCGGTTGATGGCAAAACGCGGGTTATAAGGTATAACGGTCGCCGTTAATGGCGACCGTTATCCTGGCTACTTCAACCCCATCGCATCCTTCAGGGTAAAGAACAGATCGGTCTGATCGGTCAAGCCCACCACGTTAGCCGCATGCGGGCCGTACGCCGCAATGCGCACCTGCGTGCCGGTGTGTTCCTGCGAATCCTCTTCTGAATTGCCGTAGCTGATGGTCATCACCGCGCCATCTTTGGTATTCACCGCTTGCGTCAGACCCGGCGCTTTGGTGCCATTCTCCACGATCTGGCTGCTGTGCGCGTGGTCGGCGGTCACCACCACCAGCGTGTCGCCATGTTCGCGCGCAAAGGCTAGCGCCTGCTGCACCGCTTCATCCAGATCAACGGTTTCACCAATCTGACCGCATGGATTGGCCGCATGATCCTGCTTATCAATTGACGCGCCTTCCACCTGCAGGAAGAAGCCTTTCTCATTAGTGCTTAGCAGATCGATGGCTTTTTTGGTCATCTGCGCCAGCGTCGGTACCGAAGCCGGACGCTCTTTATTCACTTCACAGGTCACCACCGGCTTATCAATGTTGCCGTGATAGCTGGCTTTCGGTCCCTGCCAGCGCACCGGCATATTGCCGTCGGCAAACAGGCCAAGCACCGGTTTACTCTGGTCGGCCTGCTGAATGGCGTTCATGCCATCGAGATTATCAACCCACTGATAACCCAGCGCCTGTGCCTGTTCGCGCAGGGTTTTACCCTGATACTCGCCAGCTTTGGCGGTTTCGCTAAAGGATTTCGCGCCGCCGCCCAGCGTGACGTCCGCACGGGTTTTTAGCATCTGCTCGGTAATCGATCCTTTACCGCCCTGCTCCAGCGCGTTAGTCGGGCACAATTCGCTGGTTTTCTCCGGGCCGTAGCATTTGCGCGAAGTGACGTGCGCGATCAACGCTGCTGGCGTGGCATCCTGCAGTTCAGCAGTGGAAACGTTGCCGGTGGCTTTACCGGCGGCTTTCGCCAGCTCAAGAATCGTTACCTGATCTTTGCCGTTCACGTCGACGCCAATCGCACCGTTATAGGATTTGGTGCCGGTGGCCCACGCCGTGGCCGACGCGGCGGAATCCGTCACGTAATTCGGCTTGTGGGTTTTCTTATCCAGTGAATAGTGCGTGTATTGACCGGTGAGCGGCAGCGCATCAAGGCCGGGGAAGAAACCGCCTGCGCCCCGCGCCTGATTACGCGCGGCGGTGATTTCCGAATCTCCCATGCCGTCACCAATCAGCAGAATCACGTTTTTTGCGGTGCTATTACTTAATGACGCTCTTAGCGCTTCGGTCTGGTCGCCGGTGAGACGACGCGCGCCGCCGTGCTCGGTGACATCGCCGGTAGCAGCGCGGGAATAGTGTGCATCGTCTGCCACTGCCGATGTCGCGACCAGAGAAGCCAGCAGAGTAACCGTTAAGAGAGGTATCTGTTTCATTTATAAGCATCCTTTTCCATAGATATAACCAAATGTTTCCGCGGACAAGTCTGCGACAGTGCGGTGACATTTTTGTGACAGAGAGGGAATGATTTGATGACAGAATCGCCATGATGAGCAGGCCAACGGCAATACGCTCAGAGCTTAAGCGAATAGAACAAAAGGAGAAAATAGCGCTTGACCCTTTTCAGCGATCTCCCTATAGTAGCGCCCCGTTGACCCAGCGCGGTTGACAAAAAAAATGTGGTGAGGTGTCCGAGTGGCTGAAGGAGCACGCCTGGAAAGTGTGTATACGGCAACGTATCGGGGGTTCGAATCCCCCTCTCACCGCCACATTCTAAAGAAGAGCCTGAACGAAAGTTCAGGCTTTTTTTTTGCCTGTTTTCTGCAAGGGGGATTCAAACCCCCGCAGAGTTTGATAGCTGCGAATACCGGTTGGCTGCGGATTTTGTTAGTCCTGCTTTTTTGACGATGTAGCTGTCGTTTGGTAACTGGCGATAAGCTGCTTCAGGTGCATTTCCGCTTGTGATAGCTGATTCTGTGTAGCGTCATCGTCCGATTGCAGCAACACGCGCAGTTCCTCTTCCAGTGGCACCGTTCCGTTGAACGCCTGCGTCATATTGTAGACCGCTGTTTTCAGTTCGCTCACCGTCAGGTATTTGCCGCGCTGCTCGTCAAGTCCGTTCAGGCGCTGCGACAACATGTTGAGCTGCTCCATGCCCTGTTGCCATCCCTGCATTTTATCTGCTGGTATTGCTGCCGCTTTAAGCTGCTTGTTCCAGCGTGCGCTCATCGTTTTAACCGCATCCGAATCAGGCAACAACTGGCTGGCCTGCATCACTAACGCATTACCATGCTGCAGATTCCAGTCCGGCGATGCGCCCTGCAGCCAGTTCAGTTGCTGCTGCATTTGCTCCAGCCATGCTCCGTCGTTCAGCCATTCGGGGGGATTCGCCTGGAGCTCAGCCATCATTTCCGGTGTGAGAGGCGCAGCAACTGGTGATACTGAAGCCTGTAATGCCTGCTGCAACGGAGATTCCTGCTCAGTATTTTGCTCAACGAAATAGCCAGTGGCGACGATGAGTGACACGCTCAGCAGCGTCGCGCCAACGCCACTCACAAATGCCCGACGGCGCAGCCGCCTCACATCCTGTGCAGGCACACCCGGAGACGGAACGTACACCCAGCCACTGACTTCTGCACTAGCTAACGCCATTGCGGGCTTCTCAATCGGAACGACTTCAGGCAGCTTAGCCACAGCATCAGATGTTGAAACATCGCAGTGTTCCAGCATCACCACCGCACTGCGAATGCGGTCCAGCAGCGGATCAATCTGACTAAGCTGACGCAGTTCAAGACGTTGCAGATGATCGCCGGCTTCGCTGAGCAAGCGCGCCGCCTGGCTCAGCGCCGTCAAGTCTGCATCGGTTATCGTTTGAGTACGCAGGAATTGCTGCAACCGACGACTCAGTCCCGCCAGCAGTTCGATACGTGAATGTGCCGGTTGCGGCCATAACGTCGGCCAATCGCGGGTAATCAATGCTACTAGCACCGCCAGGCCTTCCGTTATACCTGCCGTTCCTGCCGTGTTCGCGCGCGATAGCGTGTACCAGACCGCACTTTGCAGCTCGACACCGTTTTTTTCGAACAGCGTTAAACAGAGCATGGAGACGTGCGGCCAATCGACATCCGGACGCGCCGGATGCGTGAGTTTCTGCATTTCCTGGCGCAGCGCGGCATATTCGGCAAACGCACGTGGATCGCCGCCGGTTTTAACGTAGCGAGGTTGAGATGAAGTCATTGCTGTGTTCCGAAAAGCCTTAATCAGGCAAAAAAATTAAACAGATGCCCTGGCATCCAGATATTGCTGCTGTTTCATGTGACGGATCATCACGCGCCCTTCCGGCATAAATTCGGTGCCGAAGCGCACCAGTCCTACTTCCTTTAACTCGGCATCAATCGCGTAGCGCAATTCGCCGGGCTGCGTTTGCTCCAACATCACAATGTCAACCCGCTTCAGACGCGGCTCATATTTCAGTAGCACGCCGGAAAGTGTGTGCATCAACTGGTGCGCGGTGCCGGGCATGCCCTGCAGGATGCGCGTCATATCCGGCAGGCCGTAATCCGGCAGGTGCGCCAGCGAACCGGCGCGGCTGTTGAGAATGCGCTGCATGTTATCCAGCACCGACAAAATCACTTGGTTCTCTTCGCCAACACGTTCCAGCTCCAGATCACCTTCAAAATTGCCGTACAGAATGTCGTAAAGTGAAGGTGTCATGATTACTCCTTCTTCACGGCCAGCAACGTCAACGTACCGTCGCCCAGTTCAATAATGCGCGCCTTGTCGGGATCGAGGTCGTCACGCGTTAGCACCAGCCGCCATTTCTCATTCTGCTGGTCCGGTGACAAAAACATGCCCGCTACTGCGACAAACTTTGCATTCTCTTCCATCGGCACATCAATACTCACTGACTCGCCGGGACGCACGCTCACCGATTTCTCCGCCACTAAATCGGTCTTCAGCGCCTGGCTGTCGGCGGCCAGCAGCGATGGATAGTCCGAGTTGTCGAACGCTTTACGATCCTTCAACTGCCAGACGCGCACCACGGTTGTCAGCGCTGCGCCCTGAGCATTGCGGTTAACACCTTCGCGCGCGACAAAGTCGAGGTGCAGCGTTTTAATCTGTTTGTAGAAAATGGCTCTGGTCATCGAAACAGTGCCGTCCGACACTTTCTGCGTCAGTCCGCATCCGCTGACGGCCAGCGCGAATATTATAGGGAGCAGGGTTTTACCAGCGGTAATCGCCTTCTTCATCGGTCTCAATCCTTGATGTGTTGACCCGGACGCGCTCATAGCGGCCGAGCTGAATAGTAATAACGTCATCTCTTTTAGAATGTGATGCGCTCAACTGGGGCAGCACGGCAGTGCGTCCCAGCAGCACTGCATCAGCTTCACGGCAGCTTAGCTGTGCATCGGGTAGCAGGCTGCGCTCCACGCATAGCTCCAGTCGCGCATCGAGCTTTGCTCCGAGGTAAACGTGCAGCATCGCCATAAAATCACCGTGCAGTTGTCCACCCGGCAGCCAGCCGCTGACTTCGTCGCGATTGCGCGTGAACAGCCGAATCAGCACCTGGCCGTTGACGTCGGTGGCGTGCGTGCCCATCACCGGGCGATTCTTCATGCTCACCGGCTTACGTACACTCATCGCCAGGACGTTTCGCTGCTCAATGCGGCGCGGCTCCCAAGGCTTTATCTCCGCTCGCGTATCCGGCGCCAGCAGGGTGACCAGCGAACTCACACCCTCACCGGTGCGCCCCGGCAGCAACATCACTGGCAGAAGCGCCAGGAAACGCGATACCGGCGTGGCGACGTTTTCTGCACAGCCTTTAATGCCGAGTCCGGCCAGTCCCAGCAAATACTGCGAGGTATTATCGCGACCGCCTTCTGCGAAGGTTGCCGGATAGGAATACTTGCGCCAGATACGATAGAACTGGGTGGTCAGGCGATGATTAAAGATATCGAGAAAATCCTGCATCGCCTCATGGCCATCGCGGCGCTGAGCGATGTCATCGATATAGCGCGTTGGCAGCGGCGATTCGGTGCCGTACAGCCCCATAAAGTTGACGCGCACAGTCGGCGGCAAACCGGGACGGGCAGGATTTTCATAGCCGCGGATTTCGCCCGCCGGGAAGCCCATGCCCGGATGCGGACGGAAGCGCACCGGCTCATGGCGCACCTGCCAGCCGCTGCCGGACACTGGCGCGTCGGGATCGCTTTGCTCAAGCAGCTGGCAGAAGCGGTAAAAGTTCATGTACGGCAGCCGGTCACCCAGCTGCGCAATTAGCCGGGCAGGCGCTGGCTGTGATTCTCTTTCCACCGGATGCATTTTCCTTCTGGCCGGATGATGAGGGAGAGCTGAATGAACTGATTCATGTCGGCGTAAAGAGACAGAAAGCGGTTGAGTATCTCGCCGAACAGGTTGATGTCACCGTCACCGGTGAAGCCATTGCTGTCCAACGTGATTTCCACTTCGAGACCACGCAGCAGATAACCGTTTTCAAAGCGCTGCAGACGGTGATGCTGCACGTCAAGAATGGCGTCGAGCTTGCGGTTACACAGCTCGTCATCCTGCCAGTTGTAGAGCGCAAGCGTGCCGCGTAGCACTTCTGCACTGCTCATCATATTGATGAAGCCAGAGCCGAGATGGCTCAGCACGCGCCAGTGAAAGCGATCTTCTGCCGGTGGATAAGCGGGCAGCGTTGGACGACACAGGTTGCGCACCGTTACCGGCGTCTGTAATACCTGTTCGCAGCGATCCAGCAGCGTGCTCTGCAGCGCCCGGCGCGGTAGCTGACCGTTAGTGCCGGTGATGCGCAGCGACAGCGTATCTTTGGCCAGCTCCTGCCCCGCTTCCCATTGCTGGCCGCCGAGAATGAGCCAGGTATCGTGTAGCCCGCTCACGCCTTTACGCACGCGGGTATGGAAGTAGCGCTCAGGTGCCTGTCGACGCATCATGCCGCCCTTGTGGCGGAAACTCGAGAACGGCACGTAATCTGCGCTGCCGCCAATGCCCGAACCGTTAACCGCATCCACCGCGTAGATTTCGGTATGGCCGTCCTGCAGTCGCTTCGGACGAAGCAGGGATTCGCTCTCCAGTCCGCTCACCGTCAGCGGATCGGCCTCCAGCGTGAACAGGTTGATCACCGGCACACAGTGCAGCCGCAGAGACTCATCCGTCACCGGCAGATCGCTCTGCCACTGCGCGCTAAACACCACCTCAATATCGAAATATGCAAGGCCCGGCGGCAGCGTGATTTTCTCCAGCCCGTTGAGATGAACAAAGCGGAATTTCTCCGGGAAGGTGAAGTATTCGAGCAGCAGCTGATAGCCACTGAAGGCGCTGTCGCCCTTAGGCCACAGCCGGTCATCGTCGCCAAATCCGCCGGGGCTGAACCAGCCGTCGAGCCGCGCACGCTCTTCCTGACCCGCAAGGCGGATATACAACGCCGCCTGGCGACGCGTCAGCATCTGGTGCAGCGCGTTACTGACCGGTACGTCTTCACCCAGCCAGAAGCGTAGGCGGCTCAGGTCGGTCTGATTCCAGTCAGCCTGACCGCTGCTGTTGATGCGGATACGCAGCAGCGACCGCCCGTCCGGCTCGGTTGCCATTGTCACGCCAGCGACTTCCAGCGGATTCAGCGTCAGCGCCTGCGTGGTGCGGTAGCGGCATACGGTATTTTTCGGGCCAACCGGACGCGAATAGACCTCCAGTCCGGCTGGCGCCACCTCCGCCATTTTCATTTTTGGCAGGTCTGGTGTCAGCGCCACCACCGACAGCGACGGAATGGTGCGCAAGTAGTGCGGCCACAGCATGCTGACCAGCCCTTCAGTCAGTTCCGGCAGGTCGTCATCAATTTTCTGACGCAGGCGACCGACGGAAAAGGCAAAGCCCTCCAGCAGACGTTCAACAAACGGGTCCGGCGCGCCAGCGCGATCAAGGTTAAGCATCGCAGCGCGATCGGGATGCGTGGCGGCAAATTCTTTCGCGGCATCACGCAGGTAGCGCATTTCGGTATCGTAATAGCGCAGGGTGAGATCTTTCATTATTGAGCCATGAGTTGTTGCGTTAAGTATTAGAGTTTTGGTCTTTAGCTGGCACGATCAGCGTGGCCCACAATTGCTCGGTTTCTAATCCCGTTCCACTCAGCATAATCTGTGGGCCTTCATTTAAGGAGGAACTGGCACAAGCGATAGTAAGCCAGCATGCAGCAGGCCCCGGATAACCCAACGTGCTGTTAATGTCGTGCAGATCCTGTCCAATATTGAGCGGTAACGATAGCGCTTTAAGAGCCATTGCCACCCTCTGCTGCCATGAAGAATGTATGCCAACCAACCATCCGCTTTTGATTTGTTCAGTCGTGGCATCTCCCCACAGCGCAGCATGTTGCACCGCATAGTTCAGATCCTCCTCAGTCACACTGTAAGCCTGTTCAGGTCGATGCAATTGCGCTAGCGGTTTGGGCGAATCTGGCAAACCCGGATTTGCCAGCAGTAAATAAACTAGCGATTCAGCCGATCCTTCCAGCTGTATAGGGGAAAAATTGACGGCTAATACTAAAAGCAATGAGGATTTATTGCTGCGATGATCAAGCCACTCATCGATAGCTTGAAGTCCAGAACCATGCAGCCATTCAATCGCTTGCTGGATGTGAGCATCGTTAAAATGTTGCTGCCACATTTTTTGAAAATTGATATCCGGCATGCCGATGTGATTTTCCAGTAGTAGATGCAGCGGTAAATCAGATGGAAACGATGCTAACGTCTTACTCAATTGATTAATTGTTGCGCTCATTGTTTGGTTAAGTATTTGCTCCGGCGATTGATCAGCCGTGGCATTTAACCGGCTATGTCTAATACCACGTTCGCTTTGCCATGAAGGCTGGGTTTTCAGTGCCTGCTGTTTTTGTTGGATCGCCTGCCATTGTTTTTTACCATCCTGATCATCAGGAAAACGCAATGCAGTATGAAGGCTGACGTCTAAGATGTTGAGGTAGCGCTGACCCAATTGCACTTGTTGCTGAATAGCCTTTTCTCTTTTAGCATTCAGTTTATCCACTGTTGCAATATCACAGGAATAATAAACCATTCGCAAGACTAACAGAGTCAACCAAATAGCGGCTGGAATCACTAATGCTTTTTCCCAAAAGGCTTCAGCATCGATGGCTTTATTTTCCAGGTTTACTGACATTTGATATGCGGTGCCTGATACCAAAAACAGAGCGAGTAATAATAGCCAGATCCACCATCTTGGTAATTCAGGTTGTTTGAGCGCAGTAGGTACCTGCCTGAGGTTGATTGCCATAATTACTCTGCCACAGCTTGTGTCAGGCTGGAGATTAATTCACAACCACACGCACACCGATGCCCCTGAAATGCCACTGGCACACCATTATCTTTAAACGTAGCATGGCCCTCAGCAATAAAATTCTTACCGTGACCAATAATAGGACAAATAACCGCATCCCCCTTACGTGCTGCGCCGATACCAGAAAATTTCATTGTGGTTGAACCTTCCAACACCGTGCCGCCACCATTATGGCTATCGCCTAAACGGATAATTCCTTTCATTAAATCACTCCTTTAAACTGAGAAAACGCCAACATTTTTTTGCGGCAATACATTTAAATAAAACAAACCATAATATTTAAATCTCAGCAATTAAACGCCATGCCATCATTTTTTCTTCAATCACAATTTTGTCCTCAAATGGCCAGGGACGAGTGACAACGCGCCGTACTCTGTCAGCTGGCAGAATATCTCCCTGATTAAAGCGCACTATCCTCTGAGTATTTAGGCTGTTGTAATCCCACCATTCCATTTCCCAATATCCACTCACGGGACACACCTCACCATTACGGCATGATAGCTTGATGGAATCATCACGAACAAAATGTGGTGACTCTGGTAATGGTTTGCCGGTAGCAGGATCGAGCTGTTTATCCCGCGCCATTTGGTTAATGAGTGCTTCACTGGGCTTTTCAGGTGGAATATTGGCTTCTCTTTCTTCCAGCCATTTCAACTTTCCATCCCAGGCGGGTAACGGTGCGGGTGGAAGTGGCACAATTTCATCTATTTCTGGGACTGTAGGATTGGTATAGGAGTATCTCTCAAGAACATCCCATATTATTTCGTAGCGCCTTACTCGCTCCTTATCCATCTCCTGCCCCATATAGTAAAGTTCATTATTTAACTCTGGCCCATCAAAACCACTTGATAGAAAGCTAGCTGCACTCGAGTTTCCTGCTTTAACTCCAAGTTGAAAAAATTTCAGTGCAGAATTAAAATCTGCACGATTCTGGTAATAAATACCTAAATTACGAGCAGTCTTACCTTCACCTTGCTCAGCTGCGCAACGGCGAAATTGAATACTAATATCAGGTGCCACATTACTTGGTGCTAATTTCTCTCCGACATATGCTTGAGCCTGAGGGCTACCTTCATCTGCAGCTTTACGCATGTAACGTAATGCCATCTCTTGATCCCGCTGCAACCCAGCTATGCCATGTTGAAGATAGATTGCAATAAAGTAATACCCAACTCCTACACCTGCGTCTATCAACTGCTGGCTCAAACGCAGTCGTTCTTCGTCATTAATAATAAATCGGCCTTGTAATGCACCATTTTGAAGATTTATATTTGCTTTTAAATTTCCGTTTTCAGATGCTATACGATAAAGGCGAGATACTTCAGCCTCAATTGAAACATTCTGATTAAGTTGATTATTTTTCTGTAACCAACGAGCATATGCAAACAATTTTTCTGATTCATTTTTTGAATCAGAAATCATCTGATGCTTACATGTGAATTCTAATTTCATCTTAACTGAACTTAATGCATTCATTTTCTTAGTCTCATTGAAAGCTGAGTTAATATTTATTTCATCACATGCCGTAAGAAAAAAAACAACACAAAGAATTAGTCTCATCATCAATCTAGATCGCTTAATGTATTTTCATTGTATTGAAATTCAATAATTGAGCATAATGGATTCATCAAGCCTTCGCCATGCTGACTTGATTTAATTCGATCAGAATTTTGCGCCATTAAATCCTCCCATTGCTTAAAGGCTACCTTAACATCATCCTGCCCACCCAAATTATTCGTATGCAGATTCCATAATCGCTTCCTCATCTTCTTGGTTACTGGCGCATTACAATGCGCAATATTCATTTCACTATCGACCTGCATACTTCGTGTGTTGATATTGGCTGAACCATGGGTGGTAAAAACATCATTGATAATCATCAGTTTTGAATGAATATATACTGGCATCCAGTTATTTCCCTCTGAATCAGGTGCCACCAGCGAACAGACGTGGATTTTTAATCCCGGATGCTCTACGGGGACAACGGCACTATTGTCTATTTCCTGCATTTTCGCTTTGACTTCCGCCTCTTTATCCTTCCTTTCCTTAATATATTTTATTTTTTCATCAAGTGAGGCATCAATCGATGGCGGACTTGGCATTTCATTCCACAGCGCCTCTTTACGTCTTAATTTGGTAATACCTGGAATGGTATCTGCCCGGCCTAAACTCTCCAGCATACGTTGCGTGTTTACTGTACCTGCTCCAATACCGCCATCAGTCACATTTGTCGTAACAAAGAGGTAAAGTGATCCGTGTTTTCCTGGATCGCGTCCCTCACGGGTCTGATCCGCAGCGACTTTCTTGATCAATTCTGCCAGTGGTGGCCAGCGGAAATACTGGTTTTCAATATAGATAAACTGTGTGGCGTTATTTGTTGCCTGTAAATAGAGTTTCTCAATATCGCGCTTACCTGCCTGCGCCTGGGTGCGCAGCAATTGCGCCATAATCGGCGTGCCAAGTGATTTTGCGGCCGCATGTTTTTAGCCGCCTCACTGGCATTACGCTGCCACAGAAGATTCTGCCCGGTTTCTTTCTGCCAGGCAGTCGCGAAATTATGGTGTAAATGTTCCAGGACTGGCCCGGTTACCCGGCTTGAAATATCCTGGCGTGGCAGTGCACCGGTCGCACCTTTATTCGGTTCGGGTGCATGTGCACCCCGGTTTCTGGCTGAGTGTGCATCAGTATCCCAGTATTCATCCAGCATGTTATGTCCCATCACAAAACCAACCGCTCTCTCCGGCAGTTCATAATCCACTAATACGGTTTTTTGATGATGAGTGACAGTTCCTGCCATAGTAGCAATCGTTGAGTTACTCAGATTTTTATCAAGAGCCTGAAATTTTGCCTGGTATGCAATTTCAGCACGATCCCTCGCATTAAAACCACGGCTAACAAAATGAGGAAAAGGATAAAGTTTCTCAAGCGTGGTTTCTTTTCCCCGGACCATCTCCTTCATGGTATTAAAGCGCGCAGAGGTTTTAAACCACCAGCAGTCATAATCAAATTGTGTATCGGTAGAAGTCTGACCTGCGCGGTTTCTTACAATCGGCAAAAACTTTCCAGGTAAGTTTGCTTCATCACCAAATCCGGCAGTATTAAACGGCATTTCCCAGGCCAGTATTCTTACTTCAACGCCACGCTTTTCAGCAATATCAATCAACAATTGCCCAATACAGGGTGCTTTGCCATCACGCACAAAATACATCGAAGGCTGGAACCCCCAGCAAATAATATCCACTGATTTACGCGCATTTTCGATGGCATGATGCACCGCACCAAATGCTTCCTCACCATTAATCAATGGATAATATGTTGCTGGCAAAGGGTGATATTCGCTGCCCTGTACAAACCACGGCGGTGTAATCACACATTGCTGGGTCATATCAGTTGCAATAGGTGAAACGATATATGACTGACTCATGCGTCTTTTTCCCTGTCATTAATACCATCAAGTAATGCGGCATAGAGCGAACGGTGACCGGTGTGCGAATCCGGAGCATTAATTTCTTCTGCAGGTTGCGAGTGATGATGATGAATGCCGCGATTTGCCAGCATGACCCTCTTTATTACTGAAGAATTAAAATGTAACGTTTATGGCATGCCGCCAGACTTCGGACGTCAAAGTTAGGTAACATCAGAACTTTTAAAAGAACACCTTAAGCTTCAGCGATTAAACGCCACGCCATCATTTTCTCTTCAATCACAATTTTGTCCTCGAATGGCCAGGGACGAGTGACCACGCGCCGTACTCTGTCAGCAGGCAGAATATCTCCCTGATTAAAACGCACTATCCTCTGAGTATTAAGGCTATTGTAATCCCACCATTCCATTTCCCAATATCCACTCACGGGACACACCTCACCATTACGGCATGATAGCTTGATGGAATCATCACGAACAAAATGTGGTGACTCTGGTAATGGTTTGCCGGTAGCAGGATCGAGTTGTTTATCTCGTGCCATTTGGTTAATCAGTGCTTCACTGGGCTTTTCAGGTGGAATATTGGCTTCTCTTTCTTCCAGCCATTTCAATTTTCCATCCCAGGCGGGTAACGGTGCGGGTGGAAGTGGCACAATTTCATCTATTTCTGGAATGGAAGGGTTTGCATAAGAATAATCATTCAGAATTGTACTTATAATTTCATATCTTTTAGTACGTTCAGTATCTTTTTGTTGCCCTAAATAATTAATTTTTTCTGATATTGTCGGACCGTCAAAACCATGTTTTAGGAAGCTTGCAGATGCTGCATCACCTGCAGAAACGCCTAATTGGAATGCTTCAATGGCAGCCTCAAATTGCTTGTTTAATTGATAGTAAATCCCTAAGGAAAGCGCAGACCTTCCTTCTCCTTGCTCTGCTGCACAACGGCGGAGTTGTAAACCAATCTCAGGAGCAATATCTTTTGGTGCTAATTTATCACCAACATAAGCCTGCGCTTGTGGATTTCCTTCATCAGCAGCTTTACGCATATATCGTAAAGCCATCTCTTGGTCTTTCTGTAAACCTGCAACACCATGCTGAAGATAGATCGCAACAAAATAATACCCAGCACCAATGCCATGATTAATTAACTCCTGACTCATACGCAAACGCTCATCATCTTTTAAATAAAAATATCCTCTAAGTGAACCATTTTGTAAGTTTATGTTAGCTTTAGCATTACCATTCTCTGAAGCAATACGATAAAGGCGTTCTACTTGAGAGTACACGTTCTCATCTTGTTTAAGTTGATTATTTTTTTGCATCCAACGCGCATAGTTAAATATAACCTCTGCATCAGGCGATGACTCAATCATTTTTTGCCGGCTGCAAACAAACTCTTTTTTATAATTTAAATTTAACAATGAATCCATGGTGCCTTTACCTATCAATGAAGCATGTCCCCTGCTCTGATCGCAGGCAATAAGCAGTAAAATAAAACACAAAATATTTTTCATGATTAATCCAAATCGGTTAACTTTGTTTCAGCATAGTAAAACTCAATAAGAGAAACTTCTGGAGGGTGATGTTCACCTTCAAAAACCTTATTACTTTGAATTAATCTATCCCATTCTATGTATGCTTCCCCTGCATCATCCTGCCCACCTAAATTATTAGTATGCAAATTCCACAATCTCTTCCGCATCACCTTTGTTACTGATGTATTACAATGAGCAATATTCATTTCACTATCAACCTGCATGCTTCGAGTATTGATATTGGCCGACCCATGCGTGGTAAATACATCATTGATGATCATTAACTTAGAGTGAATATATACTGGCATCCAATCATTTGGATCAGAGTCAGGTGCAACTAAAGAGCAGACATGAATTTTTAACCCGGGATGTTCTACTGAAACAACCACACTATTATCAACTTCCTTTTCTTTTGCTCTGATTTCAGCTTTTTTCTTATCTCGCCCCTGAATATATTTTAATTTATCAGCGTAGGTTGCATCAATAGATGGTGGAGTTGGCATTTCATTCCACAACATCTCTTTACGTCTTAATTTGGTAATTCCAGGTATAGTATCAGCACGCCCCAAACTCTCGAGCATACGTTGCGTATTCACTTTGCCAGGCCCAATTCCCTGCTCACTCACATTGGTTGTAACAAAAAGATATAGTGATCCGTGTTTTCCTGGATCGCGTCCTTCACGAGTCTGATCTGCTGCGACTTTCTTGATCAATTCTGCCAGTGGAGGCCAGCGGAAATACTGGTTCTCAATATAGATAAACTGCGTTGCATTGTTTGTTGCCTGCAAATAGAGTTTCTCAATATCTCGCTTACCTTCCTGCGCCTGAGTGCGCAGCAATTGTGCCATTAATGGAGCACCAAGCGATCTTTGCGGCTTCATTTTTTTAGCCACTTCACTGGCGTGACGCTGCAACAAGAGATCCTGCCCGGTTTCTCTCTTCCATGCAGTCGCGAAATTATGATGCAAATGCTCTAGTATTGGTCCGGTTACCCGGCTGGAAATGTCCTGACGTGGCAGTGCACCAGTCGCACCTTTATTCGGTGGGAGTCTATTCTCACCTCGATTAGCAGCTGAATGCGCGTCTGTGTCCCAGTATTCATCCAGCATGTTGTGACCCATTACAAAACCAACCGCTCTCTCCGGCAGTTCATAATCCACTAACACTGTTTTTTGATGGTGTGTAACACTCGCTGCCATAGTAGCAGTGCTCATATTGCTCAGATTTTTATCAAGGCTATTGAACTTAATCTGATAAGCAATTTCCGCACGCTCATCTACATTAAAGCCACGGCTGACAAATTGTGGGAACTGCTGCAGTTTTTTTGGTGTAGTTCCTATTCCACGCGATATCTCTTTAATGGTGTTAGCAAGCGCATATTTTTCAAACCAATCCTGATCAAAAGAAAATTGATCATTAGTCGAGGTTTGACCCGCTCTATTTTTAACTCCAGTAATAAATTTACCCGGCAAATTAGCTTCACCACCAAATCCAGCGGTATTAAACGGCATTTCCCAACCTAGGATCCTCACTTCAATGTCACGCTTCTGTGCAAGATCTTCTAATAGTTGCCCAATACAGGGGGCTTGACCATCACGCACAAAATACATTGAAGGTTGAAAACCCCAGCAAATAATATCCACTGATTTTCGCGCATTTTCGATGGCATGATGCACCGCACCAAATGCTTCCTCACCATTAATCAGCGGAAAATAGGTCGCCGGTAAAGGTTGATATTCGCTGCCCTGTACAAACCACGGCGGTGTAATCACACATTGATGGGTTATATCAGTTGCAATAGGTGAAACGATATCTGACTGACTCATGCGTCTTTTTCCCTGTCATTAATACCATCAAGTAATGCGGCATAGAGCGAACGGTGCCCGGTGTGCGAATCCGGAGCATTAATTTCTTCTGCAGGTTGCGAGTGATGATGATGAATGCCGCGATTCGCTAGAACACCTTGCTCTGGATTGCGATAAGTGGCGGCGACGGGAATCTGGTAGCTAACACCGTTTGCCATTACCAAGCGATAAGATTTCGTCACGGTTTGATGTTCAACCGGTAAATTGCCGGTGTTATCCAGCACGCCCTGTTTTATCGCTGCTCCATCGGCGTACAACGTATACGGCATGCCAGCCCAGCTTCCGGCTTCTGCATCAGGTGACATTGGTACTTTGAGATTCAATAATTGCTTAGCGGTGGATTGGATTTCGGGATATTCAGGATGTTCCGCCGTCATACTTGCCGGTCCGCTATAGGCGAAATCTGCTGATTTCACCGCAAAGTCACCATCGGTGCCCAACTCAATTTTGCACGGATCCAGCGTAATGTAGCTTCCCCCGGCATTCAGCACGATTTTCTTTTTAGCAATGATATGAATTTCTTCTTCGGTGCTGGTAATTTCCAGTCCTTGCCTTGCAAGCAATTGCAATTGATCGTTCTGCGCCTGAATCGAAACCGGCCCCTGATTTGCTAATAGCTTGATACCCATCCTGCGCACAAATACATTCAGTCCCTCGCCCACACCGATAAACATGCGTTTGACGATGCCAACATCAGCGTCTGCCTCTGCGGTGGCGATTAAGTTCTTTGCCGCTGCAAGCTGTAAATGTTTACCGCTGGTTAACGCGATTCCCTGCGGCGCACTAAGCAGTGCGACTGCTTGCTTGAGCTGTTCTAACTCTTCGCGCATGAAATTAAGTTGAGTTTCCACTTGCGCAGGTTCTGCGCCTGCGGCTTTTCCATCATCAGCTAACTGCTGCATTTGATTGCCTGCATTGTGCAAGCGGTTAAGTGCATCCTGCATCTCAAGCACTTCTGCACCAGCGCCAGGTTGCTTATCTGCACTTATAAAAATACCGCTTCCAGCACGAATCCCGCCCCACTTGTCCGTGCGCAGTTCAAAACCTTCACCGCGTTTGGCTCTCGAGGAATCAACCAGGTGCCCCAGGCTTAGCTGTGATTTACCACCATACTCGGTGCTGAGTTTGACGTGCTCTTCACCGCGCTTATCTTCCATGCGCAGTTTGTTTGAACCTGCGGTGCGGATAACGTTGCGTGTGCTGTTCTTTTCGGTGACGTGATCGACATGGCGCGAATCATTAAGCGCGTGAGCAATATAAGGCTGGTCAGGATCACCTTCGCGGAAGGCTATCGCTACTTCCGTTCCCTGAATCAGTGGGAAGTGGAAGCCATACATATCGCCGCCATAAGGTTTGGCGAGTCGCACTGGCATGCTCTCCTGCCCGCGATCTTTGCTCTCTTCATCCGCATCAAACACCACACGATAAAGACCTGAAGCGTCCTGCCAGGCGTAGATATCATTATCTTTTGCGCTAGTGACTCGCGCTGTCATGGTGCCGCTGACTTTAGGGCGTACAAGCATTGCTGGACGCCAGCAAATTGTTTCACTGTATGGCACGGCGCCAATCGTCACTCGCATGGCTGATTCCCGACTGGCAACGAACTTCAACTTTATAATTAGCAGTGGGTTATGCAGCAACTCTGGCAAGGTTGAAGGAACACTATTGTCGGTTATTATCAGCGTTTGCCCAGCAGCCAGAGAGGGATCGGTGCTTATTGCTGTAATGGATGTTCGGCTAGCGAGGAAGCGTTCATGATCCAAACGTGCATAGAAGTTTGCGGTTTCTGCAGCTGGTGTGTACTTGTCACCAGATTGCGGATGGCGAGGTCGATAATGATAAACCTTGCCATAATTAGTTTCATCGCCATCGCCCCGTGTCATATCCGCTTCCGCAGACCGTAAAATATATTGCGCCTCACGATGGTTATAATCTTTAGCGGATACGCTAGCTTCCACAACCTGATGATTAAGATTTAGTTCCCAGATCGAATCTTTTCCGCCATCACCCATACCTGAAGGGCTGTTAAGCGGCAGCGATTTGACAGTATTAAATGACACCTGACTGTCACCAAAATGGATTACTTCAGTGCGCGCATCCTCCTGTAAGCGAAAGTAGAAAAAAATTCCTACTTCAGCCAGTAAACGTTGAATAAATTTTAGATCACTTTCCTGGTACTGATTAATTTGTTCGCGCTTTGGATAGCTTTGCTTCAGGCTAAATTGGTATTGCCAGGCTTCCAGACCATGTTCAGTAAGTATTTTCGTTACCACTTCAGGCACTGATTTATTGACGAAAAATCGATGACTGTGGAATTGTTTACCTAGCAGTGAAACAAATGGCTCAATAATAATTTCATAGCTTACTTGATCGCGTGAACCTTGCAATCGCCGAAAGTGAGTTATCACTCCGTGTATGACTTTAACGATTTTTTCAGGCAATACCGATTTCAGCTCATCTGAGGTAGCTTGCATATTTAACCAGACTTTTTTCCGCAGCATCTGCTGAGGCTGTATGTCGCCAGCATCGCTGGTGAAACGAACTGTGTAACGATACAGTTCGCTCATCTCCTCCTTTCCCTCAATCTCTTCAACATCAGTACTAAAGGTGCTGCCCGGTAAATCGAGATAATAGCGATTTAATGAGACCGACAAAACTTTCTGTAGAATACCGGATGTATTCATCATGTCCTCCATGACGTAAAGATACTAATAATTAAGTTTAATAGTGAATCTTAAAAATCTTACACAGAGCTCTAATTATTTATTCAGAGATAAACCGGATGCAGATGGAGCAAAGGCTTACTGCATAGGTATAATAAAAACAGACTTACAGGAAAGAAAAAAACACTTCCTATAAACAGGAAGCCAAACCACCAACCTGAGCGGCCAATATCGTGCATGCGTCGAATTCCCAGCGACATAAAAGAAAAATAATGATTACGCTGGAAAATGACATAACAGTCGCAAGACCAATTCCACAAAATATAACCACCCATAAATCAACCCTAATAAGAGCAATAAGAAGCACGGCGCCTGAGCATAAAGATGGGAGCGTGCTGACCAGAATAAATGACCAGAATTCCTTGCGCGTGGCGCAGTTTTTATAATCGAATGTTTTACGCCAGGCTCCGGCGTAACATTCCGCTAAGCGGTCGTTCATCATTTAATCCCTAACAGTTAACCCACCTATCGGATCCGGCGCGCCAGCCCGGTCTATTTTGTCCTTCTTAGTGCTATCAGGTTGCGTGGCGGAAAATTCCTTAGCGGCATTATGCAGCTAGCGCATTTCGGTGTCGTAATAGCGCAGGGTGAGATCTTTCATTACAGCACTCTGATTGTTTTTTTATTGCGTTAATGTGGAAGCGGTGATGGTCTTACTGAAGGTTTACAGCACAGATATGTCAGGTAAAAAATAACGCTTAAATTCAACACCAGGCTTGCCCAGATAGATATTGAGAGTGCGATATCCTATGAAAAGTGATTTGCAATACTGTTGACCATAGCACCAAGAAATACAGGAATAATAAAAATATTGCTGAGTAGCAGGCTACTAAACCACCTGCCACTCCTGCCGATATCATGCATTCTTCTTACGCCTAATGAGATTACAGGGATGATCAGGATGCTTATAAATAACAGTTG
This sequence comes from Pantoea sp. y20, assembly GCF_054903455.1. Lineage (NCBI taxonomy): Bacteria > Pseudomonadati > Pseudomonadota > Gammaproteobacteria > Enterobacterales > Erwiniaceae > Pantoea > Pantoea sp. y20. The sequence continues at coordinate 2,490,038 of NZ_CM142816.1, forward strand.
GAGAGAAGACCCCATCGAAAGGAACAATAAGACATCAACTATGCTACTTCCGGTTAGAGTCAGCATTCCAGTTATTGCTGAATATAAGTTCAAAATTATTAAATTAACAAGAATGAAAATCCAAAAATCTTTCCTGCTCGCACATCCCCTATAATTAAAGGTATTGCGCCAGCCAGAAATGTAACATCGAACAATGGTTTTGAACATTTCAAATCCAACTCATAGACATAACACTTAATAATTAACAGTGATAATCACTGCATCACTGAAATTAAATAAAGAGGACTGAGAATGATATCACCTATCAAAGTAACAGGTGTCATTGCAAGGTTGAATGCCAGCTTTCCAGCATCAACGTTATTGGACAAATAATCAGAGTAAAAACGGACTTGATAACTATCATTTAGAGATGAAGCATCCGGGAATGAATCTCCTAAGCGCTGTCTGTTTATGATAATTCCTTCGATGCTTACCAGTCGATGATAGTAACCATTAGAAGATTTAAAGCCATTGCTTTCCAGCAATATTTTTTGCGATGCCGTTAATTCAGCCACGGACTGTCTGGTCATGACATTCATTACTTGCTGAAAGGCAGCATTAACATTTTTATCATAATAGCCATTCACGCCGATATTTATGTATTTATCATGATTATTCATTTTCAATGGGATATTTTTTATGATCGCATCTAATGCAAGCAACTCATTACCATTGACCGTCACGAAGTAAATATTTTTCTCCCCCACAAATCCAATACCGTTTTCTGGTAGTCTGATGATGTCCTTTTCACCTTCCCCACCACTTACAGTTAGGCTGATATTGTTATATTTAAATATGCCATTAACCCTGTCTGCGATTTTTATTTCTCGGTTATATCCTTTTGATTGATAGTCATTTAAAGTCCATAAGAGCTGAGTACAACCGGTTAATAAACACACCATAACCAGAGCGAGTACACGAATAGATAACATTGCAACATCCTTTTGAATTATTAACCCAACAGCACCACAGCTCGCGCTGCATCAATATCAACCAGCCCGGCCAGCAGTTGTTCCATTTCCGGCTGCACTCGCGCTTTATCCGCTTCACTGCGCCCAGCGCGGGCGCGCATTAATTTCAGCCTTCTTGATTTCACTTCAAACAGCAGCGACGGTTCCCACTGGCCAAGCGTCATGTCATCTGCGCTGCTATCAAGCCCGCTAAGCAGATGTAACGCCATTTCCTGACGGCCAAACTGCTCAGCGACGCGCGCCATCAGCAGACGCAGCAGCCACTGCTGTCGCGGTAAAGCAGTTCCCGGCCGATGCTGCAGCCAGTTCAGCGCGGTTTCGATGCCTTCCCGGTCGGCCAGCTCTACGGCTTCGCTTTCCAGTTGCAGAATGTCATCTTCATTGCTGGCACCGGGAGAAGCTGACGACCCTTCGCCCCAACCGGGTTCGGTGTTCATCACCTGCTGCTGTATCCAGCCGAGCGTCACCTCATCGGCAAACGGCGTGCCGTCGCTGAACGCCAGCGTTTCCAGGCCGGTCAGGCGCGACAACAGTCCTTTAAGATCGTCCTGCACGATGGCGGCAAGCGTGGTGTTGCCGGCGCGCGTCAGCGCCTGATGGATGTACCACTGCAGGTCAAGCCAGAAATGATTACCACCACGCGAAAACAGGCTGTCGGCCTGCTCGGTCAGTTCCTGCCAGCTCTGCTGCAGCCAAAGACGTTTAAGCTGCGCGCGCTGGTCGGCTTTTGGCGGCTCGATACGACTTTTACCGTCGCCGGAAAGCGGCGGCAGTTGCAGCAGCGTATCGTGGCGCAGGGATTTCATCAGACGGTGCGCAGCAAGCCAGCCGCCGGGTTGATCACGCAGGTATTTCGACAGCGTGCGCGCCTGATCCAGCAGCTCGCGTCCGGAGGCTATCGCCCCCATCTGTGGCGCAGCCGGACCGCTGGTTTGATGCTTATCACCCTCACCCGCCGCCTGTGGCACCACCGCATCCGGGCCACCCGCTTTAAGCAGGCGATTTTCCAGCGCCGCATACAGACTGCCCAGCCCGGCACCGCCGTGCTCCAGGCTCGCGTCCTCAATCAACAACAGTGCGCCAGCGATACGCAACGCATCCTGTTTGGTGACTTCTGGATAAAGTGAAAGTGTGTCGAGCATTCGCGAACCGGCGGGCCAGCGCAGTGCCGCTTCACGGCTGCGCGCGCGTTGTGGATGCAGGCTGCTACCAAACTGCGTCAGTAGCCCGGCCATTAATGACAAGCCATCAGCCAGCCCGGCTTCGCCATCAAGCTGCAGGCGTGCCCAGCTATACCAGGCCGCCACGCGGATGTCTTTGGTAGTGGTGGTGAGCAGATTCTCCGCCAGCTCGCAGATAAGCGTGGTGTCCGCCCCGGAAAGGCGGTTAACCTCCTCCTGCATCTGCTGAAAACCGTCGTGATAGGTCGGGTCCTCACCGGCGGGATTGTCCGCCGATACCGGCTGCAGCCAGTTATTCCACAGTGCGATTTGCTGTTTTGCCTGGGCGCGCAGCGTCTCAGCGTCTTCACCACAGGCGCTGATAAGAGATTTAAGCGGCATTATTCGTCCTCCGTGACGTTAAGGTCTTCCGGCGCGATAGTTGTGGCGCTCTGGAGAAAAATATCGGATGGCAGCGTGAAGTTGCGCAGCCGCAATAGCGCCAGCGGGCCATCACCGGCTTCGGTGCGCAGAATGTAATTCAGCGTGCGGCCATCGGGCGCGGCCCAGCTCAGTTGCCAGCTGCTGCTGATGCCTGGATTAGCGGTGACCTGCGCTTTGTCCAGCAAACGAATCAAGCCCCAGCCACCCGGCATGTCGCCATATAATCGTGTACCCGCCTCGGTGCTGACCCAGCTCAGCGTTGCGCCCGGCGCTTCGGTATCCGCCGGCCAGGTGAAACGCTTCCAGGCCGGCATCTGGTTCACATATTCCAGCTTCTGGCTGTCGATGGTCAGCGTCGTCTGCGATACGCCTGCCGCCGTGCCGGGACGCAGCTCAAAGTGCAGTCCCGCTTCACCGGTGGTGAACACCACGTCGGAAATCTGGCTAAGTTGGTTAATCGCCTTCAGGAACGCCGGGTTGAAGGTCAGCCCCTGCGCATTGATGCTGTCCGGCACCCAGCGCGTGCCTTCGCGGTGCAGCACGCCGTTAAGTCGGGTTTGCAGGAAGCGGGTGATGCGGCCGGTATCACCGTTGAGATACTTCGCCAGCAGCGGCAGAGAAACTTCGCTGCTAACGTTTTTGAACGGATAGCGACCGCCAAAGGCGCTGTTCCACTCGCTCACTACCGCCTGTTGCCACTGGACGTTGAGGCTTTCCGCCGCCGGACTTAATACCTGCTGCCAGGCCTGCTCCATCGGGCGCACAAACACTGTCTGCCCGAAGCCGCTCCACTCCTGTCCCAGACCAGCAGCAATCAGGCTGCCGTAGTCGCGGGTTTCAGTCAGATCGACGGTTTTGCCCTGGAACACCGTCTGCGCCAGCGTCTGCGTCATCGCCTGCGGGTCGGCGGCGTTGGTGACCTGCTGCAGACGCAGGCGCACCTGCGTGACGCGGGTGAGGAAAGTGCGCAGATTCATTGACGACGAGCTGCCCTGCGCTTCGGTCAGCGACAGCAGCGGACCAAAGGTGGCATCCAGCGGACCGCTCGGCCCGGCATTCTGATCAATTGCCGGCAGCTTCTCTTTGCTAAACAGGTTCTGCGCCGACTTCACCAGCGAGTCGGCGAGCGCCCCGCCGGTCTGACCGGTACGCCCCTGCACGTTCAACGTGTTCATCAATGCCACCAGCGGCGACTGACGCACGTCGGCTATCAGCGTCAGCTGGTCAATGGCATCCGACAGCGTCGGCGCGGGCTGCAGGCGCAGGCTGTTGAGGAAGTTCAGCCAGGCCGCACTGTAATCGGCGAAGTAGCGGCTAGTGAGTTGCGCTTCCAGTACGTCGGGCGAGGAGGATTTGCTGGTCGCGGGCGGATTATCGCCCAGCACCCAGTCCATCTCCTCGCGGCGCGCGCTGGCCACTTTCTCAATCGCCGGTTTCACACCCTCGTCCCACGCCTGACGGGTGAACATGCCCGGCACCACTTCGTCGGTGCTGAACAGCTGCGCCGCATCGGTATCACCAGTCATATCAGTCAGTCGCATATCGGCATAGTTGCGCGACACCTGTGCCAGCACCTGCTGATACAGGCGCGATTCGCTGTTGCTGACGCCGAGCTGACGCACCAGCAGCGCGCGCACCTGGCCGGTCAGTTCCGGGTCCGCCTTTAGTTTCCATTCAGGATGCGCAACCAGGCCTGCGCCGTAAAACGCCATTAAGCCGGGCGCTGTGCCCTGCCAGTAACCTGTAGCCACATCTGCGCGCTGCGCCCAGTCCTGCATCAGCGCCTGGCTGAACCATGCTGAATCCATGCGTTCAGGGCGCACCAGCATCAGCCACAGCTTGAGCTGGGTGTAAGCCGGTTTGGCGAGCGTGTCGCGCAGCGGGCTGTCAGGCGGCAGGTCAGCGACCGTCTGCAGCTCCTTACGCAGATGCGTGGCTGCAGCATCGCGCAGCAGCGGCAGCGCCGCCTGCGCATAACGCGGCCAGAGTGCTGCCAGCAGCGCGTCGTTTTGATTCAGTCCAAGACGGCTGTACCAAGGCGTACCGTGCTCCGCACGATGTTGCAGGCGCTGCATGGTTTTCTGCAGATCAGAAAGCGCCATCAGACGCTGCTGCAGCGGTTGTCCAGTATCGGCCGCCTGCATCGCCTGCGTATGAGCGTTGCTGATAACGCTGCTGTTGGTGGTGAACGACACCAGCAGGCCCGCGCCCCAGGCAATCACCGCCAGGCACGCCACGGATGCCAGCAGGCGCGACCAGGAAAAGCCGCGACGCTGCGGACGCAGGTGCGCGGGCAACGAAGTGAATGTAGACGGCAGCGCATCCCAGCGATTATCGAGGCCCCAGTGATTGGGTACTGCGCGCTCTGCACCTTCAGACGGTGGACTAAATACCAGCCCCGCCAGCGGAAGCGGTCGATACGGATTCTGCAGTGGTGCAATCAGCGCGTTGAGTGTTTCAGGTTCACGCGTCAGTTGGTCTGCCAGGCTAAGCAGGAAACGATGCTGCGGCGAACCTGCCGCCTGCTGAATGCCCTGGGTGGTGAGCTGCGCTGCCAACTCCACCAGTAACTTGTCTATTTTGCCTGTGGTAAGAGTCTGAACGCCCACCGCCTGAGTCATGCGGCCCGGCTGCTTGTCGGCGCGCGGATGCAGCGACCAGACATAAAGCGGCAACCGCCAGCCCAGCTTCTCGTAGCGTGCCGATAACGCGTGGGAGGTGGCATCCATCGCGGCGGCAGAAGGTAATGCTGTGGCAGGTACGACTGAAGTATCGGCAAGATGATCAACGGCGGAGGTAACCCAGATCATCGCATCAGCCGGACGACGACGCAGACGTTTGAGGGCCGTCAGCCAATTTTCATCGAGTGAGGATGCGGGATCGCCTCCCCATAGTAATAATGTGCCGCGATCTTCCTGCCAGAGCTGAGTTGTAAGACCTGGAGTCAGTTGCTCCACTTCAGCGGCAGTACCGGTTATCAGCAGGATGCGTGTTTTACGTCCCCAGGGCCGACCGTAGAGGTTACGCATGGCGTTACGGATGGTATCAACGGTGACATTGTGGGGCGGAGTCTGCCTGACGCGGCCTTCATCAGCGGGTAACACATTTTTACGTTTTGCCTGTAACCGTGACCACTGTAATTTCATTGCGAGGCCGATTGTTTTGCCATGAAAAACGATCAGAAGCAGGAGCAGCGCTACAGCAATTCCTAACAGCTTTGGTCCAATGCTGTAAAGCCCGATCATCCCGCCCTTTGTCCAGATGACCAGCGCTATTGCCGCAGCAATCAACACAGTAAGGCTAAGGCGTCCCCAGTTGCCACGCCACACTGAACTATCCTTCGCCATTCATCATATTTCCTATAGTTACGGTATTTATAAAACGTTTCTCACTATCCCTTGAAAGCATCAGGCAGTTCTCTTTCGTCAGCGCAGCAATATCGCCGGCGACAGCTGCCAGAATCCAAGGTGAAAAAGGGCCACTAAGTCCAGCGTACTTCTCCAGCCAGTGGCATTGCTCTGGCCTCCAGGAGCCTTCATATTTGTTGGCGCAGGCCAAGAGAGTAGAAAAGTCATCGCCCCACTTCATGCTGTCACCCACAATTGCAGCCGTAGTGATCGCCTGTGACTGAATGGAAAAAAAGGTATCGAGTTCTGCCTTCAATGTTATGCCCGTATCAAGCGACATAGGCCGAAGCAAGCGCGCATGATGGCTAAGCCTGTATTTTGTAGCCACATCATCAGAGGTCAGTAGGAGGGCTGCCAGCGCGTCACTGTATTTATCCCTGCCCTGAGTCTGATGAACCAGAATCAGATCCACATCCAGGGTCGGCGATTTAAGCCGCTCTTCGAGAGAGAGAAAAGACTTTGATTTCAAAATATTCACCACAGAAACCGGACGAACAGAAGACATATTTTTCTGCCAGGCTTCAGAGAAGTTTTTCCGCAGCAATAGATCTTCACTTTGTGAATCAGTTAACAGTGTGACATTAAGGGGTAAATCAGTTGGAAGTTTTTCTAACGCATCGCGAACGCTGCAAATTAATAAAGAAAGCCCATTTGTATTTTCCTGAAAATTGATGCGAATGGCTTGCTTAATAAATTGCTCGACATCCGGAAATGCCTGAAGCAGAGTTCCCGATGTCAGGTAGCGGGGGAGAATGGCACCGTGGTGCAACACTGCGATATGACGGTTCGCCCACGTAGACCATTGTTGCTGGGCATAATTGGCTTCATCTAATTCAAATTGATACTTATCAAGAACATTATTATAACGCCAACCGCGTAGGCAAATGAGGACAAACCAGACAAATAAAGGACCTGCAGTAACTAACCACAGATTATACTTTTGGATTTCCCCTAACATCTGGTTAGCATGAAGCACAAATAACAGCACTCCAGTGACTAGAGCAGAAACACCAACAATAAGCCACATGATAAGTGAAGGTTCTTTGGGTAAACCTGCAACATTAGATTTCTGACGTTCCCAGCCCATCACTTATCCTATTGCGCAATCCGGCGCACTGGAAATAACCTGGCAACCACATTCACAATGGCAGCCGTCCACAACAATCGCTTTACCATCAGATAACCACTCCGTAGAGCCTTCAATAATCTGATTAGTACCGTGATCCTTTACCGGACAACTTATTTCATCTCCTATGAGAGCTACTTTTTTACCATTGGCGATCATGGTTGATGATGCCGATATAACCTGACCTCCATGTGTTGTTTTATCGCCGAACAAAACAAATCCCTTGGACATATATCTCCTTATCATAAAATTTACAGTTTATTACTTAGCGAGCTTTTGTTTCACAAAATCATATTTTGTTTTTTCTGAATTAGGAAAGTGATGGTCTACGATTTTTTCACCATTTGGATAGATGAGAGTAAAACCCTCTCCTTTTTTTGCAGGAGGAATAGCCGTCACAAGCATATCTGGATGGAAAGTAGGCTTAAAAACAATGCTATTCGCATCATAAACACGGTAAGTCAACATTGGTTGACCTTTTATAGTTAGTGTTAATGTACCTTCAGCAGAGTTCTTCCTAATTAGAGGGAAGTAGTTTTTTTCAATTTCTACGGCACCATAGACATTGTCATAATTTCCATCCCCTCGAGGAGGTGCATTTTTATCAAAAACAAAAACAATATCTGCTGGTATATTATTCTTAACATTTCCGCCAAAATGTTTCATGTTATGATATTGAAAATCAAATTTTATATTGCTCAACTTCCATTCACACCTACCTCCACCATCTATGGCAATACTACTACTTACCTTGTAGCTTCCCGTTTCTTTATAAAAAGGAACAGTCAAAAGGTGATAACCTGCCCGGGTCGTTATCCCCCCCGAAGAAGTGAATATTTTATCTCTGCATTTTTCAGAGCGGTAAATTATATCCATTGGTAAAATATCTACCTCTACTGGTTTAACTACCGATATTTTAACCGTCTTACCATTTGTTGGTGGGGATAGTTCCTCGCCTCGCGAACAGCCGCTCAGGATTAAGAGCGGCATCAGGCATAGTATATTTAATATTTTCATTACTCATATTCCTTACTTTCGCACAGAAACGTTCCAGGGCAGCTCTTCCATCAGGCATTTGCTCTGTTACTCTCAGGTGTCCCACGACTAAGCCGTGCAACGTACAAAACAGCCGGTTAATTTATTTTTAGAATAATGTAATGAAACGAGTGGCGGGTGATTTTTCGACATTTATAAATTCAATTCATTAAATTTAGTTTCTTAAAATTAATCGGGTCAGGTCCATTGGCATTGGTCGTTTGAGTTCCATCAGGATAAGTCGTAATCGAGTCCTCACCAAACTTCTCTGGTCCTAAAACATTAATAATCTTTTTAGAATGAACCTTGGGTTTGAAAACAATAAGTTCAGAATTACTAACTCTATAATTTAACATATCTTCATTTATTAACCTGAGGATTTTAGCATGGTCTATCATGCGGTCATTTCTGATGAGTGGGTAATAATCATCTCTTATTTCAACGTTGCCAGACACGTTCATATAGTGCCCATCTCCCCGGGGGGGGGAGGATTGTTATCAAAAACAAAAACGATGTCATTGGAAATATTACTTTTAATATCAACCCCAAATTTCTTCACATCACTAAATTTAAACTGAAATCGTATATTACTGAGTTTCCATTCACACCTACCACCACCATTAACGAAGACATTGCCACTCACTAAATCATCAACGAACTCTTGTTTAAAAGGGACTGTCAGTAGGCGATAACCAGCACGGGTAGTTATTGAACCCGCAGAGGTGAAAACTTTATCTCTGCATTTTTCAGAGCGGTAAATAACATCCATCGGTAAAATATCCACGTCGGCAGGTTTAACTACCGATACTTTTACAGTCTTACCTCCAAATGGAGGAGATAAATCTTCGCTAAACACACAACCGTTTAGTAATAATAATGATGGTAAGAGTAATACATTTATCATATTCATTCGTTTAATTCCTTTTTTGTCTTGCCGAAACGATCCAGAATAGCATCTGACTCTGGCATCCGCTCTGTTACTCTGATGGTTTCTGCTACTAAACCCTGTAATGCAGAGAACATCCGGTTTCTTTCCTTTTCATCATCAGGAATACCAGAATCTGACATCTGTTTCTCAAATGCGATCCTGCTTTCTTTTCGTTTCAGAGTGATATCATAAGACACCAACTCCACCAGTTGATTGTTAATATATGGCAGATAGGCTGAAGACATAGAGTGATTTCCAGGGTCGGTAAGTATAGAATCCAGATCCGGATTGGTATTTTTAGGGAAAAACTTCTTCATGCTTTCAATATTTAATGATCGAATAAATTGCAAGTTGTGATTTCTTGCCGAAATACTTTTATCTTCAGCCAGGGAAGGAATTAAATAATATTTTGTTTTTTTAGGTAATCTATACTTTATTCTGCGACATCTGGGAGCACTCATAGAGCCTTCGCATTGCAGGCTTTCCACCACCTGTGTGGTGTAATAGAACAGCACAATATCACCATGATGCCAAAAGCTGTCGCCGACGGTTACACCAGAGATTTTCTGCGAAAGCAACTCAGCTACAGACCATGTAAAACCCAGCATGGTGCCAACTGGGCCATAAATCTCATAAAACCAGTTATACAGGTTCACATCCATCGGAACGCTAGTAATGCTATCTGAGTCATTAACGTGTCGGTAGTGAGTAACTTCCGAAAGCTGTAAGGTGGCATCAGCAGTGAAAACCCTCGGCATTCCATAGGTGTATAATATTGGTTTTGTCGATTTTAACTCAGCAGCATGAATTAATGCTAATGCTCCACCTAAACTATGTCCGCAAAGAAAGTGCTCTTTATCATCAATTAAAGAATCTAATTCTTCAAAATTTGCCTTGCCCTTATTTTTAGCATATTCAAAAGCATCTAAAAATCCTTTGTGGATTTTACCCATCGGGGCAAGATAGGACGGGCACTTTTGTGGGCTAAATGTGATGTCAGTTAACCAGTCTCTCAACTCTTGAGTACCACGCCAAGCTACAACGACATGTTCATCATTTGAGACATAAAATAACTGAGTATCATGCTGAATGATATTCCCGGCAGTGGTAACGAAGCGTGGGTTGATGTATCGCTGACTGAAGGGGACGTCTTTAACCACGGCATAATAGTCGTTTTTATCACTTAATTTTGGGGCCGTGGATAGATCAATATATGCCTGTTTGAAATACTGAATGATCTTTTCTTCTGTTGAATAAGAAAGATCGGCCATTATCCCTAGATTATAAGCATTAACTATCGAGTAATCTGTTTGATGGTGCAGTATCAGTGACCAGGCCCGGAATGGACACACTTCAAAAACGTAACGACAGTTTAGCTTTTTTATCGTTTGACCGGAAAAGCGCAAATCCGGAAAGTGATATTTCGGTGGGTTCGCTTTATCTTTCCATTCCGGCATCATATCAGGAAGGCTATCGCATAGATGACCTATTTTTAGATAACGATATTCGTATCCTTCCACAACCGCTTTGGGTTTTACGGTTGAATCATCCTCAGCACGTCCAAAGGGACGCAATGCCCTTTTTTCCATCTCGTCTGCAAGCGACTTTGCTTCAATATGTAAAATCAGCTCTAGCGGATGTAAACCCTCGATTCGAATGATGCCACTGACGTCGCTTTTACCGATATATGAAGCGCACTGACTACGTGTAGCGGCATTTTCGGCCACATACGGCATATTAGGGATGGGTTCTTCACGTTCATCCAGAAGCTGAATCTCAACCCAGTATTTTTTTTGTTTACCTGTCCAGGCATCTGGATATTTGCATTCCAGAGACGTAGTTGCTGTGCTCATTATTTTTCTTCCTTGATATCGGTCATTTCTTCATCCGGGAACTCAATTTTCAATGCTGATGGCATAGCTGTGAATATCCGCATTGTTTTTCCATGTTCATCAGAAACGCCTTCATACACCTCACCTTCTCCGGTGGTGACCCTGTAAAATGTAAAGGGTTGGATTTCACCACTTTCTGAACCTTTTAATGTAAAACCTTCACCGTATCCTTTAGGGAAGGTATGTGGTGGAGAGTCTAGCGTGGCTGGTCCCATTTTCTGCGCATTGGCGCATTTCAAAAGAATATTTCCAGGCGCACCCATCTCAATATTGCCACCGCTGAGTTTTATATAGGCTCCGCCACAAGTGATAGTCAGTTCCTGACTAGCGCTTACAGTGACTTTCCCTTCGGCGCTGCTTATCGTGATGTCTTGTTGTGCTGCTGCGTTAAGCTCGCCTTTCTGAGCCTGGATATCCAATTTCCCTGCGCCAGCAATCAACTGCATTCCCTCTCCCTGCGCAAACACGCTGACAGTTTTGGTAGCCGCTAGCGTGATTGACTCTCCAGCACTGATGTCCGTATTTTTCCCCGACATCAGACCAACGCTTGCTCCACCTGAAGCCATACGTACTGATTTGGGGCTGACAATTCCAATGCCTTCAGGAGCATGAGCCAAAATCCCTGCTTGCTTCAAATCTTCCAGCGCATTATTAAGTTCTTCATGAGAATCTGAGTCGCCTTGGGTTGCTTCAGCTTTTTGAGCAATTTCGTTTAAGCTTTTTGCTAGCGATAGCGCGTTTTTAAGTTGCCGTATTGCCTCTTCCATATCCATCATGCGCCCTTGTGCACTTTGTTGTGCATCAGCCGAGATGAATACACCTTTGCCACCGCGAACGGCAACCCAGTCATCTGTTCGCAATTCCGCGCCTTCTCCCCGGAGCAGCCTGTCATCGTCGACGTTGTGGCCTAAATTAAGCTGCGTCTTGCCACCGTACTCCGTGCTGAGCTTGACGTGCTCTTCACCGCGCTTATCTTCCATGCGAAGCTTATTCAGCCCAGCGGTCCGAATGACGTTGCGGGTGCTGTTTTTCTCTGTGACGTGATCGACGTGTCGCGAGTCATGCAGCGCATGAGCAATATAGGGCTGGTCAGGATCACCCTCACGGAAGGCGATCGCCACCTCCGTGCCCTGTATCAGCGGGAAGTGGAAACCATACATATCACCGCCATAAGGTTTGGCGAGGCGCACCGGCATGCTTTCCTGGCCGCGATCTTTGCTCTCTTCATCTGCATCAAACACCACGCGGTACAGACCGGAGGCATCCTGCCAGGCATAGATATCATTGTCTTTTGCGCTAGTAACACGCGCTGTCATGGTGCCGCTGACTTTTGGGCGTGGTAACAACCTTGGACGCCAGCACAGCGTTTCGCTGTAAGGCACACCATTAAGGTTGATTTGTAACGCCGACTTGCGGCTGGCACTGAGGTTGATGCGGGTGACGACGACCGGACTCTGAAGCTGTTCCGGCAGCGTTGGCAAAAGACCATCTATAATGGTCAGCACCTGACCTGGAGCCAGCGATGCGTCATTGCTTATGCCAGTAATCAGCGTCTGGCCGCACAAAAAACGTTCGTGATCGAGGCGCGCGTAATAGTTCGCAGTCTCCGGCGCGGGCACATATTTATCACCGCCGTCAGGATGACGCGGACGATAGTGATAAACCTGCCCGTAGTTGATCTCATCACCATCGCCGCGCGACATATCCGCCTGAACCGAACGTAAAATACGTTGCGCTTCGCGATGGTTGTAATCTTTCGCGACTACCCCCGCTTCAACCACTTTGTGGGTGATATTCAGTCCCCAGATAGATTCCTGTCCGTTATCTTCCAGGCCGGAAGGACTGTTAAGTGGCAACGGCTTACCCTGAATAAGCGCAGACTGAGCATCACCAAACCGGACGACTTCAGTTTGGGTATCTGGCTGGAGCGTGAACATGTAAAAGATGCCAACTTCCGACAGCAAGCGGCGAATAAACTGAAGATCACTTTCCTGGTACTGGTTTATCTGCTCACGCTTGGGATATTCATGCTTCAGGCTGAATTCATATTCCCAGCCCTGAAAACCGTGTTCATCCAGTATCTGGCTCACCACCTCTGGAACTGATTTATTCACAAAGAAACGGTGCGAGCGATATTGCTTATCCAGCAATGCAAGGCGTGGCTCAATAACCACCAGATAAGTCACCTGATCGGCAGAACCCGTCAGACGGTGAAAATCAGTGATGTAACCATGCACCATCTTCTGTCCCGACAGCACCATCAACTCACCCGTGCCCATGGTCAGCGTTGCTGGTTTACGCAACATCTGTGCGGCCGTGATGTCTTTATCCGGGCTGGTGAACAGCACATCGTAGTGATAGTTCTCACTCAATGCTTCTGTGCCGTTAAAGTTCTCGACGTCAATACTGGACGAGCATGAGGGGATAGAAAGCTTGTAACGGTTCAACGTCCCGTTTATTAACGAGGGTGCACCTTGCAGTAAATCAGTTATGTTCATGTCATTCACTCCTTGATGACAGCCGGCCACAACGTCTCTATCACTGGTGGGGACGTTGACGACTTTCTCTGGGCTTTATTAATGTTCTCTGACAGCGGCTGGATAAATTGTTTTGATGCTATTACGAGACCGCATTACCACGAATAGTTACCATTAATTTAGAAATTGTTACCGAGGTAATGCGTAATTTCATTCTCCTGCAGTGGGATGTTTTTAACCTGAAGCCCATCAATTTGTATGGCATTTGAAAACACCCTTGTATTTTGACGCTTTTTAATTGGCTTCAAACTAAATCTAACCACATACTCTCCATCGCCAAACTCGTCAATTACTGATTCGGAAAGACAGATAAATCGCCCATCCTTTAAATTGGTATTGTTGGGCATTAAAGATTGTCTATCATCTTCATGCCCCCTTCTGAATATACTCATGGATTTTAGCGTGTAGTCGCTGGCTCCTTGCACTTCAAAGCATGCTGCATTTTCTCTTTGAGTAATATTCGCCGTTTCTGAAAACGTCACCTTATCGCCAAGGCAGCCAGTGAGAAAGACGGAACTCATTATTAGAGTGGAGTAAACACCTGCTTTATAAAACTGATAGCATCTCATTATGGTTTCTTTCAAATGAATACTTAAGAATAAAATAGATTTCAATCTGTAATTATAACACTAAAAATCATTTGGAATAAGGCTGGGAAGATAGTCTGCGTTATTCAATGGCAAAAATATTATCTGGCCTTTACTTATCTTAATGGATGCGACCTTTCTAAAAGATGGACGTATCTTTAAAGTAGACAGCAGAGTGTAATGAATAGTATAGGCATGATTTTCTGCAAGAAACCACTGTGATGGTGAAAGGCAACGTTTGCCGTTAACGTCTAACAATTCACTTCCCGCATATGTTTCTCTAAATCCTGAATCATCCTTATTTTTTATCGAGATGACGCTCAGATAATACGTTTTCTCTGGGGGCATGCTGATACAAAGCATGTCGTCAACCAGACTTACATTAGTATCACGCTCAAATCCAACCTGCTCTTTCCCTAACATACACCCGGTCAAAAGCAAGCATATTAATATGCTGATCATCATGCTTCGCATTTGCTTCACCATTAAAACCATTTATCTCTGTGGCCATTGTAGGCGCTGGCTACAAACACAAAATTATTGATAGCCTCGCGATATTTCAGAATCTTGTAACTGAAAGCTACCCACGTTTCCATTAACCACTTTGACAGCAATGACAAAGCTTCTTATTGATTCAAAGCGACCGCCGTTTTTAAGAATAAATTTAACTACATACTCTTTGCCTTCAACAGGCGTGAACTCATCCGGGGGAAGACATAGCATGCCATTTGAGATTACAACGTCACCAACAATCCTGTTTTTTTGCTCTGTTCGCGGGGTATCTCTTTGATTAATTGCCAGGTAAGTCGGGATATACCCTTGTGATTGTTTTATGGGAAAGCAAATCTCTTGCCCTTCTCGCACTGCTTCCGTTGTTTCATCATGCCACCCTCTGTCACCAACGCCCGGACAACCAGTGAGAAATGTCGAGCTTGCGAGTAAAGTGGAAATAGCTACAGTTTTTTTGAGGATAAAAAACTTCACCATGGAAATCCTCTGAGTGCATTTTTATAGCGTTGTTCTATGACAGGAAGACTTAATTCGCCATCAAGCGTCACGGATTCTCTACCATGCAACCATAAAAATGATTCATAACCCCATTCATGCAAAATAAAATTATCAGCGACGATTTGAGCTTGCTGCTCCATCGAATATTCACTCAGCAATCGCCCGTCCAGTATATAGCGATAAGATGCTATCCAGCTGACAAGACCTCGGCAGATAACACACATTCCCCTGTCTCGTTGCCAGACATGACAGAGTTCGTGAATGAATGTATGTTGTTCACCTGAAGAGGTTTTAGAATAATCATCTCTATAGAGATATGTGCGGTAATAGATTTCGCCCTGTGGTGTCATGGCCACACGCTCATGCTGGAGGCCAAATGGCAAATAACTGTCGTGATGAATCCAGACCTTACCGTAATTGATCTTTTCACCATAGACAGATTTTGCCAGCGCAATCTCACCTGAGGTTAATAAGCGCAGGCTCCCCTCTTTAATAGCCGCTTTTTTAGCTTTATCTGTCATGCTTACTCACCAAAAACCATTACAACGCCGTCATGGCGTCAACGTTCTCTCGCCACCGCGACGGCAGCGGGAGAGTTCGGGAATATCAGGCCTGAGGTTCGTGCGGGGTTTCATCAGCGCTGTCAGACACACTGTGCATGCTGTCGCGGGTGTTTTTCTGCACTGCCACCGCACCAAACAGCGCCATAAAGAACGACACGCCGTAAAAGCCTTTCTCGCTCGGCATTAATGTTGCGTTCCACAAACCGGCAAGCAACAGCACTACGGCAATGGTTAAGGCCAGCAGGCAAACCATGTGATACAGATGCGTGGTTGGGATGCCTTCAAGCCGGTCGCGTACGGTTTTCTGCAGCGAAACCGCCGCGAACAGTCCTAGGATCAGCACCGCGAAGTAGTAGCCTTTTTCATTCAGCTCCATATCTGCGCGCCACAGGCCCGCCAGATAAACCAATGTGCCACCGAGCATAGCAATCCATGAAATCGCGATAAACGCGGGTGAAACGGGGATATTTTGGGTTTTCATACACACTCCTTGTCATTAAAAAGAACGTCACGTGTTCAGAATATAAAACTCACTTCGCCTTCTTCATTGGTGTCCAGCGTCAGGATGTTGCTTAAGGTGCCGCTGGCGCGGTGCTGCAAAATCACCTGGCTCAGCACCGGCAGGATCTGCTGATTGAGCAGGCTGTCGACGTTGCGCGCGCCGGTGTCGGGAAGCAGACAGGCGTCGGTGAGCATTTCATACAAACCATCGCCGATAGTGGTGCGGATGCCGTAATGCCGTTGCAGCCGCTGGCTGACCTGGCTGAGCTTCATCTCCACGATGATCCGCATCGCCTCGCGCGCCAGCGGGCGGTAAATCACCGTCTGGAAGCGCGCCAGCAGCGCCGGCTGGAAGTGGTCGCGCAGGATCGGGCGCAGGCACTCCTGCAGGTCTGACTCGGTGGCCTCGGGCGTTTCTTCCAGCAGCTGCATCAGCGCGTCGCTGCCGAGGTTGGAGGTCATCAAAATCACCGTATTGCGAAAGTCGATTTCGCGCCCTTCGCCGTCGCGCATGAAGCCGCGATCAAACACCTGATAGAACAGGTTAATCACGTCGCGGTGCGCTTTTTCTACCTCGTCGAGCAGCACCACGCTGTACGGGCGCTTGCGCACCGCTTCGGTGAGGATGCCGCCCTGGCCGTAGCCGACGTAGCCCGGCGGCGAGCCTTTGAGCTGGGAAACGGTGTGTGCTTCCTGATATTCGCTGAGGTTGATGGTGATTAACGATTTCTCGCCGCCGTACAGCAAGTCGGCCAGCGCCAGCGCGGTTTCGGTTTTGCCGGTGCCGCTGGTGCCGACCAGCAGAAACACGCCCTGCGGGCCGTTTTCCGAGGTGAGTCCGGTTTTCGAGGCGCGCAGGCGCTGCGCGATGGCGTTCAGCGCCGCGTCCTGACCGACCACGCGGGTGGCGAGCTGGCTTTCCAGCGCCAGCAGTTCGGCCTGCTCGTTCTTCATTAATGAGGAGAGCGGCACGCCGGTCCAGTCGGCAATCACGCCCGCCACGATGCGCGCGTCAACGTCGGCGGTAAGCAGCGGCTCGCCAGGCTGTAGCGCGTCGAGGTCGGTCTGGAGCTGTGCGATGGCGCTGTGCTGGCTGGCGTCTTTGCGGCCTTCCAGCAGCTCTTGCATCAGCGACTGCACGATGCCGTAGCGCTGCTCCAGCGCCTCCAGCTCTTCATCGGTTACCGCAATCAGGCCGGCGATTTCTGCCAGCCGCTCCTGCGGGATGGCGCCGCCGAGCGCTTCATCGTCAAGGATGGCGCGCTGCTCAATGTTCAGCGCATCAAGCTTCGCTCTTAAGCGGGTTATCGCCTCCGGCGTGGTGTCCTGGCTCATACGCACGCGCGCGGCGGCGGTGTCGAGCAGGTCAACCGCCTTGTCAGGCAGCTGGCGGCCTGTAAGGTAGCGGCGCGACAGCGTGACGGCGGCGCGCACCGCCGCGTCGGTGATGTGTACGCCGTGATGGTCGGCGTAGCGCGACTTGAGGCCGCGCAGCATCAGGCAGGCGGTGTCGTCGTCCGGCTCGTCCACCTTCACCATCTGGAAGCGGCGCTCCAGCGCGGCGTCCTTCTCAAAGTACTGTTTGTATTCGCTCCACGTTGTCGCCGCGATGGTGCGCAGCTCGCCGCGCGCAAGCGCCGGTTTCAGCAGGTTAGCCGCGTCCGCGCCGCCCGCTGCGTTGCCCGCGCCGATGATGGTGTGCGCCTCGTCGATAAACAGCAACACCGGATTCGGCGCGGCCTGCACCTCGGTGATGATGTTCTTCAGGCGCTGCTCGAATTCACCCTTCACGCCCGCCCCCGCCTGCAGCATGCCGAGGTCAAGCGTGTGCACGCTCACCGGCTTCAGGCTGTCCGGCACGTTGCCTTCGGCAATGCGCAGCGCCAGCCCTTCAACCAGCGCGGTTTTGCCCACGCCCGGCTCGCCTACCAGAATCGGGTTGTTCTTACGGCGGCGCGACAGGATATCCAGCATCTGGCGGATTTCGTTATCGCGGCCAAATACCGGGTCAATTTTGCCACTACGCGCGTCAGCGGTGACGTCGCGGGTGAAGCGGGTCAGGGCTTCGATGGATGCGGCTTTGGTCTCACCTGCGGTGGCAGGTTGTTCGATAGTGCTGACCGGCATCTCCGGCTGCTCCGCTTCGGCACGCTCGTCGGACTGCGCTTCCAGCATCGGCTGTAAACGCTCCAGCTGGCTCATGCGCAGGCTCAGCAACGGCCAGAGACCTTCGCACTGTGCAAGTTTTGGCTGCTCGGACAGCGCCATCAGCAGATGGATGCTGCGAATTTGCGGGGAATTATCAGATGCGGAGGCCATTAGCCACGCCTGCTTCAGCAGCGCTTCCAGCGAAGAGGAAAGCTGCGGACGTCCTCGCACCGCGCGCGGCTGGCGGTCGAGAAACGCCAGCAAATCCTGCCAGATAGCATCCATATCCCACTCGTAGCGGCGCGCAATCACCGTGATGTCGCCCTCGCCCTGCTCCAGCAGCTTAAGCAGCCAGTGCTCCGGCTGGATTTCAGCGTGAGCGCGGGTCTGGCACAGCGACGCGGCGGCTTCCAGCGCCTGCGCGCAGAACGGATTGAGGCGACGCAGTAAAGCGGCTGACTGACTGTCCATAGCAAAATTCTCCTGATTGGGGGCACGCTACCGCCCGTCGCCGTGAACCAAAGCGCATAAGGCAGCAAGAAAAATGGGAAATGACTTGTGATTTCACCCGCTTCGGATGGAATCACCAGGCATCTGGCTTGGTCGCATAGCGTCAGTTATTTTTGAAGGTCAACACCGCGCAATGAATTGCGCAGCTACAGAATGTGCGCCCTGCAATCCCTGTTGCCAGCATCCACCGGGCTGCAAAAAAACAGCCCGGCGGAGGGATTACGCTAAATAGTTCGTGTCGCAGGAAGGCGGCAAGCGAGTGCAGCCCCGGGAGCTTACATAAGTAAGTGACCGGGATGCGCGAGCGCAGCCAACGCACCTGCGGCGCGAAATATGACGCGTAATCAGGCGGTGGCGCGTTCGTTCCAGGAATCGGAATGAATGATGTTGCCGTCTTTATAGGTCCAGGTGATTTTTTCGTAGCGCAGCTCAATCTGCTCCAGATGGTTGTGCTTCTCTTTCGACGGGTCCTTAACGTCGTGCATCACCGGATTGACCTTCACCACCTTCACGTTCTCCAGTTTGGTGTTGAAGTACTCCACTTCCTGGCCGGCGTCGCTGATGCGATACCACTTGAACTCGGCAGACTTCAGCGTCTGGCCGGTGGTAACCGCTTTGTAGAGGTACGGGCTGGACGAGTCGATTTCCTTGGTGAACAGGAACGGCGTGTGAATGCGCGTGCCGGTCAGCTTGCCGGTGTTGTTGTCGGTCGGGATGTACAGGTTGTGTTGCTGTGCCACCACTTCGATGCTGCCTTCACGGTCCTGCACGTCCACCGAGCCCTTGATGTCCGCACCGCCGTCGTCCTTCAGCCACAGATAAACCGGAATTGCCATGTTGTTACTCCTTTTCTTCATGATTGCCGTCACCATCCTGTGATGACGGAGGGATTGCGTCCGCTGCCTGGCAGGCGTCGGCCTGCGGCACCAGACTGATTTCTACCCGCCGGTTGACCGCGCGGCCTTCCGGCGTGTCGTTGCTTTCAATCGGGCGACTCTGACCGAAGCCCTGCACCGCGAAGCAGCTTTCGTCAACGTCGCCGGTGTCACGCATCCAGTCGCGCACGGATTCGGCGCGCTTCAGCGACAGGCGCTGGTTCAGCGCCGGATTGCCGGTATCGTCTGTATAACCCGCCACCACAATCAGCCAGCCCGGCTTCGCCTTGATGCCGACCAGCGCGTTGACCAGCACTTTGGTTGAGCCGGTTTTCAGCTCGGATTTACCAGAGTCGAACAGCGACAGGCTGTCGAGGCGCACGGTCTTCGGCCCTTCAACAATCTGCTGGATAACCGGCGGCGGTGGCGGAGGAGGCGCCCAGCTGTTGATGGCGGCGTCGACCGGCGCGAACAGACGCATGCCCTGATACAGTCCGAGGCCGAGGCGCAGCGGTTCACCGCCGTGCTGCCAGTCATCAAGCAGTGTGCGATCGGCGATTAACTGCGCGCGCGCGTGAACCTTCGGCTCGGCCGGTTCCCCAGACAGCTGTGCCCACAGCGTCAGGTGGTCACCAATAGTGCGGATCAGCCGCTGGTTGTTGAGGAACGACGCCAGCAGCGCCAGCGCCAGAAATACCACCACAATCATGCCCGCCGCGCGCGCCAGCCTCAGGCATCGGCTGACGCCCTGCCTGCGCGGCAAGCCAGCCAGCAGCGCATCCGGCAATGGCAGCGCGACATCGGTGCCTGCGGGTGCATAAGGCAGCGTGGTCAGCCCAGTAAGATGCTGCGCCCACAGGTTGTCCGCAAGCGCCGTTACCGGCGTCAGGCAAATCCCGGCGCGGCATGGCTTCATCTGCGTCAGTGGCGTGATGTGCTTTTCCTGCCACATCAGCAGGCTGTCTAGCCACTGCATTTGCACCAGGCGTGGCGGCTGCTCCCGGAACCATTCAGCCAGCGGCATCATGTCGTTGCCGACGATGCACGCCTGCAGCGCACTCTGGTCCGGTATGATGCTGAACCATTCAGCTTCGTGGTTCGGGTGTGATACCCAGCATGCAGTCCACAGCGGTGGCGCGCACTTCAGCACGCGGCGGCACTGCAGCAGCGCACGCTGCCAGCTGTGAAATTGGGAAGTGAAGTCTTCAGCAGACGTGTGCTGCTCCGGCACCACTGCCAGCAGCAGCGAGACCTGTGGCAGCAGTGCCGGACGCTGAGTGGTGATGTAGTCAGCCATCGCAGCGAGTTGCCCGGGTGCATCAACCGGCAGATACCAGCCCTGCGCGGTTTCACGCGGCTGGTTGCCTGAGAACAGCGATGCACTGTCGCCACACACCAGCACTACCGCGCCGCGAAAATCTTCCGGCGGCAGACGATCATCGGCCACCGCGATTTCCACATCACGCTGGCGTGACTGCCGCCACAGCATCAGTCCGGCGACCAGCAGCGCCAGCAGGCACAGTGCTGCTGCCGTGATGCCAGACAGCGGCCAGAAGCCGAGGATCAGCCACAATGTAAGCACCAGGGCCAGCACGATCAGCGCATAATTACCGATGCCGCGTCTCACTTGCCCATCCCCGATATGCCGGACACCATCTGCGCCAGCCAGCCGTCGAGGACGAACCACAGGCCGCCAAGCAGCACGGCGGCGGCCACCCAGCTCATCCAGTAAAAACGGCGTCCGGTGCGCATGCCTGCCGGACGCACTACCAGCGGCGCATCCTGCGCCAGGGCAAACGGTGGCACGCGTGCGGCCAGTTCGCGCACCACGTCCTCGCGACGCTCGTCATCCTGCGCGCGGTAATGGCCAACAAAACCCAGTTGCAGCGTGCGATACAGGCAGGTCAGCACGGTCTCGTCCGCTGCGGGTTCGCGCAGCATTTCGCGAATGCGCTCCCACAGTGCTTCGCCGCCGTTAAGCGAGTTAAAGAAACGCACCTGCAGCGGGTCTCGGCTCCAGCGCAGCCAGCCGTCGTCCTGCTGGCCACGGTTCAGTACCGCTTCGTCCAGCAGCACGCAAAAGGCGTAAAGCATGTGGTCGCGATTGGCTTCGCTAAAACCCGCCTCCGTCAGCGCCTGCCGGGCGTCGTTTACCCAGCCGGTAGCGCGGCGGTAGAGCGCATCGCCGTTGTCAATCTGCTGACCGCAGCGTAGCTGGCTGACCATCAGCCAGCCAGCGAAGAAAAGGCGTTCGGTCAGCGCATTATTGCTGTTCATGAGCGCAGTACCGCATAGAGTTCAAGTTTCAGTTCGCCCAGTGATTCCGGGGTGTAGAAGGTGCAGCCGCCGGAGTCGAGCATCGCGCGCGCAGCCCCCGTTGACAGGTCGAGCGCGAAATACTGGTTCTCCAGGCGCAGCGGGATGGTGGCAGGCACGTGCGGCAGCGGGCGGATGGTCATGCCGCTAAGCGCGATGTTGACCACCTCCGACACGTCGTCGTGGCTGCCTGCCTTACATAGCAGCGGGAAGCGGCTCTGCAGCTCGTGATTCGGCAGCGAGGAGCGCACCGACAGATAGAAGTCGGCCCCTTCGCGCAGCCGCGCATCGTGGAATCGGCCCTTCCACAGCACGCCTTCACGACTGAGGTCGATGGCAACCACGCGTGACGGCAGGCTGGCTTCCAGCAGTGAATCCAGCAGCGCAAACAGCGGCGGGAACACCTGCTCCGGTGCGTCGTGGCGATAGGCCGGAATATCTCCGGCATCGTGTTCGAGTGAGAAGGTCAACAGACCGCCAGCAAGACGTGCCAGCTCGCGGTACAGCAGTTCAGGATGGCGGGTTGGCGACTGGAACAACTCCAGCAACACCGGCTCGGCGCTGTTCAGCGCGTTGAGCAGCCAGAACAGCGAGACGTCGGCGACAGCAAAATCGGCCATGCGCTCGTTGCTTTCGCGTCGCAGCGCCATTAGCCGCTGACGGCGCGCGCTAAGGCGATGCAGCAGATCGCCGAGTGCAGTCAGCACCGCCGGACTGGCCGACAGCGACAGCATCGGCGGAATGAATGACGCGTCGCGTGTCCACTGTCCCTGCGCGTTACGCACCAGGCGCGCCACCGGACAGGTGAGATACGCACCGTTTTCCTGATTAGAGAGACGCAGACGCAGAGCAAAACGCTGCACGGCAATGCCGGTGCGCTCCTGCCCCGCCAGCTCCTGCACCTCTTCACGACCGGCCACCCAGCGGCGCGGACGTTCGCTGTCGCTGCCGTCGTCGAGATTACCGCCATTGGCGCTCAGCAACGGCAAAGCCAGCACCACTTCAACCAGTTCCTGACCGGCTGCAACAGACAGGTCGCAGGCCGGTGGCAGGTTGTCGGAGAGCGCGGTGTCCGTCAGCGTCCCGTCGGGAAAGCGCACCGTCAAGCGGGTGGCGTTAAGACGAGACAGCGCCAGCGCGCCGTCGTCGAACTCCGCGTGTAATACGCCCCACGGATACGCCAGGCCCATGCGCGCCACGGTGTCGGCGACGTGGGCGTCCCACAGTGACTGCTGCTGAAACTGCTGCGGAGTCAGAAACGCCCCGTCTTCCCATAACGGTCGGTAGATTTTCATCGCGCCTCCTGCGCCTTACGCTTTAGCTTTCGGCATCTGAGAAACCAGCGACAGGTTCACGTCCATGCCTTCCACCTGGAAGTGCGGGATGGCGAACAGCTTAACGCGGAAGAAGCCCGGGTTGTCCTCGATATCTTCCACCAGCACTTTCGCATCGCGCAGCGGATGTGAAGACTGCAGCTCGTCGCCCGGATCGGTCATCTCGGTCACCAGCGTGCGCACCCAGGTATTCAGCTCCAGCTCCAGCAGGCGGCGATCTTTGGTGGTGCCGATGTTCTCGCGCTGGATCAGCTTCAGGTAGTGCGCGATGCGTGACAGCAGGAAGATGTAAGGCAGACGCGCGTTGATGCGGCTGTTAGCCGTCGCATCAGCGGTGTCATACAGCGCCGGTTTCTGCGTTGAGTTGGCCGAGAAGAAGCAGGCGTAATCGCGGTTTTTGTAGTAAGAAAGCGGGATGAAGCCGAGGTTGGCGAACTCGAATTCGCGGGTTTCCGGGATCATCACTTCGGACGGGATTTTCACCTGGTTGCCGGTGCCCAAATCGTACAGATGGATCGGCAGATCCTGCACCGCACCACCGGCCTGCGGGCCGCGAATTTGCACACACCAGCCGTTGCTTATAAAGCTCTGCACCATGTTGGCGGCGAAGGCGAACGAGGCATTGGTCCACAGGTATTTGTCGTGATCCGGACCTTTCACTTCTTCGATGTAGTTGAAGCTGCGCACCGGCACGGTGTCCGGGCCGTACGGCAGACGACCGAGCACGCGCGGCATGGTCAGGCCGATGTAGCGCGAGTCGTCGGTGTCACGGAACGACTTCCATTTGATGTATTCGGCGCGGTCAAAGTAGTTGCCGATATCTTTGATCGCCGCCACTTCTTCCATCGACTCTTTGAGGAAAAACTGCGGGCCGACCGAGCCGATAAACGGCATGTGCGCAGAGGCCGCGACTTTCGACAGGTTGCGCAGCAGCGCCACGTCCTGTGCAGACGCATCGAACTCGTATGCTGAAATCACCGCGCCAATCGGCTCGCCGCCCGGCGTGTCGTATTCGGCGACGTAGGTTTGCAGATAGAGGCCGCTCTGGATGATTTCCGGCGCATCTTCGAAATCCTGACGCAGATCGTCTTTCGATACGTCGAGCACTTCAATTTTCACGTTCTGGCGGAAGTCAGTTTTATCCACCAGCGACTTCAGGCCGCGCCACGCCGACTCCACTTTCTGGAATTCGTCGTGGTGCATCACCGCGTCCAGCTGGCGGCTTATCTGGCGGTCCAGTTCGGCGATGTGGTGATCCAGCAGGTTTTTATCCAGCTTCTCCACTTTCGCACCACTGATTTTCAGGCGCGTCAGGAATACCTGCATCGCGGCGGTGACGCGCTCGTCGGCGGTGGCATCAGACATCGCCTGATTGTCCTGCCAGACGTTGAGATCACTCAGCTCTGACACCGGATTGAGGTTGATTTTTTCAAACAGCGACGCGTAGACGCCGCCCGCAGCCGGGCGATCCAGCACGGTGGTTGCACCATTGGCATGGGTTTCATTCTGAACTGACATCAGCATTCTCTCTCTATAGTCCGTTACGGGGATGATCAGGCTTGATCGGTGGCTAACGCAGACAGCTCGCTGCGCAGTTCATCGCTGAGTGCCGGATCTTTCAAGATGGCTTCCAGCTCTTTGCGGAAAGTGACGTTATCCAGCAGGTTGGATTTAAGGTCGCGCAGCAGGTTGCGCATCGCCAGCATGGCGCGCAGCTGAGGAATTTGGCGGGCAACCTGCTCCGGCTCGAAGTCCTTCATGTCGCGGAAGTTAAGCTGAACATTCTCTTCGCTGCCGTCACCGGCCAGGGTGTTTGGCACGGCAAATGACACCGCAGGCGCGATATCGGCCAGCACGCTGTTGAAGTTGTTTTTGTTGACGTTGATTTTTTCGCGTTCAGACAGCGGGCGGTCTTCCGCGCCGTTACTGAAATCGCCGGTCACCAGCAATTTGAGAGGGAGCTCGGTTTTCTTCGCCGCTCCACCGGTGTGCAGGTCTAGCTTGAGGTTGATACGGGCTTTAGGGATTTCATTCTGGTAAGAGTTGCTCATGTTTACTCCTTGTAAAAATGGCGCGGAAAGCACGCGTAGGCA
The DNA here is from genome assembly GCF_054903455.1 of Pantoea sp. y20. Lineage (NCBI taxonomy): Bacteria > Pseudomonadati > Pseudomonadota > Gammaproteobacteria > Enterobacterales > Erwiniaceae > Pantoea > Pantoea sp. y20. The sequence continues at coordinate 2,515,512 of NZ_CM142816.1, forward strand.
CACTTTCCCTGTGTGTTACCGCGCGAATATATAGCTGGAATTTTAGGAAGGCAATAAAGCGAGATGATCTTTGCGGTCTGATTTATATAGGAAATTTCTTATGATTTGAGTTAAGCCCCTGATGAACCCTGATAAAGTGACTAGGATTGTTCTTAAAATTATTTTTGACCGGGAGTGCCATTTATCACCAAAAATACTTTTACAGGTATCAATAATACAATGGCGCTAATTGTTACCGCAGGGGATGGTGTCGAGCCGAGGGGGGACACAATAAAAAACCCGGCTCGCGCCGGGTTTTACTTCAGCTACATTCTCAATCAAACGGTTAACTGTAAGCGTGCAGCGTGCGTTGGCACAGCGCTGAACGGACGCAATCCTCTTTGCCGAAACGCACCACGCCAATCATCTCATCCTCTTCGAAGCGCGCTAACGCATCGGCAAGGCCAGACCTGGTGTGGGATGGCAGGTCGCACTGGGTAATATCGCCGTTGACGATAACCGTCACGTTTTCCCCCAAGCGAGTCAGGAACATCTTCATCTGTGCGGCGGTGACGTTTTGTGCCTCATCAAGGATCACCACCGCATTTTCAAAGGTACGTCCACGCATGTAGGCGAAGGGCGCGATCTCTACCTTGGCAATTTCGGGCCGCAGGCAGTATTGCATAAAGGAAGCGCCGAGACGTTTAACCAGAACGTCATAGACCGGTCGGAAATAAGGCGCGAATTTCTCGGAAATATCTCCGGGGAGGAAACCGAGATCTTCATCCGCCTGCAGAACCGGGCGCGTTACGATAATCCTTTCGATATCCTTATTGATCAGGGCCTCAGCCGCTTTGGCTGCGCTAATCCAGGTTTTTCCGCAGCCGGCTTCACCGGTGGCGAAAATAAGCTGTTTCGTTTCTATGGCATGGAGATAGTGTGCCTGAGCTTCATTTCTGGCTTCAATCGGCCCGCGGTCACGTGCATCACGTGCCATACCAATCGAATCCAACCCACCCATTTGCACCAGCGAAGTGACCGATTCTTCTTCACGCTGACGGTGACTGCGAGAGTCGCTACGAATAACGCGTCTTGCTTCACGACGTGCTTTGATCACTGCTTTCTGTCTTCCCATAGTGGCACCTTACAGTTGGTTTCATTTATCGCGGCGGATCACCCGCGGCGATGACTTGAACGCTTTAGAGGTTTAGTTGGCTTCCTTGTAAGCCGTGTCGAGCCAGTGAGAATGGTGTGCATCAGCGCCGAGACGCAGGCGCGCACCGGTAGAGAAAATGAGATTGAACAAGAACGATGTTTGAAAAGTAGCGAGGTTACGTTGGAGGGAAGAAATCCCCCGCAGTGGACTGCGTGTGGTGAAACTATTTAACTGTCCCAAAGAGAGACGAATCATGCGCGAACTCCAGTGGCTTAGCCACACAACTGACAACGCTTATGAATAAAGTGCATCATATTTGCGGTGGTTTGCAACATTATTTTTACGTAGCAGTAAAGAAAAAAAGATAAGCGAAGCCTAAGGTCTTTTACCTTAAATTAAATTTCTCATGTTTATCATATAGATGATTTATTAACGGGTAACATAACTTTTTAAGAACATTCGGAAGTGATTACTTCCAGCGGAAAGTTTAAGGAAGACTTAACAAATGCGCCTGCGAAGCGGTGACCATCGCAGGCGCTGCACATTTATTAATCAGGCCTGCAATAAAGATTGCCCGAGATAATGGTTTTTATCCGCCACGCCCGGCAGCGCGAAAAAGTATCCGCCGCCAATCGGGCGAATATATTCTTCCAGCGCTTCGCCATTGAGACGCTGCTGTACGGTAATAAAGCCCCTGGTTAAATCATGCTGGTAGCAAACAAACAATAAACCCATATCCAGCTGACCCGAGCCGGTAATACCGCTGGAATAGCTGTAACCGCGCCGCAGCATCAAGCTGCTGTCGGTTTCTGGCGTGCGTGGATTGGCGAGACGAATATGCGCATCCAGCGCAATCAAATCGCCATCGGGATCTTGGCTGTAATCCGGTACGTCATGCTCGTTTTTCATACCCAGCGGCGCGCCTGATAACTTCTCACGACCAAAGATGGTTTGCTGCTCGCCGAGCGGCGTACGGTCCCACATCTCTACGTGAAAACGGATGATACGCACCGCCTGATAGCTGCCGCCGTGCGTCCACGCCGGTTCCTGCTGTTCGTGCGTGACCCACAAGAGTTGATCCATCAATGCCAGATTATGCGTATCGGGATTGGCGGTACCATCTTTGAAGCCCAGCAGGTTAATCGGCGTTTCTTTGCCGTTGCTGCGCGCCGCGTGGTCGGCAATAAAACCGTCGCGACGCCAGCGCACCGCCAGCAGATCGGGTGTGCGTTTAATGATGTCGCGCAGCGCGTGAATCACCGTATCCTGGGTGTTGGCGCAAATCTGGAGCAGCAGGTCGCCATGGCACTGTTCCGCATCCAGCGAATCGTTGGGAAAACGCGTCATGGTTTGCAGCTGCGCAGGCTTGTGTTTGCTTAAGCCGAAGCGCTCATCAAACAGCGAGGTGCCGACCGATAACGTCATGGTGAGATTGTCGGGCGCGATATCGGCACCGAGAATCCCCGAATCCATCGGCGGCAGCTGCGGATTGGTGACCGCCGGCGCCGGTCCACCTTGCGTGAGAAAAGCGAAGCGATCGGTTAGCAAGCGGAACAGACGTTCAAGCTCGGCTTTGTCGCTCGCCAGCACATCAAACGCCACCAGCATCATGGATGCCTGCTGCGGCGTGACGATACCGGCCTGATGGGCGCCGTAAAAAGGTTGCGCCTGCTGGCGCGAGTTGGGTGCAACCGTGCCGGGAGAGAAGCTATCGGCGGCTGCGGTATGGAACGGACAACCGCCGCCGAGGGCGGCTGCGCCACCCAACATGCCTAATCCCTGCAATAATCGACGACGCGACGGCTGCGCCGCGTCATTTTTATCACTCATGATCAGTCGAGACCCAAGGTTCCACGCAGCAGTGAGAGATCTTCCGCCAGCGTGGTAATCGGGCCTTTCAGCGCGTTACGGTCAGCGGTAGTCAGTTTTTCGTACGATTCAAAGCCATCTTTGGTGCGATATTTGCTGAGAATGCCGTCGACTTTCCTGAAGTTAGCATCCACTTTCGCCAGCAGCTGCGGGTTGTTTCTCTGCAGCAGCGGACGTAGCAGATCAACGATTTTCTGCGCGCCATCGATGTTGGCCTGGAAGTCGGAGAGATCGGTACGGCTGTAACGATCCTCTTCACCAGAGATCTTGCTGGAGGCCACTTCTTCAATCAGACCGGCTGCGCCGCCAACCACCTTCGCCGGTGGAAACGCCAGTTCGCTGATGCGGGTTTGCAGATCGAGCACATCCTGATTTAGCTTGCTGGCGAACTCTTCGTCACCTTTGGTGGTGTTATCGGCGAACAGGCTTTTTTCCAGGCGGTGGAAACCGGTGAATTTCGGATCTTCATTTTTCTTCTCGAAGTCATCTTCACGCGCATCAATGCTGCCATCCAGATCTGAGAACAGCTCAGCAATAGGTTCAATACGCTCGTAATGCACGCGCGTAGGTGCGAATAGCGCTTTGGCTTTCTCAATGTCGCCGGCTTTCACCGCATCGGTAAACGCTTTGGTGCCCGCTACCAGCTCTTTCACTTCATTCATCACGTAGACTTTGTAGTCGGCGATCGGGCCAACCAGCTCCAGCACATCCGGTTTACCGTTTGCCGCTTTCTTCGCATCGCCGCTCACCACCAGCTTGCCTTTCGGGTTGCTGAGCAGGCCGCAGGTCATGTCATATTCGCCCGCTTCCAGATTGGCGGTGAGTTTCTGGCTGAAGCCAGGCGCGATGTTTTCACGCTCTTCCACCACCATCACCCCTTTCAGGATTTCCCACTCCAGCGCTTTCTGGCTGTTGTTTTTGATGATGAACTGGGTTTTACCGGCCTGCACGTTGAGCGACATCGGCTCACATTGTTTGTCCGTCACGGTGACCGTGACTTGCGGGACGGCAGCAGTAGCCGCACCGGAAAGCGCCAGCATAGCAACCAACAGCGCCTTGCGGCGGAAGCGAATCGTCATAGTGATATCCCTGTTACATGGAAGAACAGGCGCGCAATCGCGCCTGATTAAATTTCAGCGTGTGGTACGTGCCGCGTTGACTGCAGGCCGGGCCGGGAAGAAAAACAGCAGCAGCGCCGGGATGAGATAGGCAAGCCACACCGCCACTTCGCTGACGCTTGGCGTTTCCTGGTAACCTAAAATCCCTTCCAAAAGCGTGCCGAACACCGAGTGCGTTGAGAGCGTGTTGCTCATATCAAACGCTACATCCTGGAAGTGATTCCACAAACCGGCCTCATGGAAGGCGCGAATGGCGCCGGCGGACAACCCCGCTGCGACAAACAGAATGAACAAACTGGTCCAGCGGAAAAAGTGCGCCAGGTTCAGGCGAATGCCGCCGTAATAGAGCAAAAAGCCCAGCGCCACGGCGGTTGCAAGGCCGAGCACCGCGCCGAGCGGCGGCGCATAACCCACATCTTGCGTGAACGCGGCCAGCAGGAAGAACACCGATTCCAGCCCTTCACGCGCCACCGCCAGAAACACCATCAGCACCAGCGGGAAGCCGCTGCTGCCCTGCTTCTGCAACGCCTGATCGACCGATTTTTCCAGCGTGGCTTTGATATTGCGCGAAACTTTGCGCATCCAGAACACCATCGACGTCAGGATCACCACGGCAATCACCGCGACAATGCCTTCGAACAGCTCCTGCTGTTTCTGAGGAAACTCACCGGTAGTTTCATTAATAAAGATGCCCAACGCTAAGCAGAGCGCGGCAGCGATAAATACGCCGGCCCACATGGCGGGAAACCATTGGGTGCGCTGGGTTCGTTTGAGATAGCTGGCAATCAGGCTGACGATGAGCGCTGCTTCCAGACCTTCGCGCAGCATAATGAGAAAGGGAACGAACATCACCAACCTCTTGAATTTTAAGAAGGGTAAACCTTAGGTAAAAAAACGTAAAGTGCGAACGATAGTGATTATCATTACTGAAGAGAGAAATACAAGTCACTGCAGGAAATTAATTTTGTTTTGCGGATGGGGGAGCGGGTTTTAGAGGGTGCGCACTCCTGCGCACCCGGGGGTTCATCAAACATGTCGCCATCAACGGCGATAGAGGTTACTTGCTGTGGTATTGGGCTTCGGCGGCGGCAAAGCGCTGCTGTGCCGCTTCTGATGGGCCGCGACCCAGCAGGCTAAATACCACAATCGCGATACTGGCGAACGCGAAGCCTGGGATGATTTCATACAGCTCGGCGTAGCCATAATCTTTCCACAGCAGTACGGTTAGCGCGCCAATCACCATACCGGCCAACGCGCCGTTGCGCGTCATGCGTTTCCAGCACACGCCGAACAGCACCACCGGACCAAAGGCGGCACCGAAGCCTGCCCACGCATAGCTCACCAGACCCAACACGCGGTTTTCCGGGTTGGCTGCCAACGCGATAGCAATCAGGGCAATCACCAGCACCATTAAGCGCCCTACCCACACCAGCTCTTTCTGGCTGGCGTTTTTACGCAGGAAGCCTTTATAGAGATCTTCGGTCAGGGCGCTGGAGCACACCAGCAGCTGGCAGCTTAAGGTCGACATCACCGCGGCGAGAATCGCTGAGAGCAAGATACCGGCAATCCACGGATTGAACAGAATACGCGCCAGTTCGATAAAGATACGCTCGCCGTTCTGGCTTACGCCCGCCGCCTGATCAGGATGGTTCTCGAAGTAGGCGATACCAAAGAAGCCCACCGCCACCGCGCCACCCAGGCACAGGATCATCCAAATCATACCGATACGACGCGCGCTGCGGATGGTGTGATGCGAATCGGCCGCCATAAAGCGCGCCAGTATATGCGGCTGCCCAAAGTAGCCAAGTCCCCAACCGAGCAGCGAAATCACCGCGACAAAGTTCAGCCCTTTCAGCATATCGAGGTTTTCGAGGCTCTTCGCCCTGATCACCGCCAGTGAATCATCCAGGCCGCCGACGGCGACAATCACGATAATTGGCGTCAGAATTAGCGCAAAAATCATCAGGCTGGCCTGCACGGTATCGGTCCAGCTCACCGCGAGGAAACCGCCCACCAGCGTGTAGAGAATGGTGGCAGCAGCACCTGCCCACAGCGCGGTTTGGTAATCCATGCCAAAGGTACTTTCAAACAGACGCGCACCGGCAACCACGCCAGACGCACAATAGATAGTGAAGAAGATCAGAATCACCACCGCCGAGATAACGCGCAGCAGTTTGCTGTTATCTTCGAAACGGCTGGAGAAGAAGTCTGGCAGGGTTAACGCATTATCGTGATGCTCGGTCTGCACACGCAGACGGCCCGCTACAATGCGCCAGTTCAGCCAGGCACCGATGATCAGGCCGATGGCGATCCAACTTTCGGAGATCCCGGACAGGAAAATGGCGCCCGGCAGGCCCATTAATAACCAGCCGCTCATATCGGAAGCACCCGCAGAGAGCGCGGTCACGACGCTCCCTAAACTGCGCCCGCCGAGAATATAGTCATCGAAGCTTTTGGTTGATCGCCAGGCGATGAAACCTATCAGCACCATCCCAAGGATATACACTACAAAGGTCACCAACATCGGTGTACTTACACTCATGAGTCTCTCCACTTATTATTTGATCCATCAAGAGAAATCTTTTTGATCAGCGCTGTCGGAACGGGACAGCAGCCTGGTTTCACCGCATCCAGAGAAAGCGATTTCTCTTAAGGCGCGGTATCCTGCCGCAAAGGGTCGGCGCGCACAATGCATTTAACACAGCTGTTACACCGGTTTCACCTTCCTTCGCTTTTTTAATGCCAGCAGGTTGCGCCTGCTCACAGTTTGAGTTGCACCTCATCGGGTTCAGGAACCGTCTTGTTGCTGGCGGTTGCAACATTGGCGAGTTTCTTGCAGCAATTTTCATGCCGCATTTATCGATTTAACACTTTCGGCGGTTCAAAGCGTGCAACCGAGGTCACATTTAACCTGGTTGCACAAAGTTGCAACATAGGTGATATTGCTGCCACGCAAGCGTTGAATCACTACTTTTGAGGACGAGGACATCATGGGAACGACTACCATGGGGGTGAAGCTGGATGAAGCCACCCGCGATCGCATTAAACTGGCGGCGCAGAAGCTTGACCGCACATCACACTGGCTGATCAAGCAGGCCATTTTTAATTATCTGGAGCAGCTGGAAGCCGGTGAATCCGTGCCGGAAATTCCGCAGTTGCTGATTGATGCCGCCGGTGATGAAAGCGTGCCCGACGAGGCGCTGCAGCCTTTCCTCGACTTCGCCGAACATATTTTACCGCAGTCAGTCAGCCGCTCAGCGATCACCGCCGCATGGCGTCGTCCGGAAACGGATGCGGTGCCAATGCTGCTGGAACAAGCGCGTCTCCCTGCCCCGCTGGCCGAGAAAACCCATCAGCTGGCTTACAGCCTTGCCGATAAATTGCGGCACCAGAAAGGTGCAACCGGCCGCGCCGGCATGGTGCAAAGCTTGCTGCAGGAGTTCTCACTCTCCTCGCAGGAAGGCGTGGCGCTGATGTGTCTGGCGGAAGCGCTACTGCGTATTCCGGATAAGCCGACGCGTGATGCGTTAATCCGCGACAAAATCAGCAATGGCAACTGGCAATCGCATCTTGGCCGCAGCCCGTCGATGTTTGTTAACGCCGCCACCTGGGGCTTGCTGTTTACCGGCCGTCTGGTCTCTACCCATAATGAGGCTAATCTGTCGCGCTCGCTCAATCGCATCATCGGTAAAAGCGGCGAACCGCTGATCCGTAAAGGCGTGGACATGGCGATGCGCCTGATGGGCGAGCAGTTTGTTACGGGTGAAACCATCGCCGAAGCGCTGGCCAATGCGCGCAAACTGGAAGAGAAAGGGTTCCGTTACTCATACGACATGCTGGGCGAAGCGGCGCTGACCGCCAGCGATGCCAAAGCCTATTTGGTTTCTTATCAGCAGGCGATTCACGCCATCGGCAAGGCGTCGAACGGTCGCGGTATTTATGAAGGTCCGGGCATCTCCATCAAACTGTCAGCGCTGCATCCGCGCTACAGCCGCGCGCAGTATGAGCGCGTGATGGACGAACTCTACCCGATCCTTAAATCCCTGACGCTGCTGGCGCGCACGTATGACATCGGTATTAACATCGATGCGGAAGAAGCCGATCGCCTTGAGCTGTCGCTCGATCTGCTGGAAAAACTTTGCTTTGAACCGGAGCTGGAAGGCTGGAACGGCATCGGCTTTGTGATTCAGGCGTATCAGAAGCGCTGTCCGTTCGTGATTGATTCGCTGATTGATTTGGCGCAGCGCAGCCGTCGCCGTCTGATGATTCGCCTGGTGAAAGGCGCGTATTGGGACAGCGAAATCAAACGCGCGCAGATTGAAGGTCTGGAAGGCTATCCGGTCTATACCCGCAAGATGTACACCGACATCTCATATCTGGCATGCGCGCGCAAACTGCTCGCGGTGCCGAACCTGATCTATCCGCAGTTTGCTACCCACAACGCGCACACGCTGGCGGCGATCTACCAGCTGGCGGGCAATAACTATTATCCAGGCCAGTACGAATTCCAGTGCCTGCACGGCATGGGTGAACCGCTGTATGAGCAGGTTGTCGGTAAAGTGGCCGATGGCAAACTGAACCGACCGTGTCGCATTTATGCGCCGGTCGGTACCCACGAAACGCTGCTGGCGTATCTGGTGCGTCGTCTGCTGGAGAACGGTGCCAATACCTCCTTCGTTAACCGCATCGCTGATAACACCTTGCCACTGGATGAGCTGGTCGCCGATCCGGTTGCCGCCGTGGAGAAAATGGGCATTGCGGAAGGCGCGATTGGTTTACCGCATCCGAAAATCCCGCTGCCGCGCGATCTGTATGGCGCCAAACGCGCTAACTCCGCCGGTCTGGATATGGCCAACGAACATCGTCTGGCGTCGCTCTCCAGTGCCCTGCTCAACAGCGCCAGCCAGCCGTGGATTGCCCAGCCGCTGGTAGAAGGTGAATTGGGCGAAGGCGTCAGCCGCCCGGTGCTTAACCCTTCTGCACCAACAGATGTGGTGGGCAGCGTGCGTGAAGCTACCGAAGCCGAAGTCTCGGCTGCACTGGATGCGGCAGTCAATGCCGGTCCAATCTGGTTCGCGACGCCACCGCAGGAGCGTGCCGCGATTCTGGAGCGTGCCGCCGAAGCGATGGAAGGCCAGATGCAGCAGTTGATTGGCCTGCTGGTGCGTGAAGCCGGTAAAACCTACAACAACGCCATCGCCGAGGTGCGTGAAGCGGTTGATTTCCTCTACTACTACGCGGGCATGGTGCGCGACGATTTCGATAACGAAACCCATCGTCCGCTTGGTCCGGTGGTGTGCATTAGCCCGTGGAACTTCCCGCTGGCGATCTTTACCGGACAAGTTGCCGCAGCGCTGGCGGCGGGTAACAGCGTGCTGGCAAAACCGGCGGAGCAAACGCCGCTGATTGCCGCGCAGGCGGTGCACATCCTGCTGGATGCCGGCGTACCGGCTGGCGTGTTGCAACTGCTGCCGGGTCAGGGCGAAACCGTGGGTGCGCAACTGACCGGCGACGAGCGCGTGCGCGGTGTGATGTTCACCGGTTCAACCGCGGTGGCGACATTGCTGCAGCGTAATCTGGCCGGTCGTCTCGATCCTCAGGGTCGTCCGACGCCGCTGATTGCCGAAACCGGCGGCATGAACGCGATGATCGTGGATTCCTCAGCGCTCACCGAACAGGTGGTGGTGGATATCGTGGCTTCGGCCTTTGATAGTGCCGGTCAACGCTGCTCGGCGCTGCGTCTGCTGTGCGTGCAGGACGATGTGGCCGATCACACGCTGAAAATGCTGCGTGGTGCAATGGCCGAGTGCCGCATGGGCAACCCGGAACGTCTCTCGACCGACATTGGTCCGGTAATCGATGCCGAAGCGAAAGCCAACATCGAACGTCACATTCAGGCGCTGCGCAATAAGGGCTTCACCGTCTATCAGGCGGCGCAGGAGAATCCGCAGGACAGCAAAGAGTGGAACAGCGGCACCTTTATCAAGCCGACGCTGATCGAGCTGGATCAGGTGAGCGATCTGGATAAAGAGGTGTTTGGTCCGGTGCTGCACGTGGTGCGTTTCTCGCGCAATAACTTGCCGCAGCTGGTTGAGCAGATTAATGCGTCGGGTTACGGCCTGACGCTCGGCGTGCATACGCGCATCGACGAAACCATCGCGCAGGTTACGGCGAGCTCTAAAGTCGGCAACCTGTATGTAAACCGCAATATGGTGGGTGCGGTCGTCGGCGTGCAGCCGTTCGGCGGCGAAGGCTTGTCGGGCACTGGTCCAAAAGCCGGCGGTCCGCTCTATCTCTATCGCCTGCTGGCCAACCGTCCAGATGGCGCGCTGCGTATCACCTTTGATCGTCAGGATGCCGAGCGCCCGGTGGATAGCACGGTGCGTGCCGAGCTGATGCGTGCGCATCAGGCATTGCAGCAGTGGGCGCAGGATAAGCCTGAGCTGCTGGCGCTGTGTCAGCGTTACGACGAGCTGGCGCAGGCCGGTACGGTGCGTCTGCTGCCGGGCCCAACCGGCGAGCGCAATACCTTCACCCTGCTGCCGCGCGAACATGTGCTGTGCATCGCCGATAACGCGGAAGACGCGCTGACGCAACTGGCGGCGGTGACCAGCGTCGGCAGTCAGGCCATCTGGCAGGATGATGAGCTGCATCGTGCGCTGCGTACGTCTTTGCCTGCTGCAGTGCAAGCGCACGTCAAGCTGGTGAAGGATGCGCTGGCGGCGGAGTTTGATGCGGTGATTTATCACGGTGATGCCGATCAGCTGCGCAGCCTGTGTGAGCAGGTCGCGGCACGCGATGGCGCGATTGTCTCGGTGCAGGGCTTCGCCCGCGGTGAAACCAATCTGCTGCTGGAGCGTTTGCTCATTGAGCGTTCACTCAGCGTCAATACCGCCGCTGCGGGCGGTAATGCGAGTTTGATGACCATCGGTTAAGACGCGCAATAAAGTGCGCCGCTACAGTCAGTGCATGACTTCGTAGCGGCGCGATTCATCGCGTGAATTTTCAGGCCGCAGACTTATTCCGCTTCAACCCGATCAGCGTTGGAAACACAAACAGCGACTGCCCCAATCCACGATTAGTCACCTGCCACACCGCCACCGAACACAGCGAACAGATGCCAACAATCGCCAGCGGATAGAAACAGGCCCACAGAATGGAGAACCATGCTTGCTCAAACAGGTGATGGCGCTGGGCGAACAGAATCGCCGACATACCGAAGAACTCAATGAAGATGCGGTGAATCACGTAAATTTGCAGCGTGTTGCGCCCAACCCAATTCAAATAACTCATCTTGAAACGCGCGTTCAGCCAGCGACACGCCGCCACGCTACCCAGCACCGCAAGGATGCACAGGAACAGGCTCTTATCCAGACCAAAGATGATATGCAGGCCCGAGACCGCCGCCAATATCGCCCACGGCACAATGTTGTCACGACGCCATTCACTGAGACGCAGCATCATTGGGCTCCAGAACGCCCCCAGCAGGAAGAACAGGAAATACTGCGCCACACTTTGTGGCCCCCAATACGGAATGATCTTCTCCACCGCCAGATAGTTGAGCGCAATCGCCACCACCAGCAACGCCACTTTCTGCTGTTTAAAGATCTTGGCGCACAGGAAATAGAGCGCCAGGCCGTAGAGATACCACGAGGTGCTCATGGCGAGGAATGTCAGCTTTAAGAACTCCAGCAGCGAACCGGCATACGCCGCGTTGAGGTTCTGTGAAATACGCTGCCCGGTGATCTCGGTGGAGATGCCAACAATCGACCACCACTGAATAAAGCCCCACAAAATATAGAGATAAAACAGGTTGGTGATGCGACTGGTAAACACCTGTTTCCACGGCCGATTTAAAATACCGTTAGTGGCTAATAAGCCCGAAACAAAGAAAAACGCCGGCATACGCAGCGGCGATAATACGGTATTAAACTGCACCCATATTTCTGCCGGGATCCAACCAGCCGTCAATAATTTCACCGTGCCTTCGAATCCAGGTAATACGGTGTGATACAACACCACCAGTAATATGCAGGCTCCCTTGAGGGTATTTATCCATGCGATATCTTCTTTCCTGGCGTTATTCATATGATGACTCCCGCTGCTGTTGCTGTGTAGGTCTTAAAGAAGAAGGATGAGGAAATAAGCGTTGTAGCATTTATGATTATTAAACGATTATTCAACAGGCGGGGCGGGCATGATGTAGCGAAAGTCCTAAATGTTTTTTTGTGGTCCTGATATAACAATACTTTACAGATCCAGACAAAAATAGAACCCTGAGTAGGCTAAGGAAATTTGTCTTAATTTGAGTCACTAAAAGATAATTAAGTAAAATAAGTGTGATCGTTGTCGCGCAGGGAATTTAAGAACAATCCCCCCTTTCTTATGCCAGATTAAATTCAAATTCTAAGTGTGGGTTTATTTAATGTGGCAAATGGATAAGCAGGAATATTAGCGTTGTGCTAGGCGATTTATTACCGCACATTCCGTAGCGGCGCGATTTATCGCGCAATGAATTGCGCCGCTACGGAATGTGCGGCGCTTGACCAAAAGAATTACTGCAGCGGCGCGCTTTTGCTTTCAAGCGCAGGTTTGCGCAGCAGGCGCGGATAGAGAAACAGCATGCGGCCCGGACCACGATTGAGCAGCGTCCACACCAGCAGCGAAATACTGGTACACAACGCAACGCCGATAATTGGCATCAGTAGCGCCCATGCCCAGCTAAAGACGGTATGGTCAAACCAGCCATAATGCACCGCCAGCACAATCGCACTCAGCCCCAGCAGCTCAATAAAGATACGGTGCAGCACGTAGATTTGCAGCGTGTTACGGCCAATCCAGTTAAGCCACGCCATATTGAAATGTTCATTGAGCAAGCGGCACAGCACAATGCCAAACACGATGGTCAGCAAGCTGTAGAACGGATTCTTATAGATGCCGCCGACATGGTGCAGCAGGCCAATCAGCGCAATGCCGCCCAGCATCAACCAGTGCTGACGCTTCAGTTCGCTCAACTCGATCAACGCCTGGCTGAAGAACACGCCGAGCAGGAAATAGAGATAGTTCTGCGCCACGCTGGCGGGTCCCCAGCCGGGAATCAGGCTAAACTGCGCGGCGTAAGTCGCGACGATCGCCAGCGCCATCAAGGCCATCTTCTGTTTGTGGAACAGCTTGGTGAACAGGAAGAATCCGGCCAGCGCGTAGAGATACCAGAGGCTCGTCATTGAGGTCATCAGCAGCTTAACGAACTCAAACGGCGTGTCCGCATAGGCGGCGTTTTTAGTGCTGGAGAGCCGTTCCCCGAGATGGGTGGAGATGTAGTGAATGCTCAGCCACTGAATGACGCCCCACAGCAGGTAGAGATAGACGATGTTGCTGAACTTCTTGGTGAACACCTCTTTCCAGCTCTTTTTGGTGATTGAACTGGCAGCCAGCAAACCGGAGACAAAAAAGAAGGCCGGCATGCGCAGCGGCGACAGATAGGTGTTAAACGCCACCCACCAGTGCGCTGGCAGCAGCCCAACAGTGAGATGATGCAGCGAAGGCGCGAACGTGGTGATGATGGAGTGGTGTAATACCACCATCAAAATGCAGCCCCCTTTGAGCGTGTTGATCCAGAGGACCTCTTTCCTGGCAGTTGTCATTGCTATGTCCTAATTGCGCCATGAATTTGTAAAGAATTATTTATATTTACAAAGATGTCTCAATCGGGACTTTCCTAATAAGAAATCACCCTAGTTCGCGCAGGATACTGGTGAAATTTAAACGTTAAAATTCAGAAGGTTATTAAAGCCAGGCGAATTGACTTTAGGAAAATACTGAGAAGAAAAATACCGGGAGAGATAAGAAAAGCGTCGCCCTTATCAGGCGACGCTTGGGATTATTGGTTAAGAAACTTGTCGAGAAATTGCCGGGTACGCGCCTGTTGAGGATTGCTGAACAGCGCTTTTGCTGCGCCCTGCTCCACGATGCGTCCCTGATCCATAAAGATGGCGCGATCCGCGACATCGCGCGCAAAGCTCATCTCATGGGTGACGATCACCATGGTGCGTTTCTCCTGCGCCAGCGCGCGAATGGTGTTGAGCACCTCGCCCACCAGCTCAGGATCAAGCGCCGAGGTCGGCTCATCAAACAGAATCACTTCCGGACGCATCGCCAGCGCGCGAGCAATCGCCACACGCTGCTGCTGTCCGCCGGAGAGACGACGCGGAAAACTCTCTTCCTTGCCGTGCAATCCCACTTTTTCCAGCAGACTGCGCGCACGTGCGATGGCTTCCGCCTTCGGCTCGCCCTTGACGATCACCGGTCCTTCAATGATGTTCTCCAGCACCGAGCGGTGCGGGAACAGATTGAAGTTCTGGAACACAAAGCCAACCTGCTGACGCAACTGGCGCACCAACTGCTTCTGCTTGTTGAGGCCGAGCGCCGCATCAATGGCAATATCGCCAACTTTGATACGTCCGCTTTCCGGCACTTCCAGCAAATTGATACTGCGCAGCAGCGTGGTTTTACCGGAGCCGCTTGGCCCGATAATGGCCACCACTTCGCCTGGTGCCACGTCGAGATCGATGCCGTGCAGCACCGTCTGGCCGTGAAACTGCTTCACCAGCTGACGGACTTCAATTGCACTCATTTGCCCTCCCGATCCTGTCGATTCACATGCGCTTCCAGGCGATTTTGCAACGCCGACAGCACGGTCGCCATCACCCAGTAAATCAGCGAGGCCGCCAGATACATGGTGAACACTTCCAGCGTCCGTGAGGTGATCAGCTGCGCCTGACGGAACAGCTCCGGCACCTGAATGGTGGCGGCCAGCGAGGTATCTTTCACCAGGCTGATAAAGCTGTTGCCCAGTGGCGGCAACGCGGTGCGCGCGGCCTGCGGCAGGATCACGCGACGCAGCGTTTGCCACGGCGTCATGCCGATGCTGGCAGCGGCTTCCCACTGCCCGCGCTCAATCGCGGCAATCGCACCACGCAGTGATTCAGAGGCGTAAGCAGCGGTATTCAGCGACAGACCAATCATCGCCGACGGAATCGGATCCAGCTCGATACCAAACTGCGGCAGACCGTAATAGATCATAAACAGTTGGGCGATGAGCGGCGTGCCACGGAAAATCGACACGTAGATGCGTGCCAGCCAGTTGATCGGCCAGAAGTGTGACAGGCGCATCAGCGCCAGCACGAAGCCGAGTATCAGGCCGAAGAACATCCCGCCGATACTCAGCTGCAGCGTGAACAGCGCGCCTTTCAGTAAAAATGGTGCTGAATCCAGCACCAGTTGTAAGCTTTCCTGCATTATTTAGTGACGTCCGCGCCGAACCATTTTTCAGACAGTTTGCTCAGCGAGCCATCTTTCTGCATGTCCGCAATGGCGGAGTCGATCGCTTTCAGCAGATCGTCGTTGCCTTTACGCAGCGCCACGCCCGATTCCAGACGGGAGAAGGCCGGGCCTGCTACCGCCATGGTGTCGCCGGTTTTCTTCACCAGATCCAGCGCCGCTAAACGGTCAACCAGAATGGCGTCTAAACGGCCTGAACGCAGATCCTGATACTTGGTTGGGTCATCATCATAGGTACGCACATCGGCTTTCGGCACATTATCCTTCAGCCACTGCTCGTAGTTGGAACCGAGACCGACGCCGACTTTCTTGCCGGCCAGATCGTCTGGCTTGGTGACGGTCGCTGCGTTTTTCTTCAGCGTCAGCGCCTGCACGCCAGAAATGGTGTACGGCGTAGAGAAGTCATACTTTTTCTTGCGCTCAGGGGAAATGGTGACCTGATTGATCACCACGTCGATGCGTTTGGAATCCAGCGACGCCAGCATGCCGTCCCATTTGGTCGGACGCAGATCGGCTTTCACGCCAAGGTGTTGAGCCAGCGCCTGAGCGAACTCTACTTCGAAGCCGGTCAGCTTACCTTTTTCGTCCTGGAAGCTGAACGGCGGATAAGTGCCTTCCAGACCGACGCGCAACTCGCCTTTACTCTTTACTTTTGCCAGCAAATCTTCTGCGGCGAAGGATTTAACGTTAACGCCCGCGACCAGCGCGACCGCCATCATGCCCATCACCATTTGGCGACGAATTGGAGAGAAAGTCATGTTTACCCCATTTATTGTGATGTGTTGTTGTGTGCTTTGTCAGGCCGCCATCGACGGCGACCGTTTGAATAACCGCTGGATTATAAACCGTTTTTACGTTCTGTCTCAGACCGAAGGGTGATAAGCAAATAACGCCGGCGATCCCCCGGTATGCACGAACAGCAACGGACCTTCACGACGGAAGCGATTTTGCGCAATGCCATCAATTAATCCCGCCATCGCTTTGCCGGTGTAGACCGGATCGAGCATGATGCCTTCCAGGCGCGCCAGCAGTTTCACCGCCGCCATGCCCTCATCGTTTGGCTCGCCGTAACGCGGCGCGAAGTAATCATCCCACAAGGTGATCGGCGCTTTGGCCTGCACTTCCAGCTGCTCAGCCAGCGCGCTGCGAATGCGCTCCACCACCGGCAACTGCGCCTCAACTTTGCGCGACACGGTAACGCCGACCAATTCGGTTTCGGGCAGCAGCTGTTCCAGACCCACCGCCAGGCCCGCGTGCGTGCCGGCGCTGCCGGAAGCGACCACCACCGCGGCAAAATCCACCACGCCTTCGCTTTGATGCGCAATCTCCTGCGCGCACTCAACGTAGCCGAGCGCACCGAGCGCATTGGAACCGCCGACCGGCACAATATACGGGCGGAATCCCTGCGCTTCGAGGTGTTCGGCCTGAGCGGCCAGCTGTTCAGTGGGATTGTGCAGCGCATCAACCATGACGATTTCCACATCCATCAAATCAAGCATCAGGCGATTGCCGTTGCTGAGGTAGTTTTCTGACGTGGTGCCAATCGGGTTTTCCAGCAGCGCCACGCACTTCAGGCCGAGCTTCGCCGCCACGGCGGCGGTTTGACGCACATGGTTAGACTGAATGGCGCCCGCCGTCAGCAGCACATCCGCGCCTTCGCGCAGCGCATCCGCAGCCAGGAATTCGAGTTTACGCAGTTTGTTACCGCCGAGGGCCACCGGCGTGAAGTCATCGCGCTTAATAAAGATATCGCGACCAAGATAGTCAGAAAGCCGGGGCAAATGCTCAAGCGGCGTAGGCGCACCGAGTAATTCAAGACGGGGGAACTGGTGCAGAAGATGTAAGGACAATGCAGCCTCCATTCGGGCAATGTGCAGTTATCCATACAGTGTTGCAGAAGATGAGAAAAGTCGCACCCGGAATTCACCGCGTGCTGCCCTTGTTGCTGTCATGCTCGACAACAACAAGGGTGGGATCTCCCTCAGCCCTGCTGCCAGCCTAAAAACTGGTCATATTTGCGCAGTGCGATGCGGTAATTGTTATTGCCCGCATCAGGCAGATCGTTCTCCAGACATTCATGCCAGCTATTGCCCCGTAAACGATCGGCCGGGAAATTTTTCGCCTTCAGCATGTCATCAAGCCGACGCAAACGGACTACATACTCACGTATGGTACTGTGGCTCATCTCGGTCTGCTCAAACAGGTATTGCTTAAACGCCATAATGTCGAAGTAATTCGGATGGGTATTACAAAATATATCGCTGCAGAAACGACACAAGGCGGTCAATTCTGGCTGGAGTTTCATCCACACCTGATCGTCAATCATTTGGTCCATGCGTGCGATGGCCTCTTTATTGATGATCTGGCCGCGAAAGACTAACGCCATACGATCTAAAACTTTGCCACAGTGTGAACAATTGCTTTGGCTGTGCTTATAGTCTTTAAGATAGCGACTTAACGGTCTGGCTTTAACTTTGGCTCCCATTGCTGAGTCCCCGGTTTTATTGTTTTTTTCGATCGCCAGGAACTGAGACTGTTAGCGCGCCCCCGATAATCGGGCACGCAGGCGTTTGATCGCCTGACTGTGCAGTTGACTGACGCGGGATTCCCCCACTTCCAGCACCGCGCCAATCTCCTTCAGGTTCAGTTCTTCCTGGTAGTACAGTGTGAGCACGAGTTTTTCACGTTCAGGCAAGGCCTCAATCGCTTCAATCACGCGGTCACGTAGGTTTCCTTCCAACAACTGATGAAGCGGGTTGGCTTCCTCATGCCCCTCCGTCACCAGCTCCGCACTGTCGCCATGTTCTTCCCGATACTCGTCGTAGGAAAAGAGTTGGCTGTTGTTGGTATCGAGCAGAATCTGCCGATACTCCTCCAGCGAAACATTCAGTCGCTCAGCCACTTCCTGCTCAGTAGCCGAGCGCCCCAACGCTTGTTCTACCTGATGCATGGCACCTGCCACTTCGCGCGCATTTCTGCGTACGCTGCGTGGTGCCCAGTCGCGACTGCGCAGCTCATCCAGCATTGCTCCCCGGATACGCTGCACGGCGTAGGTAGTAAAGGCGGTGCCCTGTAGCGCATCGTAGCGCTCCACGGCATTTAATAAGCCAATGCCACCGGCCTGCAGCAGATCGTCAAGCTCAACGCTGGCTGGCAAACGAACCTGCAGGCGCAGCGCTTCATGCCGCACCAGAGGAACGTAGCGCTGCCAGAGCGAATGTTTATCCATCACGCCATCGGCGGTATAGAGATCGTTCACGTTGACTACCCTGCGTTAGTAAAGTTATCGGCATGATTATCCAATTCTGTAGGGGTTTTGATTGGCAGAATAGGCGGGCAAAAGCGAGGTTATTTCAAATTTGTTATGGATGGCGGTGGATCGCACCGCCATCCGCGCGGGCGTTAGCGCAAATTACGCAGTCTTTCCCGCGTGCCAGGCGGCACCGCGTCCCATAATGCGCAAACTTTGCCCTCAAGTGCCTGATAAAAAGGGGTAATCAACGCTTCAGTTTCCAGCGCAGGATTAAACAGCACCTGACCGGTTTCCGCGTTGATGCTTATCATTTTGTTGATAAACAGCCGCTGCAGGTCGCTGCGCAGGAATAAGCCGTTATCGGCGCTGTTATCCGCCAGAAAGCCCTCTTCGTTCTCTTGCGTGTCGATGTAGCAGGCTTCCACCCACGGCCAGCTGTGACGTTCGGTTAGCTGCGTGCCGGTGATAATGCAGGCGCCGTAGCGCGCTTTTACCGCCGAGGTAAACTCCGCCTGGCTGGAGCGCTGCAGCACTTTAGCTTTTACGCGGCGTCCGACTTCTGTGCCGGGCATCACGCCGCTCGGCACTTTGTATTGCGGCGTGCTCAACACCACCAGAAACTGGATTTTGCGCGACAGCGGGAAGCACGGATGCGCCTGCGCATCGAACAGCTGCCAATACTCATCCTCTTCGGTCTGCCGCATCAGCACCAGCTTAAAGCCCCGGCTGTTGAGCAGATTCTGTGCCGCTGCTGAATTGGGATCGAGCATGGCGAACACCTGGGTTTCGCCGACCACTTTCCAGCGCCCTTCTTTGCGCGCTTCGTCGTTGCGCCGGAAGTAGAGAAACGCCTGCTGGTTTTTCAGGTAGTGCTCAAAGCGACGCAGATAATTTTTGCGCTCGTTGTCGTCCGAGACAAACAGCAGATCCTCGATCGGGCTGTTGATCTCCTCCTGCGCGAACAGCGCGCGGATCACCAAATTGCGAAAGCTGGTCGATGGGCTCAGCAACCCGCGTGCGGTAAGCTCTTTCTCGTCGGGATGCTGCTGCGTGTAGCGCAGGGCAATCTCTTCGAAGGTCAGTAGCTCACCCGGTAACAAGTCATAATTGAAGCGCATAGACACCCCAGAAACGGAAAAATGTGGTTCAAAAATTGGAATGATTCTGAGGGGAGTTATCGGCAATCTGCGCGAGGACTGTAACAAGGTGGTTACTTTTCTGAGGAAGTAGTGCAGCAGCTAAAATCGTCCATTCCCCTGCGTATGAATTTGTTTTAGGTCAGCAGGATTTATCGCCCGAAAAAGCCCCGGTGAAAACCGGGGCTAGACATCATGCTGCTTTCAACCGTTGCAGACGCTTTTCACGGCGAATCTTACGCTCTTCAAACACCGCCACCATCGCCATTAAGGCGATACAGCCGATCGCGGCGGCATCCAGCGCCGCAAAGGTCCCGGCCCAACCGGTTAAGCCAAAGATGGGCGTGCCATCGGCGATCATTCCCAAGCCTAACTTGGCGAAGCTGTCACCAATCAGGTAAGCAAAGGTGCCTTTGATGCCATCGGCGGCGCCAATGGCTTTTTTCGGCACAAAGCCGACAGCGGCAACGCCAATTAACAACTGCGGACCAAACACCAGGAAGCCCAAGGCAAACAGCGACGCCAGATAAACATACTGATTGCTGGCATGTTGATAGATACCAAGCGTGGCGATAATCAACGCCAGCGCCACGCATGCCACCAGCGCACGACGACCATTCGCCAGATCCGACAACCAGCCCCACAGCAGCGTGCCGACTAACGCCCCGACTTCAAACAGCGTGAAGCCCTGAATCGCCACCTCTTTTGACAGTTTTAACTCCTGGAAGGCATACACCGTCGACCACTGATCGATACCAATGCGCACCACGTACAGGAAGATGTTGGCGAAGCACAGCAGCCAAATCACTTTGTTTTTCAGCACGTACTCGACAAAGATCTGCCATTTGGTCATCGCCTGATCTTCGGTCTCTTTGTCCTCTTCACTGATCTCTTCGCCAAACAGTTCCTCGGCTTTACCCAGACCGTAAGATTCGGGTGAATCGCTGCCGTAGCGCAGACCGATAAAACCGACCACCAGCGCGATCAGTGACGGGAACACAAACATGCCGACCACGTGCCCATCGAACAGGTAATTGGCACCAAACAGCGCCACACCTGCCGCACCTGCGCCGCCCAGGTTGTGCGAAATATTCCACATCCCCAGATAGCTGCCGCGTTTACGCCGCGGCGTCCATTTGGTGATGGTGGAGTAGCTACAGGATCCGCCGGTACTTTGGAAGAAGCCGCTCAGCGCATAAAACGCGATCATCAGGAACAAACTCACCGAGCCCGCGCCCATGCTGGCGCTGAAGCCCAGCATGCAGATGGCCGAGAGGATCAGCATAAACGGCAGGAACTGCTTGGTATTTTTCCCATCGGCGTAATAGGAGACCAGCGTTTTACCGACGCCGTACGTAATGGAGAAGCCGAGCCCAATCATCCCCAGCTGCGTCATGCTGAGTCCGTAGGTGGTGATCATGTCGTTCTGCGCAATGTTGAAATTTTTGCGGATCAGATACATGGTCAGGTAGCCGATAAAGACCACCAGATAGGACTGCATAAAGGGTTTGAACCACATCTTGCGCCGCTCTTCGAGCGACAAATTCAGGGTCGGCTTGCGCACCTGATTTAAGAAAGCCAGCATGGAGTGCTCCTGATTAATGACCTGCGTGATGGCAGGCATTGTAAAAATCAGCAGCGGTTTCGGCCTGAGACAACCGCCCGGCGCAACCGGGAAAATTTCTTAGTTTTGTCGATGTAAGGGTAAAAAGCGGGGATGCATCACACTTCCTCGCGCTGGCGCGGCGTTTGAGCATGCAGGAACGGCAGCAGCAGCAAGGCCGAAATGCCCGCCGCGCAGGCGATGACCGCAAAGAAACCGTTCCAGTGCCAGACATCGATTACCCGCGCCAGCGGCCAGCCGGAGAGCGATGCGCCCAGATAGGCAAACAGGCCAACAAATCCGGTCGCCGCGCCTGCCGCGTCTTTGTGCGAACACTCCGCCGCCGCCATGCCAATCAACATCTGCGGGCCGAAGACAAAAAAGCCGATGGTAAAGAAACACGCAGCCTGCATCACGTAGCTGGCAAAGGGCATCAGCCACAGCGATCCCACTGACAGCAAAATGCCGGCGGCAAAGATCAGGTTCATCGGCCCGCGATTGCCGTTGAACAATTTATCCGATCCCCATCCCGCCACTAACGCACCGCCAAAGCCACCGAGTTCAAACATGGTCACCGCCGAGTTGGCCGTCACCAGATTGACGCCCAGCGTCTCGGACATATAGAGATTGCCCCAGTCGTTAATCGCGGCACGCACCACGTAAACCAGCACGTAACACAGCGACAGCAGCCAGATGTAAGGGTTGAGCAGCACATATTTGGCAAGGATCTGTTTGTGAGTCAGCCCTGCGCCCTCTTGCTGCTGGGCGATCTCCAGCGCATCGTGGCGCCAGTCACCGACCGGCGGTAAACCCACGGTTTGCGGGCGATCGCGCAGGCGCCAGCAGAGAAAAATACCGGCGACGATCGCCAGTCCGCCCGCGATCATCATGCCAGCGCGCCAGCCATAGTGCAGCGCGGCGGTACCGACGATCATCGGGATCAGCGCACCGCCAACGTTTTGTGCTGTGTTCCACAGCGCCCACCAGCCGCCGCGTTCAGTGCGGGAAAACCAGCTGGTCAGCAGACGCGCACAGACCGGCGATCCCCATCCCTGGAAAAAGGCATTTAACACCCACAACACGGCGAAAGCCCACAGCGATGTGGAGAAGCCAAACAGAATATTCACCACGCCTGTCGCTATCAGCCCGATGCCCATGAAGTAGCGCGCGTTAGAGCGGTCGCTGACGATGCCAGAGAAAAACTTCGACAGGCCGTAAGTGATGTAAAACAGCGTCGCCAGCAGGCCGATGTCGGTGCGCGTCATCACGCCCGCCGCCAGAATTTCCGGCGACGCGGCGTTGAAGCTTTTACGGGTGAAATAGAACAGCGCATAGCCGAGCCAGATGGTGATCATGATATGGCGACGCCAGTAGCGATAGCGTGCATCAATGGCCGCTTTATCGCTGATCGGCTCCGCGCTGGCGGGCGCTTTGAGAAATCTGAACATCATATTGGTTATCCCTTGCGCAGCGGTAACGTGACGCTAACGCGCGTGCCGTGGGTGCAGGAGATCCCCAGCGAGCCGCCGAGTGCCGTCACGCGTTCGCGCATGCCGGCAAGGCCAAAACCGTGCTGCGGGGAACCCAGCGGTAAGCCGCAGCCGTCGTCTTCGATTACCAGCTGCAACCGCTCGTCCTGCAATGTGCCTTGCAGCGTCACCGCACGGGCGCTGGCGTGTTTCACCACGTTATTGAGTCCTTCCTGACAAACGCGAAACAGCGTGACGCGCTGCGCTTCACTCAGTCGCGCTTCATCAATCTGCCAGTCGAGATGGCTGATAATGCCGTGCCCTTCCAGCTCCATTTCCCGCATCAGCGAACGGATTGCCTGCTCGAGCGAAAGATCGTCCAACTGGCGCGGACGCAAGCGTCCCAGCAAACGGCGCACCGAATCGTAAATGCCCAGCGACAGCTGCTCAATCAACATGCCGCTCTGCTTCACGCCACTTTCCGGGCTGATGCGCTGCATGATCCCGGCTTGGGTACGAATCGCGGTGATGGTTTGGCCGATATCATCGTGCAGCTCGCGCGCCACTTCGCGTCTGACGCTCTCTTCGGTCTCCAGCAGGCGCTCCGTCAGACGGCGATTGCGCACCAACTCGGTTTGCAGCGACTGGTTGAGTTCACGTAAACGCTGAATCCCCGCACCGAGCAGCAGCCCGGTCAGGCTTTGCGCCAGCAGGGAGAGCAGCAGATCAACCGCGTGATCGTGCCAGGTCTGGCTGGCGATCAGCGCGATGGCGTTCATCAGTGTGGCAATCAGCGCGCCCTGCCAGCCGTAATGCCACGCCAGCGCAATAATCGGCAATGCCAGACAAAACGGTGTGAAGCGCGACAGCTCTGCGGGCAGACCCAGCTGCAACCACAGGCTGACCATAAACAGCAGCACATAACCAAACAGATGGCGCACGCGCCAGTTAACCGGCTGACCGACCAGCGACGGGCCGAGCGGCTGCCAGCGCGTGCTGGTGAGGTAATGCCAGATCACCAAACAGGTTGGTGCCACGGTCAGCGCGCCGGTGAGCGTGAGCAGCACCGCATTCAGCGCGGCGGGTTCAGCGATCCACGGCAATGCCTGCAGCAGCGCCGCGCACACCATCGCACCGCCCTGCCACAGCAAGGTGTGCCAGTCGCGTTGATGACGATAACGGGAGATCAGCGCCACCGGCAGCAGCGTCAGCACGCTGCCCAGCATCAGCAGCGGTAGATGCGCCAGCGCCACTTCGCGCGACAGCCAATAAAGTAGCAATCCCTCGGCACCGAGCAGCACCGGCCAGTAGGCGCGCGGGCATTGCAACATCAGGCCAAGGCGCAGGCCAAAGGGAAACAGCAACACCGCCAGCTCAGGGCGATCCGCCAGATGCAGGCTGATGCTCCACAGGCAAAACCACGAGGCAGAGAAGATACAAAAACTGGCGATGACGGCGATCAGCCGCGAAAAGAGTGGCTGCATTACCAGCCATCAAACATGCGGCGTGCCAGTTCAACGTCATTACTGACGTTGAGCTTTTCCAGCAAATTGGCGCGATGAACGTGAACGGTTTTCGGCGACAGACCCAGTTCGGCCGCGATCTCTTTTACCGCTAAACCTTGCGCCAGTTTCTCCGCCACCTGGCGTTCGCGTTTGGTGAGCGGGTCCTGACGTCCGGAGGCGAGCTTCATAGCAATATCGGGCGTCAGATAGCAGCCGCCTTTGGCCACGGTATGCACCGCGGCGATCAGTTCATCGGGGCTGCAACGTTTAGAGAGGAATCCGCGCGCGCCCGCATTCAGCGCCTGCTCCACCAGCGCCGGACTGTCGTGCACCGATAGCATGATGGTCGCCATGCCTTTCGGCAATTGGCTCAATAACTCGAGCCCGGAAATATCCGGCATCGAGATATCGCAGATGCACACCTGCACGCCGCGCCCCGGCAGCATATTGAGCGCTTCCCGCCCGGAACCGCATTCGGCAACAACCTGGAAATCCGGTTCCAGCCCCAGCAATTGGGCAAAACCCGAACGGACGATCACATGGTCGTCGATGAGCGCGATGGTGGTCATGAGGTTTCCTGGCGGTGAAAAAACGCGCTTACCTTAGCGATAAGCGGGGGAAGCTTCAAGGGGAATGGGTGGCGGTGGCGGGTTTGGGTCACGCAATTCGTTGCCCCCTTCTTTGCGTACTTGAGCGTTGCGCCCAAAAGCAGAGAACCGCTTGGTCGACGGGCTCAGCAACCCGCGTGCTGTGAGCTCTTTCTCGTTGGGATGCTGCTGGGAATTGTCGCGGCACTTGGCTTTGTGCAAACGGACGCACGGTAGGCAGCATCACCATAAATGACGACCGATTATTTCTCTGGCGCGAAATGTAATACCGGATGCATGAGCATCTTGTTTATCTCTTGCGACGGCGGTGCCGGTAATTTGGCATTTCTGACGGCATCCGAGGCAGCCGTGCATAAGCTGGGATCGCCGGTTAGAACATGCAAGCCCGTCAGTTGTCCTTTCTCGTCTAAATCAAGTCGCACATCACAGGTTTTGCCTGCGTAGGTATCGGCATCAAATAACTGCGTCGTGATGGCATAGTTGATTCCGACGATATAGCTGTGGAGATCGGTCACCACTGGCGGCGGCGGAACGTTAACATGATTACGTGGATGTTTAGGTGCGGCACAACCGGACAACAGCAGAACTACGAAAATAAGAATGCGCATACATCACGTCCTGTGACAGTTATTTAAAACAACTATAGCTGCATATTATTTATATACAGTTATCAAGTAAAGAAGGATGAACTTTAACTCAAATTCTTAAATTTATCATGACAAGCGAGATAGTGTCGCTTCAAAAACGGTATTTTGGCGAAACATTTAATTTCATCCCAATTTTTACAGATTCTACCGTTAATTTTTTTATATGTTTTCAGTAATGCGGCATCATGGGTTAACAGTTCAACCGTACCATTGTCAGGATTAATGGTGAGAATTTTTGCATCAAATAAGCGGTGCAGATCACTGCGCAGCAGCAAGCCATTGTCCAGACCATTGTGACGGAAATGTTTGTCGTTATTTTTATCATCTACGATGTGCGCAGCTTCAAGCCAGGAGGCTGCTTGTTTATTATGGGGTAACCCAGTGACCACACAGCCTGGATAATAGTTGAGTAATGTGTTCCGAAGCTTTTGCTGATCCATTCTTACCAAAACTTCACGCTCAATCCGTCTGCCAATATCCTCACTATCCCCCTCTTCAGGCATTTCAACCTGTTGGTTATAGATAAGTTTCACTGCATAAGTGAAATCTCGGGCGGCACTAAACTGCGGTTCGCCCTGCGCATTTATAAGCTGCCAGCCTTGATCTTGTTCGATCAACTTATGGCCTATTTTCTTTAAGAGTTTCTTTAATTCACCATCATCGGGTTTTAATAATGCTTCCACTCTGGCTTCGCCAGCAACCCGCCATTTATTTTGCCGTGAATTTGTTCGGCGAAAAACCCAAATACTCTTTTTGTTAGTGAGAAGATTTACAAAGTTCGTTCTATAGTTACCTTTACCATCACCAACAAATAACAGTTCATCAATGTCACCGTTCAGCGAAGCTTCCGCGAAAATGGCACGAGGTAATTTGTGTCTGCCGTTGGGCCTGAGAAACCCGCTATTCTGCAAGCCCGTTTGGTCCTTAATATCCTGACGATACTTATCATCAATCTCCTTAAAAGTGAGTAATTCACCAACATGTGGGATCAGAAGTTTAGTCATTGTATTCTCTCCAAAAAAAACCCCGCCGAAGCGGGGTTTGATAAGCAAGGAGCTTAGAGCGATTAGCCCTGCAGCAGAGACAGAACCTGCTGTGGAACCTGGTTAGCTTTCGCCAACACTGAGTTACCCGCCTGCTGGATTATCTGTGCCTTAGACATGTTTGAAACTTCAGTTGCGTAGTCAGCATCCTGAATACGAGACTGTGCTTCAGACAGGTTAGTGGTGGTGTTGTTCAGGTTAGTTACCGCTGAATCCAGACGGTTCTGAATCGCACCCAAGCTTGAACGGAACTTATCGATGCTGCTGATAGCTGAGTCCAGAGCGGCCAGTGGATCGGTAGTTGCAGAACCGGCGCTGGTGGTGTCGGTGGTCAGTTTACCAGCGCTGCTAACATAAACATCAGCTCCAGCCGTTGCTGCAAATTTACCAACACCTGTTCCAGATACCACTTTGACTGCACCAGTATCAGCATTCACTGAATAATTAGTGTCATAAGACTTGGTTGAAGTCAGAGCGTTATTACCGTCAACATAAACAGCTTTAGCGGTTGCAATAGTTGCAGCATCAGCAGCTTCACCATCTGCAGTACCTTTACCATTAGCAAAGGTGGCTGAACCAGTCATCACACCAGAGTTGTAGTTAATGGTAGCAACGGTGTCACCATCAGCGGCGGCAGCGCCAGCTGCTTGTTTAGCAGACTGAACCTGAGCCAATACAACATCTTTTGAAGCGGTCGCAGTGTAAGTTACGCCTTCAGCTGCAGTAACGGCAGTAGCATCGGTAACATCAGCGGCGTTTTTGAAGTTATAAGTGGTGCTATCCAGAGTAACTGAAGCTGTACCGTTGTTACCTAGGGATTTACCATCAGCAGCTTTAGTGAACAGTGAGTTCAATGAGGCTTTAGCTGATGCAGAACCTGAGTTGTTTGTAGTCAGGTTGCCATCATCAGTCAGATATGCCTGCTGTCCACCGATAGTCAGGTTACCTGTAGCATCAACTGTGAAGTTAACGTCGCCAGAAGCAGCTTTATATGTGCCGGTTTTTGTCTGGCCTGCTGCTGGCAGCAAGGTATCAGCTAAATCGCCTGCTTTTGCAGAAGTGTCATTAGATTTGTTGTTATAGCTAAAGTTGCCAGATGCTGCATTAAACTTATAGCTAACAGTTGAGCTAGTACCGCCAGCGTAGGTTTGAACATCTACAGTGTCACCATCGCTCAGCTTATCTAATGCTTGAGATGCGGTCAGAGCAGAGTTATTAGTTGTTACTTTGTAAGTACCATCACCATTATCAACAGCTTTTTGCGCAGTCAAATCGCTGATAGTCGCAGATTTGTTGTTAACAGTGCCGGTGCCATTCACGTTGAAGCCGTTCAGACCCAGAGTAGAAGAGTCAATCTTCTTCAGGTCGATAGAGATGGTCTGGCCATCGTTCGCGCCAACCTGAATTTTCAGGGAGCCGTCTTTAGACAGTACGTTCACGCCGTTGAACTGAGTCTGACCCGATACGCGGTCAATTTCGTCCAGACGTGATTTGATTTCGTCCTGAATTGAGTCCAGATCAGACTGGCTGTTGGTGCCGTTCTGAGACTGAACGGTCAGTTCACGAACACGTTGTAAGTTGTTGTTGATTTCTGACAGCGCGCCTTCAGTGGTCTGCGCAGCAGAGATACCGTCGTTGGCGTTACGCGCCGCCTGAGTCAGGCCGGTGATGTTAGACTGGAAGCGGTTAGCAATGGCCTGGCCCGCTGCGTCATCTTTAGCGCTGTTAATACGAAGACCAGAAGACAGACGCTCGATAGAAGTAGACAGAGCAGACTGGTTCTTGTTGATGTTATTCTGAGTGATCAGCGAGAGGCTGTTGGTATTAATGACTTGGGCCATGATAATTTTCCTGTTAATCAAGTCTTTCGGTTAAGGTGTGGGCTTCAACCCGCCGGCTTCAGCGCCGTCAATGTTGTTATCGTCTGCCCTTAAACAACCTTTAGATTTTTTTTAGGACCAGGTGAAAATTTTTCCCTTCAACCTGTCACGTTTATCTTTATCGCCCTGCCCGCAGTGTTCTTTAGGCCAACCTGATCTTTTTTCTAGCGTCCGAAATACCCTTCTCTATATACGCTATTCGCTTTATTACCCGCCGGTAAATAATTCTAAACTTTGCCCATAAAGAGCCGATAACCCGCGGTATTGATTCTCCGTGTCGACATAGAAAGGAAACAACATGACCACCATTTCTACCCTCGGTATCGGTTCAGGCCTCGATTTAAGTACCATCCTGGATAACTTGAGTACGGCTGAGAAAGCGTCTTTAACGCCTATCTCTAATCAGCAGACGGCTTATACCGCGAAGCTGAGCGCTTACGGCACCTTGTCGAGCGCGTTAACCACCTTCCAAACCGCCAACACGGCATTAAACAGCGCTGATTTGTTCACCGCAACCAGCGCAGCCAGCAGCACCACTGCGTTCAGCGCCACCACGTCTGGCAGTACCATTGCCGGTAAATACAGCATTAGCGTGACGCAACTGGCACAGGCACAGACGCTAACTTCGGGCGTACAGACCAGCAACACCACTGCGCTGGGCAGCTCCGATGCCAGCCGCACGCTGTCGATCAAACTGGCCGACGGCACCAGTAAAGACATTACGCTGACCAGTGCACAAACCTCACTAACCGGCATGCGTGACGCGATTAACGGTGCCAATGCAGGTGTCAGCGCAAGCATTATCAAAACCGGTGATGGCGCTTATCGTCTGTCGCTAACCGCGTCGAAAACCGGAGAGGCCAATGCGGTTTCTTCCGTTACCGTGACTGGCGATGACACGCTGCAAGGCATTGTCGGCTTTGATTCAACTAAAACCGATGCCGACAACCCGCTGGACGTCAGCGTCGCCGCGCAAGATGCCGAGTTAACGGTAAATAACGTCGCCATCACCAGCAGCACCAACACCATTAGCGATGCGCTGGAAGGGATTACGCTGAATCTGAATGATGTCACCAGCGGTAATCAGACGTTGACCATCACGCAAGATACCTCTAAAGCTTCCACCGCGATTTCCAACTTTGTGGATGCTTACAACAATCTGCTGGATCAGTTCACCAGCCTGACCAAATACACCGCTGTGGATGTCGGCTCAGATACACAAGACTCCAGCAACGGTGCGCTGGTGGGCGACAGCACGCTGCGCGGCATTCAAACCCAGATTAAAAGTTTGCTTACCAACACGGCCAGCTCTTCAACCTACAAAACGCTGGCGCAAATCGGTATCACCACCGACCCAACCACCGGTGAGTTGTCGCTGGATTCCGACAAGCTGAAAACCGAGCTGACCAAAGATCCGGCGGGCGTGAAAGAGATGATTGTGGGTGACGGTAAAACTACCGGTATCACCACCAAACTGGCGACTAACCTGACCAGTTGGCTCTCATCAACCGGCAGCATTCAGTCAGCGAAAGATGGCGTCAGCAAGACGCTGAATAACCTGACTGAGCAGTACAACAACATGAACACGCGTATAAACGCCCTGATTGCGCGTTATAAGACGCAGTTCACGCAACTCGACGTCACCATGAGCTCGCTGAACAGCACCAGCGATTACCTGACACAGCAGTTCGATAGCATGACTTCGAGCAGCAGTTCTAAATAGTAAGGAGTGACCATGTACAGCGCTACAGGCACACAAGCCTACGCAAAAATCGGGGTGGAGAGCTCAGTGATGAGCGCCAATCAACAACAGCTGGTTACGCTGCTGTTTGACGGTGCGATCAGCGCACTGGTCCGCGCCCGCCTGTTTATGCAGGACAACAATATCCAGGGAAAAGGTAACTCGATTTCCAAGGCCATTAATATTATCGAGGGCGGACTTAAGCAGGGCCTCGATGAGCAATCAGGCGATGACCTGACCGATAACCTGTTAGGACTCTACTCCTACATGGTTCGCCGTCTGGTTCAGGCTAATCTGCGAAATGATGTCGAAGCCCTCGAAGAAGTTGAAGGTCTTCTGCGCAATATCGCTGATGCCTGGAAAGAAGTCGTACAACCTCAACACCTTCAGGACGCCGTTTAATGAATATTGCACCGCCACTGATTACCGTTTACCAACAGTTACTCGACCTCAGCCACGGAATGCTGCGTTTGGCAGCAGACGGCGAATGGGATGATTTGATCACCAAGGAAGTGGACTATGTCAGTGCGGTGCAAAGACTGGCGCAAACAACCGCAGCCGCCGCACCGTCGCGCCAGCTGCAAGAGCAGCTGCGTCCGGTGTTACGCCATATTCTCGATAATGAGAGCGAAGTGAAACGTCTGTTGCAGTTGCGTATGGACGAATTGACTCAGCTGGTGGGCCAGTCATCGATGCAGAAATCGGTGATGAGCGCGTATGGTAAGCAAGGTAGCGTGTATTTGCCGCAGAGTTAGATTTAGGACTCTGCGCGCTGATGCCCTCACCCCGGCCCTCTCCCACAGGGAGAGGGAGATGCTGCAATATACCTGATGGGCTCGATCGGTTCCCTCTCCCACTGGGAGAGGGTTAGGGTGAGGGAAAGCTACTTCTGCGTCGCCGTCGAAACCGGACGCATAATCTCTGGCTCGATATTCTGAATCACCGCCTCATTCGGACGCTTCGCCACTTCTTCCAGCGCCTGCTGGCACTCAACGGTTGGGCGATCCACTTTACGCAGTCTCAATCCATCGTAACGCAGCTCACCGTTCTCTAGCACCAGCGGCATCACGCGCACCTGACGCGTCACGTTAACCCAGTCATCGCCCAGACGCGTTAATTTGCCGGGTTTGGCAATCACGCGCTGCCACTGACGGCAATCCAGCGTGTCGCCCTCGGCACCAATAATCAGGCTGCCCATCGCTTGCTTGCTGATCAGCTTGCTTTGCGGCCCTACGGTTTGCCAGTTGCCCTGCAGCTCCAGCGGCGCCGGGGTTTTCACCGCCTGGTCATAATTGCTGATCTGCGCACAGCCACTCAGCGCCAGCGCGGCCACTATCATCCACTTTTTCATTCTCGGTCCCTACACTCGCATCAATGGCGGCTACGTTATAATTTTTCCCGCGGGTTGCGCAAGGTATCTGCTGCGCGCCACATGATTTTCCTCAAGCTGCTCACTTCTGCGCCGATAACTCTTCTGGAGTTAAAAGTGCCTGTAAAAACAATAATGACCGATTACACACTCACCTTCGTTACGGAGAATCCCGTTATGCGATTGACCCTTCGCGCGCGTCTGACATCGATTGTTGGCCTGCTGTGCATTTTACTGATTGTTGCCGCCATCTGGGGAATCATCGGCCTGCGCGCCGCCGATCAACGGGCGCAAAACGCCTACCAGAATGAGCTGTTACCGCTGCAGTATTCATCCCGCCTGTACCGCATGGTGCAGGAACAATCCGCGACCCTGTTCGATGCCCTGCGCTACTGGACCGACAGCAGCGAAGTGGAGAAACGTCTGGCGCGCATCGCGCAGTACGGCGAGCAGATTGCCAAAGACCGCCAAACCTGGCAGCAGCTGTCGTTTGATGCGCAAACCAAACCGCTTAGCCAGCAATTCATCAGCCATCTCGATGGCTGGCAAACCGCGCTGAAAGATGCCGGTGAACTGCTGAAGGGCGGCAACCCGTCCGGCGCGCTGGTGGTGATTGAAACCCGCCTGCGCAGCGGCAGTCAGCTGCTGCAACAGGACATCGATCAGCTTGATGCGTTAATGCGCCAGCATGCGGAACTCACCTATCAGCAGAGCAATAGCGATTACCAGCTGGCGCGTAACAGCCTGATTATCATTTTGCTGGTCGGGCTGAGCGTGGCGCTGGTGTTCGGCTGGCTGCTGATCCGCTCGATCAACCGCTCGATTGCTCAGGCGCGCGAGCTGGCCGAATCGATTGCGGCCGGTGAACTGAACCACGATATTGGCAGCGTTTCACGCGATGAGATGGGCGAACTGATGCATTCGCTGCTGCGCATGGATGTACGTCTGGCGGAGATCGTGCGCGACGTGGGCGAAAGCGCCACTGCGCTGAGTGATGCGGCGCGTCAGATGGCCGATGGCAATGACGATCTCTCTGAACGCACCCATTCGCAGGCCAGCTCGCTGGAACAGACCGCCGCCAGCATGGAGCAGATGACCGCCACGGTGAAACACAACGCCGATAACGCTGCACAGGCCAACGAACTGGCCACCGACGTGCGTCATCAGGCCGAACGTGGCAGCAGCGTGCTGCGCGATGCGGTCAGCGCTATGGAGGAGATCGAATCTTCCAGCAAGCGCATCGCGGATATCAACCGGGTGATCGATGAGATCGCCTTCCAGACCAACCTGCTGGCGCTCAACGCAGCGGTTGAAGCGGCACGCGCCGGTGAACAGGGACGCGGCTTTGCCGTGGTGGCGTCCGAAGTGCGTCAGCTGGCGCAGCGGTCCGCCGGGGCCGCCCACGAGATCAAAGCGTTAATCGATGCCAGCGTGGGTAAAGTGGAAGCCGGCAGTGCGCTGGTGCAGCGTTCCGGCGCAATGCTCAATGACATCAATCAGGGTGTAGCGCGCGTGGTGGACATTGTCGGTGAAATTGCCGTGGCCAGCCGCCAGCAATCCAGCGGCATTGAGCAGGTCAACACCGCAGTGATTCAGATGGATGGCGCGACGCAGCAGAACGCCTCGCTGGTGCAGGAAGCCAGCGCCGCCAGCCAGACCGTTAGCGAACATGCCGGATTGCTGGTGGAGAAGATGGCCTTCTTCCGCCTGCAACAGCGCTAAGGAGCGAGATGATGCGTAAACTTCTCGCGCTATTGGCGGCGTTGCCGCTACTGAGCCACGCGGCGACCACGCTGAATATCGCCACCATCGCCAACGGCGATATGACCATCATGCAGCAGCTCGCCACGCGCTACGAACAGGAGCATCCTGACGTTAAACTGCAATGGCATGTGATGGACGATGGCGCGCTGCGTCAGGCGGTGTTGTCGGCGATGAACAGCGGCCAGGCACAGTTCGATGTCATCACCGTTGGCACCTATGAAGCGCCGCTGTGGGGTGAAAAAGGCTGGCTGGCGCCGCTTAATAAGCTGCCCGCCGATTACGACAGCGATGATCTCATCGCGCCAGTGCGCAAAGCACTGTCGTTCCAGCAGACACTCTACGCCCTGCCGTTCTACGGCGAAAGCAGCATGACCTACTACCGCAAAGATCTGTTTGCGCAGCAAGGGTTAACCATGCCCGACAATCCCGACTGGACCGATATCAAAAACTTCGCCGCCAAACTGACTGACCCGCAAAAAGGGATTTACGGTTTGTGCCTGCGCGGCCAGCCTGGTTGGGGCGATAACGTGGCGTTCATGACCACCATGGCGAATGCCTATGGTGCGCAGTGGTTCGATGAAACCTGGCAGCCGACGCTCAACTCGCCGGAGTGGCGCGAGGCGCTGGGTGATTATCTGCAGGTGGTGAAGCAGGATGGACCGCCGGATACGGTGAAAAACAGTTTCGGCCAGATTCTGCGCCTGACCGCGCAAGGTAAATGCGCGATGTGGATCGACAGTACGGTGGCAGCCGGTTTGCTAGTGAATCCGCAGATCTCATTAGTCGCCGATAAGCTGGCCTTTGCGCCTGCGCCGGGCGGTATTACACGCAACGGCTCCAATTGGTTGTGGTCGTGGGCGCTGGCGGTACCGGCGAATACGCCGAATCGCGAGGCGGCGATTGCCTTTATTAGCTGGGCGACGTCAAAACAGTATATCCAGCAAGTGGCCGATACCGTCGGCTGGGGCGCGGTGCCGCCGGGCAGTCGCAATTCGACGTATCAGCAGGCGAGCTATCAGCGCCTGGCGCCGTATGCCGCGCAGGTGCGTGCGGCGATTGATTCGGCCACCGTCGAGCAGCCGACGCTCAATCCGGTGCCTTATCAGGGCGTGCAGTACGTGAGTATTCCCGGGTTTGATCAGATGGGTAACGCCGTCGGGCAGAATCTGGCGGATATGCTGAGCGGTAAACTGACGCTGGATGAAACGCTGGCAAAGAACCAACAAGATGTGACGCGGATTTATCAGCAGATGCATTGATAGGCTGTGATCACAAGTTGCACATACCGTAGCGGCGCGCTTTATCGCGCAATAAATTGCGCCGCTACGACGCCCATGTTCTGTAAGATCGGAAACTGACAAGGCCACATGCGCGCGTTACACTAGCGCGCAAGTTGATACGCAGGAACACCGAATGAAAACCCCAGAAGAGTATTACGCTCAGGCGCGCACGATGTTTTTCGCCGCTCACCCCGATTTCCAGTCTGCACTGGATGAACTCACCGAAAGCGATGCCCGCCAGGCGAACCTGTCATTAGCGCAGTTACGCGACTGGCATGCAGAACGTATTTATGCCGCTTTTTTGCGTCAGAAGAAGCTGGATGGCATGCTGTTTTCCATTCAGCTGGCGGAACCCGATAAAGCCGTTGCCGCGGATGCCATTGAAAAGTATCTGAAATCCCACGCGGAAGCCTTAGGCATGACGTGGGAAGAGTTCTGCATCAAAAACGAGTTGTAATCGGCCACTTACTGAAACGGCATCAAAGATACATCGCCAACCACACAAAATGTTCAGGAAAAAGTTGTACAAGTTGAGAAAACTTGTATAACTTACTCATCACGACGTCAGTCGTAGATTGTCCTTGAACGAATGGTGCTGTTGCACCGCCTCTGGAAGTGTTGCTGGATTTCCACTTCCAGAGGTAATATTTTTTCTTACCCTTCCCGCTCAATCCCTTTTACTTCGATGTAACTTGCCACCGCCAGCAGACGATTGACGTGGGTCAGCAGCAGATCAACATCGGACTGTAAAAATTCCTGCGATGCGCGCGAAGCGGTAACAATCGCCTCCTGCACCGTATCGGAAATAGTCAACGAGTTATTCTCTTTCGCCTGAATCAGCAGCGCGGCAATCAATAACGACTGCGCCTCTACCTGCGCCACCAGCTCTTTTGCTTCCACATCCATTTTTGCCATTTTCAATAAGATATCGATAACCAGTTGGCGCATATTTACCCCTGTTTTTATTTACAGTACTATATCGCACCCGATCCAATGAATGGAACGACCCTGATGTTTGTGGAGTTGATTTACGATAAGCGTAACGTGGCCGGATTACCGGGTGCACGCGAGATGATTTTGCAGGAGTTGGAAAAGCGTGTACAGCGCGTCTTTCCCGATATTGAGGTGCGCGTCAAACCGATGGAGCGTAACGCGATAGATACCGATATGAGTAAGAACGATAAAGCGACAGTTGCGCGGATTGTTGAAGAGATGTTCGATGAGGCAGAAATGTGGCTGGTGGCCGATTAGGCCACCAGTACGCTAGGCGCTTAGCTTTCCTGCTCAGCATGGTTGATGGCGATTTCGAGATCCTGAATCGCCTCATCAATGTCATCCAGCAGCTTGCCCTGCTTGTTCAGCAAGGTGTCGAAGCGTCCCGCGTATTCGGTGTCTTTATACTCACCCGCATCAAACGCCAGCCAGTGGGCAGATAGCGTCTCAGTGTTGGTCTGCGCGTAGTGGCGCATCTCTTTAAGCTGGGAGGTGACATCACGCAAGTATTCAGTTTTGGTTTTTACAGTTTCTGTATCACTCATGCTATCTTCCTTTTCGCTTAATAAGACGATTTAAATAACGCTTGAATGATTAAAGGTAGTGCAAAATATCGAAGCTGCCTTAGGAATAATCGGAAGTGACTAAAACCTGTTAGTAAACAGGGGACATCCCGGTCCCCCGATGCTGAGTCGTCAGGCATTACAGATACTTCCTCGCCAGATCAATCAGCTCATCCTTCGCGGCATCGCCCAGTTTGATTACGCCCTGCTCGACAAAGCTAAACGCTCTGACGAAATCCTTCACGCCTTCTGAGAACGCCTGAGTCCCGTCGTGGCTCTGCGCCGTTGTGGCGGCTGGCGGCGCATCGGCTGCAGCGGGAGCAGCGATGTCCGGTTCGTTGGGCGGCGCAACTTCGGCAGGCGCAGGCGTTGCCGCCTCAGGCGCGGCAGTGGCCGCCGCCTGCGCGGGTGCAGCGGTTATCGCGTCGGGTGCCATAGCCGGTGGTACTTCAGCCGGTGCCGCTGCCGCTACCACTGCGGGCGCAACTTCAGGTGCTGCTTCTGCGACGACGGCGGGCGTCGCTTCAGGTGCTACGGCGGTCGTCGGTGCAGCAACGGGCGTGGCGACTTCGTTGGCGAAATCTTCCGCTGGTGACGATGCGATGGTGCTGGTTGGATTGATGACAGTTTGATCGCTCATAATGCTCTCCTTCTTACTGAATAAAGATCGCAGTCGGGCAAGACTGGCTGCAATCCACGGGGTAATTCGCATGATGCCCTCCTCAACGCTTGGGTTGAGGTGGCGACTTATCTCCTTCTGCCGGTTTCCCTTTGTCAGCCGGATTGCTGACCGGGTGCTTCACGGTGCCATCGAGCTTGTTCTGCAGCGCCACCAGCTGGCTGGTAAGCTCCGCCACGCGCGCTTCACGTCGTTCCGATATGGTTCGATATTGCTGTCGAATCTCTTCAACACGCTGATTGGCGCTGTTACTGACGAACAGGAATAGCACCGTCATCGCCACGCACATCAACGACAACATCAGCAAAAAGCCGCCGAAGAACAGTTGGCGCCGATGGTTTTTCACTACGTACTCACTGTTTATCTGCATCATCACGACTCTCCTCCAGAGTGGTAATCAGTTGGTTAACCTGGCTGCGAAACTTATCGCTGTGCTCGGCTTCCGTGGTGGCCAGCAAAATGCTCAGGGCGTTTTTTATCAGCCGCAGATCGGTTTCCAGCGAAGAGATACGCCGCAGGTTTTTGTCATGTCGGATGCGCAATTCATCGTTTTCCTGGCGCATCAAGGCGTGACCTTCTTTGAGCAGCATCACCTGTTCTTTGTAACTGGTGATGATCTCCCCACCGGCACGATTGCTGGTGACGATAGCGGCGATACCCGCCATTAACGGTTTCCAGAACACAGCTGCTGCGCCGCCGCCGAGAAGCAACGCACCTACGCTGGTGACTAAACTACTTTCCATGCTTCACCTCTCACCCCTGGCAAGGGATGTGCCCCATAAGCACGCTGACCACCCTTGCCAGCTTCGCGGTCAACGCCTGAATTTAAGTTTACTTTAACTTATGAATTTAAGTATACTTAAGTCGTTACTTCAGGAGATGTCAAGATGATGAAAAAAGAATCTTCCGGTGAGCGCATCCGGGCACGACGTAAAGCACTACAGTTGACGCAGCAGGCGCTGGCCAAAAGCATTGGGGTGTCGCATGTGGCTGTATCGCAGTGGGAAAAAGAGGAAACCGTACCGCGTGGCGAGAATTTGCTGCGGCTCGCGCAGTGGCTGCAATGCACGGCGGCATGGATTATCGACGGGGATGGCGAAGTGTTTGCCACCCACGCCAAAGCCGCACCGGTTGCGGCGGTGCCATTGATTAGCCTGGCGCAAGCGTCAGCGTGGTTGAGCGAGGAACGGTTGTTGCTCAAACAGCAGGCTGCGCATTTTCTCTATAGCGAGAGTCAGTTGGGCGATGGCGCGCTGGCGGTCACGATAGACGATCAGGCGATGCAGCCCGATTACCGGCCCGGTGACAAAGTGATTTTTGATCCTGACGTTCAGCCGCAGCCGGGCGATGTGGTGCTGGCGCTGGTGGATGGCGTGGCACGAGTGCGCATTTATCGCCTGCAAACGCAACAGCAGGATGAGCAGATCTTCACATTGCGCGCGTTGAATGATGATTTTCCGCAGCTGCATTCGGCGGAATCGGCGCTAGAAATTATCGGCACGCTGATGGAGTTGCGACGTTACCGAAGCGGCTAGCCGCTTCGCTTAAGCTGTTATAATAAAAAAAGTTTAGCCTGATCGCGGGAAGCTATGGACAGACCCCGCGGTAAGGCTGCTAATCTAGCCGCAAAATAATAAATTATCCGGACAATCTCGATGCTCACCACAATTATTTACCGCAGCCATCTGCACGATCACGTGCCAATCAAAACGCTCGAAGATATGGTTGCTAAAGCCAATAGCAAAAACAAAAACTTCGACGTTACTGGCATCCTGCTGTTCGACGGCCTGCACTTCTTCCAGCTGCTGGAAGGACCGCGCGAGTCCGTTCAGGGCATATACAAGCGTATTTGTCAGGACGCACGCCACCATAATCTGGTGGAGTTAATGCACGACTTCGCGCCTGAACGCCGTTTTGGCAAAGTCGGCATGGAGCTGTTCGATCTGCGCGAGCATGACAAAGACACTGTGCTGCAAGCAGTGCTGGATAAAGGCACCTCGCGTTATCAGCTCACCTACAAAGATCGCGCGCTGCAGTTTTTGCGTACCTTCGTGGTGGCGCGCGACAAAGAGAACTACTTCGAGATCCCGCCAGCTAATACCTGGGAATTTGTTCCGGATATTGAATGGCAGAACGATCTGGAGGGTATCGATCAGAGCCTGCAGGATTGCCGCTTTGCTTTTCAACCCATCATCGATCCCTTCGCGCGCCGCGTCACTTCGTTTGAAGCGCTGATCCGCACGCCAAACGGTGGCTCACCCGATGAGTATTTCTCCGCGTTTGGCGGCGAAGCGATTTATCACGCGGATATCAAATCGAAACGTCTGGCCTTTCGCGTGGCGAACAAACTGGGCATTGGCGAGCATCGTCTGTCGATCAACCTGCTGCCGATGTCACTGGTGACGGTGCCAAACGCGGTGGAATTCCTGCTTACTGAGATCAACGCCAGCGGGCTGGTGCCGCAACAGGTGATTGTCGAAGTGACCGAAAATGAGATCATTTCGCGCTCAGATGAGTTTGCTGCCGAAGTGAGAAAGTTGAAAGCGGCGGGTATCAGCCTCGCGCTGGACGATTTTGGTGCCGGTTTTGCTGGCTTGTCGCTGTTATCAAAATTCCAGCCGGACAAAATCAAAATCGATCGCGAGCTGATCCGCGATGTGCACAAAAGCGGCCCGAAGCAGGCGATCATGCACGCCATCATTAAGTGCTGCGCATCGCTGGAGATTGCGGTGATTGCCGAAGGTGTCGAGCAAGCTGAAGAGTGGATGTGGCTGGAAGCCGCAGGCATTAGCCAGTTCCAGGGTTTCCTGTTTGCTTATCCGCTGCTGAATGGATTCCCGGCTGTGGCGTGGCCGGAGATTAAATAGTGTTGGTCGCCATGCATGGCGACCCCACCAATCAGTAATACGTTACCTCAATATTGCCATACTGCTTATCAATCACGTTGCCTGCCGCGTCAACGCTAATAATGTCGCAATAATAGGGAACGTCATGTTTGTATTTGCAGACATTGCTGACGGTTTTAATTTGGTCATTTCGCTTCACCGTGGTGACCACGTCAGAGATCTTTTTCTTATCTTCTGCTCGCACCGCGGTAGCACGCGACACTTCCGTTCCGGCCTGGGTAATACTCAATACCGCCATTTCACCGGCGCTGTTATAAGCGAGGTGAAACGCGGCATCGGAGGCGGGCGATGAGATCTGCTCAACCAAACCCTGTTTGTTATAGGCAATATCCACGGTCATGGTCGGCGTGACTTTCTTCACCATGGCGCAGTTCTTATCCAGCGTCACCACCACGTCCTGACCGTTTTCACTGCCTTTTAATTGGTCGCCATCGCGCGTGACATCAATCACTTCGCCCTGTTTGCGCATCGATTTCACGTGCGTCGGACAGCCGTTGCGGTCGAAATCGACATTCACTTCGAAGATCTGCTGGCCGTCGGCGGTAAACAGCGTTTGATGGGTCGTTTTGACGTTGCCGGGCAGCGCTTCGAATTGATACAGATAGGCAAAATTTTTCATTTGCGGGTAGTAAGTCGCGTCATCCTTGTCACATCCCGTGAGCAGGACAATAGCGATTAAAAACAGCAGGGTTTTCTTCACGTGAGAATCCTCTTCTCAAAATAAGGCAGCGCGTTTGGCGGTGTACTCACAGTGATGCAGCAACCTTCCCGCCTGATATAACACCATTACCGCGCTGGACTATACCCGAAAGAAATACCCGAAAGAAACTAAACCTGCATGCTCATGATATCGGTATACGCCGACACCAGTTTGTTGCGCACCTGTACACCCATCTGCATGGAAATAGAGGATTTTTGCAGATCGACCATCACATCATTTAACTGGATGCCCGGTTTACCCATTTCGAAATCCTGCGCCTGAGCGCGGGCCGTTGTCTGGGTTTCGCTGATCTTGTCGAGTGCTGCTTTCATGGTGGCACTGAAATCGACCTGATTAGTGGACTCCGCTTGCTTACCGCTGGCCTGCAGAGACGTCATCTGCAGCTGCTGCAGCACACCCTCAATCGCCTGAATTGACATTGCCTGACCCCTAATGAAGAAGTGATTAAATTTTCACGATGAGAAAGTTAACACACTGTCAATAGGACAAAGGCGCTAAATGACCGCAAAAAACCCGGCTTATCCACCCATCGATGTCGCGGCTTTCAACAAATAATGCCTGCCATTAAGTGGAATTTAATTTTTCTCCTCTCCCGATTTTAGGGGAGAAGTCTTCAGGGAGTACGTTTTGTCACCACAACACCACACCCGATCAATAATGTCAGGCAGGAATCGGTCATGAATGCGAGTGCAGCCGCTACACAGGATACAGCTAAGAAAGGCTTCAATGACCTTCTCGCCCGCCTGCGCGCCAACCCGCGTATTCCCTTAATTATCGCTGCTGCTGCGGTTATCGCGGTGGTGTTTGCGTTGGTGCTGTGGGCAAAAGCGCCAGACTATCGCGTGCTTTATAACAACCTCTCCGATGAGGATGGTGGCGCGATCGTCACGCAGCTGACGCAAATGAACATCCCTTACCAGTTCGCCGATAACGGTGGAGCACTGATGGTGCCCGCCGATAAAGTGCATGAGCTGCGTCTGCGTCTGGCACAACAAGGCTTGCCGAAAGGCGGCAACGTTGGCTTCGAACTGATGGACAAAGAGAAGTTCGGGATCAGCCAGTTCAGCGAGCAGATCAACTATCAGCGTGCGCTGGAAGGTGAACTGTCGCGCACCATCGAAACGCTCGGTCCGGTGAAGAGCGTACGCGTGCATCTGGCAATGCCGAAACCGACCTTATTCGTGCGTGAGCAGAAAGCCCCTTCCGCCTCGGTGACGCTGAACCTGCAGCCAGGCCGCGCATTAGATGAAGGCCAGATTCAGGCCATTCAGCATATGGTTTCCAGCAGCGTGGCCGGTTTACCGCCGGGCAACGTTACCGTTGTCGATCAGGCCGGTCGTCTGTTGACCCGCTCTGACAGCGAAGGTCGCGACCTGAATGACGCGCAACTGAAATATGCGTCTGAAGTGGAAGCGCGCTTCCAGCAGCGTATCGAAGCGATCCTCAATCCGATTGTCGGTCAGGGCAATGTGCATGCGCAGGTGACGGCGCAGATCAACTTCGACCGCAGCGAGCAGACCGACGAGAAATACCAGCCGAACGCCAATCCTAACAACAGCGCGGTGCGTTCACGCCAGACCAGCAACTCCGAACAGAATGGCAGCCCGTATCCAGGCGGCGTGCCGGGTGCATTGTCGAATCAGCCTGCGCCAGCCAATACCGCGCCGGTGACCAATCCGCCAACGAATAACAACAATAATGCCAACGGCCAAAACGCCAACGCGCAAACCGCCAATGCGCAGAATAACGGCAGCACCACCAGTACCGCACAGCCTTCTGGTCCGAGCAGCTCAACGCGCAACGACACGGTGAACTACGAGCTGGACCGCACCATTCGTCATACCAAGCTGAACGTCGGCGATGTGCAGCGCCTGTCGGTTGCCGTGGTGGTGAACTACCGCGACGACGGTAAAGGCAAAGCGGTGGCGCTTAACGAGCAGCAGATCAAGCAGATTGAAGATTTAACCCGTGAAGCGATGGGCTATTCACAAACCCGTGGCGACAGCGTCAACGTGGTGAACTCTCAGTTCAACATGACCGAGCCAAGCGGTGGCGACCTGCCATTCTGGCAGCAGCAATCGTTCTTCGATCAGCTGATGACTGCCGGTCGCTGGCTGCTGGTGGCATTGGTTGGCTTCATCCTCTATCGCAAGCTGGTTCGTCCACAGCTGATGCGTAAGAAAGAGCAGGAGAAGGCAGCGGCTGAAGCGCTGGCGGCACGCTCTGCGGCCATGGAAGAAGAAGAAGCCTTTAACGTTCAGCTCAGCAAAGACGAGCTGGATCAGGAGCGTAAATCTACTAACCGCATGAGCGCCGAGGTGATGAGCCAGCGTATCCGCGACATGTCTGAAAACGATCCGCGCGTCGTCGCGCTGGTTATCCGCGAATGGATGAGTAAAGAACTATGAGTCTGACCGGTACAGAAAAAAGCGCCATTCTGATGATGACCATCGGCGAAGAGCGCGCGGCGGAGGTGTTCAAACACCTTAACCAGCGTGAAGTTCAGCACCTGAGTGGTGCCATGGCCAACATGCGCCAGGTTTCACATAAACAGCTGACCGAAGTGCTGCGCGAGTTCGAAGCCGATGCCGAACAGTTTGCGGCGCTGAGCCTCAACTCCAACGATTACCTGCGTTCGGTGCTGATCAAAGCGTTGGGCGAGGAGCGAGCTTCAAGCCTGCTGGAAGATATTCTCGAGAAAAACGAGACCACCAGCGGCATGGAAACGCTCAACTTCATGGAGCCACAGGCGGCCGCCGACCTTATTCGCGACGAGCATCCGCAGATTATCGCCACCATCCTTGTCCACCTCAAACGTGGTCAGGCGGCGGATATTCTGGCGCTGTTCGACGAGCGTCTGCGTCACGATGTGATGCTGCGTATCGCCACCTTCGGCGGTGTCCAGCCGGCGGCGCTGGCGGAGTTGACCGAAGTACTGAATGGCCTGCTCGACGGCACCAACCTCAAGCGCGCGAAGATGGGCGGCGTGAGAACCGCAGCAGAAATTATCAACCTGATGAAAACCCAGCAGGAAGAAGCGGTTATCGAAGCAGTACGCGACTTCGATGGCGAGCTGGCACAGAAGATCATCGACGAGATGTTCCTGTTCGAAAACCTGGTGGAAGTGGACGACCGCAGCATCCAGCGTCTGTTGCAGGAAGTGGAATCCGAACAGTTGCTGGTGGCATTGAAAGGTGCCGAACAGCCGCTGCGCGAGAAGTTCCTCAAAAACATGTCTGCCCGTGCGGCCGATATTCTGCGCGACGATCTGGCCAACCGTGGTCCGGTACGTATGTCGGCGGTGGAGAACGAGCAGAAGGCCATTCTTCTGGTGGTGCGCCGCTTAGCAGAATCCGGCGAGATGGTGATTGGTGGTGGCGAGGAAACCTATGTCTGATGCCTTTTCCGCCCGCGCGTGGCAGCGCTGGCAGCCTGATGATTTAGGCAGCCCGTTCGGTGCCGAACCGGAACCTCAGTTAGATGAACCGGAGATCGATGTCGAACTGAGCGCCGAAGCGGAACAGCAGCAACAGCTGGAACGCATGCAGCAGCAGATGCGCAAAGATGCGCAGACGCAAGGCTACAGCGAAGGCTATCAGAAAGGTTTCGCCGAAGCGCAACAGAACGGTTACGACGCCGGTTTCCAGCAAGGCTTAGCCGATGCGCAGCAGCAGCAAGCGCCGCTGCAGGCACGCATGCAGCAGCTGGTGACCGAGTTCCATCACACGCTCGAAGCGCTCGACAGCGTGATCGCTTCACGTCTGATGCAGCTGGCGCTGGAAGCCGCGCGCACGGTGATTGGCCAGGCCACGCAGGTGGACGGCACCGCCCTGCTGCGTCAAATCCAGCAGCTGATTCAGCAGGAACCGATGTTCAGCGGCAAACCGCAGCTGCGCGTCCATCCGGACGATCTGCAGCGCATCGAGCAGACGCTGGGTCCAACGCTCGATCTGCACGGCTGGCGCTTGCTGGCCGACAGCACGCTGCATCCTGGCGGCTGTAAGCTTAGCGCCGAAGATGGCGACCTTGATGCGAGCGTGGCAACGCGCTGGCAGGAGCTGTGCCGCCTGGCCGCTCCGGGGACACTGTAATGACCTCCTCACGCCTTTCACGCTGGCTCGGCGCGCTCGACG
Organism: Pantoea sp. y20; assembly: GCF_054903455.1. NCBI lineage: Bacteria > Pseudomonadati > Pseudomonadota > Gammaproteobacteria > Enterobacterales > Erwiniaceae > Pantoea > Pantoea sp. y20. Next base: position 2,560,267 of record NZ_CM142816.1, read on the forward strand.
CCTTCGAAGAACGCATTTCACAGGTACAAACCGTGCGTCGTTACGGTCGCCTGACGCGCGCCACCGGCTTAGTGCTGGAAGCCACCGGCCTGCAGCTGCCGCTCGGTGCTACCTGCATTATTGAACGTACCGATGGCAGCAAGATCACTGAAGTTGAAAGTGAAGTGGTCGGCTTCAACGGCCAGAAACTGCTGATGATGCCGCTGGAAGAAGTCGACGGTATTTTGCCGGGCGCACGCGTTTATGCGCGCGTCAGTGGCGACAGCGGCCACAGCGGCAAACAGATGCTGCTGGGCCCGGAGTTATTGGGTCGCGTACTGGACGGCAGCGGCAAACCCCTCGACGGTTTACCCGCGCCGGAAACCGGCTATCGCGCCCCGCTGATCACCGCGCCGTTCAACCCGCTGCAACGTACGCCGATTGAAGATGTGCTGGATACCGGCGTGCGTGCCATCAACGCCCTGCTCACCGTGGGTCGCGGTCAACGTATGGGCCTGTTCGCCGGTTCCGGCGTCGGTAAAAGCGTGCTGCTCGGCATGATGGCGCGTTACACCAAAGCCGACGTGATCGTGGTGGGGTTGATTGGTGAACGTGGTCGTGAAGTTAAAGAGTTCATTGAAAATATTCTCGGTGCCGAAGGCCGTGCGCGTTCGGTGGTGATCGCCGCGCCGGCGGACGTCTCGCCGCTGCTGCGTATGCAGGGTGCCGCCTATGCCACGCGTATCGCTGAAGATTTCCGCGATCGCGGCCAGCATGTGCTGCTGATTATGGATTCCCTCACCCGCTACGCCATGGCGCAACGTGAAATCGCACTGGCCATCGGTGAGCCGCCGGCGACCAAAGGTTATCCGCCTTCGGTGTTCGCCAAATTGCCCGCGCTGGTGGAACGCGCCGGTAACGGTACGCACGGCGGCGGTTCAATCACCGCCTTTTATACCGTGTTAACCGAAGGCGACGATCAGCAAGACCCGATTGCCGACTCGGCGCGTGCCATTCTCGACGGCCACATCGTGCTGTCGCGTCGTCTGGCGGAAGCTGGCCACTATCCGGCAATTGATATTGAAGCGTCAATCAGCCGCGCCATGACCTCATTAATTGATGAGACACACTACGCGCGCGTGCGTCAGTTCAAACAGTTGCTCTCCAGCTTCCAGCGTAACCGCGATCTGGTGAGTGTGGGTGCGTATGCCGCAGGCAGCGATCCGATGCTGGACCGCGCCATCAAGCTCTATCCCGAGATGGAAGCCTTCCTGCATCAGGGCATTTTCGAACGCAGCGATTACGACGATGCCTGTTTGCATCTGCAGGCGATGTTCGGTTAACGCCAAACGAGGTTAAGTGATGAAAACGGCCAGTGCGATCAACAAGCTACGCGATATGGCGGAGCAGGAACTGGAGAGTGCGGTGATTCACCTTGGCGATATGCGCCGGGGTGTGCAGCAGGCCGACGAACAACTCAGCATGCTGCTGGATTATCAGGATGAGTATCGCAACAAGCTCAATCAGGATATGTCCGGCGGCATCGCCAGCACGCGCTGGACCAATTATCACCAGTTTATTCAGACGCTGGAAAAAGCCATCGAACAGCATCGCCAACAGCTTTCCCAGTGGAATCAGCGCCTCGACAGCGCGCTGAGCAACTGGCGTGAAAAGCATAAGCGGCTCAATGCTTATCAAACGCTGATTACGCGCGCTGAGGAAAACGCATTACGACAAGAAAACCGTCTCGATCAGAAACGGATGGATGAATTTGCCCAACGGGCCGCATTGAGGAAAGGCGAATGATTACGCTGCCAACAGTTGCTACGCAAACCTCGGTTTTGGGAGACGCTGACACTTCAGTTTCATCAGATGTTTTGCAGGGCGCGGAGTCGCTGCCGCAGGGATTTATTACTGAACTCGGCAACCGCTTGCTGACGCTGGTAAAGCAACAAGCTGTTAACACGCAATCGACTGATCTGACAGCAGAAGTTGATGAAAAAGACGTCAGTAAGGCTTCGCTAAGCGCGTTATTACAGGCGCTGGAGAAACCCGATGCGTTAAACGCACTTTTACAGCCGGAAAACACTAAAGCCACGCTGAAATCAGCCGATGATAAAGACAAGAGTGAGGCAAGTTCGTTAACTGCCAGCGACTTACAGAATGTGCAGGCGTTATTCGCCATGTTGCCGGTGGCGGTAGAGAACCGCACCAGCCCAACCACCGTAAGTAGTAGCGCAGGCGAAGTGAAAACCGACACTCGCGCTTCGCTTAATACCGCACTGTTAAGGGGTTCCCTGGACGGTGCAGTAAAAGAAGAGCACGCGCAGCCGGATGGCGCACAGAAGAAATCCAGCGATGCTGTAACGCTCTTAACGCAAACGGCCAGCAGCACGCAGAGCAGCAGCGTCAGCACCACCGCCAGTAACAGCAGCGGGTTGACGCTGGATGAGAGTTTTAAGCAGGTGATGAATGCGCTGAGTAAGCCGGAAGCGCGCAGCGCCGCGCAGAGCAGTGATGACCCGGTGACGCCATTCACCAGCGCACCGCTCAGCGCCACCAGCTCGCTGGTAAGCAGCACCGCCTCGACCAGCACCACGCCGTCGACGCCCATGCTGAATGCGCAGCTCGGCAGCAGCGAGTGGCAGCAGGCGCTGAGTCAGCAGATTGTGATGTTTAGCCGCAACGGGCAGCAGAACGCCGAGTTGCGTCTACATCCGCAGGATCTGGGCGCTATCCAGATCAGCCTGACCCTTGATAAGGATCAGGCACAGTTAAATATGGTTTCCAGCCACAGCCAAGTGAGGGCCGCGCTGGAAGCGGCTCTTCCTCAGCTGCGTAGCGCGCTGGCGGAGAGCGGAATAAACCTGGGACAGAGTAACGTCAGCAGCGACGCCTTCGCACAGGGCCAGAGTTATCAGGGCCAGCAGGAAGGACGTCGTGACGGACAGCACGGCAGCTTTACCCTCTCCCAGGACAGTGACAACGAGATAACGCCTATTGCCGTCCCGGCAGCCCTTCAAGCGCGCGCGGCCGGTAACGGCGCTGTCGATATCTTTGCCTGATAGCCGCTAAACGCTGAAGGTAAGCGTAAAACCCGCGTCTTTTCTTCCCATTGTTTGACTTAAGACGCGGGATAATCTGTCCAGGTAAGCCGAGAGGCTTGCCCATAATTCACAGGAAGTAACTGCAAGATGTCTGATAACGCGAAAGCTAAAGGCCGCAAACGTTCACTACTACTACCGGTGTTACTGATTGTAACGCTGGCCGCTTGCAGCGTGGCAGGCTATGCAGTCTGGCGAATGATGAATAAACACGAAGGCAGCCAACCGGACGCGGCGAAAGTCGAGCCACCGGCTGCTCCCGTATTTTTTGCAATGGATACGTTTACAGTAAACCTGGTCAATCCTGACAACGATCCCGACCGTGTGCTGTACGTGGGTTTCACCCTGCGTCTGCCCGATGAGGATACCCGTCGTCGGTTGAACGATTACCTGCCGGAAGTGCGCAGCCGTCTGCTGTTACTGCTTTCGCGTCAAAGCGCGACGGCTCTGGCTACAGAGCAAGGCAAACAGGCCCTGGTTGAGCAGATCAAACAGGTGCTGGCGCCGCCGCTGGTAAAAGGTCAACCGGCTCAGGTTGTCAATGACGTGCTGTTTACCGCCTTCATTTTGAGGTGATTTAATGGGCGATAGCATTCTCTCCCAGGCTGAGATTGACGCGCTGCTTAATGGCGACAGTGACAGTGCGGAAGTAGAGAACAGTTCCAAAGGGACCGATGGCGATATCCGTCCCTATGATCCCAATACTCAGCGCCGCGTCGTACGTGAGCGTCTGCAGGCGCTGGAGATCATCAACGAGCGCTTTGCCCGTCATTTCCGTATGGCGCTGTTTAACCTGCTGCGCCGTAGCCCCGATATTAGTGTGGGTGCGATCAAGATTCAGCCGTACCACGAGTTCGCCCGCAACCTGCCGGTGCCAACCAACCTGAACCTGATTCACCTGAAGCCGCTGCGCGGCACGGCGCTGGTGGTGTTTTCACCGAGCCTGGTTTTTATTGCTGTCGATAACCTGTTTGGCGGCGACGGTCGTTTCCCGACCAAAGTTGAAGGACGTGAATTTACCCATACCGAACAGCGCGTGATTCGCCGCATGTTGAAATTGGCGCTGGATGGCTACAGCGACGCGTGGAAAGCGATTTATCCGCTGGAAGTGGAGTATGTGCGTTCCGAGATGCAGGTGAAGTTCACCAACATCACCACTTCACCGAATGACATCGTGGTGAACACGCCGTTCCAGGTAGAGATTGGAAACCTGGTCGGTGAATTCAATATCTGTATTCCGTTTTCGATGATTGAGCCGCTGCGCGAGCTGCTGGTCAATCCCCCACTGGAAAACTCACGCCGGGAAGATAATCACTGGCGCGACAATCTGGTGAAACAGGTGCAGCACTCGGAGCTGGAGCTGATTGCCCATTTCGCCGAAACATCGCTGCGCCTGTCACGTATTTTGCAGCTGAAACCCGGTGACGTCCTGCCCATTGAGAAGCCGGACCGCATCATCGCTCACGTCGATAGCGTGCCGGTGCTGACCAGCCAATACGGCACCATCAATGGCCAGTACGCGCTGCGTGTAGAACATTTGATTAACCCGATTTTGAATTCGCTGAACGAGGAACAGCCCGATGAGTGACAGCAAGAAACCGTCCGACGACGACATCTCCGCGGACGATCTGTGGGCTGCAGCTATGAACGAACAAACCACCACCAGCGCGCCAGATCCAACTGAAAATGTGTTCAAATCGCTGGAAAATCCTGGCATCAGCGGCTCGCTGCAGGATATCGATCTGATCATGGATATCCCGGTCAAACTGACCGTGGAACTGGGTCGCACCAAGATGACCATCAAAGAGCTGCTGCGCTTGACGCAGGGTTCGGTGGTGGCGCTGGATGGCCTGGCCGGGGAACCGCTGGATATTCTGATCAACGGTTATCTGATCGCGCAGGGTGAAGTGGTAGTGGTGAACGACAAATATGGCGTGCGCATCACCGACATCATTACCCCGTCTGAACGTATGCGTCGTCTGAGCCGTTAAGCATGTTAAAACACACGCAAGCCGAACAACCGGTACCCAGCCAGCCGGTGGTCTCAACCGGTTCGGTGATTGGCCAGGTCAGCAGCGTGCTGGCAGTAATTGTTCTGCTGATTCTCGGCTGCGGCTGGCTGGCCAAACGCCTTGGCTTTGCACCGAAAACGGTGACCGGCCAGGCGCTGAAAGTCAGCGCGACGGTGCAGGTTGGCCAGCGTGAGCGTGTGGTCATTGTCGATACCGCCGATGCGCGTCTGGTGTTGGGCGTGACCGCCCAGCAGATCACCCATCTGCACTCGTTACCGCCGCTGCCGCCGGAAGAACGGGCAAATCACAGCGCTGCGCCACAGGATTTTCGTCAGCTGTTCCAGAACCTGGTTAAACGTCCCGGAAAACCACAATGATGCGTCGATTACTTCCTCTTCTGCCGCTGCTGTTGCTGGCACCGGTTGCCCATGCGCAGCTGCCAGGTTTAATCAGCCAGCCGCTGGCGAACGGTGGCCAGAGCTGGTCGCTGCCGGTACAGACGCTGGTGTTCATCACCTCGCTGACCTTTATTCCGGCGGTGCTGCTGATGATGACCAGCTTCACGCGCATCATTATTGTGTTTGGTTTGCTGCGTAACGCCCTCGGCACGCCGTCGGCGCCGCCAAACCAGGTGCTGCTCGGCCTGGCGCTGTTTCTGACCTTCTTTATCATGGCGCCGACCTTCGACAAGATTTACTCCGACGCCTATCTGCCGTTCAGCCAGGACAAAATCAGCATGGCGGACGCGATCGATAAAGGTGCTCAGCCACTGCGTGAATTTATGCTGCGTCAAACGCGCGAAGCCGATTTAGCGCTGTTTGCCCGTCTGGCTAACACCGCACCGATTCAGGGTCCGGAAGCGGTTCCGATGCGTATTCTGCTGCCGGCGTATGTCACCAGTGAACTGAAAACCGCCTTCCAGATTGGTTTCACCGTGTTCATTCCGTTCCTGATCATCGATCTGGTGGTCGCCAGCGTACTGATGGCACTGGGGATGATGATGGTGCCGCCGGCGACCATTTCCCTGCCGTTCAAGCTGATGCTGTTCGTGCTGGTGGATGGCTGGCAGCTGCTGGTGGGTTCACTGGCGCAAAGTTTCTACTCTTGAGTGGCGTTTGCCCTCACCTTTCTTTCTCGAGGAGTGCAGCATGACACCTGAATCAGTGATGGTTATGGGCCAGGAAGCAATGCGTGTCGCCCTGCTGATGGCCGCGCCGATGTTGCTGGTGGCGTTGATCAGCGGGTTGATCATCAGCGTGCTGCAAGCCGCGACCCAGATTAACGAACAAACGCTCTCCTTTATCCCCAAGATTCTGGCCGTTGCCGCTACGGCGGTAATCGCAGGTCCGTGGATGCTTAATCTGATGCTGGATTACATTCGCACGCTGTTTAGCAATCTGCCGTACATTATTGGCTAATGATTAACCTCGACAGCAGCCAGCTGATCCATTGGGTCGCACAATTCTTCTGGCCGATGGTGCGTTTGCTGGCGCTGTTCGCCAGCGCGCCGGTGCTGAGCGAAAAATCAATTCCCAAACGCGTCAAGATTGGCCTCGCGGTATTGACCACCTGGATCATCCTGCCGGTGCTACCGCCGGTGGAGGCGACCCTGTTTACGCCCGCGGGATTTTGGTTGCTACTGCAACAGCTGCTGATTGGCGTGAGCATCGGCCTGACCATGCAGTTCGCCTTTGCGGCGGTGCGCATGGCGGGGGAAGTGATTGGTTTGCAGATGGGATTGTCCTTCGCCACCTTCTTCGATCCGGGCAGCCGCCTGAACATGCCGGTGCTGGCTCGTTTTCTCGATATGCTGGCCATGCTGCTGTTTCTTACCTTCAACGGACATCTGTGGCTAATTTCACTGCTGGTGGACAGTTTTCATACGTTGCCAATCAGCGATCAGCCGCTCAACGCCAATGCTTTTATGGCGTTGGTGAAATCAGCGGGATTAATTTTCCTTAATGGCATGATGTTAGCGCTGCCCTTAATAGTTCTGCTCCTCACGCTAAACATGGCACTAGGTTTGTTAAACCGTGTTTCACCACAACTCTCTATTTTCGCGGTTGGCTTCCCGATTACCTTAACGGTGGGCATCCTCAGCGTAGGGTTGATGATGCCGCTGCTTGCTCCCTTCTGCGAACATCTGTTTAGCGAAGTCTTTGATTTACTCGCCCAGTTTGTGTCAGAACTTTCCCGCGCCCGTTGATTAACTATTCTGTAGACGCCCTTAAGTAATAGTTAAGCATTCAAAATCTGTTAGTGCATTTTCTGAACCATATTTCTCAGAAATCAACTGAGGAAATTCTGATAAGTGCGCATTTTTGGTGAAAATTATTCTTATTAAACCGCGCTTCGCGTATTTTAGTCAGACGATTCCTAAGGGGTTAAACCTGCTGAATCGGTTGATTAAATGCTCAAAGGGCTGTTTTTAAACAAAAAAAATTTCACAGCGATTTTTCTTGTCTAAATCCCTTTTTTCCGGCATTGTCAACGCTCGCTGAAGCGTCATACTTTCGCCACACAAATGTTTTTAAGATTTGTCCTATCAGATTTGTCTGTGATCTGCGCGATAGTGACAGGGCTCTCAAAACAGAGCGAATAAAACACTTAATGCAAATCCTCAGCCATTCCCACTATGGCTGAGATGAGAGTGACGTGGATGTACTATAAAAAAAACTTCGCAGCACGGTTCAGGGAAGAGTCATGATGGCGCATGGATAACTATCGCCAATCTGCTGAGCAGAATAAAAAAGTGTCTTTGGAAATTTCTCTCGTACCGCAAACGCGTATTCATCGTTGATTTAAACGGATAACAAATTGGTGAGGGTCGCTATAATGCCAACGATTATTATGGATTCATGTAATTACACACGCCTGGGTTTGTCTGACTATATGTCTGCGAAAGGAGTTAAAAAGAAAAATATTACTCCTGTCTCGGATATCGACCAATTGCAACAAAGATGTGAGCAAATTAAGCCGGGTGTTGTGTTTATCAACGAAGAGTGCTTTATTCACGAATCTGATTCTAGCGATCGTATTCGTGCTATTATCATGCAGCATCCTGATACCTTATTCTTTATTTTCATGGCGATCTCGAATATCCATTTTGAGGAATACCTCTACGTTCGTAAGAACCTGATTATTACATCAAAATCGATAAAAACTTCGACGTTGGATTCGTTATTAGGCACCTATTTGCAAAAGAAACTCAACGCTTCGCCGCGTATTTCTGCCGGGCTCGACGTGCATCCACTGACATTAAGTCAGACTGAATCAAATATGCTGAAAATGTGGATGTCAGGTCATGACACCATTCAGATATCTGAGAACATGCAAATTAAAGCCAAAACCGTATCGTCACATAAAGGTAATATTAAACGTAAAATTAAAACCCATAATAAGCAGGTTATTTATCATGTCGTCCGTTTGACTGATAATGTCACCTCAGGGATTTATGTTAACGTGCGATAATTACCTACAGTGAATAAAAGGGCTGATCATCTGATTGGCCCTTTTCACGTTTTGAGAGTTTGATCCCACTTTCCTGCCTAATCCTTTCTCCCTGCCTGCCGATGCTTATTCTCATAACACCTACCTACATGAGAGCAAGGATATGAAAACAGCATCGATTGATGAGCAATATAAGCTCAGCATCTGGCAGAACCTGCGCCTGATGCCTTTGTTCAGTATGATCTTTGGTGGCATTCTGCTGCTTTTTGCCCTGTGCATTGGACTCGCCAGCTACTTTTTGATTCAGAGTAATAATTCCCTAAACGATGCCACCGAAGAAATTCAAATTCGTATGGGCATCTCTAACAGTTCTAACCATCTGCGTACTGCGCGACTCAATGTGCTGCAATCCGGTGCCGCCGCGCGTATTGGTGAAATGGATGGTTATCGTGCCGATTTAGCGCGCACCGAGACGCGTATTAAACAAGCGCGCGAAGGTTTTAAACTCTATATGGATCGCAAGGCGAAAACGCCGGCGGATATTGCCCTCGATGAACCGCTGACCGCCAGCTTCAATGCTTATATTGATAAAGGTCTCAAGCCGATGATTGAATCGGCTAAACAGGGCAGCTTCGAAGGCATTGTGGCGCAGGAAACTGACGTCACGCGCAAACTGGATGATGCCTATAATGCCGTGCTGCTGAAGGCGATTAAAATCCGTACTGACCGCGCTGAAGCGATTAATGCCGAAGCCGCGCATCAATCACGCATTGGCTTTATTGCTATGGCGGTGGCGTTTGCTGCCGCCTTGCTGCTGGTGCTGCTGACCTTCGTGTTCCTGCGTCGCGTGGTGATCACCCCGCTACGTCAGTCCGTTGATCGCATCGAGCGTATCGCGCAAGGCGATCTCACCGCGCCGGAACAAGCCTATGGCCGCAGCGAGATTGGTAGCTTGCTGCATAACCTGCAGCTAATGCAGGCCTCGCTGGTGCGCACCGTCGGTACGGTGCGAGAAGGCGCGGTAGCGATTTATCAGGGTTCCAGCGAGATTTCCGCCGGTAACACCGATCTCTCATCGCGTACTGAAGAGCAGGCCTCCGCACTGGAGCAAACCGCCGCCAGCATGGAGCAGCTCACCGCCACGGTGAAACAGAACGCCGAGAATGCCCATCACGCCAGCCAGCTGGCCGCCGATGCCTCAGGCAAAGCGCGCAGCGGTGGCGATCTGGTGAGCGGCGTGGTGCAAACCATGAACAATATTTCTGGCAGCTCGAAAAAGATTGCCGAGATCACCAACGTCATCAACAGCATCGCCTTCCAGACCAATATTCTGGCGCTGAATGCCGCGGTGGAAGCGGCGCGTGCCGGTGAGCAAGGCCGTGGTTTTGCCGTGGTGGCCAGCGAAGTGCGTAACCTGGCGCAACGCAGTGCGCAGGCGGCGAAAGAGATTGAAACGCTGATTGCTGAATCGGTGGGGTTGATCACCAACGGTTCACGCCAGGTCGGTGAAGCCGGTAATACCATGGGCGAGATTGTTGAAGCGGTGCGGCGCGTGACGGACATTATGGCGGAGATTGCCGCCGCGTCGGATGAGCAGAGCCGTGGCATTCAGCAGGTGAGCCTGGCGGTGACCGAGATGGATAACGTGACGCAGCAGAACGCCTCGCTGGTTGAGGAAGCCTCTTCGGCAGCGGCTTCGCTGGAAGATCAGGCCGGCAGATTGACGCAGGCGGTGGCGGTGTTCCGTTTGAATGACGCACCGGTGGCGCACGTGGCTAAAGCGGCGCAGTCTGCGTTGCGTACGCCAAATCTGGCGCCGCGTCCTGCATTGGCGACGTCAGGGAATGATAACTGGGAGACATTTTGATTTGAGGTAGTGCGCGAAGCCCCTCACCCCGGCCCTCTCCCACACATGGGCGAAGAAGTGGATGTTGCGCCGATCTTTCCCCTCTCCCGCTTACGGGAGAGGGTTAAGGTGAGGGGAAAATTAATCAAGCCTCTTCATACGGCTCCACAAAAACCCCTTCAGCATGATCGCTTTCATTAAAGAACCAAATCCCCAGCGGGTAATCTTCTAACGCCACCAGATACATGATGCCTTCATTGAATGCTTCCACTGCCAGCACCGTACCCACACGGCGCGGGCCGCCGTCGGTTTTAACCGTAACGCGATCGTTCACCTTCATTGATTACTCTCCACAAATTGTCCTGCGACACAGTTTAACGGAAGATAATCAACACTGCCTGATCGCGATCAGCGTCGGGCGATAACCCACACCGCATGTATGATGCCCGGAATGTAGCCGCACAGCGTCAGCAGAATGTTGAGCCAGAAAGCCCCACCAAAACCGACTTGCAAGAATACGCCCAGTGGTGGAACCAAAATGGCGATGACAATACGTAAAAAGTCCATATTCACTCCCTGATATCACTTAACAATCAATCGCTAAGCATAGTCGCTGTTACGCACTGTGCACTTAAAGGCAGGTAAAACTCTGTCAAGATGCGCTTTTTCGCTTTCTTAACGTTTCGCAGAGAGACTTTTGACGCAGGCTGCTCGTACACTTCTCAGTACTGCACCAACCCCAAAGGCGCAGTCAACCTAAAAGTAACAAGGATTTTTGCCCGCGCAGCGCGGGCTTTTTTTTGCCTGCCCTTTGCCCTCCGCGCCCTCTTTTCACCAACGACTATACTGGTGTAGATCCGATTGCCTCCGGGAGGCCGCCATGAGCACTGCAAAAGAGTACAGTGAGAGAGTTCAGCGCGAAGTGAATGTCGATGTTGATGCGTTGCTGGAAGCGATTCAGAAGAGAACGTCGGGCGAGGTAAAAGAGTTTATGGAAGCCGAAGACGCGCATCGCGTTACGGTAAATGGCGCAGCCTATGACTCTTACTCCGAGCTAGCGGAAGCTTTCGAACTCGACATTCGCGACTTCGCCAGCAGCGAAGTTAACCGCTGAAATCGATTTCAAAAAAATACCCGGCGGGATGGCCGGGTAAAGTAAATCAGTAAGTTCGTTACACCAGGGAATTCTTAACACCCTGTCAGATTACGCCTTAGTCTGATTAAGACAAGACTCATCCCTGCATGTAAATCGAACAATTTTGTATAAGCATTCATGTGAATCGTCCTACGCGCCGCGTCACTGCTGGTTTCAGCTGTGCACGAAATGTGCATCGCGCCTTCCGTCACGTTTGCCATTTAAGAATTATCCTGGATGTCGCTGGCCGGGTCGCGGGAAAAAGTGTGATCGCGATTCCGCTATTATACTGATTACTCTTCGCTTTACGGATGCCACTGGCGTAAGGAGTGTGATGATGCTGAGTCTTAACTCTTCCCTGATGATCATTACCGATCTGGATGGCTCATTGCTGGATCATCATGACTATAACTGGGATGCGGCCAGTGAATGGCTGGCGCGTCTGAAACAACATCAGATCCCGCTGGTGATTTGTTCCAGCAAAACGGAGGCCGAGATTATTCCACTACAAAAGAAGTTAGGCATTGTCGGTGCCCCTTTTATTGCTGAAAACGGTGCGCGCGTGGTATTGGGCGGTGAACATACACCGCCGATCGAAACCAGCGCCAGCTATCATGCGCTGTGCCAGACGCTGCAGGCGTTGCAGGCACGATTTCGCTTCAACGGCTTTCATGAATTTAGTGATGCCGAAGTCGCACGTTTTACCGGTTTAACCCTTGCCGAAGCCAGCCAAAGCCGCCTGCGCGAAGCGTCGGAAGTGGTGTTGTGGCGCGATGACGAACAGCGTTTACCGGAATTCCGCGCGGCGCTGGCCGAACACAATCTGGCGTTAACCCAGGGCGGGCGTTTCTGGCATGTGATGCCCGCCGGCACCGGCAAAGGTATCGCGCTGGCGGACATTCAGCAGCATCTCGCCGCGCAGGAAGGAGAAGCGCGCACCACACTCGGCCTGGGCGATGGCCCCAACGATGTGCCGATGCTGGAGCGCGTTGATTATGCCGTGGTGATAAAAGGCTTCAGTAAAACGCCGGTGGCGTTGCAACGCACCGATACTGAGAACGTTTACCACACCGCGCACGTCGGTCCGCAGGGCTGGCGTGAAGGTCTGGACTATTTTCTTGCGCCGAATGAGTAACGGCCTTTAACCAAAAGGATGAGACGATGAGTGATTTTTACCAGAATGGTGTCATTACTAATTTCCATAATCTCACCCACCGCAGCGTCGAATCGCTGGAAAAAGAGATGGTGCGCTTCTCACGCAAACGCAAAATGGGGCTGATATTGCCGTCGCTGTTCTCGGAACTGGAAGGCCCGGCGCTGGATAATATCGTTAACGAACTGGCGAAGGTACCTTACCTGGAGGAGATTGTGATTGGCCTCGACCGCGCCGATCGCGACCAGTTTCTGTTTGCGCGTGAGTTCTTCTCCCGCCTGCCGCAGCGCCATCGCATTTTATGGAATGACGGGCCGCGCCTGAAAGCGCTGGATGCCGAACTGGATAAAGAGGGTTTATCGCCGAGCCAACCCGGCAAAGGGCGCAATGTGTGGTTCTGCACTGGCTACACGCTGGCTTCCGACCGCACTCAGTGCGTGGCGCTGCACGACTGCGATATCGTCACCTATGAACGCGGCATGCTGGCGCGTTTGCTCTATCCGCTGGCCAATCCGTCGTTTCAGTATGAGTTCTGCAAAGGTTTCTACGCGCGCGTCGCCGACGGCAAGCTGAATGGCCGCGTCGGGCGTTTGCTGGTCGGTCCGCTGCTGCGCTCCTTGCAGAAAGTCTACGGTCACTCGGAATATCTCGATTACCTCACCAGCTTCCGCTATCCGCTCTCTGGCGAGTTTGCCATGCGCACGCATGTGCTCAACGGCATCAAGATTCCCGGCGATTGGGGATTAGAGATTGGCGTGCTGTCGGAGATTTATCGTAACTACACCACGCGTCAGACCTGCCAGGTTGAGATCGCCGATAACTACGACCACAAGCATCAGCCGCTGGCCGAAGATGATGGTACCGGCGGATTGAAACGCATGAGCAATGACATCGTGCAGTCACTGCTGCGTAAGCTGGCCACCATGGGCGTGCCGCTCACCAGCGATTCGTTCCGGGTGTTGAAAGCCACTTACTACCGTAATGCGCTGGACATGATGGAGATCTACAACCACGAGGCCACCATGAACGGCCTCAAGTTTGATCAGCACATCGAAGAAGCGGCGGTAGAGATGTTCACTCAGGCGATTCTTGACGCCGGACAAGCCTTTATTGAGCGTCCGAATGAGAAACCCTTTATTCCCAGCTGGAGCCGCGTGCAATCTGCTTTCCCGGATATTCTGCAGCGGATTTATCAGGCGGTGGAAGAGGATAACGACGGCAAGGTGTAATGCAGGGTTGAACCACATTCGGGACGACGGGCATCGTCCCGAATGTCTTTAACTGGCCAGCTGTTGCGCGCTCGATACGTGACTGAGTTCATCACTGCGAAACGCCTCACGTCGCACGCTGTAACCATCATACCAACGACACTCTACCATTCCGCTGGCATAGCCGGTGACCACCATGGTGGGTCCGCCCTGTTTGTGCTGAACTTCGTCACTGATTGCAAAGATCATACCGCACCTCCCTCTTTCATCGTTAAATGACCGAATTTAGGTATAGCAGCTGTGACCGATTTTTTCCTATACGATTAATCTATTACTGCTACTAAATCAGAATAAGCAGTTAAAAACTCTGTAAATAAAAAAAGCCGACAAAATTTATTGTCGGCTTTGATAGCACGTCCTGGACAGGAAAATTAGATTTTGCAGCCTTCGCAATCCGCTTCGTCGCTGATATCCGCAGGCACTTCGTTGGCTTTTTCTGCCGCTTTGGCTTCAGCCTGTTCCAGCTGTGCATCGATATCAAATTCAAACATATCGTCGTTCATCATCGTTCTCCTGACCGTGATTAAAAATTTACAGCGCTTTATAACTGCTAGCCGCGCAGCTTAGCAATCAGATTTACGCCCAACAGCACGATCGACCCAATGATAAAGCCGATCACCAAATTGGCGCCGTTGCTCAGCAGTGCCGAGACCAAACCGTTGAATCCGGCGCTGTATTCCGTAATAGCGTGATGTAGCGGCGTGATGCCGTGCACCACAATGCCGCCACCAACCAAAAACATCGCCAGCGTGCCGACTAACGTTAAGGCTTTCATCAACCAGGGGGCAAAGGCCAGCAATACGCCGCCAATGGCCTGCGCGACCGTGGAAGATTTCTCTTTTAACCAAAAGCCCAAATCGTCAATTTTAACAATCATCGCCACGATGCCGTACACGCCAATGGTCACCAGAATGGCGACACCGGCGAGAATCAGCACCTGATTCAGCAGCGGCGCCTCTGAGACGATGCCCAGCGTGATGGCGACAATCTCCGCCGAGAGGATAAAGTCAGTGCGCACTGCGCCTTTTACTTTGTCCTTTTCAAACGCCCGCGGATCCTGCTGCGCCAGTTTGTCGAGACGCTGCTGACGCGCCTCCGGACTCTGCTCGGCCTTATCGTGATTGAGGCTATGCAGCACTTTCTCCACGCCTTCGTAGCAGAGATAGGCACCGCCAATCATCAGCAGCGGCGTAATCAACCAGGGCGCAAACGCCGAGATCAATAACGCCAGCGGCACCAGAATGAATTTATTAAGAAAGGAGCCTTTTGCAACGCTCCATACAACGGGCAATTCACGGTTGGCTTTGACACCGCTAACCTGCTGCGCATTCAGCGACAGATCGTCACCCAATACGCCTGCGGTCTTCTTTGCCGCAACTTTGCCCATGACCGAGATATCGTCGAGCAGTGTTGCAATATCATCCAGAAGGGTGAGTAAACTGGTTCCTGCCAAAGTGGTATTCCTTATTATTCCGGTTCGTGATCCTGACAACAGGGGCAACGCTCAATCGCCGTTACTGACATATCGGCGATGCCCGCACAGTCCCATTCGACGCGTAACGGCCCCGTCAGATCCCCGGCGTGCAAATACTTGCTCACCGGACTTTCCGTCATGCCGCTGATCTCTTCGGTGGCTACCAGCCGGTCGCCAAGATAAATGCGCGCCGTGGCTTGGGTTGTCACCATCCGCTCATCGCGGAGTTGATACAGGCGCTTAACGGTAAGTTTGATGCTGCTCATGGCTCAATTCCGCGTCCCAGAGAAAAGGGAGATCTAAACTGTTATAGCGGCTAAAAGCAACAATCTCGCACTATTCAACGCGATAGTGATGCAAGCCCTGATGGTCGATTTCGCTGCTGTCGGTTGCGGCCAGCAGCCACTCTTCTAAACGTTCAATCAGCGCGCTGTCCTGCAGCTGCAGTTTGCCGCGCAGCGCGCACTCCCAAACAATCAGTACTTTCCAACCTCCTTCGCGCAGTTGTTCGACGTAACGCCGGTCGCGCTCAACGTTACTGTTAATTTTGCCACTCCAGAATTCGGTACGCGTGGCCGGCATTTTGAATAAGTAGCAGTGATGACGATGCCAGAAGCAGCCATGAACAAAGATGATCGCTTTCTCGGCGGGCAGGACAAAATCCGGGCGGCCCGGTAGCGCTTTATCCTGTACGCGGTAGGTGAAGCCACGATCTTTGAGAATCAACGCAATACGCTGTTCAATCGCGGTATCCTGATTGCGAATCGCGCGCATGTTTTTGCTGCGAATGGCTTGCGAGTGAACGTCTGCCATGGCGTCTCCTTGTATTAGCGCTTCTACAACTTTAGCGGTTTAAGCCAAAAGCGAAAGCACACCGCACGCCAATTTCCTCGTTGCGTGATGAGTGTTAGCATAGCCGCTTCACTGTTAAGGAAAAACGCATGCTCGCTATCGACCCCGTCTCGCCCTCCCCGTTAACCGCCGATCAGGATGACGCGACGTCGCTGTTACTGCAGGTGCTCGATATCTATGCCGCACGCGATGTGGTTATCACCTTAACTGAAGCCGGTGGCCGCGACTGGAGCGTGCCGCGTTTGAATCGCATCCGCGCCGGTAAAAGTGCCGCGCCGGCGCTCTCCAGCCGCGAAGTGGCCAGCCTGCAGGCCTTGCTGCCGCAGCGTCCGGCGCACTATGACGACGCCAAATTCCAGTTTGTCGATCTGTTTGCCGGTATCGGCGGCATTCGTCGTGGCTTCGAGCAGATTGGCGGTCAATGCGTGTTCACCAGCGAATGGAATAAAGAAGCGGTGCGCACCTATAAAGCCAATCTGTATAGCGATCCACAGTTGCATCACTTCAACAGTGATATTCGTCTGGTAACGCAGCCCGCGGGCATCAGCGATGAGCAGGCAATTTATCAGCATATCGATCGCACCATTCCCGATCATCAGGTGCTGCTGGCCGGTTTTCCTTGTCAGCCCTTCTCGCTGGCGGGCGTGAGCAAGAAGAATGCGTTGGGTCGCGCGCACGGTTTTGAGTGCGAAGCGCAAGGCACGCTGTTCTTCGATGTGGCGCGCATTCTCGCCGCCAAGAAGCCGCCGTTCTTCGTGCTGGAGAACGTGAAAAACCTTAAGAGCCACGATAAAGGCCGCACCTTCGCCATCATCATGGCCACGCTGGATGAACTCGGTTATGACGTGGCCGATGCCAATGACGGCGGTTTGCCGGATGCGAAAATCATCGATGCGCGCCACTTCCTGCCGCAGCATCGTGAGCGCATCGTGCTGGTGGGCATTCGCCGTGATAGCGGGCTCAGCAACGGTTTTTCGTTGCGCGCCCTGCCCGCGCTCTATCCACAAAAGGTGCCGTCGTTACACAGCCTGCTGGAACCCGAGCCAGAAGCAAAATATACGCTGTCGCCAACGCTGTGGAACTATCTGTATCAATACGCGAAAAAGCATAAAGCCAAAGGTAACGGCTTCGGCTTTGGCCTTAACGATCCGCGTAATCTGAACATTTGCGTGCGTACTTTATCGGCGCGCTATTACAAAGATGGTTCGGAAATCCTCATCGATCGCGGCTGGAATCACGCGCAAGGCGAAGCGGATTTCCAGCAGGCGGAGAATATGGCGCGCCGTCCGCGTCGTTTAACCCCGCGAGAGTGTGCCCGCCTGATGGGGTTTGAAGCGCCGGGCGAGGCCAAACTGCGCATTCCGGTTTCCGATACGCAGGCCTACAAGCAGTTCGGCAACTCGGTGGTGGTGCCGGTATTTGCTGCGGTGGCGCAACTGTTATTGCCGCTAATTGAACAGTATGCCGCGCAAAAGGCGTAGCGATTCAGGACCACAATTTTATTTAGGGCCGCGCTTTATGCTGTTTTCCGCCTAATCGCGCCCGCTGTCACCAAACTGTCACGCGTGCTGCCAATACTCCTGTTTTATTTTTTGGAGGCGTGTGATGTCACTCCTGTCTGTTATCACTCTGCCGCTGCGGTTACGCGCGCGGTTCTCCCCGCGTATTCCGCTGTGGCTCACCAGTTTACGTAGCCAGTTTTTGCTGTTCATTGCGCTGTTCTGCTTGCTGCAGTTTGCCGGCGTGCTGCTACTGAACACCCACGTTAACCAGACACAGATCTCGTTGCAGCAGGCGAATCAACTGCGCGAACGTCTGGCCCTGCTGGATAAAGCGCGCATCGAACTGCTCACCGCCAGTGATAACAGCCACCGCGCCGGTATTTATCTGATGCAGGATCAACAAAGTGGCTCGGTGGATAGCTGGAAAAGTCTGGCGGCGGCAGCCGATGACTCGTTGAAGCATGCGCAACAACAGTTCACCGCCTACCACGCCCATGCGGATAGCCCGCTGGCGCAAGGCTTCGCCATGCTGGCAGCAGGATTGCAGGAGCAGCTGAAAGGATTAGCGGCCAACGACATCAACGCCTTTTTTATGGTGCCGATGCAGGCATTTCAACAGCAGTTTAATGATGCCTGGTTCAGTGAAATCGAGCAGGCCAATCAGCAGCTCAGCAGCGTGAATCAAAACACCCTCAGCACCTTGAAGCAGAGCCGCAATCTGTCGCTGATGGTCAGCGCGGTGCTGATGACGCTGTTAGTGCTGGCGTCCAGCCTGCTGATGCGCGGCGTATTGTTGCCGCTGCGTCGCGCCAATGCGCAGCTGGAACAGATCGCCACCGGTGATCTGGTCGATGCGCAAAACCTTCCGCGTCGTCAGTCGCTGGAAACGCGCCAGCTGTTCCAGTCAATTGAGACCATGCGACGCGGCTTGCAGCAGATTGTGCGCGACATCAACACGGTGGCGGTCAGCGTGGCCGCCGGCGCAGAAGATATGCAGCAGCATAATGAGAAAGTGATGCAGCAACACCAGCAGCAAAATGCCAGCTTCCATCATCTGTCGCAGCGCTTAGATCGCGTCTCTGAAGAGGTGGAGATTGGTGCCCAGTTCTCGCAGCAGGCGACGCAGGAAGCGCAATCTGCCGATGCGTTGATGCGTAACTGCGCACTGGAAGTCGATAAGATGGAAACCCAGATGCAGCAAATTGTCACCGCGTCGGATGATATCGCCGGGATTGTTGGCATGCTGGATGACTTGTCGATGCAGACGCGTTTGTTGTCGCTAAATGCCGCGATCGAGTCGGCACATGCCGGCGCTTACGGCCGCAGCTTCTCGGTGGTCGCCAAAGAGATGGGTTTGCTCTCGCAGCAAAGCGGTGCCTCGACGCGCCAGATTGACGGATTGATTCAGCATACGCAGCAACATGTGCATGCTGGCTTCGATAAGGTGAAAGCGCTGGAAGTGCTATTCGCGCAGATCAGCAGCGCGGTGTCTGGCGTGGTGACGCAGTTGAACGAGCTACAGCACAACAGTGCTGCGCAGAGTCATCGGGTGAAAAAGATTGCGCTGGAAGTGGTGGAGATGAGCGGACAGCTGCAGCAGAACGAAGCGCTTAACGCCCATCAGGTGCAATCGGCAGTGCAATTGCGCGCCTTATCGGACCGCCTGGCGCAGCGCGCGCAGCAGTTCCGTATTTAATCTGCAGGCATAAAAAAACCCGTCAGTGACGGGTTTTCTGCTTATTTCTTCTTCTTACTTTTCTTCAGCAGTGCACGAATCTGCTTCAGTTCCGCAGCGGAGAGCTGATCTTCCACCGCTTCCTGAGTATCCAGACTGTCAATGGCCGGTTGCGCACCCGCATCTAAACTGGCCTGCAGGCGATTAACGATCTCCTGACTCATGGAGATTTGGTTATCGGCGGCTAACTGTTTGATGTGCTCTTTCAGTGCCGGGTCAATTTTGATGGTTAAGTTAACTGTCTCGGTCATTTTCATACTCCCTTTTGATTTACAACAACGTAGCGGAAGCAGATGAAACTTAACAGACTGTCATAAAAATTTAATATTACGAGTGTATAGGGCTGAAATCTCTTAACACCGACTCATCGATGGAGGTCAAATTGCCCTGCAGCTCGGCGCAAAGTTTGCCCATGTAGTGGACGAGAAAATCGGCGTTATGTTCCGCCAACAGGCGTCCAGCTTCGGTTTGCATGGTTTGCGGTAAACCCAATAGCTTTTTCTGGAAGTGATCCAAGGTCCACTTCACATCATCCAGTTCGCGATCCTTTCCTAACGGATCTTCGCTATCAAACAGCGGACGACCTAACGCGCCCGCCGTATAGAAAACGCGCGCCAGGCCGATAGCACCTAATGATTCGAGACGATCGGCATCCTGCACGATTTTCGCTTCCAGCGTTTGCGGCGCGATACGCGCACTAAAGCTATGAGCCTGCACCGCGTGCGCAACGGCATCCAGCCGTTCGAACGGGAAGTCGGGGAAATCTTGCTGCAGTATGCGGCGCGTCTCTTCCGCGGCATAAGTTGACGCTAAATGACGTTCGGGATGGTTTTTCGGCAGGTTGACCACATCGTGAAAATAGCAGGCGGTCATCACGACCATAGGATCGGCGTCGCTGTGCTGCATGATGCGCTTAGCACTCATCCAGACGCGGCGCAGGTGCGCGATATCGTGGGCTTTGTCGTCATGCAGCCAGTTGAGCTGCAGCCAATTCTCGTAGCGTTGTTGCCAGTGAGTAAGTGACATCGTGCTTCTCCTGTTATTGCTGTTATCTACGTTCCTGCGGACATCATAGCGGCCTGGTCATGACACTTTTTTTACATCCGTCCAGGCGGTGCCAGGCGTAAAAAATGAGATCCCGATCTTGTTATAACGCTGTTAACGCCGCTTGCACAGCAGCCATTGCGATTTCGGTATTTCCTTAGTGCGTTTTAGTTAAATAACTCTGTTCAATAGGTTTAATATATTCGCGTCATCAACAAATTTCGCTTTAGGGATAAATTCCAGTTATCTGTGCTGATAAATGGGGCTTCTTAGAGGCAGATCAACACGGCATAATCTGAAAAGGTTCCCATAATGGCCTTTATAACGTACTGTATCTGGAAAATTTATGGCTTCTGATCCCTTGCAAAGTCCTTTTCAGCACACATTTTGCTTATGAACCATTTTTTACATCTAAAATTGCCAGAATAGCCTGATACTAAGTCGACAAATTATTAAGCAAACTGATTCAAACCCATTATGCTAGCTCTCACATCTACGGATGTTAGGGGATTCTTCGCAGTTTCCGGGTTTGTGACACATTAAGAGGTATGCAATGAAAGAACGGCCGATTCTTTTTTCCGAACAGCGGGTACGCGCCCTGCTGGTTGGCCAGCAAACGCAGACCCGGCGCATTATGAAAACTCAAGCCTTTGGTCCGGGTCAGGATCATCATGAAGGCGTACACGCATTTGATGTCAGTGCCAATCATCTGCACGGCTATAAATTGATGTCGATGACCGATGTCAGTTCGCACTGCCCATTTGGTCAGGCGGGCGATGGTTTGTGGGTACGTGAAACCTGGCGCGGCCCGATCGTGCCGGAGGCGATGCTGGCGGATTACGAACGCGATCCTCTGCCGTTCCGCAATGCGGCTTACTGCCAATATCGCGCTGACAGTAATGAATTAGGACAGCTGGATGAGAATATGCAGAATGCCGAGCAGTTTGGCTGGCAAACCGCGATTCATATGCCGCGCTGGGCCAGCCGCATCGACCTGCAAATCACCTCGGTTCGAGCCGAGAAGATTCAGGACATTAGTGAAGATGACATCATGGCGGAAGGCGTGCAGACCGATTCGCACTTCCTGAATAACTTTTTCACCATGAATATGAATTCCGAATCGCCAAAAGAAGCGTACCGCAAAGCGTGGCAGAAACAGTACGGCGCCACCAGCTGGGAAGTGAACCCGTGGGTTTGGGTGATCGCGTTCCAGCGGGTTGAACGATAAGACGTCCCCTCCCCCTAACCCTCTCCCGCGGGCGGGCGAGGGAACCGTTCTTAGCGATGTAGAAGTTTGGGGGTTCACGTGAAGATTTGCACAGCAAGCTCCCTCTCCCGCCTGCGGGAGAGCGTTGGGGTGAAGGCAAACTTACTTTCCCGCTTTGCCACGCCAATCACAGACAAATCCCCCATTAACTGGTTGAATCTCCGGCTTTGATTCCGCGCTGGTAATTTCCCCTTTGCCGCGCCAGGATACTGTTTTCGTCTGAAGAGTGAGTGACGCAATGTTCAAATGGCCGTGGCATGCGCAAATAGAGACTTCAGTACTGGCGCTGCCCTGGCAACAGGCGCTGGCGCAGCCGATCTTTTCACTGCTCGATCCTGATGAAAAAACCGCGCTGGTTACGCTGGCGCAACGCTTCCTGCAGCAGAAAAAAATCTCGCCGCTGCAAGGCCTGCAACTCGATGAACTATTACTGACGCGTCTGGCGCTGCTGTTCTGTTTGCCAGTGTTGAAGCTCGGTCTCGAATGGCTTGATGGCTTTCATGAAGTGCTGATCTATCCTGAACCTTTCAATGTCGACGATCGCTGGGAAGATGATAACGGCCTGGTGCATCACGCGCCGGCGGTGCACGCTGGACAAAGCTGGACGCAAGGTCCGGTGGTGCTGAATGCGCTGGATATTCAGGATTCGCTCGATCTCTCCGGTTTTAACCTGGTGATCCACGAAGTGGCGCATAAACTCGACGCGCGCGGCAGCGGCTATACCAGCGGCATTCCGGTGATGGCGCTGCGCGATGTCGCCAGTTGGGAGAAAGACCTGCTGCAGGCAATGGCGGAGATTGAAGCGGAAGTTGAGTTAGTCGGTGAACAGGCGGCGACCATCGATCCTTACGCCTCCAGCGATGCGGCTGAATGTTTTGCGGTGCTGTCGGAGTATTTCTTCAGCGCACCGGATTTACTGGCTAACCGTTTCCCGGCGATGTATCGCCATCTGCAGCAGTTCTATCGTCAGGATCCCCTGGCGCGACTGGCGATGCTAACAGCAGAACCTGCTTAAATCGCGATCGCTTTGTACTAATGCTAGCCAGTTGAATACAAATGTGTTTTAAGCTGTTGACACCTGCAAGGGGCGCCATTAATATTCGCCTCGTTCACACGATTCCTCTGTAGTTCAGTCGGTAGAACGGCGGACTGTTAATCCGTATGTCACTGGTTCGAGTCCAGTCAGAGGAGCCATATTTAGAGAAGCCCGCTTAGGAAACTAAGCGGGCTTTTTGCTTTTACACTTCCGTCCAGCCGCGCAGCAGGTTGTGATACATGTTCAGCAGCGACAACAGCTCTGCGCTATCACCGTGACGCGCTTTGAGGCTTTGAATATTGCGATCCAGCTCGAACAGCATGGCGCGCTGTTTATCATCGCGTACCATCGACTGAATCCACAGGAATGAAGCGACGCGCGCCCCCTGGGTAACCGGCGTGACGCAATGCAGGCTGCTCGACGGATACAGCACCAGATGGCCCGCTGGCAGTTTCACCTTGTGCTGACCATACGTGTCTTCAATCACCAACTCGCCACCTTGGTAGCTTTCAGGTTCGCTGAGGAACAGCGTGGCGGAGAGATCGGTTCGCATCCAGCCCGCCGCGCCGTTATGGCGTACCGCGCCATCGACATGAAAACCGTAGGTTTCGCCTTGCTCATAACGGTTAAACAGCGGCGTGGAAATCGATCGTGGTAATGCAGCGGAAAAGAACAGCGGGTTGTTGTTCAGCGCCTGCATCACCGCGGTTTGCAGCTGATCGTACAGTGGCGTGCGGGTATCGATCTGCTGATTGTTTTTCACCGTCGCGCCCTGGCTGCCGACCGTCGCCCTTCCGTCGATCCATTCGGCCTGTTGCAGCAGCGTGCTAAAACTCGCTACCTCTTCCGGCGTCAGTACAGCAGGAATGTGATACATCATCGCGTTGTTCTCTCAAAAATTGTGGGGCGCGCACGCCCCACGACGTTAACTTAGAAATGCACGTTTGCCGTCAGCAGGAAAGTCCGTGGCTCGCCTGGATGGTAGCGATAACCGCTCTTATTGATTGACGCAACATAGTTGGTATCGAACAGGTTATACACATTGAGCTGCAGATCGAGGTTGTTGTTCACCTTGTAGCCCAACTTAGCATCGGCGACCCAATAACCTTCGGTGTGATCCGGCGTACCGACCGCACCATCGCTGCCGCGACGCAGACTGCCCACATAACGCGCACCGGCACCGACTGAAATCGCATCGGTTGCCTGATAGTTGGTCCACAGCGTAAAGGCGTGCTTCGGCGTGTAAGCCAGCGCAGAAGATCCATCCTGCGATACGCTATCGCCTTCGGTCACTGACGCATGCTGCAGGGTATAGCCGGCGATCACTTCCCAATCTGGCGTGATGTTGCCAGTGGCTGAGAGCTCATAACCTTCCACACGTTTTTTACCGGCTTGCGAATAAGTGCCGTCGTCGTTAGCGGTGACTTCATTTTCAATATCGGTACGGAACAGCGCCGCATTCAGCAACAGACGTTTATCCAGCACCTGCCATTTGGTGCCCACTTCACTGGACTTGGCTTTCTGCGGTTTGAAGTCAGTGCGGTTGGCGCTGTTGCCGGTGCCGCCCGCGGCCAGTGCAAAGCTGCTGCCACCTGGCGGTTGCTGAGAAATGGCATAGTTAACATAGACGTTGCCCTGCTCGGTCAGACGATAAAGCGCACCGGCTTTCCAGTTCACCAGATTGCCCGATTTCGCGGTATCCACGGTGGTAACCGGCGTATTGCGCGGCACGCCAGCTGGGCACGTCAACGCACCGCGTCCGGTGCCGCCACAGGCGGTCGCGCTGTCATACTCGGTGTGATAGTTATCGAGACGAATGCCGCCGTTCAGCTCAAAACTGTTGGTAATGGCGAGCGTATCAAAGGCGTAAATGCCTGCGGTATCGGTTTGCCCGTTAGCATTGGCACCATTCCTGTCCAATCCACCCACCGAAATGCTGCTGATAGGATGGTAAATATTAACCGATGGCGGCGTGATCGCATTGACGCCGTAGTTGGTTTGATTTTCACGCGTAAACTCCACGCCCGCGCTGACATCGTGACCAACCGAACCGGTGTAAAACTTCGAGGTGATGTTGGTTTGGTTGGAGAGAATGCGGTTGCTGATGTCTTTGGTGTTCGCCAGGCGCGACCAGCTCCAGCTATTCACATCGTTCCGGTTCGGCGCAGTGATATTGGTGGCGCCGCCCATCACCGCCGTCAGCAGATATTCCTGCTTCACGCGTGACCAACGCGTGGTGTTGCGGATGGTGGTGCTGTCGTTAATATCGTGCTCGAAGCGTATGGTGGCGCTGTCGGTGGTCGATTTATCAAAGTCAGAATCGGTGCCGTAATAGTTACTGGTCGCGACTTTGCCAGAATTGTTCAGTGCCGATGTCGCCGCATTCGGCGCCGAATAGCCCGGCAGGCCAATGGTTGGAATGCCGCCATCGGGCGTATTGTTTTGATGCACATGCAGATAGTTGAGGTACAAGCGCGTTGCAGTATCCAGACCCAACGCCAGCGATGGCGCTACGCCATAACGCTCGTTCTGCACGTTATCACGCGCCGCATCGTGCGTTTTCTCACCCATCAGATTGAGGCGGAACGCGGCGTTGTCATTGATCGCCTGGTTGTAATCCAGCGTGCCGCGACGCATCCACGCGCTGCCAACGCTGACTGAGGCGTCGAGCCCGCTATCGAGGCGCGGCTGTTTGCTGATCATATTAATCGAACCTGACGGCGCGCTGCGTCCGTAATCGGTGCCCGATGGCCCTTTAATCACTTCAACCTGCTGAGTGTTGAAGGTATCGCGCGTCACGCTACCAATATCGCGAATACCATCAACGTAAATGCTGTTGGAGGTATCAATGCCACGCATATACACCGCATCACCGGTAGTAGAACTGCCGTTTTCCCCCGCATAGAACGCGCCCACGCCCGGCACGTTTTTCAGCGCGTCGGTAAGATTGGTTACGCCCTGATCTTTAATCACCTGATCCGGAATCACCGTCATGGTGCGGGTGGTATCCACCAGCGGACGATTGAATTTCGGATCGGCAGATGCGTTGGGCGCATACAGTGATGGCGTATGCGCTTCAACCACTAAGGTATCGTCAGATTTTTTGTTGGAATTTTCTGCCGCTAATGCGGCAGCAGGAGAAATACCAATGCAAAGCCCGGTGAACAGGGTCAACGAATTGAAGCTGCCAAACGGCAGGGTGCGATTTTTATCCATTTTTAAGGGAGTGAGTTTCTTGTAATGATTGACGCGCACATCACATCAGCGGATGCCCTGGCGCAGAAGCATTCCGGCGGCAAGGCGTTGAGCTGGCGTGACACCTAAATGATAACGCCAATGGTTATCATTTACTTTTGTATCTTACACGCACGCCGCGAGTTAGGAATACATTTCTTTACGAGAAAATTACGGAATCAAGACAATTGATAGAGAGTGTGAAAATCTGATGAATTTTTTTGAACGAAGGGTCAAATTTCAGGCATAAAAAAACCCGCTGGCTAGAGCGGGTTCTTTATTCAACAGCGCACAGCTCATTCCAGTAGCTGTAGCGGATGACATGGTGCAGGCGCTCATCTCTCATAGTAACGATACACCGAAGGATGGAACTCAACACCGTACAGCTGGCTGATGGGAATCAGCAGGTCGATATGATTACTGAGATCGAATTCGCGCTCTTCTGCGGGTCCAGTCTCGCCATTGATCAGTTGGTTAAACCACTGCTGCAAGAGGTGTTTCATTGTCAGCTTCTCCACAAATGATTGACGCTGACAGTAAACCGTATTCTCTCCTATAACCAAACCGATTAGTTGTGCGCTTCTTTGCCAATTAATGCATATGTAAAGCCCACAATGGGGACCAGCCAATGCCCTATCCCCTGCTCTTCGCCATCATCTTGCGGTAATTGTTCAGCCATTTGCCGCTGTTGAGTCGCCACCAGAAAAATACGCCGCGCACCGTCCAGTCGAGGAACATGCCGAGCCACACGCCTATCACGCCCATTCCCAATACAATCCCAAGGAAATAACCGGCTACGACGCGTGCGCCCCACATACTGAACATCGACACGTACATGGTGTAACGCGCATCGCGCGCGCCTTTCAGGCTAGCGGGCAGCACCCATGAAGCGGTCCAGATCGGCATAAAGGCGGCATTCAGCCAAATCAAATGCTTGGTAACTGAAATGACTTCCGGATCGCGGCTGTAAAACTGCGCGAGTGTTCCGGCAAGCGGCACGGTGATCAGCGCCAGCGAACATAATCCAATCATCGCCAGCCAGAACACGTGTTTGATTTGGCGTTCAGCCTGCATCACCTGATTCAGCCCCAGCCTGCGGCCGGTAATAATGGTCGACGCCGAACCCAGCGCATTACCCGGCAGGTTAATCAGCGAAGCAATCGAGAAGGCGATAAAGTTACCGGCGATCTCATTGGTACCCATGCCAGCAACAAAAATCTGCGTCAGCAGCTTACCGCCGTTAAACAGCACCGATTCAATACTGGCGGGCACCCCAATGCCCAACACTTCCATCAGAATATTGCGATCCCAGCGCCGGAAATAGCTGGCGATGGAGATTTTCAGGGCTGGCGTAATGCCGCGATACAGCACATAAATCGCCGCCGCCGCACCAATATAGCGCGAAATGGTTAAGCCCAATCCGGCACCAACAAAACCCATACCTTCCCAACCGAGGCAGCCGTAAATCAGCACGCTACTGATCACGATGTTGAGAATGTTCATGCCGCCGTTGATCAGCATCGGGATTTTAGTATTGCCCGCGCCACGCAGCGCGCCGCTGCCAATCAGCGCAATTGCCGCTGCAGGATAGCTCCACGCCGAGGTTTGCAGATAGCTCAGCGCCAGCTCTTTCACTTTGGGATCGGCGCTGCCGGCAATCACATCAATGATCAGATGCCCCCAAAACTCGATGGCGATCACCAGCACAAACGCCAGCGCGGTCATCAATCCCAGCGACTGTCTGGTGGCGGCTCGCGCACGTTTGCCGTTGCGTTTCGCCAGGCTGAACGCCACCACCACCGTGGTACCGAGATCGATGGCGGCAAAGAAGGAGATGATCACCATGTTGAAGCTGTCGGCCAAACCGACGCCCGCCATCGCTTCTTTACCCAGCCAGCTCACTAAAAAGGTACTAAGGACGCCCATCAGCATCACGCAGAGGTTTTCGATAAAGATGGGCACGGCTAATGGGGTGATTTCTCGCCAGAACAACGTACGGTAAGCGCGGCGCTTGGGATACCACGCCGTGTTTCTGACCGCCCGCATCACTGCTACGCCAGGATTTTGCAAGGGATTACCAAATCACTTTGGAGAGGAAGAAGAGT
The DNA here is from genome assembly GCF_054903455.1 of Pantoea sp. y20. Lineage (NCBI taxonomy): Bacteria > Pseudomonadati > Pseudomonadota > Gammaproteobacteria > Enterobacterales > Erwiniaceae > Pantoea > Pantoea sp. y20. Next base: position 2,588,463 of record NZ_CM142816.1, read on the forward strand.
AATAATGATGATAGGCCACTAAGAATTATGCAAAGTGTTTCCCCTCACCATTTAATCATTATTACAAACTTTTTGTCGCCACCACCGCAGGATCGGCTGCGCCGCCCAAATAGGCGCTGCGCACGTCGTCATTATTGAGCAGCTCTGCGCCGCTGCCGCTCAGGCGAATCTCACCGTTCACCATCACATAGCCGCGATCGGCTAGCTGCAATGCATGGCGGGCATTCTGCTCCACCAGAAACAGCGTCATGCCTTGCTGGGTCAACTCGCGCAGAATGCCAAAGATCTGCTTCACCACGATCGGCGCGAGGCCAAGACTGGGTTCGTCGAGCAGCAACAGTTTAGGTCGACTCATCAGCGCGCGGGCAATCGCCAGCATCTGCTGCTCGCCGCCGGAGAGCGTCATGGCGCGCTGCTTACGCCGCTCCAGCAGGCGCGGAAACAGCTGATACATGCGATCTTTGTCCTGTTTAACAAAACGTTCGCCGATAGCGATGGTGCCCATCAGCAGGTTCTCTTCCACCGTCATATCAGGAAAGATGCGTCGTCCTTCCGGAGCCTGCGCAATGCCGCTGGCGGCGATGAAGTGCGTCGAACGCTGGCTGATCGCTTCGCCGCGCAAACGTATCTCGCCGCTGGCAATGCGCGGCTGACCAAAGATCGACATCAGCAGCGTGGATTTTCCCGCGCCGTTAGCACCAATCAGCGCCACGGTTTCGCCCTGATTCACCGTCAACGACACCTGTTTCAACGCCTGCAAAGGACCGTAAAACACATCGACTTGCTCAAAAGCCAGCATCGGTTCAGCCATGATCGCTCTCCTCTTCTGCGCCGAGATAGGCGGCAATCACTTTGGGATCGTGACGAATTTGCTGCGGCGTGCCCTGGGCAATCACATCGCCATGATCGAGCACTACGATGTGATCGGAAATGCGCATCACCATTGGCATGTCGTGTTCAATCAGCAACACGCTGATGCGATGGTCGGCGCGCAGACGATGCAAAATCGCGCTCAACGCCTCCGTTTCCACCGGATTCAGCCCAGCCGCCGGTTCATCCAGACAAATCAGTTCCGGTCGCGTACACATGGCGCGCGCGATCTCCAGCCGCCGTTGCTGACCGTAAGAGAGCGTGCCCGCCAGGCGGTTGGCGCTGGCGACCAAATCGACGTTTTCCAGCCAGTAAAAAGCGCGATCCAGCGCGCGATTTTCTGCTTCGCGGTAGCCGCGCGTGTTCAGCACGCCCGCCAGCAGCTGACGATTGACCTGCATATGCTGTGCCACCAGCAGATTCTCAATCACCGACATTTCGCGGAACAGCCGGATATTTTGAAAGGTACGCGCCAGCCCGGCGCGGTTCACCAAATGCGCGCCGCCAAACATCTTGTACCAGAGCCGCGAGCCGAGCCGTGTAGGATTGATCCAGTCACCTGCGTGAATTTTTTGCCCCAGCACCTGAATCACATCGGTGCTGCGCTGATTGGCGTTGAGCACAATGCGTCCGCCGCTGGCGCGATAAAAACCGGTCAGGCAGTTGAACACCGTGGTTTTACCGGCACCGTTAGGACCAATTAATGAGGTCACCGAACCGCGCTCCACCGCCAGGCTGACGTCATTCAGCGCCTTGATGCCGCCAAAGCGCATCATCAGGTTGTCCACTTGCAGGATGGCATCACTCATGGCGCACTCCTTTTCGCAGCGGCACGCCAACGCGTGCGGTGCGCACCAGCCCACGTGGCCGCCAGATCATCATCAGCACCATTAGCATGCCGAACAGCAGCACGCGGTATTCGGCAAAGCTGCGCAGCAGTTCCGGTGCCACCGTCAGCACAAACGCCGCCAGCACCACGCCGAGCGTCGATCCCATCCCACCGAGCACCACAATGGCGAGAATCAGCGCCGACTCAAAAAAGGTAAAGGAGGTGGGATTAACGAAGCCCTGATAGCTGGCAAAAAACACCCCGGCGATGCCCGCGGTTGACGCGCCCAACATAAAGGCTGAAAGCTTCACCAACACATGATTAAGGCCCATCGCGCGGCAGGCAATCTCATCTTCACGCAGCGCTTCCCAGGCGCGGCCAATCGGCATACGCGTCAGGCGATGCTTGATCCACAGCACCAGCAACACCACCAGAACCAGCACAACATAGATAAAGATAAATTTCATATTCGGGTTGTAAGTGACGTGCAGAAACTCGTGATACGGCACGCCGCCATCGCGCGCGCGGCGGGCAAACTCGAGGCCAAAGAAGGTCGGCGACGGCACGGAAACCCCGTTCGGGCCGCCGGTAAAGGCGACCCAATTGGTCAGCACCAGACGAATGATTTCACCAAAGCCGAGCGTAACGATCGCCAGATAATCGCCGTGCATGCGCAGCACCGGGAACCCGAGCAGCGCGCCAGCAAAAGCGGCCAGCAGCGCCGCCAGCGGCAGCATGCTCCAGAAACCCAATCCGAGATATTGATAGCCAAGCGCCAGGCCGTACGCACCGATGGCATAAAAAGCCACGTAGCCGAGATCAAGTAATCCGGCGAGCCCAACCACAATATTCAAGCCCAACCCGAGCAGCACATAAATCAGGCCGAGAATCGCCACCGTCAGCAGATATTTACTGGAGAGAAACGGAAAGGCCAGCGCCACGATCAGCAGCAGCGGCAATATCCAGCGCAAACGCGAACGATAGCCGGGCTCGCGCACGTAAACCCCGTCATCGCTGCTGGCAAACTTGCGCATGATGCGCTGACCAACAGGCGCGTGCAGAAACAAACTGAACAGCAAACGCCCCGCCATCACCACCGCCACCAGCAGCGCCACGCGCTGTGGCGACAGTTTGAAGCTGTAACCGTCGAGCACCACGCCAACAATCGGACCAAATACCACCAGCGCTACTAACCCCGCCAGCAGCGTATCGAGCAGCGCCTGGCGCACAGGATTTTGCGTCATTGCATTCATCGGGGCTTCCTCACACTTTAGCGACCAGCGGTCGTCCCAGCAGTCCTTGCGGGCGGAAGATCAAAATCACCACCAGCAGCGAAAACGAGAACACATCTTTATAGTCAGAATTCACCATCCCGGCGAACTGCGCTTCCGCGACGCCCAGCAATAATCCGCCAAGCATCGCGCCCGGCAGTGAACCGATGCCGCCGAGCACCGCAGCGGTGAACGCTTTGATGCCAATGATAAATCCGGCGTAAAAATCAAAGGTGCCGTAATTCATGGTCACCAGCACGCCGGCCAATCCCGCCATCGCCGCACCAATCACAAACACCAGCGAGATAACGCGATCGGTATTGATGCCGAGAATGGAAGCCATGCGCCGATCCTGCTGCACTGCGCGGCAGATACGCCCGAGTTTGGTGTACTGGATAATCCAGGTCAGCAGCGCCATGCCGCAAAACGCCGCGATCAGGATGAAGATTTTGGTCCAGGTGATTTGCACCACGCCGCCATCAAATTCCATGCGCAACACGCCGGTCAGCAACGTCGGAATGCCCTGCTGATTTGGCCCCTGACTGAGTTGCACATAGTTTTGCAAAATCAGTGACATGCCGATCGCTGAAATCAGCGGCGCAAGGCGCGTCGAATTGCGCAGCGGTCGATAGGCGATGCGCTCAATCGCCCAGCCGTAAGCCGAGGTAACGATAATGGTGAAGATTAAGGTGCCGAATATCAGTAGCGGGAAGGAGTGAATGCCAAAAAAGCTGAGTAGCGATAAGCCAATGGCACACAGATAGGCGGAGATCATATACACCTCGCCGTGGGCGAAGTTGATCATGCCGATAATGCCGTAAACCATGGTGTAGCCGATGGCGATCAGGCCATACACGGCACCGAGCGTTAAACCGTTGATCAGCTGCTGTAAGAAAAAGGCGTCCATAATGTCGTCTCGTACTCAATAGGAGCGCACACCTCGCGCGCAATCGCGAATGGCCCCGCACTGCGCGGGGCCGCGTGGCACATTACAGCTGGTGATACTTGCCTTTGTCGTCCCATTGATACACGACGTAATCCGACACCTTGAGATCGCCTTTACTGTCCCAGCCTTTTTTGCCCATGACGGTATCGACGCTGTTGGCTTTCAGCCAGTCGCTGGCCTTGGCGTTGTCTTTACCGGCTGCTTTGTAAGCGGCGGCCAGCGTCTGCACGGAGGCGTAGGCATACAGGGTGTAACCTTCTGGCTCAAATCCGCCGGCGCGGAATTTGTCGATAACCGCTTTGCCATCGGCGATGGTGCGCGGATCGTTGCCGAAGGTCATGTAGACGCCTTTGGTGTATTGCGGGCCGCCTGCTGCCGTCACCATCTCTTCCGTCACAATGCAGTCACCGGAGAAGAAAGCCGCATTAACGCCCTGCTCACGCATCTGACGCACCAGCGGACCGGCTTCGGGATGACAGCCTCCGAAATAGACCACGTCCGGTTTCAGCGCGCCGATCTTGGTTACCAGCGCATTGAAATCTTTCTCACCGCGAGACAATCCTTCATACAGCACTTCTTTTACGCCGCGCTTCTCAAGTGAGGCTTTGGTGGCATCCGCCAAACCCTGGCCGTAAGTGTCTTTGTCATGAATGATGACCACTTTCTTCGCTTTCAGCTTGTCGATGATGTAATCCGCGGCGATGGCGCCTTGCTGGTCATCACGACCACACATGCGGAATAGGGTTTTCATGCCGCGTTCGGTAATTTTTGGGTTGGTGGATCCGGGCGTGATCGCTAAAACGCCGGCCTCATCATAGACTTCCGAGGCGGGCATGGTGGATGAGGAGCAGAAGTGGCCGACCACCGCCATCACTTTATCCTGATCGACCAGTCGGTTAGCGACGGATACCGCCTGCTTCGGTTCACACGCGTCGTCGCCCTGCACCAGCACGATTTTCTCGCCGTTGATGCCGCCTGACGCATTGATATCCTCCGCGGCCTGGCTTGCGCCTTTCCAGTATTGCGCGCCGTACGTCGCATTAGGCCCAGAGAACGGACCCGCCACACCAATTTTAATATCTGCCTGAGCGTAAAAGGCCACGCTTAAACAACCTGCAATCGCCACCTTCATTGGGTGTTTTATGAATTTCAAAGACATGCTTTCAATCCTCAACGGGTCAGGAACGGAGCCATACCACGGCCTGGGAGAAATCAATTTCTGAAACTTCGGCAGAACAGAGTGCGGCCTCCAACACCCGAAGAGTCGCCATTTATGGCAACCTGCTTTGAGAACCGGATAGATTCATTAAGGCCACGGTTGAAAACTAAGCAATAAGCTCGCCAATACCGCGAAGGTGGACGATTTATTACTCGGGCATCGCTCCAGAACAGGAGACACGCGATGTAACATCCCTGCTGATCATAAACATAGCCGCGGTTACGCCACGCACCAGCACCGTGATGGTGCAGAATGCGGTCGATCACAGATTCTTCATCGTAGCGAAGGGTTTATCCGCTATGCTCTGGTGAAAACGGTCCATGTTTCTGAAGGAGAACCCATGAATACACAACGGAACGGATTGAGCAGCCAGCAAGCGCTGGACGAACTAGAACGCCTGTACGACGCAGCCGTTGACGCGCTGCGCAACGCCATTCGCGATTTTACCGCCACCGGACAGTTGCCGGATGAGGCCGCGCGTCAGCAAGGGCTGTTTGTTTATCCGCAGCTGCGCATCACCTGGCTGGGTGAAGGTCCGCAGCAAAATCGCACCCGCGCGTGGGGACGTTTTACCCATACCGGCAGCTACAGCACCACCATCACGCGCCCGGCGCTGCTGCGCCACTATCTCAGCGAGCAGCTGCAGATGCTGGAGAAAGAGTACGACGTGCTGATTGAGGTCGCGCCTTCACAGCAGGAAATTCCTTATCCTTATGTGATTGACGGCTTGTCACTGGACCGCTCAATGAGCGCCAGCATCGCACGCCATTTCCCCACCACCGAACTGTCGCAAATCGGTGATGAAACCGCCGACGGCCTGTTCCACGCCAATGCGATTTTCCCGCTGTCGCACTTTGACGCCCTGCGCACCGATTTCTCACTGGCACGCCTGCGCCACTACACCGGCACGAGCGTAGAGCACTTTCAGCCGTTCGTGCTGTTTACCAACTACACGCGCTACGTCGATGAGTTCGTGCGCTGGGCGATTGAGCAGGTGCAGGATCCCACCACGCCTTACGACAGCCTGGCCTGCGCCGGTGAAGTGGTGATCACCGCCGATACGCAAGACCCGACGGCGATGATGTCCGATCTGGCGTGGAAGAAGCACCAAATGCCGGCATGGCACCTGACATCACCGAATCGTCGCGGCATTACGCTGGTGAACATCGGCGTGGGGCCATCCAATGCCAAAACAATCTGTGACCACCTGGCGGTGATTCGTCCGCACGCCTGGCTGATGATTGGCCACTGCGGTGGACTGCGCGAAAGCCAGACCATCGGCGACTATGTGCTGGCGCATGCCTACCTGCGCGACGACCACGTACTGGATAGCGTACTGCCGCCAGATATCCCAATCCCGAGCATCGCCGAAGTGCAGCGCGCACTGTATGACGCCACCAAAGCGGTCAGCGGCATGCCCGGCGAAGAAGTTAAACAGCGCCTGCGCACCGGCACCGTGGTCACCACCGATGACCGTAACTGGGAGCTGCGCTACTCCGCTTCGGCGCTGCGCTTCAACCTGAGCCGCGCCGTAGCGGTTGATATGGAGAGCGCCACCATCGCCGCGCAGGGTTATCGCTTCCGCGTGCCTTACGGCACCTTGCTATGCGTATCCGATAAACCGCTGCATGGCGAGATCAAGCTACCGGGCCAGGCAAACCGCTTCTATGAGGGCGCAATCTCTGAGCACCTGCAGATTGGCATCTGCGCGGTAGAACTGCTGCGAGCTGAAGGCGACAAGCTGCATTCGAGGAAGCTGAGAACCTTTAACGAGCCGCCGTTTAGGTAATCATGATGAGTTCCGGCCCATGAAGGGCCGGAACCGTGCAGTAAAGCGCGTCATGACATTTTCAAAACGATATTCTGCACAAACCACGCCAGCACCAGAAGGCCGGTCGGTATCATGATTTTCCAGGTGATGCTGTTGTTGAAGGCAGATATTTTATCTTCCAGCTGATTGAATCTCTGATCAACTCTTTCGAACTTCTCATCTATCTTTCCAAACTTCTCATCTATCTTTTCGAACTTTTTATCGAATTTGTCTTCCATCCGCTCAAACTTTTTATCGAGACGTTGTTCAAGCGCCCCCAGCTCGCCCATAATCTCCACACGCATCACGCCCTGCTCGGCTCTGACCTTTTCGATATCCGCTTTAGTCGCAAAATGCTCTGAACGCGCGGTTAGCACAGCAACATCCATCTGAATCTGCTGCGTGGTTTTTTCCAGCTCTTCAACGCGTTTGGTGAGTTGTTCCATTTGATGATCTCCTTTGTTACCAACGTCAAAAATAAGCGGTGGGAACACTCGAGTTGTATTGCTAATGGGGTAATCCATCACCGAATCCTCTTTCATCGCGCAGCTCAATCTTTCCACCACACTGTTAGTGAAACAGATTTGCGCAGCGTTAACATTCCACGATCCCGCCATTCACAGCACATTTTTTGCGGGCAGGTTCAAATAACACGCACAGCCTGGGCTGTTTTGAGAGGTAAGGAAAGTGAGTATCAAAAAGGATTGCGAAGTGTCACGCAGAAAATAAACGAAGGGATGCAACAGCAGACACGGAAGCCCGAGCGGGCTTCCGTTAAGCAACATTTACGCGCTCAGCCAGCCCAGTTTGATAACAAACAGAATCGACAAAATGATCAGCGCCGGGTTGACCTCTTTGGTGCGGCCGCTCAGCAGTTTCACCACCGTCCAGGTGATGAAGCCGAACGCAATACCGTTGGCGATCGAGTAAGTCAGCGGCATGGTCAGCGCGGTCACGGTTACCGGCGCGGCGGTGGTGATATCTTTCCAGTCAATATCCGCCAGGCCAGACGCCATCAGCACCGCCACAAACAGCAGCGCTGGTGCGGTGGCATAAACCGGTACGCTGCCCGCCAGCGGCGAGAAGAACAGGCTCAGCAGAAACAGAATCGCCACCACAATCGCCGTCAGGCCGGTGCGGCCACCGGCGCTGACGCCGGCAGCAGATTCCACATAGCTGGTGGTGGTTGAAGTACCAAGCAGCGAGCCGAACAGCGCGGCGGCGCTATCTGCGATCAACGCACGGCCCATTTTCGGCACGTTGCCCTGCTCATCTGCCAGACCGGCGCGCTTGGTCACACCCAGCAAGGTGCCGGTGTTATCGAACACGTCCACGAACAGGAAAGCGAAGATTACGCTCACCAAACCGACGTTAAAGGCACCGGCGATATCCAGCTGCATAAAGGTTGGCGCGATAGAGGGCGGAGCGGAGAACACGCCACCAAACGGCGTCAGGCCAATGCCCATAGAAATGAAGGTCACCACCAGAATGCCGATCAGCACCGCACCGGTAACGCGACGCGCTTCCAGCACCACAATGATGAAGAAGCCGAGCAGCGCCAGCAGCGGACCCGGTTTAGTCAGGTCGCCCAGGCCAACCAGCGTTGCTGGGTTATCCACCACGATACCCGCGCCTTCCAGCGCGATAATCGCCAGGAACAGACCGATACCGGCACCAATACCGGCACGCAGCGGCAGCGGAATGCTGTTAATAATCCACTCACGAATTTTGAAAAGCGACATGGCGAAGAAGATCACCGCCGACAAGAACACCGCGCCCAGCGCGACTTGCCAGGTGTAACCCATATGCAGCACCACGGTGTAGGTGAAGAAGGCGTTGAGGCCCATGCCCGGTGCAAGTGCAATCGGATAGTTAGCGATCAGGCCCATTAACACACAGCCAATCGCCGCCGCCAGACAGGTCGCCACGAAGACCGCACCTTTATCCATGCCGGTTGCGCCGAGAATGCTCGGGTTAACAAACAGGATGTAAGCCATTGCCAGGAAGGTGGTGATACCCGCAATGATTTCGGTGCGAACCGTGGTGTTGTGCGCTTTTAGTTTGAAGAGTTTGTCTAACATCATCATCTCTCATGAGCGGAGTCGGCACGAATGCGCGCGCTCCTTGCCAATGTGGTTTACATGCTTATTGTTGTTTTGAAAGCGAAGCAAACTGGACAACAGGTTGTGAAACCTTGCGCTTTCCCCTGTCCATATAGCAATAGCTATGCCACTCCCCTACGCAATCGATTACGTTTTCATTTGCGGCTGCGGCTAAGATTATTCTGAACCAGAATGAGGCGCGATTATGGTGCATTGCACCAGCGCCGCGCAATCGTTTTCCTACCTGACGATGGTTTGGCAAAAAGAGTGCGGCACTGCACGCTTCCGCACTCTGCCAGGCGATGGCGCTCACGTTTCTGTTGCCTTAATCAGCAGGTAAAAAACATCGGGTTACACTGCTTTTAACCCTTTCGTAACAAAAGAGGCGCATCCATGAAGCCCGCGATTCTGGTGGTCGATGATGATCGTGCAGTGTGCGAATTGCTGCACGATGTGTTGAATGAACATGTATTTACCGTTTATTGCTGCCATCAGGGGAAAGATGCGCTGGCTCTGCTGGCGCTGCACCCGGAAATTTCACTGGTGATGCTGGATATGATGCTGCCAGACACCAACGGCTTGCTGGTGCTGCAACAGATGCAGCGGCAGCGTCCCGATCTGCTGGTGATCATGTTGACCGGCATGGGTTCGGAAGCGGATATGGTGGTGGGGCTGGAGATGGGCGCGGATGATTACATCGCCAAGCCGTTCAACCCGCGCGTGGTAGTGGCTCGGGCACGCGCGGCGCTGCGACGCTGCGGACGGCTGGCGCAGCCGGAAGCGTTAGCAGATGAAGGTTGGCAATTTAACGGCTGGCGCCTCGACGATGCGCGCTGCCAACTGTTCAATCCGCAGCGTGAAAGCGTGCCGCTAACGCAAGGTGAATACACGCTGCTGCGCGCGCTGGTGGCGCATGCGCGCAAAGTATTAACCCGCGATCAACTGCTCGAACTGACGCACAGCGAAAGCCTTGAGGTGTTTGATCGCACTATTGATGTACTGATTATGCGGCTGCGACGCAAGATAGAAATCAATCCGCATCAACCGAGCCTGATCCGCACCATTCGCGGTCTCGGCTATGTTTTCTCCGCCGACGTGATGCGTCCTGCCTCTTCGGCACGTGAAACGCAAATCGCCTGATCCATCCAGCGCTGCATCTCGGCTAATGGCCGCGTGCCGTCCAGCGCGTTGGCGGCATGCAGATTAAAACAGGCGCAGGTGTGCGCCAGCTTCAGCGTTTCCGTCAGCGACCAGCCTTCATGGCTGGCATAGAGCACACCGGCGCAAAACGCATCGCCTGCCCCCACGCTGCCAACGATCTCTTCTGGCGCTAAGCACCACGCCGGTTGCCAGCGCTCTTCGCCGTCCGCTTGCTGGCCCCACGCGCCTTCGGGTGCGTGGATCACCACGCGCTGACGTACGCCTTGCTGCATTAGCCAGGTAGCCGCCTCGGCAAAAGCTTCGGGGGCGGCAAGCCCGTGCGGCGTGCGCAAACTGATGCCGGTGAGTGATTGCGCCTCCAGTTCGTTGATCACCAGATAATCGAGCCAGCGCAGCGCAGGCACCACCAGCGGTCGATATTCGCCCACGCGCGACACCAAATCGAGGGAGGTGAGATAGCCGCGCTGCTGCATCTGCGCCAGCAGCCGTGCGCTGCGCGTGCCGTATTGATCGTCCGGCACATCAAGGCTATCCAGCAGCAGTAAATACCCGAAATGGAAGATGCGATGGGACGTGAAGACGTCGGCGAAGTGCGCCAGATCGAGCTTGCCATTGGCGCCGCGCGCATGGAAGAAGGTGCGCTGGCCATCCGGCGTGGTCATCACCTGCGTCATCGCCGTATTGATGCTTGCGATGCGCTGCACAAACTGGCGGTCAATGTGATGATCATCCAGCAGTTGCAGGATGTAATCGCCGTCGCTGTCCTCGCCTACTATGCCGACGCCCGCCAGCGGCAGATTCAGCTGCATGCGCGCCAGCGTAAACAGCACGTTGAGCGCCGCGCCGCCGCTGCACTTCTCGCTGTGCTGAATCTCGGTTAGCCAGCCTTGTTCCGGCCAATGGCTGATGCGCTGCACGTGATCCACCAGCATGCTGCCGGCACCGATGATTCCGTTACGCACCATGCGATTATGCCCTCCCGGCGCTGCCGAATACCTGCATCTGCTGCGCCACCACGTTGGCGATGTCGCGCTCTACCGCCATCAACAACTCAGCAAAGGCGTCGTAGCGCGCATCGCGTTGGGCGATCTGCGCTTCAATCGCCCCGAGCGCCGCCTGCGACATGCCGGTATAGAAATTGATTTTGTTGATGCCAAGGCTGACGGCGCGGCGGAAATCCGCGTCGCTAATGCCGGAACCGCCATGCAGCACCAGCGGAATGCCGGCCGTCGCGCGAATCGCTGCCAGCCGGTCAAAGTCGAGTTTGGGTTCGCCTTTGTATTTGCCGTGCGCATTGCCAATCGCCACCGCCAGGCAATCAATGCCGGTGGAGTGCACAAAATCAGCGGCCTGCGCCGGATCGGTAAATTTATCGCTGTCGGCCTCGCCAAACAGCGCACCGCCTTCATCGCCGCCCACCGCACCGAGTTCAGCCTCCACCGACACGCCGAGCGCGTGACACATCTTCACCACCTCGCGCGTCTGGCGCACGTTCTCCTCATAGCTGAGCGTCGAGCCATCGAACATGACCGAGGTGAAGCCAAGGCGAATCGCCTGCATCACCGCCTCAAAATGCAGGCCATGATCGAGATGCAGCACCACCGGAATAGCGTGCAGCGCCGCTTCGGTACGCACCGCGGCGACCAAATGCTCGAGGCTGACATACTTAAAATGCACTTCAGCGATGCTGATAATAAACGGCGAGCGCTGCCGCTCAGCGGCCTGATAGAGCGCGCGCAGGAAATGGGTGTCGAGGACGTTAAACGCGCCAAGCGCGTAGCCGTTCTGTTGCGCATGGGCCAAACCCTGCGCCAGTGAAATCAGTGCCATATCAGGCTCCTTTAGGCCAGCCAGCGGTGATATTCGTTACACAGCAGCCAGCGTGGTGCTTCATCTTCATCCAGCGGATTGAAGCGCGCCAGCGGCGTGAGAAACACATTGTCATGTTCGTCGTCATTGGGCATCGAGACTTCACCCACCAGCACATCGCCGTAGCCCTCTTCGCCCCAAAAGCTGTGCCAGATGCCTGGTAGCAAGGTAATGCTTTCACCCGGCGATAAACGCAGTTGCGAACCGGCGGCGTGGGTTTGGCGGATGCCATCGAGCGTGACGTTCACCGCCGTATCAGCCAGCTGATTGCCCGCACGGTTATGCAGCGTGACGATCAGATTGCCGCCGCCGCGATTGATAATGTCTTCCATCTTTTGCGGGTGATAATGCATCGGCGTGACCTGCCCTTCGCGCACATGCATGATTTTTTCGGCATAAGGTTTGGCCCACGGCTGTCCACCCCGCGAACCGTTGCGCAGTGTGAACAGGGTTAAACCGGTTTGATTGAAATCGTCAGCGCCGAAGCTGGTGACATCCCAGCCAAGATGCAGCGCCAGCAGTTCATCGGCGTCATGTTTATCGAGCGCGCGCCACTGGCTGAGGCCGTAATCGGCCCACGGCGGCAGATGCACATCCTGACGCATAAAGAATTCGCGGGTGCGTTGTAGGATCGCATTCACTTCTGAGCGTTGCATCTTCTCCTCCTTTCCACGCTGGCCCTCACCCCAGCCTTCTCGCGCAGCAGGAGAGGGCGCTATTTGTCCCCTCTCCCATTTATGGGAGAGGGTTAGGGTGAGGGACAGCGGCTGCTTACTTCACCGTCCAGCCCTTATAGCTGCTGACGCTGTTACGATCGATCATCGTCACCGGAATCAGCACCGGCTTATCTGGCGCGGGCTTGCCCTGCAGGATGTCATAGCCGATCTCCACCGCTTTCGCCGCCATCACCTGCGGGTCCTGCGCTGGCGTGGCCACGAACAGCGAGCCTTTGCGTTTCAGCGCCTCTTCACCGTCTGGCGATCCATCGACGCCGACAATAAAGAACTCATTGCGCTGCGCCTGTTTCGCCGCCAGATCGGCACCAATCGCCGTTGGGTCGTTAATCGCGAACACTGCATCAATCTTCGGATTGGCCGACAGCAGGCCGGTCATCACTTCGAGGCCACCTTCGCGGCTGCCTTTGGCGTTTTGGTTGTAGGAGAGCAGCTTGATGTCCGGATGGGTTTTCAGCTCGGTCATGCAGCCTTCAACACGGTTCTGCACCGCAGAAACCGGCGGTCCATTGATGATCACTACGTTGCCTTTGGCCTTCAGGCGGTCGGAGATGTATTTACACGCCATGGCGCCAGCGGCGGTGTTATCGGAGGTGATAGTGGCGTTAGCGCCGTCTGCCGCCACGTCGACCGCCACCACCACAATCCCGGCATCACGCGCACGTTTTACCGCGGGCGCGATACCTTTGGAATCGGCGGCGTTAAGGATGATCATGTCCACTTTAGCGGCGATGAAGTTGTCAATCTGCCCCACCTGCTGGCCGAGATCGTAGCCGCTGGAGACCAGCGTCACGTTGACCTTGTCGCCCGCCAGTTCACGTGCCTTCAGCTCCGCACCTTTGGTGATCTGCACGAAGAACGGGTTGGCGAGATCGCCGACGGTCACACCAATGGATTTCAGCTCTTTGGCCTGCACCAATGGCGCGCTCAGAAGCGTAGCCGCCAGCAGTCCGGTTAGAATCGGATTAAAACGCATAGTCGATGTTCTCCTGCTTTTTGGTTTTTATGGTGGGGTGTGCTCGGTGTCCCCCTCCTCGGTCCTCCCCCACAAGTGGGGGAGGAAGATGCTGCAAAATGTGAGTGTGGAAGCTGCATGTGGCAGCGTCTCCTTCCCCCACTTGTGGGGGAAGGCCGGGATGGGGGACAGCCAGCACAGTCTGGGACAGCAAGCACGGTCTAAAACAGCCAGCACCTTGTTACTCAACCCACGTGATGCCGCGTCCGGTACTTATCGATCAACACCGCGATAATGATCACCGCGCCCTTAATCACTAACTGCCAGAAATAGGAGACGCCCATTAGCGTCATCCCGTTATTCAGCGTGGCGATAATCAGCGCACCAATCAGCGTGCCGGTGATGGTGCCGATGCCGCCGACAAAGCTGGTGCCACCGAGGATCACCGCCGCTATCGCATCCAGCTCGTAACCGACGCCAAGGTTGCCGTTGGCGCTGTAGAGCCGCGAGGCGCTCATCAATCCGGCCAGCCCCGACAGCAAGCCGCTCATGGCGTAGACAAACAGCAGCACCACGCTGACTTTGATGCCGGTCAGGCGCGCCGCCTGCACGTTGCCGCCAACGGCATAAATGTGTACGCCTAAGGTAGTGCGGCGCAGAATGAACCAGCACAGCGCGATCACCGCAAAGGCGATGATGATCAGCCACGGCACCGGCCCGAGATAGCCGTTGCCTATCCACTCAAAGTTGATGTCGGAGTTGATCACCGTGGTGCCGTTGGCCAGCAGATAAGCCGCGCCGCGCATCGCGGTGTAGGTACCAAGCGTGACAATAAAGGGCGGCAGCCCCGCCCACGCCACCAGAATGCCGTTGAATAACCCCATAATCAGCCCGGCACCTAACGCCGCCGGGATCGTCAGTGACGCAAATGCCGGATCGAGCGACACCGCCATCGCCACCACCGCCGTGGTGCCGAGCATCGAGCCGACCGACAAATCAATGCCGCCAGTGAGAATGACAAAGGTCATGCCCGCCGCCAGCACGATGTTGATCGAGGCCTGACGCGTAATGTTGAGCAGATTGCCCTCGGTGAAGAAGTTCGGCGTGACAAAGCCGAACACCGCCACGATCAGGATCAGAATCGGCAGGATGCCGACGGTTTGCAGCAGGTCACTCATTAACGCGCGCTTGAGGGTGGGACTTTTTACGCGTGCGGATTCACTGGTCATTGCGCTCTCCTCAGGCCTGAACCGGCTGCGCGCCGGTGGCCAGTGTCATAATGTTTTCCTGGCTAATCTCTGCCCCACTCAACTCACCGGCGATGGCGCCTTCACGCATCACATAGACGCGGTCGCTCATGCCCACCACTTCCGGTAACTCGCTGGAGATCATTAAAATCGCCACGCCCTGCTGCGCCATCTGCTGCATCATGCGGTAGATTTCGCTCTTGGCGCCGACATCAACGCCGCGCGTCGGCTCATCAAGAATCAGGATGCGCGGCGCAATCGCCACCCAGCGTGATATCAGCAGCTTCTGCTGATTGCCGCCGGACAAGCCGCCCGCGCGCACCTGCGCATGCGGCACGCGGATGTTCAGCGCATCAATCGCCTCGCTGGCAATCTTCTGCCCTTTGCGCCGATTGAGCAGGCCGTAGCTGGCGTCGCGTTCCAGCGTCGCCATCACAATGTTGTCCTGCGCCGCCAGTTCGAGGAACAAACCCTGCTCTTTGCGGTTTTCGGTGAGAAAACCGATGCCGCGTGCGATGGCGTCGCGCGGCGAGTGAATCTGCACTTTCACGCCGTCGATCCAGATCTCACCGCCGCTCGGTTGATGCACACCAAAAATCAGCTGCGCTAGTTCGCTGCGCCCGGCGCCGACCAGCCCCGCCAGCCCGACAATCTCGCCGGCACGCACCGACAGGCAGCTGGGACGCACTTTGTGTTTGTCGCACAGGTGATTGACGGCGAGACGGATATCGCCGAGCGGAATGTTGCGGTCTTTGTTGAACAGATCGCTGAGCGGCCGCCCGACCATCATGCGCACCAGCTCGCTGGCGTTAAGCTGCTCGCGCGTCAGGCTACCGACGTACTGCCCGTCACGCAGCACGCTCACGCGATCCGACAGCTCATACACTTCCGCCATGCGATGGCTGATGTAGATGATCGCCATACCTTCGCTGCGCAGCCGTTTAATCAGCGCAAACAGCTGCTCGGTTTCACGGTTCGAGAGTGCGGCAGTCGGCTCATCCATCACCAGAATGCGGCTGTTGCGGTGCAGCGCGCGGGCGATTTCCACCTGCTGCTGCTCGGCAATACTCAGGCGGCTCACCAGATCGGTGGCGCTGAACTGCGCACCCAGGCGATCAATCACCCGCTGCGCCTCTTCCGCCATCTGGCGACGCTTCACCAGGCCTCCACGCGTGATTTCACTGCCGAGAAAGATGTTCTCCGCCACCGTCAAATTGGGTGCCAGATTGATCTCCTGATAAATCAGGGTGATGCCCGCCGCCAACGCCTCTTTTGGGCCTTTTATGACATACGGCTGGCCGTCGATAAGAATTTCCCCGCTGCTGGCGGTATAGGCGCCGGCCAGAATTTTCATCAAAGTACTTTTGCCCGCGCCGTTTTCGCCCATCAGCGCATGCACTTCACCGGGCCAGACCGTGAGATCGACGCCCTTGAGCGCATAGAAGTTGCCGAAGCGTCGGGTGATTCCCCGCATGGAGAGTATCGGTGTGGCATCCATTTACAGACTCCTGCTGGCAAAGGTTGCAGCGAGTAAAACCTGCTTAGATAAATGGAAAATGTCAGCGGCCATTCATATTTGTCATATTTCGCCCCGATCGCGCTTCTATACTCGCCAGCAGTTGAGCGGTAAGGAGTGGCAGCTATGAGTCACAGTCTGCACTGGCACGCGGGCGCGCGCAGTCGCCTGCTGCTGTTTAATCTGCTGGTGATGTCAGTGACGCTGGCGGTGAGCCTGGTCGCGATTTTTGGATTTCGCCACGCAGGTCACATTCAGGAACAGGCGCAGGCACAAACGCTGGCCGATATGAACGGCAGCCTGGCGCTGGCGCGCGACACCGCCAATGTGGCCATTGCGGCGGTGCGGTTATCGCAGGTGGTCGGCGCGCTGGAGTATCAGAGCGAATCGGCGCGCCTGCAGCAAACGCAGCGGGAACTGCAACAGTCGCTGAGCTTGCTGGCAAGTGCGCCGCTGGCGGCACAGCAGCCGCAGCTGCTAGCGCGTATTCGTGAGCGCAGCCAGACGCTGGAACAAACCATTAATCAATTGCTGCGCGCCGGGCATCAGCGCCATCTGCAGCGCAACGTGATGCTGAGCGGCTTGTGGCAATCGCAGCTGTTACTCAATCGCATTGACCTGCTTACGCGCACCGATTCCCCTTCTGCCGCGCTGCGTCAGCAAACCCACAGCTTATTCAGCGTGGCGATTCAATCCAGCGCGCCACAGGCCGCGGTGCAGCAGCTGCAATCGGTGCTGCGTCAGTGGCAAGGGTTAAGGCTCAACGGCGCGCTGAATACCCAGGTGCAGCGGCTGATCGCCACCAGCACGGATTTGCAGCCGGTGGCGCAGCAGCTGGAGCAGAGTGATATCGCCATCGCCTACGCGACTTATCGCATCAAAGCGCTGGTGGCGATGCTCAACGATGACATCACCCATTACGTGCAGCTGGTGGCGCAACAGAGTGACGCACGCAGCGCGGTGACGCATGAAGAGCTGGATTCGATCATCGGCTTTATCGGCCTGTTTATGTTGCTGGCGCTGCTGATCACCGGTTACGCCGGTTACTACATTTACCGCAATCTCGGTTCGAGTCTGACCGCCATCGCCCACGCCATGACGCGGCTGGCGCAGGGTGAAAAGAGCGTCAACGTGCCGGGCCTGGCGCGGCGCGATGAGCTGGGCGATCTGGCGCGCGCCTTTAACGTGTTTGCCCGCAATACGGCGTCGCTGGCGCACACTTCGCGCCTGCTAAAAGAGAAAAGCAACCAGCTGGAATCGACCTTTCTCGCCATGCGCGACGGCTTTGCGCTGTTCGATAATAGCGGTCAGCTGGTGGTGTGGAATGCGCAATATGCCGAGCTGCTCGGCATCGCGCCGCGCGAACTGCACCGCGGTTTGCACTATCAGCAGCTATTAAAACGCGTTGATGTCGAGCTCAACGGATTAGCCGATGCGCAGGAAGTGCGGCTGGCGGATGGACGCACGCTGGAGTTGCGCTTCAGTCCGGTGCCACGGCGCGGCATGGTGAATACCGTGCTGGAACGCACCACGCGCAAGGCGCTGGAGGAAGCGCTGCTGCACAGCCAGAAGATGAAAGCGGTGGGACAGCTGACCGGCGGACTGGCGCACGACTTCAATAATCTGCTGGCGGTGATCATTGGCAGCCTGGCGTTAACCGTCGATCAGCTGCCGCCCGGCACGCTCGCCAGCCGCATCGAACGCGCGCGTCAGGCCGCCGACCGTGCGGCGCAGCTGACGCAGCGCTTGCTGGCCTTCTCACGTAAGCAGGCGCTCTATCCGCGCGCGGTGTCGGTGGTGGAGCTGGTGGATAATCTGCATTCGCTGCTGCAGCACGCGCTGCTGCCCGGCCAGCAACTGGTGATCGATGCGCAGCGACCCGGCTGGCCAGCGTGGATCGATGCCGGACAGCTGGAGAACGCGCTGATCAATCTGGTGGTCAACGCGCGCGATGCCATGGCTCAGCAGAGCGGCGAAATCCGCCTGCGTATCTGGAATCAGCGTAAACAGGAAGCCGACGGCAAGCGCGATCGCGTTACCATTGAAGTGATCGATCACGGCTGCGGCATGTCGGCCGAGGTGCGTGAACAGGTGTTTGAGCCGTTCTTCACCACCAAAGCCATCGGCAGCGGCAGCGGTTTGGGCTTATCAATGGTGTATGGCTTTGTGCGGCAATCCGGCGGCCAGATTGAGCTGGAAACCGCGCCAGGACAAGGCACCACCGTGCGGCTGTTATTACCGCGCGCGCCCGAAGCGGCGCAACCGCTCAGCGTGCCGCCGCCGCTGGTACCGCAGGCCAGCAACGATCGGCTGGTGTTGGTGCTGGATGATGAACCGACGGTGCGACAAACGCTGTGCGAACATCTGCATCAACTGGGTTATCTGACGCTGGAGTGTGGCGACGGCGAAAGCGCGCTGAGGCTGCTGCGACAGACGCCGGATATCGATCTGTTAATCAGTGATTTGATGCTGCCGGGCGGCATTAACGGCGCGGATGTGATTCGCCAGGCGCAGGCGCAGTGGCCGCATCTGGCAACGGTGTTGATCAGCGGCCAGGATCTGCGCCAGACGCAGGTGACGCTGCCGCTGTGTGAGCGGCTGGCGAAACCCTGGCATCAGGCGCAGCTGGTGCAGGCGCTGGAACGCGCCTGGCAGCGCAGTGAACGGCTCAGTCGCGCGCGGCAGGCTGCCACAACGGCACCCCTTTCCCCGTGATGTAACGTTTACGCAGCTTGCTGGAGACCACATCCATGATCATCACCACCGCCACCAGAATCAGGGTCAGGAACATCACCACATCCCAGTTCCATAAACGCATGTTCTCGGCATACACCAGGCCGACGCCGCCCGCGCCAACAAAGCCCAGCACCGCTGCGGAGCGGGTGTTGGACTCAATCTGATACAGGCTGAGCGCGAGGAAGGTCGGGAACGATTGGGTGAAAATGCCGTAGCGATGTTTTTGCAGGCTGTTCGCGCCCACTGCGCTAAGGCCGCGACTCGGCGAACGCTCCACCGCTTCGTGCCCTTCGGCGTAGAGTTTGCCGAGCAGGCCGACATCCTGCATCACGATCGCCAGCACGCCGGCCAGCGGTCCCATGCCGACGGCGCGCACGAAGATCAGCCCCCAAATCGCCATGTCGATGCCGCGCAGCACATCCAGTACGCGACGCACCACCAGCGCAATCGGACGCGTCAGCGGATCGTGCATCACGTTATGTGCCGCCAGGAACGAGACCGGCAAGGCGATCAGTGACGCGGTCAGCGTGCCGGAAAACACAATCGCCAGCGTAATCCCGACCTGCGTGAAGTAGTAAGCAAACGGCCAGTTGAGGAAGTCCTGCCAGACAAACATACGCAGGAAATAGCGGCTGAGCTGCTGGCAGCCGATGAGAAAACGGCTCCACTCAATGCCAAAGAACTCGAAAAAGAACAGGTAATAGAGCGCGATGGCCAGCGCCACCAGCGCAACGCGGCGCAGATAGCGATTTTGCGCAGCAAACAGGGCGGCATGCTCCTGCTTGAGTTTGGCGACATCCGGCGCTAAGGCGATCATGATACGTCTCCTTCCACTACGCGGCGACGCAGCCAGCCGGACAGCGTATCCAGCAGCGACACCACCACAATGATCAGCAACAGCGTGATGCTGACCTGATCGTAACGATCGAGTTTGATATTGGTCATCAGCTCTTGCCCGATACCGCCCGCACCGACCAACCCGAGGATGGTGGAGGAACGGAAGTTGATCTCCAGACGCATAAAGCTGTAGGAGAGAAACGTTGGTTTGACCTGCGGCCAGAAGGCAAAGCGCATGCGCTGCAGTTTGCTGGCACCGCACGCCGCGAGGCCGCGCACCGGTTTATCCGAGGCGCTCTCAATCGCTTCGTAGAACAGTTTGGTCAGGCTACCGACGGTGTGCAGCGCCAGGGCGAGGAAGCCGGGAATGGCCCCAATGCCAAACGCCATCACGAACATCACCGCCCACGCCAGTTCGGGCATGGTGCGCAGGAAGGCGACAAACGCGCGGATCGCCATGCGCAGGCTGCGCGGTGTTTGGGTGTTGTCGGCGGCGAAGAACGCCAGCACGCCAGCCACCGCCACCGCTATGATGGTGGACGACAGCGCCAGCTGGAGCGTTTCCCAGATCAGCGGCAGCTGGTAGTGCAGGCGATAGCCCCAATAGGCCAGCGAACCCTCGGTTTTGCCATCGGCGAACAGCAGCGGGAGATGCAGCACCGGCAGCGTTTCGCCAATGTAATCGAAAAAGTGTGGCATCGACTGCCAGACGGTGAGCAGGTTAAATTCCGCCATCTTGCCCGCGGCCAGATAGAGCGCCAGTAACAGCAGCGACCACAGCAGCGAGTCGCGCTTTTGCTGGCGGCGGATGCGTTGGTAGTAGTGTTCGAAATCGGTCAAGGGGGGATTCCTGTTGGTTGGGAGGGTTCGTGCTGGATGGTGCTCGCGGGATGGTGCTCGCTGTCCCCCATCCCGGCCTTCCCCCACAAGTGGGGGAAGGAGATGCTGCCACATGCGACTTCAGAGCTGCATTTTGCACCCTCTTCCTCCCCCACTTGTGGGGGAGGACCGAGGAGGGGGACAGCGAGCACCGACCGAGGAAGGTGACAGCAAGCACCCCAACTAAATTAACCGCGCGTACCCTTCATCAAATCACGCTTCATATCGATGATATTCTGGTAATCCGCCACGGTAGCCGGGCCGATGTGCTGGGCACCGCCAACCGCTTTAACAAAGCAGCCGTGATCTTCTTTATCCAGTTTCTTGATGGTGGCCACCACTTTCGCTTTGAAGTCAGCGGGCAGATTGTTGCTCACCAGAATCGGACCGTTCGGGATCAGCGGCGATTGCCAGATAATGCGGATCTGCTTCATCAGATCCGGATGATCCATACGAATTAAACGACCAAAGGCACCCGAGGTATAACCGGTTTCGCGGTCACCAATCAGCGACGTCCAGGTTACTGCGCCTTCGAACTGGCCGTTCAGCACGCCGAGGATGTCCTGCTCGTGACCGCCGGAGAAGGTGACGCTGGAGAAGGTGTTGTTGTACTTATCGTCCACCGTGCCGCCAAACTCTTTCTTGAACGCCTGGTTCGGCATCAGGAAGCCGGAAGTGGAATCCGGATCGGCCATGCCGAACGATTTGCCTTTCAGGTCTTCCAGCTTTTGGTACGGGCTGTCGGCTTTCACGATCACCACTGAGTGATAACCCTGCGAACCGTCTTTGTCGTCCACCACGATGCCCACCACATCCACCGCTTTCGGGTTCTGCAGGTAAACCGAGGCAAACGAGGCTGGCGACATGCTCAGCACCAGGTCAATTTTGTTGCCCAGCAAGCCCTGAATCACGCCTGAATAGTCAGACGAGTTGCGCAGTTTGGTCTCCACCTGCAGCTCTTTATCGAAGAAATCTTTCACGCATTGGTTATCACCAATCTGCTGCGTGGCGTTCTGGCCGCCAAGAATCCCGAGGTTCAACTCTTTTGGTGCATCCGCTGCGTTTGCGCCAAATGCCATCGCAATAGTCAGTAAAGCTAAAGAAGTCAGTTTCATTCTTAGGTTTTCTCTTGCCGTGGGAGTTAGTGGAGTTGGTTAATTTCGTCGCCGTACAGCTCATGCATCAGGCCGTCGGTCAACCGGGAAGGATGTCCATCAAACAGCACTTTGCCGCGCTGAATACCGATCACGCGGGTGCAGTAGCTTTTTACCAATTCAATTGAGTGCAGGTTCACCATTACGCTGATGCCCTGCTCGCTCACCTGACGCAGCACGTCCATGATGCGCTTGGTGTTTTTCGGATCGAGTGACGCCACCGGTTCGTCGGCCAGCAGGATGCGCGGGTTCTGCATCAGCGCCCGGCAAATCGCCACGCGCTGCATCTGGCCGCCAGAGAGATTTTCCGCACGCTGCAGCGCCTGCGGCAACATGTTCATCCACTGCAGCAGTTCGATAGCGCGGGCGCGGTCGGTTGCGGAGAAGACTTTGAAGAACGATTTTAGCGTCGAGGTTTGGCTTAAACGACCGAGCAGCACGTTGGTCAGCACGTCGAGGCGCGGCACCAGACAGAAGTCCTGGAAGATCATGCCGCATTCGCTGCGCCACTCACGCATCTGGCGGCTGTTCAGCGTCACCACATCGCGATCCACTTCGCCGTGACGATTGCTAAGGATCGCGCCCTGCGAAGCGCCGATCGTGCCGTTGAGCATGTGTAACAGTGTCGATTTGCCTGCGCCCGAGCGGCCAATCACCGCCACCAGCTCGCCCGCATGCAGATCGAAGCTGACATTATCCAGCACCTGGTTGGCACCGTACGCTTTGCACAATCCCTGCACCGACAGCACCTTGTTGCCCTGCCCGCTAACGTGCGGGAAGGGATTGTCGACAACGGTTTTCAGTAATGCCTGTGCCATGTTGCACTCCATCTCTTCTGAGCTGTTAATTGCACGCTATTACGGGCAAAACGGATGAAAGCTTGATGACAGTAAAATGATTAAACGGTGACAGCGGCTGGATCGGTCAGCAACTGGCGCAGCGTTAGCAGTGTTTCGCTCAACGCACCATCATTATTCAATGCATAACAGTGCGCGGGCAGCGGTTCGGCGGCACGCGCCAGCCGTTGCGCGATCTCCGCTTCTGTTTCGCGCCCACGCTGCCGCAAACGCGCCTCCAGCACCGCTGGTGAAACCTGCAATACCAGCGGCAGCAGCTGCGTGCCGTAATGCTGCTGCACCATCGGCAGATGCAGGCGCGAACCGTTCACCAGCACGTTCATTCCGCGCGCCAGCCACAGATCGATCTCCTCGCCCAGCCCGTAATACATGCCGTGCGCCTGCCAGCTGACGGCGAACAACCCCAGCGCCTCGCGCCGTCGAAACTCGGCTTCGCTTAGCGCCACATGGTTCTCGCCACCCGCATCGGCGGCGCGCGTAATGTAGCGATGGGCGATCAGCAGATTCTCCGGCGGCGCTTCGCGCAGCGCGTTCAGCAGGCTGTCTTTGCCCGCGCCCGAAGGCCCGGTAAGCCAGATCAGGCGCGCCATCAGAACACCCGCTTGCCTTGCGACCAGACGTGACGAATGTGCGAATGACCATGATCGGTATGCACCAGCACCAAATCGGCACGCAGTCCTTCGGAGATGCGCCCGCGATCCTGCAGGCCAATTGCCCGCGCCGGATTGTGGGTCACCAGCGCGGCCGCCTGCGGCAGCGTCAGCGTGTTGCGCTCATCGGCCACCAGCCGAAACACCGCGTCGAGCAAGCTGGCGGGATAGTAGTCGGAGGAGAGAATATCCAACAGGCCGTGGCTGGCGAGTTCTGCCGCCGCCACGTTGCCGGAGTGCGAACCGCCGCGCACGATGTTGGGCGCGCCCATCAGCACCTGCATGCCGCAGTCGCGTGATGCGCGTGCCGCCTCCAGCGTGGTGGGGAATTCGGCGATGGCGCTGCCGACTTCATGGGATTCGGCAACGTGCGCCGCCGTTGCATCATCGTGGCTGGCCAGCGGAATGCCGCGTGAACGGCACAAGCTGGCGATGGCGTTGCGGTTAGGCGTGGAGAACTCGGCGGCCAGCGCCAGCTGCTCACGCTCAAACTGATCCATCTGCTCGTCGTTGAGCTGATATTTGCCCTGATAATAGGTGCGATACATCTCCAGCGAGGCGTACTGGCGCTGGCCCGGCGAGTGATCCATCAGCGACACCAGCGACAGCTCCGGCGTGTTGATCAGCGCTTCGAACAGCGGCAGCGTGGTGTTGTGCGGCAGCTCGCAGCGCAGATGCAAATGGTGATCGGCGCGGTTAATCCCTTTGCGATTGCTGTCCTGAATCGCGTCGATCATTTTGGTGAGATTATCCAGACGATGGCCGCCATCGCGGACGTCGCCGACGCCAATCGCATCCAGCACCGTGGTGATGCCGCTGGCGGCCATCAGCGCATCGTGGCTGCTCATCGCCGAATAGGCGGGCCAATCCACCTTCGGACGTGGCGCAAAGAACTTGTCGAGGTTATCGGTGTGCAGCTCCACCAAACCCGGCAGCAGGAAGGCGTTTTCGCCATCCAGCGCGCCCGGCTGTTGGCTGACGCTGTCGCTAAAGCTGGCGATGCACCCGTCACGGATTTCCAGCGATCCCGTTACCACTTCGTTTTCCAGCACCAGCTGGACGTTGTTGACGATCATGCTTCTGCTCCTGCTTGCATTGGCTGCATGACGTGCAGGCGATCGGCCACGCGTGCGCGCACCGCTTCGTCATGGAAAATACCGACAATGGCGACACCGCGGGCGCGCGCCTGTTCAATCAGTTCCACCACCGCAGCGCTGTTGGCGCTGTCGAGCGAGGCGGTTGGCTCATCCAGCAGCAGCACCGGATAGTCGGCGATAAAGCCGCGTGCGATGTTAACGCGCTGCTGTTCGCCGCCGGAGAAGGTGGACGGCGCCAGTGACCATAAACGCTCCGGCACGTTGAGGCGCGTCAGCAGCTCTTTGGCGCGCTTTTCGCAGAAGGCGCGCTCGGTGCCGCGCTCCAGCAGCGGCTGCATCACGATCTCCAGCGTGGGCACGCGTGGGATGACACGCAAAAACTGGCTGACCCAGCCGACGGTGTGGCGGCGAATCGCCAGAATCTGGCGGGCGGGCGCGTTGGCCATGTCGATCCATTCGCCCTGATGTTGCAGCCAGATGTGACCGCTGTTGGCCTGATAGTTGCCGTACAGCGCGCGCAGCAGCGTGGATTTGCCGCTGCCGGAGCGGCCATGCAGCACCACGCATTCGCCGCCGCTGACGTCAAGATTGGCGTCCTGCAATACCGGCAGCGCGGCGCCGCTTTGGTTGTGCAGCACAAAGGTTTTGCTCAGATGCTCTACGCGCAATAAAGATTGCATAGTGATGTCCGCCATTAGTTAAGCACCGATGAAACCAGCAGCTGCGTATACGGATGATGCGGATCGTCCAGCACCCGGTCGGTCAATCCGCTCTCCACCACGCGCCCCTGCTTCATCACCAGCAGGCGATGCGCCAGCAAACGCGCCACGCCGAGATCGTGCGTTACAATTACCACCGCCAGATTCAGCTCACGTACCAGCGTGCGCAGCAGATCCAGCAGGCGCGCCTGCACCGACACATCCAGCCCGCCGGTTGGCTCATCCATAAACACCAGCGTCGGCTGCGTCACCAGGTTGCGCGCAATCTGTAAACGCTGCTGCATGCCGCCCGAAAAGGTGGTGGGCAGATCATCGATGCGATTGGCGGGGATCTCCACATCCTGCAGCCAGCGCATCGCCTCTTGACGAATATCACCGTAATGCCGCTGGCCTACCGCCATCAGCCGCTCGCCGATGTTGCCGCCCGCCGTGACTTGCGGACGCAAACCATCCAGCGGATGCTGATGCACCACGCCCCATTCGGTGCGCAGCAAGCGGCGGCGATCGCTCTCGCTCAGCTGATAGAGATCCTGCGCGCGATAGAGAATGTTGCCCTGCTGCGGCGCTAAGCGTGCCGACAGGCTGCGCAGCAAGGTGGTTTTGCCCGATCCGGATTCCCCAACAATGCCTAACACTTCGCCAGGATAGAGTTCAAAACTCACCTCTTCAAACCCTTTGCCGGGCGCGTAAAGGTGGGTGAGATGGTTGACCGCAAGCAGCGGCTGTTCACTGTGCATGCTGTTGTTCCTGCTGCTGGTGGCAAAAATCGGTATCGGAGCAGACAAACATGCGCGTACCGGCGTCATCCATCACCACCTCGTCGAGGTAGCTGTGGCGCGAACCGCACAGCGCGCAGGGTTCTTCCCACTGCTGCACGCTGAACGGGTGATCGTCGAAGTCGAGGCTTTCCACTTTGGTATACGGCGGCAGCGCATAGATGCGTTTCTCACGTCCGGCACCAAACAGCTGCAGCGCCGGCATCATGTGCATTTTGGGGTTGTCGAATTTGGGGATCGGCGATGGATCCATCACGTAGCGATCGTTGACCTTCACCGGATAGGCATAGGTGGTGGCGATATGGCCGTAGCGGGCGATATCTTCATACAGTTTCACTTGCATGATGCCGTACTCCTCCAGCGCGTGCATGGTGCGGGTTTCGGTCTCGCGCGGCTCGATAAAGCGCAGCGGCTCGGGGATCGGCACCTGGAAAATCAAAATCTGGTCTTCTTCGAGCGGTGTTTCCGGAATGCGGTGACGCGTCTGGATCAGCGTGGCATCACGGGTCGCTTCGGTGGTGGCCGCGCCGCTGACGCGCTGGAAGAAGCGACGAATGGATACCGCGTTGGTGGTGTCATCCGCGCCCTGATCGATCACTTTCAACACATCGGCATCGCCAATAATACTGGCGGTGATCTGAATGCCGCCGGTGCCCCAACCGTAAGGCATCGGCATTTCGCGTCCGGCGAACGGTACCTGATAACCGGGAATCGCCACCGCCTTCAGAATGGCGCGGCGGATGGTGCGTTTGGTCTGCTCATCCAGATAACCGTTGTTGTAGCCGGTTAACTCACTCATGGTTCTGCTCCTGATGCGGTTGGCGCAGTTGTTTCAGCAGCTCAAGCTCCGCCTGGAAATCGACGTAGTGCGGCAGTTTCAGATGCGAGACAAAGCCCGCCGCTTCGACGTTGTCGGCATGCGACAGCACAAACTCTTCATCCTGCGCCGGGCCGGCAATGCGTTCGTGGTACTCCGGCGCCTGCAGCGCGCGATCCACCAGCGCCATCGCCATCGCTTTGCGCTCGGAACGGCCAAACACCAAACCGTAACCGCGCGTAAAGTGCGGCGCGCTGTCGGTTTCGGTGGTGAAGCCATTCACCATCTCGCATTCGGTCAGCAGGATTTCGCCAATCTCAATCTCAAAGCCCAACTCTTCCGGGCAGATCGACACGCTGAGATAACCGGTACGAATTTCACCGGCGAACGGATGGTTCCGGCCGTAGCCGCGCTGCGTCGAGTAGCCGAGCGCCAGCAGAAAACCTTCGTCGCCGCGCACCAGCTGTTGCAGCCGTGCGGCGCGCGTGGCCGGATAGCCTGGCGGTTCACGGGTGATGTCGCACGGCTCGCTGCCGTCATCCTCTTCGCGTGCCGCCAAGCCTTCAGCCGTCATCATGCTGAACACGTGCGGACAACGTTGTGGCAGCGCCTGATCGTCACGCGGCGCGGCGGGCGTTTCGCCATTCGCCAGCAGGGTGAAATCGAGCAGACGATGGCTGTAATCGTAGGTTGGGCCGAGCACCTGGCCGCCCGGCAAATCCTTGTAAACCGCTGAGATGCGGCGTTCGAGGCGCATCTCATCGGTTGCCAGCGCCAGGCTATCGGCGAGGCGCGGCAGCGTGGTGCGATAGGCGCGTAGCAGGAAAATCGCTTCCACCAGATCGCCGCTCGCCTGTTTAATTGCTAAAGCCGCCAGCTGCGGATCGTAGATGCCGCCTTCGGTCATCACGCGATCGACAGCTAAACCCAACTGTTGCGCCACCTGATCGCAACCCAATTCGGCGACCTCGCGATCGCCACGACGCAGATCGGCCTGCAGCTGATGGGCGCTGGCTATCGCCTTTTCGCCCCCTTTGACCGCAACGTACATCAGCACACCTCCACGTCGGTGGTGCGTGGCAGCGCCATCATCGCTTCACCGCAGGTGAAAATCAGATCCACACCTTGCGGGAACGGATGCGGACGCTCACGCAGATAGTGCAGAATCGCTTCCGGCAGCTGCGGCGCAATGGCGCGCGGCTCACGTAAACCGGGACCCGACAGGCGCAGCGTTAAGCCACCGCTCAGTGACGGCACTTCCACAATCAGCGTGGTGCTTTTTTCCGGGGACATGTTGTCGCCAGAAGCAAACAGCGCCGGATCGGGATTGGCCGCCGCGTGCGTCAGCGCAAAGGGGGCATCGCGCTCATCGACAATCGGCACGCCAGTGTGGAAACGCAGGTTGCTGCGTACCACGTCATTATCGATGCGGCCATCCAGCCACAGCGCGCTCTCCTGATCGACCAGCGTCAGCAGCACCGCCGTGGCCGCCGGCGAGAGATCGCCCCAGCCCTGTTGCAGCGGCAGCGATACCATCACACCCGGCTCGCTCATCGCTTTGAGGATGCGGCGGAAAGCTCGTTGGGCATCGGCCACCGGATGGGTAAAACTTGCCAGTAAAGTCATCAGTTATCTCCGCGAACCAGCGTAAAGAAATCCACTTTGGAGCTGGCGATTTCACGCGCACGCAGCTGTCGCTGCTCTTCACGCAGAGCCGCCAGCGGGGCAATCAATTTTTCCTGCAACAGCGCCTGGGTTTCCGGCTGTTGCAGCAGCGCATCAATCAGCGCGCAGCGTTCGGCGTGCGCTTTGTCGCGCCCCAGCACGTAGCTAAAGCCGAGCGTACCGTCGTGCAGCTTCACCACCGCACGCGTCACCGTGGCATCGCCCATCACGAAGCGCTTACCGCGGCCGCCCATGCGCGCCTGCAGGCGGGTTAAGCCGGTTTCTGCCGGACGGATGCGTTCAAAATCAGTATTGATATGTAACGGCTGCCAGTGCGCTTCAAGCTGGCTGGCTTCACTGTGCGCCAGCACCGAGAGCCAATGCTGGCGGGCGGTTTGCTGTGTCATTCGTGCTCCAGAGTCAGTTCAATCATGTCGCCACGCGTCAGACTGACGGAGTATTCCGCTACCTGACCGTCGCTGTGTTTATTCAGGGTGCGCACACACAGCAGCGGCGACTGCAGCGCAATCTCCAGCTGCTTGCACTCTTTGGCTTGTGCGCGACGCGTGCTGATACGGGTTTGGCTGCGCGTCAGGCTCAGGCCAAGCTGTTGCTGCATAAAGTCGTGCAGTGAACCGCTGTGGAACTGTTGCAGCGCCGGCCACCAACTGAGTTGCGCCAGGAAGTGGTTAATGACGCACACCGCCACGCCATTGACGCGGCGCAGCGTGCGCAAGTGGATAACGTTGTCGCCTTCGTTGACGCCCAGCGCGCTCGCCACATCGCTGCTCGCCGGACGCAACACCGCCAGCAGACGCTCGCTGGTGGGATGGCTGCCCTGCTCCATCAGGTTCTGGCTGAAGCGCGCCTGCGCATGCAGCGGATAATCGTACGGCCGCATCAGCACCAAAATGCCCACGCCGTGACGCCGTTGCAGCAGGCCTTTGTTGACCAGCTCATCCACCGCGCGCCGCAAGGTGTGACGATTCACTGCGTAGTGATCGGCCAGCTGCTGTTCAGAAGGCAGATAATCACCGCAGCGATAGCGCTCCTGCAGCGCCTGCTCCAGCTGGGCGGCAACGGCCTGATAAACAGTGGTCGGATGTCTGGATATCTCCATCACGCTCAATACCTCATTCGCATTGGTTGAGGAACGCAGCGGGCTTGCTGCGGGATGGCGATTACATTGCGCATGTCAGATGACAGCGCCGTGACGGCTCAATGACGGGCGGATGAATTTGTTTTAGGGCAGCAGAATTGCAGCGAAACGGACGGCATTTTTAATAAATTATTTTTAACTGTTCTGTTTGTGACAGCATTCAAAAAATTAACGCTAATTTACATCACGCTTTCACCTCCCCTACAGAATACAGCCTGCGGATGTTCTGCTAGGTTAAAGGATGAACCCTTCTTGTCAGGCCAACTTTTAAAATGATTAACGCAATAAAACTATCGGATGGTTTTCGCCGCAACTTTGTGCGTGAAGTTATTTTGCCGCTGCTGGCAATTTTGCTTCTTACCTTTGTCGGCGCGGGCGTGGGTCTGTTCTGGGGCACAGCGTTAAGCAATAACGAAGCGCGCGATCAGCAACAGCGCATGATCCAGGCTTCGTTTACCCAGAGCCTGACGGAACATCTGCGCCAGCTGCGCAGCCTGACGCGCTGGTCACCGCTGGCCGATCAGCTGGCGTCGTCACATCCCGATCAACGCTGGCTGACGCAAAATGTCGGCGGCTGGCTCTATGACATGTTTGATCACCAGTTGGTGGTGCTGCTGGACCGCGACAACCAGCTGATCAACGTGTGGCGCAACGGCCAGCCGGTGCCGGACAAGCGCATCGGCCCTTATCTGCAGGACATGCTGAACAGTCCGCTGGTGCAAAACAGCGATGTGGTGGCGGGCCCCACCGATCACGCCGATTTCGTGCGCATCGGTCAACGCGCCGCCGCGCTGGCGGTGGGCGATATCAGCAGTACTAAACAGGCCGGGCGCTATCGTCTGGTGAGCATTAAGTTTCTCGATGATGGCTATCTGCGCAACCTCGCCGATCGCAGCCAGCTGCGTCAGTTGCATTTCAGCGACAGCGAGCCAGCGGGGAAAACCAAAGCGCGCTATCTGCTGAATTCACAACAGGGCGAACCGGTCGGTTATCTCAGCTGGAATCCCGATAAGCCCGGCGCTCAGATGTTACGCACCCTCGGCCCGTCTACCTTGCTGTCGGTGATCCTGATTACCGTGCTGTGTTTGGTGATGGTGCGCCGCATCTGGACCTCGTCACTCAAGCTGTCGCAGTCGCTGCTGAAACTCGGTGCCAGTGAAGCGCAGGCGCAGCATCTGGCCTTTCATGATGTGTTAACCGGTTTGCCCAATCGTTCCCTGGTGGAAGATCGCTTAACCCAGGCGCTGGCTCTGGCCGGACGCCAAGATCAGCGCGTGGCGCTGCTGCTGCTGGATCTTGATCGCTTCAAAAATATCAATGATACCTACGGCCATCACGCCGGCGATGAGTTGATTATTGAGGTGGCGCGCCGCCTCAATGAGATTGTGCGCACCAGCGACACCGTGGGCCGCATCGGCGGCGACGAGTTCATCATCGTGATGCCGGAGGTGGAGAATATTGGTCAGGTGCAATCGTTGGCGAAACGCATTATCAGCCGCCTGAGCGAGCCGTATCAGCTGGTGGGCAGCGAGCTGTGGGTGGGCGTCAGCATCGGTCTGGCGCTGGCGCCAAAAGACGGCATTGATCGGCTGGAGCTGATGCGCAAAGCGGATATCGCGCTTTATGATGCCAAAAACCACGGACGCGGCCAGTATCGCCAGTTCGAAAAAGTGATGGATGAATCGCTGCGCACCCGTCAGCAGATGGCGGCGGATTTGCGTCAGGCGCTGGTGAAGTTTGACGGGTTAGCGGTGTGGTATCAGCCGCTAATGGATATTAGCGGCCAGCAGGTGGTGGGCCTGGAGGCGCTGCTGCGCTGGCATCACGCCATGCGCGGCGACGTTTCACCGGGTGATTTCATCGCCATCGCCGAAGAGACCGGCATGATCATCCCGCTCGGCGAATGGGTGGTGCGCGAAGCCTGTAAAACGTCGCTCAAGCTGCCGGATATTGTGGTGGCGGTGAACGTCTCGCCGGTGCAGTTCCGCGCGGTGAATTTTGTTGAGCGCATCATCCATATCGTGCAGGAAGAAGGTGCCGATCCGCAGCGCATGGAGCTGGAGATCACCGAAGGCGTGCTGATCGAAGATGAACACGAGGCGCGCAACAGCATCATTGCGCTGCGCGAAGCCGGCTTCCGGATTGCGCTGGATGATTTCGGTACCGGCTATTCAAGCCTTAATTACCTCAGCAGCTTCCCGGTGGACAAAATCAAGATTGACCGTTCGTTTACTCAGTCGCTGGGCGTGGCGCAGAACTCTACCGCGATTGTGGAATCGGTGGTGCGGTTGGGTCACGCGATGGGCTTAACGGTGACTGCCGAAGGCGTGGAAACCGAAGGCCAGAAAAACGCGCTGGCCGATGCAGGCTGCAATCAGCTGCAAGGCTATTTGTTTAGTCACGCGGTGCCGCTGGATGACATTTTAACCATGTTGCCGTCCGCTTCCCGCCCTTAACGCCCCCGCGCGGCGGCCGCCGACTGCCGCGCTTTTCTCGCTAACGCATTGAAAAGCCACATGCGCATCGGGACCATTCTCGTACCCTGATTAACGCGTTTAACCCACTCTCTCGTCTGTGCGCCTGCTAAGCAGGCGTCGATCCCTTCTTTTACTCTGTTAAGGAACCACAGATGAAAACACGCTATCCGGATTACACCCTCGACACCGACCGCGCGTCGCGTGAAAACGGTTCAACCGCCTATATCGCGCTCGATAATTCAACTTATGTGATTGAGCAAACCGCCACCAAATCCCTGAGTAGTCTCCCTGAAAGCCTCGTCAGTGACACACCGGTAAGCTACGCGCACCCGCCTTCGTCCTACGCTTACGGCGTAAAAGCCGTCACCCCGGTTATTCGCTATGCCTGGGATGACGTTGGACAAGAGCAAGGCATGCGCGCCAGCGGCAACCGCACCGACGATGCCGCCCCGACTCTGCGCGGCACCGGCCCGGCCAACACTTACATGGACATTATGTTCACCAACGGCAGCGTAACCCGCTACAACGGCATCACAACCGACGCTGACGGTAACTGGAGCTGGACGCCACGCGCCGATTTGGCCGACGGCACCTGGACATTTACCGTTCAGGCCGACGGCCAGGAGACGTGGAGCAATGCGTTCACGTTGATCATCGACACTCCGGCGGCACCGGAAGCGCTGATTACCCACATCCACGATAACGTGGGCAGCGAGCAAGGTGAGCGTTTCAGCGGCAGCATCACCGATGACTCGACGCCAACCCTGCACGGCACCGGTCCGGCCAATACGCTGATCGATATCCTGTATACCGATGGCGGCAGAGTGCGCAGCAACAGCACCTTCACCGACGATGAGGGCAACTGGAGCTGGACGCCCTGGCAGAATCTGAATGACGGCTACTGGACATTCCAGGTGCAGGTTGAAGGCGCACCGAGCTGGAGCCAGAGCTTCGCGATCACCATTGATACGCCGGAAGGCCGTATCGCGCTGCGCGATGCCGAGATCACCCATATCACCGATAACGTCGGCAGCGATCAGGGCGACCGCTTCAGCGGCAGCATCACCGACGACGCGCTGCCAACCCTGCACGGCACCGGTCCGGCGAATACGCTGATCGATATTCTGTATACCGATGGCGGCAAGGTGCGCACCAACAGCACCTTCACCGACAACGAGGGCAACTGGAGCTGGACGCCCTGGCAGAATCTGAAAGACGGCTATTGGACATTCCAGGTGCAGGTGGAGGACGCACCGAGCTGGAGCCAGAGCTTCGCGATCACCATTGATACCTCGACTGATACGGCAAGCGGTGATGACGCGTTCAGCAACGGGTTAACGTCACTGAGTTTTGGCGACCTGTTGTCGGTTGTTGATAGTGACGTTTTGATTGATAACGGTAAAACGCAGTACATGCTGGACAACGACGCCAGTAACGTGGTGAAGCTGGAGGATATTTTATCCGGCAACGATATTGACGGCTGGCAACAGCAGCAAGGCACCCTCACCGTTGCAGGTGTTCAATATGATGTTTACCACTACACAGATGAGACAGAATTACTGGTGCAACACGCCGTTTAATCGGCATTAAGTGAGAGCCGTATTAACCAAGCCATGCCGCCTTTGCTGCATGGCTTTTTTGTTTTTGGGCGGCGTTAAATGAAGTGCGCGTGAGTAGGGTTTAATGCCGATCAGTTAAGCGCCGTAGCAAATCACCGTACCTTCCGTTGCGGCGCGATTCATCGCGCATGCTGACGGCCGCACCGCGCCCCGCCCCGCATGGCGCAAAACATTGCGCCGCTCCAGGAATTTTCCTCCTTTGCAGACGGTTCTTGATACGGGCCCGTTACGCGCTGCTCTACCATTCCCGCCGCTGTGCGATGTCGTGTAAACCGTAACGCACCACCTTTGACAACACATTAAGGACGATACCTATGAATGATTTACTAGCCCGCAGCCCGGTGTTCTATCGCGAAAGCGCCGACGGCAGACTGGTGTTCGGTAACAAAACCGCGCTGGAGCCCGGCGGCTTTATCGAGCTGGTGATTGGCACCGACACCTTCCGCGTCCCGGTCGACGACAAGGGCTTTTACCGCTGGGAGGCGCCGACGCCCTACGCCGACGGCGAGTACAGCTTCTCCATCCGCCACTTTGACGCCGCCGGCAACCGCAGCACGCCGACGCTCGGCACCGTGATTGTCGACACCACCGCGCCGGCCGCGCCCAAACTGATTAACCTCTACGACGACCAGGGCGCAGTGACCGGCAGCTTCGACGCCGGCAAAGCCACCGACGACAAACGCCCGACGCTGACCGGCATCGCGCAGAAAGGCAGCACCGTTTACCTGCTCAACGATAAAAATGAAAAAATCGGCAGCGCGGTAGCGGACAAGGTCACCGGCCAATGGGTGATAGAGCCATCGCAGGACCTGAACGACGGCGTTAACAGCCTGCGCCTGATGGCTGAAGAGACCTTCGGCGGCAAGCTGCGCGCCGGCGCGCCTTCACCGGCCTTTGACATTGTGATTGCCGGCGACGACGTCAGGGTCACCATCACCGACGCGCTTGACGACGCGGGCAGCTTCACCGGCTCGCTCGGCCACGGCGCGCTCACCGACGACGCCACCCCGACCCTGCGCGGCGAGGTCTCCGCCGGCAGCACCGTTATCGTCTATTACCGCCTCGCCGGCAGCCCGACCTGGGCCGGCAGCGCCACCGCCACCGTCAGCGGCGACAGCTGGAGCTGGACGCCGGGCAGCAACCTGCCGGACGGCCGCTACGAGTTCCAGGCCAGCACCGGCGAGGTCGCCTCGGTGCTGTTCGAACTGGAAATCGCCGGCACCGCCGGCATCGCCCAGCGCACCCGCATTGAGTCCGTGACGGACGACTTTGGCCCCGTTACCGGCCCGCTGGCCAGCGGCGCCATCACCGATGACGCCACGCCGACCTTCCAGGGCCGCGCGGAGGCCAACAGCCAGGTGGTGATTCGCTACACGCTGGCGGGCGGCGCGGCCGCCTCCGTCACGGTTAACGCCGACAGCACCGGCCACTGGCGCTGGACGCCGGGCACTGAACTGGCCACCGGTCAGTGGACGTTTGAGGTGAAGTCGCAGGGCCAGTCCGGCTGGAACGACAGCTTCACGCTGACCATCAACCCGGACGCCGACCGTAACGCCACCATCGACAGCGCCTGGGATGACGCGGGCCCCAACACCGGCAGCCTGAGCAGCGGCAGCAGCACCGACGACACCACGCCGACCCTGCGCGGCAGCGGCCCGGCCAACAGCACCGTTACGCTGCGCTATAAGCTGGACGGCGGCAGCTACGCCTCCACCACGATGAACGTGGACAATTCAGGCCACTGGACGTGGACGCCGTCCGCGCTCGCCAAAGGCAATTGGACCTTCGAGGTGCAGAAGGCTGGCCAGAGCGGCTGGAGCAGCTTCACGCTGACCATCGACCCGGACCTGGACCGCAACGCCACCATCGACAGCGCACTGGACGACTTCGGCCCGGTCACCGGCAGCCTGAGCAGCGGCAGCAGCACCGACGACACCACGCCTACCCTGCGCGGAAGCGGCCCAGCGAACAGCACCATCACGCTGCGCTATAAAATGGGATCGGGCGAGTACGCCTCCACCACGTTGAACGTGGACAGCAGCGGCCACTGGACGTGGACGCCGTCCGCGCTGGCCAGCGGCAAGTGGACCTTTGAGGTGCAGAGGGCCGGCCAGAGCGGCTGGAGCAGCTTTACGCTGACCGTCGATCCGGCGCTGGACCTGAAGCCGAGCATCGACAGCGCCTGGGACGATGCCGGCGCGGTGACCGGCAGCCTGAACAGCGGTGACACCACCGACGACAGCACGCCGACCCTGCGCGGGCGCGGCGTGGCCGGCAGCGTGATTTATTTCCAGAGCGGTACGTGGGACGGCTCGTGGTACGACGTGGGCAGCACCGTGGTGAAAGCCGACGGCAGCTGGGAGTGGGCCTCGCCGGTGCTGAGCCACAGCAACACCTGGGAGTTCCGGGCGATGGCCAGACTGGGCGGCGCTGAGAGCGAATGGAGCGGGAAGTTTGTGCTGGAGTACAACAACCCGGCGCCGACCATTACCGACGCCTTCGATGATTTTGGTGCCGAAACCGGCAGCCTCGCCAGCGGCGATACCACCGATGACCAGACGCCAACCCTGCGCGGCACCGCGCCGGCGGACAGCGTGGTGATGATCCGGGCACAGCATGCATCGGGTGAGACAACTTACAGCGTGCAGGCGGATGCGGATGGGAAATGGAGCTGGACACCGGACAAAGCCCTGCCGAAAGGGGACTGGGATTTCCAGGTTAAGCAATCCGGAGCGGAGAATTGGGGTGAATCGTTTGAGCTGAATATTATTAAAGAATACTCAGGAAAATGGGGGGAGCTGGATTTTGAAAATATGTCAGAACGGAACCTCGTACGTGGGTCGGTATTAAGTTTAAATGACAACTCCAATTTATTGTTCTTAGGAGGTTCCAGCACTGATCCAGTCGCACATGTAGTCAAAAAACCTAAAAATGCGCCTGATAATTGGGGTGAGCAGTGTCTATATTTTTCACGACCAGCACGTATAACACTTATGGACAACAAGAGTGGAACTGGAAAAGATGGTAAATATTATGCGTTAGGATGTGAGATTTGGAATAGTACCGGTCGCGATATTAAGTTTACTTTAGGTTATGATGAACGTCTTAACGAAGGGAAAACTTTACTTTTTATAGTCAAGGCTGGTGAGGTCTTTTCATTCGATAGCGCAGATTATATTGGAACTGATACCCAATATAAGATGTTACATTTGTTAACCGATTTTAGTGATTATTATGGTGGAGTTTATATTGATAATATATATTCGCTAGAAGAAGGTATCTATGGCTCTTCAATGGATTATGACCATCCCGAAAACATCGTCCACTTCCTTGACGGCGTCGACGAATTAACCAATCACCCCATCACCGGCAGTGAGACCCAGGTGGATACCCTGCAGATAACCGGTAAAGATCAGCTGCTCGATTTATCTCAGCATCAGGCAGAGATTAAATCGGTGGAGATCTTTGATATTCGCGGCAGCGGGGATAATACGCTGAAAATCGATCTGGATGCGCTGCTGCATTACGGTGAGAAAGATCTGTTTATCGAAGACGGTAAAACTCAGTTGATGGTCAACGGTGATGCCGGCGACGTAGTGCAGCTGAAAGATATTCTGCCGGAAGGCAGCGATATCAGCGAATGGCAGCATCAGCAAGGCACGGTTACGGTCGCGGGCGTGGAGTATGAGGTGTACAGCCACGGCGATGACGCGGAACTGCTGGTGCAGCAGGGGGTGAAAACTGAGCTGATTTAACGGTTAGATCCTTTATCATATGTCTGGAAAGCCACCGAAATTCGGTGGCTTTTTTTTGCTGTTTATCAGCACGTTCAGGAGTTTTGGCATTGCGCCCCGGCTGGCGCTGCGCCGCTCCAGGAATTTTCCTCCTTTGCAGACGGTTCTTGATACGGGCCCGTTACGCGCTGCTCTACCATTCCCGCCGCCGTGCGATGTCGCGCAGTCCGCGCCGCACCACCTTTGACAACACAATTATGGACGATACCTATGAATGACTTATTAGCCCGCAGCCCGGTGTTCTATCGCGAAAGCGCCGACGGCAGACTGGTGTTCGGCAACAAAACCGCGCTGGAGCCCGGCGGCTTTATCGAGCTGGTGATTGGCACCGACACCTTCCGCGTCCCGGTGGACGACAAAGGCTTTTACCGCTGGGAGGCGCCGACGCCCTACGCCGACGGCGAGTACAGCTTCTCCATCCGCCACTTTGACGCCGCCGGCAACCGCAGCACGCCGACGCTCGGCACCGTGATTGTCGACACCACCCCGCCATCCGCGCCCGACCTGATTAACCTCTACGACGACCAGGGCGCCGTGACCGGCAGTTTCGACGCCGGCAAAGCCACCGACGATAAACGCCCGACGCTGACCGGCATCGCGCAGAAAGGCAGCACCGTTTACCTGCTCAACGACAAGAATGAAAAAATCGGCAGCGCGGTGGCGGACAAGGTCACCGGCAAGTGGGTGATGGAGCCGTCTCAGGACCTGAAAGACGGCGTTAACAGCCTGCGCCTGATGGCCGAAGAGACCTTCGGCGGAAAGCTGCGCGCCGGCGCGCCTTCTCAGGCCTTTGACATCGTGATTGCCGGCGACGACGTCAGGGTCACCATCACCGACGCGCTTGACGACGCGGGCAGCTTCACCGGCTCGCTCGGCCACGGCGCGCTCACCGACGACGCCACCCCGACCCTGCGCGGCGAAGTCTCCGCCGGCAGCACCGTTATCGTCTATTACCGCCTCGCCGGCAGCCCGACCTGGGCCGGCAGCGCCACCGCCACCGTCAGCGGCGAGACCTGGAGCTGGACGCCGGGCAGCAACCTGCCGGACGGCCGCTACGAGTTCCAGGCCAGCACCGGCGAGGTCGCCTCGGTGCTGTTCGAACTGGAAATTGCCGGCACCGCCGGCATCGCCCAGCGCACCCGCATTGAGTCCGTGACGGACGACTTTGGCCCCGTTACCGGCCCGCTGGCAAACGGCGCCATGACCGATGACGCCACGCCGACCTTCCAGGGCCGCGCGGAGGCCAACAGCCAGGTGGTGATTCGCTACACGCTGGCGGGCGGCGCGGCCGCCTCCGTCACGGTTAACGCCGACAGCACCGGCCACTGGAACTGGACGCCGGGCGTCAACCTGGCCACCGGTCAGTGGACGTTTGACGTGAAGTCGCAGGGCCAGTCCGGCTGGAACGACAGCTTCACGCTGACCATCAACCCGGACGCCGACCGCAACGCCACCATCGACAGCGCACTGGACGACTTCGGCCCGGTCACCGGCAGCCTGAGCAGCGGCAGCAGCACCGACGACACCACGCCGACCCTGCGCGGCAGCGGCCCGGCGAACGGCGCCATCACGCTGCGCTATAAGCTGGGTTCGGGCGAGTACGCCTCTACCACGGTGAACGTGGACAGTGCAGGCAAGTGGACGTGGACCCCGTCCGCGCTCGCCAAAGGCAGCTGGACCTTTGAAGTACAGAAGGCCGGCCAGAGCGGCTGGAGCAGCTTCACGCTGATCGTCGATCCGGCGCTGGACCTGAAACCGACCATTGACAGCGCCTGGGACGATTTTGGCGCGGTAACCGGCAGCCTGAAGAGCGGTGACACCACCGACGACAGCACGCCGACCCTGCGCGGGCGCGGCGTGGCCGGGAGCGTGATTTACTTCCAGAGCGGCACGTGGGACGGCGCCTGGGAAAACGCCGGCAGCACCGTGGTGAAAGCCGACGGCAGCTGGGAGTGGACCTCGCCAGCGCTGAGCCATAACACCACCTGGGAGTTCCGGGCGATGGCCAGACTCGACGGCGCTGAGAGCGACTGGAGTGGCAAGTTTGTGCTGGAGTACAACAACCCCGCGCCGACCATTACCGACGCGTTTGATGATTTTGGTGCCGAGACCGGCAGCCTCGCCAGCGGCGACACCACCGATGACCAGACGCCAACCCTGCGCGGCACCGCGCCAGCGGACAGCGTGGTGATGATCCGTGCGCAGCATGCGTCGGGTGAGACAATTTACAGCGTGCAGGCAGATGCGGATGGGAAGTGGAGCTGGACGCCGGATAAAGGTCTGGCGAAAGGGGACTGGGATTTCCAGGTTAAACAATCCGAAGCGGAGAACTGGGAGGAATCATTTGAGCTAAATATCACAAAAGATTACTCAGGCGTTTGGGGAATACTTGATTTTGAAAATTTGCCAAAAAGTAATTTTAGACATGGGTCAATGTTGACTTTCAATGAAAATTCCAAAATAACATTCTCTGACGGAGACACTAAAAATTTTTTTGCACATATAGTCAATACACCTGACGACGCACCTAATGGCTGGGGTGATCAATGTCTTTATTTTTCAGGAAAAGGGGAATTGATCGCTTGGCTAGAAAAACCATCATGGAAAAGTGGTAAAATTTCGGAGCTTGGATTTAGCATTTGGAATAGTAGCAGTCAGGATACTACATTTACAGTTTATTATGGCCAAGGTATAAATAATGATGGTGCATTTGATGTTATTGTCAAGGCTGGGGAAAGCTTTTCATTCGACAGCGCAGATTATTTAGGCACTAGTACTCTCTATAGATTTATCATGTTGGAAATTAATAATTATCATGATGGAATTTATTTTGATAATATATTTACGGTTGAACACCCCATGCCCATTTCTTTAATGGATTCTGACGAACCCGAAAATATCGTCCACTTCCTCGACGGCGTCGACGAATTAACCGATCACCCCATCACCGGCAGTGAAACCCAGGTTGATACCCTGCAATTGACCGGTAAAGATCAGCTGCTCGATTTAACTCAGCATCAGGAAGAGATTCAGTCGGTGGAGATTTTTGATATTCGCGGTAGCGGGGATAATAAGCTGAAAATTGATCTTGATGCGCTGCTGCATTACGGCGAAAAAGATCTGTTTATCGAAGACGGGAAAACCCAGCTGATGGTCAACGGCGATGCCGGCGACGTGGTGCAGCTGAAAGATATTCTGCCGGAAGGCAGCGATATCAGCGAATGGCAGCATCAGCAGGGCACGGTGACGGTCGCGGGCGTGGAGTACGAGGTGTACAGCCACGGCGATGACGCGGAACTGCTGGTGCAGCAGGGGGTGAAAACCGAGCTGATTTAACGGTTAGTTCGTTGCAGGTTTGTCTGGAAAGCCACCGAAATTCGGTGGTTTTTTTTTGTTGTTTGTCAGCACGTTCAGGGGTTTTGGCATTGTGCCCCGCCCGGCATTGCGCCGCTCCAGGAATTTTCCTCCTTTGCAGACGGTTCTTGATACGGGCCCGTTACGCGCTGCTCTACCATTCCCGCCGCCGTGCGATGTCGCGCATTCCGCGCCGCACCACCTTTGACAACATAATTATGGACGATACCTATGAATGACTTATTAGCCCGCAGCCCGGTGTTCTATCGCGAAAGCGCCGACGGCAGACTGGTGTTCGGTAACAAAACCGCGCTCGAGCCCGGCGGCTTTATCGAGCTGGTGATTGGCACCGACACCTTTCGCGTCCCGGTGGACGACAAAGGCTTTTACCGCTGGGAGGCGCCGACGCCCTACGCCGACGGCGAGTACAGCTTCTCCATCCGCCACTTTGACGCCGCCGGCAACCGCAGCACGCCGACGCTCGGCACCGTGATTGTCGACACCACCGCGCCGGCCGCGCCCGACCTGATTAACCTCTACGACGACCAGGGCGCCGTGACCGGCAGCTTTGACGCCGGCAAAGCCACCGACGACAAACGCCCGACGCTGACCGGCATCGCGCAGAAAGGCAGCACCGTTTACCTGCTCAACGACAAAAATGAAAAAATCGGCAGCGCGGTGGCGGACAAGGTCACCGGCAAGTGGGTGATGGAGCCGGCGCAGGACCTGAAAGACGGCGTTAACAGCCTGCGCCTGATGGCCGAAGAGACCTTCGGCGGCAAGCTGCGCGCCGGCGCGCCTTCTCAGGCGTTTGACATCGTGATTGCTGGCGAGGACGTCAACGTCACCATCACCGACGCGCTTGACGACGCGGGCAGCTTCACCGGCTCGCTCGGCCACGGCGCGCTCACCGACGACGCCACCCCGACCCTGCGCGGCGAGGTCTCCGCCGGCAGCACCGTTATCGTCTATTACCGCCTCGCCGGCAGCCCGACCTGGGCCGGCAGCGCCACCGCCACCGTCAGCGGCGACAGCTGGAGCTGGACGCCGGGCAGCAACCTGCCCGACGGCCGCTATGAGTTCCAGGCCAGCACCGGCGAGGTCGCCTCGGTGCTGTTCGAACTGGAAATCGCCGGCACCGCCGGCATCGCCCAGCGCACCCGCATTGAGTCCGTGACGGACGACTTCGGCCCCGTCACCGGCCAGCTGGCTAACGGCGCGATGACCGATGACGCCACGCCGACCTTCCAGGGCCGCGCGGAGGCCAACAGCCAGGTGGTGATCCGCTACACGCTGGCGGGCGGCGCGGCCGCTTCCGTCACGGTTAACGCCGACAGCACCGGCCACTGGAACTGGACGCCGGGCGTCAGCCTGGCCACCGGTCAGTGGACGTTTGACGTGAAGTCGCAGGGCCAGTCCGGCTGGAACGACAGCTTCACGCTGACCATCAACCCGGACGCCGACCGCAACGCCACCATCGACAGCGCACTGGACGACTTCGGCCCGGTCACCGGCAGCCTGAGCAGCGGCAGCAGCACCGACGACACCACGCCGACCCTGCGCGGCAGCGGCCCGGCGAACGGCGCCATCACGCTGCGCTATAAGCTGGGTTCGGGCGAGTACGCCTCTACCACGGTGAACGTGGACAATTCAGGCCACTGGACGTGGACGCCGTCCGCGCTCGCCAAAGGCAGCTGGACCTTCGAGGTACAGAAAGCCGGCCAGAGCGGCTGGAGCAGCTTCACGCTCACCGTCGATCCGGCGCTGGACCTGAAGCCCAGCATCGACGGCGCCTGGGACGATTTTGGCGCGGTGACCGGCAGCCTGAAGAGCGGTGACGCCACCGACGACAGCACGCCAACCCTGCGCGGCAAGGGCGTGGCCGGCAGCGTGATTTACTTTCAGAGCGGCACGTCCGGCGGTGCCTGGTACGACGCGGGCAGCACCGTGGTAAAAGCCGACGGCAGCTGGGAGTGGACCTCGCCGGCGCTGAGCAGAAACGGCACCTGGGAGTTCCGCGCCAAAGCCAGCCACGGCGGCGTCGACAGCACCTGGACCGGCAAGTTCATCCTTAAATACACCGCCGCGGAGGCGCCGGCCATCACCGACGCGCTGGACAACGCCGGCCCGGTGACCGGCAGCCTAAGCAGCGGCAGCAGCACCGACGACACCACGCCAACCCTGCGCGGCAGCGGCCCGGCGAACAGCACCATCACGCTGCACTACAAAACGGACGGCGGCAGCTACGCCTCCACCACCGTGAACGTGGACAGCACCGGCCACTGGACGTGGACGCCGTCCGCGCTGGCGAAAGGCAGCTGGACCTTTGAGGTGCAGAACGCTGGCGAGAG
Source organism: Pantoea sp. y20 (assembly GCF_054903455.1). Classification (NCBI taxonomy): domain Bacteria; kingdom Pseudomonadati; phylum Pseudomonadota; class Gammaproteobacteria; order Enterobacterales; family Erwiniaceae; genus Pantoea; species Pantoea sp. y20. The sequence goes on from NZ_CM142816.1 coordinate 2,631,933, forward strand.
CGGCTGGAACAGCTTCACGCTGACCATCGACCCGGACCTGGACCGCTATCCGACCATCGACAGCGCCTGGGACGATTTCGGCGCGGTGACCGGCAGCCTGAGCAGCGGCAGCAGCACCGACGACACCACCCCAACCCTGCGCGGCAGCGGCCCGGCGAACAGCGTGATTACGCTGCGCTATAAGCTCGGCAACGGTGGCTACACCTCCATCACGGTGAACGTGGACAGCAGCGGCCACTGGACGTGGACCCCGTCCGCGCTGGCGAAGGGCAGCTGGACCTTTGAGGTGCAGAAGACCGGCCAGAGCGACTGGAGCAGCTTTACGCTCACCGTCGATCCCACGCTGGACCGTAACGCGACCATTAACGGCGCCTACGATGATTTTGGAACCGTTAAGGGCATTATCGCTAACGGCGGCATCACCGACGACGCCACCCCAACCCTGAACGGCAGCGGACCGGCGAACAGCGTGATTTCGCTGCGCTACAGGCTGGGCAGCGGCGGCTACGCCTCCACCACCGTAAACGTGGATGCGGCCGGCAACTGGACCTGGACGCCGTCCACGCTGGTCAGCGGCAAGTGGACCTTTGAGGTGCAGAAGCCCGGCCAGAGCGGCTGGAACAGCTTCACGCTGACCATCGATCCGACCGTGGACCGTAAACCGACCATCGACAGCGCCTGGGATGACGTCGGCCCCAGCACCGGCCTCATCAGCAACGGCGGCACCACCGACGACAGCACGCCAACCCTGCGCGGCACCGGCCCGGCGAACAGCACCATTCTGCTGCGCTACTTCCGCCTGGCCACCCTGTTTGATGGCACCATTAAAGTGGACGCCAGCGGCAACTGGACGTGGACCGCGCCACAGCTGGAGGACGGCAACTGGACCTTTGAGGTGAAAAAAGAGGGGCAGCATGAGTGGAGCAGCTATGAGCTGAACATTGACTCCAGCGCCGACCGCTACCCGACCATCGACAGCGCCTGGGATGACGCGGGCCCCAACACCGGCAGCCTGAGCAGCGGCAGCGGCACCGACGACGCCACGCCGACCCTGCGCGGCAGCGGCCCGGCCAACAGCAGCATCACGCTGCGCTACAAGCTGGACGGCGGCAGCTACGCCTCCACCACGGTGAACGTGGACAGTGCAGGCAAGTGGACGTGGACGCCGTCCGCGCTGGCGAAAGGCAGCTGGACCTTCGAGGTGCAGAAGGCCGGCCAGAGCGGCTGGAGCAGCTTCCAGCTCACCATCGATCCGGCGCTGGACCTGAAGCCGAGCATCGACAGCGCCTGGGACGATTTTGGTGCGGTGACCGGCAGCCTGGCGAGCGGTGATACCACCGACGACAGCACGCCGACCCTGCGCGGGCGCGGCGTGGCAGGCAGCGTGATTTACTTCCAGAGCGGTACGTGGGACGGCGCGTGGTACGACGCGGGCAGCACCGTGGTGAAAGCCGACGGCAGCTGGGAGTGGACCTCGCCGGCGCTGAGCCACAGCAACACCTGGGAGTTCCGGGCGATGGCCAGACTCGACGGCGCCGAGAGCGACTGGAGCGGGAAATTTGTGCTTGAATATGCTTCAGCAGTGCCTAATACACCAGTGATCACAAGCATCGTAGATGATGTCGGTAGTGTGACGGGCTTGATAAGTAATGGAGGCAAAACCGATGATGCTCGCCCTGAATTGTCTGGAAAAGCAGACGCCGGTTGTGTCATCACGATATATGATGGTGTAAATGAATTAGGAACTGTCATAGCTGATGCAAATGGAAGCTGGACGTTCACCCCTAGTAACGACTTAACCATTGGCATACATAATTTTAGGGTTAGTGCTGTTGATAAAGCAGGAAATCAGAGTGAATTTTCACCATATTTCATTATCAATTTTACTGGTGATGTCAATTTTGTTGAAGGAGTAGAAAATTTTAATGCGAGTGCAATTGGCAAACATGGCGCTTATATGGATTTCCCCAGCGGGCTCCTTATCGAAGATACAACCACTCGGCCTAAAGGAATAAGAATTCAAGAATCGAATGGAGCGGGCGGGAAAATTATTTCTCCATATCTTATAATACTAAACGATCAATTTTTTAAATTATCTTTTGGAAAAGACAATGTTATTGATAGTTTCCAGATGGATATAGGAGGCTGGGGAGACGGAAGCGGTAATTATTATGGCGAGCTCGTTATAGATTTCTTTAATGCGGAAGGCGTAAAGATTCACTCAGATAAAGCATTAGGCTCAGATCCTTCATCTATAGGGAGTGTTCATTATAGATATGTCGCAATGGAAGGTCAGAATATAGCGTATGTTACACTTTCGACTAAAGATTCTGCGGGTTTATCTATAGACGATATAAAATGGGGACAGAAATCTGTCAGCACATCAAACCACACTGAAGTAGCTGGAGCAGAAAGTGAGATAACTTACGTTGAAAATCATCATGCCACACAATACGTGAACCAATTAACCGATCATCCCGTCACCGGAAGTGAAACCCAGGTTGATACCCTGCAATTGACCGGCAAAGATCAGCTGCTCGATTTGTCTCAGCATCAGGCAGAGATTCAATCGGTGGAGATCTTTGATATTCGTGGCAGCGGGGATAATACGCTGATGATCGACCTTGATGCGCTGCTGCATTACGGCGAAAAAGATCTGTTTATCGAAGACGGTAAAACTCAGCTGATGGTTAACGGTGATGCCGGCGACGTAGTGCAGCTGAAAGATATTCTGCCGGAAGGCAGCGACATCAGCGAATGGCAGCATCAGCAGGGCACGGTGACGGTCGCGGGCGTGGAGTACGAGGTTTACAGCCACGGCGATGACGCGGAACTGCTGGTGCAGCAGGGGGTGAAAACCGAGCTGATTTAACGGTTAGATCGTTGCAGGTTTGTCTGGAAAGCCACCGAAATTCGGTGGCTTTTTTTTTGCCGTTTATCAGCACGTTCAGGGGTTTGGGCATTGCGCCCCGCCCGGCACTGCGCCGCTCCAGGAATTTTCCTCCTTTGCAGACGGTTCTTGATACGGGCCCGTTACGCGCTGCTCTACCATTCCCGCCGCCGTGCGATGTCGCGCAGTCCGCGCCGCACCACCTTTGACAACACAATTATGGACGATACCTATGAATGACTTATTAGCCCGCAGCCCGGTGTTCTATCGCGAAAGCGCCGACGGCAGACTGGTGTTCGGCAACAAAACCGCGCTCGAGCCCGGCGGCTTTATCGAGCTGGTGATTGGCACCGACACCTTCCGCGTCCCGGTGGACGACAAGGGCTTTTACCGCTGGGAGGCGCCGACGCCCTACGCCGACGGCGAATACAGCTTCTCCATCCGCCACTTTGACGCCGCCGGCAACCGCAGCACGCCGACCCTCGGCACCGTGATTGTCGACACTACCCCGCCGGCCGCGCCCGACCTGATTAACCTTTACGACGACCAGGGCGCCGTGACCGGCAGCTTTGACGCCGGCAAAGCCACCGACGATAAACGCCCGACGCTGACCGGCATCGCGCAGAAAGGCAGCACCGTTTACCTGCTCAACGACAAAAATGAAAAAATCGGCAGCGCGGTGGCGGACAAGGTCACCGGCAAGTGGGTGATGGAGCCGTCTCAGGACCTTAACGACGGCGTTAACAGCCTGCGCCTGATGGCCGAAGAGACCTTCGGCGGAAAGCTGCGCGCCGGCACGCCTTCAGCGGCCTTTGACATCGTGATTGCCGGCGAGGACGTCAGGGTCACCATCACCGACGCGCTTGACGACGCGGGCAGCTTCACCGGCTCGCTCGGCCACGGCGCGCTCACCGACGACGCCACCCCGACCCTGCGCGGCGAAGTCTCCGCCGGCAGCACCGTTATCGTCTATTACCGCCTCGCCGGCAGCCCGACCTGGGCCGGCAGCGCCACCGCCACCGTCAGCGGCGACAGCTGGAGCTGGACGCCGGGCAGCAACCTGTCGGACGGCCGCTATGAGTTCCAGGCCAGCACCGGCGAGGTCGCCTCGGTGCTGTTCGAACTGGAAATCGCCGGCACCGCCGGCATCGCCCAGCGCACCCGCATTGAGTCCGTGACGGACGACTTCGGCCCCGTCACCGGCCCGCTGGCAAACGGCGCGATGACCGATGACGCCACGCCGACCTTCCAGGGCCGCGCGGAGGCCAACAGTCAGGTGGTGATTCGCTACACGCTGGCGGGCGGCGCGGCCGCCTCCGTCACGGTTAACGCCGACAGCACCGGCCACTGGCGCTGGACGCCGGGCGTCAGCCTGGCCACCGGTCAGTGGACGTTTGACGTGAAGTCGCAGGGCCAGTCCGGCTGGAACGACAGCTTCACGCTGACCATCAACCCGGACGCCGACCGCAACGCCACCATCGACAGCGCGCTGGACGACTTCGGCCCGGTGACCGGCAGCCTGAGCAGCGGCAGCAGCACCGACGACACCACCCCAACCCTGCGCGGCAGCGGCCCGGCGAACAGCGAAATTACGCTGCGCTATAAGCTCGGCAACGGCGGCTACACCTCCATCACGGTGAACGTGGACAGCAGCGGGCACTGGACGTGGACCCCGTCCGCGCTGGCGAAAGGCAGCTGGACCTTCGAGGTACAGAAGGCCGGCCAGAGCGACTGGAGCAGCTTTACGCTCACCGTCGATCCCACGCTGGACCGTAACGCGACCATTAACGGCGCCTACGATGATTTTGGAACCGTTAAGGGCATTATCGCTAACGGCGGCATCACCGACGACGCCACCCCAACCCTGAACGGCAGCGGCCCGGCGAACAGCGTGATTTCGCTGCGCTACAAGCTCGGCAGCGGCGGCTACGCCTCCACCACCGTGAACGTGGATGCGGCCGGCAACTGGACCTGGACGCCGTCCGCGCTGGCCAGCGGCAAGTGGACCTTTGAGGTGCAGAAGCCCGGCCAGAACGGCTGGAGCAGCTTCACGCTGACCATCGATCCGACCGTGGACCGTAAACCGACCATCGACAGCGCCTGGGATGACGTGGGCCCCACCACCGGCCTCATCAGCAACGGCGGCACCACCGACGACAGCACGCCAACCCTGCGCGGCACCGGCCCGGCGAACAGCACCATTCTGCTGCGCTACTTCCGCCTGGCCACCCTGTTTGATGGCACCATTAAAGTGGACGCCAGCGGCAACTGGACGTGGACCGCGCCACAGCTGGAGGACGGTAACTGGACCTTTGAGGTGAAAAAAGAGGGGCAGCATGAGTGGAGCAGCTATGAGCTGAACATTGACTCCAGCGCCGACCGCTACCCGACCATCGACAGCGCCTGGGATGACGCGGGCCCCAACACCGGCAGCCTGAGCAGCGGCAGCGGCACCGACGACGCCACGCCGACCCTGCGCGGCAGCGGCCCGGCCAACAGCAGCATCACGCTGCGCTACAAGCTGGACGGCGGCAGCTACGCCTCCACCACGGTGAACGTGGACAGTGCAGGCAAGTGGACGTGGACGCCGTCCGCGCTGGCGAAAGGCAGCTGGACCTTCGAGGTGCAGAAGGCCGGCCAGAGCGGCTGGAGCAGCTTCCAGCTCACCATCGATCCGGCGCTGGACCTAAAGCCGAGCATCGACGGCGCCTGGGACGATTTTGGTGCGGTGACCGGCAGCCTGGCGAGCGGTGATACCACCGACGACAGCACGCCGACCCTGCGCGGGCGCGGCGTGGCAGGCAGCGTGATTTACTTCCAGAGCGGCACGTGGGACGGCGCGTGGGAAAACGCCGGCAGCACCGTGGTGAAAGCCGACGGCAGCTGGGAGTGGACCTCGCCGGCGCTCAGCCATAACACCACCTGGGAGTTCCGGGCGTCAGCCAGATTCGACGGCGCTGAGAGCGACTGGAGCGGGAAATTTGTGCTGGAGTACAACAACCCCGCGCCGACCATTACCGACGCGTTTGATGATTTTGGTGCCGAGACCGGCAGCCTCGCCAGCGGCGACACCACCGATGACCAGACGCCAACCCTGCGCGGCACCGCGCCGGCCGACAGCGTGGTGATGATCCGTGCGCAGCATTCGTCGGGTGAGACAACTTACAGCGTTAAGGCGGATGCGGATGGAAAGTGGAGCTGGACGCCAGACAAGGCGCTAGCGAGGGGGGACTGGGATTTCCAGGTAAAAAATTCTGAAGCTGAAAACTGGAGTCAGGCATTCGAGTTGAATATTACAAAAGAATATTCAGGTTCAAAAGGAATGTTAGACTTCGAAAATAAAAATATTGGCGCACTGTACGCAACTGGTTATCGCTTCGAAGGCAATATAACTGATTTTGGTTTTGGTGTATTGAATCCATATATACCAAATGGTTACATCGCATCTAAACCTGAAGGAGCACCTGATTTCTTTGGAGATCGTTGTTTCATTTCAAATTACGTGAGAGCTACTATTGCAGTAGGTGGTAAGCATAGGTTAGTGGATTGTGGATTTGATGTCTTTAATAATGGGAAGAATGATGCAACTTTCTCAATAGAGGTTAAGGGGTTTACAACGCAATTTATTATAAAGCCTGGAGAAACAATTAGAATTAGCAGAGATATTTATAAGCATAACTTTGACGAAGAAGTGAATAATAGCCTTTACATATCTTTTCAAGAAGGAATGTCTGATTTATATTTAGATAATATATATAACATTATAGAGCCTCGTGTTTCTCAAAATGAAATTATAGATGCCCACGAAAACATCGTCCACTTCCTCGACGGCGTCGACGAGTTAATCGATCACCCCATCACCGGCAGTGAAACCCAGGTGGATACCCTGCAATTAACCGGTAAAGATCAGCTGCTCGATTTATCTCAGCATAAAGCAGAGATTCAGTCGGTAGAGATCTTTGATATTCGCGGTAGCGGGGATAATAAGCTGAAAATTGATCTTGATGCGCTGCTGCATTACGGCGAAAAAGATCTGTTTATCGAAGACGGTAAAACCCAGCTGATGGTGAACGGCGATGCCGGTGATGTGGTGCAGCTGAAAGATATTCTGCCGGAAGGCAGCGATATCAGCGAATGGCAGCATCAGCAGGGCACGGTGACGGTCGCGGGCGTGGAGTACGAGGTGTACAGCCACGGCGATGACGCGGAACTGCTGGTGCAGCAGGGGGTGAAAACCGAGCTGATTTAACGGTTAGATCCTCTATTATCTGTCTGGAAAGCCACCGAAATTCGGTGGCTTTTTTTGTTGTTTACCCACTCAGAACCTTCGGGCACCGCGCCCCGGCGGGCATTGCGCACCGGCTGGCATTGCGCGATAAATCGCGCCGCTACGTTGTGCGGTGGTCACGGTACACCGCATCCGCCGCGACGGCCGCGGCAGCGATCCCCTCTTCATCCGACATCACCCCATTGCCTGCGTCATCAACCCATAAGCCTGCATCGCGCCGGGCTGCGGCATCCACGGCGTGCCGCGCACCATGATGGTGGGCGCATCCACCTGCTCAAGACCCAGGGTTTTCAGCCATGGCGCCAGCGGTAACGCGGCGTCGGTATCGATGCGCACAAACTCGCCGCGCAGCGTCTGCATCAGGGCGGCAATCAAGGTTTGCGCGCTCGCCAGATTCAACGCAATCACCGGGCCAATCGACCAACCGTGACCAAACCGGCGCAGGCTGGCAAAGCCCTGCACGCGCTGCTGCGCATCCAGCAATATCCGGGTTTGTGCAGCGGCAATCAGGTGGGTGATTAACGCGGGGCGCCACAGGCCGTGCGCCTGGTGATCGAAGGCGGTCAACGGTTGTGCCTCTGCGGGCAGCGCGTGGCGCAGCGTGAAACCGGCTGGCACCATTAACGCCGGCACCGCCGCCAGCGCGCGCGTTTGATGCTGCAGGATCTGGCCCGTCACCGCAAAACCGAGTTTCTGATACAGCGGTTTGCCGCTCTCGGTGGCGTGCAGCCGCAGCCGGTAATCAGGGAATTGTTCCAGCAGCGCCAGCATCAACTGTTTGCCGATGCCCTGCCCTTGCCAGCGTGGGCTGACGATGACGAGTCCGATGGTGGCTGCCTGCTCGCCCCAGCGAAACCCCAGCGCGCTGCCGGCGTAGTCGCCCTGATGTTCAGCCACCGTGCCTGCGCCGAACGTCAGCGCCTGCTGCCAGTCTTCGCGGCGATGCGGCCATTGCAGTTGCTGCGTGAGGGCAACGCCGGAATCGATGTCGCGTGGCGTCATAGCGCGTAGCCTGATCATGTTTGCTCCTGATGTGCGGGAAATGCCCTTGTCTTTAGCACATTTCAGGGCGGGGATGAAAGCGGGAACGCGGTTGCGTGGCGGTGCGGCTGGGTTGCGCCGCACCGTGCTGGCTTAGATCTGGAAGTCGATGGCCGGTTCGTTTTCGGTTTCGTAGGAGAGCGCCTGACGCTTGATCTCCTCCAGCGACAGGTTGGCATTACAGAGTTCGAGGAACTGCCAAACGTAATTGCGTTGCAGCTGGCCGCGCTTCAGACCGAGCCACACGGTATTGGCATCGAACAGATGATGGGTGTCGATTTTTACCAGATCTTCCCCTTCGTAAATATCGCACGCCTGATCGGCGAGAATCCCCACGCCAAGACCAAGTTCCACGTAGGTTTTCACCACGTCAGAATCCTGTGCGCTGAGCACGATATCCGGGCGCAGACCGGCGGCCTGGAATGCACGATCCACCCGCGAACGGCCGGTAATGCCCTGACGATAGGTGATTAACGGATAGCGGCTCAGGCTGGCGAGCGTAATGGGCTGCTGCTGTAGCAGTTCATGATCGTGCGGCACCAACAATGAGTGATGCCAGCTAAACCACGGGAACGCTGCAAGACTGCTGTTGTTCACTAGCTGCTCGGAGGCGATACCGATATCGGCTTCACCGGCCAGCAGCATGGCGACGATCTCCTGCGGCGATCCCTGATTGAGCTCAAGGCGCACGTTGGGATAGAGCTGGCGAAACGCTTTGATCACGCGCGGCAGGCTGTAACGCGCCTGGGTGTGCGTGGTGGCGATGGTCAGCACGCCGCTGGTTTCATTGGTAAACACATCCGCTAAGCGGCGTACTTTGCCCGCTTCATCAAGGATGCGCTCAGCAATGGTCAACAGCGCCTTGCCCGGTTCGGTCATGCCTAACAGTCGCTTGCCACGACGAATAAAGATTTCTACGCCCAGTTCATCTTCCAGATCGCGAATATGGCGGCTGACTCCGGATTGGGAGGTAAACAGCGTATTTGCCACTTCGGTCAGGTTGAACTCGCAACGGGCCGCTTCACGTATAATTTTAAGTTGCTGGAAATTCACACCCTTTTCTCCTGGTTCCTGCCCCTGTTTCGTCCATGTTATGAAGTTGATGTCATCGCAACAAATAATAAAAAACCGTGTGTTATGCGGAATAGTAATAAGGGGTAGTTTGAAGGACGCCCTCACCCCCGCCCTCTCCCGCTGTACAGTCCGGGGACATGGTGAACACTTGTTCGGGGACATGGTAGACACTTACAACTAAGGCATAAGAACCCGTTTATGGAGTCGCTTATGTCCTGGGATGCGAGAGATACCATGTCATTACGTAAAGAGTTTGTTCTGTTCGCCTCGCAAGACGGGGCGAACATTCGCGCACTCTGCCGTCACTACGGCATTTCTTCCGCCACTGCCTACAAGTGGCTTCGCCGCTGGGCTGAAGAGGGAGAATCCGGTCTTGAGGACCGCCCCTGCATACCCCATCACTCTCCCAACCGCTCGTCTGACGACATCACTGACCTGCTTCGTATGGCGCATGAACTTCATCAGCACTGGGGCGCGCGCAAGATAAAGCGCTGGCTCGAAGACCGCGGACACCGCATGCCCGCCTTCAGCACCGTCCACAGCCTGATGGCCCGCCACGACCTGCTGCCGGGCTCAGCTCCGGGTGTCCCGGCCACGGGCCGGTTTGAACATGCGGCCCCGAACCAGCTCTGGCAGATGGATTTCAAGGGGCATTTTCCCTTTGGCGGCGGCCGCTGCCACCCGCTTACCCTCCTTGACGATCACTCCCGCTTCTCGCTTTGCCTCGTACACTGCGCTGATGAGCGGCGTGAGACGGTGCAGAAGCAGCTGGTCAGAGTCTTTGAACGTTACGGCCTGCCGGACCGGATGACGATGGATAACGGTTCACCGTGGGGCGACACTACCGGGACCTGGACGGCCGTCGAGCTGTGGCTTATGCGACAGGGTATCCGGGTGGGGCACTCCCGGCCTTATCATCCGCAGACGCAGGGCAAGCTGGAGCGCTTTCACCGCAGCCTGAAGGCTGAAGTGCTGCAGGGGAAGTGGTTCGCGGACGACGGTGAGCTGCAGCGCGCCTTCGATCACTGGCGGACGGTTTATAACCTTGAACGCCCGCATGAGGCGCTGGATATGGCGGTGCCGGCGTCGCGCTATCAGCCATCGGCTCGGCAGTACAGCGCCAGCGTAACGTCAGCGGAATACGACGAGGGCGTGATGGTCAGGAAGGTAGATATCAGTGGGAAGCTGACTATAAAAGGCCTGAGTCTGAAGGCAGGCAAGGCGTTCAGGGGAGAGCACGTTGGCCTGAAGGAGATGCAGGAAGACGGGTGCTACGAGGTATGGTGGTACAGCACAAAAGTGGGGGTGATCGACCTGAAGAAAAAGTCGATCACCATGGGTAAAGGATGTTAAAAAGTGTTCACCATGTCCCCGAACACCTGTCTACCATGTCCCCGGACTGTACACCCGCAAGCGGGCGAGGGAGTTGATCGAGCGGTTGGTTGGTAAGGTGATTTATTTGGCTAATATAGGCTGGATCGGTCCCCTCTCCCATTGATGGGAGAGGGTTAGGGTGAGGGAAAAAGTGCGCTTAACTCATCCCACCAGCATCAATTCGCGGTCCTCTACCGCTGGCTTATTCAGCAGCGACAGCAGAATATTCTTCACGGCCTGCGCCGATGGCGACAGCGGCAGACGCGCCGAGATGTTCAGCGACAGCGGCAGATTGAGTGACGGGCTGTTAATGCGCGCCATCCACGCATGGGTTGAACTCACCAGCGCCCGCGCCGCAGATTCCGGCAGCACCGTCACGCCCATGCCGCTGGACACCGCCGCTGTCAGCGTCGAAATGGATTCGATTTCGCCAATGATGCGCGCGCTCAGACGACGCAGCGAGAACGCTTCATCGACACGTTTACGCACCGCGCTGTAATCGCGTGGCAGGAACAGGCTCATCTGCGCCACATCGGCCAGATCGACCGTCGCACCCGGGCACGCCGTTGCACCCACCAGATAGAGCTCTTCTTTCATTAAGGGAATGCTGTTAATGCCCGCCGTTGGCGCACGGTCGTAAAGCACTGCCATATCCAGCTGGCCGTTCATCACTTTTTCATTGAGCGAGGTGCCGCTGTTTTCATGCAGATACACCAGCACATCCGGGAACTGCTCACGCACCGTGTGCAGCAGCGGCATGGTGAGCGAAGATGCGGCGGTGCCCGGCGCTAAACCAATCGAAACCTGGCCGTTCAGTGCCTGGCCGGCGTTGATCACCGCCGTTTGCGCCTGTTCACACTGGCGCAGAATGGTGCGAGCGTGGGCATACAGAATTTTTCCGGCTTCAGTGGGCGTCACGCCGCGCTTGGTGCGGATCAGCAATTGCTGATCGAGTTCATTTTCCAGCGTCGCCACCTGCTGGCTAAGCGCAGGCTGCGCGATGTGCAGCACTTCTGCTGCCTGAGTCAGGCTGCCGATATCGACGATTTTTACAAAATATTTGAGTCGTCTTAAATTCATGTTGCCTCCGTCAATCCCCGAATACCCAGTTGGGTGTTTCAGCCTGCTGGCTTGTGGGAATGAAGTTGCAATATGCAGGCCAGGTTTGTTCGCGATGCAAAATTGCGTTGCCAGATTTTTCCTAACGGCACGGAAAATAAGCGTTTGTGATTACCTCTAAGGAGTTAATAAGCGTGGGCGATGACGTGATTCGCGTGAGCTTTAAACAGCATGCACCGCCGTGGGGCAGAAAATGCGAGTCAGGCGTGCAAAAAAGTGATGACTGGATGAGCAGGTTTGGTGCAGAAAACACAGAAAGTGAACAGAAACGGCGGGAATAGAACAAAACGAGCGGGAAAGAAGGAGGTTAGCCAGTTGGAAAACTTATGTGGCGGGCGGTGCGCGTCGTCCCTCACCCTAACCCTCTCCCGCGCGCGGGAGAGGGAACCGACCGTGCACAATGTCACTACGCAAAATAATTCGCGCTGCAGCAAGGCGGCAAGAAAATTCAGCCCCGGTCACATAGTTAACTATGTGACCGGGGGGAATTTTCGCAGCCAACGCCGCTACAGCGTGAAGTATGAAGCGTATTAGCGTTTTTTACGGTTGCGATGCATATCTATTGAAACCGCTGCGACGATGATGATGCCTTTGATGATGTCCTGCACGTAGGCATCGACACCGACAAAGGTGAAGCCGCTCTTGATCAGGCCAAGAATCACCGCACCAATCAGCGTACCGGTGATGCGGCCCACGCCGCCCATCAGGCTGCTGCCGCCGATAACCGCAGCGGCAATGGCATCCAGTTCGTACGCCATCCCCATGCTGGACTGGCCGCTACTAACGCGCGCCGCCAGCACTACACCCGCCAGGCCAGAGAGCGCACCGGCGATGGTGTAGACGATGATCAGGTACTTATTAACGTTGATACCGGACACTTTGGCGGAGGTCATGTTGCCGCCAATCGCGTAGACATATTTGCCGTAGCGGGTGTGTTTCAGTGCGATGTGGAACAGGAACGCCACCACCAGGAAGATAATGACCGGCATCGCGCCCTGGCCGATGGAGGTGAAGCCATCTGACAGGAAGCTAATCGGGTTACCCTGCGTGTAGTACTGCGCCAGACCGCGTGCCGACACCATCATGCCGAGCGTGGCGATGAACGGCGGAATACCGGTTTTGGTGATCAGCACGCCGTTCATTACGCCGCACAGCAGCCCGACGCCAATCCCGGCGACGATGGGAATCACCGCAGGCAGGTTCACCAGCGAGGGATACATCGGCGACAGGCTGTCTGAAGTTTGCGCCAGACTGGCCGCCACCACCGCGGTGAGGGCAATAACCGAACCGGATGACAGGTCAATACCGGTGGTGATGATGACCTGGGTCACGCCCACCGCGATGATACCGATGATCGCCACCTGCAGAATAATCAGCACTAAGCGGTTGGTGTTCATCAGGAAAGATTGGTCACGCACGTACCAACCGGCAATTTCAAAAATCAGGGCAATGCCCACCATCACGACAAAAATCCCGGTGTCTTTTGGCAACTTGTGACGCAAATTGCCAAAGAAAGAACTCTGTTCTGCGGCCTGCGGGGCCGTAATTTTTACGTTACTCATAGGTGTCTCACGCCTCACTCGGATGCCAACGACAAAATGGATTCCTGATTGGCCTCTTCTTTATCGAGGATGCCGGTTATACGTCCGCCGTGCATAACCATCACGCGGTCGCTCATGCCGAGAATTTCTGGCAGTTCGGACGACACCATGATGATGGCCACGCCGCGATTCGCCAGTTCACTGATCAAGCGATAAATCTCTGCTTTTGCCCCCACGTCGATACCGCGCGTGGGTTCGTCAAGAATCAGGATCTTCGGTTGCGCCAGCAGCCAGCGGGCAATCAGCACCTTCTGCTGGTTACCGCCGCTGAGGTTATTGATGATCTGATCCATGGTGGGGGTTTTAATGTTCAGCTTGCGAATTTGATCCATGCAGTCCTGCGCCATTTTGATGTGGCTGACAAAACCGCTTTTATGGGTGTAATCGGGCATGTTGACGATGCTCATGTTCTCCATCACCGACAACACCAGGAACAGCCCCGACTTTTTACGGTCTTCGGTCAGGAACGCCATGCCCTTCTCTATCGCCGTTGACGGCGAATCGATCTTGACCGGCACGCCATCAATCAGGATTTCACCGCTGTCGAAACTCTCCATGCCGAACAGGCTTTCCATCACTTCGCTGCGTCCGGCACCCACCAATCCCGCTACGCCGAGGATTTCGCCCTTGCGCACCGTGAAGTTGATGTCGGTGAAGCGATCTTTGCAGGTGAGATTGCGCACCGTCAGCACATCCCCACCGATTTCACCGTTGAATTTCGGGAACAGCTGGGTTAATTCACGGCCCACCATTTGCGTAATCAGTGACTGACGCGTGTATTCGCTGGTGCTGTTGCTGCCGACCCACGATCCGTCACGGAAAATACTGATCTCATCGGTAATGGTGAAAATCTCATCCATCTTATGGCTGATATAGATGATGGCTTTGCCCTGCTCACGCAGGTCGCGGATGATCGTGAACAGGTGCGCCACTTCGGTTTCCGTCAGTGCGGAGGTCGGTTCATCCATAATCACGATGTCCGAATTCCATGACACCGCTTTCGCGATTTCCACCATCTGCTGCGACGCAATACTCAACTCGCCAACCAGACGATCGGCTTTTAAACGGATATTGAGCTTGTTCAGCAGTTCCTGCGTCTGTTTGTTCAGCTTGCCATGGTCAACAAAGCCGTACTTCATCGGTTCGCGGCCGAGCCAGATATTCTCGGCCACGGTCATGTAAGGCACCAGATTGAGTTCCTGGTGAATCATGGAGATGCCGGAACGCAGCGCATCCATGGTGTCCTGAAACTGCACCGGCTCCCCTTTAATGCGAATGGTGCCCTTATCGGGACGATACATCCCGATAAGGCATTTCATTAAAGTGGATTTGCCCGCGCCATTTTCACCCATCAGGGCATGTACCGACCCCGGTTTAATACGCAGTGAGACATTGTCGAGTGCCTTCACTCCGGGGAAGAACTTGCTGATGCCTTCGGCTTCAAGCGCAAAAGCGGTCATACATCACCTCCGTACGGCTGAGTCGGTTACGGTTTATTTCTGGTTCTGACTGGCGAATTTTTCGTAGTTATCTTTGGTAATCAGCTGGAACGGGATATCGACGACTTTCTGCACTTTCTCGCCGTTAATCAGCTTGACCGCCGTTTGTACCGCGCCTTCGCCCTGACCTTTCGCATCCTGGAAGACCGTGGCGACCATTTTGTCGTTCTTAATCATCTGCAGTGCGTCCGGTGTCCCATCCACACCCGCTACCAGGATGTGATTCGGGTTTTTACCCAGCGCCTGCAGCGCACCGATTGCCATTTCATCGTTGTTAGAGGCAATCGCCTGAATGTCATCGCCCGCGGTCAGCCAGTTACTCACCACGTCCACCGCATCATTACGGGTGAATTTGGCGGTCTGTTTCTGCACAACTTTAATGCCCGGATATTTGGCGACCACCGCTTCCACACCTTTGGTGCGTTCACGGGTGGATTCGTTAGCCAGGTCACCCAGCAGAATCGCCACGTTGCCTTTACCGTTCATCTTTTTAGCCAGCGCTTCCATCTGCAGACGCCCCGCCAGTTCAGAATCCGAACCGACAAACGCCATTTTGTCTTTCAACTCGCCTGCCGGTTTACGGTTGACGAACACCAGCGGCACGCCGGCTTTCGCTGCGGCATCCACCAGCGGTTTCACCGCGTTGGTATCCACTGGGTTAACGATGATGGCGTCAACGCCCTGACCAATGAAGTTCTGCACCTGCTGCAGCTGCTGTGCCACGTCGCCTTTGGCGTCTTCAACCTGGCCTTTGATGTTGTCTTTTTGCATCTCTTTCTGCATTGCGGTGCGCAGAATGGTGAGGAAGTTGTCGTCGAACAGCGCCATAGAAACGCCTACCTGAAGGTCTTTTGCCATCACGGCGGCAGGTAACATGCAAACTAACAGGGAAGTTAATAACGCTTTTTTGAATTTCATAGGTAACCCTTCTTATTCGTTAACATGCTCAGGTTGGCTGAGACCGCGAATGAAAAATATCTTTTACATTCACCCAACGTCGCTGGCGTTTTTTTTGTGGTTGTAGAGGTAAGGCTTCTGGTCTAACGCTATCGGTTTACTGCATCTTTTCTGTGTAACCCGCTACTAATCAGCCAGTTATTTTCGAAATGCCGTTTCAGATGAAGCAACTCATTTCGCCGGTGATGATTAGCAGTTCATTTATTTCATCTAACTTGCATTTGAAACTTTCATCATAAAAGCACTGAAATGATTGTTTTAAAATCGGCAAATAACAAAACTTTGACATGCATCTAACATCTCAAAGGAATTGCGTTTAAAGTGAGATCTTGCTGGCAGTTTAGAATCTGATCATTCAAGGCAGAAAAGCAGCATTCCGCTGCTTTTACGCGCACTTAAACCAAAAGTGTGCAGTCGGGCTTTGACAACGGGGATCGGCATCGCTAATATGCGCCTCGTTCACACGATTCCTCTGTAGTTCAGTCGGTAGAACGGCGGACTGTTAATCCGTATGTCACTGGTTCGAGTCCAGTCAGAGGAGCCAAATTTAGAGAAGCCCGCTTAGGAAACTAAGCGGGCTTTTTGCTTTTTATGCGCCGGGGCGGTCGCTGTTGAGGTGTGGTGGGGCTTCGGTTGTGCTCTCTGAGCAGCGGCCCGCCTTAGCGGGTCATCCCCCGGATCGTCCTGATTCCCCTCTGGTATCGGTTCATGTTCTCCTTTTTGGTTAAATGGCCTGAAAAGGCGGTGTCAGGATCCAGCCGTGAGCTGGCGCAGTTGAGTTTTCTGGTGCAGGTCGAAAAGGCTGCGTGTGTCACTTCCCGCTCTGCGCGGTTAAAGTGGCGCACTGGACTGGTGCAGTGTCTGAAAATTTATTGTTGGTGCAGTTTTACGACCACGCAGCAGGAAAGCCTTGCGGCAATGCAGGCCGCAGTCCGTAAGGTAAAAGGCGCTGAGGGTATAGGTTAGCCAGGAGAATTCCGGCACGGTGCAAATTCAGACCAGCAGGCTGGCGCAGTAAAGGACGTATCGTGTTAAAACTCGGGCCTTCGTCGCGATGTTCTGCGACCCGGTGTTTGCAGAGGTCTGCACCGGTAAACGGATCAAGCGTCCTGATAACAGGCGGTTCTTTCAGGTTGTGAAGCGTTGGGCGCTGTCTACGACAGCATAGAGCAAGGGGGAGACTACGCCAGTGCCGCTGGCGGGGGAAAGGAGAAACTGTTTTTACCTGCAAAAAATTTTTTAATCACTTGTTGTTATAAAAAATGAGGGCGCTGTATGTGACAGCGCCCTCTTTCAGGTTACATAAAAAATATCAGCTTAGAATGGCTTCCAGTCGAGCCAGCACCTCATTCACGACAGCGTCGGGTATACGCTCCAGTCGCTTACCATTTCGGGCTCCCATATCAATGGTTCTGGGCTGGTCGCAGCGGATCACGCCCGTTGTTTTTGTTCCCGCCCCGTCCAGTGAAACGGTGAAACCGGCTTCGCGAGCAAAGTTTCCGCCGCTGGTCACAGGGACAACAACGGGCAACCGGGTGAGCGTGTTAAATGATGCCTTCGATACGATAAGCACCGGACGTTTTCCGCTTTGCTCGTGGCCGGCAATCGGATCCAGTGAAACAAGCCAGATTTCCCCTCTGTCCATTTACAGGATCTCCTTGCCCACCGCAGGCGCATCAATCCATTCCCGATCCTCTTCACTCATTTCGGCGTGCGGATCGCACTGCGCCAGCAGTTCCTCAAGCGAATAACGGGGCCGTTTCTGGGGTTCAATAATCAGGCAGCCATTATCAATAGTCATACCCACTTCGCTGCCCATCGACAGCTCCAGCGTTTTCAGTACGGCGGGGGGAACCGCCAGCATGATGGATCCGCCGACCTTTTTCAGGCGAGTTGTATACATAGAGCACCTCCTGATATTATATTTTAATATAACATCTACAGCAGGCGATGCACAATTATTCATCTGATTCATTGTGATTTCCTTAGCGTAATAAAGCGTGAAGAAAGCCTTAATCCATCGAAGGACAGATCCAGCCGTTTTCAAAGGCGGCGTTGCCGATAAAACGGCGACCATCCTGATACATAAGGCGCTTCTTTCAGGTCATGAAGCATTTTGTACAGGCGGGAGCTTAGTGCGGAACAAGGAAGGCCGATAATAGAAAACTGTTTTTGCAGTTCAAAGGATTATGACGGATCGGATAAACAAAATGCGGCGCAGCTTCCGTAACCTTGCTTGCAGTGACTGAGCTTTAACTTGAAATGGCGCTTCGTATGGCGACCGCCAACCAGATGCGCATAAGCGCGCACCTGGTTTGGGTTAATCGATAGCGTTTGGCAGCTGAGCCAGCTCCAGACTGCTGCGGAAATCGTTGCCGACATAATCGTTATCGATCAGCTGGCGGCGACGCAGTTCTGGCAGCAGGCCGTTGAGCAGCAAATCTTGCTGATCGGGCTGGCCGAGTCCATGCAACGAAATCACATCCAGCACGCCGGCGCGGTAGCGCTGTTCGATGGCATCGGCCAGGGTTTCTGGCGTACCGGCTACAAACCAGTGGCCGGTCTCTTCGGCTTTAATGATCAGCTCGCGCAGGGTTAATCCTTCCAACGCATAGCCACGGAATATGGCGGCGCGCCCCTGACGACGATGCACCTGCGCCAGCTCGGGAATTAACGCGGCGGGCAGCGGTTGGTCGAGCGGCACATCGCGCAGATCCACCTCACCGCCCAGCATATCGGCCACGCGTAATCTGCCCTGTTCATAGTTGATGCGTTCATGCTTATCGCGCAGACGGCGCGCCACATCGGCGTCGCTTTCGCCAATGATGGCGTGGAACGAGTTCATGATCAGTGGCGGATTATGTTCGCGGCCAAAACGTCGCGCCCGCTGCTGCACATCAGCCACGAAGGTTTGCGCGGCATCAAACGTGGGCTGCGAGGTGTAAATCACTTCGGCATAACGTGCGCCGAGCGTGACGCCCGCGTCGGATTGGCCCGCCTGGAACTGCACTGGACGGCGCTGTGGCGGCGGCGGTACGTTAAGCGGTCCCGCCACCTGGAAATAGTCGCCGCGATAGTGAATCGGATGCAGTTTGCTGTGGTCGAGACGAATGCCGCCGCTGGCGGTGCGCTGCACTGCCGCGCGTTCGTTGGCGTCATACAGCGCGTTCATCACTTCAATAAATTCAGTGGCGCGCGCGTAGCGCTCCTGCGGTGGCGGCAGCTGGCTTTCACCGAAGTTCTCCTCACCTACCGATGACGTTACCGCGTTCCAGCCCGCGCGACCGCCGCTGATGTGATCGAGCGTGCCGACCTGACGCGCCAGATTATACGGATGCAGCCAGCTGGTGCTGACGGTAGCGATTAAACCGATGTGCGAAGTGACCTGGCTCAATGCCGCCAGCGCAATCAGCGGATCTTGCGTGCCGGTGGTGCCCGCTAATCCGGCCGCATCGGCCTGCAGCAAATCGGCGGTGAACAGGCCGGTGATTTTTTCGCGCTCGGCAATTTTCGCCAGTTCGATGGCGCGCGTGATGCCCACGCCGGTCTGGCTGTCATTGGCGGCGGAAATCACACTGCTGGCGCCGACCAGCGTTTTCAGTTTTCTGCGATAGGTTTGCGACACAACACTCTCCTTTATGGTTGTCGCGCGAAATCCGCTTTGACATGGTTTAAGGCGTCCGCATCGGTCAGCAGACGTAAGCCGGTGCGAGCCAGCACGCGCGCGCCAATCAGCAGCGCCTGATAGCCGCGCTCAGAGTTGGCCGCTTCACGGAAGGGCACGGTATGGAAAATCAGATCGTCGGGGCCGATTTTCAGCCACGGATGCGCCGTCGGCACCGCGTGGCTGATGTCGCCAGCATCGGTGGAGACTTTGTTTTTCTGCGGCGAGAGATCAACCTGTTCGCCTGCCGCGGTGAACTCTTCCAGCAGCAAGGCATCCAGCGCTGCGTTGAGTTTGAAATCGCGCGGACCAACCTGATGATCAATCTCGACGCGTGCGCCGGTCGCCAGCGCCACGCCTTCAGCAATGGCACGCAGACGCGGCTCAAGGGATTCCACCACTTCGCGGCTGTCCGCGCGGATGTAGTAATGCGCCGAGGCGTATTCCGGGATCACGTTCGGGGCCTGGCCGCCGTTGGTGATAATGCCGTGCACGCGCACGCCATCCGGCAGTTGCTGACGCAACACGCTGATGCCGTTGTAGAGCAGCACCAGCGCATCCAGCGCGTTGATCCCTTCATGCGGCGCGCTGGCGGCGTGCGACGGCTTGCCGTAGAAGTGGAAATAGAGATGGTTATTGGCGAGCGTGGATTCAGTCAGGCGGTTTTTTCCAGAAGGATGCACCATCAGCGCCACGTCGACATCTTTGAGGTAGCCGGCTTCGACAAAGCGCTTTTTCACGTTGCCTTTGGGTCCGCCCGGTCCGGCTAATCCGCCCTCTTCCGCGGGCGTGCCTAACACCACCACGCGCCCGCCGGTTTGATCCAGCACCTGCGATAGCGTGATGGCCGCCGCCACGCTGGTGGTACCAATCAGGTTATGACCGCAGGCGTGACCGATGCCGATCAGCGCGTCATATTCCGCGAGAAAAGCGATGGTGGGGCCCGGTTTGTCGCTGGCCTTCACCGCGTAGAACGCCGTTTCATGTCCGGCGACGTTGCGCGTGACCGCAAAGCCCTCAGCGCTGAGTAGTTGCGTGAGTTGCTCACTGGCAAAATATTCGTTGTTGCCGGTTTCGGGATTTTGGAATATCGCCTGCGATACCTTGAGATAAGCGGCGCTGTGTTGTTCGAGGCTGTTTTCGAGCGTGAGCTGAAGTGGATTCAGCGACATGAGCATTCTCCTTTGGCAAAAAAATGCGCAATAGATTGCGCCGCTACCGTTGATGCACGTATTCGTAGCGGCGCGATTTATCGCGCATCAGTGATAATCAATGGCGCTTATCAATACGCTGCACTAACCGGTCGCCGAGCCACTGAATGCCGCACACCAGCACAATCAGCACCGCGATCACCGCGATCATCACTGAGGTTTCAAAGCGCTGATAGCCATAACGGATCGCCAGATCGCCCAGTCCGCCTGCGCCAATCGCGCCGGCCATCGCCGAAGCACCAATCAGCGCCACCAGCGTAACCACAAACCCCGACAAGATGCCGGGCAGCGCTTCCGGGATCAGCACGTCCCAGACGATACGCAGCTTGCTGGCGCCCATGGCGCGCACCGCATCAATCAGGCCGCGATCGACATCACGCAGCGACACTTCCGCCACGCGCGCAAAGTACGGCGTGGCGGTGATCGACAGCGGCACAATCGCGGCCCAGGTGCCGAGCGAGGTGCCGACCAGAAAACGGGTAAAGGGAATCAACGCCACCAGCAGAATAATGAACGGCAGCGAGCGGAAGCTGTTGATGATCAGGCCCAGCACGCGATTCACGCCGCGATGCTCAGCAATGCCGCCGGGGCTGGTCATCACCAGAATCAGGCCGAGCGGCAAGCCCGCCACCAGCGAAAACAGGCCGGAAATCACCGTCATTAATACCGTTTCACCTAATGCATTGAGTAAAAGATCAATCATGACTGGCGACATAACCCACCCACTCTACTTGAGCCTGCTGCGCGTGCAGCCAGCTGAGAATCTGCTGCTCGTCGGCCACGTTGGCTGCCGGGAGCGCAATAAAGAAACGTACCACCGCGTAGTGCTGGATGTGATCGATGCCGCCCTGCAGCAGGCGGAATTTGCCCGGCAGCGCGCTGGCAAAGCGGGTGAGCAGATCGCCCTGCGCATCGTCACCGGCAAAGTGCACGCTGTAGATGGCATCGCCCTGCTTGTCATCGCTAAGGCGCGCAGCAATATTTTCCGGCAGCTGCGGCAGTAAACCGCGCAGCAGCGTGCGCGTCAGGGCCGATTGCGGATGCGCAAACACCTGCCAAACCGGACCTTGCTCAATGATTTCACCGGCATCAATCACCGCCACGCGATGCGCCACGGATTTGATCACTTCCATCTCATGAGTAATCAGCAAAATGGTGATGCCGAGTTTTTGATTCAGGGATTTGAGCAGCGCCAGAATCGAGCGCGTGGTTTCCGGATCGAGCGCCGAGGTGGCTTCGTCGCACAGCAGCAGCGCCGGGCTGGCCGCCAGCGCTCGGGCAATGCCAACCCGCTGTTTTTGGCCGCCGGATAACGCCGCCGGATAGCTTTGCGCTTTGTCCGCCAATCCCACCAGCGCCAGCAGTTCCGCCACGCGCTGCTGGCGTTGCGCTTTATCCATGCCGGCGATTTTCAACGGCAGCGCGACGTTCTGCGCCACCGTTTTTGCTGATAACAGATTGAAGTGCTGGAACACCATGCCAACGCGGCTGCGCACCGTTTGCAGCTGTTTTTCTGACAGGCCGGTGATGTTACGGCCTTCGATTTCAATGACGCCTTCATCAGGTTGTTCCAG
This sequence comes from Pantoea sp. y20, assembly GCF_054903455.1. NCBI lineage: Bacteria > Pseudomonadati > Pseudomonadota > Gammaproteobacteria > Enterobacterales > Erwiniaceae > Pantoea > Pantoea sp. y20. Next base: position 2,654,225 of record NZ_CM142816.1, read on the forward strand.
CCCGTTGAGACAGCGGATCAGCGTGGATTTCCCCGCGCCGCTGCGTCCGATCAGGCCAAGGATTTCGCCTTTCTGCACCGTCAACGAGATGTCGCGCAGCGCCTGGGTTTGTCCAAAACGACGTGACACACCTTGCAGGCGCACCACGCTGCCGCTGTCGCGAAACTTCACCTGCGCCTCGTCATGGGCACTTTCCGCCACGCCGCGTTTCACGGCGGTAAAGGGCGTTTCGGCTGCTGAGAATAACGTCATCTTTATCGTTCCTTACCAGGCCGTTTCGCCCGTGCCTTTGTAGACCTTGTCAAACACGGTCTTCACGGCATCGTTCTGATAAGAAGCCACCAGCGTTTTCACCCACGGCGCGCTGACGTTCTCTTTCTTCACCGCAATAAAGTTGTTGTACGGGTTATCTTTTACCGGCTCCTGCGCAATGCGATCTTCGGCGGTCAGGCCACTTTTCAGCGCCCAATCGGTGTTGACGACGGCGGCATCCAGATCAGGAACGGAGCGGCCGATGATGCCGGAATCCAGCTCTTTAATTTTCAGATGATGCGGATTGGCGGTGATATCGGCGGTGGTGGCCGCGATGCCGACGCCCGGCTTCAGTTTGATCAGGCCTTGTTGCTCAAGCAGCACCAGACCGCGCGCTTCGTTAGAGGGATCGTTTGGCACGCCAATCACCGCGCCCTCTTTCAGCGCTTTGGCGCTTTTCACTTTCTTCGAGTAGAGACCAATCGGCCACACGGCGGTATCGCCGACGCGTACGATGTCGTAGTGATTGACCTTGATTTGGTTATTGAGGAACGGCTGATGCTGGAAGGCGTTGGCATCCACTTCGCCGTTTTGCAGCGCTTCGTTCGGCTGGTTGTAATCGTTGAAAATGACGGTTTTCACCGTTAAGCCTTTCGCCGCCGCTTGTTTGATCACTTCGCGCCAGACGTCTTCATCTTCGCCGCTCATAATGCCGACTTTTACCGAGGTTTTGTCCGCCGCGTGCGCGATGGACAGCGGCGACAGCGCCGCGATGGCCAGCAGCAAGGCGCCAGCCGTTAACAGGAATTTATTTTTTACTGCTGACAGACGTGTGTGCATAAAGTGCTTCCTAATCGTTATAATTGCGCGAGTCAAAATTAGCTGTCGTAACGACAGTTGACCGCAGTATACGCAGATGCTTATTCCTGCATTATGATTTATTCAGGAATGCTATTCCTGAAAAGCATAAAGCCGCCGCGCCGCTCGCATCGCCACACGCGAGAAAGGGCTGTGCTATCCTCCCCCTTTTGATGGACTTGTTACTATAAGCGCTATGTCGAACACCACACCTAAACGAAAAAATGACCCTGAAGGGCTTAAGAAGCGCATTCTTGCTGGTGCGCTGAAAATGTTCGCCGAGTTCGGTATGCAGGGCGCGCGGCTGGAGCAGATCGCTGAGCACGCGCATACCACTAAACGCATGGTGGTGTATCACTTCGGCAATAAAGAGCAGCTCTATATTGAGGTGCTGGAGCAGGTGTATCAGGCGATTCGGCAGCATGAAACCGGCCTTAATCTCGCCGAGATGGCACCGGAACTGGCGATGACCAAACTGGTGGAAGCCAGCTTTGATTACCACGTTTCGCACCCGGATTTTATGCGGCTGGTGTGTACCGAAAACCTGCTGCGCGGGCGCTACATCATGCAATCCGAACGCATCAAGGCGCTGAACAAAAGTGCACTCGATGTGCTGGATGACATTCTGACGCGCGGCCAACAGCAAGGGCTGTTTATTGCTGGGCTGGATACCGTGGATGTGCACCGCTTGCTGAGCAGCATTTGTGTGCATCACGTCTCCAATCGCTACACCTTTCACACGCTGTTCACGCCGAACGATAGCGAGGAAGACAGCATCCGTCGCAACCGCCAGTTAGCCGTCACCGCCACGCTGCGTTATGTGCGCAAAGCCTCGTAGGCTGCGGCTGCGCGCTGATGGTCTACGCTTTTAAATTTGGGACCGTCACAGACCACAGACTAAGGAACGCCGTAGTGAACAAAGATCCCCACCTTTATCCCTTACGCCATACGCAGAATACCGACCAGGACAGCGCACTGTGGAACTGGGCGCAAAACTCGGTGGTTGGTCAGCGCAGTCAGTTACATCAGCCGCAAACTGAAGCGGAGTTGCAACAACTGCTGCGCACCGCCAGCGGCAAAGTGCGCGTGCTGGGCAACCGCTTGTCGCCGGGCCGCATGCTGGGCGTTGATGAGCAGGATTTGCTGCTGGATCTCAGCGCGTTCAACGGCGTGATCGCCCATGACGAAGAGAGCGTCACCTTTGCCGCCGGTACGCCGCTGGAGCAGGTTTACAGCACCCTAACCGAGATGGATCGCATGCTGGCCTCGTCGCCGGGGGTGATCGCGGTGCAGACGCTGGCGGGCGCGATGGCCACCGGCACGCACGGCCAGGGTTTAGCACAAAGCTCCATCGCCGATGAAGCGCTGCGCATCCGCATGGTGTTAGCTGACGGTAGCGTGCGTGAATTTGTGCGCGGTGAGCCCGATTTCGCTGCCGCACAGGTTTCGCTCGGCAGCCTGGGCATTGTGACGGCCGTGACGCTGCGCACCCGCCCTTTCCGCCTGTTTACCTGCCACAAATTCGCCGTCTCCGCCGATACGCTGGAGAACGATCTGATCGAATGGAACCAGCAGTATGAGATGAGCAAAGCCTGGTGGTTTGTCGATGACAACCTGATGCACGTGTGGAACGCGCACGAAGCCAGCGCTGAAGATTCGCAGGCATGGCAAGCCAATCAGCGCGAGGTAATTGAGCATGGCGATGACACCGACAGCAGCCTGAATGACACCATCGACCAGACGCTGGCGCAGATGCATCGCGATACGCAGATTCACGGTAAAGGGGGCAAACAGTTCCGCACGGTGACGCGCTTCCGCGATTTCACCGACATCAGCGGCGATATCTATCAGCTATTTTGTCGCGGCATTGCCGTGCCGCAGATCAACGTCGAGATCGGCGTGCCGCTGGAGAAAACGCCGCAGATTATCAGCAAGATCAAAGCGTGGTATGCCGAGAATCACCCGCATATGCACTATCCAATCATTCTGCGCTGTACCGGCGCGTCTGAAGGCTGGCTCAGCCCGGCGTATCAGCACGCCACCTGCTTCTTTGGCTTTGTGGTTTATTACGCTGATGACGGTTCGCTGTCGCAGGATGGCCTGCATTTTCTCACTGAAGTCGAGAAGCTGCTGGCGGCCGAAGGCGGACGTCCGCACTGGGGCAAATATTACGATCCGCAGCGCTATCAGTGGCGCGATATCTATCCGCAGTGGGACGCTTTCCGCGCAGTGCGCGACCAGCTCGATCCACAACGCCGTTTTAGCAATGACTATGTCACTGCTTTGTTTGATTAAGTTTGAAGGGGAGAAACCATGTTTGCATGGGTAACGCTGTTAACGCAGCCGGACTATTTTATTGGCGTGAAGGCGCTGCACCGCTCGCTGAAGCGCAGCGAAACCCGCTGGCCGCTGATTGTGATGGTTACAGACGCCATCGATCTGGAGACGCGTGAAGCGTTGCAGGCTCTGGGCTGCGTGATCCATCCGGTAGATCCGCTGATGCCAAACGCCGAACTGGAGCAGCATTACGCCTCGGCGCAGTTCGGTGAAGTGTGGAGCAAGCTGCGCGCGTGGGAGCTGGTTGATTGTGAGCGCGTAGTATTTCTCGATGCCGACATGCTGGTGCTGCGCAACATGGATGAGCTGTTTACGCTCGATCTGGGCAAGCATGCGCTGGCAGCGTGCCACGCCTGTCGCTGCAATCCCAACAAGATCGCCAGTTATCCCGCCAGCTGGCAGCCAGAGAATTGTCACTATACCTGGCAGGATCGCGGCGAACCGGCACCGTCCACGCTCGATCGCTACCTGAACGGCGGTTTTTTGGTGCTGAAGCCGGATCTGGCGGTGTTTGCGTGGCTGCAGGAGAAAGTGGCGGGCATTACCGATCTGCGCCGCTACCCGTTCTCGGAGCAGGATTTGCTTAATGAAGTGTTCGAGGATCGCTGGCTGCCGCTTTCGTACAAATACAATGCGCTGAAAACCTTGCCGTTCCAGCACAGTAAGACGTGGCGCGAAGATGAAGTGAAGAACCTGCACTTTATTCTGGCGAAGCCGTGGAAACGCGACTTGAATCAGCCTGAATCGGAACGCGACCGCTACTACGCGCTGGATAAGCTATGGTGGGAGTTAGCGGCGGAATAAAAAAAAACAGCGCGATTCGTCGCGCTGTTTCATATGAATTGCCCGTTACTGCGGGCCAGTTCGCCGCGAATGGGTTTCCTACGAAGCTTATGAACGGGTCTTCGCAATGCGCTCAAGCGCGACCTGCGCCAAAAAACCTGAACGGGTTTTGAATTCGGGATGCGTTGCTACGCAGCGGTCAATGCGATCAATCAGCAGTTTTGGCAAGGTTACGTTGATTTTCTCGGACCCGCCCAAAATGCGAGTGACATCCACATCAATAAGTACCCAAACATAACCTGCATATTGCGGATCTTTCATCAACGATTTCAATTCAGAAACCGCCGGGATGTCCTGCTCTAATTCTACCAGCAGCTCCAGATGGCCGATAATCGCCTCTTTGGCATTTGTTACCGCCGCTTCCAGCGTATCTCCAGCAGAAAAACAGCCCGGCAAATCCGGCACCGTGACGCCAAATGCCGTGCTTTGGTCGCCCGCCTCAATCGCGATGGGATAGAACATACGTCACCTCTTTCGAATTAATGGACAGTCAGTCCGGCTTGTTTCCTGATACTTTTCACCGTTTTGATCGGCAAATCCTTTTTGGGGTGCGGTATCGTCACCAGCCCTTTTTTTACCGGATGGACAAAATGGTGATGGCTACCGTTTACTCGTATCAGTTCCCAGCCATCGGCCTTGATCTCGGCCATTAATGATCTGCTATCCATGCCATTGCCTTACCGCGTCCTGAAAGCATAAAAAATAACCCCAATAACTCTAAATCGCAAGAAGAGTTATTGGGGTTATCTTTTTCCCAAATAAAAAGGTCGTCATAAATGACGACCTCAAGATGAGTGGTGAATGGAAATTTATTGCGCTTTTGGCTCGCCCATCGCTTTCAACTTCTTCGACAGCTCGCGACGCTCTTTGGAGAGGTCAGCGTTTTTGATGATGTACTCATCAACGCGGTCTTCATAGTCCACACGCATGCTGGCGATAATTTCCTGCACCGCCTCGATGCTCATGCCGGGTTTGATGTATTCACTCAGGTTGTCCAGCAGCAGCACACGTTTCTGGTTATCACGGACTTTCTTCTCGTTATCCACGATTTCGCGCTGCAGTTTGTTTTTACGACGGAACATACGCACAAACTCCAGTACGTCCTGAAATGATTGCTTGGCATTTTCCATGTTGGCACCTTTCTTGAGGCCTGCGTCGGCAGGCGGAATAGTCATAACGTTTAGCTTAGCGGCTTGGCCGCCAGGGTTGCAATTCTCACCGCTAAATTCGGACTGGCGCTTATCTTAGCGCAAAGAAAGGGTGATTCACATTAAGTCCTTGCCTCAGAAAACTATTTACGCAGCGCCAGACGCACTAAATCAGTCATACGCTCCAGCTGACGCGCCTGTTCGAGGCTCAGCCAGACGTAGCCGTAAATCGCCGTGGTTTCGGAACGTCCGCTGCGATTAGCAATCAGCTGCTCCAGTTCCTGGGTGATCTCCTCCAGCGCGTGGCTGTTGGCGGTGATCTGCTCGGTTTCGCCTTTCACCATCAGCGTGGCCAGCGCATTTAGCGTGTCTTCCGTCATCTGCTGGGTGCGGCGCAGCGTAGGCGCGTTGAGCATAATCAAGTGGCTTTCACGCGACGACCACCATGCATCAATTTGCATCTGCATGGTGTTGACCAGATTGCGATTGATAGTTTGGATCGCCTCAAATACCGATTTCGGAATGCGCGTCTCTTTACTTGCCGGCTCCAGCAACGCGCGCATTTTGATCACGCTGCTCAGCAATTTCTGAAAAGGTTTATTCAGCCGCGGCTTTTCCAGCAGATTGGCGGAGAAGCCGGTGTGATGCAGTTTGGCCATGGCGATAAACGCATCCGATAACTGGATGCGCCAATGCGTATAGGCGCGCTGCGCCCAGATGGCGCTGAACAGCAGCGCCATCAGTGAACCGAGAATCACATCGCCTCCGCGCCACATGGCGATGGTGAAATCCCCGGCCGGTGCGCCAACCACCACGCCGAGCGTGATGCCGATCAGCAGCGCCATGTAGGGATGTTTTCCCAGCGTCAGATAGCCACAGACCACCATCACAACGGCGCACCACACCAGCATTACCGGCAGTGAAAACAGCTCAAGCTTGAGCGCGATCAGGCCAGAAATCAGTCCGGCAAAGGTGCCGCTGATACGCTGCACCACGCGCGGCAGCACATTGCCCCAGGTGGAAATCGGCCCCATCACGACCACCAGCGTAATCAGCGGCCAGGTGCCTTCGGGAATGTCGGTGAGCCGCACAAACAGGAAACACAGCACAAAGGCGATAGCGATACGCACACCGTGTACGGTGCGATAGTGGCGGTAGAACCAGAACTCAATCTGCGAGATGGGCTTGTCAGCGCGTAACATGGTTGTCCGGGAACGCTAAAAATTTGCGCGCTATGTTACCCTGGCGACGGCTGCATCATCAGGGTCGAACGCAATTATTTTTCAGGTTTTGCTGAAATACAACATGGACGTTACACCAGGTTTTCTCAATAGAAACATTGATGTAACGCAGTGGGTTTGGTGCGCGCATTAAAACGGTTGCCATGAATGGCGATCGGAAAATCATGTCATCGTACACCAGCACACCTTTCTGGTCTGCAACGCCAACAGCGATTGTGTCATCATCGCCGCATCACGGCGACGATGATGACGCGGAAAGACGCGACAGATTACAGTTTCTGTTTCACGTAATCGCTGATACGCGTAATGATGCCCGCCTCTTCCACCGCTTGCAGCGCGTAAAGCGGATAGCTGGCCAACTGCTTATCTTTGTCCATCACCTGAATTTCGCCAATCTGCTCGCCCGCTTTCAGCGGCGCTTCCAGATCTTTGCGATCGATAACGTATTTCGCCATCACGTTGGCCACTTCGGTGCGCGGCAGCGACAGGTAGATATCCTGCGTGGTGCCGACATCGACCTTATGCGGATTGCCGTACCAGACGTTTTCGCTACCGATTTTTTTGCCTGCGTGGAACAGTTGCACGGTATCAAAGCTGTTTTGGCCCCATACCAGCAGCTTGCGCGCCTGATCTTCACGCCCTTTCGGGCTCTTGCCGCCCATGATCACCGCAATCAGGCGATGACGTCCGACCACGTTAGAAGCGATGATGTTAAAACCGGCGCTTTCGGTGTGCCCGGTTTTCAGACCATCGACGTGCAGATTTTGATCCCACAGCAAGCCGTTGCGGTTGTTTTGGGTGATGCCGTTCCACGTCAGGGTTTTCTCCCCGTACATGGCGTAGAAATCGGGCTCGCCGCTGATGATGGCGCGCGACAGCACCGCCAGATCGCGTGCGGTGGTGTGCTGGCCCGGCGCATCGAGGCCGTGCACGGTTTCAAAATGGGTGTGCGACAGGCCGAGTTTCTGCACGTAGCTGTTCATCATGGTGACGAAGCTGCTTTCGCTGCCGGCCACGTGGTCCGCCAGCGCTACGCAGGCATCGTTACCGGAATCGATGATCACGCCGCGCATCAGGTCGCGCACCGTGACCTGATCGCCCGGCTTGAGGAACATCAGCGAGGAGCCTTTGAACACCGGATTGCCTGCGCCCCACGCATCTTTGCCGATAGTGACTTTGTCATCGCGGCTGATTTTATTCTGATCGATAGCGCGATCCACGACATAGCCGGTCATCAGTTTGGTCAGGCTGGCCGGGTTACGCTCTTCATCCGGATTGCCAGCGGTGAGAATTTGTCCGGTGGTGGCGTCCATCAACACCCATGAAGCCGCATCAATCGGCGGGGGTGTCAGGGGAAATGGCATGCTGTCGTCAGCCTGCGCCCACGATGCCCAAATAATTATTCCAGATACAGTTACCAGCAGACGCCTTTTCAACACTTCTTCCTCAAAATCAAAAAATGAATTTACCGCCGCACGTTTTACGGCAAATAGCGCTTACAGATCTGAATAAATTGAAAAAAAGTATGAACTGCGCATAAATGCTGCGCGCCTGCTCGCAGCGAGGATGATCGAGGTTGTACTGCTACCCATGGACGACTATCCTGTGCGTTGATTCTCCATTGCCAGGATAACGCCGTGCCCGCCTCTGAGTTCACCTTCTTATTCCACGATTATGAAACCTTCGGTAAAAGCCCGTCGCTGGACCGTCCGGCGCAGTTCGCGGGCCTGCGTACCGATAAAGAATTCAATGCAGTAGGTGAACCGCAGGTGTTTTATTGCCAGCCAGCCGACGATTATCTGCCGCAGCCGGAAGCGGTGATGATCACCGGCATTACGCCGCAAACCGCCAAAGCGCGCGGCGTGACCGAGGCGGCGTTTGCCGAACGCATTCATGGCCTGTTTAGCGAGCCGCAAACCTGTGTGATTGGTTACAACAATGTGCGTTTTGATGATGAAGTGACGCGCAATATCTTCTATCGCAACTTCTTCGATCCTTATGGCTGGAGCTGGCAGAACGGCAATTCGCGCTGGGATTTACTCGATGTGATGCGCGCCTGCTACGCGCTGCGTCCGGAAGGCATTGAGTGGCCGGAGAATGACGATGGCTTCCCCAGCTTCAAGCTGGAGCATCTCACTAAGGCCAACGGCGTAGCGCACGAACAGGCGCACGATGCGATGTCCGACGTTTATGCCACGCTGGCAATGGCAAAACTGGTGCAAGAGAAGCAGCCGAAGCTGTTTGAGTTTCTGTTTACCCATCGCAACAAACAGAAACTGATGACGCTGATTGATATCCCGCAGATGAAACCGCTGGTGCACGTCTCCGGCATGTTCGGTGCGGCGCGCGGTAACACCAGCTGGATTGTGCCGCTGGCATGGCATCCGGATAACCGTAACGCGCTGATTGTTGCCGATTTGGCCGGTGATATGTCGCCGCTGCTGACGCTGGAATCTGACGAACTGCGCGAGCGTTTATATACCCGCCACAGCGATTTGGGCGATCTGCCTGCGGTGCCGATCAAGCTGGTGCACATTAATAAGTGTCCGGTGCTGGCGCCTGCCAGCACGCTGCGTCCGGAAGATGCCGCGCGCCTCAACATCGATCGTCAGCAGTGCCTTGCAAACCTCAAGCTGCTGCGTGACCACGCGGAAGTGCGTGAGAAAGTGGTGGCGCTGTTTGCCGACGCCGAGCCGTTTACCCCGTCAGATGATGTTGACGCGCAGTTGTATGACGGTTTCTTTAGCGATGCCGATCGCGCTGGCATGAATATCATCCGCCAGACGCCGCCGCAGAACTTACCGGCGCTGGATTTGACCTTCGACGACAAGCGCATTGCTAAATTGTTGTTCCGTTACCGTGCGCGCAACTTCCCCGGCACCCTGGATGACGCCGAACAGCAGCGCTGGTTGCAGCATCGCCGTGAAGCGCTGAATGCCGAGCGCGTACAGGCGTTCTTGCTGGAGCTGGAGTCGCTGGCGAGTTTGCATGAGGGAAATACGGAGAAGATGGCGCAGCTGAAGGCGCTGTATTTGTATGCGCAGGAGCTGGTGTCATAGTCCTCTGCGATTTGATGCCCTCACCCCGGCCCTCTCCCACAGGGAGAGGGAGACGCTGCCAGATGCTGGCGTGAGCGCTCGATCGGTTCCCTCTCCCTGTGGGAGAGGGTTAGGGTGAGGGAAAACCCTTAAATCATCCCCCACACCAGCCACGTCAATGCGAAACCGCTCAGCCCCATCACCGTCGTCAATACCGTCCAGGTCTTCAGGCCATCGGCCACTGACAAGCCCAGATAGCGCGTCACCACCCAAAAACCCGCATCATTGACGTGCGACAAACCTAACCCGCCGAAACAGGCCGCCAGCGTCACCAACACGCGCTGCATATCCGTTACATCGCCCACCGCCTGGCTTAACAAGCCGCTGGTGGTCAGAATCGCCACCGTTGCCGATCCCTGCGAAGCACGCAGCGCCAGCGACAGAATGAACGCAGCCGGAACTAATGGCAGATGCAAGGTTTCCAGCGTCAACGCCAGCGCTTTGCCCACGCCCGATTCCACCAGCACCTTACCAAACGCGCCGCCCGCGCCCGCCACCAGAATCACGCTGGCGGAGCTGGGAATCGCACGTCCGGTGAGATCTTCCAGTTTCTCTTTGCTCCAGCCACGACGCACGCCGAGCAGCCATGCCGCCAGTCCCAGCGCAATCAGCAACGCAATGGCTGGCGTACCGATCACCGTCATCACCGCACGCAGCTTGCTGCCTTCAGCCAGTGTGGTATGCGCGACGGTACCCATGACGATCAACAGAATCGGCACAACAATCAGACCGGTAATGGTCAGTGCACCCGGCGCTGGCGCGTCGTTCTTCGGCTTGCCTTCCGGCTTCGCCAGCTGCAGCTGTTCTAATACATCAACGGAAAGATGATATTGGCGCAGGTTCATCGCTTTCGCGACGTAATAACCGACGATACCGACCGGAATCGAGATGAGGATACCGAGCATCATCAGCCAGCCCATATCAGTGTGCAGAATGCCCGCCGCCGCCGCCGCGCCGGGATGGGTTGGCAGCGCCACGTGCACCGTCAGCATCACGCCCGCCATCGGCAAGCCAAACTTCAGCGGTGACACGCGCGCCACTTTGGTGAAGCCATAAATCAGCGGAATCACGATGATAAAGCCGACTTCGAAGAACACCGGAATGCCGAGGATAAACGCCGCCATGGTCAGCGCCGCCACGGTCCGCTTGATACCCAGCGATTTACTGAAGCGTTGCGCCAGCGACTCGGCACCGCCCGAGGCTTCAATCACTGCGCCGAGCATCGCCCCCAGCACGATGATAATGGTGATATGCCCCAGCAAGTTACCCATCCCGCTAAAGATGGTTTCCATAATTTTGTCGGCTGGAATGCCGGTCGCAATCGCCACCAGCAAGCTGACAATCAGCAGCGCCACAAAGGGGTGAACTTTGGTTTTAATCACCAGCAGCAGCAAGATCACAATGCTGGCGGTAGCAATGGCTAACAACAACGCGGTAGACATGATAATCCTCTGATTTAATTAGTATAGTTTGGGTACAGCTCTATCTGGTATTGACGAATTCAGGTATGACTTACCCAGCACAGTGCTGAAAATCCCTGTGCTGGGTGGTTAAAAAAATTTATTTAGCGTAAGGCGCGAACCAGTCGAGGCCGGCTGCAGTGCGGCCGCGCGGGATGTATTCACATCCAACCCAACCGTCGTAACCCACTTCATCCAGCAGGTCGAACAGATAGGAATAGTTGATCTCGCCTTCATCCGGCTCGTGGCGATGCGGCGCAGAGGCGATCTGGATATGGCGATAACGACCAGCGTATTCACGAATCAGATGCGTCAGATTGCCGTCCACCAACTGCGCATGGAACAGATCGAGCTGGGTAAAGACGTTGGCACGATCGATACGCGCCATCATCGCCAGCGTCTGATACTGGCTGGCGTAGAGATAATTCGGCTTGGTGACTGGATTAAGCGCTTCCAGCAGCAGGCGAATACCGTGCGGCGCAAAACGCTCGGCAGCATAGTGCATATTACGGACGAAAGTCTCTTCATAGGCTGCACGATCGGCACCGTTTGGCACCGTTGCCGCCATCACATGCACCTGCCGGCAGTTGAGCGCCAGCGCATACTCGAGTGCCCGATCGATATCGGCACGCGCTTCCTGTTCACGGCCCGGAATGGCGGATACGCCCCACTCGCCCGCCTGCACGTTGCCCGCAGCGGTGTTAAACAGCACCAGTTCCAGCTGATGTTTTTCCAGCTCGGCTTTAATCACCTCGGCCGGAAAGTCATACGGGAACAGGAATTCAACGGCGCGAAAACCGGCATTGGCCGCGGCGGCAAAGCGTTCGATAAACGGCAACTCACCGAACTGCGTAGATAAATTGGCTGCAAACTTAGGCATTAAACATTCCTCAATTCCGCGACTTCGCTATCGGTCAGATAACGAATCGAGCGGTCACCGAGCGTAAACATCAGGCGCGCGGTCTCTTCCAGTTCTTCAGTGTTATTGGCAGCTTCGCGCAGGGATTTGCCCACCACCACCGGACCGTGATTGGCCAGCAGGAAGGCGTTATAGCGCGAGGCCAGATTGGCCAGATCGTCAGCCAGGCGCTGATCGCCCGGCTTGTAATACGGCACCACCGGCACATCGCCGACGCGCATCACCACATACGGCGTGAACGGACGAATACAGTTTTCACTGTCGAGATCGTTGAGGCAGGAGAGCGCCGTCAGATAGTGGCTGTGCAGATGCACCACCGCTTTGCACGCGGGATTGTTCAGGTAGAGCGCGCGGTGAAAAGCCACCTCTTTCGACGGCTTGTCGCCGGAGATCCATACGCCCTGAATCGTCACTTTCGACAGACGATCGGCCTGCAATTCGCCGAGGCAGGAGCCGGTTGGCGTCGCCAGCAAGTTGCCATCCTCCAGCAGCAGCGACAAATTGCCCGCTGAACCGGTGGCGTAACCGCGCTGAAAGAAGGACGCGCCGAGCTGTACCATTTCTTCGCGTGCTTGTTGTTCCGTCATGCTGAATACTCCTGTTGTGCGCGGGCAAAGAACTGTTCGTCGCCAAAGTTGCCTGATTTCAGCGCCAGCGACAGCGGCTGATGGATATCGCGTACCCACGGCACGCCCGGTGAAATCATCGGGCCAATGTGGAATGCGGTGACGCCAAGGCTTTGTGCCACCACGCCCGAGGTTTCTCCGCCAGCAACGATGAAGCGCTGCCAGCCACGGGTTTTCAGTTCACGGGTTACTGCGGCAAACAGCTGCTCAACCGCTTCACTGCTGCGCGCTGCGCCGTACTGCTGCTGAATGGCTTGCAGCTGCTGGGCATCGGCGGTAGCAAACAGCAAAGGTGCCAGTTCGGACTGATGATTGGCTTCCACCCAGTCACAAAGCTCCTGCGCATAGCTTTCGGCGTTATCAAGGCAGCGTTCCACCAGCACTTCATGCGAGGGCGCTTGCTGACGATACGCCTGCACCTGACGGTTGGTCATTTGCGAGCAGGAGCCTGAGATCACCACCGCGCGATCGCCTTGTGGGCGCCCGGCGTGTTCAGCATCGCTGTTCTGCTGCTGCGTTGCCCAGGCGCGGGCGATACCGATCGCCAGGCCTGAACCGCCGGTCACCAGGCGCGTCTCTTTCAGCGCTTCGCCCTGCGTCAGCAGATGCTGCTCGTGCAGCGCATCCAGCACCACATAGTTGATGCCTTGTGCTTTCAGGGTATCCAGCTGCGCACGCACCGCATCAGCTCCTTGATCGAGCTGCGCGGCGTTGATCACCGCGGCCTGGCCTTTGGCCTGGCGCGTCATCAAACGCACCAGATTGCTATCGGTCATTGGCGTTACCGGATGATGGCGCATGCCCGATTCAGACAGCAGCTGATCGGCGACAAAAAGATAGCCTTGATACACCGTACGACCGTTAACCGGCAGCGACGGCGAGATCACCGTTTGCGTTTCGCCCAACGCCGCCAGCAGCGCATCAGTCACCGGGCCGATATTGCCCTGCTCGGTGCTGTCAAAGGTGGAGCAATATTTGAAATAGAAACGATCGCAGCCCTGCTGTTGCAGCCACTGCAGCGCCGCCAGAGACTGATCGATCGCCTGCTGTGCCGGGCATGAGCGTGATTTCAGGCTGATAACAATCGCCTGCGCGCTCAGCGCGTCATGACTTTCCGGCACGCCGTTGAACTGGATGGTCGGCAGACCGTTCTGCACCAGAAAACTGGCGATGTCGGTTGCGCCGGTAAAATCGTCTGCAATAACGCCTAAACGCATGATTATTGCTCCTTCGCCTGCGGCAGCGTGATGCCGCTGAAGATCTTGATCACTGCGCTGTCATCTTCACGACCGTGGCCGGCGTTGCTGGCTTCGGTAAACATATTGAGCGCAGTAGAAGCCAGCGGCAGCGGGAAGTGCAGCGACTTGGCGGTATCCGCCACCAGATTGAGATCTTTAACGAAGATATCGACCGCTGATTTCGGCGAGTAATCGCCATCCACCACGTGACGCATGCGGTTCTCGAACATCCATGAGTTACCGGCGGCGTTGGTCACCACGTCATACATGGTGTCGAGCGGGATTCCAGCGCGCGCGGCGAGCGCCATCGCTTCAGCGCCCACAGCAATGTGCACGCCCGCCAGCAACTGGTGAATGATTTTTACGGTTGAGCCGAGACCGATTTCGCTGCCCACGCGATAGACTTTCGCCGCCACCGCATCCAGCACAGGCTTGAGCAGGGCAAAAGCTTCATCGCTGCCGGACGCCATTACCGTCATTTCGCCAACTGCAGCTTTGGCTGCGCCGCCGGAAACCGGTGCATCCAGCATCAGCAACTGATGCTGCGCCAGCTGTTGTTCAATCGCCTGCGCATCCTGTGAAGAGATGGTAGAAGAGACCATGACCACGGTGCCGGGCTTGAGCTGCGCCGCCACGCCGTTTTCACCGAACAGGATTGCTTTAACCTGCGCGGCATTCACCACAAGCAGCAGCACCGCATCGAGTTCAGCGGCAAAGCGGGCAGCGGAGGTTTGCGCATCACGTGCACCGGCCTGACGCAGGGTTTCCAGCGCCTGCGGATTGAGATCAACACCCCAGGTATTTAATCCTGCACGGATGCAAGACTGCGCTGCACCCATGCCCATGGAACCTAAACCAATCACGCCGATGTTATTCACGGTTGCTGACATAGCAAACCTCCATTGTTAATTTAAGTGATAATTTGTTCATTGGTGTTAAGTCTGCCGCAGTCAGTGGCGAATAAACGTGCGTGATATCACAAAAATTAACTTATGGGCGCAAGGATTAACATCGATTCACAGCCGGAGGTCAGCGCTTCGAAGTCAGTCCAGATGGGATTTCTGCTTAGATTACGGCGAGATAAATTGTGCTGCGGGCTGTGAATCGATGATCTACAATGTGAAAAAATGATAATTCAGGGAGAGCAAGGTGATTCCGGTTGAACGTCATCAACAAATTTTAGCGCTGGTGGGCGAACGCGGCGTGGTTAGCATTGCCGAGCTCACTGAGCGCTTGGGTGTGTCGCATATGACGATACGTCGCGATGTGCAGAAGCTGGAAGAGCAAGGTGCGGTATTGTCTGTTTCGGGCGGCGTGCGCTCGGCGGATCGTCTGGCGGCGGAGCCGTCGCATCTGGCGAAAACCAATATGTATAGCGGCGAGAAGATGGCGATTGGGCAGTATGCCGCGCGTCATATTCCGCGTAATAGCTGCATCTATCTCGATGCCGGCACTACCACACTGGCGCTGGCGCGCGAGTTGCTTGAGCGTGATGACTTGCTGGTGGTGACCAACGATTTCGTGATTGCGCGCCTGCTGATGGAGAGCAGCGGCTGCAAGCTGATTCACACCGGCGGTACGGTGTGTCGTGAGAACCGATCCAGCGTCGGTGAAGCGGCGGCCAGAAGTTTGCGCCAGCTGGCGATTGATATCGCGTTTATCTCCGCGTCCTGCTGGGGCCCGCGCGGGCTGTTTACGCCGGATGAGGATAAGGTGCCGGTGAAGCTGGCGGCGAGCGATGTGAGTAGTAAACGCGTGTTGTTAAGCGACAGTTCGAAGTACAACAAGATTGCGACGCATCTGGCGTTGCCGCTGGAGCGGTTTGATACCTTGATTACCGATGCGGGGTTGAGTAAAGCGGGACGCGAGGCGTTGAGTGCGGGGCGTTGGGAGTTGGTGTTGGCGGGATAGTGCGTGCTGTTCCCGGTCGGTGCTCGCTGTCCCCCATCCCGGCCTTCCCCCGCTAGCGGGGGAAGGAGACGCTGCCACATGCAGCTTCAGAACTCACATATGGCAGCATCTTCCTCCCCCATTTATGGGGGAGGACCGAGGAGGGGGACAGCGACGTCGATCAAATCACACTTCTTCGCTGAACTGCGGAACCGGGTTGCGGAAGGTGCGGGTCACAAAGGCGAGGTAAATAATACCAATCGCAGCCCACACCAGGCCGAGCACCATGGAGGTCTCTTCCAGGTTAATCCACAACGCACCCACCGTCAGGGCACCCATTACCGGCAGCACCAGATAGTTGATGTGATCTTTCAGCGTCTTGTTACGCTTCTCACGGATCCAGAACTGCGCAATCACCGACAGGTTTACAAAGGTGAACGCCACCAGCGCACCGAAGTTAATCAGCGCAGTTGCGGTTACCAGGTCGAAGTTGATCGCCATCAGCGCGACCGCGCCCACCAGCAGCACGTTCAGTGACGGCGTGCGGTATTTCGGGTGCACGAAGCCAAAGAAACGCTGCGGGAACACGCCATCGCGGCCCATCACGTACATCAGACGTGAAACGCCTGCGTGCGCGGCCATACCGGATGCCAGCACCGTCACCACCGAGAAGATCAGGATGCCAATTTGCAGCGCTTTACCCGCCACGAACAGCATGATCTCTGGCTGTGAAGAGTCCGGATTCTGGAAACGCGAGATGTCCGGGAAGTACAGCTGCAGGAAGTAAGAAACACCGATAAAGATCACACCACCAATCAGCGCGGTGAGGAAAATTGCGCGCGGGATCGTGCGTTCAGCATCTTTGGTCTCTTCTGACAGCGAACTGATACCGTCAAAACCAAGGAACGAGAAGCAGAGAATGGTCGCACCGGTAATCATCGGGACTACGTGCGCATTCTCAGACCAGAACGGTCTGCTGCTGGTCAATGTCCCCTCGCCAACACCGTGTGCCACACCGTAAACCACCATACCGGTAATCACTACCATCACTACCACCTGCAGCACCACGATCACGCTGTTGAAGTTGGCAACGGTTTTGATTCCACGCAGGTTGGAGATGGTCATAAAGGCCACCAGCAGCACCACGAAAATCCACGACGGAATGCCCGGCACCAGCGTCTCAAAGTAGCTTTTCGCCAGCAGGATGTTGATCATCGGCATGAACAAGTAGTCCAGCAGTGATGACCAGCCAACCATAAAGCCGACGTGCGGACTGATTGCCTTCTGAGCATAGGTGTAAGCGGAGCCCGCAGATGGGAAGCGGCGTACCAGCTTGCCGTAGCTCACGGCAGTAAACAGAATCGCGATCAGGGCGAAAGCATAAGCGGTGGCGACGTGGCCGTCGGTCAATCCAGACACGATTCCGAAGGTATCAAACAGGGTCATTGGCTGCATATACGCCAGGCCCATCATGACAACCGGGATCAGGGTCAGAGATTTTTTCAGGTGTGCACGCTGAGGTGCGGCAGAGGTGTTAAGCGACATTGTTCAGGCCCCCGCAGACGACAACCGCGATCGGTTGGGCTACAGGGCTACTGCGCAATTTGCTGCAGTGAGAAGTGATATTAGTGTTTACGATTGTCGCGGCGCCGTAGTCATCACGGAAGCGAGAACCAGCCTGCGCTGGTGCAATGTTAAACAGTCCCATCTTTGTTTTCCTCAAATCTCACGCACAAGCGTGTTTGTCAGTATCTATCTATCCGGATGCGTGTCCGGCCTCGTGTGAATGTCAGTGAGTACATCATGCAAAAAAATAACCGACGCGGTTAACGTCGGTTAGTTCTCATTTTGCAGGGCGCGTATTTTGCCCCAACTTATGCCATCGGCACAAGACGTTAGATCAATTCTTCCGGCACTCAGGCATTCTTGAGCATCCAGTCGATTTCCGTCGAGGTGATTAAGCGCTCAAACTGCATCAGTTCGTACTGTTTGCAGCTGTGCCACACCCCGCTAAAACGCTCGCCCAGCAGCTTTTGCAGCGGATAGCTATTCTCGAATTCATACAGCGCATCACTCTGCCGAATCGGTAATGCCAGCCCTTCGGCTTCATGTCCATTGCCCTGCACCGCATGCGGTAAAGGTAGCTGATTATCCAGACCGTGCAAGATACCGGCAAGAATTGTTGACACCACCAGATAGGGATTTGCATCCGCACCGGCCACGCGATACTCGATGCGATGGTTATCCGCATCGCCACAAGGCACACGCAGCGCAACCGTGCGGTTGTTATGTCCCCATGACGCCTGCAGCGGTACATAGGCTTCCGGCAGGAAGCGGCGATAGGCGTTCACGTTCGGCGCCAGCAGCGCCATCGAAGCCGGCATTAAATCGATCATGCCCGCCAGCGCGCGTTTCATCAGCGGTGAATCGCTGCCGTCATCAAGCGCGAAAGCGTTGTGGTCGGCGGCATCCAGCATGCTGATGTGCACATGCATGCCGCTGCCTGCGTACTCTTCATAAGGCTTGGCCATGAAAGTGGCGGTCATGCCGTGATTTTCCGCCACCTGACGCACTAGCCGTTTCAGCTGAATAGCGTGATCGCAGGCTTTCAGCACGTCGCGCGTGTGATGCAGGTTGATTTCGAACTGGCCGGGCGACGCTTCCGCCAGCGCGCCATCGGCGGGAATGCCTTGCAGCCTGGCCAGATGGTCGATGTCCCGCAGTACGTCGGCGAAGTGATCGAGATTATCCACCGAATACACCTGGCTCTGCATATTGCGTTCGTCACTGCCCGGCGAGCACGGCGGCTGAATGAAGCCCTCCGCATCACGCTTTTTATCCACCAGATAGAACTCCAGCTCTACCGCTACCACCGGGAACAATCCTCGATTACGCAGCTGTTGCCACAGTCGATTGAGGACATTACGGGGTTCAACGTCAAAGGGAGTGCCATCTTGGTTACACATGGTCAGCAACAGCTGAGCGATGTGCGTGGGATCGGCGGCAGAAGGAATCAAGGTGCCGGGCACCGGCATGCAGAGGTGGTCGGGTTCGCCCAGTGACTGACCCAGTCCGGCGTCTTCGACGGTGTTACCGAGAATATCCATAGCGAAAACCGAGGCCGGGAAGTAACACCCTTTTTCCAGTTTTGCCAATGCGGAGATGGGAATGCGTTTACCGCGAAATACCCCATTTAAATCATTAAGAAGAATATCGACATACTGCGTTTCAGGATGGCGTTCCAGCCAGGTTTTGACCTCCAGCTGGAACGCGCTTGTTCGCTTCTCTTCACTGTGTCGCGTGAAGTCTTCTACTTCTACGAGGTTCGTCATGATCCCACCCGCCCTTTACCGTTTAATATTGGTGCGCGCAATGCTCAAAATAACAGCCACTCCACTAACATAGCGCTAACGCAAAAAGTGTGCAAATGTAACAATTCTGTTTGAGGAATGAACGATCGGTTGCTAGATTGACAAAATATTGCACACTTTTAAGGCCAGCCGCGCATTTCCGGCGAAAATATTGAACAGCAACGCGGAGACGTTATGGGCATTATTTTTGACAAGCCCTTGATTGGCGTAGTGATGTGCCAGAACTTTATTGGCAGCCACGTAGGGCAAACGGTTCACAACAAATATCTCGACGCTATCGTGCTTGCCGGTGGCGTGCCGCTGCCATTACCGCATCAACTGATGCAGGCACCTCATCTATTAGAAAACAGTATGACCGTGCTGGATGGCATTTTGCTGACCGGCAGCCCCAGCAACATCGAACCCTGGCATTACGGCGCAGACGGTAAAGAGGCGCATGCCGATCCGGCGCGCGATCGCCTCGCCTTTGGGCTCATCACCCATGCGATGGGTAAAAAGATGCCGATGTTCGGTATCTGTCGCGGTTTGCAGGAGCTGGTGGTCGCTAATGGCGGTGCGCTGCATCGCCAGCTGCATATGACACATCTGTTTCAGGAGCATCGCGAAAACGACGCGCTGCCGCTGGATGAGCAATACGCGCCGGTACATACCGTGCAGCCAGAAGTGGATGGCATGCTGAGCCAACTGCTCGGCAGCGCCGAACCATTTGCTGTCAACTCGCTGCACGGGCAAGGCATCCGTGAAACCGGTCCGCAGCTGCGTGTCGAAGCGCGCGCGCCCGATGGGCTGGTTGAAGCCGTAAGCCTGCCAAAGCACCCTTTTGCCCTTGCGGTGCAATGGCATCCGGAATGGCACTCCGATCGCGATCCGGTCTCGCGCCGTTTGTTTGAGGCTTTTATCCACGCCGCTGTCTGTTATCACAAGGAAAAACAGCCATGAATGATGCCACTCTGGCACCCGGACGTCGCTTATCGCAGATCCGGCAGGAGTTGGGATTGTCTCAGCGTCGCGTCGCTGAGTTATCAGGTTTAACGCACAGCGCCATTAGCACCATTGAACAGGACAAAGTGAGCCCGGCCGTCAGCACCTTACAGAAGCTGCTGAAAGTTTACGGGCTTTCGCTCTCAGAGTTTTTCTCCGAACCCAAAATCAATGCCACGCCGCGGGTGATTGTGCGCCCGGAAGAGTGCGTGGAGATCGGCAGCCTTGGCGTATCGCTGATGCTGATCGATAACGGTGCCGCACGACGCGCGCTGGCGATGCTACTGGAGCGTTATGAACCCGGCGCCAGCACCGGCGAGAAGTTACGCCATCCCGGCGAGGAAACCGGCACCGTGCTGGAAGGGGAAATCATGCTGGTGGTCAACGGCCAGAGTTACCATCTCTATCGCGGTGAAAGCTATGTGATTGATACCGGCTTGCCGCACAGTTTTACCAATACCTCAGATCAGCCGTGTCGCATTGTTAGCGCGCATACGCCCGCCAATTTCTAAGGTTTCGCGCTTAAGGAGGATGTCATGCAACATGTGGGAAGTTATTACGCCGCTACCGCCAACGCCCATGAGCCGTGGCCGGAGCTGCAAGAGTCAGTGCAGTGCGATGTCTGCATCATTGGCGGCGGCTTTACCGGGCTCTCGTCCGCGCTGTTTCTCACCGAAGCCGGTTACGACGTGGTGCTGCTTGAAGCGGCGAAAATCGGCTTTGGCGCCAGCGGCCGCAATGGCGGCCAGGTCGTCAACTCCTACAGCCGCGACGTGGATGTGATTGAGCAGCGCTACGGCAAACAGACCGCACAAATGCTTGGCAGCATGATGTTTGAAGGCGCGGAGATCATTCGCGACCGCATCGACCGTTACGCTATCGCCTGCGACTATCGCCCCGGCGGCATTTTCGCCGCACTGAATCAGCGGCAAATGGGCCATCTGCGCAGCCAAAAAGCCCTTTGGGCACGCTACGGCAATCACGATTTAGAGCTGCTCGACGAACGCGGTATTCGGCGCGAAGTGGCGACCGATCGCTACGTCGGCGGCTTACTCGATAAGCGCGGTGGGCATCTGCATCCGCTTAATCTCGCATTGGGCGAAGCCGAAGCGATTCGTCGTCACGGCGGGCGCATTTATGAGCAGTCGGCGGCGATTGAAGTGAAATACGGCGCACCGCATCGCATAAAAACTGCTAAGGGCGAAGTCAGCGCCACTTTCGTGATTTTTGCCGGTAACGCTTATTTGCCGTCACAGCTTGAACCGCGCCTGACAGGCAAAAGCATGCCGTGCGGTTCGCAGATCGTCACCACCGAACCTTTAACGCGCGATCAGGCGCTGGGTTTGCTGCCGAACAATTACTGCGTTGAAGATTGTAACTATCTGCTCGACTACTTCCGCCTCACCGCCGATAACCGCCTGCTCTACGGCGGCGGCGTAGTGTATGGCGCACGCGAGCCGGATGATATCGAAGCGCTGATTCGCCCTAAGCTGCTGCGCACCTTTCCGCAGCTGCGTGACATCAAAATCAGCCACCGCTGGAGCGGCAATTTCCTGCTCACGCTATCGCGCATGCCGCAGTTTGGGCAGGTGGAGAAGAATGCGTTCTTTATGCAGGGCGACAGCGGACACGGCGTGACCTGTACCCATCTTTCAGGGAAGTTGATTGCTGAAGTGCTGCGTGGGCATGCCGAGAGATTTGATGCGTTCGCAAAATTGCCGCATCTGCCGTTTCCAGGTGGGAGACGGTTTAAGGTGCCGCTTACCGCGATGGGAGCGGCGTGGTATGCGTTAAGGGATCGGTTTGGGGTTTAATCTGCTGCGCGCTGATGCCCTCACCCCGGCCCTCTGCTACGGGAGAGGGAGCAAAAGATTCCCTCGCCCGCCTGCGGGAGAGGGTTAGGGTGAGGGGAAATCACTCCAGCGGCATTTTCATCGGGTCATCATACGTATACTCAAACCCCAGCTCACTCGCGATCTTCGAGCCATCAATCACCTTGCCGTTAGAACGCTCCGGCTCAGCGACAAACGTCGGTGGCTCAAGCCCCAGCTGCTTCGAAACGCTGGGATAGAAACTGTCGCGCGACGGATGTTTCGAGGCACACAAATTGTAAACATGCCCGCCTTTCGGGGTTTGCAACAGCAGCACAATCGCATCCACCACATCATCGAGATGCACCAGATTGACCGCATGACCGCCGTTTTCCAGCCCGGTTTTGCCCGCAAGAAAACGCCCCGGATGACGATTCGGCCCCACTAATCCCGCGAGACGCACAATGTCTACGCTGGTACCGGGCAGATCGTGCAGCCAGTTCTCCAGCTCCACTAACGTCTTGCCGGCGACGGTTTCCGGCTGCAGCGGACTGCTCTCTTTCATTACGCCCTCACCGCTGCCGTACACTGAGGTTGAGCTGGTGAAAATAATGCGCGGCACTTTCTTCGCCAGCGCGGTATCCACCACGTTCTGCACCGCCTGCATGTAATCTTCACCGCCTTTCACCGTGCGGCTGGCAGGTAACGTCACCACCAGCGCATCGACTGCCATCAGCGTATCTAACTCTTCGGCTTCACACTCCAGTTCGGGGGTCAGCACCAGCTGGAAGGCTTCAATGCCACAGCGGCGTGCGGCGTCCACGCCATCCGGCGAGGTTTTACTGCCGGTGACCTGCCAGCCGCGTGCCGTTAGCGCCATCGCCAGCGGCATACCCAGCCATCCCAGACCTACAATCGCGACCTTTTTCATATCGACTCCTGCTATGGGCTCACACTTCATCTTAGTGCGGGTAGATGTGCCAAACCAGCGCAAACTGTTTCGGGAGATTCCGGAAATTGACGGTTAAAAAAGGGTTGCCAATTGTCACCATCTTCGTTAGGTTATTCAGCACGCAAATGAATACTCATTCAGCAACGGAATTTACTATGACACGCGTTCAGTTCAACCACCATCATCACCATCACCCTGACTAGTCTTTCAGGCGATGTGTGCTGGGAGACGATTAGGATCTTCCAGTGGTGCGAACGCAAAGAGAGCCCCCGGAAGATCATCTTCCGGGGGTTTTTTTATGGGCGAACGCCAACCAACACGTTCAGACAGGATTGAATAAGAGGACAGGAACCATGTTAGATAACACCCGTATTCGCATAGCTATGCAGAAATCTGGCCGTTTAAGTGATGAATCACGCGAACTGCTGGCACGCTGCGGTATCAAAATTAACCTTCAGCAGCAGCGTCTGATTGCGTTTGCGGAGAACATGCCGATCGACATCCTGCGTGTGCGCGATGACGATATCCCTGGCCTGGTAATGGATGGCGTGGTCGATCTCGGTATCGTCGGTGAAAACGTGCTGGAAGAGGAGCTGCTGAATCGCCGTGCTCAGGGCGAAGATCCGCGTTACTTCACGCTGCGTCGTCTGGATTTCGGCGGTTGTCGCCTGTCGCTGGCGATGCCGGTTGATGAAGAGTACACCGGCCCGCAATGCCTGAATAACGCACGCATCGCCACCTCTTATCCACACCTGCTGAAGAAATACCTCGATAAACAAGGCGTCGCCTTTAAATCCTGCCTGCTGAACGGATCGGTTGAAGTCGCACCACGCGCGGGTCTGGCCGATGCGATTTGTGACCTGGTTTCAACCGGTGCCACGCTGGAAGCCAACGGCCTGCGCGAAGTGGAAGTGATCTACCGCTCTAAAGCGGTGCTGATTCAGCGCGATGGCGAACTGCCGGCCGCCAAGCAAGAGCTGGTCGACAAAATGATGACGCGTATTCAGGGCGTAATTAAAGCGCGTGAATCCAAATACATCATGCTGCACGCGCCAAGCGAGCGCCTGGATGAAGTGATTGCGCTGCTGCCGGGCGCTGAGCGTCCAACCGTGCTGCCGCTGGCCGGCGATGTGAGCCGCGTGGCGATGCACATGGTGAGCAGCGAAACGCTGTTCTGGGAAACCATGGAAAAGTTGAAGTCGCTGGGTGCCAGCTCGATCCTCGTGCTGCCAATTGAAAAAATGTTGGAGTAATACGATGAGCACGCTGATGACACCCATTGATTGGCAGCAATGCAGCGCAGAGCAGCAGCAAGCGCTGCTGATGCGTCCGGCGATTTCGGCTTCAGAAACTATCAGCCAGATCGTGCGCGACGTGTTAGTTAATGTGAAAGAGAGCGGCGATACGGCGCTGCGTGAATTTAGCGCGCGCTTCGATAAAGCGCAGGTGGATAACCTGCGCGTCAGCGCTGAAGAGATGCAAGCGGCCAGCGATCGTTTGAGTGACACACTGAAGCAGGCGATGGCCGTGGCCGTGAGTAATATCGAGACTTTCCACAACGCGCAGGTTCTGGCGGAAGTGGATGTGGAAACCCAGCCTGGTGTGCGCTGCCAGCAGATTACCCGTCCGGTGAAATCGGTGGGTTTGTACATTCCTGGCGGTTCCGCCCCGCTGTTCTCAACCGTATTGATGCTGGCGACACCGGCACGCATCGCCGGTTGCGGTCGCGTGGTGCTGTGCTCGCCGCCGCCAATTGCCGATGAAATTCTTTACGCGGCACAGCTGTGTGGCGTGAAAGAGGTGTTTCAGGTGGGCGGTTCACAAGCCATCGCCGCCCTCGCCTTCGGCACCGAAACCGTGCCGAAAGTGGACAAAATTTTTGGCCCTGGCAACGCCTACGTCACCGAAGCCAAACGTCAGGTTAGCCAGCGTTTAGATGGCGCGGCAATTGATATGCCAGCCGGTCCATCGGAAGTGCTGGTGATCGCCGATGAAGGCGCCACGCCCGCATTCGTGGCATCTGATTTGCTGTCGCAGGCGGAACACGGCCCGGATTCGCAGGTAATTCTGCTGACGCCATCGCTGCAACTGGCCGAAGGCGTGGCGCAAGCGGTTGAAGAGCAACTGGCGCAGCTGCCGCGTGCGGCTACCGCGCGTCAGGCGTTAGCGAGCAGCCGCCTGATTGTGCTGCGCGATTTGGAGCAGTGCATCGAGATCTCCAACCTGTACGGCCCGGAGCACCTGATCATTCAGACGCGTCAGCCGCGCGATCTGGTCGAAAGCATCACCAGCGCCGGTTCGGTATTCCTTGGCGACTGGTCCCCGGAATCGGCGGGCGATTACGCGTCCGGCACTAACCACGTGCTGCCGACCTACGGCTACACCGCGACCTGTTCCAGCCTTGGCCTGGCCGATTTCCAGAAACGTATGACGGTGCAAGAGCTGACGCCGCAAGGCTTCCTCAATCTTGCCGCGACGATTGAAACGCTGGCCGCCGCCGAGCAGCTGGAAGCCCACAAAAATGCCGTTACCCTGCGTGTTGCCGCGCTAAAGGAGCAAGCATGAGCCTGAATATTGAAGAGTTAGCGCGCGCCAACGTGCGAGCGTTGACGCCGTATCAATCGGCGCGTCGTCTGGGTGGTAACGGTGATGTGTGGCTGAATGCCAACGAATTCCCGCTGCCGGTGCCGTTTGAGCTGTCGCAGCAGACGCTGAACCGCTATCCGGAATGCCAGCCAAAGATTGTCATTGAGCGCTATGCCGCTTACGCCGGTTTGACGCCGGAGCAGGTTCTGGTCAGCCGCGGTGCGGATGAAGGTATCGAACTGCTGATGCGCGCGTTTTGTGAGCCGGGCAAAGATGCGATTCTGTTCTGCCCGCCAACCTACGGCATGTACAGCGTCAGCGCCGAAACCATCGGCATTGAATACCGCACCGTAGCGGCACTTGATGACTGGCAGCTGAACTTGCCGGCGATTGCTGACCAGCTCGACGGCGTGAAAGTTGTCTATATGTGCAGCCCAAATAATCCGACCGGCAACCTGATTAATCAGGATGATATCCGCGCGCTGCTGGCGATGACCGCCGGTAAAGCGCTGGTGGTGGCCGATGAAGCCTATATCGAGTTCTGCCCGGACGCGACGCTGGCGGGATGGCTGCAGGAATATCCGCACTTAGTGATTCTGCGCACGCTGTCCAAAGCCTTCGCGCTGGCCGGTTTGCGCTGCGGCTTCACTCTGGCGAACAAGCCGGTGATCGATCTGCTGATGAAGGTGATTGCGCCCTATCCGCTGGCGACGCCGGTGGCGGATGTGGCTGGGCAAGCGCTGAGCGAACAAGGCATTGCGCTGATGCGTCAACACGTTGCCGAGTTGAACGCCAATCGTGCCTGGCTGTTTGAGCAGTTGCCGCAGATTAGCGTAGTGCAGCAGGTGTTCCCGAGTGAAACCAACTATATTCTGGCGCGCTTCACTGATTCGCCAAAAGTGTTTAAAACGCTGTGGGATCAAGGCATTATTCTGCGCGACCAAAATAAAAACCCCGGCCTTGCGGGATGCCTGCGCATCTCCATCGGCACCCGTGAAGAGTGCGAGCGCCTGATCGCCGCGCTGCAAGCCTTATCAGTGGAGCAAGCATGAGTCAGAAGATCCTTTTTATCGACCGCGACGGCACCATCATTTCTGAGCCACCCACTGATTATCAGGTGGATCGCATGGAGAAACTGGCGTTTGAGAAGAACGCCATTCCGGCGCTGCTGGCGTTGCAGGCAGCGGGCTATCAGCTGGTGATGATCACCAATCAGGATGGCCTCGGCACCGACAGCTTCCCGCAGGCCGATTTTGACGGCCCGCACAACCTGATGATGCAGATTCTCCGCTCACAAGGCGTGAATTTCAGCGACATCCTGATCTGCCCGCATATGCCGGAAGATAACTGCGATTGCCGCAAGCCGAAGACCAAAATGGTGGAAGCCTGGCTGGCCGCCGGTGCGCTCGATACCGCCAACAGCTACGTGATTGGCGATCGTCTGACCGATATTCAGCTGGCGCAGAACATGGGCATTCAGGGCCTGCGTTACGGCGCGGAAGGCGAAGATTGGGATGCGATTCAGGCGCGCCTGACCAAACGCGATCGTTACGCGCTGGTGCAACGCAACACTAAAGAGACGCAGATCAAAGTCGAAGTGTGGCTGGATCGTGAAGGCGGCAGCAAAATTAACACCGGCGTCGGCTTCTTCGATCACATGCTGGACCAGATTGCGGTGCACGGCGGCTTCCGCATGAACATTGATGTGAAAGGCGATCTCTACATCGACGATCACCACACCGTGGAAGATACCGGTCTGGCACTCGGCGAAGCGCTGCTGAAAGCGCTGGGCGACAAACGTGGCATCGGCCGTTTCGGCTTTGTGCTGCCAATGGATGAGTGCCTGGCGCGCTGCGCGCTGGATATCTCCGGCCGTCCGCACATCGAATTCAAAGCCGAGTTCAGCTACCAGCGCGTCGGCGATCTCAGCACCGAGATGGTCGAGCACTTCTTCAGCTCGCTATCCTACGCGATGATGAGCACGCTGCACCTGAAAACCAAAGGCCGCAACGATCACCATCGTGTGGAAAGCCTGTTCAAAGCCTTTGGCCGAACGCTGCGCCAGGCGATTCGCGTGGAAGGCAACACCTTGCCGAGCTCGAAAGGAGTGCTGTGATGAACGTGGTGATCCTCGATACCGGCTGCGCCAACCTGTCGTCGGTGAAGTGGGCGATTGAGCGCCTCGGCTACACGCCGCAGGTGAGCCGCGACCCGGATGTGGTGCTGCATGCCGACAAGCTGCTGCTGCCCGGCGTGGGCACCGCGCAGGCGGCGATGAATCAGCTGCAGGAGCGCGATCTCATCGACTTAATCAAAGCCTGTACTCAGCCGGTGCTCGGTATTTGCCTCGGCATGCAGCTGCTCGGTCGCGGTAGCGATGAGAATGGCGGCGTCACCACGCTCGGCCTGGTTGATGAGCCCGTCACGCTGATGGATACGCAGGATTTAC
This sequence comes from Pantoea sp. y20, assembly GCF_054903455.1. Lineage (NCBI taxonomy): Bacteria > Pseudomonadati > Pseudomonadota > Gammaproteobacteria > Enterobacterales > Erwiniaceae > Pantoea > Pantoea sp. y20. The sequence continues at coordinate 2,682,285 of NZ_CM142816.1, forward strand.
CGCTGCCGCACATGGGCTGGAACCAGATCACCGCTAAAGCCGGCCATCATCTGTTCCGCGACATTCCCGATGGCAGCTACTTCTACTTCGTGCACAGCTACGCCATGCCGGTGAATGCCGCCACTATCGCCCAGTGCGATTACGGCTATCCGTTCACCGCTGCCCTGCAGAAAGATAACTTCTTCGGCGTGCAGTTCCACCCGGAGCGTTCGGGCAAAGCCGGCGCGCAGCTGCTGAAAAATTTCCTGGAGATGTGATGATTATCCCCGCATTAGATTTAATCGACGGCAAAGTGGTGCGCCTGCATCAGGGCGATTACGGCCAGCAGCGCGATTACGGTAGTGATCCGCTGCCGCGCTTACAGGATTACCAACGCCAGGGTGCTGAAGTACTGCATCTGGTGGATTTGACCGGCGCGAAAGATCCGGCCAAACGTCAGATTCCTCTGCTCACCACCTTACTGCGCGGCGTGACCGTGCCGGTGCAGGTTGGTGGTGGCATCCGCCATCGCGATGACGTGGCGGCGCTGCTGGCAGCGGGTGCCACGCGCGTGGTGGTCGGTTCCACCGCGGTGAAGCAACCGGAAGAAGTCAAAAGCTGGTTTAACGAGTTTGGCGCCGACGCCATTGTGCTGGCATTAGATGTGCGCATTGATGCCAACAACCGCAAAGAGGTGGCAATCAGCGGCTGGCAGGAAGCGGCGGGCGTGACGCTGGAAGAGGTGATTGGCTGGTATCAGCCGGTTGGCCTCAAGCATGTGTTGTGCACTGACATTTCGCGTGACGGTACGCTGAGCGGATCCAACGTCGCGCTGTATAAAGAAGTGTCTGCGGCCTTCCCGGACATCGCTTTTCAGTCTTCAGGCGGCATCGGTTCGCTGGATGACATCGCGGCGTTACGCGGCAGCGGCGCACAGGGCGTGATCGTTGGTCGCGCGTTACTGGAAGATAAATTCACGGTGGCGGAGGCAATCGCATGCTGGCAAAACGGATAATTCCTTGTCTCGATGTGCGTGACGGGCAAGTGGTGAAAGGCGTTCAGTTCCGCAACCACGAAATCATCGGTGACATTGTGCCGCTGGCGCAGCGTTATGCGCAGGAAGGTGCGGACGAGCTGGTATTCTACGATATCACCGCCTCATCAGATGGCCGCGTCGTGGACAAAAGCTGGGTGTCGCGCGTGGCGGAAGTGATCGATATTCCTTTCTGCGTGGCGGGCGGCATTAAGAGCGAAGAAGACGCGGCGCGCATTCTGCAGTTTGGTGCCGACAAGATTTCCATCAACTCGCCAGCATTAGCCGATCCGACGCTGATTACGCGCCTGGCCGATCGCTTTGGCGTGCAGTGCATCGTAGTGGGCATCGATACCTGGTTTGACGAAGTGAGCGGCAAATATCACGTCAATCAGTACACCGGCGACGAAGCGCGCACCAAAGTGACCACGTGGGAAACTCTGGATTGGGTACAGGAAGTGCAGAAGCTGGGCGCGGGTGAAATCGTACTCAACATGATGAACCAGGATGGCGTGCGTAACGGCTACGATCTGGTGCAGCTGAAGAAAGTGCGCGATGTGTGCAAAGTGCCGCTGATCGCCTCCGGCGGCGCAGGCACGATGCCGCACTTCCTTGACGCCTTTGTGCAGGCGAACGTCGATGGCGCGCTGGCGGCTTCGGTGTTTCACAAACAAATTATCAATATCGGCGAGTTGAAAAACTTCCTGATCGACAACGGTGTGGAGATTCGCGCGTGTTAACTGCAGAACAACTGGCCAGGCTGGATTGGGTCAAAACCGCGGGCATGATGCCCGTTATCGTCCAGCACAACGTTTCCGGCGAAGTGCTGATGCACGGTTATATGAACGAAGAAGCGCTGCAAAAAACCCTCAGCGAGGGCAACGTCACCTTCTTCTCACGCACCAAAAACCGTTTATGGACCAAAGGAGAAACCTCGGGACATTTCCTGCAAGTGGCGAGTATTACCCCGGACTGCGACAACGACACGCTGCTGGTGCTGGCCAATCCGATTGGCCCAACCTGCCATCTCGGCACTTCCAGCTGCTTCTCACCGGCTGCGCCAGACTGGACGTTCCTCTATCAGCTCGAGCAGCTGCTGGCTTCGCGCAAAAGCGCCGACCCTGAGAGTTCGTACACTGCGAAGCTTTATGCCAGCGGCACCAAGCGTATCGCGCAGAAAGTGGGGGAAGAAGGCGTGGAAACGGCGTTGGCGGCAACGGTTAACGATCGTCACGAGCTAACCAATGAAGCTTCGGATCTGCTTTATCACCTGATGGTGCTGCTGCAGGATCAGGAGCTGGATTTGAGCACCATCATCAATAATCTGCGCGCGCGTCATAAATAACGTTTCGTAGGGTCGCCATTCATGGCGACCAATGTCCCAGGCGCGCATAAATGCGCACCCTACGCTATTCATCAGCATGGAAAACACCATGACCACACATGAAAAACTGATCGCCCTGCTTGACCAACATCAGGCGCGCTATCGCGTGATGGAGCATGAAGCGACCGGCAAGTGCGAAGCGGTGGCAGCGATTCGTGGTACGCAAGTGGGTCAAGGTGCGAAGGCGCTGGTGTGCCATGTGAAAGGCAACGGTATCAAACAGCATGTGCTGGCGGTGCTGCCTGCCGATCAGCAAGCGGATCTCAGCAAGGTTGCTGCAGCGGTTGGCGGTCGCCGTGCTTCGCTGGCCTCGCCTGCGGAAGTGAATACGCTGACCGGCTGCGTATTCGGGGCTATTCCGCCGTTTAGCTTCCATCCTGATTTACAGCTGGTGGTCGATCCGCTGCTGTTTGAACGCTATGACGAAATCGCCTTCAATGCCGGATTGCTGGAGCAATCGGTGGTGCTGAATGTAGCGGATTATCAGGCGCTGCATAATGGTAACGTGATGAAAATAATCCTCTAATTGCCTTGCCAGGCCCTGAGCGGTACTCTTTCTGACTCAACATCACATCAAAAGAAGACCGATATTATGGCAAGTTCTCGTTTAACCGCCCGCCTGCGTCACACGCTGGCGCTGGCTGTGCTGGCAGGTTGCGCGTTTGGTGCGCAGGCAAAAATTGATCAGGTGCGTTTCGCGGTTGATCCCACCTATCCTCCTTTCGAATCCAAAACGCCGCAGGGCAAACTGGTTGGTTTTGATATCGACCTCGGTAATGCGCTGTGCCAGCAGATGCAGGCCAAATGCGTGTGGGTCGAGAGCCAGTTCGATGGCATGATCCCGGCGCTGAAAGCGCGCAAGTTTGACGCCATCCTGTCGGATATGGGCATCACCGAAGAACGTTTGAAGCAGATTGATTTCACCGTGCCGCTCTACGACACCCATACGCAGCTGATTGCGCGTAAAGGTTCTGGCTTGCTGCCAACTGCTGAATCGCTAAAAGGCAAAACCGTGGGCGTTGAGCAAGGCACCGTGCAGGAGCGTTATGCGCTGGCCAAATGGCAGCCGCATGGCGTGCAGGTTGTACCTTATGGCGATCAGGCACAAGTTGAGAGCGATTTGATTTCGGGTCGTCTTGATGTGGTGTTTACCGATGCTGCTCAAGCCGCCAATGGTTTCCTGAAACATCCGCAGGGCAAAGATTTCGAATTGGCCGGCCCGATTGTGCAGGATCCGATTATCGGTCCGGGCACCGCGATTGGCCTGCGTAAAGGCGACACCGAACTGAAAACCGCACTGGATAACGCGTTTGCCGAACTGAAGAAGAACGGCACTTTCGATAAAATTCAGAAACAGTACTTCGCGACGGACATCTCCATCCAGCAGTAATCTTTTGGGCGGCTTTTTTGCCGCCCTTTTTGCACTCAGCACTATAATTCCATCAGAAAATGCATCTGGCGTCGCTGAAAGCGTGCCACGAATAAAGGACATCGATAGCGTTATGCAACAACAACATCATCCTCTATTAAGCGCCTCGCTGGGAACGCAACGCGAAATTGTTAGCTTCCACTTCGGTACGGATTCACAGCAACGCGTCTACATTCAGGCTGCGCTGCACGGCGATGAACTGCCGGGCATGGCGGTGGCATGGTACTTGAAACAGAAATTGCTGGCGCTGGAATCTGCCGGACAACTCAAATCTAAAATCACATTGGTGCCGGTGGCGAATCCTTTAGCCATGGGACAACACTGGCACGGTAGCCATCTCGGGCGTTTCCATACGTTATCAGGACAAGACTTTAACCGCCGCTTCCCGGCATTGGGTGAAGCCTTGGTTGAGGAACTCGCTGGCTCACTGACGCAAAGTGAATACGAAAACAAACGCCTGATCAGGGAAGCGATTGATCGCCATTATCGTGACCGCATTGCCCGCACCGAACTGGATGCCCAGCGCTTTACGCTGATGCGTATGGCGAGCCAGGCCGATTTGATGATTGATCTGCATTGTGACTGGGATGCGCTGCCACACCTCTACACCACGCCGCATGCCTGGCCGGACATTGAACCTTTGGCGCGTTGGTTAGGCAGTGAAGTGCAGTTGCTGGCGCAGATATCTGGCGGTGAACCGTTTGATGAGGCTTGCTGTGAGCCGTGGCTGACGCTGGCAGAACGCTTTGGCGATGAGTATCCGATGCCGCGCGGCTTGCTGCCGGTGACGCTGGAACTGCGCGGTGTGGCGGATGTATCGCCTGAGATGGCGGAGAAAGATGCCGACGCAATTATCAATGCGCTGATTGAGGGCGGATATATTGCCGGTGAAGTGGTTGAGTCCCCTGCCCTGATTCATCCGGCGACGGCGCTGGCGGGATGTGAGTATATTCATGCAGCTCAATCTGGATTAATGTTTTACAGACGTAATTTGGGTGAGTGGATTAAGGCGGGGGAAGTGGTGGCGGAGGTTGTTGATCCGATTACTGACCAGGTGATGCCGCTGGTGGCGGAGTTTGGTGGCGTGTTGTATGCGAGGAATTTGACCAAGTTTGTAACGGCGGGGATGTTGGTGGTGCGGTTGGCTGGGGAGAATGCTGGGAGACGTGGGGAGTTGTTAGTTGGGTAAGATTAATATGTGAAACAAACAATGAGAATAATGTTTAAAAATAATTTTTTGAGTAACCCTAATACTTGCTAAATTTATGAAAATACCTTACAAAACCCTTTCAATTTATTAGCATTTTCCTAGCATGATTTCTTGGGGTTTTATGAAACAAAGGTTACTCGAGCTTGATGGTTGTAGAGGGCTGCTTTGTCTAACTGTTGTTGCCGGGCACTGGATAGGCAGCAGAATGGGATGGGGGAATGTTAATTTTTCGCATTCATATATATCAGTAGACGGTTTTTTTATATTATCTGGTATTGTTTTATCATATATTTATAAAGAAAAGTTAGATATTGGCAGAAAGGAATTTATTAAATACGCCATTCATAGAATAGAGCGGTTATACCCATTGCATTTGTTAACGTTTCTATTAACTTATTTAATCTATAGAATTTATTTTAAAGAACTCCCTTTTCAAGAACCTGTGGCTACGGCCATATATAATATGTTATTAATACATGGTTTAGGATTTGCCTCATCGTGGAATTGGAATGATCCAAGTTGGTCAATTTCTGTAGAGTTTTTCACTTCTGTAATGTTACTACCTCTGTTAATAAGGTTAAAGAGTAGGATCAAGCTTATTTCAATATCTTTAATTTCATATATTATAGTTTATGCTAGACATCATAATCTTGAAGCTGCAACAGATGTTCACTTTATGATATTATCTTCAGGATTACTTAAATGTATAGCAGGTATGTCTCTTGGTGTACTAATAACAAATATATCAAAATTCACAGAAAAAAGAGATCCTCCAAAAATTCTGATGACAATTATGCAAACAGCTGCAGTAGGAATATGCTCATACTTCATCTATACAAAAGATGATGTTCACTCATACGATGGTATAGTAATCATGAGCTTTTGCTATCTCTTTTACACACTAATAAATTATAGTGGTTTTTGGAGTGCAATCGCAGCAAATCAAGTTTTAGTTTATTTTGGTAACATAAGTTTTTCAATCTACTTATTACACACGCCATTAATGATAGCCATGGATCATATAGGCTTTTTCAACTCGTCATCCAGGATAACCCAGACATACCTATTTGTATCAACACTTATTTTAATTTCTAGTATTACTTATAAGTATTTTGAGTTGCCAATATATAAAAAATCAAAAACAATAACTGATTATAAAATAGATCGTTTATAATGCATTAAATATAAGGCAGATATTAGCATCCAATAATATCTGCCAGCAAGAAATAAGTTTAATTTTTAGTTTGATATCTTATAAAAATCATTAATCAAATCACTCATTTCATTAAATTTTTTCAGGTCTGTATCTTTAACATCATTTTTATAAGTTACACCGTCATCGTTAGTTAAAAATTCAAAATCTCCAATAGCAGTTACATTAGCTGGTAATGAACATTTATATTCAAATACAGAACATCCAAGGAAAGAATTCTTAACTTTATTTATCCCTAAAATACTAAGAAGTGTAGGAGTGAAAGATAAAGAATTAAGGCCATGTGCATCTATCAGAACATGCTTAATTCTTGGTGAGTAAATCATAAGAGGAATTCTATCTACGAATACATTTTTTGTAACATTCTCAACCGAAATGACCTCCTCGCCGGGAAAGGTAGCGTGATCAGTTGTAAATATTATTATTGTGTTTTCGGATAATTTACTAGAATTAAACCACCTCATGAATCGACCGATGTTGTAGTCCCACTCATGAATACGGTTAAGTACAGGACTACTTCCGTCAGCGTACTTAACACTCACAGAATCCTGGAGCATGTGAGTACCAAAATTATAAGTTGCGATAAAAAAAGGTTGCTTTGTTTTTTCAGAAGTATCAATTAAACTATCAATTAATTGAAAATCAGTTAATGGTCCTTGAGCTCCAGGAATAAAATCATTAGCAGTTAATACTTTTGAAAATCCTTGCTTGGAAAGCATCTCATTTAGATTCATTTCACTAATATGTGGACTTATAAATATTGTAGAGTATGAATTTTCATTCAAAACTTCAGGTAATGTAATTATACTTTTATTAGAATAGATTTTATCAAGATCTTTCTTATCAATCACAGAGACTCCACCATCTCCATTTTCATCAGCTTTTTGATAACCAGAGATTAGTTGACCACGTATACCCCTAAATGTTGCGGCTGTGTGATTATAATAATTTTTAACTACGATCGACTGTTTGAAAAATCGATCTAAATTAGGTGTAAGGTCCCTTCGATTGCTCTCATCATAATTATCAATCCAACGAGATGAAAAACCTTCAGTAAAAAAAACTATAACATTAGGATCAACAGGTAAACCATTTAAATAAGATGAATCAATGTCGCCATATACATTTTGTTTCTCGAAATTAGGTCGGTCCGAGTCAAAGTTGGAAATATTTAAGTGTCTATCAATTTCTAGTGAAACCATCTTTTGAATAAAATCCAAAGCTGGAAACATGATCCCTCCCTTGATATCATCCGTTTTTTGGCTTTGATAACCTCCTACAATAAACAAAATAACAGTTGTAAAAAAAATGCTTCCCTTTATTTCTACTGTAATAAAAAAGAGTGGAATGCATAATAGTAATAGAAATATCAGAGGTAAGAAAATATCAAAATGTAAACCTAGCGCTTTTGAGGACTCACTATTAGCTAATGCTAATTTCGAGAAATATGTTAACGAAAACTTATAAAATATGAGTTGAGATATAATAATAATTAAAAAGATAATTTCAAAAAAACTAAAAACTTTAGATAATTTAAACTTAAAAAAATTAAAAATCACATATAAACAAATCAACTCAAAAGAAAAGCCAATAAAATAAAAATAGTTTTTATCTAGAAATAATAAGCTATAAAATGCATAACCTGACAAAAAAAAATACGGTAATAATCTTAATACGGTGACCATAATATCGTAACCAATAAAATTTAAATTTGAAAAAAGAATATTAACCTTTGAAATTAAAGTTAACCTCTACACTTTAAAATTAGGTGATTATTAATATTTTCATTTTGAACTTAAATATTGAAGAATTGAAAAACATGAAATACCAAGCCTGAGCCTATGCTCAGGCTTGGTATAATCAATACCTTTTCCAGAAACGTTTTCTATTAAGTCTTTTAAAAGCTTCTTTCCAATAACTTTTTTCAAGAGATTCTTGGTATACTTTTCCTGGGAATAATCTTTGTCTTAATGAAATACGATCAGCCAAGACTAATCTTTCTGAGTTAGTCCCTGCTGACTCAGAATGAGTCAGAGATGCCAAAATATTTAATTGAGTTGAAGAAGGTTCATTTATTAACTTGAAAAAAGGTTCAGCAAGTACTACGCTGCTAAATGTATTGTTTACATTAATTTTGAGTAACGGGGATACGTATTCAAAGAAAGACATTATTCCATCTTGCAATCTTCCAGCTTTGTCAAGATAGTCTTTTTCAGAATCACTTGACTCATCTCTTAGGGGCAAAATCCCTTCGTCTGTTTTGATATAGCCTATTGTAGAACCTGTATTATCTGCTAACGCAAACTCCATTAATTCAACTCCACCAGATAATAAATGGTTTTGCTTATCCAGGGGACTACCATAATCAGAGAGCCATCCAGACATAGAATTATAATATGATTTATTATCTAAAGCACCTTCAAAAGTTGCAAGATAAAATCCATAAATATCCTTAGATGCCCAATGTTCACCTAAAGATCGCGCAAAAACAGATTGAATATTCCCCATCCAGCCGACATCAATTAGTGCTACTTTTTCATAATCCTTACAAGCATCAACAAAGTATTGGGCGTAGTTGTTTCGTATTTGAGTATTTTTATTCATCACTTGGATGAATAATTTATTGATTAGCCAATGAACTTTGTGTTCTTCTCCAATTCTAGGAACATGATTTTCATCAGGGAAACCAACATGGTGTAAATCAGCCATATATAACTTTGCATCAAGGCCAAGCATAGAGAATATTTTTGATATGCTTTTTTTGTTTTTTCCACCAAATAGGTGCCAAATTCGATGCATTGGCCAATCAGTCATCCCCATTTTATATGTTGAGGCTCTTGAGAGATAAATATATTCACTATCAATGCTAGTATGATTGAAATACTTATTATATATTCTTTCTATTAAGTGAGCGTCACGAGCAAGAAATAATGCCTTTTGAATGCCTTTATTTTTGAGTTGCATCGATAACCAAGATATAAATCCAAGCAACAATGGTCCAAAAACTTTGAAACCAAGTTCTACAAATTCATCATTTTTATAGAATTGACTTGCTTGCTTTAAATCAAGCGAGCGATAAATTGACTCACCAACTACATCTTTTGCAGTCCAATGGTAGGAACGTTCATGTGAATACTCAGACCATTGGGCATGAAGGGTTTGTATTTTATGCTTTTTGGCATTATTGATATCGGCGTGTAAGTTGTCTCCGATATGTAACCATTCACTTGGTTGAATATCCAACTCATCTAATATACGCTTATAAATTTCCCCACTATGCTTAGATAGTTGCTCTTCTCCTGAGCTATAAATTCGTACGCCATTAACATCATACCCACATGCATTCAATAATTCTTTTAATACATTTGATGGGAAATACATATCGCTGATAACTATAACATTAGCGCCTGATTCAACAGCATTTTTAAAAAGCTTTTCACCCTCATGGCATTTATATAAAACAAGTTTTTCAATATTGATCTCAAGAGCTATTAACTTTGATATTAAATCATCATCAATATGATGTGAAAACAATTTAAATTCAGCATAGATGTCAGAAATGGTAACCTCTGGTTCACCACCTGTTTTTTTTACTTTTACCACTCTAGAATTAGATTCTGCCTGTATACGCCACTCAGTAAAATTATCTAAAATCTCTGGATACTTTATAAAACTGTCATCATGGATGATATAGGATTGGATTAAAGAAAATAAATCCTTTGGCCTATACAATCTTCGGCTCAATAAGGTATCAAAAATGTCAAAGCTAATTAGTTTGAATGAATTCAAGTCCACGAAGTCAGTTCCCATTAATTTTATTTTCTAAATATGTCAATCTATGATGTTTAGTTTTATTGACCAACATATTTAACAACATAGTTAAGAGTTGAGTGTTGCCTTTTCTTCTCATTAACCTATGAAGGTTTAATGTAAATTCAAATTCATTGTTCGCATCTTGAAGAATTGAATAATTTCCAACGTAAGAGTCATTAGCATCCCTAAAATGATAATATGACATTGATTCAGGAACGAGCCATAAATCATACGCTGAAATAAAATCAATCAAAAAGACCCAATAAAAGGCCGGATCAAAAACATCATGCTCTTTAGCAACAACTAAAAACTCATGTTTACTAAATATGATTGAAGATATTGGTATTGAATTTTTATAGTATAACGCGTCAAAATTAATTGGTCCCGTGGGTAAATAATGGTTAAAAGGTGATGTCGTGTTAATGATTATTCTATTACCTTCAGATACCTCGTTAACTTTGTTAACATGACAACATATTGCTTTCACAGTTTTATGGCATTGCAACCTATTTTCATAGACACTTATAAGCCTAGTTAGAAACTCAGGAGCCCAAGTATCATCATCATCAAGAAAAGCAATTTTATCTGCAGAAGAACTTTGCATTTCTGCAAAAAAAACAGCATGTTGATCTGAATATATTGTGTGCACATCAGGATGAAGCAAGGCTTTTTTTAAATTGTCATCAGTACTTGATGACATTGAGAGGATATAGACTTCATGATTTTTATAAGTCTGATTTTCTATGGACTGTAACGCACGCAATAATAACCGTTTGCGATTACCATAGTGCCTTATGATGACTAAAACTTTAGATTTCATTTGATTGTAAGATGATTAGATAATTTAGCTTTTTAAGAAAGCTCTCATTTTAATGAGCAGAAACTGATAATGCAAATAAATTATTCAAAAAATAAATAATCTGTACCATTACATGTTGATTTAAAACTTAGCCCTACAAGAATAAACATTATAGATACCCTCTCTATGAATGTTTGTGCTTGAATTTTTTGCAATCAAGAAGCCTCCAAGAGGCTTCTTGCATTTAGATATCTAATTTTACTCTAACCACTCTGTATGGAAAACACCGTCTTTATCGATACGTTTATAAGTATGTGCACCGAAATAGTCACGCTGAGCCTGAATCAAGTTGGCGGGCAGAACTTCTGAACGATAGCTATCGTAATAAGCAATTGCCGCAGAGAAGGTTGGAGTTGGGATACCATTCTGGATTGCGTAAGAAACAACATCACGCAGTGCCTGCTGGTATTCGTCAGCGATATTCTTGAAGTATGGATCCAGCAGCAGGTTCGCAATGTCTGTATCATTAGCATATGCATCAGTTATTTTCTGCAGGAACTGAGCACGGATGATGCAACCAGCACGAAAGATCTTAGCAATCTCACCGTAATGCAGATCCCAGTCGTTTTCTTCGGAAGCAGCACGCAGTTGAGAGAAGCCTTGAGCGTAAGACACGATCTTGCCCAAATACAATGCACGACGTACTTTTTCTACAAACTCAGCTTTATCGCCAGTAAAGGCTTTAGCCTGCGGGCCGCTGAGTACCTTGGAAGCTGCAACACGCTGAGTTTTCAGCGAAGATAAATAGCGGGCAAACACAGATTCAGTGATCAGTGACAGTGGCTCGCCCAGATCCAATGAGCTTTGGCTGGTCCATTTACCAGTACCTTTGTTAGCCGCTTCATCCAAAATCACATCAACCAGATATTTACCGTCTTCATCTTTCTTAGTGAAGATATCTTTAGTGATGTCGATCAGATAGCTGCTTAACTCACCATTGTTCCACTCTGTGAAGGTTTCAGCTAACTCTTCATTATTTAAGCCCAGCGCGCCTTTGAGCAGCGCATAAGCCTCAGCAATCAGTTGCATATCACCATATTCAATGCCGTTGTGAACCATCTTCACATAGTGACCGGCACCGTTCGGACCGATGTAAGCAACGCAAGCTTCACCATCTTCAGCGCGCGCAGCGATTTTATCGAGGATAGGCGCAACCAGCTCGTACGCTTCTTTTTGGCCACCAGGCATAATTGATGGGCCCTTCAATGCGCCCTCTTCACCACCAGAAACACCAGTACCGATGAAGTTAAAGCCTTGATCAGAAAGTTCTTTGTTACGACGGATGGTGTCTTTATAGAAGGTGTTACCACCATCAATCAAGATATCGCCCTTATCCAGATGCGGTGTCAGGGAAGCGATAGTCTTATCTGTCGCTTCACCTGCCTGCACCATCAATAGGATACGGCGTGGTTTTTCCAGCGATTCAACAAACTCTTCAACAGTATAAAAAGGTGCGAGTTTCTTACCTTGGTTCTCAGCGATAACTTCATCAGTTTTTTCGCGTGAACGGTTGAAGATAGAAACAGTGTAACCGCGACTCTCAATGTTAAGAGCCAAGTTACGGCCCATCACTGCCATACCTACAACACCGATTTGTTGCTTGGACATTTTATACTCCTATCTTAATGAGTGGACGAAAGTGTCTATTTCGGCCAACGAGTCACAAACATCTTACCTTATGTTACCAGTAACCTAACATTCAAGTGAAAATTAAGCACGTAAAGGAAACTTGAAACTCACATATAACATTTGTTTAAAGCTTAATTTTTAATCAGAGACAGAAACTTTTTTCCTGAGTTGCTCGAGTTCGTTTTCATATAAACGTACACGTTCAACATAATCACTAAATTGACTCAAAATTTGTTGATTTTCTTTCCTGAGAGCAGTGTTACTATCGATAGCAGCTCTTACATCTTTTAAGGCTTGTACCGAACGCCTACGCTCGAATTCTAAACGACCTTGAAGATCGAGAATTATTGGCATAAGTGCATCCGTTGGAGATACAGTTTCAACTGACACTCCATACTCAGGGTCAAACTCTTCAAATGCTTTATTAAGGAATAAGTCAAAATTTTCAGGTTTTTCTGGGTTAATCCAATATGTATTTAGTAGAAAAGCTAAATGCTTCTTTTGATAAGTATCCATTCCTGATGAAGACGATGAAAAAGCCTTTGTCAGGTCATTTTTTCCATTCAATGGGTGGCAGGCTGTTTGCCATTCGCATTTACCAGCACAGTAAACGGAAGCACCATCAATAAGAGCTTCAATACCAACACCTGAATTAATGGTAATAACAGACTTAGCTTTTCTAATAAGTTCATGGATATTACTATTACTTTTAACAACCCATTGATTTGTTGAAACTAATTTTTCAATTGCTTCCTCGACTGCAAATGACTCACAAAAAGGATGTCTCTTTACTACCAAAAAAGATTCACTTTTTTTTGCCAACTCAGCAGCATCATTTAATAATTGAATGCCATCATAATTACTGTGAATAGCAACGGGGTCATTTTGAACCTGCATTGGATAGAAAACATAATCTTTAATGTCATTTGGGAGAATATCTTCAGATTGTGGGTATTTTGAATATTTTGTTCTAAGAAAGAAATCATGCCAATGTGAGATTATTGATTCTGCATCAGATTCTGATATAGACTTTATATCTCCCTCATATTTATGCGGATTAACAACTATATCAGACCAACCTGAATAACCATGAGCATCAATTGAGAAAAGAGGAACTACTGGGGATTCTTTCATTTTATAAACATTTTTTTCATTACCCCATGAATGATATGAAAATATCATTGTCCCTTTTTCAGGCAATCGTGGTGCCTGATCCGCACCAAAAGGTACATCCCTAAAATAAAGTGGGATTTTCCTATCAGTTAATGCAAAAATTAAATTGCTAATAAAATTTTTATGTTTAAAACCATCGATAGGATTTTTAGTCCACGAAATAGGAATTTCAACTATTATCTTATGTATCATAAAATCTCCTTTATTAGCCCAGGCTTTTATATATGAGCAGTGTTTTTTCAATAACGCTTGTAGAGGAGAATAGATTCGTTACTCTTTCCCGCGCACGCAGTCCAAGTTCTTCTCTTAATCGAGCATTGATTAACAACTCCTCAATTTTTTGGGATAATTGTGCGATATCATTTTTTGGAACTATAAAGCCTGTTAGGTTATTTTCGATGATGCTGGTACATCCTCCCGTGTCATATGCTATTGATGCACGCCCGACCGCAGCAGCTTCGATCAAGATTCTGGGAACGCCTTCAGCATAAACTGAGGGAAGCGCGACAATATTAGACATCTCGATAAGTTCTTTAACGTTATTACTTTTACCAAGCCAATTTATTTTTTTTTCAGCAGACCATTGTTCAATAACATTATCAGGTATGCAATCAGGATCATTTTTTACAGATATTCCAGCAACATTCAATTCGAAAAAAATATTCTTAGCTTCAAGGTTTCTTTTAACTTCAATCAAATCTGCTAGACCTTTACTCCAAATCAAACGACTTGCAAAAAGAACAATTGGGGTTGGTTTAATTTCTTCTTTTACATAATTAAAATCTTTGACATCAATGCCAGCACCTTCAATGACAATGGTTTTATCTTGTCGAACACCAGTCATTTGAATTATTCTACTTCTATCATTTTCATGTTCAAAAATAAGAAATACATCTTTTTTTGCTGTGATCCAGCGATAAAGAGGTGCCACCATATTTTTTAGAAATAAATATTTTTTTTCGTCTGAAGAAAATACTCGACCTAACCCGACAAAACTTAAAACGAGATTCTTTTTACAAACTTTAGCGTAGCAACCGCCAATTAGGCAGGGCTTAATTGTTATGCAATGTAAAATATCAGGATTAATAGTGTTTATTAATTTTATCGACTTCAAAATATCTTTTATAATAATGAGCGGATTTAATGATTGCTCTGACATTTTGGAATCATGTGTAATAATACCAAGAGACCGAAATTTATTAATAATTTCTTTACTTTCAAAGTTGCAAATAACATGAACTTCATAACCTTCATTTACCCCAGCAGTCGCCCTGTCAAGCCAGTGAAGGTTGAAATACCAATCTGAATTAATATAGAAACAAATCTTCTTCATTTAATTACCATCTACCTTCCCCTTGAAATTATATATCACCCCATCCATCATCCCTTTAAACAGCGACTTCAAATAATTAATTTTGTTATTTGAATTTCTAGCCATACAAATGTACTTACACAATCTTAGAATAATTGAAAACAGACTAAATGGAGGTTCTGATGGAAATATCTTCCTTGACAATATTAAATTTCGCGCTAGGTAATATATTTTCCACGGAAGAATTGCTGAAGACGATTCTACAACATCATGATGGAAAATGAGATCTGGATTATAAATCATCTTACAACCCATTTTTTTTAATGACCACGAGTAATAAACATCATCAAAATAAATAAAGAGCTCTTTCTTTATTTCAAAATAAGAATTTTTTAAAGTTTCAAAATCAATGAAAACTCCTACAAATGAGAAGGTGCTAATTTCAGAACAACCTTCATCTTCAGCCGCATATAAAAAAGGGGATTTCTTATATAAGTAAATATCTTGGATATTGTTTGGTATTTTCACCCAAGGAATATTCATTTTGCATCTTGAACCATTAAGATCATAAACATTTGAAGCTATAACTTTCGCATTCCCTTTATCGCTAACTAAAAATTTATCGATGATATTTCTTTCTGGGTAGGCATCGTCATCAAAAAAAAGAACCCAGTCAGGTTGAGTATTATGAGAAATCCATTCTGAACCGAGTAAAAACCCCCCTGCTCCACCTTCGTTATTTTCATTACGTAGTATAACTAAACGAGGATCGTTTATTGTTGATAACCACTCATATGTTCCATCTGTAGATGCATTATCAACGATTACGACTTGATGAAAAGAGAGCTGCTTTACAGCAGCCCAGCATTTTTTTAATTTTTCTAGTCGGTTAAAAGTTACGACTAAAGCCGAGATTTTCATCTTGGATTAACCACGAAATTAGGCATTACGGTATTTTCTTGCACTGAAAGACGATACGCACGTACAACATCCAATGCTTCAGCAATCGTTACATCCATATCAAGATAACGATAAGTACCAAGACGGCCAATAAAAGTGATATTTTGTTCTTTTTCTGCGCTGTCCAAATATTTACCTAATAACGTCATCTCACCCATTTGTCTAATTGGATAATAAGGAATGTCTTTCTCAGTACAAGAGCGACTATACTCTCTATAACATACAGTTGAATCATGCTTTTCCCAGGGGGCAAAATATTTATGTTCGGTGATCCTAGTATAGGGTACATCAACCTCACAGTAATTCATTACGGCACAACCTTGATAATCACCTTCGGCAGCGAATTTATCAAAGTCTAGAGTTCTGTATCCTAAGCGCCCTAAATTATAACCGAAGTAGCCATCCAACTGACCACTATAAAATACATGGTCATAATTTTCTTTTTCTTGAGAGTTATAATCAGTGTTCAATTCAACAGTAATATTCTCGTGATTTAGAATCGATTCTACAATTGGGGTGTAACCTTCTTTCGGCATGCCTTGATACTTATGATTGAAATAGTTGTCATCATAATTAAAACGTATCGGGAGCCTTTTTAAGATAGAAGCTGGCAACTCTTTTGGCTCCATCCCCCATTGTTTAATGGTATAGCCCTTAAAGAATGACTCATATAATTCTTTACCAACAAATCTTAACGCTTGATCTTCAAATGTTTTAGGATCAAGGATTGTTGCATCACCCTTTGATTCAATGAGCTTTTTAGCTTCTTCAGGATTACATGTAGTTTTAAAAAACTGATTGATCGTGTGTAAGTTGATCGGTAAAGAGAAAACCTGTCCATTAACAGTTGCTTTAACTCTATTTACGTATGGCATCATCTCGCAATGTGAACTGATATAGTTCCAGACTTCCTCATTATCGGTATGAAATATATGAGGCCCATATGTATGAACCATTACATTAGTTTTTTCGTCTCGCTCGCTATAGCAATTTCCAGCGATATGGGCACGAGAATCAATGATTCGTACATTGTGCCCGTCCTCAGCCAGTTCACGCCCAATCACTGCACCCGAAAAACCAGCACCTACAATTAAAATATTTTTTCTCATTGAAATTAACCTAAAATCATCCGACGAATTTTATAATACGTTTTTGCGATATGCTGCCGACGTTTACTACCAACTGGAGCATAACGATTTAAATATGGCATCAATTTGCGTTTTACTTTTGTCTGGAATAATATTTTGTTACTACCTGTGTTATTTGCAATTACGTTAACCTTTCCGTTCAAGCGGTTAATAACTTCTAGTTGCCAAGGCGTTCCATCGATATAAGACATGAAGTTATCAAAGAAATCGACATGAGGAGCATCCCATGGCTTGTTTTCACCTGCAAAATGAATCATTTTTGGTTTTCTTCTGGAAGCCAAAAACTCCATGTATGATGCAAATTTAAGATTTGGGAAGAAATCATCTGTATTGCCATTACCATGATATACATTCCACTCAAATGGCAGATAATGCACCCGGTCGTAAAATACCTTGTTCATAATGTCTTGGTCTAAGAACCAAAACGATCTGGATTTCATAGTCGCCATTAGCTGAGTGTATGTATTCTCAGCATTCATTTGCGCAACATTGAACAGAATTAAGCCAGCCTGAAAGTAACGCTCTGTATCCTTCATTGCCAGTACATTATTTAAGTATTCTTTTGCTGTTTCGTTTTTGCCTTCCTCAGGATGAGCAATAGCGCCGAATTTTACAAAACCTTCCATGACAATATCTTTAACAGCTGCTACAAGGTTATTCTTCATATCAATATGAACTAATTCTGCTACATCACTTTCAACTATAGTATCAGCATCGATAAACAGGACTTTTTCGAAATTTGAAAATAAAGAAGGAATAAATAATCTGGCATAAGTCGCAGCGCTAAAATGCGCGCGCGTATAAACACTTTTCATTTCACTGAATGTGTTAACATCAAAGAAGCGTATTGAAAAGTTATTTTTGTTTTTTATTAGCGAAATTAAACGCGACTTATTTCTTGCCGAAACACCATTTTCTAATACAACAATATCGTAATTATCTTTTTCAGTGCTATTTTTCACTATGGAGTTTACTAATGCTCCACCACTCAATGCGTAATTATCATCAAAACAAATGACAATAGGGATATTTTTTGATTCAAAATTCTGTTTTAACTTTCCGTTAAATGTTTCATTTTTAACAAAAGTTCTTTGAATTTCTTTTTTATTTAACCCGCTAGTTTTTTCTTTATGAATCAGATAAATATTGAACAGCCTTTCTGAGATATGGCCTACAACTCTTTTTTCTTGTGCATCATAATTACGGAGCGCAAAATTATTTTCAACATCTTCAAGTATTGAAAATAACCATTCTGAATAATCTGAAAATAATTCAGATTTCATAACGAACATATTCGTATAATATCCATCGTGCGCAGTATTAAATTCTTTTACTGCTGCAGCATACTCAGGATATAGATACAATAAGCTGTCTATTGCTGATTGGTAATCTTCAATATGTAAATGCTGAGATACTTTATAATGTTCATAATTATTCTTGCTCCCCGCCTGTTTTACACTCCATTTTTTAGGCAACAAGATATCATAATCGGCAATTGCACTAATGATGCTGCTTTCATCTAACCCAAACTTTTTTTCATATTCAGGAGATATAACGTCTTCATTAATTACGCCCCAAATATCTTCATCATAGCTTTGATCTGATGAAAAATTTAAATGCCTCCTATAATGCATAAAGCCGACATAATCTGATGAGAGATCATTCTTCCACACCCAATATTGAGCTGTAAGTTCGCAATAAAATGGATTCTTAAAAGAAATATTTTCTCCAGTATTATCACCTATACAGCAAATATCATTATAGCTATTGGCTTTTCCTACATGTATTGGTTTTATTACATTTGATGATAAAAAGGCGCTAGGCTTATGGTGGCTGGTATATATTTTTACTTTTTCATTGCTAATATTCATTCATTGTTTCCTTACATTGAAGATCGATATTGTTCTAAAATTACAGCCGCATTGCCACTCGCCTTTAATCGGTGGTTCTCAATCCATATAACTCTGTCACAAATCTTTTCAATATCGGTTAAATTATGGCTAACAAAAAGTATCGTTACGCCTTTCTCTTTAAATTTATTAATGGTCTCAATGCACTTTTTTTGAAACGCATAATCACCTACAGCTAAAACCTCATCAATAATCAAAATATCCGGATCGACTTGAGTAATAACCGAGAAACCCAGTTTTGCTAACATGCCACTTGAATAAACACGAATCGGTTCATCAATGAATTCACCAAGCTCAGAAAATTCAATGATCTTATCAATTCGTTCATTTAATTGCTTACGTCTCAAGCCGAGTAGAGTGGCATTTAATCTAATATTTTCTCTACCAGTGAGTTCAGGATGAAAGCCGCCTCCCAA
This sequence comes from Pantoea sp. y20, assembly GCF_054903455.1. Taxonomy (NCBI): domain Bacteria; kingdom Pseudomonadati; phylum Pseudomonadota; class Gammaproteobacteria; order Enterobacterales; family Erwiniaceae; genus Pantoea; species Pantoea sp. y20. The sequence continues at coordinate 2,701,753 of NZ_CM142816.1, forward strand.
TTCTAGCATCGAAGCAACTCGGCCTTTGGTGGTCACACTCCCTGCCGTAGGCTTAATTACACCAGCAACTAAACCTAAAGAAGTGCTTTTACCAGCACCATTTCTGCCTATCAAAGCAACAGATTCCCCTTTATTAACTGTGAAGTTGATATCCTCAATAGCCAGATAGCTTCTACCTGATAAAAGGGTTAATGCTCTTTTGGGGTTAAAAATCAGCTCTTTTATTCCTGAGCCAATATGATGATATAAGGGATAACTTTTAGTTACCGCTTTAAATTCAATTGCGACTTCCATTATAAAATCTCTGCGAAACGGTATTTTAATTTGTTGAAAACCCATGCACCAATGGTAAGCGTCACGATTCCCATACCATAGAGTGAAAGAATTTTTTCATAATCAACATGACCATTCATGAACAATTCTCTCCAGCTCAAAACCATATCTGCGAGAGGATTATAGGTTATTAACCATTGATATTTTTCAGGTATCATATCACTGGCATAAAGTATTGGCGTGCAATAGAACAGCAGCATAATACCCAATGTAATAAACCTTTCCAAATCACGGAAGAAGAGATTCAACGTTGAAAGGAAAAGAGCAATACCATAGGAGAAAATCAATTGTGCAACGCCAATCAATGGGATGCCATAGATCCAATTCCAATGAGGCGTCATGTCATATATTAGAAGGAATACAATGATAACTGGAATGGTGCAAAGGAAATGCAAGCACTCCATCATGACATTACTGAAAGGAATAACTGATCTTGGAAAAACTGTTTTCTTTATTATTTGTGCGTTAGCTATGAACGAAAACAGCGAGTTAGAGGTTGTGCTTGCAAACCACTGCCAGGGAAATAATCCCGTGATAATAAAGATTGTGTAATTAGGGATTTGGACTCGCATGATTAACTTGAAGATAAAATAGTAAATCATGGCAAATAGAAGTGGATTAGCTATTGACCATAAATAACCGAGAAAACTGCTTTTATAGCGAACTTTAAGTTCCTTCTCAGTGATTACTGTTATTAAATCAATGAGATATCCCAAACTAAACTTCATACTTTACGCTCTAATTTTAAGCTTACGCTAATGATTATTTAATGTTCGATGATTAGTTCTGCAGACGCTACCGCCCCTGGCTCTCTAGCTACCAGTACACTACTAATCAATCCATGTTTCGAAAGTTCGTGCCGCTATTTCCGATAACAAGCTAAACACATTACTTAAATTTTATAATGACCATCCGCATTTTTTGATAAGCGCAGAATGTTATCATTTCCGATAACTACTTAAAAGCATGTAAAACCCCATGATTTATAAAGCAAAAAAGCCTGTCCGTAGACAGGCTTTGAGCTATAAACAGTATAACTAGCGGAATCCATTCGGATTCTTCGACTGCCAGTTCCACGTATCACGCATCATGGCATCGATCCCGCGCGTCACGCGCCAGTCCAGTTCGTTGTTCGCCAGCGTGGCATCTGCCCAGAACGCTGCCAAATCGCCGTCACGGCGTGGTTTAAACTCGAACGGAATCGGCTTACCGGACGCTTTCTCAAACGCCTTGATCATCTCCAGCACGGAGAAGCCCACGCCGCCGCCGAGGTTGTAAGCTTTGTAGCCTTCAACTTTGGCTAAGTGGTCCAGCGCTTTTAGGTGCCCTTCTGCCAGGTCGACAACGTGAATGTAGTCGCGCTGTGCGGTGCCATCCGGCGTGTCGTAATCATCGCCAAACACGCCCAGCTTCTCAAGACGGCCAATCGCCACCTGCGCGATGTACGGCAGCAGGTTGTTAGGAATGCCGGTGGGATCTTCACCGATTTCGCCAGACTCATGCGCGCCAACCGGGTTGAAGTAGCGCAGCGCGATGGCCTTGAAATTCGGATCGGCTTTCGCGAAGTCGCGCATCACGAATTCGATCATCAGCTTCGAGGTACCGTACGGGCTGGTGGTACCGCCAATTGGCGTGGTTTCCACGTAAGGAACCGGTGCATCGGCGCCATAAACCGTCGCAGATGAGCTGAAGATGAAGTTCCACACGCCAGCAGCGCGCATCTCTTCCAGCAGCACCACGGTGCCAGCCACGTTGTTTTCGTAATATTCCAGCGGCATGCGCGTGGATTCACCAACGGCTTTCAGTGCGGCGAAGTGAATCACAGCGCTGATATCGTTAGTGGCAAACAGGTCACGCAGGCAGGCGCGATCGCGGATATCGCCTTCAACGAACACCGCTTTTTTGCCTGAGAGCTTTTCCACGCGGTTGATGGCTTCGCGGGAAGCATTGCAAAGGTTATCCAGGACCACAACGTCGTCGCCGCGCTCTAACAGCGCCAGCACCGTATGGGAGCCGATGTATCCCGCTCCGCCCGTTACCAAAATAGCCATGTGTACTCCTTTAAACCGCGCTAACGGCGCGGTAGAGAATGAGAAAGCTTATTTCGCCAGGATTTTCTGAATAGATTCGCGGAAATCGCGGCCCTGATCGTTGTTACGCAAGCCGTAAGAGACGAATGCCTGCATATAACCGAGTTTACGACCGCAGTCGTAGCTGGTACCGGTCAGCAGCTGCACATCAACTGGCTTCTTCTTGCTCAGAGAGGCGATAGCATCGGTCAGCTGAATGCGGCCCCATGCGCCAGGCTCAGTGCGCTCCAGCTCTTCCCAGATATCCGCAGAGAGCACATAACGGCCAACTGCTGTCAGGTCAGAATCGGTAGAACCCGCTTCTGGCTTCTCAACAAAGCTGGTGATGGTGCTGATATCGCCTGGGTTATCAATCGGCTCTTCGGTAGTCAGCACGCCATATTCAGTAAGATCTTCGCCCGGCATGTGTTTCGCCAGCACCTGGCTGTGGCCGGTATCTTCGAAGCGAGCAACCATTGAGGCAAGGTTATAACGCAGGTGGTCAGCGGTGGAGTCATCCAGCAGCACGTCTGGCAGCACCACCACAAATGGGTTGTCGCCAATCATTGGACGCGCGCACAGCACGGAGTGGCCCAGGCCTAACGGGTTGGCCTGACGCACGTTCATGATGGTCACGCCCGGCGGACAGATTGACTGTACTTCGCTCAGCAGCTGACGTTTAACGCGCGCTTCTAGCAGCGCTTCCAGCTCGTAAGTGGTATCGAAGTGGTTTTCCACTGCATTTTTGGAAGCATGGGTGACCAGCACAATCTCCTTGATGCCAGCCGCGACGCATTCGTCAACAATGTATTGAATCATTGGTTTGTCGACAATTGGCAGCATCTCTTTCGGAATGGCTTTCGTCGCAGGAAGCATATGCATACCGAGACCCGCAACGGGGATTACTGCTTTAAGCTTGGTCATATTTATTCCATTTCATGAAGTGAATACGTGGGGTCGATTATGCAGGATCGGCCGGTCGAGCAAGTATAATCTTTATCTGAAAAACCGGCACTAACTCTCTGTCACACCATCAAAAATCGCCAATTTGGCCGGTAAAAACGCCGAAATGCCAATGAGGAACCGATGCGCTAAACCGCTGAAAAATCGTGAAAGGATTTGTGATGACGAGACCAGAGATTGACTGAAAGCTGTGTTGATAATGCGCCATAAATGGCGCCGCTACGGACCGTGTAAACATTGAGTCATCTGTAGCGGCGCGATTCATCACGCGGGTTGGATGTTGATGTCTACAGCCAGCCCTCAAACCATTCTGGCATCACGAACAGGTTGAAGTGGTTAACTAGCATCATCAGCGCAACAAACACCACCGACACCGAAACCCACTGACGTGCATACGGCATAAAGCGGATGCCAATCACCGGCTTGATGAAGAACGGATGGGCAAAGGCCGAAATCAGCACCTGCGAGATCGACAGCGTCAGCGCCACATACAGCACGTTCGGCCAGATGTAGGTTGTCGCCAGCACCGCAACCACCACTAAGCTCGCCACAATGTTCCAGTAGAACTCAACATTGGTGCGGCCGTTGGCTTGGGAAATCGCGCCGGTTAAGCCGCCCATCGGACGCAGCATGCCAAACAGCAGCATCAGCGGAATCAGATGGTAAACCTGCTCATGTGAAGCGCCGTACAGCACGCGCACAATGACCGGGGAAAGAATGCCAATCGCCAGATACATCGCGCTACTGAACAGCATGATGACGAAAGTGCCTTTCAGGAACAGCTTTTTCAGCTGCTCTGGATCGTGCTGCTTCTCAGCGAAGCGCGGCAATGCCAGGCGGTTAATCACCGGCGAAACCAGCTTCAGCGGTTGCAGAATGAGCTCTTTTGCCAGCGAGTAAATCCCCAGCATCTCCGCACCCATCACTTTACCGACGATCAGCGCATCGGCCTGGGTACGCAGCTGATTGATGGTCTGCGAACCAAGCTGATATACGCCATAACGCACGGCGCTGACGAAGGTTTTGCCGTCGAACTCCCAGGTCGGACGCCAGGATTTCTCGCCGAAGTAGATCATGCAAAGAATGCGCGTGAAGGCGTTGATGAACAGACCAAGAATCGCCGCGGCCACGGTAAGCGAGGTGTAATACAGCATCGCCACGGTACACAGGAACGCAAACAGCTTGGTGGCCATCTCAATCTTCGCCAGCGTTACCATGCGTTTGGTTTTCACATAGTGCGCCTGATACTGCGACAGATGTCCCAGCACCAGGAAGTTGAGGCTGGTGAGCATGATCAGGCCCACCAGCTCCGGCAAGTGATAGAACCACGCCACCGGATAGGCAATCGCCAGCATAATCAAGCCGGTGCAGAAACTGAGCGACACGTTCACCCAGTAAATGGTGCTCTGCTCGCGGCGATTAATATCCTGGCGATGCACGATGTAGCTGCTCATGCCCATGTCCTGCAGCACGGTCGCCACCGCCAGAATCGCATTGATGATCGCCAGTAAACCCAGCTCGTGCGTTTCCAGTTTGCGCGCCAGCACGGCGAGCTGTAACACCTGAAGCAATGCGGCAAAACAGGTACTACCAAACAGCCAAACGGCCTGTTTTTTTAATCCGCTCACACCATGCGCTCCAGAATTTTCGCCAGCTCACCGTAAGCGATGTGCTGATTGAACTCAGTTTCGACTTTCTGCCGCGCAGCGGCGACCACCGGTGCCACATCCACGTCGCCACGCGAAAGGCGCAGCAACGTCGCTGCCAGCTCGTCAGGATCGTTTTCGGCCACCAGCCATCCGCTGACGTCATTCTCAATCAGTTCAGGAATGCCGCTGTGATAGGTCGACACCACCGGCAAGCCAACTGCCATCGCTTCCATCAGCGCCACCGGAATGCCTTCCATATCGCCATCTGCGGCGGTTTTAGACGGCAGCAGGAAGATGTCCGCCTCGTTCAGCGCCTGACGAATCTCATCCTGCGGCTTGAAGCCCGGCATGGTGACGTAATCCTGCAATCCAGCGCGCGCGATGTGCTCGCGCATCATGCCATCCTGCTCGCCGTTACCGATGATGGTGAACTGGAACTGGCCGCCATTATTGCGCAGGATTTCGCTGGCTTTCACCGCCACATCCAACCCTTTCTTCTCGGTCAGACGCGCGACTGAGACGATGCGCAACGGTTGATGGAACGCCTCGCGCGGACGGAAGTTAAACTTCTCCGGCTCGATGCCCATACGCGTGACATGCACCTTGGCGCGCGGACAACCCATATCAATCAGCTTGTTCTCCCACAAGTGGCTGATAGGCAGCATCAGTTCGCTCTGTTTGAACAGGTTGACGTAGTCGAGCTTGTGCTCTTCCAGGATGTGACGACGCGAAATATCCGCGCCGTGGAACACCGTCGCCTGCTTGCCTTTCAGCACGCCGAGTTCGCGCAGCTTGTTAGCCAGCGCGCCGGCATAGCCAAAGTGCACCAGAAACACATCGGCGGTGTAAGGCTGTTTAGTGTTGGCGACAATCGCCGGCAGCAGCAGTTTGCTGGCCTGTGCGCCGTAGCGACGCACATTCAGCGACTTGAGCAGCGCGCCTTTGGTGATTTTCGGCAGTATCAACCCGATACGCTGCGTCAGCTTATCAAGATTGGATACTTTCTCTTCCGGCAGTAAATAGTGGGTTTTCGCTGCCAAATTGTAGTCATCGAACGCGGCGTGGCGATTAATCATATCGCCCGGAAACACGGAGATAATCTCCACGTCGTAGCCTGCATCGATGAAATGCGTCACCTGATTGAGCACGAAGGTCTCAGAGGCAACAGGAAAACGCATGGTGAAAAAGGTCAGCTTCATCACTTCACCCCAGGACGTTGAGAATTTCTGCTGTAATGCGGTTACCAATCTCACGCTCCTGCGCCACCGCGGTATCAACTTTGTGTTTCACGTTGTCGTAGTCGGCCAGCACCGTCTGCACTTTATCGATGAGCGAACCGTCCATCAGGCTCTGCACATCGGTGGCCATCTGCGGCAGGCCAAGCTGTTTCATCACGCCGAGCGACTTGTGCTCGTAGTTGATGGCCACGGCTGGCGTACCAAAGTTCATGGAGATGATGGCGGAGTGCAGGCGGGTACCAATGGTCAGATGACAATGGCTGAGGAGGATGCCGAGTTCGAGGTCGTTGAACTCGTCCATGATGACATGGTAATGCTCGGGATGCTCGACATGATCGCGCAACGTCAGCGCCACCATGCGGTCATCTTTGGCGTAGCTATCAATACCGGTACAGGTAGAGAAGGCAACCACCTGATAACCTTCGGCAATCATCGCGTTAATCACGCGGCCAAAGGCAGCTTCATACTCTTTCTGCGTGACGCCAAGACGTTTGTCGAACGGCGCCAGTTCACGCACGGTAATCGCAATGGTTTTGCGTGCGCTGATAATCGCCTGCCAGTGCAGCAGGTTATAGCTTGGATTGGCCACTTCACGCGCTTCAACCAGGAACGCGGTATCAACACCCTTCTTCACTTTGCTGGTGGTCACGCCATCTTGCTTCAGGCGGTCGTAGCTCACCTCTTCGCGCAGCACCAGGCTGTCAACGCGGTCGAAGACAAAGTTCGCCAGCGCATTAACGCGCGGGTTCTCGAACGGACCGACCGAGTGACCGACCATATGCAGCGGCTTTTTCGCCATCAGCGCACAAAGCGCGTGATCGAATTGGGTCACGCCGTAGAGATCGACGAAGAACGAGCCGCCAACCTGAATAATCGCGTCATATTGTGCAAGGCTTTGGGTGAACGCCGCCAGATGCGGTGGCACCGAGAAGGATTTGTACACGCCGCCTTTGCCAAGGTGCGCCATCATGATGTCCGGCATCAGGCGGTTTGCCACCTTGCGTTTCAGGCTGCCCACTAACCCTTTGCCCGACTTGCTGTTGTGCAGGAACAGGGAATCCTGCTGGATATCCTGCTGCAGTAAATAGCCAGAGCTTGTTGGATAACGGCTGATCACATCGATATCCAAATCCGCGCGCGCGGATTTCAGTGAATCAATCAGCCCACGTAAAATCGCGCCATCCCCACGATTTCCACAGGTATGGTTTCCTACCAATAAAATCTTCATAAAAAAACTCCGGAAAAATTTTTGTAATTTTTACAAGCCGCCAATAGCTGCACTGGCAAAGTGAACTCTGATTCAAAGGACTGCAATGGGAGTAAACCCCAAAAAAGTGGTGCTAATTGCATTTCTATTCAGTACTGCTTACAAACTATGCACATTCCGTAGCGGCGCGATGCATCGCGCGTACCTGAAATTGGCATTGCGCAATGAATTGCGCCGCTACGATGGGTGTGTGTTATGACTTCACGGTGTAATACGGCATAGCCACCTGCTCGCCATTGATCACTACCGAGATGAAACCTTTGGGTTCGCGCGTATCCACCTGTTCCGGCTTGAGCGCGCGAGAGGCCAGCAGCAGATCGCCCTGCTCGTTACCGCCGACGCCGGCTTTGCCGTTGTGCAGGCTAAAACGCTGCGGGGCCTGTTGCGCTGCGCTGCCCGGCGCGCCTTTGTCCATCACGGCGTCAACGCGCGCGCAGCGACCGGTCAAGAAGCGATCCTTGGCGGTGCTTTTGATCAGCACAGCGGTGGTCGGCGTCCAGCCCGCTAACTTCACGAACACTTTGGTGTCGGTATCGGTGCGCGGTTCGAAACGAACCTCCACCACCGGCGAGCTACCTTCCGCTGACCAGCTGGCTTCCGCTTTGTTTTTCTTGCGCTGCAGATGAATCACCGCGCGTCCGCCGGTGCCTTTGCCGTCGATAACATCCATCAGCGGCTGATTGGCAGTACCGTTATTAAACTGTGACTGACCAAATACCTCGATCTCCCAGCTATCGCCCACCGTTGGCGAGTAGAAGTTGCCGAGTTCAAACCAGGTTTGCTGATCGCTGTTGTTGGTCAGGCGGAAGCGCGAGGTGATGTAGTTGTATTTCAGACTGCCATCAATGGCGACGCCGTAGGATTCAACGCGCGTTGAGCCCATTTCCCAGATGTTCAGCCAGCGCTCACCTTCCAGCGAGTTATCAATCCAGCTGCCCGACTGCAGATTGGTCTGGCGCATATTAAGGCGCGAGTTACGCGCGTTAAGCGGGTTCTTACAATCCTCAATGCTCAGCGCATCGACAATCCACTGGCCGTTCGAGATGTCGCCAGGGAAATCGCTGTGCTCAATCCAGCCGTTGTGGATGATGGATTGGCTGCAGCGCGGCAGATTCAACACCATGCCGCCTTTACAGTGCTGGGCGTTGAAGTTGGAGAGCTCAATCGCGGTGCTGTGGTCCCAGGCACCGGCCTTTTGCCCCGACCAGCTGGCCTTAATCACATCGCCGGTACAGGCGTTGGCGTACCACTGGTCGATTTTGCAATCCAGCGTATCCAGCAGGCTGAGCGAAACGCCGCCCACCTGATTGAAGCGCAAGCAGGCACCACGGAAGAACTGGCCGCCCGGACAGGTATTGCGGAACAAACCCTGCTTGTTTGGACGCTTGTCGGTGTTGCCGTTGAAATTCAGGTTGGAGATTTCCGTCCAGCGCGCATTTACCTGGAACAGGAATTCGGAGCGACCGTCGGAAACCAGCGTGGTCGCCGGGAAATAACCGAAGTTGACCATCGCGCCGGAAATGCGGAAGAAGCGACGTCCTTCGTCACCGAAATCACATTCAGAGACAAAGAAGGTGCCAGCCGGGAATTGCACGCAAATCTGCTGGCTGGCATCAATCGACCATTGATACATGGCTTTGATCGCCGGTGCTGTGTCGGTTTTGCCGTCGGCAATAGCACCGAAATCAAACAGCGTCAGGCGATTAAAATCTTCCACCACGCGACGCCAGGTAAAACCGTTGCCGCTGAAGTTCACGCCGCCATCATCTTTGCCATCACCGAAGGTGCCGACAAACTCGCCGCCGCCCACTTCCAGCCCTTCGTGCCAGCTTTTCAGCTTGATTTTGGCACCGGCAAACAGCGGACGGGTTTTGCGCAGCTCTTCAACCGATGGGATTTCACCAATCAGCTGGTAGCCGTTCGGCTGCGCCAGACGCTGGCTGAAGTTGCTTTGATTAGGGCGCGAGACATCGCTGATAGAAAACAGTGTATGGCCCTGATCGTCCTCCACCACCATTGAGTGCGCGGGATTGGCGATCAACGCCGCATTGTCGTGAATGAACTGGGCGAAGTTGCCCTTGTTCAGCGCAATCGGCTGGCTGATTTGTGACACTTTGCCATTGGCATCGCGCAGAAACACCGGGATCTGGTTGCCGGCCTGGCTGGCATCGCTGCCCGCTTTACCGATCCACAGTTTGCCCTCGAAGTTCTGCCAGAACTGCGGCGGCATGGTATAGACGTTTTCTGGCGTCAGAATCGGCACATCGCCTGCCGGTACGCTGGCAGGATCGACGGATTTTAACGTTGGCTGACCACTTTTTGCGGCGTAGCTGGAAAACGCACTCACTGAGAGCGCAGTAACAATCGAGGAGGCTGCGGCCTGCAAGACTTCTCTTCTTTTCATGCTTCAATTCCCGTGGTTGTGCGGCCAAAAAGGATTCCCGAGGCACGATAATTGTCGCTAAACAAGGGCGAGCCAGCTCTGCTTGATCTGATTACCGTCAAACTTGAGCGCGGTTTCTTTGGTTTTTTCACTCATGGCGTAGAACAGGCCATCATCACTGGCGAGCTGCTCCATCCGCTTGATAAAGGTGGTTTTGTCATTCATCGGCACCAGGAAGCCATCTTCACCGTGGTTGATGATCTCCTGCGGCCCGGTTGGGCAATCGTACGCCACCACCGGCAGCGACCAGGATTTGGCTTCCAGCAGCACCAGCGGCAAGCCTTCATAGCGCGACGTCATCAGCGCCATGTCGCTTTCGCGGTAGTAATCGTTGATGTTGCTGACTTTGCCGACAAAGTTAACGCTATTAGTGATACCTAACGCCGCAGCCTGATCGTGTAGCTGCTGGCGTAGTTCGCCGTCACCGGCAATCACCAGTTTCCACTCGGGATGTTTCTTGCTGAAGTCGGCCCAGATATCCAGCAGCAGGTCGAAGCCTTTCTGGTTATCAAGACGTCCCACCGCCAGCGCCTGACGGCTGCGCGTTTGACGTTGAAACGCTTTGTACACCACCGGATTGGGGATTTGCTGGCTGGCAATATTCCAGCGGTTAAACACCTGATGATCTTTGTCGGTCAGGACGATCACCTGGTCGTAATAGCGCAGCATCAGCCACTTCAGCAGCTTAATCGGCTTGCTGAACGAGTTAATCGCGATGTGTTCGCAGGCATACGCCTTAAAGCGCTTCTTCTTCAGCGCCATCAGGTTCCAGAAGGCAAACATCACGCTCAGGCGACCCATGCTGATCAGGAATACGCTGTCGAAGCCTTCCTGATGAATGCTGCTAACGGCGCTTTTAATTGGGTTGCTGTGGCCTTCAAAGCTGACAATTTTTTTCACCCGTTCGAACGGATAAAAGGTTTTGCCATGGCCTTCCAGCGAGTAAATGGTGACTTCATGCTGCTCGCCGAGGCACTCAGACATAAAGTTGCAGATGTTTTCCGTGCCCGCATACGAGTAGGCATCTTTAATCACCAAAACGATCTTTTTCATACAATCCTTTCCACCTCAAAAATATAAAAGCAGCTAAATCACCGTTGCGCTTAGCGGTGTTTTAAGGCAAAAAGAACCCCATTCACCATATACCAGACATAATAGTAATATACTTTTAACGGATTGTTTTTATAGATAATTCTTAATAATTCGAGGTGCCACTTCGCCGCTTTATTTTTGTTGCGCGACAGTGAATCGCCCAACTCGTAATAGTTGACCAGGGTTTTCTGGATCACGCGGGCTTGTTTGTAGCGGAGGAACAACTCATAGAGGAACAGGAAATCTTCGTGGCCTTTACGCTGGAAGAAGATGCCCTGTGGAGGACGGCGGAAACACACCGAGGAGAAGCAAACACGATATTGCTTCTTCACGAAGTTTTCCTGCTGCAGGTAGGGTTTGCTGTAGTTGATATCGTGGTCAGCGGTTTTGGTTTTGTAGTGATAATGCGTGATCACGAAATCGTCGCCGGCGGCGATCGCGGCCGTCTGTTCGGCCAGTTTTTCGCGGTGCCATTCGTCATCGCTGTCGAGAAACGCGATGATCGCTTCTTTCGCTGCGCGCAGCCCCACGTTACGGGTTTCGGCTGCGCCCTGATTGACCTCGTTGTCGAGAATGGTGATACGCGCGTCCTGACAATGTTCACGCACCAAGGCGAGTGAATCATCGGTGGATTTGTCGTTGATCAGGTAAAGATGCCAGTCGCTGTAGGTCTGGTTGATGATCGACTCAACCGCGCGCAGAACGGTATTTCGCGCGTTATACATCGGCATCACAATACCGACGGTGCCAACATGATTTGTCATTTGTCTACCCGGAGTTTCAGGAACCAAAAAATTGCCCCCGTGTAGGGAGCAAGTGAAAGTGTTTAAAAGTGAATCAGGAGACGGCTCTTCTGCCCGAGAAGCGCGACTTCACCTTATCGAGCAGGCGATTCATGAAGTAGGCGCGATTGTCACGGTTGGTGAGGAAGAAGTAGCGTGCAAAGCTGAGGCTGGCCTGCAGCGATTTACCATCCATCTTGTAGCGCAGCGGCAGCTTGAACGCCTTGTAAGTATGGATGTCACGCGTGGTCAGATGCGGCTTCATGGTATCGAGCCAGAAGAAGGAGTATTTGACCGATTCGCCTTTGTGCTTGGAACCAAATTTGGTCACCAGATGGTAGGTTGCCAGCGGCTTATCGATCATCACGAAGGCGTAACCCATGCGGTCAGCGCGGATGCAGAAGTCATAATCCTGATGGCGAATATAGCGCGCGTCAAACTGGATTTGCGCCGCATCTTCGCGCTTCAGCACAATGGTGCTGGTTTGAATAAAGCCGTAACAGCCAAACAGATACTCGGCCACGGTTTCGTTTTTGCCGGGCGGTTGCATCGGCATCACCTTGAGGAAGCTGCCATCCTGATGGATGTTCACCTGACTAAAGATGACGTAGCGCGATTTGCCCTGCGCTTCCAGTTTGGCGATGGTTTCACTCGCCACCAATAACTTGTCCGGATGCCACTCATCGTCGGCATCGAGGAAGCTGATAAAGTCGCCGGTTGCCAGCTCAATACCTTTGTTACGGGCGCCAGCGCCGTTGAGTTTGACCTCAGACAGCTCTAGTTTGATAGCCAAATCCTGATAACGTTCGCTGCGTACCACCTGCGCCAGTTCAGCCGCATCGGCCGATTTGTCATCAACAATAATGACTTCAAAATTGCGATAGGTTTGCGCTTTGACGCAATCTAGCGTCGTGACAATCGATTTCGACGCGTTATACGCGGGAATAACAATTGAGAAGCGAATCTCCTGCATTGCCAGCACCTCATTAAAAAAGTTACAAAATCAATGATATAACTTGTGGGCTCAAAAGAATAATGGGTGATGTCCTAATTTGTCGGCGAGGTCTTCATCGCCACTTTCTTCTTGTTGCTACTGCCGATAAACGGTTTCTCGACAAACAGATACGTCAATTTCGCCACATAGAAGGAGGCGACAAAGAACAACGTTGAAAGCAAGGTGTAGAACAGGAACGAATGCGGATAGAGCGTTTCCGGAATCTGCTTGATGAAATAGAGCACCACACCGTGAATCAGATACAGGCTGTAGCTCACCTCACCAATCGACATCAGGGTTTTGTTTTCCAGAATGCCAAACACGGCGTTGCCGCTGCTGACAATAAAGAAGATTACCGTCAGGCAGCAGAGGAAAATCAGATACCAGAAGGTATTGCTGGTGAACGACAGCGAGAACAGCGACAGCACAATCACCGCAAAGCCGGCCAGGCTGGAGGTTTTGTAGTGCGCAAACATGTCGCGATACTTATACGCCAGATAACCCATGGCGAAGCCCAGCACCGGACGCGGATCGGTATAGGTTTTGCCCCACAGACGCAGGCCAACCGCCACGCAGAAAATCACGCCGATCGAGCCGAGAATCAGCAACGTTTTGTATTTACCTTTGGTGGCGCGGTTGAGCACGTAAATCAGCGGAATCGACAGGTACAGCAACCATTCGAGGCGCAGCGTCCATTCCACACCGGCGTTGACATCCGCCGTCAGGAAATCACCCATGCGATAGCTGCCAATAAACAGCAACCACAGCACGGCATCTTTCACTGCCGTGAGGCTATAAGTGAGATCGCCCTGCACCACGCCTACCGCGATGATGACAAAACCGGAGAACCAGAACATCGGGACGATACGGCGGATACGCGACTTCAGCAGCTTGTGCGTCAGCTGCCCTGGCGTCAGGGTTTCATTATCCAGCCAGCGATAGAACAGGAAGGCGGAGATCATGAAGAACAGCAGTACACCGAATTTACCGGAGTTAACGAAGAAGTTGCCTTCGGAGAACCAGGCAAAATAGTCTTTATCGAACACCCACTGACCATCCAGCGAATAGATGTAGTGCGCGAAGTGTGAGAACGCCACGATGCTGGCCAGCAGCGCGCGCATACCAGAGATACTTTTAATACCGCTACTGTTGTACACGCCTTTGTGGAAGGAGAATACTCGCAGAATGATTAGCGCCAGACAAAATGACAGCACCATGATTAATACATACATGTCAGCTCCTGAATCTGAGTTGGGTTAGCTGCTGTGCCGCGACAAAACGCTATCGAAAGTGCTGCTTAAGACGTTGAAGGTTCTTTCTGCTTTCTGCTTATAAAGCATCTCGTTCGGGTGAATGCAATCAGGCGACATCTCAGATTGCCAGTCACGGTTCTGCTTGATGGCGCTGTACTGCTTCACAATTGGCACCTGCTGCTCTTTAGCCACTTCATTTAACTGATAAACATACGGCCAGACGTTCCAGCGCTCGGCTTTGCCACAAATGGGATTCGGTTCCTGTAACACCACCAGCTTGTTATTCGCCTTCGCGCCTTTGACCAGCTCGGTGATGATGCGCTTATACTCTTGCGGCGTTTCAATGCGCTCGCCTTTGTCTTTGAAGAAGTTGATGCGCGCATCGTTGATGGCATAGTTAATCAGAATCATGTTGGCATCAGATTTCGCCATGCGTTCTGACCAATCCATCGGCGTATTGTCTTTGTCGTAAACCAGCACCGAAACCTGTGCACCCGGCATGCCGTGGTTCTTCACCTCAATGTTGTTGCCGTATTTCTCACGCAACATCTGCTGCAAAAAACTCACTTCATTATTTTTACTGAGGATATTGCGATTGCCCGACGCGGTAACGCCGGCGGTGGTGGAGTCACCGTAGGCGGCGATGATGAAGGTGCCGGGATGATCCTCTGCCTGCGCCAGTAGCGGCGCAGAGGTGATCAGAATTGCCAGTAAAGTCTTCCGCATATTTCCTCTCATCGGTTAATGAAACAATTTGAATTCACGAGCAACTTCATAGCCCACAACGGCCTGCTTCAGTGAGATCGTGTTGTAGTAGAGGTAATAAACAAGGAAGAAAGCGAACATCGCAAACATCGCGGGTTTCAGTACGCGTTTTGACTGGAAGATTAGCGATGTCAAAATAATCGGTTCGACCTGCAGCAGGTAGTTCGACAGGCGCGCACCCGATGAGTAGTTGTAGAAGAAGATCCTGATACCGCCGCCGATGGCAAAAGTGAGAATCAACAGGTAGTTCAGCTTCCACACGTTGTACTGTTCGCGCTTAAGCTGGTTGCTCAGCATGAAGTAGACAAAGATAAACACCAGCATGATGTTTTTCAGGTTGGACACTGACACCACGCTGCCGTCACCGGCATTCGAGGCTTCATTACTGTAGCCTGCGGCCCTCTCGCCCATCGATCCCAGATGTCCGGCGATCAAGGCAATAAAGCCGGTCCCGCCCACCACCGAAAGTGGCACACTGAATATAATGATGGCCACCGGCCACCAGCGCGATTCCCGAATGAACAGGAACGGAATGATGGTCACCACCATTACTGCGGTGTTGTGGCTGAGGAAGGACAGAATAAAGAAGGCAAACGCCCACCAGTATTGCTTGAGGTAAATAGTCCAGATCACGCCAAGGAACAGCGCCGAGCTCAGGCCAAAACGAATCTGGTTTACGTCTTTGTTGATAAAGATATGCGCCGAGTAAAGCGCCAATGCCAACACCGGATACGGTGACATCTTTTTGAAGAAGATGGCGTTGGTTGAAACTGCCAGAATACTGAACACAAACAGGAACACGCTGGCATTGTGTGAAAACAGGCTGGTGATCCACGCGATAGCAAAAATCAGCGGTTCATAACGGAAGAAGGCGACGGTGTTGGCAAAACCGTTGACCTCAATACGGCGGACGAAGTCGGCAAAGAAGCTGCGATATTGATAGTCGTCCATCCCGGTACCGAGACCGCGAATACCGGCAAAAATAATCAGCGTGACCGTGGCGATGCACAGCAGGTAAGTCAGAATATGGGTGGTGCGTTCGTCTTTCTTCAACAGGATTTCGACCAGCGCAAGCAACAGCAAAAACCCTGATAAATACCAATATGGAGCCATGGTGTGATTCCTTAATTCCACAAGTTCTCGTGCCAGCGGTGGCTTTTAATGGCGTTATAGAGAGAATCACCTGTGTAAATCGTTGCGTGTCGTCATTCAAACGGTGCGATCAAAAGGGGCGGTCAACCCGCCCCTTTCTTCACCGGATTACCCTCATCATTAACTGTGAATGACGGGCAAATTAACTTTTGGTCGGTTTGCCATACTCGTAGTCGTAATAGTCGTAACCGTAACCATAAGAGTTGGCGGCTTTACGCACCACGGCGTTGAGGATCACACCTTTAATCTCAATACCGTTCTGGGCAAAGCGCTTGAAGCTGACATCCAGTTCTTTCGGCGTGTTGGTTTCGAAACGCGCCACCATCAGCGACGTACCGGCCAGCTTACCGATGATGGACGCATCGGTGACCGCCAGAATCGGAGGCGTATCAATCAACACCAGGTCGTAGTTCTTGCTCGCCCAATCCAGCAGCTCACCCATGCGACGATGCATCAGCAGTTCAGATGGGTTTGGTGGCACCTGACCGCGTGGCAGGAAGTCAAAACCGTACGGGCCTTTCTGAATCAGCGCCGGGCTGAACTCGGTTTTGCCTGACAACACGTTAGACAGACCGGATTTGTTATCGGCTGACAGCAGTTCGTGGGTGTAACCGCGACGCATATCACCATCGATGAACAGCACACGTTGGCCCGCTTTGGCGACCAGCGTTGCCAGGTTGGCACAGATAAAGGTTTTACCAATACCTGGGCTGGCGCCGGTGATCATCAGGATGTTGTTTTTCGCTTCCATCATCGCGAAGTGCAGGCTGGTACGCAGGCTACGAATCGCTTCGATTGACAAATCAGTTGGATTGCCCAGCGCCAGCAGCGTTTCGTGGGGATCGGTTTTCACCTTGTTGCCACGACGCGCCAGTGCTTCGGTATCTTTCTTACGTTGCCATTCTGACAGCGGTACGCTGGCATAGACGTTCATGCCCAGCTCTTCCAGCTGCTCTGGATTTTCGATGCCGTGATGCAGCAGCGCTTTCAACAGCACCAGACCAACAGAAACCATCAGACCCAGAATCACGCTCGCCGCGATGATCAGCAGTTTCTTCGGTGCCACCGGGCTGTTGCCGGTTGCTGCGCCATCGATGATGCGTACATCACCCACGGTGCTGGCTTTACTGATACCCAGCTCTTGCTGACGGTTCAGCAACTGCATGTAGATTTCCTGACCAGACTGCACATCACGCGTCAAACGCAAGATCTCTTGCTGCGTTTGTGGCATCTGAGAAATCTTTTTATTCAGCTGCGCCTGCTCACCTTCCAGCGTTTTGCGTTTTTCCAGCAACGCGCGGTAGGTTGGGTGATCTTTAGTAAACAGCTGAGACACTTCGGCTTCACGGAAGGTCAGTTCGTTCAACTGGCTCTGCACGCTGACAGAAGAATCCAGCGCCGATTTCGCTTCCAGCGAAAGGTCAACCGACTCGTTCTGGCGACGGAAGGTATTCAGCTTGTCTTCGGCATCATCCAGTTTGCCACGCACTTGCGGCAGCTGGTTGCGCAGGAATTCCAGGCTCTTTTCCGCTTGCTCAGATTTACGTTCAACGTTCTGCAGCAGGTAGTTATTGACGATTTGGTTCAGCACTTTGCTGATCTGCTCTGGATCTTCACCCAGATACTCCAGACCCAGCACGCCCGTGTCTTTGCCTTTATCCGCAACGGTCAGGTTGGCCAGTACGGAGTTAATCGCCTGCAGCTCGTTCAGTTTGGTAACGCTGAAGCTGGTGCCTTCATCGGCATTGATGCCGCTTACCAGCATGGTCACATCACCGTGCGTTTCCAGCTGACCGACTTTACCTTTGAACAGTTCATCACCGTCCGCTGACACGGTATACGAGTCAGGACCGGTCACTTCCAGTTCAACAGTACGCTTATCGATGGTGCGTGGAATTTCCAGGCGGGAGATGGCGACAGTTGATGGCTTGTTACCCATCAAACGCGACAGACCTTTACCAATTACCGGGAAATAGTTCTGGGTGACAACGGTGTCCAGACCCAGATCGTCAACGGTTTTACCGATAACCATGCGCGATTCCAGAATCTGAATCTCGGTATCGGACGCCGGCGTTGGCGGCAGAATGCTGTCTAACTCATTCAGTACTGAGCTGGCATTCTTCTGTTCAACCTGGACTAACGCATCCGCGCTGTAGATTGGTGTAGCAAACAGTGTGTAGAGCGTGGCTACCAGCATGAAGAAGGCGGTAACGGCAACAATGATCCAGCGATGATCAATCAGCTGTCCCACAAGATGCGCCAGATCCCATCCATTCGAATCTTCCTTTGGCGCGGTCATAACCTTGTTTTTGATATTCATGGATATTCCCAACTATCGGCTTAATACGTTGACCCATTTCTGGGTAGCGTTTTCCAGTAACCCGTAGACCTCTTCAAAGGCCTCGCGACTTTTTTTGTACGGATCCGCAATTTCCTGCTGATTGAGCCAGTGGCCAAGCAGCATGGTCTTTCCGCGTGCGGCTGGATCGATGCGATTCACCTGTTCAATGTGACGCTTTTCCATTACCAGAATCAGGTCATAGTCACGGCACATGCTGGCCGTTAACTGCTGAGCCTGATGCCCTTCCAGCGACACGCCGTGTTCGGCGGCCACAGCCAGGGCTTTCTGGTCCGCCGGATAGCCTTGCAGCGCGCTGAGCCCTGCGGAGGCAATCCTGATGTTTGGTAGCGCGCGTTTGAACAGACGCTCCCCGGTGGGGGAGCGGCAGATATTGCCGACGCAGACGACTAACACGGACTTAATCATGGCGAACCCTTAGTTCGACCAGTTACGGAAACGAAGGGCCGAGGAGCTGGCATCGTCAATACCTACGATGGTCGGCAGCAGGCCCGAAATCACACGGTTCCAACGGGTGATTGGTGTCGCGGTGACATAGACGATGTCGTACGGCTCCAGTTGGAATTCGGTGCCCATCACCATCGATGCCGCATCTTTGGTATTCAACTGGTAGATGTTGGCGATCTTGGTGCGGTTGGCGCCGCGAATCGGACGAATCACGAACACGCCGGTAGCATCAGAGGTGGTCTGATCCATACCCTGCGAATTGCCCAGTGCTTCGGCCAGCGTCATGCCGCTGCGGTCCATCTTCAGCGTTGACTGCTGCTTCACTTCACCCATCACGAAGACTTTGAGATCGTCGTTACGTGGCACGTAAAGGATGTCGCCCGGATAGAGCAGATGGTTTTGGCTCAGGTCGCCGTTTTGCATCAGCGCCTGCAACGAGAGACGTTGTTCTTTGCCGTTGTGCGTCAGCACCACGTTGCGCCAGTCAGCGTCAGCCGCTAAACCGCCGGCGGCGTTGACGGCATCCAGCACGGTCAGCGGCACGTTAGTGATCGCCTGTTGTCCGGAGGTGGTGACCGAACCGGTCACGTACGCTTTCTGCGAACGGAACGAGGCGACGTTAACGTCAACCTGCGGACTTTCGATGTATTGCGCCAGACGACGCGCCACTTCGCTGCGGATCTCGGTAACCGTTCGGCCTGCTACGCGCACTTTACCGATGTACGGGTAGAAAATGGTGCCATCTGCCTGTACCCAGTTACCGGTGTCGCTGGCGCTACGGTACTGACCGGCAGGTGTGGTCAACTCTGGGTGATCCCAGACGGTGACGTTAAGCACGTCGCCGACACCGATACGGTATTCGTAGCTCTGAATTTCATTTTGCAGCATCGGGTTAGCCTGCGCGACTAACGGCTTCGGACGCATCTGTTCAACCAGACGCGGCGTCAGCGGGAAGACGTTGACATATTTGTCGATGTCATAGTTGCTATCCTGTTGCTCTATGACATCTTTTCCACTGGTGGAAAGGTGAGAACCCGGCTCAATGGTGCATCCGGAGAGAAAAGTCGCGGATACCAGTAAAGGTATCAATTTAATTTTCATTATCATCTGATTCTTCGCTATCAGTTATTGATTGATAGAGGCGAAATCGCCCGCTGTGTAGCGTCTTACAAAAATGGAATGTGACGGGTTAAACACTGAAACTGTGGGTCATTATTATGCGCTCCCTTGGTTTTATGTTGTCACCGAGTCTAAAGACGACATCAATTAAAATGGTTATACAGACTCAATCAGTGCAGCTGTCTAATAACGACACACCCAGCACCCGCAGTTTTCAACCGGGAAGCTTCATGCCCTCCCCGGCTTCGCTGTCTATCAATAGGCGCCGTCGCGTTTCAGCACTACGCCAACCGTCTTAAACAGAATCGCGATGTCATTCCACAGCGACCAGTTCTTGACATACCACGAGTCGAAATAGACGCGTGTTTCATAGTCAACGTCGTTACGACCGCTAACCTGCCACAATCCCGTCATGCCTGGTTTCGCCATCAGGTAATAATCGACATCACCGGCATAACGGCAGAGCTCATCTTCAATCACCGGGCGCGGCCCCACCAGGCTCATATCGCCACGTACCACGTTCCACAGCTGCGGCAGCTCATCCAGACTGGTTTTACGGATGAAATGGCCGACTTTGGTGATGCGCGGATCGTTCTTCAGTTTGAAATCTTTATCCCACTCGGCGCGGGCAACAGGATCGGTACGCAGTACCTCTTCCAGCACCTCTTTCGAGTTAATCACCATTGAGCGGAATTTCAGGCATTTGAACTTACGGCCGCCTAAGCCCACACGTTCATGACCGTAAATCGGTGGTCCGCCATCGCGGCCAACCATAAATCCAAGGACCAGCAACGCCGGGGACAGCGCGAGGATAATGCTCAGCGCGCCGACGATATCGAATGCACGCTTAAGGAAACGTGACGTGCGCTTGGCCAGATTGTTATTCACACGCAGAATCATCACTTCATGGCTAAAGATGTAAGCCATGTCGGTGCCGTACAGCGGTACACCGCGCAGTGTTGGAATAACAGAAACCGAGCGGCAATTGTGCATCGCCAGGGTTTTCAGCCAGTGGTCGCGGTGCTGGCTCTGTTCGAACTCAACCGCCACGATGAATTGGGTTTCGCTGTTGGTCAGCTGCCACAACTCTTGTTCATTATGCAGCACAGGCACGCCTGAGATGCTGGCCTGTGGGCTGCTCTTATCGACATCGAAGAAGGCGATAACATCGAAGCCCATCACCTCTTCGCTCTGCAGCGCCTGCCAGGCTTCCTGGGCATTGCGGCTGCTGCCGATGATGATGGTTTGCTTCTTCCACATGCCATAATGATTCAGCACACGCTTAGAGATGGCGCGCGCTAAAGGAATCATAATCAACGCCAGAACCCAGGTCGCTACCCAGACAAAGCGCGACATTTGCCACTGTGAAAGGGCTGAAATTGACAAATCGATGACAGAGAAAATAAGAATGGTACGAAAGATCTCTTTGAGCTCGAACCAGAATGGCTTGCGATAGGTATAATGACGCAGGCGAACCCAGAACCAGCCCACGCAAATAACGGAAAGCGCAATGTGCGTAGCAATTTTTAAATGCAGGTATTTTTCAGATATATCTGCCAGTGGAGAATGGGTAAACGAATTAATCAATGCCATCGCAATAAATAATGCTGCGTTGAAACAAATTAAATCCGAGCACGCCAGTAAAATTTTTGTCAGAAGACTTTTATATGTAATTTCGTTATCGCGCATAGTTAACTCTTTTATATTATTTCTTTAATCCCTAATGCCTCAACGCTGTCTGATAAATGAGCGAAATATTCACTGCATTTGTTGAGGCAATCTGCGGTAAATTCTCTGAGGCCAAATCAATTCTCACAATAGTAAGCAAGAGAATTGTGATTAATACCAACAGATTAGTCCGACTTCCCTTACCACAGTGGCAGACCATTAAACCAAGAGAAAGGCGCTTCAGACACGCTACCGCCCTTGGCTGTCGCTGCCAATACCGCTTTCATCCTAATTACAACTTGTTTTATGCGGCATTTTTGCGCTAATTACTGGCCGTGGTCCGCGTGCGATCACAGTTCGCAACATTAAGAGGCTAAGGAGCACGCTATAAACAACTTTGGCGCAGACATTTACTAACACGTTGCTATACTAGTTATTACTGGCTTGTTTACAAGTAGGCCCCGTGTTCCCTGCACTATTTTAGGAAAAAGACTACCAGCGATAAGTATTGATGCCAGCCCTTTCAGGCCATTCCCCTGCAAAATTCAGATTAATTCGATACTCAACCACGCAATAGACTGCATTAAAAATGCACGTGGTTATCTGCTGAAAAAAAATAATTGTCTCTTTCATTCAGGTGCAATCTTTATCCATACTTTCATCTTATCGGTGCAAATCGGCAATCAGCGATATTCTTCTCTCGTAGCTGACCCGCCAATTGACCGAGTCAGCGGCTATTTACAGGCTTAACGCCGTTTCACTATCATCAGATTAAGCGCATAACACAGACATTAAGGTGATTAACACATGTTGGAGTGGATCATTGATCCGTCGCTCTGGGCAGGATTAGTAACGCTAATCGTTCTGGAGCTGGTGTTGGGCATTGATAACCTCGTTTTCATTGCCATCCTCGTCGAAAAGCTGCCGCCGAAGGAACGCGACCGTGCGCGCATTATCGGCCTGCTTCTCGCGCTGGTGTCGCGTTTAGTGCTGCTCGCCTCACTTTCCTGGCTGGTAACCCTGACACAACCGCTGTTTACTCTGTTGCACCACGACTTCAGCGCCCGCGATCTGCTGCTGCTGTGCGGTGGTTTCTTTCTTCTTTATAAGGCCACCACCGAGTTAAACAGTCGCCTGGAAGGCGCTGACGAGGAAACTGGTCAAAATAAGAACGGTGCTAAATTCTGGCCGGTGGTGGCGCAAATAGTGGTGCTGGACGCCATCTTCTCGCTGGACTCGGTGATTACCGCCGTTGGCATGGTCAACGAGCTGCCGGTGATGATGGCGGCTGTAACGGTGGCGATTCTGCTGATGCTGCTGGCGAGTAAGCCACTGACGCGTTTCGTTAACGGCCATCCAACCATCGTGATTCTCTGTCTGAGCTTCCTGCTCATGATCGGCTTCAGCCTGGTGGCCGAGGGGTTAGGCTTCATTATTCCGAAAGGGTATCTTTACGCGGCGATTGGTTTCTCTATCGTCATTGAGATACTCAATCAGTTGGCGATGTTCAATCGCCGCCGCTTTCTCACTGCCGGCCGTCCACTGCGTCAGCGCACGTCAGAAGCCGTTTTGCGCATTCTGCGCGGCGAGGCGCAGCGTGCGGAACTGGACGCCGATACCGCGTCACTGGTAAGCGATAGCGAAGAAGGCGCACTATTTAACCGTCAGGAACGGCGCATGATTGCGCGCGTACTGGAGCTGGGTCAGCGCCAGATTAATAGCATCATGACGTCGCGCCACGACGTCGAGCATATCGACCTCACCGAAGATCCGGCGGAGATTATGGCGAAGCTCGATCGCAATCAACACACGCGTATTCTGGTGACCGAACAGGGCCGCGACCCGCTCGGTGTGGTGCACGTGATTGATCTCCTGCATCAGTCGTTGCACAGCAAATCACTGGATTTACGCTCGCTGATTCGCCAGCCGTTGATCTTTCCTGAGCGCGTCACCTTATTACAGGCGCTGGAACAGTTCCGCAACGCGCGCACCCACTTCGCCTTTGTGGTGGATGAGTTTGGTTCGGTGGAAGGCGTGGTCACGCTGAGCGACCTGATGGAAACCATCGCCGGCAATCTGCCGAATGAAGGGGAAAAAATCGATGCGCGCTATGATATTCAAGTGCTGCCCGACGGCGGTTGGGTGGCGAATGGTCATATGCCGTTAGAGGATTTAGCCGTCTACGTGCAGCTGCCACTTGATGAAAAGCGCAATTACCACACGCTGGCGGGATTACTGATGGACAGCCTGCAACATGTGCCGCAGGAAGGCGAAGAGTTACAGATCGGTGATTATCTGCTGCGAACGTTGCAGGTAGAAAATCACCGCGTGCAGAAAGTGGAAATAGTGCCGATAGCACCGTAATTAACCCGGTCGCCATAAATGGCGTAATGCTCGTCAGTTAAAACATGAAAACCATAATTATTGAGAGCACACATTGTAGCGGCGCAATTCTTTGCGCGATAAATCGCGCCGCTACGGAATGTGCGGTGATTTGAGACGGCGCTTAACTGAGCGGCATTGCGCCATAAATGGCGCCCCTACGGCTGCTTCGCCGGTTGTTGGCGATCCAGCCACTGATTGAGCCGCGACTTCGCTTCGCTTTGCAGTTGCTGACGCACCACATCATCCACCGGCAACGAGTACTGCAGATTATTCCAGCCGCCGTACATGCGCAGCGGAATAGTTTGCTGATTCAGCAGCGCGGCTAATTTATCGTCGCCCTGCCAGCCGCGCAGCATCATATTAATGGTGACGTCGAGCTGCTGTTTAACCATATCGACATTGCCTTTGGTCTGCACCGCCAGACGACTGTTGCCGCCCTGCAGATCCGGCAGGCTGAAGATGCCTTGCTTGAGACTCACGCGCCCACTCAACTGCTGAATGCCCTGATCGTCGGGTTGATCGTTGGTGACACGATTACTGACGCGCGCCACCGCACGGCGCACCATCTGCTGCAGATTCAGCTGCGAAAGCTGCAAATTAGTGGCTTCCAGATCCGCACTGCCCTGCCAGTTACGTTTTGCCTCTTCAATGCTCAATCCAGCGCCGCTCACATCGCCTTGCAGTGAAACCGTGCCTTGCAGCGTTTCTGGCAGTTCTAATGCTTTCAGCAGCGGCGCAATGGCAATGTTATCCAGCTCAGGCTGGAATGCCACTTGCGTCACCGGTTTGCGGATATCCACCGAACCAGGAACGGAGAAATGGCCTTCGCCAAATTTGCCTTGCAGCTTACTTAGCGTCATCAAACCTTGCTGATTGCTGGCATCGATCTGCAAGTTGGTCAGCGTCAGGCCGCGCCACACGCTGCTATCGGCGGTGAGATTGAGCGTCAAATCCAGCTGATTCAGCGGCGAGTTGCTGTTATCACGCATTCGCGGTTCAGCAATCACTGGCGTGCTCACCACATTGGCTCGCTGCGGCGCGCTGCTATCCGTCACCGGTGCATTCGCCATCAACGCGTCGATGTCTAAACGGGTGGCGTGTAGCGCCAGATTAAGCTGCTGCGGCAGCGCCAGACGCCCCTCGGCGCTGCCATCCAGTGCGCTGTCATTGGCGGTGAGCTGCATCTTCTGTAGGGAGAAACGCTGATTGTCACCGTTCCATTCGCCCTGACCGCTCAAGGTGCCTTTGATGCCCTGCGTCGGCAGATTGGCGCCGTCGATGGCGTAATTCAACTCATCCAGCTGTCCGACCAGACGATGTGGATATTGAGCCACATTCATCTGCCCTTTGAGATTGACGCTAACATTGCGCTGATTACGCGAAATCCGGGTAGCCAGATTGATGCTGGCCTGCTTGCTGGCATCCTGATCGAGGTTGAGATTGAGGTCGCGGAAATTATATTCGTCGCCGCCGGGCTGCTGCCAAATCAGCAGGCTGTCGGCAAGACGCAGTTTGCCAATCGTGAATGACCAGCCGTTATCGCTGCTGCTCACTGGCTCGGCATCACCCGGGCCTACTGGCGCGCCGCTCGGCTTTTGTGCGGCGCTGTCTGGCGTGACGCGGATGATGGCGTTTTTCAGCATCACCTGGCTGACGCTCAGCTGATGCGACAACAGCGGCCAGAGATGGACATCCAGGCGCATATTATCGGCGGTGACCATCGGCTGCGTCGCACCCGGCGCGGTCAGACTCATGCGTCCGGCGAGAATGCTAAGCTGCGGCCAGACGTGCCAGCGCAGATCGCCGCCTACCTGAAGCTGATAACCACTGCGCTGTTCTACCTGCTTTACCATGTAGGTGCGAAAGTCGTTGGGATTGACCAGCAACACCAATGCCGTCATGCCCGCTACCACCACCACTAACAGGATGGCCAGCGTTGTTATCACTCTTCTCATCACATCCTCATTGCCTTCATACTTCACGTTGCAGCAGCGTTGGCTGCACTCGCTCACCCCGGCCACTTACTGATAGTCAGTCTTTGTCGATGCGGCTGGCATCCGCGCCCTGCTGACCACGATATTTGGCATCTTCGCGACGGTTATACGGTCGCGCAGCTGGGCCCGACAGCGGCTCAAAGCTCAATGCACCAATTAACATACCTGGACGCAGCGCCAGCGGCAGTTTGCCTGAATTATAGAACTCCAGCACGATGCGGCCTTGCCAGCCCGGATCGATACGGTGCGCCGTGACGTGCACCATTAAACCCAGGCGTGCCAGCGACGAGCGGCCATCCAGCCAGCCGACCAGATCGTCAGGAATGGTGACCGATTCCAGCGTCACCGCCAGCGCCAGCTCGCCAGGATGCAGGAAAAAGGCTTCGCCTTCCGGCAGCACAATCTCGTCGCTCATCACACGGTCCAGTGCGGCACTGACTTCATGCTTTGGACCACTCAAATCAATAAACGCCGCCGTATGACCGCTAAAAGTGCGGAACTGATTGCCGAGGCGCACATCCACCGTGGCGCCGTTGATGCGTTCCACTGGCGGGCGCGGCTCAATCGCCAACTTTCCGTTGTCCAGCCAGGCTTCAATATCGCGATCGCATAATCTCATCGCAGGTACTCCATGAATTAAGTGTAGCGAATGGCTACGACAGCGCGTCACGCCGGGGCGGACGCCATGTCGTCAAAGATACTGATTAATCTTGGCCTTGAGGATATCAATGGCGATACGGTTTTTTCCGCCGCGCGGCACAATGATGTCAGCGTACTGCTTGGAAGGTTCAATAAATTGCAGGAACATCGGACGCACGGTCTTCTGATACTGGCTCATCACCGAATCCATGGAGCGACCGCGCTCATTCACATCGCGCTTCATGCGGCGCATCAAACAGATATCCAGCGGTGTATCGACGAAGATGGAGAAATTCATCTCCTGACGCAAGCGCGCATCGGTTAACAGCAAGATGCCTTCGAGAATGATGACTTTTTTCGATTTGAGATGAATACAGTCGCTGGTGCGGGTGTGCTCAACATAGCTGTAAACCGGCAACTCAATTTCCTGACCAGCTTTAAGCGCGCGCAGGTGCTGCAACAACAGATCATGATCCATCGCACTCGGATGGTCATAGTTGGTTTTGACCCTCTCTTCCATGGTGAGGTGGCTCTGATCTTTATAGTAGGCATCTTCGGGGATCACACCGATATGCTCGTCACCGACCTGGTCACGGATTTCACGATAGAGCGTGCTGGCGATAAGACTTTTTCCGGATGCGGATGCACCTGCGATGCCAACGATCACGCACTGATGAGACTTGTCAGTCATACTTTTTTAAGACCTGATAACTGGAGCCTGCCTAAGCCGAAGCTGCAACGGGCCGAATGAGAGGGTTAGTTGGCGGCAATTATAGGTATTTCACCGGGTTGATGCCAGAGAAATGGGCCAACGGCTTTTCAGAATATCCCCTTTTGCAGCCAGACGCTTAATCGATACACTGTTGATCTGCCAACACTGCAGCCGGCGTTGGCACTCCGAATATAGCCGCAAGGAAAAGTATGAGCTGGAAAACCCTGACCTATTTTGGCGACAGCATGTTGCTGATCCCGACCGCGGTGATCATCGCGCTGGTCTTGCCATGGAAAAGCGACAACCGCCAAACCGTCTGGTATTGGGTGCTGGCGTTTGGTCTGGCTGGCCTGGTGGTGAGCGTCTCGAAAATCCTGTTTCTCGGCTTTGGCATTGGTAGCGCCCGATTCAACTTTACCGGCTTCAGCGGCCACAGCGCGATGTCGGCCACGCTCTGGCCGGTGATGATGTGGCTGATCTCCGGCCGCTGGTCGCCGCGCTGGCGCCTGTTTACCATTGGCATCGGCTATCTGATCCCGCTGATGGTTGGCCTGTCGCGCCTGGTCATCCACGCGCATTCCAAAAGCGAAGTGCTGGCGGGCCTGATGCTCGGCTTTACGCTTAGCACCGCATTCCTGCTGACGCAGCGCCGCACTTCACTAAAGGGCTTTAGCCTGCCGCAGATTGGCGTCGCGCTGCTGGTGCCGCTGTTGCTGCTGAGCCACGGCCGCGTCGCCACCACGCAACAGTTCCTCGAACGCTTCTCTGCCAATCTTGCCGGCTTAGAAAAGCCGTTTACCCGCGCCGATCTTTTTCGCTAATCCCGTTTGGCCCTTTGCGCGCAAAGGGCCAATCAATTCAGTGAATAACGACTAAAGTCGAATTCCCCGCAGACATCTCAAACAGATGTGCTAGCATGCAAAATAGTGATTGATTGGCGCATTTTCCATCGTGAATCAGGTGCGCGCTGCTGGATTCTTGCATGACCCTCGAGATACTAACTTCACAGGAAAGGCCACAGCGAACCTGGCTCAATGCCTTGTTCATTGGCGGGCTCACTTTTCTACTGACGCTATTTTGCCTGGAACTGATTGTTGTCAGTGGCCGTATTTCGCCGCTTTGGTACTCCACCGCGCTGATGACGGTGATCGTGTTTCGCGCCCACTCCAAACACGTTCCCTTGCTGCTGCTTGCCTGCGTACTGGGTACCGCGTTAGCCAATCTGATCATTATTGGCCCCGCGCTCAGCAACATTAAGTTCGCCATCTTAAATATGGTGCAGGCGATTCTGGGCGGCGTGATGCTGCGCGCGCTGCTCGATCGCCGCGCCCCGCTCAATTCTTTACTCGACTGGGTGCGCTTTGCCCTGTGCGCCGGCCTGATTGCGCCGCTGTTAGGTGGCGTCGTGGCATTGTGGATGCTGCATGTGGGCAGCAATGCGTCACTGCCCTTCTTCTCGACGTGGGTGATTTCTGAGGTGATCGGCGTGCTGGCGTTTGGCCCGGTGTTATTGCTGTGGCCAAATAAACCGCTGCGCCAGATTTTGACGCCAGGCCGTCAGTTGGAAACCGGCCTGACGCTGCTTGTCACGCTGCTCGCCAGCTATTTGTCGCTGCGTTTTCTGCCGTGGCCCTTCACTTTTATTGTGGTGATTCTTTTTTGGTGCTCGGTGCGGCTACCCAAGTTCGAAGCGTTTCTGCTGTTCTTCCTCAACGCCAGTTTCATCTCGATTCTGCTGGCCTTTAACTGGGTCAACCTGGCGCAAAACGGCATGCTGCTCGGCCAGGTCAGCACATGGCTGCCATTTCTGTTGGTGCTGCTGCCGAGCCACGTGATGGCGCTGGTGATGGATGCCTTCCAGCGCGAGAAGCATCATATCAGCGAGAGTGAAACCCGCTTCCGTAACGCTATGGAATACTCCGCGATTGGCATGGCGCTGGTTTCGCCGAATGGCGGTTGGCAGCAGGTCAATCATTCGCTGTGCCAGACGCTGGGTTTCCCGGCCGATGAGCTGAAAAAGCTCACCTTCCAGCAAATCACCCATCCCGACGATCTCAACAACGATTTACAGCAGCTGGAGCGATTGGTGGCGGGTGAAATCATGACCTACACCATGGAGAAGCGCTATTTCCGCAAGGATGGCGAAATCGTCTGGGCGCGCCTGACGGTATCGATGGTGCGCGACGCCGCGCAACAGCCGCACTACTTCATCGCGCAGATTATCGATATCTCCGAATTGAAGCAGAGTGAGCAGATTAATCGACGCTTGATGGAGCGCATCACGCTGGCCAATGAAGCTGGCGGCATTGGCGTCTGGGAGTGGAATCTGCTGACCGGCGAGATGTTGTGGGACAAGCGCATGTATGAGCTATTTGGCTTAAGTCCGCACCAGACGCCCACCTACGATCTGTGGGTGCATCTGCTTGATCCGGCCGAGCGGGAAACCGCCACGCTTGCGGTGCAGCAGGCCATCGAACGCCGCAGCGCTTTCCAGCTGGAATACCGGATTAATTTACCGGAAGGCCCGCGCTACGTGCGCTCTGAGGCCAACCGCATTCTGAGTCAGGATGGTCAGATTGAACGTATGCTCGGCATCTGTCAGGACATCACGCCGCTGCGCGCGCTGAATGAAGCGCTGTTCCAGGAAAAAGAGCGCATGGCGATCACCCTCGATTCCATCGGTGAAGCGGTGATCAGTACCGATGATGAAATGCGCGTCACCTTTATGAATCCGGTGGCCGAAACGCTGAGCGGCTGGCCACAGGAAAAAGCCGCAGGCGTACCCATTACCGAACTGCTTAACATCACGCGCGGCGCGAGCGGCCCGCGCGTCGATAATTTGCTGTTGTGCCAGCTGCCGGACGAAAAAATCTCTCCCGAACTCGATGAAGAGCTGGTGCTGCATACACCAGACGGCACGCGCGTGGAGATCCACTACAGCATCACGCCGCTGAAAACCCTGACCGGCGCCAGCATCGGCGCGGTGATGGTTATTCAGGACGTCAGTGAATCGCGCAAGGTGATGAAGCGCCTGAGCTACAGCGCTTCACACGATATGCTGACGCGCCTGCCAAATCGCCACAGCTTCGAGCAGCGTTTGAAGCAGTTGGTGAACGATGCGGCGGCCAACCACACCCATCACGTCTTGGTATTTATCGATCTGGATAAATTCAAGGCGGTGAACGATACCGCCGGGCATGCCGCCGGTGATGCGCTGCTGCGCGAACTGGCAGAGCTGATGCCGCATCATCTGCGCAGCAGCGATATGCTGGCGCGTTTGGGCGGCGACGAATTTGGCGTGCTAATGCCGAATTGCGAAGTGGATCAGGTGCGCGACGTGGTGCAGCGTATCGTCACCGCCGTGAGCGAATATCGCTTTATGTGGCAGGAGCAGACTTATCACGTCGGCGCGAGTGCCGGCATCACGCAAATTGATCAACGTAACTGCATCAGCAATGTGGTGATGTCACAGGCCGATGTCGCCTGTTACAGCGCAAAACACGCGGGCCGTGGTCAGTATCACGTTTATCAGGAAGTGCAGATGTAATCTGCCACGTCTGCCCATTGCCAGCCCGTGCTGGCTGCGCTAAAGTCGCCCCCTTTTTTCCGGCATGGGGGATAAATATGTTTATCGGATTCGATTACGGCACAGCAAACTGCTCAATTGCGGTCAGCGATAATGGCACGCCGCGCCTGCTGACACTGGAGAATGGTCAGCGCTTGCTTCCCTCCATGATTTGCGCGCCAACGCGTGAAGCGATCAGCGAATGGCTGCATCGCCATCATCAGGTGCCAACGCCCGACAGCGAAGGCACCGCCTTATTGCAGCGTGCGCTGCGCTATAACCGCGAAGAAGATATCGACGTCACGCCAGGCAGCGTGCAGTTCGGTTTGACCGCGCTGCAGCAATATATGGTCGATCCCGAAGAAGTGTGGTTCGTGAAGTCACCGAAATCCTTCCTCGGCGCTAACGGCCTGAAGCCACAGCAGATCGCCTTCTTTGAAGATTTGGTGTGCGCGATGATGCTGCACATTCGTCAGCAAGGCGAAACCCAGCTCGATCGCCCGATTGAGCAAGCGGTGATTGGCCGCCCGATTAACTTCCAGGGTTTAGGCGGCGAAGAGGCTAACCAGCAGGCGCAAGGCATTCTGCTGCGTGCGGCACAGCGCGCCGGTTTTCGTGATGTGGAGTTCCAGTTTGAGCCGGTGGCGGCGGGCCTCGATTTCGAAGCCACGCTGCAGAAAGAGACGCGCGTATTAGTCGTCGATATCGGCGGCGGCACCACCGACTGCTCGATGCTGCTGATGGGGCCGGAATGGCGTCATAAAACCGATCGCCGTGAAAGTTTACTTGGCCACAGCGGATGCCGCGTGGGCGGAAACGATCTCGACATTATGCTGGCGTTTAAAACCCTGATGCCGCTGCTGGGGCTCGGTGGCAATACGCAAAAAGGCACCGCGCTGCCCGCGCTGCCGTGGTGGAATGCGGTGGCGATCAACGACGTTCCGGCACAAAGCGACTTCTATTCCGCGGCCAGCGGCAAACTGCTGCGCGATTTGATCCGCGATGCTGAACACAGCGACAAAGTGGCGCACCTGCTGAAAGTGTGGCAGCAGAAGCTGAGCTATCGTCTGGTGCGTGCGGCGGAAGAGAGCAAGATTGCGCTGTCGGAGGTGAAAGAGACCGATGCCTCGCTGGCGTTTATCGCCGCGCAATTGCAGGCGCAAATCAGCGCTGCGCAGCTGGAAGAAGCGATTAATCAACCGCTGGAACGCATTCTGGAGCAAGTGCATCTGGCGCTCGCCACCTGCGAAACCAAGCCGGAAGTGATTTATCTCACCGGCGGTAGCGCACGTTCTCCGGTGTTGCGCGCGGCGCTACAACAGGCGCTGCCCGATACGCCTATCGCCAGCGGCGATGACTTCGCCTCGGTGACCGCCGGCCTCGCCCGCTGGGCCGAAGTGATGTTCAGATAATTCCCTCTCCCTGCCCTCTCCCAAAGGGAGAGGGCAAAGTCACACATTCTGCCAGATTAGAAATTCACGTTCGCACTGATCCCACCCACAAACGCATCTTTCACTTCACTTACCGCCCCCGGCGCCACCACATATTGCAGGTTCGGACGCAATTGCAGCCATTTGGTCAGCTGCGCGTTGTAGTAGATCTCATAGTTATACTCTGATCCATCCTGAATCGGCAGATAGGTTGGGCTATTGAAGTCGGTCTCACCGTTCGCGTTGTTCTGCTCACGCTGCGAACGCGTGTAAGCGCTGTTAACGTGAATACGTGCCGCACCCACACCAATCTCATCCTGCGGACGCGCATCAAACGGCCCTTTCCAGGTGAAGCTCACCGACTGATAGTTATCCGTTTTCGAGGTTTTATGGTCGTTCATCACCGCTTGAACGGTGACGCCCAAACCACGGCTGGCATCGCCGCCCTGCGCGGTCAGCTGCTGTTGCAACAGCACGTAGCCACCGTATGCGTGATCCTGGCTTTGATAAGCCCCATCGCGCCAGCTGCCGTAGTTGTCGCCGTTAGCCGAAGAGTAGTAATAGCCGATACGGTAATTACCCGGCAGCTTGTCGGCGCCTAACGTCGGTTTCCAGCCCAACTCTACCGGCACCAGATTGCCTTCGGAGTTGCTGGTATCGAGACGGAAGCCGTCGCCGCGATCGTAGTTGGCGCGGTTCTGGTTATAGAAGCCCACCTGGAAGAACACCTCAGGTGTGATATTCACCTTCACGCGGCCGCCCCATTGGGACACCGGCCAGTTGAACCAGCGATCGCCACGCCAGTTACCGGCCTGGCCGCTACCGAACGCCAGGTTCTGGAACTTACTGTCAAAGTTATCGAAATCTTCACCGACGGTAACGCGACCGGCTTTCAGGTTCACGGTGTTATCGAACAGACCTTTGCTTAACCAGAACTGGGTTAAACGCCAGGTTTGGCCGCGTCCGTACACTTCCTGAGTGGAGGACAACATGCCGGTGCGACGATCGGCGACCTGGTCGGAAATGTTCTGACCATTACGATCGGTAATCGTCATCTGGAATTGCGCATCCTGCCAGTTGAGCAGTTTTTCCAGGTCGAAGTTAGCGCCAAACGCCCACTGATCGCTGTAGCGCATTGAGGTGTTGGTATCGGCGCCGCCCGCCAGATTGGAGCCGCTTTCCATGGTGTAGTTAACGTCGAATTTTATGCCGTCATTTTCCAGCTGCGTTCGGTAACCGCCCCAATCACCAAACATATAGGGAGAGTCGTAACTGAAAGCATCAGCGGCCAGCGCAGATGCACTCAGCATCGCAAACATCAGAGTTCCCGCTGCCAGGCGGGGTAAATGCTGCACTGCTTCTTTTCTGTTCATGATGGTTATTCTTATATGAAGTTACTGGAATGGATCGAACAGAGGATAGTGCTGAGGATTTGTCAGTTTTTGCAAATATGTGCGCAGTTTACCGCAGGATGATAGTGCGTTAGCGCAATTGTGACGTCTGTCGATGATTGAAAATCTTTTGTGGGAAATGGCATTTTTTGTGAGGCAGAGCTGGAAAATAGCGGGACGCCGCAGCGTCCCTGAAAACCTTACAGTTTGCTGGCGCTCGCCAGCTCTTCGATCTCTTGCTTGCTGAGCTCGAGCTGGGTGGCTTTCACCAACTCATCCAACTGCTCCAGCGACGTGGCGCTGACAATCGGGGCGGTAATGCTCGGACGGGCAATCTGCCACGCCAGCGCCACCTGCGTTGCCGACACATCGTGCGAGGCGGCGACATCTTCCAGCGCTTCAACAATGCGCTTACCGCGTTCATTCAGGTACTTGTCGACGATGCCCTGCCCGCGCTGACTTTTGCTGGCATCCTCTGGCTTTTTGTACTTACCGCTGAGGAAGCCGCTGGCCAGCGAATAGTAGTTAATCACGCCGAGGCCATTTTTCACCGCAACCTGCTCCAGACCGCTT
The DNA here is from genome assembly GCF_054903455.1 of Pantoea sp. y20. Taxonomy (NCBI): domain Bacteria; kingdom Pseudomonadati; phylum Pseudomonadota; class Gammaproteobacteria; order Enterobacterales; family Erwiniaceae; genus Pantoea; species Pantoea sp. y20. Next base: position 2,736,035 of record NZ_CM142816.1, read on the forward strand.
TCATACTCCTGGCGATCGTAGAGATTGTATTCCGGCTGCAGGGTTTCATAGCGCGCCAGGCCATGTTGCTTGCTCACGTCCAGCGCTTCCTGCAGACGTTTAGCGTTGTAGTTAGACGCGCCAATGGCACGCACTTTGCCCTCTTTGATCAGCGAATCAAAGGCTTTCAGCGTGTCCAGCAGCGGCGTCGCGTCATCATCGCGGTGCGCCTGATAAAGATCGATGACGTCGGTTTGCAGGCGGCGCAGCGAATCTTCTACCGCCTGACGAATGTAAGCCGGTTTGAGGCCGGTTTTCTCCGGCGACAGCTCCATGCCAACTTTGGTTGCCAGCACGATGCTGTCGCGCTTGCCGCTTTTCTTCAGCCATTTACCGATGATGGTTTCCGATTCGCCACCTTCGTTACCCGGCGCCCAGCGCGAATAAACGTCGGCGGTATCGATGAAGAACAAGCCCTTCTCCACCAGCGCATCAAGCAGGGAAAATGAGGTTTTCTCATCCACCGTCCAGCCAAACACATTGCCGCCAAAGGTGAGACGGGGAACTTCAATACCGCTGTCGCCGAGCTGGCGGAGTTTCTGTTGACTCATTTTGTTCTCCTTATTCAAACGAGACAGGTCTGTATTGAGCTTAGCAAAGGAAATTGCCGCGCTTATGCCTATTGCTGGCAGAATATTTACAGAATATGAATACTTACCTTCAATGGGGCGATATTCTTATTTCCTTCAATTTTTGCCCGGTCCGGGCGACTACAATCATTCGTTTGCGAAATGGCTATTTTTATATTTCGCATTGGGGAAAACGAAAAATGCTGGAGAGCACACGCCTTGATGAACCGTCGAATTAAAACAAGCTTACTGGCCGTAGCCGTGATTGCCGTGCTGGCGGGCGGATATTATTGGTGGCAGCATCCAGCGGAACCGAATAAACAGCCGCAGGCCGAAGGTCAGCAGCAGCGTGGTCGCGGCGCAGGTGGCAAACGCCCCTTAGCGCCAGTGCAAGCCGCCGCTGCCACCACCCAAAGCGTGCCGTATTTCCTCAGTGGCCTTGGCACCGTGACCGCCGCCAACACCGTTACGGTGCGCAGCCGCGTTGACGGCCAATTGATGGCGCTGCACTTCCAGGAAGGAGAGCAAGTGGCCGCTGGCGCGCTGCTGGCGGAAATCGACCCACGCCCTTATCAGGTGGCATTAACTCAGGCGCAGGGCCAACTGGCAAAAGACCAGGCTACGCTTGCCAACGCGCGCCGCGATCTCAGTCGCTATGAAAAACTGGCGAAAACCTCGCTGGTATCGCAGCAGGAACTCGATACGCAACGTTCGCTGGTGAGCGAAACGCTCGGCACCCTTAAAGCTGATGAAGGCAACGTCGCCAGCGCCCAGCTTAATCTCACCTACAGCCGCATTACTGCGCCGATTGGTGGACGCGTCGGCTTGAAGCAGGTGGATGTCGGCAACTACATCACCTCCGGCGATACCACCGGATTGGTGGTGATCACCGAAACGCACCCCATTGACGTGGTGTTCAGCGTCGCCGAGAACAACATCAGCCAAATCCTCAAAGCGCAGAAAAGCGGACAGCCGCTGATCGTCGAAGCCTGGGATCGCAGCAACAAAACGCTGCTGACCAGCGGCAAGCTGTTGAGCCTCGATAACCAGATTGATGCCACCACCGGCACCATCAAACTCAAAGCACGCTTCAGCAACGAAGATGACACGCTGTTCCCTAATCAGTTTGTCAATGCGCGTCTGAAAGTGGACACCTTGCAGGATGCGGTGGTGATCCCCACCGCCGCGTTGCAGATGAGCAACGACGGTCACTTTGTCTGGGTGGTCAACAGTGATAACAAAGTGAGCAAAAAACGCGTCACCGCTGGGTTACAGGACAGCCAGAAAGTGGTGATCAGCGCGGGCCTCGAAGCAGGCGAACGCGTGGTGACCGACGGGCTCGATCGCCTGACGGAAGGTGCCACCGTTGAAGTGGTGGCACCGCAAAGCGCCGCGACCCACAGCACGCGCGCTGCGCAGCCCGCACGCGGAGAGCGTCAATAATGCAGGTGATGCCTCCTGACAGCAGCGGTGGACCTTCGCGCCTGTTTATTCTGCGCCCGGTCGCCACCACGCTGCTAATGATCGCCATTCTGTTAGCCGGCGTGCTCGGCTACCGTTTTCTGCCGGTCTCCGCGTTACCTGAAGTCGATTATCCGACTATTCAGGTGGTTACGCTCTATCCCGGCGCTTCTCCCGATGTGGTGACCTCTTCCATTACCGCGCCGCTGGAACGCCAGTTTGGCCAGATGTCTGGCCTGAAGCAGATGGCGTCGCAGAGTTCGGGCGGCGCGTCGGTAGTGACATTGCAGTTTCAGCTGACGCTGCCACTGGATGTTGCCGAGCAGGAAGTGCAGGCAGCGATCAACTCCGCCACCAATCTGCTGCCGAGCGATCTGCCAAATCCACCGGTCTACAGCAAAGTAAATCCGGCCGACCCGCCGATCATGACGCTCGCCGTCACCACCACCAGCATGCCGCTCACGCAGGTGCAGGATATGGTGGAAACACGCGTGGCGCAGAAGATTTCTCAGGTTTCGGGCGTGGGTTTAGTCACGCTGTCGGGCGGGCAACGTCCTGCGGTGCGCGTGAAGATGAACACCCAGGCGCTGGCCGCGCTCGGCCTGACCAGCGAATCGGTGCGCACCGCCATTACTAACGCTAACGTCAATTCGGCGAAAGGCAGCCTCGACGGCCCAACGCGCTCAATTACGCTGTCGGCTAACGATCAGATGACCTCGGCGGAAGACTATCGCAAGCTGATCATCAGCTATAACAACGGCGCGCCGGTGCGACTGGGCGATGTGGCGACAATCGAACAAGGTGCCGAAAACAGCTGGCTGGGCGCCTGGGCGAACCGTCAGCAGGCGATTGTGCTGAACGTGCAGCGCCAGCCCGGCGCTAACATCATCGCCACCGCCGATAATATTCGCGCCATGCTGCCCGGATTAACCGCCACGCTGCCGAAATCGGTGGAGGTGAAACTGCTTACCGACCGCACCACCAACATCCGCGCGTCGGTCAGCGATACCCAGCACGAACTGATGCTGGCGATGGGTTTGGTGGTGATGATCATCTACCTGTTCCTGCGTAACGTTCCGGCGACCCTCATTCCCGCCGTCGCCGTGCCGTTGTCGCTGGTCGGCACCTTTGCCGCGATGTATTTCCTGGGCTTCTCGATCAACAACCTGACGCTGATGGCGCTGACCATCGCCACCGGTTTTGTGGTTGATGACGCCATCGTGGTGATCGAGAACATCTCGCGCTATATCGAAAAAGGCGAAAAGCCGCTGACGGCGGCGCTGAAAGGCGCGGGCGAGATTGGCTTCACCATTATCTCCCTCACCTTCTCGCTGATTGCGGTGCTCATTCCGCTGCTGTTTATGGGCGATGTGATTGGCCGCCTGTTCCGCGAATTCGCCGTGACGCTGGCGGTGGCGATTTTGATCTCCGCCGTGGTGTCGCTGACGCTGACGCCGATGATGTGCGCCCGCATGTTAAGCGCCGAATCGCTGCGCAAGCAGAACCGCTTCTCGCGGGCCAGCGAAGCGATGTTTGACCGCATTATTGCCCGTTACGGACGCGGCTTAACGCGCGTGCTGCTGCATCCGTGGATCACCTTATCGGTAGCGCTCGGCACCTTGCTGATCACCGTGTTGCTGTGGATCGTGATCCCCAAAGGCTTCTTCCCGCAGCAGGATAACAGCATTATTCAGGGCACCTTGCAGGCGCCGCAGTCGGTCTCTTACGCCAACATGGCAGAGCGCACGCGCGATGTCGCCTCGATCATCATGAAAGATCCGGCGGTGCAGAGCATGACCTCGTTTGTCGGCGTCGATGGCACCAACGCCGCGCTCAACAGCGCGCGCCTGCAAATCAACCTGAAGCCGCTGGATGAGCGTAACGATCGCATTCCGGCTGTGCAGCAGCGTCTGCAACAGGCGTTAGCCAAAGTGCCCGGCATTTCCCTGTGGCTGCAGCCGGTGCAGGATTTGACCATTGATACCCAGGCGAGCCGCACGCCGTACCAGTTCACGCTGCAATCGGGTTCGCTGGAGTCGCTGAGTTTGTGGGTGCCGAAACTGCTGGCGCAACTTAACACGCTGCCACAACTGAGCGACGTCAGCAGCGACTGGCAGGATCAAGGTCTGGAAGCCTTTGTAAGAGTCGATCGTGACAGCGCCAGCCGCCTCGGCATCAGCATGGCCGACGTGGATAACGCGCTGTATAACGCCTTTGGCCAGCGCCTAATCTCCACCATTTACACCCAGGCTAATCAGTATCGCGTGGTGCTGGAGCAGAACAGCGACGCCACGCCAGGACTGGCGAGTCTGGACGGCATTCGCTTGACCAGCAGCGACGGCGGCAGCGTGCCGCTTAGCGCCATCGCGCAGATTGAGCAGCGCCACGCCGCGCTCAGCATCAACCATCTCGACCAGTTCCCGTCGGCGACCTTCTCGTTTGATGTCGCGGAAGGGTATTCGTTGGGCGATGCGGTGAAAGCGGTGAGCGCAGCGGAAGATCAGGTGGGCATGCCCGCCGAAATGATGACGCAGTTCCAGGGCAGCACGCTGGCCTTTGAAGCGGCGCTGTCCAGCACCGTGTGGCTGATTGTGGCGGCGGTGGTGGCGATGTATATCGTGCTCGGCGTGTTGTATGAGAGCTTTATCCATCCCATCACCATTCTCTCGACGCTGCCCACCGCCGGTGTCGGCGCGCTGCTGGCGCTGATGCTGAGCGGTAATGAGCTGGATATCATCGCCATTATCGGCATTATTTTGCTGATCGGTATCGTGAAGAAAAACGCCATCATGATGATCGACTTCGCGCTGGCAGCGGAACGTGAGCAAGGCATGCCGCCGCGCGAGGCGATTTATCAGGCGTGCTTGCTGCGTTTCCGCCCAATTCTGATGACTACATTGGCGGCACTGCTCGGTGCACTGCCGCTGATGCTGAGCACCGGCGTTGGCGCGGAGTTGCGTCGTCCGCTGGGCATCGCCATGGTGGGCGGTTTGGTGGTGAGCCAGGTGCTGACGCTGTTCACCACGCCAGTGATCTATCTGCTGTTTGATCGCCTGTCGCACGCCACGCGCCGTCGCTTTAAGCGCCCGGAGGCGCAGTCGTGAAGTTTTTCGCGCTGTTTATCCATCGTCCGGTCGCCACCACTTTGCTGACGCTGGCGATTGCGCTGGCCGGTATTCTCGGCTTCCGTCTGCTGCCGGTGGCGCCGCTGCCACAGCTGGATTTCCCGGTGATTTTGATTTCGGCTTCGCTGCCCGGTGCGTCGCCGGAAACCATGGCGGCATCGGTGGCAACGCCGTTGGAGCGCTCGCTGGGGCGCATCGCGGGCGTCAGCGAAATGACCTCCACCAGCTCGCTAGGCAGCACGCGCATCATTCTGGTGTTCGATTTTGATCGCGACATCAACGGTGCGGCGCGCGATGTGCAGGCGGCGATCAACGCCGCACAAAGCCTGCTGCCAACCGGCATGCCGAGTCGTCCCAGCTATCGCAAAGCCAACCCTTCCGATGCGCCAATCATGATCCTGACGCTGACCTCAGACATTTATAATCCCGGTCAGCTGTATGATTACGCCTCAACGCAACTGGCGCAGAAACTGTCGCAGATTGAGGGCGTGGGCGATGTGACAGTCGGCGGCAGTTCGCTGCCGGCGGTGCGCGTTGAACTCAATCCGCAGGCGCTGTTCAACCAGGGCGTATCACTGGATGCGGTGCGCACCGCCATCAGCAACGCCAACCAGCGCCGTCCGCAGGGCGCGATTGACGATGTGCAGCAGCGCTGGCAGTTACGTACCAACGGAGAATTGCAAACCGCCAGCGAATATCAGCCGCTGGTGGTGCATTACAACAACGGTGCGGCGGTGCGCCTCAGCGATGTCGCTAACGTGCAGGATTCGGTGCAGGATGTGCGCAACGCCGGGATGACCAACGGTAAAGCGGCGGTGCTGCTGGTGGTGCGTAAATCGCCGGAAGCCAACATCATCGATACCGTCGATCGCATTCGTGGCGAATTGCCGGAACTGCACGACGTGATCCCCGCCGCCATCGATCTGCAAATTGCGCAGGACCGTTCGCCAACGATTCGCGCCTCGCTGCATGAAGTGGAGCAGTCGCTGATCATCGCCGTCGCGCTGGTGATTCTGGTGGTGTTTGCCTTCCTGCGTGACTGGCGCGCCACGCTGATTCCCGCCGCTGCGGTGCCAGTTTCATTGATTGGCACCTTCGCCGCCATGTATCTGTGTGGCTTCAGCCTGAATAACCTGTCGCTGATGGCGTTGACCATCGCCACCGGTTTTGTTGTCGATGACGCCATTGTGGTGCTGGAGAACATTGCGCGCCACGTCGAAGCGGGCATGAAACCGCTGCAGGCGGCGCTGACCGGCGTGCGCGAGGTCGGTTTTACCGTGCTGTCGATGAGCCTGTCGCTGATTGCCGTGTTCCTGCCGCTGCTGATGATTGGCGGCATTATTGGTCGCTTCTTCTCGGAGTTCGCCATTACGCTGTCGGTGGCGATTCTGATCTCGCTGTTTATCTCGGTCACGCTGACGCCGATGATGTGCGCCTATCTGCTGAAGCCGCAGGTCAAGCGCAGCCAGCCACGCATCCGCGGTTTCGGCAAGCTGCTGATGAAGGTGCAAAACGGCTACGCGCGCTCATTGGGTTGGGTGCTGAATCACGCCATTTGGGTGCTGATGTTGCTGCTCGGCACCGTGGCGCTCACCGTTTGGCTGTTCATCTCGATCCCGAAAACCTTTATGCCGGAACAGGATACCGGCCGCTTACAAGGATTTATCTCGGCGGATCAGAGCATTTCGTTCCAGGCGATGCGCGGCAAGCTGCAGGATTTCATGAACATCATCAAAGCCGATCCGGCAGTGGATAACGTCACCGGCTTTACCGGCGGTTCACGTACCAACAGCGGTTCGATGTTCGTCTCGCTCAAGCCGCTCTCCGAGCGCAGCGAAAGCGCGCAGGAAGTGATTGCCCGGCTGCGTATCAAGCTGGCGAAAGAGCCCGGTGCCAATCTCTATCTCAACGCGGTGCAGGACATTCGCATTGGCGGACGTGAGTCCAACGCCAGCTATCAGTACAGTTTGCTGTCGGATAACCTGAATGATTTGCGCGAATGGGAGCCGAAAATCCGTCAGGCGTTCGCCGCCCTGCCCGAGCTGGCGGACGTCAACTCGGATCAGCAGGACAACGGCAGCGAAATGAATCTGACCTACGACCGTGAAAGCATGGCGCGGCTCGGCATTGATGTCTCTGCCGCTAATGCCCTGCTGAATAACGCCTTTGGTCAGCGCCAGATCTCCACCATTTATCAGCCGCTTAATCAGTACAAAGTGGTGATGGAAGTTGATCCGCGCTACACCCAGGACATCAGTTCACTCGATCAGATGTTTGTGATTAACAGCGACGGCAAAGCGATTCCGCTGAGCTGGTTTGCCAAATGGCAACCGGCCAACGCGCCGCTGTCGGTGAACCACGAAGGCTTGTCGGCGGCATCCACCGTTTCCTTCAACCTGCCGGAAGGCGTATCGCTGTCGCAGGCGTCTGAAGCTATTGACCGCACCATCACCGCGCTTGGCGTGCCTTCCAGCGTGCGCGGCAGCTTTGCCGGCACCGCGCAGGTGTTCCAGCAGTCGCAATCCAATCAGCTCTACCTGATGCTGGCGGCGATTGCGGCGGTGTATATCGTGCTGGGCATTCTGTATGAGAGCTACGTGCATCCGCTGACCATTCTCTCCACGCTGCCGTCGGCGGGCGTCGGCGCGCTGCTGGCGCTGGAGCTGTTCAACACGCCGTTCAGCCTGATTGCGCTGATCGGCATTTTGCTGCTGATCGGTATCGTGAAGAAGAACGCCATCATGATGGTCGACTTTGCGCTGGATGCCGAGCGCAACGGCAATCTGTCGCCGCGCGATGCGATTTTCCAGGCGTGCCAGCTGCGTTTCCGCCCGATTCTGATGACCACGCTCGCCGCACTGTTTGGCGCACTGCCGCTGGTGCTGACCAGCGGTGACGGCGCGGAGCTGCGTCAGCCGCTCGGCATCACCATCGCCGGGGGTTTGGTAATGAGCCAGCTGCTGACGCTCTACACCACGCCGGTGGTCTATTTGATGATGGATAAGCTGCGGCGGCGTAAGACAAAGGTTCAACTGATAGCTGAATGACTTGCTACATACGCTTGCTATGTAGCATGAAGAGCGTAAACTTTAACCCATTCATTACTGTGGAGGTTTATATGTCACAAGGTACCGTGTTTACCAGCAACAGGACGCAAAACGTTCGCATTCCAGCAGACGTTCGTTTTCCTGATGATGTGAAAAACGTCACCGTCAGAGCGATTGGCAAGGAGCGCATCCTCACGCCCATAGAGAACGCCTGGGACAGTTTTTTCCTCGACGGTCCGACGGTGAGCGATGATTTTATGGATGAGCGTGCTTCGCAGGAACAATCTGAGCGGGAAGCGTTTTAATGCATCGCTACATGCTGGATACCAATATTGTTATCTACGTCATCAAGCGGCGGCCGATTGAGGTGCTCGAACGTTTCAACGCCAATGTCGGCCGGATGGTTATCTCGACGATCACCCTGGCGGAGCTGTTTCATGGCTCAGAAAAGAGCGCCTTTCCAGAGCGGAACTTACGCATCGTTGAAGATTTTGTCTCACGCCTTGATGTGCTGAATTACGATGCCAAAGCCGCTTTCCACTATGGCGCTATCCGCGCAGAGCTTGAGAAAAATGGCACGCCTATCGGCCTGAACGATCTTCATATCGCCGCTCATGCCCGCAGTGCCGCCCTGACGTTGGTATCGAACAATTTGCGTGAGTTTTCACGCGTGAATGGGCTGATCTGCGAAAACTGGATCTGACTTAACGGGTACCTGCATGTCACCTCAAAACGCCACCGTGCGCTGGCAGCTGTGGATCGTCGCGTTTGGCTTCTTTATGCAGGCGCTGGATACCACCATCGTCAATACCGCGATCCCGTCGATGGCGCGCGATCTCAACGTCAGCCCGCTGAATATGCACTCGGTGATCGTCTCTTATGTGCTGACCGTGGCGATTACGTTGCCGATCAGCGGCTGGCTGGCGGACCGTTTTGGCGTGCGCAATATCTTCTTCTGCGCGATTGTGCTGTTCAGCATCGGCTCGCTGCTGTGCGCCTTCTCCGCCACGCTCGATGAGCTGATTATGGCGCGCGTGGTGCAAGGCATTGGTGGCGCGATGATGGTGCCGGTTGGCCGCTTAACGGTGATGAAAATTGTGCCGCGCGAGCAATATATGTCGGCGATGACCTTCGTCACCACGCCGGGACAAATTGGTCCGCTGCTCGGCCCGGCGCTGGGCGGGATTCTGGTGGAGTACGCCAGCTGGCACTGGATTTTCCTGATCAACATTCCGGTTGGCATCATTGGTGCGATTGCCACGCTGACGCTGATGCCGAATTACACCATGCAGACGCGGCGCTTCGATTTCCTCGGTTTTGTGCTGCTGGCCGTCGGCATGGCGACCTTAACGCTGGCGCTGGATGGTCAGCGCAGCGCCGGCGGATCGCCGCTGTTGCTCGGCTTACTGATTCTGGTTGGGGTGTTTTCGCTGCTGTTCTACCTGATGCACGGCCGCAACAACGATAACGCGCTGTTCAGCCTGAAACTGTTTGATAACCGCATCTATTCGATTGGCCTGTTCGGCAGTTTTACCGGCCGCATCGGTAGCGGCATGCTGCCGTTTATGACGCCCATTTTCCTGCAGGTCGGCCTCGGCTACAGCCCATTCCACGCAGGATTGATGATGATTCCAATGGTGCTCGGCAACATGGGCACTAAGCGCGTGGTGGTGCGCATCGTCAACCTGTTCGGCTATCGCAATGCGCTGGTCGGCGCGACCCTGGCGCTGGCGCTGGTGGTGCTGCTGTTCCCGCTGGTGGCGCTGCTGGGATGGATTTGGCTACTGCCGGTGGTGTTATTACTGCAGGGCATGGTCAACGCCATCCGCTTCTCTTCGATGAACACGCTGACGCTGAAAGAGCTGCCGGACGATCTGGCTTCCAGCGGCAACTCGTTGTTGTCGATGATCATGCAGCTGTCGATGAGTATTGGCGTCACCGTGGCCGGTTTGCTGCTGGGCGCATTTGGCCACGGCGTGGTAACCGACAGCGCGGCGGCGCATCAAACCTTCATTTACACCTATCTGTGCATGGCGCTGATGATTGCGCTGCCGGCGTTGGTGTTCTGGCGCGTACCGAAGGATGTCAGTAAAAACGTTGACCTTAGAGGCAGGAGCAAAGGATGAAGCGGCCGGTAAAATGGGGCATTGGTGCCAAGCTGTTTGCGGCGATTTTTTCCACCTGCATGCTGGTGATCATCACCATGCATTGGGGCGTGCGGCTCAGCTTTGAGCACGGCTTTGTGGATTACATCAAAAAAGGCAACGAGCAGCGCTTAACCCTGCTGAGCGATGCGCTGGCCGATCAGTATGAACAGCACGGTAGCTGGGATTTTCTGCGCAGCAATGACAAGCTGATTTTTTCTATTTTGCGCTCGCTGGAGCAGAATCCGGGCAGCGTGAATCAGTTACCGCCGCACGGCTGGCGCACGCAGTTCTGGATTATCGACCAGCAATACAAAGTGCTGTCAGGGCCGCGCCAGCCGGTGCCGCCGGAAGGCACAAGGCGCAATATCACCACCAGCAACGGCAAAATTGTTGGCTGGGTGATTGCCTCACCGGCTGAACGTCTGACGCGCAGCACCGACATCAACTTTGATCAGCAACAGCGGCGCACCAGTTGGATGATTGTGGCGCTGACCGGGTTACTCGCCGCGCTGGTCACCTGGCTGCTGGCGCGCGGTTTACTGGCACCGGTAAAACGGCTGGTGGATGGCACGCACCATTTGGCGGCGGGCAATTTCGCTACCCGCGTGGAAGTCGGCAGCAGCGATGAACTCGGCCAACTGGGCCGCGACTTCAACCAGCTTGCCAGTTCGCTGGAAAAGAACGAAAGCAACCGCCGCGCCTTTATGGCCGACATCTCCCATGAACTGCGCACGCCGCTGGCGATTCTGCGTGGTGAGCTGGAAGCGATGCAGGATGGCGTGCGCAAGCTGACGCCGGAAGCCATCAGCTCGCTACAAAGCGAAGTGGTGGTACTGACCAAACTGGTGGAGGATCTGCATCAGCTGTCATTATCTGACGCGGGCGCCCTCGCCTATCGCAAGCAGCCGGTTGACCTGGTCACTCTGCTGGAAGTGGTGGCCGGCAGCTTCGGCGAACGTTATCGCAGCCGCGGCTTAGCTCTTAATCTGGCGTTACCCGCGCAGGCGGAGAGCTTTGGCGATCCCGATCGCCTGATGCAGCTGTTCACCAATTTGCTGGAAAACAGCCTGCGTTACACCGACAGCGGTGGCGCGGTGCAGCTCTCGATGCAGCTGGCGGGCGAAAACTGGCAGCTGCGGTTTGCGGACAGCGCGCCGGGCGTAGATCCGGCCCATCAGGCACAATTATTTGAACGATTTTTCCGCGCAGAAAGTTCACGCAATCGCGCCAGCGGCGGCTCTGGGCTTGGCCTGGCGATCTGTAAAAATATCGTGGAAGCGCATGACGGCAGCATCAGTGCGGATCACTCTGATTTAGGTGGACTGCAAATCACGCTAAACTTGCCGTATGTTCCTCACTAGACGCCACTTATGAGCCCGGAAAATAGCGACCCTCTGATCCTTGTTGTAGAAGATGAACCCAAACTGGCGCAGCTGATGATTGATTATCTGCAGGCGTCCAACTATCGCACGCACCACATTGCCGACGGTAACGCGGTGTTGAGCTATGTTCAGCACACGCCGCCGGACCTGATGCTGCTGGATTTGATGCTGCCCGGCCGCGACGGCTTAACGCTGTGCCGCGAAATTCGCCGTTTCTCGGAACTGCCGATCATCATGGTGACCGCGCGCACCGAGGAGATTGATCGCCTGCTGGGGCTGGAAATCGGCGCGGATGACTATATCTGCAAGCCGTTCAGCCCGCGTGAAGTGGTGGCGCGCGTCAAAACCATTTTGCGCCGCGTCAAACGTTCGCCGGAAGAGGCGCAGCAGGAATCGCCTCTGCATATTGATGAGAGCCGCTTTCAGGCCAGCTGGCGTGAACAACAACTGGAGCTGACGCCCGCCGAATTTCGTCTGCTGAAAACGCTGGCGCTGGAGCCGGGAAAAGTGTTCTCGCGCGAGCAGTTGCTCAATCATCTCTACGACGATTACCGCGTAGTCACCGATCGCACTATCGACAGTCACATCAAAAACCTGCGCCGCAAGCTGGAAAGCCTCGATGCGGAACAGCCGTTTATCCGCGCGGTGTACGGCATGGGGTATCGCTGGGAAGCGGACGTCTGCCGCTTGCTGTAGCCTGCAACGGCTTACATTGATCCAGGTCAATTTACATCGGGTGCGGGCCTGCCTACAATTCCCCACCTTTTGCAGGGCCGTATAATGCGGCCGCTGCACCTGCCATCCACGATGGCATGCTGACCTGACATCAGTGAGAAAATCCATGTTAAAACCTGAACTGCTTTCTCCAGCGGGATCGCTGAAGAATATGCGCTATGCCTTTGCCTACGGCGCTGATGCCGTCTACGCTGGCCAACCGCGCTACAGCCTGCGCGTGCGCAACAACGAATTCACCCACGAGATTCTGGCGCAGGGCATCAATGAAGCCCATGCGCTCGGTAAGAAATTCTACGTGGTGGTCAACATCGCCCCGCACAACGCCAAACTGAAAACCTTTATCCGCGATCTGACGCCGGTCATTGCCATGCAGCCGGACGCGCTGATCATGTCCGATCCCGGCTTGATTATGCTGGTGCGTGAAGCCTTTCCGCAGATGTCGATTCATCTGTCGGTGCAGGCCAACGCGGTCAACTGGGCCACGGTGAAATTCTGGCAGCAGATGGGGCTGACGCGCGTGATTCTTTCACGCGAGCTATCGCTGGATGAGATTGCAGAAATCCGTCAGCAGGTGCCGGAAATGGAGATTGAGATCTTCGTGCACGGCGCGCTGTGCATGGCTTACTCCGGCCGCTGCCTGCTCTCGGGCTACCTCAACAAACGCGATCCTAATCAAGGGACCTGCACCAATGCCTGCCGCTGGGAATACAAAGTGGAAGAAGGCAAGCAGGATGAGATGGGCAATATCGTCGGTTTCCATGAGCCGGTTAAGGTGCAGGAGCCGACTTTGGGCGTCGGCGCCACCACCGACCGCGTGTTCCTGCTGGAAGAGAAGATGAAGCCGGGTGAGGTGATGAGCGCCTTCGAAGATGAACACGGCACCTACATCATGAACTCTAAAGATCTGCGCGCGGTGGCGCACGTTGAACGCCTAAGCCAAATGGGTGTTCACTCGCTGAAAATCGAAGGCCGCACTAAATCCTTCTACTACTGCGCGCGTACCGCACAGGTTTATCGCCGTGCCATTGACGATGCCGCTGCGGGTAAACCCTTCGATCCAGCGCTGCTGGAGACGCTGGAAGGTTTGGCGCATCGCGGTTACACCGAAGGCTTTCTGCGTCGTCATACCCATGACAGCTATCAGAACTACCAGCAAGGTTTCTCCATCTCCGAGCGCCAGCAGTTTGTCGGCGAATTCACCGGCGAACGTCGCGGCGACTGGGCGCAAATTGCGGTGAAGAATAAGTTTATGCTCGGGGATTCTGTCGAGATCATGACGCCCGAAGGCAACCTTAATTGCACGCTGGAAACCATGCAGAACGATAAAGGATCGGCGGTGGACGTGGCGCCAGGCGATGGACACCGCGTGTGGATCCCGGTCCCGAAATCGGTCAACCTCGCCTTCGCCCTGCTGCTGCGTAACTTCACCGATGGCAACAGCACCTACGATCCTCACGGGAAAAATCGCACATAAAGAAAAGAAAATGGCGAAGTTAGAGTAGGATCACAGACCCTTTCTTCGCCTCGCTTTAGAATCTCGCCTGCTGCTAACGAGTAAGAATAAAAGCAGGTAGTACCAGGAACCACCTCATTCACCCGCCCGGCTCCCCCGTGCGGGTTTTCTTTTTTAATCGCCCACCGATTTTTTCGTCGCCCGCCGATAAAGTTCTCTCCCCAGCTATGCTATAACCAGTGCTCTGTCTCTAGCATCAAGGAACTGATAATGCAAAACAAACCGCTGACGCTGCTGATCCTCAACGGGAAAGGCGCAGGTAATGAAGATTTGCGCGCTGCGGTGAATACGCTGCGTGATGAAGGCTTTAATCTGGCGGTGCGCGTCACCTGGGAAAAAGGTGATGGCGATCGTTATGTACAAGAAGCGGTCGCTTTGCAGGCAGAAACCGTGGTGGCTGGCGGCGGTGATGGCACCATTAATGAGATCGCGACCGCGCTGGCGGGATTACCCGAGCAGCAGCGTCCGGCGCTGGGCATTTTACCGCTCGGCACCGCCAATGATTTCGCCACCAGCGTCGGTATTCCTGAAGGGATGGAACCGGCTTTACGTCTCGCGCTGGTGGGAAAAGCCACGGCTATCGATTTGGCGCGCGTGAACGGCGATCGCTACTTTATCAATATGGCGACCGGCGGATTTGGTACACGCATCACCACCGAAACGCCTGAAAAGCTGAAATCGGCACTCGGCGGCGTGTCGTACTTTATTCATGGTTTGATGCGCGTCGATGCGCTGAAACCGGATCGCTGTGAAATCAGCGGCCCCGGCTTTAACTGGCAAGGCGATGCGCTGGTAATTGGCATCGGCAATGGACGTCAGGCCGGCGGCGGACAAAAGCTCTGCCCGGATGCACTTATCAATGATGGACAGCTCAACCTCAGCATCGTCACCGCGCAAGAGCTGCTGCCAACGTTGCTGCATTCGCTGACGCGTGATGATGAAAATCCGAATATCGTCACGGCGCAGCTGCAGTCGCTCACCATCCGTTCACCCCATGAGATGACGTTTAATCTGGATGGCGAACCGCTGACGGGAAGTGAGTTTGAGATTGAAGTGATGGCGGGCGCACTGAGCTGCCGTTTGCCGCCGCAATGCCCGTTACTTGCTTAATGCACATTACCGTAGCGGCGCGCTTTCAACGGCGCGCAATACATTGCGCCGCTACGATGTTGTTCAGTTAACTGTAATTACACTTTCATCCAGCGGCGTTCCAGTGCGGAAACCGCAACAGCTTCCAGCACCTTCTGCACCTGCAATCCTTCGGCGAAATCTGGCCACATGCGATCGCCAGCGGCAATGCCATTGATTAAATCGCGAATCTCGACGGTTTTCTGATCGTTGAAACCGATGCCGTGCCCGGCAGAGACGCAGAAATTGGCGTAATCCGGATGCGCCGGACCGGTCAAAATGGTTTTGAAACCCTGGCGGCCTGCCGGTTCATCGTGAATATACAGCTCCAACTCGGCCATACGTTCCTGGGTATAACGCAGCGTGCCTTTGGTACCGGTGACCACATAGGTCAGGCCCATTTTGCTGCCGCAGGCGATACGCGAGGTTTCAAACACGCCGTGCGCACCGTTTTTAAAGCGCAGCAAGGCGCTGGCCTGATCTTCGTTTTCCACCGGCAGCAGGCGTGAAGCATCCTTCGGATCCGGACGCTCTTTAATCACCGTCATCATATCGCCGCTGACTTCTTCAATATCACCGACCAGATAGTGCGCCATATTCACAATATGCGCAGCGAGGTCGCCAAGCGCGCCTAATCCGGCCAACGCTTTCTGGCAGTGCCAATCGAGCGGCGTTTCCGGCCGTGCCAGATAATCTTCATTGTGCGTGCCGTAGAAGTGCACCACATCGCCGATTTCACCACGCGCGATAATCTCGCGCGCCAGTTGGCTGGTGGGGTTTTTCATGTAGTTAAAGCCGACCAGCGTTTTAACGCCGGCCTGCTGCGCCGCTTGTACCATCTCTTCCGCATCGGCCACTGATAGCGATAGCGGTTTCTCCGAGTAAACGTGTTTGCCGTTGCGAATCGCTTCCAGCGCCATCTCTTTATGCAGGAAGTTCGGCGCGCAGATATCAACCACATCGATGTTAGGATCGCGCACCAGCTCATGCCAGTCGCCAGTTGAACGGGCAAATCCAAAGGTTGCCGCCTGTTTCGCTGCCAGCTCAGGATTCACTTCCGCCAGCATCTCACGCACGATCTCGCCTTTCAGGGCAAAAACCGTAGGTGCCTGAGCGTAAGCAATCGCGTGACAACGACCGATGTAACCACTACCAATCATTCCGATTCTGACTTTGTTCATGACTATTCCCGCATTCGCTTAAGAGTTGATCTGGAATATATGTTTCGCTTTTTGCCCCGACAACGGCGAAATGAAATATCTGTGATCATGCATGCGAGGTATCTGACAAAATCGACAAATCAGAATGTAATTTTGCATAGAGATGGTGATCATCGTCACAAAAAAGCTGCCGTCAGCGGCGATTTTGCGGCGCTGAGTTGATGCCGAGCGTGCAATTGACGCTTTATTCAGCAGTCAGACCGAATTGTGAAAAAGTGTTTTGACAAGGCGAGGTCCGCTCGATAATATGCGCCCCGTTCAAACGATTCCTCTGTAGTTCAGTCGGTAGAACGGCGGACTGTTAATCCGTATGTCACTGGTTCGAGTCCAGTCAGAGGAGCCAAATTCTTAAAAAGAGCAGCCTACAAGGCTGCTTTTTTTATGTCTGCGATTTGGGTGCGCTTTTTCCCTCACCCTAGCCCTCTCCCAGCGGGAGAGGGAACAGTCCAATGCAACATTCCTTTATGCGTACGCCGATCGGCTTCCTCTCCTTTGGGAGAGGGTTGGGGTGAGGGCAGCCACGCGCCCTGTGATTCTGTTCACAACTCTGTAACGCCGACTTGTATGGTAGTATTTGTGCGCGTATTTTTTCATCATTGCATTCCCGTTAAAGCCGGTTGAGCCACTGAAGGTGGCAGCCAGCAAGGAGTAAATGATGAAAAGTGTAGTGATTGAGCAACCGGGCGAACTGGTATTGGCAGAGCGTCCGCTGCCGCAACCCGCTGCAGGTGAAGTACGCGTGAAGGTGAAATTTGCCAGCATCTGCGGTTCCGATGTGCATATCTGGCACGGTCACAATCCTTTCGCTAAATATCCACGCGTGATTGGTCACGAATTCTTTGGCCTGATTGATGCGGTTGGCGATGACGTTGCCGCCAGCCGCATTGGCGAACGCGTGGCGGTCGATCCGGTGGTCAGCTGCGGTCACTGCTATCCCTGCTCGATTGGTCGCCCAAACGTCTGCAAAGAGTTGCAGGTGATTGGCGTGCACCGCGACGGTGGCTTTAGCGAATATGCCGTGGCGCCAGCAAAAAACGCCTTCCGCCTGCCGGATAGCGTTCCCGACAAACTCGCCAGCATGGTCGAACCTTTCACCATCGCGGCCAATATCACCGCCTTCCTCAAACCACAACCAAACGATGTGGCACTGATTTACGGTGCCGGGCCAATGGGCCTTACCGCCATTCAGGTGCTGAAAGGCGTGTATGGCGTTGAACAGGTATTGGTGGTTGATCGTCTGCCAGAACGGCTGGCGCTGGCGCAGGAAAACGGTGCCGATCAGGTGTTCAACAACAGCGAAATTCCGCTCGCCGCGCAGCTGGAAGGCGTGCAACCAACGCTGATTATCGACGCCGCCTGCCATCCTTCGATCCTGGCAGAAGCCGCCGCCCTCGCCTCACCGGCGGCGCGTATCGGCCTGCTGGGTTTTTCTGGCGAGCCGTGCAGCATCACGCAGCAAAGTCTCACCAGCAAAGAGCTGTCGCTGTTCACCTCGCGTCTCAACAGCAATCGCTTCCCGCAGGTGATTGAGTGGATTGAGCAAGGCCAGATCCAGCCGGAGAAACTGGTGACGCACTATTTCCCGCTGGCAGACGTTGAGCAAGCCATGACGCTGTTCGAAAAAGATCCCCGCACCTGCTGCAAAGTGATCCTACAAATGGGTTAAGTTAACCCGCACACCAGGTGTCCCCATGCCGGTCCCTTACCCGCCGGCATTATTACTATAAAAAATGACGATGACGGAGTTTCTATGTTTAAGAACCTGCGCTGGACCCTCGTACTGCTGTTGTTCCTGGTGTTTATGATCAACTACCTTGATCGTATCGCCCTCTCTCTGACGGTACCGCTGGTGGAAAAAGACCTGATGATCAACGCCGAGCAGTTCGGCATGATTTTCGGCAGCTTCTTCTTCGGTTATGCCCTGTTTAACTTCATCGGTGGGCTGGCGACGGATAAATTTGGCCCGACCATCGTGCTCGGCACCGCCGTTGGCATGTGGTCGCTGTTCTGCGGCCTGACCGCGATGGCGACTGGCTTCTGGTCGATGATGATTCTGCGCGTGCTGTTTGGCATGGCGGAAGGCCCCATCTCTGCCTCAGCGAACAAAGCCATTAACGGCTGGTTCCCGAAAAAACAGGCCGCCACCGCAATGGGCTTACTCAGCTCGGGTTCACCGCTGGGTGGCGCGGTTGCCGGTCCGATTGTTGGCTATCTGGCGCTGTCGTTCGGCTGGCGTCCGGCGTTTGTAGTGATCGCCGCGATTGGCTTCGTCTGGCTGGCGCTGTGGTTCTTCTTCGCGTCAGATAATCCGGCGAAAAGTAAGCGCGTCTCGGCAGAAGAGCGCGCCTTAGTAGAAAAACTGAAAGCCGAAGAACCGGCCGACGTGATCGACTCAAGCGGCGCCGCGCATGGTTTAGGCTTTTATCTGCGCCAGCCGATCATTCTGGTCACCGCCTTTGCCTTCTTCTGCTACAACTACATTCTGTTCTTCTTCCTGAGCTGGTTCCCGGCGTATCTGGTGCAGGCGCACGGCCTCGATATCAAAGCGATGAGCATCACCACCATGATCCCGTGGATTGTTGGCTTCGTGGGCCTGGCGCTGGGTGGTTGGATCTCCGATAAGATTTTCAACATCACCGGCAAGCTGCTGCTTTCACGAAAAATTGTGCTGGTGGTTTCACTTACCGCCGCGGCGATTTGCGTGGCGCTGGCAGGTACGATAAAAGAGGTCAACTCGGCGGTGATCATGATGTCGATCTCGATCTTCTTCCTCTACATCACCGGCGCAATTTACTGGGCGATTGTGCAGGACGTGGTGCACAAAAGCCGTGTCGGCAGCATCAGTGGCTTTATCCATCTGATTGGTAGCTTGTCCGGTGTGATCGGCCCGGTGGTGACTGGCTTCATCGTGCAGCACTCCGGTAAGTTTGACAGCGCCTTTATCCTCGCAGGTGCGGTGGCTGGCGTCGGTGCGCTGCTGGTGCTGCTGGTGATTCGTGAACCAAAAGCCACCAATAAACCGGTTTCAGTGTAAATCTCATGGGGCGCTGAGCGCCCCATTTGCTAAAAGGAATGACTATGTTAGAGCTTGAACGCCTCCCCGCTGATGTCCAACGCCCCGCTTACGATCGTAGCCAACTCAAGACCCGCATGGTGCACATCGGCTTTGGTGCCTTCCACCGCGCGCATCAGGCGCTGGCGACCGATAAGCTGGCCGCTCAGGGCAGCGACTGGGGCTATTGCGAAGTGAATCTCAACAGCGGCACGCTGATTCAGGCGCTGCGTCAGCAGGATCTGCTCTACACGCTAACCGAAATGGCGGATGAGAGATTACACACGCGGGTGATTGGCGTGGTGACGCAAGCGCTGCATGGCAAAGGCGACGGCATTGAGGCGGTGATCGAGGCGATGAGCCAGCCGGACGTGGCGATTGTCTCGATGACCGTAACCGAGAAAGGTTATTGCTACATGCCGTCGAGCGGCAAGCTCAATCCCGATCATCCCGATATTGTGCACGACCTCGCTCATCCTGGTGAGCCACGTTCGCTGCCCGGCTTGATTCTGGCGGCCATTATCCGCCGCCGCGAACGCAATTTGCCGCCGTTTAGCGTGATGTCCTGCGACAATATGCCAGAGAACGGTCATGTCACGCGCAACGTGATCACCCAGTTGGCCGCGCGCCACAACCCTGCGCTGGCGGAGTATATCCAGGCGCACATTACTTTCCCTTCGACCATGGTTGATCGCATCGTCCCGGCCATGACCGATGCAGCGTTCGACACGCTGACGGAACGTTTGGGCAGCCGCGATCCGGTGGCGGTTGAAGCCGAACCGTTTTTCCAGTGGGTCATCGAAGATAACTTCGTTAACGGACGTCCGGCGTGGGAAAACGCGGGTGCGGAGCTGGTCAGCGATGTGCTGCCGTTCGAAGAGATGAAGCTGCGGATGCTCAACGGCAGCCACTCGTTCCTCGCGTATCTCGGTTTTCTCGCCGGTTATGAACACATCAGCGATTGCATGGCGGATGCCAGCTATCGTGCGGCGGCGCGCGCGTTGATGTTGCAGGATCAGGCGCCGACGCTGCGCACGCAAGGCGTCGATCTCGACGCCTACGCTGATTCCCTGATTGCGCGTTACGAGAATCGCGCCATCAAACATCGTACCTATCAAATCGCCACCGATGGCACACAAAAACTGCCGCAGCGCCTGCTGGATAGCGCGCGCTGGCATCTGCGCAATGGCACCTCGTGCGATTTCGTGTTGCTGGGCGTGGCGGGCTGGATGCGCTACGTCAGCGGCGTGGATGAGCAAGGTCAGGCCATGGAGATTCGCGATCCGCTGAAAGATCAGCTGGCGGACATTGTGGCAAACAGTGAGGACGGTGCGCCACGCGTTAAGGCGTTGCTCAGCCTCAACGCCGTGTTCGGTGACGATCTGCAGCAGCAGCCCGCCTTTGTCTCACGCGTGACTGAACTCTATCAGCAACTGGTTAAACAGGGCGCGCGCGCCACCGTTCAAAGCCTCGTCACACAAGGCTAAGCGCCTGCACAAATGTGTAGCGCAGACGCAGCGTGCTGATTAGACTGAACCTTTCTTAACGGGCTGGCAGATGCCAGCCGTAATACGGATATTGCTGCATGTCGACTGCCTATACCATAACCACCAGCGAACCGGTAAATCAGCAGATCTATCGTTATCTGCGCAAAGATATTGTGACCTGCGTTATTCATCCGGGCTCGCTGCTGTCGGAGAAGGAAGTGTCGGCGCGTTTTAACGTGTCACGTCAGCCGGTACGTGAAGCCTTTATCAAGCTGGCGGAAGCCGGACTGGTGCAGGTGCTACCGCAGCGCGGCACCTTCGTGCGCAAAATCTCCGCTCAGCGCGTGGCCGACGGTCGTTTTATCCGGGAAGCGGTAGAGATCGCCGTGGTTCGCCGCGCCGCGCAGGAGATGGGTGCGACCGGATTGATGGCACTGGAGCATAACCTGCAGCTGCAGCGTCTCGCCGCTGAACGTCATGACAGCCAGGCTTTCCTGGGGCTGGACGATGAGTTTCACCGCTTAATTGCTGAAGGGATTAATTGCCTGCTGGCGTGGGAAACGGTGGAGAACATTAAAGCTACCATGGACCGCGTGCGCTTTCTGACCCTGAGCGAAGTGTCACCGCCGGAGCGTTTGATTCAGCAGCATGAAGATATCTATAACGCGTTGAAAGAGCATGATGTTGAGGCAGCTGAAAGCGCAATGCGCCGTCATCTGCAGGAGATGATTTTGACCATTACGCCGATTGCCGAGCGTAATAGTGAGTGGTTTGAGGCGCCTTGATTTAGTGCTCGCGGTCCCCCTCCTGGGTCCTCCCCCATTAATGGGGGAGGAAGATGCTGCAAAATGTAAGTGTTGAAGCCGCATATGGCAGCATCTCCTTCCCCCGCTCGCGGGGGAAGGCCGGGATGGGGGACAGCGAGCACAGACCCCACTCAATCAAGCAATCGTCACATCCTTCGACAAATACACATCCTGCACCGCATTAATCAGCTGCACGCCCTCTTTCAACGTCTTCTTAAACGCCTTGCGCCCCAGAATCAGCCCCATGCCGCCGGCACGCTTATTGATCACCGCCGTACGCACCGACTCCGCGATATCCGTTTCACCCGCAGAAGCGCCGCCGGAATTGATCAAACCCGCGCGTCCCATATAGCAGTTCGCCAGCTGGTAACGCACCAAATCTATCGGGTTTTCCGTAGTCAGCTTGCTGTAGACGCGCTCATCGGTGTGACCAAACTTCACCGCGTTATAGCCGCCGTTATTCTCCGCCATCTTCTGCTTGACGATATCCGCACCGATGGTCGCCGCCAGATGGTTGGCCTGGCCGGTTAAATCGGCGCTGGCGTGGTAATCGACGCCCTCTTTCTTGAACGCATCATTACGCAGATAGGCCCAGAGCACCGTCACCATGCCCAGCTCGTGCGCACGTTCAAAAGCCGCCGAGATCTCTTCAATCTGGCGACGTGATTGTTCGGAACCGAAGTAGATGGTGGCGCCAACCGCCACCGCGCCCAGATTAAAGGCCTGTTCCACGCTGGCGTACAACGTCTGATCGTATTGCGTCGGATAGCTCAGCGTTTCGTTGTGGTTTAGCTTCACCATAAACGGAATGCGGTGCGCGTAGCGGCGAGAAACCGAAGCCAGCACGCCGTAGGTAGAGGCGACGCAGTTACAGCCGGCTTCAATCGCCAGCTCAACAATGTTTTTTGGATCAAAATAAGCTGGATTGGCCGCAAAGGATGCGCCCGCCGAGTGCTCAACGCCCTGATCGACCGGCAAAATCGACAAATAGCCGGTGCCGGCTAAACGTCCGGTGTTGTACAGCGTTTGCATGTTGCGCAGTACGGCAGGAGAACGATTGTTGTCGATCATTACGCGATCAACATAATCCGCGCCGGGTAAATAGAGGCTATCCGCTGGAATGGTCATGCAGCGATGTTGAAGAAGGCTATCCGCCTCTTTGCCCAATAACTGTACGATGTCCGTCATGTTCGCTCCTGATAAATGGCTGGATTGGAACCGGCCGTTGCCGATTCGCCCCCAACAGCCTGGACCGGAAAGCGCCAGGCTGGCAAATTGCTGACTCCATTTTTCAGACGGATGCGCAGTGAAAAAGCGGCAATCTGGCGTTACGCCCTACCACCATTGATGGAAATGGTGCACCGGCCCAATGCCTTTGCCGACCTCCAGCGAATCGGCGTGCAGCAGCGCCTGTTGCAGCCACGCCTTGGCTTCAGCGACCGTTGCCGCCCAGCAATCATGGCGCGGACGCAACGCCGCCAGCGCGGCTGAAAGCGAGCATCCGGTGCCGTGCGTGTGGCGCGTATTGACGCGCGGCGCGGTAAAGCGCTGACGTCCGTCGCGGGTAATCAGCCAGTCCGGGCTTTCGGCATCGCTAAGGTGTCCGCCCTTCATCAGCACCGCTTCGCAGCCAAGATCGAGCAGCGCATCGCCCTGCTGCAACATGGTTTTCTCATCCTGCGCCATCGCGCGTCCCAGCAGCGCGGCGGCTTCCGGCAGGTTTGGTGTGATCAGCGATACCTGCGGCAGCAGCAATTCGCGCACGCTCGCCACCGCATCCGGCGACAGCAGCGCATCGCCGCTTTTGGCAATCATCACCGTATCCAGCACCACAAACGGCAGGCTGGCCCGTTTCAGCCGCTCGGCGACCACCTCGACAATAGCGGTTTCGGACAGCATGCCTATCTTCGCAGCATCAATGCGCACATCATTCAGCACCGAATCGAGCTGTGCGCCAACAAAATCAGGTTCGATGCGATACACCGACTGCACGCCGCAGGTGTTCTGCGCCACCAGCGCGGTGATGACGCTGGTGCCATACGCGCCCAGCGCGGAGAAAGCTTTGAGGTCGGCCTGAATACCTGCGCCGCCGCTCGGATCGGTGCCAGCAATGGTCAATGCATTGATGCGTTTCATGCCTCGACCTCCAGCGTCCACAGCGTATCGAGGAAAGCAGCGGCAAAGCTGCCTGGCCCGGCGACCTGGCGCGCTGTCTGCTCACCCGCCAGCGACATCACGCGGCAGGCCGCAGCGACATGCTGCAGGCGATCGCCCGGCAAGCTGGTGCAGGCGGCAACCACCGCCGTCAACGCGCAGCCGGTGCCAACCACGCGCGTCATCAGCGGGCTGCCGCCGGGGATGGCGAATGTCTGCACGCCGTCAGTGACATAATCCACTTCACCGGTCACCGCCACAACGGTGTGGTAATCACGCGCCAGCTGCTGGGCAGCGCTTAACGCGATATCGGCCTGATGCAGACTGTCGACACCGCGTCCGCCGCTAGCCTGTTGCGCCAGTGCGAGAATTTCTGAAGCGTTACCGCGAATCGCCGCCGGTTGCAGGCTCAGTAACTGTTGACAGAATGCGGTGCGCAGCGTTAGTGCGCCGACCGCCACCGGATCCAGCGTCCACGGCGTGCCTGCGGTTTGCGCCGCTTGCACCGCCGCCCACATCGCATCACGACGTTCGCGCGTCAGCGTACCTACGTTTATCAACAACGCATCGGCAAAACCGGCAAACTGCGCCGCTTCTTCAGGATCGATCACCATCGCGGGCGAAGCTTGCAGTGCCAGCAGCACGTTGGCAGTAAAGGTTTGCACCACGTCATTGGTCATGCAGTGCACCAGCGGCGCTTGCTGACGCAGCAATTGCAGAGAGTGCGCGAGTTGCGCGGGGGAAAGAAGGTCAGGCTGTTTCATAAGGCTCCCAACCGGCGATCAAGAAGGCGAATGCGGTCAGGCATCTGACTTCCCTACGCTGGCATTATCCAGATCAGGTCGGCGGGTGTATCTCAGCCCTGTATTAAAGGGGCACCCCGAGTCAAAACTACGTTGGCGAGCATAGGGAACAAGTTGGGGTAAAGCAAGTAAACGCCGCTTTCCTGGAATCTGGCTCACAAAGCAACAAATTACACATTCATGTAACTTATTGATAAAACGCCTTAAAACGACGCTTTTTTGCGTGCTGCGTCATACTTTGTAATAAATTCCATTGATAATTCGCGTCGCGAAAAATAGCATCGCCGGCAACTTGTTTCATGACGAAACAATACGGATTTGTTAATTATTCATGGAAGCATCACGGAGGATTTGCTATGCGTCGGATTCCACGCGCGCCGCTCTCTGCGGCCATTGTCTCTGCCCTGTTTGCCGGCACTTTTGTGCCGGTTCCCTCCGCACACGCCGTGGGTTTTGTCGAAGACGCCACTCTCTCTGGCAATCTGTTTTACTGGCAACGCCAGCGCGATCGCAAAGAGATGGATCCGCAAAAAGGCTCGTACGGTCAGTATGATGCCAATCTGCATCACGCCTCTGCGAATGCCAATCTCGACTTCTCATCCGGTTACGCCGGTGAGGTGATCGGCCTCGATCTGGCAGCGTTTGGCGCGCTGGAGTTAAGCAACGGCGGCCCGGCGGCACCGAATGAAATTGGTTTCAGCAATGCCCGTACGCGCTGGGATGAGGACTGGAGCGGAGATAAGAGCGGCTTAAGTCTCTATAAAGCCGCCATCAAGGCAAAATGGCAGGATAACTGGCTGCGCGCAGGCTATCTGCAGCCCACCGGGCAGACGCTGCTGGCACCGCACTGGAGCTTCCTGCCCGGCACCTATCGCGGCGTTGAGGCCGGCACCACCTTTGATTTTAGCGACGCCGGCGCCCTTTCCGTCTCCTGGATGTGGACTGACGAATACAAAGCGCCGTGGTATCGCGACATGTACAACTTCCGTAAAGCCGATGGCGTGACGGAGATTCCGTGGCTGCAATCCTTTGGTGCCAAATACGATTTTAAAAATGCGCTGGTGCTGGAAGGCGCCTACGGCCAGGCGGCGAATTACATGGATCAGTATTTCGCCAAAGCCTCTTATCAGCTGCCGCTGGCCGATGCACCGCTGCGCACCAGTTATCAATTTTATGGCGCGAAGGATCGTGACAACAGCGGCGTTGGCCAGGTGAACGATGTTTACGATGGCCTCGCGTGGCTGCAGGCGCTGACGTTCGGCTACACGCTCGGCGCGTTCGATTTCCGCCTGGAAGGCACATGGGTAAAAGCCGAGGGTAATCAGGGCTTCTTCCTGCAACGTATGACGCCGTCTTACGCCAGCTCGAATGGCCGCATGGATGTGTGGTGGGATTCACGCTCGGACTGGAACGCCAACGGTGAGAAAGCGCTCTTCGCCGGTGTGATGGTCGATTTGGGACACTGGCAATTACCTGGCTGGCAAGTCGGTACATCGTACGCCTACGGTTGGGACGCGAAGCCTTCCACCAATCCCCTGTACGACCAAAATCAGCGCCTGAAAGAGTCCGCATGGAGCCTCGACCTGGTTTACACCATCCAGCAAGGCCGCGCCAAAGACACCCAATTCAAACTGCACTACACCCGCTACGACAATCACAGCGATCTTCCCAGCTATAGCGGCGGCTACGGCAACATCTTCCAGGACGAGAAAGACATCAAATTTATGGTCGTCGCGCCATTCACCCTGTTTTGACCCCGATCTGGCAGGAGCCAGAGACTTACCTCCGTGGAGAAGGATAACAACATGAAAAAGTTAAAAATCAGTTTACTGGCGCTGAGCGTGATGAGCCTTGCCGCCTGCAGTTCATCCCCGCGCAGTAATCAGCAGGTCGTCGATCAAATCAGTCAGTTCGGCGTGCAGTATCAGGTCACTGACAACCAGGCGGCCGATCACGGCGTGAACTGCGCGAAACTCGGTGCCGATTGGGCATCCTGCAACACCGCTACCATCACGCTGACCAACAACGGTCCGGCGCTCACCAGTAAAAACTGGGCAATCTACATGAGCAACGTGCACGAAACGCTGCGGGTGGATAACGATCAGTTCAAAATGACTCATATCGTCGGCGATTTAACCCGTCTGGAACCGACGGAGAAATTCAAAGGTATCGCGGCGGGTGAGTCGATTGAGATCCCTATCGTCAATGAATACTGGCAGCTGTTTATCACCGACGTGATGCCGCGCTGGTATGTCACCGCCGCCAATGCCACGCCAAAAATTATCACCAGCACCGATACCGAAAACCTCAGCGACTTTGTTAAGCCGTTTGGCGGCCAATGGAAGCGCATTGCCGACGATAAAAACGTGCTAATGCTGCCGCAAAGTCGCTTCTCAAAGAATGCCGATGTGGCGCAACTGCCTGCCAGCGCGCTGCGCGGACAAATCACCCCAACGCCGCGTTCGGTGAAAGTTCATGCGGCGGATGTCGATCTGAGCCGTGGCGTTGCCTTGCATCTTGAGGTATTGGCGGACAACCAGGCTGATGCGGTTAAACAGCGTTTCGATTTGATGGGGCTCAAACCGCAGTCAGCGGGTTATGCGGTTCATACCCGTATCGCCGTTAATCATTTCCAGGGTGCAAATGCGGTTTCCGGTGCTTATGAACTGCGTATTACGCCGCGCGGCACCGATATCATTGGTTACGATCAGGCTGGCGTTTACTACGGCTTAATGTCGTTACTGTCGCTGGTGCCGGCTGAAGGTAAACCGATTATCGCCACGCTCGAAGCGAAAGATGCACCGCGCTTTGCCTATCGCGGTGCCTTCCTCGATGTGGCGCGTAATTTCCACAGCAAGCAAGCGGTGCTGCGCATGCTCGATCAAATGGCGGCGTGGAAGATGAATAAATTCCACTTCCACCTGACCGATGACGAAGCCTGGCGTATCGAAATTCCCGGTCTGTCAGAGTTGACCGACGTGGGCAGTAAGCGTTGTCACGATCTGACTGAGCAGCAATGCCTGCTGCCGCAATTGGGCTCCGGCCCGTTCACGAATAACAACGGAACCGGACATTTCAGCCGCGCCGATTATATCGAGATCGTCAAATATGCGCAGGCGCGCAACATCGAAGTGATCCCGGAAATCGATATGCCCGCGCATGCACGCGCGGCGGTGATCTCTATGGAGGCGCGATATCAGCAACTGATGAAAGCAGGTAAACCGCAGCAGGCCAGTGAATATCGATTGGTGGATCCTACGGATACCTCGAATACCCGTTCCGTGCAGCTGTACGACCGCACCAGCTATCTCAATCCTTGTCTCGACTCCTCGAAGCGCTTTGTCGATAAAGTAATGGGTGAAGTGCAGGCGATGCACCGCGAAGCCGGCCAACCGTTGACCACCTGGCACTTTGGCGGTGATGAAGCGAAAAACATTCGCCTCGGTAGCGGCTACAGCGATGCTAAGAACCCGAAAGCGGGAACGGGCATTTTAGACCAAAGCAAAGAGGACAAACCCTGGGCAAAATCTCAGGTCTGCCAGGCGGTGGTGAAATCCGGCAAGGTGGAAGATCTGGAGCACTTGCCAAGTCACTTCGCGCTGGAAGTGAGCAAGATGGTGAAAGCGCACGGCATTCCGGTGATGCAGGCCTGGCAGGATGGATTGAAAGATGCCACTGACGCGCACGCCTTCGCCACTTCGCGCGTACGCGTTAACTTCTGGGACACGCTCTATTGGGGCGGCTTTGACACCGCCAACGACTGGACGCTGAAAGATTATGAAGTGGTGATCTCCAATCCGGATTACGTCTACATGGACTTCCCGTATGAGGTGAATCCTAACGAGCGCGGCTATTACTGGGGCACACGCTTCAGCGATGAGCGCAAGATGTTTGGCTTCGCGCCGGACAACCTGCCGCAGAACGCTGAAACCTCGGTGGATCGCGACGGGAAGACCTTTGATGCCACCTCGAATAAGCCGTGGTCAGGCGCATACGGCATTTCAGTACAGCTGTGGAGTGAAACCACGCGTACCGATCAGCAGATGGATTACATGGTATTCCCGCGCCTGCTGTCGGTGGCCGAACGCGGTTGGCATCGCGCGGAGTGGGAGCTGAATTATCAGCAAGGTCGCACCTTTAAAGGAGGTGAAACCCACTTCGTTAACCAGCAGCAGCGCAATCAGGACTGGCAGCGTTTCGCCAACCTGTTAGGCCAGCGTGAGCTAGGCAAGATGGATAAAGCCGGTATTCACTACCGTTTACCGGTGCCGGGTGCGCGCGTCGAGAATGGCACACTGACCATGAACATTGCGCTGCCGGGTCTGCCGCTGGAGTATAGCCTGGATAAGGGTAAGCGCTGGCAGCGTTATCAACCGCATGCTAAACCGGCGATTACGGCTAGCGATAAAGTCTGGGTGCGTAGCGTGAGTCCGGATGGCAAACGCTTCAGCCGCGCTGAAGCACTTTAAAAACTTTCTGCCCCTCGCTGGAGTGCCTGGGGCGAACACTGACAAGGATGTCGATGAAACACTCAACCTTCTCTTTTTATGTTGTTGCGCTGGGTGCCGGTTTAAGCGGCGCCCTGTTCATTCCGACGCTCAGCTTATTTCTGGCAGTTGAACTCAACGTAGCAGCTTGGAGAATCGGCGCCTTTTACAGCGTTAATGCGCTCAGCGGTATTGCGATGAGCTTACTGATTGCCCGTTATTCAGATCGTGTCACGCAGCGTCGCCCGCTACTGCTCTTGTGCTTATTCGCACAGGCGCTCAATGCGCTGCTGTTTATCTTCTGCCGCGATTATCTGCTGTTAATTTCGCTCGGCTCGCTGCTCAATGCTTGCGGCAGTGCGGCGATACCGCAACTGTTCGCGCTGGCACGGCAAACCCGCAGTGACAATGCTTTCAGCGCCATTTTACGCGCGCAATTTTCGCTGGCGTGGGTATTCGGCCCACCGCTGGCATTCTGGATTGTTCAGTTGGCCGGCTTCACCTGGCTGTATGCCGTCATGTTCGTGCTGTTACTGAGCGTGACGCTGCTGGCTGTCACCTTGCCGCCTGGCGAGCGGCTGGCAAGCGCTACTCCTGCAAAGCAACCGGACCGGCAGCCGCTGGGGCAAAACCTTTGCTTCCTGATGTTTGCCACCTTGCTGGTATGGAGCTGCAGCGCACTCTATCTGATTGCGTTTCCTTTGCATCTGGCAGAGCAGCCAACCTTGTCTGCCGACTGGAGTGGCGTGCTTTTTGGCCTCGCCGCGGCGCTGGAAATACCGATCATGCTGCTCAGCGCCAGCATGCTCAAACGCTGGGGTAAGAAAACGCAAATGCAGGCAGCCATGCTGTGCGGCATGATGTTTTATGTGGGAATTTACTTCAGTCAAAGTTTTATCCCACTGATGTTACTGCAAATTTTCAATGCCATTTTCATCGCTATCATCGCTACCGTTGGCATGTTCTGGTTTCAGGATTTACTGCAACATCGTCAGGGAATGGCGGCCACGCTGTATACCAATTCGATGTCCATCGGCGTGCTGCTGGCTGGCGTTTTACAGGGAATTATCACCACCGTCTCACCGCTGGCCATCTGGCCGGCAGCCTGTGTGCTGTTGGTGATGTCATTACTACTGATAACAAAGGTCGACAATGTTTAAACACCCTCATTCGTCGCGCACCGCTGCGCGCAACAAAACACATGGAGTGTACGTAAATGAATGTCTTAATTACTGGCGGTGCGGGCTATATTGGCTCACACATTGCCCTTAGCCTGCTGCAGAAAAACCATCGTGTGATCGTGCTGGATAATTTGTGTAATAGCTCACCGCTGGCCTTAACGCGTGTCGAAGCGTTAAGCGGAAAGAAAATGACGTTTCATCAGGGCGATATTCGCCGCCGCGCCGATCTAAATCTGGTATTTAGCCATCAGCCGATTGATGCGGTTATTCATATGGCTGGGCTGAAATCGGTAAATGAATCGCTGCAGAAACCGGTGAAGTATTATCAAAACAATATTGCCGGAACGCTAATGCTGCTGGAAACCATGAAGCAGCATCAGGTGAAAAAACTTATTTTCAGCTCATCCGCCACGGTTTATGGCATTCCGGTAAAGATTCCGCTGTGTGAGAACTGTGATACCGGCAATACCACCAACCCTTATGGCGCCTCCAAATATATGGTGGAGAAGATCATGGGTGAAGTGGTTGATGCACAACCTGAGTTAGCCATTACCGCACTGCGCTATTTCAATCCTGCCGGCGCACATCCCTCCGGCCAGCTTGGTGAGCATCCTGAAGGGATTCCCAACAATTTGCTGCCCTATCTGTTTCAGGTTGCCAATGGACTAAGAAGCCATCTGCCGGTATTTGGTGATGACTATGCAACGCCCGACGGCACCGGCGTGCGCGACTACATCCACGTGATGGATTTAGCCGAAGGACATATTCAGGCGCTAAATCATCTCAAACCGGGCTATCGCCATTACAACCTGGGTACCGGACAAGGCTACTCGGTGCTGGAAATCGTGCAGATGTTTGAACAGGTGAGCGGCCGAAGCGTGCCGCTCGATATGCGCCCGCGTCGTCCCGGCGATGTCGCCATCTGCTTATCCGATCCCGGGCAGGCGAAAAAAGAACTGGGCTGGCAAGCAACTCGCGGCCTCGAAGACATGCTGCGCGACGCATGGCGCTGGCATACGCAGAATCCGCAAGGCTATGTTGCTCAACCAACCGGGAGCGAAATCTGATGATGACGCGCGAAACGTTTTTACCTCACTACGAACGCCAACTCGCCGCGCTTAAAAAGCGCTTTACCTATCCCGCGACAGCAGACTGGCAACAAGCATTACGGCAGTTTAAACAGTGGCAAGTGGAACATCAGCCGCACGAGGTGTGCGTTGCGGAACTCTCTTCGATGTTCGCGGTGCCCACCAGCCGACTGACAGGTAATGAATGCACGCTCCATCGCGTCTGGCTCGGCGGACCATCACCACTCAACATCAACCGCACCATTGCCCAATGGCAACGCGCGATAGAAGCCAGTCGCAGTGATTTCCGGCAAACGCTATGGGTGTGGAATGCACAGCAGCTGGCGGCAGAGGATCGCTTCGTCGCTCAGCAGGGAAACAGCCCCTTTCATGCTGGCACGCTGTTTCTGCCTGATGCGCTGGTGCAGGTCAACAGCCTGAGCGCACTGATGCAGTCATTTGATGGCGCGCTGATCGATGTGCTGCAGCAACTGCATGACAAGCGCTATTACGCCACGCTCTCTGACTTCTTCCGCCTGGCGATTCTCAATCAGTGCGGCGGCGTTTATCTGGATGCCGATACACTTCCTGCTCGGCCTGCGACGCTGTTTCTCTGTCATCCTGAACTGCCTGATTTTACGGCAGAACAGCAGCAAATAAATTGGCTGAATCTCTTCACCGATGAAACCGGCATGATCATCAGTCATCAAAACAATCCGGTGTTGCAGAACTTACAACGGCGGCTCTGTGCGGTGTATCGCGGCTGGCCTCAGCCAATTCCAGCAAAAACGCCGGAAAGCGAACGCGCCATCTTCGAACCTTTTTACCAGTTATGGTGCGAGCAATTGCAGGTCACGCAGCTCAGCCATCAGGATTTCAGCCGGTTTGCCGTATGGGGTTTTGATGTTCAGCAGCATCGCGTGAGCGGGATTAAAGGCATGCGCCTGACGGAGGATATTCTCAGCGGTGAACGTCGCCCGCTAAGTGGTGAAGAGCAGCAGTATTATCAGCATACGATTACTCAGCTAGCACAACGCGACTGGCAATTAAGCGATCCTCTGCAGTTGGGTGAACTGGTACCTTTGCTTTCTGAATGCGATATCCTGCAAATTGCTTATGCACCGCAGCTGCGCGCTGAAATTCCCTATTATCACTATTACGGCGTGCTCTCTCAGGATCCGCAACTGGATAAAGTGAATGCATTATTCAGCGATTTTTTAATTGCGCTTACCGCAAAGAATATTAAAGCAGGTGATTTCTGGCAGCCGATTGATGGTCAGAAAGCGTCGCCACTGATCTTCAAACCGGGAAGTATTACAGACAAGCAAGAACAGCTCGCGATGGCGGAATTAATTTTCACCACCAGCTATCTGGAATACTGCTCGGTCGATAATATTTATGCCACTGATATAACCACCCTACAGCTGCGGCAAAATATCCAGCCTTTCCTGCAACAGATTGCCGTGATTTATAATCCGCAGGGAAAAATGGTGGGTTTCGTTAACGCTGCGCCGATTCAGGATTACGATCGCATCAAGGTGCAATATGGCTATCGTCAGGAGGTTTTTCCACTGGATGTGGCTTACGACAGTTTCGTGAATCAGCACCGCCAGCCGGATGATTTCTTCATTTGCAGCGTGGCGCTGCAGCCAGAGGAACAGGGAAAAGGCTATTTCAATCAAATTTTGTCAAAGCTTAAGGATCAAGCCAAACAGCAAAAAATGCGCCGCATCACCTTATGCGTCTGGCAATCGAACCCGGCAGCTATGATCTATCGCAAGAAAGGTTTTAAGGTGGTGAGCAGTATGAAACAGGAGGTTGCACGGTTTAGTGATGAAATCGTGTTTATGGCGCTAACGCTGTAATCCTTCCGCGATCAAATAATCCGGTGCGAATCTATTTTTATTCGCACCGGAAGCAACAGAAGCGCGGTGAAATAAGCAAAGTTTTAATCACCTTGATACTTATCAAATTTATTACGCCAGAAAACGGGCCTAATTGCGCTCCGGATTTGAAGATAAACACCGCCCCCTCCATTCCGGTAGCGATAATGAAATTAAAATTCTTCAGCTTTATTCCGCATGCACACAAATGGCATAACATCCGTATTTCCCGCAAAGGCGCTATTTCTCCCACCGGGCGAGCCTACTTCTCAACTCATGTTGAAGCACAATGTAAAAGCTGTGGCGAACGGCTGCATAAAATCTATTACCGCGATATTAGCGATGCGCAAGCCATACGCTGGTTAGGCTAATCATTGTTTTTTTAATAAAAAAAAAGCCCCGCAACATGCGTTGCAGGGCTATTGCGTGGCTATCGCAAAACTTATTCAGCCGGTTTGGTGCGAATCAGATAATCAAAGGCGCTGAGTGAGGCTTTTGCGCCTTCACCGCTGGCGATGATGATCTGCTTGTACGGCACCGTGGTGCAGTCGCCTGCGGCGAACACGCCTTTCAGACTGGTTTCGCACTTGGCATCAATGATGATTTCGCCCATCTTGTTGCGCTCAACCGCACCTTCCAGGAAGGTGGTGTTCGGCAGCAAACCAATCTGCACGAAGATACCGCTCAGCGCGATTTCGTGGCTGCTTTGGTTGTTACGGTCGATGTAGGTCAGGCTGGTGACTTTGCTGCCGTCGCCTTTCACTTCGGTGGTCTGTGCGTTCAGAATCACATCGACGTTTTTCAGGCTGCGCAGCTTGTCCTGCAGCACTTTGTCGGCGCGCATTTCGCTGGCAAATTCCAGCAGCGTCACGTGCTCAACAATACCGGCCAAATCGATTGCCGCTTCCACGCCTGAGTTACCGCCGCCGATCACCGCAGTGCGTTTGCCTTTAAACAACGGGCCGTCGCAGTGCGGGCAATAGGTTACGCCCTTGGTGCGATACTGCTCTTCGCCAGGTACGCCCATGTTGCGCCAGCGTGCGCCGGTAGCAATGATGATGCTGCGGGATTTTAGTACTGCGCCAGATGCGGTTTCAATTGCGTGCAGACCGCCCTCTTTCGCCGCAGGAATCAGCTTGATGGCGCTCTGGGTATCAATCACATCAACATCGTAATCATCAACGTGGGCACGCAGAGAACCGGCCAGCTTCGCGCCTTCGGTTTTCGGTACGGAGATGTAGTTTTCAATGTCTACGGTGTCCAGCACCTGACCACCGAAACGCTCGCCCATCAGGCCAGTACGGATGCCTTTACGTGCCGAGTAGATGGCCGCTGCTGCGCCCGCCGGGCCGCTGCCGACGATCAATACTTCGTAGGCTTCACGTTTGTTCAGCTCTTCCGCCGCGCGCTTGTCGGCGTTGGTGTCCACTTTACCGACGATTTCCGCCAGGCTCAGACGGCCCTGACCGAACTCTTTGCCGTTGAGGAACACCGCCGGCACGCCCATCACGTTGCGCTCGGTGATTTCGTTCTGGAACATACCGCCGTCAATCGCGGTATGGCTGATACGCGGGTTCAGCACCGCCATCAGGTTCAGCGCCTGTACCACGTCAGGACAGTTGTGGCACGACAGGGAATAATAAGTTTCGAAGTGGAAGTCGCCTTCCAAAGCCACAACCTGATCCAGCAGGCTCTGCGCTTCTTTCGAAGGGTGTCCACCGGTTTGCAGCAGGGCTAAAACCAGTGAAGTAAATTCGTGACCCATTGGCGAACCGGCAAAACGCGGACCGCTCTGGCTGCCTGGGTTAGTGATCAGGAAAGAGGGTTTACGCACCGGACGATCGTTCTCTTCGCGGAAGCTGACTTTGTCTGACAAGCCCGCGATATCGGCCAACAGAGAGCGAATCTCTGCCGATTTGGCGCCATCATCCAATGTGGCAATCAACTCAACCGGTTTCGTTAGTTTCTCAAGGTAAGCCTTGAGTTGGGTTTTTAAATTGGTGTCGAGCATAGTGAGTTCCTGTCATGAAAATCGGGTGCCGTAGCACCCGATAGAGAAAGATCGAATGGCAGCTAACTTAGATTTTGCCAACCAGGTCCAGTGATGGAGCCAGCGTTGCTTCGCCTTCTTTCCATTTTGCCGGGCAAACTTCACCTGGGTGAGAAGCAACGTACTGAGCGGCTTTCACTTTACGGATCAGGTCAGATGCGTCACGGCCAATGCCTTCTGCAGTGATTTCGATCGCCTGGATGATGCCTTGCGGGTCAACGATGAAGGTACCGCGGTCTGCCAGACCTTCGTCTTCGCGCATGATTTCGAAGTTACGGGTCAGCGCGCCAGTTGGGTCACCGATCATTGCGTATTTGATTTTCGCGATGGTGTCAGAAGAACCGTGCCAGGCTTTGTGGGTAAAGTGCGTGTCAGTAGAAACAGAGTAGATATCTACACCCAGTTTCTGGAACTCTTCGTGATGGTCTGCAACGTCACCCAGTTCGGTTGGGCATACGAAGGTGAAGTCAGCCGGGTAGAAGAAGAAAACACTCCATTTACCTTCAACGTCTTTCTCGGTGACTTCGATGAATTCGCCGTTTTTGAACGCTGCGTTTTTAAATGGTTTGATCTTGGTATTAATGATGGACATGGTGACCTCCGTTAAAAGATGTGATGCAGGCTACAGAATTTTCGGGCCAACTTCTAATATGCAGACGTTATCAATCAGATAACCAAAAGCTATCAAAGCGCCGACACCTGATTTCATGCGGCTCGCGGAGGCATTCTACACAAAAAGGGCGCGGTTCTGTCAGGCTTTATCTTTTTGCGGTGAAACTGCTAGTTTAAGCTGCGTTATCGCACGGATTTGTAGCGGCGCGATTTATCGCGCGTCATTCAGACGGAACAATCGTCAATTGTGCGCAATAAATTGCGCCGCTACGGCCTCTGCGCATCTCACATAATGGAGCTCTCAGGTGCATATACGTTTTTTTGACGAAGCCGATCGGCCTTTTCTGCGCACGCTCTATCTTGCCGCGCGACGCCATAACTGGACGTGGCTGGATGGCGATGATTGGCAGTTAGAAGATTTCGATGCGGTGATTTTGGGCGAAACCGTGCTGGTCGCTGAACTGAATGGGCATCGCGTGGGGTTTGCGGCGGTGCTGGATAATGACAACTTCCTGCATAGCCTGTATGTCGCCCCCGATGCGCAGGGACAAGGCGTGGGCAGCGCGCTGTTAGAAAAAGTGCAATCGCGATTTAGCTCGACGGGCGCCTTGAAATGCCTGCAACAGAATCAGGCGGCGATGGATTTCTATCTCAAACACGGCTGGCGGCGCGAAGCGGTTGGCGAGAGCGAGCAGGGAAAATATGTGCTGATGCATTTTCCGCTGGCGACGCGCACCAGCGGAAATGGACGCCGTTAAACGGCGCGGAACGCGATATCGCCAGGGATAATTTCTCCCTGCCAATAGAGCTGCGCCGCAACGCGACCCGCCAGCTGGCGGTAGAGCGCGGTGAAATCACTTTCCGGACGGCGCACCACGGTCGGTTCGCCATCATCCAGATCTTCACGCAGCGTAATGTGCAGCGGCAACTGGGCCAGCAAACGGGTGCTGTAATCTTCCACTAGCTTCTGCGCACCGCCGGTGCCGAAAATCGGCTCATGATGTCCGCATTGGCTACAAATGTGCATGCTCATATTCTCGATCACGCCCAGCACCGGCACGCTGACTTTCTCGAACATCACCATCCCTTTACGCGCGTCAATCAAGGCGATGTCCTGCGGCGTGGTGACCACCAGCGCGCCGGTCACCGGCACGTTTTGCGCCAGCGTCAGCTGAATATCGCCGGTACCTGGCGGCATATCGAGGATCAGATAATCGAGATCCGGCCACAGGGTTTCGTTGAGCAACTGCATCAGGGCTTTGCTGGCCATTGGACCGCGCCACACCATGGCGTTGTCGTCGGTGACCAGATAACCAATCGAATTGGTTGCCAGGCCGTGCGCCATAATCGGTGCCATGTGCGTGCCATCCGGCGAGGTGGGACGCTGATTTTCGGTGCCGAGCATGTTAGGGATCGACGGACCGTAAATATCCGCATCGAGAATCCCCACGCGCGCCCCTTCAGCGATCAGCGCCAGCGCCATGTTCACAGCGGTGCTGGATTTGCCCACGCCACCTTTGCCAGAACTCACGGCGATGATGTTCTTCACACCGGTTGCGCCCGGATGGTTTTTCACCCGCTTCAGCGTGGCGATGTCGTGGCGCAGTCGCCAGTCAATGGCGCTGGCGTCCGTCAGGCGCAGCAGTTCGGCGCTGGTTTGCGCTTTCAGCTCTTCAAAAGCGCTGGCCCACGCGAATGGCATCACCAGCTCGATATGCAGCTTGTCATCCAGCAGCGCGACATGGCGCAGGGCTTTCAGCGTGGTCAGGTTATGTTGCAGCGTCGGATGTTCAAAGTCACTCAACACGCCAATAACCAATGCACGCAGCGCCTCAGGTGAATGATATTGCTGGGATTGTGAAGTCATCCCCTCTCCTTGTTTATTCATCACGCCAGATTGCGGCGGTGTCTGTTCAATAATATCAGATAGGCGCTAAAAGTGACGTGGATGTCCAGCTGTGTTTACGCCAGAGGGTGCTTCGGTTAACATCTAACACCGATTTTTCTTCAACGGAACGCTACGCAAACATGACTCAAGTCGCTAAAAAAATTCTGGTAACGTGCGCACTGCCGTACGCAAACGGTTCAATCCATCTCGGTCACATGCTTGAACACATTCAGGCTGACATTTGGGTCCGTTACCAGCGAATGCGTGGCAACCAGGTTCACTTCATCTGTGCAGACGACGCTCACGGCACGCCGATCATGCTGAAAGCTCAGCAGCTTGGCATCGCGCCGGAGCAGATGATCGCGGAGATGAAACAGGAGCACGAAACGGATTTTGCTGGCTTCAATATTAGCTACGACAACTATCACTCGACGCACGGTGACGAAAACCGTCAACTGTCCGAGTTGATTTATGGTCGTCTGAAAGAGAACGGCTTCATTAAGAACCGCACCATTTCGCAGCTGTACGATCCTGAGAAAGGCATGTTCCTGCCGGACCGTTTCGTCAAAGGCACCTGCCCGAAATGTAAGTCACCGGATCAATATGGCGACAACTGCGAAGTGTGTAGCGCGACCTACAGCCCAACCGAGCTGATCGACCCGAAATCGGTGGTCTCTGGCGCGACGCCGGTGCTGCGCGATTCCGAGCACTTCTTCTTTGATCTGCCCTCTTTCAGCGCGATGCTGCAGGCGTGGACGCGTTCAGGCGCACTGCAAGAGCAGGTGGCTAACAAGATGCAAGAGTGGTTCGAGTCTGGCTTGCAGCAGTGGGATATCTCCCGCGATGCACCTTACTTCGGCTTCGAAATCCCTGGCGCGCCGGGCAAATACTTCTACGTCTGGCTGGATGCGCCAATCGGTTACATGGGTTCATTCAAAAACCTGTGCGACAAACGCGGCGATATCGATTTCGACGAGTTCTGGAAGAAAGATTCCACTACTGAGCTGTACCACTTCATCGGTAAAGACATCGTCTATTTCCACAGCCTGTTCTGGCCAGCGATGCTGGAAGGCAGCAACTTTCGCAAGCCAACCAATCTGTTCGTACACGGTTATGTGACGGTGAACGGCGCGAAGATGTCTAAATCGCGCGGCACCTTTATTAAAGCCAGCACCTGGTTGCAGCATCTGGATGCCGATAGCCTGCGTTATTACTACGCAGCTAAGCTCTCTTCACGCATCGACGACATCGACCTGAATCTGGAAGATTTCGTGCAGCGCGTGAATGCAGACGTGGTGAACAAAGTGGTGAACCTGGCGTCACGTAATGCCGGCTTCCTGACCAAACGCTTTGGCGGCAAGCTGGCGAGTGAACTGGCCGATCCCGCGCTGTATCAAACCTTTGTGGCGTCCTCAGAGAAGATTGGCGAAGCCTGGGCCAGCCGCGAATATAACCGCGCGATCCGTGAAATCATGGCGCTGGCCGATCTGGCAAACCGCTATGTCGATGAGCAGGCACCTTGGGTGGTGGCGAAGCAAGAAGGCCGCGATGCCGACCTGCAGGCGATTTGCTCCATGGGCATTAACCTGTTCCGCGTCTTGATGACCTGGCTGAAGCCAGTGCTGCCATCTTTGAGCGAGCGTGCCGAAGCCTTCCTGCAGAGCGAGCTGAGCTGGGATGCAATTACCCAACCGCTGCTGGATCATGAAGTGGCGCCGTTCAAAGCGCTGTATGGCCGTATCGAAATGACCAAAGTTGATGCACTGATTGAGGCCTCGAAAGAAGATGCGGCGGCGGCGAATAAGCCTGCAGCAACTGGTCCGCTGGCTGATGCGCCAATTGGCGACACCATCACCATTGATGATTTTGCCAAGGTCGACATGCGCGTGGCGCTGATCGAGAAAGCGGAGCTGGTTGAGGGTTCTGACAAGCTGCTGCGTCTGGAGCTGGATTTGGGTGGTGAGAAGCGTCAGATTTTCTCTGGCATTCGCGCTGCGTATCCGGATCCGTCGGTGCTGGTCGGCAAGATGACCATCATCGTCGCCAACCTCGCGCCGCGTAAAATGCGCTTCGGTATTTCCGAAGGTATGGTGCTGTCAGCGGGTCCGGGCGGCAAAGACCTGTTTGTGCTGTCGGTTGATAGCGGCGCAGTACCGGGCATGCCGGTTAAGTAACGGATTTCGTTGCCCTCACCCTAACCCTCTCCCGCGCGCGGGAGAGGGAACCGTTCAAAGCAGCCATTTAATTTTTCACTCCATTTTTGTTAGCCTGCTCCACCTAACCATTCCCTCGCCCGCTGGCGGGAGAGGGCTAGGGTGAGGGCTCAGGCAACATCAACTGCCGATATATCTCCTCCATCACCGCATCAAACTCTTCGAAAACCTGATGATTCCAGAATCTAATCACTCTCCAGCCACCTCGCTCTAAAAAAGCCGTTCGTTGTTGATCATAAATCTTCGCTTCATCTTCGTTATGCTGCCCGCCGTCTAGCTCAACTATCACCCTCCTTTCAATACAGGCGAAATCCACGATATAACCGCCAGTCGGATGCTGACGCCGAAACCTCACTCCGCATAAATTCCGATTACGTAAAAAACGCCACAAAAGATGCTCCGCTTCAGGCATTGCCTGGCGCAGTTGTCGCCGCCGCGTAATCGCTTTCATCATCGCCTCCCTTTCGCGATATCGGCTTACCCTACGCCATGTTTGCAGGAGGAAAATAACGCGATGAAAAAGCTGGAATCTGCATTCCAATGTGATCGCTAGCACGCTAATCGCTTAATGCGTATGATAAAGCGCTACGAAAACAGGAGCCTGACATGCCTGCCGTTCTCACTGCTTGTTGGCGCTATGTGCGCGCCTTCGTCATCATCTATGCGGCGCTTTACGCTGGAATGGGGATTTCTGCCCTGCTCCCAATAACCATTCCCGGCAGTATCATCGGCATGCTGCTGCTATTCCTGCTGCTGGGTCTGCAAATCATGCCGGTTGAGTGGGTGAAACCCGGATGCCATTTATTGATTCGCTATATGGCACTGCTGTTTGTGCCGATTAGCGTTGGTGTAATGGGCTATACCGATATCCTCACCGCGCAGTTTGGGCCGATTGTGGTGTCATGCATTGTCAGTACTTTTATGGTGCTGCTGATTGTCGGGCTCAGCGCAGAGCGCCTGCAGCGCCCGCAGGAGAAGCCGAATGAGTGATGCATGGTGGTCGCTGCCGCTGACGGTGATCGCCTATTTCCTGGCGCGTAAACTGGCGGCGAAAATCAATATCTCCATCGTTAATCCATTGTTAGTGGCGATGGCGATTGTCATTCCGATTCTGCTGCTGACTCACCTGCCATACACGCGCTATTTTGCCGGCAGCAGCCTGCTCAATCAGTTGCTGCAACCGGCAGTCGTAGCGCTGGCGTTGCCGCTGTATGAGCAGATGCATCAGATTCGTGCGCGCTGGAAAACCATCATCAGCGTCTGCTTCATCGGCAGCATCACGGCAATGGTGTCGGGCACCGCGATTGCGCTGTGGATGGGCGCAACGCCGGAAATTGCCGCCACCATCATGCCGAAATCTGTCACCACGCCAATTGCGATGGCGGTCTCCGCATCGCTGCACGGTATTCCTGCCATCAGCGCCATCTGCGTGCTTATCGCCGGCGTGCTGGGTGCGGTGTTTGGCCATATGCTGCTCAATCTGTTTAAGGTGAAAAACAAATCCTCGCGCGGGTTAGCAATTGGTAACGCATCGCACGCGTTAGGTACCGCGCGCGCAGCCGAGATCGATTATCAGGAAGGCGCGTTCAGCTCCCTTGCGCTGGTGATTTGCGGCATCATCACCTCGTTACTGGCGCCGCTGCTTTTTCCGCTATTAATGCATTGGTGGGGCTAAAACTTGCGAGAGATCTCGCAAAGTTGAAACAACCCAATCAGCTTGCATTGTCAGAGCGACTTGGATCACATATAAAACGTCAGGCGGCGCATCGCCGCTAACGCGTAACTGAGGTCATCCCATCATGCATTCACGATTCCTAACTGCTTTTTCTGCCCTGCCCGCTGCGCTGCAAGCTGCGATTCAGCCGCTGCTGGATGCGCCGGATTTCCATGGCGTATTGCGTCCGCAGGATGTCGCGCAACTGAAACAGCTTACCGGTCTGGATGATGATGCGCTGGCGCTGGAACTGCTACCGCTGGCGGCGAGCTGCGCCGTGGCAACGGTGTCTCACTTTAATGTCGGCGCGATTTCTCGCGGCGTCAGCGGCCACTGGTACTTCGGTGCTAACATGGAGTTTCTGCATACCCCGCTGCAGCAGACGGTGCACGCCGAGCAGAGCGCCATTACGCACGCCTGGCTGCGCGGTGAAGAGAAGCTGGCGGCGATTACCGTCAACTACACGCCGTGCGGACATTGCCGTCAGTTTATGAACGAGCTGAACAGCGGCACAGCGATTCGCATCAGCCTGCCGGGACGTGCGGTTAGCACGCTGGGCGACTACCTGCCGGATGCGTTTGGCCCTGCCGATCTGAACATCACCGAACGTCTGCTGACGCCGGTCGATCATGGTTTTGCGGTTGCAGGCGATGCATTGCAACAGGCTGCCATAACCGCCGCCAATCACAGTCACGCGCCATACAGCAAAAGCTACAGCGGCGTGGC
Organism: Pantoea sp. y20; assembly: GCF_054903455.1. Lineage (NCBI taxonomy): Bacteria > Pseudomonadati > Pseudomonadota > Gammaproteobacteria > Enterobacterales > Erwiniaceae > Pantoea > Pantoea sp. y20. The sequence goes on from NZ_CM142816.1 coordinate 2,778,524, forward strand.
GCTGCGCAGCCAGAGCGGCAAGGTCTTTACCGGTCGCTATGCGGAAAACGCCGCCTTCAACCCCAGCTTGCCGCCGCTGCAGGCTGCACTGATTTTGATGAACATGAGCAACGAAGCGCTGGAGACAATTCAGCAAGCGGTTTTGGCGGAATGTCAGGACAGCACGCTGAGTCAGCTTGACGCGACCCGCGCGACGCTTAAGGCGTTAGGATGTGAGGATTTCTCACTTACTTTAGTTTCGAAAACATCAGTTTAGTGATCCTTTTACCGCTTTTGTGACCTCCTGTTAACAAAAGCTGTACATCTGCAGGAATTTTCATAGGATCGGGCGCCAGAACCTCTTCACTTCAAGATGGACTGGCGTTACCTTTTCCCGGCGATACGTCAGAAAACACTGCAACCGGAGCAAGCACTGCATGGAACTCGACTACGAAAGTAAACGCCCGCTGTATATTCCTTATGCGGGTCCGATCCTGCTGGAATTTCCGCTATTGAATAAAGGCAGCGCCTTCACCCTCGAAGAACGTAACGAATTTAACCTCAACGGTCTGCTACCCGAAGCGGTAGAAACCATCGAAGAGCAGGCAGAACGTGCCTGGCGCCAGTTCCTGGATTTTAAAAACAACAACGACAAGCACGTCTATCTGCGCAACATCCAGGACACTAACGAAACCCTGTTCTACCGCCTGCTCGACAATCATCTGGAAGAGATGATGCCGATTATCTACACCCCAACGGTCGGCGCCGCCTGTGAACACTTCTCTGAAATCTACCGTCGCGCGCGTGGCGTGTTCATCTCTTATAACAATCGCGACCGCATTGAAGACATGCTGCAGAACGCCACCAAGCAGAATGTCAAAGTGATCGTGGTGACCGATGGCGAACGTATTCTCGGCCTCGGCGATTTGGGTATCGGCGGCATGGGCATCCCAATCGGTAAGCTGTCGCTGTATACCGCGTGTGGCGGCATCAGCCCGGCTTATACCTTGCCAGTGGTGCTGGATGTCGGTACCAACAACCAGCAGCTGTTAAACGATCCGCTCTATATGGGCTGGCGTCATCCGCGTATTACCGGCGAAGAGTATGAAGAGTTCGTCAATGAGTTTATTCAGGCGGTGAATCGGCGCTGGCCGAACGTGCTGTTGCAGTTCGAAGACTTCGCGCAGAAAAACGCCATGCCGCTGCTGGAGCGCTATCGCGATGAGATCTGCTGCTTCAACGACGATATTCAGGGCACCGCCGCAGTGACCGTCGGCACCCTGATCGCCGCCAGCCGCGCTGCGGGCAGCCGCCTGTGTGAGCAGAAAGTGGTGTTCCTTGGTGCCGGTTCTGCCGGTTGCGGTATCGCCGAGCAGATCATCGCGCAGATGAAGTCAGAAGGATTGAGCGATGATGAAGCGCGTGGCCGCGTGATGATGGTCGATCGCTTCGGTTTGCTCACCGACAAGCTGCCGAACCTGCTCAATTTCCAGAGCAAGCTGGTGCAGAAGAGCGACAGCCTGAAAGATTGGGACACCTGTAGCGACTCCATTTCTCTGCTCGACGTGGTACGCAACGCCAAGCCGGATATTCTGATCGGCGTGTCTGGCCAACCTGGCCTGTTCACCGAAGAGATCATTCGCGAGATGCACAAGCACACTAAGCGTCCAATTGTTATGCCGCTGTCGAACCCGACTTCACGCGTTGAAGCGACGCCAGCCGACATCATCGCCTGGACTGACGGCGCCGCGCTTGTTGCCACCGGCAGCCCGTTCTCGCCGGTCACCTGGAAAGGGAAAACCTATCCCATCGCCCAGTGCAATAACTCCTATATTTTCCCTGGCATCGGTTTGGGGGTTATCGCCGCGGGCGCCAGTCGCGTGACGGATTCGATGCTGATGACCGCCAGCCGCGCATTGGCCGACTGCTCGCCGCTGGTTAACGATGGCGAAGGTCCGGTTCTGCCGGAGATCAAAGACATTCAGGGCGTTTCCAAGCTGATTGCCATCGAGGTGGGTAAAGCCGCGCAGCTGGCGGGCGTGGCGGTGGTGACGTCGGAAGATGTATTGTCGAAAGCCGTCAGCAACAACTTCTGGCTGCCGCAGTATCGTAACTATCGGCGTACTTCGATCTGATAAATCCGTTGCCGGATCATTTAGATCCGGCAACGTTTAAAAAAACGTCAGCCAACGGGCGTTTACTTGCTTCCCCCGCCCGCCTCAAGTAGCCTTTATCCATTCTGAATTCTGCCAACCGAGTGCCCGCGCGCATGATTAAACGCGTTTTCTTTGGTCTGTTTTTCATCATCTTACTGATGGTGGCGACCGCGCTCGGCCTGGATCGCTGGATCAGCTGGAAAACCGCGCCCTTTATATATGAAGATGTCACCTCGTTGCCACATCGTCAGGTCGGCGTGGTCTTGGGCACGGCGAAGTACTACCGCACGGGCGTTATCAATCAGTATTACCTCTATCGCATTCAGGGCGCGTTGAACGCTTATAACAGCGGCAAGGTCAATTACCTGCTGCTGAGCGGTGATAATGCGCAGCAAAGCTATAACGAACCGATGACCATGCGCCGCGATTTGATCAAAGCGGGCGTCGCGCCGTCGGACATCGTGCTGGATTACGCTGGCTTCCGCACGCTGGATTCGATTGTGCGCACGCGCAAAGTGTTCGATACCAACGATTTCATCATCATTACTCAGCGCTTCCACTGCGAGCGAGCGCTGTATATCGCGCAGCATTTGGGCATTCAGGCGCAGTGCTATGCGGTGCCGTCGCCGAAAAACATGTTGTCGGTGCGTTTCCGCGAAGTGGGTGCGCGTTTGGGTGCGCTGGCGGATTTGTATTTGATGAAGCGCGAGCCGCGCTTCCTTGGCCCGTTAGTGCCGATTCCTGCGGTGCATGAAGTGCCGGAGGATGCGCAGAGTTATCCGGCGGTGACGCCGGAGCAGCTTTTGGAGTTAGAAGAGAAACTGCAGAAGTGACGTTTGCTCCCTGACCCTGGCCCTCTCCCGCCTGCGGGAGAGGGAACCGTGTCATGCAGGTTTTAAGTTAGAACTCGGTCTGCTCCCTCTCCCGCGAGCGGGAGAAGGTTGGGGTGAGGGGAAATCCACTACTTCTTGCGTGCGTACTTCAATGAATCCAGCGCCACGGCGAAGATGATGATGCCGCCCTTGATGATGTACTGCCAGTAAGGGTTAACGCCGATGTAGGTCAAACCGTAGTTGATCACGGTGAAGATGATGACACCGGTCACCACGCCCGCCACCGAACCCACGCCCCCGGCAAACGACACTCCGCCGACCACACAAGCCGCAATCGCATCCAGCTCATACATAAAGCCGAGGTTATTGGTGGCGCTGCCGATACGGCCTGCTTCCAGCATCCCGCCGAACGCGTAGAACACGCCAGACAAGGCATACACCAGAATCAGGTTGAACGGCACGTTCACGCCAGACACTTTCGCCGCTTCCGGGTTACCACCGATAGCGAAAATGTTGCGACCGAAGCGAGTTTTATTCCACAGCACCCAAACAAAGACGATGGCAATCACAGCGTAGAAGGTGATAAACGACAGTTTGAAATCACCAAAACGCAGGAAGCCTTGGGCAAATTTGGAGAAGCCAGGATCGAAACCGGCAATTGGCGATGCACCCACAAAGTCGTAATAGAGCGAGTTGATACCGTAAACGATAATCATGGTGCCCAACGTGGTGATAAATGGCGTTACCTTGAGGTAAGCGATGATCACCCCGTTCACCAGACCAATCACACCGCCGATGATGCACACGGTCAGGATAACCACCGGAATGGGCACGGTATCCAGATGCGGGAACACCTTGTTGGCGTTATCCATCGCCTGCAGCAGCGTAGCTGCCACCACCGCCGCTAAGCCAACCTGACGACCCGCTGAAAGGTCGGTACCCTGGGTGACAATCAAACCGGCCACGCCGAGTGCGATGATAATACGCACCGAAGATTGGGTCAGAATATTACTCAGGTTCATTAAACTTAAGAAGGTTGGATCCTGGAAAATAATAATTGCCAGCAGTACAAACAGGACAACGTAAATGCCGCCCTCTTTTAACCAGGTTAGCGCATTCTTTTTAGTAGTCGCTTTCATGTTAAAGCCCTTGCTTCATTAAAGGTGTAATGACGCTAAACGCAGGATTTCATTCTGCGAGGTCGTTTTGGTATCAACAATGCCTGCTACCTGGCCATTACTCATCACTAAAATACGATCGGTAATACCCAACAGCTCTGGCATTTCAGAAGAGATAATAATGATGCCCTTCTCTTTCTTCGCCAACTCGGCAATAAGTTGGTAGATTTCGAATTTCGCGCCCACATCAATCCCGCGCGTCGGTTCATCAAGCATCAATATTTCCGGCTGCGTTAATAACCAGCGACCAATAATCACTTTTTGTTGGTTACCACCGGAAAGCGAACCAATTTGCGTATGATGACCCGGCGTTTTCACGCGCATCGAATCAATGACCCATTGGGTATCGCTTTTCATGCGTTTATTATCGAGCAGCCCCATGCTGGATTTATACTTTTTAATATTGGAGATAAGCGAGTTAAAGCCTATATCCAGATACGCATAAATACCGGTGGAGCGACGCTCTTCCGTCACCAGCGCAAAGCCGTGGTTAATGGCTTCGTTGGCGCTGTGGTTATTAATACTCTTGCCGTGCAGCTTAATCGTACCGCCTGACTTCTCGCGAATGCCAAACAGGGTTTCGACGATGTCGGTACGCTTAGCGCCCACCAAACCGGCAATACCAAGAATTTCACCTTTACGCAGATCGAACGAGATATCACGTATCGATGGCTGACGCAGTGAGGTTAAATGGCGCACCTCAAGAATGGTTTCCCCCGGCACGTTGGTTTTATCCGGGAAGCGCTGGTTCAATGAACGGCCAACCATCATCGAGATGATTTTGTCCATGTCCAGACCTTCCAGCGGCTGGGTGGCGATCCACTGTCCGTCACGCAAAATGGTGATCTCATCACACAGCTGGAATATCTCTTCCATCTTGTGCGAGATATACACAATGCCGCAGCCACGATCTTTCAGCTTACGAATAATCGTGAACAAGTGGTTCACTTCTTTTTCGGTCAGCGATGATGTCGGCTCATCCATAATGACGATTTTGGCGTCATAGGAGAAGGCTTTGGCGATTTCGATCATCTGCATCTGCGACACCGATAAGGTGGCAACTTTATCGCGCGGATCGATATCAATATCTAATTCATCAAAGATCGCTTTGGTATCGCGATACATTTTATCCTGATCGACAAACACGCCTTTACGTGGATAACGGCCAAGCCACATGTTATCCATGACGTTGCGTTGCAGAACCAGGTTTAATTCCTGATGCACCATGGAAACGCCATTTTCCAGCGCCTCTTTGGAGCTCTTATAATCAATTTCCTCACCCTGAAACAGGATGCTCCCCGTATCCTTTTTATAAATCCCAAACAGACATTTTAGTAATGTAGATTTCCCGGCGCCGTTTTCGCCCATTAATGCATGAACAGAGTGCGGCCGCACTTTTAAATTCACATTATCTAAGGCTTTAACCCCTGGAAATGATTTCGAGACATTCGTCATCTCCAGCAGATATTCACGCTGTGTGGTCGGATTCTCACTGGCCATAATTTACCTGGCTAAATAAAGCGTTGGTCAGATGCAATAAGGCGCGGCGAAATGCCGCGCCCAGGATGAATTACTTCACAAACTGCGACAGATTTTCTTTATCTACTGGTACGTAAGGAACACGTACGATTTTGTTGTCCATCTTGAAGTTAGTGCCTGCAGTTGGCTCTTTGCCATTGGCCAGATTGTTAGCAATATCCAGCGTCGCTTTCGCCTGGTTTTCCGCATCGTTCAACACGGTACCGGCCAGCGCGCCTGATTTCACCAGCGCCAGCGCTTCTGGCAGTGCATCGACACCAAACACCGGAATGCTGGTTTTGTTGTGCGCTTTCAGCGCTTCAACCGCACCCATCGCCATCGCATCGTTATTAGCGATGATCACTTCAATCTTGTTGGCGTTCGGGCCAGAGAGCCAGGCGTCAACTTTGTCTTTTGCCTGTGCGGTATCCCACATCGCGGTATCCATCGCCAGCTGCTGCGTTTTCAGGCCGTCTTTGTTCAGGGTATCGATCACGTATTTAGTACGCGCTTCGGCATCCGGATGGCCCGGCTCGCCTTTCAGCAGCACGAACTGGATGGTACCGTCTTTGTTCAGATCCCAGGCTGGCGTGGCTTTCCAGTGCTTCTCAATCAGCTGACCCTGGATGATGCCTGACTCTTTAGAGTCGGTACCGACGTAATACGCTTTCGGGTAGCTGGCCAGCACTTTGGCGTTAGGTTCTTTGTTGAAGAACACCACCGGCACATCGTTGCCACGCGCTTTATCAATCACCACTGCCGCAGCAGCCGGATCCACCAGGTTGATGGCCAGCGCTTTCACGCCTTTCGCCATCAGCACGTCAATCTGGTCGTTCTGTTTAGACTGGTCGTTCTGGGAGTCATTCATCAACAGCTGAATGCCGCCCAATGATTTTGCTTCTTTCTCAATGTCCTTACGCACCATCGACATGAAGTTGTCGTCGTATTTGTAGATGGTCACGCCAATGCGGGTATCGGCGGCGTGCGCAGTTGCACCAAACATCATGCTGGCAACCAGTGCTGTGAGCGTGAAAACCTTCTTATTCATGGTATCTCCGGTTTTTTATGTAGGGCATTTCATTGCGCTATTTGCCTGCGGGCAAACAGCGCCGTCGGTTGTAAACCTGATAATGGGCGGACGCGTAACGCAAAGCCGGGCCACCATCGCAATCCTGACTTCCCTGTAGGTAAACGCTTCCTGAAGAGTGTTGTGAACTATTTCAATCGGCTACTGAAACCGGCTAGGAGAAGGATTTCCCAGCGTTACATGATGTTTCAGTCCGGTAAGACGCTGCCATCATAGTGAGCGGCATGTTAATTAACTGTGAATGCAATCACAGATTGGAAACGGTTACACTGCGCTATCGCCTGAATTAGTGACCGACTCCACAATTTGCCGCTGAGCGACAGAATGGCGACGCACCAGCGTTGGCATAAAGCAGTGTACAGCCAGCTGATCCAGCTCGCCTGCGGCGCCTTTAAGCGCTAATTCTGTGGCGAGTTTCGCCATAGAAACAATAGGATACCGGACCGTGGTTAACTGCGGATCGGTATAGCGGGAGATGGGAATATCATCAAAGCCAATGACAGAGAAATGCTGCGGAACCTGGATGCCGTTGTCCTTTAAAGCGGTCAATGCACCCGCCGCCATGCCGTCATTGTAGGAAAACACCGCGGTTAAATGTAAGTTACGCCCCAGCAACTCCACCATCGCTGCTTCGCCGCCTTGCATATCAGGTTCAGCATGCGCAATCCATGACTCCTGCGGGCGAATTCCCTGTTCTGACAAGGCCTGCAGCCAGCCTTCACGTCGTTGCGTTACATCCTCAATCGGGTGGCTGGAACTAAGAAAGCCGATGCGTTGATGTCCCTGTTGTAACAACATGCGCGTGGCTACCTGAGCGCCGGTAACGTTATCCAGGCAGACGCAGCGGTGTTCATAACCGGGAATTGTACGGTTAATCAATACCATACCGGGAACCTGATCCATAAACTGCGTCAGTTCGGCGTCTGAAAGCGTTTTCGCGTGCACCACCAATGCGTTACATCGTTGACGTATCAGCACCTCAATTGCGTGACGTTCCTTCTCTTCCTGATGCCAGGAGTTGCTGATTAACACGTGTTTATGCACGCGCTGCGCCACGGTATCCACCGCTTTCACCAGCGCGCCAAAGAAGGGATCGGAAACATCCATCACCACCACACCAATGGTGTCACTGATTTGCGTAGCCAGCGCCTGCGCGTTGGCGTTCGGGCGATAGCCTAACGCGTCAACGGCGGCCAGCACGGCTTCCCGGGTATCGGCGGTGACTGCACTGCTGTTGTTGAGCACACGCGACACGGTGGCTACTGACACACCGGCCTGACGGGCGACATCACGAATCGTTATCATGCAGCTGTTCCACAGAGGCTGAAAATGCGCGACAAGCGCGTAACGGCGCTATTCTGTCAGGGCATGTGAAACGACTACGTGAATCACGTCACAGCAATGAAAACGGTTACATACAATTCTGCAACCTTTGTGATGAACATCATTATCTGAGCGAGGAGGAAGGATCAGCTTTTCCCGCGGCAAGACGTGTCAGTTTGCGCCAGATCCACTCCATTGGGCCTTGCGGGAAGACGCGCAGCCACAGCACGGAAAACAGGATATTAACCAGCCAGATAGCCGGTACAAAGGCCAGCAGCTGCAGTCGATCGAACCTGAGGAACAGATCAAAGCGGTAGAACAGCGTGGTGCAAATCAGCGTCTGTAACAGGTAATTGCTCAAGGCCATGCGGCCAACGCATTGAATGGCGTAGCTGACGCGCGTTGACGCAATTTGCGGCCAGAATCCCAGGCAAAGCGCGGCATAACCGAGGCTGATAAACGGACTGGCGAGATCGCGCGGCACCTGCAGGAAAAAGCCGGTCCAGCGGAATTCCCAGCCAATCATCCACTGCGCGGCGATGCCGGGAATGGCGATCAGCCAGCCGATAGTCAGCAGCAGCGCCGCCGAACGGCGATAGTGCTGCACGCTAAATTGCCCGCTGAGCCAGCCGCTGCGCATCAATGCCGCACCAATCAGCATCAAACCCGCCAGTTGCCATCCATATTGTGACGCCAGTGCCATCAGGCCTGATGACAGATGATCCAGCCGGTTCTGCACCGCTTCCCAGCCGCCGAGCAGTTTCCAGTAGCTTTCATACTGCAGGTCCGCCGCACCCGGCAGCCAGGATCGCGTGGGATTGGGGCTGGAGACCGCGCCGAAAATCAGCAGCACGCCGCAGCCGACCAGATAGAGTAATGCGCCGGTTTGTAACAACGCGCGGTCGGAAGGCACATCACGCAGCATGCGCCAGATAATCAGCCCAATCAGGCCATAATCCAGCAGGATGTCGCCTTCCCAAAAAAAGATGCCGTGAATAAATCCGAGCAGCACCAGCAGCGTCAGACGCGCCGACATCCAGCGGCTACCGCGCGGCGCCTGCATATAAAGGCCGGCACCAAACAGCAAGGCAAACAGCGTGAGGAATTTCAGCTGCGCCAGGCCATCCATGATCGCCCACGTCCAGGCATCAGACGTAGCAGCCTCGCCGCGCCACGCCGGATTGAGATAGGCGGCCGATGGCAACGCAAAGCCGACAATGTTCAGCAGCAAGATGCCGAGAATGGCGCAACCACGAATGAAATCCAGCGCGAGATAGCGTTGCATCGAGTGCCCTGACGGAGAGAGGAAATCGGGCAACAGGCTGTTGCCCAAACAGATTAGCTGTGACGAACCGCGCGCAAAAACTCCTGACGCGTGTTCTGGCTGGATTTGAACAAGCCACCCAGTGAAGTGGTGGTGGTGGCGCTGGTAGCATCTTTTACGCCACGTGCTTTCACGCAGTAATGCACCGCATCAATCGACACCGCAACGTTATTGGTGCCGAGCAGCGTTTGCAGCGCCACCAGCACTTGCTGCGTCAGGCGCTCTTGCACCTGCGGACGCTGGGCAAAGAACTGCACGATACGGTTGATTTTCGACAAGCCAATCACTTTCTCTTTCGGGATATAGGCCACGGTGGCTTTGCCATCGATAATCACAAAGTGGTGTTCGCAGGTGCTGGTCAACGTGATATCACGCACCGTTACCATCTCATCCACTTTCATCTTGTTTTCGATGACGGTGATTTTCGGGAAGTTGGCGTAATCCAGACCTGAGAAAATCTCATCCACATACATCTTAGCGATGCGGTGCGGCGTTTCCATCAGGCTGTCATCTTCCAGATCCAGGTTCAGCAGCTGCATGATTTGCGTCATGTGACCGGCAATTTCGCGTTTGCGCGCGGCGTCATCCATTTCACGCACCGGGGCACGTAACGGTGTTTCCAGACCACGCGCCAACAGCGCTTCGTGAACCAGGGCGGCTTCCTGACTTAAGGTGCTCATTTACTCTTCTCCGACAGGTGATGCGCCCGCGGGTTTTCGCCCACGGGGGAAATTCTGAGCGCGTATTGTGAAATACTCCGCGCCCTTAATCCAGTAATCATTCTGATAAGCTTTTCATCACGTACGGCGACGTAAAACCAGCATTCCCGCAAGGATTAAGCTGGCGCCCGCTACCCATAGCGCGGGTTCCAGCTGATGCCATAGCATGCTGGAAATCCACGACAGCAGCGGACCGCCCAATTGCCCGACCGCATAACCGGTGGTGAGCAAACCGGCAAGATAGCGCGCATGCTGTGGTGCCAGCTCGCGCCCATATTGCAGCGTCAGCTGCACCACACACAGGAAGCCGCCGCCGATCAGCGCTGCGCCCAGCATCAGGCCATTCAAGCCGGGCAGCACAATCGCGGCGATAACGCCCAGCGCCTGCGCCCACAACACTATGGCCAGCCGCAGATGGCTGCTGCCCCAGTGACGCGTCAGAATACCTAACACGATGCCGATCACCGCCGCGCCACCAAACACCGGCCAGACAAACTGGGCAAACGCGCTGTCAGGAAAACGCGCCGCCGCCATTTGCGACAGAAAAGTGGCGGGCAGAATGTAGCCAAAGCCGGCGAGGCTGTAACTCAGCACCAGGCGCTTGAGATTGCCATTCAGCACCAGCGGCGATGCAGCTTGATCGGGGCGATGTAACTGGCCGGTGCGCGGCAGGAATCGCGCAATCGCGGCAATCAACAACAGTGCCAGCAAACCGTAAGCCGCCCACGCAAAGGCCGCGCTGACACCGCTGGCGTGCAGCGCCACCGCCAGCATGCCGCTGATAAAGATGCCGGTGCCGGGTCCGGCAAACACCGCCGCCAGCAAGCCGGGACGTCCGTGATGATGTAGCTGGTCGCTGGCCCATGCCGCCAGCAACACCATCGCCCAGCCGCTGGCCCAGCCAATCAGGAAACGAATCAGGCCATGTAACCACGGACCGCTGACGCAGGCCGAGAGCAGCGTTAAAATCACTGCGCCCCACACGCCCGCCTGTAAACGCCACTCGACGCGGTTGCGCGCACGCATCGCATCAAACGAGCCAAACAGATAGCCGAGATAGTTGAGTGCCGCCACCAGACTGGCGCTGGTGAGCGTCAGTTGATGGTCCTGAATCATCAGCGGAACCTGCGGCGTGAAAGCAAATCGCCCAATCCCCATCGCAACCACTAAACTTAAGAACGCGCTAAGCGCGACACGAAACGCCATACCGACCTCAGAATTTTTTATCACTTGTCACTAGCATGCATGACGTTTAAACTCACGAAAAGTGAATAATACTAACCAAGTTGCTTACGAGAAGAGAATATGGATTTAGTACAGCTCCGCATGTTTTGCTCCGTCGCCGAATCCGGTTCGCTGGCGCGTGCCGCCGAGCAACTCCATCGCGTACCTTCTAATCTCACCACGCGTCTGCGCCAGCTGGAAGATGAAATTGGCGTTGATCTGTTTATTCGTGAGAAGCAACGCATTCGCCTGTCGCCGATGGGCCACAATTTTCTTAACTATGCGCAGCGCATCCTGGCATTGAGCGATGAAGCGCTGAACATGGCGCGCGCCGGTGAGCCGGGCGGTAACTTCGCGCTCGGTTCGATGGAGAGCACCGCCGCGACGCGCCTCCCTGCCCTCCTTGCGGCCTATCACCAGCGTTTTCCCGCCGTGGAACTGTCACTGATCACCAATACTTCCGGTGAAATCATCGACAAAGTGCGGGAAGGCACGCTGGCCGCTGCGCTGGTGGATGGCCCTGTGGCGCACGACGATCTCAACGGCTGCATTGCCTTTAATGAGCAGATGGTGCTGATCACCAGCCCGGAACATGCGCCGATTGCCAGCGCGCGCGATGTGCAAGGCGACACGCTGTTTGCTTTCCGCAACAGCTGTTCCTATCGCACCAAGCTGGAAGCCTGGTATCGCGAAAGCCAGACCGCGCCGAGCAGCGTAATGGAGATACAGTCTTACCACGCGATGGTGGCGTGTGTGGCCGGCGGCGCGGGCGTGGCGATGATTCCCGCCTCGGTGCTGGCGCAAATGCCAGCCCGCGCCCGCGTGCAGGAGCATGCGTTACCGCCAGCTTACCGCGATACCGCCACCTGGCTGATGTGGCGGCGCGATGCGTTTACACCCAATGTGGAAGCACTGAAATATTTGATTATTGAACTGTTTGACGATCGCCCGGTTAACGACGAGTTACGGCATCCGCTGCACGTTGCCGAGTGAATTTCTGTTTTATCGACATCACGACCATCGGGGCCACTTACCCCGCATCTACAGGAAGAGGGATTGCATGAACATGATTAAAACCCGCGCCGCCGTTGCCTGGGCAGCTGGCGAACCGCTGAAAATCGAAGAAGTGGATCTGATGCCACCGCAAAAAGGTGAAGTGCTGGTGCGCATCGTGGCCACCGGCGTGTGCCACACCGATGCTTACACCTTGTCGGGACAAGATCCGGAAGGCGTATTCCCGGCGATCCTCGGCCACGAAGGCGGCGGCGTGGTGGAAGCGGTGGGCGAAGGCGTGACCAGCGTGGCCGTCGGCGACCACGTGATCCCGCTTTACACCCCAGAGTGCGGCAAGTGTAAGTTCTGTCTCTCGGGCAAAACCAACCTGTGTCAGGCGATTCGCGCCACCCAGGGCAAAGGTTTGATGCCAGACGGCACCACCCGCTTCTTCAAAGACGGCAAGCCGATTTTCCACTACATGGGCACCTCAACCTTCTCTGAATACACCGTGGTACCGGAAATCTCGCTGGCGGTGATCAGCAAAGAAGCGCCTCTGGAAGAAGTGTGCCTGCTGGGCTGCGGCGTCACCACCGGCATGGGCGCGGTGATGAACACGGCCAAAGTAAAAGAAGGCGACACCGTGGCGATCTTCGGCCTCGGCGGCATTGGTTTGTCGGCGATTATCGGCGCGAAGATGGCGAAAGCCGGTCGCATCATCGGTATCGATCTCAACACCAGTAAATTCGATCTGGCGCGCAAACTGGGTGCCACCGATCTGATCAACCCAAAAGATCACGATAAGCCGATTCAGGATGTGATCGTTGAACTGACCGACGGCGGCGTCGATTTCTCCTTCGAGTGCATCGGTAACGTTAACGTGATGCGTTCGGCGCTGGAGTGCTGCCACAAAGGTTGGGGCGAATCAGTGATTATCGGCGTGGCTGGCGCGGGCCAGGAGATTTCTACCCGTCCATTCCAGCTGGTGACCGGTCGCGTATGGCGTGGTTCCGCTTTTGGTGGCGTTAAAGGCCGTTCACAGTTGCCGGGCATCGTGCAGGATTACCTCGACGGTAAATTCGCCCTGAACGATTTCATCACCCACAACCTGCCGCTGGAAGAGATTAACGACGCCTTTGATCTGATGCATGAAGGGAAATCCATCCGTACGGTGGTGCATTTTACTAAGTAATCAGGAGACGTTATGGCTTCCACTTTGGAGCTGTTAGAAGAGCATCGCATTTTTGGTGGCTGGCAGCAGCGCTGGCGTCATCAGTCGGCCGTGCTGAACTGTCCGATGACCTTCAGCATTTTTCTGCCGCCGCCGCAGAGTGACGCACCGCCGCCAGTGGTGTGGTTTCTCGCCGGATTGACCTGCAGCGATGAGAACTTCACCACCAAAGCCGGCGCCCAGCGCGTGGCTGCGCAGCTGGGTTTGGTGCTGATTATGCCAGACACCAGCCCGCGCGGTGACGAGGTGGCGAACGACAGCGGTTACGATCTCGGCCAGGGCGCAGGTTTCTACCTCAACGCCACGCAGCAGCCGTGGGCGGCGAACTTCCGCATGTTCGATTACCTCAGCGCGGAGCTGCCGGAGTTGGTGGCGGATAACTTTAAGCTGAGCGATCGTCAGTCGGTGATGGGTCATTCAATGGGCGGTCACGGTGCGCTGGTGTTGGCATTGCGTCTTGGCGGACGTTTTGCGTCTGCTTCTGCCTTCGCGCCAATCGTCAATCCTACCGAAGTGCCTTGGGGGCAGAAGGCCTTTGCCGCATACCTGGGTGAAGATCGTCAGACGTGGCGTGAATGGGATAGTTGCCTGTTGATGCGTGACGTGGAACAGCGCTTGCCGATTCTGATTGATCAAGGGGATAGCGATCAGTTCCTCGCCGATCAGCTGCGTCCAGAGCGACTGGAAGCGGTGGCGCGTGAGCAAGGTTTCCCGCTGGAGCTACGCATTCAGCCAGGTTATGACCATAGCTACTTCTTTATCGCCAGCTTCGTGGAAGATCATCTGCGTTTCCACGCGAAGCATTTGTTGGTGTGATGGTGCTGGCTGGCCTCTCAGTATGTGCTGGCTGTCCTCTCGGTATGTGCTGGCTGTCCCCCTCCTCGGTCCTCCCCCATTAATGGGGGAGGAAGATGCTGCCACATGTCAGTGATGAAGCTGCATGTGGCAGCGTCTCCTTCCTCCGCTTGCGGGGGAAGGCCGGGATGGGGGACAGCGTGCACCTGCTTAACTACACCAACGTCTCCGCCAGCCCGTCGATCATCACCTGCGGCATGCCGCGTGAGCAGTGCTCGATACGGCCGCGCACGCCATACACCTGCGCCAGCGTCTCCGGCGTAATCACCTGCGACGGCTCGCCGTCCGCCAGCAGATTGCCATCCTTCAGCATCAGCGCGTGATCCGCATGACGCAGCGCGATGTTGATATCGTGCACCACCACCACCGTCACAATATTGCGCAACCGGGTTTCACGACGCACCAGATCCATCACGTGGAACTGGTAGTTAAGATCCAGCGCGCTGAGCGGTTCATCCAGCAGCAGAAGTTCCGGACGGCGAATCAGCGATTGCGCCAGACCCACCAACTGCTTCTGCCCGCCCGAAAGCTGATCGAGATAGCGCATGGCTAAATGCGCGATGCCAAGCTGCTCGAGTAGATGCATGATCTCCGCTTCGCTCGAGGCGCTGTGCAAGCCACCCGACGCACGCTGCGCCACGATAATCGACTCCAGCACGTGCAGATGCACGCCCGCCGGCAAACTTTGCGGCAGATAAACCACACGCTGCGCCCGGCGCGCAAACGGCTGGCTCATCAGCTCTTCACCGTTCAGCCACAGCTCGCCCTGCCCTTTGCCCAAGCCAGCCAGCGCGCGCAACAGCGTTGATTTGCCGCAGCCGTTGGGGCCAAGCAACACGGTGATTTTGCCCTGCGGCAGTTCCGGCACGTTGAGATCGTCAATCACCTTGCGCTTCGGATAACCGGCGGAGAAATGCTTGAGACGTAATCCCTGCTCCATTACACCGTCCCCCGATGACGCAGAATAATGCTGAGGAAGAACGGCACGCCGACCAGCGACGTCACAATTCCCACCGGAATGATCACGCCGGGAATCAGGTTTTTCGACGCCACCGAAGCCAGCGACAGCACCAGCGCACCGACCAGCGCGCTGGCTGGCAGGTAATAGCGGTGATCTTCACCAAACATCATGCGCGCAATGTGCGGCGCGACCAGACCGATGAAACCAATTGGGCCGACAAACGCCACCGCCAGCGCAGAGAGAATACTGATGCGCAGCAGCGTTGCCAGGCGCAGACGGCGCACGTCGATACCGAAACTCACCGCGCGATCTTCACCGAGGCGCAGCGCGGTCAGCTTCCAGCTGCTGAGCATCGAGAACGGAATCAGGATGGCAAAAGCAGCGGTTAATACGCCGAGCTTTTCCCACGAGGCGCGCGCGAGGCTGCCCATGGTCCAGAACACCAGGCCCTGCAAAGTATCTTCGCTGGCGATGAACTGCATCATTGAGACTAATGCGTTGAAGGTGAACACCAGCGCGATACCAAACAGCACCACGCCAGAGGTCGAAACTTTGGTCCAGCGCGTCACGCCATCCAGCATTAAGGCGGCAAAGAGCGCAAAAACAAACGCGTTGGCGGAGATAAACCACTGATCCGGCACGCCAGGAATGCCGATACCGAGAACGATGGCCAGCGCCGCACCAAAGGCCGCCGCCGACGAAACGCCGAGCGTAAACGGGCTGGCAAGCGGGTTATTCAGGATGGTTTGCATCTCTGCACCGGCGAGGCCAAGCGAGAAGCCCACCACCACCGCCATCAAGGCGTACGGTAAACGAATATCCCAGACAATCACGCGGGTGCCCGCATCGACCGCATCGGGATGCGTCAGCGTTTGCCATAAGGTGTCAAGGGAGAGCCCAGCCGGGCCGAGGGTGAAATCAAGAATCACTGACGCTAATATCGCCAGCACCAGCACGACAATTAACATCAGTCGCTGGCGCAGAACCTGACGATAACGCGTCATGGTGTCGGTTTCGAGGCCGTTTTCCGCCAGCAGCGTGGCGTCGGTGGTACGCATTGTTCTACCCGTTTCTTGTCGAAATCATAACGGCAGCCACAATAGTGCAGGTGATAATAATTATCAATTCAATCTGAGTAACAAAATCCAAAACAACGCGCAATAAATTGCGCCGCTACTACACGTGCACCTTATTCGTAGCGGCGCGATTTATCGCGCAAGGGTATGACTACTCTTTAAACGTCGGGAATTCCATCTCGCTGTATTTCACGAAGCGCGAACCGCGTGTCAGCTTGTAGCCCAACCAAATAATCAGGAACAGCGGCAGACCAATGTAGGTTGCGGCCACGCCATACCAATCAATGCGGTCAGCGAGGAACGCCTGATAGTTCTGTCCCAGCGTAATGATCAGACACAAAATGAAAGCGAAGATCGGTCCCAGCGGGAAGAAGCCCGAACGGTACGGCAAATCGGCCAGGTTGTGACCCTGCGCGATATAACCGCGACGGAAACGGTAATGGCTGATGGCGATACCCAACCAGGCGATGAAACCGGTCATGCCTGAGGTGTTCAGTAGCCACAGGTAAACTTCCTGGTTACCAAATTTCGAGCTCAGGAAGCACAATCCCGCCACCACAGTGGTAGCAATCAGCGCGTTACGCGGCACGCCACCTTTCGACAGCTTGCCGAAAATGCGTGGCGCTTTACCTTCGCGTGCCAGGTTGAACAGCATACGCGTTGAGGCGTACATGCCGGAGTTACCCGCTGACAGTACCGCCGTCAGAATCACCGCGTTCATTACCGCTGCCGCCGAGAGCAGACCGGCATTCTGGAACACCAGCGTGAACGGGCTGATGGCGATATCGGTGACATCGTTATGCAGCAGCTTCGGATCGGTGTACGGCAGAATCAGGCTAATGATTAGAATAGCGAAGATATAGAACAGCAGAATTCGCCAGAATACCTGACGCACCGCACGCGGAATGTTCTTCGCCGGATCCTCAGATTCACCGGCCGCGATACCGATCAGCTCGGTGCCCTGGAAGGAGAAGCCAACGATCATCGCCACGCCTATCATCGCAGCAAAACCACCGGCGAACGGCGCTTCGCCCACGGTCCAGTTATGCCAGCCGGCGTTTTCTGCGCCGCGCATGATGCCGGTGATCATCAACACGCCAACCACAATAAAGATGATGACGGTGGTCACTTTGATCAGCGAGAACCAATATTCCGCTTCGCCGAAGCCTTTGACTGAGATGTAGTTGAGCAGGAACATCAGGCCAAGGAACAGTGCGCTCCAGATCCAGCCGGGCGTGTCCGGGAACCAGTAGTTCATGACGAGCTGCGAGGCGACGAGGTCAACGGCGATGGTCACCGCCCAGTTGTACCAATAGTTCCAGCCCAGCGCGAAGCCGAAGCCTTCTTCAACATATTTTGAACCGTAGGTGGAGAAGGAGCCAGAAACCGGCATAAAGGCCGCGAGTTCGCCGAGGCTGGTCATCAGGAAGTAAACCATCAGGCCGATGAGCGCATAGGAGAGCAGCGCGCCGCCGGGTCCGGCCTGAGAAATGGTGGCACCCGAGGCGACAAACAGGCCGGTACCGATGGAACCACCAATGGCGATCATGGTGAGATGACGCGCTTTTAATTCACGGCGCAATCCAGGTTGTTGTGTTGTTTTTGAGTCATTATGCATGTGTAAACGCTATGCTGGATAAAAATGAGGCGAGATTGTAGCAGCTAGCCCCAAGCTGTATAGCATTCACGTCGGGTTATTAGTTACCTTCATGATCGGCCGGGAATTATTAGCCGCAGCGTGATCAGCGCTGTGATTATTCACGGCAATACGACAGGAAACGGCTTAAAGCTTTGGACACATGCTTCTGTCGATGATGGATGCGATACAGCGTGCGCGTCAGGCGCGGCAATGGGATCGCGACTTCCACCAGCGTGCCGGCTTCCAGCAGATCCTCAATCACCCGCCGCGACAAACAGCTGATGCCCATGCCGTGACGCACCGCGTGTTTAATCGCCTCTGAATTGCCTAACTCCATGCCGAGCTGAAACTGTGGCAGATGCGACAGCAGCAGATAATCAACGATCTCGCGCGTGCCTGAACCGCGCTCGCGTAGAATCCACGGCGCGGCGGCGAGCGCTTCCAGCGTAATCGGCTGCTGCAGGATGGCGGCATCCGGCGCGGCAAACACCACCAGCTCATCTTCCAGCCACGGCTCGCTGATAATATCCAGCTCGTGGCACGGACCTTCGATCAAACCGATATCGACGCGAAAATCCGCCACCGCATTAATCGCATCCTGACTGTTGCCGACGCTCAGCTCCAGCGGCAACGCGGGGAAATCGCGGCGATAGGCGGCGATCATGCCCGGCAGCAGGTAATTACCAATGGTGCTGCTGGCGAACAGGCGAATCGCCCCGTTATCTTCCTTAAACAGCTGTTCGATTTCGCCCGCCTGCTCCATCAAACCCACGGCACGCGGATAGAGTAAACGGCCATGCTCATTCACCACCAGCCGCTTACCGACGCGGTCAAACAGCTGCACACCGAGTTGGTTTTCCAAATCTGCTAACGCGGCGCTCACCGCCGACTGCGACAGCGCCAGCACCTGCGAGGCCTGCGTCGTCGAGCCGCTCTTCAGCACTTCGGTAAACACTTCAATCTGGCGCAACGTGATGTGCATGCGGTTTCCTTATATTACTTATTCTGGTTAATTATAAATATATTATCAATTTTACTTTTATACCAGCACAGCGCAGGCTTGAGGCAGAGATTGAATGTTAGAAGGTCGCCAGGAATGGTGCCCCTACAGGAGAAAAGTATGGCTGAGTTAAGCGTGAATAAAACCCCGTTTCATCTACATCACTGGCTGCCGGGTTTACTGTTGACCGTGGCGATTGCCGGTACCGCGGCGTGGTTAAGCAATCAGTCGTGGTTGGCCGGGGCCGGATTCGGTGCGCTGACGTTAGCGATTATTTTGGGCATCGTGCTCGGTAACACCCTTTATCCGCAGATGGCCGGCGCCTGTGACAGCGGCGTAATGCTGGCGAAACAGCGTTTGCTGCGCCTCGGCATCATCCTGTATGGCTTTCGTATTACTGTGCAGCAGATTGCTGATGTCGGTCTTAGCGGCGTATTGATTGATGTGATGGTTCTCAGCTCCACTTTCCTGCTGACCTGTTTTATCGGCATTCGTCTGCTGAAGATGGATCGCGAAACCGTGTGGCTGATTGGAGCGGGCAGCAGTATTTGCGGCGCGGCGGCGGTGCTGGCGAGTGAACCTATCGTTAAGGCTGCGCCGTCAAAAGTGGCGGTGGCTGTTGCGACTGTGGTGCTGTTTGGTACCGTTGGCATCGTGCTGTATCCGATGTTGTGGTCGCTGCTGCCAACGGTCAGCGCGGAACATTTCGGTATCTTCACGGGTTCGACGTTGCATGAAGTAGCGCAGGTCGTTGCGGCAGGACACGCGATGGGTGCCGAGGCCGAAAACACCGCCGTGATTGCCAAAATGCTGCGCGTGATGATGTTAGCGCCCTTCTTGCTGATGCTGGGAAGCTGGCTGAAACGTCAGCGTAGCCACAACGCACAGCAACAAGCGATTCGTTTTCCCTGGTTCGCGCTGCTGTTTATTGTGGTGGCGCTGTTTAACTCGCTGCATCTGCTGCCTGCCAATATTGTTAGCACGCTGAATCAGCTGGCCAATCTGCTGCTGGCGATGGCGATGGCTGCGCTGGGTTTGACTACGCGCTTCAGCGCCCTTAAACAGGCTGGCTGTAAACCCTTGCTGCTGGGATTGGTGATGTTTGGCTGGTTAATTCTCGGCGGCGGAGCACTCAATGTGCTGGTGCAACATTTCATGGCGTAACCGCATCCGCTATGATGGGCAGCTTTGCAGCAGCAATCGCCCAATCAGGAGAGCGGCATGAAATATATCGGCGCACATGTCAGTGCATCAGGCGGCGTGGACCAGGCAGTTATCCGTGCCCACGAACTCGAAGCCACAGCCTTTGCGCTGTTCACCAAAAATCAGCGCCAGTGGAAAGCCGCACCGCTGTCAGGAGAAGTGATCGATGCGTTCAAAACCGCCTGCGATCGTTACAACTTCACCTCCGCGCAGATTCTGCCGCACGATAGCTATTTAATTAACCTCGGCCATCCGGTGATGGAAGCGCTGGAGAAATCGCGCGAGGCTTTCCTCGATGAGATGCAGCGTGCCGAGCAGTTGGGTTTGACCTTGCTGAACTTCCACCCAGGCAGCCATCTGAAGCAGATTGAAGAAGAAGCCTGCCTGAAGCGTATCGCCGAATCGATCAACATCGCGCTGGATAA
Source organism: Pantoea sp. y20 (assembly GCF_054903455.1). Classification (NCBI taxonomy): domain Bacteria; kingdom Pseudomonadati; phylum Pseudomonadota; class Gammaproteobacteria; order Enterobacterales; family Erwiniaceae; genus Pantoea; species Pantoea sp. y20. Next base: position 2,799,248 of record NZ_CM142816.1, read on the forward strand.
AACCAGCAGCGTGGTGGCGGTGATCGAAAACACCGCCGGTCAGGGCAGCAATCTCGGTTTCCGCTTCGAGCACCTCGCCACCATTATTGAACACGTAGAAGATAAGTCGCGCGTTGGCGTGTGCATTGATACCTGCCACGCGTTTGCTGGCGGTTACGATCTGCGTACCGAAGAAGCCTGCGCCGAGACCTTCAGCGACTTTGAGCGCATCGTTGGTTTCCAGTATCTGCGCGGCATGCACCTGAATGATGCCAAGAGCACGCTGGGCAGTCGCGTCGACCGCCATCACAGTCTGGGCGAAGGCAATATTGGCAAAACCGCGTTTAGCTGGCTGATGAAAGATAAACGTTTTGACGGCATTCCCATGATTCTGGAAACCATTAATCCGGATATCTGGAAGGATGAGATTGCGTGGTTGAAGTCGGAGCAGCAGGGTTAATTATCTGATTAAACAAAAGGGAGCCGCAGCTCCCTTTTTTATGTGTGACGAAGATTACGCGGCTTTAACCAGCTCTTCTTCCGGTCTTTTCAGGATGGCGTAGCCAAGTCCCGCTACCGCAGTACCAATCACAATCGCCAGCAGATAACCCAATACTGGGGTAATCGCGCCTGGAATCAGCAGGACGAACAGACCACCGTGCGGTGCCATCAGTTTCGCGCCAATCGCCATGGAAATCGCACCGGTTACCGCGCCGCCAATGATACAGCACGGCAGCACACGCATTGGATCACGCGCCGCAAACGGAATCGCACCTTCAGAGATGAAGCACAGCCCAAGCACCAACGCCGCTTTACCACCTTCCTGCTGACCTTTGTTGAACTTACGACGCGCAACCAGCGTCGCCAGGCCCATCGCCAGCGGTGGCACCATTCCGGCTGCCATAATGGCCGCCATCGGTGCGTAGGTTTGTGAACTCAGCAGACCAACACCAAACGCATAGGCCACTTTGTTCACCGGACCGCCCATGTCGGTACACATCATGCCACCGAGAATCGCGCCCAGCAGCACTGCGTTCGCGGTACCCATATTGGCCAGCCAGGTTGTCAGGCCAGTCATGATGCCCGCCACCGGCTTACCTACCACGTAAATCATCAGCAAACCGGTAATTAAACTCGCCACCAGCGGAATGATTAGAATCGGCTTCAGCGCTTCCATACTCTGCGGCAGTTTCACTTTGCTGCTGAGCATCTTCGCGGCGTAACCGGCAATGAAACCGGCGATGATACCGCCCAGGAAACCGGCGTTAATGCTGGTGGCGATCATACCGCCAATCAAACCAGGCGTCAGACCCGGACGATCCGCAATCGAGAAGGCAATGAAACCGGCTAACACCGGCACCATCAGCGCGAAGGCGCTGCCGCCACCGATCTGCATCAGTGCAGCCGCTAAGGTGCCCGGCTCTTTAAATGCGGTGATACCAAAGGCAAATGACAGCGCGATGCTCAAACCACCGGCAACCACCATCGGCAGCATGTAGGACACGCCAGTCAGCAGGTGACGATAGGCACCGGCTTTCTCTTTGCTGTCGCCCTGTGCGCTGGCAGCCTGATTGCCGCTCGGCTGATAGGTTTTCGCTTCGGCCTGCGCTTTATCCAGCTCCTGTGCAGTTTTCTTCAGCGCCAGACTGGTTGAGGTGCGGTACATCGGCTTACCGGCAAATTTCGCCAGATCCACATCGATATCAGCCGCGACGATCACCAGATCGGCCGCCGCCACTTCTTCTGGGGTAATCGCGTTGCCTGCGCCCACAGAACCACGGGTTTCAACTTTCACCCACCAGCCACGCTTGGTCGCTTCGGCCTGAATAGCTTCAGCAGCCATAAAGGTATGCGCCACGCCGGTTGGGCAGGCGGTCACCGCCACAATGCGTTTCTGTGCAGCGCTCTGCGCAGCTACTGGCGCGGCAGCGGTTGCAGCCGCAGGCTGCCAGGTTTTGGCACTCGCTTTGGCTTGATTGATTGCCGCCAGCGGATCGCGCAGCGCTTGCTGCACATCAACCAGCGCCAGCGATTTACCGACCAGCTCTGCGTCGTGCGGCACATTGTGGCCAGCAACCAGCACCAGTTCAGCTTCGGCGGCATTATCGGTCAGAGTCAGGCCAGCTTGTGCCGCCGTCGCGCGTAAACGTTCCAGCGCCAGATGTCCTGACGCCAGTCCCAGTGAAAAATCTTTTATCAGCAGCGTTTTCATTATCGCTCTCCTGCTGTTAGTTAACGGGTTGTAAGTCGACGCGCGCCATCATCGCGGCCAACTGGGTACGATCTTTCACGCCAACGTTGCTTTGGCTGACGGCCATCGCCGCCACTGCCGTCGCCAGACGCAGCGTGTGCTCGCTGGATTCACGCATCAGCAAGCCGTAAATCAGGCCGCCGACCATCGAATCGCCGGCACCGACGGTGCTGACCACTTCGCAGGCAGGCGGTTTGGCGATCCATTCGCCGGAGGCATTCACCCACAGCGCACCTTCCGCACCGAGAGAAATCACCACGTGCGCAATACCTTGCTCACGCAGTTCATGTGCAGCACCGATCACGTCCTGCAGCGCAGGCAGTTTGCGACCAGCCCAAATCTCCAGCTCGCGGCGGTTCGGTTTCACCAGCCACGGCGCGGCTTTCAGACCGGCGACCAGCGCTTCGCGGCTGCTGTCGAAGATGATGCACGGGCACAGCGTGCGCAGATCGCTCATCCATTTGGTGAAGGCTTCTGGCGCCACGCCGGCTGGCAGGCTGCCGCTGACGCACACCATGTCGAACTGGCCGAGCCAGGTGAGAGAATCGGCGGTGAAGCGCTCCCAATCCTGCGCGGTGACCTCAAAGCCAGAGAAATTCAGGTCGGTCACATCGCCGTCTTTTTCGGTCAGCTTAACGTTGATACGCGTACGGCCCTGCACCACCTGAAAACGGTTGGCGATGCCGAGTTCGCTGAACAGTTGCTGAAAGCCGTCCTGATTCTCTTTGCCGAGGAAACCGCCGACGGTGACATCGATACCGAGATCTTTCAGCACTTTGGCAACGTTGATGCCTTTACCCGCCGCGTGCAGGCCGGTGGTTTTCACCAGATTGACTTCGCCGCGCTCAATTTCTGGCGTGTATCCGACCAGATCGTAAGCCGGGTTTAAGGTAATTGTTGCGACACGACGGCTCATGCAACCCCCTCGCCTAAACCAGAATTGATCGCTTCTTCAATTGCGTTCAGCGCCTGCTGTGCATCTTCGCCGCTGGCGGTAAAGCGCAGGCGATGGCCTTTTTTCACACCGAGCGCAACGACTTTCATCAGGCTGCGGCCGTTAGCAGGCTTACCGCTGCCATCGAGATTGGTTACGGTGATGTCACTGTTGAACTGTTTAATGACGGTCACCAGCGCCGTACCCGGACGCGCATGCAGACCGTGTTCGTTGCGGATGGTGAATTCAGCGGTCAGCAGCTCGGCAGCTTCATCGACTTCGCTGGTCAGCAGCGCCAGGATACCGGCGGCATCGGCTTTCAGCAGACGTTCAGCTTTGTTGCTCAGCAGCAGATTGCTGAGATAGCCCAGCACTTCCAGCGGACGCTGATCGTTAGCCGCCACGGTCAGCAGCAGCGCGACGTTTTCGCCCTGATGCTGGAATGGCGCTGCCGCGCGGCTTACGGCCACTGCGCTGCCGAGATTGCCGTTGGCGCTGTCGCTCAGCCAGATGCCCTGACCGAGGCTCAGCGGGGCGCGGGAAATCACGTCAGCAATAAATGACGCGTCCACCGCGCCTGCAGCCTGCAGACGTCCGGCGTTCAGTGCCTGTAACATGATTAAATCGCTGGCCGCCACATCAACGGCAATCAGCGAGGTATCGAATTTGAATTCTGCGGCCTGGTTTTCGCCCATCAGCAGCGCACGCAGATCTTCCGCCGAGGCGGTTTTCAGCTGTTCAGCAATGCTGTCATCACTTAATACGTGAGTGAGCTGGCGCAGCAACGCGAGGTGTTCATCCGATTTAGCGGCAATACCGATCGCCACATACGCCGTTTGCCCTTCGCCCCAATCCACGCCCTGCGGGAACTGATAAACCTGGACACCGGTTTTCAGCACCAGGTCGCGGGTGTCGGTGGTGCCGTGCGGAATGGCGATGCCGTTACCCAGGAAAGTGGTGGTTTGCTGTTCGCGCGCCAGCATGCCGTTAACGTAGCCTTCGGCCACATTGCCTGCAGCGGTTAACGCAGCGGCAACCTGACGAATGGCCTCTTCTTTATTCTGTGCGCTAGCACCGGTATGAATGGCCTGAACTTTGAGCTGGAACATATCTCTCCTCGCTTGCTGTATTGAATCGTTTCAGCTAGATGGTGAAAAAAGCTGCTGTGCATCGCGGACTTAGCCGGAGTGACAACGCTGAAACGTTTCAGGGAATATGGTACAGCCACGTACAGCAGGCAAGAAAATGCGCGATCTGAGTAGCAGATTTTTGACGTTCCGCACACTTCATGTTGGATTTAAGATTTTTACCGGCAGGCAGGCTGATGCTTTTGCTGTACAGACCAACGGCACTAAGCCCAATTCTTCAGCTATGCGTCAGCAGTGCTTCAGGGCGCCGTATCGGCTTCCAGTTTAAGCAGAAATGTCATGGCGCTATCACGGCTGCTGCCGCACATTTCGGCGCTGGGCTGTAAGCCGGCACAGACCGCCGGACGCAGCGGTGAACCAAAGATTTTGCAACGCTGTTGCTCATCAAGCTGCACGCAACGCGTGTTGGCCGGCTTGCCGTGCGGCATGCCAGGAATCGGGGACGAGATTGAGGGGGCTGTGCAACAGGCACCGCACTGGTCACGACAAAACATCATGCGCTCCTGCAGACAATTCGCCGCGACAATAACAGTCCCAGACCGCGAATGCCATGCACCGGCAACAATTTTACATTGGCTGACTTGCCAGTTTTTCGCCGCGCGAGTAACGTGACGCGCATTAACCTCCTGTCAGCGAGAAAACCACCATGCCAAAGGCAAATGAGATCAAAAAAGGGATGGCTGTCACCTGGAACGGCAAACTGTTGCTGGTGAAAGACATTGATGTACAGAGCCCAAGTGCTCGCGGTGCCGCGACGCTCTATAAGATGCGTTTCACCGATGTCCGCACCGGCCTGAAAGTGGAAGAACGCTTCAAAGGCGACGATATTATTGACGCCATTTCGCTTAGCCGCCGCGCCGTCACCTTCTCTTATATAGATGGTGATGAGTATGTGTTTATGGATGACGAAGACTACACGCCGTACAACTTCAAAAAAGAGCAAATTGAAGAAGAGCTGCTGTTTATTCCTGAAGGTGGCATTCCAGGCATTCAGGTGCTGACGATGGATGGCCAGGTCTTGGCGCTTGAGCTGCCACAAACCGTCGATATGGAAATTGTTGATACCTCGCCGGGCATTAAAGGCGCCTCCGCCAGCGCTCGCTCCAAACCCGCAGGCATGAGCACCGGCTTATCCATTCAGGTGCCGGAATACCTGAGCAATGGCGATCGCATCCGCATTCATATTGCGGAACGTCGTTATATGGGACGCGCTGATTCATAACGTGCTTCCGTCCGGCGGCCGGTGATTGTTATAGTATAACAAGGCCGTGCGCGCCGGATGCCTCTCATCCACGCGCGATTTATTCTCTTTTTTTGGGAGCCCTTTTGTGACGCGCGTAAACCTCATCACCGGATTTCTCGGCAGCGGAAAAACCACCACTCTGCTGCATCTGTTAGCCAATAAACCCGCCGATGAAAACTGGGCGATTCTGGTCAACGAATTTGGCGAAATTGGCATCGACGGCGCACTGCTCGCCGATCGCGGTGCCACGCTGAAAGAGATTCCCGGCGGCTGCATGTGCTGCGTTAACGGCTTGCCGCTGCAGGTTGGGCTGAACATGCTGCTAAAACAGGCTAAATCCGATCGTCTGATTATCGAACCCACCGGCCTTGGCCATCCCAAACAGCTGCTGAATATGCTGCGTGCTGCCGTCTATCAACCCTGGATTCAGGTGGATGCCACCTTAACGCTGCTCGATCCGCGCCAGCTTGCCGACGCACGCGTAGTGGAGAATGAGAATTTCCGCGATCAGCTGGTGGCGGCCGATATCATCGTGGCGAACAAAAGCGACCGCTGGAACGATGATGATCGTCAGCGTTTACACACCTGGCAACAGCAATTTTTGGGCGAGCGTCAGCTGGTGGAAGCGGCGTGGGGACGCATCGATCCCGCGCTGTTGACTCAACCCGCCTTGGCGGATCGTGCGGTTCCCGATGCAGCACATCACCACCAGAATTCACGTCCACAAGGCTTGGCCGCGCTGAAACTGGATGGCCAGGCGCGCTGGCGTCGTGCGCTAAATGAAGGCCAGGGCTATGCTTCCTGTGGCTGGATTTTCGATGGTGAAACCGTGTTTGATACGATCAAAGCGCTAGAGTGGGCAAGGCATGCGCCGGTTGATCGCGTTAAAGGTGTGTTGCGTACTGCCGATGGTTTAGTGAATATCAATCGCCAGGGCGACGATCTGTTTATAGAAACTCGCCCTACTACACCGCCGGATAGCCGCATCGAATTGATTCATCATCAGCCTGCTGACTGGAACCTTTTGCAGACCGCTTTGTTGAAGATTCGTTTAAATTAGATGCGTTAGGTTGCCCCGTTATTTTCACTTTGAGTCTATTTTCTATGCGCGCTTCTCGATTAGTCACCATCCTGCTGCTGAATGCACTGGGTGTGATGCTTTTCCTTTCATGGTACCTGCCGCCGGATCACGGGTTCTGGTTTGGTATCGATAAAGCCATCTTTTATGGCTTCAATGACCAGATGGTTGATCATCACGGTTTCGCACTGTTAGTGGCCATCACTAACTTCCGCGGTTTCGATGTGGTTTCGCTGCTGGCTATGGGTTTGCTCTATTTAAGCTACTGGCGTCGCGAGACACCGCAAGGTCGTCGCCGTTTGCTGGCCATTGGCATCACGATGCTGCTGAGCGCGGTAGTACTGAACCAACTCGGTCATCTGCTGCCGGTACAGCACTCCAGCCCAACGCTGTTCTTTGAGAATGTGCATCGCGTAAGCGAACTGACCGGCATCCCGGCCAAAGATGCCTCGAAAGATAGCTTCCCTGGCGACCACGGCATGATGCTGATGATCTTCACCTGCTTTATGTGGCGCTATTTCGGCTTCCGCGCGTTTCTGGTGGGTTTGATGATTACCGTGGTGTTTGCTCTGCCACGTGTGATGGCGGGTGCGCACTGGTTTACTGATATCGCTGTGGGTTCGTTGTCAGTGGTGCTGGTTGGCATGAGCTGGTGCCTGTTAACGCCCTTCAGCGACAAGCTGGTGAATTGGCTGAACCGTTCGTTGCCGGGCAAATATAAGCCGCGCACGTAATTGTTAAGCGCGAGTGATCATAGAACAAAAAGTCAGTCGCTCGCGCTTATTTAAAACCTGAATAAACTATTAGCAAACTAACATTATTCAGGTAAAAGAAAAGATTATGATGAAAAACGCGGAACAATAGCCTTAATCCTAAGTTGTCCAGCCCGAACCCTCTTAAAATCGGCCTTAGCGCCAGAATTACCCCCTTATTGCACCGCTGTTTGGCTATTAAATAGCTGCCAATTGTTGATAAACTCGCCATTGTGTTACAGATTGATTTCACATCGAAAAAACCTTTGAATATTTATATAAAAGCACTCGCCACGCGGTCTGTAATCGGTTAACCTCAAATCCGATTAGTAAGCAACAGCATAAAATGCGGTGCTGAAAGCGACAAAAATGTGTGCATTAACACATTTTAGTAATTAAGGATTTGTCTTAGACGGTCGTACTTATTAATCTCAACCCGTTTTGTCATCTGGCTGACGACATTCTGTCGTAAGGAAATCGAAGGAAAACACGTACAATGGTCAAGTCTCAACCAATTCTGAGATACCTCAGGCGGATCATTCCCGCGGTAGCACTCGCAACACTTTTATCAGCATGCAGCAGTACCCATAACGGTCAGAACGCGAATAACGAGAATCATGAAGTTAACAACCAGAATGGTTTTTTACTTCAAGCGTCTCAGGACGAATTTGAACAGATGGTGCAGAACGTGGACGTTAAGTCCCGCATCATGGAACAGTACAGTGACTGGAAAGGTGTACGTTATCGCTTAGGCGGCGACACCAAACGCGGCATTGATTGTTCTGCTTTTGTTCAGCGCACCTTTCGCGAGCAGTTCGGTTTAGATTTGCCACGCTCAACGTCTGAACAGCAAGACACCGGTAAAGAGATTTCACGCAATAAATTGCGCGCAGGTGACTTAGTGCTGTTCCGCGCCGGTTCTACCGGTCGCCACGTGGGCATCTATCTTGGCAACGATAACTTTGTTCACGCGTCCACCAGCAGTGGCGTAATGATTTCCAACCTGAATGACAGTTATTGGAAAAATCGTTACCGCGAAGCGCGTCGGGTTCTTGCTAAAAACCCAAGCTAACGTATTTCTTTGATGATCCTCTCAGCCAGAGAATCAGAAACGCTGCCCCGGCAGCGTTTTTTTTTCGCCCGTAGTTTTTAACTCAAATCCAACCGATAAAAAGTAATTGAGAATCAAAAATATAACGAGACATTCTTCGCGCTCTCGTTATATTCTCGTTGACTTCCTGATACCCAGATATTGCGCTGCAGACACCGTTATCACCGTGGCTGCGGTCTGAAGTGGGTAGTGACCAAACGATAAACATAATAAAAAATGGCAAGACAAGGGGAATGCACTCCATGCCACTGTCAGGGACATTAAAACACCACAGCAGTTATTCACGCCGTATCGCCTGGCATAGCGCGATTATCGGCGCGGCATTCTTTCTGCTTTTTGTCACCGTGCTATTAACACTCACCTGGCAAAAACGCGTACAACAACACGAACAGCTTCTGGCACACAGCCGCGACGATTTACAACAGGTGATAGCAAGCCTGGTCGATACACTTTATCCCTTACAGCAATACACCCAGTTAGCCTGCAACAACGTCAGTCGTGAGCTCACTTCTCGCGCCGCCTTTGCCGGTAATATCCGCGCCATCCTGCTGGTGCGTGATGGCAACGCTTACTGCTCTTCTGCCACCGGCGCGTTTCTGATGCCAGCCAACGATATTTCACCTGAGTCTGAACTGGAACGCGATCGCGATATGCGCTTGCTGGAAGGCACGCCATTGCTACCGAAGAAACCGGCGCTGGTGCTATGGGTGAAAAATCCAGGTTCAGCCGAGACCGGCCTTTTCGCCACCATGAACATCAGCCTGACGCCTTATCAGCTGCTGGCCTCTTATCATCCCGAAATCACCGGCATGGCGCTGGTGGTCGGCAACAAAGCGCTGTTGAGCGGCAGCAACAACGTGGTACGCGCGAGTGATTTACCGGCATCGCTGCATGAAATAGCCTTTAATAACAGCGATCTGCACTTCGTGCTGTTTGGCACCACCTTAGCGCCTCGCGATTACTCACTGACGTTGCTGACCGGCATCCTCTTCTCACTGCTGATTTCCGCGCTAAGCGGGTTGTTGCTGACGCGACATCAGCGGCCGGGCAAAGAGATCATGCAGGGCATTAAACGCGGCCAGTTTCATGTTGAATACCAGCCGCTGGTCACCGCGCACGATGGACAACCCTACGGCGTGGAAGCGCTGCTGCGCTGGACGCATCCCACTGAAGGCATGATTCCGCCGGATGCCTTTATCAGCTACGCCGAAGCGCAAAACCTGATTATTCCGCTCACTCAGCATCTGTTCACGCTGGTGGCGCGCGATGCCCAGTTTCTCTGTAAACAGCTGCCGCGCGGCACGCGCCTGAGCCTCAATCTCTCGCCGCTGCATCTCGCTTCAGAGAGCTTCCGGCGCGATGTCCAGGCATGGATTAACATCATGCCCACCGATCACTTCAACTATGTGTTTGAAATTACCGAACGCAGCATGGTCGGTGAAAAAAGCGCGGGAGAAATCTTCGCCTGGCTACATGAGAACAATTTTAAAATAGCGATTGATGATTTCGGCACCGGGCATAGCGCGCTGATCTATCTGGAAAAATATCCGTTCGATTACCTGAAAATCGATCGCGGTTTTGTGCAAAGTATTGGTACAGAAACCGTCACCTCACCGGTGCTTGATGCAGTGCTGCTGCTGGCGAAAAAACTCAATCTCAAAACCGTCGCTGAAGGGGTCGAAACGGGCGATCAGGCGGCGTGGCTGGTGAATCGCGGCGTGACGCATTTGCAGGGCTATCTGTTTAGTCGTCCGTTACGCCCCGAAAACCTCGTCAGCTATTATCAACGCCAGCGCGCGCTGAGTTAACATCACGCGAACCCCATGAAACTGCTACCATAAAGTGCGGAACACCACAGGAGATCGCCCCACTTATGCTGCTGCGTCTTGTCACAGCGTTGTTCATTTGTAGCGCCACTGCGCCGCTGCATGCCGCCACCATCAATGAAAGCTATGCCTTCGCTAAGCTGGGCGAGCCGAAATATGCGGTGAATTTCACTCACTACGATTACGCCAATCCCGCCGCGCCCAAAGGCGGCAAGATCACGCTGGCGGTGGTGGGCACCTACGACAACTTCAACCGTTTCGCCTCGCGCGGCAATCCCGGCATCGGTACCGATACGCTGTATGACGGCTTGTTTACCACCTCCGATGATGAACCTGGCAGCTACTATCCGCTGATCGCGGAATCAGCGCGCTATCCCGACGACTATCGCTGGATGGAAGTGTCGATCAATCCTCATGCACAGTTTCAGGACGGAACACCGATTACCGCGCAGGATGTGGCTTTCACCTTCCAGAAATTCATGACGGAAGGTGTGCCGCAGTTCCGCGTGGCGTTTCGTGACGTGCAAGTGAAAGCGCTAAACCGTCTCACCGTGCGTATCGACATGCCGAAACCGGACAAAGATCGGATTCTCAGCTGGCTAACGCTGCCGGTCATCCCGGAAAAATTCTGGCAAAACAAAAACTTTAACGAGCCGATTGGTTATCCGCCGCTGGCCAGCGGGCCTTATCGCGTCACCTCCTATAAATCGGGTCAGTTTATCCAGTACAGCCGGGTGAAAGATTACTGGGCCGCCAATCTGCCAGTGAATCGCGGGCGTTTTAACTTCGATACTTTGCGTTATGACTATTATCTTGATGACAACGTGGCGTTTGAGGCCTTTAAAGCCGGCGCTTACGATTTGCGCGAAGAGAGTTCAGCGAAGAAATGGGCGACACAATATCGCGGTCGCAACTTTGACAGTCACGCCATCGTCAAATCGACCATTCCCAACACCGTTTCCACCGACACGCAATGGCTGGCATTTAACAACGAAAAACCGCTGTTCGCCGATCGTCGCGTACGTGAAGCCATCACGCTGGCGTTCGATTTCGAGTGGATGAACAAAGCCTTGTTCTATGGTGCTTATAAACGCACGCGCAGCTATTTCCAGAACACTGAATATGCAGCGCTTGGCTATCCCAAAGCCGAGCAGTTGATCCTGCTGGCGCCCTACAAAGCGCAGCTGCCGCCCGAAGTGTTCAACAATGAGTATGCCCCGCCACGTTCTGACGGCAGCGGTTTCGATCGCGGCAACCTGTTGCAAGCCATGAACTTGCTGAAAGCGGCGGGTTGGGAAATCAGAAATCAGCAATTGGTGAATGTGAAATCCGGCCAGCCGTTCCGTTTCGAATTACTGATGCGCAGCGGTACGCAAAACGACTGGGCGTTGCCGTTCCAGCACAGCTTGCAACGGCTTGGCATCCAGGTCTCGCTGCGCCAGATTGACAGCTCGCAATATCTCCGCCGTATGCGCGAAGGCGACTACGACATGATCCCATCGCTCTATTACGCCATGCCATGGCCCTCGACCAGCTTGCAAACGATTTGGCAATCTCAATTTATTGACTCTTCCTGGAACAGGCCGCGCGTGAAAGATCCCATCGTCGACCATTTTGTGCAGCAGATCGTTGAGCATCAGGGCGATGAGAAAGCGCTGCTGCCGCTCGGCCAGGCGCTGGATCGCATCCTGCTGTGGAATGCCTACATGATTCCGATGTGGTACAGCGCGGAAGATCGCATGGCGTATTGGGACAAGTTTTCCCATCCCGAGATTAAACCCGCGTTTGCTACCGGTCTGGAAAACTGGTGGTACGATGTGAACAAAGCCGGGCGATTGCCGGCCAATCGACGCTGAGGAGCACGGTTTGGCAGCCTATTTTCTTCGCAGGTTACTGCTGATCATCCCGACACTTTGGGCGATCATCACCCTGAACTTCTTTATTGTGCAGATTGCGCCGGGTGGACCGGTGGATCAGGCGTTAGCCAACGTGCAGTTTGGTCACAGCACCGGCATTCCCGGCTCAGGCGGCGGCGACAGCGGCGCGCGCGGTGCGCTGATGCGTGACAATCCCGGCGACAGCCAATATCGCGGCGCTCGCGGACTCGATCCGGAAGTGATCGCGGAAATTAAGCATCGCTATGGCTTCGATAAACCGCTGCTGCAGCGTTACGGTGAAATGCTGTGGAACTACATTCGTTTTGATTTCGGCGACAGCCTGTTCCGCAGCGCATCGGTGCTGCAGCTGATCAAAGAGAGTTTGCCGGTCTCCATCAGCCTGGGATTGTGGAGCACCTTGATCATTTACCTGGTATCAATTCCGCTGGGCATCAAAAAAGCGGTGCGTAACGGCAGCGCTTTCGATATCTGGAGCAGCACTTTTATCATCATTGGCTATTCGATCCCGGCATTTCTGTTCGGCATCATGCTGATAGTGCTGTTCGCCGGCGGCAGCTATTTCGACTGGTTCCCGCTGCGCGGCCTGACGTCACCGCAGTTTGATGCGCTGCCGTGGTACAGCAAAATCAGCGATTATCTGTGGCACATCACGCTGCCGGTGCTGGCTACGGTGATTGGCGGTTTCGCCACGCTGACCATGCTGACTAAAAACTCGTTCCTTGATGAGATCCGCAAACAATATGTGGTCACCGCGCGCGCCAAAGGGCTGGATGAGAAGCGCGTGCTGTACGGCCACGTGTTCCGCAACGCCATGCTGCTGGTGATCGCCGGTTTCCCCGCCACCTTTATCAGCATGTTTTTCACCAGCTCGGTGTTGATAGAGGTGATGTTCTCACTCAATGGTTTGGGCCTGCTCGGCTATGACGCCACTATTCAGCGCGACTATCCGGTGATGTTTGGCACGCTCTATATCTTCACCTTGATTGGCCTGTTGATGAACATTCTTAGCGATCTGACCTACACGCTGGTCGATCCGCGCATTGATTTTGAGGGACGCTGATGCGCTTATCTCCGGTTAACCAGCAGCGCTGGCAGCGTTTTCGCCATAACCGTCGCGGTTACTGGTCGCTGTGGATTTTCCTGATCATTTTTGTCCTGTCGTTGGGCGCTGAGTTGCTGGCCAACGACAAACCGCTGCTGGTGCATTATCAGCAGCGCTGGTACGTGCCGCTGCTGTTCAACTACAGCGAAAGTGATTACGGCGGCGATTTTTCCACACCCGCTGATTATCAGGATCCCTGGCTGAAGCAGCGCATCGATCAACAAGGTTGGGCGATCTGGGCACCGATTCGCTTCAGCGACAGCACCATCAACTTCGCCACCGATGTGCCCTTCCCTTCGCCACCTTCGGCACAAAACTGGCTTGGCACCGATGCTAACGGTGGCGATGTGCTGGCACGCTTGCTGTATGGCACGCGCATCTCATTGCTGTTCGGCATCATGCTGACGCTGTTCTCCAGCGTGATTGGCATCGTGGTTGGCGCGGTGCAAGGCTACTTTGGCGGCCGCATCGATTTGGTGGGTCAACGCCTGATTGAGGTGTGGTCCGGCATGCCGTCGCTGTTCCTGCTGATTCTGCTCTCCAGCGTGATTCAGCCCGGCTTCTGGTGGCTGCTGCTGGTAACAGTGGTGTTTGGCTGGATGAGCCTGGTAAGCGTGGTGCGCGCCGAATTCCTGCGTGCGCGCAACTACGATTATATCCGTGCGGCGCGTGCGCTCGGCGTCAGCGATAGCCGCATTATGCTGCGCCACATGCTGCCCAACGCTATGGTCGCCACGCTGACGTTTTTGCCGTTTATTCTGTGCGGCTCAATCACCACACTAACTTCGCTGGACTTCCTGGGTTTTGGTTTGCCAGTGGGATCGCCATCGCTCGGCGAGCTGCTGTTACAGGGCAAAAACAATTTACAGGCGCCGTGGCTTGGACTGGCGGGCTTCTTTGCCCTCGCCCTGCTGCTGTCGTTACTGATATTTATCGGCGAAGCGGTACGCGATGCCTTTGACCCGAGTCGAGGACGCTAAATGAGCCTGTTAACGGTGAATCATCTGGCGGTGGCCTTTCAGGATCGCCGCGTGGTAGAAGACATTTCGCTGCAGATTGACGCCGGCGAAACGCTGGCGCTGGTGGGCGAATCCGGTTCAGGTAAAAGCGTGACTGCGCTGTCGATCATGCGCTTATTGCCGCAACCGCCGGTCAACTATCCGCAAGGCGAAATCTTGTTTAACGGCCAGGATATTTTGCAAGCCAGCGAACGCACCCTGCGCGGGCTGCGTGGCAACCAGATGGCGATGATTTTTCAGGAACCGATGGTGTCGCTCAATCCACTGCATAACGTGGAGAAGCAGCTGTATGAAGTGCTGTCGGTGCATCGCGGCATGCGGCGCGAAGCCGCGCGTGGCGAAATGCTGAGCTGCCTGGATCGCGTCGGCATTCGCCATGCGGCATCGCGCTTGCAAGATTTTCCGCACCAGCTTTCTGGTGGTGAGCGACAGCGCGTGATGATCGCCATGGCGCTGCTAACCCAGCCGAAGCTGCTGATCGCCGATGAACCGACCACCGCGCTGGATGTGACGGTTCAGGCGCAGATTCTGCAACTGCTGCGCGAACTGCAGCGTGAACTCAACATGGGCATGTTGTTCATCACCCATAACCTGAATATCGTGCGTCAGCTGGCGCACAGCGTCACGGTGATGCGCAATGGCCGCGTTGTGGAACACAATCGCTGCGATATGCTGTTCAGCCAGCCGCAGCAGCCCTATACGCGCGAACTGATCGCCGCCGAGCCGGATGGCGAACCGGTGCCGCTGCTGGATGCGCAATCGCTGTTGCAGGTGAAGAATTTACAGGTTGGTTTCCCGATCCGGCGGGGATTGCTGCGTCGCACCGTGGCAGAGAAGATGGCGCTGAAGGATCTTAGCTTTACCCTGCGGCGTGGCGAAAGCCTCGGACTGGTGGGCGAATCGGGTTCGGGCAAGAGTACAACGGGCCTGGCGCTGCTGCGTTTAATTAGCGCGCGCGGTGAAATCTGGTTCGAGGATCAGCCGCTGCATCAGCTGTCGCCAAAGCAGTTATTGCCGCTGCGCCAGCGCATTCAGGTGGTGTTTCAGGATCCCAATTCGTCGCTCAATCCGCGCATGACGGTGCAACAGGTGATTGCGGAAGGTTTAGCGGTGCATCGCCCGGAACTGAGCAGTGCGGAGCAGGAAGCCAAAGTGATTGCGGTGATGCAGGAAGTGGGGCTCGATGCCGACAGCCGCTCGCGCTATCCGGCGGAGTTTTCAGGCGGTCAGCGCCAGCGCATCGCGATCGCCCGCGCGTTGATCCTGGAGCCGCAGCTGATTGTGCTGGATGAACCCACCTCGTCGCTGGACCGCTCGGTGCAGAAGCAAATTCTCACCTTACTGCGCCGTTTGCAGCAGCAGCATCAGCTCGCCTATCTGTTTATCAGCCATGATTTGCAGGTGGTGCGCGCGCTCTGTCATCAGCTGATTGTGCTGCGTCAGGGTGAAGTGGTGGAGCAAGGTGATTGCGAAACGCTGTTTAACGCACCAGCAGCCGATTACACGCGCCAGCTACTGGCGTCTGCGCAGGGAAAAGATCTGAGTCAGTGACCATCAAAGGTTTCGGCGATAGCGACACCCTGATTTTTCAGGCAGCAGTTGGTCGCGCTTTCGTCATCACGTTGAATCAGCAGGCAAGGCTGCCCTTCACACTCGGCGATTTTGCACTCGACCTGTATCTGCGCCAGCGTCTCCTTCAGCTGGTGCAGAATTTCCAGCGCCGGATGACCATCATGACTCAGCAGGCGCAGCACCACTAAATCTTCGGCATGCGCGCCATTCGCTGCTTCCTGACGCACAATTTCACCCGCATGTTCCAGCGACCAGCGATAATGTTGTGGCAAGCGATGCACAACGGAAAGTTGCAGCATAGTTATACGGCCCCCAGAGACGTTAACTTTATTCACGACGACGGCACAACGTGGTGAATCCCAACCTGATTAGCTCTGAATACCAATTCAGTCTGCCTTCTCGTTTTAAACACAAAGCGTGTAGCCAATTTATAATTTGCGAGGCTTCTCACATTTATGCCTATGTTTACCGTGTTCGGCTGCGGTTAACAATCATTTTAGACGCATTATCGTTACTTTTTTATCTCTAAATTTTCACATAATGGAAACATTAAGCATAACGAATGAATGGGGATTAGCGAGTGAGGGAGAAGAATTAAGAGAGGCCAGGTCGCCATTTATGACGACCCTGGGGATGTCACGCCGGCTGTTGAGGCCGCGAAGCATAGGTGAACAGCACAATCGAAATTGTGGCGCACAGCGCAATGGTGGCAACCATCGGCCAGGCGCTGTTAATGCTGACTAATGAGAGCAGCGCGCCGACTAAAGCACCGACGCCAAAACGCAGCGTTCCCGCCAGCGAAGAAGCGGTGCCCGCCATATGCGGAAACTCATCCAGAATCACCGCCATCGCGTTCGACGACACCGTCGAGACGCAGCCAATAAACATC
This sequence comes from Pantoea sp. y20, assembly GCF_054903455.1. NCBI lineage: Bacteria > Pseudomonadati > Pseudomonadota > Gammaproteobacteria > Enterobacterales > Erwiniaceae > Pantoea > Pantoea sp. y20. Next base: position 2,816,050 of record NZ_CM142816.1, read on the forward strand.
GCCACGCCAAACACCAGCGACAAGAAGCCCAAATCCAGCGCGCTGGAAATCAACAGCCAAACGCCCATCGCGAACTGAATCAACAATCCCATGCGGAACATTTTCACCGGACCAAAACGGCGCACGGCGCGGCTGTTGATCAACGTCATCACGAACAGGAACACCACGTTCAGGCCAAAGTAATAGCCAAAGTTCTGCGGGGAAACGTGGTTTACTTCGATGTAGACAAACGGACCGGCGTTGAGGAAGGTGAATAATCCGGCAAAGGAGAAACCGCTCGCCAGCATGTAACTGAAGGCGCGCTTGTGGCGCACCAGCGCCACAAAGTTGCCCAGCGTGGTCCGCAGATGAAAGCGCTGGCGCTGTTCGGGCTTGAGCGTTTCACGAATTTGCGTCACGACCAGCATGGTGGTGAACAGCGCGGCACCTGCCAGCGTCCAGAAAATGGCGTGCCAGTTCCACAGCAACAGCAGCCAGCCACCGATAATCGGTGCCAGCAGCGGCGCGATGGTGGTCACCAGCATCACGAATGACATCATGCGCGAGAAGTCCTCTTTCGAGTAGGTGTCGCGCATCAAGGCGTTGATCACCACGCTGGCAGCGGCGGCCGATAAGCCGTGCAGGAAGCGCATAAAGATCAGCTGATCGATGGTTTGTGACAGCGCGCAAGCCGCGGCGGCGCAGGCAAAAATTAGCGTTCCCAGCACAATCACCGGTTTACGTCCGTAGCTGTCTGCCAGTGGACCATAAACTAACTGGCCAATGGCGAAACCGAGGATGTAAAGGTTGAGCGTCATCTGCACACTGCCCGCTGAAACCGCAAACTCATGGGCGATTTGCGGCATGGCCGGCAGATACATATCGATAGAGAGCGGCATCAGCATTGCCAGCAATCCGAGGATGACCACTAAACCGACCGGTGAATTCTTTTCCTTGCGCACCGCGTTCTCCCGCTATTTACGTTGTTTGAGTTCTTCTGGCAGGCCGATGCTGTCGACCTCTTGCTGGGTCAGTTCACGATATTCACCTTCGCCGAGATCTTCATCCAGCTCGATGTCACCAATACGTTCGCGATGCAGCGCTGAGACATGGTTACCCATCGCCGCAAACATGCGTTTGACCTGATGGTAACGCCCTTCGCTGATAGTCAAACGGGCGGCTTTCTCATCGAGAATCTCTAGCACGGCCGGCTTGGTGAGCTCTTTTTCATTGTGCAGCTGTACACCCGCAGCGAACTTCTCAACCAGGACAGGATCGATTGGCTCCTCCACTTCCACCAGATAGGTTTTTTCCAGGTGATGCTTCGGTGAGGTAATGCGGTGTGACCATTGGCCATCGTCGGTCAGCAGCACCAAACCAGTGGTGTCGATATCCAGACGGCCCGCCGCATGCAGCTTGAACGCCGCGGGTTCTTCGATAAAGAACAGCACGGTGGGATGATCGGGATCGTCGGTTGAGCAGACGTAACCCTGCGGCTTATTCAGCATGAAATAGCGCGGTCCTTGCTGCACCACCAGCGGATTGCCGTCGTATTCGACTTCATCGTCTGGCTGTACTTTGTATGCCGCATCGCGCACAACTTCGCCGTTAATGGTGACTTTTTTGGCGCGGATTTCGCGTCCGGCGATAGCACGGCTAACTTCCAGTTGCTGAGATATGAATTTTTCGAGTCGCATGAATTCGCTTTGCCTGTTACTGCGGGGGAAACTGAAACGGTGTTTTTGTCCGTTAAGAAAGTGTGGGCAGTATAGCTTGATCCTTAGAGTGCTAACAGTAGTGAACCTGCGTTTAACTGGCTTTCATGGCATAATGCGCGTCCGTTCCAGAAAAAAGTTTGCCCCAATGTCATTCTCCCTGCGCCCATACCAACAAGAGGCGGTTGACGCCACCCTCAACCACTTTCGTCGCCATACCACGCCTGCGGTGATTGTGCTGCCGACCGGTGCGGGTAAGAGTCTGGTGATCGCTGAACTGGCGCGGCTAGCGCGTGGACGGGTATTGGTGCTGGCTCACGTCAAAGAGCTGGTGGAGCAGAATCACAGCAAATATCAGGCTTATGGACTTGAAGCAGACATCTTCGCCGCGGGTTTGCAGCGCAAGCAGAGCGAAAGCAAAGTGGTGTTTGGCAGCGTGCAGTCGGTGGCGCGCAATCTCAACCGCTTCGATAGCGCCTTTTCACTGGTGATCGTTGATGAGTGTCACCGCATCAGTGATAACGAAGAGAGCCAGTATCAGCTGCTGTTCGCCCACCTGCGGCAGCACAATCCGCAGTTGCGCCTGTTGGGTTTGACCGCCACGCCCTTCCGTCTCGGCAAAGGCTGGATCTACCAATACCACTATCACGGCATGGTGCGCGGCGATGAGAAAGCACTGTTCCGCGATTGCATTTATGAGCTGCCGCTGCGCTATATGATCAAACATGGCTTTCTGGTGCCGCCGGAGCGCTTAGATATGCCGGTGGTACAGTACGATTTCAGCCGCCTGATCCCGCAAAATAATGGCCTGTTTAGCGAAGCCGATCTCAACCGCGAGCTGAAACAACAGCATCGCGTAACGCCGCATATTATTCGCCAGATTATTGAGTTTGCTGAAGATCGCCGTGGCGTGATGGTGTTTGCCTCAACCGTGGAACATGCCCGTGAAATCCTCACGCTGCTGCCTGAAAACAGCGCGCTGGTCTCGGCGGAAACGGCAGTGAAGGATCGTGACCGCTTAATTGGTGCATTTAAAGCGCAGCAGCTGAAGTTCCTGGTCAACGTTGCCGTTCTGACCACTGGCTTTGACGCGCCCCACGTGGATTTGATCGCCATTTTGCGCCCTACCGAATCCGTTAGCCTCTACCAGCAGATCGTCGGTCGCGGTTTACGCTTGTCACCCGGCAAAACCGATTGTCTGGTGCTGGATTACGCCGGTAATCCACACGATCTTTTCACCCCCGAAGTCGGCGCGCCGAAAGGGGCCAGCGACAATCAGCCGGTGCAGGTGTTTTGTCCCGCCTGCGGTTTCGCCAATACCTTCTGGGGCAAAACCACCGAAGATGGACACATCATCGAGCATTTTGGCCGCCGCTGTCAGGGCGTACTGGAAGATGATGAAGGCGAGCGCGAACAGTGTGATTATCGCTTTCGCTTCAAAAGCTGCCCGGATTGCGGCGCCGAGAATGACATCGCCGCGCGACGCTGCCATCAATGCGACAAAATTCTGGTCGATCCGGATGACATGCTGAAAGCGGCGCTGAAACTGAAAGATGCGCGCGTGTTGCGCTGCGCCGGCATGACGCTGGAGCAAGGACGCGATGATAAAGGCGAATGGCTGAAAGCCACCTATTTCGATGAAGATGGCACCAGCGTCAGCGAGCGTTTTCGCCTGCAAACGCCAGCACAACGCAAAGCCTTTGAGCAGCTGTTTATGCGCCCGCATCAGCGCGCGCCGGGCGTGGAACTTGGCTGGCAAACCGCAGCGGATGTCATCGCCTTACAGCCTTTATTGCGTCATCCGGACTTTGTGGTGGCACGCGCAAAAGGCCATTTCTGGCAGATTCGCGAAAAAATGTTTGATTATCAGGGCCGTTATCGCCGTGCCAATGAGCTGCGTTAAGCGGCGGAATCATTTGCCCCTGCAGCATCATTGGGGCTATAATGCCGCCCGCTTTTGCATCCGTAAAAGCAGTTTGAATAACCGTCCTGTTGCTGGGTCGCCTGTAGCAGGAACTATTGAAGAGACATCAAATGTTCACTATTAACGCTGAAGTACGTAAAGACCAGGGTAAGGGTGCGAGCCGCCGCCTGCGTGTAGCAAACAAATTCCCGGCCATCATCTATGGCGGAAATGAAGCACCAATTGCTATCGAACTCGACCACGATGCAGTGATGAACGTACAGGTTAAACCTGAGTTCTACAGCGAAGTGCTGACCATCGCGGTTGATGGCAAAGAAGTTAAAGTTAAAGCTCAGGCGGTACAGCGTCATCCGTTCAAGCCAAAACTTTTCCACATCGACTTCGTTCGCGCTTAATCGCTGAATGAGTTGAAGGTAGAAGGGCCGGTTGCGAAACCGGCCCTTTTATTTTAGGCATAAAAAATAACCCGATATCTTCCCTTCCTAAAAACCCCTGTCTTTCATTTCTCTCTGCTTTCGTTTATTTGAGACTGTTCTTTACCGTGAAGCTTTCACAAACCATGGAGAATGCCGTTTTAACATTTCTCCAGAATTTGTCTGCAAGGACTTCAAGTGAAAAAAATAACTGCCTTGGGCTATGGCATCATACTCATCTCATTTTCTGGCTATGCGGGCGTAATGCGTCATGACATTAACGTGCAAGAATACCGTGATTTTGCCGAAAATATGGGTAAATATCGTGTCGGCTTAAGCAATATTCCCATTTTTAAAAAAGATGGCGAGCTGAGTGGTTATCTTGATTTTGCCATGCCCGACCTTAGCAGTGTATCTCGTCGCGGGTTTGCCACATTAATTAATCCATCCTATGTAACCACCACACGGCACGTAACCGCTTTGGGTAGCGTTTATTTTGGCGGTCCTTCTGCTTATTCCACCCGTTATCTTTTTATTAACCGCAATCAATCCGCCGTTCAGGATAATATTCTGCCACGGTTAAACAAAGTTGTAACCGAAGTAGCGCCAATAGATTATGTGGAACGTAATGAGCTTCAGAAAGGACATGGCTCTCGGTATATTGCTTATGTGCGCGCGGGTGCTGGTGAAATGACACAGATCTCGAATGACCTCACTGAGAAAGAGTTCCTGGCCAGTGCCTATAAATGGTTAGCGGGTGGAACAATTAATATTGACACCATTACCTTCAACAAAGAAAAAAATGACGATTTCTATTGGATTCAATATGAACCTGGCCATCAATATTCATCCGCTTTATCAATATCAACCGGCGGCGGTGACAGTGGCAGCCCTATTTATGTCTACGACAATGTTGATAAAAAATGGAAACTTGCTGGTGTACATTATGGTGGTTATGGTAGCGCAACGCCTTATGGTCGCAAAGTTATCTCAACGCGTTTTAATGAAGAATATTTTAATGGGATTATTGCCAACAATATCTCTCCCGATGTCACTGATTTTGCGAATAATGGCCCGATTTACTGGAATGCAGATAAGCTGGTTCAGGGCAGTAAAAACTGGGGTTGGCAAGGTTTAGACAACACATATCGTCACTTGGCGCCAGGCAAAGCCAGCCTTATTGAACTTGATGCAACCAAAGATATTCGCTTTAACGGCGCGGGCGGAGACATTATTCTTAATGAGGCCGTTAATCTGGGAGCAGGCAAACTACAGTTTTCTAATAACTACACCCTGAAATCTGCAGAGAATCTGGGCGCAACCTGGGTGGGCGGCGGCGTTGAAATCGATGAAGGAAAAAAAGTCATCTGGCAAGTGAATGGACTAAAAGATGATGATTTACACAAAATTGGCGGTGGCGTCTTACATATTAATGCTACGGGTGTCAATGAAGGCGGACTGAATATCGGCCATGGGACCGTTATTCTGGATCAACAAAAAGATGCGCAAGGAAATCGCCAGGCATTTTCTCGACTGTATTTAGCGAGCGGTCGGCCTACCGTTATTTTAGCGAGCGAAGACCAGGTTAATCCTGATAACATTTATTTTGGTTATCGTGGGGGGACATTGGATCTTAATGGTAATAATCTCATAATGCGAAAGATTAATCACACGGATAGCGGTGCGGCAGTGATCAATCAGAGTGAGTTAACCTCGGCCAGTCTAACGCTTACAGGGTACTCACGTAGCGATATCAACATTAACACCTGGAGCAGTGTCGACATTGGTAATATTGGTGATATTTATGAATATTATAATTCGAGAACGCAACGTAAAGAGTATTTTCAATTAAAAAAAGAGAAGTATTGGTACTTCCCCACAAATCAGCAGGACAATGAAGACTGGAAGTATCTGGGATATGATCTGGTTCAAGCCGTCGATTATCGACTATCACAGTTAAATGATTTAGTTTTCCGCGGAGACATTGGCACGCGCTCGTCGGATAAAAATAATGGTGCATTAGATGTGAATTTATCTCCGGAGAGTGGAAATACACATTTCGCACTGACCGGTAATATCCATTTAAATGGAAATATCAGCGTCAATAAGGGGACTCTTCTGCTGTCCGGGCAACCCGTTCCTCATGCCGGCGGCCTGATCATTGACAACGATTGGTACACTTCCTCTTTCACCGCCAATAACATTGTAGTCAATGACAATGCACGTTTACAGGTCGGTGAATACGCGCAGGTTAAAGCCGATATCCAGGCGGGCGACAACAGCCAGGTTATCCTTGGCTACCATCCCGACGCTGCTGATGAGCAGCAAATTTTACGCTGCACCTCGCCGGTGCAAAGCACTAAGGGCAGCTGCAAAGTTGCACAGCGAAACGCGGAAGAGTTACGTTTCCTTCCCGCCAGCTCGGTTGAGGGCAATATCACGCTGGGCGATAACGCATTGCTTCATCTTGGCAAAGTCGATTACCACGGCCACATCAACGACAGTCACTCAGCGCGAGTCACCCTGAGCAGTGAAACATTCTGGAACATGAATGGTAACAGCCGCGTGCATCGGATGGATGCAGGTAAAGGCGGTATCATCTCGCTTCTTTCTGCAGATGAAATGGCCTGGACGCCGAAGCTGCTCTCTGTGGAACATCTGACGGCAAATCATCTGCAGCTTGGTTTCGGCATCGCGCCGCAGTCCGCCATTAGCGACAGTTTATACATTGGGTCCAGCGTGCAGGGCGGCAGCAACACCCTCGATCTTGGTTTTATGCTGGGTGAAACCTTCCCCAACCGCATCGCGAAAGAGATCGTGCTGGTGAACGCGCCCGCCGGAACCGCGCACGACTATTTCACGCTACCTCCGGTCAAACGCGGGTTCTCGCTCTATACCGCTGATTATCAGGTTGTGGAAGAGAATGGTCGCGTGAAATGGATCATTGCCAAAACGCCGGATCCGGTGTTACCACCCGATCCGGTAATCGACCCCGATCCGGAGACTCATCCCGAACCCGACATTACGCCTGAACCGGAAGTTAAGCCTGAACCAGAAGTGAAACCTGAGCCCGAGATCACGCCAAATCCGGGTACTGCAGAAGACTGGTTTGAGGTCATTGATAATCAGCCGCTGGTGCAGAGTACTCGCGCCCTGCTCGCTTCGCGCCACTACCTGTTCAGTGAAATCAGCAATATGCTGACCGATCGCGCTCAGCTCCTGCGCGGTAACCATGAAAATAGCGGCGCATGGGCCAGCCTCAGCCAAAATCGCGGCAGAATGGATAGCGTAACGTTAAAAGACAGCAGGCTAGAGATCGGCGCCGATGCGCAAGCGGATGCCTGGCTTTATGGCGTGACCGCCAGTTACAGCCAGGGAAATGCCGGGGACGAAGCCAGCATTAGCCATAAACTGAGCACTCTGGGCCTGTATGCAAGCGGAATGAGCGATGAAGGATGGTTTATGGATCTTGCTGCCAGCTACCTGCATCTGCGTCAGGACATTCACCTTGACCCGGTATTGGGAGTAAAAAGCACCTCAAAAACCAGCCATATGCTGGCAGGCAGTGCAAAATGGGGTAAATCCTACCCTCTGCTGGATGCGTCTTTCACGCTATCGCCTTACCTGAAAGCCAGCGCAGGCTATTTACCGGGTTACACGCTGGAAAGCAGAGAGGCCAGCATTGTCCTGAGTTCAGCCATGCCGTGGGGACTCGCGCCGGGTATTGAAGTCAGCAAGCAGGGGCTCGGTACGCTGCTGCCACGCGTGCGATTCAGCGCCACCGTTGAAAAACAATTTTCACCGGGCCGTTCTGGCTCTTCATTAACCCTTGAGGATCGCCACAGCCGACGCGTTTATGGCGCGCTGGACGACGATCGTTATCGGGTTCATCTGGGTTTAGAAGGGAAAATCAGCGACAACTGGTCAGCGAATATTGGCGCGAAGCATAGCTTTGGTGGCAAGTTCCGCACCGATTCCCTCATCAGCAGTGGCATAAACTATTCGTTCTGATAGAAAAGCCGGGCACTTTGGTGACCCGGCTTTTTTCATTTACTGCTGGTGCGGCGTTGCAGCTGATCGCGCAAATTCGGTGGCGTGCCTTTAATGGTCAGCGTGTCGGTGGTGGGATCCCAGAAGATACGCTCGCCGAGCAGCATGGCATCAAAGTTCAGGGTTAATCCGCCGCCGCTACCCGCAAACTTGGTCAACTGGCGCAAGGTGCTACGATCCGCTGGGAAGGTCTCTTCCAGCTCGTAACCTTGCTCCTGGGTGAAGGCCTGAAACGTTTTTTCTCCCAGCGGCGGTAATTCACTGGAGAGAGCGTGCAGCGCAATCTCTTCGCCGGCCTGCAGCTGATCGTTACAGTAGCTGTAAACCTGCTGACGATAGTTCTGACGCTCGTTTTTATCGAGATCCGATTCGGCGCAGTAATCATCAACCGCTTGCAGCAGCCCACGGTTTTGCGCTTTGGTGTCCAGACCGACGCTAGCGCCAAGGAAATCCATGAAGAAATCCGCTACTTTACGCCCCACGCGACCGCGCAGGAAGGTCAGATAACGGGTGGATTCCGGGTTAGTTTCCCACTCGGTGAGATCGATACGCGCCACAATATCCGCATGATTGATATCAAGATAATGGGTGCTGCTGATATCCAGCTGCTCGTTAACGCGCATGCTCGACTGGCTGTTGAGAACCGCAATCAGCAAATATTCCACGGCCAGATAGCGATAGTGCAAAAACAGCACCACGCCGCCTTCCGCAAACGGATATTTGCTCAGTTCATCACGCAAACGTCCGGTTGCCGCACGGCTAAACGCCAGAAAGTCATCTTCCCCTTTGCGGCAGTTACGCAACGCATCGGCCAGTTCGCTATCTTCGTTAAACAGGCCGTAAGCTTTGCTTTTGGCGCTATAAACCCGGTGCAACTCTTCTGCCATCTCTTCAACCGCGCGGGTTGCAGGCAGCAAGGTGTCGCGCAGTACCAGTTCAAGCTGGTTTTCATCACGTTTAACTAACTGATGCAGGGCAATCTGGTCGATATCCAGACTCATGGTAGACTCTCCTTTTAGCTCAGGCGCGTATTCAAACACCGCCCGCAGCCGCTTTCAACTGCCAGCACAAACTGATCGCTCTGCTTGCGATAAAATTGCGGAAAAAAATGCGTTGTTACGGTAATATACCGCCTTTTCACCCTTGATTAGACGACGATATGCCACAATCATCCCGTTACAGTGACGAACGCGTGGAAAAGCTCCTCGCAGAGATGGCGCAGATTCTTGAAAAAGACAAAGCGCCAACCGACCTTTCCCTGATGGTATTGGGTAACATGGTAACTAACTTGATCAATACCAGCGTTTCACCGGCTCAACGCCGCACACTGGCTCGATCTTTCGCGGATGCGTTGCAGTCATCCGTACGCGATGATAACGCTCATTAATATGCAGATTTGACCTCATAATATGGTAACCAACCGGCAGCGCTACCGTGAAAAAGTCTCCCAGATGATCAGCTGGGGGCATTGGTTTGCCCTGTTTAATATTATCTTCGCGTTAATTTTAGGCAGCCGCTACCTGTTGGTTGCCGACTGGCCCGCGTCACTCGCGGGACGTATCTATGCCTATACCAGCTGGATCGGTCATTTCAGTTTCATCGTCTTCGCCGGTTATCTGCTGATCATCTTCCCGCTCACTTTCGTGGTGATGTCACAGCGATTGCTTAGGGTGTTGTCGGCGATTGTCGCCACCGCCGGGCTGACGTTGATTATGGTCGACAGCGCGGTGTTCAGCCGCTTCCACTTGCACCTCAATCCGGTGGTGTGGGAGCTGGTGATAAACCCTGATCAAAGCGAGATGGCGCGCGACTGGCAGCTGATGTTTATCAGCGTGCCGCTGATTTTCCTCGTCGAAATGCTGTTCGCGACCTGGAGCTGGCAAAAGCTGCGCAGCCTTAATCGGCGCTCGTTCGGTAAGCCGCTGGCTGCGCTGTTTATCAGCGCCTTCTTCGCCAGTCATCTGCTCTATATCTGGGCCGATGCCAATTTCTATCGCCCAATTACCATGCAGCGCGCCAACCTGCCGCTCTCCTATCCAATGACCGCGCGTCGCTTCCTTGAGCGTCACGGTTTGCTGGATGCGCAAGAGTATCAGCGCCGTCTGGTGCAACAGGGTGATCCGGAAGCGTTGTCAGTGCAGTATCCACTGAGTGACATTACCTTCCGCGATGGCGGTACGCGCCACAATCTGCTGGTGCTAACTGTTGATGGTCTGAACAACGCCACGGTGGAAAAAGCACTGCCGTCGCTTCATCAATTCGCCAGTGAGAACGTGCGCTTCACCCAGCACTTCAGCGCGGGGCTACAGCCGGAAAAAGGGTTATTTGGCCTGTTCTACGGCATCTCTTCCAGCTATATGGATGGCGTGTTAGCGTCGCGTACGCCTTCCGTGCTGCTGAATGCGCTAAACGCGCAAGGCTATCAGTTTGGCTTGTTCTCATCGGACGGCTTCAGCCAACCGCTGTATCGTCAGGCTTTATTAGCCGATTACTCGCTGCCGCAGGCCGATACCCAACCGAATAGCACCACGGTGACGCAGTGGCAGAACTGGCTCAATGGCCACAAATCAAACAATGCGCCGTGGTTCTCGTGGATTGCCCTTAACGGTGTGACGGTCAATGGCGACAACCTAAAAGCGCGCCAGCGTAGCTATACGCGTCAGGCAAGCGGTGTCGACGAGCAGATTAAGGCGGTGCTGCAAACCTTGCAGGATCGCGATTTGCTGAAAAATACCGTGGTGGTGATCACGGCGCAGCGTGCGGTCAATCTGGATAGCAACGATGACAATCCAGGCAATCGTGCGACGTTACAGGTGCCGCTGGTGGTGCATTGGCCGAATACGCCAGCGCAAACCATCGATCGCCTGACCGATCAGCAGGATGTGATGACCACGCTGATGCAGCGTTTACTGCACGTGCGCACTAATCCCGCTAACTTCTCGCAGGGTGAAGATCTGTTTGCCGCACAACGCAGCCACGATTGGGTGGCGAGCAGCGAAGATGGCAAGCTGGTAGTGACCACGCCAACCGTGACGCTGGTGCTGAATAACAATGGCAGCTACAGCGCTTACGATGCACAGGGTAACAAACTGAAAGATCATAAACCGCAGCTGGCGTTGTTGCTGCAGGTGCTGACGGAAGAGAAGCGTTTCGTCGCAAACTGATTAATTATGAGGCAGTTAAATGCGGCTCATATTGCAATCGTGCGTAGAAACAGTAATATTCTTCCACGTTCGGCACGTAGCGCAGCCTGGTAGCGCACGGTCATGGGGTGTCCGGGGTCGGAGGTTCAAATCCTCTCGTGCCGACCAAAATCCAAAAAAGCAGCCTTATGGCTGCTTTTTTATTGTTTCTAATTCGGTCTAAACGATTCGATTACCCTGCTTATCTATCACCTTCTCACCATCCTCCTTTCTGAATTCGCCCTGCTGCGCATCGGGAAGAATATCGAGCACGGCTTCTGAAGGCCGGCACAAACGCGTTCCCAGCGGGGAGACAACAATTGGACGGTTAATCAGGATGGGATAATTCAACATCGCCTCGATGAGTTGCTCGTCACTAAAACGCTCTTCAGCCAAACCCAATTTTTCGTAGGGTTCGACATTGTTGCGTAATAAAGCGCGCGCATCGATCCCCATCGCGCTAATCAACGCCTTAAGTTGCTCACGATTTGGCGGAGTCTCAAGATAAAGAATAACGGTAGGTTCAACGCCGCTATTGCGTATTAACGCCAGCGTGTTGCGCGATGTGCCGCAAGCGGGATTGTGATAAATGGTGATGTCAGTCATGGTGCTCTCTTCTTAATGGGACAACGTCAGGCGCAGGGCCAGCGCGCTAAGGGTGACGAGCAGCACGGGCAATGTCATCACGACACCCACGCGGAAGTAATAACCCCAGCTAATGTTGATGTTCTTCTGGTCGAGTACGTGCAGCCATAGCAACGTGGCGAGACTGCCAATCGGCGTAATTTTTGGCCCCAGGTCGCAACCAATAACATTGGCATAAATCATCGCTTCCTTTATCACGCCCTGCGCGCTGCTGGCATCAATCGACAGCGCACCAATCAGCACCGTTGGCATATTATTCATTACTGAAGAAAGCAGTGCCGTCACCAAACCGGTACCCAAGGTGGCGGCCCATAAGCCGTGGCTGGCAATGAGGTTGAGTAAGTCAGAGAGATGTTGCGTCAGCCCGGCATTTTTAAGGCCATAAACTACCAGGTACATGCCGAGCGAAAAAATCACGATCTGCCAGGGCGCGCCGCGTAACACTTTACCGGTGTTAATCGCCTGACCTCTTTTGGCAACGATAAACAGAATTAACGCGCCCAGTGCGGCGATAGCACTGACTGGAATGCCCAGCGGTTCCAGCAGGAAAAATCCCACCAATAGCAATAACAGCACCAGCCAACCGGCTTGAAAGGTAGCGGGATCTTTTATGGCTTCAGCTGGTAGTTTGAGGCGTGAAACCTCATAGCTGGCGGGAATGTCTTTGCGAAAGAAAAGGTGCAGCACTATCAGCGTGGTGATAATAGCGGCAATATCAACCGGAACCATCACCGCCGCGTAAGCGTTGAATCCCAATTTGAAGAAATCTGCGGAAACGATGTTAACCAGATTGGATACGATCAGCGGCAAACTCGCGGTATCGGCGATAAATCCTGCTGCCATGACGAAAGCCAGCGTTGCACCTTTACTAAAGCCCAGTGCCAGCAGCATTGCGATGACGATCGGCGTCAATATCAGAGCCGCACCATCATTGGCGAAAAGCGCGGCAACGCATGCACCGAGCAACACGATATAGGTGAAAAGCAGCCGCCCTCGCCCACTTCCCCAGCGCGCTACGTGCAAAGCGCACCACTCAAAAAAACCGGATTCGTCCAGCAACAGGCTGATGATAATGACGGCGATAAAAGCCGCTGTCGCATTCCAGACGATATGCCACACAGCGGGAATATCGTTTAACTGGATAACGCCGGTCACCAGCGCCAGTAAAGCCCCTATCGTTGCTGTCCAGCCAATGCTCAGGCCGCGCGGCTGCCAGATGACAAACACGATGGTCAAAACAAATATTGCGCCTGCCAGAAACATCACGCCTCCAATGCATTCGAATAATCGAATGTGTTTAATGATTATTCACAACCCGTAGCAGCGGCGTTCTTCAGCGACTCACGCACTTCCTCACGCTGGCTATTCCAGGCCGTATCGATAATCGATGCAGCCCAGGCCGGCATATGCGGAGAAAGGCGATAGTGTATCCACTTGCCTTCACGTCGATCCACAATCAGCTCAGCATCGCGCAGCAAGGCAATGTGGCGTGAAATCTTTGGCTGTGATTGTTGGGTAACTATGCAGAGATCGCAGACACACAACTCTCCGGCCTCTCGTAATAATAAAACGATCGTCGTACGCGTTTCGTCGGCAAGCAGCTTGAAAAGTTGAACAGGAAGCATTGGGCCAGGTTCCAGTAAAAATCTATTACATATGGTAATTCATATGTGTTGGAAGTAAAGGCAGAATATAAAGTCTGGCGATTTCATATGTTTTCCATGCAATAAAGCATTCTCAGATTATCGCCAAAGAAATGCTGATTATTGGCTTTTAATCAGTAACTTACCGAAAGCAACTCAACCCGAGCCAGATCACATTTCTGGATAAATATGACAGCGCTTCATCAATTTGAAACAAAACTGTCACAGACTTCTCTTACTCTTATGGCTCTTGTTTTTTCGATGGAAACCATTATGGTCATCAAAGCAAAAAACCTGCAGGATGCGGAAGAACTCCTGCACTCGGGTATCAATAAAGTTGAACTGGCTTACGATATCGGCAGCGACGATTTCTTCCGTCTCGCCTCGCGCTGGTGCGATCGCGGTGCGCGCATCACCAAAGGCCATCAGCACTTCGTGGTGCAGATTAAAGGCATGGCTATTCCGCCAAATAACTAAAAGTAGGCGAGCCCCTTTGGCTTGCTCTCCATCCGGCTGGCTGGTAAAACTACGTTTTCCGTCAGCCGTGATTTTTTATGTTCGCCTTTGAAACGCCGCTTGCCCTGCCCTCTTCCCCGTTTATCCGCGCTGCTGGCATGTCGCTGGATACATTGCCGATCGCCTGGTGCGAATTCGATCAACATCACTGGCATGCTGAATTGCACCAGGCGTGGCAACTGCCGCTGCCCGCGTCGCTACAGAGCGCGGTGACGAAACGCAAAGCCGAGCATCTGGCGAGTCGCTGGCTGGTGCAGCAAAACTTTGCGCACTTCGGTTTACCGCACTTTGTGTTGTGTAATGCGCCCGATCGTTCACCGTTGTGGCCCGCCGGCATTCAGGCGTCGCTGTCGCATACGCACAGCGTTGCGGTGATGGCTGCGACGCGCGAGCCACTGTGCGTGGGTGTGGATGTTGAGCAGATTATGGCGGAGGAAACCGCCGATGAAACCGCTGGGATGTTGATGAGCCCGGCGGAAAAACAGCGCCTGCTGGCGCGGCCTATGCCCTTTGCCCAGGCCGCTACACTGCTGTTTTCATTGAAAGAGAGTGTGTACAAAGCGCTGTGGCCGCAATTGCATCAGCCAATGGATTTTCTTCAGGCGGAAGTGCTGGAACTGGACGTGCAGCAAGGCCGTGCAACGCTGCGGTTGTGTCAGGATTTTGATGAGTATTTCACCACCAAAGCGCTGCTGCAGGCGCGTTTTTGGCTGGCTGGAGATCGCGTGATTACGCTGCTGACGCATCCACTCCCGACAAAATAAAAAACCGGCTCAGAAATAAACCTGAGCCGGTGACAACACAAGACGACAGAAAAGTGTTCCAGGGACGCAGAAACGAGGATTTCTGCTGGGAGTGACTTTACTCACTCCGCAACTTCTTGCCCAATAAGGGTTTTTGCTAAGCTTTCCCGGCTGGCGTTAATGGCCGGTATCGGTACGTTGCACCGCATCCAGCGTTGCCATCTCGCGTTCGTTACCGGTTAACTCACTTAGTTGACCTTCGCGCATCTCCAGCAAGCGATCGGCGTGAATAAAGTAGTGATCGTCATGACTAATAGCGAACACCGTTTTACCCGATTCCTGTAACCATGGCAGCAGCTCACGATAGAAGATGCGACGGAAATGCGGATCCTGATCCGCCGCCCATTCGTCGAGCAACAGAATATCGCGCTCTTCGGCGGCTGCCAGCAGCAGCGCCAGACGTTTGCTCTGCCCTTTCGACAGTTGCAGATTGAGCACTCTGTTGCCTTCCAGCTTGAGCTTGTCCTGCATCTTCAGACGCTCCAGCCACTGCTGCACCAGCGCAGGATTGGCTGGCTGCCCTTGATCGCCGATGAGGCGATCAAACAGATGCACGTCAGTAAACACCGCCGAGAAATGTTTGCGATAAGCATCGAGGTTTTGCCAATCCACCACCTTGCCATCCAGCAGCAAACTGCCCGATTGCGGCTGATAGAGGCCGGTGAGCAGCATCGCCAGCGTCGATTTTCCGCTGCCGTTGCCGCCAATCAGGAACACCAGCTCGCCGCGGCGTAGCGTCAAATTGATCGGCCCAACCCGGAATCCGTGCTCGCCGTAGTGGAAGCAGACGTCGCGCAGCTCCAGCGTTTGCCAGTCGCTGACTTTTGGCAGCGCCTTGAACGTTTCTTCATAGGGCGCCAGTTCAAACCTGTTGAGCTTGCGAAACGCCACCTGCGCGCTGAGCAGCGTCGGCAAGGCGCCGACCGCCGCCAACAGCGGTGTGCGCAGGAACAGCAGCGTCAGCGAATAAGTTGCCGCCACCGCCGTATTTGCCCAGCCCAGCCCGTTCGCCATAAAGAACACGATGCCAATCGCGCCGAGCATCATGATATTCGACCAGTTCACCGCGCTGAGGTGGAAGGTATCGGCGCGCACGATGTGGTGGCGATAGCTTTTGGCATTCTCCTGATAAACGCTGTCGTAAATAAGCTGCGCACGTTCGCGGTTAAGCTGCAGCTCTTTACGCCCTTCGATAATGGTCTGGAAATCGCGATACAGGTCATCTTCGATTTCACGCAGCTTAGCCATGTGCTGATAAACGCGTGATACCAGCAACCAGCCGCCAACCAGCGTCACCAGCAGCCACAGGCAGGTGATCAACAGCATTTTTGGCGAAAGCCAGGCGAGATAAAGCGCCGAACCGAGCGTAATAATGATGCCCTGAATCAGCTCGGGTAAACGCACGAAGGCGATGGTGATGGCGCGCACATCGCTGGTGAGACCGGCCAGCAGTTGGGCATTGCCAATCTGTTCGATGCGCTCCACGCGCGTATCAAGAATCCGTTTGATGAATTCGCCGCGCAGCCGCCAGACAAAGTGATGGCCGAGCATAGTCAGCGCCAGCTGGGAGCCGAGCGTCACCGCCATTAGCAGGAACAGCTGGCCAAGGAAACTCGGCAGCACCGAAATCGAAGTATTCACCGCGACGATCAGCTCATTATTGATATAGGCAATCAAACCAATACCAAGCACGGCGCTTAACAATGTAAGAAGAATGACGCCAATAAAAGGCCAGCGGTACTGGCGAAAAACGACTTGCAGCAATGCCATCAAAGGGTTCCAGCGGTCAATAAAGCAGCCTGCAGTTTAATGTCGCCTTGGCTGATAGCAAGAATAATTCTCATCTCAAATTTGCCTGAGTAAAATGTTTCTCGCCGCTCGTTTGGTAGCGGCGCGATTTATTGCGAAATGCTTGTCAGATAAGAAGGTATTTTGTTTTGAAAATGCATTATCTGTGCGGGCTCTGACACGTCTGCGCCTCTGGCAAATGAGCCCTTTTCAATAATAAGCACTGAAGTTGATGAGCAGGCCGGGGCCGCTTTTGGGCCGGCAATCCGCAGCGCTGAACGAAGCGAGGAAGCCAGGAGAGCCCGCAGGACGCGGGCGAAAGGCGGAGCCGGGACATGGAAGTCCCGTCTCCGCCGGTCCGTCAGGCAGACGAGCGAAGTGAAGGTACCGCGTAAGCGGCGCGAGGACCGCCGGACCAAAAGTGGCACCGGCCAGCGCCTTCATCAATGGCTTAACAACATGCATTCCAAATTAATTGCGCCGAGACGAAAATGCGCTAAAAAGCACGGCGGAAGGTCAGGTTGTAGCGGAACGCGCCTGCCTGCGGATGAATACCAGGTTTGAGCGGCAGAATGCCGTGATAACGCAGGCGCGATGGCCCGCCCCACACCACGATATCGCCATGTTCCAGCAGCACGCGCTGGGTGGCGTCGCCGCGTTCGAAACCGCCGAACTGGAATACCGCAGGCAATCCCAGTGAAACCGACACAATCGGCTGGCGCAGATCCTTCTCATCTTTATCCTGATGCAGCGTCAGTTTTGCGCCGGGTTCATAGCGGTTAATCAGGCAGGCATCCGGATTGAAACCAGCAAAGCCCGCTTCGCGCGCAGTTTGCTGCGCCAGCTCGCGGAACAGCGCGGGCATCGGCGGCCAATGGTGTCCGCTGTTGCTGTCTTGCTCGGTATATTGATAGCCGCGCGAATCGGTGGACCAGCCAAAATCACCACAGTTGGTCATCGCCACCGACATGCGATGGCCACCGGGCGTGATGCGATGGGCAAAGGGATTTTTCGCGGCGATATCGTGAATCGCCGCCAGCAGCGCGTCGGCCTGTTCGCGGGCACGACGTCGCAGAATCACCGCGCCATCCGCTAGCGGTTCCTGCCACGGCGCTTCGTCACTAAATAAATCCAGCATGTGCGCTTCCTTTATTGAGATGCCTGATCGATGAGGAAGGTTTTAAACTGCGGCGACATCCAGTGAGTAAAACCGTCGCCCTGCTTGCTGATCAAATAGACCGCCAGATGCTCTTTCACCGCTAACGCTTTAGCGCGTTCGCTGCCGAGCACCATCAAACCGGTATCCCAGCCATCCGCTTCCAGCGCGGTGGTGGCTATCACCGTTGCCGACACCAGCTTGTGCTCAATCGGTCTTCCGGTAGTCGGATCGATGACGTGCGAAATGCGTTTGCCATCCAGTTCATAATAGTTGCGATAGCTGCCGGAGGTGCTAATGCCGTGTCCTTGCAGATCGACGCGCGCTTCCACCGCGTTTTCGCGATCGGTGGGTTTCTGGATCGCCACGCGCCACGGCTGCAGATTAGCATTGACGCCACGGCTCAATACTGCGCCGCCCACTGAAACCAGATAATCAGTGATGCCTTGCTGCTCCATCAGACGCGCCAGATGATCGGTGGCATAGCCTTCGCCCATGGTGGAGAGATCGACATACAGGCCGGGCAGATCTTTCTGCAGCCATTGACCGTCCACGCCCTGAATCACGCGCAGATGCTGCAAACCGGTCAGCGCTTTAGCGGCGGCGATTTCTGCCTCGCTGGGGGTATGCGCCGGTTGCTTCGTCGGGCCAAAACCCCACAGATTGACCAGCGGGCCCACGGTGATATCCATCGCACCCGACGTTTTATGCCCGATTCGCAGCGCTTCAGTAACGATGTCCGCCATGTCAGCGCTTACCGGCTGCGGTGCGTTGCCTTGATACTGATTAAAGTGCGACAGCACCGAATCGCTTTTCCACGTCGAGAGTTCGCCGTCATCGCGATCCAGCTGTTGCTGGATCAACTGTTGCAACGCCGCTTTACGCTGCGGATCAACGCCGGCGACGCTGACGCGCCACACGGTGCCCATGGTTTTGCCTTCCAGTACCATCGCAGGTTGGCTGCTGTTTTTTTCGCAACCGCTGAGACCTAATGCCAGCAGGCTAATTAGCAGAATGTTCTGAAAACGCATCAATTCCTCATCTGTAACCCATTACTACAGCCAATTACAAAGCATAACTCGCTTGTAAAGCAGTCTAAAGCTGCTTGATGTTCGATAAACGCTGACACAGGATAACCGGTTCCTGCAACGTTATGCCTACAGGAGCATCAGATGATTTATATGATTATTGCCGTAACCGCCGGGCTGTTTATTTATGGCAGTTTCAAATGTTGGCAGACTTACCGCCATCGCCTGATTCAGCACTATCCTGCACGCCGACGTTAAATTATTGCACCAGAAAATCACCCTTCTGCACCGCTTCAGCGCTGACGCAGTGTAGCAAAGTCGCTACAAGCCGCGTGGCGCGGAGAGCGGTGCGCTGGCATGAATGCTGCATTGTTGAAGATGAGTTGAACTTCAGCGAGGTGCAGAATGGAAAATAGCAAAACACAAAACAGTAAATGGCAGCACTGGCTGAGCTTCTCGGCCTTTACGCTGGCGGGTGTCGCGATGGAAGGCAGCCTGAGCGCCATCACCAACCCGCCGCCGCAACCGGCACCCAAAGCCAAAAAATGGCGCGGTATGCAATAATCGCTACAGTCCCAACTCACTTAGGCCCGGATGATCGTCCGGGCGCGTGCCGGCTGGCCAGTAGAACAGACGCTGATCTGCGCTGATCGGCAGATCATTGATGCAGGCGAATCGCTGAATCATCAAACCATCGGCACCAAAGTGCCAGTTCTCATTGCCATAGCTGCGAAACCAGTTACCGCTGTCATCATGCCATTCATAGGCAAAGCGTACCGCCAGCTTATCTTCATGCCACGCCCATAGCTCTTTGATCAGTCGATAATCCAACTCTTTTATCCACTTACGTTGCAGGAAAGTCACGACTTCTGCGCGTCCATTGACGAATTCACTGCGATTGCGCCAGCGCGTATCTTCGCTGTACACCCGCGAAACACGCTGCGCATCGCAGCTGTTCCAGGCATCTTCCGCCATGCGGACTTTCTGTAACGCGGTTTGTTGATTGAACGGTGGCACCAGCATGTTATTTCTCCCTATTATGTAGACAGGTCTGTCTACTTGATTCATCCTGCCGTATGTAGACAATTCTGTCTACATACAAACGCAGGAATTTTTATGCTTGAGCCTCTGATCTTTGATGCCACCGCCTCCGCGCGCGATCGTATCTTGCTATGCGCGCAGCAGCTGTTTTACCAACAAGGCATTCGCGCCACCGGCGTGGATAAGGTGATTGCGCAAGCGGGCGTGACCAAAGTGACTTTCTATCGTCACTTTCCGGCGAAGAATGCGCTGGTGCTGGCGTTTTTACAGCAGCGCCATCAGCGCTGGATGCTGGCGTTTCGCCATGCGCTGAATCCACATGCGGCATTGATCGATGCGCTGCCCGCGGCGTTACTGAGCTGGTTCAGGGATGACGATTATCGCGGCTGTGCGTTTATCAATACCGCTGCGGAGCTGGGCGACACGTTAGCAGAAGCCAGCGAACTGATTCGTCAACATAAGCGTGAGATGGCGCAGGCGATCAGCGACAAGTTGATGCCCGATCAGCAGGTCAAAACGGCGCAGATTGTGTTGCTGGTTGAGGGCGCGATTGTGCAGGTACAGATTGGCGAGGAGGCGGAACGGGTGGTCGACGTGCTGCGTGCCGCGCTGGATGCGCTGCTGAAAACGGGAGCGTGACCGGCAAGTCACGCTCCATCACCCTTAGAACTGGTAAACCAAGCCCAGTGCTACGACGTCATCGGTATTGATACCGGCTGCGTCGGTGAAGTTGTTGTCGTCCAGCAGGTTGATCTGGTAATCAACGTAGGTCGACATGTTTTTGTTGAAGTAGTAAGTTGCGCCTACATCAATGTATTTCTTCAGGTTCTGGCTGCCGTAACCTTCGATGTCAGAGCCGCGAGAAGAGACAAACGCCAGAGATGGACGCAGGCCGAAGTCGAACTGGTACTGTGCCACCAATTCCCAGTTATCCGCTTTGTTGGCGTAACCGTAAACGGTGCCGCTATCGCTGGCGCCGAAACGCGTCGCGTTGTATGAACGGCTGTACATTGCGGCCAGGTAAACATTGTTAGCGTCATACTTCAGCGCACCGCTGTAAGCTTCGGCTTTATCACCGCGACCCAGGATGTTGGCGGTACGTGGATTGTTACCGTTCTGGTTATTGGTACGGTCAGACTGGAACATCGCTGCACCAATACCGAAACCTGAACCCAGATCGTAAGTGGTGCTCAGGCCGTAGCCGTCACCGTTCTCGCCCAACACATCACGACCAGAGCCAGTAGATTCGGTTGGGTTATCGTTTTTGCCTTGATACTGAACCGCGAAGTTCCAGCCATCGACTAAACCGAAGAAGTTGGTATTACGATAGGTTGCGAGGCCGTTGCTGCGCTGGAACAGGAAGTTGTCCGCGCCGTAGGTATCGCCACCGAACTCTGGCAGAACGTCAGTCCATGCGCCGAGATCGTACATCACGCCGTAGTTACGGCCGTAATCGAATGAACCCGCATCACCAAATTTCAGACCGGCAAAACCAACACGCGTATAGCTGTTCGCGGTGCCTTCGCTTTCTGCGGTGTTCAGTGCAGCCTGGTATTCCCACTGGCCGTAACCGGTCAGCTGATCGGTCACCTGAGTTTCACCTTTGAAGCCAAAACGCAGGTAAGACTGGTCACCGTCTGAGCCAGAGTTATCAGAGAAATAATGCAGACCGTCCACTTTGCCGTAGAGGTCTAATTTGTTGCCATCTTTATTGTAAATTTCAGCTGCGCTTGCTGATCCTGCCACCAGCAATGCAGGAATCATCAGGGAGAGAACGCGACGTTTCATTTTTATTACCCTCTTTAATGTGCCTTTATTTTTGCCACTGCGAACTGAATGATTAAAAATTCAGCCGGCAAGCCATTGTTATTTTATGTTGGGCAATAATCTATCACGAAAATGCTACTAAATTTCCAAAACTGTTTCAGTGTATTAAATAGTTATTTCAGGATGTAAATTCAGGGGAACTAATAACCAGCACAGATAGGTAAAAAATATAGCACTTTTTGACAACACATATTTTAATTGTTTAAAAACATCAAATTACATGAGTTACATTTCCGCACTGAATGACAAAACTCAAACCCATCCAGAGCATACAATCATCTCCGCTATCATCATTTATTTCATTATTACCTTCATTCGCCCCGAATGTTTTGATTTACCCTAATTTCCCGCCGGACCAGATGGTCCGGCATTTTTTTGCCCGCAATTCAGACATCGCCTTATATTGCGTAAAGTTAATTACACGGGTTAAATTAACCACAATAACTGCCGCGCATTATTTGTCTCTTTTCGCACATTTTGTTCAATTCATAGCCTTAAATCGGCAATGTTAATTTCGGCACATAACAAAGATCGCTGCAATAATAGCCGGTGCATATTGTTAACGCTCACGCAGTGATTCCCTGGCTTTATTCAGCGGCTTAAGCAAATAATCCATCACGGTTTTCTGACCGGTTTTAATCTCAACATTCGCCACCATGCCGGGCATGATGGCGAATCTGCGTCCGCTTTTATTGGTCAGCTCGGCTTTTTGCGTGCGCACATAGACGCGATAGTAAAACTCGTCGTGCCGCACCTCGTCCTGCAGCGTATCAGGCGAAACGGTTTCGACTTCCCCGTGCAGATCGCCATAAATCGACGCGTCGTAGGCGGTGATCTTCACCACCGCGGGTAAACCCGGCCGGATATAGCCGATATCGCGTGGATTGATGCGCGTCTCAATCAGCAATTGATCCTCCAGCGGTACAATCTCCATCAACTTGCCCCCCGGCTCCAGCACGCCGCCCACCGTGGTGACGCGCACATCCTTCACAATGCCGCGCACCGGCGAAATCAGCGTAGTGCGCGTCAGCAGATCCTGCTTCCCTGCCGCCACCTGCAGCTGCGCATCCAGTTCACCGTTGTTTTTCACCTGCTCTTCATGGGCGCGCACGTAATAATCGTTGCGCGCTTCGTCGATTTTGCCGCGCAGATCGCTAACCTGGCGACGCAGGCGAATCACATCCACCTTGCCCGCCGCGCCGCGCAGCATCAGCGGCTCCGTCACGTTGAGTTCTGCCTGCACCAGCGCAAGAGATTGCTGTAAATTGCCGATGGTCTCGACAAAATTTTGTCGCCGCGCCTGATAGAGCTGCGTTTCACGCGCCACCAGTTCGGGATGTTGCAGGATATCGGCACTGAACTTCAGCGGCGTGTCGCTGAGCTCGGCCTGTAAACGTTCAGAGGAGGCACGCAGCGTGCGCACCCGCGCAATCGCCTCACCAAAGTTGGTTTGAAAGCGCGTGGGATCGAGTGTTGCCAGCACCTCGCCGCGCTGCACAATATTGCCTTCGTGCACATTGAGCTGTTTGACGATGCCGCCATCAAGGCTATCAATGATCTGCGCGCGGCTGGAAGGCGTGACTTTGCCGATGCCGACCGTGACTTCGTCCAGCACCGCAAAGTACGCCCACAGCAGAAATAGCAGCAGCGCCACCACGCACAGCCAGATGATCGCCGAGGTGCGACGCTCACGCCGCGTCAGATCTTTATCCAACAGCACCACGCTCATGCCGCATCTCCTTTTTTACTGGCGGCGTGACGCAGAATCTCGTCGCGCGCGCCATCGGCCACGATGCGGCCGTTATCCATCACGATAATGCGATCAACCATGCGCAGCAGCGCGGGACGATGCGTGACCAGTACCAGCGTGCGCCCGGTGACCCATTGCGCCAGCTGACGAATCACCTGCGCTTCCAGCTGTTCATCCATCGCCGCGGTCGGTTCGTCCAGCAAAACCACCTGCGGCTGGCGCAGAATCAACCGGCTGAGCAGCACCATTTGCCGCTGGCCGCCGGACAAGCCGCGTCCGCCTTCATGAATAATGCGATCGAGGCTGGCGGCGTCCTGCTGCACCAAAGCTAACGCGCCGCTAATGCGCAGCGCCTGCAGCATCTCCTGCTCGCTGGCGTGCGGATTACCGAGCAGCAGGTTCTGGCGCAGCGTGCCGAAAAACAGCCGCGCATCCTGCGACAGCCAGCCAAGCTGACGCCGCAGATCGACCGGATCGATGCAGGTGAGATCGACGCCGTCCACCAGCACTTTGCCCTGGCTGGCGCGCGCCTGACCGGCCAGCATCTTCAGCAGCGTCGATTTGCCCGCGCCGACTTTACCGAGAATCGCCACGCGTTCGCCGGGCGCGATCTGCAACTGCGGAATGTTGAGCACGCTATTACCGCTCTCCTCTTCGTAGCGGTAATGTACATTTTGCAGCAGATAGTGGCCGCTGAGCACCGGACAGTGCGCCAGCGTGGCGTGATCGGGTTGGTCGAGCGGCTTCTTTAACAGTTCATCCAGCCCTTTCATCGCCGATTTCGCGTGCTGCCAGCGCGAAAACACCATGGTGAGCTGCATCAGCGGCGCGATGGTGCGTGATGAGAGCAAGCTGCACGCCACCAGCGTGCCGGTGGTGATCTGATTGTCGAGCACCAGATAGACGCCGAACACCAACATGCCGGCATAGGTGAGCTGCTGCACGCTAGCCGACCAACCGGTGAGGCGCGCGCCCCATAAACGTTGCTGATTACTGATGGCCGCGCTAACTTCGTGCGTTTGCTCCCACTGGCGCTGAAAATAGGGTTCCGCTTGCAGCGCTTTGATATCCTCTACACCTTCTAAGGTTTCCACCAGCACCGCCTGACGCAGCGCGCTTTCCCGCAACCCTTCCTG
Source organism: Pantoea sp. y20 (assembly GCF_054903455.1). Lineage (NCBI taxonomy): Bacteria > Pseudomonadati > Pseudomonadota > Gammaproteobacteria > Enterobacterales > Erwiniaceae > Pantoea > Pantoea sp. y20. Next base: position 2,840,646 of record NZ_CM142816.1, read on the forward strand.
CGCCAGCCGCGCCATCGGGATCTGCACCAGTAAGCCAGGAATGACGATCAGCGGGATTGCCAGTAACGGAATCAGCACCAGCCAGCCGCCAATCGACGCCATGATCAGCAGAAACAGCAGCACAAACGGCAGGTCGGCGGCGGCATTCACCGTGGTGGACGTCAGCAGCTCGCGGACCTGATCAATTTCACGCAGTTGGGCAATAAAGGAGCCGGTGGAACGCGGACGCGCTTCGTTGCGGATGTTCATCGCCCGCGCAAACAGCATGGCGGATATTTTCAGGTCGATGCGTTTGCCCATCAGATCAGAAACCTGGGTGCGCATGAGGCGAATCAGATACTCAATGGCGGCCGCCAGCACCACGCCGGCGAACAACACCCACAACGTTGGCAGCGACTGCGCCGGAATCACCCGATCGTACACCTGCATAGAAAACAGAATGCCCGCCAGCGCCAGCACGTTACCGACCAGCGAGGCCAGGCTGATCTCCGCGATGCGCCGCTTCATGCCACGAAAGTGATGCCAGAACCAGTGCGGCTGATACGGCTGTACAAACTCGTCGATGCGCGCATCACGCGCCCGCGCCGCCACACCAACGACGCCAACCTGTATGTCGGCCTGCATGAGCAAATCCTGCAGCTGACCTGCGCGCACCACATCACCACTTTCACTCAGCCAGTAACGCACGCCACCGTTGCTATCCACCTCTTCTATCAACGCCACGCTGCCGTTTTCCAGCAGCAGCAATACCGGCACAATTTCCTGCCGCCAGCGCAGTTTGCTGTGCGGCACCAGCATCAAATGCAGGCCTAACAGCCGGGCTAAACGTTCTAACTGTTGCGTCGGGGCCAGATGTTGAAACCAGCGCATCTGCTGGCGCAGCGTGCTGCCGTCCGCCGGTTTACCGAAGCGTGCCGCCACGCGCAGCATCGCCGCGATGCCGTTGTCGCTGTTAAAGGGTTGTGCTGTCATCCCTGTTGTCCCGTGAGCAATGAGAGTGGGCTGGCAACCGCTAGCCGATGTTGCTAGCGGTTGATGGCGGATTACGCCAGGTTCTGAACCTGATGTTGCTGCAGATGGTCGCCGAGGGTGTAACTGCTATCGCTGGCGTTGTAGTGACTCTCCGTGGCGCGCGCATCGCTGGGTTGAGCGGCGGCACTGTCGCCTGCGTCGACCAGTTGCGTATTCAGTGGCTCGCTGCTGACGCTGGCGGCCGCCTCATGGCTATCGATGGTCACCGGCTGCGTCGCCATCGCCACATTGCCTGCTTTGTCCTGCGCGCTGACCTTCATTTGGTAGCTGCCATCATCCAGCGGTGCCAGCTGACCCGCCAAAATGGTCAGCGCCCAGTTGCCGTCGGCTTTAACCGTGGCGGTGTAACTCTGATCGCCCAGCGTCAACGTCACAAGGCTGCCCTGATCGAGATGGCTACTGCTGCCCTGAATCAGATGCCAGCTATTCAGCTCCGCCGCATCCAGCACCCCGTCGCCAAACGGTTGATTCAGCGTAATGGTCGGCACCTGATGCGTGGCAACGTTGAACAGGTTCTCAATAATCTGCGTGTCGTGGTTGCCGTACTCATCCCAGCGCGTGGCCAGCGCCGACACTTCGCCATCCGGCAGCGCCTGCAGATCTTCGGCGCTGATGGTGACCATGCCGTTGACCGGCGTGTAGTTTTTGCCGTTGAGCGTCAGCTCCTTCACGCCTTCGAGATAGAAACTGAGATCGTGCTGCGCTTCCTGCTGATTCAGCGTGGTATCGCCGCCAATATTGATTTCGTAATAGATGTCTGGCAGTTGGGTAACCACGTTCAGTTCCAGCATTGCGTCGGTGCTGTTGCCAGCGCCATCCTGCGCATACACCCGGATTTCGCCCAATGAAATAAAGCTCGCCACTTCACTGGCCGGAATCGTTACCTGCCAGTGACCGTCGCTGCCAATCTGCGCGTGATAGACCGCATCTCCACTGCACAGCAACAGCTGCTGGCCCGGTACCACCACCGAGAGATCGCCGCTAAAGGTGAGATCGTTTTGGCTCTCTTCTTTATTGATCACGTTGTCTACTGTGACCTTATCGAAGCTGATGTGCGGCAGGCTGCTAACGTGGGTAATTAAGGTGACATCCTGCAGATAAGCGGTGGTTTTGCCGTTAGGATCGGTAGCGCTGACTTTCAGGCTGTAGACGCCATCCTGTAACGCCTGAAGATCCTGTGAAGGAATAGCGGCGGTCCATTCGCCTTTATCGTTAACGCCGCCAGAGTATTTTTTCCCGGCTAAAATCACCGTGATATGGCTGTTCGCCGGCATGTGCGTAACACTGCCGTGCACCTCCACGCCGTAAATGCCTTCTGCCACGCTGACCGCGTTATCACCGCTGATCGGATCCAACGTCAGCGTAGGCTTGATGGTTTTATCTACGTAAACCCCAAAGCCCACCTGCGTATCGGTGCTATTACCGGCTTTGTCGGTGAGGGTTAGCGTCAGCGAATAAGCACCGTCGGACAATCCGTTGAGCACCGACGGCGGCATCGAAGCATTCCAGTAACCCCATTTATTTACCGTGCTGTGCCAGACTTCGCCGTTAAAGGTCAGCGTTACGGTGGCGCCTGGCTCAGATTCGGCGCGACCTCGCAGGTGAATATTCCTGCCGGATTCCCATGCGGCAATCACGCCATCTTGTGCAATAGGTTCATAAGGACGTAACGGCGCGGGCGGCGTAGTATCCACGCTGCGCGTTTGCAAAGATGATGTGTCGTCTGCCAGCGGATAAAGAGTGACCGCAGAGTGCAGAATCGCCGCTAATTGTTGTTCGGATTGACGTGAAGACATAGGTAACCTCGTTACAGGGAAGGTATTGCAACGGTCATTAAGCTTATTAATGTTTTAAGCGTACCGGTGCGCCATACAGGCCATTAATCAATGGCCCGCTTCGCCTGATGAAAACGGGTTACCCGCAGGTAACAAGGACTAAAATAAGGCACAGCAAAATTCTCCCAAAGGGGGAGAAATAATCTCGATCTCGCTATATTCCGCATCGGGAGCTGATGGGATGACTAACATATCGGTTTTACGTGGTCGCTGCCTATTGGCGAAAATCCGGAAATGCATGCTTTGCGACAGCGCCAAAAAATTGACGTCCAGGCCGCATGTGGCGCGGAATCTTTCATCAGTATACTGCATCATTCGGCAGAAAAAATTTTACTTAAGTCACTCCAGTAATCATTGGCACATGCCAGGAAAGTTCTGGAAAAGCGCAGCGATGCGTAAAAAATCGGTAATATGCCTGTTTCTGGCGTTTAATCGCTGCCATCTGATAGGGTCTGATGCGCGGTGTGACATGCGCTTTGATGCTAAACTTCGTCGCTTCACCCGCTAATGAAAACTACTCTTTATGACAGCACTGGACGCCGCGCCGCAAAATAAATTGCATCACCGTGTCAACCTCGGGACACGTATCGTTTTCCTTATCGCTGGATTGGGCATGTCCGCATGGGCACCGCTGGTGCCGTTCGCCAGCCAGCGTCTGGCATTGAGCGGCGCATCATTGGGCGGTTTGCTGCTGTGTTTGGGAATTGGCTCGCTGGCGGCGATGCCGATTACCGGCGGTTTGATTGCGCGCTTCGGTGGTCGTCGGGTGATGTTGTGCTCCACGCTGGTGGTGCTGGCGATGTTACCGCTGCTGGCAACGCTTGATGTGATGTGGCTGATGGCCGCCACTTTAATGGTGTTTGGTGCCGGACTCGGCATGCTGGATGTCGCGATGAACGTGCAGGCGGTCGAAGTGGAAAAAGCCGCACGCAAGCCGATGATGTCCGGTTTCCACGGCTTCTTTAGCCTCGGCGGGATTATCGGCGCCGGTTCCGTCAGCCTGTTACTCGGCAGCGGCCTGACGCCGTTACAAGCCGTAGGCGCGGTGATGGTGCTGATTGTGCTGCTGCTGGTGTGGAGCCTGCCGACGCTGATGACCGAACGCCTGCATCAGCCCGATCAGCCGTGGCTGGTTATTCCGCGCGGTTGGGTGGCATTCCTCGGTTTACTCTGCTTTATTCTGTTTCTTGCCGAAGGTGCGGTGCTGGATTGGGGCGCGCTGTTGCTGCTGCAAAGCCCGGAGATGAGCCCGGCGCACGCTGGTTTAGGTTATGCGGTGTTCTCGGTGGCAATGACCATTGGTCGTCTGACCGGCGATAAAGTGATTCAGCGCTTCGGACGTTATCCGGTGATGTTGACCGGTGCGTTAGCCGCTGCCGCAGGCATGACGCTGGCGGTGTTGCTGCCGTGGCCGCAAATTGCGCTGCTGGCTTTCCTGCTGGTGGGTTTTGGCCTCGCCAATACGGTGCCGATGTTGTTCAATGCTGCCGGGAATCAACACGATATGCCGTCGAATCTGGCGATTTCGGCCATGACAACGTTAGGCTATGCAGGTATTCTTTCAGGTCCGGCTTTAATCGGATTAATTTCCCAGTGGATCAGCCTGAGTGGTGCATTTTTGCTTATCGCTCTGCTGCTGCTGGCCGTCGCTGCCAGTGCCCGACGGGTTGCGCGCTAATTCCATGATCCTGAGACACTATGCTGCCTTATAAATTTCCACTGACATCCGGCAATGTAACGCGCTTTTTCGTGGTGTTTAACCTGGTGCTTTTTCTGGCGCTGGGCGCGATGGTGCACAACAGCGTGAATGCCTGGATGACAGAGAAGCGCTATGCGATGACCGATTTGGCGCGTGCGATGCAGAAACGCATCGATGCGTCGCGCTTCGCTACGTGGCAGATCTATGAGAACCTGGCCACCAGCGCCGCCGGTTCGTCGCCGAACAGTAATCTTCAGGAAACCCGCCTGCGCCCGGATGTCTATTATCTGGAAAAAACCCGCCGCAAAACCGAAGCACTGATTTTCGGTTCGCACGATAGCAGCACGCTGGATATGACCATGCGCATGTCCAACTATCTCGATACGCTGTGGGGCGCGGAAAATCCGACCTGGTCGATGTACTTCCTCAATGGTCAGGATAACAGCCTGATTATGATCTCCACGCTGCCGCTGAAAGACATGGCGACGCGTTACAAAGAGAGTGCGATCAATTCGCTGGTTGATAGCCGCCGCGCCGAGATGCTGCAGCAGGCCAATGCGCTGGATGAGCGCGAAAGCTTCTCGCCGCTGCGTCACTTCGCCTGGCAGAACGATCACTACTTTACCCTGCGCACCACTTTCAATCAGCCGGGCCATTTAGCCACCGTGGTGGCATTTGATTTGCCGGTTAACGATCTGATTCCGCGTAATATGCCGCTGGAGAACTTCCAACTGCGTCAGGACGCGACGCAAACGTCGACCACCACCACCACCACCACCAGCGACGACACTAGCAGCGAAAGCACGCACGTGGCGCTGGTAAACCCGAATCTGGAGATCGCCGCCTCGCTGCCTAGCACTTCGCTGCAGCTGGTGTATCGCGTGCCGCTCACCAGCCTGGCGCTGGATACGCTGCATAATCTGATGTGGCCGCTGCTGATCAACCTTGTGCTGTTTTTACTGTCGATTGCGGGCATTACGCTGCTGCGTCAGCAATCGCTGCGCCCGAACGAGAATCAGAGCGCCGAGCTGGATTCGCTGCGCATGCTTAACGAAGAGATCGTCGCCAGTTTGCCGGTCGGCTTGCTGGTGTACGACTTCGCCACTAACCGCACGCTGCTCAGCAATAAAATCGCTGAACATCTGTTGCCGCACCTGAATCTGCAGAAAATCATCAATATGTCCGATCAACATCAGGGCGTATTGCAGGCGACCATCAATAACGAAGTGTATGAAATTCGTCACGCGCGCAGCGTGCTGTCGCCGCATACTCAGCTATTTATGATGCGCGATCAGGACCGCGAATTACTGGTAAATAAGAAGTTGCAGAAGGCGCAACAGGTGCTGGATCGTAATCACCAGATGCGTCAGCAGTTAATGCATAACCTCGGTCACGCCCTCAATGGTCCACTGCAAAGCATGGTTAAGCAACTAGTACAACTTAGCCAGCGTGACGATGACGAAAGCGTGCTCGATCTGCTCGACGAGAGCCAGGGTTTGGCGCGCCTGGTGGATGACATTGTGCTGCTTAATCGCCTGGAAGCGCATGACTGGTCGCCTGATGCCAGCGTGTTCAACCTGCAGGATATGCTGGACGAAATCGCGCTGGAAAGCCTGCCGCTGCTGCGTCGCAAAGGTTTAGCGCTGGTGGTGAATAACCATTTAGCCAATGACGAGATGCGTTTTGGCGATCGTCGTGCGCTGCGTAAAGTGCTGACCACGCTGATGCACTATTCGCTGACCACCACGCGCTGGGGCAAGATTTCGCTGGAGATCAAAACCAGTGAAGACAAGCCCAATCAGGTCTTGCTGCAGCTGGTGGATACCGGCTCCGGCTTGAGCGTCGATGAACTGGCGAATGTCGATTTCCCCTATCTCGGCGACACCACGCAAGATCGTTTTGGCCAGGCGTCCGGCATGGCATTTTTCCTCTGTAAGCAGCTGTGCAAACAGATGGGCGGCCAGCTGGAGATCATCGCTAAACCCGATATCGGCACACGCTACAATATTCAGCTGCCGCTGGCGTTAGAGCAGCAAGGCGAGCAGGAAGAGAAACTGCTGGAAGGTGTGACCGCGTTGGTGGATATCGCCGTAGAAGACGTACACAAGATCGTTTGTCGCCACCTCGAAAACTGGGGAGCGAAATGCCTGACCTCGGATGAGCGTTTAACTGGTCAGGATCATGATGTGCTGGTGACCGACGATCCGGCGCGCCTGAACGGCTGGGCGCTGCTTCTGGCCGGTGACGAAATGGGTCATCACGCGTTGAACGATCAGCAATTCCGGGTCAACTTCAATCTCAGTAATGCACTGCTTGATGCGCTGCTGGCCCTGATTGAAAAGCAACTTTCTCATGATTTGTTAGAGGAGAGTCGCGAAGATGAAGAAGCCACGCCGCTAATGAGCGGAGGCTATTTCCAGCTGTTTACCGAGACAGTACCGCCAGATGTGAAGAGACTGTATACTGAAGCGGCGGAAAAGGATTATCCCTCGCTTGCTCAGACAGCACATCGCCTGAAAGGCGTGTTTGCCATGCTCAATCTGGGTTCAGGTAAACAGCTTTGTGAAGCGTTAGAACAACACATTAAAGTATGTGACGATTTAACCATTAAAAATACCACCAGTGAAATTGACGCTTACGTCAGCCAACTGCTGCAGCAAGGTAACCAATAAGATGAATAACTTGAACGTAATTATTGCCGATGACCATCCGATCGTTCTGTTCGGTATCCGTAAGTCACTGGAACAGATTGAATGGGTTAACGTTGTAGGTGAGTTTGAAGACTCAACAGCACTGGTAAACAGCTTGCCCAAACTGGACGCTAATGTCCTGATTACCGACCTCTCCATGCCAGGCGAGAAGTACGGTGACGGTATCACCCTGATTAAATACATCAAACGTCACTATCCGGACCTCTCGATTATCGTTCTGACCATGAACAATAACCCAGCGATCCTGAGCGCGGTGTTGGATCTGGATATCGAAGGGATCGTACTGAAGCAAGGCGCACCAACCGATCTGCCAAAAGCACTCGCGGCTCTGCAGAAAGGCAAAAAATATACGCCGGAAAGCGTGGCAAAACTGCTGGAGCGCATCAGCGCCGGTGGTTACGGTGACAAACGTCTGTCGCCGAAAGAGAGTGAAGTACTGCGTCTGTTCGCAGAAGGTTTCCTGGTGACTGAGATCGCTAAGAAACTTAACCGCAGTATCAAAACCATCAGTAGCCAGAAGAAATCAGCCATGATGAAACTGGGCGTGGAAAACGATATCGCGCTGCTGAACTATCTCTCTTCTGTCAGCGCCACTCAGGTCGACAAAGAGTAATACGAATGGGCGGCGTCTTCTGACACCGCCCATTTTTTAGTATCCGCTTTACGCCTCTACCCTGCCCTTTCTGACGCGTTCCGCATACACCGCCAGCGTGCTTTTCAACACATCCAGCGTGACCGGCTTCGACAAACAGTTATCCATACCCGCATCCATACAGCGCTGCTTCTCTTCCGCTAACGCATTTGCCGTGACGCCAATCACCGGGAAAGTATGTCCCAGCTGACGCAGACGTTGCGTCAGGCGATAACCATCCATGTTCGGCATGTTCACGTCGCTCAGCACGATATCGATATGGTTGCGACTCAGCACGTTCAGCGCATCAACGCCATCCTGCGCGGTTTTGGTTTGATAGCCGACGGTGCCGAGCTGTTCTGATAGCAGCATGCGGTTGATAGGATGGTCATCAACAATCAGCACGATAATATCTTCGAAGGTCGCGGCGGCTTTTGGCGCGGTTAACGGCAGCGGCGTGGCGGTTTGGCTATTAATGTTGATGCGGTAGATGCGGCCCAGCAGCTGCGGCAGATCGTGGAGCATCGCGCTGCTCTGAATCCATTGCCCCGGGGCGGTTTCGTGCGGCATATCGATGTGCTCACCACAGATACGAATACGTGCGCGTCCAGTTTGCGCGGCAGGCTCATCGTGGTCGCTGATGATCACATCATCAGCCGCCGCCTGGCCGTGGTAATACGCTGCCTGAATGCCCTGCTGTTGCAGCAGACGCAGCAGGAAGCTGGCGAGATACTCATTACGCATATCCAGCCAGATGGCTTTTTCCTGCAAGCCGTCGAGCAGCGGTGGCGCCGCCAGCTGACCGGAATAGATCGGAATACGCACGATAAACTGGCTGCCCATGCCCGGTTCGGAGTCGACTTCGATGTCGCCGTCCATCATGTTGATCAGCTTTTCGCAGATCGCCAGCCCTAAGCCGGTGCCCTGGAAGTTACGCTGCACGCCAGAACCCACCTGGAAGAACGGATCGAACAGGCGCGTTACCTCTTTGGCCGGAATACCGACGCCGGTATCGCGTACGCGGAATGCCAGATAACCCTCTTTGACGTAAGCATGCAGGATGATGCAGCCGGTATGTGTGAATTTAATGGCGTTGTTCAGCAGGTTGGAGATCACCTGCTGCAGACGCATGGCGTCGCCATCCATAATCAGCGGCACATCGTTTTCAATAAACACATACAGCGCCAGGCGCTTACGCACCACCAGCGAGAGATAGTTGCTGGCAATGTGATTGACCACTTCACGCGGCGAGAACGGATGCGGTTCAATTTTCAGCTGTTCGGATTCAATCTTCGAGAAGTCGAGAATGTCGCTGATGATCTTCAGCAGCAGGCTCGACGAGTTGTTCATCGCCGTCACCAGTGAATCGACGCCTTTCGGCAGCACTTTGGTTTGCAGCAGATCGAGGTTACCGATAATACCGTACAGCGGCGTGCGCAGTTCATGACTGACGGTGGCGAGGAACATTGATTTCGACTGGCTGGCTTGCTCGGCCGAGTGCGCCATCTCCTGCAGCGACTGCTCCATACGCACGCGCGCCGAAACATCCACCAGCACGCAAATCGCCACGTTTTCATTACGATAACGCGAATGTACAAAGCTGATTTGCAGGTTGGTGTTGCTGCCGGTGAGCACATCGACAAAGTTGACCTGCTGACCGCCAATAATTTCATTCAGACGCTGGCGATCTTCCTGCGTCAGCAGCGTCAGATAGTTGTGCGCCAGTTCGTTACTCAGAATGTTGGTGCCGTCGCTGGTGCGCAGGATACAGATGCCGACCGGCGCCGAGGCGACAATCTTGCGGTTGAACTGCTCGTGCTCCTCCAGCCGATGCGCATTCTCCTCGGCCGGTAGGAACATGCGGCGCTCAAAAATCCACGCCAGCGTGAACAAAATCACCGCGGTTAAGATATTGAGTAGCAGCGCGTTGATCAGCATCAGCTTGAGCTGATCGGTTAACACGTCGGTGGAAAGCGACCACACCACATTGAGATTCGACGGCGGCAGCGGCTTTTTCAGCACCAGCTGGCGATAGCTGTCGAGATAGCCGAACCAGGTGCTGTTATCCGGCAGATCGTCGAGCGAGTAGCCCGGCCCGCCGCGACGCGAACTGATCAGCGGACGGTAGTTTTCATCGGTGATGGTGGCCACCAGCGGCAAACCGCCCGGCTGAATAAACTCATCAAGGCGAATATTCTGCTCCACGCCCAGCAGCGCCTGCAGCTTGTTCGCCACATATACCGGCATCACCATATAGAAGTTGCCGACGCCCGGCTGCGCGCTGCTGGTGATCCAATACATCGGCTGACGGCGCTCTTCTTCATTGCCGTTGCGATAATGCAGCACGCGTTCGCGCAGCGCTTTCAGGCTACGTTCACGATCGACCGAATTGTTGCTGCCGATGGTGAAATCAGCCAGACACTGATTCTCTCCGCCGATGAAGAACACGCGGTTCAATTCATACGCCGAGGCAAAATTGCTTTTCCAGTAATTGATGTAGTAGCTGAGCGAGTCCAGCGAGTTACGCCAGGTATTGCTCATTGACGTGCAGTCGCCATCGGAAAACAGCGGCGTGAACTGCGGCAGCGCACCTTTGCCCGGCGGCAAACCGTTGAGCACATCCAGACCATTAGCGCTGCTGCTCAGGCGATTTTCGGTGATGTATTTCAGCTCGCGCATCACGTCCGCCGAATGGCGCACGTACCACTCAGCCTGACCATAATTGGCGGCAAACTCCTGACGCACCGCGTTCTCTTTCTCGTGCAGCACGTTGATGATGTAGAAAGTGGTCAGCAGCGCACCCAGCGCCCAGAGCAGCAACGCCAGCGCACGAAACAGATAGCGCGAAATTCGAAGCGTAGTGCGAAAGGAGACAAGATATTTCAAAAGAGGCTCACTGGCGGTAAGAGGTTATCAGGATGTTGAAAAGCTTCCATACACTAGCTTTATCGGTCCTAAAAAGCCAGCTAGCCCGCACCTTTAGGGGAAAACTCAGATAAAAAAACGGCAGGCCAGTTTCCTGACCTGCCGCTTAATAAAGCCGTTACGAATTACTCTTCGTCGTCAGCTTCTGGTGCTTCGTCGTCGCTGTCCACTTCCGGCGCGATATCTTCCTCGCCTTCCGCTACGCTACCGTCGATGGCATCGAGTTCTTCCTCTTCCACCGGCTCCGCGACGCGTTGCAGACCCACCACGTTTTCATCTTCCGCTGTACGGATCAGAATCACGCCCTGAGTATTACGGCCTACCACGCTGACTTCCGATACGCGAGTACGCACCAGCGTACCGGCATCGGTGATCATCATGATCTGATCGCCATCCACCACCTGTACCGCGCCGATAACCGGTCCGTTACGTTCGGTGACTTTAATCGAGATCACGCCCTGGGTCGCACGCGACTTGGTTGGATACTCGCTGTTGGCGGTACGTTTACCGTAACCGTTCTGCGTCACGGTGAGGATCGCGCCCTCTTCGCGTGGCACAATCAGCGACACCACTTTGTCGCTTTCAGCCAGCTTGATACCGCGAACGCCCGAAGCCGAACGGCCCATCGCACGTACCGCCGTTTCAGCGAAGCGCACCACTTTACCGGCGGCAGAGAACAGCATCGCTTCGTCGCTACCGTTGGTCAGCGCCACGCCAATCAGCTCGTCATCCTCACGCAGGTTGATGGCGATGATGCCCGCACTACGCGGACGGCTGAACTCCTGCAGCGCGGTTTTCTTCACGGTACCGCTCGCGGTAGCCATGAAGATGTTGAAGCCTTCGGTGTATTCACGCACCGGCAGAATGGCGGTGATACGTTCGTTGGCTTCCAGCGGCAACAGGTTGACGATGGGACGACCGCGCGCACCACGGCTGGCTTCCGGCAGCTGATAGACCTTCATCCAGTAGAGACGGCCGCGGCTGGAGAAGCACAGAATGGTGTCGTGGGTGTTGGCCACCAGCAGACGATCGATAAAGTCTTCTTCTTTAATACGTGCGGCGGATTTGCCTTTACCACCGCGGCGCTGGGCTTCATAGTCGGTCAGCGGTTGGTATTTGACATAACCCTGATGCGACAGCGTCACCACAACGTCTTCCTGATTGATCAGGTCTTCGATGTTGATGTCTGCACTGTTCGCGGTAATTTCAGTACGACGTGCGTCGCCGAACTGATCGCGCATCAGCTCCAGCTCTTCACGGATTACTTCCATCAGGCGCTCAGCGCTTTGCAGGATGTGCAGCAGCTCAGCAATCTGATCCAGCAGCTCTTTGTATTCGTCGAGCAGCTTTTCGTGCTCGAGGCCGGTCAGTTTCTGCAGACGCAGATCCAGAATCGCCTGCGCTTGCTGTTCAGTCAGATAATATTGACCATCGCGAATACCGAACTCGGCTTCCAGCCATTCCGGACGTGCAGCGTCATTACCGGCACGTTCCAGCATCGCGGCAACGTTACCCAGATCCCACGACTGCGCCAGCAGGCCTAGTTTCGCTTCGGCTGGCGTTGGTGCACGACGAATCAGTTCGATGATCGGGTCGATGTTAGCCAGCGCAATCGCCAGGCCTTCAAGGATGTGAGCACGATCGCGCGCTTTACGCAGTTCGAAAATGGTACGACGCGTAACCACTTCACGACGGTGACGCACGAAGGCTTCGATGATGCCTTTCAGCGTCATGATCTTCGGCTGGCCCTGATGCAGCGCCACCATGTTGATGCCGAAAGAGACCTGCAGCTGTGTCAGCGAGTAGAGGTTGTTGAGAACCACTTCACCCACCGCATCGCGTTTGATCTCAATGACAACACGCATGCCGTCTTTGTCAGATTCGTCACGTAGTGCGCTGATGCCTTCCACGCGCTTCTCTTTCACCAGCTCGGCGATCTTCTCGATCAGACGCGCTTTGTTCACCTGATACGGCAGTTCGTGCACGATGATGGTTTCACGGCCGGTCTTGGCATCGGTTTCCACTTCGCCACGTGCGCGAATGTAAATCTTACCGCGCCCGGTGCGATAGGCTTCTTCAATACCACGACGACCATTGATGAAGGCCGCCGTCGGGAAATCTGGCCCGGTGATGTGCTCCATCAGACCTTCAACGGTGATGTCTTCATCTTCGATAAACGCCAGACAGCCGTTGATCACTTCCGTCAGGTTGTGCGGTGGAATGTTGGTTGCCATACCAACGGCGATACCGGAAGAGCCGTTTACCAGCAGGTTAGGAATTTTAGTTGGCAGGACTTCAGGGATCTGCTCGGTGCCGTCATAGTTCGGCACGAAATCGACGGTTTCCTTTTCCAGGTCAGCCAGCAGCTCCGAAGAGATCTTTGCCATGCGGACTTCGGTATAACGCATCGCTGCGGCGGAGTCGCCGTCGACCGAACCAAAGTTACCCTGACCGTCAACCAGCATGTAGCGCAGGGAGAATGGCTGGGCCATACGCACGATACTTTCGTATACCGCGGAATCGCCGTGCGGGTGATATTTACCGATGACGTCACCGACCACACGGGCGGATTTTTTATAGGGTTTATTCCAGTCGTTGCCCAGTTCGCTCATGGCAAAAAGCACACGGCGGTGTACCGGCTTCAGACCATCACGCACATCGGGTAAGGCTCGGCCAACAATGACCGACATGGCGTAATCGAGGTAGGAGTTTTTCAACTCTTCTTCGATATTGACCGGTGTAATTTCTCTCGCAAGGTCGCTCATGGAGCCGCTATCCCTCTACATAATCCCGGATTTAAAGGTGCGAAAGTATATCACATTGCTTCCCTTCGGTGAACGTTAACCAGGCCTTAATCCCGCTTTTCCTTGAGCGTGAGAGATGCGTTCGCGTGAGTTAAGCGTTTATACTGAGGGAATATTTTGTCTGGAGTGATGATTCAATGAGTGAACAACCGCAGGAAAGCCGCCAGAACGTCGACCACGCCGAGATCGCCAAGTTTGAGGCCGTGGCATCCCGCTGGTGGGATTTAGAGGGTGAATTTAAGCCGTTGCACCGTATTAACCCCCTGCGACTTGGCTGGATAGCGCAGCATAGTAATGGCCTGTTCGGCAAGAAAGTGCTCGATGTCGGCTGCGGCGGCGGCATTCTGGCGGAGAGCATGGCGCGTGAAGGCGCTGAGGTTACCGGCCTGGATATGGGCGCTGAGCCGCTGGAAGTGGCGCGTCTGCATGCGCTGGAGAGCGGCGTTAGCGTTAACTACGTGCAGAAAACCGTGGAAGATCACGCCGCAAGTCACGCCGGGCAGTATGATGTGGTGACCTGCATGGAGATGCTGGAGCATGTGCCGGATCCGCGCTCGGTAGTCTTAGCCTGCGCGCAGCTGGTGAAGCCCGGCGGCGAAGTGTTTTTCTCCACCATCAACCGCAATCCAAAAGCCTGGCTGCTGGCGGTATTTGGTGCCGAGTATGTGCTGCGCATGGTGCCGCGCGGGACGCACGACGTGAAGAAATTCATCCGTCCCGCCGAGTTGCTGAACTGGGTGGATGAAACGCCGCTGCGTGAAAGAAATATGATTGGCCTGCACTACAATCCGCTGACCAACCAGTTCCGTCTGGGTCGCGGTGTCGATGTGAACTACATTATTCATACGCATCGTCAGGAGTGATGACTGCCAGCTTAGATTTCAGAAAGTACGTTCATCATACGTGCGGGCCCTTGCACATCTGCTTCACGGGCAAATGAGCCCTTTTCAACAACACGCACTGGAGCTTACGAGCAGGCCGGGGCCACTTTTGGTCCGGCAATCCGCAGCGCTGAACGAAGCGAGGAAGCCAGGAGAGCCCGCAGGACGCGGGCGAAAGGCGGAGCCGGGACATGGAAGTCCCGTCTCCGCCGGTCCGTCAGGCAGACGAACGAAGTGAAGGTACTGCGCTAGCGGCGCGAGGACCGCCGGCCCAAAAGTGGCCCCGGCCAGCGCACTCGTCGTTGGCTTAACTAACAAACATTACGTCATTCATGGCGACCTCTTATCCCCTAATTTTGGCCCTATCCAGATCAATTTCCTTTTAGACGCGTACCAGCCTTTTTTATAGGCTAAGCAAGTCACAAAAAATTCATAAGCACTTTTAGATAAGTTCGCTGCTGGCGGCCTTGTCGGGGCTTTTTTTGTCTAAGAAAATTCCTGAGGCGCGGTGGTTGAGCAAGAAACACGCGTCCGATCATAAAGTGAAAAAAAAGTGTTGAGCGGTTGACACTAAGTGCAGGCCTTGCGGCATGCGGATCCAGGATTTTAGCCAGCCGGTAATGACGATTTTTTAGTGAAAATCAACTCTTGTTAAGAAGAGATTGCTGACTAGAATACTCACCATATTGTTGTTCAAACTTCCCGCACCCCCTATATATAGTGTTTATCCACAGGCTTACTCACAACGAGCGGCTTGTGCATAAACCTTGTGCATACATGGGGGATAAATACGTCATTCATGCATGGACAGGTAAAAACGCGACATGAACCAAAGTCTGCTCGTTACTAAACGCGATGGCCGCCAGGAGCGCATTGATCTCGACAAAATTCATCGTGTACTGGATTGGGCAGCCGAAGGGCTGAACAATGTTTCAGTTTCACAGGTTGAACTGCGCTCACACATTCAGTTCTACGATGGCATCAGAACTTCTGACATTCATGAGACCATCATCAAGGCTGCCGCAGACCTGATCTCGCGTGATGCGCCGGATTACCAATACCTGGCTGCGCGTCTGGCTATCTTCCACCTGCGTAAAAAAGCCTACGGCCAGTTTGAGCCGCCGAAGCTGTACGATCAGGTGGTGAAAATGGTTGAGATGGGCAAATACGACCGCCATCTGCTGGAAGATTACAGCACCGAAGAGTTCGAGCAGATGGACGCGTTTATCGACCATTGGCGCGACATGAATTTCTCCTACGCAGCGGTTAAGCAGCTGGAAGGGAAATATCTGGTGCAGAACCGCGTCAGCGGCGAAATCTACGAAAGCGCCCAGTTCCTCTACATTCTGGTGGCGGCGTGCCTGTTCTCTGGCTATCCGCGCGAAACCCGTATGGATTACGTGAAGCGTTTCTACGATGCGATCTCAACCTTCAAAATCTCGCTGCCAACGCCAATCATGTCCGGCGTGCGTACCCCAACGCGTCAGTTCAGCTCTTGCGTACTGATTGAGTGCGGCGACAGCCTCGACTCTATCAATGCCACCTCCAGCGCCATTGTGAAATACGTCTCTCAGCGCGCCGGTATCGGCATCAACGCCGGCCGCATTCGTGCGCTGGGTAGCCCGATTCGCGGTGGCGAAGCGTTCCACACCGGTTGTATTCCGTTCTACAAACATTTCCAGACTGCCGTGAAGTCTTGCTCACAAGGCGGCGTACGTGGCGGCGCAGCGACGCTGTTCTACCCAATGTGGCATCTGGAAGTTGAAAGCCTGCTGGTGCTGAAAAACAACCGCGGTGTTGAAGGCAACCGCGTGCGTCACATGGATTACGGCGTACAGATCAACAAACTGATGTACACCCGCCTGCTGAAAGGTGAAGACATCACGCTGTTCAGCCCGTCTGACGTGCCTGGCCTGTACGATGCGTTCTTCGCCGATCAGGACGAGTTCGAGCGTCTGTACACCAAATACGAGAAAGACGACAGCATCCGCAAACAGCGCGTGAAAGCCGTTGAGCTGTTCTCACTGATGATGCAGGAGCGTGCGTCAACTGGCCGTATCTACATTCAGAACGTCGATCACTGCAACACGCACAGCCCGTTCGATCCAAGTATCGCGCCAGTTCGTCAGTCGAATCTGTGCCTCGAGATCGCACTGCCGACCAAACCGCTGAACGACGTCAATGACGAAAGCGGCGAAATCGCCCTGTGTACGCTGTCTGCCTTTAACCTGGGCGCGATTAACAGCCTTGACGATCTGGAAGAGCTGGCCACCCTTGCGGTGCGTGCGCTTGATGCACTGCTGGATTATCAGGATTACCCCATTCCGGCAGCACAACGCGGCGCCATGGGCCGCCGTACGCTGGGTATTGGCGTGATCAACTACGCGTATTACCTGGCGAAAAACGGCGTGCGTTACTCTGATGGCAGCGCCAATAATCTGACGCACAAAACTTTCGAAGCCATTCAGTACTACTTGCTGAAAGCCTCGAACGAATTGGCGAAAGAGCAAGGTGCGTGCCCGTGGTTTAAAGAGACCACTTACTCGCAGGGCATTCTGCCGATCGATACCTATAAAAAGGATCTCGACGCGGTGTGCAACGAGCCGCTGCATCTGGATTGGGAAGGCCTGCGTAAGTCAATCACCACGCACGGTCTGCGCAACTCAACGCTCTCTGCGCTGATGCCGTCTGAAACCTCTTCGCAGATTTCGAACGCCACCAACGGCATTGAGCCGCCGCGCGGACACATCAGCATCAAAGCATCGAAAGACGGCATTCTGCGTCAGGTGGTGCCAGAGTATGAGCGTCTGAAAGACCAGTACGAACTGCTGTGGGAAATGCCGTCCAACGACGGTTATCTGCAGCTGGTTGGCGTGATGCAGAAGTTCATCGATCAGGCGATTTCGTCGAACACCAACTACGATCCGAGCCGCTTTGCGAATGGCAAAGTGCCGATGAAACAGCTGCTGAAAGACCTGCTGACCGCGTACAAGTTCGGCGTGAAAACCCTGTACTATCAAAACACCCGCGACGGTGCAGAAGATGCACAGGACGATCTGGCACCTTCCATTCAGGATGATGGCTGCGAAAGCGGCGCATGTAAGATCTAATCTCATCTTGTCAGGGCCGACATTGGTCGGCCCTCTTCACATTTGGACTCAAAATGGCTTACACCACATTCTCGCAGAACAAAAATGACCAGCTAAAAGAGCCGATGTTCTTTGGCCAGTCCGTCAACGTTGCCCGTTTCGATCAGCAGAAATATGACATCTTTGAAAAGCTGATTGAGAAGCAGCTCTCCTTCTTCTGGCGTCCGGAAGAAGTGGACGTCTCGCGCGATCGCATCGATTACCAGGCGCTGCCGGAGCATGAAAAGCACATCTTCATCAGCAACCTGAAGTATCAAACGCTGCTGGACTCGATTCAGGGTCGTAGCCCGAACGTGGCGCTGCTGCCGCTGATTTCCATCCCTGAGCTGGAAACCTGGATTGAAACCTGGGCGTTCTCCGAGACCATTCACTCGCGCTCCTACACGCACATCATCCGTAACATCGTTAACGATCCGGCGGTGGTGTTTGACGATATCGTCACCAACGAGCAGATTCTGGCGCGCGCCGAAGATATCTCGAAGTACTACGATGACCTGATCGAGATGACCAGTTACTGGCATCTGCTGGGTGAAGGTACGCATCAGGTCAACGGTAAAACCGTTACCGTTAACCTGCGCGATCTGAAAAAGCAGCTCTATATCTGCCTGATGAGCGTCAACGCGCTGGAAGCGATTCGCTTCTACGTCAGCTTCGCCTGTTCATTTGCTTTCGCCGAGCGCGAGCTGATGGAAGGCAACGCCAAAATCATCAAGCTGATTGCACGCGATGAAGCGCTGCATCTGACCGGCACCCAGCATATGCTGAACCTGCTGCGCACCGGTGAAGACGATCCAGAGATGAAAGCCATCGCCGCGGAGTGTCGTGATGAATGCTTCGATCTGTTCAAGAAGGCAGCCGAGCAGGAAAAAGAGTGGGCAGACTACCTGTTCAGCGGCGGCTCGATGATTGGCCTGAACAAAGACATTCTGTGCCAGTACATCGAGTACATCACCAACATCCGTATGCAGGCGGTGGGTCTTGATCTGCCGTTCCAGACGCGTTCCAACCCCATTCCATGGATCAACTCGTGGCTGGTGTCGGACAACGTACAGGTTGCACCGCAGGAAGTTGAAGTGAGCTCGTATTTGGTCGGTCAGATTGATTCTGAAGTGGGCGAAGACGATTTCGACGGCTTCCAGCTGTAAGCATGAGCCGCTCTGTTGTTATTCTGCGTAGCTCCGGCTCCAGGCTGGAGTGCGCAGAAGATCACCCTAATCTGCTGGCGACGTTGGAAGCCAATAATCTGTGCGTTGAGTTTCAGTGTCGCGAAGGCTACTGCGGCTCTTGCCGCATGCGTTTGCTGAAAGGCGAAGTGGATTATGCCGAAACCCCGTTGGCGTTTGTGCAGCAAGGCGAGATTTTGCCGTGCTGCTGTCGCGCCAAAGGGGAGATTGAGATCGAGCTGTGATTGACCAGGCCGCCATTGATGGCGACCTGGTGACCAATCAGCGTTTCACCGTTTCCAGCACATCAATCCAACCGTGACCGGTGCTGACTTCACTGCCGTGCAGCCAGCGACGCAACATGTTCATCGCCATCATCGCCACCACTTTCTGCCGCGTTTCCACGTTATGACGTCCATGAGTGAACTTTACGCGTTGGCCCCAGCTGGCTTCCGGCGTATGCAGCGCAATCGATACTTCGCCTTCCACTAAATTTCCCACCGACAACGCCAGCGCCGCGCCCTGCTGTTTCGCCCAGTCACGCGTGCGCGCAACCTGCGCTTCCAGATCTTCATGCTGCGGCGGCAGAATCTCTGCTTTGCTGAGCGCCACGTCCGCAGCGGCCAGCTGCCAGTTAAGTAAGCCGGCGGTGAACTGCTCGCTCAGCGCCAAATGGAAGCCACGCTGCTGCAACTCGCGCGCCAGCAGCGCCGGTAAACCTTCGGTGCCTTCAAAAATGGTGCATTCAGCCAGCAACAGTTTTACCTGCTGCCACACTTGCTCCATCGCCACGCGCTGGCTGGCGGGTCCGGTGAGTTTAATTTCAATAATCGGCATCGATGAGCGATAGCCCATCACCACGCCTTCCGGCAGCAGGAGCGGCTCCAACTCGGCGGCAATGTCACTTTCCCCACGCCCAAAGGTGGTGAGGCGCAAACACAATGGTGGCTCAGGCAGTTCAAAGCGTGCTTTGAGGCGCGGAATAATCTCCTGCTCAACCATCACTTTAAATTCCGACGGCACGCCAGGGGTGAAGAAAATCCAGCAGCGATTGAGCTGCAGCGCGAAGCCGCATGCGGTGCCGACCGGATTATCGAGCATCTCAGCAATGGCGGGGATTTCTGCCTGCTTGCGGTTGCTCGGCGCCATCACACGTCCGCGGCTGGCGAACCAGTCTTCCATTTTTTCCAGCCAGGCTTGCTGGATAACTAACTCGCTGCCGCTGGCAATGGCTGCGGCCTGCGCGCTGAGATCGTCACTGGTCGGTCCTAAACCGCCATTCACGATCAGCACGTCAGCAATCTGGCTGCGGCTCTGCAGCGCCTCCACCAGCGAGGTCATTGCATCACCGACGGTACTACGGCTGGTCATCGGCAAACCGTGCTGGAACAGCACATCGGCCAGCCACGCGGCGTTGGTATCGACAATCTGCCCATGTAACACTTCATCGCCCGTTGAGAGCATTTCTACACGTATCACGTTGCGTTCTCCTTTTCCCTGTCGCTTTACTGTAGGAAGCGCGCAGGCGAAACACAATTGCGGATGATGCGAAACAGGGATTTAGCGGGAAAAGCGGCGAGGCAATCAGGAAGCGGGCGCGAAGCGTGTCGCGCCCGTTGGAACTTAACGTCGAGCCAGCAGTAAACCGACAAACAGGCCAGCGGCAGCACCGATGCCAATCCCCTGCCACGGTTTTTCATGCACATAATCATCGGCGCGATAGGCCGCATTCTTGGCACGATAGTAATAGCTGTCTGACGCCTGGCTAACGCGCGATTTCACGTCTTCCAGCGCTTGTTCAGCTTTGAGTTTCAGCTCGATATATTTCTGATCGGCCGGATCGCCTGATGCGCGTAACACTTCTTCCAGCGTTTCCGTTAGCAGCGCCAGGTCGTCGTCAAGGTGCGTTTCAAATTGATCTGAAGATGACACTATGTAGTTCCTCCATGTTCCTTGCTCGTTGTGGTTTAACTATAGTCATAAATTGCAGATTTGCTGGGTGGCGATTGCAAGGTTTTCACCGAGTTTCATCCACCGCAGTGCAAAGTTGTGTCATGTACGCTGCCGCTACGCGAATTCTGCTTCGCTTATTTGATTAATCTGATAAATTTTCCGCAGACTGAATTATTTATTTTCACGACTGTCGTAACCCCCTGTAGTCAGACGCTTCTCGTCTTACGAGAGTCAAAATACACCCGAGCAGCTAAGGATTAGATTTCCGGCATGAATCGTAGAAAATTTATGAAAGCGTCCATGGCCCTCTCCGCTGTTAGCGGCATGACGGGTCTCTCCACGCTGTTTGCACAATCCGCCTGGGCCGATGATGGTATCGCCGACGGTACCGCGGTTCGCTTCGATTTCGACTCACTGAAAAAGAAAGCCTCCGCGCTGGCAAAACAGCCCTGGGGCGGCGCCCCCGGCCCCTTGCCCGACACCCTGGCCAATCTCACTCCGCAGGCCTATAACGAAATTCAGTACGACGCCAATCACTCGCTGTGGAATAACATCCCCGATCGTCAGCTGGACGTGCAATTCTTCCACGTCGGTATGGGCTTCAAGCGCCGCATCCGCATGTTCTCGGTCGATGCCCAGAGCCGTGAAGCGCGTGAGATCCACTTCCGTCCGGAGCTGTTCAATTATCACAACGCCAACGTTGATACCAGGCAGCTGGTCGGTAAAACCGATCTCGGCTTTGCCGGTTTCCGTGCGTTTAAGAAGCCTGAACTGGCGCGCCGCGATATCGTCTCTTTCCTTGGCGCCAGCTATTTCCGTGCGGTTGATGAAACCTTCCAGTACGGCCTCTCCGCGCGCGGCGTGGCGGTCAACACCTTCAGCAACGGCAAAGAAGAGTTCCCGGACTTCACCGCGTTCTGGTTCGAAACACCAAAAGCGGATGACACTACTTTCGTGGTCTACGCCCTGCTGGATGGCGCGAGCGTCACCGGTGCCTACAAGTTCACCATTCACTGCGAGGAGAAACGCGTCGTGATGGAGGTGGAAAACCATCTGTTTGCACGTAACGACATCCGCCAGCTTGGCATTGCGCCAATGACCAGCATGTTCAGTTGTGGCACCAACGAGCGCCGCATGTGCAACACTTACCATCCACAAATCCACGACTCCGATCGTCTGGCGATGTGGACCGGTGAAGGCGAATGGATTGCACGTCCGCTGAACAACCCGCAGCGTTTGCAGTTCAACGCCTATCAGGACGAAAACCCGCGTGGTTTCGGCCTGTTGCAGCTCGATCATGACTTCAAAAATTATCAGGATGTGATTGGCTGGTACGACAAACGTCCAAGCTTGTGGGTGGAACCGATTGGTAAATGGGGCAAAGGCGCCATTAACGTGATGGAGATTCCAACCACTGGTGAAACGCTCGATAATGTGGTGTGCTTCTGGCAGCCTTCAGAACCGGTGAAAGCCGGTAGCGAGTTCAGCTTCCAGTACAAACTCTACTGGAGCCAGTTGCCACCAGTGCGCAGTGGTTTGGCGCGTGTCGATGCCACGCGCACCGGTATCGGCGGCTTCCCGGAAGGTTGGGCGCCAGGCGAACACTTCCCGGATACCTGGTCACGTCGTTTTGCCATTGATTTTGTTGGTGGCGATCTGAAAGCCGCAGCGCCGAAAGGTATTGAGCCGGTGATTACCGTTTCAGAAGGCACATTCAAGCAGGTTGAGATTCTTTACGTCGAGCCACTCAACGGTTACCGCATTCTGTTTGACTGGTATCCAAACAGCGACTCGACCAAACCGGTTGATATGCGCCTGTTCCTGCGTACCAAAGATGAGACGCTGAGTGAAACCTGGCTTTATCAGTACTTCCCGCCGCCGCCAGATCAACGTAAATACGTTGATGACCGGCAGATGACGCCAGGCTGATGATTGACGGCGAGGAGCAATCCTCGCCGTTATGCTTTCTGCATGCCGATGTGGGGAATCTCATCTTCCATATACACTTCGGTCACCGCTTCAAAGCCCAGACGACCGTAGAAACCTTCCAGATGTGCCTGCGCAGAGAGATAAATAGCGCGCTGCGACCAATACTTTTCACAGCTCTCCAGCGCCTTCTCCATCAAGCGATAGCCCAGCTTCAAACCGCGTGCTTCTTCAGAAACAATCACACGACCAATCATTACCGGCGCAGAGTCTAGCGCTGGCGTTAACACGCGCGCATAGGCCAGCAGCTTACCGTCGAGAAATCCGAGAATGTGGCGATTTTCGGCAGCTAGATCCTGGCCATCAATATCCTGATAAGGACAGTTTTGTTCCACGATGAAGACATGATTGCGCAGTGCCAGCAAAGTGTAGAGTTGTTGCGCTGTCAGTTCACTGTGGTGGCAATCAAGCCAAAGCATTTCCATGGTGCTTCCTTGTCTGAGCGAAAAAAGGGATCCGATGAGAATATCACACCGGCTATGCCAAACGCAGTGAACAGCATCGGCAGCTGAAAACCTCGTGGTGACTCTGTGCTCAACCTCTCACTACGCTGTGAACTGCAGGCAAAAAAAATCAGGCCCGCAGGCCTGATTCAGTGATGACGCGTAACTGTCTTACATTAGCGGCTGAGCCATCTGCACCAGTGTAATCAGCGGCTGCGGATAAACACCGAGCAGCAGCACCAGAATCGCAGAGATCAGCACCACAACGCCGCCGGCCGTAAATGCCCAATTGGCTTGCGTATCGCGGTTGTGCAGTTCCGGCGGACTGAGATACAGACTCACCGTCACACGCAGATAGTAATAAAGCCCAATCGCACTACCCGCTACCACCGCACCACTCAACCACCACAGATGTGCGTTCACACTCGAGGCGATAACGTAGAACTTACCGATGAAGCCGAGCGTCATTGGGATACCCGCCAGTGACAACATCATCACCGTCATTACCGCAGACAGAATCGGACGATGCCAGAACAGACCACGATAGGAATAGAGCGTATCGGCATCCGGACCGCGATATGGGCTCGACATCAGGCTCACTACGCCGAACGCGCCAAGGCTGCTGAACAGGTAACCGGCCAGATAAACGCCTGCGGTTTCCAGCGACAGCTGATGGGTTTTCACCGCAATCAGCGCCACCAACAGATAACCAAGGTGCGCGATAGAGGAGTAACCGAGCAGACGCTTGATGTTGCTCTGGGAAATCGCCATCAGGTTGCCGAACAGAATCGACGCAAAGGCAATGATACCCAGCACGGTACGCACCGCTTCACTGTCAGTGACGGGCGCGTACATGAACAGGCGCATAATCACACCAAAGATGGCGATCTTGCTGGCGGTAGCGAGGAAGGTTGAAACCGGCGCTGGCGCCCCCTGATAAACGTCTGGCGTCCACAGGTGGAAAGGAACCAGCGACAGTTTAAAGCCCAGTCCGATAATCATCATGCCCAGACCGAGCAGCAACAGCGGCTCCTGAATCATGCTATCGCTCAGACTTTTACCCAGCTGCACAAAGCTCAGGCTGCCGGAATCAGCATAAATCAGCGCGATACCGAACAGCAGGAACGATGAGGCCGCCGCCGACAGAATGGTGTATTTCAGCGACGCTTCCAGCGAACGTTTCTGGCGGAAAGCATAACCAATCAAACCAAACAGCGGCAGTGACAGCAGTTCGATACCGATGAACAGCGCTGCCAGATGATTGGCGCTCGCCAGCACGATCCCGCCGAGTGCTGCAATCAGCACCAGCAGATAGAACTCATCTTTGTTGTCCGGGAAACCGGCCAGCCACGGATAAGCGAAGGTGCAGGTGGCTAAACTCGCCAGCACCACCAGCGCGGTGTAGAACATCGAATAGCCATCAACGCGCAGCAGCGGCGTGACGTCCATCGCTCCCGCCTGGCCTACAAACCACAGAGAAAACAGCGCAATGTTAAGTCCGATCACCGTCAGCGTGGCATTAACAAAGTGATTGCGTCGCCACGCAATGGACAGCATCACCACCACCACCGTCAATCCGACGATCAACAGCGGCAGTAACGCGATCAGATGTTGAGGAGTTATTGTCATGGCGAATTACGGCCTTGTAGTTGAAATTGAAGCGGTAAACCACTGCTGAATATTGCTCATCGCAGCATGGGATGTGTCGAGGATCGGCTGAGGATAAATCCCCAGCAGCACCAGCAACACCACCAATACGCCGATAGTCATGAACTCACGCGGTGACATGCCTGGCAGCGGATCTTTCGACTTTGCTTCGCCGAAGTAAGCGCGCTGCATCATGATCAGGGAGTAAACCGAAGCAAACACCAGACCAAAGGTTGCAATGACGATAATCACCGGCACCACCTGGAAGCTGCCGGTCAGAATCATAAATTCGCCAACAAAGTTACCGGTGCCCGGCATACCGAGGTTTGCAACCGCGAAGAACAGTGACAGACCCGGAATCCATTTGATACGTGACCACAAGCCGCCCATCTGACGCAGGTCGCGGGTATGCAGACGCTCATACAGCTGACCACACAAGATGAACAGTGCCGCAGCAGAGAGACCGTGCGCAATCATCTGAATCACCGCGCCCTGGAAGGCCAGCTGGCTGCCAGTGTAGATGGCGATGAGCACGAAGCCCATGTGCGAAATAGAGGTGTAAGCGATCAGTCGCTTGATATCAGTTTGTGAGAATGCCATCCACGCACCGTAGAAGATGCCGATGATACCCAGCCACATGGCAATCGGTGCGAACTCTGCTGACGCATTCGGGAACAGCGGCAGGCTAAAGCGCAGCAAACCGTAAGCCGCAGTTTTTAGCAAGATACCTGCGAGGTCAACTGAACCAGCGGTTGGTGCCTGGCTATGCGCATCGGGTAACCAACCGTGTAATGGCACCACCGGCATTTTCACCGCAAAGGCAATAAAGAAGCCAAGCATCAGCAGATATTCAACGGTGTGCGACATCGGAGTTTTCAGCAGCTCTTCGTAGCTGAAAGTCCATACGCCGGTGGCGTTGTAATGGACAAAGACCAGCGCCAGAATCGCCACCAACATGATCAGACCCGATGCCTGGGTGTAGATGAAGAACTTGGTCGCCGCGCTGATACGCGTTTTACCGTCGGATGCTTTATGGCCCCACAGTGCGATGAGGAAATACATCGGCACCAGCATCATTTCCCAGAAGAAGAAGAACAGGAACATATCGATGGAGAGGAACACGCCAATCACACCACCGAGAATCCACATCAGGTTGAGGTGGAAAAAGCCCTGATATTTCTCAATTTCGTTCCAGGAACACAGCACCGCCATCAAACCGAGCAGTCCGGTCAGCACCACCATCAGCAGCGACAGACCAT
Source organism: Pantoea sp. y20 (assembly GCF_054903455.1). NCBI lineage: Bacteria > Pseudomonadati > Pseudomonadota > Gammaproteobacteria > Enterobacterales > Erwiniaceae > Pantoea > Pantoea sp. y20. The sequence continues at coordinate 2,866,764 of NZ_CM142816.1, forward strand.
CAATTGCCAGATGGAAGTTGATGCCAAAGCGCGGAATCCACGGTACGGAGAAAGTCGATTGCCATTGCGGAATGCCCGCAGCCTGCGTCAGTGAATAGCCTCCCTGCAACCACAGCTGCAGACCAAGCGCTAGCGTCAGGCCCATGGTGATCATGGCAATCCAGCGCGGAACTTTTGCGCCAAGACGCTCCGCAAGCCAGCAGAGCAAGCCACCGACAAAAGGTATGATAATTAGCCAAGGTAATAACACGGCAAACTTCCCTTTTTATTGCCTTACTTCAGGCAATTTTTGACATTCTAATTGGGCGAGCGAACCCGCCCCGCTCATCAATCTTTAAATCACCAGCAGCAGCGCCAGCACCACAACGGCACCCACACTCATCGAGGCCACGTACCAGCGCAGATAACCGTTTTCGCTCACCACCAAACCTTTATTACCAACACGCGACAGCAGCGCAGGCAGGTTCATCAGTGAGTTAAGCGGATCGCGCTTCAGCAACCAGGCAATGCCGAGATAAGGTTTTACAAACACCTTGTCATACAGCCAGTCGAAGCCCCAGGCCGCGAACCACCAGGTGCCGAAGAAACGACCCGGCGCGCTGTTAGCAATACTGGTCACCAGTTGACGTTTACCCAGCCACAGAGCTGCTGCGATCAGGATACCGACAATGGCCACCACGCCTGAGGTGATTTCCAGCATCACTTTGCCGCCTTCACCAAACTCGTTCTGCGGCAGAACCCCCGCCAGAGGAGGCGTGATCAGCGCACCAATAAAGGTGGAGAGCACCATCAGAACAATCAGCGGCAGGTGATGCGTAATGCCTTTACCGGCGTGGGCATGAATTTTCTCTTCACCGTGGAACACGATAAAGATCATGCGGAAGGTGTAGATCGAAGTGAGGAATGCACCCACCAGACCCGCCACCATCAGATTGATGTGACCATTCGCCATCGCACCAAACAGGATTTCATCTTTACTGTAGAAACCTGCGGTGATCAGCGGCAGCGCAGCCAACGCGGCACCGCCCACCAGGAAGCAGACATACACCAGCGGGATGCTCTTACGCAGGCCGCCCATTTTGAAAATATTCTGCTCGTGATGGCAAGCCAGAATGACCGAGCCTGAAGAGAGGAACAGCAAGGCTTTGAAGAATGCATGCGTCATCAGGTGGAAAATCGCCGCGTCCCATGCCTGCACGCCAAGCGCGAGGAACATGTAGCCGATCTGACTCATGGTGGAGTAAGCCAGCACGCGTTTGATGTCGGTTTGCACCAGCGCAGCAAAACCTGCCAGCACCAGAGTAATCGCACCAATGATACCCACCAGATGCAGCACTTCCGGCGTCAACAGGAACAGGCCGTGAGTACGTGCAATCAGATAAACACCGGCGGTTACCATGGTCGCGGCGTGAATCAGAGCCGAAACCGGGGTTGGACCGGCCATCGCATCCGCCAGCCAGGTTTGTAATGGCAGCTGTGCCGATTTACCGACCGCGCCCCCCAACAGCATCAGGGTTGCCCACTGCAGCATGTGGTTGTCTGCAGCGAAGTGCGCGGGTGCCAGTTCCACCAGTTCGCGGAAGTTCAGCGTGCCCAGTTCGTTGTAGAGGATGAACAAGGCGAAAGCGAGGAACACATCACCGACACGGGTGATGATAAAGGCTTTCATCGCCGCTTTGCCGTTCTCTGGATTGCTGTAATAGAAGCCAATCAGCAGATAGGAGCACAGGCCCACGCCTTCCCAACCGAGATACATCAGCATCAGGTTATCGGCCAGCACCAACACCACCATGCTCGCGATGAACAGGTTGGTGTAAGCGAAGAAGCGCGAATAACCCTCTTCACCACGCATGTACCATGAAGCGAACATGTGGATGAAGAAACCAACGCCGGTGACGACGGACAGCATGGTCAGAGAAAGACCATCCAGCACCAGATTCACTTTAATGTCAAAGTTGCCGACGTGAATCCAGGTCCACAGCGCCTGAGTGAACGGCTGCTGACCCTGATTGAAGAAGTCGAAACCGGCATAAATAGTGGTTAATGCGGCAAGACCAACAGAACCCATACCGATTGCTGCCGACAGGTTCTCCGACCAGCGACCGCGTGAAAACGCCAATAGCAGGAAGCCAATCAGCGGAAATAATACGGTTAAATAGAGAAGATTCATCCGCGCATCTCGCTCACTGTGTCAATGTTCAGCGTCTGACGACGACGATAGAGCTGGAGCAACAGCGCCAGACCAATACTCGCTTCCGCCGCCGCAAGGCTGATCGCCAGGATGTACATCACCTGACCATCAGCTTGTCCCCAATAGCTGCCTGCTACCACCAGCGCTAACGCGGAGGCATTGATCATGATTTCCAGACCAATCAGCATAAACAGGATGTTACGACGCAGCACCACGGAGGTCAGGCCGAGAACAAACAGCACAGCGGCCAGCATCAGGCCGTGTTGTAACGGGATCATGCGTGATCCTCCTTATTTGCTTGCGCATCAGCTTGACGATTGCTCAACACTTCGCCGTGACGCTCTTCACGTCCAATATGGAAGGCCACGACCAGACCCGCGAGCAGTAGCATCGATGCCAATTCAACCGCCAGAACATAGGGACCAAACAAGCTGATACCGACTGCTTTCGCGTCGATGACGGTGCCATCAATGCCCTGATCGGTTGCCGTGCTAATCGCGTAAATCATCACTGCCAGCAGCAGTAAAGAGACGATGCCCGGACCAATCCACAGCGAAGGTTTGAGCCACTCGCGCTCTTGATCCTGCTGCGTTTTGCCGAGGTTCAGCATCATCACCACAAAGACGAACAGCACCATGATGGCACCCGCGTAGACGATGATTTCCAGTGCACCGGCAAAGTAGGCGCCCATTGAGAAGAACACGCCGGCAATCGACAGCAGCGAAACGATCAGGTACAGCAGCGCATGTACCGGATTGGTGTGGGTGATGACGCGCAGCGTCGTCAGCACCGCCACCAGTCCGCAAAGATAAAACGCAAATTCCATACCTGGCTCCTTAAGGTAACAACCCTTTGACGTCGATCGGCTTGGCTTCGTTTTCCGCTTCGCCCTTCTCTTTTCCGTCGATCGCCATACCAGCCATACGATAGAAGTTGTACTCCGGATATTTACCCGGACCGGAAATCAGCAAGTCTTCTTTCTCATACACCAGATCCTGACGCTTAAACTCACCCAGTTCGAAATCGGGTGTCAGCTGAATCGCGGTGGTTGGGCAAGCCTCTTCACACAGGCCGCAGAAGATGCAGCGTGAGAAGTTGATGCGGAAGAACTCAGGATACCAACGTCCATCCTGCGTCTCGGCTTTCTGCAGCGAGATACAGCCGACAGGACAAGCTACCGCGCACAAGTTACAGGCAACGCAACGCTCTGCGCCGTCCGGATCGCGCGTCAGCACAATACGGCCACGGTAACGCGGCGGCAGATAAACCGGTTCTTCCGGATACATTTGGGTTTCGCGCTTGGCGAAGGCATGCATGCCTATCATCCAGATACTGCGCACTGTCGTGCCGAAGCCAACGACAATATCTTTTAAAGTCATCTCAATGTCCCTTACTGCGCGGTGTACAGAATCACTGCGGCGGTCGCCAGCAGGTTCAATAGCGTCAACGGCAGACACACTTTCCAGCCGAACGACAGCACCTGGTCATAGCGTGGACGCGGCAGCGCAGCACGAATCAGGATAAACATCACCATAAAGAACGCTGTTTTCAGAGCGAACCAGATGAATGGCGGCAGGAACGGGCCGTGCCAGCCACCGAAGAACAGCGTCACGATCAGCGCTGAAACGGTGGTTATCGCCACGTATTCACCGACGAAGAACAGGCCGAACTTCATACCGGCGTATTCGATGTGGTAACCGTCCGCCAGTTCCTGCTCCGCTTCTGGTTGGTCAAACGGATGACGGTGACATACCGCTACGCCCGCGATGCAGAAGGTAAGGAAGCCGAAGAACTGAGGAATGATGTTCCACAGATGCGCCTGGCTTTCGACAATGGCATTCATATTGAACGAGCCGGCTTGCGCCACCACGCCCATCAGTGACAGACCAAGGAACACTTCGTAGCTCAGCGTCTGCGCCGATGCACGCATCGCACCCAACAGTGAGTATTTGTTATTACTCGACCAGCCAGCGAACAGCACCGCATACACCGCCAGGCCCGCCATCATCAGGAAGAACAGCAGACCGATGTTCAGATCGGTGACCATCCAGGTCGGCGAAACTGGCACAATGGCGAAAGCCAGCAGCAGCGATACGAAGGCGATAACCGGTGCCAGCGTAAAGATGAAGCGGTCGGTAAACGGCGGAACCCAGTCCTCTTTAAAGAACATTTTGATCATGTCAGCAGCCAGCTGCAGCGAGCCGCCCCAGCCAACACGGTTTGGTCCATAACGGTTCTGCCACAGGCCGAGCAGACGACGCTCGGCGAAACTCATGAAAGCACCGCAACCGACAACCACCAACAAGATGACCAGCGCTTTGCCGATGTTGATCAGGATTTCAATAACGTCCGGTGTCAGCCAACTCATTGCGCGGCCTCCTGCAGTTTGTCAATGTGCGCACCTGAGAGGAACGGCGGCACGCCCGGCATACCAAGCGGTAAACCAACCTGCCCTGCTTGCAGCGACGCAGAGAAACGTACCGGCAAGCGCAGTGTTTCGCCTGCACACACCAGCTCAACGGAAGCACCGCTATTAACGCCCAGTTTCTCAGCATCAGCCGGGTTGATCACCAGCGTGGCCGGGGACATGCGTTTCTGGAAGGTGGTTGAGCGCTGGGTCATCTCCTCGCTACCAAACAGCTGGTAGTAAGGTGCAACGCGCCACTGGCTGCCTTCAACGAAGCTTTCAGGAATCGCGGTAAACCACGGCAATGAACGATCGCTGGCTTCAAACAGACGCACGCCCGGATCGCCATGACGCAGTTTGCCGCCCACTTCAGCCTGGAACTTGTTCCATGCCTGCGGTGAGTTCCAGCCCGGCGCCCAGGCAAATGGAATCTGCGAACGCGGTGCGCTGGGTTGGTTGTTCCCTTCCATCGAGAAGGCAAACATGGTGTCTTTATCTTGCGGCTGACGCGGTTCATGCACGCTGATGTTGGCGCGCATCGCAGTACGGCCACTGTTGCGGTGCGGTGAACGTGCCAGTTTTTGACCACGGATACGGAAGCTCGCGTCTGGCGCGGCATCCTTAATGCCTTTCAGCTGTGGCAGCGCCGCAACGGTGGCATCAATCACGTGATCCAGCTGAGTCCAGTCGATGTGACGGCTCTCAACCGCGCTGTGCAGCGAACGCAACCAGCGCCAGCTCTCCAGCATCACTACGCTGTCATCGTAATAAGCGGGATCGTAAACCTGGAAGAAGCGCTGCGCGCGGCCTTCGTGGTTGATTGAGGTGCCATCGCTCTCCGCAAAGCTGGCGGTTGAAAGTACCAAACCGGCTTTTTCCAGCGTTGCGGTACGCTGATGATCGACCACAATCACGTTAGCGGTAGTATCGAGCGCCGCATCCACGTTGGCTTTCGGTGCATGACGATAGAGATCGTTTTCCAGCACCACCAGCGCATCGGCTTCGCCTTTGCTCAGCTGTTCCAGCGCGCTGTCCAGCGATTGACCGCCCATCAGGCCGAGGCCAAAGCTGTTCGCCGCACCCGCGAGGAAGGTAATACCGACATCGGCACCGCGCGCTTTCAGGGCTTTTGCCACGTTAGCAGCAGCTTCAATCATCGCGATGCTACCGGAATGGGTACCGGAGATAATCAGCGGTTTTTTTGCACCTGCCAGCGCCTGAACCACCACATCAACTTTGCCGTTGAGTTTGCTGTCGAAGCCGCTGACTGCCGGCGCGCTTTCATCCAGTGCATTGGCAATCGCGAAGCCGAGACGAGCTTGATCTTCCACCGGTGCGCGATAGCTCCACGCAGCGATATCATCCAGGCGGGTTTCGTCGACGTTGGTTACGAACAGCGGATGTTTGGCATGCTGACCGATGTTAAGGATTGCCGCGATCTGCCAGTCAGCCACTTTCTGTGCCGCAGCCATCTCACGCGATTTACCTTTTACTGCCTGACGTACAGACAACGCCACGCGTGCGCCAACCTGAGTCAAATCTTCACCCAGCACCAGCACCGCATCGTAGCTCTCAATTTCGCGCAGTGATGGCGTGTAGATGCCGCCGTCCTGCAGGACTTTCAGCATCAGCTCAACGCGAGCTTGCTCACCGGCTGGCATACCGGTTGAGAAGTTTTCTGCGCCAACCAGCTCACGCAACGCGAAGTTGCTTTCAATGCTGGCGCGCGGAGAACCGATACCGATCACTTTTTTCGCCCGACGCAACACATCCGCCGCCGCATTCACCGCTTGTTCAGCATTCAGGCTGACCCAATCGTTGCCGCGTTGCTGTACCGGATGACGTGGGCGATCTTTGCGGTTGACGTAGCCGTAACCGAAACGACCGCGATCGCAGAGGAAATAGTGGTTTACGGTGCCGTTATAGCGGTTTTCGATACGACGCAATTCGCCATAGCGTTCGCCCGGGCTGGTGTTACAACCCACGCTGCACTGCTGACAGATGCTTGGTGCGAACTGCATATCCCATTTACGGTTATAGCGTTCGGAGTGCGTTTTATCGGTGAAAACGCCGGTCGGACAGATTTCCACCAGGTTACCGGAGAATTCGCTTTCCAGCGTGCCATCTTCCGGACGACCAAAGTAGACGTTGTCGTGAGCGCCATAAACGCCAAGATCTTTGCCGTCGGCATAATCTTTGTAGTAACGCACGCAGCGATAGCAGGCGATACAGCGGTTCATTTCATGCGAAATGAACGGGCCGAGGTCCTGGTTCTGGTGAGTACGTTTAGTGAAGCGATAACGACGGAAACTGTGTCCGGTCATTACCGTCATATCCTGCAGATGGCAGTTACCGCCCTCTTCGCACACCGGGCAGTCGTGCGGATGGTTGGTCATCAGCCATTCCACCACGCTTTCACGAAACTCTTTCGCTTCGCCATCGTCGATGGAGATAAAGGTGCCGTCCGACGCTGGTGTCATGCAGGACATGACAAGGCGACCGCGGGTATCTTCGGCATTCTGGAATTGCTTCACCGCGCACTGGCGGCAGGCCCCTACGCTTCCCAGCGCCGGATGCCAGCAAAAATAAGGAATATCAAGGCCCAGAGAGAGACACGCCTGTAGGAGGTTGTCCGCTCCGTTCACATCATATTCTTTACCGTCTACATGGATTGTAGCCATAGTGAACATGCTTCCGTAAGGCTCGCCCTAAGACGAGCGTTAAACATCTAATTCTTTCCCCACGCCATGTCGGCATGAGGTGAATTCCGTGTACGGCGGCTGATTACCAGCGCGCTTTCAGCAGGTTGGGCTGAATACCGCCGATGGCTCGGGTATTGCCAAACACCTGCGGCGCAATGCCAGCTTCAAACTCTTCACGGAAATATTTAATCGCGCTCTGCAATGGCTCGACGGCGCCCGGTGCGTGGGCACAGAAGGTTTTACCTGGGCCAAGCTGGCGGCAAAGTTGCTGCAGGGTTTCAATATCACCCGGCTGACCTTTCTTCTGCTCCAGCGCACGCAGGATCTTCACGCTCCATGGCAATCCATCACGGCACGGCGTACACCAGCCACAGGATTCGCGCGCAAAGAACTCTTCCAGATTACGCACCAGCGAAACCATGTTGATTTCGTGATCGACTGCCATCGCCAGCGCAGTACCTAAACGGCTGCCAGCTTTACCAATACTGGCAAATTCCATCGGCAGATCGAGGTGCTGATCGGTGAGGAAGTCAGTTCCTGCGCCGCCTGGCTGCCAGGCTTTGAATTTCAGGCCATCGCGCATGCCACCGGCGTAATCCTCAAGAATTTCACGTGCGGTGGTGCCGAACGGCAATTCCCAGACGCCAGGATTTTTTACGCGGCCAGAAAAGCCCATCATTTTGGTGCCGGTGTCTTCGCTGGTAGAGATGTTTTTGTACCAGTCAACGCCGTTAAGGAAGATGGCAGGCACGTTCGACAGCGTTTCCACGTTGTTCACGCAGGTCGGCTTGCCCCACACGCCGGCACTCGCCGGGAATGGCGGCTTAGAGCGCGGATTAGCACGACGTCCTTCCAGCGAGTTAATCAGTGCTGTCTCTTCACCGCAGATATAACGACCTGCGCCGGTGTGGACGATCAGCTCGAAATCAAAACCGGTACCAAGAATATTTTTGCCGAGATAGCCCGCTTCGGTGGCTTCAGCAATCGCGCGACGCAGATTAACGGCCGCTTCGATGTACTCACCACGTAAGAAGATGTAGCCACGATAGGCTTTCAGCGCGAACGCACTGATCAGCATGCCTTCCACCAGCTGGTGCGGCAGTTGCTCCATCAGCAAGCGGTCTTTGTACGTGCCCGGCTCCATTTCATCGGCATTACACAGCAGGTAACGGATGTTCATGGATTCGTCTTTCGGCATCAGGCTCCACTTCAGGCCGGTGTTAAAGCCTGCACCACCGCGGCCTTTCAGGCCGGAGTCTTTTACCGCCGCGACGATTTCGTCCTGGCTGAAATCTTTCAACGCTTTTTCTGCGCCGACATAACCGTTTTTACTGCGATATTCATCGATCCAGATCGGCTGCTTGTCGTCACGGAGACGCCAGGTCAGTGGATGGGTTTCGGCAGTACGAATGATCTGTTTAATGGTCATTGATACTGCTCCAGCAAGTTGGCGATGCCTTCAGGCGTCAGATGAACGTGGGTATCTTCATCCACCATCATGGTTGGCCCTTTATCGCAGTTACCCAGGCAGCAAGTTGGCAGCAACGTAAAGCGTCCATCCGCCGTAGTCTGGCCCGGCTTGATGTTCAGATTTTGCTCCAGCGCATCCTGAATCCCCTGATAACCCGTGATGTGGCACACCACGCTGTCACAGTAGCGAATAACGTGACGGCCAACCGGCGTACGGTAGATTTGGCTATAGAAAGTCGCTACGCCTTCAACATCACTGGCTGGAATCCCCAGAACATCTGCGATGGCGTTAATCGCGCCGTCCGGCACCCAGCCACGCTGTTTCTGCACGATCTTCAACGCTTCGATCGAAGCGGCGCGTGCATCTTCGTAATGGTGTTTCTCGTGCTCGATAGCGTGGTGCTCGGCCTCGCTCAGCACGAAGACCTCAGTAGGGTCAATGGTGTGAATAGCAATTTTTTGATCGTGCATAATTAGCGGTCCACGTCTGACATAACAAAATCGATACTACCGAGGTAAACGATCAAGTCGGATACCAGGCTGCCGCGGATCACCGATGGGATCTGCTGCAGATGCGGGAAGCTCGGCGTACGCACGCGGGTGCGATAGCTCATGGTGCTGCCATCGCTGGTCAGGTAGTAACTGTTGATCCCTTTGGTCGCCTCAATCATCTGGAAGGATTCGTTGGCCGGCATGATTGGGCCCCACGAAACCTGCAGGAAGTGAGTGATCAGGGTTTCAATGTGCTGCAGCGTGCGCTCTTTCGGCGGCGGCGTTGTCAGCGGATGGTCCGCTTTGAACGGGCCTTCAGGCATGTTGTTCAGGCACTGTTCCAGAATGCGCAGTGACTGCCACATCTCTTCCATTTTCAGCTGCACGCGGGTGTACGCATCACTGATGCCAGCGCCAACCGGAATTTCGAAATCGAAGTTTTCGTAACCTGAATATGGACGCCATTTGCGCACGTCAAAATCTAAACCAGTGGCGCGCAGACCTGCGCCGGTGGTGCCCCACGCCAGTGCTTCATCCATGTTGTACGCCGCAACGCCTTGCGAACGGCCCATCAACACGGTATTGCGCAGTGCGGCTTTGTCGTACTCTTTCAGACGCTTCGGCATCCAGTCGAGGAAGTCGCGCAGCAGACGTTCCCAACCTTTCGGCAGGTCATGCGCGACGCCGCCGATGCGGAACCACGCCGGGTGCATACGGAAACCGGTAATCGCTTCCACCACATCATAAATTTTCTGACGATCGGTAAAGGCGAAGAACACCGGCGTCATCGCGCCGACGTCCTGAATAAAGGTGGAGATATAGAGCAGATGGCTGTTGATGCGGAACAGTTCAGACAGCATCACGCGGATCACATTGACGCGATCCGGCACGGTAATGCCCGCCAGTTTTTCCACCGCCAGCACGTACGGCATTTCGTTCACGCAGCCGCCGAGGTACTCGATACGGTCGGTGTACGGAATGTAGCTGTGCCAGGATTGGCGCTCGCCCATCTTCTCCGCGCCACGATGGTGGTAGCCGACATCGGGAACGCAATCGACGATTTCTTCACCATCTAACTGCAGAATGATGCGGAAAGCACCGTGCGCAGAGGGGTGGTTCGGACCGAGGTTGAGGAACATGAAGTCCTCATTAGTGGTGCTGCGCTTCATGCCCCAATCTTCAGGCTTGAAGGTCAGCGCCTCCATCTCCAGATCTTCTTTCTGCTTGGTCAGCTCGAAGGGATCGAACTCGGTAGCGCGCGCCGGATAATCTTTACGCAGTGGATGGCCTTCCCACGTCTGCGGCATCATGATGCGCGTCAGGTGCGGGTGACCATTGAAAGTGATGCCAAACATCTCCCAGGTTTCGCGCTCATACCAGTTGGCGTTAGCGAAAATTTTGGTGATGGTTGGCACATTCAGATCGTTTTCAGATAAAGCGACCTTGAGCATGATGTCGCGGTTGCGTTCAATGGAAAGCAGGTGATAGAAAACGGAAAAATCCGCGGCGGGCAAACCGGCGCGGTTAGTGCGTAAACGCTCATCAAAACCGTGTAAGTCATACAGCATGACATAGGGCTTTGGCAGCTTGCGCAGGAATTCAACGATTTCTAATAGCTGTTCACGCTTCACCCAGACAACCGGAATCCCGGTGCGGGTAGCCTGAACGGTAAAGGCATCCGGCCCAAAACGGTTACGCAGCTCGCCGACCACTGGGTCATCCAGGTGATCGCGGGTTTGCCATGAAGGCTGAGCGAGATCTTGCGTGGTTAAATCAGTCATACGTTACTCACCATTCCGGCCTGTAATCAGGCGCTCAAAAGAAGGCGTCAGGATGGCGGCGCACATTAAATTGTGATGTTTTGCTGTGGCCGTGGCTCCATCCGTGTACGGGAAGCTTAAACTTCGTCTGGCGATCTCAGGTTGGTGACGGCAATACGCTCGCCACGCTTTCTTTCACGCTCTGGCTGCATATTGGCGCGATAAACACCCTGATCACCAACCACCCAAGACAGTGGACGACGCTCTTTGCCAATCGACTCGCGCAGCAGCAGCAATGCCTGCATATACGCTTCTGGACGCGGCGGGCAGCCAGGAATGTACACGTCAACCGGCAGGAATTTATCCACCCCCTGCACCACCGAGTAGATGTCATACATGCCACCCGAGTTAGCGCATGCGCCCATGGAAATCACCCATTTCGGCTCCAGCATTTGGTCATATAGACGCTGAATAACCGGCGCCATTTTGGTAAATGGCGTACCGGCGATCACCATGAAGTCAGCCTGACGTGGCGAGGCGCGCATAACTTCGGCGCCAAATCGTGCCACGTCATGCACTGCGGTGAAGGATGTGGTCATTTCCACGTAGCAACAGGAAAGGCCGAAGTTATACGGCCAGAGTGAGTTTTTACGACCCCAGTTCACCATGTCATGCAGGGCGTGCTCGAGCTTGCCCATGTAGACGCTGCGGTGAACGTGTTGCTCCAGCGGATCGGTAACCGTTTCCTGTTTCTGCAGAGGATAACGATCGTTGTCGCCGCCCCCGTTCGGGTCTACGCGTGTCAGCGTGTAGTCCATCTTATTGCCTCGCTTTTACTGCTTATGAGGGTTGGTGTGGCTGTGACTGACCGGGACAGATTTGACCACTACGCGACGACGCGCAGGAGCCCAATCCAGCGCACCGATGCGCACCAGATAAACCAGGCCTGCCAAGAGCACCAAAATGAAAATTGCGGCTTCGACAAAGCCGACCCAACCGCTTTCGCGGATGGAAGTCGACCATGCGTATAAATAGAGGGCTTCGACGTCGAATATGACGAAGAACATCGCAACCAGATAGAATTTTGCAGAGAGGCGAATATGAGTGTCACCGACCGACTCAATACCCGATTCGAACGGGGTGTCCTTGTGTCGCGCACGCGCACGACCACCTAACAACCAGCCCCCGGTCAACATAAAGGCACACAGGCCGAATGCGATAACGATAAAAACAATAAATGCCCAGTGATGAGCGATCACTTCTGTAGTTGTCGACATACTCTTTGCTTACTCATCAAAAGTGGTGATGGCATCCTGCGCTGTTGCAGCAAACACACCACATCGATTCAAGGGAAGGATAAAAAACCTTATAAATTTTGCTGTCATTAGCAATAAAGCAGCAATTTTATAGGGGTTTTTACTCCTTTCTATAACCTTTTGTCAACTTTGACAAAAGTATCCAAACATTATTTTACAGCTGCATCATATTATTAACATTCAACCCTCTGAGCGCCAGCTAAATCGCTTCAGTTTGTGAGGTTAATTTTAGTGTAGCGGGTATTCACATGCGTGGATCGTGCATTTAACAATCATATTTTGACAGGTCTCGCCCGAGATTCCCCCCCCTTATCAGGGGTATTTTTTTGATCTAAAGCACATAACTGGGTTTTATGCTGCAAAAAACAGCGGAGTGGACGGGCAATTGCCCTGGGAAAGTTGGCACGAATTGATAAAATCATTCCATGTGGAGCAAAAATAGAACACATTTCATTTTTAAGATGTTGAGTGAAATCTTTTTCTGGAAATCGCTCTAAAAAGGACGTGTTAAAAGGCATAAAAAAAGCCTTAGCGGATAATTATCCAGCTAAGGCTTATTTTTATCGGTTTTAACAATTAACCGGTATTCCAATTGAGAGGAATTACCAGTAACTGCAACCCTTACTCTTCATCATCCAGTAACAAGGTACCGTCTGGATTAGCACTCAGATTATAAGGATCGTTGGTGGACTGCATGGCATTGAAGATCGCCAGCGCCAGTTCGTTATCGCTGTCTGGATTACGGCACAGCAGATACTGGGTGTCAGGCAATACTGGCAAACCTTCTGCCGCGCCCATCACGCGCAGTTCTGGACTCATCATCTCAACAGGACGCGCTGTCACACCCAAACCGGCTTTAACCGCTGCACGGACGGCAGCCAGCGTTGAGGCAACATACGAGATGCGCCACGGAATGCCAGCCTCGTTGAGGTGATCAATGGCCATATCGCGATACGGACTTGGCTCATCCAACAGAACCAAAGGAATGGCCTCTCCACGCTGGAAGATATAATCTGCCGCGCAGTACCACAACGTTGGTGAAGTACGCAGTACCTGATAAGTAAAGTTTCCTGGGCTGGACGTGGTCACAACCAGATCGACTTCACCTTGATTAAGCATTTCCATCATGAACGGGTTGCGCTTAACACGCACATCAATGGCCAGCTTCGGATAGACCGACGTTACGCGGTTAAGCAGGAACGGCAGAATGGTATCTGAGGTATCATCTGAAGCGCCGATGGTCAGAACGCCCTGAATGTTGCTGTACATTAAAGAGGTGCAAGCTTCGTCATTAAAACGAAGGATTTTCCTGGCGTAACCCAGCAGTTGAATGCCATGCTCCGTCAGCAATTTATTACGTCCATGTCTGGCAAACAGCTCTTTACCTACCAATTGTTCCAGACGTTGCATCTGCTGGCTCACTGCGGACTGCGTTCTGCACACGGCGGCAGCGGCGGCTGCGAAAGTGTTCAGATCGGCAACGGCAACAAATGTACGCAGCAGATCGAGGTCGAGATTCAGTATCGGACGATTTGCATTAGTCATGTTTTTTCTTCACTTATAAGATTTTTTAAAACTACTACCCTGGTGTATTACCCGACTTATCAAAGAGATAAGAGGCAATGGTGCTTAATGACAGCCCTGTGTGGAGCTGCCATGAAAAAAATTTGTCAGGCGGATGCCGACGATCGCACCACTCTGAGATCAGAGCAGCGTCGTCATTATAGACAGCAGAACTTCTGGGCCGAAAACGTAAGTCGTACAGGTGCTGGAAGCTGCGTAGTTGTCTATGTATCCCGCACAAAGTCCCTGCGGGTTAAAAAGAAATAACATCATGTTATGTAGATGCGAAGCGATAAAGTGCATCAAATAATAAATTATACTTAATCATTTTTACGCTATAAATGGAAATGTTTTTGTTCAAAACATCGCAATTTTTGACCAAAAGTCTTTTCGCACACATCCTGCCATAATGCTGCTCTTTTTTTAACCCCTCCAGGTTCTGAATCTCAAACACTTACGTTAAAGATACAGCGCAAATGCTATTTTACGCGTGTTTTACACTGAGTTGCAGCTGATGGTGGTGCTTAATTCTGCCAATAAAAAGTGTATGAGAATGAACTCTATTTTGTGACGCCAAACAGTGCTTAATCATTACCAGACAATTTTTCGCCATCCAACAAGATTCATTTAACTATTTCGTCTGGTCGCTAATGTTTTTTTAAGCCAGTTTTGACTGAAAAATTTCTGAATAGTCTCGGATGTCGATGGAAGAAGGCATTTACACGTCAGGCACACCTTACCAGCGTTTAATATTAACATTCTTCACATTTGTGGACTAATGAACCAGATTAATCGATTTCCAATGACTTTTACGCCACGTGAAAGGGGAAAAAATGGCAAACACGCCAAAACCAAGCGCTGCCCTTCTTTTGTTAAGGTGAGAAGAGTAAATTGGGCGAGTTTGATTTTTGGTGGCAGGTTAAAGGACTCTGCCCATAAAGGCGGTAACAATGAATTTTCAAATTGATAAATCCGGCAAGCTGGAAAATGTCTGTTATGACATCCGTGGCCCGGTACTGAAAGAAGCTAAACGTCTCGAAGAAGAAGGCAACAAAGTTCTCAAGCTGAACATCGGCAACCCTGCCCCGTTTGGTTTCGAAGCACCTGATGAAATTCTGGTCGATGTCATTCGCAATCTGCCGAGCTCGCAGGGTTATTGCGATTCAAAGGGGCTGTATTCGGCGCGTAAAGCGATCATGCAGCATTACCAGGCGCGTGACATGCGCGATGTCACTGTCGAAGACATCTATATAGGTAACGGCGTATCCGAACTGATTGTGCAAGCGATGCAGGCATTGCTCAACAGCGGTGATGAAATGCTGGTGCCTGCGCCGGATTATCCGCTGTGGACCGCTGCCGTTTCGCTGTCGAGCGGTAAAGCGGTGCATTATTTGTGTGATGAATCAGCAGGTTGGTTCCCTGACCTGGATGATATTCGCAGCAAGATTACCCCGCGCACGCGTGGCATTGTCATCATTAACCCGAATAACCCGACCGGCGCGGTTTACAGCAAAGAGTTGTTGCTTGAGATTGTTGAAATTGCGCGCCAGCACAATCTGATTATTTTCGCCGATGAAATCTACGACAAGATTCTCTACGACGAAGCACAACATCATTCGATTGCTGCGCTGGCACCCGATCTGCTGACGGTGACCTTCAACGGCTTGTCCAAAACCTATCGCGTGGCGGGTTTCCGTCAGGGCTGGATGGTTTTAAATGGTCCGAAGAAACACGCCAAAGGTTACATTGAAGGGCTGGAGATGCTGGCGTCGATGCGCCTGTGTGCCAACGTTCCTGCACAACACGCGATTCAGACCGCATTGGGTGGTTATCAAAGCATTAGTGAATTTATCGCGCCCGGCGGACGTTTGTATGAACAGCGCCAGCGTGCATGGGAATTGATTAACGATATTCCTGGCGTCAGCTGTGTGAAGCCGCAAGGTGCGCTCTATATGTTCCCGCGTATTGACGCCAAGAAATTCAACATTTTCGACGATCAGAAGATGGTGCTGGATTTCCTGTTGCAGGAAAAAGTGCTGCTGGTACAGGGCACCGCGTTCAACTGGCCGTGGCCGGATCACGTACGCATCGTTACGCTGCCGCGCGTGGACGATTTGGAAATGGCCGTCAGCAAGTTTGGTCGTTTCTTACAAGGGTATCGCCAGTAAATTGTGACGCGTATACTGTTCGCATTTCGGGGAAAAGATATCTTCCCCGCCGTGCGAACAGGAACCGTCCATGACTCGTAGCCATTTTTTCGCCCACCTCTCCCGTCTCAAACTGATTAACCGCTGGCCATTAATGCGCAATGTGCGCACTGAAAACGTTTCCGAGCATAGTCTGCAGGTGGCGATGGTTGCTCACGCGCTCGCCATCATCAAAAACAAAAAGTTTAACGGCAACCTCAACGCCGAGCGCATTGCCATGCTAGCGCTGTATCATGATGCCAGCGAAGTATTGACCGGGGATTTACCGACGCCGGTGAAGTACTACAACGCGCAAATTGCGCACGAATATAAAAAGATCGAGAAAATTGCCCAGCAGAAACTCATCGATATGCTGCCGCCCGAACTGCAGGACGCTTATCGGCCGCTGATAGATGAACACATGCATAGCGAAAGTGAACAATCCGTGGTTAAGCAAGCGGATGCACTTTGCGCCTATGTGAAGTGTCTGGAAGAGTTGTCGGCGGGTAATAACGAGTTTTTGCTGGCCAAAGCGCGCCTGGAGAAAACCCTGACGCAGCGGCGCTCGCCGGAAATGGATTATTTTGTTGAGGTGTTTATTCCCAGCTTTAGCCTGTCGCTGGATGAAATCTCACAGGATACGCCGCTGTAAAAAAACGGGCCGCAGCGGCCCGTTTTTTTATGCGGTGATAGAAAGGGTAAATTCACCGCTATCTTCTTTAGCGACATTTACCGGTTCAAGCGAAGCGACGCGGAAGGTGACTTCATCAATGCGCGGCGCATCGGCTGGCGCATTGATGGCGATCACCGCACTGCCCGCATCCAATCCTGAAATGATGCCCGCTGGCGCATCCTCAACCACCACGCATTGCGTCGCTGAAAGCCCCAAACGCTCGGCGCCCAGCAAATAAGGCTCGGGATTCGGCTTACCGTGCTTGATGTTCTCCGCAGTGATGAACACCTCTGGCATAGGTAGATTGGCGGCTTTATGGCGCGCATGGGCAACAGGGATCGAACCCGATGTGACAATCGCCCATGGGATCTGCAACTCGTTCAACGTTGAAAGTAACGCTAATGCGCCCGGAATCGCCTGTACGCCATGCGTGTCTTCCGCTTCGAGGCGTTCAAGCCAGAGAAATTCCGCCTGAATCGCCTCTTCAGATTGTCCCGCCATGAAATGGCGCAGCGAGTTGATCGCAGGCTTCCCATGGATATAGCTCAGGACCTCTTCCGCAGACAAACCATGGCGCTCACCCCACAATGACCATGCGCGAATCACAGCAGGCAGTGAATCCACCAGCGTACCGTCTAAATCAAACAGAAAACCCCTGTACTTCACGCGTCGCTCCTTATTCAGGCATTGATAATCTGCGCGATCTCATTCGCGCTGAGATGATATTGACGCGGACAAGTGTGCCACACCGTAAGCATGCGTTGGTATTTTTCCCACATCGGCGTTTGGGCATTGAAGCCGTGTGTGCCGGAATCAAAATGGGTATAGCGCCCTTCAACGTTCACCATAAAACGCACGTAGCCGAGATAACGCGCTTCGGTGGCCGCATCAAAGCCGAGAAACGCCAGGCGACGCTCATCAATCGCGCTGCCATCTTTGAGGTTCGACCACGAAACATGCAGCGCATGATGCATTTCCATAATATCGATCAGTAAGCGACAGGTCGCTTCGGTTAGCTCGCCGAATTCCTTATCGAGCTCGCGTAACTGCAAGCCATAGCCGCGTTCAATAATGGTTTGATAACGACGATAGCGCTCGGCGTTATCGGGTTCCAGCATGGCCATCATTTTGTATTGATTGGAGAGGATCAATCGTTGTGCGTGGGTCATTTCCATGGTTTGCTCCCGGGCCAGGCGGCCGCTTAAGATTTAAACAATGAAGAAATGATTACACAAGGAGAGTGATGCGTGTATGTCCGCACCACTTTTCTTTGATTTGAACCGGGATTTGGCTCAAATTCTCTGGCAGGTAAAAGCGTCCGCGGATCAAAGATCGTCGAGGAAAGTGCGATCAAGCTGTTTAAACGCGCGCTTCAACACATCGGCGAGCGACTGATATGTCGGCTTACCGTCAACGGGTGCAATCGCCTGCCCCGCTTCTTGCAGTTTGGTACGCACTTCATGGAACCACTGCAGCAGCGTCGGCGGCAACGGCGTTACCGAACGTTTACCTAACCACCATAATCCTTGCATCGGCAGGCTGCAGGCAAACAGCGCGGTGGCAATTGCTGGACCAAGTTGTCCCCCCATCGCGATTTGCCATGTCAAGGTGAAAATCGCCAGCGGCGGCATAAAGCGAATGGCAAAACGCGTTGCATTCACCACGCGATTTTCAGGAAATACCGGCGCCAGGCGCTTGTCTGCAGGCCAGGTCTTCATGTATCGCTGTCCGCGCTGGAACAAGCCGAACCAGCCGGGTTTGTCTGTCTCATTCGCCATGATAGACCTCAACTAAATCTGCAATATTTAAAATAAACCGATAACTACACAACTTTACGTGACATCCTTCAAAAGTTTTTGTCTTTGCGGGTGACAGTGAGTATTCTGACGCCGTTTGAGTAACATTACCGGAAGCTTTAGCTCAATAAAAGAGCGGCCAGAGCCATGTTTCGCTAAGTGCTTATCAAAAATAAGCGTAAAATCACCAAAATTTTTTGCATGTCACTGAATTTTTGACTAGCACATGATGTTTATCATTAACCTACCAGCTTTCATGGGCTACGCTGTTAGTCTGATTGCGTTTTTTTTAGCCACTATTTAACAAAAATAGGTACTTCCATGTCGACGAAGTTAGTTCTGGTTCTGAACTGCGGCAGTTCTTCACTTAAGTTTGCCATCCTTAACCCTGTTACCGGCGACGAATACCTCTCCGGTTTGGCTGAATGTTTCCATTTACCGGAAGCACGTATTAAGTGGAAACTGGACGGCAGCAAACAAGAAGCTCAGCTTGGCGCGGGTGCGGCACACAGCGAAGCACTGAATTTCATGGTCAAAACTATTCTGGCACAAAAACCAGAGCTTTCGGCACAAATCGCTGCAATCGGCCATCGTATTGTTCACGGCGGCGAGCAGCTGACCAAATCAGTCATCATCGACGAATCTGTTATTCAGGGCATCAAAGACGCCTCTTCTTTTGCGCCGCTGCACAATCCTGCGCATCTGATCGGTATAGATGAAGCGCTGAAAAACTTCCCACATCTTTCTGATAAAAATGTCGCGGTTTTTGACACCGCATTCCATCAGACAATGCCGGAAGAGTCCTATCTCTATGCTCTGCCGTACAAATTGTATAAAGAGCACGGCGTTCGTCGCTACGGCGCACACGGCACCAGCCACTACTATGTGACGCAGGAAGCCGCGAAAATGCTGAACAAACCCGTTAGCGAACTGAACGTCATCACCTGCCACTTGGGTAATGGCGGTTCCGTTTCTGCTATTCGCAATGGTCAGTGTGTTGATACTTCCATGGGCCTGACGCCATTGGAAGGTTTGGTGATGGGCACGCGCAGTGGCGACATCGATCCTGCGATTATCTTCTTCCTGCATGATGCCCTGGGCATGAGCGTTGATGCCATCAATAAGTTGCTGACCAAAGAGTCTGGCCTGTTAGGTCTGACCGAAGTCACCAGCGACTGCCGCTATGTGGAAGACAACTACAGCACCAAAGAAGATGCTAAGCGTGCGATGGATGTGTTCTGCCACCGCCTGGCGAAATACATCGGCAGCTACACTGCGCTGATGGAAGGCCGTCTGGACGCCGTGGTCTTCACCGGTGGTATCGGTGAAAACGCGGCGATGGTGCGCGAGCTGGCGCTGCAGAAACTGGGTCTGCTCGGCTTCGAAGTCGATCACGAGCGCAACCTGGCAGCACGCTTCGGCAAATCGGGTTTCATCAACAAAGAAGGCACGCGCCCAGCCGTGGTGATCCCAACCAACGAAGAGTTGGTGATTGCTCAAGACGCCGCGCGTCTCACCGCTTAAAAACACTTCTCTCCGTCAGCTTAGGCTGACGGAGTTGTTTTAGACAGTCTGCAACACCTGAGAGGTTTCTATCGTGTCACGTACAATTATGCTCATTCCTACCGGCACCAGCGTCGGTCTGACCAGCGTCAGCCTCGGCGTGATCCGTGCCATGGAGCGCAAAGGCGTGCGCCTGAGCGTATTCAAGCCAATTGCCCAGCCACGTGCGGGTGGCGATGCGCCAGACCAAACCACCAGCATTATCCGTAAAAGCTCCGCAATTCCTGCCGCAGAACCGCTGCAGATGTCACGCGTTGAGTCGCTGCTTGGATCTAACCAGCAAGACGTGTTGATGGAAGAGATCATTGCCAACTATCACGCAAACGCTAAAGACGCGGAAGTGGTGCTGGTTGAAGGTTTGGTCCCCACGCGTAAACATCAGTTCGCATCTGCTCTGAACTATGAGATCGCTAAAACCCTGAACGCCGAAATCGTCTTCGTGATGGCGCTTGGCAACGATTCTCCGGCGCAGCTTAAAGAGCGTATCGAACTGACGCAAAGCAGCTTTGGCGGCAGCAAAAACAAAAACATCACTGGCGTGATCATCAACAAACTGAATGCGCCGGTGGATGAGCAAGGTCGTACGCGCCCGGATCTGTCAGAAATTTTTGATGACTCCTCTAAAGCCAGCATCGCCAACATCGATCCAAAGCAGCTGTTTGCCAACAGTCCGCTGCCGGTGCTGGGTTGTGTACCGTGGAGCTTTGATCTGATCGCCACTCGCGCCATCGATATGTGCCGTCACCTGAACGCCGATATCATCAACGAAGGTGAAATCCAGACGCGCCGTGTGAAATCTGTCACCTTCTGTGCGCGTAGCATTCCACACATGCTGGAGCACTTCCGTCCGGGTTCACTGCTGGTAACCTCCGCCGATCGTCCTGATGTGCTGGTTGCCGCCTGTTTGGCCGCGATGAACGGCGTAGAAATCGGTGCAGTGCTGTTGACCGGTGGCTATCAGATTGAAGCGCCCATCGCACGCCTGTGCGAACGCGCGTTCCAGACCGGCCTGCCGGTGTTTATGGTGAAAACCAACACCTGGCAGACGTCGCTTAGCCTGCAAAGCTTTAACCTCGAAGTCCCGACTGACGATACGCAGCGCATCGAGAAAGTGCAGGAGTACGTAGCTAGCTTCATCAATGAAGATTGGGTGGAATCGCTGACCGCCACGTCCGAGCGCAGCCGTCGCCTGTCTCCACCGGCATTCCGCTACCAGCTCACCGAGCTGGCGCGCAAAGCCGGCAAACGCATCGTGCTGCCAGAAGGCGACGAGCCGCGTACCGTCAAAGCGGCAGCAATTTGCGCCGAACGCGGCATCGCTACCTGTGTGCTGCTCGGCAATCCGGAAGAGATTCAGCGTGTTGCGGCGGCGCAGGGTGTTGAACTCGGCACAGGCATCGTGATCGTGGATCCAGAAGTAGTACGTGAAAACTACGTGCCACGTTTGGTTGAGCTGCGTAAGAGCAAAGGCATGACCGAAGTGGTGGCGCAGGAGCAGCTGGAAGACAACGTGGTGCTCGGCACCATGATGCTGGAGAGCGGCGAAGTTGACGGTCTGGTCTCCGGCGCGGTTCACACCACTGCGAATACCATTCGTCCACCGCTGCAGCTGATCAAAACCGCGCCAAACAGCTCGCTGGTGTCGTCAGTGTTCTTCATGCTGCTGCCGGAGCAGGTTCTGGTGTATGGCGACTGCGCCATCAACCCGGATCCCAATCCAGAACAGCTGGCAGAGATCGCGATTCAGTCTGCCGATTCAGCCAAAGCCTTTGGTATCGATCCACGCGTCGCGATGATCTCCTACTCAACCGGTAACTCCGGTGCCGGTAGCGACGTAGAGAAAGTGCGTGAAGCCACGCGCATCGCGCAGGAAAAACGCCCGGATCTGGTGATCGATGGTCCGCTGCAGTACGACGCCGCGATTATGGAAGACGTCGCCAAATCCAAAGCGCCAAACTCTGCGGTTGCCGGCCGCGCTACCGTGTTCATCTTCCCGGATCTGAACACCGGTAACACCACTTACAAAGCGGTACAGCGTTCTGCCGATCTGATCTCCATCGGACCGATGCTGCAAGGCATGCGTAAGCCGGTGAACGACCTGTCGCGCGGCGCACTGGTGGATGATATCGTCTACACCATCGCATTGACGGCGATTCAATCGCAGCAGGCCGAAGGCTAATCCCCTTTCCCGCCCACCAAAAAAGCATGCACTTCGGTGCGTGCTTTTTTTTTGCCCCGTACTTCACTGGCATAAACCTCACGCTGCGCTAACACTGATTGAAGTCTGCCGCTAATTGCGAGGTGAATAATGAGCAACAGTGATGTGCACCGCCGTCGTTTACAAGCCACGCCGCGCGGCGTAGGTGTGATGTGTGATTTCTATGCGGTGAAAGCCGAGAATGCCACGGTTTGGGATCAGCATGGCCGCGAATACACCGATTTTTCCGCAGGCATCGCAGTGCTTAACACCGGGCATCGTCACCCGAAAGTGATGGCTGCGGTGCAACAGCAGCTAGAATGCTTTACCCACACCGCATTTCAAATCATCCCTTATGAGAACTACATTCATCTCGCTGAGCGACTAAATGCGCTGGTGCCGATTAGCGGGCCGGTGAAAACCACCTTTTTCTCAACCGGTGCTGAAGCGGTCGAAAACGCGGTCAAAATCGCGCGTGCGGCCACCGGTCGGCCCGGCATCATCGCCTTCACCGGCGCGTTTCATGGCCGCACCAATATGACAATGTCGCTGACCGGGAAAGTGGTGCCGTATAAAACCGGCTTCGGCCCCTTCGCCAGCCCGGTGTTTCACGCGCGCTATCCCAACGCGCTGCACAAGGTCAGCGTGAGCGATGCGCTCGACAGCCTGGAAGCGATTTTCCGCAGCGATATCAGCCCGCAGCAGGTGGCAGCCATTATCTTTGAACCGGTTCAGGGCGAAGGCGGTTTCTACGATGCGCCGCCAGAGTTTGTCGTTGCGCTGCGGGAGTTGTGCGATCGCCACGGCATATTGCTGATCGCCGATGAGATCCAGAGCGGTTTTGCGCGCACCGGCAAGCTGTTCGCCAGCGACTATTACGCCGTGCAGCCCGATATCATCACCATGGCGAAAAGTCTGGCCGGCGGTTTCCCGCTCTCGGCGGTATCGGGACGCGCAGAAGTCATGGATGCGCCAGAACCCGGCGGCCTGGGCGGAACCTATGCTGGCAGTCCACCGGCGATTGCGGCGGCGCTGGCGGTGTTAGACATTATCGAAGAAGAGGCGCTGTGCAGCCGCGCCAACCAGCTTGGCAGCCGATTAAAACAGACGTTGCAGCGAGCAGATTGTAAAGCGCTGGCGGAAATTCGTGGTTATGGCTCAATGATGGCGGCGGAATTCAATGATGCGGCGGGCAAGCCGTCGGCGGAGATTGCCAAAGCTATTCAGCAGCAGGCGCTGGAAAAAGGTTTGATTCTGCTAACCTGTGGCGTGTACGGCAACGTGATCCGCTTCCTCTATCCGCTGACTATTCCCGATGCGCAGTTCGAGGATGCGTTGGCACTGTTGGCGGGGATTCTGCGGGAACATTAACAATGTTGTATATAAGGTCGCCAAAAATGGCGACCTTACGGCAAGATTACGCTTCGCTGCTCTGTTTACGACGTGCAGCATCACTGTTTCGGCTCAGCCACAGCGACAGCGCCTTAAGCGAATCATCGGTGAACTCGTCACAGCGCGCGGTGATCTCTTCCGGCGTCATCCAGAAGATCTCATCCACTTCCTCTTCCTGCATGGCAAACGGGCCATGGGAAACGCAGCTGAACAGCCCGCCCCATACGCGGCAATGCTGATCTTCAAAATAGAACTGGCCGTGTTCGGCGAATGGAACGGCCGCGATACCCAATTCCTCTTCCGCTTCACGACGCGCCGATTCCAGCAGGTCTTCCCCACTCTGCACCACGCCACCGGCAGTGGCGTCCAGCATACCCGGCATGAAGTCTTTGATTTCAGTACGACGCTGCACCAGAATTTTGCCCATACCATCGTGCACCACAATATAAGTAGCGCGATGACGCAGACACTGCGCACGCATCTGCGCACGGCTGGCCTGCGCAATGACTTCGTTCTCTTCGTTAACGATATCAACCCACTCGATACCGTCACCTGCCGTTTGATCCACCATCCGTAACCCTTTTCTGTTTTCGGCGTGCCCAGCACGCGCCTGTTTGCCATGCTTTATTAGAATGAGCGGTAAGGTAAAGCGTTCTTTTCGCCATCGCAAGGCGCATCGTGCTCAGCGTGTTTTACCCGATTCCGCTAACCAGAGTTGCACCGAAGCACGCTGCCACTGGAACTCCGCATAGTGTTGCAGCTTCACCGGCAGCGCATCGCCGTGCAGCGCCAGGCGATTAATCATCACGGCTAAATCGGTATCCGCAATCGACCATTCGCCAAACAGATTTTGCTGTCCATCAGGCAAAAGGCGCTGCACCGCAGCAATGAGTTTGTTGGCAGCTTGCTCACCTGCCGGCGTAAGCGGCGCAAAGCGTTCGCCGGCGAACAGCACTTCGGTTGGACGCTCAGAGCGCAGCGCCATTAAGTCGCTGCGCAGCCATGCCTGCACTTCGCGCGCATGCGCCCGTTTCTCACGATCGCGCGGATAGAGCCGCTCGAACTCTGGCGCCGGAAAACGCTCTTCCAGGTACTCAGCAATCGCTGAAGATTCCGTCAGCAGCACATCATCGATTTGCAGCGTCGGCACACGGCAGGTCAGCGACAGCGCGCGGTATTCCTCATCCCACTGCGCATTCTGCGATAAATCGACGCGCTTAAGGGTGAAGGGAATGCCCTTCTCGGTGAGCGCAACATAAACCGACATGGCGTAAGGGCTGAAAAAGCAAGAATCTGACCACAAAGTAATGGTTGGATAATTCATTGGCTGCCTCAGAAAAGCGTCAGGTGTGCATCATGTTTACCGATTTTTATTTATTAAGGCAATGGTGCGCTGGTCGGATCTTTAGCTGCTAAGACCAGCGCTGACTTTTCCTTTTTCTTCATAAGCGTAAGCCGAGTCACGCCGCGCGCACGCTTCTCTTCTATGCTCAATCTGAGCAGATAAAAAATGACAAGGAGGCTCAACATGCATTTACTGATCACCGGCGGCACCGGCCTGATTGGCCGCCATCTGATTCCGCGTCTGTTGCAGCTTGGCCATCAGGTGAGCGTCGTCACGCGCGATGTCGCCGCCGCACGCGAGAAACTCGACGCCAGCGTGGCGCTGTGGTCCGGCATCAATCAGCAAACCGATTTAAACGGTATTGATGGTGTGATTAATCTTGCGGGCGAACCGATCGCCGATAAACGCTGGACCGAACAGCAGAAGCAGCGGCTGTGCGAAAGCCGCTGGCAGATCACCGAGCAGCTGGTCTCGCTGATTCACGCCAGCAGCAATCCCCCGCAATTTTTGATTTCCGGCTCGGCTACCGGCTTTTATGGCGATACCGGCGACCTGGTGCTGACCGAAGAGGATCCAGGCCAGGATGAATTTACCCATACGCTGTGCGCGCGTTGGGAACAATTGGCGTTAACTGCACAGAGCGATCGCACGCGCGTCTGTTTGCTGCGCACCGGCGTGGTGCTGGCGAAAGAAGGCGGCGCGTTATCGAAGATGAAACTGCCGTTTAAGCTTGGCGTAGGCGGTCCGATTGGTAGCGGCAAACAGTATTTACCGTGGATTCACATCGACGATTTGGTTAACGCGCTGCTGTGGTTAATCGATCACTCTGAACTGCGCGGCCCGTTCAACATGGTTGCGCCCTATGCGGTGCGCAATGAGCAGTTCGCCGCCACGCTCGGCCATGTGATGCATCGCCCAGCCTTTATGCGCACGCCCGCCAGCGCCATCAAGCTGATGATGGGGGAATCAGCGGTACTGGTGCTCGGCGGCCAACATGTGTTACCGAAGCGTCTGGAAGAGTCAGGCTTTGGTTTTCGCTGGTACGATTTGGAGGAAGCGTTGCGGGATGTCGTGTAGGGGCGCCATTAATGGCGCCCGCCTATCACAGATTAACTCCTTTGCTGCGCCACGCGTGATTTCACTGCCGCCGGTTCATGCGTATGTCCCGGCTGCGGCACGCGGATGATAAAGGTCAGCACGCCAGCAAACACGTACAGCGCGGTATACGCCCACACCACGCCGACGATATCGAAAAACGGCAGCAACACCGACGCAATCGCGGGCGCGACAAAATTACTCAGTCCGGCCGACAGGTTATAAATCGACACGGCGGCGCCTTTGTGATGCGGCTCCAGTGTCGGAAACACTGCGGTCATCGGCACGAAGGCGGCGACAAAAATTCCTAACATCACCGCCGGAATCAGCGCCACCCAGAAGTTATGTCCGGCATACAGCGGCAGGTAGTAAAACGCCAGACTGGAGATGGCCATACCGAGACAGCCAAACCAGCGCACCTGACGGATCCAACCCAGCTTCTCGCCGGTAATGCCCCAGAAGATGTTGGTAAAAATGGTAACGAAAAAGAACACCGCCCAGATTTGCAGCCATTCGGAAATGGTAAAACCAAGACGATCAACGAACAGCAGCGGCATGATAATGGCGAAACCAAACAGTGACAGCGTATTAATGATGCGAATCAGGCAGGCATAAAACACGTGCTGGTTGGTAAACAGAATAGTTACCGCCCGCGACATTTCGGTCATTTTATCGCGCATCGGCAAATTGACGCGCGAACGATCAACCGGCACATGGCGCAAGCTGAAATAGGCCAGCACGCCACCACAGGCAACCCAAATAATCGCCAGCCACAGCGTACCGGTTTCGCCGAGCATCGGGATGGTCAGACTCGGTAAATAGCTGCCGACCACACCGATACCGACGGAATACATTGCCCAGAACCAACCGGTGGCGGCCGCCAGTTTTTCACGCGGCAGCACCTGCACCAGCATCATCATGAATGAGTAAATGAATAGCGGATACGCCAGGCCGCGAATGCCGTAGAACAGCACCATCAGCGGATAGTTGCGCATGCCAAGACCCAACGACATAAACAGCGTGTGCATGACAATCCACAGCACGAAGCCAATCATCATGGCACGCTGGGGCGTAATCAGTTCCGCTACCACGCCCGATGCCCACGCCGCTAGCGCTGCCGCCAGTCCGTAGAAAGTAAATACTACCGCCGACTGCGCTGGCGTGAAGCCCATATCGGTGATGTGACGCGACAGAAATGCCATTTCAAAGCCGTCACCCGCCATAAAAATAGCGATGGCGAGGAAGCCCCAGAACATCTTTTTCGGTAAGCCAAACCAGTAATCATTCGATTGCATCTCATTCATCCTCTGTCTGGAATTATTCAGGCAACAACACTCGCGCCTGCTGCTGTTGTGCATAGAGCGTGCGGAACAGCTGCAATCGCTGCTGCAGCACCTTGCCGCGCGCAGCATCTGGTTGATATCGCGCCTGTACTGGCGGTTTGAGGCAAACTTCGCTCTCCACACCACCCGCAGCCAGCCACGCCAGACGCGCTGCCCCCAAAGCGCCGGACGCGCTGGCGGGATGCGTGACGATCGGCAGTTGCAGCACATCGGCGATCAACTGCGCCCACAACGTGCTGCGCGCCCCACCGCCGGTCAGGCTGCACTGCTGAATCTGGCGCTGCGCATCACCAAGCACCGCGAACCCGTCGGCCAGACCAAACGCTACGCCTTCAATTACTGCGTAGCCGAGCAGCGCACGCGGTGTTTCGTGGCGCAGATTGAAGAAAGAACCGGAGGCGTCAGGATCGTTGTGTGGCGTGCGTTCACCGGAAAGATAGGGCAGAAAAACCGGGGCATGACGCCGCTGCTCTTCACTGAGCTGTGCCATCTCTTCCATCAGTTGGCTTTCGGTAACGGAAAGCAGATTACACAGCCAGCGCAGGCAGCTGGCGGCACTGAGCATCACACTCATCTGGTGCCAGCGTCCGGGCAAGGCGTGACAAAAGGCGTGCACGCCCGATTGCGGATCGGCCAGCAAACGATCGTTGACGACAAAAATCACGCCGGAGGTACCCAGCGAGATAAAAGCATCACCCGGATTAACCGCGCCGACACCAACCGCCGATGCGGCATTGTCGCCACCGCCGCCCGCCACGCAGACCGCGGCCGACAAGCCCCATTCACTTGCCAGATCGGCTTTCAATGGGGCGCTCACCGCGCTGCCTTCCACCAGCGCCGGCATATTGGCGCGCGTAAGACCGGTGATGGCTAACAGTTCGTCGGACCAGTCGCGCTGAGCCACATCGAGCCACAACGTGCCTGCCGCGTCTGAAGGTTCACTGATAAATTGTCCGGTTAAACGCCAGCGTAGGTAGTCTTTCGGCAATAGCACTTTATCGATGCGACGGAAAATCTCAGGCTCATGTTCTGCCACCCAACGCAGTTTAGGTGCGGTGAAGCCCGGCATAATCATATTGCCGCTGAGCTGCATCATTTCCGGATGTTGGGCACTGAGCGCGGCACATTGCGGCGCGCTGCGCGTGTCATTCCACAGAATGCACGGGCGCAGCACCTTGCCCTGCGCATCCAGCAGCACCGCGCCGTGCATCTGCCCGGACAAACCCATCGCGCGAATCTCGCTCCAGGCCAGCGCGTCCTGCTGGCGCAATCCAGCAAGGACATCACTGCACGCTTGCCACCAGCGCTCGGGATCCTGTTCTGCCCAGTGCGCATGCGGGCGCTGCACGTTGAGCGTGGCGTGATTCGAGGCAATGATCTCACCCTGCGCATTGATGATCAGCGCTTTGAGCTCGGAGGTGCCAATATCAATCCCAAGATACATAACGCGCTCCTTACACCGCAGCCAGCATGCGTTCTGGCTGTTTCAGCCACAGTTGCAGATCCGCCACGCTGCGCGTCACCAGCGCATGAAACGCCTTGTCCTGTGCCAGTTCGCCAAATAGCGCGCTATCGCTGAGGAAAGCGTTCAGTGCATCGGAGCGGCTAAACTGCTGGCGCAGCGCATCGGCTTGCAGCACGCCATCCTGATAGGTGTAAGGCAAATCATCACAGGCCCAGCGCTGCAGGAACAGGAAGAACAGTGCAGGCAGCACGGCCGTGGCCGCCGGTTCTGCGCCACGCTGATAGCATTCGCGCAGTGTTGGCGTCACCATGCCGGGGATTTTCGACAAACCGTCCGCGCCAACACGTTGATTGGTGTCTTTAATGTAGGGATTGCTAAAACGCGCCAGAACCACATCGCGATAATCGGCTAAATCCAGCGGGCTCGGCGACAGCGATGGCATCACATCCTGGGTCACGTAGTCATAGGCCAGTTGGTAAATCGCCGGCTGACGCGTGCTGTCATCAATGTAATTGAGGCCAATCAGCGTGCCTGCCCAGGCAATCGCCGCATGCGTGGCGTTAAGGATGCGGATTTTCGCCTCTTCCCACGGCAATACCGATTCCACTAGCTCAACGCCAACCTTCTCCAGCGCCGGCCGACCGGCAATGAAGTCATCTTCAATCACCCATTGAATAAAGGATTCGGCCATCACCGATGCACCATCCTCTTTACCCGTAGCGGCTTTAACGCGCTCTGCCACATCCGGCGTTGGACGCGGCGTAATGCGATCCACCATGGTGTTGGGCGAGGTGGTATTTTCGCGCACCCAATTCGCTAAGGCGTTGTCACCTTTGGCGGTAAGAAACGCGAGGAAGCCGTGACGGAAACGTTCGCCGTTGTGGCGCAGGTTATCGCAGTTGAGCAGCGTAACGGGCGCGCCACCGTTGGCCACGCGCTGCGTGAGGATGCGTGCCAGCGCGCCATAAATCGTGCGGATGTCGCCTTTCACATCGGCCTGCACATCCGGTTGCGTCAGGTCCAGTTCGAATTCCGGTGTCAAATAGTAACCGGCTTCGGTGACGGTAAAACCTATCACGCGGGTTTCACTTTTCGCTCCCTGCTCCACCAGCGCGCTGATGTCGCTATCCCACGGCAGGATTTTGCGCAATGACGTGATGGTTTCATAGGCGCGTTCGCCATCGGGTGTAACGGTTTCCAGCACATATTCGCCCTCTTGCGCAGCGAGTTGCTTTAGCAACGGCGCGGCATCATTGCGGATATTGCCGAGGGCAATGCTCCAGCTGTCATCGCCCTGCTCGCGTAGTTTATGCAGATACCACGCCTGATGCGCGCGGTGAAAAGATCCTGCGCCGATATGCATCCACACTGATTGATTGGTCATAGTCGCCTCAAAATAAACATTTGCCACGATTAAGGGCATTTGCCCGATGAGGCGTAGCATAGTGCGAGCGAGCAGCCTTGTTCTGCGAGCTCAGTCACAATTAATACTTTTGCTCTTTTTTAGGGCTTTTGCTCAGTTAACACTTCATCGGCATCTCGCGTTAACATGGCGCACCGGTTTTGACGGAACAGCGCGATGAGCAGAGAAGAGAAAAAACAAGAACTGGCAGCACGTGCGGCCTGGATGTATTACGTGGCGGGCGTGACGCAGCAAGAGATTGCACGCGCGTTAGGATTGTCACGTCAGGTGGCGCAGCGATTGGTCTCCAGCGCGCGTGAAATGGGCATGGTGAGCGTAAAGATTGATCATCCGGTTACCCATTGCTTGCATCTGGCGCGCGACGTTCAGGATAAATTTGGCCTGCAACTGTGCCGTGTGGTGCCATCCGCTAATCTGGATGATGACGCTATTCAGCAGATGCTGGCAGTGGAAGGCGCGGCGGTGATGGCGCAATACATCAGCGAGGAGCAGCCGCAGGTATTTGGCATTGGTTCCGGTAAGACGCTGCGCTCGATGATTGATGCGCTGCCCTGGGTTGAGCGACCGCAGCATCAGTGCGTTTCGATGATTGGCGCGATTGCGCGGGACGACTCGGGTACGCGCTATGACGTGCCGCTGAAGATGGCGGAGAAGATGCAGGGCAAGTATTTCTTCATTCCTGCGCCGCTGTATGCGGATACGCCTGAAGATAAAGAGATGTGGATTCAGCATCAGGTTTATCAGCGCGTGACGTTACGCGCCTTGCAGGCGAATGTGGCCTTCGTTGGCATCGGCGAAGTGCAGCCCGGCTGCCCGCTGCATGCCGAAGGCTTTATCACCGATGCGCAAGTTGCTGCGCTCAACGCGCGCGGCGTGGTGGGCGAAATGCTCGGGCACTTTTTCAATCAGCAAGGTGAACGCGTGTGGGGTGAAACCGATGAACTGCTCACCAGCGTGTTGCTGGAGAGCCAGACGCAACGCCAGATTATTGGCTTTGCCGGCAGCGAGCGTAAATATCCGGCGATTCGCGCGGCGTTGCAGGGCGGCTGGGTGTCAGGTCTGGTGACCGATGAGGATACCGCGCTGAAGTTGTTGCGGGGGTAGAGGGTGCTTGCTGGCCTTCCCCCGCCCACGGGGGAAGAAGACGCTGCCAAATGCCACTTCAACACCCACATACTGCAGCATCTTCCTCCCCCATTTATGGGGGAGGACCGAGGAGGGGGACAGCGAGCGCTGGCCAGGATGGGGGACAGCGAGCACTGGCCAGGATGGGGGACAGCGGGCACAAAATCTACTTCAACGATCCCTTCAAAAACTGCTGCAAACGTGGGCTTTTTGGATTGCCGAACAGCTCATCCGGCGTGCCCTGCTCTTCAATTTTGCCCTGATGCAGGAAAATCACATGATTAGAGACGTGACGAGCAAACTCCATCTCGTGCGTCACCACCACCATGGTTTTGCCCTCTTCCGCCAGTTTCTGCATGATGCGCAGCACTTCGCCGACCAGTTCTGGATCGAGCGCAGAAGTGGGTTCGTCAAACAGCAACACTTCGGGCTCCATCGCCAACGCCCGCGCAATCGACACGCGCTGCTGCTGACCACCGGAAAGGTGCACCGGATATTTGGCGCGCGCACGCGCATCAATGCCGACTTTATCCAGATACTTGATCGCACGCTCACGCGCTTCCGCCTTGCTCAGCCCCAGCACCTGAATCGGCGCTTCGGTAACGTTGTCCAGCACCGTCATGTGGCTCCACAGGTTGAAGTGCTGAAACACCATGGTCAGGCGCGTGCGCAGCATACGCAGCTGCTCTTTGTTCGCGACTTTCAGTTGACCATCGGTGTCGCGCACCAGATTGATCTGCTGGTTGTTGACCGCAATGGTGCCTTCGCTCGGTTTCTCGAGGAAGTTAATGCAGCGTAAAAAGGTACTTTTCCCGGAACCGGACGAGCCAATAATGCTGATCACATCGCCGGCATTTGCCTGCAGCGATACGCCTTTCAGAACTTCATGTTCACCGTAACGTTTGTGCAGTTCGGTAACGCTTAATTTATTGTCAGCCATAGTGATACTCAATGCGATGAAGAAGGTTTTACGTGCGCCAGGAAGCGTTGTTCAGCTTTGCGGAACAAGCTAATCAGCCCGTAAGAGATAATCAGATACAGCACCGCAGCGATGCCAAACGCGGTAAACGGCTGATAGGTGGCCGAGTTGATATCGCGCGCGATTTTTAACAGATCCGGCACCGTCGCGGTAAACGCCAGCGCGGTGGAGTGCAGCATCAGGATCACTTCATTGCTGTACGCCGGCAGCGCGGTGCGCAGTGCTGAAGGCAGAATGATGCAGCGATACAATTTAAACGGTGAGAAGCCATAGGCACGCGCCGCTTCGATTTCACCGTGCGGCACCGAACGAATCGCACCGGCAAAGATTTCGGTGGTATAGGCGCAGGTGTTCAGCGTGAACGCCAGCAGCGTACAGTTCAATCCACTGCGGAAGAAGGCGTTCAGCAACTCGGTTCCCTTCACCACTTCCAGCGTGTACATGCCGGAGTAGAACACCAGCAGTTGCACATACAGCGGCGTGCCGCGAAACACATAGGTGAACAGCCAAACCGGCGTGGAGATAAAGCGATTAGCGGAGACGCGCGCAATCGCCAGCAGCACCGCGAGCGAACCGCCAATCACCACCGAGATGATCAATAACCACAGCGTAATCGCGATGCCGGTAAAACGGTAACCATCGGTCCAGAGCAGCTGTTTCCAATACTCCTGAATAATCTCAATCATAGCTCTGCCCTTTTCACACCCACCGTGTAGCGACGCTCAAGCCACCACAGCACGCCATTCGACAGCGTGGTAAACACCAGATAAATCACACCTGCCACAATGGCGAAGTAGAACGGCTGCCAGGTACTTTTACCTGCCAGCTGCGTGGCTTTCACCACATCTTCCAGCCCCAGCAGCGAAACCAGCGCCGTGGCTTTGAGAATAACCTGCCAGTTGTTGCCGATGCCCGGCAGCGCGAAGCGCATCATGGCCGGGAACAGAATGCGACGGAAGGTTTGCGAGCCGGTGAAACCGAAGGCGGTTGCCGCTTCGATCTGCCCTTTTGGCACCGCGAGGAACGCACCACGGAAGGTTTCAGTGAAGTAAGCACCGTAGATAAAGCCGAGCGTGATGATACCGGCGACCATCGGGTCGATATCAAATTGCGCCAGTCCCAGCGCATCAGTGAGGGTATTCAAGGCGATCTGCAGACCGTAGAAGATCAGCAGCATCAACACCAAATCGGGCACACCGCGGATTAAGGTGGTGTAGCCTTCAAACAGCATCGCCAGCGGGCGACTGCGGGAAAGTTTGGCGCCAGCGCCAATCAAGCCGAGCACCACCGCCAGCAACACGGAACTGAGCGCCAGCTCCAGCGTTACAAGGGTGCCCTTGAGGATTACTTCGGAATAGCCATACAACATGGGTTCAATCCTGTCGTGAGGGTAAGTTACAAACGCTGCCCAACTGACGGACAGTCCTAACCAGGAAATTTGAATCGCAGGATGGATGGCGGCAAGCGTATGAAGCCGGGCAGTTTACATAGGTAAGCGCCCGGAGTGAATACTTATGTGCAACCTTCCTGCCTTTCACAGACCAGGATTAGGAAACAGGATAATTAATCGCCGTACACGTTGAAATCAAAGTACTTCTTAGCAATCTTGTCGTAAGTGCCGTCTTTACGCATCTCAACAAAAGCTTTATCGATCGCGGCCTTCAGATCGGCATCATCTTTACGCAAGCCCATACCGGTACCGACGCCAAAGATCTTGTCGTCTTTCACTGCCGGGCCGGCAAACGCATATTTAGCGCCAACAGGCTGCTTCAGGAAACCTTCGCTCGCCTGCACTTCGTCCTGGAACGCGGCATCAATACGACCGGCATTCAGATCCTGATACACCAGATCCTGGTTAGCGTAAGGCGTAACGGTGACACCTTTTGGCTGCCAGTACTCTTTTGCATAGGTTTCCTGGGTGGTGCCCTGCAGCAGACCGATGTTTTTCCCTTTCAGGGATTCAATGGTCGGTTGCAGCGTAGAACCTTTCGGAGCCACTAAGCGCGCGTTTGCCGCATACAGTTTTTCAGAGAAGTTGATCTCTTCCTGACGCTTTTCGGTAATTGACAGAGAAGAGATGATGGCGTCGATCTTCTTCGCTTTCAGCGACGGGATCAGCGCATCGAAATCACTTTCCACATAAGTACATTTAGTCTTGATACGTTTACAAATTTCGTTCGCCAGATCGATATCAAAGCCCACCAGCTGACCTTGCGCGTTCTTGGATTCGAATGGCGGATAAGTCGGGTCAGTTCCAATGCGCAGCGACTGCGGCACAGCGGCGAAGACGCTCGCGCTACTTACCATTGTCAGCATCAGAGAAAGAGCCAGAACTCGCTTTTTCATAGTTAACCCTCAAGTGAAGTGCTTATTGTTATGTGGTGCGTGATGTGTTGGTTTGCGCTGTAAGCTGTGCACGTTTCATGCCAGTTGTGCGAATTGGCTAAACGCTGCGCAAGCGCGCTAAATACTGCGCCGGTTAGCGGCGCAAGCACTTAGTTTGTGAGGGAAATATAACAGTGGTGTGAGGAAGAAAAAGCGACATTGTTAACTTTTGGTGCACAAGATGCACGAAGAGTGATCGCACACGCGAATTTGCACACGAGCAGTGCATTAATGCACCATTATGCGCCACTCCAGCGAGTGAAAAGATCTTCTGGCAGCTCAATATCGAACTGATCGAGCACACGATTCACCGTTTGATCGACTAAATCGCCGATCGATTGCGGACGATGATAGAACGCTGGCACCGGTGGCATGATCAGCGCGCCCAGCTCTGCGGCGGTGGTCATCATGCGCAGATGTCCTAAATGCAGCGGCGTTTCACGTACACACAGCACCAGCTTACGCTGCTCTTTAAGCACCACATCGGCGGCGCGGGTCAGCAAGCTATCACTGTAGCTGTGCACGATCCCTGACAGCGTTTTCATCGAGCACGGCGCGATCGCCATGCCGAGAGTCTTGTAAGATCCGGATGAGATGCTGGCGGCGATGTCGCGCACGTCATGCACCACATCGGCCATCGCTTGCACCTCGCGCAGGCTGAAATCGGTCTCCAGCGCCAGCGTTTGCCGCGCGGCGGGGCTGATCACCAAATGGGTTTCCACCTCCGCCAGCGGTTGCAGCACTTGCAACATGCGTACGCCGTAGATCGCGCCGCTGGCGCCGGAAATACCAATGATCAGTCGTTTCATAATTCAGCCTTGCAGGTTCAGATTGCGGCAATGATAGCGGCTCACTGAACAAAAATACAAAAACAAACAGGGCGGGATTGCGCCCGCCCTGCTTTTACTCTGCCATAACCTCTGGCTTAGCCTTCGTTGTGCAGCTCCAGACCTTCCACTTCTGTCTGACGCGCGATGGCTTTGGAATCGTCATTACGCAGCGACTGCAGATACTCAAGGTACTGTTGATCGACATCTTTGGTGACGTAGATGCCGTTGAATACCGAGCACTCAAAGTTGGCGATATCCGGGTTCTCTTCACGCACCGCTTCAATCAGGTCGTTCAGGTCCTGGAAAATCAACGCATCCGCTTTAATCAGCTGGCAAATCTCATTCACTTCACGGCCATGCGCAATCAGTTCGGTAGCGCTTGGCATATCAATGCCATAGACGTTCGGGAAACGGATCTCTGGTGCCGCCGAGGCGAGATAGACTTTTTTCGCGCCCGCTTCACGTGCCATCTCAATGATCTGCTCGGATGTGGTGCCGCGAACGATGGAGTCATCCACCAGCAACACATTCTTATCACGGAACTCAGCACGGTTGGCGTTCAGCTTACGGCGAACGGCGCTGCGGCGCTGCTGCTGGCCGGGCATGATAAAGGTACGGCCAACGTAGCGGTTCTTCACGAAGCCCTGACGATATGGCTTGTCGAGGATGCGTGCGATTTCCAGCGCGATATCGGTTGAGGTTTCCGGAATCGGGATCACCACATCGATATCCAGATCTTCCCACTCGCGGGCAATTTTGTTACCCAACTTGGTGCCCATACGCACGCGTGCACTGTACACCGAGATTTTGTCGAGGAACGAGTCCGGACGCGCAAAGTAGACGTATTCGAACAGGCACGGATTGGTTTTCGGGTTCTCGGCGCATTGACGCGTAGAGAGCTGGCCCTGCTCGGTGATGTACACGGCTTCGCCAGGCGCTACGTCACGAATGAACTCGAAGCCCAGCGTATCCAACGCGACGCTCTCTGACGCCACCATGTATTCGGTGCGGCCATCGGCGATAACGCGCTTGCCCAGCACCAGCGGACGAATACCGTTGGGATCGCGGAAGGCGACCATTCCGTGTCCAATAATCATTGAAACCACTGCGTAAGCGCCGCGCACCTGCTGATGCACAGCCGCCACCGCAGCAAAAATGTTGTCAGCTTCCAGCGGATAGTGCTGAAAACGGTCCAGCTCCTGCGCGAAGATATTCAGCAGGATTTCGGAATCTGAGGTGGTATTAACGTGACGGCGACCCGTTTCGAACAGCTGTTTACGCAGTTCGTGGGCGTTAGTCAGGTTGCCGTTATGCGCCAACGTGATGCCGTAAGGAGAGTTCACGTAGAAAGGTTGCGCTTCAGAGGCGCTGGAGCTGCCTGCCGTTGGGTAGCGCACATGACCAATCCCGATGTTGCCCTGCAGACGCTGCATATGGCGCGCTTCGAACACATCGCTGACCAGGCCGTTGGCTTTACGCAAACGGAAGCAGTTAATAGCATCGATGGTACAAATGCCGGCGGCATCCTGCCCGCGGTGCTGAAGCACCGTTAACGCGTCATAGATTGACTGGTTTACTGGCATGAAACCGGTGATACCAACAATACCGCACATATTGTCATTTCCTCATTAGCCGCACTCCCGATGGTGTCACCGGGGTAAAAAACTCGACGTGCTTTTCAGGTAATCGAAAAACCACCTGATGATGTAACTGAACTGGGGAATGAGTTGCGACTGTTGCCAGTCCGGGCTTTTAGAAAAGCCGGTGAATGTATCGAGAAAGAACAGCATAGCAGACACGATCAGCACACCGCGCAACGCCCCGAAACAGACACCCAACACCCTGTCGGTTCCCGACAAGCCGGTTTTTTCAACCAGCGAGCCGATCACATAGTTCACGATGGCACCCACAATCAGGGTGGCAACAAACAACACCGCGATAGCGATGCCGTTGCGAACCAGTTCGTCGTCAAAACCTGTAAACCAGACTGCAAGGTAGGCGTAATAATGACTGGCGACAAAAAACGCGCATCCCCAGGTAACGAGAGATAAGGCTTCCCGGACAAACCCGCGAATCAGGCTGACCAGAGCCGAAAAACCAACTACCGCAATAATGACGTAATCAATCCAGATCATGAACTCTTCCAGCCCAGTGCTATCGCACCCCTGCATCCAGTTCGGGGCGCATTCTAACAGAAAAAGAAAACGTTTGCGTAGGGTTTTCCGGTTCTGTTTCCGCAAAAAGGGCGATGAAAAAAACTTTCCTCGCCCTGTGTATTATCAGTGATTTAATCCACTGATATTCAATGATTTTCCTGTCGCGCTTCGCTACAAAAATTTTGTAAAGCCGCGCCTTTTTCTGCTATTGGCGCGGCTTATCAGCGCGTTATCGCGCGCTATACGGTTTCACCACGCCACCGAGGCCGGAGATGCTTTGCAACTCACTCAGCGAGCCTTGCAGCTTCGCTTTATTGGCATCCGGACCGACGTAAATGCGGGTGATTTGTCCCTGCACCGGCGTAGACGGCACGGTAAAGGCGCGATAACCGGAAAGACGCAGCTGCGCCACAATCTCGCTCACTTTCGCCGCATTCTTCAGCGCTCCGAGCTGCACCACGAATGCCTGACCAGCTGGCGCTGCCGGTTCACTCTGCTTCGGCGTTTCCACCGGTTTCGACTGCTCTACCGGTTTCGGCTGCTCGACGGGCTTCGGCTTAGCTTGCTCCACCGGTTTTGGCTTCGGCTGTTCAACCGGCTTCGGTTTCGGCTGCTCGACCGCTTTTGGCTTCGACTGTTCCACCGGTTTCGGCTGCACTTGCTGATGCACCGGCGGCGGCGTGACCACGCTGGGCTCGCTATTCTGCGTGGGCTGTGCGCTGCCGTTGGTGGCGGTTTTACCACCGTTCTGATTCTGGGCCGCGCCCGCCCCTTCCGGCGGCTGCGCCGGCAAGGGTTGCGTCACCGGCGGCACCATTTCGCTATCCTGCTGATCGTCCGGTTTTGGCACCAGCGGAATGGCGGCGAACTCTTCTTTATAATGTTTCTTCTTACCGTCTAGCAGGCCGGGCAAGACGATGACACCAATCGCCACCAGAATGACCGTACCGACTAAGCGATTTTGGAACTTACTTGCCACTGCCGTTCTCCGCTGCCATCGATTCCATAACCTGCGCTACGGTGTGGAAAGAGCCACACACCAGAATCACATCTTCGGGACGCGCCTGCTGACGCGCCGCTTGCCAGGCTGCATCAACGTTGCTGTAAGCCACACCGCCGTCCAGATGAGCCAGCAGCTCATCGGCGGAGGCACCGCGCGGACCGTCGAGCGGCGCGCAGTACCAACGATCAACCTGTGGTGCCAGCGCCGCCAGCGTGCCCGCGATATCTTTGTCGTGCAGCATGCCGACCACCGCATGCACTTCACCGCTGTGCGGCTCTTCAGCCAGACGCGAAGCCAGATAATAAGCGGCATGCGGATTGTGCGCCACATCGAGAATGACGCGCGGCGCTTCGCTGACGGTCTGGAAGCGCCCCGGCAAAATCGCCAGCGGCAGATGCTGACGAATAATCGCTTCGCTTACCGTTAAACCCGACGCACGCAGCGCGGTCAGCGCGGTGGCGGCATTGGGTAACGGCACCTGCGGCAGCGGTAAATCGCGCAGCTCGCCGTGCGCATCCTGCAACGTCCAGCTGGTACCCGTTTGCTGCCACTGCCAGTCGCGATTGCGCTGCAGCAACACCGCGCCCTTCTCCGCTGCAACGTCGGCGATGGTGCCCGGCATATCGGCTTCACCGACAATTGCTGGTTTACCTGCGCGGAACACGCCGGCTTTTTCCCGGCCGATACTTTCACGATCCGGACCCAGCCAATCGGTGTGGTCGAGCGCGATGCTGGTGATCACTGCCACGTCGGCATCGACAATATTGGTGGCATCAAGACGTCCGCCCAGGCCGACTTCAAGGATCACCACGTCGAGATTCGCCGCGCGGAACAGATTGAAGGCCGACAAGGTGCCGAACTCAAAATAGGTGAGCGAAATATCACCGCGCCCGGCTTCAATCGCGGCAAAACTGGCGCTGTGCTGCGCTTCATCCAGTTCAGCGCCCTGCACCCGTACACGTTCGGTGTAACGCACCAGATGTGGCGAGCTGTAAACGCCCACGCGATAGCCCGCGGCCATCAATAGCGTTTCCAGCGTGCGGCAGGTGGTGCCTTTGCCGTTGGTGCCGGCGACGGTGAAGACAAAAGGAGCGGGTTTGAGCAGGTCGAGGCGTGCGGCGACGCGTTGAATACGATCCAGACCCAGTTCAATGGCCTGCGAATGCAGATGCTCAAGATAATGAAGCCACGTGGCCAAAGGCGACGTGGCTTGAGGAAGGAGAAGATTATCCATGTGTCCCGTTTACTGATTTACGGTGCATTGGTAAAAAGGCGCATCGCTGCGCCTTTCCGTTGCCTGTCAGGCTTCGTTGCTCTCCGGCTCAGCCACATTTGGCTGATCACCATCCAGCTGCGGCGCTGGCAGGTTCATCATTTTCGCCAGCAGGCTTGCCAGCTTAAAGCGCATTTCCGGACGACGGATGATCATGTCGATTGCGCCTTTCTCGATCAGGAACTCACTGCGCTGGAAGCCCGGCGGCAGTTTTTCACGCACGGTCTGCTCGATAACGCGTGGACCGGCAAAGCCAATCAGCGCTTTCGGTTCCGCCACGTTGAGATCGCCCAACATCGCGAAGCTGGCTGAAACGCCGCCCATGGTTGGGTCAGTCAGCACGGAGATATACGGCAAGCCGCGCTCCTGCATTTTCGCCAGTGCCGCACTGGTTTTCGCCATCTGCATCAGCGACTGCAGCGCTTCCTGCATACGTGCACCGCCTGACGCGGAGAAGCAGATCAGTGGGCAGTTGTCTTCCAACGCCTGCTCAACGCCACGCACAAAGCGCGCGCCAACCACTGAACCCATTGAGCCGCCCATAAAGGAGAACTCAAAGGCCACAGCAACAATTGGCATGCCGTGCAGCGTGCCTTTCATCGCCACCAGCGCGTCTTTCTCACCGGTGTCTTTCTGTGCGGCGACCAAACGGTCTTTATACTTCTTCGAGTCGCGGAACTTCAGTAGATCTTTCGGTTCCAGCTCGCTGCCCAGCTCAACCAGCGAACCTTCATCCAGCATGCTATGCAGACGCTCACGGGCGTGCATGCGCATGTGATGGTCGCACTTCGGGCAGACCTCGAGGTTACGCTCCAGCTCGGCGCGGTACAGCACCTGCCCACAACTATCGCACTTGGTCCACACCCCTTCCGGGATGCTGGCTTTGCGCGTTGGCGTGGCAGTGCTTTTATTCAGTATGCGTTCAATCCAGCTCATTGATGACCTTTCTATTTAATGCTGACCTGGTCCAGTCTTCTCATTGCTGCTGAAATCACCTTCAGCAGGCCGTAAATGTCGCTCATTAAACCACAACCCGTTCACGCTGTGGATAAAAATCTGGTAACGAGCTTACTGCGACTTCTGCTGGCGGCGATGACGCCACACTTCAATTACGCCTGGCAGTATAGAAACCACGATGATGCCGACGATCAGCAGCTTCAGGTTCTCCTGCACAACCGGCAGGTCGCCAAACAGGTAACCAGCGTAAGAGAACAGCAGCACCCACAGCAGTGCGCCCGTCACATTGTAGAGCGCGAAGTGGCGATAAGACATGTGTCCCATCCCCGCCACAAAGGGGGCAAAGGTTCGCACGATTGGTACAAAGCGCGCAAGTATAATGGTTTTGCCGCCGTGGCGATCGTAGAACGCGTGGGTTTTATCCAGGTAACTGCGACGGAAAATTTTCGAATTCGGGTTGCTGAACAGCTTCTCACCGAACAGACGACCAATCGTGTAGTTCACCGCATCACCGAGGATGGCGGCGATCACCAACAGCGTTACCATCAGGTGAACGTTGAGATCGTTACCCGGCAAGGCCGCCAGCGCACCGGCAACAAACAGCAGGGAATCGCCTGGCAGGAACGGCGTGACCACCAAACCCGTTTCACAGAACAGAATCAGGAACAGAATGGCGTAAATCCAGATGCCGTACTGCGCCACCAGCTCGGCCAAATGCACATCAATATGCAGAATAAAATCGACTAAAAAGTGGATGAAATCCATATAACCACAACTCCCCTAACACCCAACAATTAACGGTTAATCCGCGAGGAACAACGGTCCCAACGCAGGCTGAGGTAATGCAAAGTGGGATGGATAATCCACCGCTACCAGATAAAGGCCTTCGGCTTTGGCGGTCGCCGCCGCCAGCTTACGATCTTTGGCCGCGAGCAGCGTCGCCATCCACTCTTCCGGCTGGTTGCCGGTGCCGATTTCCATCAGGCTGCCGACAATATTACGCACCATGTGATGCACAAATGCATTGGCTTTGATATCCACCACCACATACGGCCCATGACGCGTGACGTTGAGATGCATCACGTTGCGCCAAGGCGTGCGTGACTGACACTGCACCGCGCGGAACGAAGTGAAGTCATTCTCACCAATCAGCGCCTGACCAGCGCGCTGCATCTTCTCTGCATCCAGCGGATGGTAATAATGGGTAATGCCATTGCCCAGAATCGCTGGACGCAGCCGATGGTTGTAAATCACGTAGCGATAGCGGCGTGCCGTGGCGCTAAAACGCGCATGAAACTCGTCCGGCACCGCTTTCACCCAGCGCACCGCGATGTCATCGGGCAGATTGGCATTCACACCCAACGTCCACGCTGCGTCAGCACGCGGTGAGGTGGTTTCAAAATGCACCACTTGTCCGGTGCCATGCACACCAGCATCGGTCCGGCCCGCGCAGAACACCACCACCGGATGATCGGCCACTTTCGACAGCGCCTTTTCCAGCTTTTCCTGCACGCTGCGCACTTCATTTTGCCGCTGCCAGCCGTAATAACGGCTGCCATCGTATTCAATACCCAACGCCAGCTTAAACGTTTTCCCTTCAGGCAACATTAATAGAAATACTCCTGCACCAGTTTC
Organism: Pantoea sp. y20; assembly: GCF_054903455.1. NCBI lineage: Bacteria > Pseudomonadati > Pseudomonadota > Gammaproteobacteria > Enterobacterales > Erwiniaceae > Pantoea > Pantoea sp. y20. The sequence continues at coordinate 2,909,486 of NZ_CM142816.1, forward strand.
TCAGCCGTTTTCACCGCCATCAGTGCACCGCCGAAGCGGATATTGTCTGCCACAGACCAGAACTGCAGCAGCTCTGGAATGCCGTAATCGTTGCGCACGCAGCCAATGCTCAGCACGTCGCTGCCGGAGGCATCGCCCACCTGCGTGGGGTAATCGCTCTCTTCACTCAGGTTGATATCACCGGAGCGGCCCAGTTCATCGCGCGCTTCTTCAGCGGAAAGCGGACGCAGATTCTCCACGTGTACGATCTGCGCATTGCCGTAGAACACCGGCGCCTGCACGCTGCTTACCGCGATCGGCAAACCTTCGTCCTGCAGCACTTTACGTACCTGCTCAACCACGCGACGTTCGCTCTCGACGCTGCCATTGCTGTCCGCCAGCAGCGGCAAAATGTTGAACGCCAGCTGGCGGCCAAAATAGTGCGTTTCCGCCGGCACGCCGTTCAGCAAACGCGCACTTTCACCGGCCAAACCTTCAACCGCCGCTTTACCATGGCTGGAGGCCGCAATCAGGTTGGTAACCTGCAAACGGCTCAGACCAGCCAGATCCACCAGCGGTTTGATTGCGCACAGCAGCTGGCTTACCAGGCTGTCGGCAACGGTAATGATGTTGCGATTGCGGTAATCCGCCAGCACCTGTGGATTCACATCCGGCACCACCAGCGGCACATCCGGTTCGAGCGCAAACAGATCGCTGCTATCGATCACCAGACAACCCTGGCTGGCGGCTTCTTCGGCATAGCGCGCCGAGGCTTCACGACCCGCAGTGAAGAACGCCAGCTGCACTTGCGTCCAGTCAAATTCGGCCACGTCCTGCACCAGCACGGTACGTCCCTCAAAACGTTTGTTCTCACCGGCACCGTTTTCACTCGCCAGCAAATACAACTCACCAACCGGGAACTGGCGTTCAGCCAGCAGTTCCAGTACAGCGTTCCCTACTGCGCCTGTTGCGCCCAAAAGCGCGATATTCCAGCCGTCAGACATGTTGGTTACTCCAGAGATTGACACAAAAACAGAAGGCGATGAAAACATCGCCCGAGATTTAGGAATTATCCCCCGCAATAGTGCAGGTGATTGAAATTTCTTTACAAACTGGCGCGGAAGCCAAGCTGATTGAGCATCGCCGCCGTCTCCGCATCATCGCAATGCACCTGCAGCGATGACCACTCACGACGCTCTTGATATTGCTTGCGCAGGCGATCAAACTCGCCTGGCTTTGCCGCCACTTTACGCAGTGGCGCATCGTCGCGGCGCACATCATACACCAGATGCACTAAGCGTTTTAGCGTTGGCTGATCGAGCTTGCCGCGCAGGGTGACAGAACCGAATTCAGGTGCCGGCAGCAGGCTTTCCAGCGCCACCTGCTGCGGCTGGCCGATAAAGTCGCACCAGGCTTCAAACACTTGCGTGGTGCCGCGCGCTTTACCTTCCAGCGTGTAGCCAGCGATATGCGCGGTGGCGATATCCACTTTATCCAGCAGATCGAGCGACAGATCCGGCTCCGGCTCCCACACATCCAATACCACGCTAAGATCGTGGCGCATCTTCAGCACTGCCAGCAGCGCCGCGTTATCTACCACCGCACCGCGGCAGGCGTTGATCAGAATAGTGTTGGGTTTGAGCGCCATCAGCAGCGCCGCATCGGCCAAATGCCAGCTTTTATACGGGCCATCTTTAAACAGCGGCGTGTGGAAGGTCAGGATGTCGGCCTGCGCCACCAGATCATCCAGCGAATGGAAGGTTTCCTGATCGCCACGATCGGCGCGCGGTGGATCGCACAGCAGCGTTTTCACGCCCCAGGCTTGCAGACGCTTCTGCAGGCGGCCGCCAACATTCCCCACGCCAACAATGCCCACGGTGCGATCGCGCAGTGCAAAACCATCGCGCTCCGCCAGCAGCAGCAGCGAGGAGAACACATACTCCACCACCGCAATGGCATTACAGCCAGGCGCCGCAGAGAAGCTGATGCCTGCCGCCGCCAGTGATGCTTCATCAATATGATCGGTGCCGGCGGTCGCGGTGCCGACAAACTTCACCGGCGTACCGGCCAGCAGTGCCGCATTCACTTTGGTGACGGAACGCACCATCAATCCGCTGGCGTCCTGCAGCTCAGCTTCTGGCAACGGACGGCCGGGCACCGTGAGCACATCGCCGGTGCGGCTGAAGAGTTCACGGGCATAAGGCATATTTTCATCGACGAGAATTTTCACTGCGGCGGTCCTGTCTGCAAAAATTTAAGGCGCGTATTTTGCCATAAAGCCGGGGATTAACCTAACCGACTACGATAGCGATCGGGCGTGGTACCGGCCTGCTGCTGGAACATCACAATGAGCGCCGACGCCGAGCTGTAACCCAGCTCGTGAGCGATGCCCTGCACGCTGCAACCCTGCTCCAGCAGCGCGATAGCACGCAGAAAGCGTAAACGCTGCCGCCATTCGCTGAATGACATATTCAACTGCTGCTGACAGCGTCGCGCTAGCGTACGCTCGGTGGTGAACACGCGCTTCGCCCATTGTGCCAGCGTGGTGTTATCGCCGGGATGCGCTTCAAGCGCGCGCAGAATCGGCGCGAGGAATTTGTCATCCGACATCGGCAAATAGCTGTTATGCACCGGCGCCAGACGCAGGCGATCGATCAACACTTCACACATGCGCCAGTCGGCTTGCGTTTGCGGCTGCTCCAGTTCACGGCGGGCAAAATCATTCATGATGGCGTGCCCAATGGCATCGACATGCAATAAACAGGCTTTATCCGGCAGGCCCGCGCAGAGATCGGCGGCAAGATTAAAGGTGCGAAAACGCGCTTCGTTGTGGTTGTAACTGCTGTGACGATGGCCGGCCGGAATCCAGATTGGGATATCTGCGGGCGTCAGCAGACGTTCGCCCTCCACTTCCATCTCCAGCACGTGGCTGGTGACGAAAATCACCTGGCCCCAATCATGCGCATGCGTGAGGTATTCGGTTTTGGCGTTGACCTCGTCATAGCGCATGAAGAAGCGCAGCAAAGGCGCATCAATCGGCGGCTGGTATTCGACTTGTAGATTCATTCTGTCCGGTCACTAACAAATGTTGTCCGATTTTAACTATCTGCGTTAAACCGGTCAAACGTAAACTATTCGCGATTATTTGAGGAGCTGTATCATGAATTTACTGTTTCCGCTGATCGCAGTGCTGATCTGGTCGATCAACACTATCGTCAGCAAACTCTCGGCGGGAAGTATCGATCCTGCGGCGATCTCCTTCTATCGCTGGCTGCTGGCGCTGGTAGTACTAACACCGTTTTGCCTGCCGGGCGTGTGGCGCCATCGCCACACCATTAAAGCCAACGGCTGGCGATTGCTGTTCCTGGGTCTGCTTGGCATGGTGCTGTATCAAAGTCTCGCCTATTACGCGGCGCACAGCGTTTCTGCGGTGATGATGGGGATTCTCGGCGCGACCATTCCGCTGCTGACCATTCTGCTCAGTCTGGTTGTGCTGCGCCTCGCGCCAACGCGCGGCATTCTGATTGGCGGCGTGCTGTCGTTCGCCGGTTTGGTATGGCTGGTGAGCGAAGGCAATCCGGCGCAGCTGCTGAATCAACGGCTCGGTAATGGCGAATTGATGATGCTGGCGGCATCGACCTCGTACGCCTTGTATGGCGTGCTGACCAAGCGCTGGGCGATTCCGCTGCCGACCTGGCAAAGCCTGTATGTGCAGATTTTCTTTGGCGTGCTGCTATTGCTGCCTGGCTTCCTGCGCGCGCCGGATGTCACGCTCAACGAGCACAATCTGCCGCTGGTGCTGTATGCCGGGCTGTTTGCGTCGATCATCGCGCCGTTCCTGTGGATCCTTGGCGTGCAGCGTCTGGGCGCCAGCACCACCAGCATTTTTATGAACTTCGTACCGGTGTTTACGGCCATTATTGCCGTGATGTTCCTGCATGAGCAGCTGCATGGCTATCACTGGATTGGCGGCGGCATGACGTTAGTCGGCGTTATTCTGGCGCAACGGCTGAAAACCCCGCTGCGTAAGCCGCGTAGCGCGACCCTTCCCGATTCCGCCGCCTGACTTTATTATCCGGAAAGGCCGCAGCCCCCGTGGATTTCCTGGGGGCTTTTGCTATGATGTGGCCTCTTTTTTCCGGCGCACCCGGATCTGACCCGTTTTCAAGGATTCCGCCATGCAACCTCTCAGCGGTCCCGGTGTGCCCGCGGGCGATCGTTCCCCTTTATCTCAGGCCACTGGCCCAACGCGACCCGGCGGTCCAGCCGGTGAGCAGCCGCTCTCTCCTGCCCAGCGCACCACGCTGGAACGTCTGATTGTTCGCATTATGTCTTTGAGTACGCTGAAAGCGCCGGAACTCTGGGCTGGCGTGCGGCATGAAGTCGGGGTAAAGAGTGAGGCGGAGCTGCAATCGCGCCACTTTCCGGCGGCGGAGCAGCATCTCAACGGTCGCTTAACCCAGGTGCAAAATAGTCTTGCTACGCGCCAGCTGCTGCAACAGCTGCTGGAAAAATTGCCGCAGGGCAATAATCGCCAGGCGGTGAGCGATTTTATTCGTCAGCAGTTTAACCAAACGGTGTTGAGCGCGTTGTCGCAGGATCAGCTGCGTCAGGTGCTGACGATGTTGCAAAACGGTCAGATGGCGATCCCGCAGCCGCAGCAAACGCGCGTGTCCGATCGCAGCTTGTTGCCGGCAGAACAGCAGTCGCTGAATCAGCAGGTGACGCGCCTTGCAGCGAAAACCGGTGAATCGCCGGTGAAACTGCTGGCCGATACGCTGAAGCTGGTGAATCTGAAAAGTGGCGATCCGATTCCCTCACGCCACTTCCCGCTGCTGACGCAATATTTGCAGGTGCGCCAGACGCTGGCTCAGCACAGTGCGCCAACCTTGCAGATGCTGGAAACCTCACTGCGTCAGCCGTTAACCCATGATGAGCAGCGACTGCTGGAAGATTACAGCCAGCAACGTTTCCAGGTGCTGCCGACCACCGTGCTGACGCCAGCGCAGACGCAGGATCTGCTGAATCTGCTGTTTAGCCGCCGCGCCGAGAAACTGCACGAACAGCCGCTGGCCGATAGCGAAATTCGGCCGCAGCCAATCTGGTCGCCGTTTATTCAGATGTTGCCGCAACCGCTGGCGCAGCGCCCGGCACTCACGCTGATTGCCGGTATCTTCCTGTTTATCTTCCTGCTGTGGCTGTTTATCTAGCAGCCGCAGTTGGCAGCGGGCGTGGCGAGTGGCCACTCACCCGCTGCCGCGCCCCACGCCATCGGATGGCCATCGCGTTTCCAGAAATCCAGCCCGCCAATTAACTCTTTAACCTGAAAACCCAGCGACGCCAGCTTGAGCGCGGCTTTGGTTGAGCCGTTACAGCCGATGCCGTCGCAATAGGTGATGTAAACTTTGCTGCGATCGAGATGCGCCGTGGATTCCGCATTCATGGTGCGATGCGGAAACGAAAGTGCACCGCAAATGTGTCCGGCCTGATAAACCTCGTCAGAGCGCGCATCAATCACCACGATCGCCGTGATGCCCTGCGCCAAATCCTCTGCTAAATCCCACGCATCGGTGTAGTACGCCAGTTTATGTTGCAGATACGCCACGCTCTCGCTGGCGCTAACGGGGGCAATTTTTAAGACCGCTGACATCGCATTCTCCTGTTGTGATTTCCCCGCAGTTTACGGCAAAGTGGTCTGCCTGTTGATACCACTTCCACCATAGTGATAAGACCACCGTGACCACATCATTTCTCGCGCTGTTTAGCCATCAAACTCAGGGCGGTTTACGTGAGCGACTGTGCAATACCTTGCGCCAGGCCATCGCCAATGGGCATCTACGGCATGAGCAGAAACTGCCGTCCAGCCGCCAGTTAGCCACCGACCTATCGCTGTCGCGCGTTACGGTGGAGGCGGCGTATGCGCAGCTTGAAAGTGAAGGTTATCTGCAGCGTCACGGCGGACGCGGGACGTTTGTTTCGATTCGCATGGCGTCGCCCACCAGCAAAACCTGCACCGAACGCTCACCACACTTTTCTCAGCGTGGCCTGCAGGTTTTGGCAACGGGCGGCTGTCAGGATCCGCCCTTTCCACACGCCTTTGCCGCCGGTTCACCCGAGTTACGCGCCTTCCCACATACGCAGTGGCGTCGCATCAGCAATCAGGTGCAGCGCTCGCTGGGCAGCAAAGTGATGGGTTACGGCGATCCGCTTGGATTGCCATCACTGCGGCAGGCGGTGGCGGATTATCTGGCGCTGTCACGCGGCGTGCACTGCACGGCGGAGCAAGTGGTGATCCTCACCAGCTCACAGCAGGCGCTGTAGTTGCTGGCATTAATGTTCCTTGATACGGGTGACGAAGTGTGGCTGGAAGAGCCGGGTTATCCCGGCGCGCGCAACGCGTTTCTTGCCGCCGGTGCGCGCTGTCGCGCCATGCCGCTGGATGCAGAAGGCGCAGTGCCGCTCAGCGGCAGCGCGAAACTGGTCTATCTGACGCCGGCGCATCACTATCCCACCGGCACAGCAATGAGTCTGGCGCGGCGCTTGCAGTGGCTGGCGTGGGCACGGCAGCAGGATAGCTGGCTGATTGAGGACGATTACGACAGCGAATTTCACTACGAGGATCGCCCGGCTCCGGCGCTACAAGGATTAGCCGCGGATGGTCGGGTGATTTGCCTCGGCACTTTCTCCAAAACGCTGTTCCCGTCGCTGCGGCTGGCGTGGATGGTGGTGCCGCCACAACTGGTGGAACCATTGGGCCGCGCACGCAGCGTGATGGATGGTCACAGCGCGTTGCTGCCGCAGGCGATTTGCGCAGAGTTTCTGCAACAAGGCCATTTCGCCAGCCATTTGCGCCTGATGCGCCAACTCTATCGCAGCCGACGTGACTGCTTGCTGCAGCAGATCGAAACGCGCTTAACACCCTGGCTTGAGCCGCTGCCGGCGGCTGGCGGCTTACAGTTAGCGGTGCGGCTGATGCAAGGGGATGAAGCGCGCTTAACCGCCGAGGCGAAAAAGAGCGGATTATTGCTGCCGCGCCTGTCGCCACTTTATGCCGGTGACGTGCAGCAAGCGGGCTGGCTACTGGGCTTTGCGGCGCTGACACCCGGGGAGATTGTCAGCGCCTGCGATAAGCTGGTTACGCTGTTGTCGCAGCCCGCGCAAACCTCCAGGTAACCAGAATGCCCAGCGCCGCACAACAGGCTCCCGCGACATAGACCGAGCCGTAACCCAGCGCCGTCGCCAGTAAGCCGGTCAACGGGCCGCTGGCACCGTACGCGATATCCTGAAATGCAGAGAAACCGCCAAGCGCGGTGCCGCGAATCTGTGGCGATACGCGTTTAATCACTTCAACGCCCAGCGCCGGGAAGATCAGCGAGCAGCCGCAGCCGGTCAAAGCCGCGCCAATCAGCGCCATCCAGCCAGAAGTGGCGAACGCCAGTAGCAGCAGACCGGCGGTTTCCACCAGCAAGGAAACCATCGCCACTTTTACGCCGCCGTGACGATCCGGCAAGCCGCCGAAGAATACGCGCACCAGCACAAACGCACAGCCGAAGGCGGTCAGCGCGAAACCGGCATTGCCCCAGTTTTCCGCAGCAAAATAGAGTGACGTAAAGGTGCCGATCACCGCAAAACCGGTGCCCTGCAGCGCCAGCGCCAGTCCCGGCTGAAAGATGGTTTTCACTACGCTAAGCAGCGATGGCCGCTCGCCGCCCACCACCGGCACTTTGCGGATCCAGCCATTAATCGCCAGCGACAGCAGCGGCAACAGCAGCGCAACCGCGCCGAGAGCAGCAAAGCCGCCGTTCTGATTGATCAGCAAGCCGAGCGGTGCGCCAGCCGCCAGCGATCCATAAATCGCCATGCCGTTCCATGACATCACTAATCCGGAACGTTTGCTGCCCACCAATCCCATGCCCCAGGTCAAATTGCCGGTCAGCAGCAGGCTTTCGCCGAATCCCAACAGCAAGCGCCCCACTGCCAACAAACCAAACTTCGTCCACGGAGAAACCGGTAACAACACCGCCGCCAGATACGCCACGCCCACCAGCGCGATGGCCAGCATGCCGTGCTGGGTGGTGAGTTTCGCACCGTGTTGATCGGCTCGACGCCCGGCAAAGCTACGCGTCAACAGCGTGGCGAAGAACTGTATTCCCACTGCCACGCCAACCATCAGGTTGCTCATACCGAGTTCATGATGGACATACAGCGGGATGACCGGCAGCGCGAGGCCAGCGGTCAGATAGGTGAGGAATACCGCAAAGGAGGTGCAGGCCAGCGGCATAACGGATTGCGCCTGCGCGTCAGCAGTCGTGGTCATGGTGGGTCGAACTCCTTGTAATAACCAGACACGCGCTTGCTGCCAAAACAGAAACGGGATATTTGGTTCACACTAAGCTAAAAGCGATAATTTTGTTTCGTATGGAGTGGGAGTGTAGGCAAGCTGAAGGTGGAATGTCAAAACAACAAGGGCCGGATAACCGGCCCTTGTGATATTGCTAGCATAATTAGGTCGCCATGAATAGCGATCCTACGGGATTATGCTGGCAGCTTACGCATGATACTTACGCATGGTCAGAGTGGCGTTAGTCCCGCCGAAACCAAAGCTGTTGGACATCACGGTGGTCAGTGCTTTATCAGTCGGTTTGGTCACGATGTTCAGACCTTTGCCCGCTTCATCCAGCTCTTCCACGTTGATGCTTGGCGCGATGAAACCGTGCTCCAGCATCAGCAAGGTGTAGATCGCTTCCTGCACGCCCGCCGCACCCAGTGAATGACCGGTCATGGCTTTAGTGGCAGACAGTGATGGGCAGTTATCGCCGAACACTTCGCGAATCGCACCCAGCTCTTTCACATCACCAACCGGCGTAGAAGTGCCGTGGGTGTTGAGGTAATCGATTGGGGTATCCAGACCTTGCATCGCCATCTTCATGCAGCGCACTGCGCCTTCGCCTGAAGGAGCTACCATGTCTGCGCCATCTGAGGTTGCGCCGTAGCCCACGATCTCAGCATAAATGTGTGCACCACGTGCCAGAGCGTGCTCCAGCTCTTCAACCACCACCATACCGCCGCCGCCGGCAATGACGAAACCGTCACGGTTGGCATCGTAAGTACGTGAGGCTTTTTCTGGCGTTTCGTTGTATTTGGTCGACAGTGCGCCCATCGCATCGAACTCACAGGCCATTTCCCAGCTCAGCTCTTCACCGCCGCCAGCAAACACAATGTCCTGTTTACCCAGCTGAATCTGCTCAACCGCGTTACCGATGCAGTGTGCAGAAGTAGCACAGGCTGAACTGATGGAGTAGTTCACGCCGTGAATTTTGAACGGGGTTGCCAGGCAAGCAGAAACGCCTGAACCCATCGCCTTGGTCACCACATAAGGACCGACCGCTTTCAGGCCGCGTGGGCTACGCATGGCGTCAGCACCAAATACCTGATAACGCGGAGAACCGCCGCCAGAACCGGCAATCAAACCCACACGTGGGTTTTGCTGATACTGTTCTTCAGTCAGGCCAGAGTCTTTGATCGCTTCGGCCATTGAAAGGTAGGCATAAATAGAGGCATCACTCATAAAACGCACGATTTTGCGATCGATGAGCCCGTTGGTATCCAGTTTGACGTTGCCCCATACGTGGCTGCGCATACCGGCATCTCTCATCTCTTCAGAGAAAGTAATACCGGAACGGCCTTCACGCAGAGAAGCCAGCACTTCTTGCTGGTTATTACCAATGCTGGAAACAATACCCAGGCCAGTAATCACTGCACGTTTCATTCAATAATCCTCGTTCCACATATTTGGATGTGGTGCACTCTAGCGTACAGTTGTAAGCCGAACAAGTCCGATCAGCCATTTCCCTTTGTAAATTTGCGTCATGTGACGTCTATCGCTAAACTCGCGCCACTGCCTGAAATATGAGCCTTTCCCGTGAAATTAACCCCGGTTGAACACGCCCAAATAAACTGGAATGAACAGGGTACACCTGTGTCCCGAGCGTTCGGCGACGTCTATTTCTCCAACGATAATGGACTGGAGGAAACGCGCTATGTGTTCCTCGATGGCAACCATATTCCGCACCGTTTTGCTGAACATTCACGCGATTTATTTATTGTCGCCGAGAGCGGTTTTGGGACTGGTCTGAACTTTCTCACCCTGTGGCAAGCCTTCGATCGCTTCCGCAATGAGCAACCCAACGCCACTTTGCAGCGTCTGCACTTCATCAGCTGCGAGAAATTCCCGCTGACGCACGCCGATCTGGTGGCTGCGCATGCCCATTGGCCGGAGCTAAAGCCGTGGGCCGAACAGCTGCAACAGCAGTGGCCGCAGGCGCTGCCGGGTTGTCAGCGCCTGCTGTTCAACGGCGGCGAAGTCACGCTGGACCTCTGGCTTGGTGATATTAACGCGCTAATTCACACCTTTGATGACAGCCTCAATCGTCAGGTGGATGCGTGGTTCCTTGATGGCTTCGCGCCGGCAAAAAATCCTGAGATGTGGACGCCAGCGCTGTTCGCCGCGATGGCGCGCCTCGCCCGGCCGGGCGGCACGCTGGCGACTTTTACCGCGTCGGGGTTTGTGCGACGCGGGTTGCAGGACGCCGGTTTCAGTATGCAGAAGCGCAAAGGCTTTGGTCACAAGCGTGAAATGCTGGTCGGCGTGCTGGAGCAAGCCGCTGCATTGCCGCACAGCCAACCGTGGTATGCGCGCCCGCCGGCAGGCAGCAATGAAGTGGCGCTGATTGGCGGCGGCGTCGCCAGCGCAGTATTGGCGCTGGCGCTGCTGCGACGCGGTTGGCGCGTAACGCTCTACTGCGCCGATGACGCGCCCGCGCTGGGCGCATCCGGCAATCGTCAGGGCGCGCTCTATCCGCTGCTGAATCAGCACGATCCCGCGCTGGCCACCTTCTTCCCGGCCGCTTTTGGTTTTGCCCGACGTCTGTACGATCGGCTGCCAGTGGAGTTTGAACATGACTGGAGCGGCGTGTTGCAGCTGGGGTGGGATGATAAAAGCGCGGAGAAAATTGCGCAGATGCTCAACATGGCACTGCCGCATGACATCGCGTACGGTGTTAATAAAGAAGAAGCGCAACAGCTGGCGGGCGTTGAACTTGATGTCGGCGGGATTTTTTATCCGCAAGGCGGCTGGTTGTCGCCTGCACAACTGACCAGCAATCTGCTGGAGTACGCGCAATCGCGGGGATTACGCCTGCACTGGCTGCATCGCGTCACGCAATTAACGCGCGATGAAGATCGCTGGACGCTGCACTTTAGCGAGCAGCCGCCGGTGCAGCATTCCCAAGTGGTGCTGGCGAATGGTCACGCGTTGCTGGAACTTGAGCACAGCAAAACGCTGCCGGTGTACGCGGTGGCGGGACAAGTGAGCCACGCGCCGACTAATACGTCGTTGGGTGCGCTGCGCACCGTGCTGTGTTACGACGGCTATCTCACGCCGGTCAGCCCGAACTTCGCCACCCATTGCATCGGCGCCAGCTATCATCGCGGCGATACCGCCACAGATTTCCGCGCCGACGATCAGCAGGAGAATCGCCAACGGCTGATTAACTGTCTGCCGCAGAGCCAATGGCCGCAACAGGTTGATGTGTCCGATAACCAGGCGCGCAACGGCGTGCGCTGTGCCACGCGCGATCATCTGCCGATGAGCGGCAGCGCGCCAGATTATGAAGCGACACTCACGCAATACGCCGATCTGCCAGAACAGTGTGCGCGCGGTGCAAGCGTAGCCGATGCGCCGGTGCATAACGGTTTGTTTGTGTTGGGCGCATTAGGTTCGCGTGGTTTGTGCAGCGCACCGCTGGCGGCCGAAGTGCTGGCGGCGCAGATGAGCGGCGAACCGCAGCCGCTGGATGCAGCCACGCTGGCGGCGATGAGTCCGAATCGCTATTGGGTGCGAAAACTGCTGAAGGGTAAAAAAGCGGGTCGATAATCTGCGGGGCGAGCGATCGCCCCGAGACGTTAAGCGGTTTGACGTGCCTGCAGGAACAGATTGTCCCACATGCCGGTGACCAGCGCCTGATCGCGTGGCGACAGTTCGCCAGCAGCAATGGCTTTTTGCAGGCTGTTGGTGACGTGAGTTTGCAGCGCTTCCGGCGTGTGTTCACCGCTCAGCTCAATCTCCGCCACTGCCAGGGTCAGATGACCACGCAGATAGCCGCCTGCAAACAGCTCGTCATCGCTGGCGTGATCGACCATGTCATCAATCAGGGCCAGAATGCGGGTTTCAAATTCTACGATCATCTCTTCCTCTCTTCTTATAACCTTCGCGGATTACAGATCTTCCGGCCAAGGGAATTGTGCCGCCGTCAGTGGCGGCGTGCCGTAATAATTCGTCAGTGCATCGATGAAGCGAGCTGGTCGTGCCGGAATGCCCTGCTGCAGATACGTCATCACCTGTGCATGCACTTTGCGCTGAAACGCTATGCGATCTGGCTCACAATCGCCTTCGAGATTGTCACAACTTACGTTGAAGGGAAAGCCCGCCGCCACGCAGAATAACCACTCCAGCGCCTGCGGTTTTACCTCAACCGATTCGAACTGGCTCTGCGTTTGCGCATCGCGTCCGTCCGGACAATACCAATAACCAAAATCCACCAGCTTGCGGCGCGCTTCACCGGCAATGCACCAGTGGGAAATTTCATGCAGTCCGCTGGCGTAGTAGCCGTGCGCGAACACCACGCGATTCCACGGTGAGGTTTCATCCGCTGGAAGATAAATAGGTTCGTCGTCGCCTTTAATTAGACGGGTCTGAAAATCGTCAACGAAACAGCCATCAAAGATGGTAATCAGCTGATCGTAATGGTGTGTTGTACTCATAATTTTTAATCTTAAAAAAAAACCGGCGCCATTGTCGCATTGGCAGCCGGTCTTGACGAGTGTTGGATTACAGCGTGGCCAGCCAGGCCATCAATTCTGCGCCGTGACTGTCCCATAACAATTTAGCGCTCATTACCGCAGAAACGATCACTACCATGGGGCGAATCAGTTTCTGACCACGGCTCAATACCAGCCTGGCGCCGAGGCGCGCGCCAATAAAGGCGCCGAGCAACATAATCGCGCCGGTGCCCCACACCACTTTTCCGCCGAACATAAAGAACAGCAAACTGCCAAAATTCGAGGTGAAATTTAGGATTTTGGCGTGGGCGGTGGCTTTCGCCAGATTGAAGCCGCACAGCGTAACAAAGGCCAGCGCATAGAACGAGCCGGCGCCGGGACCAAAAAAGCCATCGTAGAAGCCGACGCAGCCGCCGCCTACCAGCGCATAGGGCAAACCGTGCAGACGACGTTCGCGATCGGCTTCGCCCAAACGCGGCATCAGCAGGAACCACAAACCGATGCAGATCAGCAGCAGCGGTAAGATTTGGCGCAGTACATCCGCTTGTAAGTGCTGAATCAGAATGGTGCCAGCAATCGCGCCGAGGAAGGTCATGGCGATATTCAGCCACTGCTCGCTCAGATTCACCGCACCACGTCGGATGAAATAGAGGCTGGCGGAGAACGATCCGCCGACCGATTGCAGCTTATTGGTGGCTAACGCCTGTGCCGGCGACAGCCCAGCAGCCAATAAGGAAGGCACGGTGAGTAAACCACCGCCACCAGCAATGGAGTCGATGAACGCCGCCAGCATTGCCACAAAAAACAGCACGCCGATAATCAGCGGGCTGACAACGAACCAATCCATTGAAATACCTACAGAAGATGCTTATCAAGTAAAGCCTGGCAAGACGGCGGCAATGGCGGCGGCGTGCTGCCTGGTTTTTTCGGCAGGAACCAGCTGTCCAGCTCAGCGCCACAGCCATCGCCGGCCGGTTGAGGTGCCTGGTCTTCACATTCAAGGCTCCCCGCCGGGCATCGCAGACGCACGTGCATGTGCGCGCGATGGGCAAACCACGGACGCACTTTATTCAACCACGCGCGATCGCTGCCAGCATCGGCGCAAAGCTGCCTTTTGATTGCCGGATTGACGAAGATACGCGTCACTTCATCATCTTTCGCCGCCAGTTTAATCAGGCTATCGATTTGCGGCTGCCAGTGACGCGCAATCACCTGTTTATCATCGGCAGAAACCAGATCGAGCGGCTGCGGCTTGAGCAACTGCTGCGCCGTCCAGCGGGTTTTCGGCAGCTGCAGCCAGATATCGACGTCTAAACCCGTTTGATGGCTGGCGTGGCCGCTGCTAAAACGTCCACCCGCCGCCATGCCCATATCGCCAATCAGCACTTGTCCCAGCTGAAGCTGATGAACCTGGGTGCTGAGACGCTGAATAAAGGCGATCAGATCGGGATGGCCGAAATAGCGGCGCTGATCCTGGCGCATCACCTGATAATTGGGTGAGTTAAGCGGCAACTGCTGCGCACCCACAATACAGCCGTTGGCGAAGCCGCCAATTGACTGCGGGCTGCCGGCAATCGGCTGATGAATTTGCTGCCACGGCGTGGCAGCAACGGCGGCCGCACTGCATAGCAGCGCGGCACAGATAATGAGCAGACGGCGCATCATCGGGTTTACCAGCGCGGAACGCTGCTGTTGACGTCACCGTTTTGCGCACGCTGGCGCAGCAGGTGATCCATCAACACAATCGCCATCATCGCTTCGGCAATCGGCACAGCGCGAATGCCGACGCAGGGATCGTGACGACCTTTGGTGATCATCTCGACTTCTTCACCCTCGCGGGTGATGGTGTTGCCTGGCACGGTGATGCTGGAGGTCGGTTTCATCGCCAGATTGGCGCTAATGGTTTGGCCGCTGCTGATGCCGCCCAGAATGCCGCCCGCGTGATTGCTCTGGAAACCGTTGGCACGGATCTCATCGCGATGTTGACTGCCGCGCTGATTGATCACCGCAAAACCGTCACCGATCTCCACGCCTTTTACCGCGTTGATGCTCATCAGCGCATGCGCTAAATCCGCATCCAGACGATCAAATACCGGCTCGCCCAGGCCCGGCGGCACGTTCTCTGCCAGCACGGTAACTTTGGCGCCGATAGAGTCACCCTCTTTTTTCAGGCCGCGCATCAGCTCATCCAGCGCTTCCAGTTTAGAGGCATCCGGGCAGAAGAACGGGTTCTCTTCCACGATGCTCCAGTCTTTCAGCTCGCAGGCCACATCGCCAATCTGCGCCAGATAGCCGCGCACCACGATGCCATGCTTCATCTGCAGATACTTCTTGGCAATCGCCCCTGCTGCCACGCGCATCGCGGTTTCACGCGCCGAAGAGCGGCCGCCGCCACGGTAGTCGCGCAGGCCATATTTCTGCTCGTAGGTATAATCGGCATGGCCAGGACGGAACAGATCTTTGATGGTGCCGTAATCCTGTGAACGCTGGTCGGTGTTCTCAATCAGCAAACCGATTGAGGTTCCCGTCGTCACGCCCTCAAACACGCCAGACAAAATTTTCACCTGATCCGGCTCGCGGCGCTGCGTGGTATAGCGCGAAGTGCCAGGACGACGACGATCGAGATCGTGCTGGATGTCGGCTTCCGTCAGCGGAATGCCGGGTGGCACACCGTCAACGATGCAGCCCAGCGCAATACCATGCGACTCGCCAAAAGTGGTTACGCGAAAAACTTGTCCGATGCTGTTTCCGGCCATGCTGGTTCCTTGTTGCGATGTTGCGGGCGAGCGCTCGCCCTCTTATTTAGTCTTTGTAAAATGAGAAGTGATGCTGTGCCGCCACGATTTGCTCGCGCGTCAGCATAAACACGCCGTCACCGCCATTATCAAACTCCAGCCAGGTAAACGGCACGTCTGGATACTGATCGATCATGTGCACCATGCTGTTACCCACTTCGCAAATCAGCACGCCTTGCTCAGTGAGGTAATCCGGCGCACAGGCCAGAATGCGACGCACCAGTTTCAGGCCGTCGCTGCCCGCCGCCAGACCCAGTTCTGGCTCGTGGCGATATTCGTTCGGCAGATCGTCCATATCTTCCGCATCCACGTACGGTGGATTGGTGACGATCAGATCGTATTTCACCGGCGGCAAGTTGCGGAACAGATCGGCGCGGATTGGCGTGACGTGGTTCAGCAGGCCGTGCTCTTCAATGTTCTGCTCGGCGACAGCCAGTGCATCGGTGGAGATATCGACTGCATCCACTTCCGCTTCCGGGAAGGCGTAAGCGCAGGCAATGGCGATGCAGCCGCTGCCGGTACACATATCCAGAATGTGATGAGGCGAATCGCTGATCAAACCGGCAAAGCGGTTCTCAATCAGTTCACCAATCGGTGAACGCGGCACTAATACGCGCTCATCAACGTAAAATTCGTGGCCGCAGAACCAGGCTTTGTTGGTGAGATACGCCACCGGAATGCGCTCGTTGACGCGGCGAATCACGCGCTCAACAATGCGATGACGCTCGCTGGCAGTCAGGCGCGCATTGCGCATATCTTCTGGAATATCCAGCGGTAGCCACAGCGTTGGCAGAACCAGTTGGACTGCTTCGTCCCAGGGATTATCCGTGCCGTGGCCGTACCAAATGCCTGCCGCCGAAAAACGGCTGACAGCCCAGCGCAGCATGTCCTGAATGGTGTGCAGTTCATTCACTGCCTCATCGACGAATATCTTGTCCACGTAGCCCTCCGCAGGCCATAAAATCAATCGGCCGATAGTGTGCCACGAAGCCGGGCAGAATTCAGCGCAGCGAGGCGAAAAAGCTGACATTTGTTAACAGTAACGGTTAAGGTATGCCACCGGCTGTTTAACCAGCCTTTTCTGACCCAATCACAGAGCCATGAGTAAGAAAACGCCGCTAAGCCAGGACGATCAGGAGATGTTCCGCCAGTTAATGAGTGGAACCCGCAAGCTGAAACAGGACACTATCGTGCATAAACCGGTAGTGAAAACGCGCGAAGTACCGCTTAAACGCCTGCTTTCAGAACAGGTCGATAACAGCCATTATTTTTCAGACGAGTTTCAGCCGTTGCTGTCGAGCGAAGGTCCGGTGCGCTACGTGCGCGCGGATGTCAGCCATTACGAGCAGAAGAAATTGCGTCGTGGCGATTACACGCCGGAAATTTTTCTCGATCTGCATGGCTTAACGCAGATGCAGGCCAAGCAGGAACTCGGCGCGTTGATTGCCGCCTGTCGTCGCGAACATCTGTTCTGCGCCAGCGTGATGACCGGGCACGGTAAACACATCCTCAAGCAGCAAACACCGCTGTGGCTGGCACAACATCCGCATGTGATGGCGTTTCATCAGGCACCGAAAATGTTTGGCGGCGACGCCGCACTGCTGGTGTTGATTGAGGTGGAAGAGTGGCAACCGCCTGAACTGCCGTAAAGGCTACGGTAAAAAGGATAGGGCCGCATTTGTAAGCGGCCCATAGAGCGGAATTACATCGCTTTAGCCAATTTTGACGGGCTGACCTGCCACTCCAGCTTGCCTTCGCAGGCCTCTGCATCAAAGTTTACGCAGGCTATTGCCGAGGTCGCGAACATCGGCGGCGCTTCCTGCGGGCAGAGTTCAGACACCAGATAACCCACCAGCGGCAGATGCGAAATCACCAGCGCCGATTTAACCCCTTTTTGTGCCAGCGCCTGCAGATAGCAGGCCACCATGCCTGGATCGCCGCCCGGCGTCAGTTCCGGCAAGACATCCTGCCCTTCTGGCAATTTCAGGGTTTCGCGTACCGTGGCGAGCGTTTGCTCGGCACGCAGGTAAGGACTGACTAATACCCGATCAATTTCTGGCGTTTTGCCGTTGAGCCAGCTCGCCATCGCTCTCGATTCATCACAGCCACAGAGTGTGAGAGGTCGAACAGAATCACTCGCTGCTTCCAGAGCTGCATCGCCATGACGCATGATAAAAACTTGCATAAAGCACCGCTGTTGTTTGTCGATATCGGCCGGTACCACAGCACCAGACGCTTCATTCTGCGAATGAACGGTGTGTTTTACCCCAATGGCTTCAGTATAGTCAACCGGTTGTTTATTAAATAAGCATATCTCAGAATGGTGCCGCGCTTACCGCTGCACGGCCCGCTGACTAACCCGCTGAATCTGTGCGCCTATTCACGATTGTGCAGAAGTGTAAAAATTCGTTTGCTGTTCTGACATTGCAATCAGCGCCTCACTCGGCGTAAAACGCTCGCCGTGCTGCTGCATTAATGACCTTAATGCTTTGACGATATCGCCAATGCCGCGCTGATCCATATAGCGGAACGGACCGCCAAGGAACGGCGGAAAACCGATGCCAAATACCGCCGCAATATCGCCATCACGTGCGTTGCGGATCACCGCTTCATCCAGACAGCGTGCCGCTTCGTTCAGCATTATCAATACGCAGCGATCTGCGATCTGCGCTTCGCTCTGCCTCGCCTGCGGTTTGATATTCAGCAGTGAATAAAGGGAAGCATCGACTTTGCGTTTTCCCGGCCAGCGCGAACGTTGATAGAGGTAAAACCCTTTGTGATTTTTGCGCCCTTTTCTGCCGTCGGCCAGAATGGCGTTCGCGGCGTTGGGGGCGCTGAAACGTATACCGTAAGCCTGCTCAAGAATCGGGCTGATTTTGCTGCCGACATCAATGCCCACTTCATCCAGCAGCTGCAGCGGCCCAACCGGGAAACCAAACTTCACTAGAGCGCGATCGATATGCTCAATCGGCTCACCTTCCTGCAAGCAGTGCATCGCTTCATTTATATAGGGCGCGAGAATGCGGTTAACGTAAAAGCCGGGACGATCCGCCACCACCACCGCCGTTTTGCCCTGCTGACGCGCCAGCTGCACCGTATTTGCCAGCGTTTGCGCCGAGGTATTGGCGTGAGGAATCACCTCCACCAGCGGCATTTTGTCCACAGGACTGAAGAAATGCAGACCGATCACGTTTTCAGGCCGCTGGGCTTTGGCTGCGATATCAGCAATTGGCAGCGACGAAGTATTGGAGGCGAAAATGGTGTGCGGCTGGCAATGGCTTTCGATTTCGCTGACCATCTGCTGCTTGAGCGCCAGATCCTCAAATACCGCTTCAATCACCAGATCGCGCTGGCTGAACCCCTGGTAATCGGTGCCGCCGCTGATGCGCGCCATCTGCTGCTGACGTTCGGCGGCTTTTAGCTGACGCCGCTTCACCTTGTTGCTCAGCAGATCCCAGCTGTATTGCAGCGCATGATTCACGCCGACCAGATTGATGTCTTTAATGCGCACCGGCAAACCGGCTTTCAGCGCCGTAACGCTGGCGATGCCACCGCCCATCAAACCGCCGCCGAGCACGCCAATCTGCTTCAGCACTTGCGGCTCGACACTGGCCATCGACTCTTTCTTTAAGGCCGTTGAGGCGAAGAACAAACTGCGCAGCGCGGCCGATTCTGGCGTCATCGCCAGTTGGCCAAAGGCGCGCGCTTCCGCTTCATGCCCGGCGCTGCTGCCCTGCTCCAGACCGATGCGCACCACGTCAAGAATGCGCTGGGCCGCTGGATAGTTGCCCTGGGTTTTGCTGTGGGTTTGCCGCTGCGCCAGCGAGAACAGCACCTGACGCGCGATTGGTCCCTGCAGCAAACGATCGCGGCGCGAAAGCTCCCGCCGTGCGCCTTTTCCTTTGTGTACGCGCGCAAGCGCCGTTTCCAGCAGAATTGATTGCGGCACCGCGTCATCGACAATCCCCAGCTTGAGCGCCTGTTTAGCGCGCAGCTGTTTGCCGGTAAGGATCAGCGGCAGCGCCTGCTGTACGCCAATCAGGCGCGGCAAACGTTGCGTACCGCCAGAACCCGGCAGCAGACCGAGCTGTACTTCCGGCAAACCGAGGCGCGTTTTGTCATCCAGCGAACAGATGCGCGCATCGCAGGCCAGCGCCAGTTCCAGACCGCCGCCGAGGCAGGCACCGTGAATCGCCGCCACCACTGGAAACGGCAGCGCGGCAATCATCGCCATCACATCTTGTCCCTGTTTTGCCAGCGCCTCAGCTTCCTGCGCCGTTTTGCAGTTGGCGATCATGCTGATATCCGCACCAGCAACAAAGTTGTCTGGCTTGCCGGAGATCAACACTAATCCAGCCAACTGCTGATGGCTGCGAGCTTCGTCCAGCACCGCTTTGATCTGCGGCACAAACTCGGCCTTCAGCGTGTTCATCTTCTCGTCCGGCACATCGATGGTGATCACACCGACGTGGTCGAGGCGCATGTGTAAATGAAAGGCGGATTCGCTCATTATTCGGCCTCCAAAACCATTGCCGTGCCCAGGCCGCCCGCCGCGCAGGCGGTGACCAATCCCAATCCGCCACCGCGCCGCCGCAGTTCCTGCAGCGTTTGCGTAATCATGCGTGCGCCAGTAGCGGCAAACGGATGACCATAAGCAATCGATCCGCCGAGCACGTTAAAGCGTTCTTCATTGACTTCACCTAACGCATGCGGACGATTCAGCACCTCGCGCGCAAAGCGTTCGTCACGGAACATCTTCAGGTTGGCTAAGGTTTGTGCGGCAAAGGCTTCGTGCATATCAATCAGCGTCAGATCGTTGAGCGTGATGCCGGCGCGCTCCAGCGCCAGCGGCGAGGCGTAGGCCGGTCCAAGCAGCATATCGTGCCAGACATCAATCGCCGTAAAAGCATAGCTGCGCAGATAGCCGAGCGGCTGAATGCCGAGTTCGCGCGCGCGCCCTTCACGCATCAGGATCACCGCTGCGGCGCCATCGGTCAGCGGCGTGCTGTTGGCGGCGGTCACCGAACCGTGGCGACGATCAAACGCCGGGCGCAGTTTGGCGTAATCGGCGGCGCTGGCGTTGAAGCGAATATTGTTGTCCTGCTCGATGGGCGCTTTCCACGGCGGCACAAATGCGGGCATCACTTCCTGGCTTAACACGCCCGATTGCCAGGCGCGCGCCGCATGCCGGTGCGAACGCAGCGCTAACGCGTCCTGCTGTTCACGCGTGATGCCGTGACTTTTCGCCATCTGCTCGGCGGTATCGCCCATGCGTAATCCGGTAGAATACTCCGCTACCGCCGGTGGCACCGGCAACAGATCGCGCGGGCGCAAACGACGCAGGATGCTGAGTTTTTGACTAAAGCTGCGCGCTTTGTTGAGATCCACCAGCGCACGCGCCAGAGTTTTACTGACGCCAATCGGCAGCACCGAGGATGAATCCGCGCCACCGGCAATGCCGGCATCGATGGTGCCCGCCACTAAACTTTCCGCCACGTTTGCCACCGCCTGAAAACTGGTGGCGCAGGCGCGGCTAACGCTATAGGCATCGGTATGCACGCCTAATCCGCTGCTCAGAACAATTTCACGCGCAATATTGGGCGCTTCCGGCATCTGCACCACCTGGCCAAACACCAGTTGATCGATAATCTCGACCGGTAATTCGCTGCGCGCCATCAGTTCGCTGATCACCATGCGCCCCAACTCCAGCGCGGGAATGCCGTGGAAATCGGTCGCCTGGCGGGCAAAAGGGGTGCGTAATCCGTGGGTTATGGCGATACGTTCGCCCTGACGCGTCAGCAGCGGCTGCGCTTTGCTCATTGCAATCACCTGTATTTTTCGACCGGGGCATCATTGCCAAACAGGTCTGACCTGATCATCAGTGTTAACTAAGTGTTGCTAAGTAGCCAATAAGCAGAGGAAAAAAGTGCGAGGGAATACACGAAAATGAGTTAAGGCTGCCGAAGGGGTTTCGGCAGCAGGGAGATTAGCGTAGGCCGAGCTGGAAAATCAGGGTTTCGGCCTGGCAGGCAAAGGTGAAGTCGATAGACAGGCGCACCGCGTCGCCTTCATTGGCAAAATCCGCGCGAATATCGCAAGGATCGGATTCCACCTGACGCGCGCGCTCAGTCAAATGCGCCAGCATCGCTTCCGCCGCATGGCGATCGGCAAACACGCCAGACCAGCTTGCGGTGCAATCGGTGTTATCCATCACGGTTCCCACATCAACACAGCAGCAGGCCGCCGTTTCGTTGGCATTACACTTTTTAATGGCATCAGTCATGATTCTCTCCTGACGATAATTTCAACATAATCGGATTATTTTCTGCCGCAAAGTGTACGCCTGCTGCGTTTTCACATCCACGATCAAGCCGCTAAGTGACGAATATCACACTAAAAATTGATCCACAGCAAAATTGAACGCTATGTTTAAGTCGAACCGCTAAGATTTTGTTAAGCAGATCTGATTTTATCGATCAAATCAGAAATATTTAAAAAACAATATTGCAACAAATACACAGGTCGGACCTATACTCGTCGCACTGGTCTGATATGTGGTTTTGCCATCAGTCCCTACAATTCGCCGCTCTTTGTTACGCGACGTAACAACGTTAAATAATAAATCTGGATGAGGTTGTGGTCATGAACCATAAAAACCTGTTTGCAAAGTCAGCTGTGGCAGCTGCAGTAACGCTCGTCTGTTCACATGTTTACGCCGCGGGCTTTCAACTGAATGAATTCTCAGCAATTGGTTTAGGTCGTGCATATTCCGGCGAAGGTGCGATGGGTGATACCGCCGCCTCTGCCAGCCGTAACCCGGCAACCATGGCATTAATGGATCGCCCTTCTTTCTCTATCGGCGCGGTTTATATTGATCCCGAAGTGGATATTAGCGGTCAGAGCCCGACAGGTCGCAGCCTCGATGCCAAAAATATCGCCCCAAATCAGTGGATCCCTAATCTTCACTACGTGCACCCAATTAACGATCAGTGGTGGATTGGTGCATCTGCGACCTCAAACTATGGTTTAGCAACCGAATTTAATGACGGCTATACCGCAGGTGGTTATGGCGGCAAAACCGACCTGATGACCGGTAATTTTAATATCAGCACCGCTTATCGACTGAATGAGAATTTCAGCTTCGGTATCGGCTTTGATGCGGTCTACGCAAAAGCGAAAATTGAGCGTTATGCAGGTGAAGCAGGTGCCGTGGCAGGATTGCCAGCCGATACCCAGATTGCGCATTTAAAAGGTGATGAATGGGGCTACGGCTGGAACGCCGGCATCCTGTACGAAGTGGATAAAAATAACCGCTTTGGCTTTACCTACCGCTCAGAAGTAAAAGTCGACTTTGATGGTGACTACAAGAGCAACATCCCCACCGCCTTTAACGGTACACCGCAGGCACTGGCTTTAGGCCTGCCTTACGGCACCAGCGGCACCACGATTCCGGGTTCTCTGACTTTGAATCTGCCAGAGATGTGGGAAGTGTCAGGCTGGCATAAAGTGGCGCCGCAATGGGCGGTTCACTACAGCCTGACGTATACCAGCTGGAGCCAATTCCAGGAGCTGAAAGCCACCGGCAGCAATGGCCAGACGCTGTTCTATAAGGATGAAGGTTTCCACGATGCCTACCGTATCGCGTTGGGTACCACTTACTTCTACGACGATAACTGGACCTTCCGTACCGGTATCGCCTTTGATGACAGCCCGGTTCCGGCCGATAAGCGTTCAATCTCTATACCGGATCAGGATCGTCTGTGGCTGAGCGCCGGTGCGTCTTACGCGTTCAATGAAGATGCTTCCGTAGACCTGGGTATTTCTTACATGCACGGTCAGAAAGTCACCGTCAAAGAAGGCCCGTATACCTTTAACTCTGAAGGTAAAGCCTGGCTGTACGGCGCGAACTTTAACTACAAGTTCTGATACGTAGCTTGATAAAAAAAGGCGACTCATTGAGTCGCCTTTTTGTTTTATTCAGAATCGATATCTTTCAGATCGTCCTGAATCGCACTGGCGTTCGGATTATCTTCCGGCTTCAGCTTACCGCCGTTGGCAATAAAGTCATGTCGCTGGAAGTAGGCATTACGAATAAAGGCGTACGGATCTTGCTGCTGACGCAAAATGGCGTCCGAATCCAGCAACTGCGCACGGGTTTCAATCCCTTCCAGCGTCCATTTACCTACCGAGATCGGCCAGCTCAACCAGCTTAAGACCGGATAGAGCGTATCAACGAAGTCACCGCCATCTTCACGGATGGTGAAACTACCGTAGGCCGGCAATTCAACATACGGGCCGTAACCGACGCCATAACGTCCCAGCGTGCTACCAAAGCGATGCGGCACTTCACGCGCCAGCGCCGGATTGGCTTTGCCTGCCACGTCGATAAAGCCACCCAGCCCTAACACGGTGTTCAGGAAGAAGCGGGTGAAGTGGATGCCTGCCTGGCGCGGTTCACCCACCAGAATGGCGTTGACCATGCTGGCGGGCTCTTCAACGTTGGATAACACATTACTGATGCCGCTACGTGCCGGCACCGGCACGTAATCGCGCCAGGCGACTGCCACCGGACGCAGAACATACGGATCCAGCACGTTGTAGTTGAAGTTAAACATCGTGCGGTTAAAGCCTTCCAGCGGATCGCTGCGCTGCGCAGGTTCCGTATTTTCAGCCGGTTTTGAGTTGGCACAACCCACCAGCAGTAAGCTGGCTAGCGCCAAACCGGTCAGGCGGTTATTCATTCTTCTCTCCCTGTGCGGATCAGTAAGGTATCGCTTCAGGGCTGCTGTTGATTAATTTCCACAGCCAGTTGCTGATGACCATCCCAGGGTGTGACCGCGCTTAAACCCAACCAGTCGCCAGACTGTGGATTGGCACTGCCATCGCGCGAAATGCGCACCCTGACTTGCACCTGATGCTGTGCCGAAAGCAGGCGATCGGGCATCATGGCATTGCTGTCATCGAGCGTGAGCGATAACGGAAAGTGGCTCAGCGGTAAACGCTTCACAGCCACAGGCACCGGTGAAACACCGTCAGACACAGAAATATACAACACTCCGCCTTGCGGTAACATTTTTTCTGCCGGCGGCGTCAAACTCACCGTCAATGCCAGGCTGCTATTTTGCTGTCCCGCGTCGGTTTTCGCTTGTTCAATGCTGCGCTCGATCATGGTGATGCGACGATCGCCTGCCGGTAACAGTTTCAGCATCACCTGCCATGCACCAATCGCCTCATTGTACTGCTGCTGCTCAAAGGCATTAAACGCCAGCAGACTCAGCGTGCGCACATCGCTGTGATCGCGTTTAAGCAGCGCTTTCAGCAACACGTTGGCCTGACGGTTATCCTGCGGATCGCTGGAGCGCGTCAGCACTTCGGCATAATCCTGCTGCAGTTCGATATTGTCTGGCGCCAGCTGTAGCGCATGTTCAAATGCCTGGCTGGCATCGGTAGCATTATTCAGCACCATCCCTAAGCGGCCCAACATTGCCCAATCGTTGAGGTTCGTTGCGTCGTTCTGCAGCGAGCTGCGCAGACCCAGATGCAGACGCGCCAGCTCTTCCATAGTTAGCGGCTGAGCTTTAGGATCCATCACGCGCGCACGTAACGCAGGATACTCCTGCTGTACGCTGACAAACGCAGTTTGCTGCGTGAGTCCGCCGGTTTTCAGATACATGCCAACCGACACCACCAGCAGCACAATCACGCCCGGCAGCAACACCCAGCGACTGCTGCGATGAATGGTCGCGGCATCCTGCTGCGGCACATCGGTTAACAGCGTTTGTTGCAGTTCGCGCACCATTTCCGGGCGCTCAGCCACCACGCCCTCTTCTTCATCACGCTCCAGCTCGCGCAGGCGTTGCTGATAGAAATCGGTGTTGAGACGATCGCGATCGCCACTGCTGGCCTCGCGCTGACGCCAGCCAGCACGCAGAAACAGCGCGATAGCCGCCAGCAGTAAAATAATCAGGGTAATCCAGAATCCAGTCATTACGGCTTCCCGTCACGCTTGAGTAACGCCGCAAGGCGCTGTTGTTCACTGTCGTCGAGTTCGCTACGCGCTTTGCCGCGACGATTACGCAGAATAATGATCAGCGCGCCCAGCACCACAAACAGCGCTGGCCCCACCCACAAAATCAGCGTGGAAGGCGTTACCGGCGGCTCATACGTCACGAAATTACCGTAACGCGCCACCATGTAATCAATGATCTGCTGGCGGCTTTCGCCCTGCTTCATTAACTCGTAGACTTTGAGACGCATATCCGACGCGATCATCGCATTGGAATCGGCAATGCTGTTGTTCTGGCATTTCGGGCAACGCAGCGATGCGGTGAGATCGCGGTATTGCTCTTCCTGCTGCACCGAATCGAACTGATACGTATCAATCGCCGCCCACAGGCTGGTGCTGAGCAGAATGCCCGCTAACAGTAGAAGCAGCCGTTTCATACGCCCGCCTCCTTGTTATATTTGTCCCACAGCGGTTTCACTTCTTCGAGCCAGACGCGATCGTTCATGTCGCCTGCATGGCGATAACGAATGATCCCTTTGCCGTCGATCAGGAAGGTTTCCGGTGCGCCGTAAACGCCGAGATCGAGACCGAGCATCCCGTTGCCGTCATACAAGCTGAGCGCATAAGGATTGCCCAGCGTGTTCAGCCAGGTCACCGCTTTAGTGCGATCGTCTTTATAATTGAGGCCAACCACGCGAATGCCTTTTTCCGCCAGCGTATTGAGGTATTGATGCTCCGCGCGGCAGGTTGGGCACCAGGTTGCCCAGACGTTGAGCAGAATCGGTTTGCCGTCGGTCAGCACCTGCTGATCGTAGATTTTGCCGGGCTGATCGAGCGCTTCCAGTTTGAATACGGGTACCGGCTTGCCGATCAATGCCGATTCGAGACGCGTTGGATCATCGCCGTTGGCGTTGCGCGACAGCTGCCACAGCAGCGCCGCGGCCAGCAGCAAAAACAGAACTAACGGGATAAACAGGATTTTTTTGTTCATGCCAGCTCCTCGCGCTGCTCTTTTTTGCGTGAGCGATAGCGCGGATCGAACAGGCAGAACAAGCCGCCCACCGCCATAAACACGCCGCCGTACCAGATCCAGCGCACAAACGGTTTGTAGTAAATCCGCACCGCCCACGAACCGTCATCCAGCTCTTCGCCCAGCGCCGCATACAGATCGCGGGTGAAACCGCCGCTGATCGCCGCTTCGGTCATCATGGTGCGCGCGGCTGCATAGAAGCGTTTTTCCGCCTGCATCACCGCCTCCAGCTTGCCGTTGCGCGTCACTTCAATCACCGCCACGCCGCCGCTGTAGTTCGGCCCTTGCAGGTTGCGCACGCCGTGGAAGGTAAAGTGATAATTGTGGATATCAACGGTATCGCCCGCCTTCATGCGCACATCACGCTCAACGCTGTACTGGGTGCTAAAGGCGATACCAACCACGGTCACCGCCACGCCTAAATGCCCCAGCACCATGCCCCAATGGCTGCGCGATAGATGTCGTAAACCTTTGAAGAAAGAGTGGCGATGGGTGGCGCGCTCGTGCAGTTCCATCAACGTCAGCATGATCACCCAGATCGACATCAGCAGGCCGATAACCGTCATCGCCTCAATGCGATCCTGCAGCAGCCACGGCAGGGCGATCGACAGAATCAGCGTCACCAACAGGCCCACGCCAAGGCGTTTCCACAGTTTCTGTGGTTGGTCACGACGCCAGCGCACCAGCGGACCGATACCGAGCATCAGCGCGAGCGGTGCCATCAGCCAGGTAAACATGGTGTTGAAAAACGGTTCGCCCACCGAGATGCTGCCGAGACCGAGCTGTTTATGCACCAGCGGCAGCAGCGTACCGAGTAATACCACCAGCATCGCGGCGATCAGCAGCACGTTATTACCCAGCAGGAAGGATTCGCGTGACCAGGCTTCGCTCTGTACGCGGCTGCGCACCTGACCACCTTTCAGCGCGTACAGCAGCAGCGAGCTGCCAATCACAATCACCAGGAAGGCGAGAATAAACATGCCGCGCGCCGGATCGGAGGCGAACGAGTGCACGGAAACCAGCACGCCGGAGCGCACGAGGAAAGTGCCAAGCAGGCTTAACGAGAACGCGGTAATCGCCAGTAACACCGTCCAGGACTTGAAGCTGCCGCGCTTTTCTGTCACCGCCAGCGAGTGCATCAGCGCGGTACCAGCCAGCCACGGCATAAAGGAGGCGTTTTCGACCGGATCCCAGAACCACCAGCCGCCCCAGCCGAGTTCGTAATAAGCCCACGCCGAACCGAGCACGATGCCGATGGTCAGGAAGACCCACGCGGCGGTAGTCCACGGACGTGACCAGCGCGCCCATGCGGTATCCAGACGTCCGGCCATCAGCGAGGCAATAGCAAACGCAAAGGCCACCGAGAAGCCGACATAACCCATGTACAGCAGCGGCGGATGGAAGATCAGCCCGATATCCTGCAGCATCGGGTTGAGATCGCGCCCGTCAATCGGGAAGTTTGGCAAGGTGCGGGTAAATGGATTCGAGGTGAGAATGATAAACAGCAGGAAGCCGAGATTAATCATGCCCATCACCGCCAGCACGCGTGCTAGCGCATCCTGCGGCATCCCGCGACTGAAGATCGCCACCGCCAGCGTCCAGGTGCTGAGCAGCAGCACCCACAACAGCAGTGAACCTTCGTGCGCACCCCAGGTTGCCGCGATGCGATAATAGACCGGCAGCAAGGTGTTGGAGTTGGTGGCGACATAGCCAACGGTAAAGTCATTCACCACAAAGGCGTGCACCAACACCACAAAAGAGGCGGCGACACAGATAAACATGCCCCAGGTTAACGGGCGCGCCATGGCCATCAAACGCGCATCCTGCCGCGCAGCGCCCCACAACGGATAGACGCTCAACAGGAGCGCTAAAGCCAGCGCCAGACACAGCAGAAAGCTACCAATTTCCGGCATCATGATTGCGCACCCGACTGCTGATAGGCTGCTGCAGGTCCTGTGTGATTCTTCTTCATGGCATCTTCAATTTCGGGAGGCGTATATTTTTCATCGTGTTTCGCCAGCACTTCTTTGGCGTTCACCAGATTGCCCTCTTCCAGCACGCCTTGCGCTACCACGCCTTGCCCTTCACGGAACAGGTCCGGCAGAATGCCTTCATAGGTCACACTGACCACGCCGTTGGCGTCATACAGTTTGAAAGAGACGGCGAGCGTTTTCGGATCGCGCTTTACGCTGCCCGGCATCACCATGCCGCCAATGCGCAAGCGCTGGCCCGGCTCAGGCTTCTGATGATCTTCACCTTTGCCGTTGATAATTTCACTCGGGGTATAAAACAGGTCGATGTTGGAACGCAGCGCGTACATCACCAGCGCGGTCGCCAGGCCAAGCCCGATCAACACCGCGATCGCCACATAGAGGCGATTACGACGACGGATATTCACACGGATTCTCCCGCTGCTCCACTGGCAGCTTTTTTCGATTTAGCCACGCGAATGCGGCGATCCCTGGACTGACGCTGGCGAATTTCCGCCAGCAAACGGCGGCGGAACAGCACGGTGTGCAGCACCAGACCGAATAACGGGATCAACGTGAGGATAACGGCGAGCCAGACGTAAAAGGCATAGCCGCCCATGGCGAAGAAATCGCTCCACGATGCAAAGGCTGGCGTCATAATTTGCTTCCTCCCTGCGCCACATCAATCGCCCACGGACGATGACGCTCGGTGAATAGAATCAAATTGCGCAGGCGCATTAAGGTCAGCGCACCAAACACCAGCAGGTAACCGAGAATGGACCAGCGCAGCGGTGTGCGCATGCTTGGATCGATAGCCTGCTGCAGAATGCCTGATGAGCCCTGATGCAGCGTGTTCCACCATTGCACCGAGAAGTGAATGATCGGCAGATTAACCACGCCAACCAGAATCAAAATGCCGGCGGCGCGCCCGGCGGTGCGGCGGTCTTCAAAGGAGTGATACAGCGCGATAACGCCCATATAGAGGAACAGCAGCACCAGCTCAGATGTCAGGCGTGCATCCCAGATCCACCAGGTTCCCCACATCGGTTTACCCCAAGCGGAACCGGTAATCAGCGCGATAAAGGTGAACACCGCGCCAATCGGCGCCATCGCCGCTGAGACCAGATCGGCCATCTTCATCTGCCACACCAGGCCGATAAATGCCGCAATAGCCATTGATGCATACACGCCCATCGACCACATCGCTGCAGGCACATGAATGTACATAATCCGGAAGCTGTTGCCCTGCTGATAATCCGCCGGTGCAAAGCCGAATCCCCAGACCCAACCGAGTAACAGCGTGCCAACACCCAGCACCGCGAACCACGGAATAAAGCGACCGCATAGCTGGTAAAGCCGCTCAGGCTTTGCCCACTGGTGTAACCATTTCCACATTTTGCATAGCTCACAATAAAGAGAATTCAGGTTTCGACCGCTCTGGGGCGGCACGAATTAATGCAGACTGATACGCAAGGCCGCTGCCGTCGCGAACGGCGACAGCGTTGCGCTTACCGCCAGCATCGCGCCAAGAATCGCCAGATAACCCCCGATCGGCAATCCCATTGCGGCGGCATCAATCGCCGCGCTGGCAAATATCAAAACCGGTATCGACAACGGCAATACCAGCAAACTCAGTAATACGCCGCCGCGCCGCAACCCAACGGTTAATCCGGTACCAATCGCGCCGAGAAAACTCAGCGTTGGCGTGCCAAGTAATAACGTCAATGCCATCGCGCGCCAGCCGGCAAAATCCAGCGACAGCAACAATGCCGCCAGCGGCGACAATAAAATCAGCGGTAGCCCGGTAATCAGCCAGTGCGCAATCACTTTGCCCAGCACCGTGATCGGCAGCGGCGTCGGCAACAGAAGTAGTTGCTCAAGCGAACCATCAAGAAAATCGTCACGAAACAGCCGTTCCAGCGCCAGCAATGAGGCGAGTAACGCGGCAACCCACGCCACGCCCGGCGCAATCCGCGCCAGCTGCTGTGGCTCCGGTCCGATACCTAACGGAAACAGCGTGATAACAATCAGGAAAAACCACAGCGGATTGATCACTTCCCCGCCGCTACGAAAGGCGATTTTTAATTCACGCTGAATGACCCGGCCTAACATCAAGCCCACTCCGAAGTAAGAC
This sequence comes from Pantoea sp. y20, assembly GCF_054903455.1. Taxonomy (NCBI): domain Bacteria; kingdom Pseudomonadati; phylum Pseudomonadota; class Gammaproteobacteria; order Enterobacterales; family Erwiniaceae; genus Pantoea; species Pantoea sp. y20. The sequence continues at coordinate 2,940,240 of NZ_CM142816.1, forward strand.
GAATTTTACGCACGCGCGCGCTGTGATCGGGCAGATCCTGATGCGTGGTCAGAATCACCGCTCCGCCGTTATCGGCATGGCTGACGAATCGCGCCATTAATTTTTCCACACCGCCTTTATCGATGGCGGTTAAGGGTTCATCGAGGATCCATATCGACGCTGGGCTAAGCCATAAGCGTGCTAATGCCACGCGCCGCTGCTGTCCGGCGGAGAGTTGTGCCACCGGCACCTCTTCAAAACCCAGCAGATCGACCTGCTCGAGCGCAGCAAAAATCGCGTCTTCTTTGCTGCTACCGTGCCAGAAATGCAGGTTCTCTAGCGGTGAGAGTACCGATTTCACGCCGGGGTGATGGCCAAGATAGAGCAGATTTTGTTGCCATACTTCGCGCTGTTGACGAAGGGGCTGTGACTGCCACGTTACGTCGCCCTCTTCCGCCCGGCTTAATCCGGCCAGCAGGCGCAACAGCGAAGTTTTCCCGGCTCCGTTTGGCCCTTCAATTTGCACAATGTCACCCGGTTGCACGCGGAAGCTCAACCCATGAAACAAGGTTCGCTCATCACGAACGCATGAGAGATTAATGACTTCGAGCATAGAAGGGAGAATCGCGGCAATGAATGAGGCGGGGATAATACCACATTGAATCTGTGGGCCGAAGTCTGTGAGCTGGCTCCCACTTACCCCAAATGGGGTATTCGTGCGCCCCAGATCAACAAATTGCTCAAAAATCCAACTCAGTTAAAATTTCGTTACTCTTAATTTGAATCTTCGTAACAAATCGACCTTGCAAAAACCAGCTACGCTTATGACGCAATGGCATTATCACCTGAGGAAAACATGAAACAATCACCATCGATTTCAAACAGTGACAACGATGTAGAGAGTGATGAGAAGGAGCAAGGCAAGGAGATAGAAGTCGATGAAGATGCCCTGCCCTCGCAGGCTGCGGCGATTCATGAAGAGATACGCCAGGATGGGGAAAAAGAACTCGAGCGTGACGGCATGGCGCTGCTCTGGTCCGCGGTTGCGGCGGGACTGTCAATGAGCGCTTCGCTGATGGCGAAAGGCATTTTTCAGGTCCATCTTAAAGGCGTGCCGGGCGCATTTTTACTGGAAAATTTGGGTTATACCTTTGGCTTTGTCATCGTGATTATGGCGCGCCAGCAACTGTTTACCGAGAATACCGTTACCGCCGTTTTGCCGGTGATGCACAAACCGACCGGCAGCAACTTTGCGCTGCTGTTACGGCTCTGGTGCGTGGTGCTGCTCGGCAATCTGATTGGCACTGCATTGGGGGCGCTGGCCTTTAATCATATGCCAATATTCGACGATGCGACGCGTCAGGCCTTTACCGCCATCAGTGAAAAAGTGATGGTGAACTCCCCAAGCGAAATGTTCGCTAATGCGGTGATATCAGGCTGGATTATCGCCACCATGGTATGGATGTTCCCGTATGCGGGTGGCGCAAAGATTGTAGTGATTGTGATGATGACCTGGCTGGTGGCGTTAGGTGATTTAGCGCATATCGTGGTCGGTTCAGTCGAGGTGCTGTATCTGGTGTTTGCGGGCACGCTGCCGTGGTACGAATTCTTTTGGCCATTTGCCTTGCCTACGCTGCTTGGCAACATCACGGGCGGTACGCTGATATTTGCGTTGATCAGCCATGCGCAGATTCGTAACGATATGAGTGAAGCGGCGAAAGCCAAAGCGCGTGCGGAACAGAAGCGGAAAGAGAAGCAAAAACAGGCGTAAGCCTGGTCTTAAATTGCTGATAGATTGAGCAAACAACCGCTGCATAGTTAAAATCAGGTTCGCGGTGCGCTATACTGCGCGCCCGGCGTCTCCTTAGTTAAATGGATATAACGAGCCCCTCCTAAGGGCTAGTTGCAGGTTCGATTCCTGCAGGGGACACCAGATTTTCATCGTTCTCCCGCCTAAAACAGCCATCTCGCCAGAGCAAGTGTCAGTCCAGCGGTGCTCATTATTCCCGCCACAATCCATTTCGTTTGTTGATTTATCGCCTGATGAAGATCGCTTTTAGTGGCGTAGTTCGATTTAATCTCCGCAATATCCGTTTTCATCAGCGCCATATCGGTTTTGATATCGTCGATATCCGCTTCAAGCTTTGAAACGCGCTTTTCCATGTTCACTCCTTGATCATCAATTCACTCAAAACAACCAGCGAGCCAGTGCCAGCGTCATACCTGCGGTACTCAGCATCCCCGCGACTATCCATTTTGTCTGTTTGCTCAACTCCTGATGAATTCTCCCAATATCCTGATGCACTTTGCCGATCTCCTGATAAAGATCGCTTTTGGTGACGTAATTCGATTTGATCACCGCGATATCCATTTTCATTTCATGAATATCCGCTTCCAGCTTTGACACGCGCTTTTCCATAATTATGGCTTCTCGTAACTTGTTATTTTAATCAATGGGATAGATTGAATTTCCTGCAAAGCATCCTACTCCGAAATCCATCGAAAAAATGCCTCACTGAGTGTGAGAATGCCTAATTGAGAGGTGTGTTCAGAAAAAAACAGGGGTTCTTGCAGCCGATTACAACGTTTTAAAAGTGAGATCGTAATTAGACGTGATCTTGGCGCCATGCCGATGGCGTCACGCCATGCAGCTGACGGAAGCGGTTACTGAAGTGACTCGAGGAGTGAAAACCGCAGCGCAGTGCGATTTCTGTTAGCGGTAAACGGCTGAATTTCAGCAGCTGCAGCGCCGCATCCATGCGGCGGCGCATCACATATTGATGCGGGGCCTCGCCAAAGCTGCTGCGGAACATGCGGGCAAAATGGTATTCGCTCAGCGCCGCTTCAGCTGCCAGTTGCGCCAGCGTTAATGGCTGATCGAGCTGCGCATCAATATACGCCATGACTCGCCGCAACACGGCGGGCGCCAGTCCGCCACGCACCTGCGGCGCTTGCCATTGCACATCGCTGTAGCGTTGCAGCAGATGCGTCATCAGCAACGTTGATGCGCTGCTGAGCATCAATTGGTTCGCCGGCTGTTGCCAGTCGGTGCTCAGCAAGAAGTGGCGATATAGTTGAGTGATGCGATCGTCCGCCGCGAAGATCTTTTCATGCAGATTAAGCTGCGACGGACTGCGATCCCAAATCTGCTCGCCCAAATGCCGCAGATGTTCGTCGGTGCAATAGAGATGCACAAACGACAAATCGGCGCGAATATCCCACACCGATTCTACCCCGCTGGGCATCAGGCAAAAGCGATCCGGGCCGCCGCCGTTGCGCCAGCCGTTTTGGGTTTTATGCCAGGTTTCATAGCCGTCTGCGGTATACAGGCTCAGCGTATGATGATCGCTAAGATTGGTGACGCGATCGCCGCTGTTAAACCAGGCCGCCAGCTTAATGCCGCTCGACAACTGCACACTGTCGCGCAGCTGCGCTTTGTGGCGCTGCAGCATGTTGAAGGTCTGGTAATCGGCCATGGTTCATATCACTCGAAGTTCATGAGCGCCCAGTGTACGGATCTCCGCAGACAGAAAACAGGTCACAGCCGGACACAGAAGTAAAAAGCGCAAGATTTTGCAATTGCCGCGCAAAAACGTGCAAGCCGCAGGTTGCTTTTCACGCCACACTGCGGGCCAGATTATGTCGGAGAGTGCGTTATGAATGTGATGTTATACCTTGCCGTGGTGATGATTTGGGGAACCACCTGGATTGCCATTTTCCTGCAGCAGGAAGCGGGCGATACGCCCGTTTTGGTGGCGGTATTTTGGCGTTTCTTACTGGCGTCGCTGGTGATGCTGGTGATCCTCAAACTGCTGCATCGGCTACGAACGTTGGATAAGCGCGATCATCTGTTTTGTCTGCTGCAGGGCTGCTGCGTGTTTGGCTTCAACTTTGTCTGCTTCTATCATGCTGCCGCGTGGATCAGCAGCGGACTCGAGTCGGTGATATTCTCGATGGCCGTGCTGTATAACGCGCTTAACAGCTGGATCTTCTTCCGTCAGCGTCCATCGTTTCGCCTGTTGCCAGCGGCGGTGCTTGGCCTGGGCGGTATTGTCGCACTGTTCTGGAATGATATTCAGGCGGCGCATCCGGCTCCACAGTTGCTGTGGGGCGTGGGCCTCAGCGCGCTTGGCACGCTGGGCTTCTCCTTCGGCAATATGATTTCGCTGCGCCATCAACGCCGTCAGCGTGATGTGTTGACCACCAATAGCTACGCGATGCTGTATGGCGCTTTGGTGATGGCCGCACTGGCATTAATTAACGGCGATTCGCTGGCGCCAGCGCTGAATATGCAATGGTTAGGCGCGATGAGCTACCTGGCGATATTTGGTTCGGTCGTGGGATTTGGCGCCTATTTCACGCTGGTGGGCCGTATTGGTGCCAGTCAGGCCGCTTACAGTACTTTGCTGTTCCCGCTGGTGGCGCTAACGCTCTCCACGCTTTATGAAGGTTATCACTGGCATAGTAATGCGATTATCGGATTGGTGATGATTCTGGCGGGGAACATGGTGATGTTTGTACGCTGGCCGACGATGGGCCGATTACGGACTGCATAAATAACGAGAGCGGGCATTGCGCCCGCTCTTTTGTTCCTCTAACGCCAGCCCTGAACGCCGATATTGAGCTGGTGAGGTTTAGTTATGGCTTTTCTGGCAATCCAGTAAAGCAGGACGCGTTCATCATCTTTGTCGCGGTCGGCCATTGCCAGTAATTTCAGCGACAACGTGGATTTATTCACTGGTTGATGCTCATCGCTTAACTCGATCACCGCCTGACCGATAATGCAGCAAACCTCATCCTCATTTGACGCGGATTCATATGTTCGGTCTTTCATATTTCCTCCTTTTGAATGAATTCTAAGCCTGGCAAACATCCACAACTTTGCAGGCGATATGGCGCGATCGATACAAACACTTACAGATGGTTACCCGTAGCAACCGCTACGGCTTAAATGACATCACTTACTGTCATCACAATGCCATTCATACCCGCTTTACTGCATTTCGTTCCACCATCCGGTTCATTCACGCCTCTGCATCTCCCGCACGCGCGAGAGCAATTTATTATCTCCACAGATTCCGCTTTCTCGAGTGAGAGATAAAAATGACAACAGCAACCCCCGCGAATGACCAACGTACCCGCATGCTCACCCTTATCGGCACTATTATCACCCAGTTCGCTTTGGGCTCGGTTTATACCTGGAGCCTGTTTAACGGCCCGCTGGCAAATAAGCTGAATGCGCCGATCAGTGAAGTGGCTTTCTCGTTCGGTTTACTCAGTCTTGGCCTGGCGATTGCGTCATCGCTTGCCGGGAAATTGCAGGAGCGCTTTGGCGTGCGCAACGTCACCATCGGTGCGGGCATGCTGATGGCGGTAGGTTTCTGGCTGACCGCGCATGCCGATAATCTGATGATGCTCTACCTCAGCGCGGGGATTCTGGTGGGATTGGCCGATGGCGCCGGTTATCTGATGACGCTCTCTAACTGCGTGAAGTGGTTCCCGGAGCGCAAAGGGCTCATTTCCGCCTGCTCGATTGGTGCGTACGGTTTGGGCAGCCTCGGCTTTAAATTCATCTGCGGCGCACTGCTGAGCGCACAAGGTCTGGAGAATACCTTCATGATCTGGGGCGTGCTGGCGATGAGCATGATTATTGTCGGCGCGTTGCTGATGCGTGACGCACCGATGCAGAAGAACAGAGGTAATACGCAGCTGGAAGCCAAAGATTACACGCTGGCGCAATCGGTGCGTTTACCGCAGTACTGGATGCTGGCGCTGATGTTCCTGACTGCCTGCATGAGCGGCCTGTACGTGATTGGCGTGGCGAAAGATATCGGTGAAGGCATGGTGCATCTGAGCGCGCAAACCGCCGCCAATGCGGTCACGGTGATTGCGATTGCCAACCTCAGCGGCCGTCTGATTCTTGGCGTGCTATCGGATAAAATGGCGCGCATCCGCGTGATTACGCTGGCGCAAATCGTCTCGCTGGTGGGCATGAGCATTTTGCTGTTCACCCATATGAGTGAATCGAGCTTCTTCCTCTCCTTAGCCTGCGTGGCCTTCAGCTTCGGCGGCACCATTACCGTGTTCCCATCGCTGGTCAGCGATTTCTTTGGCCTGAACAACCTGACCAAAAACTATGGTCTGATTTACCTGGGCTTCGGTATCGGCAGCGTGCTGGGTTCGCTGGTTGCTTCCGCCTTTGGCGGCTTCACCGTCACCTTCAGCCTGATTATGACCTTGCTGGTGATTTCGCTGGTGTTGTCGCTGAGCATCCGTCTGCCAAATCGCCAAAACGTGGCAGAACCTTTACTGCATAATTAAGTTCGCTGGGATGCCGCATGAATATGCGGTATCCCATTTCTCCACAATTGATCCACAATAAAACGTTAATTGAGAACCACTATTATTAAGCCTTGCCTTTCGGAGTAATCTCGTTATTATTATCAGGCATTCAGCTTATTCCGATTGGTTTATTTTACCCCGCGACTTTTTTAGCATTTAATTGACACACTCCGTAATACATTCCGTAATAACTCTACATTTCCTGCATCTTCACTCCACTATTCCCCTGTAATCTGGCGTCATTGGAACAGAGGAGGACTCTCCATGAAGAAAGTAATTAAGCTTGCATCGGTTGTAGCCATTATGACGATGTTGAGTGGCTGTATTATCGATCATCATCGTGGAGGCGGCGGCCCAGGCTGGGGCCATCATGGTGGTGGTGGCGGCTGGCATCATGGGCACGGCGGTCATGGACACCGCAGATAGTTGGGCAAAGCACACACAGCAAATAATAAGAAAATAAAAAGGGCGGGAAATTATCCCGCCCTATTTTTTTAGCTTTTTACCGCGTAATTACATTGATACCAGGCTTTCTTAAGTCCGGGCAAATGGCTATTTTGCGACGGCAGTGATTCCACCTTATCAAATCCACGCTGGCTGCAATAATTCGCAAGGTCGATCTCCATTGCGTCTTTATTCAGCGTGTGCGGATCGTAACGATACTGCACGGTATTTGAGCTGGTATCTTCATCAACACGCTCAAATCCTCCTGGTTTGCTGACGCTACAACCCGCCAACATAAAAAGCGCCAATGCGCTAATAAGCATTTTTTTCATTAGGGTTTCCTCTTGAGCGTAGCAGTCTAAAAGGCAACGCCGCGCTTATCTATAGGAATAAAGCGCGAAATGTCCGGGATTAGTGAAGCTTTCGCCAATCAAATCGATAAAACCAAACGGTTTCACTTATCAAGGTAAGGGTGCGATTATCTGTTCAGACAAAACGAAGTCTGCACCACACCAGGTGAATTAATAATAAACATACTGATAATGACCTTCATGCCCGCGCTGAGCGGGCTTTTTTTTTGCCTGCTAACCGGTCAGGCTGACCATCTTACGTAAAAGATTGGCCGCTTGTTTGTCAGGCAATGCGAGAATGCCGCTATAGAGATCAATCGACATCGCGCACATTGCGCCGCGATCAACCGCGGTATCCGCCGGCATATTCAGCTGTTGCAGCCGATCGCCCCACTTGCCATACAGTTTTTCCACCACGCTTTGTAAATCGCGCTGCGCCGCAGCCTGATCCAGCGGCTGTTCATTGCCGGTACTTTGCTGCAGCAGCGTTTCGAGTGCTTGCGCATCGCGCTGATTCAGTTCCGGTGACAACACCTGTTGCAAATTGACGCCGCCATTCACCTGCGGATAGAGGAAACGGAAGCAGCGCTGCGGTTCCTGCTGCTGCAACGCCCGCATCTCCTCGACCGAGACGCGGATGTAATCAATGATCGCCGCATCGCTGGCGCGCGTCAGACGCTGATTAACCAGATCCATCAACCAGCCGCGCATATCCCCCAGCGCCTGATTGGCGGGAACACCTTCCAGCCGTTTATGCAGCAGCTCGCGATTAAGCAACTGCCACAATGCGGGTTCCTGAATTTTTAGCAGACGATAACCGGGCGCAAGGCTGAGTTGGGTTGCGACCTCTTCCATCAGCGCCTGCCGCTCCTGACGTGGATGAAGCCAGCTGAACCACAGTAAATTCGCCAGTATTAGCGGCAAGATAAATAACAGCACGCCTTGCCACAGTCGCAGCGAGGTGGTGCGCACCAGCAGAATAATAATGATCGCCAGCAGCGCGAACGCCGCTAGCGTAATCGGAAAAAGCGAGAGCATCGAGCGGGGTTAATCCTTACGCACATCAATTAAAACGGGGCAATTGGCGCGTTCAATCACCGCAGCGCTGACCGAACCTTTCAGCAGACGATTAAACGGCGACAGATGACGGCGTCCCATGATGATCATGCTGGCATGCAAAAGTGTGGATTGCGCCACAATGGTTTCCGCCGCTTCCCCCGCCAGAATCAAACCCTTTGCCGCCACGCCCGCACGCAAAAGCGGCGCCAGCGCGTGGCGCACCACCATTTCGGCGGTGTTCTGTTCATCTTTCGCCGCCACAAAATCATCCGGATCTTCACCGGCATCAATCTCTATCGGTTGATTGCAGGAGGAGTATGCGGGATCAACGCAGCACAGCACCGTGACCTGTGCCTGATGCGCCAGCGCTTGTTCAATGGTCAACGCAATCACTTTTTCCGCCACCGGAGAGTTATCGATGGCCATCAGCAAAGTTTTCATCAGTTGGTTATCCTTCCACAGCGGTCATTTTGCCAATTTCACGAATCAAGGCGTCTTTGCACTTGATGATTTGCTCACGATAATGCGCTTCCTGCTTATGAAAACGCGCGGTCGGCACCAGTAATGAGATGGAGAAGCGGCCAAACAGCGTATCAATGGCGACCGCCATGGTCGAAATGCCCTCCAGCGTCTCACCGCGATCAATCGCCAATCCGCTGGCGCGTACCTCGGCAATCAGCTCCAGCAATTGCGGCAGCGTTTTCACCGTCATCTCGGTTAACTCTTTATAGGCTTCGCCCACCATCACGCGCACATCTTCATCGCTCTCCAGCGCCAGCAACGCGCGGCCGCCCGATGTGCTGTAAAGCGGCAGATTCAGCCCGATGCGCGGCACCACGCGCAGTTCGCGCGAGGCCACCACATAATGCACGATCGCCAGCTGCGTGCCGCTGGCCCGCGCCAGCGATACCGTTTCATTAATCTCTGCAGAGAGTTGTTCGAGGAATGGACGCACGATTTCCACCACGTCACTGTGCACGCTGGAGATCAGCTTGAGCAGCGCCGGACCAAGACGTAACCCGCCGGCACCACTGCTGCGCACCAGCTGTGCGCTGTCCAGCGCACCAATAATGCGCTGCACCGTCGAGCGCGGCAGATCAACCACCTGCGCAATTTCACCCAAACTCATGCCGCCGGGATGCTCACCCAGCGCGTTCAGAATTTTTGCCGCACGCGCGATGACCTGAATGCCACCCGCTTTTTCATCCTCACGGCTTGAGGGAAGTTCAACCATGATGCGTTCCTTTTTGGCCTGCCCTACTTTAACGCGAATGATCGCACTTTTACACCCTGTATCACATTGCAATACAGCATATCGATATGTAAGATACCATCTGTATCACATCGCAATACACTGCACCAACATTATAACGAGAAGCCTGCTATGAACGCCCAGCCCATTGCGGCTCCGGCCCCCCATCCGTTTACTCTGCGCCTGGCGCTGGGATTGGTTGGCGTGCTGATTGCCGCGCTCACATCGGGATTAAACGATCGCGTCACCGATATCGCGTTAGCCGATATCCGCGCTGCCATCGGCATCAGTTACGATCAAGGCAGCTGGATCATTTCCGCGTATCAGGCCGCTGAAGTGGCGGCAATGATGATTGCGCCCTGGTTCGCCGTCACCTTTTCGCTGCGCCGCTTTGCGCTCACCGTCTCCGCTGGTTTTATGCTGAGCGGTCTGCTGCTGCCGCTGATGCCTAACGCCACGCTGTTTATCGCCTTGCGCGTGGTGCAGGGGTTATTTGGCGGCGCGCTGCCGCCAATGCTGATGACCGTTGCGCTGCGCTTTCTTCCGCCGCCGATCAAATTATACGGTTTAGCCGGATATGCGCTGACCGCCACCTTCGGTCCGAATATGGCCGCTTCGCTGGCGGCGTTCTGGACCGATGACGTCAGCTGGCTGTTTGTCTTCTGGCAAGTGGTGCCCGCCATGCTGATTGCCATGCTGCTGATTAGCTGGGGTTTGCCGCAGGATCCGCTGCGCCTTGAGCGTTTTAAACAGATCGACCTGTTCGGCATGCTGACCGGCTGTTCGGGTATGGCGCTGCTGATTCTGGCGCTGACGCAGGGCGAGCGACTCGACTGGCTCGAATCGCCGTTATTCTGCGGCCTATTATTCAGCGCGCTGGCGTTGCTGACTGTGTTCTTTATTAATGAATGGTTTCATCCGCTACCGCTGTTCAAATTGCAGATGCTGGGGCGGCGCAATCTCGCGCACGGCTTGCTGGTGCTGGCGGGCGTGCTGATTCTGTCGCTGTCAGGTTCGGCGCTGCCGTCGGCCTATCTGGCGCAGGTGCAAGGCTTCCGCACGCTGCAGTTCGCCCCGCTGGCGTTGACCATCGGATTGCCGCAGTTGCTGATCGCGCCTTTTGTTGCCGCGCTACTGAATATTCGCTGGGTGGATTGCCGCTGGATGTTGACAGCGGGCGTAGCGCTGTTGGTGACGTCCTGCCTGATGGGCATGCACATCACCACCGATTGGGCGCGGCAGAATTTCTGGCTGATTCAGATTTTGCAGGCGTTCGGCCAGCCCATGGTGATTTTGCCGGTGCTGATGAGTGCCACCAGTGTGGTTGCACCACCAGAAGGCCCCTTTGCCTCGGCGATGTTCAACACGGTGCGCGGTTTCTCCAGCATCGCCGCCAGCACGCTGGTGGAATGGTTTATCAGCCACCGTGAAAAATTCCACTCCAACGTGCTGGTCGATAGCGCCGCCAGCCGTTCATGGCTGATGACGGCACCGAACAGCGCACAATCCAGCAGCAGCATGCCATTGCTGCCGGACGGCAGCGCCAGCAGCGCGGAGAACCTCAGCGGCTTCGCCACCTTGCTAAAACAGCAGGCGATGGTGCTGAGCCTGAGTGATTGCTACCAGATGCTGATTGCCTTCGCCGCCCTGCTTGTACTGTTAACCGCCTGGCTGCCAAAACGCGTCTGGCCACCACAAACACTGATTCAACCTGTTACGACGACGTCGAGATAATTGATATGCAAGCTTTTGCTTTGAAGAGAACGGTGCTGTTGAGCGCCTTATTACTGGTGTTATTAGCGATGGCCTTTTTTGTCTGGTCATCGATGACCGGCAACGATCACCGCACCACCGATGCCTATGTGAATGCCGATTATACGCTGGTTGCGCCGAAAGTTTCCGGCTACATCGCCAGCGTCAACGTGCAAGACAACCAGCGCGTAAAGGCCGGCGAACTGCTGGCGACACTCGACGATCGCGATTACCGCGTGGCGTTAGAGACCGCGCAGGCCAATTTGCAGGTCAGCGAGGCGAAGCGTTTGAGTAGCCAGGCGCAGCTGGAACAGCAGCAATCCACTATCGACCAGGCGAAGGCCACGTTAGCGGCGAGCCAGGCTTCAGCGCAGTACGCCGGACAAAGCGCCGCGCGTTACAACCAGCTGTATAAAAGTGGCACCATCGCCGCAGACGATCAGCAAAAAGCCAACTCAACGCAGCGATCCGCTTCGGCTACCGTCCGCCAGAGCGAAGCGGCGCTAGCTTCCGCCGTCAAGCAAGTTGGCGTGCTACAAGCTGCGGTGCGTCAGGCCGCTGCCGATGTCGCTGCCGCGCAGGCCAGCGTCGATCAGGCGCAGCTCAATCTTTCCTACACGCGGATTGTGGCGCCGGTGGATGGCATGGTCGGTCAGCGTTCGGTGCGCCTCGGCGCCTACGTTAGCGCAGGCACGCGTTTGCTGGCGGTGGTGCCGCTGCAGCAAACCTATATCACCGCTAATTATCTGGAAACGCAGCTGGCGGATGTGCAGCAAGGGCAGAAAGTGAGCGTGAAGGTGGATGCCTTGCCGGGCAAGGTATTTAGCGGTCACGTCGACAGCATTGCTCCAGCTACGGGCGCGACCTTTTCCGCCATTTCGCCGGACAACGCCACCGGCAATTACACCAAAGTGGTACAGCGTTTACCGGTGAAAATTGTGCTCGATGAGAACCAGCCGGATCTGGCAAAACTGCGCGTGGGAATGTCGGCGATACCGGAGATTGAGACCCGCTGAAAATGTGAGCGATATCTCAGAAGCGGCCTATTTATTTTTGGGACAATTCCGCGTAAATTAGCCCTCGATCCTGTTCCGGGCTTGCCCGGAGCGACCTGAGAAGAAAGCGTGTAGCGATGATGAACTCCACCTTTCTCTTATTCTGTTCGGGTTACGCGGGTTTGGGATCGCCCGCCGGGTAGCCGCTCAGAGGAGTTGTTTTGTGAGATACGCTTTGATGGGAATTTCTTTCTTCCTGTTGCTTTGGGTCGGTACTTTTGTACTGATGCTGTAGAGCCGCCAGGCGGGGCGACGCTGAGTCGCCCCACTTAATGGTTATTCCTCTTCTTCTTCCAGCGCTTTCACCGTTCCCGGCAAAATGCCATCGGCACGGAACATCGATTTAATCCCCCGCACCGCCTGACGAATACGATCGCTGTTTTCAATCAGCGCGAAACGCACGTGGGTATCCCCGTAATCACCGAAACCGACGCCCGGCGAGACGCACACTTTGGCCTCCTGCATCAGTAATTTGGCGAACTCCAGCGAGCCGAGATGCGCGTAGTGATCGGGAATTTTCGCCCAGACGTACATCGACGCCTTCGGCAGATCGACCATCCAGCCCGCTTCGTGCAGGCCTTTCACCAAGACATCACGACGGCGTTTGTACTGTTCAGCAATATCGCGCACGCACTGTTGATCGCCTTCCAGCGCCGCAATCGCCGCGACCTGCAGTGGCGTGAAGGTGCCGTAATCGTGATAACTTTTGATGCGCGCCAGCGCGGAGACCAGCTCTTTGTTACCGACCATAAAGCCGATGCGCCAGCCCGCCATGTTGTAGCTTTTCGACAGGGTAAAGAATTCTACCGCCACATCACGCGCGCCTGGCACCTGCATAATCGACGGCGCTTTCCAGCCATCGTAGGTGATATCAGCGTAGGCGAGATCGTGGATGACCAGCACGTTGTACTGCTTCGCCAGCGTGATGACGCGCTCAAAGAAGTCGAGCTCAACGCATTGCGCTGTAGGGTTCGACGGGAAGCCGAGAATCATCATTTTCGGTTTGGGATAGCTTTCGCGAATCGCCCGCTCCAGCTCGTTGAAGAAATCAACGCCCGCTACCAGCGGAACAGAACGCACCTGCGCGCCGGCAATCACCGCGCCGTAAATGTGAATCGGATAGCTGGGGTTTGGCACCAGCACGGTGTCGCCGTGGTCGAGCGTGGCCAGCATCAAGTGCGCCAAACCCTCTTTGGAGCCGATGGTGACAATCGCCTCCGATTCCGGATCGATCTCCACCTGATAACGATCTGCGTACCAGCGCGAAATCGCGCGACGCAAACGGGGAATACCTTTCGAGGTTGAGTAACCGTGCGTGTCTTCGCGCTGCGCTACCTGGCAGAGCTTTTCGACGATGTGCGGCGGCGTGGGGCCATCCGGATTGCCCATCGAAAAATCGATGATGTCTTCGCCGCGCCGACGCGCAGCCATCTTCAATTCAGCGGTAATGTTAAAAACATACGGGGGAAGGCGTTCAATACGCGAGAAACGACGGGGTGTGCTGTTATCAGCCATGATGTCCTCTGGTTTACGTTAGCGCCCGGACCGTCCGAGCGACGTGGGTCACTGTGGTGACCGCATCAAGAACATAACGCGCTGATAACAAGATTGTCGAGAGCAGACGGAAATTTTTTTAATGTTGCGGATTCAGGCGGCCAAACACCCAATCGCTTACCCATTGGCCGTTTAGCAGATAATTATCCCGCAGCGTACCCTCAAGGACGAAACCATTCTTCTCAAGAATGCGGCGCGACGGCCAATTCCCCTCAATCACCATCGCTTTCAGCTTATGAAATTCTGCCTGTAGCAAAAACTGGCACAGCGCGTCGAGCGCTTCACTGCCATAACCCATTCCGGTAAACGCCGCACGCAGCATGTAACCCACTTCGGCCTGACGATAAGGATGCCACTCGGCGCTACAGCCAAACAGGCCAATCGGCTCGCCGGTTTCCCGGATGCGCGCCACCAGACACAGCATATGAAAACTGCTCGCCTGCCATGGCGCCAGACGCTCAGTAAAGCGTTGACGAATATCGTTTTCATCCGGGATTTCACTGACCCACGTCATGGTCGCGCGGTCCTGATGTACCGCTTTGAAAATCCGCCAGTCTTCAGGTTGAAGTCGACTGAGGGACAAACGTGGCGTGAGTAATTGCATGGCTAAGCTCCCCTTTTTATCCGGCAACATAGCAAACCGGCGTATTGACAACCAGCGATCGGCGCACGCTTTCGCTAATCCTCTTTTTGTTACTCAAGTTTTCCTCTTTTGGCGGATGTCGCTATTTATGGCGATCAGGCATGCTCAAAATTGATCCCGGCTACGAGAAAGGTCTGCAGATTGCCGTGAGGCTGGCGGATCGTGACCACATTTTTTATCATAGCCTCCCGTTTCTTGCCTGAGAGATGCCCTTGCCTTCCCACTTCGACATGCTGCTGGCGGTTTTTGACCGCGCGGCGCTGATGCTGATCTGTCTGTTCTTCCTCACGCGCACGCGGGTGTTTCGTCAGCTGTTGCAAAAAGATGAGCATTCGGTGCGCGAAAAACTGGTGGTGACGGCAATATTCTCGCTGTTTGCGCTGTTCAGCACCTGGTCAGGCATTAACGTCGACGGCTCGCTGCTCAATGTGCGCGTGATTGCAGTGATGTCCGGCGGCATTCTGTTTGGTCCGTGGGTAGGCATCGCCACCGGCGTGATTGCCGGTTTGCATCGCTATCTGATTGATATGGATGGCGTCACGGCGGTGCCTTGCCTGATCACCAGCATCATTGCTGGCATCGCTTCGGGCGTGATCAACCGCCGGGTGAATAAAGAGCAGCGCTGGCGCGCCGGTATTCTTGGCGGCATGTTGTGCGAAAGCCTGACCATGCTGCTGATTGTGCTGTGGGCCAAGCCAATGACGCTGGGACTGGCGATCGTGTCCGAGATTGCGCTGCCGATGATTTTGGGCGCATCAAGCATCGGTTTAATCGTGCTGCTGGTGCAGAGCGTCGAAGGTGAAAAAGAGGCGATTGCGGCGCGTCAGGCCAAGCTAGCACTGGAGATCGCCAACAAAACATTGCCGCTGTTTCGCCAGGTTGATAGCCAGTCGCTGCATAAAGTGTGCGATATCATCCGCACCGACATTCACGCCGATGCGGTCGCCATCACCAATAACAAACAGATTCTCGCCTATGTCGGTTACGGCGAGCAGAACTATCACAACGGCGATGATGCCATCAGCCCGACCACCGCGCAGGCGATCGCCAGCGGTAAAATCATTATTAAGAACAACGACGAGGCGCATCGCACCAAAGATATTCACTCGATGCTGGTTATTCCCCTTTGGGAAAAAGGGGAAGTGACAGGCACGCTAAAAATCTATTATCGCCGAGCGCATCGCATCACCGGGTCGCTGAAAGAGATGGCGATTGGGCTGTCGCAAATCATCTCCACCCAGCTGGAAGTCTCGCGGGCTGAACAGCTGCGTGAGATGGCGAACAAGGCAGAATTGCGCGCACTGCAGAGCAAAATTAACCCGCATTTCCTGTTTAACGCCCTGAATGCTATTTCCTCTTCGATTCGCCTTAATCCGGACACCGCGCGCCAGTTGGTGATCAATTTGTCACGTTATCTGCGTTACAACCTCGAACTCAACGATGACGAGCTTATCGATATCAAGAAAGAGTTGTGGCAGGTGAAGGATTACATCGCGATTGAGCAGGCGCGTTTCGGCGATAAGCTGTCGATGATTTATGACGTGGATGAAGATCTGCACTTCACGCTGCCCAGCCTGCTGATTCAGCCGCTGGTAGAGAACGCGATTGTGCACGGCATTCAGCCTTGCCGCGGCAAAGGCGTAGTGACGCTGAGCGTGAAGGATTTAGGCGATCGGGTGCGCGTTGCGGTGCGCGATACCGGTGATGGCATCAGCGATGATGTGATGAGCCGCGTGGCGCGAAACGAGATGCCCGGCAACAAAATTGGTCTGCTGAATGTGCATCATCGCGTTAAGCTGCTCTCCGGCCAGGGTTTGGTCATCACCCGCCATCATCCCGGCACGGAAATCGCCTTTACGCTTAGCAAGAATGGCCAGCGGCTGCCTGCCCCGCTGCGCCCCACCACGGAAACCGCCACGTGAAAGCCATCATCGTTGAAGACGAATTTCTCGCCCAGCAAGAGTTAAGCTGGATGATTCAGCAACATAGCCAAATCAGCGTTGAGGCCTGCTTTGATGATGGGCTGGAAGTGCTGAAATATCTGCAGAACCATCGTGTGGATGTGATTTTCCTCGATATCAACATTCCTTCGCTTGATGGCATGCTGCTGGCGCAAAACATCAATCAGTTTGCTCATAAGCCATTGATTGTGTTTATCACCGCGTGGAAAGAGCATGCGGTTGAAGCATTTGAGCTGGACGCGTTTGACTACATTCTCAAGCCGTATCATGAGTCGCGCATCATGACCATGCTGCAAAAACTAGAAGCCAGCGCGCAACAACAGTTGCAACCACAAAACGCGGCGGCCAACTCGCCACAAACCGTCAATCTGGTGAAAGACGAACGCATTATCGTCACCGATATCAACGAGATCTATTACGTTGAGGCGCACGAGAAGTTGACGTTTGTGTATACGCGGCGCGAAGCCTATGTGATGTCGATGGTGATCAGTGAGTTTTGCAGCCGTTTGCCGGAACAGCAGTTCTTCCGCTGCCATCGCTCTTACTGCGTCAACCTGAGCAAGATTCGTGAAATCGAGCCGTGGTTTAACAATACCTATTTGGTGAAGTTGCGTGATCTGGATGCGCAGGTGCCGGTGAGTCGCAGCAAGGTGAAAGCCTTCCGGCAGTTGATGAGATTATAAGGCGAACGGCGGATGCCGCTCGCCTGCGTGTTTACAGCTCGCGGCCCAACACCTGACGCAGGTGCGCACCGGCGCCGAGTAAGCCCGGCTGATCGTGGGTGATCATATATACCGGAATATCGACCAGGTAATCGCGGAAGCGACCTTTATCTTCAAATGCCGCGCGGAAACCGGAGGCTTTAAAGAAATCGAGGAAGCGCGGCACAATACCGCCCGCGATATAAACGCCGCCGAAGGTGCCCAGATTCAGCGCCAGGTTGCCGCCAAAACGGCCCATAATCACGCAGAACAGCGACAGCGCGCGACGGCAATCAATGCAGGTATCTTTTAATGCGCGTTCGGTAACATCTTTAGGCTTGAGGTTTTCTGGCTCACGCTCATCAGACTTCACGATGGCGCGATACAGATTGACCAAACCGGCACCGGACAGCACGCGTTCCGCCGAAACGTGGCCAATCTCCGCGCGCAGCACTTCGAGAATTTCACCCTCTTCTTCGCTATTTGGCGCGAAGTCAACGTGACCGCCCTCGCCCGGCAAGCTGATCCAGCGCTTATCCACGTGCACTAAATGGCTGACGCCGAGGCCGGTACCCGCACCATAAATCGCGATAGGCTTGCCTTCAACCGGCGCTCTACCGCCAAACTGAATCACTTCCTGTTCGCTCAGCATCGGAATCGCCATGGAAACGGCGGTGAAATCATTGATGATTTCCAGGCTTTCCAGCGCCAGATGCTCTTTCATCACTTTGGTCGAGAACGCCCAATCGTGGTTGGTCATCTCCACCCAATCGCCGGTAATCGGACAGGCAATAGCGATACAGGCGTGCTTAATATCCTGTTTTTGCTCGTCCAGATAGTGGCGAATCACCGCTTCGAGATTGTCGTAGTCTGATGTTGAGAAAGTTTGGGCTTGCGAGATAGCGCCGTTTTCTACCTCACACAATGCGAGACGGGCATTGGTACCGCCCACATCGCCGACCAGGGCGTATGTTGTCATTCTTCTGCTGCTCCGCTTGGGTCATAAACAATTGCAGGACACTATAAAAGCCTGCCAATAAAACAACAACGCCCACCTGCACGATGGGCGTAATCCATTCAAAGATGCTGCACAGCCTACCGATCACCTGCCCGACTTCCCAGCGGCAACTTTCCGAAATTTAGCCACTATTACGCTGATGCAATGCGGCGGTGACCTTACGCAGCAGCGGCGGCAAGTCCTGTTTGTCCATCACCACTTCCACCAGCGACAGACGTCGATTCCGCATTAATTGTTCCATCACCGCGTCGAGTTGCACCGTTTCGCTGACGCGCCAGCTTTGCGCCGCACAGTGCTGGCTCAGCGCCTGCGGTAGCGCGGTCCAGTTCCATTGCGCGATATCATTGTAACGTTGCTCAGCACCGTGAATCGCGCGCTCAACGGTATAACCATCGTTATTAATCAAGAAGATAATCGGCTGCTGACCGTCGCGTAGCATCGAACCTAACTCCTGAATCGTCAGCTGCGCAGAGCCATCGCCAATGATCAGGATGACCCGCCGATCTGGCTGCGCGGTTTGCGCACCAAAAGTGGCGGGTAAAGTATAGCCAATCGATCCCCACAGCGGTTGCACCAACAGTTGTGCATCCTGCGGTAAACGCAGCGCCGCCGCGCCAAAGGCCGCAGTGCCTTGATCGGCAAGGATAATATCACCGGGTTGCAGGAAGCGCTGCATGGCCTGCCAGAATGCCTGCTGACTGATTACCGCCGCAGCAATTTGCTCACTTTCCTCGCACTCAGGCGCATCTGCCAGCCGCCAGTGCGCGCAGTGACGCTGATAAATCGGCGTCAGCGCCGCCAGCGCCTGCTGCATGCTCAACGGCGCAAACACCTCGCCAGCGACCGTGGCCTGAAACGGCTGCAGATCGATCACGCGCTCGGCGGGCAGATTTTGTGTGAAGCCGGTGGTTAAGGTGTCGGTAAACCGCACGCCGACGCACAGCGTAACGTCGGTATCTTCGATGGCCTGACGCACCGCATCGCTGCTGCCTTGCGCGGCGTACGTACCGACGAAGCCCGGCTGCTGCTCGTTCAGCACGCCCTTGCCCATCAACAAGGTGGCGGCAGGAATCGCACGCAGCTGGCGCAACGCCTCAAGCTGCGGCTGCAACTGCCAGCGTGAGGCCAGGAAATCAGCCAACAGCGCCACGCGCTGTGCCGGTGCCAGCAAGCGTTCTGCCGCATCGGCAAAGGCCACGGCAACCTGCTGATGGTTATCTGCGGCTGTGGCTTTTTCCTCTGATAGCGAAATCTCAGCCGCCGCCACATCCACCGCCAGCAATAAATAGCCGGGGCGATGTTGCGTTAGCGCCTCGCTGATAACGCGATCAATCTCAGTCACTGCGTTTTCCGCCGTCAGCACCGCCGATGCCACACTCACT
The DNA here is from genome assembly GCF_054903455.1 of Pantoea sp. y20. Classification (NCBI taxonomy): domain Bacteria; kingdom Pseudomonadati; phylum Pseudomonadota; class Gammaproteobacteria; order Enterobacterales; family Erwiniaceae; genus Pantoea; species Pantoea sp. y20. The sequence goes on from NZ_CM142816.1 coordinate 2,959,732, forward strand.
TCCTGCGCCATACGCAGGAAGTGACCAAAATCGCCGTCGCCCAGCGAATGGTGCACACAATCGCCCTGCTGTTGCGCCTGACTGGCGGGCGCGCCAACGATATGAATCACCGGCACATATTCGGCATAGCTGCCGGCGATGCCGTTGATAGCGCTGAGCTCGCCGACGCCAAAGGTGGTCAGCAGTGCCGCCGCACCGTTGCAGCGCCCGTAACCATCCGCCGCATACGCCGCATTCAGTTCATTGGCACAGCCAACCCAGGCAATATCGGGATGCGCAATCACGCTGTCGAGAAATTGCAGGTTGTAATCGCCGGGCACGCCGAACAGATGACGGATGCCAGCTTGCTGTAATCGGTGCAGTAAATAATCGCCAACGTTCGGGTTTTTCATCGACAGCTCCTTGTTAAGGGGATAATCAGGAGTATTAGCGATGTGGCTGAATTGGCGAGATATTCATCATCGTGGCGTGGTGATTTGTGGCAAGCATTCGTTACGACGACAGATAATTCTGTAAGTTGCGATCTTCGGCGCGTTTCACCTTAGTGTAAACGCATACACTGATATGCTGATGTCACTTTCTCCCCTATGAGACAGGAACGCTGCATGAGTGCTTTTCCCCATCCCGAACGTTATCAACAGATGCAATACCGCCGCAGTGGCCGTAGCGGCCTGAAGTTACCGGCGATTTCACTGGGTTTGTGGCATAACTTTGGCGACAGTACGCGCGTCGATAACAGCCGTGAACTGCTCCGCCACGCCTTCGATCGCGGTATTACCCATTTCGATCTCGCCAATAATTACGGCCCGCCGCCGGGATCGGCGGAATCCAACTTTGGTCGCATTCTGCGCGAGGATTTTCAGGGACTGCGCGACGAGCTGGTGATTTCAACTAAAGCCGGTTACACCATGTGGGACGGCCCATACGGCGATTGGGGTTCGCGCAAGTATCTGATTTCCAGTCTCGATCAAAGCCTGAAGCGCATGGGATTGGAGTACGTTGATATCTTCTATCATCACCGCCCCGATCCCGAAACGCCGCTGGAAGAGACCATGCGTGCGCTGGATCAGGTGGTGCGTCAGGGCAAAGCGCTGTATGCCGCCATCTCCAACTATCCGGCAGACAAAGCCGCCGAAGCGATTGCGATTCTGCGCGATCTCGGCACGCCTTTCCTGATCCACCAGCCGCGTTATTCGATGTTTGAACGTACGCCTGAGCAGGGTTTACTGGATGTGCTGGGCGACAACGGCGTTGGTTGCATCGCCTTCTCGCCGCTGGCGGGAGGCGTGTTAACCGACCGCTATTTGCAGGGTATTCCACAAGACTCGCGCATCGCCAGCGGCAGTAAGTTCCTGAATGAAAACCAGCTGACGCAAGAGAAGATGGAAAAAGTGCGTCAGCTGCAGGCGATTGCCCAACAGCGCGGCCAGAAGCTGGCGCAGATGGCGCTGAGCTGGGTGCTGCGCGATGCGCGTGTCACCTCGGTGCTGATTGGCGCCAGTAAAACCGCGCAAATTGATGATGCGGTTGAGATGTTGAGCCAGCCGGAACTAAACCAGGATGAGATCGACGCTATCCACAATATCTTAGTGTAAACGTTTACCTGCCCGGCATTTGTCGGGCGTTTTCCGCAGCAGAAAATTCTCATTTCAGATTTCCCTCAGCGTTTTCAGACGGATTCTCAAGGCTTCCCTGGTCCGATGTGGCAAACTAGCGCAACGGTGGCAGTTATAAGCTACTGAAAAGGAGAAGTTATGAAACGTGCCATTTTGTTTGCCGCCTTGCTGGCAACCTTATCCCCATTGGCTATCAGCACAGCACAAGCCGACAGCACCACCATCAATTTGGGTCCGGGCGTTACGCTGCATCTCGGCGATCGCGATCGTCACGGTAATTACTGGGACGGCGGTCGCTGGCGCGAGCCGCGCTGGTGGAACGATCGTTATCAGTACAACGATCATCGCTGGTGGCGTCACGAAGAGTGGAAACGTCATCGCGCCTATGAACGTGAGCGCGAACGCCGCTGGCATGAGCGTGAACGTCGTGAACATCACCGCCACGATCATCGCCATGATGATCGTCGAGGTCACCACGATCACCATCATCACTAAACATAAAATCCCGCACAATGGCGGGATTTTTCTTTTCTCTGGCAGTTACCAACCGAGCGCTTCGCCGACCAGCAAATAGAGATTGAGGGCGATCACCAGCACCACAATCAGCCGCCCGGCATTTTGCATCAGGCGCGAGTTCACCATCTCATCGCCCATCAATTCGCGGTTGCCGGTAAAGGAGAGCAGCGGAATCAGCGCCAGCGCGATACCAAAACTCAACAGCACCTGACTCATTACCAGAATGCGCGTGGGATCCCAGCCCGCCCAAATTACTATAAAAGAGGGCAACATGGTGATAGTGCGGCGGAACCACAGCGGAATGTGGAAACGGATAAAGCCCTGCATCACCACTTGTCCCGCCAGCGTGCCAACCACGGTTGAGGAGAGACCGGCAGCCACCAGACTCAAACCAAACACAATTGCTGCCGCTTCACCCAACAGCGGTTGCAGCGTTAGGTATGCCTGATCGAGATCGACGATGCTGGAGTGACCGCTAAAGTGAAACGCCGCGGCGGCGGTGGCCATCATCGCCAGATTCACAAAGCCAGCGATGGTCATGGCGATAGCCACATCCAGCTTGGTTGAACTGTAACGTTGCGCCTTGCTGCCTTTATTGCCGTGCTGCGTCAGCGCCGAGTGCAGATAAATCACGTGCGGCATAATGGTGGCGCCTAACACACCAGCAGCGAGGAATACCGCATCCGATGTTGGCAGCGATGGCAGCGCCATGCCAACCACCAGCTCACTCACTTTAGGCTGGGAGAAAAACAGCTCCACAATATAAGCCGCCGCTACAAACAGCAGCAGACCGCCAATCACCAGTTCCAGCGGCTTCTGCCCGCGACTTTGCAGCATCAGAATCAGGTAGGTCGCGATACCGGTTAACACCGCACCCTGCAGCAGGGAAATGCCAAGTAATAGCTTGAAGCCGAGCGCCGCGCCGATAAATTCAGCGAGATCGGTGGCCATGGCGATGATTTCCGCCTGCACCCAATAGAACCACACCGCCGGGCGCGGGAAGCGATCGCGGATGTGTTCTGCAAGATTTTTGCCGGTAGCAATGCCCAGCTTGGCGGACATCAGCTGGATCAGCATCGCCATGACGTTGGCCCACACCACCACCCATAACAGCTTGTAGCCGTAGGCGGCGCCGGCCTGAATGTTGGTCGCGAAGTTGCCGGGATCGATGTAGCCAATCGCCGCAATAAAGGCGGGGCCCAGCAGCGCGAGTTTGATCTTTCTGGCTCCGCGAGCGGCGCGCTCGGCGGTGCGGCTTTCTAGCATAGTTTTACCCTGTCCTAATGCTTGTTGACCTGTCCAGATTAAGGGTCATTCAAGGCAGATGAAATTTGGTTATAGTTATTGTAGTAATAGATGGTGCTATAAAGTATAGCCATTGCTATATATTGCGGTAAAGTCAGTTCTTGCTAAAAACAAGTGCAACGCAAAAGACTCTACTCTTGGGTTATTTTATAGACAATGTTTTTGTGGATATTTCTTGTGATGAATTTGTAATAGGGTTGTGAGCGGTCAGACTTATCTGAGAAAAAACGCGATAGCGAATACTTATAATGTGGTTTTGATCTCGTTTTTAAGTAACGCGTTACATAGAATACGCAACAAAATACAACCCTCCTCAAATTTGGAGCCGACATGTCCCATGTTTTGCATTTTCTTTTAGCACTAGTGGTGGTAGCGGTGCTGGCCTTGCTGGTCAGCCACGATCGTAAAAGCATCCGTCTTCGTTATATCGTTCAACTTCTGGTAATCGAAATTCTGCTGGCCTGGTTCTTCCTGAACTCCTCCATCGGTCTCGGCTTTGTGCAGGGCTTCGCAGGATTCTTTGATCATCTGCTCAAATATGCCGCCGAAGGCACCAACTTCGTGTTTGGCAATATGAGCGAAAAAGGTCTCGCTTTCTTCTTCCTCAACGTGCTTTGCCCCATCATTTTCATCTCTGCGTTAATCGGTATTTTGCAGCATTTCCGCATCTTGCCGTGGGTGATTCGCGGCATTGGTACCGTGCTGTCCAAAGTAAACGGTATGGGCAAACTGGAATCCTTTAACGCCGTGAGCTCTCTGATTTTGGGACAGTCAGAAAACTTCATCGCTTACAAAGATATCCTTGGCAAAATGTCACAGCGCCGTATGTACACCATGGCAGCGACTGCCATGTCGACGGTTTCGATGTCAATTGTCGGCGCCTACATGACCATGCTGCAGCCAAAATATGTGGTGGCCGCGCTGGTATTGAACATGTTCAGCACCTTTATTGTGCTGTCGCTGATTAACCCGTACCGCGTGGATAGCGAAGAAGATCTGCAATTGCAGGACCTGCATAAAGGCCAGAGCTTCTTCGAAATGCTGGGCGAATACATCCTCGCCGGTTTTAAAGTTGCAATGATTGTTGCCGCTATGCTGATTGGTTTTATCGCCTTGATCACCGGTCTGAACGCGCTGTTCGACCTGATTTTCGGCATCAGCTTCCAGGGCGTGCTGGGTTATGTGTTCTATCCATTTGCATGGGTGATGGGTGTTCCTTCACACGAAGCGCTGCAGGTGGGCAGCATCATGGCCACCAAACTGGTTTCCAACGAATTCGTGGCAATGATGGATCTGCAGAAAATCGCCGGTCAGCTGTCGCCACACTCGGAAGGTATTCTCTCGGTGTTCCTGGTCTCCTTTGCTAACTTCTCCTCTATCGGGATTGTGGCGGGCGCGATTAAAGGTCTGCACGAAGAGCAAGGTAACGTGGTTTCACGCTTCGGCCTGAAACTGCTGTACGGTTCAACGCTGGTGAGCGTGCTGTCAGCCGCTATCGCTGGTCTGGTGTTGGCCTTCTGATATACGGGGCGAGCTGCGGCTCGCCCTTCTGTTCTTAATTATTTCCATCAGTTCTAATCCGCGTCGCTTCCGCTTTTCCCCCGCTATCACCCGCTTCACTGTTAAACGCAAAACCTTTGCACAATATTGAATTTCCGTTCACACCGCCTGCGCCCGTAGTTTTTCTCCATGACGTCACTTCAGGAGAACCGCATGAGCATTCAATTCCTAGGCATGATAGGCCACCGCCTCGCTTCCGAAATCATTCCGGCTAGCGGCCCGCTGTTCGATAAAGAGTACATTGCGCGTTTTGCGCGGGCGCATGAAGACGCCGGTTTTGATCGTATTCTGGTGGGCTATTGGTCGGATCAGCCGGATGGTTTTCTGGTCACCGCGCACGCGGCGGCGCACACCTCGACGCTGAAATTTTTGCTGGCGCATCGTCCCGGCTTTGTCTCGCCGACGCTAGCGGCGCGCAAACTGGCTTCGCTTGATCACCTCACCGACGGTCGCTTAGCGGTGCACATCATCAGCGGCGGCAGCGATGCCGAGCAGCGCCGCGACGGTGACTTCCTCAATAAAGCCGAGCGCTATGCGCGTAGCGATGAGTTCCTCACCGTATTGAAGCAGAGTCTCGAATCCGCGCAGCCGTACGATCATCAAGGCCGGTTTTATCAGGCCGAGCAGGCGTTCTCAGCCATCAAACCGCTGCAGAATAAACTGCCCATCTATTTTGGCGGATCGTCGCAGGAGGCGATTGATGTTGCAGCACGCCATGCCGATGTGTTTGCGCTGTGGGGCGAGCCGCTGAAAGGCGCGGAAGAGACGGTACGCAACGTGCGTGCCGCTGCCGCCAGACAGGGCCGCGAAATTAACTTCAACATCTCGTTCCGGCCGATTCTTGGTACAACTGAAAAAGAAGCCTGGGAACGTGCGGAGCACATCCGCGCCACGGCCGAAAAACAGCTTAACGAAAGTGGCTTTGCCTTTGGTAAGGCGAAGCCGCAGAGCGTTGGCGCGCAGCGTTTACTCGCCGCCGCCAATGAAGGCGATCGTCTGGATAAAGTGCTGTGGACCGGCGTCGCAAAACTGGTTCAGGGCGGCTACAACTCCACTGCGCTGGTGGGAACGCCGGAGCAAGTTTCCGATGCACTGCTGGAATATTATCGCCTTGGCATTCATAGCGTGCTGATTCGCGGCTTCGATCCGCTTAACGATGCGGTGGAATATGGCCGCGAGCTGATTCCGCTGACGCGCGAGAAAATCGATGCGCTCTCAGCCGCCGATAAAAGGAGCGCCTGAAGCTTATGAGCCAGTATCAGCACCAGCGCCTGCGTGATTTTGTCGCCAATCTTGCCAACCTGCTGGATGCGCAGCCGGAGGAGGCCACGGTGTTGCAACGTGGCAGCACGTGGCTTGGCGAGTTGATTCGCCACGACGACTGGCTGGACGACGCCTTTACCCAACCTCATCCCGAACACTATCAACAATATTTGTTGTATGCCGATGCGCAGCAGCGCTTTTCGGTGGTGAGTTTCGTCTGGGGGCCAGGCCAGCAAACGCCGATTCACGACCATCGTGTATGGGGATTGATTGGCATGCTGCGCGGCGCAGAGATTTCACAATCCTGGCAGCCGGGGCCAAACGGATTGCAGCCGGAAGGCGCGCCAGTCCGACTCGATCCCGGCCGCGTTGAAGCGGTGTCGCCGACGGTAGGCGATATTCATCGCGTCAGCAACGCCTATGACGACCGCGTCTCCATCAGCATTCACGTTTATGGCGCCAACATTGGCGCGGTCAAACGCGCGGTCTACCGCGAAGACGGCAGTGAAAAAACGTTTATCTCCGGTTACAGCAACCGTTACTTACCGAACATTTGGGACCTTTCACATGACTAAACCGGTTTTCCCTTTACGCCAGGCGGCGGAAATTATTGAGGCCCTGCGTCAGCAGCAGGAAGTGGCGATTGTCGATGTGCGCGATGAAGCGCTGTTTGCCACCGCGCATCCGTTGTTTGCGGTGAATATTCCACTGTCAAAACTGGAGCTTGAGCTGCTGGACCGCATTCCACAGCGCACCACCGCGATCACGCTGTATGACGGTAACGAAGGCCTGGCGCAAACCGCTGCCGAACGGATTGCCGCGCTGGGTTACAGCCATGTCGCGCTGCTGGCAGATGATTTGGCCGGCTGGCAAGCGGCGGGCGGCGAACTGTTTATCGACGTGAATTCACCCAGCAAAGCCTTTGGCGAGCTGGTTGAGCATCACAATCACACACCTTCTTTGTCTGCGGACGAGGTGCATCAGCTGATTAACAGCGATGCTAACGTGGTGGTGCTCGATGCGCGTCGTTTCGATGAATATCAAACCATGAGTATTCCAGGCGCCACCAGTGTGCCGGGCGGTGAACTGGTGCTGCGCGTACGTGACATCGCGCCATCGCCGGAGACCACGGTGATAGTGAACTGCGCCGGCCGCACGCGCAGTATCATTGGTACGCAATCGCTGGTGAACGCCGGGATTCGCAATCCGGTGTTCGCACTGCGTAATGGTACCATCGGCTGGACGCTGGCCGGGCATGCGCTGGATAAAGGCCAGTCGCGCCGCTACGGTGAGGCCAGCGAAACCGCACAGCGTCAGGCGGCGAACAATGCGCGCATCATCGCCGATCGCGCCGGTGTGGAACGTATCCCACTCGCCAAGCTGAAACGCTGGCAGCAGGAGACGCGCACCACTTATCTGTTTGATGTGCGTGATGCCGACGAATACGCCGCCGGGCATCTGCCTGGCAGCCGCCATGTGCCGGGAGGTCAACTGGTGCAGGAGACCGATCATTACGCCAGCGTGCGCGGTGCGCGCATTGTGCTAATTGATGATGACGGCGTGCGTGCCAATATGACCGCATCCTGGCTGGCGCAGCTTGGCTGGCAGGTTTCGGTGCTGGAGGAGCTGCAGGCCAGTGATTTCAGTGAACGCGGTAACTGGAAAGCGCAGGTGCCGCCCGTCGCTCAACCTGAATTCATCTCACCGCAGCAGTTAGCGGAATGGTTGCAGGAAGGGCAAACGCAGGTACTGGATTTCACCACGCGCGCGAACCATCTCCACAACCATATTCCGGGCGCGGCCTGGTTGCTGCGCTCTACCCTGCAGCAGCAAGGCAAAGCATTGTTGCCGGAGGCACGTCGCTATGTTCTGACCTGCGGCAGCAGCCTGCTAGCGGGTTATGCGGTGCAACAAGTGGCTGAGCTGACCGGCAAGCCGGTGTTTGTGCTGGAGGGCGGTAACGCTGCCTGGCGCGAAGCGGGTTTGCCGACGGAGCAAGGAGAGCAGCAACTGCTGTCCCCGGCCATTGATCGCTATCGTCGCCCGTATGAAGGCACCGATATTGAAGCGGGCGTGATGCAGGCGTATCTGGACTGGGAATACGGTTTGGTGGCGCAGCTGGATCGCGATGGCACGCACGGTTTCCGGGTGCTGCAATGGCAGCCGCAGGCGGTTTCGGCCTGAGGATAATTTGCGTGGTGAGTGATGAGGTCGCCAAAATGGCGGCCTTTCAAACGACAAAATCGCAATTTACTGCGTTGCGTTTAAGAAGGTGATTTTTTGAATGTGTTCAGAAAGAACAGAGATTTGGTGGAGATAAGCGGGATCGAACCGCTGACCTCTTGCATGCCATGCAAGCGCTCTCCCAGCTGAGCTATACCCCCACATCTGGAAATCATTTTTCGGTCAAACCGTTGGGAGCGGTTTGGTGGAGATAAGCGGGATCGAACCGCTGACCTCTTGCATGCCATGCAAGCGCTCTCCCAGCTGAGCTATACCCCCGAACCGAAAAACTGCCGAGTAAACTCGACGGACGGGATAATATGAAACCGCCCCTTGAGTGTCAACGTCAAATTCTCGTTCTGTGTTTGATCGCTGAAAAAGGCGTCAACCCCGCGTCAGCATGGCTTTTTTTTCAACACGCCATCCCGCTTCGCGACTATTTATATGCACCATCCGGCAATGCTTCCCCACTCCAACCTCAACCCTGCGTTAACTTTAGGTTAAAGATGTTAGAAGCAGTCTTGTTTTCGTTAAAAGTGCGTGTAAAACTTAGCGCGCTAATTAACCGGTCATCCTACCAGGGTGTTCTCTCAATGACCGGCCAGCAACGTCCCCATTAATCCATAAAAGAAAAGTGAACTATGTCGCTGCATACACCTAAAGAGATCGCCCAACTGGCGATTCAAGCTGGCGTGGCTAAAAGCCGCCTGCCTATCTCCACCTTGTTGATTCTTGGCTTTATGGCCGGTGCGTTTATCGCCACTGGCTTCCTGCTCGATCTGCATGTCATTAACCAACTGCCTGCTGAATGGGGTTCATTCGGCGTGCTGCTCGGCGCTGCGGTGTTCCCGGTCGGGTTGATCATGACGGTACTGGCGGGCGGCGAGCTGCTGACCGGCAATATGATGACGATGCCCATCGCCTGGTTCGCTCGTCGCATCAGTGGCTTCAGCGTTCTGCGTAACTGGTTTTGGGTTACCCTCGCCAATTTCATTGGCAGCGTTGCGGTTGCATGGTTCTTTGGTCACATGCTGGGCATGACCGAAGGCGATTACCTGAAAAAAACCGTGGCGATTGCGCACGCAAAAGTGAATGCCGATTTCCTGCACGCCTTTATTTCCGGCGTGGGCTGCAACTGGCTGGTGTGTCTGGCGGTGTGGCTCGCCTTCGCCAGTAAAGATGTGGTAGGTAAAATTTTCGGTATGTGGTTCCCGGTGATGGCGTTCGTGGCGATTGGCTTCCAGCACGTCGTCGCAAACATGTTTATTGTTCCGGCAGCAATTTTTGCCGGGCAGATGAGCTGGGCGGAATTTGCGCCAAACGTGATCGCGGTGTTCCTCGGTAACGGCGTGGGCGGTGCAATTTTTGTTGGCCTCACCTATTTCATCGCTTTCCGTCCGGAACAAGCCGCAGTGAGCCAGGCGCAATAACCTAATTTTGCCTTTTGTTGGAGAGCAGAAGGCATTTTCTGTTCAGGTTACTTTTCCCCGTTACGTTTTGTTGTAATATGTAGAACTAATGTATTTAACAGGGACAGCATCGTGAAAAAGGAATGGCTTACCCCCGAGGAGCTCGCGCAGGAAACGGGCTACAGTCGGCAAACGGTGAATAAATGGATCAAGCGTGAAAACTGGACAACCACGCCAAAGCCCGGTGTTCAGGGCGGTAAAGCGCGATTGATCCATATAGATGAGCGCGTAAAGAGCTTTGTTCAATCCACCCGCCACGCGAACGAACCGGCGGCTAATTACGGTGCACAACAAAATACGTTACCTGCGTTATTAATAAATTCTGTCCAGCAAATGACGGCAGCGGAGCAAGAGCAATTTGCGGCGTTGTTGTTGCGGGAGGGAATTCGAGGCGTACTGGAACGTCTGGGGATTCAGGAAGAATAAATAAGCCGGAAGCAGATGCTTCCGGCTTTTTCATATTATGCGTTTGCTTCGCGCTCCGCGATGAATGCCAGCGCTTTTTCGATTCGCGCAACGCTGCGGCTGCGACCAATCGCTTCCACTGTCACATCCAGCGCCGGTGACTGACCAGAACCGGTCACCGCTACACGCAGTGGCATACCGACTTTGCCCATCCCCAGCTCCAGCTCATCTGCCGCAGACTGAATTGCATGATGCACATTCTCTGCTTTCCAGTTGCTGTCGCTGATTGCAGCCAGTTTGTCGCGCACCACTTCCAGCGGCTGACGCGCGACCGGACGCAGATGCTTCTTCGCCGCGTCAGCATCAAAGGCTTCAAACTCTTCATAGAAGTAACGACAAGATGCCGCGATCTCTACCAGGGTTTTGCAACGCTCGCCCAGCAAGGTAACCAGCTTTGCCAGCTCAGGACCGGTGCGGGTATCAATCTTCTGCTGTTCAATATGCCATTGCAGCTGCGTAGCAACGTACTCCGGCGGCAGCGTATTAATGTAGTGATGATTCAGCCACTGCAGTTTTTCAGTATTGAAAGCACTGGCCGACTTACTCACGGCATCCAGAGTGAACAGCTCTGCCATTTCCGGCACGCTGAAAATTTCCTGATCGCCATGTGACCAGCCAAGACGTACCAGATAGTTGAGCAGCGCTTCCGGCAAATAACCGTCATCACGATACTGCATCACGCCAACAGCGCCATGACGTTTGGACAACTTCTTACTGTCATCGCCGAGGATCATTGATACGTGCGCGTAGGTTGGCACTTCTGCACCGATCGCTTTCAGAATATTGATCTGGCGTGGCGTGTTGTTGATATGGTCTTCACCACGAATCACGTGAGTGATGCCCATATCCCAGTCATCCACCACCACACAGAAGTTATAGGTGGGTGAACCGTCGGTACGGCGAATGATCAGGTCATCCAGTTCCTGATTGCTGAATTCAATCGGACCACGAATCTGATCGTCAAAGATGACAGAACCGTCCTGCGGGTTGCGGAAGCGCACCACGCACGGCTCATCAGCGGCGTGATGTTCATGGCTGTCGCGGCAGCGACCGTCATAACGCGGTTTTTCGCCTTTTTCCATCTGCTCTTCACGCAGCGCATCGAGACGTTCTTTGCTGCAGTAGCATTTATAGGCCGTGCCCGCTTCCAGCATGTCGTCGATCACCGCGTTGTAGCGATCAAAACGCTTGGTCTGATAATACGGACCTTCATCCCAGTTAAGGCTCAGCCAGTTCATACCATCCATGATGGCTTCAATGGCTTCCGGTGTGGAACGCTCCAGATCGGTATCTTCGATACGCAGAACGAATTCGCCTTTGTTATGGCGAGCATAAAGCCAGGAGTAAAGAGCAGTACGAGCACCGCCTACGTGCAGATAGCCCGTTGGGCTGGGTGCGAAGCGAGTTTTGATTTTCATTCAGCATTGCCTTAAATGCGCAGGTTTGATTGTCTGGATGACAAAAAAACGGGTTAACGCGAAAAAACAGTGCGCACATTCTAGCAGGTGAGGCTGATTCCTCAATGATTGTCGCGGTGGCATCCCGGTTTGCTGTGCGCTTTTCTGCTAATAAAACCAGCACATTGGCGAAAAGCGCCCCACGATGATTATTTTTAAAGCGAACGCACATTTAAGTTTTAAAAACCGTTGACTCACTTTGAAGGATCCCTATAATGCGACTCCACACAGCGGGGGTGATTAGCTCAGTTGGTAGAGCATCTCCCTTACAAGGAGGGGGTCGGCGGTTCGAGCCCGTCATCACCCACCACTCTTTAGAAGGTTTAAAGATGGCCCGCAGTGAACAAGAGATAAGATATGGGTGATTAGCTCAGTTGGTAGAGCATCTCCCTTACAAGGAGGGGGTCGGCGGTTCGAGCCCGTCATCACCCACCATATCTTAGTCAGATGACACTCTTGTTAAGCAGTACCGAAGTGGGTGATTAGCTCAGTTGGTAGAGCATCTCCCTTACAAGGAGGGGGTCGGCGGTTCGAGCCCGTCATCACCCACCACTTCGGGTCGTTAGCTCAGTTGGTAGAGCAGTTGACTTTTAATCAATTGGTCGCAGGTTCGAATCCTGCACGACCCACCAATGTAAAAAGGCGCCCTAAAGGCGCCTTTTTGCTATGCGTTAAATCTGTGGTTAATGCGTTAAATCCCAACGAACCCTTTTCGCAAGTTTAACACTCCCTGCCCTCAAGCCTCCTTATACTCTGACCGATAACGATAATGGTCTATTGCAAGGAGAAAACCATGTCTATATCCAGCGTAGGTAGTGTCAGCACCGCAAGTAGCGGCGGCGGTTCTACCTCAGAAATCGCCAGCCTCTATAAACAAATTCAATCCATCACTAAGCAGCTGAAAGATCTTTCCAGCGACGATACGCTCACCGATGAGCAAAAGTCTGAACAGGAGCAGATGCTGCAATCACAGATTCAAATGATTGAAGCGCAAATCGCGCAAATTGAGCAGCAGCAAGCTGAGAAAGCGCAACAGAAACAGGAAGCACAGCAACCTGCGGCCACCAAAGCTGATGGTATTAACCGCCCAACTGATACCAATCAAATCAACGTGTACGTTTAAAACGCCGGCTTTAGCATGCGTTGTTGCGTCAGCAGGGCTGCCTGCTGGCGCACTTCCTGCCAGATCGCTTCTGCGGCGGGTGTCAGCGAGCGGTTTTTGCGCTTTATCAGCATCAGGCTGCGATTAATTTCCGGATAAAGACGCCGCACCGTGAGTTTGCGTCCTGACGGCAACGGCAAGGCCAGCGCAGGCAGAATGCTGATGCCAATTCCCGCTTCCACCATCGGATAAAGCGTAGCGGGATGACCGATTTCCTGCACCACATGCACACTCAACGCCAGCTGTTGCAGCGCGGCATCAACTAACACGCGACTGCCGGAAGCATAATCCTGTAGCACCATATTGCGTCCCGCCAGCATCGACCATTGCGCCTGTTCAATTTGCGCCAGCTCGTCATCTTCATGACACAGCAGTAAAAAAGGCTCCTGCAAAATCTCTTCGCTGTCGAAATCAGTGTCGTTGAGCGGGCCAATTACAATGCCAAAATCAACCTCCGCATTGCGTACGCTTTGCAGCACCCATTGCTGTACGCGGTCATGCAGGATGACGCGGATATCCGGATAGCGCTGCTGGCTGCTGGCCAGGCACTGCGGCATCAGATGGGCAGAAGGCGTTTGGCTGGCGGCAACACGCACCGTGCCGCTGCGCTGTTCGCCATAGCTGCGCACATCCAACACGGTGGTATTGAGGTCGTCCAGCAGACGATTAAGCCGTGTGGCCAGCTGCTGCCCCGCCTCGGTCAGCATTACTTCCCGCGTAGTGCGATCGAGTAAGCGCACGCCCATTTCCGCTTCCAGCTCTTTAATGCTATGGCTGACCGCCGACTGACTTAAACCAATCGCTTGGCCGGCCAGACTGAAGCTGCCGTGATGCGCCACCGCGACAAAGGTACGCAACTGACGTAAGGTGTAATTCATCGATATCGCTCATAGATTGATGCAATAAATCAATTTTATTTCTAAACCCAGCAGGCGCACAATCAGCACCATCATTTTTTTAAATTTAACCGGATTTTAACAATGGGATTTTTACGCCTCGATCCGATGATGATTAAACTCATCATTACCGTGCTGCTGGCCAGCTTTATTCCTGCCAAAGGCGTCTTTGTCGATATCTTCGAATATCTGACCACCGCCGCCATCGCCCTGCTGTTCTTTATGCATGGCGCCAAACTGTCGCGCGAGAAGATCATTGCCGGCAGCAGCCACTGGCGTTTGCACTTGTGGATTATGTGCAGCACCTTTGTAATTTTCCCGATTATTGGTTTGCTGATTGTCTGGTGGCATCCGGTTAACGTCAGCCCGGAGATTTACACCGGCTTTATCTATCTGTGTATTCTGCCAGCGACCGTGCAATCCTCAATCGCCTTCACCTCAATGGCGGGCGGCAACGTCGCCGCTGCGGTCTGTGCAGCTTCAGCCTCCAGCCTGCTCGGCGTATTTGTCTCGCCGCTGCTGGTGAATCTGGTGATGAATGTGCATAGCGAAATGCCGGGCAACGGTCTGGAGCAGATTGGCAAAATTATGCTGCAACTGCTGGTGCCGTTTGTTTTAGGACATCTGTCGCGTCGCTGGATTGGCGCGTGGGTCGAGAAGCATCGCAGCCTGATTGGTAAAACCGACCAAACCTCGATTCTGCTGGTGGTTTACTCCGCCTTCAGTGAAGCGGTGGTGAACGGCATTTGGCATCGCGTGGGCGTGGATACCTTGCTATGGATTCTGGTTGGCAGCGTGCTGGTGCTGTTTATCGCACTGGCGATTAACCTGGCGGCATCGCGCCTGTTTGGCTTCAGCCGTGCGGACGAGATTGTGGTGCTGTTCTGTGGCTCGAAAAAGAGTCTGGCGAACGGTGTCCCGATGGCCAACATCCTGTTCCCGGCCAGTTCCGTGGGGATAATCGTGCTGCCGCTGATGATTTTCCATCAGGTGCAGTTAATGGTGTGTTCTTTCATTGCCCAGCGCTACAAAGCCGGCAATGAAAAACGGCTGGCGCAGCAGCAAGTAGAAGCGCAGAAGTCCTAAATATTACGGCCCGCAAAAGCGGGCCGTTTTGTTATTCATTGCGCTTGAGCGGTTTGATTAAACCTTCCAGCCCTTCGATCTTGATGGTCAGCGTCAGCTGCATCAATTCGCCTAACTTACCGGCCGGGAATTCATCTTTGCGAGCGAACCACAGCAAATACTCCTCCGGCACATCAATCAGCGCTCTGCCCTTGTACTTGCCGAACGGCATCACGGTATTGGCGATTTCAACCAGTTGCTGTTTATCCACATTACGCTCCGAGCAGGCGAATCATTTCCGCTTCGTCGATCACCGGAATGCCGAGCTCCTGCGCTTTCGCCAGCTTGGAACCGGCCGCTTCCCCCGCAATCAGCAAATCGGTTTTCTTCGACACGCTACCGCTCACTTTAGCGCCCAACGCTACCAGACGCTCTTTGGCATCATCGCGATTCATCTGCGACAGAGAGCCGGTCAGTACCACGGTTTTACCGGCAAATGGACTATCAATTTCTTCGACATTGACCACTTCAACCTGCGGCCAGTGCACGCCAATCTCTTCAGTAAGATCGCGAATAACGGCGCGGTTGCTCTCTTCATCCATAAAGTTACGCACATGCGTCGCTACCACTTTGCCGACATCCTGCACTTCAATCAGCGCATCGAGATCGGCGTTCATCACCTTTTCCAGCTCGCCAAAGTGATTGGCAAGGTTGGCGGCTGTGGCTTCGCCCACTTCGCGAATACCCAGTGCATAGAGGAAACGTGCTAGCGTGGTGGATTTGGCCTTTTCCAGCGCATCAACCACGTTCTGAGCCGATTTAGGGCCCATGCGATCGAGTCCGGTTAGCTTACCGGCAGTAAGGCGGAACAGATCGGCTGGCGTTAAGACGTACTCTTTCTCCACCAACTGATCGATGATCTTATCGCCCATGCCATCGACATCCATCGCACGACGCGAAACGAAATGTTTAAGCGCTTCTTTACGCTGCGCGCCACAAATCAGGCCGCCGGTGCAGCGCGTCACGACTTCACCTTCCACGCGTTCAACGTCTGAACCGCACACCGGGCAATGACCTGGGAAGACGATTTCACGCGTCTCTGCCGGGCGCTCCGATTCCACCACGTTGACCACTTGCGGAATCACGTCACCGGCGCGGCGAATCACCACCTTGTCGCCAATGCGCAAACCCAGTCGGGCAATTTCATCGGCGTTGTGCAGCGTGGCATTACTTACCACAACGCCCGCAACCTGAACCGGCTCCAGACGCGCGACGGGCGTAATCGCGCCGGTGCGGCCCACCTGGAATTCGACATCGCGCACGAACGTCATCTGTTCCTGCGCCGGGAATTTAAAGGCCACAGCCCAGCGCGGCGCACGCGCCACAAAGCCGAGCTGCTCCTGCAGCGCCTGCGAATCGACCTTGATAACCACGCCATCGATATCGAAGCCGAGCGACGGGCGCTCCTGCTCAACCTGACGATAAAACGCCAGCACCTCATCGGCGCTGTGTGCCAGGCGAATACGATCGGTGACTGGCAATCCCCACGCCTTAAACTGTTGCAGACGTTGCCAATGGCTGGCAGGCATTTCACCGCCTTCCAGCAGACCAAAACCGTAGCAGAAGAAGGTCAGTGGACGTTTAGCGGTGATGCGTGGATCGAGCTGGCGCAGTGAACCGGCTGCGGCGTTGCGTGGGTTAGCAAAGACTTTCGCGCCGGTGCGACGCGCTTCTTCATTCAGCTTTTCAAAACCGCTTTCGGTGATAAACACTTCGCCACGCACTTCAACGCGTGCGGGGATGTTATCGCCATGCAGACGCAGCGGAATGGCGTGAATTGTGCGCACGTTCGCCGTGATGTTCTCGCCGGTGGTACCATCTCCGCGCGTCGCCGCACGCACCAGCAGGCCATCTTCATACAGCAAGCTCACGGCTAGACCATCCAGCTTGAGCTCGCAGCAGTAAGTCAATTCGTCAGTGCTTTTAAGGCGATCCTGCACGCGTTTATTAAAGGCAAGGAAGCCCGCTTCATCAAAGGTGTTGTCCAGCGACAACATCGGCACTTCATGACGCACTTGCTCAAAAGTGGCTAGCGGTGCCGCGCCCACGCGTTGGGTGGGTGAATCAGGGGTAATCAAATCAGGATGTGCGCTTTCCAGCTCACGCAGCTGAACCATCAATCGGTCATACTCTGCATCCGGAATTTCCGGCGTATCCATCACGTGGTAGAGATATTCGTGGTGACGTAACGTGGTGCGCAGCGCGGTGATCTGCTCCTGAACCGATTTCATAGTCTCTTATCCGATAAAAAACCCCCGACAGGCGGGGGTTATATTTGTTTTGACTCAGCTAACGGCGATTAACCGATAACTTCGCGAATACGCGTTTTGTAGGTTTCCAGCTTCTGCGGCGTCATCATGCGACGCTCATCATCCAGCACCACGCCGCCTACATCATCAGCGATACGCTGCGCGGATTGCAGCATCAGCTTGAAGTTCTGATTCGCATCGCCGTACGACGGCACCATCATGAAGATCGAGACGCCAGGCGTAGAGAAATTCCCCATTTGATCCGGATCGAATGAACCCGGCTTCACCATGTTCGCCAGGCTAAACAGCACCGGACCGCTGCCGGCTGGGCTAAGATGGCGATGGAAAATGTTCATCTCACCAAACTGGAATCCGGCCTGCAGGATGCCCTGCAACAGCGCTTCACCGTTCAGTTCGCCGCCCGCATGTGCAGCGACGTGCAGCACTAATACGGCCTCTTTTTTACTGCCAGGCGCAGCAGCCGCTGGCTGTGGCGCTTCTGGTTGATGTGCAACTGGCGCTTCAGGTTCGAATTCTGGCTCTTCTGCGGCGAGGAATTCAGGTGCAGGTTGAGTCGCGGAAAGCGGTTCGTTATCCAGCAATGGATCGGCCTGAATTGGTTGTGGTGCAGGCGCTGGCGCTGGCTTCGCCACTGGCGCTTGCGGCGCAGCCGGCTTACGCACGTCTGGCTCGTTATCCAGCAGCGGATCGCCTAATAATGGGTCAGCCTGACGTGATGCCGGTTGACGTACAGGTTCAGGCGCACGCGGCGCGCTCGCTGGACGTGCAGTGAATTCAGGTTCTTCATCCGCATCACGAGGACGACGTACACGGACTTCGCCGACGCCATCATCTTCTTCGCTCAGCAGATCTTCATCGGCTTCTTCGCGCTGTTTCAGACGTTTGTGCGGGCGATCACGAAACACGGAGGAGCGCTCTTTACGGCTGGTCCACAGTCCATGAAGTAGCAGCGCTATTATGGCGATCGCGCCAACAACGATTAATATCAGACGCAAATCCTGCATCATTGTATTCTCTGTTGTTCCAATACCTTGCCACCACGGCAAACTTTATCCTCTAACTGTATTTGCCCAGCTAAACAAGTGCAAGTCTGTGCAGTATTTTCTGACAAATTAGATAGCTGCCCCACGCTTTTTTGCTGTTTTTTCGCGCAAACACTGCCTGAAGCCGATAAAAAGCCAGGTTATGATGGTCGCGCCGCTATATTTAGGAGAAAGGCTCGCTATGCCCGCAGGAAATTCGGTCTCAACATTTAATGGTGTTCACTACTTCGCTGAAGGATGGAAACTGGTGCGCCTGCCCGGCATTCGTCGCTATGTCATCATGCCGCTACTGATCAACATCGTGCTACTTGGCGGTGCCTTTATCTGGTTGTTTCAGCGCTTGGGGCAGTGGATCCCGGCTTTAATGTCACATATCCCTGACTGGCTGCAGTGGCTGAGTTATCTGCTATGGCCGCTCTCAGTGATTTCGATTGTGTTGGTATTCAGTTACTTCTTTTCGACTCTGGCAAATCTGATTGCCGCGCCCTTCTGTGGCTTGCTCGCCGAGCAACTTGAAGGGCGATTGACCGGAACGCCATTACCAGATAGCGGTTGGGTGGGCCTGATAAAAGACATACCGCGCATCATGAAGCGAGAGTTTCAGAAGCTCGGCTACTATTTGCCGCGTGCGCTTGGTTTGCTGTTGCTGCACTTTATCCCCGGCTTTGGACAAACGGTGGCGCCAGTTCTATGGTTTTTATTCAGTGCGTGGATGTTGTCCGTGCAGTATTGCGACTACCCATTTGATAACCACAAAGTGAGTTTCCAGCAGATGCGCCAGGCGTTGCGCCAGCACAAAAGCGCAAATATGCAATTTGGTGCGCTGGTTAGCCTGTTCACCATGATCCCGATTATCAATCTGGCGATTCTGCCGGTTGCGGTATGCGGTGCAACGGCCATGTGGGTGGATCGTTATCATGCACAACATGCACGCCGCTAAAGCTTTAAATCGTCTTATGCATTTTTGCGTAAGGCTTATGGTTGTGCGCTATATAGATATGCGATTTCTTTCCTTCCGCACATCATTAGAAAAGGTATGCTCTGAGGGTTCCCAATATTTCATACAGTTAAGGACGAGCTATGAGTAAGATCTATGAAGACAACTCTCTGACAATTGGTCATACGCCGCTGGTTCGACTGAACCGCATCGGTAACGGCCGCATTCTGGCTAAGGTCGAGTCGCGCAACCCGAGCTTCAGCATCAAATGCCGTATCGGTGCCAATATGATTTGGGACGCGGAAAAACGCGGTATTTTGAAGCCGGGCGTTGAGCTGGTTGAACCAACCAGCGGTAACACCGGTATTGCGCTGGCTTACGTCGCCGCAGCGCGCGGTTACAAGCTGACGCTAACCATGCCAGAAACCATGTCAATTGAGCGCCGCAAGCTGCTGAAAGCGCTGGGAGCTAACCTGGTGCTGACCGAGGGTCCCAAAGGCATGAAAGGTGCCATCGCGAAGGCGGAAGAGATTGTCGCCAGCGATCCGGACAAATATGTGCTGTTGCAGCAGTTCAGCAACCCAGCCAACCCGGAAATCCACGAAAAAACCACCGGTCCAGAAATTTGGGAAGACACCGACGGCGAAGTGGACGTGTTTATTGCGGGCGTGGGCACCGGCGGTACGCTGACAGGCGTGAGCCGCTACATCAAGAATACCAAAGGCAAGACCGAGTTGATTACCGTTGCCGTTGAGCCAACCGATTCACCGGTTATTGCTCAGGCACTGGCGGGCGAAGAGATCAAACCAGGCCCACATAAAATTCAGGGCATCGGTGCCGGCTTCATTCCTGGCAACCTTGATCTGGAATTGATCGACCGCGTAGTGGCGATCACCAATGAAGAAGCCATTAGCACCGCCCGTAAGCTGATGGAAGAAGAAGGTATTTTAGCAGGTATCTCTTCAGGTGCTGCCGTTGCTGCCGCGCTGAAGCTGCAAGAAGATGAAGCCTTCGCCAACAAGAACATCGTGGTGATTCTGCCCTCCTCTGGCGAACGTTATTTAAGTACCGCACTGTTTGCCGATCTCTTCACTGAGAAAGAACTCCAGCAGTGATGCTTAAAGTCTGAAACTGACGAAAAAAGCACCCGAATGGGTGCTTTTTTGTGGTGCAGATCTCACTTTTATCACCAGACAGATTGCTTTCAGTGATGCGGCTCTGGTATTTAAGCTTCCAATTATTTCGGTGCCTGAAATTAATCTGCCTTTGAAGTGGATCAAGCTGAATCGATTTACTGATTTGGCGAAACGGCGAATCACGGCATAATGAGAAGAGTGACGCATTCGTGCAGTTTTTGATCTGTCACTGTTAATGACGTACTCATTCGAGCGCATTTTATGGTGAGCTTAAAGCCATACCAGCGCACCTACACAGGCTAAAGTTACGGCTCCAGGCTAGACTTTAGATCCATAACACCAAACCTGATAAAGTTGGGGAAATAGAATGTTCCAGCAAGAAGTTACCATTACCGCACCTAACGGCCTTCATACTCGTCCTGCAGCCCAGTTCGTTAAAGAAGCAAAGGCTTTTAATTCAGAAATCAATGTGACCTCTAATGGCAAATCTGCCAGCGCGAAAAGCCTGTTCAAACTGCAGACTTTGGGTCTGACTCAAGGTACGGTTGTTACGCTGTCTGCTGAAGGTGAAGACGAGCAGCAAGCGGTTGAGCACCTGGTCAAGCTGATGGCTGAGCTGGAGTAACCGGCTCAGTTCGCAACTAAACCGACCCCTTTGCCCCATTGAGTGCAAATATCTTGATCGCGGACAATCTGTCCGCGTTATTGCATCTTTAGAGTACTGCTCCGCGACAGTGGCGACGCATCGGGTCAATGAGCCATCGTGATTAAAAGGTAGGGTTATGATTTCAGGCATTTTAGCATCACCGGGTATCGCTTTCGGCAACGCACTTTTGCTGAAGGAAGATGAGATCGTCATCAGCCGTAAAAAAATTACTGACGATCAGGTTGAGCAGGAAGTTCAGCGCTTCCTCGATGGACGCAGCAAAGCTGCTTCACAGCTCGAAGCCATTCGCATTAAAGCCGGTGAAACCTTCGGTGAAGAGAAAGCGGCGATCTTTGAAGGTCACATCATGCTGCTCGAAGACGAAGAGCTTGAGCAGGAAATCATCGACCTCATCAAGAAAGACCACGCTACCGCGGACGCCGCTGCTCACACCGTGATTGAAGGCCAGGCCGTTGCACTGGAAGAACTGGATGACGAATACCTGAAAGAGCGTGCGGCTGACGTACGTGATATTGGTAAGCGTCTGCTGCAGAACATTCTCGGTCTGCACATTGTCGACCTGAGCGCGATTGCTGACGAATCTATTCTGGTGGCGAAAGATTTAACGCCGTCAGAAACCGCACAGCTGAACCTGAAAAAGGTGCTGGGCTTTATTACCGATCTGGGTGGGCGTACATCTCACACCTCGATCATGGCGCGTTCGCTTGAGCTGCCTGCGATTGTCGGCACCGGCAACGTGACTGCCACCGTGAAAAACGGTGATTTCCTGATCATTGATGGCGTGAACAACAAAATTTACGTCAATCCAACTGATGACGTGCAGGAAGAACTGAAAGCAATTCAGACTCAATATCTGTCTGAAAAGCATGAACTGGCGAAACTGAAAGATCTGCCAGCCATTACGCTGGACGGCCATCAGGTTGAAGTCTGCGCTAACATCGGTACCGTGCGTGATGTTGCCGGTGCTGAACGCAACGGTGCGGAAGGTGTTGGCCTGTATCGTACCGAGTTCCTGTTTATGGACCGTGATTCACTGCCAACCGAAGAAGAACAATTCCAGGCGTATAAAGCCGTGGCTGAAGCCGTGGGTTCGCAGGCGGTTATCGTGCGTACCATGGACATCGGCGGCGACAAAGATCTGCCTTACATGAACCTGCCGAAAGAAGACAACCCGTTCCTCGGCTGGCGCGCGATTCGTATCGCCATGGACCGTAAAGAGATTCTGCATGCGCAGCTGCGCGCGATTCTGCGTGCATCCTCATTCGGTAAACTGCGCATCATGTTCCCAATGATCATTTCAGTAGAAGAAGTTCGCATTCTGAAAGGCGAACTGGAGCTGTTGAAAGCGCAACTGCGTGAAGAAGGCAAATCCTTTGATGAGACCATCGAAGTCGGCATCATGGTTGAAACGCCAGCATCCGCAGTGATTGCTCGCCATCTGGCGAAAGAAGTCGACTTCTTTAGTATTGGGACAAATGACCTGACGCAGTATACTCTGGCGGTCGATCGTGGTAATGATTTGATTTCACACCTCTATAACCCAATGACGCCGTCTGTTCTTGGCCTCATTAAGCAAGTGATCGACGCATCACATGCCGAAGGGAAATGGACCGGCATGTGTGGTGAGCTGGCTGGTGATGAACGTGCTACACTACTGTTACTGGGAATGGGGCTGGACGAATTCAGCATGAGCGCCATTTCAATCCCAAGCATCAAGAAAATCATTCGTAATACTAATTTCGAAGATGCGAAGGCATTGGCGGAGCAGGCTCTGGATCAACCAACAGCGGATGATTTGATGAATTTGGTCAACAAGTTCATTAAAGAAAAAACGCTCTGCTGATCCACGGACGCTAGCCTCAAATTACTGCTTAGGAGAAGATCATGGGTTTGTTTTCTAAACTTTTTGGCGAAAAATCAGAGAGCGCGTCAGGCACTATTGATATCGTTGCGCCTCTGTCAGGCGAAATCGTAAATATCGAAGACGTACCTGATGTGGTATTCGCTGAGAAAATCGTGGGTGACGGTATCGCAATCAAACCAACCGGCAACAAAATGGTTGCACCGGTTGATGGTACTATCGGCAAGATTTTCGAAACTAACCACGCATTTTCAATCGAGTCTGATAACGGTATCGAACTGTTTGTTCACTTCGGTATCGACACGGTTGAGCTCAAAGGTGAAGGTTTCAAACGCATCGCTGAAGAAGGCCAGAAGGTTAAGAAAGGCGACGTGGTGATCGAGTTTGATCTGGCACTGCTGGAAGAGAAAGCGAAATCCACGCTGACGCCGGTTGTAATCTCGAACATGGACGAGATTAAAGACCTGATCAAACTCTCCGGTCAGGTAACTGTGGGCGAGACTCCGGTTATCCGCATTAAAAAGTAAGCTTCGGCTGATTCGTGAGAATTGCAAAACGGCACCCAAAGGGTGCCGTTTTTTGTTTAAGTCTGCCCTACTCTTGCATCTCTCAACGCGCACAATGCGGGAGGAGGTCGGGACGACGGGGCAGAGGAGTAAAGCGTCTCGCGCCAGGGAAGGCGCGAGCCGAGGCCCAGGGACGGTTTATGCCGTCTTTATGATCTGCCCCATTGTCCTGACCGACTGCACTAAGCCTTATTCCTGTTTCCAGCGCGGTAACCTTAACGTTAACTCCAGACCACCTTCCGGGCGATTTACCGCCTGAACTTCACCGTGATGCGCCAGAATCACCTTACGCACAATCGATAGCCCCAAACCGTAGCCTTTGCCCATCAGCGGAGAATTAACCCGTACAAAAGGATCGAAGATGCTCGAAAGCTTCTCATCGTCCACGCCCGGCCCTTGATCGCGCACGCTAATTGCCAGCCACTGATTTTCCGCCTGCAGCCGCACGTTGATGTGCTGCCCTTTGTGCGAGAAACGCAGCGCATTGCGCAGCACATTCTCCACACCACGACGAATCAGTTCCGCATTGCCGTGAACGGTGTAATCGGCATTCTCATCCACCTGGAAATCGACAATCACGCCGGGAATTTGCGCTTCGTAGCGCACATCGGTCACCACCGCATGCAGCAGGCCGGTAAGGTCGAAATATTGTTCTCCCGGCATACTTTCGTGCTCAGCGCGCGAAAGCGTCAGCAGCTCGCCAATCATCTTGTCGAGGCGTCGGGCTTCCTCATCAATGCGATTGAGCGAGGATTCGACGGATTCCGGCGTCTGCCGCGCCAGGCCGGTCGCCAGCTGCAAGCGCGCCAGCGGTGAACGCAGCTCGTGGGAGATATCATGCAGCAGCTCCTCACGCGCTTTCACCAGCGTATCGAGGCGCTCCACCATCGCATCAAAATCCTGCGCAACGTTCGAGAGCTCATCATGGCGTTTGCGCATCACCGGATAGAGCCGTACCGACAAATCACCGCTGGAGACGCGCGCAAAGCCCTCACGCAGCTGCCGCATTGGTCGCGTCAGGTTCCACGCCAGCAGCAGGCTAAACAGCAGCCCCAATGCGCCAGCGAAGGTAAACATCGGTTCGGGGATATTCAGGATGCGGCGCGGGCGGCCGCCGCCCATTGAGCTGTCTTCGCGCAGACCTTTAACGTCGTAACGCAGCTCGTACTGTTTGCCATCCTGCCCTTTTACCCAACGCACAATCACATCAGGAAACGGTCCCTGAAAGGGTTCGTTGATGCTTTCTGGCGGCGCATTGTTGGGCGTCGCAGCGGGCTTTTCGTGCTGGATCACCGAGAAGAATTGCCGATCGTTCGGTTCCCAGTCGGCCATCATGTCATCAAGCGAGCTGGGACCACCGCGCTCCAGCACTGAAACCGCTGACGCCATTTGCAGATTAACGATACGCCGAATCGCCACCAGCTCTGGCGGCTCATGTCGATTACCGGAGAGCGTAAAGCCTAGCCACAACAGCTGGCTGATGATGACAAACACAATCCAGAAGCCCAGCAAAATTTTCCAGAACATGCGGCCACGATAGCTGTGTTTCATCGAATGCGATAACCAATACTGCGCACAGTTTCAATGTTGACGCTGTCGGCAGTTAACGCTGCCAGCTTTTGACGGATGTTGCTGATATGCACATCAACGCTACGATCGTAAGCTTCGCGCGGACGGCCAAGGCCTTTTTCCGACAGCTCATCTTTCGACACCACGCGATCCGGCGCACGCAGCAGCAGATCCAGCAAGTTAAACTCTGAAGCCGTCAGATCGAACGCTTTGCCCTGCCATTCGGTAATACGCGTGGCGGGATTGAGGCTGAGATCGCCCCAGCGCAGCAGCTCTTTCTTATCCGGCAGCGGGGTCTGATCTTCAAAACGACGCAGCACGGCGCGCAGACGGGCCACCAGTTCACGCGGATAGCACGGTTTCGGCATGTAATCATCCGCCCCCATTTCCAGGCCGATCACCCGATCAATATTGTCGCCTTTCGCCGTCAGCATAATTACCGGTAATCGGCTGTTCTGCCGCACCTGGCGCAGCACATCGATGCCGCTCATATCAGGCAGCATGATGTCGAGAATCATTGCGGTATAGTTGCCCGATAACGCGCCTTCCACCCCGGCGCTACCGGTTAAAACCAGTTGTGTTTCAAAACCTTCAGCAATCAGGTATTGGCTCAACATGGTGCCAAGTTCTACATCATCATCAACCAGCAGAATTTTCATCGTTATCTCTCGTGTAAATTGCCGCTATTTTGTCCTGAGTCCACAACGAACGCAGCCGGTTTTACGCGATCCTTACGTTGCTTACGTCAGACGATTATTACGAAGACTATAGACAAAAATGGCCTGGACGTACCATCACAGTACGCGCAGGCCAAATCATCGGTGGGAAAGTGGGATCAGTGGAAAACGCCGGTTGAGAGATAGCGGTCGCCGCGATCGCACACAATCGCCACCACCACGCTGCCAGGCTGGGCCGTGGCGATACGCAATGCGCCGGCCACCGCGCCGCCAGAGCTGACGCCACAGAAAATCCCTTCACGCTGCGCCAGCGCGCGCATGGTCTCTTCCGCCTCGCGCTGCGCCATATCTATTACCTCATCCACTAACTCCGGACGGAAAATGCCGGGCAGATAGGCTTCCGGCCAGCGACGTATACCGGGAATGCTGCTGCCCTCTTGCGGCTGCAGGCCAATTATCTGCACCGCTGGCGCGAACTCTTTCAGGTAACGCCCAACGCCGGTAATGGTGCCGGTGGTGCCCATGCTGGAGACAAAATGCGTCATGCGGCCAGCGCTTTGCTGCCAGATTTCCGGGCCCGTGGTGAGATAGTGGCCCAGCGGATTATCGGGATTGTTGAACTGATCCAGCACGCGTCCTTCGCCGCGATCGGCCATCGCCTGCGCCAAATCGCGTGCCCCTTCCATGCCCTGCTCGCGCGATACCAGCAGCAATTCAGCGCCGTAGGCGCGCATCGCATCCTGGCGCTCCTGGCTCATGTTGTCGGGCATCAGCAGGCTTAGCTTGTAGCCCTTCATCGCCGCGATCATCGCCAGCGCAATGCCGGTATTGCCGCTGGTGGCTTCAATTAAGGTATCGCCCGGTTTAATGTCACCGCGCAACTCCGCCTGATGAATCATCGACCAGGCCGCACGATCTTTGACGGAACCGGCTGGATTGTTGCCTTCCAGCTTTAGCCAGATCTCGCTGCCGTTATCAGGCGTCAGGCGCTGCAACTTTATCAACGGCGTATTGCCGATGGTATTTTCCAGTGTGGTCACGGTTTAATTCCAGACGAAAGAGGGGCAAATAAAACGGGCGGGAAAGTCCCGCCCGAAGGAGTGTCAAAAATATCAGGCGCTCTCGGCAAAGGCAACCGGGCGCAGCGGCGTAGTGCCATGGTAAATTCGCGCCTGTTGCAGGCCAACGAACAGGCGTTCACCACGCATCGGCGCATGGTGATCGCCGTCGAACACCACGGAGAACACCTCGCCCTGCCAGCCGCTCGGCTGAACGACCAACTGCCAGAAGTGGCCGCGCGGGCTGATCTCCAGCACCTGCACCGGCAAAGGCGTTTCCAGGCTGCTCTGGCGTGAAATATCGATTTCCCACGGACGCAGGAACAGTTCAACTTCGCCCTGATGCGCAGGCGTGTAGCCCAGCGGCCAGCGATGCGCGGCCACATGGAACTGAGAGCCGTGTACTTCGCCCGTAAAGCGATTCACTTCGCCAAGGAATTCCAGCACAAAGCGCGTCGATGGGTCGCGCCATACGTCGTCTGGCGTACCAACCTGTTCAATGTTGCCCTGGCTCATCACCACCACGGTGTCCGCCACTTCCATCGCTTCTTCCTGGTCGTGGGTTACAAACACGCTGGTGAATTTCAACTCTTCATGTAACTGACGCAGCCAGCGACGCAACTCTTTACGCACCTGCGCATCCAACGCGCCAAACGGCTCATCCAGCAGCAGGATTTGCGGTTCTACCGCCAGTGCACGCGCCAGCGCTACACGCTGCTTCTGTCCACCCGACAACTGCGCCGGGAAGCGGTTGCCCAGATGGGAAAGTTGTACCATCTCAAGCAGACGCGTAACGCGCTGTTTGATCTCAGCAGCACCTGGACGTTCGCGACGTGGCAGAACGGTAAGGCCAAAGGCGATATTGTCGAACACTGTCATGTGGCGGAACAGCGCGTAGTGCTGGAACACAAAGCCCACCTGACGATCGCGCGCATGGATGCGGCTGACGTCTTTGCCATTGAAATGGATCTGTCCGCTATTCTGATGTTCCAGCCCAGCGATGATACGCAGCAGCGTGGTTTTACCAGAACCGGATGGCCCCAGCAGCCCCACCATCTTGCCGGAAGGAATATCCAGAGAGATGTCGTTAAGAACCGATGTGCGGTCAAACGATTTGTTGATTTGTTTAATCTCAATGCTCATGATTTTCCTCCTGTAGGCGCTTCTGCTGATGCTCTAATCGCCACTGCACCACGCTTTTCAGAAACAGCGTTACGATTGCCATCAGGGTCAGCAGAGCGGCGGCAGTAAAGGCGCCCACGGTGTTGTAATCCTGATGCAGTAATTCAACCTGAAGCGGCAAGGTATAGGTTTCGCCGCGAATCGATCCCGAAACCACCGAGACCGCACCAAATTCGCCAATCGCACGTGCGTTGGTCAGCACCACGCCGTACATCAGCGCCCAGCGGATATTCGGCAACGTCACGCGGCGGAACATCTGCCAGCCGGATGCGCCGAGCAACACCGCCGCTTCATCTTCGTGACTGCCCTGGCTCAGCATCACCGGCACCAACTCACGCACCACAAAAGGACAGGTAACGAAGATGGTGGCCAGCACCATGCCCGGCCAGGAGAACATAATCTGAATATTATGCGCATCCAGCCAGCCACCGGCAGGACCGTTGACGCCCCAGAACAGCAGATACATCAAACCGGCAACCACCGGCGACACGGCAAACGGGATATCAAACAGCGTCAACAGCAGCTGGCGGCCGGGAAAGGTGAAGCGCGTCACCAGCCACGCCAGCAGCGTACCGAACACCATGTTGACCGGTACGGTAATCAGCGCCACCAAAAGGGTCAGCCAGATGGCGTGCAGCATGTCGCCATCTTTCAGGTTACTCAGCGAGGCAACCCAACCCTGGTTGAGCGCTTCCCAGAAGATGGAAACCATCGGCACCACCAGCAGCAGGATGGAAACCAGCGCACCGATGCCAATCAGCAGCCACTTGCCCCAGTTGATTGGCTGGCGGTCGGCGTGATTGATGTGTGAAATCTCCGCCATCAGTGGCCTCCTAAGCGACGGCCAAAGCGGCTCTGCAAGGTGTTAATCGCGAACAGCAGCAGCAGGGAAGCCGCCATGATCACCGAGGCGATGGCGCTCGCCGCCGGATAATCAAACTCCTGCAGACGCACAAAAATCATCAGCGAGGTCACTTCCGTCTTCCAGGCGATGTTGCCGGCGATAAAGATCACCGCGCCGAACTCACCGATGCTGCGGGTAAACGACAGCGCAGTGCCGGCCAG
This sequence comes from Pantoea sp. y20, assembly GCF_054903455.1. NCBI lineage: Bacteria > Pseudomonadati > Pseudomonadota > Gammaproteobacteria > Enterobacterales > Erwiniaceae > Pantoea > Pantoea sp. y20. The sequence goes on from NZ_CM142816.1 coordinate 2,988,820, forward strand.
CAATGCCGGCGCCACTTCTGGCAGCACCACGCGACGGAAGCTCTGCCAGCGCGTTGCGCCCAGCGTTTCCGCGGCTTCTTCATATTCCGGACCTAACTCTTCCAGCACCGGCTGCACGGTACGCACCACAAACGGAATGCTGGTAAAGGCCATCGCCACAGCGATGCCGAGCCAGGTGTAAGAGACTTTGATATCAAAATGCGCCAGCCACTGACCGTACCAGCCGTTGACCGAAAACAGGCCCGCCAGCGTTAAACCTGCCACCGCAGTCGGCAGCGCAAATGGCAGATCCATCAAACCATCCAGCAGCGTGCGGCCGGGGAAGCGATAACGCGTCAGAATCCACGCCATCAGCATGCCGAAGACGGCGTTGAACAGCGAGGCCACGCCCGCCGCCAGAATCGTCACTTTATAGGCGGCGATCAGCTGTGGATGGCTAATCACCGCCCAGTATTGCGCCAGCGTCATTTGCGACAGCTGCATCAGCAGCGCGCTGATCGGCAGCAGCAGAATCAGACAGGTGAAGAGTAAGCTGGTGCCGAGGCTCAGTCCAAAGCCCGGCAAAACACGTTTTTGAGCGAGCGCGAACATTAACCGCGCCCCGCTGCCAGTAATTTGTCCAGCTCACCGTCATTGGCAAAATGGACTTTCATCACGTTATCCCAGCCGCCAAAGGCGTCTTTGACGTTGAACAGTTCTGTCTGCGGGAAGCGATCTTTCTGCTCCGCCATCAGTTGCGGGTTATTCACGCGATAATAATAATTGGTGATGATTTTCTGCGCTTCAGGCGTGTAGAGATAATTCAGATAGGCTTTGGCCGCGTCGGTGGTGCCGTTGTGCTCGACATTTTTGTCGACCCACGCCACCGGGAACTCCGCCAGAATATTGGTTTTTGGCACGATCACTTCGTAGTCGTCTTTGCCGTACTGATTACGGATGTTATTCACTTCCGATTCAAAGCTGATCAGCACATCGCCCAGACCGCGCTCGGCAAAGGTGGTGGTCGCACCGCGACCGCCGGTATCAAACACTTCAACGTTCTTGAGGAACTTCGCCATAAAGGCTCTGGTTTTGGCTTTATCTTTGCCATCCGCCTGATCGGCAGCGCCCCACGCGGCGAGATAAGTGTAGCGGCCGTTACCCGAGGTTTTTGGGTTAGGGAAAATCAGCTTCACGTTATCGCGCGCCAGATCGGCCCAGCTGTGAATCTGCTTCGGGTTACCTTTACGCACCAGAAACGCCATGGTGGAGTAAAACGGTGAACTGCTGTTTGGCAGACGTTGTTGCCAGTCAGCGGGAATCAGTTGGCCTTTGTCGTGCAGCACCTGCACATCGGTCACCTGATTGTAGGTCACCACATCGGCGCGCAGCCCTTGCAGAATCGCCAGCGCCTGCTTAGAGGAACCGGCGTGCGACTGCTTGATGGTCAGCTTGTCATTAGGATGGGCAGCGTCCCACTGTTTTTCAAAGGGTGCATTCAGGGCAACGAACAGTTCGCGCGAAACGTCGTAAGAGCTATTCAGCAACTCGGTCGCTTGCGCCGCACCGGCTAAAGCACACGACAGCGCGATACCGCCAAGCCATTTTTTCGAAATCGGAAGTGTCATGCTGCACCCTGAAAGACGGCAGTTAAGCCAATGCCATTAGATGCTGTCAGTGTATTTATAACTCAGGGGAAAGCTGTAACGGTTTTATATATCGTTTAGGGATTTCAAAGTCTAAAAAGGCATAAGACGGAGGGAGAGTTTATGCGGCGAATGGAAATGTAAATCGGCATTAAGCGATTCATTGCGCAATAAATTGCGCCGCGACAAATAAGGGCTGATATCCGTAGCGGCGCGATGAATCGCGCCAGGTTGACCTTAATACAAAGAGGTTACAGCGTTTGCAAAGCATCCAGCGACGGCGCAAAAAAGTAGCTGCCGCTAACCGGTTTGGTGAAGCGCAGCATGGCGTCCATTTTGCCGTCGCGCTCGCCGAACATGCTCAGCAATTGCTGCTCAATATTGTAGAGACGATGGCAGTAAGAGATGAAGTACAGCCCATGCGTGCCACTGGCGCTGCCGTATGGCAGGCTCTGGCGCAGAATCTTTAGCCCTTTGCCCTCTTCTTTAAGATCGACACGGCTGAGATGCGATGTCGCAGGACGCTGATCGCCCGGCAACTCTTCATCCGTCTCTTTAGTACGGCCAATAATCGCTTCCTGTTTCTCCACCGCCATGCGGTTCCACAGCTTAAGGTTGTGCTCCCAGCGCTGGGTAAACACATAGCTGCCGCCCGCATCCGCGCCTGCGCTGATAATCGCTACCTCCTTGCGCGCTTCGCCCTGCGGATTTTCCGTGCCATCGACGAAGCCCGATAGATCGCGATCTTCAATCCAGCGGAAACCGTGCGTCTCTTCTTCGATATTGACCGCAGCGGCAAAGGCGCTAAGTGCCGCCTGAGCCAGCGCGAAGTTCACGTCGTGTCGTTGAGATTGAATATGGATCAGCAAATCGCGCTGCGTGGCAGGCGCAATGCCATTACCAAGCGCGGCGAAAGCTTTGAGTTCAGGTGCAGAAGCGTTGCCTTGCAGATCGCGCCACAGCGCATCACCAAAGGCGATCACCGCGCCCAATCCGGCATCACTGAATTGCGTCTGCAGCGCTTCAAGCTGCTGTAAGAAGAATTTGCTGCCCTGGCGCAGCGCGTCAAGATCGCCCGTGACGCGGGCTTCGAGCCAAATGGCGAAACGGCGGTGCTCCAACAGGATCCCGCTCTGAAACTGAGACATTGCTATGCTCTCCGGCATGAAGGTTAGACGATATTTTTTCGCCCGCATCATACCGGAAAGCCACACTCTTTGAGCGGGTTTTTAAGCAAGTTTTATCTGGTTTAACGCTGCCAAACGATCTTGCTGATTTTCCAGCTTTTCAGGGTATCGTCCGACGGCATCAAGCCTTCCGGACCATGCCATTCACCGCTGTAAATGTAGGAGATGTGCTGGCTGCCCGGCGCACGGCACTCAACATCGCGTGCATCAAGGCCGGTGACCATTTTGCAGTTGTTAAAGGCTTTGCTGAACTTGTCGCTGAACAGATCGCCGATCTTGCTGCCGTCCGCCGCTTTGGCATCGGCATCCTGCACTTCAATGCGCTCCACACTGCTGCTGCCGTTAATCACCAATTTAACGTTGTCGCCATCCAGCGCCTGCCAGAAATCCACCACCTGACCACTCTGCGTGCGCATGCCCTGACGCAATTTGTAATCGCCGTTCAGGGCTTTATGGATGGCGTCTTCCGACATTGAGGTGGTGCTCGTCAGGCCCGCAACGCCTTGCTCGGTGACCTCCAGCGATCCACCAAACCAGCCGAGTGGATTGAGCGCCGACCAGTGATAGCTAAGCGGATTGTACCAATGGCTTTCGCTATCGCTCGCGCTGCCAGATGAACCCGAACTGGCGCAGCCGGCCAGAACCATGCTGCTAACCAGCAGTGCGTGACGAACAACTTTCATGAAAACTCCTTGATCTGCTAAGCCGATTGGCGTGCCTGTTGGAGTCACAAACCGGCAAAAAGTTTATTCGACCTGCTGATGTTCCGGCAGAAAGCAGTCGTGCAGGCGAGGTTGCGTTTGCAGCCAGAACAACGCCAGCAGGTCAAACAGCGTCAATAACAGCGGCAGCGGCGAGTCGGGAAAGGCGCCTTGCAGCTGGCTGGAACCCTGCCACAGCAGGCTGACAAGGAGCGATGCGCTCAACACATGACGCCAGCTTTGCCACAAGCGCGGCCAGCGCTGGCGATAGCCGGTCAGCAATAAGCCGATAGCCGCCGGAATGCCTAACGCCAGCCCCAGCCAGAAGCTTTGGCGGTCGGGATAGAACAGCGCCAGCAAATCATTGCCCTGCTGGCGTGATGCGCCCGCCATCACCAGCAGCAGCCAGGTGCGCGCCTGCAATAATAGGATCAGCCAGAAAAGAAACGGCAGCCGCAGCTGCCCTTTCGCATCGTACTCTTCGGGAAGGTATTTCAAAGCGACCATTAATACTCGCGATCTTCAATCAAACGCTTGCCCAGCAGCAGCGAATCGACCGGCTCGTATTCGAGCTTTTCGTAAAACGCCACCACCTGATCGTTCTCTTCGCGCACCATCAAATTGATTTTTGGGCAACCGCGCGCAATCAGCTTCTTCTCAAGACGGTTCATCAACGCATTGGCAAAGCCACGGCCCTGATAATCAGGATGCACCGCCAGATAGTAGACGGAGCCGCGATGGCCGTCGTAGCCGCCCATCACCGTACCGACCACTTCGCCACCGACTTCCGCGACCAGAAACAGTTCCGCGTCATGGTTCATTTTGCGTTCAATGTCCAGCTCCGGATCGTTCCATGGGCGTAACAAATCGCAACGCTCCCAGAGCGTGATCACTTCTTCAAAATCTTCCTGGCGGAAAGAACGGATTTCCATCGACGTTACCCTGCTGTTAGGCACAATTCGCTGATTATCACGCATTCTTTGCCAGGCGCAACCCTCACGCGTGACAACGGAGCAAAAAAAGCGCGACATCGCTGTTAGTCTGTTGCAATAGAAAGTAAACACTTGAAATAGTTGCGAGGTCGCCGCCTGGCAATTGTTACGCTATAACACGGGGCAGGATTTACCTGCCATGGACCCGTAAATGATGAAGATTTCACTGCTTAAGCGCCTTACCAATCGTCGCCAACTGATACTTTCCGGTTTAGCGCTGGCGGTGTTGTCACCGCGTGCGGTGCAGGCCAAAGAACAGAACAGCGATTTGCGCGTTAGTCCGCGTCATACGCCACCGAAACCCGCCAGCAACGGCAAACGTATCGTGATGATTGATCCCGGTCACGGCGGCATCGATTCCGGCGCCGTCGGCGAAGAGGGTTCGGAAGAGAAACACATTGTGCTGGCGATCGCTAACACCGTGAAGACGCTGCTGCAATCGCATCCACGCATCGAAGTGCGCCTGACGCGCGACAGCGACCACTTTATTCCGCTCTATCAGCGCGTCGAAATCGCCCACCAGCACGGCGCTAACCTGTTTATGTCGATTCACGCCGATGGCTACACCAGCCCGGATGCTAACGGCGCATCGGTTTTTGCCCTTTCCAATCGCGGTGCCAGCAGCGCGATGGCGCGTTACCTTTCGCAGCGTGAAAACGATGCCGACAAAGTGGGCGGTGCTGAGGTGCAGGATAAAGATCATTACCTCAACCAGATTCTGTTCGATCTGGTGCAGACCGATACCATTCGCAACAGCCTGACGCTGGGTAAACACGTCCTCGATCAGATTCGCCCGGTGCATCATCTGCACAGCCAGCACACCGAACAGGCCGCGTTTGCGGTGCTGAAATCGCCGTCGATTCCTTCGGTGCTGGTGGAAACCTCCTTTATTACCAATCCGCGTGAAGAGCAGCTGCTTGGCACGCAGGCGTTCCGCCAGAAAATTGCCAGCGCCATTGCCGACGGCATCGCCCGCTACTTCGATGAGGTCGATCGTCGCGAAGCATAGCCTTTATCCTGTGGTAGAATCGCGGCAAATTTCCGGAACGAGTGACTGATGAGCAATCCCGATATTTCCCGCGTCAAAGCCTTTTTGCTGGCGCTGCAAGATGATATTTGCGTCCAATTAGCGGCGGAAGATGGCAAGGCGAGCTTTGCCGAAGATGAGTGGCAACGTCCCGGCGGCGGCGGCGGACGCAGTCGCGTATTGCGTGATGGCGCGGTATTTGAACAGGCCGGCGTAAACTTCTCGCACGTGCACGGCGATCAAATGCCCGCATCCGCCACCGCGCATCGTCCCGAACTGGCTGGCCGCAGCTTTGAAGCGATGGGCGTGTCGCTGGTGGTGCATCCATCCAATCCTTACGTGCCAACCAGCCACGCCAACGTGCGCTTCTTTATCGCGGAAAAACCGGGCGCCGATCCGGTGTGGTGGTTTGGCGGTGGTTTCGATCTCACGCCCTATTACGGCTTCGAAGAGGATGCGCTGCACTGGCATCAAACCGCGCACGATCTATGCCAGCCGTTTGGTGAGGAGGTTTATCCGCGCTACAAAAAGTGGTGCGACGATTACTTCTACCTCAAGCATCGCGACGAGCAGCGCGGCATCGGCGGCCTGTTTTATGACGACCTTAACACGCCCGATTTCGATTACTGCTTCGATTTCATGCAGGCAGTCGGCAACGGTTTCGCCAACGCCTACCTGCCGATTGTGGCCAGGCGCAAAGCGCTGCCGTGGGGCGATCGCGAGCGCCAGTTCCAGCTCTATCGTCGTGGTCGCTACGTCGAGTTCAATCTGGTGTGGGATCGCGGCACGCTGTTTGGCCTGCAAACCGGCGGCCGCACCGAATCCATTTTGATGTCGATGCCACCGCTGGTGCGCTGGGAATACGATTATCAGCCAGAAGCCGATTCCCCCGAAGCCGCCTTGTACCGTGATTTCCTGCCAGTCAAAGAGTGGTTGAAGCGACATAATTAACCAACCGCACACCCCGTAGCGGCGCGATTTATCGCGCAATGAATTGCGCCGCGAAAAGGTTTGCAGAATTTCATTGCGGCGCAACACATTCGCCAATCAAGTCGTTACAACGGCTCGGTCTGCGCCTCCACCACCGCTAACGCCACCATATTCACGATGCGCCGCACCGAGGCGATACGCGTCAACACATGTACCGGCTTGCTGATCCCCATCAACACCGGTCCCACCGTGACACCTTCGGAGCAGGAAACGCGCAGCAGGTTATAGCTGATACGCGCCGCTTCGACGTTCGGCATAATCAGCAAATTCGCGGTGCCTTTTAGCGGGCTGTCCGGCATCAGTTCACGGCGAATGCTCTCGACCAGCGCCGCATCACCGTGCATTTCGCCGTCAATCTCCAGGTCCGGGGCGCGTTGCTGAATCAACGCGAGTACGTCACGCATTTTGCGCGCGCCCGGCGCATTTGAGGTGCCAAAGCTGGAGTGCGACAGCAGCGCCACGCGCGGTTCAATGCCGAAGCGTCGCACCGTTTCCGCCGCCAGCAGCGTGATATCCGCCAGTTGTTCTGCGCTGGGATCTTCATTAACGTAGGTGTCAGCTATAAAGGTATTGCCGCTCGGCAATAGCAGCGCATTCATCGCGCCCGCCACCTTCACGTCCTCTCGCAGCCCAAACACTTTCTCCACCACATCATAATGTTCCTGATAATCGCCGATGGTGCCGCAGATCAGCGCATCGGCCTCACCGCGATGCACCATGATCGCGCCAATCAGCGTGGGATTACCGATCACCGCGCGCTGGGCAGTTTCCGGCGTCACGCCGCGCCGTTTCATGATCTGGTAATACTCATTCCAGTACTCTTTGAAACGTGGATCGGACTCGTTATTGACGATCTCAAAATCTTTGCCCGCCTCGATCTTCAAACCCTGCTTTTGCAGACGCATAGCGATGACGTTCGGCCGGCCAATCAGAATCGGCTTCGCCAGCCCTAACGTTACCAGCTCCTGCGTGGCATGCAGCACGCGCACCTCTTCGCCTTCTGCCAGCACCACGCGTTTAGGATCTCTACGCGCCTGCGAAAAGATCGGCTTCATAAACAGGTTGGTTTTATAGACGAACTCGGTGAGTTGCTCACGATAAGCATCAAAATCCTCAATCGGTCGCGTGGCGACGCCCGATTCCATCGCCGCTTTCGCCACCGCGGGCGCGATCTGCACGATTAAACGCGGATCAAACGGTTTGGGGATCAAGTATTCCGGGCCGAAACTCAGATCCTGATCGTCATACGCCGACGCCACCACATCGCTCTGTTCCGCCTGCGCCAGCGCCGCAATCGCGTGCACCGCCGCCAGCTTCATCTCTTCATTGATCGCGGTGGCGCCCACGTCCAGCGCGCCACGGAAGATAAACGGGAAGCACAACACGTTGTTCACCTGATTGGGGAAATCAGAGCGCCCGGTGCAGATAATCGCGTCGGGCCGCACCTTTTTGGCCAGCGGCGGCATGATTTCCGGCTCGGGATTGGCCAGCGCCAGAATCAGCGGATCCTGCGCCATCTTCTGCACCATCTCCGGCGTCAGCGCTTTGGGGCCGGAACAGCCAAGGAAAATATCCGCGCCGCCAATTACCTCGTCCAGCGTGCGTGCGCCGCTGTCGGCCACCGCATAGGCCGCTTTGGTCGGCGTCATATTCGGCTCGCGATCGCGATAGATCACCCCTTTGGAATCGCACACCACAATGTTGTGCTGCTGCATGCCGAGCGCTACCAGCAGATTCAGGCAGGCAATCGCCGAAGCCCCTGCGCCGGAAACCACCAGCCGCACCTCGCTGATGGCTTTTTTAACGATGGTTAAGCCGTTGAGCACCGCCGCGGTACAGATGATCGCCGTGCCGTGCTGATCGTCGTGGAATACCGGGATCTGCATGCGCTCACGCAGCTGTTGCTCAATATAGAAACACTCGGGCGCTTTGATATCTTCCAGATTGATGCCACCAAAAGTGGGTTCCAGCGCGGCAATCACCTCAATCAACTTATCGGGATCGCGCTCATCAATTTCGATATCAAACACGTCAATGCCGGCGAACTTTTTGAACAGCACGCCCTTGCCTTCCATCACCGGCTTACTCGCCAGCGCGCCAATGTTACCCAGCCCCAGCACCGCGGTGCCGTTGGAGATCACCGCCACCAGATTGCCACGCGCGGTGTATTTGCGCGCCGCCAGCGGATCGGCGGCAATTTCCAGACAAGGCGCAGCGACGCCGGGCGAATAGGCCAGCGCCAGATCGCGCTGCGTGGCTAACGGTTTGGTGGGTGAAACCTGAATTTTTCCGGGCGTAGGGAATTGATGAAAATCGAGCGCGCTTTGCTTGAGTTGATCGTCCATTGGGCATCCTTTGGCATCGCTAAATAGGCATTCAGTATAGGAATGTGCGGCACAAAAGAGGGTGAAGGCGCTCAAAGAACGCACAGACTGAAAGGCACGGATTGCCACCGCTTCGCCTGCGGGATCGGCACAGCCTGCTATCCTTATTGATGGCAAAAAGCGTAGCTGAACCGTTTAGGCCAGTCCTCCTTTCACTATCGCACCTCTTAAGCGCCACGACGCCACAATCAGAGAAAACGCATTTTCTTCGTGTAACGTCTGTAGCACTGTGTTGGACCAATACTTAACAGGAATGGGTGCAACACCTTTGCCCACATTATTGCTAATCAAGGAGTTAAGTGATGAACCAGCTAGATGCATTGAAACAATACACCACCGTGGTGGCGGACAGCGGCGATATCGAATCCATTCGCCATTACAATCCAGAAGACGCGACCACCAACCCCTCATTGATTCTGAAAGCCGCCGGTCTTGAGGGTTATAAACATCTGATTGATGACGCCATCGACTACGCGAAAAAACAGGGCGGCAGCAAAGAGACGCAAATCATCAACGCCAGCGACAAAGTGGCGATCAACCTCGGTATGGAAATTCTGAAAAGCATACCGGGCCGTGTTTCGACCGAAGTGGATGCGCGCCTCTCCTTCGATCGTGGCATGTGTGTCACCAAAGCCGAGAAGCTGGTGCGTCTGTACGAAGAGCACGGCATCGACCGCTCACGCATTCTGATCAAACTGGCGTCAACCTGGGAAGGCATCAAAGCCGCCGAGGAGCTGGAGAAAAACGGTATTCAGTGCAACCTGACGCTGCTGTTCTCCTTCGCTCAGGCGCGTGCCTGTGCCGAAGCCGGTGTGTTCCTGATCTCGCCATTTGTTGGCCGTATTTACGACTGGTACAACACCCGCAAACCGATGGATCCGTATGTGGTCGATGAAGATCCGGGCGTGAAATCTGTGCGCCGTATCTACGATTACTACAAGAAGCACCGTTACAGCACCGTCATCATGGGCGCCAGCTTCCGTAAAGTGGAACAGATTCAGGCGCTGGCCGGCTGTGACCGTTTGACCATTTCCCCTAACCTGCTGGAAGAGCTGGCCAATAGCGACGCGCCGCTGGAGCGTAAGCTGGAGCCATCAACCGAAGGTTTCCATCAGCCGGCTTCACTTTCAGAAGCGGAATTCCGCTGGGAACACAATCAGGATCCGATGGCGGTAGAAAAACTGTCAGACGGCATCCGTCAGTTCGCCGTCGACCAGCAGAAACTGGAAGACGTGCTCTCTTCTCGTCTGTAATCCGCACTCACTCTTATGGCGGATGGGCATTTGCTCATCCGCTATCGCCAAATCACAAGGGAGAACCTTATGTCTTCACGCAGAGAGTTGGCTAACGCAATTCGTGCACTCAGCATGGATGCGGTACAAAAAGCAAATTCCGGGCACCCAGGTATGCCGATGGGCATGGCAGATATCGCCGAAGTGTTATGGCGCGATGTGTTGAAACACAATCCCAACAATCCGGCGTGGGCCGATCGTGACCGCTTTATTCTTTCCAACGGTCACGGCTCGATGCTGCTCTACAGCCTGCTGCATCTCACCGGCTACGACCTGCCGATGGAAGAGTTGAAAAACTTCCGTCAGCTGCACTCAAAAACGCCGGGACACCCTGAACTCGGCTACACGCCTGGCGTGGAAACCACCACCGGTCCGCTCGGCCAGGGCCTGGCCAACGCGGTAGGTTTAGCGATTGCCGAACGCACGCTGGCGGCGCAGTTTAACCGTCCCGGCCACGACATCGTCGATCACCACACCTACGTGTTTATGGGCGATGGTTGTTTGATGGAAGGCATCTCGCACGAAGTGAGCTCGCTGGCCGGTACGCTCGGCCTCGGCAAACTGATTGGCTTCTACGATCACAACGGCATCTCCATCGATGGTGAAACCGAAGGCTGGTTCACCGACGACACGCACAAACGTTTCGAAGCCTACAACTGGCACGTCGTGGGTAGCGCAGAAGGTATCGACGGCCACGATTCGGCAGCGATCGCTGCGGCGATTAAAGAGGCGCAAAGCGTCACCGATAAGCCGTCACTGATTATCTGTCGCACCACTATCGGTTTCGGCTCGCCGAACAAAGCCGGTAAAGAGGAGTCGCACGGCGCGGCGCTGGGCGAAGAAGAAGTGGCGTTGACGCGGCAGAAACTGGGCTGGCACTATCCGCCGTTTGAAATCCCGAAAGAGATTTATCAGCAGTGGGATGCCAAAGAAGCGGGCGCGCAGCGCGAGAAATCCTGGGATGATAAGTTTGCCGCTTATAAAGAGGCACACCCCGAGTTGGCGCAGGAGTTTACCCGTCGTCTGAGCGGTGAAATGCCGGCTAACTGGAGTAGCGAAGTGCAGAAGTTTGTTGAAGAGCTGCAGGCTAATCCACAGAAAATCGCCAGCCGTAAAGCCTCACAAAATACGCTGGAAGTGTTTGGCAAGCTGCTGCCAGAATTCCTCGGCGGCTCAGCGGATCTGGCACCCAGTAACCTCACCATCTGGTCGGGCTCAAAATCGATCAAAGAGGATAGTGCCGGTAACTACATTCACTACGGCGTACGTGAATTTGGTATGACGGCGATCGGCAACGGCATCGCGCATCACGGCGGCTTCGTGCCATACACCGCTACCTTCCTGATGTTCGTCGAGTACGCGCGTAATGCGGTGCGCATGGCGGCGCTGATGAAGGCGCGTCAGGTGCTGGTGTATACGCATGACTCCATCGGCCTTGGCGAAGATGGTCCGACACACCAGCCAGTTGAGCAGATTGCCAGCCTGCGCGTTACGCCAAACATGAGTGTGTGGCGTCCGTGCGATCAGGTGGAAACTGCCGTGGCGTGGCAAGCCGCCGTTGAGCGCCATCATGGGCCAACCGCGCTGATCCTGTCGCGTCAGAACCTGCTGCAGCCAGAGCGTAGCAAAGAGCAGGTGGCGAATATTGCACGCGGTGGCTATGTGCTGCAGGACAGCAACGGCACGCCGGATGCGATCATCATCGCCACCGGTTCGGAGATTGAAATCGCGCTGGGCGCGGCGGATAAACTCACCGCTGCTGGCCACAAGATTCGCGTGGTTTCGCTGCCGAGCACCGACGTGTTTGATAAGCAGGACGTCGCGTATCGCGAATCGGTGCTGCCATCCGGCGTGAAAGCGCGTGTGGCAGTCGAAGCCGGCATTGCTGATTACTGGTACAAGTATGTTGGTCTGGATGGCGCGATTGTCGGTATGACCACCTTTGGTGAGTCAGCCCCCGCCGGCAAACTGTTCCCGGAATTCGGTTTCACCGTCGAGAACATCGTCAGCCATACTGAAGCTTTACTCAAGCCGCACTAATCGATCTGGCCCTGCGTCTTTTTGGCGTAAGGGCCATTTTTTGATCACAGCCTGAAACAGAAAAAAATCCGCCCTGCCCCCTTCACGCCTCGCGCAAACTGATTACTATAAGCTTTCCTCCGATTCTTATAGCGGACGCTTTCCCGTTGAAAAAACGTACTCCTTTTTTACTGGCCTTAATGGTTACAGTGCTTCCATTAAAAAGCATGGCGCAGTCGTCGCCCGATCCGCTGTTGGCATCGCAAATTGTTGATCGCTACGCCGAGCACATTTTCTATGGCAGCGGCGCAACCGGCATGGCGCTGGTGGCGATTGATGGCAATCAGCGGGTTTTCGCCAGCTTTGGTGATACGCGCCCCGGCAACAACGTGCGTCCGCAGCCCGATTCGGTGATTCGTATTGCCTCGCTCAGCAAGCTGATGACCAGCGAAGTGATGGTGAAGATGGCCGAACGCGGTCAACTGCGTCTTGACGATCCGCTGAGCAAATACGCGCCGCCTGGCGCGCGCGTGCCAAGCTATAACGGCCAGCCGATTCGCCTGATTGACCTCTCCACCCACACCAGCGGCCTGCCGCGCGAACAGCCTGGCGGTAAACCGCATCGTCCGGTGTTTGTCTGGCCGACCAAGTCCGATCGCTGGCAGTGGCTGAGCGGAGCGGCATTAAAGGCCGCGCCAGGCACCAATGCCGCCTACTCCAACCTGGGCTTTGATCTGCTGAGCGATGCGCTCGCCAAAGCGGCGGGCATGCCCTATCCAGCACTGTTCCAGCAGTTGATAACGCGTCCGCTGGGCATGAAAGACACTACTTTCACGCCGTCACCGGATCAGTGTCAGCGTCTGATGATTGCCGAGAAAGGCGCCAGTCCGTGCAACAACACGCTGGCGGCCATCGGCAGCGGCGGTGTTTACTCAACGCCAGACGATATGGGCCGCTGGATGCAGCAGTTCCTCAACTCGGCGGTGAATCATCGCACGCCGCAAATTGATCGCCTGCAAACGCTGATCTATCGTCGCGACCAGCTAACCAAAGTGGAAGGCATGGATGTACCGGGCCGCGCCGATGCGCTGGGCATGGGTTGGGTCTATATGGGGCCGAAGGAAGGTCGTCCGGGGATTATTCAGAAAACCGGCGGCGGCGGCGGCTTCATTACCTATATGGCGATGGTGCCGCAGCACAACGTCGGCGTGTTTGTGGTGGTGACTCGCTCGCCGTTAACGCGTTTCACCCCGATGAGTGATGGCGTGAATAATATGCTGACCGAGCTGGTGGGCAATCAGTCGGGTTCACCGATGACGGTGCAAGCCATCCGCTAACTGGGATGTGGTGCAGGCTGTAGCGGCGCAATTCATTGCGCGATAAATCGCGCCGCTACGGAATGTGCAATGATTTAATGCTGCACGTGGTATTAACGCGACTGCGCCGGATTTTGCGATTCAGTGACCCAGAGTGTTGGCCAATCCTCACTGCTGTGCCACGCATCGCAGGTCTTCTCTTCCGCATACTCCGCCAGCACAAACTCGTTGCCGTCATACTGCCAGCGCGTTGCCACGCCGCAATCCCCCAAACCACGTCCTTTACTGAAGGTGTAGAGCAATCCATGGCTGGCATCAAATTCCGCGTTCACCAACTCCAGCTGATTATCCCCGCGTGACGGCGGCGTAAACGGCAGCGTTAAGCTCAGACCGCGCGACACATAAGGCTGCGTGCGCGTCACTTCAAAGGCCAGATCGATCACGTTATACGCACCGGTTTCGCAGCTGATCAGCAGCAGCGCTTTGCTGTCTGTCAGCGGCGACACGCTCACTTCACGCCGCAGCGGATCGAGCGAGCAGTTATCGGTATTCACCCGCCAGGTACCAAAATCAATTAAACCGCTGGTCTCTTCCTGCGTCAGCGGCGGCGGCGGCGGTAATGGCGAAGGTAACGCCGGTAACGCTGGCTGCGGCGGCACATCCCACTGCACGCGGTCGCCACGCTTCACCCAGGCGCTGGCACCGTTGACGCGGCCCTGCACGTCATCCATCAACAGTAATGCCGCCTTCATGCCGCTGAGCGGAATGGTGGCGTTGGCTTTATAGGTCAGCTGCAGATTTTGCGCATCCAGCGTCTGCGCCAGAAACTCGTCGATGGCGATAGCATTACTGGTCGCCAGATGATGCGGTTCCACCGTCCAGTGTTTAAGGTCTGGTGTGAGACGGCGTTGATCGAGTAGCAGGTTATCCTTGAGCGGGCCGCCCGGCAGCTCGCCGCTGTAGGCGCTGCCGTAATCAATACGCAGCAAGGGACGATCGTTGACGCCAGCATGACGTGAGAGCGTCATCACTAAGCCGTTGTCACCGGGAAAACTGCGTGCCACGCAAAAAGCCGCGTTGTTACAGGTCAGTTGCCAGTCAGAAAATGACTTTTGCAGTGGCTGAGCCTGAACGCACGCGACAAAAAGAAAGGGCAATAAAAGCAGTAACTTCATCCAATACGACATCAAAAAATCGGTCCCCAAATTCCTGGAAAGAAAATAATAGCGCAACGGGAACGCTGTCAGCAGGCCTAAACTGTGAGCCGGCCCTAAAAGCGAGGTTAACCGCTGAAAAAGCCGTCACCTGTGGCGAACGGGTACTGGATGGCGCAAGCGCTCATCATCCGTTTTGACCGATTACTGCTCAATCGGATTCGTCGGACTCTTGCTAACTCATCACAAAACGGTCAAATACACACAAACGGTCATAAGCGGTCATGCTAGGTTAAATTCATGTTTTGGATATGCAACGCGCGTAGAACGGGGATTTCGCGCCATTAGGCTTATTTATGTGAGGCATATCACTTAATTTTGATAACCAGACATCTCATTTACATATAAAACAGATCCAGATCACTCTAATCAGCTAAGGCGTTTTGGTGACTGTGGACTCGTGCGCAGCCCACACTTTCCAAATGCGCTATCCAGTAATTTATAGCCATCGGAGGTTGGTTATGTTGCCGATTGAAAGACAGCAGCGAATTATTGACGAATTAAATTTAAATGGTCGGGTCATTGTCGCTGAATTAGTCACGTTATGTCAGGTTTCACAAGAAACTATTCGGCGTGATTTAACGCAGCTGGAGAAACGTGGTCTGTTACAACGCAGTCACGGTGGTGCGGTACCCGCAAAACGACAGGCCGCCAACATTCAGGGAAATACGCGAGGTGTTAACGAGTATGAATTATCTTTCCGCCAGAGAGTCAATGAACATGTTGATGCAAAAATGGCTATTGCCAAACGCGCACTCGATTTCATTAGCCCCGGCGATTGTATATTACTCGATAGCAGCACCACTTGCTGGTATTTAGCGCGACAGCTGCCGGATATTGAATTAACGGTATTAACCAATTCCATCAGGATTGTACAAACCCTTGCGGCGCGCGGCAGCATCCGCACTATCTGTCTGGGGGGAGAATATTCTGACCGTTATGAAGATTTTCACGGCGTCGTCGCCGAGCAACCGCTCAGGGAATTTCAGATCAATAAGATCTTTTTCTCCTGTAGCAGTTTAGGCAATGACGGTTATTTACGTGAAGGTAACGAAAACAACGCACATTTAAAACAGCAAATGTTATTAGCAGCGGAAAGAAAACATCTGCTGCTGGACGGAAGTAAATTCCTGCGGCCCTCATTCGCGCGTATTTGTCATTATCGCGATGTGGACTTTCTCATTACTGACCAATTAAAAGACAAAGAGCTGGAACAAGAATTAGCGTGGAACGGCGTCAATATTATTGATTGCTCCCAGCGCAGTCATTCTATGCAGCTAATAAAAAATTAAATCGGAGTCTTTATGAAAAAACATCTTATCGCCTGTTCTCTGCTCGCCCTGTTTGCCGCCTCTGGCGCGCAGGCTGCTGACAAATTACGCATGGGCATCGTGGTGAAAATTGGCGGTATTCCGTGGTTCAACGCCATGGAAGCGGGCATCAAGAGTGAAGCGGCAAAACGCGGCATTGACGCCTGGATGGTGGGACCAACGGCGGCCGATCCGGCTCTGCAGGTGCGCGCTATCGAAGATTTGATTGCCCAGAAGGTCGACATCATTGGCGTGGTGCCAAATGACCCGAAAGTGCTGGAACCGGTGCTGAAGCGCGCCCGTGATGCTGGCATTGAAGTGATCACCCACGAATCGCCGGATCAGAAAGGCGCTAACTGGGACTTCGAACTGGTGGATGCGCCGACGCACGGCATCAACCATATGAAAGCGCTGGCGAAATGCATGCATGAAGAGGGCAAATACGCCATGTACGTCGGCAGCCTGACCGTGCCGCTGCACCAGCAGTGGACCGACGCCGCGCTGAATTATCAAAAAGAACACTATCCGAAGATGCAAATGGTCACCGACAAGTTTGGCGTCGGCGAATCGCTGGATGACTCGATTCGCACCACTAACGAACTGATGTCCAAGTATCCGGATTTGAAAGGGATTATGGCCTTTGGTTCACAGGGTCCGATTGGCGCCGGTCGCGCGGTGATGAACCGTAACAAGATCGATCAGGTCTGCGTAATTGGTGCCTTTAGTCCTGGCCAGGGCGCATCGCTGGTGCAGCGTGGCGCGATCAAAGGCGGCTACATCTGGAATCCACAAACCGCAGGCGAAGTGTTCGTACGTATCGCCGACATGATGCAGAAGAAAGAGCCAATTACCGACGGAATGACCATCGAGGGTTTGGGCAAAGTAAAAGTTGACGAGGCGACCCACACCATCCTCGGCAACAACACCGAAAGCCTGGACAAAGAGAACCTGCCAAAACTGGTGAAAATGGGGCTGTAATGATGAATGAGGTGATCCCACAGACGCTGATTGCGCTCGACAACCTGTCAAAAACATTTGGTGGCAACCGCGCACTGAGCGATATCTCGCTGACCTTACTGGCTGGCGAAGTGCACTGTCTCGCTGGCACCAACGGCTGTGGCAAGAGCACCTTAATCAAAGTCATTTCCGGGGTGCACGCCCCGGATAGCGGCAGCCGCATCACGCTGGGCGACGGCCCGAGCTTTCCGCGTCTGACCACTCGCCAGGCGCGTGACTTCGGTATCCAGGTGATTTATCAGGATCTGTCGCTGTTCCCCAACCTCAGCGTGGCGGAAAACATCGCCTTCGAGCACAACCTGAATAGCCTGCTCGGCTGGCACCGCAAAGCCAAACTGCGTGAAACCGCGCAGCGCATCATTGATGAACTGAAGTTTGAACTCGATCTCGATGAGAAAGTGGCGTCGCTGTCGATTGCGCAGCGTCAGCAGGTGGCGATCTGCCGCGCGCTGGTCGCCGATGCGCGGCTGGTGATCATGGATGAGCCGACGGCGTCGCTGACGCGCACCGAAGTGAATCAGCTGCTGCGCACCGTGCGTTACCTGAAAGACAAAAACATCTGCGTGGTGTTTGTCAGCCATCGACTGGATGAGGTGCTGGAGATCTCAGATCGCGTGACGGTGATCCGCGACGGCCGCAAAATGGGCTGCTGGCCCGCCAAAGCGATGACGCCGCACCATCTGACCGAGCTGATGACCGGCCTGAAACTCGACTATCAGCTGAAAACGCCGACGCGCCATGACGATCGCCTGATCCTCGAAGTCGAAAAACTCACGCGCGCCGGACAATACCATGACGTTAATTTCAAACTCTATCAGGGCGAAGTGCTGGGCCTGTGCGGCCTTTTAGGCTCGGGACGCACCGAACTGGCGCTGTCGCTGTTTGGCATGACCAAACCGGACAGCGGCAAGATCTGGCTCGACAGCAAACCGGTGCGCTTCCGTGGGCACGAAGATGCGATCAAAGCCGGCATCGGCTACGTCTCCGAAGATCGCTTAACCCTGGGTTTAGTGCAGCAACAATCGGTGGCCGACAACATGGTGCTGCCGATCCTCGACAAGCTGCAAAACCGTTTCCACCTGATTGATGAATATCGCAAGAACAAGCTGATCCTGCAGTGGATTCAGCAGCTTGGCGTACGCGTCGCCGATCCCAATCTGGCTATCTCCACGCTCTCCGGCGGCAACCAGCAGAAAATCGTGCTGGCGAAATGGGTGCTGACCCAGCCGCGCATCCTGATCCTCGATTCGCCCACCGTTGGCGTGGATGTCGGCGCTAAAGCCAGCATCTATCAACTGATTCATCTGCTGGCGAAAGAGGGTTTGTCGATCATCCTGATTTCCGACGAAGTGCCGGAGGTTTGGTACAACTGCGACCGCATCCTGCACTTCCGTGATGGCACCGTTCATGCCGAATACCAACCCGATACCGTTGAGCAACAGCAGCTGGCGGAGGTGATCAATGCCTGATTTTTCTCGTTTACGTCCGAGCTCCAGCCAGGGCTGGCTGGCCTGGGTTTTGCTGGCGTTCATTGTGTTTTTCTCTGCCGCCAGCGATCAGTTCCTGACGGTGCAAAACCTGCTGGATCTGGCAGAAAGCTACGCCGTGACCGGCATCTTTGCCCTCGGCCTGTTTGTGGTGCTGGTGACCGGCGGCATCGATATCTCCTTTGCTGCGGTGGCGTCGGTGGTGCAATACCTGATCGCCTCGCTGTTTGTGCAGTTCCAGTTTGATAACGCCCTGCTCAGCATCCTGCTGGCGGTGGTGTGCGGCACGCTGTTTGGCGTGATCAACGCCCTGCTGATCACCACGCTGCGCGTCGTCTCGATCATCATCACCATCAGCATGCAGTCGCTGCTGTTTGGCCTGTTGATGTGGGTAACCGGCGGCAAAAGCCTCTATTCGCTGCCGGACTGGTGGATCACGCTGCGCAGCGTGCTGCCGTTCACCTGGCAAGGCAACAGCTTCCAGATTGGCTTGCCGCTGGTGACCATGCTGGTGATTGCCGGACTCACCGCGCTGCTGCTGAACAAAACCAATCTCGGTCGCCAACTGTATGCGGTGGGCGGCGATGCGGAATCGGCGCGCCGCATCGGTATTCGCGTCGGTCTGATTCATGTCTTCGCCTATGGCTGGCTGGGTGCCATGGCGGCGATTGGCGGCTTGGTGCAGGTCTATCGCATGGGCGAAGTGGTGCCAAATGCGCTGGTCGGCGGCGAGCTGGATGTGCTGGCCGCCACCGTTCTTGGCGGTGCCAGCCTGATGGGCGGCAAAGGCACGGTGAGCGGCACGCTGATGGGTGTTTTTCTTATCGCCATCCTGAAGAACGGCCTCAACCTGATTGGCGTCTCCAACTACTTCATGAACATCGTGGTGGGCGGCGTGATCATGGTGGCTATTGCCGTGACTCACTACAAAAAACGTAAAGAAACTGATGTCAGTTTCGTCTAACGGGAGCCGCATCAACATGAAATCACTCTCTGCTCTGCGTCCGGACGGCACCAATATCGGCCTGATGCTGTTAATCGCGCTGGCGCTGGCGATCTTTACCGTCATGTTGCCGGGTCGCTTTCTCACTGATTCGACCTTTATGAGTATGGCATTTCAGCTGCCTGAGCTGGGCTTGCTGACGCTGGCGATGTTTATCGCCATTCTCAGCGGCGGACTGAATCTGGCAATCATCGCCACCGCCAACCTGACGGCGCTGTTTATCGCCTGGACGCTGATGCGCGCCCTGCCCGCCGATGCCGGCACTGGCATGCAACTGCTGTGGCTGTTTATTGCGATTATCGGCGCGATGCTGATTGCGGCGGTGATCGGCGTGATTACCGGCGTGATGGTGACGCGCATCGGTGCGCACCCGATTCTGGTGACGCTCGCGACCATGATGACGCTGAACGGTATCGGCATCTGGCTGACCAAAGGCGCGGCCGTCAGCGGCATGCCGTCGGTGGTGCAGGCGCTCGGTTCCAACACGCTGCTTGGCGTTCCGCTGCCGCTGTGGGTGTTCCTGTTTGCCGCCGCGCTGCTGGCGCTGTTCCTCGGCAAAACCCGCGCCGGTAAATGCATCTATATGGGCGGCAGCAACATCAACGCCACCTGGTTTAGCGGCATCAATACGCATCGCATGGTGATTCTGGTGTACGTCATCTCCAGCCTGCTGTGCGTGTTGGCCGGTTTGATCATGATGGCGCGCTTCAACTCGGCGCGTATGGGTTACGGCGATGCGTATCTGCTGCTGACGGTGCTGGCCATTATCCTTGGCGGCACCGACCCGAATGGCGGGTTTGGTCGCGTGACCGGCGTGGTGCTGGCGCTGATCGCCCTGCAAGTGCTCTCCACCGGCTTCAACCTGATGAACATCAGCCAGCACGTTAGCCTGGCAATGTGGGGCGCGGTGCTGATTGTGGTGTTGGCCTTCAAACAATTCAAAACTCGCTTTAACGAACATCGTGCCGTCAAGCTCAGCAAACTGGCGGCGGCGCTTAACCCTTTGACCGAAAAAAAGGAAGTATGATGCGTATTCAAGTCTCCCCGTCGTTGATGTGTATGAATCTGATGGAGATCAAGCACCAGCTCGCCGTGCTGGACTCCCGCGCCGACTTCCTGCATATCGACATTATGGATGGTCACTACGTGAAAAATATCACGCTGTCACCGTTCTTTATTGAGCAGATTCGCCCGTTCACCAAAGTGGCGCTGGATGTGCATTTGATGGTCGAGCAGCCCACCGATTTCATTGAAGTAATTGCCAAAGCGGGTGCCGATTACATCTGCCCGCACGCCGAAACCATCAACCGCGATGCATTCCGGGTGATCAATATGATCCGCAGCTTCGGCAAGAAAGTTGGCGTGGTGCTTAATCCTGCTACGCCGGTCTCCTTTATTCATCACTACATTCATCTGGTGGATAAAATCACCGTGATGACGGTGGATCCCGGCTACGCCGGACAACCGTTTATTCCGGAAATGGTGCAGAAGGTGCAAGAGCTGAAAGCGCTGAAGCAGGCCAACGGCTATCAATATCTGATTGAGATCGACGGTTCCTGCAATACCCGCACCTACAACACGCTGGTCGGCGCGGGTGCAGAAGTGCTGATTGTCGGCACCTCCGGCCTGTTCAATATTCATGACGATCTGGAAACCGCCTGGAATATGATGCGCGAAAGCATTGATGAGGCTCAGGGATTGGCGCAGGTATCCGCATGAAAAAATGCTGGCTCGGTATCGACATTGGCGGCACCGGCACACGTCTGCAGCTGATGGAAGCAGGCCGCGTTTGGTCGAGCTTCCGTAAAGTGCCGACGGCCAGCTGGGCGCAGCAGCCTGATGCGCTTAACGCGTTGGGCCAGTTAATCAGCGAAACGCTGGAGCAGCAGCCAGTTAGCGGCGTGATGCTCGGATTACCCGGCATTCTCAGCCGTGACCGCCAGCAGGTGATTTCGCTGCCGTTTATTCAGGCGCTGGATCAGCAACCGGTTGCCGCGCGCCTCACCGAACGCCTTGGCGTACCGGTGGCGATGGACAAAGATGTTAACCATCTGATGCTGTGGGATTTACTGCAGCTGGAGCAGCTGCCAGACAGCGCGGTGGGTTTGTATCCCGGCACCGGCATGGGCAACAGCCTGTGGCTTAACGGCCAGTTTTATCATGGTCAACACGGTGGCGCGGGTGAGCTTGGTCATGTGCCTGTTGCCGGCAACGATCTGCCCTGCCCGTGCGGCAATCGTGGCTGTGCGGAAACCGTGACGTCGGGCCATTGGCTGAGTCGCTGGGCGAGCGCCCATGTGCCGGAAACTAACATGTCAGCGCTATTTACCCAGCATCGTGAGCATCCGGAGCTGCAGGCTTTTATACAGCGGCTGGCGCAACTGATTGCCACCGAGATGAACATCCTCGATCCGGAATACCTGATTCTGGGCGGCGGCGTGCTGGCGATGGCGGACTTCCCGCTGGCACAGCTGCGCAGCCAGATTCAGCAGCATCTTCGTCCACCCGCCACGCGTGAGGGTTTGAAGATTGTGTTTAGCCAATCCACCGACCACACCGGTTGTCGCGGTGCCTGTTTAGCCGCCGAACGTCTGTTCAGGAGTGCATGATGAAAGGAAAAGTGTGTGTGTTTGGCTCGTTCAACCTCGACGTAGTCGCGGTAATGAACCGCTTTCCAATGCCGGGCGAATCGCTCACCGCCCATACCAGCATGATGGGACCGGGCGGCAAAGGCGCGAATCAGGCGACGGCCGCGCTGCGCGCCGGCGCGCGCGTGCACTATATCGGTAAGATTGGTAATGATGACTTCGGCATGTTTGCGCGTCGCCATCTGGAAAAGACCGGTTTCGATGCCATTACCTTGTTTACCTGCAAGGAGAAACCGACCGGCAATGCGCTGATTTATGTCGCCGGTGACGATGCCGAGAACATGATTTCGGTCTATCCCGGCGCGAACACCACCGTAACTGCCGCCGAGGTGACGCGCTGCCAACCCACCGTTGCGGCAGCCGATATTCTGCTGGTGCAGCTGGAGAATAATCTCAGCGCCATTCAGCGCATGATCGACAACGCGCGCGCCGGTGGCACCTTTGTGATTATGAATCCTGCGCCGTGGCAGAAGGTCACCGATGCGCTGCTGGCAAAAGTGGATTTGCTGACGCCTAACAGCACCGAAGCGATGCAGCTGACCGGCGTGAAGGTCACCGACTTCGCCAGCGCGCATCAAGCCGCAGAGAAGCTGCATCGCAAAGGGGCGCGTCAGGTGATTATTACGTTGGGGGTTTGCGGTGCGTTGCTGTCAGTAGCAGACCAGCCGCCGCTGCGTATTCCGCTGTTCCCGGCTCAGCCGCTGGATACCACCGGCGCGGGCGATGCGTTTAATGGCGCACTGGCGGCGCGGCTGGCTTCCGGCGATGAACTGCCACAGGCGGCGCTGTTTGCTTCAGCTTATGCTTCGCTGTGTGTGGAACGCTCCGGTGCAGCGCACTCGATGCCTTCGTATGCCGAAGCGCTGGCAAGATTGCAGGCGTATCCGCAATGTGTCCCGGAAACGTTGGGAGAGTGTGTGTAAGGCAAGATGGCCACACATTGCTGTAGCGGCGCAATTTATTGCGCATTTTCACCTCGATGAAAAGGTCAAAAGAGCGCAATAAATTGCGCCGCTACGGTCAAAACTACGCCTGCAACCAACCGGCGATCTGCGCATGCTGCAGCAGCATAATGGCTTTACCGTCACGAATGCGGCCATCTTTCACCATCGCCAGCGCCTCCGGGAAACTCAGCTCCAGCACGGTAATCTCTTCATCCTCAACGCCACCGCCCTTGTTGGCGCGCTGTGCATCGCTGTATTCCGCGGCGAAGAAGTGGATCAGTTCAGTCACGCCGCCCGGCGACATGTAGGCTTCAAAAACTTTATCGACCTTACCCACCTGATAGCCGGTCTCTTCTATCGCTTCTTTGCGGATGCAATCTTCCGGCGAGTCGTCATCCAGCAGCCCGGCGCAGGTCTCAATCAGTTCGCCACTTTCATTGCCATTGACATAAGTGGCAATGCGGAACTGACGCACCAGCAGCACGCTATTTTTTTCAGTGTTGTACAGCAGGATGGTGGCACCGTTTCCGCGATCGTACACTTCTCGCTTATGGCGCACGACTTCGCCGTTGTTGCGGGTGAGTTCGTAGGTGAAGTTGCGCAGCACAAACCAGTTTTCTGACAGCAACTTGTCTTTGATGATGTTGATCTTTAACGACATAACCGCTCCACTGCTAAATTGAGGGAGCCTGAGATGATAGGCCGAAGCGGTGGGGAAAACTATCTGAATTGTGAGGCCGGTCGCCGTGATGGGCGCTCCTGGCTCAGTGCACAGAGATTGTAGCGGCGCAATGGGTTGCGCGTTAAATCGCGCCGCTACGGATTGTGCAGTGGTTTGATGCGCTGCGGTAGTGATCGGCATTACGCCAATTCATGCCGCGTTGTTAGGCCTCAAAAACCGTTGGGTTGGTCTTTCATATCGGGCAGATGGTGCGCGATACCTTTGTGGCAATCGATACAGGTTTTCCCTTCCTCAACTGCTTTGCTGTGCATCTTCGCGGCCACGGTTTTCTGCGCGGTGAAATCCATATAATCGAAGTTGTGGCAGTTACGACACTCCTGCGAATTGTTGTTTTTCATCCTGCGCCACTCGTTTTGCGCCAGCTTAATGCGATGATCCTCGAACTTTTGCGGCGTATCGATGATGCCGAAAATCTTGGCATACACCTCTTTGCTCGCCTGGATCTTACGCAGCATTTTCGGGCCCCACTCGTGCGGCACGTGACAATCCGGACAGGTGGCGCGCACGCCGCTGCGGTTGTTGTAGTGCACCGTCTGCATATATTCCTGATAGACGTTATTGCGCATCTCATGGCAGCCGATACAGAACTGTTCGCGGTTGGTCATCTCCATCGCGGTGTTGAAGCCGCCCCAGAAAATAATGCCACCAGCAAAGCCCAGAATCAGCAGCGTACCGAGCGCCAGACGACTTGGACGTCGCCACCAGCGCCAGATGCGCAGAAGTTTCTCTTTCATCATTTCCTCACTTACCGAAGCCGTCAGCCGGTTTGAAGGTGTTTTCCACCACCGGTTTGGCATCGGTTTGCGGTACGTGACACTGCAGGCAGAAGTAGCGACGCGGCGACACGGTGCTGCTCACCAGACCATCGCGATCGGTGAAGTGCGTTGGGCTAACGCGTGGCGCACCGGTGGTGAGATAGCTCTGCGTGCCGTGACACTGCAGGCAACGGTTAACGTTTTTCGTCACCTGATAGCCATCGACGCTGTGCGGGATCACCGGCGGCTGGTTCACGTAGTTCAACGGCTTGCGGCTCTGCTCTTTGGGCTGATGAATGGTGCCCTGCTGCGTAGCCGTCACTTCCGGTGACTGATTGAGATCGACGCCGTTATTGGCGTAAACCGTGCCGCCCAGCATCAGGGCGGCTAAAGTAACAAGTGTGATTAAGGGTTTCATTGCATCCTGCCTTAAATTTTAACCAGCTTGACGGCGCATTTTTTGTAATCGGTCTGCTTCGACAGCGGATCGGTGGCGTCCAGCGTGACGTTGTTGGCCAGCACGCCCGCATCAAAGAACGGCATAAATACCAGACCTTTTGGCGGCTGATTACGACCGCGCGTTTCCACGGTGGCAAGGGTTTCGCCACGACGCGACACCACGCGGACTTTCTCGCCGCGACGGAAATTGCGCTCTTTGGCATCCAGCGGATGTATATAGAGTAGCGCCTGCGGCACTGCGCGGTGCAGCTCCGGCACGCGACGCGTCATGGTGCCGGTGTGCCAGTGCTCCAGCACGCGACCGGTACAGAACCACAGGTCGTACTCTTCATCCGGCGATTCGGCTGGCGCTTCGTAAGGCAGCGCGAAAATGGTGGCTTTACCATCCGGCTTACCGTAGAAACGCACGCCTTCACCGGCTTTGACGTAGCTGTCGTAACCTTCGCGATAGCGCCAGCGCGTCTCTTTGCCATCCACCACCGGCCAGCGCAGGCCGCGCGCCTGATGGTAAGCATCGAACGGCGCAAGATCGTGGCCGTGACCGCGTCCAAAGCTGGCGTACTCCTCGAACAAGCCTTTCTGGATGTAGAAGCCAAACTCGCGCGCTTCATCATTCAACTGGTCATCTGCCACTTCACTCAGTGGGAATTGGTTGACCTGGCCGTTGGCGTACAGCACATCAAACAGCGTTTTGTCGCGCAGCTCCGGATTCTGCGCCAGCAGCGCTTCCGGCCACACTTCCGCTACCTTGAAACGTTTGGAGAAATTCACCAGCTGCCACAGATCGGATTTTGCGTCGCCCGGCGCTTTCACCTGCTGATGCCAGAACTGAGTACGACGCTCGGCGTTGCCATACGCGCCCTCTTTCTCCACCCACATCGCAGTGGGCAGAATCAGGTCAGCCGACAAGGCGCTGACGGTGGGATAGGGATCGGAAACCACGATGAAGTTGCGCTCATCGCGCCAGCCCGGCATACGCTCCTGCGTCAGGTTCGGACCGGCCTGCATGTTGTTGTTACACATCACCCAGTAGGCGTTGAGCTTGCCATCTTTCAGCGCGCGATCCTGCGCCACGGCGTGCAAACCAATTTTGGCCGGCACCGTGCCCTGCGGCAGCTTCCACAGCTTCTCGGCGGTGGCGCGGTGTTTGTCATTATTGACCACCATGTCCGCCGGTAAACGGTGCGAGAAGGTGCCGACTTCACGCGCCGTGCCGCACGCCGATGGCTGGCCGGTGAGCGAGAACGGACCGGTGCCCGGACGTGAAATTTTGCCGGTCAATAAGTGCAGGTTGTAGCACAGGTTATTGGCCCACACGCCGCGCGTATGCTGGTTGAAGCCCATGGTCCAGTACGACACCACGTTGACTTTCGGATCGGCATACAGCTCGGCGAGGGCGATGAGTTGATCTTTCTCCACACCGCTCATTGCGCTGGCTTTTTCCACCGTGTACTCAGAGACAAACTTCGCAAACTCGTCAAAGCTCATCGGCGTGGATTCGCCGCTGTCCGGGTTCTTCGCCGAAGCCTGACGCGGATCGGTGGGGCGCAAACCGTAACCGATGTCGGTCACGCCTTTGCGTAGCGTAACGTGGTTCTGCAGGAAGGTTTTATCGACCTTGTTGTTCTGAATAATGTAGTTGGCGATGAAGTTGAGGATCGCCAGATCGCTCTGCGGTGTGAACACCATCGCGTTGTCGGCCAGCTCAAAACTGCGATGACGATAGGTGGAAAGCACCGCCACTTTGACATTCTCACTGCTGAGACGACGCGCGGTAATACGTGACCACAGAATCGGATGCATCTCCGCCATGTTCGAGCCCCACAGCACAAAGGCGTCGGCCTGCTCGATGTCGTCGTAGCAGCCCATCGGTTCGTCCATGCCGAAGGTGCGCATAAAGCCAACCACCGCTGAAGCCATGCAGTGACGCGCATTGGGATCGAGATTGTTGGTGCGGAAACCGGCTTTCATCAGCTTGGAGGCCGCGTAACCTTCCCACACCGTCCACTGACCGGAACCGAACATGCCGACCGAATCCGGGCCGTTGGCTTTCAGCGCCGCTTTGAACTTCTCTTCCATGATGTCGAAGGCTTGATCCCAGCTGACCGGGGTGAACTCGCCCTCTTTGGCATATTTACCGTCGGTCATGCGCAGCAGCGGCTGGGTCAGACGATCTTTCCCGTACATGATCTTCGGCAGGAAATAGCCTTTGATACAGTTCAGACCGCGGTTCACTTCTGCCTGCGGATCGCCCTGCGACGCCACTACGCGGCCATCCTGGGTGCCAACCAGCACGCCACAGCCGGTGCCGCAGAATCGGCACGGCGCTTTTTCCCAGCGAATTGGCGCAGCCAGCGAGGTCGCGGCTTTGGTGACGGTGGGAATGGTGAGTCCTGCAGCCGTTGCAGCAGCAGCCGCCGCATTGGCCTTCATAAAATCACGACGACTTATGCTCATGATGCTTCCTTACAAGGTTCTTCAATTTCGTCTTGCTGGTGATAGACCAGCGATACCGCCAACACGCCAGCGATGTTGCGGCTCTCTTCAATATTGCGCAGCAGTGCGGCGCTATCCGCGGCACCCAGCGTTACCGCCAGCGTGCCGCGCGCGGCGTCTTCCGCGGCGATGTCGCAATCGGCAAAGGCCAGCAGCGCACTTTTTACGGCGGGAATCGACGCCGGCCGCGCCTGAATCACCAGGCCGCAGACGTGCCAACTGTTTTCATGGTTCATGATGTAATCCTGTGGCTGAGACCGGGCAAGGCGCGATGCAGGCGCCGCAACCGGTGCAATGCTGCGGAAGGGTTTCAGGCTGTGCGATGCCGTTCGGCATCAGCAGGAAACGGATGGCTTGCTGTTCACAACTCTCCTGGCAGCTGCGGCAGTTCACGCCCAGGAAGGTGATGCAGCGGTTGTCGATGCGAATGCGCTGTGGAAACGGCTCGGTTTCACGCGCGTGGAATAGCGGCTGCGGGCAAGCGTCTACGCAGGCGGCGCAAAACGTGCATTCACCCTGCAGAAAATCGAGGTGCGGCACTTCACCGGCAGCCAGGCGGATGATGTGGGTTTCGCAGGCCGAGACGCATGTGCCGCAGCCATCACAACCCTTCTCTCCCCGCCACCATGGCAAAGCGATGCCGTCAGCAGACGCTACGCGCTGCCCGGTAAAGAGTTCACGTCGCGACAGCGCCATCGGTTCACCTTAAACGGGGGAAAGAGAGATGGTGCGTAAAATAACCTGACGCTAAAGAGGGCTATATCACCCCAAAGGGGTAAATCCCGACGTGGGATCA
This sequence comes from Pantoea sp. y20, assembly GCF_054903455.1. NCBI lineage: Bacteria > Pseudomonadati > Pseudomonadota > Gammaproteobacteria > Enterobacterales > Erwiniaceae > Pantoea > Pantoea sp. y20. The sequence continues at coordinate 3,017,224 of NZ_CM142816.1, forward strand.
AGTGAAGGGGAATTGAAATAAAAACGGGGGCCAAAAGGCCCCCGTAGATGAGAATCGCTACGATTAACGCGCGTTATCGTCCGCCAGTTTCGGCGATACATCATCCTGGTCGTCAGCATGATGTTCGTGCTCTTTCATCGCTTCGGCATTAACGCGTTTGCGCACGCCAAACCAACCCAGCACGAGCACCACGGCAATCAGGGGAATCGAGGCGATGGTGTACGTGCCGTTCGGATAGTCGAACGCCATCAGCACCAGCACGCTCACCAGGAACAGCAGCGTCAACCAGGAGGTGAACGGCGCCCACGGTAGCTTAAAGCTGACATCTTCGGCTTTGCCCTCTTTGATCGCTTTGCGCAGACGCATCTGGCACACCACGATAAAGGCCCACGACGAGATGATGCCGAGTGAGGCCACGTTCAGAACGATTTCAAACACCTGCGACGGCACATAGTAGTTCAGCACCACGCCGATGATGTAAACGGCAACGGTGACCAGAATGCCGGCATACGGCACCTGCTGCTTGCTCATCTTCGACATAAACTGTGGCGCAGAACCGCCCATCGACATGGAGCGCAGAATACGGCCGGTGGAATAGAGACCCGAGTTAAGGCTCGACAGCGCGGCGCTCAGCACCACGATGTTCATTACGCTACCGATATAAGGCACACCCAGTTTGGAGAAGAAGGTCACGAACGGACTTTGCCCCGCCTGATAGGCATTCCACGGCAGCAGCAGTACCAGCAGCACCACGGAACCGACGTAGAACAGGCCGATACGCCAGATCACGCTGTTGATGGCTTTTGGCAGCATGGTCTTGGGATCTTTACATTCGCCTGCTGCGGTACCCACCAGCTCAATCGAGGCGAAGGCGAACACGACGCCCTGCACCAACACCAGCGCTGGCAGCAAGCCGTGCGGGAAGAAGCCGCCGTTATCGGTGATCAGATGGAAGCCGGTGGTATTGCCGTCCAGCGGTTTACCGCTGCCGAGGAACACCACGCCGACAATCAGGAACACCACGATAGCCAGCACCTTCACCAGCGCGAACCAGAACTCCATCTCGGCGAACCACTTCACGCCGATCATGTTCATGGTGCCGACAATCGCCAGCGCGCCTAGCGCAAACACCCACTGCGGCACATCGCCAAACGCGCCCCAATAGTGCATATAAAGCGCGACTGCGGTGATATCGACGATACCGGTCATCGCCCAGTTAACGAAATACATCCAGCCCGCAACGTAAGACGCTTTTTCCCCAAGGAATTCACGCGCATAAGAAACAAAGCTGCCGCTGGAAGGACGATGTAACACCAGTTCGCCCAACGCTCGGAGGATAAAGAAGGAGAAGATACCGCACACCAGATAAACCAGCGCCAGTGCAGGACCGGCCATTTGCAGGCGCGCGCCAGCACCGAGGAACAGACCGGTACCGATAGCACCGCCGATGGCGATCATTTGTACCTGGCGGTTACCCATTGCTTTGTGGTAACCGCTGTCGTGCGAGTTGAGCCAGCGTCTTTTCGCAGCGCGTTGTTCGGCTGCGGTTTTTTTAGTTGATTTCATAGCTATCCTGTTTGTCCTGACCATCAATCACCGCGTAACCAAACGATTGCGTATGGCGGTGCGAAATGGGGTAAAAACCCGGTGTCACAGCGGCGGAACGATGTCGCGTGGCGGGCTGGGAATTTACGGCGATGAATCCTACCCGTTCTGCAAGAACGAAGCAAAAAATACCGCCAGGCTGCACAAGATGAATTGTAATAATCCGTCGCGGTGCACAAAAAAACCGGCCAGAGGGCTAACCGGTAAAGGGATGGCTACAGGGATAACTACTGGAGGGAATTAACGATAAATCTCTGCGGTGCCGCTCCACAGGCTGGAGTCGCCCGGAGTTTGTACACCAATAACACGATAGCCGCTGGCACCTTCCTCTTGCGCTTTTTGCGACAGATGGCGCGTTGCATCATCCAGCGAGCCGCGTACGCCGCTGATGGAAACGGTGCCCGCGCTTTGCAGGTTTTGCGCTTGCGTGGCGCTTACGGGCTGGGCCGCCAGCGTCGAGAAACTTCCGGTGGCAAGCAGTGCAGCAGTCAGAACGGCATAACGTCTCTTCATGTGATGCTCCTGTTGTCTTCCGTTAAGGGTTAAGCGTTACAGGACTTATTATCACGCAGGGAATGAAAACCAGGTTGAGCAAGCCGTAAAGCCGTTTAATAATTCGCCAGCTTAGCGCGGGTTATTTAGAGAAAGGTAAAGAGAAAGAGTTTTCTCTGTTAAAAGTAACCTGATGTGACGAGATGTCACTCGCCGTCACCGCACGGCTGCCCTATAATCCCCCGCTCTTACAAGGGTTATTACTGTGATTGTGAAACGTCCCGTTACTCGTACCATTGCGCGCGCACTCAGCGTGATTGTGCTGCTGTCGCTGTTGACCACCGGGCTGGCGCTGATGACGCTCTCCAGCAGCCTGCGCGATGCCGAAGCGGTGAATGTCGCCGGATCGCTGCGCATGCAGATTTACCGTCTGGCGTGGGACAGCACGCGCGATCCGCAGCAGTTGGATCATCACATCCAACTCTACCGACAAACGCTGGAATCCCCGGCGCTGCAGCATCTGGAGCGCGCGTGGGTACCGCTTGAAGTGAGTAGCCGCTATCGCTATCTGCGTCACAGTTGGCCGATGCTGCAGGAGACGTTGCAGCCCAGGCGAGCACAAATCTACCAGCAGCGTGTCGCGGGCTACGTCAGCGAGATCGACCGCTTCGTGCTGGCATTGCAGCATTATGCTGAACTGAAGATGCATCTGGTTGCCGCCAGCAGCCTGTTCGGTTTTCTGGCGATTGTGGCGCTGGCGTTGTGGACGATTCGCTTTATCCGCCGCAACGTGGTGCGACCGCTCAACGCGCTGGTGACCGCCAGCCAATATGTTGAGCAGGCGAATTTCGCTTTTCCGCCGCTGCCAGTGCAACAGCCGAATGAACTGGGTGTGCTGGCGCAGGCTTTTACTACCATGGCCGAACGGCTGCATTCGCACTATCGCCTGCTGGAGTGCGCGGTGCGTGATAAAACCGAAGATCTCACTCAGGCCAATCGCACACTTTCTCTACTGTATGAAAGCTCACAAATTCTCACCAGCAGCCCACCCAATCCCGAACTGTTTCAGGGATTGCTGCGTCTGGTACAGCGCCGTGAAGCGTTGACGGTGCTGAAAATTGATAGCGAAGGGATTGAGTTTCAGGCCGGTGTGGCGGCGGATGAGGTGAGCTGGCAGCGTTTGCCGTTGATGCAGGAAGAGCAGCGGCTGGGCGAACTGTGCTGGCAAACCCACCGCGCACCGCCCGCCGACGAACTGATGCAGAGCCTGGCGAACATGCTGGCGCGCGCACTGTGGATTTGGCAGACGCAAAAGCAGTATCAGCAGATGCTATTAATAGAAGAGCGCGCCACCATTGCGCGCGAACTGCACGATTCGCTGGCGCAGTCGCTCTCTTTCCTGCGCATCCAGCTGGCGCTGCTGCGACGCAATGTCGATGGGTCGCAACCGCAGGCGCTGGCGATTATCGCTGATTTCGATCGCGCGCTGGCCGAAGCCTATCAGCAGTTGCGCGAACTGCTGACCACCTTCCGTCTGACCATCGAACAGGCTGATTTGGTGCAGGCGATGCAGGCGATGATTGCGCCGCTGCAGGAGCAATCGCAGGCGGCAATCGACTTCGATTATCAGCCCGGCTTGCAGATGCTGGATGCGCAGCAGCAAGTGCATGTGCTGCAGATTGCGCGCGAAGCGCTGCTCAACGCGATTCGCCATGCGCAGGCGCACAATATTCAGATTCACTATCAGCGTGTCGCTGATGAGGACCACTTACTGACCATCGAAGACGATGGCTGCGGCATCAGCAGCCTCGAAGAGCCGCCAGGACATTATGGTCTCACCATCATGGCGGAGCGCGCCGCGCGATTATCCGGCACGCTGATGATCACCCCGCAGGCGCAAGGCACGCGCGTCACGCTGCGTTTTCCACCGCGCCCGACGCACCGGTTGAGCTGACAGATTATAGAGCGCACCTGCTGTAGCGGCGCGATTCATCGCGCAATAAACTGCGCCGCTACGGCAGATGCGTTAATGAAAGAAAGTTGCCTTTGATACTGGAGATATTATGGCTAACCCTTCCCTGACTATTATGATCGTTGACGATCATCCACTGATGCGCCGTGGTATTCGCCAGTTGCTGGCGCTGGAGCCCCGGCTGGACGTGGTAGCGGAAGCCAATAATGGCACTGAAGCGCTGGCCGAAGCACGCCGTTTGTCGCCGGATGTCATTCTGCTGGATCTCAACATGAAAGGCATGTCCGGACTGGACACGCTGAAAGCGCTGCGTAATGAAGGCATCGCCGCACGGATTCTGGTGCTGACGGTTTCCGATGCGCGCAGTGATATTTATGCGATGGTGGATGCCGGTGCCGATGGCTATCTGCTCAAGGACAGCGAACCCGAACTACTGCTGGCGCAAGTGATGCGCGGCGCTAAAGGTGAAAACGTGTTTAGCGAGGTGGTGGCCGATTATCTGGCGACGCGCCAGCCGACGTCAAACCCGTTCAAACAGCTCACCGAACGCGAACTGGATGTACTGCAGGAAGTGGCGCGTGGCTTATCGAATAAGGAAATTGCTGCCACCTTGCATATCTCCGAAGAGACGGTAAAAGTGCACATTCGCAACCTGCTGCGCAAGCTGGATGTCCGTTCGCGCGTTGCCGCTACGGTACTGTGGCTCGAAAGCCGACATCTGTAGTCGCGCACAAAAAACCGTCACTATATTTACACTTTCTCCATAATTTACTCACGATTCTCTAATTTGTGCCGCGTAGAGTGTCTGCAGCAGGAGTCTTTCGAGAGAGCAGTTTGCACTCCGCCAGCGTGACGCCGTCCGCGCATCGCGCTCATCATAATAAAAGTAAAAAATACGCAGTTGAGGAGTGTCGGTTTCATGTCGAATTTCTTTATCGACCGGCCCATTTTTGCCTGGGTTCTGTCTATTCTGCTCTGCCTGTGCGGTACGCTGGCGATCATCTCGCTACCGGTTGAGCAATATCCCGACCTCGCGCCGCCTAACGTGCGTATCACCGCCAACTATCCCGGCGCATCCGCGGAAACGCTGGAAAACACCGTTACGCAAGTTATCGAACAGAACATGACCGGCATCGATAATTTGATGTACATGTCCTCCAACAGCAGCAACACCGGCCAAGCCCAGATCACCCTCACCTTTACCGCTGGCACTAACCCCGACGAAGCGCGCCAGCAGGTGCAAAACCAATTGCAAAGTGCGCTGCGTAAGTTGCCTGCGGCGGTACAGTCACAAGGTGTGACGGTGAATAAAACCGGTGACAGCAATATCCTGATGATTGCCTTCGTCTCTACCGACGGAAGCATGGACAAACAGGATATTTCAGATTACGTCGCCAGTAACATTCAGGATCCGCTCAGCCGTGTTGATGGCGTCGGCCAGGTGGATGCTTACGGCTCGCAATATGCGATGCGGATCTGGCTCGATCCCAACAAGCTGATTGCCTACGCGCTGACCACCGAAGACGTGGTGAGCGCGATTGAATCGCAAAATGCGCAGGTGGCGGTGGGTCAGGTAGGCGGATTGCCGTCGGTGGACAAGCAAGCGCTCAACGCCACGGTGAATGCGCAGTCGATGCTGCAAACCCCGGCGCAGTTCAAAGCGGTGACGCTGAAAACCAACAGCGACGGCTCGGTGGTGACGCTCGGCGATGTGGCGGATGTGGCGATGGGCGCGGAAAAATATGACTTCCTCAGCCGCTATAATGGTCAGGCGGCCTCGGGGCTCGGCATTAAGCTGGCTTCCGGTGCCAATGAGATGAACACCGACAAACTGGTGCGTGAGCGTATTGCTGAACTGTCGCACTACTTCCCGCACGGGCTGGAAGCCAAAGTCGCTTACGAAACCACGCCGTTCGTTAAGGCCTCGATTAAAGACGTGGTGAAGACCCTGCTGGAAGCGATCCTGCTGGTGTTCCTTGTGATGTATCTGTTCCTGCAAAACTTCCGTGCCACGCTAATTCCGACTATTGCCGTGCCGGTGGTGCTGCTCGGCACCTTTGCGGTGCTCTACGCCTTCGGCTACAGCATCAACACCCTGACGATGTTCGCCATGGTGCTCGCCATCGGCTTGCTGGTGGATGACGCTATCGTGGTGGTGGAAAACGTCGAGCGCATCATGAGCGAGGAAGGTCTGTCGCCGCGCGCCGCTACGCGTAAATCGATGGGCCAGATTCAGGGCGCGCTAGTCGGCATTGCGCTGGTGCTGTCGGCGGTGTTTGTGCCGATGGCGTTCTTCGGCGGCACCGTCGGCGCCATCTATCGCCAGTTTTCGATCACTATCGTTTCGGCGATGGTGCTGTCGGTATTGGTGGCGATGATTCTGACGCCCGCGCTCTGTTCCACGCTGCTGAAACCGCTGGAGCAAGGACATCATCACGGTCGTCGTGGCTTCTTCGGCTGGTTTAACCGCACCTTCAACGCCAGCGCGGAACGTTACGAGCGCGGCGTCGCCAAAATTCTGCGCAAAGGCGGCCGCTGGCTGCTGCTCTATCTGGCGATTATCGGCGTGATGGCGTTCCTGTTTATCCGTCTGCCCACCTCGTTCCTGCCGCTGGAAGATCGCGGCGTATTTCTAACGCAGGTGCAGTTGCCCGCCGGTTCAACGCTGCAACAAACCTCGAATGTGGTGGCGAAGGTCGAGAATTATTATATGACCCAGGAGAAAGACAATGTGGTTTCGGTGTTCTCCACCATCGGAGCGGGTCCTGGCGGTAACGGTCAAAACGTCGCGCGCCTGTTCGTTCGCTTGAAAGATTGGGAGGAGCGTCCGGGCAGCGATCGCACCTCTTTCGCCATCATCGAGCGTGCGACAAAAGCCTTCCACACGATCAACGAAGCGCGCGTTATCGCCAGCAGCCCGCCCGCGATTACCGGCATGGGCAGTTCGTCGGGCTTCGATATGGAGCTGCAGGATCACGGTGGCATCGGCCACACGCGACTAATGGCAATGCGCGATAAGTTGCTTGAGCTGGCTGACAGCAATCCGGCGCTGTCGCGAGTACGTCACAACGGCCTCGACGACAGTCCGCAGTTGCAGATTGATGTCGATCAGCGCAAAGCGCAGGCGCTTGGCGTGTCGCTGGATACCATCAACGACACCTTAACCACCGCCTGGGGCTCAACTTACGTCAATGACTTCCTCGATCGCGGCCGCGTGAAGAAAGTCTACGTGCAGGCAGCGGCTGAGTTCCGCATGCTGCCGGAAGACGTGAATAAGTGGTATGTGCGTAACAACAGCGGCAGCATGGTGCCCTTCTCCGCCTTCGCCACCAGCCATTGGCAAACCGGTTCACCGCGTCTGGAGCGCTACAACGGTTACTCTGCGCTGGAGATTGTCGGTGAAGCGGCGAACGGCGTCAGCAGCGGTACCGCGATGGACGAGATGGAGAAACTGGTTGGGCAGCTGCCGCTGGGCGTAGGCTTCCAGTGGACCGGCGCCTCCTATCAGGAGCGCTTATCCGGTTCGCAGGCGCCGGCGCTGTATGCGATTTCGCTGCTAGTGGTATTCCTGTGTCTGGCGGCGTTGTATGAGAGCTGGTCAATTCCATTCTCAGTGATGCTGGTGGTGCCGCTCGGCGTGGTGGGCGCGCTGGTGGCAACCTGGATGCGCGGGCTGGAGAACGATGTCTATTTCCAGGTGGGCTTGCTCACGGTGATTGGCTTGTCGGCGAAGAATGCCATTTTGATTGTCGAGTTCGCCAATGAGATCAACAGTAAAGGCCGCGAGCTGATGGAGTCGACGCTGGAAGCCTCGCGTCAGCGTCTGCGCCCGATCCTGATGACTTCGCTGGCGTTTATCTTCGGCGTGCTGCCGATGGCCATCAGCAGCGGTGCCGGTTCCGGCAGCCAGCACGCGGTGGGTACCGGCGTGATGGGCGGGATGATTTCTGCCACCGTGCTGGCGATTTTCTTTGTGCCGCTGTTCTTTGTGGTGGTACGCCGCCGCTTCCCGCTGAAAGAGAAGCCGCACGATTAAGCAGGCCATTGCGCCGCTGAGGCTTGTGCGGACATCAGGTTCCGCGCATATCAAGTGCACACACTTGTCGCGGCGTGATTCATCGCGCGCGGTTAAATGAATAAAAAAGCCGCCATGAACATCCATGGCGGCTTTATTGTTGTGTGTGGTAAGAATTACAGCAAGTTGGGAAGTGCCCTGCTTTTCTCTTCACGCGTTACTTACGTAACATCGCTTCGATGAATTCTTTCCAGTTTCCCATTTCGGTGTCGACCATAAAACCCTCTCTTATTGTAGCGGCAATTCTACGCCGTTTTTTTCTGGTGGTGAATACGTTTCCACCTGTTATCACTATCGGCAAAAGCGTAGAAAAGCTTCAATCTTTTGAAATTGCGTACTGACGCACATTTCAGCAACTCTATAATGCGGCAGGAAAAATGGCTGACTTAAATCGGGTAGCAGAAATCTGCATTTAGGATAATCCTTAGTGGCTTAATGATATCGCAGGCAATTATTAAGTGCGTAAGTGAAAGCGCTTCCTGGCCCTAAGTAATAAAATTTATAACGGCTTAAGGGTCATGAAAAATGGGTGAATAAGGCCGGCTTTCACCGTCAGCGCTCACAGCCCTTAGAGCGCTGTGGTAAACTCGCGCTTTATTTTTTACTCAACGGGAATAAGCGATGACAGCGCAGTGGGTGATGTACGGAATTAAAAATTGCGACACGATTAAAAAAGCACGCAACTATTTAGCGTCTTCCGGTATCGACTACTGTTTTCACGACTATCGCGTGGAGGGCATTGACGACGCGCTGCTGCAATCGTTTATCGATCAACTCGGTTATGAGGCGCTGCTGAATACGCGCGGTACCACGTGGCGCAAGCTGCCGGAAGCCGAACGCGACGCGGTAAACGATGCCGCCAGCGCCAAAGCGGTGATGCTGGCGCAGCCTGCCATCATCAAGCGTCCGGTGTTAGCCGCGCCGAATGGCGATCTGCTGGTCGGCTTCAAAGATTCCCTTTATTCCGCCTTTATCCAGGAGAAGTCATAACATGTTCTGTCCGGTTATTGAGCTGGCTCAGCAGCTTATCCGTCGCCCGTCACTCAGCCCGGATGATGCCGGTTGTCAGGCGCTGCTGATTGCGCGTCTGGAAGCCATCGGCTTCACGGTTGAGCCAATGCACATTGGCGATACGCTGAACTTTTGGGCGACGCGCGGCCAGGGCGAAACGCTGGCGTTTGCCGGTCATACCGATGTGGTGCCGCCGGGCGACGCCAACCGCTGGATCAGCCCGCCGTTTGAACCCAGCATCCGCGACGGCATGCTGTTTGGCCGCGGTGCCGCCGATATGAAAGGTTCGCTGGCGGCGATGGTGGTGGCAGCGGAACGCTTTGTGGCCGCTAATCCGCAGCATAAAGGTCGTCTGGCGTTTCTGATTACCTCCGATGAAGAAGCCAGCGCGGTTAACGGAACGGTGAAAGTGGTTGAGCGCTTGATGGCGCGCAACGAACGCATGGATTATTGCCTGGTCGGCGAACCATCGAGCACCGAGATTGTGGGTGACGTGGTGAAGAATGGCCGTCGCGGCTCGATGACCGCGAATCTCACCCTTCACGGCGTGCAGGGCCACGTAGCCTATCCGCATCTGGCGGATAATCCGGTGCATCGCGCCATGCCGGCGCTGAATGAGCTGGTAGAAACCGTGTGGGATGAAGGCAACGAATTCTTCCCACCGACCAGCATGCAGATCGCCAACGTGCAGGCCGGAACCGGCAGCAACAACGTAATTCCTGGCGAATTCTTTGTGCAGTTCAACTTCCGTTTCAGCACGCAGTTGACCGATCAGATGATTAAAGATCGCGTGGCGGAGCTGCTTGATCGTCATAAGCTGCGCTATACGCTGGAGTGGAATGTTTCCGGCCAGCCATTCCTGACATCACGCGGTAAGCTGGTGGATGCCGTGGTGAACGCTGTGGCGCACTATAATGAAATTAAGCCGCAGTTGCTGACTACCGGCGGCACCTCCGATGGGCGCTTCATTGCGCGCATGGGTGCGCAGGTGGTGGAACTGGGCCCGGTGAACGCCACCATTCATAAGATCAATGAGTGCGTGAAAGCGTCAGATTTGCAGATGCTGAGCCGTATGTATCAGCGCATCATGGAACAGCTGATCGCCTAAGCGCGAAAGGAGAAAGGGGATGGAATTCATTAAAGAGTACTGGTGGATCCTGGTGATCCTGCTGATGGTTGGTATTTTGATGAACGTTTACAAAGACCTAAAACGTATCGACCATAAAAAATTCATGGACAACAAACCGACGTTACCGCCGCATCGTGATTTCAACGATAAATGGGATGACGAGGACGACTGGCCGAAAAAGAAATAATCGTCATATCGCGAACGGCGCGATAACTCGCGCCGTTACGCATCCTGCTACATCATCATCACCACATCATCATCGCCCGGCTTCGCACCGCTTAGCGCCTCATCGAAGTAACGACGCGGCACGGTATAACGCAGATGATTCAGCGCCAGCTCCATGCTGCGATCGTTAATCGCGTGCGGTAAATCTTCCACCACATCCAGCGTGACATCGCCGCCCAACGAAATCAGACGTTGCTTCGCCTCTTCAGCGTGCTGCAGCGGGATCTGTTCGTCGTAATCGCCATGAATCAGATGAATGGTGTTACGCGTGCTGGCCCGCAACGGCAACGTGGCATAGCGGCCGCTGAACACAATCGCGCGTCCCGCCAAATCCGGCTGCGCTTTCATGCCTTCCAGCACCATAATGCCGCCCTGGGAAAAGCCCACCAGCGCCGTGGCTTCGGCACGCACGCCGCTCTCTTGCTGCCAGTGACGCACCGATGCCACGAACTCAGGCATGATCGCATCCACGCCCTGCTGTTCCGAACGATCGTGCGGCGGAATATCGGCAAACCACTGACGTCCTTGCGGCACGCTGCCCGCGTAAGGTGCTCCGACCGACACCACCAGCGCTTGCGGGAACGCTTTCGCGAACCAGCTACCAATCTGCGCCATCGAATCCGGGTTGTCGTTGATGCCGTGATACAGCAGAAACAGCTGTGCTGCACTGCTGGGTTGCTGAACAATTACATATCGTAGTGCCATAAGATCCTCCTCAAATCACTATACGCCGCTGCTGGCACAGAGATATCGGGAAAATTTGAACGAGATAATGGATTTATTGCAATGAACGCAGCCGCTGCGCCGCGTCGGGATTGAGGCGAATCAGTGCTGCGCCAGCTTCCGATCGCAGCTGGTTTATCAAGGCTTTACGACCGCTGAGACCGGCATGTTGCGCGGCATCGGTTAGCGTCTGTTTTTGCAGCAGGATGGCATTCAACAACGGTGAAGGAGACTGGCGCACCAGCCGCTGTAGCGCCGCGTAGCTGGCTTCGAACGGGCGCTGCGCCCAGGCAAAGCCGGCCAGCAGCGCCCAGTCATCCTCGTTTAGCTGCTGGCTGGCATCGCTTACCAGCGTTAACGGTAAATCTATAATCGCTTGCAGCCACAGCCAATCACGCGCCAGGCGCTGCGCTGCCTGCTGTTGTAGCGCTTCACCTGCCGCAGAGATTGCCAGCAGCGCCATCGCGGCATAGCAGCCGCTGCTGGCTTCGCGCTGCGAGCCAATCCGCACCAGCGTAAAACCGCAGGCGCGCCAGAAGCGCCACAAAGATTCGGTGTAGCCAAAACTCACCGAGAGATAATCACAGTTCTGCGCCTGCTGTCGTGCGGTGGCCACCAGCGCTTTGCCGATCCCACGCTGACGCTGTGACGCCTGCACCGCAATCCGGCTAATGCGCAGTGAGCGCAGCGTTGCCGCCTGCGCGAAACCGGCATGGGCCGCCAGCGATTGCGCCACCAGATTGCCACGCGGCCGACGATGACCGGCCCACACCGCGTCAGCCAATGGCTGATCCAATCCGCCCTCTTCCACCAGCCACAACGCGCCGGTTACCTGTTCGGCTGCACCCGCCAACCAAAAACGCATGCCGGGCGCATCCAGCATGCGCCGTAAATCCAGTGGCGAAGTGCGATAGTGCGCACTGGCAAGCAGGCGATAGCCCGCTTCCAGCGCCGTTATGTTGTGGTCCGGTGTGGCCGGGTAAATGGCGATCTCACCGCTTGCGCGGCTCTCCTGCGCATCTTCAAACAGCAACGCCTGGCTGAGCCACTGCTCCAGCGGATCGTTCGGCGACCAGCGCAACGGCTCGTCGAGCTGGAAGAGGCGCACATCCGGCAAGGTGGCGCAGAAGCGCAGCATAAAGCCGCGTCCGGTGCCTTCATAACCTTGCACGGTGGTGATAAGCAGCACGCGCGGGAAACGTTGCACCAGCTGTTGCAGGATGGGCGCGGGAATGGCGGCCGCTTCATCGACAATCAGCCACTGCGCCTGAGGCGTCGCTTCCTGCGCGAGAACGGCATCGGGAGCCATGAAACTGAAATGCTCACCAGCGAATTCTGCCAGCACCGCCGTGGAGACTTTGGCCGGTGCCGTGACTAAACAGTGTTGGTTGCGCTGCGCCAGCATGCCGGCCAACGCCGATTTGCCGCGACCGCGCGCGGCGGTGATCACTGCCACGCCCGGCGGCATCGCTTCAAGCTGTTCAAGGATTCGCGCCTGCTGCTGCGGTACCTGACAGCGCCAGTCGGGCAGATGCGTTTCCACCGGATAACGCACCGCTTGATGCTGACGTTGCAACATCACCTGCGCGTCTTGCCGCATCAGGGATTGCAGATGGTGGATAAAGTGCGGCGTGGCGATCGGTTCAGCGACATCCGCCCAGCGCAAGCTGTCGGCATCGGTCTGCCTGGGCCAGCTTTCCCAATCAGGCGTTAACAGCAATAACCAGCTGCCCGCGCGTAAGGTTCCGGCCAGTGCTGCAAAAGCTTCGGCGTGAAAACCGCGGCGGGCATCAAATATCGCATGCTGGAATTCACGCCCCAGCAAGGTGCGTAAAGCCGCGGGCGCAACGGCGTGCGAGAAATCGGTGCTGTCGCTCACCGTCAGCCAGTCGCCGGGCAGCGCGGTGTGCCAACCTGTGGCCTGCTGCTGCGCCCACTCCGCATCACCCGCTATCACGCAAAGGCGGCGAATGCCTGCACGCTGCATCGCCGCCGTTTGTTCAACCAGGGAGATCACTTGCTAGCGAAGGTGTTGCACTGGCCAGGATCGCCGCTATCGAAACCGCGTTTCAGCCAGGTGTAACGCTGCTGAGAGGTGCCATGGGTGAAGCTATCCGGCACTACGCGGCCCTGACCTTTCTGCTGCAGACGATCGTCGCCAATCGCTTCAGCCGCGTTGAGTGCTTCCTGCAGATCGCCCACTTCCAGAACGTTTTGCTGCTCCATGTAATGGCCCCAAACGCCGGCGAAGCAATCCGCCTGCAGCTCCATTTTCACCGACAGCTGATTCGCCTGCGCCTGGCTCGCGCCCTGCTGCATCTGACGCACTTTTGGCTCAATGCCCAGCAGCTTTTGTACGTGATGCCCCACTTCATGCGCAATCACGTAGCCTTGCGCAAAGTCGCCACCGGCGCCGAGTTTGGTTTTCATGTCATCGTAGAATGACAAATCGATATACACAGTTTGATCGGCAGGACAGTAAAACGGTCCCATCGCCGATTGGCCAGTACCGCAGTTGGTACGCGTTGCCCCGCGATACATCACCAGCTTCGGCGGCACATACTGTTTGTTCATCTGCTGGAACAGCTTGCTCCAGGTATCTTCGGTGGTCGCCAGAATCACCGAGGTGAATTTGGCATCTTCGTTACTCTGCGCGGTGTTTACCTGACGCTGCTGCGACGTTGGCGCGACACTGCCGCCGCCTTCCAATAACGCGGTGAGGTCGTAGCCGTAATAGCCGGCAACAGCGACCACCACCAGCAAGATAAGGCCGCCTTTGCCGCGTGGAATGCGGATTTGCCGTCCCCCGCCGCCGCCAAGGCCAGGTGAATCATTGCGTCGATCTTCTACATTGTCGCTTTCACGACGCCCTTGCCAGCGCATGGTCTAACTCCTTTAAACATGTTTGGCATGATTTTAGTTGGCGGCAGCGGTAAGCACCAGTGTTGTAGTGACAGCACGGTAAGAATGAGAGAAATGGTGTGATAAAGGAGGAAGGAATTTGTAGCGGCGCGATTTATCGCGCAATGTCTGGAAGGTGCACCGACCGTAATAGAGCGCGATAAATCGCGCCGCTACGGGCCGGTGCAAACAGGACTTAATCCAGCTTCACACCCAAACGCTGTGCAACTTCTTCGTACGCTTCAACCAGGCCGCCAAGGCTCTGACGGAAACGGTCTTTGTCCATTTTATCCATGGTGTTTTTGTCCCACAGACGCGCGCCATCTGGCGAGAACTCATCACCCAGCACCACTTCGCCGTTGAACAGACCAAACTCCAGCTTGAAGTCGACCAGGATCAAACCTGCGTCATCAAACAGTTTACTCAGCACATCATTGGCTTTGAAGGTCAGCTCTTGCATGCGTGCCAGATTCGCTTTGCTCACCCAGCCGAAGGTTTCGCAATAGGATTCGTTGACCATCGGGTCGTGTTTGGCGTCATCTTTCAGGAAGAGATCAAACAGCGGTGGATTGAGCACAATGCCCTCTTCCACACCCAGACGTTTTACCAGCGATCCTGCCGCTCGGTTGCGCACCACGCACTCCACCGGCACCATCTCCAGCTTTTTCACCAGCGCTTCGTTATCTGACAGCAGCGCTTCCATCTGGGTCGGAATGCCCGCTTCCTGCAATTTGGTCATGATGAAATGGTTAAACTTGTTGTTTACCATTCCTTTGCGATCAAACTGCTCGATTCGTGCACCGTCTCCTGCTGACGTATCGTTGCGGAATTCAAGTACCAGCAGATCCGGATTATCGGTGCTGTATACGGTTTTCGCTTTACCGCGATACAACTCAGCTCGCTTTTGCATCTTGTTAACTCCAAACATGAAAGAACCCGTGTTCAGCGGTGTTTCACCGCGCGCCGATTGCGTGACGCAATCGTTTACTTCGCCGGGCGCTATTATACACAAAATCATTCGAGATGCAGGAAGGCGGCAAACGAATGAATCCCGATGAGCTTACTCAAGTAAGTGATTCGGGTGAACGAGAGCAGCCAACGCATCTGCAGCTTGAAGGATTTGTGTATATGCCAAATCAAAACAAAAAGGCCGGAAATCTCCGGCCCTTTGGCAATTTATTTCAGCGCGCCTTGAATCACCTGCACCAGCGCGTCGTTCTGCGCCTGGGTTAGCACGTGACCTTTCGGATCGATGAACTGCAGACTGCTGCGGTTATCCAGATCGCCAACCTGCAACTTGTAATCGCCGTTTGGCAGTTCTGGATCTTTGGCGCCAATCTGATCCCACACGCCGCTGCCCGGCTGTTTGTAGGTCACTTTCAGGCTGCCCTGCGAACGGTTGTCATCTGTGATTTCCATGCCCACGCGTTTCAGCGCCGCAGGCAAACGCTGCCAGGTGACGTTAAACGGTGCGCGCAGAATCAACAGCGGTAAACCGGTGTCATCCGCGCCGCTCTGCACATCAATCTGTCCGGTGGCACGGTTGGCCGCCGCATCCTGGCTGGCAGAATCAACTTTATCCAGACCGGTGCTGATGTCGTTCAACATCTGGCCGGTATAGCGTTGAATCTGTGCCGGAGAAGTAACGGCTTGACCAGACTGCTGCAGTTCCAGCAAACGTACGGTCAGCACTTGCTGATAGCTCTGATTCTGCACGCTGATCTGATAGCGACCGCGATACTGGTTATCTTCGTCAGCACGGTTCCACTGCACCCAATCGGTGGTCAGCTGTTGCGAAGCGTCATCACGCTGGGCAATCGGGAACTTGTAAGACTGAATCACACCCACAACCTGCGACCAGATAGAACCGCGGCTGCTTTCCACGGCCAGCACGCCCGTGTTACCGGTGAACTGCGCACGCGTGCCGTTCAGCAGCGCCAGCGGCTGGGCTGGCGGACGAATATCCAGCTCTTTGCCAACCGCGCCTTTCGCCACGCTGTGCGGAACATCGTAATCGCCATTCTGCAACGGCAGAATCATGCCCGCGGGTGCTTTTAAATCATGCAGCTCAGGCGCCTGCAGGTAAGATTCATCCCCGCTGACCTGGCGCTTATAACGCTGATCGTTGGAACACGCTGTGAGCAGCATCAGGGTGGAAAGGCCCACTACCGTTGCCAGCGTCGAGCGCTTAACTGAATAACTCATTGATTCTCCCTAAATTATCGCAGACCTGCTTTAATCAGCGCTTGCGCCGTTTTCGTCTGACCGGCTTCGGTCAGTGGCGTCATTGGCAAGCGCAGCGTGTCATCCGCGATTAATCCTAGCTGTTTTGCTGCCCATTTCACCGGGATTGGATTGGGTTCACAGAAAAGCGTCTGGTGCAGGTGCATCAGACGCTGATTCAGGCGACGCGCTTCGGCGAATTTGCCCTGTTGCGCTAAGGCACAGAGTTCAACCATTTCACGCGCTGCAATGTTAGCCGTGACCGAAATTACGCCTTTGCCGCCCAGTTGCATGGAGTCCAGCGCCGTAGCGTCATCGCCGCTGACGATGATGAACTCATCATTAACCAGCTCTTGGATCTGTGAGACACGCGATAAGTTCCCGGTGGCCTCTTTGATTCCGATAATATTTTTAATTTCGGCCAGACGCGCGACGGTTTCCGGCAGCATGTCGCAACCGGTACGCGAAGGAACGTTATACAGCATCTGCGGCAGATCGGTACTTTCCGCAATAGCTTTAAAGTGCTGGAACAGACCTTCCTGCGTCGGACGGTTGTAATAAGGCGTGACCGTTAAACAGCCCACCACACCGCTGCCGGTAAAGCGTTTGGTCAGAGAGATGCCTTCAGCCGTGGCATTTGCGCCGGTGCCGGCGATAACCGGAATACGGCCATCCGCCAGTTCCAGGGTTTGCATAACCACATCACCGTGCTCGTCATGGCTGAGCGTGGCAGATTCGCCGGTGGTGCCAACAGAAACAATCGCCGCGGTGCCGCTGGCAACATGATAATCAATCAGTTTTTTCAAACTTTCGCGGCAGACATTACCTTTTTCATTCATTGGCGTAATGAGCGCAACAATACTTCCGGTGAACATGGGCTATCCCCTCGACAAACAAGTGCCTCATGTTACGTTTTACATTGAAAGAAAAGCAAGCGAGCCACGCCATTCCCGCGCTTGTCAGCAGTTTTTTTTATGTTTACCTTATAGTTATTAGCGAACGTACAGGAAATGCCATTTTGTCGCAGTCACAGCCTCACCATCTGGTGATCACCGCACTGGGCGTTGATCGTCCGGGTATCGTCAATACCATCACCCGTCACGTTAGCAGCTGCGGCTGCAATATCGAGGACAGCCGTTTAGCGATGCTGGGCGATGAGTTCACTTTTATTATGCTGCTGTCCGGTAGCTGGAACGCGATAACCCTGATTGAATCAACGCTGCCGATGAAAGGTGCCGAGCTGGAGTTGCTGATTGTAATGAAGCGCACCAATGCGCGCGCCACGCCACCGATGCCCGCCACCGTATGGGTGCAGATTGAAGTGCCAGATTCACCGCATATCATTGAGCGCTTCACCGATCTTTTCGATAAACATCAGATGAACATTGCCGAACTGGTGTCCAGAATTAAACCGGCGCAGGATGGCGTGGCACCGACGCTCTATATTCAAATAACGGCGCACAGCCCGGCCAATCAGTTCAGTGCGCCCATCGAGCAGGCTTTCAATCAGCTGTGCGAAGAACTGCATGCACAAGGCTCAATTCGTCTTTATAGTGTCACCGACGATGCTAACAGCACCGTTTAATCAGGCTCCGGGTTATTTCGCCACACACTCTGCCGCTGCGGCAAACCGTGTGGTGAAATAACCCTGACGGTAAACACCACCTGGCACTTTTGCTCTTGATGGTGTATTACCCACAGCATGTAAAAAAATGGAGAGTTGTGATGAATCCACTGAAAGCCGGTGATACCGCACCGAAATTTAGTTTGCCCGATCAGGACGGCGAACAAGTAAATTTGGCCGACTTCCAGGGACAGCGCGTTCTGGTCTATTTCTATCCGAAAGCCATGACGCCGGGTTGCACCGTGCAGGCTTGCGGTCTGCGCGACAACATGGATGAGTTGAAAACTGAGGGCGTTGTTGTGCTGGGTATCAGCACCGACAAAGCGGAGAAGCTGTCACGCTTTGCCGATAAAGAGCTGCTGAACTTCACGCTGTTATCGGATGAAGATCATCAGGTGTGCGAGCAGTTTGGCGTCTGGGGCGAGAAAACCTTTATGGGCAAAACCTATGACGGCATTCACCGCATCAGCTTCCTGATTGATGCCAACGGCAAAGTTGAGAAAGTGTTCGACGATTTCAAAACCTCCAATCACCACGACATCGTGCTGGATTATCTGAAGTCAGCCTGAGGTAAACGGGTGCGCAGGCCGCACCCGGAGCGTTAATGCGTAATGCTGCTGACCAACGCATCCTGACCGGAGATCATCACGCAGTTGCGTCCGGCATTTTTCGCCTGATAAAGCGCGGCATCGGCCTGCTTGAGGCTCTGCTCCTGCGAACCACTTTCCGGCTGCCAGTCGGCAATGCCCACCGACAGCGTGACATTGCCAACCTGATCAATCCAGTTTTCTGCAATGCTGATGCGCACGCGCTCGGCCAGAATGCGTGCGTCTTCCACCGACGTCGCAGGCAGCAACATCAGGAACTCTTCCCCGCCGTTACGGCACACCACATCGGTTTGACGGGCGCTGCTGCGTAAGGTTCGCGCCACATGTTTAATCACCTCATCGCCGACGTCATGACCGAAGGTATCGTTGACCCGTTTGAAGTGATCGATATCCAGCGCCAGCACCGAGAACGGTTGGCGCATGGTGGCGAAGTAGTCGAGCACCGCGCTCAGGCCTCGACGGTTAAGCAGATTGGTCATGGGATCGCTCTGCACTTCCGATTTCAGGCGACCAATCTTATCCTGCACTAAACCAATACCGGTGAGCAGCGCGCGTTTGACCTGCGCCGCTTCGAAATACCAGGCGCGAATGCCGCCAATCTCGTTCGACACGCCCTGGGAATCCATCTGGCTGGCCTTGCGCGCCAGTTGCCACAGCGGCAGCGCAATCAGACGCGCCAGAATCACCGCCACCAGCAAGGTCAGCAGCGCAAATGGCACCGAGTTTTTCAACACTTTCAGCAGCAAGCCGGTGAGCGGCGCCAGCGTCACATCGGTGGGTTTCAACGCCACCACCATCCAGCCGGTGGTGGGCACGATAGCGTAACCGGCCAGCTTAGGCACGTTCTCTTCCGTCAGTTGCACTTCACCGTTGGTTTTCTCCTCGCGCTGGCGATCGCTAACGATGCCCGGCACGCTTTTACCAATCAGCTGGGTATTCTGGTGGTACAGCACCTGATTATTGCGATCCAGCACGTAAACATGTGTGCCATCGCGATAGAACTGCTCGCCGAGCAGTGCATTAAGGATGCTTTTCTTCTTCAGATAGATGGTGCCGCCGACGTAGCCAAGGTAACGTCCGTCTTTGCTCCAGATCGGCCAGGAGACAAACACAATCAAATTATTGGCGGCGGAGATGCTGGGTTTGCTGACCATCGGCTGACGCTGCGCCAGCGCTTCACGCGAAGCCTGGCTGGTGAGCTGCATGCCTTTCAGCATCAGCGATTCGGGTGAAATGGCTTTCACGATGCCGTTGCTGTCCACCACCGCCACCGAGTTAAAGCTATTAGTTTGCTCACGCAGGCGATTGACTTCCTGCTGCGCTAAATCGGCATCATCAAAATCATTGCCCAGCTGCGTCGCGCTGTAGTGCAGCTGCGACTGAGCCAGCTGAAAGAAGACCTCCGTCGTCGCCGCCAGTTTAGTGGCGTAAGCGCGATTGGCTTCGAGGGTGCTTTCGATCAGGACCATACGTTGCACGCGCCAGGTGGCGTACAGCGTGTTGGCAAGTGTGATGACGATGCTGGTGATCGCCAACAGCGCGATCAGCGTGCGCAGGTCAGTTTTTGGCCGCAGGCGCGTTAGCATAGCGCACCGACCTTAGTGAATAGATTCATCGATATGTGTGCCTGACAGTCTTGTTATAGTTGGATGCACTTGCCCTGGTGAGCTAACGGGCGATTGTACACCCACAACGCAAATTGAGCACGAAGCATCCTGTCAGCCACACACAATTCTTTCTCTGCGCTGGTGCTAATCGATCAAACCGTTGGCATCGTAAAACGGCCACGGACCGGGATAATCGCCGATAGCACACAAATGCGTGCTCATGCCCTGCTGCGCATGCCAGCGATGCAGCAGAAAGCCGGGCGGCTCCAGCATAAAATTCGCCGGTGCATTTTCCGCGAGATCAAACGCCACCTGATGCGATACGCCCGGCGCCACGCACGCCAGCGTACCGGCAAAACGCGCCTGCACCGAGCGGTGCAGATGACCGCTCAGCACGCGTTCCACCTGTGGATGGCGCTGAATAATCGCCGCCAGCGCCGCCGGATTGCGCAGCGGCTGGTTATCCATTTGTTCGATGCCACAAAGAAACGGCGGATGATGCAGCATCACCAGCGTCGGCAACTGCGGCTGGCGCTGCAACTGCTCATCAAGCCAGCGCAACTGCGCTTCATCCACATAGCCCCACGGCTGCTGTGGCACGCTGGAATCGAGCGCCAGCAGCTGCACGCCTTTCACCTGCATCTGCCAGTTTAGGGTTGCTCCGTGCTGCAGATAGTGATGATCCGGAAACGCCGCACGCAGCGCCTGGCGATCGTCGTGGTTGCCCGGCATCAGCAGAAACGGCAGCTGCAGTTGGCGCAGCGCCTGCTTTAACGTTTGATACTCTGCCGCGGTGCCGAAATCGACCAGATCGCCGGTCATCACCACCATGTCGGGGCGCGGCGCAAGGCGGTTTAGCGTCTCAATCACCCGCAGTAGCGCGGCTTGAGTGTCGACTTTTTTGTAGGATAAACGGCCGTTGGCCTTGATGTGTAAATCGCTGATTTGCGCGATGAGCGTCATTGCTTCAGACACGAATTTTTTCCTTTGGATGTTTAAGCGCGGCGGTCGCCATTTATGGCGACCGGGCCAATCAAGAAAACTGCAGCGCGGCGTCCTGCGCCAGCGTCCAGCTCACCGCTTGTCCGGCATGCCAGGCTTCACGCGCGTGGCGATCCACCTGAATGGGCGTCGCCAGTCCGATGTCGATCATCAACCGCTGCGACGCGCCCAGAAAAGTGCTGGCAACAATAAAACCCTGGCGCGGATAACGCTCATCGCTGGCCAGCAGCACATCTTCCGGGCGGCAAAAGCGCTGCGGATGGCCGCGCGTATCCACATCCACGCAGTTAATCGCGCCCACAAAATCGGCGACAAATTTTGACGCCGGATGCTGATAAATTTTCTGCGGCGTATCGATCTGCACCAAACGTCCCTGCTCCATCACCGCAATACGGTCACCGAGCGCCATCGCTTCCTGCTGATCGTGCGTTACGTAAACGGCGGTGATCGCCAGCTTCTTCAGTAGCGCGCCGATCTCCAGACGCAGACGATCGCGCAGGCGCGCATCCAGCGCCGCCAGCGGCTCATCAAACAGCAGCACTTTGGGCCGCGCGGCTAACGCGCGCGCCAGCGCCACACGCTGCTTCTGGCCGCCGGAGAGTTTGTCGATGCTACGCTGCGCCAGCGCGGTGAGATCCACCAGCGCCAGCATCTCCTGTACGCGCGCTTCCCGTTCGGCACGCGCCACGCCCTGCACTTTCAGGCCGTACGCTACGTTCCCGGCCACATTGAGATTCGGAAACAGCGCGTAGTTCTGGAACACCATGCCGACGTTGCGTTTTTCAATCGGTAAGGCGGTAACGTTGCGATCGTCAAACCACACTTCGCCGCCGACATCGCAGCTCTCCAGCCCGCTGATAATGCGCAGCGTGGTGGTTTTGCCGCAGCCGGACGGCCCCAGCAGCACCAGCGTTTCGCCGGCATGCACTGTGAGATCGAGCGGTTGCAGCGCCTGATGATGATTAAAATGACGTGCGCAGCCGCGCAGCGTCACGGTAACGGCCGCAGGGTTCATGCTGCCTCCTTGTGTTGGCGCGAAACCGCGCGGTTAAGCCAGTGATTCACGGCATTGAGCATCAGCAGCAGCGGCAGAATCATCAGAATGAAAATCAGCGTGTAGGCGGAACCCACTTCCAGCCGCATTGAGGCATAGCTGTCGGCAAGGCCAACCGGCAAGGTTTTGGTCAGCGGCGTGTGCAGCATCCATGTAATGTTGAATTCCCCCACCGACAGCGTGATCACCATAAACGCGCCAGCAAGAATGCCGTTGCGGCAGTTCGGCACCACCACGGTAAATAAGCGCTGCCACAAGCTGGCGCCGAGGCTGGCCGATGCTTCTTCCAGGCGCGGCATATCCACCGCCTGCATCACCGCCAGCACCGGCCGCATCATAAACGGCAAGGTAAACAGCACGTGACCAATCAGGATGAACAGCCAGCTATCACGCAGGCCGGAAAACTGGCCGTAGAGCAGAATGATGCCAAGCGCTGTTGCCAGACCGGGCAGCGCCACCGGCAGCATCAAGCACTCTTCAATACGCGCCGCCCAGCGGCCCGGCGCTTTCAGCAATCCCCACGCAGCGGGAACGCCAATCACCAAGGTAACCAGCAGGCAGAACAGCGCGATCAGCAGCGACAGCCAGAAAGTATCGGCGTACATCTGCCACACTTGCTCCACCCACTTCAGCGTGAAGCCGCTGCGCAGGCCGATGAAATAGTTATTGGTGACGCCCGCCAGCATCGACAGCACCACCGGCACGATCATAAACAGCGCGGTGATGGCGGTGATCAGCAGTTGCAGGCTAAACAGTCCACGACGTTTCATGATTGCGCCTCCTTAGCCTGCGCCAGACGGCGCGCCAGCATCAGCGCCAGCCAGGCGAATCCGCCCATCAACACTGACAGCGCGGCGGCGGTGGCGAAGTTGGCGTAGTTGGTGAACTCGCCGTAAATGGTCAGCGGTAGCACCGCCAAATCGGTGCCGAGCGTAAAGGCGGTGCCAAAAGCGCCCATGCTGGTAGCGAAGCACAGCGCGCCGGTGGAGAGCAGCGCCGGTTGCAGGCCGGGCACAATCACATCCCAGGTGATGCGCCACTGGCTGGCGCCGAGCGAACGAGCTGCTTCTTCCAGCGAGCGATCGAGTTTTTCACTGGCTGCTACCAGCGTGACGATGGCGCGCGGCAGCGAGAAATAGAGGTAACCGATAAACAGACCCGCCAGCGAATAGGCCAGCGTCCAGCGTTCATGCAGCAAACTCATGCTGATTTGCGCCAGCAATCCCTGACGTCCAGCCAGCATCACCACTAGAAAACCCACCACCACGCCGGGAAACGCCAGCGGAAAGGTCAGCAACGCCAGCAAGGTGCCGCGGCCGGCAAAGCGCTGGCGCGCCAGAAAGCAGCCGACGATAGCGGCGATGAGTAACGTCACCAGCGTCACCGCCAGCGACAGCAGCACGGTGTTCAGCAGGCTCAGCAGATAGTGCGGCTGCGTGATCACCGTCCAGTAACCGCTGTGCTGGGTGCTGCGATCGTTCTGCATGCCGATTTGCAGCAGGCGGGCAAACGGCAGCAGCCAGAAAGCGCAAAAGAACAGCAGCGCGGGCAGCGTCAGCCACAACCAGCGGCTGCCCGGTTGCGTCGGTATCTGGCGGCGCGAGGCCGCCAGCGTGTCAGCCATCGACATTAACGCATCTCGCTCAGGTATGTCGCCGAGAAGGCCTTCTGCGCATCGGCCATCTGCTGATAGTTCACGGTTTGCGCACGCGCATAATCGCTGTCTGGCAGGAAGAATTTCTTAGCGTCAGCGGACATCGCCGAGGTGCGTACCGGACGCAGGAAGGCATTGGCCCAAATCGCCTGACCTTTATCCGACAATACGTAGTCGATCACTTTCTTGCCGTTGTCTGCGTGCGGCGCGTTCTTCACCAGGCTGATGACGTACGGCACCGTAACCGTGCCCTCTTTCGGGATCACAAAGGCGACATTGGCGTGATCTTTATATTTGGCGCGATAGGCGTTGAAGTCGTAGTCGAGCAGGATCGGAATCTCACCGGAGATCAGGCGCGCGTAGGCGGTCTGCTTCGGTACGATCGGCTGGTTAGCCTGGAGTTTTTTGAACCATGCCAGCGCGGGTGTGAAGTCCTGCATGTTGCCGCCCTTCGCCTGGTTGACCGCTACGGCCGCCACGTAACCGACAAAGGCGCTAGCCGGATCGAGGTAGCCAATCATGCCTTTGTATTCAGGCTTCAGCAGATCGTCCCAGGATTGCGGCACGGGCGCGCCGCCCAGCGCATCAAGGTTAACCATAAAGCCCATGGTGCCTGAGTGCAGCGCCACCCATTTGCCGTCGGGATCTTTCATTCCCGCTGGGATCTCGTCCCAATGCGCGGGCTTATAGGCGCTGATGACACCGGCGCTATCCGCCTGGATGCCAAAACTGACGCCGTAATACACCACATCTGCCACCGGATTACCCTGCTCCGCCACCAGCTGCGCCAGCGCCTGGCCGGAGTTTTTATTGTCCTGCGGCACCTGAATGCCAGTGTCTTTAGCAATGGCGTTAAGCTGGGTTCCCCAGTCCGCCCATTCGGGAGGACAGTTGTAGCAAATCGCCGTATCGGCGGCCTGCGCCAGCGAACTGAACAGCGAACCGGCGGTCAGTGCGAGCGCCCCGGCAATCATTGTGACTTTTTTCATGATGGTTCCCTGATAGTGGCAATGGAAGAAAAAGAGGTTGCTGGCGCGGCGATACTGGCCCCGAGCCTTAATCGATGTGGCAGCACGCGCGTGCCGTGGCTGGCTTGTTGTAACAGCATGTCGATCGCCCCGGCGCCGAGCATGTCAGCTGGCTGGCTTACGCTCGCCAGCGACGGCGCGATCTGCTCGCCGATATCGATGCCATCAAAACCCATTACCGACAGCTGCTGCGGAATGCGCACTCCGGCGCGCGCCGCCGCACCAATCAGGCTGATGGCGAGCAGATCGTTGGTGCAGATCACCGCGCTGAGCGGCGTGTCGCCACTCAACTGCGGCTGCAGCAGCGCGAAATCAGATTGGGTATGGCTGGGCATTTCGAGTACCGGCAGCGCGCGCAATCTGGCCTGCTGCATGGCATCGCAATAGCCCTGATAGCGCAGACGGGCGCGATCCGATTGCAGCATGGGACCGGCCACCATACCGATGTGGCGATGTCCGAGCTGCAGCAGGTGTTCGGTGGCTTGCTGCATCGCCTGGCGGTTATCGACGCAAATCGCGGGCCAGTGCGTGGCTTGCGGCACGTTATGCGTCAGGACAAACGGCATGCTGGCTTGATGCAGCGTATGCAGGATGGCGCTGTTGTCGGCGTCGGCGACGGTAAGAACCAAACCGGCAACGCGCTGGTTCAGCATGTGCTCCACCATCGCCGCTTCCCGCTCGGGCTGATAATCGCTGGTTGCCACCAGCAGACCGTAACCGGCGGCACGCGCCTGACGCTCCATCGCTTGCAGTTGACGGGCGAAAATCGGATTCAGCAGCGACGGCAGCAGCACGCCGAAGGTGGTTGAACTTTGGGTACGCAGTTGGCGAGCAATGTGATTGGGGCGAAAGCCGAGCTGCTCAGAGGCGCTCAACACCTTTTCCAGCGTGTCAGCTCGCAGCAGATGCGGATCAGAGAATGCGCGGGCGGCGGTAGCGCGAGAAACGCCAGCCAGTTTGGCCACGCTGATTAAATCGGACATGTTCGCCTCGTAAAGTGCCAATGAGATCGATCTCATTGGCGCTTAAAGTAGCGGCGAACTGTGACAGCAACATCGCGGATAAATGACAGCGGGATGACAGCAGCGCGAACTGCTGTCAGGCAGAAATCAGAGCATCAGGAAGGCGTAACCTTCGTTCTGCAGCGACGCCACGGTGGTGCCGCTCGACAGCGTGTGGGTGACGCGCGTATCGATCCAGTTGCGCTCCAGCTGATGGAAAGCCACCGACTGATCGCAAATGGTCACCTTCACGCCAGCTTTTTTCAACTCATCAATCAGCTTGAGATTGGGGTTATCGGTGCCGTAGGTTTTGCGGAATTGCTCATTATTCAACGCCGCAGGAACCGCATCGCTGTTAATCGAGACCACAAATTTCAGCTGATCGAGCGGTACGCCCGCCGCGTAATAGAGGTTGGTGACGCGTGCCACGCGCTCCAGCCCAAGGTTCGGCTGACGCACATCGCCTTCATTACGGTTGATCTGGAAGACGATTTTATTGCTCAACCCTGGCGTGGTGGCCGGATTGTAGTCCGGCACATTCACAAAGTGGATTTTGCCGTAACCTTCGATCGCCGGCGTGCTCCAGAAATCAGCCGGTTCACTTTTCTTGTCAGCAAATTTGTCGCTAACCTTGTCGACCAAATCGGGGAGCTGTAATACATTGCCGCCGACAAACCCTGCCAGAGCCGCAATAACGATATAGGATGCTGGACGCATTTCACTTCTCCTGTGCCTGAAATTTACATCTGTAAGAGTGCATAACCTTGATTTTCCAGCGTCGACACGGTGGTCGGGCTGGAGAGTGCATGAATCACCGATGGGTCAATCCACGCTCTCGGGAAGTGATGGAACGCCACCGACTGATCGCATACGGAAACCTTCACGCCCAACTTATTCAGTGCGCCGATCAGCGCCAGATTGGGGTTGTCCGCCTGGTAGAACTGCTGGAAATGCGCGTTATCCAGCATCGCTGGCGTGGCATCACCGGTGACCGATACCACAAAGTGCAGGTCGTCAGCGGGCACGCCCGAAGCGATATAGAGATTGACCACGCGCGCTACGCGCTCCAGTCCAAGATTTGGGCGCGTCATCTCCCCTTCACTGCGGGTAATTTGAAACACCACTTTGTTGCTTAAACCGACCACCGGTTTGAAAGCCGCATCCGGTTCGTAATGGATTTTGCCGTAGCCGTCGACGGCGGGCGTGCTCCAGAAGCCGTCGGGATCGGTGGGTGCAGAGGAAAAATGGCTGACAACACGCTGATACAGGTCATCACCTTTACTCACGGTGGCGCCAACAAAGCCACCGACAATTGCGATAAGGGCGTATGAAACTACAGAACGAGAACGCATAAAAACTCTCCGGCTTACACTGCGCGTCAATTCACAGTCCGTTTGAATAAAGTGCCTTATCTATACCACAGCGTGAGCAAGGCAAAAGTCCTGTAGTGACGGGCTGTCCGGCGTTTTCATTGCGTGAAAAATAATTAGCAAGGTTAATTGAAAAAGGGTTTCGATTATCGCTTTGGCAGGAGTTGAGAAATGCGTGGCCGTGAAATTGTGATCCTAATACAGAGGGAATAAGTTTACGTGCGTTTAAAATCCGTCCGATGATAACTGTGTAGAATGCTCTGTGCGTCGTCTTCACGATTAAAAACACTGATGGATAAAGCGGGCCAACACCGCTGATTTGCCGCCGCTTTTCAGAGTAAACCTGGAAAAGTTCATGCCAAATTCAATAATTTTGAGCAACTTTACGTAACTTTAACTTCTGCGGATAAAGAAGCCTGTTTAAATCGCGGCGTGCTATTCAATTTTTTGCTGCAATTTCGTCATGCTGTAACCTTTTTTTCATTTAAAGCTCATGAATCTTCATCGTTTGCTTGTCGCCGCAGTCTGGTTAAGATAGAGCGCGTTCCGCAAAGGGAAAAATAGTGCAGAACATTTGAACCACTTACCTGTCCAATTTCGGGTGACTTTTACAGGATCAAGGCATGTTTAACCGGTTGAAAAAATCAGTGCTGGCGGCCCTTATTCCTACGCTGCTGCTGACGCCTGCGCTGAGTGCGCGCGCTGACGTTAGTGATACGCTGCCCGACATGGGCACCACAGCAGGTTCAACGCTTTCGATTAATCAGGAACTGCAGATGGGCGATTTCTACGTGCGCCAGCTGCGCGCCAGTGCGCCTCTGATCAACGACCCGCTGTTGAATCAATACATTAATGAGCTCGGTCAGCGACTGGTGGCGCATGCCAACTCGGTGCGCACGCCGTTCCACTTCTTTTTGATCCAGAACGACGAACTCAACGCCTTCGCCTTCTTTGGCGGCAACGTGGTGCTGCATTCATCGCTGTTCCGCTATACCGATAACGAAAGCCAGCTGGCGTCGGTGATGGCGCACGAAATCTCGCACGTCACGCAGCGCCATCTGGCGCGCGCCATGGAAGAGCAGCGACGCAATGCGCCGCTGACCTGGGTCGGCGCATTGGGATCGATTCTGCTGGCAATGGCCAGCCCGCAAGCCGGCATGGCGGCGTTGACCGGTACGCTGGCGGGTGCGCAGCAAGGCATTATCAGCTTTACCCAGGGCAACGAGCAGGAAGCTGACCGCATCGGTATTCAGGTTCTGCAACGCGCTGGATTCGATCCGCAAGCGATGCCGACTTTTCTGCAGAAGCTGGCGGATCAGAGCCGCTTCTCCTCCAAGCCGCCGGAAATTTTGCTGACGCACCCGTTACCCGACAGCCGACTTGCCGATGCGCGTAACCGCGCCAACCAGATGCGTCCGGTGGTGGTGCAGTCGTCGCAGGATTTCTACATGGCGAAAGTGCGCTCGCTCGGCATGTACGCCACTGGCCGCAATCAGCTGACCGATGACCTGCTGAACGAATACGCCAAAGGCAACGTGCGCGAGCAGCAGGCGGCACAGTACGGCAAAGCGATACAGTTCCTGCAGGCCAAAAGCTTTGATAGCGCCAAACGGGTGATCGCCCCGCTGCTGGCGAAGCAGCCGGATAACGTCTGGTTCCTTGATATCATGACCGACATCGACATCGGCCTGAATCAGCCGCAGCAGGCGATCGCCATGCTGAGCAGCGCCAAAGGCAGCAGCAGCAATCCGGTGTTGCAGTTGAATCTGGCTAATGCCTATGTTGAAGCGAAGCAGCCCGCCAACGCCAGCCGCATCCTCAATCGCTACACCTTTGCCCATCCGGACGATGTTAACGCCTTTGATCTGCTGGCGCAGGCCTCTGCGGCGCAGGGTTTGCGCGATGAAGAACTTTCGGCGCGCGCGGAAGGTTTGGCACTCAACGGCCAGCTCGATCAGGCGATCTCCACCTTGAGCAGCGCCAGCGCGCAGGTGCCGCTCGGCAGCCTGAAACAAGCGCGCTATGACGCACGTATCGACCAGTTCCGTGAACTGCAAAAGCGTTTTAAGGTTTATCAAAAAGGATAAGAAGATGGTCAGCATTTATCACAACCCGCGCTGCAGCAAGAGCCGTGAAACGCTGGCGCTGTTGCAGGAGCGAGGTATCGAGCCCGATGTGGTGCTTTATCTTGAGACGCCGCCCGATGTCACCACGCTAAAACGTCTGTTGAAACAGCTCGGCATGCACAGCGCGCGCGAACTGATGCGGCGTAAAGAGGACTTGTATCAAGAGTTGGCTTTAGCGGATAGCGCGTTAAGCGAGGCTCATCTGCTGCAAGCGATGGTGGATCATCCGAAACTGATCGAACGCCCGATTGTGATCAAGGGCGAACAGGCGCGTATTGGTCGTCCACCCGAAGCGGTGCTGGAGATTATCTAAAGCTCCAGCGCTTCTTTAACAAAAGGAATGGTGAGTTTGCGCTGGGCGCTGATGGAGGCGCGATCGAGACGATCCAGCGTATCAAACAGCGTGCGCATCTCACGGTCGAGGCGTTTCAACAGGAAGCGCCCGACATCTTCCGGCAACTCAAAACCACGCAATCCGGCACGCAGCTGCATCGCCTGTAATTTGTCGTCATCCGAGAGCGGCTGCAAACGGTAAATCTGTCCCCAGTCGAGACGTGAAGCCAGATCCGGTAAGCCGAGATTGAGCTGGCGCGGCGGTCGATCGCCGGTTATCAGCAAACGCGTTTTACCGATTTCCAGAATACGATTGTAGAGATCAAAGATCGCCATTTCCCACTCCGGATCGCCCGCGATGCACTCGATATTATCGATGCACACCAGCGCCAGATTCTCCATGCCTTCCAGGACTTCCGGCACAAACCAGGTGCGCTTATCCAGCGGCACATAGCCCACCGCTTCGCCGCGCGCCGAGAGTTCCGCACAGGCGGCATGCAGCAGATGACTGCGGCCACCGCCTTCGCGCGACCAGAAATAGAGATAGCTACCGTGTTGCTGAGAGAGTGCGCCTTGCAGCGCCGCCAGCAGAGACGTGTTTTCCCCCGGCCAGAAACTGGCGAAGGTTTCATCATCGGGTAAATAGAGTGGCAATGAGAGCTGTGCCGGCGTGTTCAGAAGTACCTCAACGGATGAGCGGGCAGAAAACCGCGCAAGTTTATCACGATCTTTGCCGGAGATGAACCGGGCTTCCCTGCCCGGCTTGCAGCCTTAACTTTCGCGCTTCTCTTCAGCGTCCAGCACCACCTCTTCCGGGCGCAATACGCTGATTAAACGGAAGATCAGCGCCAGGCTGACGCCTACAATAGTCGCCAACGCCATGCCTTTCAGCTCGGCCGCGCCGATATGCACTTTGGCACCGCTCACGCCGATGATCAGGATCACCGAGGTCAGGATCAGGTTCTGCGCTTTGTTGTAATCCACTTTCGACTCGATCAGCACACGAATACCGGACGCGCCAATTACGCCGTACAGCAGCAGCGATACGCCGCCCATCACCGGCACAGGAACCGCCTGAATCGCCGCCGCCAGCTTGCCGACGCACGAAAGCAGAATGGCAAAGATCGCCGCGCCGCCAATTACCCAGGTGCTGTACACGCGGGTAATCGCCATTACACCGATATTCTCACCGTAAGTGGTGTTCGGCGTGGAGCCGAAGAAACCGGAGATCATGGTGGATAAACCGTTAGCGAACATTGAGCGGTGCAGACCCGGATCGCGGATCAGATCTTTCTTCACGATATTCGCGGTGACCACCAAGTGACCCACGTGCTCGGCAATCACCACCAGTGCGGCTGGCAGAATGGTCAGCATCGCCACCCATTCAAAACGCGGCGTGTAGAAGGTTGGCAGCGCAAACCACGGCGCATTTTCCACCGCGGTCCAGTCCACAATGCCCATCGCGTAAGAGAGCGCATAGCCGACCAACACGCCGACTAAAATCGGGATGATGGCGAGGAAACCACGGAACAGCACCGAACCAAACACGGTCACCGCCAGCGTCACCATCGAGATGATCACGGTTTTGCTGTCTGGCGATGTGCCGTCAGCAGGCAGCAGGCCGGCCATATTCGCCGCCACGCCCGCCAGTTCCAGACCGATAACCGCGACAATCGCGCCCATCGCTGCCGGTGGGAACATCACGTCCAGCCAGCCGGTACCGGCTTTCTTGACGATCAGCGCCACCATACAGAACAGCAAACCGCAGAGAATAAAGCCGCCCAGCGCCACTTCATAACCCAACGGCAATAGCAGCAGCACCGGCGAAATAAAGGCAAAGCTCGATCCGAGATAAGCGGGGATTTTGCCTTTACAGATAAACAGATAGAGCAGCGTTCCGACGCCGTTAAACAGCAACACCGTGGCCGGGTTGATGTGGAACAGAATCGGCACCAGCACGGTTGCGCCGAACATGGCGAACAGATGCTGTAAGCTGAGTGGAATGGTTTGCAACAGTGGCGGACGTTCGCCCACACCAATAGCACGACGAGTCATTATTATCCCCTATCCTCTTCGTTCTTCGAGCCATGGCTGCGTTGGCTGCTCTCGTTCACCCGAATCACTTACTTAAGTAAGCTCATCGGGATGAACTCGTTTGCCGCCTTGCCCTGGCTCGAATAACTTGAGGATGACAATGTTGTGTTTTTGCCAAAAAAAAGCCGACTCTCTGGCCGGCTGGTTTCTTTTATTTGGTTCCGAAAATCTTGTCCCCGGCATCGCCGAGGCCAGGAATGATGTAGCCCTTCTCGTTCAATCCCTGATCGATAGATGCGGTGTAAAGCTCCACATCCGGATGCGCTTTCTCCAACGCGGCAATACCTTCAGGTGCGGCCACCAGCACCAGCACTTTAATGCTGGTACAACCGGCTTTTTTCAGCAGATCGATGGTGGCGATCATCGAGCCGCCGGTTGCCAGCATCGGGTCGACCACCAGCGCCAGGCGCTCTTCGATGTTCGAAACCAGCTTCTGGAAATAAGGAACCGGCTCCAGCGTCTCTTCATCACGATACACGCCAACCACGCTGATGCGCGCGCTGGGAACGTGCTCAAGCACGCCTTCCATCATGCCAAGACCCGCACGCAGAATCGGAACCACCGTGATTTTTTTACCTTTGATCTGATCGATTTCAACCGGACCATTCCAGCCTTCGATGGTGACGCGCTCGGTTTCCAGATCGGCGGTGGCTTCATAGGTCAGCAAGCTGCCCACTTCCGAGGCCAGCTCGCGGAAACGCTTGGTGCTGATATCATGCTCACGCATCAGGCCCAGTTTATGTTTGACCAGCGGGTGTTTGACTTCCACGATCTTCATGATTGTTCTCCCGGAATTGAGTTGAGCTAAAAAAAATCGCCGGATTATACCGCCTTTTCGCTGCTGCGCCACTTGTCATCGGTCAATAGCCTGCGTCATCTAAGGATTGGCGAAAATCTGAGGCGATGCAAAGGCAGCATGAGATGGGACTCGCAAACGTTTGCCTGCGCTGTTAGAATTGCCGCGCTTAATTTTTGCCACCAACCGCAACTCGCGTGGGGATTCCGCAGTGACCGACAAAACCTCTCTCAGCTACAAAGACGCCGGTGTTGATATCGATGCTGGTAACGATCTGGTTGACCGTATTAAAGGCGTAGTGAAAAAAACCCGCCGCCCGGAAGTCATGGGTGGATTGGGCGGATTCGGCGCGCTCTGTGCGCTGCCGCAGAAGTACCGCGAGCCTGTGCTGGTCTCCGGAACCGATGGCGTCGGCACCAAGCTGCGTCTGGCGATGGATCTCAAACGCCACGACAGCATCGGCATTGATCTGGTCGCGATGTGTGTGAACGACCTGATTGTTCAGGGTGCTGAGCCGCTGTTCTTCCTCGATTATTACGCGACCGGCAAGCTGGATGTGGATACCGCGTCATCGGTGATCACCGGCATCGCCGAAGGTTGCTTGCAGTCGGGTTGTGCGCTGGTCGGCGGTGAAACCGCTGAAATGCCGGGCATGTACCACGGCGAAGATTACGACGTGGCGGGTTTCTGCGTCGGCGTGGTGGAAAAATCAGAGATCATTGACGGTTCGAAAGTGCAGGACGGCGACGTGCTGATCGCGCTGGGTTCCAGCGGCCCACACTCGAACGGTTATTCACTGGTGCGCAAGATTCTTGAAGTCAGCCAGACCGATCCGGCCACCAAACAGCTGGATGGCAAATCACTGGCCGATCACCTGCTGGCGCCAACCCGCATCTATGTGAAAAACATCCTTAGCCTGATCGAACAGGTTGATGTGCATGCGATTTCGCATCTGACCGGCGGCGGCTTCTGGGAAAACATCCCGCGCGTGTTGCCAGATAACACCCAGGCGGTGCTGGAAGAGAGCAGCTGGCAGTGGCCGTCAGTGTTCAGCTGGTTGCAGCAGGCAGGCAACGTTAGCCGTCACGAAATGTACCGCACCTTTAACTGCGGCGTGGGCATGGTGATTGCGCTGAGCCCGGCAGAAGCCGATAAAGCGGTACAGCTGATGACCGACGCGGGCGAAAAAGCGTGGAAAATCGGTGTGATTAAAGCGTCTGATTCCGAAGAGCGTGTGGTTATCAATCCATGAAAAAACTGGTTGTACTGATCTCCGGCAACGGAAGCAATCTTCAGTCCATCCTCGACGCCTGCGCAAGCGGGCGTATAAACGGCAGCGTCGCTGCCGTTTTCAGTAATAAAGCCAGCGCGTTTGGTTTAACGCGCGCGCGGGAAGCCAATGTCCCGTCACATGCGTTAGCCGCCAGTGATTTTGCCGACCGCGAAGCCTTTGATCGCCAGCTGATGCAGGAGATTGATGCTTACGCGCCAGATCTGGTGGTGCTGGCCGGTTATATGCGCATCCTCAGCAGCGCTTTTGTCGCGCACTATCACGATCGTCTGGTGAATATTCATCCGTCGCTGTTGCCGAAATATCCGGGCTTACACACACATCGTCAGGCGCTGGAAAACGGCGACGAGGAGCATGGCACCTCAGTGCATTTTGTCACTGACGAGCTGGATGGCGGACCCATTATTTTGCAAGCGCGTGTGCCGGTGTTTGCTGGCGACAGCGAAGACGAGATCAGCGCGCGCGTGCAGCATCAGGAACACGCGATCTATCCGCTGGTGATCAGCTGGTTTGTTGATGGGCGTTTGCAGATGCGTGAAGGTAAAGCATGGCTGGATGGTCAGTTATTACCGACGCAAGGCTATGCTCACGATTGAATGTTATGCATATTCCGAAGCGGCGCGATTTATCGCGCATTTCGATGGCAACATCGTGCCCATCCGGGCATTGCGCAATAAATTGCGCCGCTACAAATCGCAGACTTTTTTAACCAAATCTTCCCGTAATATAATCTTCGGTGCGCCGCGCTTTCGGTGAGGTGAAGATTCTGTCGGTTTCGTCAAACTCAACTAATTGTCCGTTATGCATAAACGCGGTGTAATCCGACACGCGTGCCGCCTGCTGCATATTGTGCGTCACCAGCACCAGTGTGAAATGCTGCTTCAGCGTGGTCATCAACTCCTCGATCACCAGCGTTGAGATCGGATCAAGTGCCGAAGTGGGCTCATCCAGCAGCAACACTTCCGGCTCGATGGCAATGGCGCGCGCAATCACCAAACGCTGCTGCTGGCCGTTAGAGAGCGTTAACGCGTTCTGCCCCAGCTGATCTTTCACTTCGCCCCACAACGCCGCCGCGCGCAGCGCACGCTCACAGGCTTCATTCAGCACGCGACGATCGCGCACGCCCTGCAAGCGCAGGCCGTAAACCACGTTTTCGTAGATCGATTTAGGAAACGGATTCGGCCGCTGGAACACCATGCCAATGCGGCGACGCAGCGCGGGAAGATCCTGATTCGCCTGCATCACCACGTAATCACCGAGCAGAATCTCACCTTCAATGCGACAGCGATCGATCACATCATTCATGCGATTGAAACAGCGCAGCAGCGTCGATTTGCCACAGCCGGAAGGACCAATCAACGCCGTGATGCGGTTCTTCGGAATCTGCAGATCAATGTTATTCAGCGCCTGGCGTTCGCCATACCACAGCGACAGCTGATTAACGCTAAGGGCAATGTCGTAATCGGGCGTCATCAGAAACCTTTTTAGTGCGTCATAATCCGGTAACGCTCACGCAGCCGATGGCGCAACGCCATCGCCAGCAGATTGAGCGACAGGATGATCACCACCAGCAGCAAAGCGGTGGCGTAAACCAGCGGTCGATCAGCATCGATGTTGGGGCTCTGGAACGCCAAATCGTAGATCTGAAAACCGAGGTGCATGAATTTGCGATCGAGGTGCAGATAAGGGAACACCGCATCAACCGGCAGCTCAGGCACCATCTTCACCACGCCCACCAGCATCAGCGGCGCGGTTTCTCCAGCCGCACGCGCCACCGCCAGAATCAAGCCGGTGAGCATGGCCGGTACCGCCAGCGGCAGCACCACGCGCCACAGCGTTTCCGCCTGCGTTGCGCCCAGCGCAAGCGATCCCTGACGCAGATTATCCGGAATGCGCGACAATCCCTCTTCGGTGGCAACGATCACCACCGGCAGCGTCAGCAGCGCCAGCGTCAGCGCGGCCCACAGCAATCCCGGCGTACCAAAAGTCGGATTGGGTAAGGCGCTGGAGAAAAACAGCTGGTCGAGGGTGCCGCCAATCAGCCAGACAAAGAAACCGAGGCCAAACACGCCATAGACAATTGACGGCACGCCCGCAAGATTCACCACCGCGATGCGCACCAGCCGCGTCAACGCATTGCGTCCGGCGTATTCGTGCAGCCATACCGCCGCGATGACGCCGAGCGGCATGACGATGATCGACATCAACAGCACCATCAGCACGGTGCCAAAAATTGCCGGAAACGCCCCGCTCTCGCCGCCACCGGAAGTCGGTGAATCGCTGACGAATTGCCAAATCTGACCGAAGAAGTGCAGCGTTTTGTTGGTTAAGGTCATGGCATTCGGATACCACGCATCCACCACCTGCGCCAATAGGATGGTGTGATCCACGCCGTTCACATCGCGCAGCACCAGCGTATCGCGCTGACTTTCGTGCTGCAGATGAGTTAACTGCTGCGCCAGCGCGTTAAAGCGGCGCTGTAACGCCGTGCGATTGGCATCAAACTCAGACTGCACCTCCAGGCTGAAGCGGCCGTTACGCTGCTGCTCATCGGCCTGCTGCTGCAAGCTTTCCAGCTGTGCATTAAGGCGCGCCATCTCAATGCGGCGGATGTTACTCGCCTGGCGCAACTGCTCATGTACCTGCTGCAAACGCTGATGCAGCAAGGCATCGCGGCTTTGAGCGGTCATGACTTCGTTATCCTGGCGCAGCTCCACCAGCCAACCATAGGCGTTGCCGCCGTTGCGGCGCTGCAGCACCAACACATCAGCAGGACGACGGGTTTTCGCCTCGCCCTGACTGTAGAGCACGCGGAAATCCGGCGCGGCAAAATCACGGTTGCCGGTTTTCACCACATAGCGCCACTGTTCGCCCTGCTGCTGCTTTTGCAAGGTTTCACCCAGCACCATCACCGGGCTGCCTTGCGGCGGCTGGAACTGATATTGATCGACCGGCTGCGGCCAGAAGGCACGCACGCCCTGCCAGCCGAGCAAACCAATCAGCAAGGTAAACGCCAGCAGGCAAACCGCGACGGCGCCGGCGGTGAGCCAGCGCCAGCGATCGTTTTGTTTCATTGCCGTCATCCGTGGCCCTCATGCTGGCTGTAGCGTTGGCGCAAGCGCTGACGAATCAACTCGGCGATGGTGTTGATCACCAAGGTGAAGATCAACAGCAACAACGCACTGAGGAACAGAATGCGATAATGCGCGCTGCCCGCTGCGGCTTCGGGCATCTCAATGGCAATGTTGGCGGAGAGCGCACGCAGGCCAGCAAATAAGCCGCCTTCGCTAACCGGCGTGTTGCCAGTGGCCATCAGCACAATCATCGTCTCGCCGACGGCGCGGCCAAAGCCAATCATCAAGGCGGCGAAGATGCCCGCGGAGGCACCCGGCAGCACTACACGCGTCAGGGTTTGCCACGGCGTGGCGCCCAGCGCCAGCGAGCCCTGCCCGAGCGCGCCCGGCACGCTGAACAGCGCATCTTCCGATAGGGTGAAAATCAGCGGCACCAGTGCAAAACCCATCGCCAACGCAGCAACTAATAAGTTGCGCTGTTCGTAATGCGCTAAACGCTCGCCAATCTCCGGCCAGAACAGCGTTGGCAGCCACAGCGTCAGCAACGTCACCACTAACAGTAGCGGCAGCAGCAGAATCACTTCAAAACCGGGACGTCGCCAGCTGGCCGGCAAACGCGGACTCAGCACGCCGCACAATAATAAGGTCGCGGCCAACACCGGCGGCAGTAGCAGCACGCCAACCAGCGCGGTGCTGATGTGCGGTGCCAGCCACACGCCAGCGATTAAACCAATTACCACGCTGGGCAGCGCGCCCATCATTTCGATCGCCGGTTTCACCCAGCGACGTAAACCCGGCGACATAAACCAGGCGGTATACATCGCGGCAGCCAGCGCCAGCGGCGTGGCAAACAGCAGCGCCAGACAGGCGGCTTTCAGCGTGCCCAGTACCAGCGGCATCAGGCTGAACTTGGCTTGATAGCTGTCGCCCGCCGCGGTGGATTGCCATACCCAATCGGCCTGCGGATAGTTTTCGTACCAGATTTTTTGCCACAGGTTGCGCCAGGTGAAGTCCGGCCACGGGTTATCCAGCGCAAACTGTTGCCACTCCCCGGCGCGTTCAATGATCAAGGCATCACCGTGCGGCGCGAAGGCCAGTGCCTGAATGCCCGGTGCCAGCTGACGCGTTAAAATCGCGCCCTGCTGCTTGCTGGCGAACAGCTGAACCGTGCCCTGCGCATCGTAAGTGGCAAACACGCGGCGCTGCGGCTCCGGCGTTATTCCGCGCGCCTGCTGGCTGCCGTTGAAGGTGTGAATCTGTCGTAAGCGCGGCCCATTATTACTGGCGATAGCGAACCATTGCTGTACGCCTTGCGCATCCTGAATCAGCAAGGTGCGTCCACCGGCCAGCATATGCAGGCTTTGCGGCGGCAGATTGAGGGTTTGCGTTTCACGTAACTGTGCGCCATCAGATGTGATTTGCCACACGCGCAGTAAGCGCCCGCTGCTGGCGTAGAGCAAAGAGCCATCCGGCGACAGCAGCAGATGATCGGCCTGCTGCTGGGGCAACAGGATCTGATTCACTTTTTGCTGATTTTCCAGCGTCAGCAGGCTGATGCCGGCTGCGGTTTGCGCCGCGATCAACCATTGATGGTCGTTGAGAGCGGTCAGCGCCATGTTACTGACCGGGCCTTGCGGTAAGCGCAGTGGACGATCGCCGAGCGGGAAGCCCCATTCGCCGCTGCCGTTGCGGATAACCGGTTGCATTAACAGCAGTTCGCCCTGCATATTGAGCAGCACGCTGCGGTTATCAAAGCTTGCGATCGCCGCATCGGGTTTGCCATTCAGCGCCAGTGCGGGAGCGGCAGGTTGACCATCAAGCGGAATAAAGCGCGCTTCGTTGCGGCTGATGCGCCAGCCTAAATGGCCGTCGCTGCCCATCGCCAGCATTGGGGCTTTGTCCCACAGCTGAATATTGGTGGTGGCATGCATTCCCGGCGCGCTAAACAGCGGCAACACCACCCAGATCAACCAGAAGAACAGCAGTAACATCAGCAGCAAAATTCCCACGCCGCAAGCTGTGACGACGCGGCGCACTAAATTATCAGTGGCGCGTCGACGACGGTCGCTAAAGTGGACGGGAATACGATTTATGCTCATGCAGGCCAGGTTACCGGTGGAAACAAGTCGCTATGTTGCCCGTAGCTGATTGATAAGACAACCTTTGACGTTGGACAAGCCTGCCATACTCTCGCCATAATGGTGACGGACACTGAGCGGTAACGCATTTTTGCGTCTTTTCCGCCGGACATTCCGTCCAGCATCAGCATCTCGGAGTCAGAATGGGTCAGGATAAGCTGTATATAGAAAAAGAATTAAGCTGGTTAAGCTTCAATGAACGTGTGTTACAGGAAGCCTCGGATAAAAGTAATCCGCTGATTGAACGCATGCGCTTCCTCGGGATTTACTCCAATAACCTCGAAGAGTTCTATAAAGTGCGCTTTGCCGATCTCAAGCGGCGAATTCTGATCAGCGAAGAGCAAGGCAAACCGACCTCTTTGCGGCATCTGTTAAAGAAAATTCAGCTGCGGGTGCAGAAATCGGATCAGGAGTTTGATGCGCTCTACAACGATCTGCTGCTGGAAATGGCGCGTAATCAGATCTTCCTGATTAACGAACGTCAACTGTCACCGAATCAGCAAGAGTGGCTGCGCTACTACTTCAAACATCAATTACGCCAGCACGTTACGCCGATTCTGATTAACCATGACACCGATCTGATCGAATTCCTGAAAGACGATTACACCTATCTGGCGGTGGAGATCATTCGCGGCGACGATATTCGTTATGCGCTGCTGGAGATCCCGTCTGATAAAGTGCCGCGCTTTATAAACTTGCCGGCTGAGTCGCCACGTCGGCGCAAGCCAATGATTCTGCTGGATAACATCCTGCGCTATTGCCTCGATGAAATTTTCAAAGGCTTCTTCGATTACGATACGCTGAACGCCTATTCGATGAAGATGACGCGCGACGCCGAATACGATCTGGTTACAGAGATGGAATCGAGCCTGCTGGAGCTGATGTCGTCGAGCCTGAAGCAGCGTCTCAATGCCGAGCCGGTCCGTTTCGTTTATCAGCGCGATATGCCGGATGCGATGGTGGAAATGCTGCGCCATAAGCTGTCGATTTCGAACTACGATTCGATTGTGCCCGGCGGCCGCTACCATAACTTCAAAGATTTCATCGGCTTCCCGAACGTTGGTAAAAGCAATCTGGAAAACCGTCCGCTGCCGCAGATTCGCCACATCGGCTTTGACGGCTTCCGCAACGGTTTCGACGCCATCCGCAATCGCGATGTGCTGCTCTACTATCCGTATCACACCTTTGAGCATGTGCTGGAACTGCTGCGTCAGGCCTCGTTCGACCCGAACGTGCTGGCAATTAAGATCAATATTTACCGCGTAGCGAAAAACTCGCGCATCATGGATGCGATGATTCACGCCGCCTATAACGGTAAGAAAGTCACGGTGGTGGTGGAACTGCAGGCGCGCTTCGATGAAGAGGCCAACATCCGCTGGGCGAAACGCCTGACCGAAGCGGGCGTGCATGTGATCTTCTCCGCGCCGGGTCTGAAAATTCACGCCAAGCTGTTCCTGATTTCGCGCCGTGAAGGCGAAGAAGTGGTGCGTTATGCGCATATCGGTACCGGGAACTTCAACGAAAAAACCGCGCGCATTTATACTGACTATTCATTGCTGACCGCCGATGCGCGCATCACCAATGAAGTGCGTCGCGTGTTCAACTTCATTGAGAATCCGTATCGTCCGGTCACCTTCGAGCATTTGCTGGTGTCACCGCAGAACTCGCGTGACGTGCTGTATAAGTTCATTGATGCCGAGATCGCCAACGCGCAGCAAGGCAATCCTGCTGGCATTACGTTGAAGATCAACAACCTGGTGGATAATGGTTTAGTTGATCGACTTTACGCCGCCTCGTCGGCAGGCGTGAAAGTGAATCTGCTGGTGCGCGGCATGTGTTCGCTGATTCCTGATTTACCGGGCATCAGTGAAAATATTCGCATTACCAGCATCGTTGACCGCTATCTCGAACACGACCGCGTCTATATTTTTGAGAACGGCGGCGAGAAAAAGGTGTTCCTCTCTTCCGCGGACTGGATGACGCGTAACATAGACCACCGCATTGAAGTAGCCGTGGCGATTCTTGATCCCCGCGTGAAGCAGCGCATATTGGACATCATCGCCATTCTGTTTAGTGATACGGTGAAAGCCCGCATCGTCGATAAAGAGCTGAGTAATCGTTATGTGCCGCGCGGCAACCGTAAAAAGGTGCGTTCGCAGCTGGCCATTTATGACTACATCAAGAAACTGGAACAACCCGAATAACGCCTATGCCAATCTCACATAAAAGTACGCCGAAACCTCAGGAATTCGCGGCAATCGACCTCGGCTCGAACAGCTTCCATATGGTCATTGCCCGCGTGGTGGATGGCGCTTTGCAAGTGCTGGGACGCCTGAAACAGCGCGTGCATCTGGCCGATGGGCTGGATGCGCACAATCGCCTGAGCGAAGAAGCGATTGAGCGCGGGCTGAGCTGTCTGGCGTTGTTCGCCGAACGTTTGCAGGGCTTCAGTTCCGCCAACGTGACGATCGTCGGCACGCACACGCTGCGTATCGCCAGCAATGCGGAAGAGTTTCTGCAGCGCGCGGCCGAGGTGATTCCCTATCCGATCGAAGTGATCTCCGGCAACGAAGAAGCGCGTCTGATTTTTATGGGCGTGGAGCACACGCAGCCGGAAAAAGGCCGCAAGCTGGTGATCGATATCGGCGGCGGCTCCACCGAACTGGTGATTGGGGAAGACTTTGAGCCGCAGCTGGTAGAGAGCCGCCGCATGGGCTGCGTCAGCTTCGCCAATCTCTTCTTCCCCAAAGGCGAAATCACGCCAGAAAACTTCCGCCGTGCGCGCCTCTCCGCTGCGCAAAAGCTGGAAACCATGGCGTGGCAATATCGTCTGCACGGCTGGCAATATGCGCTGGGCGCGTCGGGTTCCATTAAAGCGGCCTGCGAAGTGCTGCTGGCGATGGGCGAAAAAGAGAAGCTGATTACGCCAGAAACGCTGGAATTGCTGACCAGCGAAGTGCTGAAGCATAAGTCGTTTAATGCGCTGAGCCTGCCGGGCTTGTCGGAAGAGCGTAAGGCGGTATTTGTACCGGGCTTAGCAATTTTGTGTGGCGTGTTTGATGCGTTAGCGATTCGCGAGCTGCGTCTCTCTGACGGCGCACTGCGTGAAGGCGTGTTGTATGAGATGGAGGGCCGTTTCCGTCATCAGGACATTCGCAGCCGCACCGCGCAAAGTCTGGCAAATCACTATGCGATTGATAGCGATCAGGCGCGTCGCGTGCTGGAAACCACCGAGAAGCTCTATTTGCAGTGGCAGGAGCAGAATCCCAAGCAAGCCAATCCACAACTGTCGGCGCTGCTGAAATGGGCTGCGCTGCTGCATGAAGTGGGATTGACCATCAATCACAGCGGTATGCAGCGCCATTCGGCTTACATCCTGCAGAACTCCAACATGCCGGGCTTTAATCAGGATCAACAGATGCTGTTGGCCACGCTGGTACGTTATCACCGCAAAGCGGTGAAGCAGGATGAGATGCCGCGTTTCACCTTGTTTAAAAAGAAACAGTTTCTGCCGATGGTATTCCTGCTGCGTCTTGGCACGCTGCTGAATAATCAGCGCCAGGCGACCACCAAACCGGATTCGCTCAAGCTCAGCACCGACGACGGCCACTGGACGCTGACCTTCCCTGCCGGCTTCCTGAGCCAGAATACGTTGGTGCAGCTGGATCTGGAGCGCGAGCAAGCTTACTGGAATGATGTCACCGGCTGGAAACTAATGCTGGAAGAAGAGGAGTAATGCGGGCAGCTGGCCCGCAATCTGGTTATGACTACACGCCCCGATAACTATTACGCTGAAAAATACGGTCTCACGTCGACCCATTCTGAAGTGCTGGCGGCCCTGCCTCATCTTGAAGTAGGGAAAGCACTGGATTTGGGCTGCGGCCAGGGCCGCAATAGTCTGTTTCTCAATCAGCATGGCTTTGACGTGACGGCCTGGGACAGCAATCCCGCCAGTCTGGAGCGCCTGAACAGCATCATTGCGGAAGAGAATCTACAGAACATTCACACCGAGCTGTGCGATCTCAATAGCGTGCGCTTCAACGGCGACTATCAGTTTGTGCTGTCGACCGTGGTGATGATGTTCCTGCAGCCGGCAACCATTCCGCAGCTGATTGCCGATATGCAGGCCAGCACGCGTAAATATGGCTACAACCTGATTGTGGCGGCGATGGATACCGATGATTATCCCAATACGCAAAACTTCCCGTTTGCGTTTAAATCCGGTGAACTCAGCCACTATTACCGCAACTGGCATATTGTGAAGTACAACGAAGAGGTCGGTGAACTGCATCGTCGTGATGAAAACGGTA
Organism: Pantoea sp. y20; assembly: GCF_054903455.1. Lineage (NCBI taxonomy): Bacteria > Pseudomonadati > Pseudomonadota > Gammaproteobacteria > Enterobacterales > Erwiniaceae > Pantoea > Pantoea sp. y20. The sequence continues at coordinate 3,060,690 of NZ_CM142816.1, forward strand.
ACCGCATTAAAACCCGTTTCGCCACGCTGCTGGCGCAGAAAGCCAGTTACTGAATTAACGGCCGCTTTGTGCGGCCATTCGATTGTCTGATGTCGATCAGTGCGCTGAACCTTTTTCGCTCATTTTTCACACAGCGATTGCTTTAGCGATCTAAGTGTGACTAAATATTGCCTCCGCCCATCGGGCAATTACAGGAACCACCCCGCGTGAACAGCGCTATCTCTGCACGAAGACGTCCCAAAACTGGCACCATGACCCGCATTGTTTTACTGGTCAGCTTCTTAATTTTGTTTGGCCGCCTGCTTTTCATCATTCCCGGTGCCATCGAGCATCATCAGCAAAAGAAAGCCATCCCTGAACCGGTCACGCTGAGCACCAGTGATTCGCGCTAAATAATTTGCGGGTCGGCTGTCGCTGCTAAACATTGTCCTTTGAGACAATGCTGCTTTTTACGTCCTGTTACCCGCAACGCGCTACACTGTGAGCTGACTTTACAGACACAAGGAACGCGTTATGTCTGCTTCGCATTCACAAAAATTAGCTGAAACCCGTCATCACATTCTCAACCTGCTGCTCAACGAGCACGATCTGGTTGATGTTCTGCTGGATAAATCCGTCGATCTGAATGCCGCCGAACTGCGTGATATCACCGACTGGCGTCATGAATTAGAGCGTGAGCTGCAGCAATTGCACGCCGCGGATTTGGCCGACATCCTCGAAGCCTTGCCGGAAGAAGAGCGTCAGGCGCTGTGGCGTTTAGTGCCGACGGCGCAGCGCGGTCACGTCCTGGTTGAGGCTTCAGAAACCGTTTGGGCCAGCCTGACGGAAGAAATGTCTGATCGCGATATTCTGCACGCCATCGAGCCGCTGGATATCGACGATCAGGTATATCTGGCGCGCTACCTGCCGCGCGATTTAACCGGACGACTGCTCACCACCCTCGAACCTAGCCTGCGCGCGCGACTGATGAGCGTGATCGAGCTGGATCGCGATCGCGTCGGGCAGATCATGGATTTCAATATCCTGACGGTGCGCTCTGACGTGACCTTAGCCACGGTGCAGCGCTATCTGCGTAAAGGCAAAAAAATGCCTAACGGCACCGATAAGATCTTTATCACCGACGAACAAAATCAACTGGTAGGTGAGTTAACGCTCACTGATATTCTGCTCAACAAACCGAAGATGCTGGTCGCAGAAGTGATGAATTCGCATCCCACCACGTTTCAGCTCAACGATAAAGCGGAAGACGCCGCCAGCGCGTTTGAACGTTATAACCTGATCTCCGCTGCGGTCACCGATGCTCAAGGCAAACTGATTGGCCGTATCACCATTGAAGACGTGGTCGATTTGGTGAACGAAGAGAACGAAAGCAACATCCGTAAAATGGGGGGTATCAGCCAGGGCGAAGACGTGTTTGCGCCGGTGCGCAAAGCGGTGGGTAAACGCTGGGCCTGGCTGGCGGTTAACCTGTGTACCGCATTTGTCGCTTCGCGCGTGATTGGCCTGTTTGAAGCCACCATATCGCAGCTGGTTGCGCTGGCGGCGCTGATGCCAATCGTCGCCGGCATCGGCGGCAACACCGGCAATCAAACCATTACCATGATTGTGCGTGCGCTGGCGCTGCATCAGGTTGAACCGGGTAACTTCTCGTTCCTGATCATGCGTGAACTCGGCGTGGCATTGATTAACGGCCTGTTCTGGGGCGGCATTATGGGCGGCGTCACCTGGCTGATGTACGACAACCTGCAACTCGGCGGCGTGATGATGCTGGCGATGGTGCTGAACCTGCTGCTGGCCGCGCTGATGGGCGTGCTGATTCCGTTAATCATGACCAAAATGAAACGCGATCCCGCCGTTGGCTCTAGCGTGCTGATCACCGCGATCACCGATACCGGCGGATTCTTTATCTTCCTTGGTCTGGCGACGATATTTTTGCTGCATCATTAAGGCTTTAAACAGTGTGCGTAACGTTGCAGCATCTGCTGTAAATTGAGTTGCAACGTTGCGCGCGCCAGTTCACTCAGTGCTGGATTGACCCGCGTTGAACCACGCTGATTTAACCACTCCAGCACATCGATTAAATGCCATATGGCTGTTTTTCCATCATGAATCGGACGCGGAAACTGCGGGCTATGGCTGAGCATCAGCTTGCGCATGTTCTGCCGCGAAACTCCTATCAACTCTGCGATATCCGTCAGCCCGACTAAATCTGGCGCGGCTTCAATCAGTTCCGCATCTGGCAATGCCTGAAAAACATCCTCCAACGCGCTGCGCACCGCGTCCTGTGCAGTGCTGGCTTCGCGGCAGAACGTCATGCTTAATTTTCCCGCCACCCCCGCGCCAATTAACGCATCAGTGCAGCCTTGCGAACCGAGCCGTTCGATCACTTCATCGATGTCGATCTCATCATTGAGCTGAAAACGCAGCGTAAACTCAAATTCCATGTTTCACTCCTCGTCACTTAACCCGCTGAGGGTTTTCACTGCAGTTGTCCACCACGCGCCGTAACAGTTTGGCATGGGTTTCAGGATTTTTTGGCGTACTCCAGATGCAGGTAATGCAGTAATCCCCACATCGACACTCTGTCGAATTATCTGGGCAGTACATCTTGCCCCACGCATGGTGACCGCCAACTGCAATCTTCCAACCTCTCGCTTCTGCATATCGCAAAGCTCCTTCGACCGCTTTATGCGGATGCCGCTTCCTCTATGACATCGCTGGCTACCTTATGCTCACCGCAATAAGTTGTCAACTGACAACCGCGAAGTGTTTCGGTACTATTTCAGCGGCGAATGCTGCAGAAAATAACCAGAACGGTCTCAACGCGCTTTGATTCAGTTTTGTGCTGGAAGACAGCGCACAAAATCAAGCGCACAGCGCCTGAAGTGCATATAGACTCTGTTGTTATCACTGACCTGAAGGAGAAGAAGCATGTTTAACGTGGATGATTTTGTGCAGTCTAAGACCGGTGGCCCAAAGATGCAGGTGCTGCGCGTGGAAGGCGATATGCTGTGGTGCGCTCGCGTTGACGATCACATCAAGCGTGAAATTGAAGTCAGAGCCGATAGCGTGAATCTGTATCACGAAGACGGCGATTTCGGCGTCTGTTAAAAAAATGGCCCCAAATCGGGGCCATTTTTAGGGATTGTCTCGCTGCACATTATTCTGACCGATGCCGCCGATAAACGGCAGACGCAGCCTGAATGGTGTGAAATCCAGCCCCATGTTTAATCCCAGCAGATTCACTTCCAGCCCCTCTTCCGCTCCAACCGTCACACCCAACACACCCAGCAGGGAAAGCTGCACGCCGCGACCTGACGGCGGTAAACCTACCGGATTAAGCAGCGAGCGATAATCTTTGCCGAGCGCGTTAGCCGGTAGATCCAACTTCAACGCCGGAACCTCGCGGCCAATATGTGCCATAAAAGTATTGCTGTTGGGTCCCGGCCAGGCGTGATACGTGGTCGGCCAGGGATAGGATTTAATGGCCGCTTCGATCTGCGGAATCATCGCTTCTGCGCTACTGCCGCGATGGTCAACCAGCAGACGCGGCTTCGCACCGTACCAGTAACCATCAGGAAGATTGCTATTACGACGCACTTTATCGCCGCTGCCCCAGCTAATCACTTCGTAACGGTTATAGCGGGTTTCACCGGCGCGTTTGAAGATAATCCACGGATGTACCGCCACCGCGCCCTTCCAGCCATAAGTCGGCGCAGCATAAACCTGCACGATAGCTTCTGCCGCATAACGCTGCGGATCCGGTGCGATACCGGCCGAATCGCGCCTTGCGGATGCCCAGCCACCGCGTTCAGAGGTGAGCTCACCGCTTCGCGTTGCCTGCGCCAAGCTCGCGCCTAAGGAAAGCAAGATGATGCAAAGAAAAGAGATCAGTACGGCTTTAAAAGGCAACATCGACGGCATCCTGATGAGTAAAAATCAACCGCTATCTTGCATCGAAACGGTGGGATTTGTATTCACGAACTATGCGATACATTTAGCCGAATGATTTGCCATCAGAAGGTTTGAAAAAAAAGCCCGCAATTAAGCGGGCTTCGTTTTTACGCAGTGATCAAAGCAGGATTTATTCCCACTCAATCGTCGCAGGTGGTTTACCTGAAATATCATAAACCACGCGGGAAATGCCGTTAACTTCGTTGATGATGCGGTTAGAGACGCGGCCGAGGAAATCGTACGGCAGGTGCGCCCAGTGCGCTGTCATGAAGTCGATGGTTTCCACCGCACGCAGTGAAACTACCCAATCATATTTACGACCATCGCCCATCACGCCAACAGAACGTACTGGCAGGAACACGGTGAACGCCTGGCTGACTTTGTTGTACAGGTCAGCTTTATGCAGCTCTTCGATGAAGATGGCGTCTGCACGGCGCAGCAGGTCGCAGTACTCTTTCTTCACTTCGCCCAGCACGCGCACGCCCAAACCTGGACCTGGGAACGGATGACGATACAGCATGTCGTACGGCAGGCCGAGTTCCAGACCGATTTTACGCACTTCGTCTTTGAACAGCTCTTTCAGCGGCTCAACCAGGCCCATCTTCATCTCTTTCGGCAAACCGCCCACGTTGTGGTGCGATTTGATCACGTGCGCTTTACCGGTGGCAGAAGCCGCCGATTCGATCACGTCAGGATAGATGGTGCCTTGTGCCAGCCACTTCACGTCTTCCAGACGCAGCGCCTGCTCGTCAAACACCTCTACGAATACGCGGCCGATGATTTTACGTTTGGCTTCGGGATCGTTCTCGCCCGCCAGCGCATCAAGGAAGCGCGCTTCTGCCGCAACGTGCACGATGTTCAGACCGAAGTGGTCACCGAACATTTCCAGCACCTGCTCAGCTTCATTCAGACGCAGCAGGCCGTTATCCACGAACACGCAGGTCAGACGCTCGCCGATGGCGCGATGCAGCAGCATCGCGGTCACAGAAGAGTCCACGCCGCCAGACAGACCGAGAATCACTTTGTCATCGCCAACCTGCTGACGAATACGCTCAACCGCATCTTCGATGATTTTGGCTGGTGTCCACAGCGCTTCACAGCCGCAGATGTCACGAATGAAACGCTCAAGCATGCGCAGGCCCTGACGCGTGTGCGTCACTTCCGGGTGGAACTGCACGCCGTAGAATTTCTTCTCTTCGTTAGCCATGATGGCAAACGGACAGGTTTCGGTGCTGGCAACGGTTTCGAAACCGGCTGGGATGGCGGTGACTTTGTCGCCGTGGCTCATCCAAACGTCCAGCAGCGGTTTACCTGCTGCGCTAATCGCATCTTCGATGTCACGCACCAGCGCGCTCTGAGTCAGCACTTCAACCTGCGCATAACCAAATTCGCGCTCGTTAGAGCCCTCAACCTTGCCGCCCAACTGCATCGCCATGGTCTGCATGCCGTAGCAGACGCCCAACACTGGCACACCCGCGTTAAACACGTATTCCGGCGCACGCGGGCTGTTCAGCTCGGTGGTGCTCTCCGGACCGCCAGAGAGAATGATGCCGTTCGGGTTAAACTGGCGAATTTGCTCTTCGGTGACATCCCACGCCCAGAGTTCGCAGTAGACACCCAGCTCGCGCACGCGGCGCGCAACCAGCTGCGTATACTGAGAACCAAAATCGAGGATCAAAATGCGATGTTTATGAATATTTTCAGTCGTCATTGAGGCGTTTCCATTGGGATGGACTTAATAATAAAAGCGCCCGGCGGGTGCCGGGCGCTAAATTTTACGGGATTATGAACCCATGCGGTAGTTTGGTGACTCTTTGGTGATGGTCACGTCATGCACGTGGCTTTCATTGATGCCCGCGCCGCTGATACGCACAAACTCCGCTTTGGTGCGCAGATCGTCAATGGTCTGGCAACCCGTCAGGCCCATGCAAGAGCGCAAGCCGCCCATTTGCTGGTGCACGATCTCTTTCAGGCGGCCTTTGTAGGCAACGCGGCCTTCGATACCTTCCGGTACCAGTTTGTCAGCGGCGTTATCGCTCTGGAAGTAACGATCTGAAGAGCCTTTGGACATCGCGCCCAGTGAACCCATACCGCGATAAGACTTGAACGAACGGCCTTGATACAGCTCGATTTCGCCCGGAGACTCTTCGGTACCAGCCAGCATAGAACCGACCATGACGGCCGCTGCGCCTGCTGCAATCGCTTTAGCGATGTCGCCAGAGAAGCGGATGCCGCCATCAGCGATAACCGGAATGCCGGTGCCTTCCAGCGCGGCAACCGCATCAGAAACCGCGGTGATCTGTGGCACGCCAACACCAGTGACGATACGCGTGGTACAGATTGAGCCAGGACCGATCCCCACTTTCACCGCGCTCACGCCGGCCTGCGCCAACGCCAATGCGCCTGCGCCGGTGGCAACGTTGCCGCCGATGATTTCCAGGTTCGGATATTTTGCACGGGTTTCACGAATACGCTGCAGCACGCCTTCAGAGTGACCGTGTGATGAGTCAATTAGCAGCACGTCAACACCGGCAGCAACCAGCGCATCAACGCGCTCTTCATTGCCCGCACCGGCACCAACCGCAGCGCCTACGCGCAGACGGCCTTCCGCATCTTTACACGCGTTAGGTTTACGTTCGGCTTTTTGGAAGTCTTTAACGGTGATCATGCCCAGCAGGTGGAAGCTGTCATCAACAACCAGCGCTTTCTCAACACGTTTTTCATGCATTTTGTGCAGCACAACTTCGCGTGCTTCACCCTCTTTCACCGTTACCAGGCGCTCTTTAGGGGTCATCACTGCGGAAACTGGTAAGGTCAGGTCGGTAACAAAACGCACGTCACGGCCCGTGATGATGCCCACCAGCTCGTTGTCGGTGTTCACGACCGGGTAGCCGGCGAAGCCGTTACGTTCGGTCAGCTCTTTCACCGCCGCCAGCGCGGTAGTTGGCAGCACGGTTTGTGGATCGGTAACGACGCCGCTTTCGTGTTTTTTCACCTTACGAACTTCATCCGCCTGGCGCTCAATTGACATGTTTTTGTGAATAAAGCCCAAACCACCTTCCTGCGCCAGCGCAATTGCCAGACCGGCTTCGGTCACGGTGTCCATTGCAGCGGAGAGCATGGGGATGTTCAGACGGATGTTTTTCGTCAGCTGAGTGCTGAGATCAGCGGTGTTCGGTAAGACAGTGGAGTGAGCGGGAACGAGCAGAACGTCGTCAAATGTGAGGGCTTCTTTAGCGATTCTTAACATTGCAATATCTCCACCTGGGGGCGATTAAAACAGATAAAATATTGCCGCGGCATTATACAGGCCGAAACCGATTGCCTCCAGTGTTTTTTCAGAAAATGTCTTGATCCTCAGGGCAAGCAATGTAGTATCAGTTGATTAACCCTCTGATTTAAAATTTGATCTACATCACATGTCGCTACCGCCAACCGCCAATATTTTTACCGTCAGCCGCCTGAACACCACGGTGCGCCAACTGCTGGAAAATGAGATGGGCCTGGTGTGGCTCAGCGCTGAAATTTCAAATTTCACTCAGCCCTCTTCCGGTCATTGGTACTTCACGTTGAAGGATGATGGCGCACAAGTGCGCTGCGCGATGTTCCGCAACAGCAATCGTCGCGTCACCTTCCGTCCGCAACATGGCCAGCAAGTGTTAGTGCGCGCCAGCATCACGCTGTATGAGCCGCGCGGCGATTATCAGCTGATTATCGAAAGCATGCATCCGGCCGGTGAAGGCTTGCTGCAGCAGCAATTCGAGCAGCTGAAAGCGCGTTTAGCCGCGGAAGGCTTATTCGATCAACAGTTCAAACAGCCGCTGCCGGATCCGGCGCGTCAGGTGGGCGTGATTACCTCCGCCACCGGCGCGGCGCTGCACGACGTGCTGCGCGTGCTGCATCGACGCGATCCTTCACTGCCGGTGATTATCTATCCCACCGCGGTGCAAGGTGTGGATGCGCCGGCTGGCATTGTGCGTGCCATTGAGCTGGCTAACCAGCGCGATGAGTGTGATGTGCTGATTGTCGGTCGTGGCGGCGGTTCGCTGGAAGATTTGTGGAGCTTCAATGACGAGCGCGTGGCGCGGGCGATTTTTGCCAGCCGCCTGCCGATTGTCAGCGCCGTTGGGCATGAAACCGATGTCACTATCGCTGACTTCGTAGCGGATTTACGTGCGCCGACGCCGTCTGCTGCGGCAGAACTGGTGAGCCGTAATCAGCTTGAACTGTTGCGTCGTTTGCAGTCGCAGCAGCAGCGCATGGAGATGGCGATGGATTTCTATCTGGCTCAGCAGCAGCGTCGCTTCACGCGCATTCAGCACCGCTTGCAGCAGCAGCATCCACAGCTGCGTCTGGCACGCCAGCAAACCGCGCTCTTACAGCTGCAGCGCCGTCTCGGTGAAGCAATGGACCAGCGCATGCGTGTGGCCAATCGTCAGCAGGATCGCCTGCTGCAACGCCTTAACGCCCAGCAGCCGCAGGGACGTATTCTGCGCGCTCAGCAGCAGCTCCAGCAATGGCACTATCGCTTACAGCAGGGCATGGAGAAGCAGCTCAATCACAATCGTCAGCGCTTTGGCACGCTGGCGGCACAGCTGGAAGGCGTGAGCCCGCTGGCGACGCTGGCGCGTGGCTTCAGCGTAACCACCGACACCCAAGGTCAGGTGGTGAAGAAAACCCAACAGCTGAGCAAAGGCGACTTGCTGCGCACCCGGCTGGACGATGGCTGGGTGGAAAGCCAGGTTACCGCACTCGAACCGCAGAAATCCCGGAGCCGCAAAGCGCGTTCATAGCGGGAAAACTATACTTCTGGCATGTACCTAAACGGCCAGGAGTTTTTTTATGTCTTACAGCGTTATTCCTCCCTACATTCTGCGCAATATCATTGATAACTGCTCCGGCGCGCAACAAGACTACGCGCGCCGCACCCTCACCCACGTCCAGCACTTGATGGGCGAACATAACGCTAAACCAGCAAGCACCGCCACCGCTCAGCCAGGCACGGTGCTGCGTGCTATCTATGACGCCGAAGGAACGCAAAATCTGCCCGGCACGTTGGTGCGCGAAGAAGGCCAGCCGGGAAATGGTGATGTTGCAGCCGAAGAAGCCTGGAACTATCTCGGCATTACCTACGATTTCTTCTGGCAAATCTACCAACGCAACTCGCTGGACAATAAAGGCCTCAAGCTCGATGGCACCGTGCATTACGGCAAGGAGTATCAGAACGCCTTCTGGAACGGGCAGCAGATGGTGTTTGGTGACGGTGACGGCGAGATTTTCAATCGCTTCACTATCGCGCTGGATGTGGTGGCGCACGAGCTGACGCACGGCGTGACAGAAACCGAAGCGGGATTGATCTATTTCCAGCAGGCAGGCGCGCTGAATGAATCGATGTCTGACGTGTTTGGTTCGCTGGTGAAGCAATTTCACCTCAAGCAGAGCGCCGATCAGGCCGACTGGATTATCGGCGAAGGTTTACTGGCGCAGGGCATCAACGGGCGCGGATTGCGCTCGATGTCGTCACCGGGAACGGCTTACGATGATCCGGTGCTGGGTAAAGATCCGCAACCGGCCGATATGGCGCACTACATCGAAACGCGTGACGACAACGGCGGCGTGCACCTCAATTCCGGCATTCCCAATCGCGCCTTTTACCTCGCCGCTAAAGCGCTGGGCGGCTTTGCGTGGGAACAGGCCGGTCAAGCCTGGTACGACACGCTGTGCGACAAAACGCTGCCGCAGGATGCCGATTTCAGCACCTTTGCGCGCTTTACCGTGCAGCACGCCAATCAACGATTCAACAGCTCAGTGGCGGAAAAGATTCAATCCGCCTGGCAGCAGGTAGGCGTAACATGGACATCCAACTGACCGATGACGCAATCATCGAGCTGGCGCGGGAAGGCGGAATCGCTTTTATCCCTAAACTGCGCGGCGAACGGCGCTTTGCGCTGGGGGAACTGCCGGAACCGCAAAAGCAGCGCGTCTGCGAAGTACTGGAACAGGCAATGCCGTTGGGGGAAACGGAAGATCAGGCGGCAAATGTCGGTCGTGGCGATCAGCGCTACTACCGCATTCAAATCACCTATGCTACCCATCGCGAAGCGGGAAGTTTCGTGATTTTAATTCCCGAACAACTGGCGCCCCCCGAGCTGCAATCGCTGTGGCGAGACGGTGAATAGGTTATCGGAGATCTCTCAAGGCAGAGCGTAACTGATTGACTATACTCATTATGTGGCTAGCTAGTCCACGTCGAAGAAAACACCCTTAGATGAGGTCTCTGCTATGACACAAAAAAAGCAACGAGGTGGTGCCGGGAACTTTGCAGAGGACCCGGAGCGCGCCAGGGAAGCCGGTAGCGCTGGCGGCAAAGTCAGTGGGGGTAATTTCAGAAACGATCCTGAAAGAGCCAGGGAAGCTGGAAGAAAAGGAGGTCAAAAAAGCCGTCGCCCTTCTAAGCAGCAGTAATTAAGGTGCCTTAAAGGAAGAGATGTGCCACGGAGGGTTATAAAAAAAGGCCGACATCATGATGTCGGCCTTTCTCTTTTTTTAACTTACTTGCTGTCTGGCAGCGCGTAAGCAATCACGTAATCACCACGGTCTGGCGACTGACGTGCACCGCCTGCGGAGATCAGGATGTACTGTTTGCCGGTTTTCGGCGAAACGTAGCTGATTGGACCGCCCTGGCTGCCGACCGGCAGACGTGCTTTCCACACTTCTTTACCGGTTGAGCTATCGAAAGCGCGCAGATAGTAATCCTGCGTACCCGCGATGAACACCAGGCCACCCTGCGTTGCCAGCGTGCCGCCTAAGGTCGGCATACCAATTGGCATTTTCGCGCGCATTTTGATACCAAACGGACCGGTATCTTCTACCGTACCCACTGGCACCTGCCACACGATCTGACGGGTTTTCATGTCAATCGCTGACAGCGTACCGAACGGCGGAGCCTGGCACGGAATGCCCAGCGGCGACATGAAGCGGTTTTTGTTCACCGCGTACGGTGTGCCTTTCAGCGGAACCGCACCCATACCGGTGTTGATAGCTTCACCACCGTTGCTGGCCGCCGTTTTGCTGGTGTCTTGTGGGATCATCTGTACCCACAGGCCCAGACGCATGTCGTTAACGAACATGTACTGGTTGTTCGGGTCAAACGAGATACCGCCCCAGTTCATACCGCCCAGTGAACCTGGGAAGCTGAGGGATTTATCGGTATCCGGCACGGTGAACAGACCATCGTAACGCATGCCTTTAAAGGCAATACGGCACGCCAGCTGATCAAACGGTGTTGCACCCCACATATCCGACTCCGTCATTTTCTGGTTGCCGATATTTGGCATTTCCACAGAGTGCGGCTGAGTTTTGGTGTACTGCTCGTTCGGGATGTGACCCTGCGGCATCGGCAGCTCTTCAACTTTGGTCAAAGGCTTGCCGGTCAGGCGATCCAGCACCCAGATCATGCCGGTTTTCGCGCCGATAACGACGGCTGGCTTGTTGGTGCCATCCTTCATCGGGAAGTCGACCAGGCTCGGCTGCATTGGCAGGTCGAAGTCCCACAGATCGTTATGCACGGTCTGATAAACCCACTTCTGCTTACCGGTGGTGGCATCCAACGCCAGGATTGATGCGCCGTAAGTGTGATCCAGTTTGGTACGGTTCGCACCCCACAGATCCACTGACGAGCTACCCATCGGCAGGAACACGGTGTTCATTGCCGGATCGTAAGACATTGGCGCCCACGAGTTTGGCGTACTGCGGGTGTAATTTTTACCCGGCATCAGCACCGCATTGGGGTCGTCGTTGCCTGGGTCAAACGCCCAACGCATCTGACCGGTGATGACGTCAAAACCACGCAGCACGCCGCCAGGCATGTCGGTCTGTACGTTATCGGCGACACGACCACCCACAACAACAGTGGTGCCGGCCATCGCTGGCGGTGACGTCAGCTGATATTGCGGATCTGGCGCACTGCCCAGACCGGTTTTCAGGTCAACCACACCGTGCGTACCGAAGGTGTCGCACAGCTCACCGTTGTCGGCGTTGATAGCAATCAGACGCGCATCAATGGTGTTCATCAGAATACGACGCTGACAGGTGTCGCCAGCAGGCAGCACAGCGGCAGTAACCGGCGTTGAACCCGGCTCGGTTGGCTGCTGCAGCGGTTTAGTCGCATCGAAATAGGCTAAGCCACGGCAGCGGTTCCACACTTCTGCCTGCGCGTTGATTTCGCGTTTCCAGATTTCCTTACCGCTGTCTGCGGCAACCGCAATCACATTGTTATGCGGGGTGCACAGGAACAGCGTGTTGCCCACCTGCAGCGGGGTTTGCTGATCTTCCGCACCGTTACCGGTTGGGCTGATTGGCGTATCGCCAGTGTGGAAAGTCCAGGCGACCTGCAGGTCTTTCACGTTGTCGCGGGTAATCTGATCGATGGCAGCGAAGCGGTCGCCACCCGGCGTACGGCCGTAGCTGCTCCAGTCTTGCTGAGGTTTTGATTTATCGACCGGAATCAGCGGCAGCTGTTTACCGTCAAATGCCACGGTAGGATGCGGCTGGAACATCTGCACGAAAGTCGCCACCATGCCCACCACGATCACCGCAGACAGCACATAAGAGACTTTTGCCAGGGAGCTTTTGCCTTCGCTTTTACGCAGGGCTGGCCAGGTGAGGAATGCAAACAGCATCAAGCCGGCCGGCACCATCAAGCGCGAGACCAGCGGCCAGAAATGCAGGCCTGCATCAAACAGTGACCAAATCAGCGTGCCAGCAAACACCAGAATAAACAGGGTGACGGCGGATGATTTGCGACGGAAGAACTGAATGGCCGCCAGCAACATAACGATACCGGCGATGAGGAAGTACCAGCTGCCGCCCAGCGCGACCAGCTTGCCGCCGCCGATTGCGAAGAACAAGCCGATTGCCAGCAAGACCAGGCCAAACAGTACGGACCAGATGCTCAGCCCTTTGCCGGGACGAGCGGAATTTTCTGCCATAACAAAAACTCTCCTGAAAAAATAAAGCGCTGGCGCCGATAAATCTGTGGCAGCCGATGACAAGGCCCCAGCCGCAGCGGGAGACAGGAACTATTCCGTTACGCTTTATTTTATATCTATTGATACGGGTGCAATGCCCGTGATTCGGCGCTTGTGAGCGAGGACACAACGTAGGTGAGAGTGATTCTCGCGACAAGGCGGCAGGATTGTACCACCTGGTACAATAAAAAGTGAATATCCATAACGCGGCAGTCACTGGTTAATAGCATTTTTGCTACAAATCCAGGCGTAACTGGTTAATAACTCTAGGCGTGGAATCCGGAGTTTTTAATCTGCGATGAAGGCAGGCGTAAATTCGACGCGCTTTTTCGAGATTAGACCGTCGCCGTGCTGACAAAAGTAGTCGACAGCGCCACAGGCTTTCAGCACTTGTAACGGCTGATGGCAATCCGGGCATAAGGCGATACGATCGAAATGACGTTCACAATTGGGGCAGTCAAAACCGGTTTCACTGAGAGTGAGTGGTTGCTGACAGGTTGGGCAGGAAAAGTTCATCCATTGTCCTCTGCGCTTTGGATGGCGGTCGCCATAAATGGCGCCACCACAAGTTACAGGTGAAAAAAAGGGCCCTGCTGGGCCCTTCTCATCTTAACGCTTGTTCTTCTTCAGATGCGACATCAGACGCTGACGTTTACGCTGCTGCGTTGGCGTCAACAGGTTGCGTTTGCCCGCGTATGGGTTATCGCCTTCTTTGAACTGAATGCGAATCGGCGTACCCATAACGTTGAGTGAACGACGGAAGTAGTTCATCAGGTAACGCTTATAGGAATCAGCCAGATCTTTCACCTGGTTGCCGTGAATCACCACAATTGGCGGGTTATAACCACCGGCGTGCGCATACTTCAGCTTCACGCGGCGACCCCGCACCAACGGCGGTTGGTGATCGTCGGCGGCCATGGTCATGATGCGCGTCAGCATTGCGGTGCCCACACGTTTGGTAGAGCAGTCGTACGCTTCGGTCACCGATTCGAACAGGTTGCCGACGCCGCTGCCGTGCAGGGCGGAAATAAAGTGGATGCGCGCAAAATCGATAAAGCCCAGGCGGAAGTCCAACATCTCTTTGACTTCATCTCTGGCTTCCTGCGTCATGCCATCCCACTTATTGACCACGATCACCAGTGAGCGCCCACTGTTCAGGATAAAGCCGAGCAGCGAGAGATCCTGATCGGAGATTCCGGCACGCGCATCAATCACCAGCATTACCACGTTAGCATCTTCGATAGCTTGCAACGTTTTGATAACTGAGAATTTTTCGACGGTTTCGGTGATTTTACCGCGCTTACGTACGCCAGCGGTATCAATCAGGACATACTCACGTCCGTCACGTTCCATCGGAATATAGATGCTGTCGCGCGTGGTGCCCGGCATGTCGAAGACCACGACACGGTCTTCGCCAAGAATGCGGTTAGTTAGCGTTGACTTACCCACGTTCGGGCGGCCAACGATAGCGAGTTTGATCGGCAGTGTGGTTGGGTCGAAATCTTCTTCTTCCTCTTCCTCCAGCGCCTTCTCACTCTCTTCTTCTAAATCGGCCCAATAGGCGGCGTTCTCTTCTTCTTCAGTGAGCTCGACTTCTGGAACGATTTCTTCCATCCACGGCAACAGTGCGGTTTCCAGCAGGCTGTTAACGCCGCGGCCATGCGAAGCTGCAATGGCGTGAATCTCGCCTAAGCCCAGCGCATAGAAATCGAGCACCGCCGCTTCCGGGTCGATACCGTCAGTTTTGTTGGCGACAACAAAGGTGGCTTTCTCACGGGCACGCAGATGATTGGCGATTTGCTGATCCGCCGGCATCACGCCCGCGCGCGCATCCACCATAAACAGCACCACATCGGCTTCTTCAATCGCCAGCAGCGACTGCTCCGCCATGCGGTTTTCTACGCCCTCTTCGGTGCCATCAATACCGCCGGTATCAATAACAATGAATTCGCGCCCTTCCACTTCGGCGCGACCATATTTGCGATCGCGAGTCAGTCCAGGAAAATCCGCCACCAGCGCATCACGTGTGCGTGTTAAACGGTTAAATAGCGTAGATTTTCCCACATTGGGACGCCCAACCAGCGCGACCACAGGTACCATAACACTTGCCTCAGTTTTTAAAATAATTCGCCCGAATGGCGTGATTATAACGACATTTGACGCCAGGCGTCAGGCTGAAGGCGCAAAGAATACCATGCCTGACTAAAAACGAAACGGCCCCTGACGAATCAGGAGCCGTGTAAGCGAGCGGGAAACGGGTTCCCGCAGAGCCAAATCCTTAACGGGTGATGGCGTAAACTTCTCCGCCTTTCGCCTGGATCAGCAGCTTGTCACCGGCAACAACCGGTTCAGTCTGGAAGCCATCGCTGTCCAGTTTCTGCTGCGCCACGAAGCGGCCGTCAAGGGTGTTAATCCAGTGCAGATAACCTTCGCTATCACCGACAACCAGATAACCGTTGAACAGCACCGGCGAGGTCAGATTACGATGCAGCAGATCGCTTTGACGCCAGATGGCTACACCACCGTCAGCATTCAGGGCAATCACGCGGTCATCCTGATCGACCAGATAGATACGACCCGCATCCACCACCATGTCTTTCACGCCGCCAATCTCACGTTTCCACAGCACCTGACCAGAACGCAGTTCCAGCGCGGTGAGGTTACCGTTATACGCCAGCGCATAAACCACACCGTTTACCACGACTGGCGTAGTATCGACGTCGCTCAGGCGATCGATTTCCGTGGCGCCGCTTGGCTGCGAAATACGCTGCTGCCAAATAAGCTGACCTTGATTGACGATGACTGCGCTCACGCGGCCGTTATCGCCACCCACAATTGCGCCACCAAAGGCCACGGTCGGGGCTGATTCACCGCGCAGTGACAGCGCAGGCATATCAAGGTTAACAGTCCATTTGATCACGCCAGTGCTCTGATCAAGGCCTTGCAACATACCGTTGCTGGTGTGAACCAGCACTAAACCGTCGCTCACCACCGGACGCGACAGCGCTTCACCGGCGACCTTGGTCTGCCAGGCAATGCCACCATCGCTGGTATTCAACGCAAATACCTGACCACGTTCGCTACCGATGTAGATGCGATCGCCGCTGGCGGTGACGCCGCCAGAGAGCAGTGCCGAGATGTTTTTCGAGAAGAAGCCGGTTTTCTCAGAGAGATCGACTTTCCATTTCTCTTTACCATTGCTGGCATCAAGCGCTTTAACCACACCAAAACGATCCGCAGCATACACGGTACCGTCCAGCCAGGCTGGATGCAGATTGGAATAGAAATCACCAACGCCATCGCCAACCGAGGTGCTCCACGCGGTCTGCGGCGTAAACTGGTTTTCCACTTTAGGCAGCGGGGCCATTTTCACTACATCTTCTTCGCCGCTGAACAGCGAGCAACCGCTGAGCAGAGTGACTGAAATCAGCCCTGGCAGCAGGTATTTACGTAATTCCATGTGCGCTCTCTTGACTGGCTTAACTTAAGTTATTCATCTTCATCTGCAGCATTTGCTTCAGCGCAGGAGAGGCCTGCGATTCAGCACCTTTGCTCCAGGCATCACGCGCGCCCTGCTTATCGCCTTTGCTCAGCAGTGCTTCGCCACGAATGTCCGCCACAATGGCTGTCCAGCCATCACCTTTAACATTGTTAAGGGTAGAAAGTGCGGCATCGGCCTGACTTTGCTGCAACTGAATGCGAGCCAGACGCAGGTTAATCACCGCCTGCAGGTTGGCATCTTTGGTATCTTTCAGCCCACTCTGTAACAGAGTGATAGCTTTATCGAGCTGATTGGTTTCAACATACTGCTTAGCCAGATCCAACGAAGCCAACGCACCATAGGTGTTGTTGTTTTCGCTGGCGAAAGTGGCGACCGCTTCCAGCGAATCAGGCTTGTCCGCCTGCATCGCGCTGGTCAGTTGTTGATATTCTGCTGATGCCGCTTTATCGGTGCCTTCCTGATGACTGGACCAGAAACGCCAGCCACCCAGCGCAGCGATACCGATGATTACGCCAACGGCCAGGAATTTGCCATTGTTGGCAAAGAACTGACGCAGCGCGTCAACTTGTTCGTTTTCGTTGCTGTAAACTTCCACGCAATCCCTCTCTTTAAAATGGCTGTTGCAGTGCTGCGCTTACTGCAGCAGCGTGCGCAACGTCGCAGCGGCGTCGCTCTGAGCCAGCGTCTGTTGATCGCCGGTACGCAGGTCTTTCACCACAACCTGGCCCGCTTTCACTTCATCTTCGCCCAGCACCAGCGCAATGCGTGCGCCCCACTTGTCTGCACGGGCAAACTGCTTCTTGAAGTTACCGCCACCAAAGTTGGTCATCATCTTCAGTGCCGGATCAGCATCACGCAGTTTTTCCGCCAGTTGCATCGCGGCGGACTGAACGCCCTGCCCCGAAGCGATAACATAGACATCAACAATGCGCGTCGGTTCAAATTCTGGATTAACTGCTTGCACCAGCAACACCAGACGCTCCATACCCATGGCAAAACCAACCGCTGGCGTGGCACGTCCACCCAGCTGTTCAACTAAACCATCGTAACGTCCGCCGCCGCACACGGTGCCCTGCGAACCGAGGCTGCTGGTCACCCATTCAAACACGGTACGGTTATAGTAATCGAGGCCGCGCACCAGGCGCTGGTTAATGCGATAGTTAATGCCCGCGTCGTCCAGCAAGGCGCACAGGCCGCTGAAGTGCTCGCGTGACTCCTCATCAAGGAATTCGCCTAGCGTTGGCGCATCGTTTAACAGTTTCTGGATGTCAGGATTTTTGCTGTCGAGCACGCGCAGTGGATTGGTGTACATGCGGCGTTTGCAATCTTCGTCGAGTACGTCCTGATGTTGCTCCAGGAATGCCACCAGCGCGCTGCGATAGTTGGCACGCGCGTCCAGCGAACCGATAGAGTTCAGCTCCAGCTCAACGTGCTCGGCAATACCTAACGCTTTCCACCAGCGTGCGGTCATCATGATCAGCTCAGCATCTACGTCCGGGCCTTGCAGGCCGAAGACTTCGACACCCATCTGGTGGAACTGGCGATAACGACCTTTCTGCGGGCGCTCGTAGCGGAACATCGGGCCGGTGTACCAAAGACGCTGTTCTTGATTGTACAGCAGACCGTGCTCGATACCGGCGCGCACGCAACCTGCAGTGCCTTCCGGACGCAGCGTCAGGCTTTCGCCGTTTCGGTCTTCAAAGGTGTACATCTCTTTCTCAACCACGTCGGTGACTTCACCGATCGCGCGGCTGAACAACGGGGTGTGCTCAACGATTGGCAGACGGATTTCACTGTAACCATAACTGGCCAGCACCTGCTTAAGGGTGCCTTCAATACGCTGCCAAATCGCGGTATCCGCCGGCAGGTAATCGTTCATCCCGCGAATCGCTTGAATATTCTTCGCCACGTTAGAATCTCTTAAGACAAAAAAACCTGAGCGGCATCATACCTTATGAGGATGAAACCGCACAGGTTCAATCACAAACTGGCACGCGACAGGCGCGCACCACGATTATTTTTCCAACTGCTGCACGTTGATACGGCGGCTTTCATCCAGCATGCTGGCTTTAGCGCGAATACGCGCTTCCAGCTGGTCGATCATGTCGTTGTTATCGAGACGATCGCGCTGGCGCACACCATCTTCGTAGAAGCCGCTTTTCTTGGCTCCGCCGGTCACGCCGAGGGTAGAAACTGTCGCTTCACCCGGACCGTTCACCACGCAACCGATAATGGAAATATCCATCGGTGTGATGATGTCTTCCAGCCGCTCTTCCAGCGCATTGACCGTACCGATGACATCAAACTCCTGACGCGAACAGGTCGGGCAGGCAATAAAGTTGATACCGCGGGAGCGGATGCGCAGAGATTTGAGGATATCGTAGCCGACTTTCACTTCTTCAACCGGATCGGCCGCCAGCGAAATACGCAGCGTATCGCCGATGCCTTCGGCCAGCAGTAAACCTAAACCGATCGCCGATTTCACGGAACCCGCACGCGCGCCGCCCGCTTCGGTAATACCGAGGTGCAGCGGCTGATCGATGGCTTTCGCCAGTAAACGATAAGATTCAACGGCAAGGAAGACGTCAGAGGCTTTGACGCTCACTTTGAACTGATCAAAGTTGAGGCGATCAAGGTGATCCACATGGCGCATCGCGGATTCGAGCAGCGCCTGCGGCGTTGGCTCGCCATATTTTTCCTGCAGATTTTTTTCCAGCGAACCGGCATTAACGCCGATACGGATCGGAATGTTGTAATGACGCGCACAATCCACCACCTGGCGAATACGCTCATTGTTGCCGATGTTGCCTGGATTGATACGCAGACAATCCACGCCATATTCAGCGACTTTCAGTGCGATGCGATAGTCAAAGTGAATGTCCGCGACCAGCGGCACGTTGACCTGTTGCTTAATCAGTTTGAAGGCTTCAGCCGCATCCATAGTGGGAACGGAGACGCGCACGATATCAACCCCGACGCGCTCAAGCTGGCGAATCTGGTTAACGGTGGCGTCCACGTCAGTGGTGCGGGTGTTGGTCATTGACTGAACGGCGATGGGCGCACCATCGCCAACTGGCACCTTGCCGACGTAAATCCGTGTTGATTTGCGACGGATGATGGGTGCTTCGTTATGCATATTCTCTCTCCACAATTACCCGGAAAGCGCGCTGCGCGTTATTGCGCACCCAGCGTCAGACGGGCAACCTGGTTATTACGGATAAAACGACTTAAATCAACGGGCTGATTCTGATATTGCACGTCAACCGCACCCGGTGCGCCAATTTTCAGACGATACGGAGCCGTTCCGGACAAACTCAGCTTACCGCCGCTACGTTGCAAACCGCTGAACAACTTCTTGCCGGTCGCATCGCTGACTTCCAGCCAGCAGTCGGCTTTGAAGTTCATTACGATGGCATTCGGATCGCCTGCCGGTTGGCTGACTGCCGCATTCGCGGTAGGCATTTGACCAGCAGGAACACTGTTTGCTGGCGCCGGAGAGGTCGCTGCTGGCGGCGCTGTATCAATCGGAGCCTGGCTTGGCGAAACCACGGCGTTGTCGCTGCCGGTGGTTTGCGCATTGTTGCTCATGCTCGACGCAGGTGCGTCGGCGTTGCTTTCAGGCGTGGCCGCTGCGCCAGCACCGTTATCGACTGGCGTACCGGCAGCGTTAGTGTCCGCATCGGTATTGCTGTCGGTGCTGTTGTCGCCCAATGGAATGGACTGGCTATTGTCGCCGCTGCCGTTTTGATCGGCCATCGACACCAAGTCAGCCTGTGACGCTTTATGGTTTTGCCACCACCACGCACCGGTCAAACCGACTACGACGAAAACCACCAACCAGGTGAAGATCATCAGCCAGCCATCGCGCTTTTTACGACGCTTACCCAATGAGAAGCTCTGCATCGGCTCGATCCTGGCAGCGCGCACCGGAGCCTGTTTTGCCATCATCGGCAGCAGGTCATCTTCCGGCACATGCACCAGACGGGCATAGGAGCGAATGTAACCGCGCAGGAATGTCGAAGCCAAATCAGCAGGTGACTTATCCTCTTCAATATCACGCACGGTAGTAAGTTTCAGGCACAGGCGTTCAGCGACGTTTTGCTGGGTCAGCCCCATCTGCTCACGGGCCAGACGCAGGCGTTCACCTGTGGAATGTACTGCAGAATTCTCTTGAGTGGCTTCAGTATTCATTAGCTAAATAACGCTGGTACTGTATCGATTGTGGAAAACTTCGCGCCAACCGGTCGCCATAACGTGTAACGTCAGCAGCGTTTCCCTGTTGCGCGGCGAAACGTATCTGTAACCACATGCTCTCTGCCGTTGCGGGCAAACGCTGGTGGTACACTTCTAAAAGCAGCGGAACCGACTGCTGTTCCTGCTGTTCAAGCCGCCTTTCCACTTCCCTCAGCAGTTGACTGCCCTGCTCCGGTGCGGCATCCAGCGCGTAACCTAACTGCTCGCGCGCTGCGGCACTCTCATCAGCCTGCAGGTAACAATAGCCCGAAAACAGGAATGCATCCTGACGAGCATCGATTTCCTGCGCCTCAATTGCCAGCTTAAACTGTTGATGCGCTTCGTCATACTGCCTTAAACCGCAGAGAAACGCACCGTAATTGTTAGCCACATAACCATTCAGTGGCGCTAACTGCTGCGCCCGCTGATAGTGCCAGCGGGTTTGTGCGCTGTTCTGCTGCGCCTGCGCCACACGGGCCAGGGCCAACGGCACGCGATAATCTTTCGGCGCTGCCTGCTGAGCACGCAATAAATTGCGCTGTGCAGCGGCATAATCCTTCACCGCTAGATAATGCAATCCGAGCTGCAGACGGATATCCGCTGCACTCTGTTTTGCAGGATGATTGACACAACCGGTTACAACAAAGCCAGCCAGAATCGCGGCGGGTAATCCTTTACGCATTTCAGTCTCTCCATGAAAAATATGCGGAGAGACTGACATGAGTTACGCCCGCTGAATATCAGCAGGCGCTGGCTTTCAGAGCGCCTTCACAGAGATGGCTTCGCCCGCCATTTTCTTACGCAGCGTACGCTTGGTACGGTCAATCACATCGCCCGCCAGCTGACCACAAGCGGCGTCGATATCATCACCACGGGTCTTACGCACGATGGTGGTGAAACCGTAATCCATCAGCACTTTGGAGAAGCGGTCAATACGGCTATTGGAGCTACGACCATACGGCGCGCCCGGGAAGGGGTTCCACGGAATCAGGTTGATTTTGCACGGCGTCTCTTTCAGCAGTGCCGCCAGTTCATGCGCGTTGTCGGTGCTGTCATTGACGTGATCCAACATCACATACTCAATGGTCACACGGCCCTGATTGGCGTTGGACTTGCCGATGTAGCGTTTGACCGCCGCAAGGAAAGTCTCGATGTTGTACTTTTTGTTGATCGGCACGATCTCATCACGAATCACATCGTTCGGCGCGTGCAGTGAAATCGCCAGCGCTACGTCGATCATGTCGCCCAGCTTATCCAGCGCCGGCACCACGCCTGAGGTTGACAGCGTAACGCGACGTTTTGACAGGCCGAAACCGAAGTCGTCCAGCATGATATCCATCGCCGGCACCACGTTGTTCAGATTCAGCAGCGGTTCGCCCATGCCCATCATCACCACGTTGGTGATCGGGCGCTGACCGGTAATTTTCGCAGCACCGATGATTTTCGCGGCGCGCCATACCTGGCCGATAATTTCTGATACGCGCAGGTTGCGGTTAAAGCCCTGCTGCGCCGTCGAACAGAATTTGCACTCCAGCGCGCAGCCTACCTGCGAGGAGACACACAGGGTTGCGCGATCCGCTTCCGGGATGTAGACGGTTTCAACCAGCTGGTCGCCCACGCGAATCGCCCATTTAATGGTGCCATCGGTGGAACGCATCTCTTCCGCCACTTCCGGCGCACGGATTTCAGCGCGCTGCATCAGCTTACCGCGCAGCACTTTGTTGATGTCGGTCATCTGCTCGAAATCATCGCAGCAGTAGTGGTACATCCACTTCATGACCTGATCGGCACGGAACGGCTTTTCGCCCATCTCAAGAAAGAATTCGCGCATCTGCTGACGGTTAAGATCCAGCAGGTTAATTTTTTCGTTTTTTGGGGAAACAACCACGGGGGAAGCGGACGACGGCGTCACAATCTGTTCGGACATAATGTTCTCTGGCCTCGTTGTTACACGTTACGGCTCTGGTTAATAGTAGGAAAAAAACAGCGCCCTCGCTGAGGCTGGCTCAACAAGGGCGCATAATTGTACTACATCTGCTGCATGATGCCAGGGGAACCGTTTAACAGAGGTTGAACAGCTGTAAAGACGGGTGTCCGCTCAGGCCATCAACGCACTTAGCGAGTGCGTGGGCAGACTTCGTTTTCTGCGAAGAAGTAGGCGATTTCGCGTGCTGCAGATTCAGCAGAGTCAGAACCGTGGGTCGCGTTCTCGGTGAAGCTGTCCGCGTAATCCGCACGCAGAGTTCCTGCCAGCGCGTTGTCTGGGTTAGTTGCACCCATCAGATCGCGGTGACGCTGAACGGCGTTTTCGCCTTCCAGTACAGAAACCACAACCGGACCAGAAGTCATGAATTCAACCAGACCATCAAAGAATGGACGGCCTTTGTGCTCAGCGTAGAAGCCTTCAGCCTGCTCTTTAGTCAGGTGCAGCATTTTTGCGCCAACGATTTTGAAGCCCGCGCTTTCAAAACGGTTATAAATTGCACCAATCACGTTCTTAGCGACGGCGTTTGGTTTCACGATTGAGAAAGTACGTTCGATTGCCATGTTGACCTCTAGTTAGCATCCTGAAGAATCCGGGAGCTCCTCCCGGTAAGAAAACGCGCCGATTATAGGGACATCATGGCGCGTTGCCTATTAGCGATTTGCGGAATTATTGAAAATAATTGATTTTTGTCGGGGCACGCAGGCAAAAAGTATGCCATATCCATGCACTCAACCGCGGATAAATGACACCGATGAGAGCTGCCCCGCTTCATCCATCACCACCAATTGATAACTGCCCGGCTCATCCAGCACCAGCGCCGCACTCTTATTACTCGCGTCCCGCTCAAGCGGCTCTCCGTTTAAGAACCACCAGCGCTGCTCACCTTGCCCGCCCTGCACCGCAACCGGCATCACCAGCACCACTTTACCCGGCAGAGGCTGTACGCGCTGGCCGTTGATCACACCAGTAATCACCATCGGCGGCGCATTGCCCTGATTGCGCGGCGGACAAGCGGGATCGATCGGCGGCAAGCGCTGCGCACGGCGTTCAGCAACCGGCAGCCAGGGTTCAAGCGGCAGCGGCCACATCAGGCGCTCCCTACTTTGTGCATCCGGGCAATCGGCCGCCACACGCCATCCCCGGCTGTTCTGCCAGTAGCGCTGACGCAAGCCATTGACGCCTTCCTGCCCCGGCGCCAGCAGCGTCGGTGGCACAGTTTGATTCAACACCCAACTCTGACGACGCTGGCGACAGTTCTCGTCGCCGGGAGGCAACGGCTGACCGCCAGGCCAGCAAATGCTCATGGCGCTGACCGCAAGCGGACGCGGATCGCGCGGCGCACCGCTCACCGGCATGTGTCCCGCCAGCACATTATTGACCTGATTCATCACCGGCACCGCCGAGGCAAAACCAAATTGCCCGGCGACCGGCGTGGCATCCGGCCGCCCAACCCACACGCCAATCAGATAGCGCGACGTGATGCCAATCGTCCATGCATCGCGATAGCCGTAGCTGGTCCCGGTTTTCCACGCCAAAGGCGCGATCTCCGGCACCGCGCCGCTGGCCGGAGGTTGCGCCGCGCCAGCCAGAATGCGCCGCACAATCCATGCTGCGCCCGGCGACAACAGCGGCCTCTCCTGCAGCGGCTGTGTCGTCAGCCAGCGCAACTGCGCCGCATTGCCGTGACGGGCAAAGGCGCTGTAGGCCGCCACAATCTCATCCATGCGTGCGCCGGTGCCGCCCAGCACCAGCGACAGATTGGGCTCTGCGCCAGCGGGAAAGCGCAGATTTAATCCCACGTTACGCAAGCGCGCAGCGACACTTTTTGGCCCCAGCGCATCCAGTAACTGCACCGCCGGGAGATTGAGCGACCGCTCCAGCGCAGCGCTGGCGCTCACCGGCCCGTGAAAGCCCGAGTCAAAGTTGCCGGGACGATAGTCGCCGAAGCGGCGCGGCACATCCTGCAGCAGTGATTCGCCATGAATCAGCCCATCATCCAGCGCCATGCCATAGACAAAAGGCTTCAGCACCGATCCTGGCGATCGCACGCTCGAGATCATATCGACATGACCAAAACGGCTGTCGTCATTGAAATCCACCGATCCGACATAGCCGCGCACTTTCATGTTTTGGTGATCCACCACCAGCAGCGCCAGCGAGGTGCGCGGCGGTAAGTTGTTTTTCAGCGACGTCGCCAGATTCTCCAGTTCGCGCTGCAGCGACACATCAATGGTTGAGGTGATTTTGTTGTCGGGTGACAGCGACAATAGGCGTCGGGCCAGCAGCGGCGCACGTTGCGGCATTTGGCGCGGCGGCAGCCACACCGCTTCTTGTTTGATATCAGCGACAACCTGCGCTGACCAGACGTGATATTGCGCGAGGCGATCCAGCACTTTATTGCGTGCTGCTTCGGCGCGCTGAGGCCAGCGGTCCGGACGCAGGCGGCTTGGTGCCTGAGGCAACACCGCCAGCAGCGCCGCTTCACCTTGGGTAAGTTGCGAAGGCGGTTTCCCCAGCCACATCCAGCTCGCCGCGCCAACGCCCTCAACCGTGCCGCCAAAAGGGGCGCGATTGAGATACAGCGTGAGGATGTCGCGTTTTGAGAGATGATATTCAAGCTGCAGCGCGCGCCACGCCTGCACCACTTTGCCGCGCAGGGTGCGCGGTTGCGGATCAATAAGCCGCGCCACCTGCATGGTGAGCGTGCTACCGCCGGAGACCACGCCGTGATGCAGCACGTTCTGCCCGACTGCACGCATAATCGCCATCGGATTGATGCCGGGATGATGCCAGAACCAGCGATCTTCGTAGGTCAGCAGCGCCTCAATATAGGAAGGCGAGACATCCTCCAGCGTCACCGGATAGCGCCAAATGCCTTGCGGGTCAGCAAAGCGCCACAGCGGCGTACCGTCCTCAGCCACCACCACGCGCGCCGGCTGTAACTCATGCAGCGGTAGCGGTGTAAGGCGATCCAGTAGCCACAGCGCGGCCAGCAGCAGCAGTAAAAAAAGCGGCAGCCAGCGCCACCGCTTTAGTCGCTTACTTCCAGACATCAATGCTTAACGCACATTGAGTTTTTCCGTCGTGCTGCCAATCGCGCGCCATTCCGGCACATACATCGATTCCACCTGCGGCGGCGGCAGGCGATAGCTGCCCGGCGTCACCGCTCGCGCCAGATACAGCAGCGTGCCCGGCGTGTAGCCATCGAGCGCCAGCGCGGCGACGAAGCGGTCGTCACGGAATTCGATGTGCTTGATGTTGGCTTGTTGCATATCCATCATGCTCTCTTTCAGCGCATCGGCACTGTCGCCTAAACTGGCGCTGCTGTCGCTCAGGTTCTGGTTTTCCAGCTCCAGTCCGGCAGGCAGCAGATCCACCACCAGCGCATCACTGACGCGCTCGCTGGCCGCGACGTTAAGCCGCACCACCAGCAGCTCGCCACTTTTCAGGTTGGTGAGATCCGCCGGCTTACCCTCCAGCGTGAAGTACTCACGACTGATCTGCAGCACGTTGCTCATCGGCGACGGTGCGGTGCGCGGATACCCCACCACATTCAGCGTGCCGTAAAGCGGCGATGCGTTGTCGCTTTTCACCGACACGCCCTGACGCAGCTGATCTTCCGTCATGCCAATATTGAGCGGCTGATCACTGCTGAGCGGTTCCGCTTTACCCTGCAGGGTCGCCTGCCAGCTTTCACCTTTGTGCTGCTGCAAGGTGCGAGCGGCGAGGAACAACGCGTTGTTTTCCTGGGTCGAGAACCAGCGCTGTCCGTGCACGGCTTTTGCCAGCTCGATCAACAACGAACCTTTCATCTCCGGCAGCAGCTGGTTTTCTGTCAGCAGCGACAGAATCAGCGCGCGATCGCGCACCGGGCTGCCGTAATCGCCGAGCCAGCTGTTGGGTTTACGTTCCAGGCCAATGCCCTGCGCCAGCGCCAGTTGCGCGCGCTGTTGATCGCCCATCAGCTTCAACGCCACGCCAAGCTGCACCATCGCCAGGCCCGATTTAGCCTGATCGCGTTTTTCATACAGCGCACGCAACGCACCGAGCGGAGCCTGCTGTTGGCGCGCCAGCACCAATCCGGCATAAGCCTGCACGCTGAAACGCAAGCCATCGGCATCGCTGCTCCAGCTGGTTTCGATCTGCGCGGGATCCTGCAGGTAGCGCAGCAGACGTTCGTCGGCGCGCGTAATTACGCCATCCGGCACGCTGTAACCGGCTTCGCTGGCGCGCAGCAGGAAATCGGTGACGTAAGCCGTCAGCCAGAACTCTTCCTGACTCTCTTTGCTCCACAAACCAAAGCTGCCGTTGCCGCGCTGCATGCCTGCAAGACGCGCGATGCCGGTATCAATTGAGGCGCGACGCGCTTCATCGTTGCTGGTTTTGATGCCCATCGCCGTTAGCTGCGCATAGTTGGTGAACACCGACGGCCAAATGCCGCTGGCGGTCTGTTCAAGGCAGCCATAAGGATAGGCGTACAGCGAACGGATATAGCTGGCGATATTCAGCGGCGGACGGTTACTGAGCGACAGCTGTCCGCTCAAGGTATCCTGCTGCAAGCCATTGAAGGCGCTGGCCATCACCTGCCAGTTCTGGCCGGTTTGCATCACGTTATGGAAACTCAGCGTTTGTGCCGGATACGCCGGTCGCACACCAATTTTCCATTTACGCTCGCTCGCTGCCAGCGTTTCACCCGGCAAACTCATGCCGGAAACCCTGACCTGTACCTCGCCTTCACCGAAGCCGCCCAGCGCTCTGACCGGAATTTGCAAGGTGGTGCGCGCGCCTTGCGCCAGCTGCACGCTGGCAGGGATGTTGCCGTTCAGGGCGATCTGGCCGCTGGCGCTGATGTTGATTTTCAGCGTTTGCGGTTGATCGGTGAGGTTAGTGAGATCCAGCGCCAGCGTAGATTGATCGCCGCTGGCCAGGAAGCGCGGCGTCGCCAGTTCACTGAACAATGGCGCGGCAACCACCAGCTTACGATCGGCCGACCCGAAGCTGTCGTCACTCCACACCTGCGCCATCAAACGCAGTTCGCCATTAAACGCCGGAATCGGCAGTTCCAGCGTACCTTCGCCATTGGCATCCAGCGTTACGGGCTGCAACTGCTGCGCCACAATATGCACGTCAGTGACCGGTTTTTTGCCGCCGCGCGACAGCGCATCCGCATCGTCGCCGTCACCACCAAAGCGCAGCGCGGCCAGTTTGCCACCGCCTTCAATCAGTTGACCAAACACATCGTATTGATCGGCGTTATAGCGCTTGCGGCCAAAGAACGCTTCCCACGGATTCGGGGTTTTGTAGTCAGTGATGTTAAGCACGCCGCTGTCCACCGCCGAGAGCAATACCTGAACCTGTTTTGGTAATGCGCCACCTTCACGGCTGGCTTTGACCTGCACTTTTAGCGTCTGCTCAGGACGGATTTTATCCGGCGCGTCGAGCGCTAAGCTGAGGCGGCGCGCTTCGGTCGCCATCGGCAGATGCAGCAAGCCCACCGCGCGTTTCGGCGTGACGCCGCTGGCCTTGTCGCCGTCGCGCACCACGATGGCGCTGAGATAGAGATCGTGTCGCTTCCAGCTGTCGCTAATCGGTACATCAATGGTTGCGCCGCCCGCCGGAACCTCCAGCGGTTGCCACCACAGCGTGCCGCTGCTGGATTCCACCATCAGATAGCCTTTGCCGGCAGCAGGCGACTCCACCTGTACGTGTGCGATGTCGCCCGCCTGATAGGCGGTTTTATCAATTTTCAGTTTGACCTGATCCGGACGCAGCGCGCCGGTGCCGTTGGTATTGTCCTGCCACCCATATCCGGCCTGGAAGCGTACGCTGCTCATGATGTTGTTGCCGGCATGCACTTCAAGGCGATAGGCGCCCCACTCCACCGGGAAACTCACTTTTTGGCTGCCGCCCGCTGTAATAGAGATGCGCTGCTGATCCTCCTGCAGATCCTTTTGATCGAAGCGCGATTGCCATCCTTCGCTGTCAGAGAAGCTCCAGTAATAGTCGCGGCGTTCGTGGATCAGGCGCACATCAAGATCTGACGCCGCCAGTTTTTCGCCCTGCGGATTGGCGTAGACCACGTCGAATTCCGCGAGGCTGTTTTCTGCCACGGTCGGCTCATCGTGATAACGATCGCTGCGATAGTCATATACCGATTCACTGCTAAACAGCGGACGGATGCCGGGCAGCGCCGCTGCCGGCCAAATCGCCTGAGTTGCGCGGCGCGTCACCGGGCGGCCGCCGGTTTCCAGCAGGCTGGCTTGCAGAATCAGATTGAGCGGTGAATGGATCTCTTTCCAGCTGCTCTCAACGTTAAGCTGCAGCTTGCCGCTCTCATCCAGCTTCTCATCCACATCATCGAGCGAACGTTTCAGCTCTTCAGTGATGTCGCCAAATTGATAGCCGGGCAGCGCGGCCACCGCTTCACGCGCAGGACGCAGCAGCAGCTGCCCTTGCAGCTCGTTACCCGCAGCCGGCGCGCCGTACAGATAGCGGCCTTCAACAGCAAAGGTGACGTCGTCATCCGGCGCCAACGGCTGCGCGCTGTTGGTCAAATCCAGCGCAATGCGCTCCGGCAGGAAGTCTTCGACGTGGAACGGCCAGCTGCGCGGCTGGTTGTCGCCACTGTTGATGCGCAACGTCCATTCTCCGGTCATCGCCGCAGCCGGTATTGCGAAGCGATGTTGATAAACGCCGTTCTCCGGCTGCCAGACAAAGGTCTGCGACACTTCGCCATTCGGCTGCACCACGTCGGCTTTCACCGGCTGCGGCGGCAACGGTTTGCCATCAGCATCACGCAGCAGCGCGTTGACGATCACCGTTTCACCCGGACGATAGAGATCGCGCGGACCAAATACGAACAACTGTTTGTCGTAGCCTTGCGGACCATCAATCGGGAATTCCGCCAGATCCAGCGCCGGACGATTAAGATCGATCAGCGAGGTTTGGTCCTTTTGTGTCGCCAGCAGCAGCTTGCCTTTAGCATTCGCCGGTAAGCGCAAATGACCGTTGCTGTCACTGGTGCCACTGGCGAGTTGTTTGCCTTTCTCATCCAGCAGCTGCACGCTAACGTCATCCAGCGGCGCGCCGTTGCTCAGGCTTTGGGCAAACAGTTCCAGCTGTTCAGGGAATTGGTGCAGCGACAAACCGATGTCGCTCAACGTAAACAGTGTCGCCGGTTGCGTGTAGTTGTAGGTTCCGGCCTGTTTCATCACCGCCAGATAAACACCCGGCTGCTTCAGCGCATCGACATCGCCCAGCGGCAGCTGCATTTTCTCGCGCGTGTTGCGTGCCGGATTAAGATCGAAGCGGGCGCCGTAAACCAGATCGGCATTTTTCAGCAGCTCGCGTGATTCCCAGTACGACATATTGTTGCCGTAATTCCACTGCGCCAGAAAATCGGCCAGCGAGGCGTTTTTCACGCGGAAGAAATCGACGTCGACGTTATTCACATTCAGCGCCAGCACCGGCAATCCCTGCGTCAGACGCAGCGGCAGCAGCGATCCGCGACTGGCAAAACCCACCATCGGCTGGATATCGCGCGTGGTGAGCGATTGGCTAAAAGATTTCGATAAGGTGCTGCCATCGGCCGCTTTGAGACCGGCATCGACATTAACCGTCAACTTGCGCGACGGTTCAGGATGACGAAAACGCAACGCTTTACCGTTTGGCGCCAGCTCCCAGCCGCCATCAACCTTGCCGCTTTTCTCATCGATAATTTGCACGCGCGCAGCGAAATCCTGCTTCGCTTCAAGCGGCGTGTTGAAGGTCAACACCAGCGCGGCGGCGCCGTCGAGTTGCAGCTCGGAGAGATCGATAACCGACAGCGATTTCTGCGTTGCTGTTGCGGCTGCCGCTTCCTCCGCGTGTATCGTCAAGGTCCCGCCGCCCAGTAATCCAGCACCGATCAGCACGCTGAGCAGCAGCCGGTTAAAACGTTTTGCCATGGTAATTCCCTCACCAGTCCCAGAAGTTAAGAAAACGTCATTCCGCGCAATTTCACATCAACCCGCCAACTTTAGCAATCACACCCTTGAGATAGCGTTCACATTCCCGGAGACTGGTCGTTTCCCGTTTGCTGAGAAGAGGTTGCTATGACAGCCATATTTGTGTCCGCTGATTGGTTGAAAGAACATTACACCGAGGAAACATTGCAGGTGCTTGATGCCCGCATGTTACCGCCTGGCCAGGAAGCCGTACGTGATGTGCAGGCTGAATATCTGGCTGGTCATCTGCCGAATGCGCCGTTCTTCGATATTGAAGCCTTGTCCGATCACACCAGTGCTTATCCACACATGATGCCCCGCGCCGAATCCTTTGCGGTGGCAATGCGCGAATTGGGCGTCAGCCAGGACAAACATCTGGTGGTGTATGACGAAGGCAACCTGTTTTCGGCTCCGCGTGCGTGGTGGATGCTGCGCGCCTTTGGCTGCGAAAACGTGTCGATTCTGGCCGGAGGATTACAGGGCTGGAAGGCAGCCGGTTTCGATGTCGCCACCGGACCGGTTAGTTTGCCGGAGGGTGAATTCGAAGCGACTTATGATAGCGCACAGGTGAAACGTCTGACCGATGTGCTGCTGATCAGCCACGAAGGCGGTGCGCAGATTGTCGATGCCCGTGCGGCGAACCGTTTTAACGCCGAAGTGGATGAACCGCGTCCGGGCTTGCTGCGCGGGCATATTCCCAACAGCCTGAACGTGCCGTGGAACAGTTTAGTGGTAAATGGTGAATTGAAACCGGCAGCGGAACTGCGCGATCTGTTTGCTCAGGCGGGGGTAAAACTGGATCAGCCGGTGATTGCCAGCTGCGGTTCGGGTGTCACGGCGGTGGTGGTGATTCTGGCGCTCACCTCGCTGGGTGTGCGGGATGTGACGCTGTACGACGGTTCGTGGGGCGAATGGGGCAGCCGCGACGATTTACCGATCGAGAAGTGATAGCAGGTCGCCATCAATGGCGACCACGCATTATATAATCCGCTGACTGCCCTTAAAATCGCGCAGGAAACTGCCCCAGCGACGTTCATAGAACGGCGTGATGTGGGCAGTAAAGAAGTGGCTCACGCCGCGATCTTCATTAACCACTTCACAGATATCAATGGGCGCATCATCCGCAAGCGTATCCGTCGCTACACCGCCCGCCGCCTGAATAATCTCATCGATATCGCTATCAGCTTCGATACCAATCAGCAGGTTCGGTGCTTCGCTGGCGCTTTCACGAATGCTGGCGATGTAAGCACGGCGTACCTGTTTGTACTTGGCAAACAGTTGCGTTAACGAATCAATCATCTGCGCTGGCGGCTCGGCCACTTCGGACAACAGCAACGCATGACCACCTTCCAGCACGGTTTGCTGGCTCAGCGCACTGCCCTCTTCGCCAATCAAATGGGCGATTTCACCCGGCGAAAACTCTTTACCCGCAGGCAGTTTCGGATTGAGGAACAGCGTTTCGCCTTGCGTGATTTCAAACAGCGTGCGCACCGGCATGCGCAGGTAAGGTTGTTCATCTTTGATGGCCTCGCCCATCGCCTCTTCCGAGGTGAAGAACGGGATCACGCTGCCGCCATCCTCTTTTTCCCAATGCTGTAATTCGACCGGCGAAGTCGCATCAAACTGTTCGGCGGGACTTTCGCCTGGCACCCACACATCGGCTTCCAGCAGCAGCTGGAAAAATTCCGGACGGTGCGCAGGCTCAGTAGCCGCCAGCTTCAGCACCTCTTCAAGACGGTTACTCATTTATCGTATTCCAAAAAAGACGGCAAGCTTGCGCCTGCCGTGATGAGGATTATTTCAGTAACAGATTGGCGACGGTGCGCACACCCAAACCGGTCGCACCCGCGGACCACTGATCCACCGCGCTTTTGCGGTACGTCGCGGAGCAGTCAATGTGCAGCCAGCCTTGCTGATATTTGCTGACGAAATGCGACAGGAACGCCGCCGCACTGCTGGCACCTGCCGCATGTGACGGGCTGGCGATGTTATTCAGATCGGCAAAGTTTGAAGGCAGATGGCTGCGATGGAACTCGGCCAGCGGCAGACGCCAGAAAGCTTCGTTTTCGCCGGTTGCGCTGCCAAGCAGCGATTCCGCCAGCACATCGTCAAAGGTAAACAGCGCGTGATAATCGTTACCCAGCGCGGTTTTCGCCGCGCCGGTCAGCGTTGCCGCATCGATCAGCAGTTCAGGATTTTGCTCGCTTGCATCGATCAGGCCATCGGCCAATACCAGACGACCTTCCGCATCGGTGTTCATCACTTCCACGGTTTTACCGTTGCGATAGCGAATGATGTCGCCCAGACGGAAGGCGTTGCCGCTGACCATGTTGTCTGCGCAGCATAGATACAGTTTCACGCGCTTATTCAGACCGCGTGAAATCGCCAGCGCCAGTGCGCCAGTCAGCGTTGCCGCGCCGCCCATATCAGACTTCATTGAGTCCATGAAAGCGCTCTGCTTCAGGCTGTAACCGCCGGTATCAAAGGTGATGCCTTTACCGACCAGACAGGCGTAAACCGGCGCATCTTCATCGCCAGTTGGATTGAAATCCAGCGCCAGCAACACCGGTGCGCGCGTGGAGCCGCGGCCCACGGTGTGGATACCGGCGTAACCCTGAACACGCAAATCGTCACCTTTGGTGATGCGATAGCTGACTGCTTTGCCGCCCACTTCGTTGATCAGATCAACCGCATTGTGCGCCAGCTGTTCCGGGCTAAGATCTTCCGCCGGCAGGTTGATGGTGTCGCGCACCCAGTCAACAATCTTCAGACGACGCGCAAATTCAGCCTGATCGTCTTCATTGAATTCCGGCCACTCGACCTGACGTTTGCCTTTCGGGCTGCGGTAGCCTTGCCAGAACGCCCAGCACTTTTCCACATCCCAGCCTTCGCCCTGCAGCGAGACGTGACGAATGCCCTGGCCGTCCAGCTTGCGCCCCGCGCGCTGGATGCTCATCAGCGCGTCTGCGCCAGTCAGGTGAACGGTCATGCCACTTTCGTTGCTGCTCAGCAGCGCTTTGTCACCCCAGCGCGCATCGGCGGCCTGGGAGCTGAGCGTAATTATCATCGGTTGTGTTGTCATCGCGTGGCTCCGTTTGCGTTAGGTGTCACCTTACGCCAGAACCGGCGCAAGGGGTGCATGAATTAGCGGGCGTTTGCCGCAGGCGAAAGTGCCCGCAGACGTGTTACCGCTTTGTTGACCAGCTCGATAGCGTACTCAATTTCCTCTGCGCTGGTGAAGCGTCCGAGCGAAAAACGCAGCGAGCTGTGTGCCAGCTCCTGCTCAACGCCCATCGCGCGCAGCACATAGGAAGGTTCGAGACTGGCCGAGGTACAGGCGGAACCGGATGACAGCGCCAAATCTTTCAGCGCCATAATCAGCGATTCGCCATCGACGTGGGCAAAACTGATATTGAGGATGTTCGGAGCGCCCTGCTCCAGCGAACCGTTGAGGTTCACGTTACCCAATTGACTAATACCGCGCCACAGACGCTGGCGCAACTCGGCCAGACGCGCCATTTCGCTGCTCATCTCTTCACGCGCGATACGGTAGGCTTCGCCCATACCGACAATCTGATGCACCGGCAACGTGCCCGAACGCATGCCGCGCTCGTGACCGCCACCGTGCATCTGTGCATCAATTTGCAGACGCGGTTTACGACGCACCCACAGCGCGCCGATGCCTTTCGGTCCATACAGCTTGTGCGCTGAGAACGACATCAAATCCACCGGCAGTTCAGTGACGTCAATCGGCAATTTGCCGACGCTTTGCGTGGCATCAACGTGAAACAGGATGTCACGCACACGGCACAGCGCGCCGAGTGCGGCGATGTCCTGAATCACACCGGTTTCATTATTGACGTGCATCAGCGATACCAGCACCGTGTCGTCACGCAGTGCAGATTCGAGCATCTGCGGCGTAACGATACCGTCGCTGCCCGGCTGTAAGAAGGTGACATCAAAGCCTTCGTGCGCCAGTTGCTGGCAACTGTCGAGCACCGCTTTGTGTTCGGTTTGGCTGGTAATAATGTGTTTGCCGCGCGCCTGATGGAATTGCGCGGCACCTTTGATCGCAAGGTTGTCCGCTTCGGTCGCGCCGGAGGTAAAAACGATTTCACGGGGATCGGCATTGACCAGCTCAGCAACTTGATTGCGAGCCACATCAACAGCTTCTTCAGCCTGCCAGCCAAAACGGTGGGAACGGGACGCGGGGTTACCGAAAGTGCCATCCATTGTGAGGAACTGCATCATTTTGGTGGCAACACGCGGATCCGCAGGCGTAGTGGCTGCGTAATCCAGGTAAATCGGTAATTTCATTGCGCTAAAACTCCGTATAAAAAATCATACGTCTTTATAGCACATTCGGCCTCGCCCGTATGAACAGGAAAGGCCGAAGGAGAACGGATTAAGCGCGCAGATTAACGTTGATGGTTTCTTGCACACGATGCTGCTGGAAACGACGATTGTCGACGGTATTCTGACGATCGGCCACTTCGAGGATTTCCTGATTATTCACCAGTTCCGCCAGCGTGATGTTGTTGAGGAAGTCGCTGATGCGCTCACTCAGATCACGCCACAAAACGTGGGTCAGGCAACGCTCGCCGCCCTGGCAGCCCTCTTTGCCCTGGCATTTAGTGGCATCGACAGATTCGTCAACTGCGGTAATAACCGCGCCCACAGCAATCGCGCTTGAATCTTTGCCTAACAGATAACCGCCACCTGGACCACGAACGCTGGCCACTAATCCATGCTTACGCAGACGTGAGAATAACTGCTCCAGATAGGACAATGAGATGCCCTGACGCTCAGAAATGTCAGCTAGCGGCACCGGGCCCTCATTGGAGTGCAGTGCAACGTCCAGCATAGCGGTTACGGCATAACGTCCTTTGGATGTCAGTCTCATAGCATACAACCTCGTAAGCGTCCGTCCGGTTATCGGCGGGTTATCTGAAGAATTGACGCCAGTCTGACATTCCTGAGTAAAACGGTCAACTATTTAACCAAGTAAATTGCTCAACTATTTAACCAACTGTTTTACTCAACTATTATCCACATTACCTTTGCGCTTTTCGAACGATGCCATCATGCCGCGCAGGATGTTCAGTTCGTCGCGTTCGGGGCGCGCACGTGTATATAAACGACGCAGCTTGCTCATCACCTGACTTGGCGTGCCTTCACGGATAAAGCCGCTGTTCAGCATCATCTGTTCGATGTGCTGATAGAAGCGCTCCAGATCGTCAACCAGCGGATACGGTGATTCGACCGGCTCTTCCGTCGGCGCGGCTTTTTCCTGCGCGTCCAGCCAGGCCATGCGCACTTCGTAAGCGATAATCTGCACCGCCATCGCCAGATTCAGTGAGCTGTATTCGGGGTTAGCCTGAATCGCGACGTGATAGTGACATTTCTGCAACTCTTCATTGGTCAGGCCCACACGCTCGCGGCCAAACACCAACGCCACCGGCGCCTGCTGGCCCTCTTCCACGCTTTTAATGCCGCACTCGCGTGAATCCAACATGGGCCACGGCAGTGAACGTGAACGTGCGCTGGTGCCAACCACCAAACTACAACCGGCAATGGCTTCATCCATGGTATTGACAATGCGCGCATTACCAATGACATCGCTGGCACCGGCGGCGAGGGAAATGGCCTGTGAATCTGGTTTCACCAGCGGATTGACCAGATAAAGGTTGGTTAAGCCCATGGTTTTCATCGCGCGTGCGACGGAGCCCATGTTGCCGGTGTGCGACGTTTCTACCAGTACGATTCGGATATTCTGCAGCATAATTAGAGGCGGTCAGGGAAATGATGGCGCGCATCCTAACATAAAAAGAGGACATTTGCTGAACACGCTGATATACTCCGCGCCGTTTTCCCCGTTCTTTAACATCCAGCGAGAGATACCGATGCATCCGATGCTCAACATAGCCGTGCGCGCCGCGCGCAAGGCCGGAAATTTAATTGCCAAGAATTATGAAACCCCGGACGCTGTCGAAGCCAGCCAGAAAGGCAGCAACGACTTCGTTACCAATGTTGACCGTGACGCAGAACGTCTGATTATCGAAGTAATTCGTAAATCGTACCCGAAACACACCATCATCACCGAAGAAAGCGGTGAGCTGGCGGGCGAAGATCAAGACATTCAATGGGTAATCGATCCGCTGGATGGCACCACCAACTTCATCAAACGTTTACCACACTTCTCCGTTTCTATCGCTGTGCGCATCAAAGGCCGCACCGAAGTGGCTGTGGTTTACGATCCAATGCGCAACGAACTCTTTACCGCCGTACGCGGTCAGGGCGCTCAGCTGAATGGCTATCGCCTGCGCGGCAGCACGGCGCGCGATCTGGATGGCACCATCCTGGCGACCGGCTTCCCGTTCAAGTTAAAGCAGCACGCAACCCCTTACATCAACATTGTTGGCAAACTGTTCACCCAGTGCGCTGATTTCCGTCGCACCGGTTCGGCGGCGCTGGATCTGGCTTACACCGCTGCAGGTCGCGTTGATGGTTTCTTTGAGATTGGCCTGAAGCCGTGGGATTTTGCGGCGGGCGAACTGCTGGTGCGTGAAGCGGGCGGCCTGGTGACTGACTTTACCGGCAACCACGGTTACGTGATGTCAGGTAACATCGTTGCGGGTAACCCACGCGTAGTGAAAGCGATGCTGGCATCGATGCGTGAAGAGTTGAGTGAGGCGCTGAAGCGCTAGAAGCGAGAAGGCGGCTGAATCAGCCGCCTTTTTTTGTTACCGACGTTCGTGGCTTAATACCTGACGCGGTTGCGTCCTGCGACCCACGCGCCCCAGCAATGCTGCCAGTACTGCTTCAATCACCAGCATAAAGAAGGTGAACCAGCTCGCTTTCGCCGTTGCGGCCGCCGCTTGCTCAGCCACTTCACGGGCTTTTTGCTCCGCCTGCTGTTTCAACTCCTGATACTGTTGCACGGCTTTTTTATAGCTCTCCTCGGTTTGAGTTACTATCTGCTCAACCTCTTGATCGCTTTTACCGGTGCGCGCTTTGATAATATTTTTCAGCGCATCACGATCGGCAGCTTGCAATGTATCTGAGTGACGATTCATAACGCCTTTCAACCAATTAGCCAGATCATTATCAGCATTCTGTGGATTTTGTGCCGTTTGCTCTGCTTGATTTTGCGCGTTATTGGCTTCGTTATTTACATCCTTTTGCAGATTCTCAGGTTGTAATTCTGTCTTGCCGGTTTGACGCAGTGTAGTTTGTAATTCGTTTTTTAAATCATCTAAATTGATATTACTTTCCTGCAGCTTCTCTTTTGCCATATTGGTCAGTGATGGCGCCGCTGCGGAAATTCCATTACCCACGGCATTTACGCCGGCGCCTAAAATATTAAACGCACCGCCAATAACGCCAGTCGCCAGGGTAATCGCGAGCCATAATGTCAAAATGGTGCTAACACCAAACATCAACAAACCATGCATCGCCCCTTCGCGCTGCGCCAGACGCCCCGCAACGTAGCTACCTACGCCCATGGCAATCAGCATACTCACGCCGGTCCAGATTAACGCGCCGGTTCCCAGATGCTGCAGCGGATTTTGTTCCTGTTGTGGATCGATGGTTGTTGCACCAATCGCTGTACCCAATATCCCCAATAAAATATGAATGATTAGCGCAGCGATAACGCCGGCAAATACTGCGCTCCATGAAATACGTTTTAATGGTAGGCCGCCATGCACGTCGTGCACCGTATCTACGCTGCCATTATTAATCCGAGTTTCAGGCATCGTTTTCTCCTCGCAGAATATTTCGCTGAAATTTTATAATTGCTAATCCACCAGGATATTGACTGGTGTAATTGAGCTTAGACAGAGAAATCTATTTTCACCAGCGCGCTAAGCGGAGATATTTAATTAACTGTTGAGGGTGAGAATACTTGCAACAGTGGAATATTTACACTACCCAAATATCCTTAATGTCAGAAAGGACGAACTCCACCGCCGATGCCCGGCGAGGCACTTTGCCATAATGCAACGCCCGCAACGATTAACAGCACGCTACCTAACATGGCGAGCAGCGGCACCAGCAGCCTGGTCGCAGGATGAGTACCGCCGGCCTGCCCTAAGCGCTGAGCCAGCAGACGGGAGCGCTGCACTAACAAGCCGAGCGCCGAAACCGTCACAGCAGTGCCCAACGCCATCGCCACGGCAGAGGCGACGCCCCACGCATACACACCAATCACTTTGGCAAACAGCAGCATCATGATCGCGCCGGAACAGGGCCGCAGCCCCATGGAAAACACCACCAGCGCCTGCGTTTTAGCGCTAACTGCCTGATCCATCTGCGCAGCGCTGGGCAGATGCGCGTGTCCGCAGCCGCAGTGTTCATCGTGCTGATGCGCTGGGCGAATAGCGTGGATCTGCAACTTTGGCTGAGGACGCCATTGCTGGCGCAGCGACCGCAGTGCACGCCAACCGACCCAAATACCCAGCGCGACGACTAACAGATAACTGCCCTTCTCTAGCCAGTAACTGCCGAGATGCATGTGACGCGACGAGGTTTGCAGCACCACCAGCATCAGCGTTACCAGACCAATCGCCACGCCGCCTTGCAGCAAAGCCGCCAGCAGCGTTAGCTTCATGCTGGTTTTCAACCTTGCCGGATGGGTGGCAAGAAAGGTAGTGATCACCACTTTGCCGTGTCCCGGCCCCAGCGCATGCAGCACGCCGTAAGCGAGGCTGAACAGCATCAGCGTCACGCCCGCCTGCTGCGGTTGTTCAGCCACCTGCTGCAAAAGCTGCGTCATTTCGCGATTGAGGATTTTTTGCCACAGCACACTTTGCAGCAAAATCTGCGACCAGTGCTGCCACAGCAGCACGCCCGCCAGCAGCAATAACACCGTCATCAGCCACAGCGGCCATAAACGACGTGAACGGGAGGGAAGCGAAATCAGTGACATGTCAGTGTTACCGTTTGGGCGAATTGCTGGCCAAGATCCATATCCTCTGGCGGTGCATCGGCTTTATCCAGCGACAGCGCATATTGCTTCAGCGAGTCATCCGGTTTCGGCGTATGCAGATCGATCTGGCAATGCGATTTAACGGTGTCGTCCATGGTTAATGCCTGTGGATTATCGTAATACATATCAACAAAGTAGCTGGGATCAAAAGTCTGAATGCGATACTGCTTCGCACTCAATAGCTGAGGCTCGCCAAACGGCACGATAAACTCCAGCACCGCTTTGTTGCCGTTGCGCGATAAGTTGTACTCTTTCGGCAGATTGAGAAACTTAACCCGATTTTTGTCCTGCCACACTTCGGTGAAATAGTGCTGACCGAGCACATTTGCCATCACCTGCGCCGCCAGCTTTTTCCACACTACATCACCGGGCTTGGCTTTACCTGCGTCGTATAACAGATCGGCGGAGGTTATCTCATCCATGGTCCACACCATTTTCATGCCGCTAAGATGTTGGTTGTCACTGATGAACTCGGTTTTCATGTCAATAAAGCTATGCGGATGTGACCAGGCTGCGGTGCTGAACAACAGCGTAAACGTAATGAGTGCAATTTTCATGTGTTATAAAGTAACAATTTTAAAGTGAAGTGTAGAGTGGCCCAGAAAAATTGTGACCCGCCCTAAAGCTCTGAACAAAAGTCACGACAAAGTGCAAGGTTACCGCGTGGAGTTAGCTATTCTTAGCTCAAAAGTGACCTGCGGATAAACCATTGATGAGTTCTGCACCCTCCTCTGCACCACTCTTCAGCCGTTCCCAGCGTCGTTGTCATCTGTTACTGCTGCTATTTCTGCCCGCTCCCGCGTTGACGCTTGAAAAGCTCTGCCAGTTAAATGGCGTGGCGCCTGTTGTCGCCCGACAGGATATCGCGGATGTGGGAGAGGAGATACAGCGTTACCATCAACTGGAGCTACACCAGATGGTCGATGGCAGCTTTCGCATACACGGGACGGAACTGGACAGGCGGCTGTGCCTGATCCACTGGCTGCGACGCGCGCTGCGTTTGTCGCAGGATTTTGTCTGCGAGCATTTTGCCCCGGTGCTGCGTCAGCGCCTGAAAGTCCTGAAAATCGAGAAAGCGTTGTGGGA
Source organism: Pantoea sp. y20 (assembly GCF_054903455.1). Taxonomy (NCBI): domain Bacteria; kingdom Pseudomonadati; phylum Pseudomonadota; class Gammaproteobacteria; order Enterobacterales; family Erwiniaceae; genus Pantoea; species Pantoea sp. y20. The sequence continues at coordinate 3,101,455 of NZ_CM142816.1, forward strand.
TGAAACCAACCTGCAGGCGCTGATTCAGCACTGCAGCCTGCGTCTGGCGCGCGACTTCAGCCCGCGCGACCGCCTGTTTCTGCAAATATTCATGAAGTATGCGCTGTGCCAGCGCCAAAACGCCTTGTTCAATGACGGACAGCGCGCGTGGCTGGCGGAAAAAGTCGAACGAGCTGCCGCCGACGACGTAATCCATCACTGGCAGAAGCGCTGCCACTTAGCGCCGGATGTAAGCGAGACCGACTTCTGGACGCTGCTATTTAGCCTGATTCACGCGCCAACCGCTACGCAGCTGGAGCATCCGCAGGCAGTAAAGCTGATGCAGTCAGTGGAAGCGCTGATTGCGCGCTTTGAGCAGTTGGCACAAACCACCTTCAGAAATCGCGCCGAACTCACTCAGCAACTCTTTACGCATCTGGCGCAGGCGCTGGATCGCAGCCATTTTGCCATCGGCATCGATAACAGCGTGGCGCTGGATGTCGCACGGCTCTACCCGCGTCTGCTGCGCACCACGGAACGCGCACTTGAGCATTTCAGCCGTAACTTTGCCACGCGCTTTAGTGCTGAAGAGATAAGTCTGGTGGCGGTGTTATTTGGTGCCTGGCTGATGCAGGAGAGTGCATTGCAGGAAAAGCAGGTGCTGCTGCTGACGGGCGCGGATGCGGCGCTGGAGCAGTTGCTGGAGCAGCAGCTGCGGGAAATGACGCTGCTACCGATCAACATCAGCTATCAGGACGTCGTGCATTTTCAGCGTGAAGGCGCGCCGCGCGATATCGCGCTGGTGATCACGCCGTATGCCATTTCATTGCCGCTGTTCTCACCGCCGCTAATCCAGGCGGAGCTGCCGCTGAGTCGTCATCAGCAGCAGCGTATTCTCCAGTTGCTGGAGAGTTAAGCGGCGCGCGGACGCAGGAACAGCGCCGGCAGCGCCACTAACGCCATCACCCAGAACAGATGTCCTTGCAGATGAGAAAACAGCACACCGCAAATCATAGTCATCACCGCAATACCGCCGCCCATGGCCAGCGCCGAATAGAGCGATTGCAGACGAATCACTTCCGCGCCTTTGCGCGCGGCAATAAACCGCATCGCCGCTAAATGGCAGACGGTAAAGCTGCCGCAGTGCAGAATTTGCGCCACGATCAGCAACGGCAACGCGGTGCTGGATCCCAGCATTGTCCAGCGGATAATGGCGCACACGCCTGATAACAGCAGCAGATCGCGCGCACTCCAGCGGCGGAACAGTCGGCTGCTGAGAGCAAAAATGATGATTTCAGCCACCACGCCCAGCGACCACAAGTAGCCAATAATCGACGCGGAATAACCGCTCTCCTGCCACCAGATCGCGCTGAAGCTGTAGTAAGCCGCATGCGCGCCCTGCAACAATGTCACGCATAACATGAAACGCCACACCGCATTTTCGCGCAGCAAATCACGCCATGCCTGCCAGCCACCATCGGTTGACGTCTGACGTTCACTACCCTGCGGCTTCGTCGCTGGCGTTAACATCATCCCACCTAACATGCCGATCGCGCCCAGTGACAGCAGCACCAGAATCGCCTGCGATGAGAACGCCGTGACAAGCATGCCGGTTAAGGCAGAGCTGATGACAAACGCCAGCGAGCCCCACAAACGAACCGGGCCATATGTCAGACCAATTTGCTGCGTCCAGGTGGCGGCCAGCGCATCACTCAGCGGCACCAGCGGTGAGAAAAACAGGTTGAAGCCGATCATCACGAACAGCAGCCACATCCACTGTTGTCCCAGCCAATAACCGATAGCGAACAGGCACGTCATCAGCGCCAGCAAGCGCAGCGCAGTGATCAGCTGTGAGGGATTTTTTACCTGCGAGGCAATCAGCAAACTGCCGACAAAGCGCGCCACCATGCCGCACCCCAGCAGCAGACCGATTTTTTCTGCATCGAGTCCGGTGCCTTTGAGCCACACGCTCCAGAAAGGAAGGTAAATGCCGTAACAGAAGAAGTAAGTGAAGTAGCCCAAACCGAGCCATTTGGCGGAGCCGATTGCCATATTCCCTCCAGCAAAAATGCTGCTGAGCAGCACGAGTGGGCGCTACTTTGTCAGAGCACTGCTGCGACGGCAATAAAAAAGGATGGCTTGCACCATCCTTTTTTGCACTGCATCGAGAAGCGTAAAGCTTACGCGTACACCGGCAGACGGCTGCAGATTTCCAGCACTTTCTGTTTGGTACGTTCGATGGTCGCTTCGTCGTTGATGTTGTCCAGCACGTCAGCGATCCAGCCAGCCAGCTCGCGAACGTCAGCTTCTTTGAAGCCACGACGCGTCACCGCTGGGGTACCGATACGCACGCCAGAGGTCACGAACGGGCTCTTCGGATCGTTAGGTACGCTGTTTTTGTTCACGGTAATGTTGGCGCGGCCCAGAGCGGCATCGGCTTCTTTACCGGTCAGGTTTTTGCTGACCAGATCGATCAGGAACAAGTGGTTGTGTGTACCACCGGAAACGATGTTGTAACCGCGCTCCAGCAGAACTTCCACCATCGCTTTCGCGTTCTTAGCCACCTGCTGCTGATAAGTCTTGAACTCTGGCTCCATCGCTTCTTTGAACGCCACCGCTTTACCGGCGATCACGTGCATCAGAGGACCGCCCTGACCACCCGGGAACACCGCGGAGTTCAGTTTTTTATACAGCTCTTCGTCACCGTTTTTCGCCAGGATCAGGCCGCCGCGCGGACCCGCCAGGGTTTTATGGGTGGTTGAAGTCACGATGTGGGCATGAGGAACTGGGTTCGGATAGACGTCTGCGGCGATCAGGCCCGCAACGTGTGCCATATCGACGAACAGGTAGGCGCCAACGCTGTCTGCGATTTCACGCATTTTGGCCCAGTCGCACACGCCAGAGTAAGCAGAGAAGCCGCCGACGATCATTTTTGGCTTGTGGGTTTGTGCCAGCTCAGCCAGTTCTTCGTAGTTGATTTTGCCGGTTTCATCGATGCCGTAAGGGATAACGTTGTACAGCTTACCCGACAGGTTTACCGGGGAACCGTGCGTCAGGTGACCACCGTGCGCCAGGTTCATACCCAGAATGGTGTCGCCTGGCTGCAGCAGCGCGGTGTAAACCGCGAAGTTGGCCTGAGAACCGGAGTGCGGCTGTACGTTAGCGAAATCTGCGCCGAACAGCTCTTTAGCGCGATCGATCGCCAGTTGTTCAACGATATCGACGTATTCACATCCGCCGTAATAGCGTTTGCCCGGATAGCCTTCGGCATATTTGTTGGTGAGCTGTGAACCTTGGGCCTGCATTACGCGTGGGCTGGTGTAGTTTTCAGAAGCAATCAGTTCAATGTGCTCTTCCTGACGCACTTTCTCTTGCTCCATAGCCTGCCACAACGCGGCATCATAATCGGCAATGTTCATATCACGCTTTAACATCCGGACTCTCCTGACTCAGCTAACTTTTTAACGGCAGTTTAGGCCCCGGCTAGGGGGCGAAGGCGAACAGTGTAAACGGTTTTGACAGGTGACGGTAGCGTCAATCCCCTCTTTTTGCGCAAACGATTGGCATGGCGCTGGAACGGGTTTTTTACGCTTTTTTGCAAGCCAGAAAATCACGAAATTTGCTCACTTTCATGGCGAAAGAATTTCAGCTTTGCGCGCCAGCCCGCACCTTTCTTGCTTAATCCTTAATCACAACAAGGGATTTACAGGCGCTTCGATTACCCGTAAGATGCATTTAAAATACATGTTTAAATTCACTCTGAGGATTTCACCATGCTCGACGCGCAAACCATCGCTACCATCAAATCGACTTTGCCCGCCATTGCCCAGGTTGGACCGCAGCTGACCGGCCATTTCTACCAACGTTTACTGACGCAACATCCTGAACTGAAAAACGTATTCAACATGAACAATCAGCGCAGCGGCAATCAGCGGGAAGCGTTGTTTAACGCCATTGTGGCTTATGGCAGCAACCTGGAAAATTTGGCCGTACTGTTGCCGGCGGTGGAGAAAATCGCGCAGAAGCATGCCAGCCTGAACATTCAGCCCGAGCAGTATGCGATTGTGGGTGAAAACCTGCTGGCGACGATTGATGAGCTGCTGCATCCGGGTGAAGAAGTGCTGACCGCATGGGGCAAAGCGTACAGCGTGCTGGCCGATGTGTTTATCCAGCGTGAAGAAGCCATCTATTCGGCCTCCGAAGAGAAAACCGGCGGCTGGCGCGGTGCGCGTGATTTTCGTGTTCGCGCTATCAATCAGGAGAGTTCGGTGATCAAGAGTTTTGAACTGGTGCCAAACGACGGTAAGCCGGTGGCAACCTTCCTGCCAGGGCAGTATCTGGCCATCAGCCTACAACCGGCAGGCTGTGAAAATATTCAGCATCGCCAGTATTCGCTGACGCACCAGCCAAATGGGCAATTTTATCGCATCGCGGTTAAACGCGAAGCGCTGGGCAGCGTGTCGGGCTGGCTGCATGATCGTGCGCAGGTGGGCGATATCGTGCAGTGCGCAGCACCAGCCGGTGATTTCATCCTGCAGGCTGAAGCCGCTACGCCGATTACGCTGATCTCTGCTGGCGTCGGCCAAACTCCCATGCTGGCGATGCTGGCTACTCTGGCGCAGCAGCAACATCCGGCGGCGGTTGACTGGCTACACGCTGCGGAAGCCGGTTCGCAGCATGCGTTTGCTGAAGAGGTAAAATCCCTCGGCGCACGCCTGCCAAACTTCACCAGCCACGTTTGGTATCGTCAGCCGGAAAGTGCCGATGCCGGGCGTTACGACGCGCAGGGCTTGATGGATTTGGCGAGCGTATCCTCCGCGCTGAACCAGGCCGATCGTCAGTTCTGGATCTGTGGTCCGCTGCCGTTTATGCAGTTTGTCGCACGTCAACTGGTCGATGCCGGCATCAATGCCGATCGCATCCACTACGAAGTATTTGGCCCGCACAAGGTGCTGTAAAACAAAAAAGCCTGCGCAAGGCAGGCTTTTACAGGCAATGCGCGAAGGGGCTTAAATCGCCTCTTCGTCCTCTTCACCGGTACGGATACGCACTACGCGCGCCACGTCAAAGACAAAGATTTTGCCGTCGCCGATTTTGCCGGTCTGCGCGGTTTTCATAATGGTTTCTACGCAGGTATCGACGATATCGTCACCTACCACCATTTCGATTTTCACTTTTGGCAGAAAATCGACCATGTATTCAGCGCCGCGATACAGCTCAGTGTGACCTTTCTGACGACCAAAGCCTTTCACTTCACTGACGGTCATCCCGGTGATGCCCACTTCAGCTAAGGCTTCACGTACATCATCGAGTTTGAATGGTTTGATAATTGCATCGATCTTTTTCATGACAGATCCTTTTTTACTCCCTCCATGATGGACGGATACCGTTAGTATAATTGTTCCTGACGCTGCCGCAGCAAGCTACTCTTTAAATTCGCTGGCGTCCAATTCATGGCGCGACAGCAGCTTATAGAATTCAGTGCGGTTACGTCCAGCCAGACGCGCAGCGTTGGTGACATTTCCTTTGGTCATCTGCAGCAGTTTACGCAGATAGTTCAGCTCAAACTGATTTCGTGCTTCGACGAAAGTGGGCAGCGCAGTATTTTCGCCCGCCAGTGCCTGTTCAACCAGGGCATCACCGATGACCGGCGCGGTACTCAACGCGACGCACTGCTCAATCACGTTGACCAGCTGGCGCACATTGCCCGGCCATGCGGCGCTGACCAATCGCTTCATCGCATCCACTGAGAAACTGCGCACGAAAGGTTTATGGCGATCGGCGGATTGGCGCAGCAGATGATTCGCCAGCAGTGGAATATCTTCAGCGCGCTCGTGCAGCGCAGGAATTTTCAGGTTCACCACGTTAAGACGATAGTAGAGATCTTCGCGGAAACTCTTCTTCTCCATCGCTTTGGGCAAATCGCGGTGCGTCGCGGAAATAATCCGCACGTTGATATCCAGATCGCGGTTGCTGCCTAACGGCCGCACTTTGCGCTCCTGCAGCACACGCAGCAGTTTCACCTGCAGCGCCTGTGGCATGTCGCCAATCTCATCAAGAAACAGCGTGCCGCCTTCCGCCGCCTGGAACAGACCTTCACGTGCGCTGACCGCGCCGGTAAAGGCGCCTTTAGCGTGGCCAAACAGTTCGGACTCTAAAAGTTGTTCCGGCAGCGCACCGCAGTTGATGGCGATGAACGGCTTGGTGGCGCGCGGGCTGGCGGCGTGAATCGCCTGCGCCAGCACTTCTTTACCGGTGCCGCTTTGCCCATTAATCAGCACGCTGACGTCAGATTGCGCCACCATGTGCGACTGCTCCAGCAAGCGCAGCATCTGCGGATTGCGCGTCACAATCGCTTCGCGCCAGCCGTCATCGCTGATCGGTGCGCGCTGGGCCAGCGCTTCATCTATTGCTTTATACAAAGCGTCACGATCGACCGGTTTGGTCAGAAAACTGAACACGCCTTGTTGCGTGGCGGATACCGCTTCCGGGATCGAACCGTGCGCGGTGAGAATGATCACCGGCAAGCCCGCATGACGTTTCTGCACTTCGCCGAACAGCGCCAGACCATCCATTTCGTCCATGCGCAGGTCGCTGATCACCAAATCGACCTTCTCTTTCTGCAGATGGCGCAGCGCTTCCGGCCCGCTGGCGGCCGTCGCCACCTGATAGCCTTCGCTGCTCAGACGCATGCCGAGCAGTTTCAATAAGCCCGGATCATCATCCACCAGCAATAAACGTGCGGCTTGTTTCATGGTTACTGATCCTCACTTTGCACATCGCTGCCGCCGTGCGATGTGTCGCTGCTATCAGGCGCTTTACGCGACGACAGCTGGCGTTCAATGTCGGTTAAACGCTCTAACTTGCGTTGGGTATCGGCCAGCGACTGACGCATTTTGGTTTGCTGCTGGCGCAGGTTATCCATCTCCGCGTCATTGCTCTGCTGCAAAGCGGCGTAGCGTCCACGCGCTTCGCTCAGCTCCAGTTGGGCCGCCTGATTGCTGCGCCACAGCTGTAGCAACGGACGCACCGATGCAGGATAAGCCGCGCTGTAACCGTCTAAGGTAGTGACGAAATCACGGCGCTCAACTGGCGTGACGTTACCGTTCGCGAGCAAGATGCCCTGCTTGAAGGCGCGCGCCCAGCCTTGTACCGGCCAACGACGCGCTTCTGCACGCGCTTCGGCCGGCGATAAGCGCTCGGCGCAATCCATGGCGCGCTGCCAATAGAGCGGATTGCCTGCAGCGGCTGGCGTTTCGATTTGCCACACGTTTTGGCAATCGGTCGCCAGATAATCCGGCAGGCGTACCTCCGGTTCAGGCACGCTAACGCCATTATGCTGCGTACGATCTTGTGACGGTGCCTGGCAGGCGCTGAGGCCGAAAACCAGCACTGCACTGGCCACAAGTTTGAATAGGGTTAGTTTCATTAATCAGGCATTCCCGGCGCTGGTCGTCAGAATGATACGAAAACAGACATCCGCATCCTTGCGCGTTACCAACTGCAGATCGCCGTGCATCCTGCGCAGACAATCTTTGGCGATGCTTAAGCCCAGCCCGCTGCCTTTGACCGGCCCTTTGCGCTGTTGGCTGCCCTGATAAAAGGGCTCAAAAATCATCGCCTGCTCTTCAGCCGGAATCGGTGTGCCGGTGTTTGCCACCTCAATCCACACCTGGTTGCCCTTCTGCTGGCTCTGCAGCCAGATGTTACCGGATTCGCTGCCGTAGTTCACGGCGTTCGAATAGAGGTTATCGATCACCCGCTGCAGCAGCGTCGCTTCCGCCAGACAATGATGCACTTGCAGATCAACGTGGGTGGTCATTTCACGTGCATTGGCTGGCAACGAGTGCACTTTTACCACCGAATCAATGATCTCATTTAGCGCCACAGGCTTCAGCGCCATCGGTCCATCGGCCAGCTTGCGGTTATAATCGAGCAACTGCTCAATCAGCCGCTGTAAATGACGGCTGCTGGTATCGAGAATCGCCACCACTTCCTGCTGCTCGGCATTCAGTGGTCCAGCGACCTGATCGGCCAGCAGTTCTGTGCCTTCACGCAGACTGGCAAGCGGCGTTTTCAGCTCATGCGACAGGTGGCGCAAAAATTCGTGGCGCTGCTCTTCCAGCCAGCTTAACCGCTCACTCAGCCAGACGATGCGCTGCCCCAGCGAACGGATCTCACGCGGACCACGGAAACTGCCGCTATCGCCCAGCGCCTTACCTTCGCCCAATCGATTGATCATGCGTTCAACCCGCTTCACCGGACCGATGATCATCCCCGTGAACAGCAAAACCAGCACCAGGCTAATCAGGAACAGAATCAGCGCCTGCCAGCCAAAAAACTGACCGCGATCGGCGATTTCACGCTGCAGCTGTAAGCCGCGCGAAAATACCACTTCACGCGTTGCCTGCACCATTTGCGTATTGGTATCGGAAAAACGCTCCAGCGCGCTGGCGGCTTGCGCCTCGGGATTGCCGTTATCGCACTGCAGTTGCTGCAGCGAAGGCAAGGTGGTTTGCAGCACTTTGAAGGAAGGCAGATCGGGCAAACTGGCGGCGTGACTGCTGAGCATTTGGCCGTAGCGCGTCCACTGCGTTTGATACAGCTTCGCCAGCGACGCATCGCCGAGCACGCAATATTGGCGGTAGCTGCGCTCCAGCTCCAGCGCGGTACGCGCCATCGCTTCGCTGCGACGCACATCGGTAAAGGTATTGCGGTTGGTATCCGCCGCCTGGTTGCTTAACGCCGAAAGACTTTCCCACGCTTGCCACGCCAGCACCAGTAACGGTAGCAGTACCAGCAGGAAAGCCATTAACACTAACTGCCGCAGGGATCGGGGAAACAGACGCCATTTCATCACAACCGCGCTTCCTTAAATGTGAGCTGCAGGCATGCTAGCGAAGTATCAAAACGGAAGAAAGGCCAGATATGAAAACGGCAGGCCTTTTGGCCTGCCGTGAGAGCGACGCCGCAGCATCGCTTGCAAAATAGGTGGAGCCTAACTCAACGTTGCGCCCGATGTTTGATAACGTTGCAAAGCAAACGATTATCGGTGAGGTGGACGACAGGCTCCGTTTGGTGCGTCATTCGGTTTTTATGAGCTCAGCCGCTGAAGCGGGGCAATCATAAACAGGTGAATGAGCCACGTAGGGATTATAGCAAGTATCGTGCCAATAAATAAATAGCGTTTATTATCAGAGAAATGCCTGAGATGAAGCGCTCTCCCAGAGAAAAGCGGACCGGACGGTCTGTGAAAAGTGTCGCTTATTAGCAACGTGTTTGTCGTGGCAATTTACTGGCCATATAAATCAATGAGTTAAATGTCACCTTTTGACGACAACGTATTGGCGGGATTGTCGTTATTTTCCGACAGTTTAGAGATTATGCGGATTTCAGTAAGGTCGCCATGAATGGTGGACCTGCAAAACGCGCAGAATAAAAAAGGCCGCTATTTAGCGGCCTTTGTTTTGCTTATCCCAACTGCTTACGCGCGTTGCGGAAGATACGCATCCACGGGCTGTCTTCGCCCCACTCTGCCGGATGCCAGGAGTTGCTCACGGTACGGAACACACGCTCTGGGTGCGGCATCATAATGGTGACGCGTCCGCTCTCGTTGGTTACCGCAGTGATGCCGTTGGGCGATCCGTTCGGGTTAGCCGGATAGCTTTCTGTCACTTTGCCGAAGTTATCGACGAAGCGCAGCGCCACCAAACCTTTGCTCTCCAGCTGTGCCAGATGCGCGCCGTCACGCACTTCGACAAAACCTTCACCGTGTGATACGGCGATTGGCATATGCGATCCGACCATGCCATCCAGCAGCAGCGATGGGCTCGCCGCTACTTCAACCAGGCTGAAACGCGCTTCGAAACGCTCGGACTGGTTGCGCACAAAGCGTGGCCACAGCTCGCTTCCCGGAATCAGCTCGCGCAGGTTCGACATCATCTGACAACCGTTACACACGCCAAGTGCCAGCGTTTGTGGACGATGGAAGAAGTTTTCGAACTCATCACGCACGCGACCGTTGAACAGGATGGATTTCGCCCAGCCTTCACCCGCGCCCAGCACGTCACCGTACGAGAAGCCACCGCAGGCGACCAGCGCCTGGAACTCTTCCAGACCGCGACGGCCCGCCAGCAGATCGCTCATATGCACGTCAACTGCAGTAAAGCCCGCACGATGGAAGGCGGCGGCCATCTCTACGTGTGAGTTAACGCCCTGCTCACGCAGCACTGCCACACGCGGACGTGCGCCCGTCGCAATCATCGGTGCCGCAACATCTTCTTCTGGCTTGAAGGTCAGATGGACGTTCAGACCTGGGTCGTTATCGTCTTTCTTAGCTTCATGCTCCTGGTCGGCACAGGCTGGGTTATCACGCAGACGCTGCATCTGCCAGGTGGTTTCTGCCCACCAGGTACGCAGCGTGCTACGGCTTTCGCTGTACACCGCGCTGTCGCCAGAGCGGATCACGAAGCGATCGCCTGGCAGGGCTTTACCAATCACGTGCAGGTTAGCGCTCAGACCGTGGTCAGCGAACACCTTCTCGACGGCTGCACGATCCGCTGCGTTGATCTGCAGCACCGCGCCCAGCTCTTCGGTGAACAATGCGGCTAACGCATCGCTGCCCAACGCGGCAATATCGGCTTCGATACCGCAGTGACCGGTGAAGGCCATCTCCGCCAGCGTGACCAGCAGGCCGCCGTCGGAACGGTCGTGGTAAGCCAGCAGTTTCTGCTCGGCCACCAGCGCCTGAATGGCGTTGAAAAAGCCCGCCAGCTGCGTAGCATCACGCACGTCGGCAGGCTTGTCGCCCAACTGACGATACACCTGCGACAGCGCAGTCGCGCCAAGGGTGTTCGCGCCGTTGCCGAGATCCACCAGCAGCAGCAGGTTATCTTGATCCGTCTGCAACTGCGGCGTCACGGTGCGACGCACATCTTCCACGCGCGCAAAGGCGGTGATTACCAGCGACAGCGGCGAGGTCATTTCGCGCTGCTCAGTACCTTGCTGCCAGTGGGTTTTCATCGACATTGAGTCTTTGCCTACCGGAATGGTGATACCCAGCGCGGGACACAACTCTTCGCCGACCGCTTTAACCGCCGCGTACAAGCCCGCGTCTTCGCCTGGATGACCGGCGGCGGCCATCCAGTTCGCAGAGAGCTTAACGCGCTGTAGCGAACCAATGGAGGTTGCGGCGATGTTGGTCAGCGCTTCACCGACGGCGAGGCGACCTGAAGCCGCGAAGTCGAGCAATGCGACGGGTGCACGTTCACCAAGCGAGAAGGCTTCACCGTGATAGCTATCGAGGCTGGCGGTGGTGACGGCGCAGTTCGCGACCGGAATCTGCCACGGTCCTACCATCTGATCGCGCGCCACCATGCCGGTTACGCTGCGGTCACCAATGGTGATCAGGAAGGTTTTTTCCGCCACGGTCGGCAGGTGCAGCACGCGATTCACCGCATCCGCTACGCTAATCCCGTCACGCTGCAGCGCTTCGCCGTTGGCCTGCTGGCTGGCAACATCACGCGTCATCTTCGGTGTTTTGCCCAGCAGTACGTCGAGCGGCATGTCGATTGGCTTGTTGTCGAAATGGCTGTCGGCGAGGTTCAGATGCAGCTCTTCGGTGGCTTCACCGATGACCGCATAAGGCGCGCGTTCACGCTGACACAGCTCGTCAAACAGCGCCAGTTTCTCCGGCGCGACCGCCAGCACATAACGTTCCTGCGACTCGTTACACCATACTTCCAGCGGACTCATGCCTGGCTCATCGCTTAGGATGTCGCGCAGGTTGAAGTTACCGCCACGATTACCGTCGCTCACCAGCTCTGGCATGGCGTTCGAAAGGCCGCCCGCGCCGACGTCGTGGATGAACAGAATCGGGTTGGCTTCGCCCAGCTGCCAGCAGCGGTCGATCACTTCCTGGCAACGACGTTCCATCTCTGGGTTGTCGCGCTGTACTGACGCAAAGTCGAGATCGGCATCCGATTGGCCTGATGCCATTGACGATGCCGCGCCACCACCCAGACCGATGTTCATAGCCGGGCCACCCAGCACGATCAGCTTGGCGCCGACCACGATCTCGCCTTTCTGCACGTGATCGGCACGGATGTTACCGATGCCGCCCGCTAGCATGATGGGCTTGTGATAGCCGCGCAGCTCCACGCCATTGTGGCTGTTAACGCGCTCTTCGTAGGTACGGAAGTAGCCGTTGAGGGCTGGACGACCAAATTCGTTGTTGAACGCCGCGCCGCCCAGTGGACCTTCGGTCATGATATCCAGCGCGGTGACGATGCGATCCGGCTTACCGAAATCCTCTTCCCACGGCTGTTCAAAGCCTGGAATACGCAGGTTCGATACCGAGAAACCGACCAGACCGGCTTTGGGCTTCGCGCCACGTCCGGTTGCGCCTTCATCACGGATTTCGCCACCAGAACCGGTCGCGGCACCCGGCCATGGTGAAATGGCGGTTGGGTGGTTATGGGTTTCGACTTTCATCAGGATATGTGCGGCTTCCTGATGGAATTCATATTCGCCCTTCTGCGCATCGGCGTAGAAGCGGCCAACCTCAGAACCTTCCATTACCGCAGCGTTGTCTTTATAGGCAGACAGCACGTGCTCAGGATTGTGTTCAAAGGTGTTTTTAATCATTTTAAATAGCGACTTCGGCTGCTTTTCGCCGTCGATAATCCAGTCGGCATTGAAGATCTTGTGACGACAGTGCTCGGAGTTTGCCTGCGCAAACATGTAAAGCTCGATGTCGTTTGGATTGCGGCCCAGCTTAGTAAAGGCATCAAGCAGGTAATCGATCTCATCATCAGCCAGCGCCAGGCCCAGCGTGGTGTTGGCCTGCTCCAGCGCGCGGCGGCCTGCGCCCAGCACGTCAACGCTTTTCAGCGGCTGCGGCTGATGGTGAGCAAACAGCTGCTGCGCATCGTTGAGATCAGCGAACACCGTTTCCATCATGCGGTCATGCAGCAGGCTCGCCAGCTGCTGCCACTGTGCTTCCGTCAGCTCAGGTGCCTGCACATAGAAGGCCATACCGCGCTCAAGACGCAATACCTGTGGCAGATCGCAGTTATGGGCGATGTCGGTGGCTTTCGATGACCACGGTGAGATGGTGCCGGGACGCGGCGTTACCAGCAACAGACGCCCTTGTGGCGCGTGTTCGGCGAGAGAAGGACCGTATTTCAGCAGGCGTTGCAGGCGGGCTTGCTCATCCGCGCTGAGCGGTGCACTAACATCGGCAAAATGGACGTACTCGGCGTAAATATCACTCACCGGAAGGTGAGCGTCCTGAAAGCGGGTCAGCAGTTTGTTTACACGAAATGCCGACAGAGCGGGCGAACCACGCAGAATTTCCATCATTAAAGATCTCTCGTCTTTGAAGTGCCGGGCGACGCTTCATTGGGCGCAACAGGGGAAAACGGGCGGTATTATAGAGAAACAGCTCGGGTTACGAAACCGTTTGCGCATAAATTCTGGCGCCTGGCGTTTGGCTGAATTTTGCACAATTCTTGCTATAAAAGTTGCCCTGCCCCTTTTTGTTGCGCAAAATGCCCCTCGCTCTGGGAGTTAAAACAACATAAATACTGCCTTTAAAAGACAGAGGCCTGTGAGCCATTACGAGACAACTATTTGAAACGCCTAAAAATAAACTATCTGTTTATCGGTCTGATCACCGTGCTACTTGCGCTAGCATTGTGGCCTTCAATCCCGTGGTACGGGGGCGGAACAGACGCGCTATCACAGATCAAATCACGCGGAGTGCTGCGCATCAGTACCGTTAACTCTCCGCTGACTTACTACACCATTAACAATGCACCAGCCGGTATGGATTACGAGCTGGCGAAGCGCTTCGCCGATTACCTTGGCGTAAAACTGGAAGTTGAGGTGCGTCCTAATCTCGGCGATCTGTTTGACGACCTCGATGACGGTAAAGCGGATTTGCTGGCGGCCGGCTTGATCTACAACAGCGAGCGCCTCGCGCACTACCAAAGTGGCCCGAGCTACTATTCGGTGTCCCAGCAGCTGGTGTACCGCATCGATAAGCCTCGTCCGAAGAATCTCGGCGATCTCAAAGGCCGCCTGATTGTGCAGTCCGGTTCGGCATATCTGTCAACTTTACGTTCCGCCAAAGCTGACAGCTATCCCGATCTCGACTGGGCGATCTCCACCGATCAGGGTCAGAAAGCGCTGCTTGAAGCGGTTGCTGACGGCAAACTCGATTACACGGTGGGCGATTCGGTCACCATCGGCCTGCTGCAGCGCATTCATCCGCAGCTGGCGGTGGCGTTTGATGTGACTGACGAAGAGCCGGTCACCTGGTATTTACCGCGTAACGAAGACGACAGCCTGAGTGCGGCGATGCTCGACTTCTACAGCCAGATGGGCGAGGAAGGCACGATGGCGCGGCTGGAAGAGAAGTATCTCGGCCACGTTGGCACCTTCGATTACGTTGATACCCGCACCTTCCTGCGCGCCATTGATAACACTTTGCCGGATATCAAACCGCTGTTTGAGAAATATTCCGCCAGCATGGATTGGCGTTTACTGGCGGCAATATCTTATCAGGAGTCGCACTGGAATCCGCAGGCCACATCGCCAACCGGCGTGCGCGGCATGATGATGTTGACGCGTAATACCGCCGACAGCCTTGACGTTAACGATCGCCTCGATCCCGAACAGAGCATTCGCGGCGGCAGCGAATATCTCAAGCGCATGATGGAGAAAGTCCCGGAAACGATTCCTGAAGATGAACGTATCTGGTTCGCGCTGGCGGCATATAACATGGGCTACGCGCACATGCTGGACGTACGCAAGTTGACGGCGAAACAGGGCGGCAATCCAGACAGCTGGGCCGACGTGAAGCTGCGTTTGCCGATGTTGAGCCAGAAGCGCTACTACACGCAAACCACCTACGGCTACGCGCGCGGCCACGAAGCTTATAACTACGTGGAGAATATCCGTAAATATCAGATCAGTTTGGTGGGATATTTGCAGGAACAGGAGAAGCGTTTAGCGCAGCAGTCGGCACTGGAAGCGGAGTTAGGCGCCGGTTACCCGGCGGTCGAACCGAAAATTGCGATGAATTAACCGGTGCGCTGCGCCTGACGCAGCGCCTTCTTCTGCTCGCGACGCATGCGGAAGAAGTCACTCAGCATCCCGGCACACTCTTCCGCCAGCACACCGCAATCAATCTGAATTTGATGATTCATGCCGGGATGACCAATCACATCCAGCAGTGAACCGGCCGCGCCGGTTTTCTCATCTTTAGCGCCGTACACCAGCCGCGTGATGCGGCCATGCACCATCGCACCGGCGCACATCACGCAGGGTTCCAGCGTGACGTAGAGCGTGGTATCCAGCAGACGATAGTTTTCCAGTACTTTGCCGCCCTGACGCAGCGCCATAATCTCGGCATGTGCGGTGGGATCGTGCTGACCAATCGGCCGGTTCCAGCCCTCGCCAATCACCTTGTCGCCCTGCACCAGCACCGCACCAACCGGCACTTCGCCCTGCTCCCACGCGCGCTTCGCCAGTTCCAGCGCATAACGCATCCAATATTCATCAGTTTGTGGGTTCACCGGGCAACTCCTGCGGGCAATAAAGGCGGCGCATTATAGCGATGCTGCTGCCGGAATCGAAGCGTTATTCCAGCTGTTGCAGCTCACCGCGCGGCGTGACGCGCCAGCGGTGCTGACAGAAGAACAGCAGCGGGTTGTCCTGTTTGCTGTCGCTATAGCCGCTATACAGTTGCAGCGGCGTGCCGATTTTCTCCTCCAGCTGTGCCACCTTTTCATGGCCGAGGCAGCGCATCGACAGCAAACGTCCGCCGCGGCCCGGTTTCATCTGGCTGGCAATCAGCTGTACGCGCGGCAGGAAGGCCGAGTCGAAATAGACTTGCTCCACCAGCGACTGCGGCGAACCGGTAATCAGCCAGACATCGGCATCGCTGCTGCTGAGATAGTCGGTGAGCCGCTGCTGCACCACCGGAAACGCAGTAACACGCTGGCGGAACCACTCAGCGAATTCCGCCTCACGCTGGCGCAGACGTTTTTCGCTGTGGCCAAAGGTAATCGCCCACAGTAACAAACTCATTGGCCAGCGTGCGGCGCGGCCTTTGATCAGCATGCCAAGACCAATCACCGGTAACAGCGGCACCACCAGCAGCAGATTGATCGGCTGACGTCGCAGCAGATAGCGCATAAAGGTGCCAAACATGTCTTGCTGATGCAGCGTGCCATCGAGATCGAAAAACACCACGCGTCGTTGTGTACCCTTTGTCAAACAGCACTCCTTCTCTATCCTTCGTGGTTTCTGCACTACAGTGTAGCCAGCTTCGGCGTTCAGGGCGAAAGCTGCTATTTTTAATTCCAGTGACTACAATGCCATTTGAATAGTTTATTCTTCGCGTTTACGCGCTGTTTGCGGATAAAGGAATTAAGGATCGAACCATGAGTTCATTGCTGCGCATTCGTCAGCTCTACCCTCGACTGGCGCTAAATGAGCGCCGGCTGGCGGATTTTTTGCTGTCGCAGCCGGATCGTGCACGGCATCTCAGTTCACAAAAACTCGCTGAGGAATCGGGCGTTAGCCAGTCCAGCGTGGTGAAGTTTGCCCAGAAGCTGGGCTACAAAGGGTTTCCAGCGCTGAAGCTGGCGCTGAGCGAATCGATGGCCGATCGCGATGCGATTACCGTGCATAACCATATTCTCAGCGACGATCCGCTGAAAGTGGTCGGCGAAAAGCTGCTGACCGAAAAGATCTCGGCGATCCGCGCCACGCTGGACATCAATAGCGAAGAGAAGCTGCTGCAAACCTTGCAGCTGCTGAAAAATGCCAATCGGATTTTGCTGGTTGGCATCGGCGCGTCCGGTTTAGTGGCGAAAGATTTTTCGTGGAAGCTGATGAAGATCGGCATCAATGCGGTGGCGGAGCAGGATATGCACGCTTTGCTCGCCAGCGTGCAAGCGATGGCGCCGGGCGATGTGCTGCTGGCGATTTCCTATACTGGCGAACGTCGCGAAATCAATCTGGCGGCGCAGGAAGCGGCGCAGGTCGGTGCCGATGTGCTGGCCTTTACCGGCTTTACGCCGAATGCTCTGCAGCAGTGCGCCACGGTTTGCCTCTACACCGTGGCGGAAGAGCAGAGCACGCGCAGTGCGGCGATCTCGTCGACCAGCGCGCAGCTGGCGTTGACCGATCTGCTGTTTATGGCGCTGGTACAAAACGATCCTGAACGCGCCTCCAGCCACATTCGCCACAGCGAAGCGTTGGTGAAAAAGCTGGTCTGATGAGATCAGGCGCGTATAATAGCCGCGCCTTTTCTGCTGTTATTGGACTTCTGCTATGGCCTTGCTCATCACCACTAAATGCATCAATTGCGATATGTGCGAACCTGAATGCCCAAACCAGGCAATCAGCTTAGGTGACGCGATCTATGAAATTGATGTCGACCGCTGCACCGAGTGCGTGGGCCATTATGATATGCCGACCTGCCAAAGCGTCTGTCCGATTGATAACACCATCATTACCGATCCACAGCACCCGGAAAGCCGCGAGGCGCTGTGGGAGAAGTTTGTGGTGTTGCACACCCTTAGTTCTCGATAATCACCGTTGCGCAGGCGTAATGGCGTTCATCTGCTAACGTCACATGCACATGCTTCACGCCGAGCTGGCTGGCAATCACCCTGGCCTGCTCAAAGAAACGTAATCCCGGTTTGCCCAGCGCATCGTTGTACACTTCGAACTGATTGAAGGCCAGGCCACCGCGAATGCCGGTGCCAAACGCTTTCGCTGCCGCCTCTTTCACCGCAAAACGCTTAGCCAGAAAGCGCACCGGTTGCTGGTGCGCCTGATATTGCTGCCACTCGGCTTCGCTTAATACGCGACGCGCCAGACGGTCGCCGGAGCGCTCAATGACGCCAGCAATGCGCTCGATCTCTACGATATCGCTGCCGAGTCCGAGAATCGCCATTAGCGACGCGCTTCCCGCATCAGCAGCTTCATTTCGCTGACCGCATCGGCCAAACCGCTGAACAGCGCGCGGCCTATAATCGCATGGCCGATATTCAGCTCATGCATCTCCGGCAATTCAGCAATCGGCTGCACGTTGTGGTAAGTCAAACCGTGGCCGGCATTCACTTTCAGGCCGAGGCTGGCGGCGAAAGTCGCGGCTTTGCGGATGCGCGACAGCTCAGCCTGGCGCGCGAGACCTTCGGGCGCTTCGGCATAGGCACCGGTGTGAATTTCGATATAAGGCGCGCCACTGGCAACCGCCGCTTCAATCTGGCGGTGATCGGCATCGATAAACAGTGACACCAGAATGCCGGCGTCGCTTAACAGGCGCACCGCCGCATTGATTTTATCCTGCTGACCCGCCACATCCAGCCCGCCTTCGGTGGTCACTTCCTGACGCTTTTCCGGCACCAGACAAACGAAGTGCGGCTTGATTTCGCAGGCAATGTCGATCATCTCGTCCGTTACCGCCATCTCCAGATTCATGCGCGTCTGGATGGTGTCACGCAAAATGCGTACATCGCGATCGGTGATGTGACGGCGATCTTCACGCAGATGCACGGTAATGCCGTCAGCGCCGGCCTGCTCAGCAACAAACGCGGCCTGCACCGGATCGGGATAGTTTGTACCACGTGCGTTACGTACGGTGGCAATGTGGTCAATGTTGACGCCTAACAGCAACTCAGCCATGACAATCCTTAAATGTGTTCAGTGTGTTTGCAGTGTACCGCGCTGAATATATCAGGCGGTACGACCAGCGCTAGTCGTTTGCCACATCGGGTTTCTTTTTTGGCACAAACTGGCGAAACAGTTCCTGACTCTTCAGCGGCTTGCCGCCAAGATAGGGTTTGAGCGCCATACGCGTAAAGCGTTTAGCGGCGCGCAGCGTATCAGCATCCGGGAATTCGCGCTCCCACAACGCACGCAGCTGGCGGCCGGTAAAGCTGCGTTGATTGACCACCAAACTGGCGATAAAACCCTTCTCTTCCCGGTAGCTGTAGGTCATGCCATCAGCCACCTCTTCGCCGCTGCCGGCACAGTGCAGAAAATCCACGCCGTAACCGAGATGCCCGAGCAGCGCCAGCTCAAAGCGGCGCAGTGCCGGTTCAGGCGAGCCGTTGCCTGCCGCCAGCGTTTGGATGCAATTCAGGTAATCAAAGAACATATCAGAGAAGGGAATTTGCTGCTCCAGCACGCGCGACAGCAGCTCGTTGACGTAGAGCCCGCAATAGAGCGTAATGCCGCTGAGCGGCAATGCCAGCGAAACGGCTTCGGCATTGCGCAGCGTTTTGACGTCACCGCGTCCGCCCCAGCGTACCAGCAGTGGCGTAAAGGGTTGCAGTGCACCTTTTAATTGGGAGCGGCGCGAGCGGGCGCCTTTGGCAAGGACGCGGACGCGCCCTTCGCTTTCGCTGAACAGATCGAGGAGTAGGCTGGTTTCGCTGTAAGGGCGACTATGCAGCACAAAGGCGCGTTGCCAGCCTTCCATTACTTAACCTTCGTCAGAGTAACCTAAGCTGCGCAGCGCACGTTCATCGTCCGCCCAGCCCGATTTCACTTTAACCCACAGTTCGAGATGCACTTTCGCTTCAAACATCTCTTCCATGTCTTTACGCGATTCAATGCCGATGGTTTTGATCTTGGCGCCTTTATTACCGATGACCATTTTCTTCTGGCCTTCGCGCTCAACAAGGATCAGGCCATTGATGTCGTAGCCGCCGCGATCGTTCGAAACAAACTGCTCAATTTCTACGGTAACGGAGTAAGGCAGTTCTGCACCCAGGAAGCGCATTAACTTTTCACGGATGATCTCAGACGCCATAAAGCGCTGCGAGCGGTCGGTGACATAATCTTCCGGGAAATGATGCTCAGATTTTGGCAGGCATTTGCGCGCAATCGCCGCAATCGCGTCGACATTTTTGCCGCTTTCCGCTGAGATAGGGACGATTTCAAGGAAGTTCATCTGCTGGCTAAGGAACTGCAGATGCGGTAACAGAATGCTCTTGTCCTGGATGTTGTCGACTTTATTGATCGCCAATACCACCGGAACTTTGTTATCACGCAGCTTGTTGAGCACCATCTCGTCGTCTGGTGTCCAGCGCGTGCCTTCAACCACAAAGATCACCAGCTCAACGTCACCAATGGAGCTGCTGGCGGCACGGTTCATCAGGCGGTTGATCGCCCGTTTCTCTTCCATGTGCAGCCCTGGCGTATCCACGTAGATCGCCTGATAAGCGCCTTCGGTGTGGATGCCCATAATACGGTGACGCGTGGTTTGCGGCTTGCGCGACGTGATCGACACTTTCTGCCCCAGCAACTGGTTCAGCAAAGTGGATTTACCGACGTTTGGTCGGCCTACAATCGCGACAAAGCCGCTATATGTTTCGAGTTCGCTCATTCGAGTCCTGACTTGGGCAGCGCCGCTTTCGACGCTGCAATGTGACTATTTATTCGAGGCCAAGCTTAATTAACGCCTGTTCGGCGGCTGCTTGCTCGGCTTTACGGCGGCTGGAGCCAATGCCCACCACCGGTTCTGCCATGCCACTCACCTGACAGTGAATGGTGAATTCCTGATCGTGGGCTTCGCCACGCACCTGCACCACCAAATACGACGGCAGCGGCAGATGACGTCCCTGCAAATACTCCTGCAGGCGCGTTTTCGGATCTTTTTGCTTATCGCCCGGACTGATCTGTTCCAGTCGTGAGTGATACCAGTCGAGAATTAACTTTTCGACGGTTTGAATGCTGCTATCGAGGAAGATGCCGCCAATTAAGGCTTCAACGGTATCCGCGAGGATCGATTCACGACGGAAACCGCCGCTTTTCAGCTCGCCCGGACCGAGGCGTAAACATTCGCCAAGGTCGAACTCTCGCGCCATCTCCGCCAGCGTATTGCCGCGCACCAGCGTGGCACGCATACGGCTCATGTCGCCTTCATCCACACGCGGGAAGCGGTGATAGAGCGCATTGGCAATCACGTAGCTGAGAATAGAATCGCCAAGAAATTCAAGACGTTCATTGTGTTTGCTACTGGCGCTACGATGCGTCAGTGCCTGCTGCAATAAATCCGGATGAGTAAAAGTGTAGCCCAGTTTGCGCTGCAGCTTGTTAATGACGATGGGGTTCATGCTATTCCAGTTGTTCTGTGCGCCTATCACTGCATACGAAACAGGGCTGAGGTTCCAACCTGGTCTGTTTCGTGTGCACTGGCCTCCCGAAAGAGAGGCCAACCTTTTTTGAAGCTAATTAGTGAATCCCACCAATGCGGCTAAAGCGCACGCCGGTCGGCCACTGTCCTTCTTGTTTCTCGAAGCTCATCCAGATGGCCACCGCTTTGCCGACCAGATTCTTCTCGGGCACAAAGCCCCAGTAGCGGCTGTCGGCGCTGTTATCGCGGTTATCACCCATCATGAAATATTGCCCTTGCGGCACAATCCAGGTCGATTGCGGCTGGCCCGGCTGCTGATAATACATGCTTGCCTGACTTTGCGCTTCGTTTACCAGCAAGATATCGTGCGTTACGTTGCCCAATGTCTCTTTGCGGGTGCCGAGACGCAGGCCGCCCTTCATGGTTTCGCCCTGCGGCGCCTGGAAGAAGCCGTTGCCGGTTTCATTGCCATCAAAGCCGCTGAAGGTTTGAATGAAGTTGCTTGGCTCAACGTTAGTGTAAGTCACTGGCAGCGCCGTGTCGCAACTGCCGCTGCTGCAACCCGGATTGATGGTCAGGGTTTTGCTGTAAGGATCAAACACCACTTTATCGCCCGGCAAGCCAATCACGCGCTTGATGTAGTCCACGCTGGGATCTTTCGGGTATTTGAATACCGCGACATCACCGCGCTGCGGATGGCCAGTTGGGATCAGTGTGGTTTGGGTAATCGGATCTTTAATACCGTAAGCAAACTTCTCCACGAGGATGAAGTCACCAATAAGCAGCGTTGGCATCATTGAGCCCGAGGGAATCTGGAACGGCTCAAAAATAAACGAACGCACGATCAACACCACCGCCAGCACCGGGAACACCGATGCGGTGGTTTCAACCCAACCCGGCTGCGCGGCTACTTTCGCCAGCGTTTTACTGTCGAGTGCGTTGCCGGCCTGCGCTTGCGCGGCAGCCTGCTTCGCACGACGCGCCGGTGCCCATTTAAAGCGATCGATACACCAGATAACGCCAGTGATCAGCGTTGCGATCACTAAAACCAGGGCGAACATGTTAGCCATTAAAAATCCTTATTTGCTGTCTTTACCGACATGCAGAATGGCAAGGAATGCTTCCTGCGGCAGCTCAACGTTGCCGACCTGCTTCATTCGCTTCTTACCGTCTTTCTGCTTCTGCAACAGTTTCTTCTTACGGCTCACGTCACCGCCATAGCATTTCGCCAGGACGTTTTTACGCAGCTGTTTTACCGTTGAGCGAGCGATAATGTGGTTGCCGATTGCCGCCTGAATCGCAATATCGAACTGCTGACGTGGGATCAGATCTTTCATCTTCTCCACCAGGTCGCGGCCACGATATTGTGAGTTATCACGGTGAGTAATCAGCGCCAGCGCATCAACACGTTCTGAGTTAATCATCACGTCGACACGCACCATGTCAGAGGTCTGGAAACGTTTGAAGTTGTAATCCAGCGAAGCATAACCGCGCGAGGTTGATTTCAGACGGTCGAAGAAGTCAAGAACCACTTCCGCCATCGGGATCTCATACGTCAGCGCAACCTGCTTGCCGTGGTAAACCATGTTGGTTTGCACGCCACGTTTTTCAATACACAGCGTAATGACGTTGCCGAGGAACTCCTGCGGCAGCAGCATGTGACACTCAGCAATCGGCTCACGCAGCTCGGCAATATTATTCAGCGGTGGCAGCTTCGACGGGCTATCAACATAGATAGTTTCACCGTCGGTGGTTTCCACTTCATACACTACGGTTGGTGCAGTGGTGATCAGATCCAGATCGTATTCACGCTCCAGACGTTCCTGAATGATCTCCATGTGCAGCAGACCAAGGAAGCCGATGCGGAAACCGAAGCCCAGCGCCGTTGAGCTCTCTGGCTCGTAGAACAGTGACGCATCGTTCAGGCTCAATTTGCCCAGCGCATCACGGAACGCTTCATAGTCGTCAGAACTGATTGGGAACAGACCGGCGTAAACCTGTGGCTTCACTTTCTTGAAGCCAGGCAACACTTTCTCCGCCGGATTGCGCTGCAAGGTTAGCGTATCGCCCACCGGTGCGCCGAGGATGTCTTTAATCGCACACACCAGCCAGCCTACTTCACCGCAGTTCAGCTCGTTGCGATCAACACGCTTCGGCGTGAAGATGCCGAGACGGTCAGCGTTGTAGCTTTGACCGGAGCTCATGACTTTAACTTTGTCACCTTTACGCAGCGTGCCGTTCTTAATACGAATCAGCGATACCACGCCAAGGTAGTTATCGAACCAGGAATCGATGATCAGCGCCTGCAGCGGGCCTTCCGGATCGCCTTCTGGCGGCGGGATGTCACGCACCAGACGTTCCAGCACGTCGGGTACGCCCACGCCGGTTTTCGCCGAGCAACGCACCGCATCGGTCGCGTCAATGCCGACGATATCTTCAATCTCTTCCGCTACACGTTCTGGATCGGCGGCAGGCAGGTCGATTTTGTTCAGTACCGGTACCACTTCCAGATCCATTTCCATTGCGGTGTAGCAGTTTGCCAGCGTCTGAGCTTCAACGCCCTGCCCTGCATCGACCACCAGCAATGCTCCTTCACACGCCGCCAGCGAGCGGGAAACTTCATACGAGAAGTCAACGTGACCGGGAGTATCGATAAAATTGAGCTGGTAAGTTTCACCGTCCTGCGCTTTGTAATCGAGCGTCACGCTCTGCGCTTTGATGGTAATGCCGCGCTCGCGTTCCAGATCCATGGAATCCAGAACCTGCGCCGCCATCTCACGATCGCTCAGGCCACCACAAATTTGAATCAAACGGTCAGAGAGCGTTGATTTGCCGTGGTCAATGTGAGCGATGATGGAGAAATTTCGTATGTGCTTCATTTATATGAATATCTTCACGTAGAAAATCAGTGGGAAACTTGAGCACGAACACATTCAGGAAAGTGAGCTTAACCCGGAACCCTGTCGGCCTCATTAATGACGACGCATATTACACTGTTAACGCCGCGCGTTAAAGAATGGAACTGTGGGGAATCGCAACAGATTTCAGCGGTTAAGCTGATTGGGAAAGGCCGCATCAAACGCGGCCTGGACGGGGATCAAGCTTCGCTTTCCACGCGCAACGCATCAGGCGGTAACGCAACGCTGAGAATCACCGGCTGGAAAGCCTCGCGATCGCCGAAGAGTTTGGATACCCCTTTCGCCACGATAAAGCCGCCAATGCCGCCCAACAGCGCGCCACAGGCCGCAGCCAGATCGCTGGCGAACAGCATCTGGAAGATGCCAGCCACTAAAAACAGGCCAAACAGCGGCGTCATGTAAACCAGCAAGGCAGAGCCCAGCAGGCTGCTTTCGCGGATGCCTAACTCAATGCGCTGGCCGGGTTGCAACGGCTCCGCGCTGGCGATAGTCATCACGTGGGCATTTTTCGGCCCCAGCTGATTAAGCGCATGGCTGCCGCAGCCTTTACGCGCCGAGCAGCTGTTACAAGACGTTTTCGCTTCCGTGTGCAGAGTGGCAATGCCTTCTTTCCACGCCACCACGGTGGCCCATTCTTTCATCATTTTGGTGAACCCGAATCTATGCTGTCCGCAATACGTTTGGCAGTGGCTGGCGGTAACTCGCCCACCACCGTGATTTCGTTATTATTGCGCACTTCTGTCTGCACCGTGCGACGTCCAGTGCGCAATGCCTGCACGCTGCTGCTTTTATCTGCTGGCGTAACGTTGATGGCGAAGCTAAACAGGCCATCGCTGTACAGGCGCGATTCGACAGTTTTGTTCATCGACGGGATATCGCGGCGACTTTGCGAGATCAGTTTCATGCCCGCCGGAAGCCAGTTTGGCTGCCAGCTGAGTTCCACTTTGTCACCGGCCGGTAACGACAGCGATGGCGGCAAGTTGGCCTTCTCCAGCCCTTGCATCAGATTGCGTACGCCTTCATCGACGGCAAAGCTGATGACGCGGAACTGTTCCAGCGTTTCACCGTCCCGATCAAGCAGATCGATACGCAGCGGCAATTTAGTGTCCACATCCAGCCACACGACATAGCTGTAACGCGTGCCATCACGTGACACGATGCGCACCACTTCGCACATCTGATCGGCCATGCGCGAACGGCCCACCGGAATGAAATCGTAGGCCTCACCCAAACGGGAGAAGTCGGCGAACATCAAACCAGGTAAAGCATCGATGATGTGATTGCCCGGCAGCGAGAAGGGATCTAATCCCGGCTCGAAATAGCTGATGTCGTTCCCGCGCTGAATCACTTCACGGCGCGGCCCGTCCATCTGCAACAGTTGGGCGAAGATACGATTGTCGATAACCGCGTGACGATAACGCAGAGATTCAATGCCGAGACGCGAGACATTGATGTAGGCAAATTCGTAGTTGAGGTTCTGGCTTGCCTGCTCCATCTGTTGCAACAACGCCCCGGACGCAGAGGTCTGCGCCGAGGCGATAGATGAGCAAAACAGGCTGCCTGCCAGCAGGCTAACGGCACACCAAAGCTGCTTCATTACTGCTGCTGAGTTCCTAACGACTGATTTCCGGGAACATTAGCCTGAGCCTGTTGCGGATCGTTTTTCTCAAACTGAACCTGATCGGCATGCAGACGACGTTGCAGTTCATAATCCTGCAGCATGGCATTCACGCGGCGACGCTGTTCCTGCACCTGCTGATTAGAGCTGTTGGTGTCGAAGGCTTCAGAAGGCACGCCTAAGCTGACCGGAGACGCTTTACCCATCATCGGCAAGGTGTTGAATGCCGGTGAATCGGACGCTTCAGTCGCGCTGCCGGTTGGAGAGCTGTTGTAGTGCTGAACACCGACAATCACCGCCAGTGAGACGCACGCAGCCACACCAACTTGCGTCAGCTGTGCCGCCCAACTGCCACCACGACGCCAGAACGGCATCTTCTCGTAGCGTGCTGGTTCAGGCTGCGCTTCAGGGATCAGCGAAGTGACTTTGCGTGCCGGCTCGTTTTCGATGGCCGCCGCCACACGTGCGGAGATATCAAAATGCAGCACTTCTCCGATATCACCGCGTAAGGTGTCGCGAATGAGATGGTAGCTTTCCCAGCTGTGCTGAAGATCCGCATCCTTCGACAACGATGCCAACAGCTCGTTATCTAAAGTTTCACCATCCATTAAAGCGGAAAGTTTTTCTTTCTGCATGCCTTGGTACCCTTCCAGTAGCCGTTATCACTGACGTTGGATAAGCGGTTGAACTTTATTATCAATAGCCTCTCGTGCACGGAAGATACGCGAACGTACGGTACCGACCGGACAATCCATGATGACGGCAATCTCTTCGTAACTCAGACCATCCAATTCCCTGAGGGTAATGGCCATACGAAGATCTTCGGGAAGCGCCTCAATGGTACGAAAGACGATTTGTTTCAGTTCTTCAGACAACATTAAGTTCTCAGGGTTCGAAATTTCTTTCAGTGCACCCGCACTTTCGAAATTTTCCGCATCGATAGCATCCACATCACTGGATGGAGGACGTCGCCCCTGAGCAACCAGATAATTTTTCGCTGTGTTTACCGCAATGCGGTACAGCCATGTATAAAAGGCGCTGTCGCCACGGAACGATTCCAGTGCGCGATACGCTTTAATAAAAGATTCCTGAACCACATCAGGCACATCGCCTGACGGAACATAGCGTGAAACCAGGCTCGCCACTTTATGCTGGTATCGAATCACCAGTAAATTAAAGGACTTTTGATCTCCCTTCTGAACCCGCTCAACGAGAACCTGATCCGTTAACTGCTCGCTCATCCGAGGTAATATCTCCCCAAAACTTTTTTATGCGTAAGTGAACTGCCAGCACATCTCATTATTCTGAGCAAGCATGCGCTTAGAGTGGCCCTTTGGCCCGAAGTTCACTACGACCAGAATTTTCCGTATCGGAACCACGACATCATTGTTGTTGATTGTCTTTCAGTGTAGCGACTTGCCACGCTGGTGGTGTCTTTTGCGGCACCGATAATCGCTGGCAGAGTACCTTATGACGCCGTCATTTTCACCTTTATTCCCTGAATTTTCAGAGTGTTTGATATAAAAAACACATTGTGCCTAATTTCAGAGTTAACTCACTGAATTCACGCTACTATCTCTACCCGCTGAATAATTTTTCCGCGCAGTTGGTTCAAAATACTTCACAGCACCCCCATCACGGCTTATGCTCAAGCCACCTTTTGTTTAGTAAATTAAACATCATGACTTCTCTCCCGGAATATCAGTGTGATGTCCTCATCGTCGGCAGCGGTGCGGCAGGTTTATCGTTAGCGCTGCGCTTAGCGCCGCATTATCAGGTTACCGTGCTGAGTAAAGCGCAGGTGAATGAGGGCTCAACGCTGTATGCGCAGGGCGGGATTGCGGCGGTGTTTGATGAAACGGACAGCATCGAATCACACGTTGAAGACACGCTGGTTGCGGGCGCCGGCTTGTGCGACCGCGATACGGTGAGCTTTATCGCCAGCAACGCGCGTCACTGCGTGCAGTGGCTGATTGATAACGGCGTTGCCTTCGATAAAGAGCCGCAGGCTGAGGGTGAAGCGCGTTACCACCTCACGCGCGAAGGTGGGCACAGCCATCGCCGCATTCTGCATAGCGCCGATGCCACTGGCCGCGCGGTGGAAACCACGCTGGTAAGCCAGGCGCTGAGCCATCCTAACATCCGCATTATTGAACGCACCAATGCGGTGGATTTGATCCTTTCCGATAAGCTTGGCCTGCCCGGCAAGCGCCGCGTAGTTGGCGCGTGGATCTGGAACCGTAAACGTGAACAGGTGGAAACCTGCCGCGCGCGCGCCGTGGTGTTAGCCACCGGCGGCGCAGCAAAAGTCTATCAGTACACCACCAATCCGGACGTGGCCTCTGGCGATGGCATTGCCATGGCGTGGCGCGCCGGTTGCCGCGTAGCGAACCTCGAATTTAATCAATTCCATCCCACCTGTTTATTCCATCCACAAGCGCAAAACTTCCTGCTGACTGAAGCGCTGCGCGGTGAAGGTGCCTGGCTGTTGCGTCCTGACGGCACTCGCTTTATGCCTGACTTTGATGAGCGTGCCGAGCTGGCACCGCGCGATATTGTGGCGCGCGCCATTGACCATGAGATGAAACGGCTGGGCGTCGATTGCATGTATCTCGACATTAGCCACCAGCCGGAAAGCTTTGTGCGCGCGCACTTCCCGATGATTTACGAAAAATTGCTGACCTTTGGCCTCGATCTCACTAAACAGCCGATTCCGATTGTGCCAGCCGCGCATTACACTTGCGGCGGCGTGATGGTCGATCAGCAAGGCCGTACAGATGTTGACGGACTGTATGCGATTGGCGAAGTGAGTTACACCGGCTTACATGGCGCAAACCGCATGGCGTCCAACTCCCTGCTCGAGTGCCTGGTTTACGGTTGGTCTGCTGCTGAAGATATGATCGCCCGCTTGCCGGACATCGCGGCGGTAGAACATCTGCCCGCGTGGGATGAAAGCCGCGTTGATGATGCCGATGAGCGCGTAGTAATCCAGCATAACTGGCATGAACTGCGATTATTCATGTGGGATTACATGGGAATTGTGCGTACTACCAAGCGTCTGGAGCGCGCACTGCGGCGCATTAATTTGCTGCAACAGGAGATTGACGAGTACTACGCGCACTTCCGCCTCTCTAACAATCTTCTTGAGCTGCGCAATCTGGTGCAGGTCGCCGAACTGATGGTGCGCTGTGCGCTGGAGCGCAAGGAGAGCCGAGGGTTACACTTTACCCTCGACAATCCCGATCTGCTGGATGAAGCGTTACCGACCATCCTGCAGCCCGAAGCTAGCGGAACAGGTAAAAGTCTTTCACCAGGCTGAGCCAGTCGGCTGAATAGCTTTTATCTTCATCACGAATGGCGAGACGTTCCAGCAAGGTTTCGCCGGCGGAGGGCGAAAAACCTAACACCACGCGATTCGGCGGGCGCTGCGCATAGGCGGCGACATCGTAGCGATAACGCAAATGCCAGCCATCCGCCAGCGCCAGTGAAATCAATGCTTCGCCAGCTTCAGCCGGCAGCACCACGCAAAATAGCCCTTCTTCTTCAATCAACTGGGCGGCACAACGCAGCAGCGTCAGATGGTCGAGCGTGGCGGTGCTGCGCGCGGTATCGCGCGCGACACTGCCGCTTGCCATACCGGGCGCGAAAAAAGGTGGATTACTGACGATGAGCGAGAAGCGTTTTTCACACTGTTCGCTCCAGCTGACAATATCCTGATGGTGGACGTGGATGCGATCCGCCCACGGCGAAGCCTGCATATTTTCCTGCGCCTGCTGCGCTGCGCTGGCTTCCAGTTCGACGGCATCAATCTCTACCGAATCTGCTGTACGTTGCGCCAGCATCAGCGCAATCAAGCCACTGCCGCAGCCAATATCGAGGACGCGACGCGCGCCGGCTACTGGCGCCCAGGCCCCGATTAACACGCCATCGGTGCCGACTTTCATCGCACAGCGATCGTGCGCCACGAAAAATTGCTTAAAGGTAAAACCGTCTTTTCTTAACGTCGGCCGCGCGTGCGGCTGGTCCTGAGACATACTTCACTACCATTGAATTTTTTACTGCCGGAAGTGTAACGTGGTGGCGATGGGAATTCACCTGCGCCGGTAATACCTACACAAACAGATGAAGATTATATTCGTTCTGTCTATAATCAGCGCCCCAAACTGAGGTAGACCATGACCGTAACCACATTCTCCGAACTCGAACTCGACGAAAGCCTGCTACAAGCTTTGCAGGAAAAAGGCTTCACTCGCCCTACTGTTATTCAGGCCGAGACCATTCCTGCCGCGCTGGAAGGCCGTGACGTTCTGGGTTCGGCTCCAACCGGGACGGGGAAAACTGCAGCGTTTTTGCTGCCCGCTTTACAGCATTTGCTCGATTTCCCGCGCAAGAAATCAGGCCCACCACGCATTCTGATCATCACCCCAACGCGCGAACTGGCGATGCAGGTTGCCGATCACGCGCGCGAGCTGGCTAAACACACGCATCTGGATATCGCCACCATCACCGGGGGCGTGGCGTATATGAACCATGCCGAAGTGTTCAGTGAAAACCAGGACATCGTCGTCGCGACCACCGGCCGTTTGCTGCAGTACATCAAAGAAGAGAACTTTGACTGCCGCGCCGTAGAAACGCTGATTCTTGATGAAGCTGACCGCATGCTCGATATGGGCTTTGCGCAGGACATCGAAACCATCGCCGCAGAAACCCGCTGGCGCAAACAGACGCTGCTGTTCTCGGCGACGCTGGAAGGTGAGCACATCAAAGACTTCGCCGAGCGTTTGCTCAACGAGCCTGTGTTTATTGAGGCCGACCCAAGCAAAAGCGAACGCAAAAAAATCCAGCAATGGTATTACCGCGCCGATAATTTAGAGCATAAGAACAAGCTGCTGATTCACCTGTTGAAACAGCCAGATGCCACGCGCGTCATTGTGTTTGTGCGCAAACGTGAGCGCCTGCATGAGCTGGTTACCTGGCTTCATGAAGCGGGCATCCGCACCAGCTATCTCGAAGGCGAAATGGTGCAGGTCAACCGTAACGAAGCCATCAAGCGTATGAATGATGGCCGCGTGAAGGTGATGATTGCCACCGACGTTGCTGCGCGCGGTATCGACATCGACGATATCTCGCACGTGATTAACTACGATTTGCCGCGCACCGCAGATACCTATCTGCACCGTATCGGTCGTACCGCGCGTGCGGGCCGTAAAGGTACCGCGATCTCGCTGGTTGAAGCGCACGATCACGTGCTGCTGGGTAAAATCACCCGTTACATCAACGAGCCGTTAAAAGCGCGTGTGATTGATGAGCTGCGTCCAGAAAGCCGTGCGCCAAGTGCTAAAGTGACGGGAAAACCGTCGAAAAAAGCACTTGCGAAGCGTCAAGAGCGTAAAGAGAAAGAACAAGAGAAACCGCGCGTCAAGCAACGTCATCGCGATACCAAAAATGTGGGTAAACGCCGCAAGCCAAGCGGTAGCGATGCACCAAAGTCTGGTGCGGAATAAAACAGCACTCGCTGTAATTAATCGCCTCTTTTGAGGCGATTTTTTTGTTTTAAGCGTAGCGAAAACGCGCTTTCGCTATCATCCGCCTTATAGACCGTTCTTTTAAACTCGCCAGATAAAAAAAGCCGCGCCAATCAACATTGGCGCGGCTTGTATTGCTGTGTGTCTTTTCGTCAGCGCTGCAATTACAGGCTTTCGGTGAATGTACGTGTAATCACGTCACGCTGCTGCTCTGGCGTCAGCGCGTTAAAGCGCACGGCATAGCCAGATACGCGAATGGTCAACTGCGGATATTTATCCGGATGATTGACGGCATCTTCCAGCGTTTCGCGGCGCAGCACGTTAACGTTCAGGTGCTGACCACCTTCGATGCGCACCTGCGGTTTCTGCTCAAGTGGAATTTCACGGTAAGCGATTTCGCCGAGATCGCTGATAGCAACAACCTGATCTTCTGCGAAATCCCCTTTGGCGCACAGGCAGCGCGCTTCGGCTTTATCATCGTCCAGCAGCCAGAATGAGTTCAATAGCTGTGAATTATTTGCCTGAGTAATTTGAATACCGGTAATCATAGTAGGTCTCCAGGGCTTTACGCTGTCGCAACTGGGCAGCGAGGTTCATAAGGTTTTGGAATGCTGTGGTATATCACTGCAGGAAATGCGCCGTTTTGACCTGTATCAATTTCGTCCAGTCACGATTACACGCTGAAAACCTAACAAATTGATTCATAACAACTTCGCCAAATAAAATTTTACGTAAATATTCAAATTATTTTTATCCTTCTGCTGTTGAGTCCGACACGTTAAGCTAGGCGCACTATTTTGCAGGGAGTCAACGATGGCTGAGAAGCTGACCTGGCACGACGTGCTGGCTGAAGAGAAAGAGAAACCTTACTTCGTGGAAACGCTGAAAGCGGTGGCCAATGAACGCGCTGCCGGCGTAACGGTGTATCCGCCGCAGAAGGATGTGTTTAATGCCTTTCGGCTGACCGAGCTGGGCGATATCAAAGTGGTGATTTTGGGGCAGGATCCCTATCACGGCCCGAATCAGGCGCATGGTCTGGCTTTTTCCGTTCTGCCCGGCGTGGCGATCCCGCCATCATTACTGAATATGTACAAAGAGCTGGAGCAAGATATGCCTGGCTTTGTGCGTCCTACGCACGGTTTTCTCGAAAGCTGGGCAACACAAGGCGTGATGCTGTTAAACACCGTGTTAACGGTGGAAGCCAGTAAGGCGCATTCGCACGCGCGCTTTGGCTGGGAAACCTTTACCGATAACGTCATCAGCGCCATCAATCAGCATCGCGAAGGGGTAATTTTCTTGCTGTGGGGTTCGCATGCGCAGAAGAAAGGCAGCATCATTGATACGCAACGTCATCATGTATTGAAAGCGCCACACCCTTCTCCGCTCTCCGCGCATCGTGGCTTTTTTGGCAGTAAACACTTCTCGCAGGCGAATGCGCTGCTCAGTCAATCGGGCCAGTCACCGATTGACTGGATGCCGGTGTTGCCTTAATAAACAAACGGCCGCATTAAGCGGCCGTTGTTATTACAGCGACAGATTAGCCTTTGGCTTTGGTCACTGCCACCATCGCCGGACGCAGCAGGCGACCATTGAGGGTGTAACCGCGCTGCATCACCATCAGCACGTGATTTGGCGCCATATCTTCTGATTCCATCATCGACATCGCCTGATGGATCTCTGGATTGAATGGCACATTGGTTTCGCCCACCACTTCCACGCCAAACTTACGCACCGCGCCCAGCAGCGACTTTAGCGTCAGCTCGATACCTTCGATCATCGAAGCCAGTTCAGCGTTCTCTTTGTCTGCCACTTCCAGCGCGCGCTCCAGGCTATCGATCACGGGCAGCAGCTCGTTGGCAAATTTCTCCAGCGCAAATTTATGCGCTTTTTCCACGTCCATTTCAGTACGGCGACGAATATTTTCGATATCCGCCTGCGCACGCAGCTGTGCATCACGCACGCCGGTTTGCGACACGGCTAACTCGGCTTCCAGTTGCGCGATACGCTCATCACGCGGATCCACCTCAGCGGTTGTCTCTGCGTCCACGTGCTGCTGATCCTGTTGAATTTCGTCTGAGACTTGCTCGTTTGGGGTGTTCTGTTCTTTACTACTCATGAATTTCTCCGCGTTTTGCACATTCATCTCGCTGGTTGGCTTATTATGGGGATCAGTTTGACGGTTTCAAGTAAACCCATCACATTGCCTGGCCGTTTTGGCTTATAAGGAACTCGCGCTAAATGAACAAACACTTTAACTGCATCGGGATTGTCGGCCATCCGCGCCATCCTACTGCGTTAACCACCCATGAAATGCTCTGGCGCTGGCTAACGGCAAAGGGTTATGAGGTGATTGTCGAGCAGCAGATTGCGCGCGAACTGGATTTGAAAAATGCCCAAACCGGCAGCCTTGCGGATATTGGTCAACGCGCTGATTTAGCTGTCGTGGTTGGTGGCGATGGCAACATGCTTGGTGCTGCCCGTGTGCTGGCGCGCTATGACATCAAAGTGATTGGCATCAACCGTGGCAACCTCGGTTTTCTCACCGATCTCGATCCGGACAATGCGCAACAGCAGCTGGACGATGTGCTGCAGGGCGATTACTTCGTCGAAAGCCGCTTCTTGCTGGAGGCGCAGGTGTGCAAAGAAGCGTGCTCGCCGCGCATTGGTAGTGCCATTAATGAAGTGGTGCTGCATCCCGGTAAAGTTGCGCATATGATTGAATTCGAAGTCTATATTGATGAGGTGTTTGCCTTTTCACAGCGTTCCGATGGTTTGATTATCTCCACGCCGACCGGCTCCACCGCCTATTCGCTTTCGGCGGGCGGCCCTATTCTGACGCCGTCGCTGGATGCGATTACGCTGGTGCCCATGTTCCCGCACACGCTTTCTGCGCGTCCGCTGGTAATCAACAGCAGCAGCACCATCCGCCTGCGTTTTTCTTCCCTGCGCAGCGATCTTGAGATCAGTTGCGACAGCCAGATTGCCTTGCCAATTCAGGAAGGTGAAGATGTCCTTATCCGCCGTAGCGCCAATCATCTCAATCTTATCCATCCTAAAAATTACAACTATTTTAATACATTAAGCTCAAAGTTGGGTTGGTCTAAAAAATTGTTCTGAAAATCAGCGTTGACTACTTTACTGTATAAAAAACCAGGATATACTGTACGTAAAACCATATCTGTTTTTACATACAGGTGATTCTATGCTGGCACAACTGACCATCAGTAACTTTGCTATCGTTCGTGAACTGGAGATCGATTTTCATCGTGGTATGACGGCGATCACGGGTGAAACCGGCGCAGGTAAATCTATCGCCATCGATGCGTTGGGCCTGTGTCTGGGCGGTCGCGCTGAAGCAGATATGGTGCGTCAGGGTGCCAGCCGCGCTGATATCTGCGCCCGCTTCCAGCTCAAAGCTTCGCCTTCCGCACAACGCTGGCTGGTGGAGAATCAGCTGGATGAAGGCAATGAGTGTCTGCTGCGGCGTGTGATTAGCGCGGATGGTCGTTCGCGTGGCTTTATCAACGGCACATCGGTGCCGCTGTCGCAGTTGCGTGAACTGGGCCAGTTGCTGATTCAGATTCACGGCCAGCATGCTCACCAGTTGCTGCTCAAATCCGATCACCAAAAACATCTGCTGGATGCGTATGCAGCCCACGATGATTTGCTGTCTGAAATGCGCCAGCACTATCAGCGCTGGCATCAGAGTTGCCGCGCGCTGGCACAGCATCAGCAGCTATCGCAAGAGCGTGAATCCCGTCGCGAGCTACTGCAGTATCAGTTGAAAGAACTCAATGAATTTGCCCCGCAGCTGGGCGAATTTGAACAGATTGATGAAGAGTATAAACGCCTGGCGAACAGCGGCCAGTTGCTGTCCACTAGCCAGCAAGCGCTGCAAATTCTCGCCGATGGGGATGACACCAACCTGCAGAGCCTTCTTTATAGCGCTCGTCACATGCTGGGCGAACTGGTGACGCTGGATAATAAAGTCAGCGGCGTGTTCAATCTGCTGGAGGAAGCCGCGATTCAACTCAGTGAAGCCAGCGATGAACTGCGTCACTACTGCGAACGTCTGGATCTCGATCCCAATCGCCTGCATGAGCTGGAGCAACGTCTGTCACGGCAGATTGCATTGGCACGTAAGCACCATGTCGCACCTGAAACCTTGCCGGTGCTTTATCAGCAGCTACTGGATGAAGCGGAACTGCTTTCGCAGCAAGAGAGCGATCAGGAAACTTTGCAGTCTGAAGTTGTCGCTCACCACAAAGCCGCGTTAGTCAGCGCTGAAAATCTGCATCAACTGCGTGAGCATTCCGCTCAAGAATTGAGCCAGCTGATTACGCAAAGCATGCGCACGCTGGCAATGCCGCACGGCCAGTTTGCCATTGTGCTGGAGTTCAATGCCGATCAACTCACCGCAGATGGCGCAACGCGCATTGATTTCCGCGTTACGACGAACCCAGGCCAGCCGCTCCAGCCGCTGGGCAAAGTGGCTTCCGGCGGTGAGCTGTCGCGTATCGCTCTGGCGATTCAGGTGATTACCGCACAGAAAATGGAAACACCGGCAATGATCTTCGATGAAGTAGATGTTGGCATCAGCGGCCCAACCGCCGCTGTTGTCGGTCAAATGCTGCGTCAGCTGGGCGAGTCAACACAGGTTATGTGTGTCACGCACCTGCCGCAGGTTGCCGGCTGCGGTCATCAGCACTTTTACGTCAGCAAAGAGACCGATGGTGCGATGACAGAAACGCATATGCAGCCGCTGGATAAACGCGCGCGTCTGCAAGAGTTGGCGCGTTTGCTGGGCGGCAGCGAGGTGACGCGCAACACGCTGGCCAACGCTAAAGAACTTTTAGCCGCCTGATACCGCACTTTTTTCCCGGCTGGTGGTCATATGCTTGCTCTGTAGAGGTTTCAAATAGCGAAAAGGTTTATTATCATCGGCAGTTATGTCGTCTGAGTAATAAAGCCTGCCGCAGGCAGAGTTCAGAATTTGATGGCAAAAAAATAGCCTGCTGAAAGGCGTTTGGCCCCAGAAAAGGAATGTATAGATGCGCTGTAAAACGCTGACTGCCGCGGCAGTAGTAATGTTGATGATGACCGCTGGATGTTCCACCCTTGAGCGCGTTGTGTATCGTCCGGATATCAATCAGGGGAATTACCTGGTCGCCAACGATGTGTCGAAGATTCACAACGGCATGACGCAGCAGCAGGTTGCCTATACGCTCGGTACGCCGATGATG
Organism: Pantoea sp. y20; assembly: GCF_054903455.1. Classification (NCBI taxonomy): domain Bacteria; kingdom Pseudomonadati; phylum Pseudomonadota; class Gammaproteobacteria; order Enterobacterales; family Erwiniaceae; genus Pantoea; species Pantoea sp. y20. Next base: position 3,137,901 of record NZ_CM142816.1, read on the forward strand.
CGCGATCCGTTTGGCAGCAACGTTTGGTATTACGTGTTCCGTCAGGAACCTGGCCATGAAGGTGTGAAACAGCAAACGCTGACGCTGACCTTTGACAGCAACGGAACGCTGACTAACATCGACAATAAGCCGAAGCTCTCAGGCAAAGAAGGCTAAGTGAACGGCAATAAAAAAGGCGCTTAAGCGCCTTTTTTCGTTTTTACATTCCGACTATTTCTTCTCAGCTGACCGCTCTGCGCGTTGACGCCGTAACTCTTTCGGGTCGGCAATCAGCGGACGATAGATCTCAATGCGATCACCATCCTGGACGGCATCACCCAATTTTACCGGGCGGCTATAAATCCCAACCTTATTCGAGTTCAGGTCAATATCTTTACGCAGTGACAGCAACCCGGAAGCCTTGATCGCTTGCTCCACGGTTGCGCCTTCTTCAAGCGTTACGGCACGCAAATACTGCTTATCTGGCAGTGCGTAAACCACTTCCACGCTGATATCAGGCACGATAAACCTCTTTTGCGCGCTGACTGAACGCCTGCACCATGCTATTTGCCAGCTCTTTAAAGATGCGGCCGAACGCCATTTCTACCAGCATATTGGTGAACTCAAAATCGAGGTTCAACTCAACCTTGCAGGCATCATCACCTAATGAAGTGAAATGCCAGCCGCCGGTCAATTTACGAAACGGGCCATCAACCAACTGCATCAATATGCTTTGGTTGCTGATCAGCGTGTTGCGCGTAGTGAAAGTTTTACTGATGCCCGCTTTCGAGACATCAACGGCCGCGGTCATTTGATCTCCGCTGTTATCCAGCACGCGACTGCCGGTGCAGCCCGGCAGAAACTGAGGATAAGCATCCACGTCATTCACAAGACGGTACATCTGTTCAGCGCTATAAGGGACCAGCGCTGAACGACTAATCTGGGCCATAATGGTTCCTGTTCATCACAAAACCATTGAATAATACCATTTTCAGTCACCAAACAAAAATTCACGGCTTTGCTTGCTGTGCTAAAATGGAGTGTTTTTTACCGCCCTGCAGGACAGGGGATGCGCCCATAAACTGAGTGATGTAGACTACGCCGCACTATGACAAAGAAAAAAGTTAACAAACCCGGTTCAGCCACTATTGCCCTCAATAAACGCGCACGTCATGAATACTTCATTGAAGAAGAGTTCGAGGCGGGTATGTCGTTGCAAGGATGGGAAGTCAAATCACTCCGTGCCGGTAAGGCTAACATCAGCGATAGCTACATTTTGTTGCGCGATGGTGAAGCTTACCTGTTCGGCTCTACTTTCCAGCCGCTGGCGGTTGCTTCGACGCATGTGGTGTGTGATCCCACGCGAAGCCGCAAGCTGCTGCTGAAACAACGCGAACTCGATTCGCTGTACGGTCGCGTCAACCGCGAAGGTTTTACCGTGGTTGCGCTGTCGATGTACTGGAAAAATGCCTGGGCCAAACTGAAAATCGGTGTGGCACGCGGTAAGAAAGAGCACGACAAGCGTGACGACGTGAAAGAACGCGAATGGAAGATGGACAAAGCGCGTATTATGAAGAATTCAAAGCGTTAAGCGCTGGATTTTGGCGTCACTTGTCTGTAGTATTGAAATTTCTTGGGGCTGATTCTGGACTCGACGGGATTGTGAAGCCTTAGGAGCATGCCGAGGGGCGGTTTGCCTCGTAAAAAGCCGCAAAAAAATAGTCGCAAACGACGAAAACTACGCTTTAGCAGCTTAATAACCTGCTTTGAAGCCCTCTCTCCCTAGCTTCCGCTCTTAAGACGGGGATCAAGAGAGGTCAAACCCAAAAGAGATCGTGTGGATGCCTTGCCTGGGGTTGAAGCACTAAATCTAATCAGGCTAGTTTGTCAGTGGCGTGTCTGTCCGCAGCTGGCCGGCGAATGTAAAGACTGACTAAGCATGTAGTGCCGACGGTGTAGTAATTTCGGACGCGGGTTCAACTCCCGCCAGCTCCACCAAAATCCTTCGAAGATGATTCCAGAGTCATCCGTAGAAGTCCTAGAAGCCCGCACGGCACAAGCCCTGCGGGCTTTTTTGTGTCTGTAATCTTCCGAGACGTTCCGCCTGAATCCAGAGATAATTGGTACACGAATTGGTACACGCTATAATGTGTACCAAAAACGTGTACCAATTATGGACGGAAACCAGTCATGGCGCGGATGACACGCCCCCTCACCAATAACGAAATCCTCAAAGCTAAACCTCAAGAGAAAGACTTCACACTGCATGATGGCGACGGCCTTTTCCTGCTCATCAAAACATCAGGTAAAAAGCTGTGGCGTTTTCGCTACCAGCGACCAAATAGCAGCAGTCGCACAAATCTCAGCCTTGGCTCTTACCCTGCCCTAACGCTCGCTGTAGCACGCCAAATGCGTGACCAATATCTTTCGATGCTTGCGCAAGGGAAAGACCCTCAGAAGCAGCAAGAGGAAGTATCAGAGCAACGGCAAATTGAACTGGATAGTCTTTTTTCAGTTGTTGCTGGGAGATGGTTCCAGCTCAAAAGCAAAAGCGTCACCGAGGATTACGCGAAGGATATTTGGCGATCGCTGGAAAAGGACATCTTCCCTACTATCGGTGAGATCCCTGTTCAGACGCTTAAAGCCCGGACAATTGTTGAAGCACTGGAGCCAATTAAAGCTCGTGGCGCGCTTGAGACAGTTCGCCGGTTGGTGCAGCGCATCAACGAGATCATGATTTTTGCAGTCAACACAGGGTTGATTGACACTAATCCTGCTTCGGGTGTCGGTATGGCTTTTGAAAGGCCAAAGAAACAAAATATGCCTACGTTACGCCCGGAAGAACTTCCAAAGCTAATGCGCTCATTAGTCATGTCCAATCTTTCAATCACAACACGCTGTTTAATCGAGTGGCAACTACTTACCCTTGTACGGCCGTCAGAAGCTTCTGGAACACAATGGGCAGAGATCGATTTTGATTCAAACCTTTGGGTTATTCCAGCGGAGCGCATGAAGGCTAAGCGCGAACATGTCGTTCCTTTATCGAAACAAGCTCTCGATATTCTTGAGGTTATGCGGCCTCTGAGCGCCAACCGGCAATATGTTTTCCCAAGCCGAAACAATCCCAAAGAACCGATGAATAGCCAAACTGCGAATGCGGCATTAAAGCGAATAGGTTATGGCGGTAAGTTGGTTGCTCATGGTCTTCGTTCCATAGCGAGCACGGCACTTAACGAAGCCAGTTTTAATCCTGATGTTATCGAGTCAGCACTTGCACATAGCGATAAAAACGAAGTGAGGAGAGCCTACAACCGTTCTACATACCTCGAACAGCGTAAAGACATGATGAGTTGGTGGGGCAATTTCACCTACAAAAGTTAGCCCAATATGAAATTTATTAGCTTAGATTTTACGGGACACAACTATGGCACAGAGCCAAACCTACTCTGGCAGGCAGCTCTGAGCCAGAAGTAGACGTTTAAAATTCCTGCCTATATTTTTGCATCGACAACACTTATTAGACGGATTAACCCGTATTTGTAGCAAATGCAAATACCGGCTGTACCTATAGCATATTGTCAGTTATAAAAAATCGATGTAGTGTTCTACACATCAAATGTAAAAAGGCGAAAAATCCGTATTTAAATAAGGATCTTTTCGCCGAATAAGCGTTATGCCTATTCAAATTAGAGAATGTGTGAATGGATGCGAGATTCGAAGAAAAGACTTTCGAAAGTTACTTCAACAATGAGCTTAATAGAAAAACATCTATCTATTTCCCCCTTGGCCAAGTGCAAGAAGGCGTTTTAGGCTTGGACTCCGTTGCTCATTCTAGAAACTGGCTTCTGTGGCGAAAGCTGGGATATCCCTTCTGGCTCTCTCCACAATTTTCAGGCGTGGACCTAACGGCAATCGCTCATGAAATGGAGCGCTATCTTGGTCGAGAGGTTAAGAACATACCGACCATGAAAGTCAACTTGCTATTTCAGTATAAGCGCCCGCAGTATATAACGATGTCAACTGGCTCTGAATGGCACTTATGGAACCAGAAGTATTTCCGCTATGAACTGTACGCTCAGCAACATGCCTTGCTCTCCCACATAGAAGCAAAATTTGGTAACGATGCGGTAGTCCTTTACGCTGCCCCTTCTGTTATAGATGTTGCCGAGTTGGTCAACCTAAAAAGGGCGGGCTCAATTATTGATAACACTAACTTTAGACGCGCCAGAGAATTGGATGGGCACCACAAAAATACCTATATAAAGGCAGGCAGATACTCGCAGGCATGTAGTGAGCCAGAAAGAATTGAAAATTTTGATCTAATTGAAATGATTGAAGCCATGAAACCGCGCGAGTCGGAAGATAACTTCAAACTAATCGTTAACTTTTCAAAGCAGATTAATTCAGCCATGAAGGATGTCGAAGGGATTGGTTATCTGAAAACCGCATTTGAAAATCGTATGAATGAATTTAGATATTACGAGCTTCAACGGTTCGAGCTGTTTTACTCAATGCTTACTATGACGGTTTTCAGAGAGGTAACCGGCTGCCAATGGGTTATACCTTTTGACGGACAAAAAAATGCATAACAAAGCCAAGCTGCATCGCGTGCTTCGTGCGCTGGACCTCGCTGCGCTCGACCTCTAGTGGCAGCGTTAAAGTCCGCAATTCGCTCTAATCAGACTGTCAGATTTGATTGTATGCTGCCAGTGAAAACTGTCAGCTCAAGTTTGAGCTAATACACATGAAAGGAAGCCAATTGCACCCTGGAATCACACAAAGAGGCCAGCGCGCAATGCTATCCCCCCCTCGCCTGCCCGCTTTATGCACCGCTTTTCATGCAGGTGCATAAAGCCATCTGAGCCACACCCTGCATAGCCTCAGCGCATACTGTTGGCGCATGATCTTGCATGCAAATCCATGCACCCTACGCATGCACGGCTCTTTACAAAGCGGCTTGCCAGAAAAAAGCTTTCGATATGCGAATAGCGGACATAAAAAAGCCGCTGTGTGATCAGCGGCTGTGAGGATTAATGAGTGATTCGAAATGCTGAGCCGTAACGTCCTAACGTCTGCCGTTCTTTAACCGGCATCGGCGAAACGTCCTCAACTGTTTCCGGCGTTGGCGGCGAGGTTATGACTTTCGTGATGCTTTCATTCGTCTTAAACGTGCAGGAGCAATCCAGATTCGTGCACTGGTGATAACGCTCTTTTACCTGCTCGGACATATAGCGGCTGGATTTAGCGTGCGCCGGGCTTTTGCAGTAAGGGCAGTGCATCATTGCTGGTCGCCCTCCTGAAGTTTTAAACGCTGCTCCCTGATTGATTCCGCCAGCTTCTGACGGCGTAAAGGACGCGAATAAAGATCCATATCAACACCCGTCAGAGCCGGACGACGGACACCGATAGACTCCAGTAATGGAGCTTCATTTAGAACACTTTCAGGCAGCGCGGCCGCAGCTCGCGTCAATGCTTCCCCTACAAGCCCAGCGATATCGCGGATCGGGTCACGATCGTCTCCGACAAAGGTTGAGGCAATTTTTTCGCGCTGAATGCGCAACTTGATCGCCCATAGCAATGAAGGGCTAACGTTTCGCAGTGCCGATTCCCAATGCGAGTCAGCAAACTCAGTAAAAGCAGTTTGATGTGCTTCAACGTATTTTTTACCGCTGGTACAACAGCACAGCACGGCATACTGCTTATCCAGCTCCAGTTCTTTCAACAATCCCGCAAACTCATCGGCCAGTTCTCGCTTGGCTATACGCTGAGTGTGTTCGGCGCGAAGTTCCTCAGTGAGATTACCCCGCAATTTTCGAAAATTAGTGCGCCAGTTACTCTCAGCTTCCTTGCCCGCCTCGATAGCGGCCTGACGCTCTTTTTCGCAACGGGTGATGTTAGCAACAACACCATTAAATGCCGTCATCTGTTCAGTATGTTCCGCTCGCGCTTTTTCAAATCGAATTAGTGAGGCTGATTTGTTTTCAATTGTGTTCATCTTTGTCTCGCATCATCTGTAAAGGATGAAGACATTCTGTCGTGCACCAACGAACAAATCATTTCATTGCTTTCTGCCTGTCGCTCAGCAAACAAACCCAAAATTGGGGTTTGAACATTCCTAACATGCTTTTAGTTCTTATAAAACTATTCACTACTGTTCACTAAAGAAAAAAGGCAGTAAATACAGCAACTAAAGTAGTGAACACTTATGGGTAAAGTCTTCACTCAGTGTTCACTGGTCTTCACTGCTTTTATAAATCCAGCCTTTTTCTGGCAAGCCTTTTTCATAGTTTTTTCCTATTAATTAATTGAAATAAATTGTTTTTACTTCTTAATAAAGGCACTGAAAGCACTCAAACACCTATATTGACCTATATTGACCTATATTAACCAACTGATGAATTTTTGATCACTTTTTAGCTAGAGACCACCGTGCAAGGGGTTGTTTACATTAAGTAAAATATTCTCAAAATAGGGAGTTACCTGAAGACACACCCGGAACCGGGCAGCACCGGCCGGACTCATTATGAGGTAACACCATGCACGCAGTTTCATCCGCTTCAACCCCAACAACGCCTAACACTGGTGATGTTTCCTATCCCCGCGATCGCTTTATGCGCCTACCAGAAGTGCTCAACAGCTGCGGCCTGTCCCGCTCAACTATTTATGACTTAATCAGCCGTGAACAGTTTCCGTCACAGATTTCCCTCGGTGGTAAAAACGTTGCCTGGCTGGCCTCTGAAATTGATGGCTGGATGCAATCACGCATCGCACAGCGAGCCGGAGGTGGAGCATGATCACGCTGAATTTCAACACCAGCTCATTTCCACTGACCAAAGATGAATCTGCCTTCATTGCTGAAAGCCTCACAAACGCACTCAGTGATAAGCCTGCAACCTCACCTTCTTTTAACAGCGGGATGCACGGCCATATTTCGGTTCTGGGCAAAAAAGCTCAGGCGGGAAAACTCATAACGGGAAAAGCTGACAGCAAGCGCCGATCAAATCCGCAGCAGTCCGATCAAGTCCTGACCGATTGCTAAGGAAAACGTACTAATGAACGAAAAAAGCCTTTTCTCTGGCGAGCAGCCGTTATACAGTTTTCGCGCTGTCGCAAAATCGGCAGCCGGGCGTAGGAACCCGTGTTACTTATTGGCGACACAACACGCGCCATGCGTGTTTTTTTACGTCGCTGCCTTAGTGCGCCATTTTTTAGCGCAGCGGTTCTTATGCCGTTGTGCTGTCAAAATAATGGTGGCTCAGGCGGGGCAGCCTTCGGGCTGGCCGGTTTCCAATAAGGCCGGTATTCCTACCCCCGTCTGGGCTACCACCCTTGAGCGTAGGAACTCTGGTGGTAGCTGTAAAAGCTACTTATTGGAGATTGTCATCATGACGATGGTTCTTACCGCCTCTCGCCCTGAATTCACCTTTATTTTCGCCGCCGTGCGCCGGACCGACCGCGCTGCCCGCCCCTGCATGCTGCGCTATGCGGCGAAAGACGAGCGCACAGCCCGTGCCAACTTCATTCGTGACTATGTCCTGTGCTTCGCTGGCCGCGTGCCGGTACAGGCGGTGACTGCATGAATACTCTTGCCGCTCGCACCAACAGCAACAGCACCTATTCAATTCCACACGCCGATTATCTGCGCCTTCTGCATGCTCATTCCGTCGGCGTAACTGTGCTTGATATGTTCGATTCTGTTCATTGCCTCAGCGCTCAAAGCTGCGTGCCAGACAGCGCCGCGCTGGCTTCTGTCGTCGCCCTTCTTACCGACCAGCTCGGTAAAGTTGTTGAAACCTGTGATTCCCTGATTCTTGCCACGGAGGCTCGCCATGATGACCGCTAATAATTCCTGCTTACCTGTTGAAGTCCGCACTGCCGTTTACCGTCGCGCACTGGCGCAGGGTTATCTCAATGCCTGCACAACGCTGGGCATCACCGTTTCGGCAACGCTCGACGAGCTACAGATGACCATCGCGCTCGAGCTGGAAGGATTTTACGTTCGTCGCCACGGCGCAGAAGCCGGAATGGAAATGGCCTGCACCATGCTGGGCGATATGGTTGAACCTGACCTGCTGACCGCGCCGCCGCGCCTGACTCGACTTGGCGCGACCATGATGGATGAACTATTTTGCAGCCAGCTTGCCGCAACTCGCCGCGCCACGTTGCACTGAGGGAGATCCTGCAGATGAAACACATTGTCTCTGACACGGTAAAAGCGGCCGCCGGATTCTGGCCGCAACTGCTGCCCGCGCTGGGCATCAGCATTCACGCCAGCGGCAGACACGGCGCATGCCCGGTTTGCGGTGGTAAAGATCGTTTCCGCTTTGATAATCAGGACGGGCGCGGGACGTGGCACTGTAATCAGTGTGGAGCCGGTGACGGCCTGAATCTGGTCGAAAAGGCGCTCGACGTCAGCGCCAAAGAGGCGGCAATCAAAATCGCCGATATGCTCGGCGCGCTGCCACCGGTATCAAAAGCACCGGTGAACACAATTGATAAAGCAGTCGCACAATCTGAGGCCGCCGCGCGGGCGCAGAAGTTGCTCGCCGCCGCCGTCAGCCGCACGGATAACGCCTACCTTTTATCGAAAGGGCTGCACAGCACTCAGGCGTTAACGCTGGCTGCCAGTTTCCGCTGTGGCGGTATCAGTTTTGCAGTTGGCGATCTGCTTGTGCCGCTGACCGACGAAATCGGCAACGCCGTTAACATCCAGCTAATCAGCGCCGCTGGCGACAAGCGCACCCTGCCCGGCGGACAGGTGAAAGGCGCTTATCACCTTGCAGGCGAACCTGACAGCAAAACGCTGTGGCTCACCGAAGGTTATGCAACCGGCCTGACGGTGCAGCGCCTGACCGGGCAACCGGTTTATGTGGCGCTCAGCGCCAATAATCTGCCGGCACTTGCCGCGCAGCTTCGCAAAACCAATCCTGATGCGCTCATACTGATTGCCTCCGATCGCGACGACAACGGCACAGGCCAGTTAAAGGCGGAGGAAGCCGCGAAAGCCTGTAAGGGCAAGGCCGCTTTACCGCCGGAAACCGGCGACTGGAACGACGTCTGGCAGGCACAGGGCGACATCGCGACGCAGGCGCTACTTACCGCCTTCGCTCAACCTCATAAGCCAAGCCCGTTTGAGTCGGTGAGCGAAGCCGACCTTAAAGCCATGAGCGCCAGCGAAAAAGCTGAGCTTCTGGTCGATCACTACGGGCAGGCGCTGGCCGTTCCGCCCGTTGGAGAGGAAATCTGCCGTTATGAGAACGGCGCGTGGCAGGTGATGCCGGTGCAGACGCTGCGTCGTGAAATCGCCGGGCTGTTTCAGAAGGTGCGGGCACCGTTTTCAGCGGCCGGAATTGGCAGCGTGCTCGATACGCTCAAACTGATGGTTCCGCAGATGGGCGAACCGGCACGCCGCCTGATTGGTTTCCGAAACGGGGTATTTGATACGACCAACGGCACATTCAGCCTTCACCGCCGCGAGAACTGGCTGCGTACGGTAAACAGCGTTGATTACTCCGCGCCGCGCACCGGTGAAAATCTCGCAGACCACGCGCCAAACTTTTACCGCTGGTTAACGCGGGCGGCCGGAAACAATGACGATAAGCAGGAGCGCATCCTCGCGGCATTATTTATGGTGCTGGCAAACCGATATGACTGGCAGATGTTCCTGGAGGTAACTGGTCCAGGTGGAAGCGGGAAAAGCGTATTAGCCTCGATCGCCACGCTACTCGCTGGCCGGGATAACACCACGTCAGCCACCATCGACACACTAGAATCATCACGCGAACGCGCCAGCGTGGTTGGATTCTCGCTGATAATTCTGCCCGATCAGGAGAAATGGAGCGGCGACGGCGCGGGCATCAAAGCGATTACTGGCGGCGATGCGGTAGCTATAGATCCCAAGTATCGCGATCCGTACTCAACTCAAATCCCGGCGGTTATTTTGGCGGTGAACAACAATCCTATGCGTTTCAGCGACCGCAGCGGCGGCGTGTCGCGTCGCCGGGTGATCCTGACGTTCCCGGAAGTAATACCGGCGAAAGAACGCGACCCAAAGCTGCTGGATAAAATCAGCAACGAGCTGGCCGTGATTGTTCGTCACCTGATGCAGCGATTCGCGTCACCGGATGAAGCGCGCGAGTTGTTACAGGCGCAACAATCATCCGGCGAAGCACTGGAGATCAAGCGACAGGCCGATCCGCTGGTTGATTTCTGTGGCTACCTGATGCCGCTAAGCGCGCCTAATGGGCTGTTTATCGGCAACGCCAACATTCGCCCGATTAACCCAAAGCGCTATCTCTATCATGCGTATCTGTCGTTTATGGAATCGCGTGGGCATCAGCATCCGCTTAGCCTGACAGCTTTCGGCCAGGCTGTGCCACAGACGCTGAAAGAGTACGAACGCGTGTTACTAAAGCGCAGAACGAATAATGGCATCCAGACCAACCTCACGTTACATGAGGACAGCGAGGCAGATTGGTTGCCAGCATGTAGTGCCTGATAATTTCATCCTGCACAAACCGGCTTAGGCCGGTTTTTTTTAACTCCGAATCAACTTAAGTGCGTACTAATGCACACCTGTAATGACACCACTCACTTATTAATTTATTGATTAATATAATTTAATAAGTGAGTGAGCAGAATGAAAACTATTGCCGGAAATTATTTTTTTCGCTTTCGAATTTGTAAAATTGATGATATTTTCTTGTCAACCCTTAGTTTGGAAGTGCTTCGGCATTTCTTGTGGTTGGTGCATATCCGACCCGTTGCTATTGTTTGGTTTCTCGTCGCAAGAACGCGAGGCGTCACGAGGACGGCTGTCCTCGTGCCACCTCGCGATCTTGCGCCTCGTAACCTGTGTAAGGGCTCTTTTGATGTGGTCAAAACATCCAAAATATCTGAATGCTCGTAAGGATTTCGTTGCTAACTTCTCAGCAAGTGAACTAACGCAGTTAAGTTATTCGTTACCAAAGATCCTTTTTATTTGTGGTGGTGAAGAAAAAAACTGTAAAAACCGCGGGATTTTAGAAAGTTATATTAGAAAACATCACAAGGAATATCTTACATTTCGTGCTGAACTTGCTTGGGATTTAATTAGTAGTAGTGACAACTCAAAGAATGTAAATGCGCTAGCTTTAGAAGAGTGGCTGGCAGATATTTCCGACATTGTAATTATATTAGTTGAGAGCTTTGGAACTGTGGCTGAATTAGGTGCATTTTCATTAAGCACAAGCTTAAGAAAGAAGTTGCTACCTATTTTAGATAAACAGTTTGAGAGACACAACTCCTTCATTAACACAGGCCCAGTAATGTGGGTAAATAATGACTCGAAATTTAAACCAACAATCTACACTGATTTTAAAACAATTCTAACATGCATTCCTCAAATTAATGAGAGACTAACCAGAAAAACAAGATCTTCCGTATCGAAAAATAATCTTCATGGTGACTATCAATACTCACCGAAAGTTCTTCTTTTCTTCTTATTATATGTAATTGCGTCTCTTGGTCCTATTGGGACAACAGAAATAGCAAAACTGAGCTCTAACATTATTGGACTGAAGGATAGAAACAAAAATAATATTAGATTCATGCTATCTCTTGGAATCGCTTTAGGATTATTTAAGAAAACACAGATTGGAAGTGAGTTGTATTACTCGTGCGTTGATTTTGATAAATTTTTCAATCATGATTCCACCAAAAAACTATTGAGTAAAATACTGAAAAGCAGGGCAAGAGCACTGTCAGATTTGATAATGATACCAGCTTTTAAAAGCGAATTGGGGAAGGTAATGAAGAATGTTAATTGAACATCTTTCAGATAGTCTTATTTTAACTGAGAATTTTATCTGTGAACTTGCTGATGCCGCTAGTGAAAATTATAACAAATTCAGCGTGCCCAAAAAAAATGGTGGCACAAGAGTTGTTTATCAACCACATAAAGAACTAAAATTATTACAACGAGTAATTCATGATGATTTTTTAGTTAAGCTGCCAGTACATCCAGCATCTACAGCTTACTTAGAGGGTGCTTCAGTTAAAAATAACGCCGAAAAACACAAAAATAATAAATACCTCCTCCGCCTTGATTTCGTGGATTTTTTTAAGTCAATTACACACAATGACATTTTGTCATTCATGATGGAAAATAAAATCCATCCTGATTGGAATGAATATGATAAAGAAATTTTCCTAAAACTAGTTTGTTACAATGGCAGACTTACCATGGGTGCTGTTACGTCTCCAATGTTATCTAATTTAATTTGTAATAAACTGGATAGAATTATCGACTCAATTTGCAGCCAGCAAAGTATTACTTATACGAGATATGCCGATGATATTTATCTGTCCACTAATACGCCTGATATTTTAAGAAGCATGCCTCAAAGAATAATTCATATACTGCGCTTATTAGAATATCCAAAAAACTTAATAATTAATTCATCGAAAACTAAACATTCATCCAAAAAAAGTAGGATGATGGTAACTGGACTTACAATTACGAATGCTGGCAACATATCGATTGGTAGAGATAAGAAACGAGAGATTAGAAGCTTAGTATACAAATGGGATCAACTAACAATTGAAAAGAAAAAATATCTTCAAGGATACCTATCATATTGTGTAAGTGTTGAGCCTCTTTTTATAAATTCTCTATGTGAAAAATTTAGTGCTAAAATCATAAAAAAAATCCAATCATCTAAACTATAACTTATATGTAAGCAATAACCTTAGCTAATGTGTAAAATAATCTAAAAACAAGTAAATCACATTGTAAGGCGAAGTCGTGCAATTGAAATTATAGAAACTCATACCAATATAAATTATATCATTTCACATGCATATACTTACGTGGAAATTTAATTAAACCGAATCAACTCTAACATCACTTTTATCTTTTAATTTTTCCTGAACCTTATATTTACTCAATATTAAAATTGCATCTAGATTATCTTGCACTTCGAATAGAGCGTAATCATCATAGTGCTCATGATAACCATTTGATATTAGAAAAAACTCAAATGATTCACCTGACATTTCCGTGAACATGTTAAATTTAAATGGAGAATATCCTGTTATGAAACCAAATTTATCGAAAATTACATCTATAGTTTTATCTTTAATTCGATAAGTGAATATGAACCCCATTCTTTTCGTCAAAACTATGTCATTGAAAGTTACCACTTTTTTATATAGGCGGTTTTCTAAGCTCTTTAATGTTAGCGCGCTTTCCACATCGCAACCGATGATATCTCCGCCTCCAGTAATCACAGAAAAGAAAAGTTCCTCAGAAATACCAATCGAAACCGAGCCATTTTGATCATAAATCTCACTATATTTAGGTATAACGATCAATTTAGCTTCATAGCCTTTTAAGACTAGTGGTTCTTCAAATTTTATTATTTCAATGCTACCTTTACCACCAATCCTCATGTTTATTGAGGAAATAATAACTGTGTTATCTCGCTTATTTGAAATGACAAAGTTTGTTAAATGTGAGTTGTACAACCTTCCTGTACTTAGACTATATGACACACATATTTTTCTTGTTACTTTCTGGTATCCGAAGTAAATCGTAAAACCTGCAGCGATTAAAGTTAGCAACTTTATATCAAAAATAGAATACAACCATGCAAGTCCATCTATAACATTTTGATTGATCATTCCACATCCATTCTTAGACAGTGTTACTAATAACCACTCACAATGATGAGATGGCCAGTTAAACCATAATATATTTCGACAAATGTAACTTAGGTAAATCAGAGCTCACTTATCACTCAGTGAACGTTAGTGTAAAGCATCTTAGCAACGCGAAACATACTAGTCTTACGTTGGCTAATGTAAAAATCCACTCAAGCAGCCCTGCACTTATTACACGTGCCGTAAAATTTAAGAAGTCTACTTATGGTGCTGAGCTGACAATTGCCAGTACAAAGCGCTTGATAGAATCACATCGCATAAACTGTGCTTCAGTCGCTTATCAATCAACTCACGAAAGTGGTCACTCTTAGTGCACACTAGTGTACATCCTACCTCAAACCATTCACCACCTATGACATTGAAATTAATCCATAAAAACCAAAAGTGAACAGTGTGAACACTTTTCCCAAAAATCATTTTATTTTGGATTTAGCGCCGTGCATTCGTTATCATTGTCCTGCCGTTCCGGGGTATGAGATCTAATAATTGGTACACGTTTAGGTACACAATACAAAGTTGAATTAGATAAAGTCACCTAAATACATGAGCTTGCGGATTGTGTTCAAACTCCGCCAGCCCACCAAAATTCTCCATCGATGATCACCAGAGTCATTCGATGAAGTCCTAAGAGCCCGTATGGCGCAAGCCTTACGGGCTTTTTTGTATCTGGACTCTTTCAAGGCGACTCGCATGAAAATCCCAAACCGACTCCAGCCTCTCGTTGATGATGGCCTGGTAGATGAAGTACTACAAAGACTAAGAAGCGGCAAAGAAGCTGACGTTTATACCGTGTTAACGGGCGGCAAAATCCAGTGTGCCAAAGTGTACAAGGACGCCACACAACGAAGTTTCAAGCAGGCTGTGCATTATCAGGAAGGGCGCAAAGTGCGCAACAGCCGTAATTCACGTGCGATGCAAAAAGGGTCGAAATTCGGGCGCAAGCAGCAAGAAGAGACCTGGCAAAGCGCGGAAGTTGATGCGTTATTCCGCCTGGCGCATGCTGGCGTACGCGTCCCGCAGCCCTACATTTGCATCGACGGCGTTTTGTTGATGGAGCTGGTCACAGACGCAGAAGGTCTGGTTGCGCCACGCCTGAGCGATGTGTTCCTGACTGAAGAGAACGCCCTTAAGGATTTCGATACCATGATCCGCAATATCGTGCGCATGCTGTGCGCCGGCATTGTTCATGGCGATCTGTCGGAATTCAACGTGCTGCAGGATGCCAACGGACCGGTGATTATCGACTTGCCACAAGCGGTTGATGCCGCGGCAAACAACCACGCTGAATCGATGTTTGAGCGCGATGTGAACAACATCACCGCCTATTACGGGCAATATGCTCCGCAGATTTTGCAAACGCGCTATGCGAAAGAGATCTGGCAGTTATATGAAGATGGAAAGCTGACGCCAGAAACGCCGCTCACCGGTCTCTTCGTAGAAGAGGTGCATGAAGTGGATATGAACTCATTGATGGATGAGATCATCGCCGCCGAAGATGAGTTCTATGATCGTCAGCGCGCCGCTAAAGAGCGCGACGAAGAGTAGAGGCGGCTCCACAGCTCAGGCAGGCTGGCGATAAACGCCTCGACTATCGCGTGTTTATTGCCACCCGGATTCCACAACGTTACCAGCGTAACGTTCAATCCCTGATTGCCAACCTCGGTACGCAACCGTTGCACGTTGCGCCACTGCTATGCTGCGCCAGGCAGATAGCAGATTAATATTGCAGAGCCACCGCTCAGGTGGCTCTTATCCCTTCTTGCAACAACCTAAAATGCTATCTACTGGTGATTTTGCCAGCGAAACTAGACCTTTTTCATTCCTGGTTTATTCTTAAATCTTTCCATCCCGGCCTGTGCCAGGATGATTACCTGAGACGACAAATTTCATGAAAGAGGGAATTATGAAAAAGACCATTATTGCACTGTCAGCCATTCTGATGGCATCTTCGGCTTTTGCCGCGACCACACATGCAACTGATGAAACTGTCGCTAACGCGCAGGCCGGTGCGAACACCGCCAAAGAAAAACTGCATCAGGCGCAGAACGAAGGTAAAGAGCAGCAGCTGAAAGCGAAGCATGCGGCAGAAGGCAAAAGCGATAACCTGACCAGCAAAGCCAGCGAAGGTACGCAGAAAGCCTGGAACAAAACCAAAGAAGGCTCTGAGAAAGGTTGGGATGCCACCAAAGAAGGCACGCAGAAAGGCTGGAATAAAACTAAAGAAGGTGCCAGCGATCTGAAGAAGAAAGTGACTGAATAACTTTCTTCGCTCAATCCAGAGGCCGCGTTTGCGGCCTTTTTTTATTGCCTGTTTTCCCTCAACTTTGCATCTTTAACGCTATCCCCTTAGACTTTACCCAACACTCCATTAACCAATAATGCTCATGTCTGACACCTTTACCCGCCAGCCGCTGCCCTTACCCAACGGTCATAATAAAGTCCTGTTGCACTCCTGCTGTGCGCCCTGCTCGGGCGAAGTGATGGAAGCGATGCTGGCTTCCGGCATCGATTACACCATCTTCTTCTACAACCCAAACATTCATCCGCTGAAAGAGTATGAGCTGCGTAAAGAGGAGAATATCCGCTTTGCCGAGCAGTTTGGCGTGCCCTTTGTTGATGCCGATTATGATAAAGACAATTGGTTTGAGCGGGCACGTGGCATGGAGTGGGAACCGGAACGTGGCGTGCGCTGCACCATGTGTTTCGACATGCGCTTTGAACGCACCGCGCTGTATGCACATGAAAACGGTTTCCCGGTGATCACCAGTTCACTCGGCATTTCGCGCTGGAAGAATATGCAGCAGATTAACGACTGCGGCGTGCGCGCGGCGGCGCACTATCCCGATATGCTCTACTGGGAATTTAACTGGCGGAAAGGTGGCGGCTCGTCACGCATGATTGAGATCAGCAAGCGCGAACGTTTCTATCAGCAGGAGTATTGCGGCTGCATCTATTCGCTGCGCGACAGCAATCGCCATCGTGTAGCTAGCGGCCGCGAGCGCATTGAGATCGGCGTGCAGTATTATCAGCCCGACGAAGAGTAAAGAAAAGGGCAGGAAATCCTGCCCTTTTTTCATTAACGAAACACCAGCGTTAACACCACCATGACAACCATCATCATTATCAGGTGAAACACCACCTTATTGAGATTGCGGTTACGCATTTCACCTCCATGTGTTTAAAACCACTGACCAAAGCGCTTGATGTAGAGCATTTTCATGCCCTGCGCGACCACGCAATACCCGAGCAGCGTTGCCACCAGCCATGGGAAGTAAGACCATGGCAGCGGCACCAATCCCACCATCGCGCCCAGCGGTGAGAACGGCAGCAGAATGCCGGCGATCATCACACACGCAGTGGTCAGCAGCACCGGCAGCGCCGCACGGCTCTGGATAAACGGAATCTTTTGCGTGCGCAGCATATGCACCACCAGCGTCTGCGAAAGCAAGCCTTCAATAAACCAGCCGGACTGGAACAGCGACTGCATTTCTGGCGTATTCGCTGCGAACACGTACCACATCAGCGCGAAAGTGGTGATATCGAAAATCGACGACGTTGGCCCAATCCACAGCATAAAGCGTTTGATATTACGCGCGTCCCATTTACGCGGTTTACGCAGGAACTCGCGGTCCATTTTGTCCCACGGCAGCGCCAGTTGGGACAGATCGTACATCAGGTTCTGAATCAGCAGATGAATCGCCAGCATCGGCAGGAACGGAATAAAGGCGCTCGCCACCAACACCGAGAACACGTTGCCGAAGTTCGAGCTGGCGGTCATGTTCAGGTACTTAATGATGTTGCCGAAGGTTTCGCGTCCCTTCATTACGCCCTCTTCCAGCACCATCAAATCTTTTTCCAGCAGGATGATATCGGAGGACTCTTTAGCGATGTCCGCCGCGCTATCGACGGAAATCCCCACATCGGCATCACGCAGCGCCGGCGCATCATTAATCCCGTCGCCGAGGAAGCCAACGGTGTGGCCCTGTTGCTGTAGCGCGCGCAGGATGCGTGATTTCTGCAGCGGCGTGAGTTTAGCGAATACCGAACTCTGTGCGGCGGCGTCTGCCAACTGCTCGTCGCTCATCAGGGCAATTTGGTCGCCGGTGACGATCGCGCCGCTGTCGATGCCAACCTGCTGGCAAATGCGCGCGGTCACCACCGGATTATCACCGGTCAGCACTTTGACGCTAACGCCATTGTCGCGCAGCGCGCCGATGGCTTTGGCGGCGCTCTCTTTCGGTGGATCGAGGAAGGTCAGCAGCCCTTCTACCGTTAAGCCTTGCTCATCCGCCACGCTCAGCGGCTGCTGTAAACCTGGCTCCGCCAGCACGCGGCTCGCCACCAGCAGCACGCGAAAACCCTGCTCATTGTATTGATGTGCCAGCGCCAGCAGTTCTGCACGACGCGTTTCGTTCAGCGGCTGCACCAGTTTGCCTTCACGCTCGGCAGTCGCGATGCTCAGCATCTCTTCCACCGCGCCTTTACAAATCAGCATCTGTTGATTGAGACGACGATCGCGCACCACCACCGAGACGCGACGGCGAATGAAATCAAATGGCAGCTCATCCACTTTGATATAGGTATCACTCACCGCTTCGCTGACGCGGTTTTTGCCGTACTGCAAAATGGCGCGATCCATCAGATTCAGCGTGCCGCTTTGATAGTGGCTGTTGAGCCAGCTCAGCATCAGTACGCGTGAGTTCTCCACGCCAGCACAATCCAGATGATGCTCCAGAATGATGTTGTCCTGCGTCAGCGTGCCGGTTTTGTCGGTGCAAAGAATATCCATCGCGCCGAGGTTTTGAATCGCATTCAGACGTTTGACGATCACTTTACGCCGCGACATGGCGATGGCACCTTTCGCCAGATTGGAGCTGACGATCATCGGCAACATTTCCGGCGTTAAACCTACCGCTACCGCCAGCGCAAACAGTGAAGCATCCAGCCAGTCGCCTTTGGTTAGGCCATTAATCAGCAACACCACCGGTACCATCACCAACATGAAGCGGATCAGCAGCCAGCTCACGCTGTTGACGCCGCGGTCAAAGGCGGTTTGTGCGCGATTACCCACAATCGATTTCGCCAGGCTACCGAAGTAAGTTTCGCTGCCGGTTGCCACTACCACCGCTTTGGCGCTGCCGCTGGACACGTTGGTGCCCATCAGGCAGACGCTGCCCAGTTCCAGCAGCGATGTGCCCTGTTCGCTGGCACCGCTGCTTTTGCTGGTGACGTGGCCGGTGACGTCATACTTCTCAACCGGTAACGATTCGCCGGTCAAAATCGCCTGGCTGATAAACAGATCGCGTGAATCCAGCAGCCGCACATCGGCTGGCACCAAATCCCCCGCCGACAGATAGATGATGTCACCCGGCACCAGCGTGGCGATATCGACTTCCTGTTTGAGCGGCGCTTGCTGCGCTGACTCACGACGCAGCACCGTGGCGGTGGTGCGCACCATCGATTTCAGCGCCTGCGCCGCTTTATTGGTACGGAACTCCTGCCAGAAGCGCAGCAAACCGCTGAGCGTTACCATCGTCACAATGATGATGACACCGGTCAGATCGGTCTCCTCGCCGTTGCGCAGCGGCAGCCAGAAATCAGTGAAAAAGCTCACCAGCGCCAGCGCCATCAGGACATAGATAAACGGATTGTTGAATGCCTGCAGCAACTGCAACAACGCCGGTGGCGCTTTGTCGTGTTCGACCTGATTGCGGCCATATACATCCAGGCGCGCCTCGGCTTCACGTTCACTCAGGCCAAGCGCATCGCTGCGCAGACGCACCAGCGTTTCGTCGGCAGTAAAACCGGCTTCATCTTCAATCAGGTAACGCGGTGTTTTTTGACGCGGCTGGCGCGTAGTGTTCCAGGCTTTTTTGTCCTGGTTGAGTTTCATGTCAGTCATAGTGACATTCCTCTTTATTACGGCAATAAAAATCCCTGCGTGCGAGGCACACAAATTAAATTAACGGCAATGCGTTTGTTAAATTAAAAATAACCTGTCGGGAATTTCCATATCACCTCCCGGAAATTAAAGACGAAAAGAGTCGCTCGAAAAATAACGAGTAATAAATAAAGACGAAGGTAAACACCACGCAATCGAACAGCGAAAAGCCGTCTAATGTGCAGCGCTAATCAGCACGCTGAGGTTCAGCGCGCGTATCGAGGTGGAGGGAAAAGTGTGTTAAAAATCATGTACATGATGATATCCCCACGGGCTTTGGCCCGTTACAATGTCGTTTAAAGGGAACAATCATCAGAAAAGAGAGGATTGCTGCCCGCCGTGTTGGCAAGCAGCGACAAAAAAGTTCGCGCGTCAGCTTGCCTTGTGATGCCAACTAAAAGGGTGACTGTCCAACTGAACTCTCCTGCTTTGAAATTGCGGCCATTATATTCTGGCAAGTAACGAAGTAAAGTTAATTATCGGTTAGTCACCCATCATTTATATTCCGTTGCAGTTGAGTTGATATTACCTCACATGCACATTCCGTAGCGGCGTGATTAATCGCGCGATTTTGCGTTAACGATCCTGCACCCAAAGCCCGTCCACACATTGCGCAATGAATTGCGCCGCTACGGATTGTGCGGTTTCCCCTTATAACTGAACCATGCGTCTTAGATCATTAATGCATATGCATAGCCTGAAATTGACTATTCTTCACTGCTGCGCTCTCGTAAACTCGCGTTACTTTTTTTAGGCAAGGAAACAACATGAAAAAAATTATTCCATCACTGCTGGCGTTATCGCTGGTAGCCGCCTTCTCTGTTCAGGCAGCGACGCCGAAAGATACGCTGGTTATTGCCCAGTCTACCGATGACGCCGACAGCTTCGATCCCGCGCAGGGCTTTGAGCTGACCACGGTGCAAGCGTTCACTAACATTTATCAGCGCCTGGTTCAGTCCGATCCCACCAATCCAACCGATTTACAGCCAACGCTGGCCACGTCCTGGCAAGCGGGCAGCGATAATCGCAGCCTGACATTTGAACTGCGCAAAGGTGCTCAGTTCGCCAGCGGTAATCCGCTGCGTCCGGAAGATGTGATCTTCTCGCTGGGTCGCGTGGTTAAACTCAATCTCGATCCCTCCTTTATTCTTACCCAGCTCGGCTGGAATAAAGATAACGTCGATACCTTCCTGAAGAAGGTTGATGACAACCACGTACAGATTAGCTGGAGCGCCAACGTCAGCCCGGCGTATGTGCTCAGCCTGCTCTCCGCGCCGGTCTCTTCAATTGTTGATGAGAAAACCGCGCAGGCCAACGCGAAGAACGGTGACTTCGGCCACGCATGGCTCGGTACTCACTCTGCCGGTAGCGGCCCGTATCAGATTCGTAAAGTGGTGCTGCACGAAGCGATTCTGCTGAGCGCGAACCCAACTTCACCAGCGGGCGCTCCGAAGCTGAAGAATATCCTGATCAAAAACGTACCGGAACCGGCTGCGCGTCGTCTGCTGCTGGAACAGGGCGATGTGGATATCGCGCGTAACCTCGGTGCGGATCAGATCGCCTCGCTGAAAGGCAAAGCGGGCGTGAAGACCGAAGCGATTCCGATGGCTTCTCTCTATTACATCCAGTTCAACATCGGTGAAAACCCGGTGCTGAAGAACCCGGCGCTGTGGGAAGCGGCTCGTTATCTGTTCGACTATAAAGGTATCGCTAACGACCTGCTGAAAGGCCAGTTCGAAGTGCATCAGACCTTCCTGCCGAAAGGCTTCCTCGGCGCAATCAACGACACGCCGTACACTTACGATCCTGAGAAAGCCAAAGCGATTCTGAAGAAAGCCGGTCTGACCAACGTCAGCTTCAAGCTCTCCACCAGCAATCAGCCGCCTTACCTCGACATCGCGCAGGCGCTGCAGGGCAGCTTTGCCAAAGGCGGCGTGAAGGTGGAAGTGCAACCTGGCCTGAGCTCTGAAGTCTCCACCCGCGTGAAGGCGCACAAATATGAAGCCACTCTGAACGCCTGGGGCGCAGACTATTTCGATCCAAACACCAACGCCGCGTCCTTCGCTTACAACCCGGAAGATGGCAGCAAAACCGTGGCTTACCGTTCTGACTGGCATATCCCGGAGCTGAACAAGCAAACGCTGGCCGCCACCGCCGAGAGCGATAACAACAAGCGCGTCGAACTCTATCAGGCGATGCAGCGTGAAGTGCTGAAGAACTCGCCGTACGTGATTGGCTTGCAGGCGAAAAACCTGATTGCGCTGCGCGACAATCTGCAAGGCTATGTGCAGGGCATCAACCCGGACATGGTGTATTACTCGCAGGTTTCTAAGTAATGGCAGTGTCAGCTTCACAGGCCGGGTTCGCCCGGCCACTCTGGCAACGCGTTAGCCATATCGTCACCAGCCTGCTTTCGCTGCTGGTGACGTTGGTCGGTTTGTTAGCGTTCACTTTTATGCTGTCGCACCTGTCGCCTGTCGATCCGGTGCAACAGATCGCTGGCGATCACGCCAGTGAAGCCACCTACGCGCAGGTGCGCCACGATCTCGGCCTTGATCAGCCGGTGCTGGTGCAGTTCTGGCGCTATATCAGCCATCTGGCGCGCGGCGATCTCGGCTTATCGCATCTAACCAATCAACCGGTCAGCGCCGACCTGATGCGTACCTTCCCGGCCACCATTGAGCTGGCCACCTGCGCGATGATTTTTGCCGCAGTGTTCGGCATTGCCTTAGCGCTGCTGGCGGCGTGGAAGCCGGGCAGCATCATCGATAACGTGGCGCGTTTTGTTTCGCTGCTCGGCTACTCTGTGCCGGTGTTCTGGCTCGGCTTGCTGGGTTTGCTGCTGTTTTACGCCGTGCTGCACTGGTCCGCCGGACCGGGCCAGCTCGATGACATCTGGATCTATACGCTGGAGCCGAAAACCGGCTTTGTGCTGATTGATAGCTGGATGTCCGGCGATCCCGAGATGTTCCGCAATGCGATTGCCCATTTGTGGCTGCCGGTGGTGATTCTCGGCCTGCTGGCAATGGCGGGCATTACGCGCCTGCTGCGCGCGGCGCTGCTGGAAGAGAGCAGCAAAGAGTATGTGGTGCTGGCGCGCGCGAAAGGTGCCAGCCGTGGCCGCATTTTGCTGCGTCATATTTTCCCCAACGTGCTGGGCACGCTGATTACCGTTATCGCCCTCTCCTACGCCACGCTGCTGGAAGGTTCGGTATTGACCGAAACGGTATTTGCCTGGCCGGGCGTCGGTCGCTACATGACCAACGCGCTGTTTTCCTCTGATGTACCGGCGATTCTCGGCTCGACCTTGCTGATTGGCAGCTGCTTTATTCTGCTCAACGCGCTGGCCGATGCCCTGACCTGGTTAACCGATCCGAGAACCCGATGACTCAACAACTCTCTGAACTGGAAACGCTGCGTCCACGCCGCCGACGCGCGCGCGTCACCTCGCTTACCATCGGCCTGACGCTGGTGTTGATTGTGGTGGCGATGGCATTGTTCGCGCCATTGCTGGCGCCTTTCGATCCCAATGCGCAGATTATCTCCCAGCGTTTGCAGGCGCCGTCGGCGCTGCACTGGTTTGGCACCGATGGCTTTGGCCGCGATCTGCTGTCACGCGTGATTTACGGCGCGCGCCCCACGCTGCTGCTGGTGTCACTGATTCTGGTGCTGACCATTCCGGTTGGCCTGCTGGTCGGCATCACCGCCGGTTACGTGGGCGGCTGGACCGAGCGCGTGTTGATGCGCATAACCGATATCTTCCTGTCACTGCCGAATCTGGTGATCGCGCTGGCGCTGGTCGCTATGCTCGGCCCCGGCTTGATGAATGGCGCACTGGCGCTGGCGCTCACCAGTTGGCCGCCGTTTGCCCGTCAGGCACGTGCAGAAACGCTGGCGCTGCGCCGCAGTGATTACCTCGCCGCCGCGCGCATGCAGGGCATCACCGGTTTACGCCTGATGTTTGGCCACATTCTGCCGCTGTGTATGCCAACGGCGGTGGTACGTGCCGCGCTGAGCCTCGGCGGAATCATTCTTTCAGCGGCGGGCCTCGGCTTCCTTGGCATGGGCGTGCAACCGCCTACCGCCGAATGGGGTTCGATGGTGGCAGAAGGCAGTAAAGTGATCTTCGACCAATGGTGGGTTGCCGCCGCACCCGGCGGCGCGATTCTGTTCGCCAGCCTGGCGTTTAACCTGACAGGCGATGGCCTGCGTGACCGACTGGATACTCGTCATGCCAAATGATCTGTTAATTGATGTACAAGGCCTGACGATTCGCAGCGATGATGCGCTGCTGGTCGATAACATTGGCTTCCAAATTGGCCGCGAGCGCGTGGCGCTGGTGGGTGAATCCGGTTCCGGTAAATCACTCACCGCACGTACGCTGATGGGCTTGCTGTCACCTTCGCTGCACTTGCAGGCCGATCGCTTGCAGATTGTCGACACCGATGCGCTGAGCCTGCGCGAGCGTGACTGGATCCAGCTACGCGGCAGTAAAGTGGCAATGGTGATGCAGGATCCGAAATATGCGCTCAATCCCACGCGCACCATTGGCTGGCAGGTGGAAGAACCGCTGGTGCTGCACCACACATTGAGCCGCGCTGAACGTAAAGAGAAAGTGTGCGAGATGCTGGATGCGGTGGGCTTGCCCGACCCGCGTCAGCTGATGAAACGCTATCCGCATCAACTTTCTGGCGGCATGGGGCAACGCGTGATGCTGGCGATCGCCCTGATCACCGATCCTGAACTGCTGATCGCCGATGAACCTACGTCGGCGCTCGATCACGCGATGCGCGATCAGGTACTGGCGCTGATTCGTCGTCTGGTTGAGCAGCGCAACATGGGTTTGCTGCTGATCAGCCACGATCTGCAACAGGTTTCCGAACACTGCGAACGTGTGATGGTGATGTATCAGGGCCGCGTGCTGGATACCTTGCCGGCGTCCGAACTCTCCAACGCCAGCCATCCTTACACCAGCACCTTGTGGGCCTGTCGTCCGAGTAAAGCCACGCACGGCGAGCGTTTGCCGGTGCTGGATCGTGCCGCGCTGGAGAAGAATTATGATTGAGTTAGCGAACCTCAGCGTTTCGCACAAGCAAGGTTACGAGCTGCGCACCGTGGTGCACGATGTGTCGCTGCAGGTCGCGGCCGGTGAGTGTTTTGGTCTGGTTGGCCCGTCCGGCTGCGGCAAGTCGTCGCTGCTGTGGGTGCTGGCGGGATTGAATCCGCACTGGAGCGGCAGCATGTCGCTGGCGGGCACCGCCGTGCAGCCCGGCAAAGCGTTTACTGGCCAGCTGCGCCGCGATGTGCAGATGGTGTTTCAGGATCCCTACGCTTCGCTGCATCCGCGCCATCGCCTGCGTCGCACGCTGGCGGAACCGCTGAAAATGCTCAAACGTGATAACATCGACGACCGCATTAATGCCGGGTTCCGCCATGTCGGGCTCGATCCGGCGCTGGCGGATCGCTATCCGCATCAGCTTTCAGGCGGTCAGCGTCAGCGCGTAGCGATTGTGCGCGCCTTGCTGCTGGAACCCAAGATCCTGCTGCTGGATGAGCCGACCTCGGCGCTGGACATGTCGGTGCAGGCCGAGATCCTCAACCTGCTCAACGATCTAAAGCAAAAAGATGGTTTAACCATGGTGCTGGTCAGCCACGATCCGGATGTGATCGATCACATGTGCGATCGCGCGGCGCGTATGGCGCAGGGCCGCATCGTGGAGCAACATTCAACAACAAGGAACACCGTATGACGGTTAAGTTACGTCCGCTGGAGCGGGAAGATTTACGCTTTGTGCACCAATTAGATAACAACGCCAGCGTGATGCGTTACTGGTTTGAAGAGCCGTACGAAGCGTTTGTCGAGCTTTCAGACCTGTATGACAAACATATCCATGACCAAACCGAGCGCCGCTTTGTGGTGGAGCATGATGGACACAAAGCCGGGTTAGTGGAGTTGGTCGAGATTAATCACGTGCATCGCCGCGCTGAGTTTCAAATCATTATCGATCCTTCCCATCAGGGCAAAGGCTTAGCCACCAAAGCGGCAAAGTTGGCGATGGATTACGGCTTTTCGGTGCTGAATCTCTACAAACTCTATCTGATTGTCGATGAAGAGAATAAGAAGGCGGTGCATATCTACACCAAGCTGGGATTTGAGGTGGAAGGCGTACTGAAGCACGAATTTTTCATCAACGGCGAATACCGCAACACCATCCGCATGTGCATTTTCCAGCAGCAACATCTGGCGCAGCATAAAAGCGCCAATGCGATGGTGAAGCCTACCGCGCAGTAACTCAAACTGTTGAATGATTTGTAGCGGCGCAATTAATTGCGCTGTTTTTTTTCGCGGTAAGATTGCGCAATAAATTGCGCCGCTACGATCGGTGCGGGCTTATTAACCCCGCGCGCCGACGACGTTCAGCTTCGGCTGTGGATGTTCTGGTTTGAGATCGTACATGCCGCCGTAGAAGGGATCGACCAGCAGCCAGCCGGGGAAGCCCAACAGCGGAATATTGCCGAGCAAATACCACAGATTGGCATTGGCCTCGATCGGCAAGGTTAGCGGCACATAGCCCGGACTCTCCAGCATCACCTGATAGTGCTTCTTACCAAAATAATTCCCGGTCGATTTCGCCAGCTCGACGGTTTGCGGGGTATAGCCCTGCGCCACCGCGCGTCCGGTCTCATCCTGCACGGTGAAACGCGCGCCTTGCGGCAGGGAGTCGATTTTCACCGGTTGCGTTTCAGTGCCGACAATGGTGGCGCAGCCGCTCAGCAGCAGCGCACAGGCAGGAAAAAGAGGTCGCAGGTTCATAGCAGGTCCGCTTCAGCATCAGATAGGACAGTGTAAACTGCCCTTCTGTGCTTAATCGCGCTATCACTGATGATTTTCTGCGCTTTATTGCGGTTGACAACAAGCAGCAATCGCCGCGATATCCTGCGGCGTGGTACGGCAGCAGCCGCCAATCAGACGTGCGCCCGCCTGCTGCCATTCAGCGAATTTGTCATGCAGCGTGCAGCCCGACGGCGCGGAGTGCCAGGTTTTGCTGCTGGCATCGTACTGCTCGCCGGAGTTCGGATAGACCAGCAGCGGCTTATCACACAGCGCCTGGAAGCGGCGCAGAGCGGGCGTTACGCTCTCCAGCGCCACGCAGTTGATGCCAACCGCCACCACCTGCGGTGCCGCATGCACCAGCTCAGCCACTTTACTCAACGGCGTGCCGTCGCTGATGTGTTCGGCATCGCGCAGGGTAAAGGAGAACCACGCGCTGCTGGCAGGGAATTCAGCCAGTAAACTCACCAGCGCCTGCGCTTCGGTAAAGGACGGCAACGTTTCACAGGCCAGCAGATCGACACCCGCTTCCAGCAACGCCTTCACGCGCGGACGGTGGAACGCTTTCATCTCCTCTTCCGGCAGCGCGTAATCACCGCGATACTCCGCACCATTGGCCAGAAAAGCGCCATACGGCCCGACCGAACCGGCCACCAGCAAGGGCGCGGTGCTGGCGGAAGATGCGCGATAGTCATCACGCGCGCGCTGCGCCAGCTGTACGCTCTGGGTGATCAGTGCCAGCGCCTGCGCTTCATCTAAGCCGCGCGCGGCAAAACCCTGCGGCGTGGCCTGATAGCTGGCGGTGATCGCCACATGCGCGCCGGCAGCAAAGTAGTCGTGATGCACCTGATAAATCAGCTCAGGATTTTCCATCAGCACTTTGGCCGACCACAGCGCATCGGCCAGATTGCAGCCGCGCGCCTCCAGCTCGGTCGCCAGCGCGCCATCCAGAATCAGCGTGTCAGTTTGGGTTAGAGCCTGCGCGACAGGATTACGCGACATCGTTGGCCTCCTCAGCCTTAAGGGATGACTTGCGTCGTTGCGTGACATGGTATGCGGCATAGCAGAACAGCACAAACGGAATGCCGCACCACAGCGCAATACGCTGCGATGGATCGAATGCCAGTCCGACGCACGCCAGCAGGCATAACAGGAAGCCCAGAATCGGCGTCAGCGGATAGAGCGGCGCGCGATACGCCAGCTGTTGTAAGCTGCCGCCCGCCTGCAGATGGCGACGACGGAACACATAGTGCGAGGCGCAGATGCTGAGCCACACCGCCACCACGGCAAAACCGGAAATCGCCGACAGCGCCACAAACACTGTGTCCGGCGCAATCACACTGGAGAACAGCGCCAGCAAGCCGCCAATCATGCTCACGGTCAGCGCCAGCACGGGAATGCCACGACGGTTGACGCGCGCAAAACAGCGCGGCAGCGTCTTCTCATTAGCCAGCGACCACAACATGCGGCCAGAAGCATACAGGCCGGAGTTGGCGGCGGAGAGAATGGCGGTGAGGATCACGAAGTTGAAAATATCCGCCGCGTACGGGATGCCGATCTTTTCAAACACCAGCACAAACGGGCTTTTGACGATCCCGGCCTGATCCATCGGGATCAGCGCCGCCAGCACAAATACCGTGCCGATAAAGAAGATGATCAACCGTGCGACGGTGGTGCGGATCGCCAGCGGCAGCGCTTTTTGTGGCTGCTCGGTTTCACCGGCGGCGATGCCGATCAATTCCGTGCCCGAGAAAGCGAAGTTGACCGCTACCATGGTCATCAGAATCGGCAGCGTGCCGTGCGGCAGCCAGCCGGAAGCGGTGAGATTGTGTAATCCCGGCGCAGCGCTGCCGTCTTTCATCGGGATAAAACCAAAGATCGCACCCGCACCGAGAATGATAAAGGCGATGATGGTGATCACTTTGATGATGGAGAACCAGAATTCACCTTCGGCAAAAAAGCGCGTTGAGACGATATTCAGCAGATAAATAGCGATGCAGAACACCAGACACCACGTCCACACCGGCACGCTTGGGAACCAATACTGCATACAGAACCCGGCGGCGGTCAGGCTGGAACCCAGCGCCACCGTCCAGGTGAGCCAGTAAAGCCAGGCGACGGTATAACCGGTGGCCGGACTGAGATAGCGCGCGGCATAGACGTGGAACGCGCCGGTTTCCGGCATCGCTACGGCCAGTTCGCCGAGACAGACCATCACCAACCACACCACCAGCGCACCAATCAGATAGGCCAGCAAGGTGCCGGCTGCACCGGTGGTTGAGATGATGTAGCCGGTATTGAAGAACAGCCCGGTTCCGATCACACCGCCCAGCGACAGCATCACCAGATGCCGTACCTTCATGGTGCGCTTAAAGTTTTCCTGTGGAGGCGTATCCTGAGTTTGCATGATATTTATCCGTATGGACGTCTGAACATCTATATGGACACAAGGTTATACGCGTCAGCGTGCGGATTTGCAACGGGGCAGAAGGAGAGGATTGAGTCAGGGTTTGCGGCCCCGCGTGAAACGGGGCGCAAGTTCAGGCGCCAAATACGCCTTGCAGATAACGCTCAAGCGCAACGCGCGAGCTGAAGCCGTGCGGAATGCCGTAATGCTCCTGCGAATCGCCCATTAAATAGAGTGGGAATTGCGTGTAGTGATCGCAGGTTTTCATCTCTGAAGCCGGTTCAGCAAAGCTCTGGCTTTTCTCTTTCAGCGTCGGGTGAATGATTAAGGCGGTCCGTCCCATACGCGCTTCGCGATTGACGTACACATAGTTTTCGCCGCGACGATAACCGTAAATTTTTGGCGTTTGGGTATCCATTTCGAAGCCCACTTTCTCAAGTACGCGCGCTACCTCATCTGGTCGTAAATACATGCTTGCTCCTCTCTTCTCACAGCCCCGCAACCTTACAGCAGCAAGATGGCATGGGCATTCGGAATTTTCCCTAAAGCCTGGCACATCCCTGCGTTTAATCACGCTTCGTCTACACTAAGTATTACGTGTTAAATCAAAGGGAGCTAAAAAATGTTTAATCGAAGCGCAAAAAACGATGACATTGATATCAATCAGGATGTAAACGAACTGGCCGATTCGCTAGAGGCGTTACTTAAATCTTATGGCAGTGAAGCTAAAGACGAAGTTGATAATGCCCGTAGCCAGGCGCAGGCGCTGTTAAAGCAGACGCGTGCCAAACTGAGCG
Organism: Pantoea sp. y20; assembly: GCF_054903455.1. Lineage (NCBI taxonomy): Bacteria > Pseudomonadati > Pseudomonadota > Gammaproteobacteria > Enterobacterales > Erwiniaceae > Pantoea > Pantoea sp. y20. The sequence continues at coordinate 3,167,558 of NZ_CM142816.1, forward strand.
GCGGACAGAGTCGCGTATCGCAAGCGGCACGTGATGCGGGTACGCAGGTTGACGCCTATGTCCACGACAAGCCGTGGCACGGCGTGGGCGTCGGTGCGGCGATAGGCTTAGTGCTTGGCGCGTTGCTGGTGTCTTCACGCCGATAAGCATGTGTTCGTTGATGCAATGAGCCTCGCTGATGCGGGGCTTTTTTGTGGGCGCGAGATAGTGCGCGCTTTCCCTCACCCTAACCCTCTCCCGCAGGCGGGAGAGGGAATAGTTAGCTTGATTAGCGCCTTCTCCCGCAGGCGGGAGAGGGAATGTTTAGGTGGCGTTCAACTGTAACACCTATGCTGGATCGGCTCCTTCTCCCGCTTGCGGGAGAAGGCTGGGATGAGGGTCAAATCGCACAAAATCCAACCACCTCTCCCATCTCATTCCCTTTACAAAAAATTTTTCCGGCCTGGAAGGCGCATGATCTCTGGTCTTAGCGAATATCCGAAGATCAAAATCACAAAACCCTATATCTGGTGGGCTTGACCCTTTTACCCACTACATCTAGTATTCAACCCATCAACTAACTACCAAATGTCGTCAAGGACGAAGTTCGATGCAAACAGGAATTTGCTTCGTATCTCGCAATCTGACCGCAATCAAAGGGAAATACGAATCATGCGCATTATTATTTACACCAAAGACAACTGTGTCCAGTGCAATGCGACTAAAAATGCCATGGACCGCAAAGGTATCGACTATCAGCTGATCAACCTTGATACCCAACCTGAAGCCATCGACAACCTCAAATCTCTCGGCTATCGCCAGGTGCCAGTGGTGATGACGCAAGACGATCACTGGAGTGGCTTCCGTCCCGACAAAATTGCCAGCCTGCGCCAGCTCGCGGCCGTCGGGGGATAAGCCATGTTTCCACTGGTCTATTTCTCTAGCCAGTCGGAAAACACGCACCGATTCATCACGCGTCTTGGGCTGCCTGCCCGCCGCATTCCGGTTGACGGCAAGCAGCGCCTGCATATCGAACAGCCCTACATTTTAGTGGTGCCGAGCTACGGCGGCGGCAGTTCGCGCGGTGCGGTGCCGAGACAAGTGATTCAATTCCTCAATGATGATGCCAACCGACGCGGGATTCGCGGGGTGATCGCTGCCGGTAACCGCAACTTCGGTGAAGGCTATTGCCTGGCGGGCGACATCATTGCGCAGAAATGTCAGGTTCCCTATCTCTACCGCTTTGAGCTGATGGGAACCCCCGACGATATCGCTAATGTAAAAGCGGGAGTGACCCAATTTTGGCAACGACAGACACCCTAAACAGCTCGCTGACTGATTACCACGCGCTTAACGCGATGCTGAACCTGTATGACGCCGATGGCCGCATCCAGTTCAGCAAAGATCACGAAGCGACGCGCCAGTTCTTCCTGCAGCATGTACAACCCAATACCGTGCCGTTTGCCTCGGCAGGCGAGCGCCTGCGCTATCTGGTGGCCGAAGGCTACTACGAAGCCGAGGTGCTGAATCAGTACGCTTTCGATTTCCTGTGTCAGCTGCACGATGAAGCTGATGCGGCAGGTTTCGCCTTTCACACCTTCCTCGGGGCGTGGAAGTTTTACACCAGCTACACGTTGAAAACCTTCGACGGCAAACGCTATCTGGAAACCTTCGAACAGCGCGCCTGCATGGTGGCGCTGACGCTGGCACGCGGCAATGAAACCTTAGCGCGCGAGCTGCTGGCGGAAATGCTGAGCGGTCGCTTCCAGCCGGCTACGCCAACTTTCCTTAACTGCGGTAAGCAGCAGCGCGGTGAGCTGGTCTCCTGCTTCCTGCTGCGCATCGAAGACAACATGGAATCGATTGGTCGCGCGGTGAACTCGGCGCTGCAACTGTCGAAACGCGGCGGCGGCGTAGCGTTCCTGCTTTCCAACCTGCGTGAATCGGGCGCGCCGATTAAGCGCATTGAGAACCAGTCGTCCGGCGTAATTCCGGTGATGAAGATGCTGGAAGATGCGTTCTCCTACGCTAACCAGCTGGGTGCGCGTCAGGGCGCAGGCGCGGTATGGCTGAATGCCCATCACCCGGATATTTTCCGCTTCCTTGATACCAAACGCGAAAACGCCGACGAGAAGATCCGCATCAAAACGCTGTCGCTCGGCGTGGTGATCCCGGATATCACCTTCCAACTGGCGAAAGAGAATCGCGATATGGCGCTGTTCTCGCCGTACGATGTCGAGCGCATCTACGGCAAAGCCTTTGGTGATATCAGCATCAGCGAGCATTACGACGAGATGCTGGCGGACGATCGCATCACCAAAACCTACATCAAGCCGCGCGATTTCTTCCAGACGCTGGCGGAGATTCAGTTTGAATCGGGCTACCCGTACATCATGTTTGAAGACAGCGTGAACCGCAGCAACCCGATTGCCGGGCGCATCAACATGAGTAATCTCTGTTCCGAGATTTTGCAGGTTAACAGCGCCAGCGAATTCAATGACGATCTTAGCTATCGTCGCGTCGGCAAAGATATCTCCTGCAACCTCGGCTCTCTCAACATTGCGCATGCCATGGATTCGCGCAATCTGGCGCAAACCGTGGAAACCGCCGTGCGTGCACTGACCGCCGTTTCCGAGATGAGTGAGATCAATTCGGTGCCTTCGGTGGCGGAAGGCAATCGCCGCTCGCACGCGATTGGCCTCGGTCAGATGAACCTGCATGGTTATCTGGCGCGCGAAGGCATGGCGTACGGTTCAGAAGAGGCGCTGGATTTCACCAATCTCTATTTCTATTGCGTCACCTATCACGCCGTGCGCACCTCGAATCTGCTGGCGCAGGAGCATCAGAAGAGTTTCGACGGTTTCGCCGAGTCGAAATACGCCAGCGGCAGTTACTTCGATAAATATGTCGAACAGCGCTGGCTGCCGCGCACCGCGCGCGTGGCAAAGCTGTTCGCCGATGCCGGACTAACTCTGCCAACGCAGGCCGACTGGCAAGCGCTGCGTGCAGCGGTGATGCAACATGGGCTGTACAACCAGAACCTGCAGGCGATTCCGCCCACCGGTTCGATCTCGTACATCAACCATGCGACCTCCAGCATTCACCCGATTGTGTCGCGCATTGAGATCCGTAAAGAGGGCAAAACTGGCCGCGTCTACTATCCGGCACCGTTTATGACCAACGACAATCTCGACCTCTATCAGGATGCGTACTCCATTGGGCCGGAAGCGATTATTGATACCTACGCCGAAGCCACGCAGCACGTCGATCAAGGCCTGTCGCTGACGCTGTTCTTCCGCGACGACGTCACCACGCGCGATATCAACAAAGCGCAGATCTACGCGTGGAAAAAAGGCATCAAAACGCTCTATTACATCCGTCTGCGCCAGATGGCGCTTCAAGGCACCGAGGTGCAGGGCTGCGTCTCCTGCTCACTGTGATGAAAACTATGCAACTCAAACAAATTCAAGCGATTAACTGGAACCGCATCCAGGACGAAAAAGACCTCGAAGTGTGGAACCGACTGACCAGTAATTTCTGGCTGCCGGAAAAAGTGCCGCTCTCCAACGATTTGCCAGCGTGGCAGTCGCTGGACCACCAGCAACAGCAGCTGACTATTCGGGTGTTTACCGGATTGACGCTGCTCGACACCATCCAGAACGTGATTGGTGCGCCGGGTCTGATGGAAGATGCGATTACGCCGCATGAAGAAGCCGTGCTGTCGAACGTCTCCTTTATGGAAGCGGTGCATGCGCGTTCGTACAGTTCGATTTTCTCCACGCTGTGTAATACCGCAGATGTCGATGCGGCGTATCGCTGGAGTGAAGAGAATGAAGCGTTGCAGAACAAGGCGAAGATTGTGCTGGAGCACTATCGCGCCGAGGATCCGCTCAAGAAGAAAATCGCCAGCGTGTTCCTTGAATCATTCCTGTTCTACTCCGGTTTCTGGCTGCCGATGTATTGGTCAAGCCGTGGCAAGCTGACCAACACCGCAGATCTGATTCGCCTGATCATTCGCGACGAAGCGGTACACGGCTACTACATCGGCTATAAGTACCAAAAGTCGCTGGAAAACGTCGATGCTGGCCGCCGCGAGGAGTTGCAGCAGTTTGCGATTGATTTGCTGCTGGCGCTGTACGAAAACGAAGTGGTGTATACCGAAGCCTTGTACGGTGAAGTCGGTTGGGCGGAAGAGGTGAAAACCTTCCTGCACTACAACGCCAATAAAGCGCTAATGAACCTCGGCTACGAAGCGCTGTTCCCGGCCGAACTGACCGCCGTGAACCCGGCGATTTTGTCCGCGCTGTCGCCCAACGCCGATGAAAACCACGACTTCTTCTCAGGTTCAGGCTCCTCTTATGTAATGGGGAAAGCCGTGGAAACCGAAGACGAAGACTGGAATTTTTAATACGCGTCATAGTTCGCGTTGCCTGGCGGCACCTACTTTTGGCACAGCAGCGTTGACTGCGCCCACTCTTCCCAGTCCCATAGTTCACTATGCTGCTGGGTCGAGTGGGCTTGTCGCCTTGCTGTGACGCGAATTATTTAGCGTATTGATTCAGTGATAATTAATTTTTAAACCAATCTTATTTCCGCTCTTCTCACCCATTTATTTCACTTATATTTCTTCTTTTTGGATTGATTTTCGGCCGCTCTGCACCAGAAACAGTCTGAAACGCACATAAATTCACTTCTCAAATGCAAAAAATTAATCCGCGCGCATCCCTTGTGAGCACTGGCGATTTTAGCGATTGACTGCTGCGCGCGCCGCCGAATATCGCCCTTCAGGGTTGTCAGATAATTTCACTATGTTAGGGTATAGGGCGCTTAATTTTACTCAGGACCACAACAAGAAATAGTTAAACATTTAACCGGGAAATTAATTACTGCATGGCAATTAAACTCGAAGTAAAGAATTTATATAAGGTATTTGGGGATAATCCCGAAAAGGCATTTAAGCTGATCGATAAAGGCGAAAGCAAAGAGAGTATTCTGGCAAAAACCGGCCTCTCTGTTGGCGTCAAAAATGCCAGTCTGGCCATTGAAGAAGGCGAGATCTTCGTCATCATGGGGCTTTCAGGTTCAGGTAAGTCCACCATGGTTCGCCTTCTCAATCGTCTGATCGAGCCCACTCGCGGCCAGGTAATCATAGACGGTGTCGATATTGCCAAAATATCGGAATCGGAACTGCGTGAAGTCCGCAGAAATAAGATCAGTATGGTATTTCAATCCTTCGCGCTGATGCCACACATGACTGTGCTAAATAATGCCGCCTTTGGCATGGAATTAGCCGGCATTCCCTTAGCCGAACGTCAGGAAAAAGCGCTGGAAGCATTGCGTCAGGTTGGCCTGGATAATTACGCCCACTCTTATCCCGATGAACTTTCTGGCGGCATGCGTCAACGCGTTGGATTAGCCCGCGCATTGGCGATTAATCCTGATATTTTATTAATGGATGAAGCTTTCTCAGCACTTGATCCGTTGATTCGTACCGAAATGCAGGATGAACTGGTAAAACTGCAGGCCAAACATCAGCGTACCATTGTATTTATTTCTCACGACCTCGATGAAGCGATGCGTATTGGCGACCGTATTGCCATTATGCAGGGCGGCGAAGTGGTACAGGTCGGCACGCCGGATGAAATCCTCAATAATCCTGCCAACGATTATGTGCGCACCTTCTTCCGCGGCGTCGATATTAGTCACGTGTTTAGCGCCAAAGATATTGCGCGTCGCAGTGCGGGTTCTCTGATCCGCAAAGCCGCCGGTTTTGGTCCGCGATCCGCCATCAAGCTGCTGCAGGATGAAGATCGCGAATATGGCTACGTGCTGGAGAAACAGAAGTTTGTTGGCGTGGTGTCCACCGATTCATTGAAAGCCGCGCTGGCGGCCGGTGAAGGGCTGGATAGCGCGCTGCTCGACACGCCCTTAGCGGTTCCTGCCGATACCTCCCTGAACGATCTGCTGTCGCATGTGGCACAAGCGCCCTGCGCCGTGCCGGTAGTCAGCGAAGAGAATCAGTACGTCGGTATCATTTCGAAAAGCATGCTGTTGCGTGCTTTAGACCGTGAAGGAGCCTAATCATGAGCGAACAAACAGCGAATCCGTGGGAAAGCGCCAGCCAAACCACCCAGCAACCTGCCACCACTGATACCAGCCCCGCCGCCAGCAGCAGCGATCCCTGGGCGAGCGGCGGTGCCGCGCCTGCAGATAGCAGCTCCGGCAGCGCCGATGCATGGGGCGATCCCTCCGCCGCCAGCAGCGGTGGCCACGATGCCGCCAGCAATGCTGCCAGCAGCAGCAGCGACTGGCTGAGCAGCGCACCCGCTCCCGCGCCGGAACATTTCAACCTCATGGACCCGTTCCATAAAACCTGGATTCCGCTTGATAGCTGGGTGACTGAAGGCATCGATTGGGTGGTCAGCCATTTCCGTCCGGTGTTTCAGGGCATTCGCGTGCCGGTGGATTACATCCTCAGCGCGTTCCAGCAGTTACTGCTCGGCATGCCCGCGCCGGTAGCGATTGTGGTGTTCGCACTGATCGCCTGGCAGATTGCCAGCCCGGCGATGGGCGTTGCTACGCTGGTCTCGCTGATTGCCATTGGCGCGATTGGTGCCTGGTCGCAGGCGATGGTGACGCTGGCGCTGGTGCTAACCGCCCTGCTGTTCTGCATCATCATCGGCTTGCCGCTCGGCATCTGGCTGGCGCGCAGTGAACGTGCCGCGCGCATTATTCGTCCGCTGCTGGATGCGATGCAGACCACGCCAGCCTTCGTCTATCTGGTGCCGATCGTCATGCTGTTTGGTATCGGCAACGTGCCGGGCGTAGTGGTGACCATTATCTTTGCGCTGCCGCCGATTGTGCGCCTCACCATTCTAGGGATTAAGCAGGTACCAGCCGACCTGATTGAAGCGAGTGAATCCTTCGGTGCCAGCCCGCGTCAGATGCTGTTCAAAGTGCAGCTGCCGCTGGCGATGCCGACCATCATGGCTGGCGTAAACCAGACGCTGATGCTGGCGCTGTCGATGGTGGTGATCGCCTCGATGATCGCGGTTGGCGGTCTCGGTCAGATGGTGCTGCGCGGCATTGGTCGCCTGGATATGGGCCTCGCCACCGTCGGCGGCGTGGGCATCGTGATCCTCGCCATTATCCTCGATCGCTTGACGCAGTCGATGGGCCGCGACAGCCGCAGCCGTGGCAGCCGTCACTGGTACAGCACTGGCCCGCTCGGTCTGCTGATGCGCCCTTTCAGTAAAAAAGCCTGATTTCAATGGGCGGTCCGCTGCGGCCGCCCGTCTTCGACGTAACACGTAAAATAAGGAATGACTATGCGCAAGACAGCTCTCATCGCCGCCGTCCTGACGACGTTCGCCGCGACGCACGTGTCCGCCGCCGACCTGCCCGGTAAAGGCATCACCGTTAAACCGACGCAGAGCACCATCTCTGAAGAGACCTTCCAAACGCTGTTGGTGAGCCGCGCGCTGGAGAAACTCGGTTATACCGTTGAGAAGCCAAGCGAGATTGATTACAACGTGGCGTACACCACCATCGCAGCCGGTGATGCCACCTTTATTGCCACCAACTGGCAACCGCTGCACGACGATATGTATAAAGCCGCGGGCGGCGATGCGAAGTTTTATCGCCAGGGCACTTACGTCGGTGGCGCGGCTCAGGGTTACCTGATCGATAAGAAAACCGCCGAGCAGTATCACATCACCAATATTGAACAGCTGAAAGATCCCAAGATCGCCAAACTGTTTGATACCAATGGTGATGGCAAAGCGGATTTGACCGGCTGTACGCCAGGCTGGGGCTGTGAAGCGGTGATTAATCACCAGATTGATGCCTACAAGCTGAGCAACACAGTGGAGCACAATCAGGGCAACTACTCGGCGATGATCGCCGATACCATCACGCGCTTTAAACAGGGCAAACCGGTGTTTTATTACACCTGGACGCCGTATTGGGTCAGCGACGTGCTGAAGCCGGGTAAAGATGTGGTATGGCTGCAGGTACCGTTCTCTTCACTGCCGGGCGAGCAGAGCAAAGTCGATACCAAGCTGGCGAACGGGGCTAACTACGGTTTCCCGGTGAACACCATGCATATCGTCGCCAACAAAGCCTGGACCGAGAAAAATCCGGCCGCGGCAAAGCTGTTTGCTGAGATGAAGCTGCCGATTGGCGACATCAACGCCGAGAATGCGGCGATGCATGCGGGCCATGCTTCTGAAGCCGATATCAATGGCCACGTTGATGGCTGGATCAAAGGTCACCAGGCGGAATTCGATAAGTGGATTCAGGACGCACTGGCGGCAGCGAAGTAACGCATTTACATTAGCGTTGGTATTGTAGCGGCGCGATTTATCGCGCCGTTTTTCATGCAATCAATCCACTTTAAGAACTCAGCGCAATAAATTGCGCCGCTACGGCAAAACGGCTGCCTCCCCCTTTTCCTTTCCCCCGATAAGCGAAGCGTGCGCTATAGCGCACTGGTACGTCCTGTTAATTAACACACCATTGAAATAATTTTTTCGGTTACTATTACCTACAAATGATTATCTCTCTTATCCGCACGCAATGACTGCTTCCCGTTTAGCGATCAAATTCCATCACTTAGGCTGGTGTCGCATTCGCGCGGGCGTTGTTAAGAGCATGTTAATCAACACCTTGATTTACGTGGATAAGCGGCGCGCGAAAAGTGTTTAGAAATCGTAAAGATGGTTCTAAACCGCTGAGCAATACTATTCATTAATGATTGGGTTTGTTATGGTTAGCAGCGCAGTTATTCACCAGAGTTATTTTTTCTCGCGAAATTATTTATCTGTAAAAAGGTTTCCCGAGATGAATTGATGGCATCGGCTGCCTGTATGTTCAGGTGGGATGTCAGGGCAAAATGCCCAGGGTTAAGGAACAACCTGGAATGTCAGATGTTGACTATGTGATCGTGCTAACAATCACCTGCGGAAATTGTGACTACGCTTAATCTGTCACCATCATTACTATACCAGTTGCAACTAAGAGGTTTTTTTAAAATGGAAAGTTCGTTTACTCCCATTGAACAGATGCTTAACATCCGTGCTAACCGCCATAAAGATTTTCCGCTGCAGGAGATCATTTTGACCCGCTTGTGCATGCACATGCAGGGTAAACTGCTGGATAATCGCAACAAAATGTTGAAGGCGCAGGGAATTAACGAGACCTTATTCATGGCGCTGATTACCCTTGATGCACAGGAAAATCAGAGCATTCAGCCTTCAGAACTGAGTTCTGCCCTCGGCTCTTCACGCACCAATGCCACGCGTATCGCTGATGAGCTGGAGAAGCGCGGCTGGATCGAACGTCGTGAAAGCGAGAACGACCGTCGCTGCCTGCATCTGCATTTGACCGAAAAAGGCAATGAATTCCTGCGCCAGCTGCTGCCACCGCAGCATCAGAGCCTGCAATACCTGTGGTCTTCGCTCTCTACTAACGAGCAGGATCAGCTGGAATCGATTACCCGTAAGTTACTTAACCGTCTCGATAAAATGGACGAAGATCAGGTTATCGCTTCCCTGTCGCGCTAATAGCAAGAAGTGCGACACAATCACCTTCCGAAATCGCTATTTTAATCCCCTTTTGTCCGGCCAGCGCTTAAGTGCTGGCTTTTTTGACTCGGGCAACCGTGTTGAAGGATCGGCACATCCCGACTAAATGGAAAACGTGGAGAACGACATGAGTGCGACAGCGGAAGCTCAAAGCCCGCAACAGCCAGCGAATAAAAAGAAGAAGCGCAAAGGTGTGCTGATCCTGCTGGCTATCGTGTTTGTAATTATTGGTGTTTCGTATCTGGCTTACTGGTATTTGGTGCTGCGTCACTTCCAGGAAACCGATGATGCGTACGTGGCGGGCAACCAGGTGCAGGTGATGGCGCAGGTTTCTGGCAGCGTAAACAAAGTGTGGTTTGATAACACCGACGTGGTGAAGAAAGGCGACGTCCTGGTGTCGCTGGATAAAACTGATGCCGAGCAGGCGTTTGAAAAAGCGCAGACCGCGCTAGCTACCAGCGTGCGTCAAACCCACCAGCTGATGATCAATGGCAAGCAGTATCAAGCTACCATCAAACTGCAGCAAACTGCGCTGGAACAGGCCGAAGCTGACCTGAAACGCCGCGAGCCGCTGGGCGCGTCTAATCTGATTGGCCGCGAAGAGCTGCAACACTCGCGTGATGCCGTAGCGACAGCCAAAGCGCAGCTGGATGTGGCAGTGCAGCAATACAACGCTAACCAGGCGATGATTCTGAATACCTCGCTGGAAAATCAGCCCGCGGTACAGCAGAGTGCGGCTGAGCTGCGCGATGCCTGGCTGGCGCTGCAGCGTACTGAAATCCGTAGCCCGATTGATGGCTTCATTTCACGTCGCAGCGTACAGGTTGGCTCGCAAATCTCCACCACCACGCCGCTGTTGGCGGTGGTGCCGTCCACTAATCTGTGGATCGATGCAAACTTCAAAGAGACCCAGCTTGCGGGTGTACGTATCGGTCAATCGGCCACGGTGATCAGTGATATCTACGGCGATGACGTGGAGTATCACGGCAAAGTGGTGGGTCTGGATATGGGTACCGGCAGCGCCTTCTCGCTGCTGCCTGCGCAGAACGCCACCGGTAACTGGATTAAAGTGGTCCAGCGTCTGCCGGTGCGTATCGAGCTGGATCCGAAACAAGTGGCGGAACATCCGCTGCGTATCGGCCTCTCCACGCTGGTGAAAGTGGATACCCAAAACAAAGAGGGTGCCACGCTGGCCAGCACCGTGCGTTCGCAAGCCGCGTATGAAAGTAATGCGTTGGCAATCGACCTCGCGCCGGTTAACCAGCTGATTACTGACATCGTTCGTGCCAACGCTGACTAACGCCGCGGGAGGCTGTTATGGCACAAAAACCGCTTGAAGGTGCGCCGTTAGTCCTGATGACCATCGCCCTGTCGCTGGCGACGTTCATGCAGGTACTCGACTCCACCATCGCTAACGTGGCGATTCCGACCATCGCCGGTAACCTCGGTGCCTCGAACTCGCAGGGCACCTGGGTGATTACCTCTTTCGGGGTGGCGAACGCCATCTCGATTCCGATAACCGGTTGGCTGGCCAAGCGCATCGGTGAAGTGAAGCTGTTTACCTGGTCGACCATCCTGTTTGTATTGGCGTCCTGGGCTTGCGGCATGTCCGAAAGCCTGGAGATGCTGATCTTCTTCCGCGTCATTCAGGGCGTGGTTGCCGGTCCGCTGATTCCGCTGTCGCAGAGTTTACTGCTGAACAACTATCCGCCAGCGAAACGCAGCGTGGCGCTTTCGCTGTGGGCGATGACGGTGATTGTGGCACCGATCTGCGGTCCGATTCTCGGCGGCTGGATCAGCGATAACTATCACTGGGGCTGGATCTTCTTCATCAACGTACCGATTGGTTTGGTGGTGGTGTTGCTAACGCTGCAAACGCTGCGTGGGCGTGAAACCAAAACCGAAATCCGCCGGATCGATATGGTGGGGTTGGTACTGCTGGTGGTGGGCATTGGCTCGCTGCAGGTGATGCTGGATCGCGGAAAAGAGCTCGACTGGTTTAGCTCAACCGAGATCATTGTGCTGATGGTGGTCGCCGTGGTGGCGCTGCTGGTGTTGCTGGTGTGGGAGCTCACCGACGACCATCCGATAGTCGATTTGTCGTTGTTCAAGATGCGCAACTTCACCATCGGCTGTTTGTCGATCAGCCTGGCCTATATGCTTTACTTCGGCTCGATAGTGTTGCTGCCGCAGCTGTTACAGGAGGTATATGGCTACACCGCCACCTGGGCCGGATTAGCGTCGGCACCGGTGGGGATTCTGCCAGTGATCCTGTCGCCGATCATTGGCCGCTTCGCCCACAAGCTGGATATGCGTAAGCTGGTGACCTTTAGCTTCATCATGTATGCCGTCTGTTTTTACTGGCGCGCCTACACATTTGAGCCGGGGATGGATTTTGGTGCATCAGCGTGGCCGCAGTTTATTCAGGGCTTTGCGGTGGCGTGCTTCTTTATGCCGCTCACCACCATTACGCTGTCAGGCTTACCGCCAGAACGTATGGCGGCGGCATCAAGCCTGTCGAACTTCGTGCGTACGCTGGCGGGTTCCATCGGTACCTCGATTACTACCACCATGTGGAGTAACCGTGAATCGATGCATCATAGCTATCTGTCGGAGTCGGTGAATCCGTACAACGTCAATTCACAGCAGATATATGACCAGTTGCAAAGCATGGGCATGACCCAGCAGCAGGCCTCGGCATATATCGCGCAGCAAATTACCAATCAGGGTCTGATTATTTCGGCGAATGAGATCTTCTGGGCATCGGCGGGCGTGTTCTTGATCTTGCTGGTGCTGGTGTGGTTTGCGCGTCCACCATTTGGTGCGGGCAGTGGCGGCGGTGGTGCTCACTAAGCGAGACAAACAAAAACGGGCCTTGCGGCCCGTTTTTTTATGCGTTCTGACGCCACCATTCGGCGAGCAGAATACCGGTCGCCACTGACACGTTGAGGCTTTCAACGTTGCCGGTGCCACCAATCGACAGGCTGAGATCGCCCTGCTGGAAAGCGCTGTCTGACAGACCTTCGCTCTCCTGACCTAACACCAGCACCATTTTGGCAGGCAGCTCAGCTTTCGCCAGCGGTGTGCCTTCGTGGCTTGAGGTGGTAACGATGGTGTAACCCGCTTTACGGAACGCTTCCAGGCCATCGGCAAAGCTTTCGCCGCTGATTGCCTGTACGTGTTCAGCGCCACCTTCGGCGGTACGTACTGCCGCACCTGACTCCAGCAGCGAAGCATCATTCACCAGCAAACCTTTCACACCGAAGTGCGCGCAGCTACGCATAATGCCGCCAAGGTTGTGCGGGTTGCTGACATCTTCCAGCGCCAGCACGCAATCTTTGGTGGGGGCCTTGGTCAGCCACTCGGTAACCGGCATGCCCATACGTTTTTTGATGATGAAGCACACGCCACCGTGGTGTTCAGTACCTGAAGCTTTGGTCAGCTCAGCATCTTCAACCACATGATAGGCTTTGCGGTTGGCCGCCAGCCAGCGCAGGGTTTCACGGAAACGCGGTGTTACGCTCTGAATAAACCAGGCGCGCACGATGCTTTCCGGACGGCTCAGGAACAGCGCCTGACAGGCATTTTCACCGTAGACGCGCGTCTCTTCCTGACGCTGACGGCGAATCTGCTCGGGATCGATGACCGGCTTATTCGCGACATCATCCAGTTGGCTATCATCCGCGATCGGCGGACGAGAAACGGTGCGCCACGGCGAATCACCGAAGCTGCGGTTGTCGTCACCACGATCGTCACGACGACCAAAGCTGCGACCGCGTTCGGTATTACTCGCACCGCGCGGTGCCGAGCTGCGTGCGCCGCTACGGCCACCTTCTTCATTATTACGTGCACCGCTGCGAGGACCAGAACGACGATTATCTTCCTGGCGCGCAGCAGGACGGCCGCCTTTGCCGGTACGGGGATTCGGCTTTTGACCACTCTCCTCATCACGTACGTACATCACTTTTACCTTGCCGCTTTTGCCTTTAAATTCGTCGTTCATCTGTTCCTCCAGCATTGAGAGCGCGAAGATTACCTGATGTGTCGGTGCTTAGCTATCAACTATTGAACCTATTGGGCAATCCAGATTGAGCATAGCACTCAACCTTTTCATAATGTCCGGCAATCATCAGATTTACAGGTCCGGGTTGAGGTAAATATGAATACAGTTTGTGCCTCCTGTCAGGCAACCAACCGCGTGCCCGAGTCGCGCATGGCTGATGGAGCAAAATGTGGTCGTTGCGGCGGCGAGCTATTCAACGGTGAAGTCGCCAACGCGACCGCAGCCACGCTGGATAAGTATCTGCAAGACGATCTGCCGGTGGTGATCGACTTCTGGGCGCCGTGGTGCGGCCCGTGCGTTAACTTCGCACCGGTGTTTAAAGATGTCGCCGACGAGCGGCGCGGCAAGGTGCGCTTCGTGAAAGTGAATACCGAAGCCGAACCGGCGCTTAGTTCGCGTTTCCGCATTCGCAGCATTCCTACTATTATGCTGTTCAAGAACGGCGAGATGGTCGACATGCTGAACGGCGCAATGCCGAAAGCGCCCTTCAACGAGTGGCTCGACGAATCGCTGTAAACCGCTGATGGCCAGCCGCGTGCTGGCCTTCCTTATTACCTTTCCCGGCTAATTCCATTACACTGGCGTTTTTTCTCCTGCCTGCGAATTTATGTTTGAAAATGCCGTTCTGCGCTTACGTGCGCAACGTTTAGCGCGCGCCACGCGCCCGTTTCTTGCGCGCGGTAATCGTGTCATTCGTTGCCAACGCTGCCTGCTGCCGCAGAAAAACTGTCTGTGCGCCACCATCCAGCCTCAGCAAGCGCGCAGTCGCTTCTGTCTGGTGATGTTCGATACCGAGCCGATGAAGCCGAGCAATACCGGAAGGTTAATCGCCGATGTTTTGCCGGACACCGAGGCGTTTGGCTGGTCACGCACCGAGCCGGATGCCGCGCTGCTGGCGGCGGTGAAGAACGCCCATTATCAGCCGCTGGTGGTTTTCCCGGCGTCTTACGCAGATGCCGATCGCGAAGTGCTCACCAGCCCGCCGCTCACCGGCAAACCGCCGCTGTTTATTATGCTCGACGGCACCTGGACGGAAGCGCGCAAGATGTTCCGCAAAAGTCCGTGGCTGGATGCGTTGCCGGTGATGTCGCTCAACGTGTCTGCGCCCTCGCGCTACACGCTGCGCGAGGCCCACGGCGAAGGCCAGCACTGCACCGCCGAAGTTGCTGCCGCGCTGCTGGAACAGGCCGGGGATCTCGCCGCCGCCGCAGAATTGCAGCACTATTTCGCCCGCTTCCGTCATGCTTATCTGGCGGGGAAACCGCATCATCCGATTCATGCTCTGGAAGAAGCATTGAGTAGCGGAATCTGAAGCTGGCTCTCAGCCTGCGATCGGCGAATCGGCACGCGCGCTAAAAAGCGTTTACAATCATGCCAATCTTGATAGCAGGAGCGGATGATGAGCCAACGCGGACTGGAAGCGCTGTTACGACCTAAATCAATCGCGGTAATCGGTGCGTCAATTACACCGGGGCGCGCCGGCTACTTTATGATGCGTAACCTGCTGGCCGGTGGATTTAGCGGTCCGGTATTGCCGGTAACGCCGAAGTATAAAGCGGTGAGCGGCGTGCTGGCCTGGCCGGATATCGCCAGCCTGCCCTTCGCGCCCGATCTCGCCATCATCTGTACCCACGCCAAACGTAATCTCGAACTGCTGCAACAACTGGGCGAAAAAGGCTGTAAGGCCTGTATTATTCTCTCGGCGCCATCCAGCCAGTTGGAAGAGCTGAAAGCCTGCGCCAGTCAGTGGCAAATTCGCCTGCTTGGGCCCAACAGCTTAGGTTTGCTGGCGCCGTGGCAAGGGTTGAATGCCAGCTTCTCGCCGGTGCCGATTGCTAAAGGTCGCATTGCTTTTATTTCGCAATCCGCCGCGGTTTCTAACACCATTCTCGACTGGGCGCAGCAGCGTAACCTCGGTTTCTCCTGGTTTATCGCCTTGGGTGATAGCCTGGATATCGACGTTGATGATCTGCTGGATTTCCTCGCGCGCGACGGTAAAACCAGCGCCATTCTGCTCTACCTCGAACACCTCAGCGATGCGCGTCGCTTTGTTTCCGCTTCGCGCAGCGCCTCGCGTAATAAACCGATTCTGGTGATAAAAAGTGGTCGCAGTCATCAAGCGCAGGCTATGATCGGTACCCACAGCGGACTGGACGCTGCCTGGGATGCGGCGATTCAGCGCGCTGGTTTACTGCGCGTACAGGATACGCATGAACTGTTTACGGCGGTTGAGTCGCTGAGCCATATGCGTCCATTACGCGGCGATCGACTGATGATCATCAGCAACGGCGCGGCCCCGGCGGCGCTGGCCCTGGATGAACTGTATGCGCGCAACGGTAAGCTGGCGACGCTAAGTGACGAAACCTTGCAGGCGCTGGCCACACTGCTGCCAGAAGGCGTTGGCCGCGGCAATCCGCTGGATTTGAAAGATGACGCGACACCAGCGCGCTATGTCGCCTGCATTGAACGGCTGCTGGATAGCCATGAACTTGATGCACTGATGATCATTCATGCGCCAAGCGCCGTTTCACCTTCGAGCGAGACCGCCGAGCAGATTATCGCTGCGGTTGCCAAACATCCGCGTGGCAAGCAGGTTACTTTGCTGACGAACTGGTGCGGCGAATACTCTTCGCAGAGCGCACGACGCGCGTTTACTCAGGCTGGCATTCCCACCTGGCGCACACCGGAAGGTACCGTTACCGCTTTCATGCATCAGGTGGAATATCGCCGCAACCAGAAGCAACTGCGTGAGACGCCCGCGCTGCCGATTGGTTTGACGCAGAACAGCGCGCAGGCGCATCAGCTGATTCAGCAAGCGCTGGATAAAGGCATCACCACGCTGGACACCCACGAAGTGCAGCCGGTGTTGCAGGCTTATGGCCTGGCGACGCTGCCCACCTGGATTGCCAGCGACAGCGCCGCGGCTGCCAGCATCGCCGATCAGATTGGCTATCCGGTCGCGCTCAAGCTGCGTTCGCCGGATATTCCGCATAAGTCGGAGGTACAAGGCGTAATGCTGTATCTGCGCAGCGCCGCAGAGGTGGAACAAGCGGCTGAAGCCATTTTTGATCGCGTGCGTGAAACCCATCCACAGGCGCATATTGATGGTTTGCTGGTGCAGAGTATGGCGAATCGCGCCGGAGCGCAGGAGTTGCGTGTGGTGGTCGAACAGGATCCGCTGTTTGGTCCTATCATCCTGCTGGGCGAAGGCGGCGTGGAGTGGCAGCCCGACAAGCAAGCCGCCGTGGCTTTGCCGCCGCTGAATATGACGCTGGCGCGCTATCTGGTGATTCAGGCGATGAAAAGCGGCAAAGTCCGCAGCCGTAGTGCGTTGCGACCACTGGATATCACCGGGCTTAGCCAGCTGTTAGTGCAGGTTTCAAACCTGGTGGTCGATTGTCCGGAGATTCAGCGCCTGGATATTCATCCGCTGCTGGCATCAGCTGACGAATTCACGCTGCTGGATGTCACGCTGCAGCTGGCGCCTTTCAATGGTGATAACGAAACACGGCTGGCGATTCGTCCTTACCCGCATCATCTTGAAGAGCAGGTGCAGCTGAAAAATGGGCAATATTGCCTGTTCCGCCCGATCCTGCCGGAAGATGAACCGCAGCTGCGCGCCTTTATCGCCCAGGTAACGAAAGAAGATCTCTACTATCGTTACTTCAGTGAAATCAATGAATTCACCCATGAAGATTTGGCGAATATGACGCAAATTGATTATGACCGCGAAATGGCGATTGTCGCTGTACGGCAGCACAACGGCGTCGACGAGATCATTGGCGTAACACGTGCGATCTCCGATGCCGATAATATCGATGCTGAATTCTCCGTGCTGGTGCGGTCTGACCTGAAAGGCTTGGGCATGGGCAGGCGCTTACTGGAGAAGATGATTCGCTATACGCGCGATCATGGCCTGCAACAATTGAACGGTATCACCATGCCAAACAATAGCGGCATGATCACGCTGGCGCGAAAGCTCAATTTTCGCGTGAATATTCAACTGGATGATGGCATTGTCAGCCTGAATTTGCCGCTCGGTGATGTCATCAGCTAACCTGTACAGAAAGGTAAAATTCCTCCTCTACAGGCCGGTTGATGGTATTATTTACCGTTAGGATCATGATTTGATGGCAAAAGGCCATGCAATGAACAGAGAAGAAGTGCACTGTGATGTTGTCTAAATTTAAACGTAATAAACACCAACAACACCTCGCACAGCTGCCTAAACTGTCACAATCCGTGTCGGATCTGACGACGCTTTACTCGCCTGCCGAGTTTCGCGAAACCCTGCTGACGAAAATTGCCGCAGCAGAAAAGCGTATCTGTATCACCGCGCTGTATCTGGAGAATGATGACGGCGGTCGGGGAATAATGCAGGCGCTGTACGCAGCGCGTCAGGCACGTCCGGAGCTGGATGTCTGTATTCTGGTTGACTGGCATCGTGCGCAGCGTGGTCGTATTGGCGCTGCTCGCGGCGTGACCAACGCTGACTGGTATTGCGAAATGGCGACTCAGCACCCGGATATCGCTATTCCAGTTTATGGCATTCCGGTTAACACCCGCGAAGCGCTCGGTGTGCTGCATCTGAAAGGGTTTATCATTGATGATACGCTGCTCTACAGCGGCGCGAGCCTGAACGATGTCTATTTACATCAGCATGATAAATACCGTTATGACCGTTATCAGCTGATCCGCAATCCACAGCTTACCGATACCATGTATGCGTGGATCTGCGAAAATCTCAAGGATTCCGATGCGGTTAACCGCCTCGATAAAACTGAGCGCCCTTCCAGCCCGGAAATCAAAAATGAAACACGTCAGTTCCGTCAGGAGCTGCGCAGCTTTAACTATCAGTTTACCGGCAATGCAGATAATGATTGCCTTGCCGTCACGCCGCTGGTTGGCTTGGGCAAACGTAGCCTGCTGAACAAAACCATTTTCCATTTGATGCCCTGCGCTGAGCGCAAGCTGACGCTGTGTACGCCCTATTTTAACCTGCCGGCCATTCTGGTGCGTAACCTGATTCATTTACTGCGTCAGGGTAAAGAAGTTGAAATCATCATTGGCGACAAAACGGCCAATGACTTCTACATCCCGCCAGAACAGCCGTTCAAGATTATCGGGGCGCTGCCTTATCTATATGAGATTAACCTGCGTCGCTTCCTGAGCCGTTTGCAGTATTACGTCAATAATGGTCAGCTGACGGTACGCTTGTGGAAAGATGGCGAAAACAGTTATCACCTGAAAGGCATTTGGGTGGATGACGAATGGATGATGATCACCGGTAATAACCTCAATCCACGCGCGTGGCGACTGGATCTGGAAAATGCGGTGCTGATTCACGATCCGCTGAATCAATTGGCCGAGCAGCGCGAAAAAGAGCTGGCGCTGATTCGTGAGCATACTTCCGTGGTGCAGCATTATCGCGAGCTGGAAAGTATCTCCGATTATCCGGCAAAGGTGCGCAAGCTGATTCGTCGCCTGCGCCGTATTCGCATCGATCGCTTGATTAGCCGTCTGCTTTAGCCGATGCGTGCGCCTATCCTCTGCGTGGTTTTGCTGTGTAGTGGATGTGCGCATGTCGCTCAGGATAACTGGACCGGCAAAGACAAAGCGCAACACTACTTCTCTTCTGCTGTGCTGGCAGCCGCAGGTAGTGAGATTTATCAGCATCAAAATCACAGCCGCGGGCAGAATTTGCGTTTCGGCTTTCTGTTTTCGTTGAGTTTCGGTGTGGGGAAAGAGTTATATGACAGCCGCTCAGCGGGGAGCGGCTGGAGTTGGAAAGATCTTAGCTGGGATGTCGCCGGCGCCGCCAGCGGTATCGCACTGTGGAACCTCAGTCAGTAATTACAGCGCAATCCCCTTCCCTTTGCGATGCAGCATCAGCGATACCAGGAATGCTAAAGCGCCCATTGCCGAAACATACCAGAAGAAGCTGGTTTCAATACCTTCCCTTTTCAGCAGTAAGGCCACGTACTCTGCTGAACCACCAAAAATAGCATTCGCCACCGCATAGGAAAGCCCAACGCCCAGCGCGCGGACTTCCGGCGGGAACATCTCTGCTTTCAAAATGCCACTGATAGCGGTGTAGAAACTGGTGATGATTAGCGCCAGCATGATCAAGGCAAATGCCAGCCAACTGCTTTGCACATTTTGCAGCAATAGCAGAATAGGTACCGTACAGATAGCTGCCCCGGCACCAAAAATCATCATTGAGGCACGACGACCAATCTTGTCTGACAGCGCGCCAACTATCGGCTGAATCAACATGAATACCAATAAGCAACCGGTCATTAATCCACTGGCACTGCGCGCATCCATCCCGGCAGTATTTACCAGATATTTTTGCATGTAGGTGGTGAAGGTATAGAAGCTTAGCGAACCGCCTGCGGTAAAGCCCAGCACCATCAGAAATGCACGGGTGTGATTGCGCAGTAATCCCGTAATGCTGCCGGCGTCACGATGTTCTCGGTGTTTTTTCTCTGAAGTTTCG
Source organism: Pantoea sp. y20 (assembly GCF_054903455.1). Lineage (NCBI taxonomy): Bacteria > Pseudomonadati > Pseudomonadota > Gammaproteobacteria > Enterobacterales > Erwiniaceae > Pantoea > Pantoea sp. y20. Next base: position 3,187,683 of record NZ_CM142816.1, read on the forward strand.
TTGAGAGAACGACGCAACCACAATGCCACCACAGCGAGCGCCGCCCCGAGGAAGAACGGAATACGCCAGCCCCAGCTGCGAAGTTCTTCATCGCTGAGAATTTGCTGTAAGACTACAACGGTAAGCACCGCTAACAGTTGGCCGCCGATGAGCGTCACATACTGGAAAGAGGCATAAAATCCTTTTCGTCCTTCCAGTGCTACTTCGCTCATATAAGTGGCGCTGGTACCGTATTCCCCACCAACCGATAATCCCTGAAACATACGCGCCAGCAGAAGAATGACAGGCGCGGCCAGGCCAATTTCTCCGTAGCCCGGTAGACAGGCGATCACTAATGATCCCAGACACATCATGCACACTGAGATCAGCATTGAGGCTTTGCGACCGTGACGATCGGCAATATAGCCAAATAACCATCCGCCGATCGGGCGCATCAGAAAACCAGCTGCGAAGATGCCTGCTGTTTGCAGCAATTGGGTGGTGGTATCACCGCTTGGAAAGAAGACATGGGCAAAATAGAGTGAGAAGAAGGAGTAGACGTAGAAATCGAACCATTCGACTAAATTGCCAGACGATGCGCCGACAATCGACCAGATGCGCTTTTTACTGTCAGCTGCCGTTGCAGTTAGAGCCACTTTTTGTTGTTGTGAATCAGTCATGCTTACCTCTTTTCCTTGCGAATAATTAGCGCCAAAGGATTGAGTAAAGCATCTATTAACTGGTTGCGGGAATTGTCTCTGTTCCTGGATTGCAAAATGTGATTGCCGCGAAGTTTTTAGTGCAATTTATTACTGATTTTCATGCAAATTCAGCCATCTGCCGACTTTAATTCGCTATATGCAGATGTAAAAAAGCCCCGGACTTTCGTCCGGGGCTTCTTCACTATTTGATGCCTGGCAGTTCCCTACTCTCGCATGGGGAGGCCCCACACTACCATCGGCGCTACGGCGTTTCACTTCTGAGTTCGGCATGGGGTCAGGTGGGACCACCGCGCTAAAGCCGCCAGGCAAATTCTTTGTGCAAAAACGAATGACATTCGCTTCCGCTGATTCTTTAATCCGTAAACAAGCTGAAAATATCCGGTCTCTCAGACCAAAACGCCTCTGGCGTTGTAAGGTTAAGCCTCACGGGTCATTAGTACCGGTTAGCTCAACGCATCGCTGCGCTTACACATCCGGCCTATCAACGTCGTAGTCTTCAACGTCCCTTCAGGACTCTCAAGGAGTCAGGGAGAACTCATCTCGGGGCAAGTTTCGTGCTTAGATGCTTTCAGCACTTATCTTTTCCGCACTTAGCTACCGGGCAGTGCCATTGGCATGACAACCCGAACACCAGTGGTGCGTTCACTCCGGTCCTCTCGTACTAGGAGCAACCCCCCTCAATTCTCCAGCGCCCACGGCAGATAGGGACCGAACTGTCTCACGACGTTCTAAACCCAGCTCGCGTACCACTTTAAACGGCGAACAGCCGTACCCTTGGGACCTACTTCAGCCCCAGGATGTGATGAGCCGACATCGAGGTGCCAAACACCGCCGTCGATATGAACTCTTGGGCGGTATCAGCCTGTTATCCCCGGAGTACCTTTTATCCGTTGAGCGATGGCCCTTCCATTCAGAACCACCGGATCACTATGACCTGCTTTCGCACCTGCTCGAGCCGTCACTCTCGCAGTCAAGCTGGCTTATGCCATTGCACTAACCTCCTGATGTCCGACCAGGATTAGCCAACCTTCGTGCTCCTCCGTTACTCTTTGGGAGGAGACCGCCCCAGTCAAACTACCCACCAGACACTGTCCGCAGCCCGGATTACGGGCCTACGTTAGAACATCAAACATTAAAGGGTGGTATTTCAAGGTTGGCTCCACGCAGACTGGCGTCCACGCTTCAAAGCCTCCCACCTATCCTACACATCAAGGCTCAATGTTCAGTGTCAAGCTATAGTAAAGGTTCACGGGGTCTTTCCGTCTTGCCGCGGGTACACTGCATCTTCACAGCGATTTCAATTTCACTGAGTCTCGGGTGGAGACAGCCTGGCCATCATTACGCCATTCGTGCAGGTCGGAACTTACCCGACAAGGAATTTCGCTACCTTAGGACCGTTATAGTTACGGCCGCCGTTTACCGGGGCTTCGATCAAGAGCTTCTCCTTGCGGATAACCCCATCAATTAACCTTCCGGCACCGGGCAGGCGTCACACCGTATACGTCCACTTTCGTGTTTGCACAGTGCTGTGTTTTTAATAAACAGTTGCAGCCAGCTGGTATCTTCGACTGCCTTCAGCTCCATCCGCGAGGGACTTCACCTGATGACAGCGTGCCTTCTCCCGAAGTTACGGCACCATTTTGCCTAGTTCCTTCACCCGAGTTCTCTCAAGCGCCTTGGTATTCTCTACCTGACCACCTGTGTCGGTTTGGGGTACGATTTCGTGTTACCTGGAGCTTAGAGGCTTTTCCTGGAAGCAGGGCATCAGTTACTTCACCACCGTGGTGGCTCGTCGTCACGCCTCAGCCTTAAGATACCCCGGATTTACCAAAGGTATCAGCCTACACGCTTAAACCGGGACAACCGTCGCCCGGATAACCTAGCCTTCTCCGTCCCCCCTTCGCAGTAACACCAAGTGCAGGAATATTAACCTGCTTCCCATCGACTACGCTTTTCAGCCTCGCCTTAGGGGTCGACTCACCCTGCTCCGATTAACGTTGAACAGGAACCCTTGGTCTTCCGGCGAGCGGGCTTTTCACCCGCTTTATCGTTACTTATGTCAGCATTCGCACTTCTGATACCTCCAGCAGCCCTCACAGGCCACCTTCAACGGCTTACAGAACGCTCCCCTACCCAACAACGCATACGCGTCGCTGCCGCAGCTTCGGTGCATGGTTTAGCCCCGTTACATCTTCCGCGCAGGCCGACTCGACCAGTGAGCTATTACGCTTTCTTTAAATGATGGCTGCTTCTAAGCCAACATCCTGGCTGTCTGTGCCTTCCCACATCGTTTCCCACTTAACCATGACTTTGGGACCTTAGCTGGCGGTCTGGGTTGTTTCCCTCTTCACGACGGACGTTAGCACCCGCCGTGTGTCTCCCGTGATAACATTCTCCGGTATTCGCAGTTTGCATCGGGTTGGTAAGCCGGGATGGCCCCCTAGCCGAAACAGTGCTCTACCCCCGGAGATGAGTTCACGAGGCGCTACCTAAATAGCTTTCGGGGAGAACCAGCTATCTCCCGGTTTGATTGGCCTTTCACCCCCAGCCACAAGTCATCCGCTAATTTTTCAACATTAGTCGGTTCGGTCCTCCAGTTAGTGTTACCCAACCTTCAACCTGCCCATGGCTAGATCACCGGGTTTCGGGTCTATACCCTGCAACTTAACGCCCAGTTAAGACTCGGTTTCCCTGCGGCTCCCCTATACGGTTAACCTTGCTACAGAATATAAGTCGCTGACCCATTATACAAAAGGTACGCAGTCACCCCATAAAGAGGCTCCCACTGCTTGTACGTACACGGTTTCAGGTTCTGTTTCACTCCCCTCGCCGGGGTTCTTTTCGCCTTTCCCTCACGGTACTGGTTCACTATCGGTCAGTCAGGAGTATTTAGCCTTGGAGGATGGTCCCCCCATATTCAGACAGGATACCACGTGTCCCGCCCTACTCTTCGAACTCACAGAATGTGCACTTTCGTGTACGGGACTATCACCCGGTATCGTGCGACTTTCCAGACGCTTCCACTAACGCACAAACTGATTCAGGTTCTGGGCTGTTCCCCGTTCGCTCGCCGCTACTGGGGGAATCTCGGTTGATTTCTTTTCCTCCGGGTACTTAGATGTTTCAGTTCCCCGGGTTCGCCTCGCAACACTATGTATTCATGTTGCGATGATGCACTGGGTGCACCGGGTTTCCCCATTCGGACATCGTCGGCTGTAGCGGTTCATATCACCTTACCGACGCTTTACGCAGATTAGCACGTCCTTCATCGCCTCTGACTGCCAGGGCATCCACCGTGTACGCTTAGTCGCTTAACCTCACAACCCACAGGCGTTTTGCAACGCGCGCAGACTGCAAGCATTTGAGAGACTCGAACATATCGCCGCTTCATTCTTATTACGGAGAATGAAGACGATACGTCGCTTCAATTTTCAGCTTGTTCCGGATTGTTAAAGAGCATAATACTTCGCAGCACACCGTTTCCGGTTTGCTCTGAAGTATTGTTTTGAGTCACTGTAATGGTGGAGCTAAGCGGGATCGAACCGCTGACCTCCTGCGTGCAAGGCAGGCGCTCTCCCAGCTGAGCTATAGCCCCATACAGTTACTGCAGAGACCACTACTACCACTCACCAGGAGTTCCGTTTTTGACAAACGGTAATTTCTTTTCAGGCAAGGCAAAGTGGCGCGACGTATAGTTCACTATACGAGCGGCGCTTTAACGCAGCATGAGAAGAAATTTGGTAGGCCTGAGTGGACTTGAACCACCGACCTCACCCTTATCAGGGGTGCGCTCTAACCACCTGAGCTACAAGCCTGTAGAGGTTTTTTCTGCTCGTTACTTTCTATCAGACAATCTGTGTGAGCACTTCGCGGGAAGGTATCTTCAGGTAAGGAGGTGATCCAACCGCAGGTTCCCCTACGGTTACCTTGTTACGACTTCACCCCAGTCATGAATCACAAAGTGGTAAGCGCCCTCCCGAAGGTTAAGCTACCTACTTCTTTTGCAACCCACTCCCATGGTGTGACGGGCGGTGTGTACAAGGCCCGGGAACGTATTCACCGTAGCATTCTGATCTACGATTACTAGCGATTCCGACTTCACGGAGTCGAGTTGCAGACTCCGATCCGGACTACGACGCACTTTATGAGGTCCGCTTGCTCTCGCGAGGTCGCTTCTCTTTGTATGCGCCATTGTAGCACGTGTGTAGCCCTACTCGTAAGGGCCATGATGACTTGACGTCATCCCCACCTTCCTCCAGTTTATCACTGGCAGTCTCCTTTGAGTTCCCGGCCGAACCGCTGGCAACAAAGGATAAGGGTTGCGCTCGTTGCGGGACTTAACCCAACATTTCACAACACGAGCTGACGACAGCCATGCAGCACCTGTCTCAGAGTTCCCGAAGGCACCAAAGCATCTCTGCTAAGTTCTCTGGATGTCAAGAGTAGGTAAGGTTCTTCGCGTTGCATCGAATTAAACCACATGCTCCACCGCTTGTGCGGGCCCCCGTCAATTCATTTGAGTTTTAACCTTGCGGCCGTACTCCCCAGGCGGTCGACTTAACGCGTTAGCTCCGGAAGCCACTCCTCAAGGGAACAACCTCCAAGTCGACATCGTTTACGGCGTGGACTACCAGGGTATCTAATCCTGTTTGCTCCCCACGCTTTCGCACCTGAGCGTCAGTCTTTGTCCAGGGGGCCGCCTTCGCCACCGGTATTCCTCCAGATCTCTACGCATTTCACCGCTACACCTGGAATTCTACCCCCCTCTACAAGACTCCAGCCTGCCAGTTTCGAATGCAGTTCCCAGGTTAAGCCCGGGGATTTCACATCCGACTTGACAGACCGCCTGCGTGCGCTTTACGCCCAGTAATTCCGATTAACGCTTGCACCCTCCGTATTACCGCGGCTGCTGGCACGGAGTTAGCCGGTGCTTCTTCTGCGGGTAACGTCAATCGGTGAAGTTATTAACTTCACCGCCTTCCTCCCCGCTGAAAGTACTTTACAACCCGAAGGCCTTCTTCATACACGCGGCATGGCTGCATCAGGCTTGCGCCCATTGTGCAATATTCCCCACTGCTGCCTCCCGTAGGAGTCTGGACCGTGTCTCAGTTCCAGTGTGGCTGGTCATCCTCTCAGACCAGCTAGGGATCGTCGCCTAGGTGAGCCATTACCCCACCTACTAGCTAATCCCATCTGGGCACATCCGATGGTGTGAGGCCCGAAGGTCCCCCACTTTGGTCTTGCGACGTTATGCGGTATTAGCTACCGTTTCCAGTAGTTATCCCCCTCCATCGGGCAGTTTCCCAGACGTTACTCACCCGTCCGCCACTCGTCACCCGAGAGCAAGCTCTCTGTGCTACCGTTCGACTTGCATGTGTTAGGCCTGCCGCCAGCGTTCAATCTGAGCCATGATCAAACTCTTCAATTTAAGTTTGATTTGCTGAAACCAGTTCAGCGGTGCTCATCTGTAAAACGTCATAATGAATTTCATTATGTGTTCACTCGTGAGGCTTTGATATTTTTTTGCGTCCGGAGACGCGGATATCAATCCTGCGAGTGCCCACACAGATTGTCTGATAAATTGTTAAAGAGCGTTGCGAACAGCGGCTGAACCGTCTGTCGCGAGGTGGCGTATACTACGCTACTCTCCTTCGGAGTCAAACACTTTTTTCAGCGTTTTCATCCGGCGGGATGAATTTCGTCACTCCCTGCCGAGTCGTCTGCGTTGCCGCTTTGCCGTCTCAGTGGTGGCGCATTATAGGGAGTTCATTTCAGCTGACAAGTGCTAATTTGAAGTTTTTGCGCGACCGCTCACTTTCCAGGCTATACGTTGCAAAAAGCAGCTAATTCTTGCATAAAGGCAAAAAAAACGGGCCCGCGGGCCCGTTTAAATCGGAAGGGATTACTGATGAGCAACGATCACATCGTCTTTTACATCCATTTCGATGGTTCTTCCCGGAACCAGGGCACCAGAAAGAATTTGCTGAGCCAGCGGGTTTTCAATCTGCTGCTGAATAGCACGTTTCAATGGACGCGCACCATAAACCGGGTCGTAACCATTCTCGCCGAGCAGTTTGAGCGCCTCATCGGAGATATGCAGCTGATAGCCACGCTCCTCAAGACGTTTATACAAACGTTGCAGCTGAATCTGCGCAATTGAAGCAATGTGTTTTTCGCCCAATGGGTGGAACACCACCATGTCATCGATGCGGTTGATAAACTCTGGGCGGAAATGCTGCCCCACAACCGTCATCACCACCTCTTTCATCTCCGCATAATCCAGAGAACCGAAACGTTCCTGAATGAGATCAGAACCAAGGTTCGAGGTCATGATCACCACGGTATTGCGGAAATCGACCGTACGGCCCTGTCCATCGGTTAAGCGACCATCATCCAGCACCTGCAACAGAATGTTGAACACATCAGGATGCGCCTTCTCCACTTCATCCAGCAGAATCACCGAATAAGGCCGACGACGTACCGCTTCGGTCAGATAACCGCCCTCTTCATAGCCGACATATCCCGGAGGTGCACCCACCAGCCGCGACACCGAGTGTTTTTCCATAAACTCGGACATATCAATACGCACCATCGCGTCATCGCTATCGAACAGGAAGCTAGCCAGCGCTTTACACAATTCGGTTTTCCCTACTCCCGTTGGTCCGAGGAACAGGAAGGAACCAATTGGACGATTCGGATCGGACAAGCCGGCACGACTACGACGAATCGCATTCGAAACCGCTTCTACCGCTTCGTTCTGGCCGATGACGCGTGAATGCAAATCCTGCTCCATACGCAGCAACTTGTCGCGCTCGCCTTCCATCATGCGTGCGACAGGAATTCCGGTCCAACGCGCCAGTACATCGGCAATCTCCACATCCGTTACGCGATTACGTAACAGCTTCATGGTTTTACCTTCAGACTGCGTAGCGATGGCTAACTGTTTCTCCAGCTCCGGAATTTTACCGTACTGCAGCTCAGACATTTGACCCAAGTCGCCAACGCGACGCGCTTGCTCCATCGTCAGGCGCGCTTGTTCCAGCTCGGCTTTAATGTTTTGCGTGCCGGTTAATGAGGCTTTTTCCGCTTTCCACTCCTCTTCCAGCTCAGCATATTCACGCTCTTTCTGGTCAAGTTCACTTTCCAGCATTTCCAGACGCTTCACGCTGGCGTCATCAGACTCTTTCTTCAGCGCCTGCTGCTCAAGTTTCAACTGGATGATGCGTCGCTCAAGGCGATCAAGGGGCTCAGGCTTCGAATCCATCTGTAAGCGAATGCTTGAGGCCGCTTCGTCTATCAGGTCGATGGCCTTATCCGGCAGCTGACGATCGGAGATGTAACGATGCGACAACGTCGCCGCAGCCACAATCGCCGGATCGGTGATCTGCACGTGATGGTGCAGCTCATAGCGTTCTTTCAGTCCGCGCAGAATGGCAATGGTATCTTCGACACTCGGCTCAGCAACAAAGACTTTCTGGAAACGACGTTCCAGCGCCGCATCTTTCTCAATGAACTGACGATACTCATTCAACGTAGTTGCGCCGACACAGTGCAACTCACCGCGCGCTAATGCGGGTTTCAGCATGTTGCCGGCATCCATGGCGCCATCGGCTTTACCTGCGCCCACCATGGTATGCAGTTCGTCGATAAACAGAATGACGTTGCCTTCCTGCTTCGCCAAATCGCTAAGCACGCCTTTGAGGCGCTCTTCAAATTCACCGCGATATTTGGCGCCCGCCACCAGCGAACCCATATCCAGAGCCAGCACGCGACGGCCTTTCAGCCCTTCCGGTACTTCGCCATTGATGATGCGCTGCGCTAAACCTTCGGCGATAGCCGTTTTACCGACGCCGGGTTCACCAATCAGCACCGGGTTATTTTTGGTACGACGCTGCAACACCTGAATGGTGCGGCGGATTTCTTCATCACGACCAATAACCGGATCCAGCTTGCCGAGTTCGGCACGCTCTGTAAGGTCGATGGTGTATTTTTTTAATGCCTGACGCTGATCTTCAGCCCCTTGATCGTTCACGCTGTCTCCTCCCCGTATTTGCTCGATGGCCGCAGAGAGTTTTTCCGGAGTCGCGCCAGCTGATTTCAAAAGATCAGCCAGCGAACCACGTGAATCGAGGGCCGCCAATACAAATAATTCAGATGATATAAAGTTGTCGCCGCGCTTTTGCGCCAGCTTGTCGCACAGATTGAGTACCCGAATCAGATCGGCGGATGGCTGCACATCGCCGTCCGTGCCTTCAACCTGAGGTAGTCGATTAATCGCTTGTTCAATGCTGGTACGCAGGCCAGCCACGTCGGCACCCGCTGCGCTGAGCAACGGACGCACCGATCCGCCTTCCTGGTTGAGCAATGCGCTCATCAAATGAAGGGGTTCAATGAATTGATTGTCATGTCCCAGAGCAAGGGACTGTGCATCGGCAAGTGCCAGTTGAAATTTATTAGTAAGACGATCCAGACGCATAATTCCTCCCATTACAGGTCAAAATGCTACTGGAGATTAAATGAGGTCATCCCTCAAATTTTTCAAGGTTAATGACCTGAGTTGTGAGCAAAAAATACGCTAACTGGACCGTCTTGTGGCGTAAGGTTATCTCAGCCAAATCAAAGTTGCCATACGCCCGGTGATTCCGTCGCGTCGGTAGGAGAAAAAATCATCGCGCTCATGGAAGGTACATCGCGTTGAACCGCTGATGGAATGCACGCCGGCGGCCTGCAGACGCTGACGCGCCAGCAGCCAAATATCGGCGAAGTATTGGTTACCCGCCGGGCGGAAAGCCTCTTCCGCTTGTGAATCATGCGCCATAAATGCCGTTCTGACTTCCGAGCCAACTTCAAATGCCAGCGGCCCAATTGCCGGACCAAGCCATGCATGAATGTCATTTGGCGCGCAGTGAAACTGCGACAACGTCTGTTCCAGCACGCCATTACAGAGTCCACGCCAACCGGCATGTGCTGCCGCGACTTCACTGCCATCCTTGCTGCAGAACAGCACCGGCAAACAATCCGCCGTCATCACTGCGCAAACCACCCCGCTTTCACGCGTGATTGCGGCATCAGCGCGCGGCAGCGGATCGCTGGCGGGTAAACGCGCAACCACTTGACCATGGATCTGATCCAGCCATTGCGGCATTGCAGGTAACGTCAGTTGTTCAACCAGGCGTTGACGATTCTGAGCAACATGCGCCTCAGTGTCGCCAACATGCCCACCAAGATTCAACGAATCCCATGGAGCAGCGCTGACGCCGCCGTAACGCGTGGTGGAACATGCCCGAACATGCTGCGGCGCAGGCCAATCCGGGATGATCCATTCACTCATAGCCAATCCATCTGATCGCGGAATTCAAGGGTATCGGCTTTCAGCGCATCAATTAAATCGACCATATCCTGCGGCAACGGCGCGTGCCATTCCATCTCAATACCGGTGATTGGGTGATAGAGACGTAACATCGTGGCATGCAGCGCCTGGCGATCAAAACCCCGTAGCGTAGTGATGAAAGCTTCAGATGCCCCTTTTGGCGGACGTGGACGGCCACCGTACAGCGGATCGCCCACCAGCGGATGGTTGATATGCGCCATATGCACACGAATCTGATGGGTACGACCGGTTTCGAGACGCAAACGCAAACGCGTATGGGCACGAAAGTGCTCCATGATACGATAGTGCGTGGTTGCCGGTTTACCCATCGGGTGCACCGCCATGTGCGTACGTTTGGTTGAGTGGCGCGCCATGGGCTGATCCACCGTACCGCCCGCAGTCATGGTGCCAATAGCCACCGCTTCATACTCACGCGTGATTTCGCGCAGCTGCAGCGTTTCAACCAGGTGCGTTTGCGCAGGAACGGTTTTCGCGACCACCATCAAACCGGTGGTATCTTTATCCAGACGATGAACAATACCTGCACGAGGCACATCAACGATCGGTGGATAGTGATAAAGCAGTGCGTTAAGCACTGTGCCATCAGGATTACCGGCGCCGGGATGTACCACCAAACCGCGAGGTTTGTTGATGACCAGAATGTCGTCATCTTCATAGACGATATTCAGTGGGATATTTTGCGCTTCCCAGCGTTGCTCTTCTTCGATCTCAGCATCAATCGAGACATGCTCACCGCCAAAAACTTTTTCTTTTGGTTTATCGATGATAGTGCCGTTGACGCTGACACGGCGCTCAAGAATCCATTCTTTTATGCGAGAACGTGAATAATCAGGGAACAATTCTGCCAAAGTCTGATCTAAGCGTTGTCCAAGCTGTGCTTCGGACACCGTTGCGGTGAGTTGAACTTGTTGTGCCATATACAGCTTCTTCGTTAACGTTGGGTTTTCACGGCGATGCCGTTTAATATAATGTGCTATCGTACCTGGTCATAACTGGGAGCTATACGGACAGCTTCTGCTACAACACTTTGAGGATAATCATTTCGTCATGACGCGTATGAAACATCTGGTGGCTGCTGCCACACTGAGCCTGAGCCTGGCGCTTGTGGGTTGTTCTGGCTCATCAGATCCAGTCCCGGACAGCCCGCCGTCTGAAATTTACGCCACGGCCCAGCAAAAGCTGCAGGACGGTAACTTTAAAGCGGCGATTAAGCAACTGGAAGCACTGGATAACCGCTATCCGTTTGGTCCTTACTCGCAGCAAGTACAGCTGGATTTGATTTACGCGTATTACAAAAATGCCGATCTGCCACTGGCGCAAGCCGCTATTTCTCGCTTTATGCGTCTGAATCCAACCCATCCGAATATCGACTATGTCATCTATATGAAAGGCCTGACGGATATGGCGCTGGACGATTCTGCACTGCAGGGCTTCTTCGGTATCGATCGTTCTGATCGTGATCCGACGCACGCTCGTGATGCTTTCCGTGACTTCTCGCAATTACTGCGCGGTTATCCAAACAGCCAATATGCTGCGGATGCGCAGAAACGTTTGGCATTCCTGAAAGAGCGCCTGGCGAAGTATGAACTCTCGGTGGCGCAATTCTATACCAAGCGCGGTGCCTATGTCGCTGTTGTTAACCGCGTGGAAACAATGATGAAGGATTATCCGGATACTGAGGCGACCCATGAAGCGTTGCCGTTGATGGAGAATGCTTACCGCCAGCTGCAGTTGACGGCTGAAGCCGACAAAGTGGCAAAAATCATTGCGGCAAATAATCAGTCCTGATTATTACACCCACAAAAAAGCAGCCCATGAGGCTGCTTTTTTTATGTCACTTTGTGGATAATTCAGCAGTTTTACAGATTTATCGCTGCAGTTATCCAGTCAATCATGCGCCCTTCCCCAGTCGTCTTCAAGTATTTCCCGCCACTTTCCCGGCCTTTCTCACAATTAAGCGGCATTGACAAAAAGTGACATTTCAATGTGATTTAGATCACACATTTTCTTAATTTCCGCGGTATGCTGGACCTACCCACACGGAAATGACAGAGAGGTTTAACTATGATTCTGAACATTACCAGCAAACAAATGGAAATCACAGAGGCCATCCGTAACCACGTTGAAGAGCGTCTCGCCAAGCTGGAAAAATGGCAAACACATCTGATAAACCCTCACATTGTGTTATCGAAAGAGCCGAAGGAGTTTGTGGCTGATGCCACCATTAATACGCCTAACGGAACGCTGGTTGCCAGCGCGAAACATGATGATATGTATACGGCCATCAATGACTTGATTGCCAAGCTGGAGCGACAACTCAATAAAGCGCAACACAAACCCGAAGCCCGTCGCGCCAACAGTAGTGTGAAAGATTTTCTTCCTACGGAATAAGCAAACATCTTTAGTAACGCGCCTCCGGGCGCGTTTTTTATTGACAGCTTTAAATCACTGCGGTTACTCTCAAGCCACTTCATTTATGGAAACAACCATGAAACATCTGCCGTTCTTCTTCGCATTCTTTTTTACCTTCCCCTGATTGGGAGGCGATTCGTCATGTGAAAATGAATGCGAAGACGAACAACAAAGCCTCCCAAATGGGAGGCTTTTTTATTGGACATTTTACAGGTGAGCCCTATGAATCCCGAAAATCCGCTGCTGGCATTACGCGATAAAATCAGCGCCGTTGATGAAAAACTCTTAGCGCTTTTGTCGGAGCGTCGCACATTGGCCGTTGAAGTTGCGCAGGCCAAACTGGCAACGCATCGCCCTATCCGCGATGTTGAGCGTGAACGCGCTCTGCTGGAAAACTTAATTTCACTGGGTAAAAAGCATCAGCTTGATGCGCATTACATCACTCGCCTGTTTCAGTTGGTGATTGAAGATTCGGTTCTTACTCAGCAAGCCTTGTTGCAAAAGAATCTCAACCATCCACATGCTCACGCACCGCGCATTGCATTCCTCGGTCCGAAAGGTTCCTACTCACATCTTGCGGCGCGCAAATACGCCACCCGACATTTTGATTCAATGGTTGAGATCGGCTGCCTGAAATTCCATGACATCATCCATCAGGTGGAAAGTGGACAAGCGGACTACGCGGTGATGCCGATTGAAAATACCAGCTCTGGTTCGATCAACGACGTTTACGATCTGCTTCAGCAAACCACGCTATCGATTGTGGGTGAACTGACCATTCCAATTGAGCACTGTGTGCTGGTCAACGGCAGCACCGATTTGCAGCAGATCGAAACGGTATATAGCCATCCACAGCCATTCCAGCAGTGCAGCCAGTTCATTAATCGTTTCCCGCAGTGGAAAATCGAATACACCGAAAGCACCGCTGCAGCGATGGAGAAAGTGGCAGCGATGAATTCACCAAAGGTTGCCGCATTGGGTAGCGAAGCGGGCGGTGAGCTGTATGGATTGCAGGTGCTGGAGCGCAATCTGGCCAATCAACAGCAGAACCACACGCGCTTCATCGTGCTGGCACGTAAAGCGATTGAAGTTTCGGGTCAGGTTCCAGCGAAAACAACATTGATCATGGCAACGGGTCAACAAGCAGGCGCATTGGTGGAAGCGCTGATGGTATTACGTAACCACGGCCTCATCATGAGCAAACTGGAAAACCGTCCCATCAACGGCAATCCGTGGGAAGAGATGTTTTATATTGATGTGCAGGGCAATCTGCAGTCAGAAAATATGCAGCTGGCGTTAACCGAGTTGAGCGGCTTAACCCGTTCATTAAAAGTTCTTGGCTGCTATCCAGGCGAGAATGTGGTGCCGGTTGAGCCGCGTCTCTAAGCAAAAAGGCATCCGTGAGGATGCCTTTTGTTTTTACTGCCGGCTATCGTTCGCCGATCGCAGCATGCTTCTGCTTTCGACCAGGAAGCGTTTCGCGTAATCACCAAACCAGTGTTCGACGCGCTCAAAGCTATCGATAAAGGCTTGCTTATCGCCCTGCTCGAGCAGTTTGATCGCATCGCCAAATCGCTGGTAATAACGTTTAATCAGCGCCAGATTGCTCTCCGAGGACATGATGATGTCCGCGTAAAGCTGTGGATCCTGCGCAAACAGACGTCCAACCATTGCCAGTTCAAGGCGGTATATCGGTGAAGATAGCGCCAGCAGCTGATCCAGATTAACGTTCTCTTCCGCCAGATGCAGACCGTAAGCGAAAGTCGCAAAGTGACGCAGTGCCTGAATAAACGCCATATTCTGGTCGTGCTCAACGGCACTGATACGATGCAACCGCGCGCCCCAAACCTGAATCTGCTCAAGAAACCACTGATAAGCTTCCGGCTGACGGCCATCACACCAAACCACAACCTGCTTTGCCAGGCTGCCGCTGTCCGGGCCAAACATCGGATGCAAGCCCAGAACCGGTCCGGTGTGCGCGGCCAGCATCGCCTGCAGCGGGCGATTCTTCACCGAAGCCAGATCGACCAGAATGCAGTCTTCTGGCAATTTCGGCAGCTCACCGATGATTTGCTCGGTCAGATGAATTGGCACACTGATGATCACCATGCCCGCATCTTTCAGCAGCTCGTCAGAGCGTTCCCAATCGCCTTTATCCAGAATGCGGACCTGATAGCCAGAAAGCGTCAGCATCTTTTCAAACAGACGCCCCATCTGGCCGCGGCCACCTACAATCACCACCGGACGCAACGTCGGACACAGCGTTTTGAAGCCTTTGTCATTTTCATGCGCATAGGATTCACGCATCAAACGACGCAATACATCTTCAATCAAGTCCGGCGACACGCCGAGCGCTTCAGCTTCCTGGCGGCGTGAAGCCAGCATGCTGGCCTCACGCTCAGGAACATAGATCGGCAAACCGTAGCGGCTTTTAACTTCTCCTACTTCGGCTACCAGCTCCAGTCGTTTTGCCAGTAACCCAAGCAGTGCTTTATCTACTTCATCGATTTGATCGCGTAGCGCGGTCAGTTCAGCCACCATGACTCATTACACCTCGTGTGACAGACGCGCCGACAGCACTCCCTGCAGATCCTGATGGATTTCACGCAGCAATGTTTCAGTGGTTTCCCAGTTGATGCAGGCATCAGTGACGGACACACCGTATTTCATTTCGCTACGTGGCTGTTCAGAAGACTGATTGCCTTCATGAATGTTGCTTTCCAACATCAGGCCAATGATGGAACGGTTTCCATCTTTAATCTGCGCAATAGCCGATTCGGCTACGCCAGGCTGGCGACGATAGTCTTTGTTAGAATTACCATGGCTGCAATCTATCATTAAGGCCGGACGCAGTCCCGCTTTCAGCATCTCTTTTTCACACTGAGCGACATCTTCTGGACCGTAGTTTGGTGCTTTACCGCCGCGCAGAATCACATGTCCATCTGGGTTACCCTGCGTTTGCAGCAAGCAAACCTGGCCGGCCTGATTGATGCCAACAAAACGGTGCGGCATTGCGGCGGCGCGCATGGCGTTAATCGCGGTGCCAAGGCTGCCATCCGTACCATTTTTAAAACCAACCGGCATAGAAAGGCCTGAAGCCATTTCACGGTGGGTTTGTGATTCGGTGGTACGCGCACCAATCGCTGACCAGCTAAACAGATCGCCAAGATATTGCGGGCTATTCGGATCCAGCGCTTCGGTCGCCAGCGGTAAACCCATCTCCACGAGATTAACCAGCAGCTGACGCGCGATATGCAGGCCAGCTTCCATATCAAACGAGTTGTTCATGTAAGGATCGTTGATTAACCCCTTCCAGCCGACGGTGGTTCGAGGTTTTTCAAAATAAACGCGCATAACGATGTACAGCTGATCCTTCAACTGTGCAGAGAGAGATTGCAACTGACGGGCATAGGCAAGTGCGGCTTCAGTATCGTGAATCGAACAAGGACCACAAACCACCAACAGACGCGGATCGCGGCCCGCAATAATGTCGGCAATGGTTTGGCGAGAAGACGCAATTTGCGCTTCCTGCGCCGCAGTGAGCGGGAATTTGGCTTTCAGCTCTTGCGGGGTAATCAAAATTTGTTCGTCGGCGATATGCACATTGTTCAGCGCGTCTTTTTGCATGATTGCGATCCTTTTTACTCGTTTATGCGGTTTGGGATCCTCACTGAGGATGGCGCTTACTTTATCACACCCTGTACAGGTTGCAATCCACCCATGTACACATTTATTACCACATCAAATAAAAAACACAGGTAACATTAAAATAACCATCAAAATCAAATACATAATTGAATTGACGGCAGAGCGAAAGTGTAAACTAAAAGTTACATACAATTATGTTCTGATGATGCTCTCAACTAAAAGTTTGGTATAACATTTTGATTTTCATTATTTTCAGGAAACATACACTTTCCATCTTAGGGATGATCCTGCGCCCTTATACGCCCATAAAAAAAGGGGCTGGCCAAATGGCCAACCCCTTGTTTGCTATTAACTTTGAGAAGTCGCTTACGCGCCAAGACGCTCTTTGATACGAGCTGACTTACCGGTACGCTCACGCAGGTAATACAGTTTGGCTTTACGCACAGCACCACGACGTTTAACAGCAATGCTGTCAATTACTGGAGAGTGAGTCTGGAAGACACGCTCAACACCTTCGCCGTTAGAAATCTTACGAACAGTGAATGCAGAATGCAGACCGCGGTTACGAATAGCGATAACCACGCCCTCGAATGCCTGCAGACGCTTCTTAGAACCTTCTACGACCCATACTTTCACTTCCACGGAATCACCCGGACGGAATGAAGGTACGTCCTGCTTCATCTGCTCTTGTTCAAGTTGCTTGATAATGTTGCTCATAATTAAATCTCTTATCCTGGGTAAACTGATAGTGAGGGAAGATTACTCTCCCGCCTCATCGTTTTGTTGCTGCTGATGTTCACGCTGGAACTCATTTAGCAACCGTGCTTGCTCTTCAGTCAGAGCCAGGTTTTCCAGAAGTTCAGGTCTTCTTAGCCAGGTACGGCCTAACGACTGTTTCAGGCGCCAGCGGCGAATATCGGCATGGTTGCCCGACAGTAAAACTGGCGGAACTTCCATCCCTTCTAACACTTCAGGTCGGGTATAGTGCGGGCAATCCAGCAAACCATCCGAGAACGAATCCTCATCGGCTGACGCCTGTTTTCCCAGTACGCCGGGAATAAACCGGGCGACCGAGTCTATCAACGTCATGGCTGGCAGCTCACCGCCACTGAGCACGTAATCACCGATTGACCATTCTTCATCAATCTCAGTGTGAATCACGCGCTCATCTATCCCTTCATAGCGACCACACACCAGAATCAACTTCTGATGGGTCGCCAGTTCGCAAACGCCCTGTTGGTCCAGTTTGCGTCCCTGAGGTGAAAGATAAATCACCTTAGCACCTTCTCCCGCCGCTGCTTTCGCTGCGGAGATGGCGTCCCGTAAGGGTTGCACCATCATCAACATTCCCGGTCCGCCGCCGTAAGGACGATCGTCCACGGTACGGTGCCGGTCATGCGTGAAGTCACGAGGACTCCAGCTTTGAATGTCGAGCAGGCCATTTTTTACTGCCCGGCCAGTTACCCCGTACTCGGTAATAGCGCGAAACATCTCTGGAAACAGGCTAATAACACCAATCCACATCGCGTTCGCCGTTACGTTACCGGATTGTCCGGAGATCAAAAACCAGGATCCCAATCTACTTCAATAAGGCCAGTAGAGAGATCGACTTTCTTGATAACCTGTTCATCAAGAAACGGGATTAACCGCTCTTGCGCACCGAATGCATCCTTCAGGTTTGCCTTAACGACGAGAACGTCGTTCGATCCGGTTTCCATCAAATCAATGACTTTGCCCATCTCGTAGCCTTCGAGGTTCACTACTTTCATTCCCATAAGGTCTTTCCAGTAGTAATCGCCTGCTTCCAGCGCTGGCAGCTGCGTGGAGTCGACCGTAATTTCGCAATTGGTCAACTGTGCCGCAGCGTCCCGATCGTCAATGCCTTTGACTTTGATGATCAGGTCCTGATTGTGGTGCTTCCAGCCCTCGAGTTCGACCTGCTGCCATTTACCGGCGCGCTGGATGAACCAAGGTTGGTAGTCGAAGATGCTTTCAGCGTCTTCAGTGGAGGAAAACACTTTGAGCCAACCCCGAATTCCGTAAGCCGCGCCCATTTTTCCCAATACAATCGGGTTAACGGGAGGCTGCCCGGCAGGTTTAATGCTCATGCTCACCACCGTGACAGATTAAGCTGCTTTTTTTGCATCTTTGATCAGCGCGTTAACGCGATCAGAAAGCGTTGCGCCCTGGCCAACCCAGTGCTCAATACGGTCCAGATCCAGACGCAGACCTTCAGCCTGACCAGAAGCGATCGGGTTGAAGAAACCTACGCGCTCGATGAAACGACCGTTACGAGCATTGCGGCTGTCAGTGACGACGACCTGATAGAACGGACGCTTTTTAGCGCCGTGACGTGCCAAACGAATTGTTACCATAACATCCTCATTAGTTAATAAAGCGCTCGGCCCCCATCGAGGAACGGGGCCCGAGCGCGATATAAAAAGCCCGAAAATTTTACTCATTTTGGCGCAAAAAGCAACCTAAGCGTGCCAAATTTCCGGCTTTATGACGGCCGCCTCAGCGACCAGGGAATCCAGGCGGCATCATACCTTTCATGCCACGCATCATTTTGGCCATGCCGCCTTTCTTCATTTTCTTCATCATGCGCTGCATATCATCGAACTGTTTCAGCAGTCGGTTGACATCTTGCACCTGCATGCCTGAGCCCAACGCAATACGACGTTTGCGCGACCCCTTGATAATTTCTGGCTTCTCACGCTCTTTACGCGTCATCGAATTGATGATGGCTTCCATGCGGACCAGCACTTTATCATCCATCTGCGATTTCACGTTGTCAGGCAGTTGCCCCATGCCCGGCAGTTTGCCCATCAGGCTCGCCATGCCGCCCATGTTACGCATCTGCTTCAACTGCTCAAGGAAGTCGTTGAGATCAAAACCGTCGCCGGTTTTCAGTTTCTTCGCCAGTTTCTCCGCCTGATCGCGGTCAACTTTGCTCTCGATATCTTCGATCAGCGACAGAACATCGCCCATGCCGAGAATGCGCGACGCGATACGCTCTGGATAGAAAGCTTCCAGCGCTTCGGTCTTCTCGCCCATCCCCATAAATTTGATTGGCTTGCCGGTAATGTGACGAATCGACAGCGCCGCACCACCGCGCGCATCACCATCGACTTTAGTCAGGATCACACCGGTCAGCGGCAGCGCTTCGTTGAAGGCTTTCGCGGTATTGGCGGCATCCTGACCGGTCATGGCATCGACCACAAACAGGGTTTCCACCGGATTTATCGCGGCGTGTACCTGTTTGATTTCGTCCATCATCGCTTCATCGACGTGTAAACGACCGGCGGTATCCACCAGCAGCACATCGTAGAATTGCACTTTGGCTTGTTTTAGCGCGTTCTGAACAATATCGACCGGCTTTTGACTCAGATCGGACGGACAGAAATCCACGCCGACCTGGCCAGCCAGGGTTTCCAGCTGTTTGATCGCCGCAGGGCGATAAACGTCAGCAGAAACTACCAGCACTTTTTTCTTATGCTTCTCGCGCAAGAATTTACCCAGTTTCGCCACGCTAGTGGTTTTACCAGCACCTTGCAAACCTGCCATCAGCACCACGGCTGGCGGCTGAGCATTCAGATTGAGCGCATTATTTTCAGCGCCCATCGCCGCAACCAGTTCGTTGCGCACGATTTTGATGAACTCCTGGCCTGGCGTCAGGCTTTTGTTCACATCGTGGCCAACGGCGGCTTCTTTCACGCGATTAATAAATTCACGCACTACCGGCAGCGCAACGTCGGCTTCCAGCAGCGCCATGCGGACTTCACGCAGCGTGTCTTTGATGTTGTCTTCAGTCAGCCTTCCGCGGCCGCTGATATTGCGCAGGGTTTGCGACAAACGATCGGTTAAATTATCAAACATGCTCTCTCACTTAGAACCGTAGCGAGGCCGCCATAGGCGACACAATGCGGCGGATTATAACACGAAGACGAAGCGATCTCTGCAATTGACCGTCAGATCGTTTGGAGCCTGCTGCCGCTGGCGCTATACTGCTTTTTTCCTTATCTGACCGATACC
Source organism: Pantoea sp. y20 (assembly GCF_054903455.1). Taxonomy (NCBI): domain Bacteria; kingdom Pseudomonadati; phylum Pseudomonadota; class Gammaproteobacteria; order Enterobacterales; family Erwiniaceae; genus Pantoea; species Pantoea sp. y20. The sequence continues at coordinate 3,207,870 of NZ_CM142816.1, forward strand.
TGAAAGGATCTATGTTCGTTTTCGCGATCGTGGCGCTGTTCGCCTACTCCCTCAGCCTTGCATTGATCATTCCCAGCCTGCTTAAACGCAACGGTGGCTGGCGTCGTTTTGCTGTGCTTTCTGCCTGCGTGGCGCTAATTGCGCACGCCGTTGCTCTGCAGCAGCGCATTTTTGCTGTTGATAATGGGCAAAACCTCAGCCTGCTTAATATCGGCTCGCTGGTTAGCCTGCTGATCTGCGCCATCATGACGATTGTCGCCTCGCGCAATCGTGGCTGGCTGCTGCTGCCGATTGTTTACAGCTTTGCATTGATTAATCTGGCCTTTGCCACCTTTGTGCCCAATGCCTTTATTACGCATCTGGAAACCACGCCGGGCATGATGGTTCACATCGGTCTGTCGCTGTTTGCCTATGCCACGCTGATCATCGCGGCACTGTATGCGCTGCAGCTGGCGTGGATCGATTACCAGTTGAAAAATAAGAAACTGGCTTTCACTCAGGATATGCCGCCGCTGCTCAGCATTGAGCGCAAAATGTTCCACATCACGCAGATTGGCGTTGTGCTGTTGACGCTGGTGCTGTGCACCGGTTTGCTCTTCATGCATAACCTGTTTAGTGCTGAGAATGTGGATAAAGCGGTTCTCTCCATCATTGCCTGGTTTGTCTACATCGTTCTGCTTTGGGGACACTATCGTGAAGGCTGGCGCGGACGCCGCGTCGTGTGGTTTAACTGTGGCGGCGCATTGCTGCTAACCATGGCCTACTTCGGCAGTCGCGTGCTTCAGCACCTGCTCACCTCTCACTAAGGATTTTGTGTTGGAACACGTTTCAACCACCACGCTGATCATTACGCTGGTCATCATGGTGCTGGTCTCTGCCTATTTCTCCGGTTCAGAGACCGGCATGATGACGCTTAATCGCTACAAACTGCGCCATAAAGCCAAAAGCGGCAATCGCGGCGCGCGTCGGGTAGAAAAACTTCTGCGTCGTCCCGACCGCCTGATCAGCCTGGTTTTAATTGGCAACAACCTCGTTAATATTCTCGCCTCCGCACTCGGCACCATTGTCGGTATGCGCCTGTATGGTGATGCTGGCGTAGCGATTGCCACCGGCATTCTGACTTTTGTCGTGCTGGTTTTTGCCGAGGTGCTGCCGAAAACGGTCGCGGCGCTCTATCCAGAAAAAGTGGCCTATCCCAGCAGCGTGTTACTGGCTCCGCTGCAGTATGTGATGCTGCCGCTGGTGTGGCTGCTGAATACCATAACCCGCATTCTGATGCGCATGGTGGGCATTAAAACCGACGGTTCCATCAGTTCGGCGTTAAGCAAAGAAGAGTTGCGCACCATTGTGCATGAGTCGCGCTCGCTGATGTCGCGGCGTAATCAGGACATGCTGCTGTCAGTGCTTGATCTGGAGAAAGTCAGCGTGGATGACATCATGGTGCCGCGCAATGAGATCGTCGGCATCAACGTCAATGATGACTGGAAATCGATTGAGCGCCAGCTGAGTCATTCGCCGCATGGGCGTATCGTCCTGTTCCGTGACTCGCTGGATGACTGCGTTGGTATGCTGCGCGTGCGTGAAGCCTGGCGCATGATGACCGAGAAGAAAGAGTTCAACAAAGATCGCCTGCTGCGTGCTGCTGATGAGATTTACTATGTACCGGAAGGCACGCCGCTTAACGTGCAGCTGGTTAAATTTCAGCGCAACAAAAAGAAAGTCGGCATGGTGGTTGATGAATATGGCGATGTTAAAGGCCTAGTGACGATCGAAGATATTCTGGAAGAGATCGTCGGCGATTTCACCACCTCCATGTCGCCGTCGCTGGCCGAAGAAGTCATGCCGCAAAATGATGGTTCGGTATTGATTGAAGGCAGCGCCAATGTGCGTGAAATCAACAAAGCCTTTAACTGGACGTTACCGGAAGAAGATGCGCGCACCATTAACGGCATGCTGCTGGAAGCACTGGAAGAGATTCCGCTGGTCGATACTCGTGTCACACTTGGCGCCTACGATATTGATATCCTTGATGTGCAGGACAACATGGTGAAGCAGGTGCGCATTACGCCACACCACGCACTGAAATCCTCCATCGGCTCCTGAAGCCTGTAAACAAAAACGCCGCGATAATCGCGGCGTTTTTCATGGTGTCTCAACTAGATGTGCAGCTCTTTCAGCTTTTCCGCTGGCAGCTTCAAATCTTCGTTGCGGTTCACGCCGATGTCGTGCGCCAGCACATTGCGCGCGATCTGCTGCGCTTCATCCAGTGAGTGCAGTTTATAGCTGCCGCACTGATATTCGTTCAGCTCTGGAATCTGGCCCTGCTCTTTGACTTTCAGAACATCTTCCATCGCGCCTTTCCAGGCTTTCGCTACACGCTGCTCGTCAGGCGTACCAATCAAACTCATGTAGAAGCCGGTGCGGCAACCCATTGGCGAGATGTCGACGATTTCAACGCCATCACCATTCAGATGATTACGCATGAAGCCAGCAAACAGGTGCTCCAGCGTATGGATGCCACGCTCAGTCAGAATATCAATATTCGGACGGCAAAAACGCAGGTCGAAAACGGTGATGGTATCGCCATGCGGAGTTTTCATGGTTTTTGCTACGCGTACTGCAGGTGCGCCCATGATGGTGTGATCAACAGTAAAACTATCCAGTAGTGGCATACGTCACCTCCTGTTTTGAGATTTTTTTTAAAACGATGAAACTTTTCTGTTCGTCCAGCGTCTGAATATATGAAAGACGCGCATTTGTTATCATCATCCCTGACAACAGAGATGTTTATTTTGGCCACATTGATGTGGCCATTTTCTTTTCTAGCCTTCGCGACCCGCAAGGTAGCTTTCGAAATCCAGCGTATCGCTCTGTTCCAGCTTCTCTTGTGCCTGCACAGACTCCAGCGCCTGACGACTAAAATCTTCTTCGGTCAGAATCTCTAACGACTCTTCACACAGCAGATGACGATATTGCTCTGCCAATGCCACACCCGCGCCGGTCAAACCGTTTTCTTTGATCGCATGCAGGATGCGCGCCGAATAGGTTAGCTCAGGATCGTCGAAAGATGCCACCAGTTGATCGCAAACCTGTTGATATTGCGTGTTGCCGTGATTGCTGTCGAGCACTTCCGCCACGCGACGCAGATCGGCAAACAGCGCTTTACCCACTTCAACCAGCGTGTGTTCTTTTTCGCTGCAACCTACAGCAATGACCTGGCCAGGCTTACGCCCTTCCATCACCACGCGGTTCCAGTTTTTGCGCGTACACAGCAGCTCATCCGCGCTCATTTCTGGCGCATCAGCCAGCGTACACCAAATCAGGAACAGATCGAGGAAGCGCGCCTGATCGGCATCTACGCCAATCGCGGAGAATGGGTTAATGTCCAGCGAACGCACTTCAATGTATTCAATACCGCCGCGCAGCAGCGCATCAGATGGTGCCTCGCCTGAACGCGTAACGCGTTTCGGACGAATCGGCGCGTACAGCTCGTTTTCAATTTGCAGCACATTGGTGTTCAGCTGCAGCCAGTTGCCATCGGCGTCTTTGGTGCCCATGGCGGCATACTCTTCCGACGGCGTTTTAATCGCTGCCTTCAGTGCTGCAACGTAACCTTCCAGCGAGTTAAAAGTGATACCCAAACCGCTCTGCGATTTGTTGGTATAACCGAGATCGCTCAGGCGCAGTGAGGTGGCGTGAGGCAGCCACAGCGTGCCTTTGCCATCACCTTCAAACGGCAGATTGCTCTCGCGCCCTTGCAGGAACGAGGAGCAGATCGCTGGCGATGCACCGAACAGATACGGAATAACCCAGCCGAAACGATAGTAGTTGCGAATCAAACGCAGATAGCCGGCAGAGATGGTCTCTTTACCGCTTTCGGCATCTTTCACATCCGCCCACTCCTGCCAAAACGACAGCGGCAACGAGAAGTTGTAGTGCACGCCAGAGATAATCTGCATCAGCGCGCTATAGCGATTCTTCAGCCCCTGACGATACAACGTTTTCATTTTGCCAATGTTCGAGCTGCCATACTGCGCCAGCTCGATGCTATCAACGTCATCAATGAAGCCCGGCATGCTGAAAGGCCACAAGCGCTCCTCGCCTAACTCACGCGCCACATGACGGTGAATATCGCGCAGGAACGCCAGTGAGCGATCGATGCTCTGATCAACTGGCGTGATGAACTCCATCAGCGTTTCGGCAAAATCGGTGGTGATCCAATCATGCTTGAGCGCTGAACCGAGTGACTCAGGATGTCCTGTGGTTGCCAGGTGACCATCGGGTTTTACGCGTAATGATTCGCGCTCAATACCACGGCCGATACCCTTTAACGCGTCAGGATGCGCCTCCAGCCAGGAAAGTGCCTTAGATACGTCCGGGATCACGTTAACCTCCCGCTGTGTTAATAATTTATTTTTGTTCAGCATAATGTTAGCCGTAGCCTCGAATCTGTGCGAATCAATGCCACCATTGCATTGTTTGCAATGTGGCGGTCGCGATAACGATATAACGCAGCGTTTTACCAATGGCGAGGAACAGCACTGAAGGCAGCCAGGCAAAGCGCAACCAACCTGCGAGCACGCAGAGTAAGTCGCCCACTACCGGCAGCCAGCTAAAAATCAGTGCTGCAGGTCCTAATCGGTGTAACCACGTCATTGCTGTGTCGTGCCATCGCCCTTGCCCTTTTGGCGGCATCAGGCGACCAAGAAGAATGTTGGTCAGGCCACCCAGCGTGTTTCCCACTGATGCAGCCAATAACAATCCATAAACCGAACCTTTTTGGGCGATCAGCAGTGCAACCAGCACCGCTTCCGAGCTTCCCGGTAACAGAGTCGCGCTAAGAAAGCTGCTGCCGAATAACGATCCATAGGTCAGAAATTCATTCACAGTAAACGGACATCAACCACGTCCATGCCTGCTGCTTTGGCGGCTTGTACGCCGAAGTCAGCATCCTCAAACACTACACAGCGCTTGGGCGCGATACCCATTAATTCAGCGCAGCGTAAAAAGGTATCCGGCTGCGGCTTGTGACGCTGTACGTCATCCGCTCCGACCACCGCATCAAACAGGTGGTAAACACCTAACTCTTCGAGTAGGGCTTTTGCCAGGCTGTGTTCACTGCCGGTGCCCACCGCCATCGGACGGCGACCATGATAAGCCTTTACCACGTCCATCAACGGCAGCGGACGCACGTCATCCAGCAACATCGCTTTCAGTGCAGCGGTTTTTTCCGCCGCCAGCAGATGCGGATCGTGCGTTGCATTGTTCTGCTCAAGAATGAACTGCGCCAGTTGCCAGGTTGGAGCGCCATTGAAGCCCACCATTTTTTCTTCACCCATGGTGAAACCATAGCGGCCAAGCACCTGCTGCCAGGCTTTTCGATGTGTCGGCTCAGTATCCAGAATTGTGCCGTCCATATCGAAAATCAGGGCGTCATATTGGTCGTACATTGTCACTCCATCGAGCACCACAAAATGAGCCATTACTTTAGCGTAATGCGTTCAGGTTGTCGCCAGGCGCGCTTAACCGCAAATGCTTTGAAAGCATTAGTTTTTTTCGTTTTCAGAAAAAGGTCAGAGTGCAATGCCGTGGATAAACGCCGGTAAATTCAGCGATTTTTTTACAAGTTGATTTGATTGCTGCAGGATTCAGAAACTGAGAGTCAAAAAAAGAAAGGTATCGAAGAAGAGATGGTGCATCCAGGAGGATTCGAACCTCCGACCGCTCGGTTCGTAGCCGAGTACTCTATCCAGCTGAGCTATGGATGCATTGAGTTACTGCTGAAGAAAATTTTGAGAAGTTTGAAGAGGAATGGTGCATCCAGGAGGATTCGAACCTCCGACCGCTCGGTTCGTAGCCGAGTACTCTATCCAGCTGAGCTATGGATGCATTGAGGTTTTCTTACGATGGACTAACTGAAACAACCTGAGGATGATACGAAGAATGGTGCATCCAGGAGGATTCGAACCTCCGACCGCTCGGTTCGTAGCCGAGTACTCTATCCAGCTGAGCTATGGATGCATCGAGTTAATTCTTGTACAACGCAGGGTGCTAACAACTCACCATGAAAGGAACTGCTCGTTCACTCTTACTTCACCTTTCCGAATGGTGCATCCAGGAGGATTCGAACCTCCGACCGCTCGGTTCGTAGCCGAGTACTCTATCCAGCTGAGCTATGGATGCATCGGAAATGGCGGTGAGGCGGGGATTCGAACCCCGGATGCAGCTTTTGACCGCATACTCCCTTAGCAGGGGAGCGCCTTCAGCCTCTCGGCCACCTCACCTTACGCGTTCTTCCGAACCGTGCTTCTGAACTTGTTTCTGCTCATCGGCACTGCGTGGCGCACATATTACTTTCCCGGACTTATAAGTCAAACATTTATTTCCAGCCTTTTGTTTGATTGCACAAATGACACTCAATTCGGATGCTTTAGCGACAAAAAGAGTGATTTATCAACAAAGAAAGCCTGCTGGAGAACAGAAATGGGCGTTAAAGAGAATTGGTAATAGAGAGCGAAAAGCGGAAGATGTGTGGGGCTGGAGAGGAAAAACCGGTAGCGCCTCGCTCATGAGCGAGGCGCTGAATCCGTTAGTAACTCGAGGCTTGAGTTTTTTCGGCTTGAATACGCTGATAGATCTCTTCGCGATGTACCGAAACTTCTTTAGGCGCGTTAACCCCAATGCGGACCTGGTTACCTTTTACACCCAGCACCGTTACAGTCACCTCATCGCCAATCATGAGGGTTTCACCAACTCGACGAGTTAGAATAAGCATTCTTTGCTCCTTGAAAGATTAAAAGAGTCGGGCTTGTTCGGTCTCCCGGCCGTATCCATCATATAACGCTGAACAATGCCTATGACAAATACACCATTGTGCTTCGCCATGCCAATACATTCTGCTGATAGTTAGTTTAGCCGAAATACACTACATCAACCGGACTTTGTCATTACCTGGTGTGCACCGCGTTAAAAAAGCGCCAGAAAACGGGCTTCTGGCGCTTATCACAATGCGAAATTTTATACGTTACAGTCGGTCACTGACCCATTCCTGCACGCCTGCCAGCGCGCCAGCCAGCGCCTGCGGATTTGTACCGCCGGCCTGAGCCATATCTGGGCGACCACCGCCTTTACCACCAACCTGAGAGGCCAGTTCGCCAATCAGCTCGCCGGCTTTTACACGGTCAGTAAGATCTTTGGTCACGCCAGCAATCAATGAAACTTTGCCATCATCAACCGTTGCCAGCACGATAATGGCAGACGTTAACTGGTTCTTCAGATCGTCAACCATGGTACGCAACATTTTCGGCTCAACGTTGCTCAGTTCACTGACCAGCAACTTCGTGCCTTTAACGTCAATCGCCTTACTGCTCAGTGACGCGCTTTCCTGCGCAGCTTGCTGATCGCGCAGTTGCTGCAACTCTTTTTCCAGCGCGCGGACGTGATCAACTAAGCCGCGCACTTTCTCATTCAGGTTACTGCTATTGGCTTTCACCAATTGCGCCACATCCAGCAACTGTTGGCTTTGCGCATTCACTTGTGCCAACGCACCTTCGCCGGTTACGGCTTCAATGCGGCGTACACCTGCAGCAGTGCCCGATTCAGACTGAATGCGGAACAGGCCAATATCACCGGTACGCAGCGCGTGAATACCACCACAGAGTTCGGTAGAGAAATCGCCCATGGTCAGCACACGTACGCGCTGATCGTATTTCTCACCAAACAGCGCCATTGCGCCCTTCTGTTTTGCATCATCGAGATCCATGATTTCGGTCTCAACGACAAGGTTGCGGCGAATCTGCGCGTTAACAATATCCTCGACCTGACGGATTTCCTGCGGTTTCATGGCTTCAAAATGAGAGAAGTCGAAACGCAGATATTTATCGTTAACCAGCGAGCCTTTTTGTCCTACGTGATCACCCAACACCTGACGCAGTGCTGCATGCAGTAAGTGCGTGGCGGAGTGATTCAAACGGATGCGCGCGCGACGCGTTTCATCAACCTGCGCATGCAAACGGTCACCAACGCGTAACTGACCGTTGCTCAGCTTACCGATATGACCAATCGCTTTACCATACTTCTGTGTATCCTGAACGCTAAATTCAGCATTCTGCCCAGCCAGCACGCCAGTATCGCCAACCTGTCCACCTGACTCGCCGTAGAACGGCGTTTCGTCCAGCACGACCACCGCGTCCTGACCTGCGCTGATCTGCTCAACTTGCTGACCGTCGACGAACAGTGCTTCGACTGTCGCATTCAGTTCCAGATGGTCATAGCCTTTAAAGTCGGTTGCGGCATCAATGCGAATGACATTGTTATAGTCGGCACCAAAACCGCTGGCTTCACGCGCACGCTGACGCTGCTGCTCCATCGCGGCTTCAAAACCCGCTTCATCAATCTTCAGATTGCGCTCACGGCACACGTCAGCGGTCAAATCCGCCGGGAAACCGAAGGTGTCGTACAGACGGAACACCGTTTCGCCATCAAGCGTATCGCCCTGCAGCTTGGCCAATTCCTCATCCAGCAGCGCGAGTCCACGCTCCAGCGTTTTGGCAAACTGCTCTTCTTCGTTTTTAAGCGCGTTTTCAACATGCTTCTGCTGACGCTTCAGGTCTTCGCCTGCAGCTCCCATCACTTCAATCAGTGGCGCAACCAGCTTGTAGAAGAAGGCTTCTTTCGCACCCAGCATATTGCCGTGACGTACCGCGCGACGAATAATGCGACGCAGCACATAGCCGCGGTTTTCATTCGATGGGATTACGCCATCGGCGATCAGGAAGGCACAAGAGCGAATATGGTCAGCGATAACGCGCAGCGACTTGTTATCCAGATCGGTTGCGCCAGTTACCTGCGCAACTGATTTGATCAGTTTGGCAAACAGATCGATTTCATAGTTGGAGTTAACGTGCTGCAACACGGCAGCAATACGCTCCAGACCCATGCCGGTATCCACTGACGGTTTAGGCAGCGGCTCCATGGTGCCGTCGGCCTGACGGTTGAACTGCATGAAGACGATGTTCCAGATCTCGATGTAACGATCGCCATCTTCTTCCGGGCTGCCCGGTGGGCCGCCCCAGATATGATCGCCGTGATCGAAGAAAATTTCGGTACATGGACCGCAAGGTCCGGTGTCGCCCATCTGCCAGAAGTTGTCTGATGCGAAAGCGCTGCCTTTGTTGTCACCGATACGGATAATGCGCTCGCGCGGCACACCAATATCGTTAGCCCAGATTTCGAAGGCTTCATCGTCTGTTTCATAGACGGTCACCCACAGGCGCTCTTTAGGCAGCTTGAACCACTGCTCACCCGTCAGCAGTTCCCATGCATAAGCGATCGCTTCTTTCTTGAAGTAATCACCAAAGCTGAAGTTGCCCAACATTTCAAAGAAGGTGTGGTGACGTGCCGTGTAGCCCACGTTTTCGAGGTCGTTATGCTTGCCGCCGGCACGCACACAGCGCTGCGACGTCGTTGCACGCGCATAGTCGCGCTTATCCTGACCGAGGAAAACGTCTTTAAACTGGACCATCCCGGCATTGGTAAACAGCAAAGTCGGGTCGTTGTTCGGTACGAGGGAGCTGCTGGCTACAACCTGATGTCCCTTGCTATGAAAAAAGTCGAGAAACGCTTGACGGATCTCAGCAGTGCTCTTGCTCATAAAATTCCTGGAATCACGCTAACGAACGTTCCCTTTCGCTGGCAAACCCTATCCATCCGGCCTGCCGCTGACTGAGGAACAAAAAGTGGGAATAAGATAAATTTTCTTCAGTGGGAAGTAAAATCACATCGCCTTTCAGTCGTCACTATTTCTGAAAACAGCCTGAATATCTTCCATCATAAAGCCTTTCGACATTAAAAAACGCTGTACCTTGCTTTTCTCAGTCCAGGTTTGCGGTAAGGGTTCGCCAAATTTGCGTTTGGCAAGATCGGCTGCGCACTGGCTCCAGTCTACTTCGGTATCGAATAGCGCCTGATTGATCTCCTCACGGCCAATGCCCTTTTGCTGCAATTCCATACGCACGCGCTGTGGACCATATCCTTTACGTGCACGGCTTTGAATAAAGCGTTCGGTAAAGCGCTCATCGTTGAGCCAACCGCTTTCCTGACACCAGTCGAGCACTTTTTCCAGTAACTCGTCGGGAATGGGCGTATTTTCCTGCTGCTGCAGATAAGCCGCACGTTGGGAAGAGAGCTGTAATTTACGCTTCAGCTCTTCACGACTGTGGTCGCGCTGCGAAAGGATGCGCATAGCGCGGTCGAGTAAACGGGAATATGTTGGCACCGGTGCCGCAGATGGTGATGATGACATAGGATCAACCTTGTTCTAACAGTCGTGCAGGGTCGCAGAGTAAAGCAAGAAGGCAGAGAGGAAAAGCGCTGGCGGGGAAAAGCAAAACGGGAGCATTTCTGCTCCCGTTAATATTTTAGAAATCTTCGTTGGTTTCGCTGGCTTCTTCGCGATCATCCGCGGAGATTTTCGCGGTGTCTGCGGCGGCGGCATCACCACTTAGCAGTAAGTCACGCAGCTTCTTGTCGATTTCATTCGCAATCGCCGGGTTCTCTTTAAGGAAGTTGGTGGAGTTAGCTTTACCCTGACCAATCTTCTCACCGTTGTAGCTGTACCACGCGCCGGCTTTCTCAACCAGTTTGTGCTTCACGCCAAGATCCACCAGCTCGCCAAAGGTGTTGATACCTTCGCCGTACATGATTTGGAATTCAGCCTGCTTAAACGGTGCCGCAACTTTGTTCTTCACGACTTTCACGCGGGTTTCGCTACCTACCACTTCGTCGCCCTCTTTAATCGCACCGATACGGCGGATATCCAGACGAACAGAAGCGTAGAATTTCAGTGCGTTACCGCCTGTTGTGGTTTCCGGGTTACCGAACATCACACCAATCTTCATACGAATCTGGTTGATGAAGATCAGCAGCGTGTTGGACTGCTTCAGGTTACCCGCCAGCTTACGCATTGCCTGGCTCATCATACGAGCGGCCAGACCCATGTGCGAATCGCCAATCTCGCCTTCGATTTCCGCTTTCGGCGTCAGCGCCGCCACGGAGTCGACGATGATGACGTCAACTGCGCCTGAACGCGCCAGCGCATCACAAATCTCCAGCGCTTGCTCACCGGTATCCGGCTGTGAACACAGCAGGTTATCGATATCAACGCCCAGTTTTTTCGCGTACACCGGATCCAGTGCGTGCTCAGCATCGATAAAGGCACAGGTTTTACCTTTACGCTGTGCAGAAGCAATGACCTGCAGCGTCAGCGTGGTTTTACCCGAAGATTCCGGTCCGTAAATCTCAACGATACGGCCCATCGGCAAGCCACCCGCGCCCAGCGCGATATCCAGTGACAGTGAGCCGGTAGAGATGGTTTCGACATCCATTGAGCGGTCTTCACCCAAGCGCATGATGGAGCCTTTACCAAATTGCTTCTCAATCTGGCCCAGTGCGGCAGCTAAAGCCTTCTGTTTGTTCTCGTCGATCGCCATTTCCACTCCTAATCATGCTGGGTGAGTCGACATCAAGTATGTCGCTCGTTCTGTTGCAGCTAATTATACTGTATAGTCATACAGTATCAAGTTTTAATTTATCAGAAATTCATCAAGCAGCGTTTGCAGCGCCCAAGCCACTGACTGACGGCGTACCGCATCACGGTCGCCAGCAAAGATCTGGCGCTGCGCTAGTACGCGCCCCTCTGGACCCACAATCGCAAACCACACGGTGCCCACCGGTTTATCGGGCGTGCCACCTTCAGGACCGGCAATACCGCTTACGGCGATGGCGTATTCTGCCGCTGCCGCTTTAGCCGCACCGGTAGCCATCTCACGCACCGTCTGTTCACTTACGGCGCCATGCTGCTGCAACGTTGTCTCCTGTACGCCGACCATCTGCTGCTTAGCTTCATTGCTGTAAGTAACGAAACCGCGCTCAAACCAGGCAGAGCTACCGCTGATATCAGTAAATACTTTCGCAATCCAGCCGCCGGTGCAGGATTCTGCAGCGGTCACCGTGGCCTGACGTCTCTTCAGCTGTTCGCCAATGCGGTGGCTTAGCTGCTGTAACTGTTCATCGTTCATCGCCTTCTCCCGTTGTGGCGCTTCACGTTAGCAGTAAATGGTGCACTGAAAAGCCCTTTTCAACCTTCAGCCATCATTTCTGCGCAGTGGATTCCAGATACCTCAACCTGTTTTCACTGCAACCATAAACAGACGCGGGAAGGCTAACAAAACCTGGCCGTTACTGCGTGCGGGGTAAGCCGGAATGAGGGCCTGATGATAATCATGAAGAAATGCTGCCTGCTGCGTTTCATCCAGCCCCGCGAGGAAAGGACGCAGCCCGGTGGCACGCAACCAGGTAATGATGCCCTGCGCATCTGCCATCGGGTGATAATAAGTAGTGCGCCAGACATCAACCTGACAACCCGCATCGGTCAGCAGATCGTAATAGCGATCGGTGGTTAGCAGACGTTTGCGATCCGCCGCTTGTGGCGAAATCAGCGCCTGCCATTTTTCATTCGCCGCCACTTCACGCATCAGACGGTGCGATGGTTCTTCAAGATTATCCGGCATCTGAATCGCTAGCGCGCCACCGATGGCCAATTGATCAACCAGATGCGGCAGCAAGGTGTGATGCTCGGTCAGCCACTGCAGCGAGGCGTTGGCATAGACAACCTGCTGCGGCTGTTCAGCCTGCCAGCGACGAATATCGGCCTGCAGGAAATGGCAGTTGGGGAGACGTTCGCGCGCCTGTTCTAACATTGCCGCAGAACTGTCAATGCCGGTTATCTGCGCCTCCGGCCAGGCTTGTGCCAGTAGCTCGGTGCTGTTGCCGGGTCCGCAACCAAGATCGGTGGCAAAGCGCACATCATCGAGCGGAATGCGCTCCAATAGCTCGCGCGCCGGGCGGGTTCGCTCTGATTCAAATTGGCGATACAGCTGTGGATTCCAGTCTTGCATGGCAATGCTCCTGTCTTGGCTGAGGGGTTAAACACTACCTGCTTTTCATGCGTTTATAGAAAGAGAAAAGTGCGATATCTCACCTTTTTGCCCTCGTTAGCTGGTTAGCCTGTGCAGATAGCATTAAGTTAAAACGACGTTTCATTTTCCAACCAAGGAGCTTGATATGTCTGCACAACCCGCATTGCCCGGCGTATGGTGTCCGTCAGTAACGCCCTTTGATAGCAACAATAATCTCGATATTGATGCGCTTGGCCGCCATTTTTCTCGCCTGAGCCAATCAGGCATTGATACCTTGCTGCTGATGGGCAGTATTGGCGAATTTGCCTCGCTCTCGCAGCAGGAGCGCCTGTTACTGATCCGCGAGGCGCGTCAACTCTCGCCCCTGACCATGGTGGCAAATGTCTCCAGCACCTGTATTGCGGACATGCTGCAACTGGCAGATGCGGCCTGGCAGAACGGATTTGATGCTGTAATGGTGCTGCCTCCTTACTATTACGGGCAGACACATAAACAGCTGCTGCGCTATTTCAAAGCGCTGGATACACAGCTGGGCGGCAAGTGGTTCGCCTACAATTTCCCCGCACGCACCGGCTGTGATTTAACGCCTGCGTTGGTCGCAGAACTGGCGGCAGAGCTGCCCAACTTTATTGGCATCAAAGACACCATGGATTGCTTGTCGCACAACCGCGCAATGATTGAAGAAACGAAGCAGGTGCGCAGTGATTTCACCGTGCTTTCCGGCTATGACGAATATCTGTTGCCCAATCTACTGGCTGGCGGTTCAGGTGTGATTTCCGGCTTGAACAATATTGTACCGGAGCTATTTGCCCGTGCGATGCAGGCCTGGCGGGCGGGCGATGTAGCGCAGCTCAGTGAGATTCAGCAACGTATTGGTAAACTGATGGCGATTTACACTATCGGCGATGATTTTGTTACCACCATAAAAACGGCTGTTGCACGTCGATTTGATTCAATGCGCAGCGACTCGCGCAATTATGGTGGCGAGCTAACAGCGGAACAGTGCGAGGAAGTGGATCGTTTACTGAGTTGAAACAAACAGGACGGCGCAAAGCCGTCCCATAATTAATTCTTTTTGACGAACTCAGATTTGAGTTTCATCTGGCCAAAACCATCAATTTTGCAATCAATGTTGTGATCGCCTTCGACCAGGCGAATGCTTTTGACTTTGGTACCAATTTTCAACGTCGAAGAGCTGCCTTTAACCTTAAGATCTTTAACGACAGTGACGCTGTCGCCATCGGCTAACAGGTTGCCGTTGGCATCGCGTACCACCAAACCGTCCGATGCATCATCGGCGTTTGCCGTCCAGATATGGCCGCAAGATGGGCAATTCAGATTCTCGCCATCTTGCCAGGTGTAATCGGCGTGGCAGACAGGACAGGCAGGTAAGGTACTCATAAGCGCTCCTCAGAAGTCGGATGCGGTGAAGATGGCACCGCAAATGGGGCGCCATCTTATACCCTCACACTTTATATGGACAGCATTAAAACAGGCTGCCCTGACGTGCTTTAGCCACGGCTTCACCCAACTGCCACACCGCCATTGCATAGTGGGTGCTGTGGTTATAGCGCGTAATGGCATAGAAGTTGGGCAGACCATACCAATATTGATAGCTGGTGCCGAGATCCAAACGCAGCAAACTGACCTGAGTATTGCCGTCCAGCGATCCCTGCGGCGTTAACCCACTCGCGGCTAAGGTGCTGACCGGGTACTTGGTTTTAAAGCCATTCTCCAATGCCGGAGCCTGCCCGCTGGCCGGCACCGCAACGTTCTCGCCCGCACGCCAGCCATGTTCTTTGAAGTAGTTGGCAACGCTACCAATCGCATCAACCGGATCCCAAAGGTTGATATGACCATCGCCATTAAAATCGACTGCGTATTGCTTATAAGAGGATGGCATGAACTGTCCATAACCCATCGCACCGGCAAAGGAGCCGCGCAGATCCAGCGGATCGTCTTGCTCTGTTCGCGCCATCAGCAGGAAGGTCTCCAACTCACCGCTGAAGTAAGCTGCACGACGCGGATAGCTAAATGACAAGGTTGCCAGCGCATCCAGCAAGCGCGTTTTGCCCATTACCCTGCCCCAGCGCGTCTCAACGCCGATAATGCCAACAATGATTTCCGGCGGCACGCCGTAAACCTGCTGCGCACGCTGTAGCGCATCCTGATACTGATTCCAGAATGCCACGCCGTTCTGCACGTTATCCGGCGTAATAAACTTGTTGCGATAGCGAATCCACGCGCCATTCGGTCCGGTTGGCGGCGTATAGCTCGGGGCTTGCTGGTCCATCAGACGCAGCACGTAATCCAGACGCTTCGCCTGGCCGATAACCGCATGCAATTGCTCACGGTTAAAACCGTGTTTTGCCACCATTTGATCAATGAACTGTTCAGCGGCGGGGTTACCCGCAAAATCGCCAAACATCGGTTGAACCGCGTGCGAAGGTTCCAGCAAAAAACCGCCTTTCGGTGCAGGCACAACGGCGGGCTGCTGATGGGATGCAGGCTTACTGCTGCAGGCAGCAAGCAGAGTAATAAGCGGAAGAAGAGCAACCTTAAAACGCATTGGATATCCATAAGCCAGGTGAAACCGGAAGCACTCATGGTAATCGTTCATCGGGGTGACATACAGAGCAATATCTTAAAATTTAGCCGTTTCCCGCCCGTTTCAGCCGGTTGCAACGCGAATTTGCGAAACCGCTCCACACTTTACCTTTTTCATTAAATTTTGCTTTTTACCGTTTGCGGCAATTTGTTATGGTCGGCAGCCATAAAGCCCTGCTGGCGGATGAAGGTTACGCGGCAAAAATGGTAATATCCCGCTTTCGTTATCCGCCCAAGTGATAACGACACTTCCGGGCTGCATTGACCCAGCCTCAGGTAATTAAAAGAATGAATGTTGAGTGAGAATGAGATGAAAGGAGCAGAGCAAATGGACTTTAGTGGCCATACGCCGATGATGCAGCAATACCTGCGCCTGAAGGCCGATCATCCTGACATCCTGCTGTTTTATCGCATGGGCGATTTTTACGAGCTGTTTTACGATGACGCGAAACGCGCCTCGCAACTGCTGGAAATCTCTCTGACTAAACGCGGCGCCTCTGCTGGGGAACCGATTCCGATGGCGGGCGTGCCTTACCATGCGGTTGAAGGCTATCTGGCGAAACTGATCCAGCTCGGCGAATCGGTGGCGATCTGTGAGCAGATTGGCGACCCAGCCTTGAGCAAAGGCCCGGTTGAGCGAAAAGTGGTGCGCATCGTTACACCCGGCACCATCAGCGATGAAGCGTTGCTGCAAGAGCGCCAGGATAACCTGCTCGCCGCCATCTTCCAGAGCCAGCGCGGTTTTGGTTATGCAACGCTGGACATCAGTTCTGGCCGCTTCCGCCTGAGTGAACCCGGCGATCTGGAGACGATGGCAGCAGAACTGCAGCGCACCAATCCGGCTGAACTGCTCTATCCCGAAGATTTCCAGGCAATGACGTTGATCGATCAACGCCGTGGCCTGCGTCGCCGCCCGCTGTGGGAATATGAAATCGATACGGCGCGCCAGCAGCTCAATCTGCAATTTGGCACCCGCGACTTAAGTGGTTTTGGCGTTGAGCAGGCGCATCTGGCGCTACGCGCTGCAGGATGTCTGCTGCAATATGTTAAAGACACGCAACGCACGTCGTTACCGCATATTCGCTCGCTGAGCATGGAGCGTCAGCAGGATAGCGTGATCATGGATGCTGCTACGCGCCGCAACCTGGAGATAACGCAAAACCTGGCCGGCGGCATCGAGAACACGCTGGCGGCGATACTGGATAAAACCGTCACGCCGATGGGCAGCCGTATGCTGAAACGCTGGCTGCATATGCCGCTGCGCGATGTCACTACCATTGCCCGGCGTCAGGAGTCTATCGCAGAACTGCAATCACTTAGTCAGGAGCTGCAGCCGGTGCTGCGCCAGGTGGGCGATCTGGAGCGTATTCTGGCGCGACTGGCACTGCGCACCGCGCGCCCACGCGATTTGGCACGTATGCGCCATGCCTTCCAGCAGTTGCCCGAGTTAAACCAACAACTCGAGGGCGTTGAGGCCACGCAGTTAATTAATCTGCGCTCTCAGATGGGCGAATTTACCGAACTGCGTGAGTTGCTGGAACAGGCGATCATTGAATCGCCGCCAGTGCTGGTGCGCGACGGTGGCGTGATCGCTCCGGGATACAACGCTGAACTCGACGAGTGGCGTGCGCTAGCCGATGGTGCCACCGATTATCTTGATCGTCTGGAAATCCGAGAACGCGAGAAAGTCGGGCTGGATACGCTGAAAGTCGGCTTTAACGCGATTCACGGCTACTACATTCAGGTCAGCCGTGGTCAAAGCCATCTGGTGCCGATTCATTACGTTCGCCGCCAGACGCTGAAGAATGCTGAACGCTATATCATTCCTGAACTAAAAGAGTATGAAGATAAGGTCCTGACGTCGAAGGGCAAAGCGCTGGCGCTGGAGAAAGGTCTCTACGATGAGCTGTTTGATCGCTTGCTACCGCATCTTGAAGCCCTGCAAATCAGTGCGGCTGCACTCTCTGAGCTGGACGTGCTAGCGAACCTGGCCGAACGTGCATGGACGCTGAATTATTGCCGCCCGGTGCTGCAAGAAAAAGCCGGCATCCGTATTACTGCAGGCCGCCATCCGGTGGTCGAGCAGGTATTGAAAGAGCCGTTTATCGCGAATCCGCTGTCACTCTCACCGCAGCGTCGCATGCTGATCATTACCGGCCCCAATATGGGCGGTAAAAGTACCTACATGCGCCAGACAGCGTTGATCGCGCTGATGGCGTGGATAGGCAGCTATGTGCCAGCAGAAGAGACCGTCATCGGCCCTATCGATCGCATCTTCACGCGCGTCGGGGCTGCTGATGATCTGGCTTCCGGACGCTCAACCTTTATGGTGGAGATGACGGAAACCGCCAACATTCTGCATAACGCTACCGAAAACAGTCTGGTACTGATGGATGAAATCGGGCGCGGCACCTCAACTTATGATGGTTTGTCGCTGGCATGGGCCTGCGCTGAAAGTTTGGCGAATCGCATTAAGGCCATGACGCTCTTTGCCACCCACTATTTCGAGCTGACCACGCTGCCGGAAAAAATGGAAGGTGTCGTGAATGTGCATCTGGATGCGGTCGAACACGGAGACACCATCGCCTTTATGCACAGCGTGCAGGATGGTGCAGCAAGCAAAAGTTATGGTCTCGCGGTGGCGGCGCTGGCGGGCGTGCCGAAGGAAGTGATTAAGCGCGCGCGTAACAAGCTGAAGGAGCTGGAAGCGTTATCTGGCAGCTCCGCCGCATCCACAGTGGAAGGTTCGCAAATGCAGTTGCTGGTGGCAGAAACCTCACCGGCGGTTGATGCGCTTGAGGCACTGGACCCAGACAGCTTAACGCCGAAGCAAGCGCTGGAATGGATCTATCGCTTGAAAACGCTGGTGTAGTTATTCGCCCGCCCAGAAGCAACGTTCTGTGCGGGCCATTTTTTCTTTCTTACAATTCCCTGGTGTTAAGCAATTTCAGCGGGCTCATACTAATCAACTCGCCCGGCTTTAAATCACACTATATCCCCCATCGATCACTAAATTCTCGCCATTGACCATTGCCGCTTCATTGCTGCTGAGATACAGCACCGTACTCGCGACTTCGTCTGGTGTGGCAAAACGTCGTGATGGGATTTTTGATTTCATCTGCTCCGCTCTCTCCCCATGCCAGTAACGCTTACCTAATTCCGTCTCAACCACCGTTGGTGAAATGGCATTAGCGGTAATACCAAACGGTCCCAACTCCGCTGCCAACACTCGCGTGAAAGACACCATGCCTGATTTGCTGGTGCAATATGCCGCGTGCTCATTGAGTGCAATGACGCTGGCCTGTGAGGCGATGTTAATCAGGCGACCAAAACCGTGTTCTTTCATATAACGGGCACAATGCTGAGCGAGGAAGAATGGCGCGGTCATGTTAATCAACATCGTGGTATTCCAGC
The DNA here is from genome assembly GCF_054903455.1 of Pantoea sp. y20. Lineage (NCBI taxonomy): Bacteria > Pseudomonadati > Pseudomonadota > Gammaproteobacteria > Enterobacterales > Erwiniaceae > Pantoea > Pantoea sp. y20. The sequence goes on from NZ_CM142816.1 coordinate 3,226,868, forward strand.
TGGCGAGTTGCACTTCGCCCACGGATTCCAGCATGCCAATACCGGCGTTATTGACCAGGATGTCAATGCGGCCAAAATCATGGTGAATCTGCTCAACCAGTTCGCCAAGCGCTTCGACATTAGCCAGATCGAAAACGTAACCTCGCGCAGGGTTGTCCATCTTGCTGGCAACCGTTTTTACCTCTTCTGCGCGATCGATCATCGCCACTTGGGCACCCGCAGCACTTAAACAGCGGGCAATGGCGTAACCAATTCCCGATGCGGCGCCGGTGACGATGGCGACCTTATTTTGCAGTGAAAATGGTGTTGTCATGTTGTGGTCCTTTTCATTGAGGGTATTTATTCGGATTCGCTGGCCGTGGTCTTGAAAGGAGCGTTACGCTCTATTTTTGGTTGGGGATCACGAATAAAGAATGTCATGACGCCGCCAGCAAAATAGAGAACGGAGAAAGTAATAATCACGTGCTTGATTTCAAATGACAGGCCGAACATTAGTGCGGCAACCGCCGGACCAATTAGATTACCGAAACCACCCCCCAGATTTTGCACCGAAACCGCAGCGCCTTTATGCTGCGGCGCCAGCATCGGGAAAATTGCCCCCATTGGCACAAAGGAGGTGAGCGTTAAGGCTAATAACAGCGCGCAGACAATGGCTAACGCCAGATTACCTGGGAAAAATGAGGGTAAAAAATAGAAAGCGGCAGTGGTAATCGTGCATCCGAAGAAACCAAACCAGCGCATCTGAAAAATCCAGCCAATACGATCGCCAATAATGCCCCAAAGCACATTGGTTATTGGTTGAACCAGGAAAAATACGCCCCAGATAGTCGCCCACTCTTTAGTAGAAAATCCTAATTCACGGGTGAAATAGATCGGCATAAATACCGGCAGGCCAAATAATGCCACATTACATAAGATGCGTGTTATCAGCGCAAAGAACATACTGCGGTCTTCGAAGATCAAGGTTATTCCACGCGATATTTCGCGTAATTTTTCTTTGTGACTGACGCCGTCACTATTTAGATTATGTTCATTCTTATTTTTTACCATGAGCAATATAATTACACCGCCCACCGCAGCAAACAGCAGTGAAAGCCAAAGCGTATTGATGAACCCAATTTCAGGCACCAGAAGGCCGGAGAGGAAGGAAGCTGTAATGCCATAACCAATGGTAAACATCGACCATATCCAGCCGGTTGCGGAGGCAAGTCGATGCTCAGGCGTGCGCTGCACCACTAATACATAGAATCCATAAAAAAACAGCGGATAAGCGAAGCCGCGCAACGTATAACTCACCAACATCAAGGTAAAGTTATTTTCACTTACGCCAAAATAAACAAATACGGCATGTAACACCATCCACCAAATAGCGCCGGTGAGCATAATTTTCTTCGGACCATAAATTTCACTGACGGCACCGGAAAGCCAACTTGAAACTGCTGCCGTTAACGCATAAACGGTGAAAACTAATGAAACTTGTTTTTCTCCATAGCCGAGATCGTAGAGATATCGGGAGAGATGAGCCAGTTCGATGCCATCGCCGGTCATGAAGATGGCCATCGCAATATATCCCCATAGCAGAGATATTGGCATCCCAAAAACCACTCTGGAGTATTGTGACTTTGTACTGCTGCTTTGCACACGCATTGTTCTTCTCACTCCCTTTTAGTTATTCATTGCTTGAATATCCTGGTGATACAGCGAGCAAGAAAATGGCATAGCACCGTGTTAAAAACTTTTATCAGAGTGACACGGAGAAAGGAAATAAGGCAAAATTGCAAAGAAAGTCGTGCGCAGCATTACAATTCTCTAAATGAGAGCAAGATAAATTGAGCATTTATTAGATGTTTAATTAACATCTAATAGATTTAGTTTACGTTTATCTATTTAGGTGAGGATTTAAGTGATAGCGTTAAAAGATTTTACTTCGATGAATTAACAAAGTGCTGTCTGTTTATTTTAACCAATAAAAAAGCGGTGGTTTTCACCACCGCTTCTTGTATTAACCACGTATTCTGTTATTCACGAAACAGTGCTTCGATGTTCAAACCTTGCGTCTGCAGAATCTCACGCAGACGACGTAGTCCTTCCACCTGAATCTGACGTACGCGTTCACGGGTCAACCCGATTTCACGACCGACATCTTCAAGCGTTGCCGCTTCGTAGCCTAACAGGCCGAAACGACGCGCCAGCACTTCACGCTGCTTGGCATTCAGTTCAAACAACCACTTAACGATGCTCTGTTTCATATCATCGTCTTGCGTGGTGTCTTCCGGACCGTTGTCTTTCTCATCGGCCAGGATATCCAGCAGCGCTTTTTCGGAATCGCCACCCAAAGGTGTATCGACCGAGGTAATGCGCTCATTGAGACGCAGCATACGGCTCACGTCATCAACAGGCTTGTCTAGCTGCTCGGCAATCTCTTCAGCACTTGGCTCATGATCAAGCTTGTGCGAAAGTTCACGCGCGGTACGCAGGTAAACATTTAACTCTTTAACGATGTGGATTGGCAGACGGATGGTACGGGTTTGATTCATAATCGCCCGTTCAATTGTCTGACGAATCCACCACGTGGCGTAAGTTGAGAAACGGAACCCACGTTCTGGGTCAAACTTCTCTACGGCGCGAATCAAGCCGAGATTACCCTCTTCAATCAGATCCAGCAGCGCCAGACCACGATTGCTATAACGACGGGCAATCTTTACTACCAAACGTAAGTTACTTTCAATCATGCGGCGGCGAGATGGAATGTCACCCCGCAGTGCACGGCGCGCAAAGAAGACTTCTTCTTCTGCCGTCAGCAGCGGTGAATAACCAATCTCTCCGAGGTAAAGCTGCGTCGCATCCAAAACGCGTTGCGTCGCACCCTGTGACAACAGCTCTTCTTCCGCTACGTCGTTGTTATCACCAGGTTCGTTCTCAACGAGAGCCTTCTCATCAAAAACCTCAGCTCCGTTGTTTTCCTCGAATTCCGCATCTTCATGTAAATCGTTAACTTTCAGCGTATTCTGGTTCATTAGCGGCTCCTACCCGTGATCCAAGGGCAGAACCAAGGTTCTGCCGGATTATCGCTGCGGTAAATAACGCAACGGGTTTACGGATTTCCCCTTGTAACGAATTTCAAAGTGCAATCGTACTGAACTGGTACCGGTGCTACCCATGGTAGCGATTTTTTGCCCCGCCTTAACTTCCTGTTGTTCCCGGACCAGCATAGAGTCGTTATGGGCGTAGGCGCTCAGGTAGTCATCATTGTGTTTGATGATGATTAAATTACCGTACCCACGGAGCGCGTTGCCTGCGTACACCACTCTTCCCGAAGCTGTGGCGACAACAGGTTGTCCACGCGAACCGGCGATATCGACCCCTTTATTTCCGCCTTCCGCAGCGGAGAAGTTATCGATGATCTTCCCATCAGTCGGCCAACGCCAGCTTCCCACTGGAGTTGTGCTATTAGTCGTGCTGCTGACTGTAGGTGGTGCGACAACCGGAGCTGTGGTCGTTGCCACATTATTTGCTCCTTTCGACGGCAGCAATTTGCTACCCGACGAATTACCCGAATCATCAGAATACGTAATAACAGGTTGCTGTGCAACAGGGGTGGATTTAATTTGCGTCTGGCTCGGTGTAACTGGCACGCCGCCCTGCGTTGCATCGGCGGCAGTAATCGCGTTTCCACCGGTAATGGTCTGGCCGTTACCATTACCAACCTGCAGCGTTTGCCCGGCGTTCAAGCCATACGGGGCTGCAATATTGTTACGCTGTGCCAGATCGCGAAAATCGTTGCCGGTAATCCAGGCAATGTAGAACAGGGTATCGCCACGTTTTACGGTATAGGTTTCACCACCGTAGCTACCTTTAGGAATATTCCCATAATTGCGATTGTACACAATGCGACCATTTTCCGTGGCTACATTGTTATTGTCACTTACCATTCCACCTGACGGTTGTGCCGATGGTGTGCCGCCGCTTAACATTCCGCCACGTGGCATCGCGGGCACAGCGCTGTTTTGCGAAGAGATCATGCCGCCGACTGGGGCTGAAGCCATACCGCTATCGCCGCTATTGCCACCAATCTGGCTAATGGGTGCCTGTGTATTATCGCCAGAACTACAGCCCGCCAGCCAAAAACCTACCAAAGAAAGTGCCGCCAAACGGCGTAATTGAAATGCTGTGCTTCCCATGCTCACTGATCCCCCGTGATGGCAACCCTGAATATAAATGTGTAACGGCGTTAACCGCATTATCCACTGCGCGTAACGTTAAAAACGGTTTTTAGCATTGATAAACAAGGATAGTAACAATATCAACTGTGCCGTGCCATGTAACAGTTGTGAAGAATTGCGTAATGATGTCCTAGGCCAGATCGCCCTGAACCAACGGCACAAAGCGCACAGGTTCGATGATTTCTTCAATCAATTCATCGCCCTGACGACGCAAACGCTTCAACACCTGCTGATCCTCGCCAACCGGCAGCACCATTTTGCCGCCGTCACCTAATTGCGCTATCAGCAAAGTCGGAATTTCAGGCGGTGCGGCGGTCACGATAATGGCATCAAACGGACCGCGCGTCGCCCAGCCCTGCCAGCCATCGCCATGCCGGGTAGAGATATTGTGCAGATCGAGTTGCTTGAGGCGACGCTTAGCCTGCCACTGCAAGCCCTTGATGCGTTCGACGGAATAAACATGATTAACCAGATGCGCCAGAATCGCGGTCTGATAGCCAGAGCCGGTGCCGATTTCCAGCACGCGCGATTCCGGCGTGAGCTCTAACAAGGCGGTCATGCGCGCCACCATGTAAGGCTGAGAGATGGTCTGGCCGTTGCCAATCGGCAGCGCAACGTTTTCCCACGCTTTATGCTCAAACGCCTCATCGATAAAACGCTCACGAGGCACATCGGCAATGGCTTTCAGCAGGTGTTCATCATGAATGCCCTGCGCGCGCAGCTGCTCCAAAAGCGTTTCGATGCGGCGATTCACCATGCGAGTTTTACCTCTGCCTGGATCAGCCAGTCACTCAATACTTCTTGTGCCGCATGCGCGGTCAAATCCACATGCAGCGCGGTCAACGAAACGTAGCCCGCATCCACCGCAGCGAAATCGGTATCCGGGCCTGCATCCAGCTTTTGCCCCGGCGGGCCAATCCAGTAAAGCGGCTGGCCGCGCGGGTCTTCGGTGCAGATAACCTGATCGGCGGGATGGCGGCTGCCGCAGCGGGTCACGCGGAAACCTTTGATCTCCGCTAACGGCAAATCAGGCACGTTGATATTGAGAATACGGCCGGTACGCAGCGGAGCGCGCGACAGCGCACGTAACAGCGTACAGGTGATGGATGCGGCGGTGTCGTAATGCTGATGTCCATTGAGTGAAACAGCGAGCGCAGGCAAGCCAAGATGGCGCCCTTCCATTGCCGCAGCGACGGTACCGGAGTAAATCACATCGTCGCCAAGGTTGGGACCGGCGTTGATGCCGGACACTACGATATCGGGACGCGGCTGCATCAGCTTGTTCACGCCGAGGAACACGCAGTCGGTCGGCGTGCCCATCTGCAACGCGATATCGCCGTTTTCATGTGTAAAGGTACGCAGCGGCGTCTCCAGCGTGAGCGAGTTTGATGCGCCGCTACGATTGCGATCGGGCGCGACAACCTGCACCTCGGCAAACTCACGTAAAGCACGCGCCAGCGTCTGAATACCCGGCGCATGGATTCCATCATCGTTACTCAGCAATATCCGCATCGTTACCTTCTTGTTGGAGAAGCTCACGCACCACGCTGGTGGCAAAACTGCCGGCGGGCAGCCAGAACTGCATCTCCAGCGTCACATCGTCCCACCATTCCCAGCGCAGATCCTTTGGCACCACCAGCATTGCACGACGCGCGGCATCAACCCGCTCGCGCTCAAGCAGTGTAATCAATTCTTCTGCGCCTGCCAGGCTTTGCTGCTCAAAAAGCAGCGCGTCGCCTTGCGGACCCGCATCACCGCGACCCGGCAGCGGCGCAGTGATGCGCAGTTGATGATTATCGATGCGCTGCTGCACGTCAGGCAATTCTTCCGCCTGCGCCACGAACCAGCTGCCGCGACCGGCCAGCTGTACCGCATCGCCCACCTGCACCACATCCAGTGCGCCATCACGCTGCAAACGCGCGCTGGTCACCTGATTAAACAGATGGCTGCGGGTCGCTGACAACAGCAAACCTTTCATATTGCGATCGCGCGGACGGAATGTCTCTTTCGCCCACTGTTTCGCCTGCGTCAGGTTGTTGCCGCCACGACCAAAGCGCTGCTCACCAAAGTAGTTCGGCACGCCGCGCTGTTGAATCTGCTGTAAACGTGCGTCGACTTCACGGCGATCGGAGATCTGACGCACCACTAAGCGGAACGCATTGCCCGCCAGCGCGCCGGTACGCAGTTTGCGTTTGTGGCGAATCACCTGCAGGATTTCAACGCCCTCCAGCTGGAATCCGGCCAGATTCGGCATGCCATTGCCCGGTACGCGGAAACAGAGCGTTTGCTCGGTGACGGCATGACGATCTTTCATGCCGGCATAGCTAAGGTCGCGCACCGGCACGCCGAGAAATTTGGCGATGGCTTCAGCGACAAAGCGCGTATTGCAGCCAATTTTGCGGATGCGCACCAACAGCTGTTCACCTTCGCCATCGTAGGGATAGCCAAGATCTTCAATCACCACGAAATCTTCGGGATTGGCTTTGATGACGCCGGTGGCAGTCGGCACGCCGTGCAGGTAATGCAGTTCACTCATGCCTGATCGGCCTTTATCAGCAGCGCAACCGCTTCACAGGCAATGCCTTCGCCACGCCCGGTAAAGCCCAGCTTTTCGGTGGTGGTGGCTTTGACGTTGACGTCATCCATATGGCAACCGAGATCTTCGGCGATATTGACGCGCATCTGCGGCACATGCGGCAACATTTTCGGTGCCTGCGCAATGATGGTCACATCAACGTTACCGATGCGATAGCCTTTCAGCTGAATCCGACGCCAGGCTTCGCGCAGCAAACCGCGGCTGTCAGCGCCTTTAAACGCCGGATCGGTATCCGGGAACAACTTGCCGATATCGCCCATTGCCACCGCGCCGAGCAAGGCATCCGTCAACGCATGCAGCGCCACATCACCATCAGAATGGGCAATAAAACCGTGTTCGAAGGGAATACGCACCCCACCAATCACTAACGGACCTTCGCCGCCAAAAGCGTGAACGTCAAAACCGTGACCGATACGCATCATGCGCTCTCCTGTAACTGAATCTGGGTAAGATAGAAGGCCGCCAGCGCCAGATCTTCTGGCCGCGTCACCTTAATATTGTCGCTGCGTCCACTCACCAATTCCGGGTGATAACCGCAATACTCCAGCGCCGACGCTTCATCGGTAATGGTAGCGCCTTCATGGAGTGCGCGCGTCAGGCAAGCGGTGAGCAGTTGATGCGGGAAAAATTGCGGCGTTAACGCGTGCCATAAATCTTCGCGTTCAACGGTGTGGGCGATGGCGGTTTTGCCCGGTTCGGCGCGTTTCATGGTGTCGCGCACCGGCGCCGCCAGAATTCCGCCAACCTTGCTGTACTCACGTACCGCCAGTAGACGTGCTAAATCGTCCGGATGCAGGCAAGGACGCGCAGCGTCATGCACCAGCACCCATTCGCTGTGGTGAATGGCGTTTAAGCCCGCCAGCACTGATTCGGCGCGCGTGTCGCCACCGGTCACGCGGAGAATACGGGAATCCTGCGCCAGCGGTAGTGAATCGAACCAGCCATCGTCATTGCTGACCGGCACAATTACCTGTTTTACCGCAGGATGTGCCAGCAGACGTGCGACGCTGTGTTCAAGAAGGGTGAATTGACCAATGGTCAGATACTGTTTTGGGCAGGCAGCCTGCATTCGGCTGCCCACACCTGCGGCGGGCACCACGGCAATCACATCCGCAAGGATCGGGCGCTTGTTCATGGCTTATCGTTGTTGATTTTGCGCAGCTTGTTGCGCGTTACGTTTGTTCTGGTCTGGCACCAGACGATAGAAAGTCTCACCGGGCTTAATCATGCCCAGTTCATTACGTGCGCGTTCTTCGATCGCTTCAGAGCCGCCATTGAGATCGTCAATTTCGGCGAATAGCTGATCGTTACGCGCTTTAAGCTTGGCGTTATTCGCCTGTTGTGTCGCGACGTCTTCGTTGACGCGCGTATAGTCATGAATACCGTTCTTACCCAGCCACAGGGAATATTGAAGCCATCCCAGCAGCACGAGTAGCAGTAACGTTAGTTTTCCCATCCCCGCCCCCTGAAAAACGTCCCAATCATCCCATAACTTGACGCTGGACTCCACTGCGACGGCGAAAATGCCGCGCACGGGCGTTTAGCCGTGCAAATAATGCCAGAGTGGGAGGCGAGACGGCAGGTAAAGTTTTGTAACCTGCCGATGCGTTTGCACATCAGCTGGGCGTTACCAACCGGAGAGAAATGAGAACAGCAGCCAGAACAAGCACACCACCACAATCGCCGTGGCGATCCCGCTCCAGAATAAGTGAGTGCGGATCATCAGGCTGAGCACGATGCCAATCAGTACCGAAACCGGCAGCAGCGCGAGGAAGAATGGCCAGGTGTAGAGGAAGAAGAACAGCGTGTTGGAGCCGTAGAGCATGAACGGAATCGCCAGTGCGCACCAGTACGAGAGAAAGCCAAACACGCCGCCCGGCAGTGATGAGCGAGACTCATCCGGGGTGCGTTCATCTTTACGGGCTAGCATGGGCGTTACGTTCTGCATAGAGATCCTGTTGACGCTAAGCGCGGCAAACCCAAAGGGATTTGCCGCTGTCGGTTCAGGATCTGATGATATCGCGGTGACGCAGCAGGTCTAACAATTGGCCGGCGAGTTTTGTAACCAATTGTTCGCCATCAAGGTGGATTTCCGGGGCGTCTGGCGCCTCGTAAACGCTATCGATACCGGTGAAATTACGCAGCTCACCGGCTCGGGCTTTTTTGTACAAACCTTTGGGATCGCGCGCTTCGCACACGGCCAACGGCGTATCGACAAACACTTCGATAAACTGCCCTTCAGCCAGCAGATCGCGCACCATGTTGCGTTCCGCGCGATGTGGCGAGATAAATGCGGTCAGCACCACTAAACCGGCATCGACCATCAGTTTCGCCACTTCGCCGACGCGACGAATGTTCTCTTTACGATCGTCATCGCTAAAGCCGAGGTCACGGCACAAACCGTGACGCACGTTGTCGCCATCCAGCAGATAGGTGTTCACACCGGCCCGATGCAGCGCCTGCTCCAGCGCGCCGGCTACGGTGGATTTCCCCGAACCGGAAAGCCCGGTGAACCACAGCACCACGCCTTGATGGCCGTGCTGCTGTTCGCGCTCCTCGCGCGTTACCGGATGATCGTGCCACACCACGTTTTCATCGTGTTGCGCCATTACTTGCCACCCAGCAGATCGCGCGCGTTCCAGTGTGGGAAGTGACGACGCACCAGCGCGTTCAGCTCCAGCTCGAAATCGCTGAACTGACCTGATTGCGTACGCACATCGGTCAGCGGCTGATTAATCATGCCCGCGCCAACCGTCACGTTGCTCAGACGATCGATAAAGATCATGCCGCCAGTCACCGGATTCTGGCGATACGCGTCCAGCACCATCGGTTCGTCAAAGGTCAGTTCGACCAGGCCGATCCCGTTAAGCGGCAGGCTTTCCACGGTGCGCTTCTCCAGCGAGTTGATCTCCACCTGATGGATCACTTTCTCGACGCGCGCGCGGGTTTTCTTACCGGCGATCTTCACTTCGTAACTTTGGCCCGGCTGCAGCGGTTGTTCCGCCATCCACACTACGTCAATGGTGGCGGATTGCACCGCTTGCAGCTCGGCTTCCGCATCCACCAGCAGATCGCCACGACTGATGTCGATCTCATCTTTCAGCACCAGCGTAATCGCTTCACCGGCACCCGCTTCAGGCAGGTCGCCATCGAAGGTGACGATGCGCGAGATGGTCGATTCCACGCCCGATGGCAGCACTTTCACGCGCTGACCGACGTTGACAACGCCCGAAGCCAGCGTACCGGCATAACCACGGAAATCGAGGTTAGGACGGTTCACATACTGCACCGGGAAACGCATTGGCTGATGATCCACCACGCGGTTCAATTCAACGGTTTCTAATACGTCGAGCAGCGTTGGGCCGCTGTACCACGGCATGGTGACGCTGGGCGTTGCCACGTTATCGCCTTCCAGCGCCGACATCGGCACAAAGCGAATATCAAGGTCTTCCGGCAGCTGCGCGGCGAAATCGAGGTAATCCTGTTTGATCTGCTCGAAGGTCTCTTGCTTGTACTCCACCAGATCCATCTTGTTGATGGCGACCACCAGATGCTTGATGCCCAGCAGCGTGGAGATAAAGCTGTGACGACGCGTCTGATCCAGCACGCCTTTACGCGCATCGATCAGCAGGATCGCCAAATCGCAGGTCGATGCACCGGTCGCCATGTTGCGGGTGTACTGCTCGTGTCCCGGCGTGTCGGCAATAATAAATTTGCGCTTCTCAGTGGAGAAATAGCGATACGCCACATCAATGGTGATGCCCTGCTCGCGCTCGGCCTGCAAGCCATCAACCAGTAACGCGAGATCCAGCTTCTCACCCTGCGTCCCGTGACGTTTGCTGTCGTTGTGCAGCGAGGAGAGCTGGTCTTCATAAATTTGACGCGTGTCGTGCAGCAGGCGACCAATCAGCGTACTTTTGCCGTCGTCGACGCTACCGCAGGTCAGGAAACGCAGCAGGCTTTTATGTTGTTGCGCGGTCAGCCAGGCTTCTACGCCGCCCTGATCGGCAATCTGTTGTGCAATAACGGTATTCATCTGCGTCTCCTTAGAAATAACCCTGACGTTTCTTCATTTCCATCGAACCGGCCTGGTCGCGGTCAATCACGCGTCCCTGGCGTTCACTGGTGGTGGAGACCAGCATCTCTTCAATAATTTCCGGCAGCGTCTGCGCCTCTGATTCCACCGCGCCGGTCAACGGCCAGCAGCCGAGCGTACGGAAACGCACCATGCGCTGCTTGATCACTTCACCTGGCTGCAGATCGATACGGTCGTCATCGATCATCATCAGCATGCCATCACGCTCCAGCACCGGACGCGGTGCGGCGAGGTAGAGCGGCACGATCTCGATATTCTCGAGGAAGATGTACTGCCAGATATCCAGCTCGGTCCAGTTGGAGAGCGGGAACACGCGGATGCTTTCGCCTTTGTTAATCTGGCCGTTGTAGTTGTGCCACAGCTCAGGACGCTGGTTTTTCGGGTCCCAGCGGTGGAAGCGATCGCGGAAGGAGTAGATACGCTCTTTCGCGCGCGACTTCTCTTCATCACGACGTGCGCCGCCAAATGCCGCATCAAAACCGTATTTGTTCAGCGCCTGCTTCAGGCCTTCGGTTTTCATGATGTCGGTGTGCTTGGCGCTGCCGTGCACGAATGGGTTGATGCCCATCGCCACGCCTTCCGGGTTGCGATGCACCAGCAGCTCAGCGCCCATCGCTTTCACGGTGCGATCGCGGAACTCGTACATTTCACGGAATTTCCAGCCGGTATCAACATGCAGCAGCGGAAACGGCAGCGTGCCCGGATAGAAGGCTTTACGCGCCAGATGCAGCATTACCGAGGAGTCTTTACCGATGGAGTACATCATCACCGGATTGCTGAACTCGGCCGCCACCTCGCGGATGATATGGATACTCTCTGCCTCCAGCTGGCGCAGATGAGTAAGTCGATTTTGGTCCATAATTTTTCCTCAAGCCAAATTGACAACGGCGGACTCGCGAGCCCCCTGCTGTGCCGAATGTTGGAACCAGGCCAATTGCCCGTGCAAATTTACGACTTCGCCAATCACTAACAGTGCTGGCGTGGGCGCGGCCGCAGCCAGCGCCTCCAGTTGATCCAATGTGCCGGTCAGCACCTGCTGATCCTGACGCGTGCCGCGCCCAATCACCGCCACCGGCGTGGAGGCGGCGCGGCCATGTTCGATAAGCCCGGCAGCGATTTCCGCCGCTTTCACCGTGCCCATATAAATCGCTAAGGTTTGACGTGCGCGCGCCAGCGACGGCCAATCAATGCCGTCGCCATCCGCGCGACAGTGACCGGTAATAAACAGCACGCTCTGCGCGTGGTCGCGATGGGTCAGTGGAATACCGGCATAGGCGGTTGCGCCTGCTGCAGCGGTGATGCCCGGCACCACCTGGAACGGAATGCCCGCGGCCTGCGCCGCCTGCAGCTCTTCGCCACCGCGGCCAAAAATAAACGGATCGCCGCCTTTCAGGCGCACTACGCGTTTACCCTGTTGCGCCAGCGTCACCAGCATCTGATTGGTCTCTTCCTGCGGCACCGAATGCGCACCAGCGCGTTTACCGACGCAGATGCGGTCGGCATCGCGCCGCACCAGCTCAAGCACTTCGTCGCTGACCAGATGGTCATACAGCACCACATCGGCCAGCTGCATCACCTGCAAGCCACGCAACGTCAGCAAACCGCTGTCGCCTGGACCGGCGCCTACCAGCGTAATTTCGCCCTGATTGTCGCTATCGTTTTCCAGTTCGTGATCCAGCGTGCGCCGCGCTTCATGGACGTTACCCGCCGCCATCTGGCTGGCGAACAGACCGTTAAAGGCGCGCTCCCAGAAGCGACGGCGGTCAGACATGCGGTGATAGCGCTGCTTCACCTTGTCGCGCCACTGCCCAGCCACTTCCGCCATCTGTCCGAGATTGGCCGGCAGTAACGCTTCAATTTTTTCACGCAGCAGACGCGCCAACACCGGCGCGGTGCCACTGGAGGAGATCGCCACCACCAGCGGTGAACGATCGACAATCGACGGGAAGATAAAGCTGCACTTCGGCTGATCGTCCACCACGTTCACCAGCTTGTGGCGCGCATTGGCGGCATCGAACACATGCGCGTTAAGCGCGTTGTCATCGGTAGCGGCAATCACGAGGAACACGCCATCCAGCTGCGCCGGATCAAAGCGTTCAGCGATCCATTCAATCGCCTCAATTTCCAGCAGCGCCTGCAGCTCATGACCGAGTTCGCGCGCGGCGACCAGCACGCGCGCACCGGCACGCCGCAGCAGTTCTATTTTGCGCGCCGCGATGTCGCCACCGCCGACAACCAGCACCGGACGGCTTTTGAGATCGGCAAAGAGAGGCAGATAATCCACGTTAACCTTGCTAGTTTTACATTAAGTTAACGCGACTATACGTCCCGGCCTTCCAGCAGATGAAATTACGAATTGGAATGAGTAGTTACCGAATGGAATAACGACCCAGGATTGCTGATAACATTTTGTGCTTAACAAATGATATTGCTGGTGTTTCGGTGCAAATCAAATTGTGCAAGCGTCGTCACAGTTTCATACTAAGTCGGAATTTTTTTAGCATGACCGGATGTCAGAAAAGGACGCTAACTATGTTTGCCACTCTCCGCCGCACTGTGCTGGCTGCACTGCTCGCGGGCGGTTTGCCTTTCTTTGTTCAGGCTGCGAGCAACAGCGCGCCAGGGCATTTTGCCGAACAGCAGCTTCGCCATATCGCCACCTATTTCCCCGGCCGCATGAGCGGCAGTCCCGCCGAGTTGCTGACTGCCGATTATCTGCAGCAGCAGTTCAGCCAGTTGGGATATCAGAGTAATACCCGCCAGTTTAAAACCAGCTATAGCTGGCTGGAGAAAAAGGGCGAGAGCCGCACCCACAAAGTTACGGCCACGTCGGTGATTGCCGCGCGGGCCGGTGAAGTACCGCAGGAGATCCTGATCGTTACGCATCTGGATACCTGGACGCCGCTCAGCCGCCATGAAGCCGATAACAATCTCGGCGGCCTGCGTTTGCAGGGCGTGGATGACAATGCCTCCGGGCTTGGCGTGATGCTGGAGCTGGCGCAGGCGCTAAGCAAAACGCCGCTGCACTACGGCGTGCGCTTTGTAGCGCTGAGCGCCGGTGAAGCGGGTTTGCACGGCATGGATGATTATCTGGCGCGCATGAGCGCGCAGGAGAAGAAGAACACGCTGCTGGTGATCGATCTGAATAGCCTGATTGTCGGCGATCATCTCTACTTTAATAGCGGCATGAATACGCCAGCGGCAGTGCGCAAACAGACCAGCACGCGTGCCGTGCAGCTGGCGCACCGTTACGGTATCTCCGCCGCCAGCCACGCGATGACCGCACGCGATTATCCTGGCGTCAATCCGTTCGACAAAGCCGGCATGCCACTGATGGATGTCACCGCCGCCAACTGGACGCTGGGCAACAAAGATGGGCAGCAGCAGCGCGCGCGTTCCAGCCACTTCCCGGAAGGCAATGTGCGCCATCAAACCGAGCGCGATAACCTCAACTACCTCGATCACTGGCTGCCTGGCCGCATCACCCAGCGCACGCATGACAGCGTGAAGATTCTGCTGCCGCTGCTGACCGAGCTTGCTAATCCGACAACCTGAGGATTCCCTATGTACGTGGTATATCTGAACTATTTTCGTCCGGTAGAAGAAGTGGAAGCGTTACTGGAACCGCACATTAGCTGGCTGGATCGCTATTTCGCTAACGGCGTGTTTATCGCGGCGGGACGCAAAGATCCACGCACCGGCGGCGTGCTGTTGGTGAAGGATATTGATCGTGCGCGATTAGATACCATCCTGGCGGAAGATCCGTTTGTGGCGGTGGCGCATTATGAAGTGACGAAAGTGAATGTGACGCGTGCGGCGGAAGAGTTTGCGAGGTTGCAGGGGGTTTGATTGTGCTGGCAGTCCTCATACTCGATTGTGCTGGCTGTCCCCCATCCCGGCCTTCCCCCGCAAGCGGGGGAAGGAGACGCTGCCACATGCAGCTTCTCAGAACTCACATATGGCAGCATCTTCCTCCCCCATTCATGGGGGAGGACCGAGGAGGGGGAAAGCGAGCACCAACTGGCAGCATCTTCCTCCCCCATTCATGGGGGAGGACCGAGGAGGGGGAAAGCGAGCACAAACCAAGGATGGGGAACAACGAGCACCTACCAATCAACCTTCATGCAACCCGCACTCGCGCTTCAGGCCGAAGAAGCGTGTCTCTTCCTCTGCCATGCCCGGTTCCCACTTTTTGGTGGTATGCGTATCGCCCACTGACAGATAACCTTCATCCCACAGCGGATGGTATTTCAATCCGTGTTGGGTCAGATACTGATGCACCTGACGGTTATCCCAATCAATGATCGGCAGAATCTTGAACACGCCGCGCTGCACCGCCAGCACCGGCAAACTGGCGCGACTGCCAGACTGATCGCGGCGCAGGCCAGCAAACCAGGTTTGCGCGCCCAGCGTTTCCAGCGCGCGGTTCATCGGTTCCACTTTGTTGATCTGGTTATACTGCTCAATCCCTTCGACGCCCTGCTCCCACAGTTTGCCGTAACGCGCTTCCTGCCATGCCGCTGAGGTCTCCGCACTGAAGATTTGCAGGTTGAGATTGAGCTTGTCGGTCAGCTCATCAATAAAGCGGTAAGTTTCCGGGAACAGATAACCGGTATCGGTCAGGATCACCGGAATGTCCGGCTTCTGCTGCGTCACCATATGCAGCAAAACCGCCGCCTGAATACCAAAGCTGGATGACAGCACAAATGCGCCTGGCAGCTGTTCTAATGCCCAGCCCACGCGTTGTTCAGCGGAGAGTTTCTCCAGCTGCACGTTGCTTTCCGCCAGCGCCATGATGCGGTCAACTTTTGATGAACCATTCAGTGCTGCGAGATCGAGTACCGTCATACTGCCTCCGAGTCCCAGAAATCACGGGCGGGATCAACCACGGCTTTAATAATGCCGGTGCGAATCACGAAGTCGCCGAAGCCTTCGTTGGCCTGACGCTCGGTTGCCCAGCGCGCCACCAGCTCATCAATGCTGGCGAGGATTTCGCCTTCGTTGATGTTCTCGCGGTACATGCGTGGAATGCGCGTACCTTCGCGGTTGCCGCCAATGTGTAAGTTGTAACGGCCCGGCGCTTTGCCCACCAGACCCAACTCCGCCAGCAAAGCACGGCCACAACCATTTGGGCAACCGGTAACGCGTAACACTATGTGCTCTTCGCCGACACCATGCTTATGCATGATCTCTTCCACTTTGGTCACGAACGACGGCAGGAAGCGCTCGGCTTCGGCCATCGCCAGCGGACAGGTCGGGAACGCCACACACGCCATCGAGTTCTCACGCTGCGGCGTGACCGCTTCCATCAAACCGTGTTCACGGGCGATGGCTTCGATCTGCGCT
This sequence comes from Pantoea sp. y20, assembly GCF_054903455.1. Classification (NCBI taxonomy): domain Bacteria; kingdom Pseudomonadati; phylum Pseudomonadota; class Gammaproteobacteria; order Enterobacterales; family Erwiniaceae; genus Pantoea; species Pantoea sp. y20. Next base: position 3,243,129 of record NZ_CM142816.1, read on the forward strand.
TTTTGCTTCTCCGGCACGCCAGCCACAATCAGGTTCTGGTTAGCCGTCAGACGGAAATCGCCCTGATGGATTTTGGCAATTTCGGCGATGCCGCGTTTCAGCGGACGGCCAGGATAATCCAGCAGACGGCCGTTCTCAATGTACAGCGTCAGGTGCCATTTCTCATCGATGCCTTTCACCCAGCCAACGCGATCGCCGCGCGAGGTGAACGCATACGGACGAATCGGTTCGAAGGTCAGACCGGCACGCTTTTCCACTTCCGCTTTGAAGGTTTCAACACCGACGCGTTCCAGCGTGTATTTGGTCTTGGCATTTTTACGATCGGTACGATTCCCCCAATCGCGCTGCGTGGTGACCACCGCAGCCGCCACGTCGAGGATCTTCTCGACCGGCAGAAAGCCGAATTCGCTTGCGGTGCGCGCATAAGTCGCTTTGTTGCCGTGATCGATCGACAAGCCCCCGCCCACCAGCAGGTTAAAACCAATCAGCTTGCCCTGCTCGGCGATGGCGATGAAGTTCAGGTCATTGGCATGCAGATCGACATCGTTATGCGGCGGCACCACCACCGTGGTTTTGAATTTACGCGGCAGATAGGTTTCGCCAAGAATCGGCTCTTTATCGGTGGTGGCGACCTTCTCTTTGTCCCACCAGATTTCCGCGTAAGCGCGGGTTTGCGGTAGCAGATGCTCTGACAGCTTTTTCGCCCACTCGTACGCTTCCTGATGCAGCTCTGATTCCACCGGATTCGAGGTGCACAGCACGTTACGGTTCACGTCGTTGGCGGTCGCCAGCGCATCCAGCCCGACTTCGTGCAGCATCTGGTGCGTCGGCTTGACGTTCTTCTTCAGAATGCCGTGAAACTGGAAGGTCTGGCGGTTGGTCAACCGGATGCTGCCATAAATGGTTTTATCGGTGGCGAATTTGTCAATCGCCAGCCACTGCGTTGGCGTGATGATGCCGCCCGGCAGACGGCAACGCAGCATCATAGCGTGACGCGGTTCGAGTTTCTGCGCTACACGCTCGGCACGAATGTCGCGGTCATCCTGCTGGTACATACCGTGGAAACGGATCAGCAGGAAGTTGTCGCCAGTGAAGCCGCCGGTCAGGCCATCGTCGAGATCGTCGAGGATGGTGCCGCGCAGGTAGTTGCTCTGTTTTTTCAGACGCTCAGCGTCGACCAGCTTGCCTTCAACGACCAGCGGTCCAGGATGTTTTTCGCTCATTAGTAAACGTCTCGCTGATAACGGCGCTCAATGCGCAGCTCACTTAAAAATTCGTCAGCCGTTTCACGATCCATGCCGCCGTGTTCGACCACCACATCCAGTAATGCCTGCTCAACGTCTTTCGCCATACGATTGGCGTCGCCGCAGACGTAAAGGTGTGCGCCTTCCTGTAACCAGCTCCACACCTCCGCACCTTTGGCGCGGATTTTATCTTGTACGTAAACCTTCTCGGCCTGATCGCGCGACCATGCCAGATCAATATGGGTCAGCAGGCCATCTTTGACATACTTCTGCCACTCCACCTGATAGAGGAAATCATCGGTGAAATGCGGGTTACCGAAGAACAGCCAGTTTTTACCGCCTGCGCCATCGTTATCGCGCTGCTGCATAAAGGCGCGGAACGGCGCGATGCCGGTGCCCGGACCAATCATGATCACTGGCGTTTCCGGGTTAGCCGGTAAACGGAAGTTATCGTTGTGCTCGATGAAGACGCGAATTTCGCCTTCTTCCTCAATACGATCCGCCAACCAGGTTGAGGCGCCGCCGCCGCGCTGACGACCGTCGATTTCAAAGCGCACCGCACCTACGGTGATGTGCACTTCGGTTTCGTTCTCCGCCTGCGATGAGGCGATGGAGTAGAGGCGCGGCGTCAGCGGACGCAGCAGGCCGGTTAATTGTTCGGCATTCAGTTCGGTCGGTGCCTGACGCACCATATCGACAATCGGGAAGCTCTGCGCATAACTCTGCAGCTTCGGCTTATCACCGGCCAGCGCCAGCAGCGCGTCATTGCGGGACAGCGTGGCATACTGTTCGACGATTTGTGGCGTGTTGACCGTCAGTTCGAAATGGGTTTTCAGCGCCTCGGCCAGCGGCAGGGTTTTGCCCTGCACGTCGACCTGCTCGTCACCTTTCAGCCACACCAGCTGCAGCAGTTCCTGCACCAGCTCGTCATCGTTTTCAAACCACACGCCGAGTGCGTCGCCCGGCTGATAGCGCAGGCCAGAATCGCCAAGGTCGATCTCAATGTGACGCACATCTTTATCCGAATCGCGTCCGGTGATCTTCTGGTTGGCCGCCAGGCTGGCCACCAGCGGCTCTTCTTTGGTGTACGGGCTGCTGTCGACCAGATTAACGCTGCCCGCCGCGGTGATGGCGGCCTGTGCTGGCGATTCGCTCGGCACACGCGCTTTCAGAATCTCGGTGATCTGCTGACGCCAGGCGTTCGCCTGCTCTTTGTATTCAACATCGGCATCCACACGATCCAGCAGACGTTCTGCACCCAGCTCAGCCAGACGTTCATCAAAGTCTTTACCGGCTTTGCTGAAAAACTCATAAGAGGTATCGCCGAGACCGAACACCGCAAACGCTGTGCCTGCGAACTTCGGCGCTTTCTTCGACAGCAGGAATTTATGCAGCGCCACGGCCTCTTCCGGCGGCTCGCCCTCGCCTTGCGTGGAAGTCACCACCACCAGCAGCTTTTCCTGACCGATCTGCTTGAATTTATAATCGCCGGCGTTAACCAGATTGACGCTCAGCTTGGCAGCCAGCAGGTCATCACGCAGTTGCTCAGCCAGGCGACGCGCGTTACCGGTCTGCGAGGCGGAGATCAGCGTAATGGTCGGGGTTTCTGTTTGCACAGGCGCTGGCGCGGCAGCCGCACCCGGCGTCTGATTGACCATGCCCCAGAAATAGCCGGAGAGCCAGGCCATCTGAGTGGTGTTGAAATCCGTGGTCGCCGCCTGTAAGCGCGCGAGTTGCTCCGGTGATAACGGAAGCAGTGAACCTGGTGCCTGAGTCGTCATTGCGTTAAAAATTCCAGTGTCAGAAGTCCGGATCAATATGTTGCGAAAGAGTGCGTAGGTTACCGGGCTGTATATTAACGATTAAATACGCCTTCGACATATTAAATAACCAAAATGACTAAGTGGTTTTTCGGGTAAAGTTAACCAGCAAAAGTGGTAAATGAAGGCGATATGATTCAATGAGTTAATTAGGCGTTTTGCTGTCGGCATGGCGCAAAATGCCCTTTTCTTTGCCAGCGGGTGCGAAAAATCTGCAATTCAGGTAGACTTCAGCGGTTTTTAAGTCTGAGAGCCATTATGTCTACCACGTTATTTAAAGAGTTCCAGTTTGAATCTGCCCACCGCTTACCTCACGTGCCGGAAGGCCATAAATGTGGGCGTTTGCACGGCCATTCATTCCTGGTTCGATTAGAAATTACCGGCGAAGTGGATGCGCATACCGGTTGGGTGATGGATTTTGCCGAACTGAAGGCGAAGTTTAAGCCGCTGTATGAACGCCTCGATCATCACTATCTGAATGACATTCCGGGCCTGGAGAATCCTACCAGTGAAGTGCTGGCGAAATGGATTTGGGATCAGATGAAGCCGATTCTGCCGGAATTGAGTGCGGTAATGATTAAAGAGACCTGCACCGCTGGCTGCGTTTATCGCGGTTGAGGTCAGTGAAGCCGTAACCGTGAGTGAGGTCGCCATACATGGCGACCTTAGAACTCAGGCAATATTCAGGTATTTGTGCGTCTGCATCGAAAGCCGCCAGTTGCGGGCGATACAGGTTTCAATACAGAGTTTCGTTGCCGCATCACCCCGGCTGATCGGTTGCAGCGCCACAATGCGCTTTTTATCGTCGTGTAATCCTGCCAGCAACGCATCTAACGCTTCCACATCACGCTCACGCGCCACCGGATGTTTAATCTCATCGGCACGCTGCAGTGCCTGCGGCAAAACATCATAGCCACCGCGCATGTTCACCTTGGGTGAAACCGTCACCCATGTTGCGTCGGAACACTGAACGTCGTGCGTGCCGCTGGTTTCGATCTGGCAGGCAAAACCCGCCGCTTCTAATTGTTCCGTCAAAGGGCGCAGATCAAAAATCGCCGGTTCGCCGCCGGTGATCACCACATGACGTGCGGTCCAGCCCTGACGTTGGATGGTGTCGATCAACATGGCCGCATCGGCGCTGCCCCACGCATCGCTTTCCACGGTTTTGACCAGAATATCACCCAGCGAGGTCTCCCGATCCGCCCGCTTTTCCCAGGTATGTTTGGTATCACACCAGCTACAGCCCACCGGACATCCTTGTAAGCGGATGAACAGCGCCGGAACACCGGTGTAAAAACCTTCGCCCTGCAGCGTCTGGAACATTTCGTTAATCGGGTAGAACATTATTTACTCACGTCTAAAATTTGAGGCGCAGATTATGGCAGATCTTATGCGCCAGGTCACAGCTGCTTCGTGCCAAATAAAAGCAAAAGCCCCGCACAAGGCGGGGCTTCATTCAGACGATGCTGCCCGCAGGCAGCATACTCAGGCGATTACGCCTGGCCTTTAACTTCTTTCAGACCGTTGAACGGTGCTTTGCTGCCCAGCGCTTCTTCGATACGAATCAGCTGGTTGTACTTAGCAACACGGTCAGAACGGCTCATAGAACCGGTTTTGATCTGGCCAGCCGCCGTACCTACCGCCAGGTCAGCGATGGTTGCATCTTCGGTTTCACCTGAACGGTGTGAAATCACCGCGGTATAACCCGCATCTTTCGCCATCTTGATTGCAGCCAGAGTTTCGGTCAGTGAACCGATCTGGTTGAATTTGATCAGGATGGAGTTAGCGATGCCTTTATCGATACCTTCTTTCAGGATCTTGGTGTTGGTTACGAACAGATCGTCACCCACCAGCTGGATTTTGTCGCCCAGCACTTTGGTCTGGTAGGCGAAACCAGTCCAGTCAGATTCATCCAGACCGTCTTCGATAGAAACGATTGGGTACTGTTTGGTCAGGTCTTCCAGGAAGTGGGTGAACTCTTCTGAAGAGAAGGCTTTGTTGCCTTCGCCAGCCAGCACATATTTGCCGTCTTTGTAGAATTCAGATGCTGCGCAGTCCATCGCCAGGGTGATGTCTTTGCCCAGTTCGTAACCTGCTGCTTTTACCGCTTCAGCGATAACAGCCAGCGCTTCGGCGTTAGAACCCAGGTTTGGCGCGTAGCCACCTTCGTCACCAACTGCAGTGCTCATGCCTTTAGACTTCAGCACTTTTGCCAGGTGATGGAAGACTTCAGAACCCATGCGAATCGCTTCTTTCAGGGTTGGCGCGCCAACCGGCTGAATCATGAATTCCTGGATGTCGACGTTGTTGTCGGCGTGCTCACCACCGTTGATGATGTTCATCATTGGCAGCGGCATAGAGTATTTGCCTGGGGTGCCGTTCAGTTCAGCGATGTGTGCGTACAGCGGCAGGCCTTTAGAGGCAGCAGCAGCTTTAGCAGCAGCCAGTGAAACCGCCAGAATGGCGTTAGCACCGAAGTTAGATTTGTTCTCAGTACCGTCCAGCTCGATCATGATCTTATCGATGTTCGCCTGGTCTTTGGCATCTTTACCGGTTACCGCGTTAGCGATTGGACCGTTAACAGCCGCAACCGCTTTGGTTACGCCTTTGCCCAGGAAACGAGATTTGTCACCGTCACGCAGCTCCAGAGCTTCGCGAGAACCGGTTGATGCACCTGATGGCGCAGCAGCCAGACCAACGAAACCGCCTTCCAGATGCACTTCTGCTTCTACAGTTGGGTTGCCACGGGAGTCGATGATTTCGCGACCGATGACTTTTACGATTTTGGACATTCGATTTTCCTCAGTACAAGTTAGTCAATCCTAAGACAAACAACGCGCGAAAAGTTCGCGCGTTGTTCGTGAAACTTACTTCGCTAAACGCTTCTGGTGTTCCTGCGCGGCTTTCACAAAGCCAGTGAACAGCGGATGACCATCGCGTGGGGTCGACGTGAATTCCGGGTGGAACTGACAGGCAACAAACCACGGGTGGTTCGGGATCTCAATGATCTCAACCAGCTGATCGTCGCCAGAACGACCGGCAATATGCAGACCCGCCGCTTCAATCGGCTTCAGCAACATATTGTTTACTTCGTAACGATGACGGTGGCGTTCGGTAATGATTTCAGAACCGTACAACTGACGCACTTTGCTTTCCGGCGTCAACTGGCACTGCTGGCTGCCCAGACGCATGGTGCCGCCCAGATCGCTCTGCTCAGTACGCTGTTCAACGTTGCCCTCTTCGTCACGCCATTCGGTGATAAGCGCAACCACCGGATACTTACAGTCTGGCACAAATTCCGTAGAGTTCGCGCCTTCCATACCGGCAACGTTGCGGGCGAATTCCATCAGCGCAACCTGCATGCCCAGGCAAATTCCCAGGTAAGGCACGTTGTTCTCACGGGCGTATTGCGCCGTCATCATTTTGCCTTCCACACCGCGGTAGCCGAAGCCGCCAGGGATCAGAATAGCATCCAGATCTTTCAGTAATTCGACACCGCGCGTTTCAACATCCTGCGAGTCGATCAATTTGATATTCACGGTAACGCGATTTTTCAGGCCACCGTGTTTCAAGGCCTCAATCACTGACTTGTACGCATCCGGCAGTTCGACATATTTGCCGACCATACCGATGGTCACTTCGCCGCCCGGATTGGCTTCTTCGTAAATAACCTGTTCCCATTCGGCCAGGTTCGCTTCCGGCGCGTTCAGATTGAAACGCTTGCAGATGTAATCATCCAGACCTTGCGATTTCAGCATGCCTGGAATCTTGTAGATGGAATCCACATCTTTCAGGGAAATAACCGCTTTTTCTGGCACGTTACAGAACAGCGCGATTTTAGCGCGTTCGTTCGCTGGCACCGCGCGGTCAGAACGGCAGATCAGCACGTCTGGCTGAATCCCGATCGACAGCAGCTCTTTCACTGAATGCTGGGTTGGCTTGGTTTTCACTTCGCCTGCGGCCGCCATATACGGCACCAGCGTCAGGTGCATGTACATGGTGTGTTCACGACCGACATCGACCGCCATCTGGCGAATCGCTTCGAGGAACGGCAGAGATTCGATATCACCCACGGTACCGCCGATCTCGACCAGAACCACGTCATGACCTTCGCCGCCTTCAATAATGCGTTCTTTGATGGCGTTGGTGATGTGTGGAATAACCTGAATCGTGGCGCCCAGATAGTCACCGCGACGCTCTTTGCGCAGCACTTCTGAGTAGATACGACCGGTAGTAAAGTTGTTACGGCGCGACATTTTAGTGCGGATGAAGCGCTCGTAGTGACCTAAATCCAGATCGGTTTCGGCCCCATCATCGGTAACAAATACTTCACCGTGCTGCGTTGGGCTCATGGTACCCGGATCGACGTTGATGTACGGATCGAGTTTCATGATGGTCACATTCAGACCACGTGCTTCAAGGATGGCTGCGAGGGAGGCTGCGGCAATGCCTTTGCCCAGAGAGGAAACAACCCCGCCGGTCACAAAAATATAATTCGTTGTCATGCTGAACCTGAGAGTTTAGGTTTAAAGACGGTGGAATAACCAAGACGGGAAAATAGTATACTTGAAGTCGTCTTAAGCCACAATTGATGAATCACACCATCGTCCTCCACAGGTAAGCCGGTAACATAGCGGATAGCATGGTGCGAAATGTTGATGTACGTCACAAAGTCGCCGCAAGGCTGAATCGAGTAAGCTCAAGCGGCGAATTTATACGCAGCGCTGGAATAATCGCCAGATTCGCTTACTGTTTGTTCTCGCTCACTTTCACCTGCTGCCAGGCGGCTTCCATTTGATCCAGGGTCGCATCGCTCATGGCTAACCCTTGTGAGGCGATGATGGCTTCAACTTCACGGAAGCGGCGCTCAAATTTATCGTTGGCTTTTTGCAACGCGACTTCCGCTTTGCTGCCTAAATGGCGCGACAAATTGACGGTCGCGAACAGCAAATCACCGATTTCCTCTTCCAGCCTGGCGTTATCCACCACCGCTTGCTGCGCTTCGTGCATCACTTCATCGATCTCTTCATGCACTTTATCCAGCACCGGGCCGAGATTGTTCCAGTCGAAGCCCACCGAGCTGCAACGCTTCTGAATTTTGTGCGCGCGCATCAATGCCGGCAGCGCTTTAGGAATATCGTCCAGCGCCGAGTGCTGCGATTTTTCCGCGCGTTCGCTGTGCTTGATGGCTTCCCAGTTTTTCAGCACTTCTTCGCTGGTTGCAGCCTGAACATCGCCAAAAATGTGCGGATGACGGCGCTCAAGTTTGTCGCTGATAGTGTTGCAGATGTCATCGAAATTAAAGCGCTGCTGCTCATCGGCCATCTGCGCGTAGAACACCACCTGAAACAGCAGATCGCCAAGTTCACCGCGCAGATCGGCAAAATCTTCACGCTGGATGGCATCGATCACTTCGTAGGTTTCTTCCAGCGTGTAAGGCGCGATCGAGGCGAAGGTTTGCTGACGATCCCACGGGCAGCCGCGCTCCGGGTCGCGCAAGGTTTGCATGATGGTGAGCAGGCGATTTAAGGGCGTCATGAAAGGATCCTTTGGGAAAATTTTGGGAGAGACTGCGCCGGTTACACATACGGCAGCGTCTCCTTCCCCCGCGAACGGGGGAAGGTCGGGATGGGGGACAAACGGCTCTGAATCAATGCAAACGGCGCGCGTCGATAATATCCGGCACCTGATTGAGACGTGCCAGCACGCGGCCAAGCACTTGCTGGTTATAGATCTCAATATCCATATCAATGGTTGCCAGCTGCTTTTTGGTGTCACTGCGGCTGGAGACGCCGAGCACATTGACCTTCTCGTTAGCCAGAATGGTGGTGATATCGCGTAGCAGGCCGCTACGATCGTTGGCGGTAACGCGTACCACCAGCGAATAACCGCTGGAGTAATCCTCGCCCCACACCGCATCAACGATACGTTCCGGTGCGTGCGAAATCAGCTCGGTTAACTGGTCGCAGTCGGCGCGGTGAATCGAGATGCCGCGCCCCTGGGTGATAAAGCCCACGATATCGTCGCCAGGAATCGGCTGGCAGCAGCGGGCGATGTGGTGCAGCAGATTGCCCACGCCTTCCACCACCACGCGACCGCTCTCTTTGCGCGCGGACGGCGCATGTGACTTCTGCGTCAGCAGGCGCAGCGCCTCGCGATCTTCCTCTTCGGCGCTCGGCTTGTTGAGCTTGCCCTGCAGGAAATTCACCATCTGATTGAGGCGAATATCGCCGCCGCCAATCATCGCCAGCAGCTCATCCTGCGAACTGACGTTATAGCGCGGCAGCAGCAGTTTTTCCGCTTCGCGCATGCTGATATCCATCTGATTTAGCTCGCTTTCGAGGATCTGACGGCCAGCAATGATATTTTTGTCACGATCCTGTTTGCGGAACCAGGCATGAATTTTCGAGCGTCCGCGGCTGGTGGTGATATAGCCGAGATTCGGGTTCAGCCAGTCGCGGCTTGGGTTTGGCTGTTTCTGGGTGATCACTTCAATCTGATCGCCCATCTGCAACTGATAGGTAAACGGCACGATGCGCCCGCTGATTTTGGCGCCAATGCAGCGGTGGCCGATATCGCTGTGAATGTGGTAGGCGAAGTCGAGCGGCGTTGATCCCGCCGGCAGATCGACCACGTCACCTTTCGGGGTAAACACATACACGCGGTCGTCGAATACCTGGCTGCGCACCTCTTCCAGCATCTCGCCGGAATCAGCCATCTCTTCCTGCCAGCTAATCAGCTTACGCAGCCAGGCGATGCGTCCTTCATGTCCCGCCGCGCCGCGCGCGTTGCTGGAGGTTGGACCTTCTTTGTACTTCCAGTGTGCGGCGACGCCCAGCTCGGCATCTTCATGCATCTGGCGCGTACGAATCTGGATTTCCACCGTTTTGCCCTGCGGACCCAGCACCACGGTATGAATCGATTGATAGCCGTTAGGCTTGGGGTTGGCAACGTAGTCGTCAAACTCACTCGGCAGATGGCGAAACAGCGTATGCACCGTACCAAGCGCGCCGTAGCAATCCTGCAGCCGTTCCGCCACGATACGCACCGCGCGCACGTCAAACAGCTCATCGAACGCTAACGACTTCTTCTGCATCTTGCGCCAGATGCTGTAGATGTGTTTCGGACGGCCATACACTTCAGCACGCACGCCCTCTTTCTGCATCTCGGCGCGCAGATTGGCAACGAAGCTTTCAATGTAGCCTTCGCGGTCAATACGGCGTTCATGCAGCAGCTTAGCAATGCGTTTGTATTCATCGGGATGCAGATAGCGGAAGCAGTAATCTTCCAGCTCCCATTTGAGCTGGCCGATACCCAAGCGATTGGCCAGCGGCGCGTAGATATTGGTGCTCTCTTTCGCCGCGAGCACGCGCTCATCTTCTGGCGCGTCTTTCATTTCACGCAGATGGGCGATACGTTCTGCCAGCTTGATGACCACGCAGCGGAAATCTTCCACCATCGCCAGCAGCATACGGCGCACGTTATCCACCTGCTCGGAGGCCATCGAATCGTTGTGAATCGCTTTCAGCTGGCGAATGGCATCCATGTCGCGCACGCCGTGCACCAACATCACAATCTCTTTGCCAAAGGCTTTTTCGAGATCCTCTTCGCTCACCACATCGGCGTTGGCGAGCGGGAACAGCAGCGCCGCGCGCAGGCTATCAATGTCCATGCTGAGCATGGTGAGAATTTCCACCATCTCAATACCGCGCCACAGCAGCAGAGCTTGATCAGGATGGTTGTGCGTTTCGGCTTCACAGTAGCGCCACGCATCCGCCAGTCGCTGACAGGATTGCGGATTGTTGATACTCAAACTGGCGATCCACTGGTCGAGGGCAAATTCGCCCGCCGTATTTAAATGCGCACTTCTAACCGCAACCATATCCTCTCCTGCCACAGCGATGTGGACATCGCTTATGCTTTGCTAAACAGCACCATGGATTCGAGATGACTGGTATGGGGAAACATATCCAGCATCGCGACCCTTTCCAAATGGTAGCCCGCTGACAGCAATGTCTGACTGTCACGCGCCAGCGTTGTAGGGTTACAGGAAACATAGACCACACGTTGCGGCGCAAGTTTAACCACATGCGCCATTACGCCCGCGGCCCCAGCACGCGCTGGATCCAGTAACACCTTGTTAAATCCCTGCGTCGCCCACGGCTGACGCGATACATCTTCCTCCAGGTTATGCTGGAAAAAGCGAACATTCTTGAGATTAGTCTGCTCAGCATTATACGCTGCCTGCTGCACTAATGCTGCAACGCCCTCCACACCTACAACATTTTGTACGAACTTTCCTAATGGCAAGGTAAAGTTTCCCATGCCGCAGAACAAATCCAGCACACGATCCTCTGGCTGCAAATCCAGCCATTCAATGGCTTTGGCGACCATCTGCTGATTCACACCATCGTTGACCTGAATAAAATTCTGCGGGCTAAAAGATAGCGGCAAATTCAACGAGTGATAAAAAGGTTCGCGCGCATTCAGCGCCTGCAAACTTTCACTGCCATCAGCCAGATAGAGCGACAGTTGCTGCTCATGCGAAAAGCGTTCCAGTTTTGCGCGGTCGCCGGCAGATAATGCATCAAGATGACGCAGTACCATCAGCGGGCCATTATCCGCCAGCACCAATTCTACGTGGCCTAACCGTTTAACTGCCTGTAAATCGCTGAGGCACTGGTGCAGCGGCTGCAGCAACGCTTCAAGTTCGGGCACCAAAACCGGGCATTGCTTCAGTTCAACCAGATCGTTGCTGGCGGCCTGACGGAACCCCATTTGCAGACGCTGCTGTTTTGGCTGCCACTGCAATCCTAAACGCGCCCGGCGACGATAACCCCACGCGCTGCCGCTGATGATCTCATCCACCTTCACCGGCAGCGGCGCTTCGCGGCTTAACATGCGGCTTAAGGCGCGCGCTTTACTCTCCTGCTGCAAAGCCACCGAGGCATGTTGCTGCTGGCAGCCGCCGCACACGCCAAAATGGACGCAGCGCGGTGTTTCCCGCTGTGGGCTGGGATTAATGATCTTGTTGGCTTTGGCGCGTGCGTATTTGCTTTTATCCTCGAACACCGTCACTTCCGCCTGTTCACCGGGCAGCGCGCCGCTAACAAACATCGCCTTGCCTTTATGGCGCGCAACACCTTGTCCGAAAGGATCGAGGTCTTCAATGGTGACGGATATGCGAGTCTTCGTCGTCACACGCTGTTTTGCGGAGTAAAATTGCGCCATAGTATTGTGAAATCTCTACGTTAATTGGGTGTGCAGCCAATAACCGTGCTTGCACAGGGAAAAAATGCCAGGAGTCGCCAGGCCACAATTATGACCAAATACAGCCTGCGGGCGCGAATGATGATTCTGATACTGGCGCCAACGCTGATGATTGGTCTGCTGCTCAGTACCTTCTTTGTGGTGCACCGCTACAACGAATTACAGCATCAGGTGCACGACGCGGGAGCGAACATCATCGAACCGCTGGCGGTCTCCAGTGAATACGGCATGACGTGGCACAACCGCGATGCGATTCGCGAGTTAGTCAGTCTGCTGCATCGCCGCCACTCCGATATTGTCCGTGCCATCACCATTTTCGACAACAACAATCACGTCTACGTCACCTCGAATAACAATCAGAATCTGGCGCTGCTGCAAAAAGAGGACATCTCCACGCTGGAAGATGGCGTCTCGGTGGAGCGGCAAGGCACGATTATGATTCTGCGCACGCCGATTATCTCTGAACGCTATTCGGTGGATGAGCTGCCGGGCGAAGATGCCAAACCAGCCGGGAATCCGCTGGGTTATGTGGCGATCGAACTGGATCTGCAATCAGTGCGGCTGGAGCAGTACAAAGAAGTATTTGTCGCCACGCTGCTGCTGCTGTTCTGCCTGTGCATCGCCATGCTGTTTGCCTATCGCCTGATGCGCGACGTCACCGGTCCCATTCGCAATATGGTTACCACCGTGGACCGCATTCGTCGTGGCCAGCTGGACAGCCGCGTCGATGGTTACATGCTGGGCGAGCTGAGCATTCTGAAAAACGGCATCAACGCCATGGCGATGTCGCTCACCGCCTATCACGAAGAGATGCAGCAAAACATCGATCAGGCGACTTACGATCTGCGTGAAACGCTGGAGCAGCTGGAGATTCAGAACGTCGAGCTGGATCTGGCGAAGAAGCGCGCGCAGGAAGCGGCGCGCATCAAATCGGAATTCCTCGCCAACATGTCGCATGAGCTGCGTACGCCGCTGAACGGCGTAATTGGCTTTACCCGTCAGATGCTAAAAACCGGGCTGAGCACCAACCAGCGCGACTACATGAGCACCATCGAGCGTTCGGCGAATAACCTGCTGAGCATCATTAATGACGTGCTCGATTTCTCGAAACTGGAAGCCGGCAAGCTGGTGCTGGAGTCGATCCCGTTCCCGCTGCGCGCCACGCTGGATGAAACGTTGGTGCTGCTGGCGCCGTCCGCCCATGACAAAGGGCTGGAAATTACCGTGTGCCTGGAAAAACAGGTGCCGGATAATGTGATTGGCGATCCGCTGCGCCTGCAGCAGATCATGATTAACCTGATTGGTAACGCGATTAAATTCACCGAGCACGGTCATATCGACTTGCGCGTTGAGCTGCGCAGCATCAACACTACGCGCGTCGAGCTGGAGATTCAGGTGCATGACACCGGCATCGGTATCTCTGAACAGCAGCAGTCGCAGCTATTCCAGGCGTTTCGTCAGGCCGATGCCAGCATTACGCGCCGTCATGGCGGCACCGGTTTAGGGTTGGTGATCACGCAGAAACTGGTGAGCGAAATGGGCGGCGAAATTGCCTTCCACAGCCGTCCGAATCAGGGTTCGACCTTCTGGGTGCATATTCATCTCGATCTCAATCCCAATGCACCAGCCATTCCGCGCATGTTGGACGATTTGCGCGCCACGCCGCTGGCGTATATCGAGCCACATCCAGCGGTGGCAAAAGCGGTGCAGGAGATGCTAAGCATCACGCCGCTGCAGGTGCAGCACTTCTCCAGCCTGGAAGAGATGCCCGAGACGCACTTCCCGCTGCTGCTGATGGGTTTGCCGGTCACCGAGCCGCATCCTGCGACGTTGCCGGATGCATTGATTAAACGTCTGCATGCGCGCGCCGATTCGGTGCTGCTGGCGCTGCCGAGTGAAATGATGCTGTTTGCCGATGACTTACGGGCGCGCGGCATTGCCGGGTGTATCGCCAAACCGGTTTCGTTGACGCGCTTGCTGCCGATGCTGCTGGACTTACATGACTGGCAAAGCGATGCGCTGCCGCGTGGTGCACGTCAGCCGCTGACGGTAATGGCGGTGGATGACAATCCCGCCAACCTGAAACTGATTGGCGCGCTGCTGGAGGAGCAGGTGCAGCACATCATTCTGTGTGATAACGCCGAGCAGGCGATTCGCCAGGCGCGCCTGCACAAGCTGGACGTGATTCTGATGGACATTCAGATGCCGGATATCGATGGCATCCGCGCCAGCGAAATCATCCGCAGCCTGCCGCTGCACGCCACCACACCGATTGTCGCCGTTACTGCGCATGCGCTGGATGGCGAACGAGCGCAGCTCATCAACGCTGGCATGAATGACTATCTGGCGAAGCCGATTGATGAGGACAAATTGAGCCAGCTGCTGCAGCGTTACGCGCCGAACCGGGTCATGCCACAGCCGCAACAGCCGCACGTGGCGCCGTCGCTGGACTGGACGCTGGCGCTACGTCAGGCCGCCAATAAACCCGATTTAGCCCGCGATTTGCTGCAAATGCTGCTCGATTTCCTGCCGGAAGTGGAAGAGCGCGTAGAGAGTGCAATGGCGAGCAATGATGTGGTGGGATTGCGCGAGATTATCCACAAGCTGCACGGCAGCGCCAGCTACAGCGGCGTGCCGCGCCTGAAGCAGCTGTGTCAGCAGCTGGAGAAGAGTTTGCATCAGGAGAGCGATATCGACGCGCTGGAGCCGGAGCTGCTGGAGTTGAGCGATGAGATGGCGAACGTGGCGCGTGAAGCGAGGAAATTGTTGGCGTTGGGTTAGTGCGGTGCGATTTTCCCCTCACCCCAGCCCTCTCCCGCAAGCGGGCGAGGGAGTTGCCCTGAGCATGCTGAAGTTACGTGCAAACTTATTCCATCGCTCCGATCGGTTCCCTCTCCCTCTGGGAGAGGATTAGGGTGAGGGAAAACTATCTCCCTTTCCCCAGCTTTATCACCGCCGCCACATTGCGCGCCGTCAGGCGCACGTTCTGCGCCGCGTTGGCCAGCGCGTCATCCAATGAGCAGATGCTAAACAGCACGCTGAACACCGCATCCAGCCCATGTTGGTGCACCACGCCGACATCCGCGGTTAAACTTCCGGCAATGCCAATCACCGGTTTATCAAACTGCTTCGCGACCTTTGCCACACCAATCGGCACCTTGCCGTTAATGCTTTGACTATCAATGCGCCCTTCGCCGGTAATCACCAGATCGGCATCTTTCACCTGCTCGGCCAGGCCCAAGGCTTCAGTGACAATCTCAATGCCGCTGCGTAACTCGGCCTGACAAAACGCATGCAGCGCCGCGCCCATGCCGCCCGCCGCGCCGCCGCCATCAATGTGTAAAACATCAATATCCAGATCGCGATGAATCAGGGTGGCGTAATGTTCCAGTGCTTTGTCCAGCTGCTGCACCAGTTCCGGCGTCGCACCTTTCTGCGGACCGAAGATCGCCGAAGCGCCCTTATCACCGGTGAGCGGATTGCTGACATCGCAGGCGACTTCAAAGCGACACTGCTTAATACGCGCATCCAGCTGTTCGATATCGATGCGCGCCAGCTGCGGTAATGCGCCGCCGCCATAGGCGATTTGCTTGCCGTGCTCATCCAGCAGTTGTGCGCCCAGCGCTTGCATCATGCCGGAACCGCCATCATTGGTGGCGCTGCCGCCAATGCCGATAATGAAGTGATCGACACCGCGATCGAGCGCATCTTTGATCAGCTCGCCGGTGCCGAACGAGGTGGTAATCAGCGGATCGCGCTGTGCCGCGGGCACTAACTCCAGCCCGCTGGCTGCCGCCATTTCGATAAATGCGGTACGCTCATCACCTGACAAACCGTAGAACGCCTCCACTGGCTTGCCGAGCGGTCCAGTAACCGTCAGCCGGACAATGTTTCCCTGCGTTGCCGCCACCATCGCTTCAACCGTGCCTTCACCACCGTCGGCAACCGGTATTTTCACGTACTCAGCTTCGGGAAAGATCTCGCGGAATCCCGCTTCAATCGCCGAAGCCACTTCCAGGGCGGATAAACTCTCTTTATATGAATCCGGTGCGATGACAATTTTCATAGGCAATCCAGCGCGGTTGATGACGGACATCCGTCCTGCGAAGGCAGCGAGCCGCCCGACATCCGTAGACGCCGGACGATTGCACTACCGGGTGATCTCAACTTTCGCTAATTTTTCATAATAGCAGGCCAGCGCGCTATGGTCGGAAGTGCCCTGTCCATCCACTTTCAGCGCCTGCATCATCTCCATCACTGCGGCAGTCAGCGGCAGATGCGCACCGATCTCGTGCGAGGTATCCAGCGCATTGGCCAGATCTTTGATATGCAGATCGATGCGGAAGCCCGGTTTGAAGTTACGATCCAGCACCATCGGCGCTTTGGCATCCAGCACGGTGCTGCCTGCCAGACCACCACGAATCGCCTGATAAACCAGCTCAGGATTAACGCCCGCTTTGGTCGCCAGCGACAGCGCTTCTGACATCGCCGCGATGTTAAGCGCCACGATCACCTGATTTGCCAGCTTAGTCACATTCCCCGCACCAATGTCACCGGTGTGGACCACCGAACCCGCCATCGCTTTCATGATGTCGTAGCACTGATCAAACACCGCTTTATCACCGCCCACCATCACCGACAGCGTGCCCTCAATCGCTTTCGGCTCGCCGCCGCTGACTGGCGCATCGAGCATTTTGATGCCTTTCGCCGCCAGCGCATCATGCACTTCGCGGCTGGCCAACGGCGCAATGGAACTCATGTCGATAACGATCAGGCCCGGCTTCGCGCCTTCGATGATGCCGTTAGCACCGAGGCACACCTCTTTAACCTGTGGCGAGTTCGGTACCATGGTGATCAACACATCCACCTGTTCAGCCACCTCTTTTGGCGTCTTGGCTACGGTGGCGCCCAGCTCCACCAACTCTGCTTCGTTACTAACATTATGGTCGCGCACCACCAGCGAATAACCGGCTTTCACCAGGTTTTTACTCATCGGTTTGCCCATGATGCCGAGGCCGATAAATCCAATTTTCATTGCCTTTCCTCTCAGTCAGTTATTTTTTAAATTTGTCACACAGCGCCTGCGTGGCGTTACGGAACACACCCAGATCGCTGCCTACCGCTACAAAGCTGGCGCCCCACTCCAGATAGCGGCGTGCATCGGCTTCCACCGGCGCCAGAATGCCGCTCGGTTTCCCCGCCGCTTTGGCGCGTTCGAAGACGTGTTTAATCACTTTCAATACTTCGGGATGCGCAGGCTGGCCCAGATAGCCGAGCGCGGCCGAGAGATCGCCCGGCCCAACGAAGATGCCATCAACACCTTCCACCGCGGCGATAGCATCGATGTTGTCCACCGCCTGTTGCGTTTCGATCTGCACCAGCACCGTGATGTTGTCGTTAATGGTGCTGTTGTAATCCGGCAGCGTGCCGTACATGTTGCTGCGGTGTGAAACCGACACACCGCGAATGCCCGCCGGTGGATAGCGAGTAGATGCCACCGCGCGAATCGCTTCTTCCTCGGTTTCCACAAATGGCACCAGGAAGTTGTAGAAGCCGATATCCAGCAAGCGCTTGATGATGATCGGTTCGTTGCACGGCGGACGCACCACCGGCGCGCTGTGGCTGCCCTTCAGTGCCATTAGCTGCGGCACAAAGGTGGTGATGTCATTCGGCGCGTGTTCGCCATCCAGCACCAGCCAGTCAAAGCCCGCCAGGCCCAGCACTTCAGTGGTAAGGGGATTAGCCAGCGCGCACCAGCTGCCAATCAGGGTTTCTCCTGCCAGCAGACGGCGACGAAAAGGGTTCGGCCAGGCATTGCTCATTGTCTTCACTCCTGTCGGTTACAGCAGGCTCCCGCGCGGGGAGCCGGAAAAGTTAGCGCACCAGGCACGGACGCTTGTTATCAAAGGTCCAGTTCGGTACGAGGAACTGCATGGCTTGCGCATCGTCGCGCGCGCCTAAACCGTGTTTCTGATACAGCGCGTTGGCCTGCATCACCTGATCCATATCCAGCTCGACGCCGAGACCCGGTTTTTGCGGCACCTGCACCATGCCGCCTTTAATCTGTAGCGGCTCTTTAGTCAGGCGCTGATTGCCTTCCTGCCAAATCCAATGCGTATCGATGGCGGTAATCGCACCTGGTGCGGCGGCGGCAACGTGGGTAAACATCGCCAGTGAAATGTCGAAGTGGTTGTTAGAGTGCGAGCCCCACGTCAGGCCGAAGTCGTGACACATCTGCGCCACGCGTACCGAACCCTGCATCGTCCAGAAGTGCGGATCGGCCAGCGGGATATCGACCGACTGCAGCGACAGCGTGTGGCCCATTTGACGCCAGTCGGTGGCGATCATATTGGTGGCGGTCGGCATGCCGGTGGCGCGGCGGAATTCCGCCATCACTTCGCGCCCGGAATAGCCCTGCTCAGCGCCGCACGGATCTTCCGCATAGGCCAGCACACCTTTCAGCTGCTTACCGAGCAGAATCGCCTCGTTGAGCGACCAGGCGCCGTTAGGATCAAGCGTCACGCGCGCCTGCGGGAAGCGCTTCGCCAGCGCCGTCACCGCTTCGGCCTCTTCGCCACCGCGCAGCACGCCGCCTTTCAGTTTGAAATCGTTAAAGCCATATTTTTCATAGGCCGCTTCCGCCAGGCGCACCACCGTATCCGGCGTCAGCGCTTCTTCGTGGCGCAGGCGATACCAATCACATTTGTCATTTTCCTGGCTCTGATACGGCAGCGAGGTTTTCTTGCGGTCGCCGACATAGAACAGATAGCCGAGCATTTCTACCCGGTCGCGCTGCTGACCATCGCCGAGCAACGAGGCGACGTTCACGCCTAAATGCTGTCCCAGCAGATCGAGCAGCGCCGCTTCGATGCCAGTAACCACGTGAATGGTGGTACGCAAATCAAAGGTTTGGTTGCCGCGTCCGCTGGAATCGCGGTCGGCAAAGGTGCTGCGCACCAGGTTGAGGATGTTCTTGTATTCGCCAACGGTTTTCTGCACCACCAGCGCCGCCGCATCCTCCAGCGTCTGACGAATCTTTTCGCCGCCCGGAATCTCACCGACGCCGGTGTGTCCGGCATTGTCTTTAATGATGACAATGTTGCGGGTAAAGAACGGCGAATGCGCGCCACTCAGGTTAAGCAACATGCTGTCGTGACCGGCCACCGGAATGACCTGCAGCGATGTTATTTTCGGTGTCTGACTCATTTCCTGCTCCTTAAAATTAGCCGCGACCAAAGGCTGGACGCTTGCGGTCGAATGCCCAATTGGGAACCAGATACTGCATCGCGGTGGCGTCATTACGTGCGCCCGCCGGCAGTGATTTGTACAACGCGTTGGCCTGATGCAGGCGATCCCAATCCAGCTCGACGCCGAGGCCCGGCTTATCCGGCACGGCGATTTTGCCGTTGCGGATCTGCAGCGGCTCTTTGGTCAGGCGCTGATCGCCCTCCTGCCAAATCCAGTGCGTATCAATCGCGGTCGGTTTACCCGGCGCAGCAGCGCCAACGTGGGTGAACATCGCCAGTGAAATATCGAAGTGGTTATTGGAGTGACAGCCCCACGTCAGCCCCCAGTCATCACACAGCTGCGCCACGCGTACCGCGCCGCTCAGCGTCCAGAAGTGCGGATCGGCCAGCGGGATGTCGACGGAATTGAGCATCACCGCGTGGTTCATCTCGCGCCAGTTGGTGGCGATCATGTTGGTGGCGACCGGCAACCCCGTCGCACGGCGGAATTCGGCCATCACTTCGCGGCCGGAATAGCCCTGCTCGGCACCGCACGGATCTTCGGCGTAGGTCAGCACATCGCCCATGCCTTTACACAAGCGAATGGCTTCATCCAGCGTCCAGGCACCGTTGGGATCGACGGTGATGCGCGCATCGGGGAAGCATTTTTTTAGCGCCGCCGCCGACTCAATCTCCTGCTCGCCCGGCAGCACGCCGCCTTTGAGTTTGAAATCTTTGAAGCCATATTTGTCCTGCGCCGCTTCCGCCAGACGCACCACAGATTCCGGCGTCAGCGCCTCCTGATGACGCAAGTGATACCAGTCGTGGCTAGCATTTTCGCCGGTCAGATACGGCAAATCGGTTTTGCGACGATCGCCGAGATAGAACAGATAGCCGAGCACCGTGACCTCATCGCGCTGCTGGCCCGGACCGAGCAGTTCCGCCACCGGCACGCCGAGACATTGGCCGAGTAAATCCAGTAGCGCCGCTTCCAGCGCGGCCACCGCATTGACGCGCAGCTCGAAGGTCCACGCGCCCTTGCCGAAGGTATCGAAATCCGCCGACTGATTGCCTTTGTGCACCTGCTGCACCAGACGATTCATGCGGGCAACCTGCTGACCTTTTACCTGCGGAATTGCCTCAACCAGCGTTTGGTAGATGGTTTCCCCGCCCGGCGCTTCACCGACGCCGGTGTGTCCCGCGCTATCCGTGAGCACCACGATATTGCGGGTGAAGCAGGCGCTGTGCGCGCCACCGATGTTGAGCAACATGCTGTCGTAACCGGCAACCGGAATCACCTGCATATCGGTGATGACCGGCGTGCTTTGCGTAGTCATATTCCGTCCTTATGGCCTGGTTTTCAGTTCAACGCGTTTGATATCGCCGGCAATCACCAGGAAACTAAATGCGGCGACAAAGGCATGGATACCGACATAAATCAGCGCGCCCTCGAAGGATCCGCTGGTGGCGATGATGTAACCGATGGCAATTGGCGTGACGATGCCGGAGAAGTTACCGAACATGTTGAACAAGCCGCCGCTCAAACCGCTGATCTCTTTCGGGGCGGTATCTGCCATCACTGCCCAACCCAGCGCACCAATGCCTTTGCCGAAGAATGCCAGCGCCATAAAGAACACCACCACCCATTCGGTGTCGGTGTAGTTACACATCACCATCGAGATGGAGAGCAGCATACCGAGCACAATGGGCGTTTTACGCGCGATGTTCAGCGAACCGGTTTTACGCATCAGGTAATCAGAAATCACGCCGCCCAATACGCCGCCGAGGAAGCCACACACCGCAGGGATCGAAGCAATAAAGCCGGCCTTCAGAATCGACATGCCGCGCGCCTGCACCAGATACACCGGGAACCAGGTAATAAAGAAGTAGGTTAAGGCGTTGACGCAGTATTGGCCGAGATAGATGCCTAGCATCATGCGTGAGGTCAGTAGCTGTTTGATCTGGAACCACTTCTCGCTCCAGCTCACTTTGCGGTCATCCTTTTTGACGTCCATGTTGATCAGCGCGCCGCCCTGCTCCATGTACTCCAGCTCGGCTTTGTTGACGCCCGGATGATCGGTGGGATCGTGGATCACTTTCAGCCAGATAAAGCTGAGGATGATGCCCAATCCGCCCATGAACCAGAACACGTGCGCCCAGCCCACTTCGGAGACCAGCCAACCCATGATCGGCGCGAAGATTACCGTGGCAAAGTATTGCGCCGAGTTAAAGATTGCGACGGCGGTGCCGCGCTCCTGCGCCGGGAACCAGGCCGCAACAATGCGGCTATTGCCGGGGAAGGATGGCGCTTCAGCCAGGCCGACCAGGAAGCGCAACAGGAACAGCGAAATGATAATGCCAAAACCGCTGAACAGATCGACGAAGCCTTGCAGCAAGGTAAACAGCGACCAGAGGAAGATGCTCCAGAAGTAGACGCGTTTTGAGCCGAAGCGGTCGAGCAGCCAGCCGCCCGGAATCTGCCCAATCACGTACGCCCAGGAAAAGGCGGAGAAGATATAGCCAAGGCCGACCGAATCAAGGCCGATCTCTTTGGACATCGCCGAACCGGCAATCGAAATGGTTGCGCGGTCACCGTAGTTGAACGAGGTGACGATAAATAACATCACCACAATCCAGTAACGGGCATTAGTGCGCTTTTGCACTGCTTCCGCTGTCTGGCTGAAACTATTCATGATGCACTCCTGAAATATAGCGAACGCTACATCCACTCTGACTGCATACACATCGCGTTGGGTATCAGAATGAAGTCGGGTTAAACACGGCGATTTTTATATTTGGCAATACGATGATGCGTCGTGACGAATAACCTAACGTTGAAGAACGAGAATCAGTATAGGAACAGCCTGGCGGCGAAACACTGGAAGAACGCATGAGGATTAAGGGTGAAAGAGAATGATTTTATGGCATCTGCACATAACGCTGCGGCGTGGCTCACGGAACGCTTTTTTGCTCCCTGATTTTGCCTGGTTAACGTACAGGATAACGGCAGTTTGTGAGTCCCTTCACTTGTGTTTGGATAAACGAACCAAATTCCCCTGATAAATCTCCTTAAAGCCAGTCAGTTGCACAATGCATACGGCAAATACCCCTGCATATACTGAGGCTGGCAAAAAACGATGACGTGATGGACGTATTTTAAACCGCGCTGCTACGTACGGTGCGACGAACTGGAAGGTGAGCAATGAACCGTCCTCTGACAGAAAAACCGCTCTATATCAAAGTGCACGATGCCGATAACGTGGCGATCGTGGTCAACAATCAGGGGTTACCGTCCGGCACCCGGTTCGACGACGGACTGCAACTGACTGAGCATGTGCCGCAGGGACATAAAGTCGCGCTCAGCGATATCCCGCAAGCAGGCGCGATCCTGCGCTACGGTGAAGTGATTGGCTACGCGCTGCGCCCCATCCCACAAGGTAGCTGGATTGAAGAATCACTGGTAGCGCTGCCCGAAGCGCCGCCACTCAACAGTTTGCCGTTGGCAAACAATGTGCCGCCCGCGCTGCCGTCGCTGGAAGGTTATACCTTCGAAGGCTATCGCAACGCAGATGGCAGCGTGGGCACGCGCAACCTGCTCGGCATCACCACCAGCGTTCACTGCGTGGCGGGCGTGGTGGATTATGTAGTGCAGATCATTGAGCGTGATTTGCTGCCGCGTTATCCCAATGTCGATGGCGTGGTGGCGCTGAATCATCTGTACGGTTGCGGCGTGGCAATCAATGCGCCCGCCGCGGTGGTGCCGATTCGCACCATTCATAACCTGGCGCTGAATCCCAATTTTGGTGGCGAAGTGATGATCGTCAGCCTCGGCTGCGAGAAGTTACAGCCCGAACGTCTGCTGACCGGCACACCGGATGTGCAGGCCATTTCGCTGGATGACAACGACATTGTGCGATTGCAGGATGAGCGGCTGGTGGGCTTCGGCGCGATGGTGGATGAAATCCTGCAGGTCGCCGAACGCCATCTGAAAAAGCTTAATCAACGTCAGCGCGAAACCTGTCCAGCATCGGAATTGGTGATCGGCACGCAGTGCGGCGGCAGCGACGCTTTCTCGGGCGTAACGGCGAACCCCGCCGTGGGATTTGCTTCTGATTTGCTGGTGCGCTGCGGCGCAACGGTGATGTTCTCGGAAGTGACCGAAGTGCGGGATGCTATCCATCTGCTGACGCCGCGCGTGGTGGATGAAGCGGTCGGCAAACGGCTGCTGGAAGAGATGGCGTGGTATGACGATTACCTCAGCCAGGGCCAAACCGATCGCAGCGCCAATCCCTCGCCGGGCAATAAAAAAGGCGGGCTGGCGAATGTGGTGGAGAAAGCGCTGGGTTCGATTGCCAAGTCAGGACGCAGCCCGATTGTTGAAGTGTTATCGCCAGGACAGCGCCCCACCAAACGCGGGCTGATTTACGCGGCCACGCCAGCCAGCGATTTCGTGTGTGGCACGCAGCAGATGGCATCGGGCATTACCTTGCAGGTGTTCACCACCGGGCGCGGCACGCCTTACGGTTTGGCGGCCATTCCGGTGATCAAGATGGCAACGCGCAATGCGCTGGCCGAACGCTGGCATGATTTGATGGATATTAATGCCGGAACTATTGCGACGGGCGAAGAGAGTATTGAACAGGTCGGTTGGCGACTGTTTGAGTTGATTCTGGATATTGCCAGTGGGCGCAAGCAGACATGGTCGGATCGTTGGGGGATTCGTAATCAGCTCGCGGTGTTTAATCCGGCGCCGGTGACGTGATGGTTATTGCCCTCACCCTGACCCTCTCCCACTTCGCGGGAGAGGGAACAAACCGTGCGGGCTGCACCCTCTAAATATTCCCTCTCCCGCTGGCGGGAGAGGGTTAGGGTGAGGGAAAAGTCCTTACAGCAACTTACCCCAGCTCTCCACCCACGGTGAGGTCACTGATTCGGGCTCCGGATCTTCCGTCGCATCCACCAACAGCACCTCGCCGATGCGCTGCGCGCTCTGCTCCTGCAAGGTGGCATCAAAGGTTTTAGCTGCACCGCAGAAATTGTCATAGCTGCTGTCACCCAAGCCAATCACGCCATAACGCAATTCTGGTTGATAACCCAGCTGATCACGCACTGCAACATACAGGCGGGCAATGTTATCCGGGAAGTCGCCCTGACCGGTGGTTGAGGTGACAATCAGCACCACATCCTGGCTGTATGCCTGCCAATCCGCCATCGACGGATCTTCAAACACCTTCACGTCGTGGCCCTGCTCTTCCAGCACCGTCTGTGCTTCTTCAGCTACCAGCAGCGCATTGCCGTAAACCGTACCTGTAAAAATGCCAATCTTTGCCATCTTGCCGCTCCTTTATTCTGTCGGCTTATCCTGGACTGCATCATTGGCAAACTCAACCCTGGGAACATCAGGGATCTGATCCTGCCAGCCAAACTGCTCAAGCATCTGCTGCCAGACGCGATCCAACCCGGCGCGAATCACTATGGCCTCGCCGGTAACGGGATGGGTAAAGCTGAGCGCGCTGGCGTGCAGCATCAGGCGATTGAGGCCAAAATGTGCCGCCGCACCGCGATTCTGGCGCAGATCGCCGTGCGCGCTGTCGCCAATAATCGGATGACGCAGATGCACCATGTGGCGACGCAGCTGATGTTTACGCCCGGTGTGCGGCGCCATCTCCACCAGCGTATAGCGCGCGGTGTTATAGCGGCTGATGGCGACCGGCATCTCAACGTGTGCCAGCGCCTGGTAATCCGTTACCGCCGGTTGGGCAACAGGTTCCTGGGTGGCAAATTTGTCGGCAATCTTATCCAGCTCTTCCACCAGCGGATAATCCAGCGTCGCGCCGCCTTCCAGCCAGCCGCGCAGCACCGCATGATAGGTTTTCTGCATCTGATGCTGTTCAAACTGCTGCGTCAGTAAATGGGCGACTTCACTCGATAAGGCCATCAGCAACACGCCGGACGTTGGGCGATCGAGGCGGTGCACAGTAAACACATGCTGGCCAATCTGATCGCGCACCGTTTGCATCACCACCACTTTTTCGTTGCGATCGAGCCAGCTACGATGCACCAGCCAACCGGCAGGTTTATTCACGGCGACCAGCCACTCATCTTGATAAAGGATTTCGAGCATCAGGCGGTGGGTTCCTGGAACAGCGCATCAAACTTGTTGAGCGTCAGCAATAACGTCGCATAGCCCGGCGTGTCGGTTGGCAATGCAACTTCATAATAAGGTGCGATGGCAAAATTCTGCGGTAACGGCGCGCCGCTTTCGAGCAGCGCATAAAAACGCGGCATCAGCACCCATTGCAGCCATTGCAGCGGCTCCATGGTATCGAGACAGAAAGGTTCGGTACTGGCGAAGGCGTGCGCCTCGGGCGATTGTGACTGCCAATGGCCGTGTTCGCGCATCACCGCTTCGACCTGCTGCAGGCGCTGAAAAATCATTTGCGACGACATGCGCCACCTCCAGAGAAAAATTGGGCGGCAAGCATACCATCAGTCACGCCCGGCGTAAAAATGGCATAAAAAAAGGGAGCACTGTGATTACAGTGCTCCCGGTTTTCGTTTGCAGCATTCCAGCTACTGCTGTGCTCCCTGCTCATCCATGACAACTTTTCCTGCGCTTTCCGTCGCTTGTCATCATGACATTGGTCCTTAGCATCCTGGCCCGCCACGTTCCGCGTGGCTCTCATTCTCCGTCCTGGAGGTGTCCTTTATACTCAATCCTGAGTGTCCTGCTTCGTCCTAAAGCCTTCCGTGTGCCGTAAATTCCGTTACGTTCCCGCCTCATGGCTGACATTCTCCTGAACGTCTCTTAATCCCCAGCATCCTGCCAGTGGTGACTATTCTCCCAGAAACCATCGCAATAACAAGCCAGTAAGAAGCGTTAATGGATTAAGTCCTGTCTGAATTTTCAGATTGATGCCATAAGTTCATGATTCACAATATTTTTACATTTAGGGCTTCCGCAAGTCTGCGAAATGATCTAGCGATCTCTCACACCTAACGTAAGAGATCTCTCACAAAGCGCAGCCTAAAAATCTGCAAATCACTGAGTAACCGGTTGTAAAGCATTAAGAAATGTCTTAACCGATGTCGCCAGGACTTCACGCTTTTTAGTGCCAGGCTCCTCGATAATGACCTCGCCGGTAAGATTGCACAGCGCAATCACATCATTCTCTGAGTTGGTGGTGGCAATAAACAGCGTTGGCGCTTGTCTTAAGCGGCGCTTCATAACCAAGTGACCAATCAGGTTTTCCTGCAGGCGAGTGAAATCCGCTTCACTCCATACCTGCAGCAGGGTAATCGGCTGCTGTTCAAAGGTTGCCGTCATATCACCTGCAAACTGGCTGGTATAAAACGCACTGATTTCTGGTTGCAGTTGCAGATCCAGCGCACGCTCTACCGCTTCAAGCGTGGCCGGTAACGTAAACGGCTGCGGCTGCCACAACACGCGGTCATCCAGCGTGCTAATAATGCAGTCGGAGGGAACGCCAAGCAGATCGGCGCTGGCGGGAAAATGTCCGGTTTGTTGCTGCCAATGTTCCACGTAGCGGGCGGTAAACTCACGCAGAGCATCTACGGTTTGCTGCATCATTCATATTCTCGCAAGTGTTAGGTTACACTTAACCACTTTGATGAAATTTAGTGGTAACCGTTATGTCTTCTGAAAACCGGGATCAGGCATTAAGCGGCCTGACCTTAGGTAAGCCCACGGCTTATGTTGATCGCTACGATAACACGCTGCTGCAATCCGTGCCGCGCAGCCTTAACCGTGAGCCGCTGGGGCTGTATCCCGATAATCTGCCGTTTACTGGCGCAGATATCTGGACGCTCTACGAACTCTCCTGGCTCAACAGCAAAGGCGTTCCGCAGGTCGCAGTGGGCGAAGTGGTACTGCGCGCCGATAGCCAAAACCTGATCGAGTCGAAGAGTTTCAAGCTCTATCTTAACAGTTTTAATCAGAGCGTTTTCGCCGACTGGGGCGAAGTGCGTCAGACGCTGGAGCGCGATCTCAGCGCCTGCGCGAAGGGTCAGGTCAGCGTGGCGCTGTTTCGTCTCAGCGAAGTGGAAGGCCAGCCGATCGGCCATTTCAGTGGCGAAGTGATTGATGAACAGGATATCGAAATCCACGATTACGCCTTCAATGCAGATTATCTGGCGCAGGCTGCAGGCCGTGAAATTGTTGAAGAAACGCTGGTTAGCCATCTGCTGAAATCGAACTGCTTAATTACCAATCAGCCCGATTGGGGCTCGGTGATGATTCGCTACAAAGGCCCGCGTATTAATCGTGAAGCGCTGCTGCGTTATCTCATCTCATTCCGTCAGCATAATGAGTTTCATGAGCAGTGCGTTGAGCGCATTTTCAACGACGTTCAGCGCTTTTGTCAGCCAGAAGCCCTGAGCGTTTATGCACGTTACACCAGGCGCGGCGGTCTGGATATCAATCCGTGGCGCAGTAACGTGCCCTTCTCTCCGGGATTTTCCCGCCTGGTTCGCCAGTAATAGTTTGCGAGACGCCTCGCAGGCCGCTGCACGGATGCGCGGTTCCCCTTGAGCATTCACAGCGGACAACGTTACTCTGTTGAAGGCGCGATCGAAGCATGCGCGACCAGGGATTTTCGTCGCTGCGTTAATAAGTTAAGCGCAGCGTCATCAGCCACGCATTTGCGTGTAAAGGAGTTCTCTTGATTACACATATCAGCCCGCTTGGCTCGATGGATCTGCTCTCCCAGCTTGAAGTCGACATGCTGAAGCGCACCGCTAGCAGCGACCTTTATCAGCTGTTTCGTAACTGTTCTCTTGCGGTACTCAACTCCGGTAGCCAGACCGACAGCAGCCAGGAATTGCTTTCGCGTTTTGAAAACTTCGACATCAACGTGTTGCGCCGTGAGCGCGGTGTGAAACTGGAGCTGATTAACCCGCCGGAAGAGGCATTTGTTGATGGCCGGATTATTCGTTCGCTGCAGGCAAACTTGTTTGCCGTGCTGCGCGACATTCTGTTTGTAAACGGACAACTGGCGGCAACAGAACGCTACCAGAACGAGGAGCCGGAAGACTCTGCGCATATCACCAATCAGGTGTTTTCGATTCTGCGTAACGCGCGTGCACTGCACATCGGCGAATATCCGAATACCGTGGTGTGTTGGGGCGGCCACTCAATCAATGCGGTGGAATACCAATATTGCCGCAACGTCGGCACGCAAATGGGCCTGCGCGAACTCAACATCTGTACCGGTTGCGGACCTGGCGTCATGGAAGCACCGATGAAAGGTGCGGCGGTGGGACATGCGCAGCAGCGCTATCATGACAGCCGTTTTATCGGCCTGACTGAGCCCTCAATCATTGCCGCCGAACCACCGAATCCGCTGGTCAATGAGCTGATCATCATGCCGGATATCGAAAAACGCCTTGAAGCCTTTGTGCGTATCGCCCACGGTATCGTGATCTTCCCTGGCGGCGTGGGCACAGCAGAAGAGCTGCTGTATTTGTTGGGTATTTTAATGAATCCGCACAACAGCGATCAGGTATTGCCGCTGATTCTGACCGGACCCAAAGAGAGCGCCGACTACTTCCGCGTGCTGGATGATTTCATCGTCAATACGCTGGGCGAAGCCGCACGCAAGCACTACACAATTATCATTGATGATGCCGCTGAAGTGGCGCGTCTGATGAAGAAAGCCATGCCGCAGGTGAAAGAGTATCGCCGCGAAACCGGCGATGCCTACAGCTTCAACTGGTCAATTCGTATCGCACCCGAATTGCAGGTGCCCTTCCTGCCGACGCACGAGAATATGGCAAACCTGAAGCTGTTCCCGGATCAGCCCGCCGAGCTGCTGGCAGCCGATCTGCGTCGCGCCTTCTCCGGCATTGTGGCGGGTAACGTCAAAGAGATCGGGATCCGTGAAATTCGCGAGAAAGGCCCGTACAAACTGCACGGCGATGCCAATCTCATGCACCGCATGGACGAACTGTTGCAAGGTTTTGTCGCACAGCAGCGCATGAAGCTGCCGGGCAGCGCCTACACGCCTTGCTACGAAATCATCAAATAACCCATCAGGAAGGCAGCCTGCGGGCTGCCGCTATCGCTATGTCGCTTCATCTTCTTATCATTGATGCACTCAATCTGATTCGCCGTCTGCACGCAGTTCAGGGTTCGCCGTGCCGCGACAGCTGCGTTGCCGCCTTGCATCAGTTATTGGGACATACACAACCCACGCACGTGGTGGCGGTGTTTGATAGCCATGAGCGTCAGCCCGGTTGGCGCCATCAGCTATTACCGGATTACAAAGCGGGTCGCCCGCCGATGCCAGAGGATTTGCATCTGGAGATGCCCGCGCTGCAGGACGCCTTCCGCGCAGCAGGCGTCAGCTGCTGGGTGGCCGATTTAGACGAAGCCGACGATCTCGCCGCCACGCTGGCGGTGAAAATGGCGGACGCTGGTCATCAGGCAACGATTGTTTCTACCGATAAAGGTTATTGCCAGCTGCTGGCACCTAACATTCGTATTCGCGACTATTTCCAGAAGCGCTGGCTGGATGTGCCTTTTATTGAACAAGAGTTTGGCGTAACGCCCGCGCAGTTGCCCGCCTATTGGGGATTGTGTGGTATCAGCAGCAGTAAAATTCCCGGCGTGCCCGGCATTGGCCCGAAAAGCGCCCGCGAGTTGTTGATGCAGTTTGGATCGCTGGATGCGATCTATCAGCAATGGGACCAGGTACCGAGCAAATGGCAGGGAAAATTGCAGGAACAGCGGGAAATGGCAGAAATTTGCCGCAAAGTATCGACGTTAAAGCGTGATTTGGTACTGCAAGGCAATCTCAATACATTGAGATTTCAAACGAAACAGCCGTCGCCATAAATGGCGTAATGCCAATCAGTTAAGCGCCGTATTAAATCACCGCGCCTTCCGTAGCGGCGCGATTTATCGCGCAATGAATTGCGCCGCTACAATGTGCGCTCTCGGTAATTAGCGATTTTCATGCCTCAACCGACGATCATTACGGCATCAATGGCGACACTAAAAAACAATTTCCTGCGAAATAATTTGTGCTACAGCAAGGCGGCAAGTGCGCGAGTCCCCGGGAGCATACATCAGTATGTGACCGGGGCGAGCAAACGCAGCCAACGCCGCTGTAGTGCAAAGTATGAAGCAGGACCGCTGTAGCGCAAAGTATGAAGCAGGATTAGCGTTCGTCGCGACGGCCGCCAACAGCCGCCCAAAGTCGACGTACGTGAACGGTCACTTCTTCGCGGTCGTGATAAAGCTGACGAGCCTGAATCTGGGCATTAATACCCTGCGCTTTCAGCGCGTCATCAATCATCGCCAGGTTCTGTGTCACTTCTTCGTAGCGCTTTTTCATTGGCAGCTTGAGGTTGAATATCGCCTCGCGGCACCAGCCATTCACCAGCCATTCGGTCATCAGGCTTGCGACGCGCACCGGTTTTTCCACCATGTCGCACACCAGCCAGCTGATATTGGTACGCGGCGGACGGAATTTAAAACCATCTTCGCGGCAGTGCGTCACCTGTCCGGTGTCCATCAGGCTTGGCGCCATCGGGCCGTTATCTACCGCAAAAACCCACATGCTGCGTTTCACCAGTTGATAGGTCCAGCCGCCGGGGCAAGCGCCGAGATCGACGGCGTACATGCCGCTGGCTAAACGCTCATCCCACTCATCCGCAGGCACAAACACGTGAAACGCCTCTTCCAGCTTGAGCGTAGAACGGCTCGGCGCATCGGAGGGGAATTTCAGGCGCGGAATGCCCATGTAGAATGGCGAGTTGTTTTCCGGCAGCGAATAGCCGACGTAACAGGTGCCCGGCGCAATAAAGAACACGTGCACTACCGGACGCTTAGCCGTTTCGTAATTAAGCAGGATTTTGCTTTCACGCAGGCTGGCACGCAGCGGCACGGTTAATTTACGGCAGAACTTGGTGAGCTCTTTCGCTTCATTGGTATCCGGCACTTCAACCCGCAGTTCACCGCCCTTCTCCACCACACCGGTCAGCATGCCGACAATTGGCGTGATGCGGTCTTCTGGTGGCAGATCGCGCAGCAACTCTCCCACCACCAGCATCTGCCGCGCAAAGATCAGTTCGGCAAACGGCAGCGTTTGGATCAGCTTTTCAGCATCTTGCTGCTGATAGCACTCATACAGCACGTAACCTGAGTCATCTTTGACGCGCGGGAAGCCGTAAATCTCGCGCTCAGCCGCTTTCGCGCTGATTTCTGCCGCGCACTCTTTCTCAAATCCTGGACGGCAATAGAGTAAAACTTTATTCATGGCGATCTGCCTTTCGTTTCAGACGCAGTGCGCCAATCAACATCAAGAACCAGCCAATAAGGAAGCATAAGCCTCCTACCGGCGTAACAAAAACCCAAAACTTCATATGCGACAGCGCCAGACAATAGAGGCTGCCACTGAACAACACGGTACCGAGCGCCATCGCGGCGCTACTCCAGTAAAACCAGATATTGGCACGACGCAGCATAGCGGCACCCAGGCCGATCACTGCCAGCGTGTGATACGCCTGATATTCAAGGCCGGTATGTATCCACGCCATTTCGGCTGGGCCGAGCGATTTGCTCAGCACATGCGCGCCGAAAGCACCAAACGCCACCAGCATAAATCCGCTAATGGCAGCAAAAACAAACATGGCACGACTGGACATCAAACAATCCTCAAGGTAATGCGCACATCATTGTGCAGCCAGCAACGCATTAGTGATCGTAGCGAAAACGGAATTTTTCTTGTTCATTGGCCGCTTTTTCCAGGATCCACTGACGAAAGGCGGCTATTTTACCCAGTTCTGCCTGGCTGTCATGACAAACCAGATAAAAAGCATTTTTACTGACCAACACGTCATTAAAAGGACACACCAGACGACCGGCTTCAATTTCACTCTGCGCCATCACATTATTCGCCAGCGCCACGCCCTGACCATGAATCGCCGCCTGCAACACCATGGCGCTGTGGCTGAAGATTGGGCCCTGTTGCACATTGATATGCTGCACGCCCAGCTGACGCGTATAGGATTGCCAGTCACGGCGCGATGCATCATGCAGCAGCGTGCAGTGCGCCAAATCGGCCGGCGATTTGAGAGGATGATCACCCGTCAGCAACATCGGTGAGCAGACTGGCAGCAAATATTCGGCATACAATTTCTCAACCCGCAGGCCTGGCCAATTGCCACGACCGTAGAAAATCGCCACGTCGACATCGTCCGCCAATTTCTCCTCATCACGGTCCACCGCCTGGATACGCACGTCGATGCCCGGATAAGCCATATTAAAGCTGGAAAGGCGAGGAACCAGCCACTGAATGGCGAAACTCGGCAGCAAACTGACGGTCAGCGCACCCTTAGCGCTGCGCGCCTGTAATTTACGCGTCGCATCGTTTAGTGCGGAGAAAATCTCCTTAATATCTAAATAGTAGCTTTGACCTTCTTCCGTCAGTAAAAGCGAACGATTCCTCCGGCGAAACAGCTTTAGACCGAGGAAATCTTCCAGAGATTTGATCTGATGGCTGACAGCAGCCTGGGTAACAAACAGCTCTTCAGCGGCTTTGGTGAAGCTCAAATGACGGGCAGCAGCATCGAAGACGCGTAAAGCATTAAGCGGCGGAAGGCGTTTAGACATGGTTTTCCGTATCCGGATTGACAAGGTAATACTTCAACTTATACAAAGTCGCTACGTATTAGTTTTTTTAATCCGAGACATTATAATTTGTCCGTTGAGGAAGCTCCAGCAAATACCTATAGTTGCCGCACTTCCTGAGCCGGAACGAAAAGATTTCTGGAAACGTGCGAGAGATCGCAGACTTTTGGAGAGCTTTTGGCTTGTGGTCGTGATGTTGTGTTTGCATTTTGATCTGACGCTTGCAGATCAAGCTTTTAATTCCTGTAGATTTACCCTGTCTGTCCATAGTGATTTTAAATAGCACCGCAAATTGCGGTGCTTTTTTTTTGCCTTACTGCCCCATCTCCACCATCTCTTTGACGTCAGAGCGGTTAATCTGCTGCTTGTTGCCATTGGCATCCTGATAGCTGATCATACCGGTTTCGTCATCAACTTTAGGTTTGCCATCGGCGACGATGGTGCGACCATCGTTAGTGTGCATTACGTAATTGCTGGAACATGCGGACAGGGTAAAGGCCAGAGTACACACGGCCAGCACTGCGGTGAGTTTATTCATCTTCTATCTCCTTGCAGATTAATTGCATTAAACCACCCGCATGCGCTCACCAAGGGTAGCGCCAGTGAAATCGACTATGAATAGCGACGCGTTATGCGGGTTTCGGTTCAAACCTTGCAATAATTAGCATAACGCGCTTTTCCAGCTTTGCCAGGCAACGGGCCAGCTTTCAGCCTGGTCCTAACATGATTAACAGTGGGCTGAGTATGACCATTTTTTCTCCCGGCGCCTTCCGCCAGCAGTTCCCCGCGCTGAGCGATGCCGGAATCTACCTCGATAGCGCGGCTACTGCGCTCAAGCCGCAGGCGGTGATCGACGCAACCGCACAGTTCTACAGCCTCAGCGCTGGCACCGTGCATCGCAGCCAGTTCGCTGCCGCTCGCGCATTAACGGAAAAATACGAACAGGCGCGCGGATTAGTGGCGCGCTGGCTCAATGCTGCGGACGATCGGCAGATTGTCTGGACGCGCGGCACCACCGAAGCGATCAACCTGGTGGCGAACAGTTGGCTGGCTCCGCGATTGCAGGCTGGCGATGAAATCGTGGTTAGCGAAGCCGAACACCATGCCAATCTGGTGCCGTGGCTGATGGTGGCAAAAGCGGCGGGCGCAAAAGTGGTGAAATGGCCGTTGGGCGACGATCGTTTGCCGGATATCACGCTGTTGCCAGCACTGCTCAATTCACGTACCCGATTGCTGGCCGTTGGTCAGATGTCGAACGTCACCGGCGGCTGTCCGGATCTGGCGCAGGCGATCCGTTTAGCCCATGACGTCGGTGCCAAAGTGATGGTCGATGGCGCACAAGGTGTGGTGCATTGTCCGCCGGATGTAGAGGCGCTGGATATTGATTTCTATGCTTTTTCCGGCCATAAGCTTTACGGCCCAATGGGCATTGGCGTGCTGTATGGCAAAGCGGAACTGCTGGAAGCGATGGATCCATGGCAAGGCGGCGGCAAAATGCTGACGCAGGTCGATTTTGACAGTTTTACACCGCAGCCGGTGCCGTGGCGTTTTGAAGCCGGAACGCCTAATGTTGCCGGCGTGGTGGGGTTGAGTGCCGCGCTAGAGTGGCTGGCGCAACATGATGGCAAAAAGGCCGAAATGTGGAGCCAGCAACTGGCGAGCCTCGCCGAGGAGCAACTGAGCGAGATCCCCGGTTTTCGCAGCTTCCGCTGTGGCAATGCCAGCCTGCTGGCATTTGATATTGCCGGCATTCACCACAGCGATATCGTTACGCTGCTCGCCGAGCATGGCATCGCATTGCGCGCCGGGCAGCACTGCGCGCAGCCGCTGATGGCGGCGCTGGGCGTCACCGGCACGCTGCGTGTCTCGTTCGCCCCCTATAATAATTTGCAGGACGTGGATGCGCTGGTGCGCGCCATGCGTCATGCCGTCGACTTACTGAGTGAATAAGCCCATGACATCAACCCTGCTCGCCCCGCATCCGTTCGGCGATCTGATTACCGCAGCCAGCCTGACGGAAAAATTCAGCTATTTTCATCAGTGGGAAGATCGCTATCGTCAGCTGATCCAGCTCAGCCGCCAGTTGCCTGCGTTAGCAGAAGAGTTTAAGACGCCAGATATTGAACTCACGGGCTGTGAAAATCGCGTGTGGCTGAGCAGCCAGTTGCTGAACAACGGCACGCTGCACTTTTATGGTGACAGCGAAGGACGCATCGTGCGCGGATTGCTAGCGGTGTTACTGACGGCGGTGGAAGGCAAAACGCCAGCCGACTTGCTGCAGCAAGATCCGCTGGCGTTGTTTGATACGTTAGGTCTGCGCGCGCAGCTCAGTGCGTCGCGCAGCAGCGGTTTACAGGCGCTGGCGGATGCGGTGCAACGCGCTGCTCGTCTGCACGCTCAGGCCGTTTGACGCGCTGCCTTCGCCAGAAACTTCTTCAATGCATGGGAAACCGCCACAAACCCGAACGTGGCGGTTACCATGGTCGCCGCGCCAAATCCGGCGGCACAATCCATGCGTTTCGGGCCTTCTGCGGTGGAGCGTGAAGTGCACACGCTGCCGTCCGGCTGCGGATACATCAGCGCTTCCGTCGAGAATACGCAGTCGATGCCGAGCTTGCCTTTACTGTTCTTCACCACGCCAAAATCCCCTTTCAATCTCTCACGCAGCTTTGCCGCCAGCGGATCCTGAATGGTTTTTGCCAGATCGCTCACCTGGATCTGCGTGGGATCGATCTGGCCGCCCGCGCCGCCGGTGGTTATTAGCGGGATCTTGTTGCGACGACACCAGGCGATCAACGCGGCTTTGGGGCGCACGCTGTCAATCGCATCAATCACGTAGTCAAAACCCGCCGATAACAGTTCAGCGGTATTCTCCGGCGTGATGAAGTCATCGATGCAGATCACTTCGCATTCCGGATTGATGGCGCGCATACGTTCCGCCATCACTTCGGTTTTCGCCTGGCCCACTTTGCCCTGCAGCGCGTGAATCTGGCGGTTGGTATTGGTGATGCAGACATCGTCCATATCAATCAGGGTGATTTTACCGATACCGGTGCGCGCTAGCGCTTCCGCTGCCCACGAACCCAC
Source organism: Pantoea sp. y20 (assembly GCF_054903455.1). NCBI lineage: Bacteria > Pseudomonadati > Pseudomonadota > Gammaproteobacteria > Enterobacterales > Erwiniaceae > Pantoea > Pantoea sp. y20. The sequence goes on from NZ_CM142816.1 coordinate 3,279,430, forward strand.
GCCGCCAATACCAATCACGCAAAAGTGCGCGTCGGCAAAACGCTGCAGCGCGTCCTGGCCATAGAGACGCGCCGTGCCGCCAAAACGTTGTCGCCAGGCGTCGCTTACTACTGTCATAACCAAACCTTTCCGGGAAAACGGGACATTAATTAGAACCTAACAGCAGCGAACCGTTGTTGCCATTTTGTGGGTTGCTAAACAGCGGCTGACCGGTGCCCGGCGCGGCTTTTAGCACCCAGACGCGGCCATAATGGTTGTAGAAACCGGCCAGATGCGCCGCATCCGGGCCAACGCCCTGATAGATATCGAAGTGCTGGCCTTTAATCGCGCCACCCACGTCTAACGCCACCATCAGACGCATCTCATATTTGCCATTAAACTTGCCCTTCTCGTTCAGCTGCGGCACTTCGGCTAACAGCACGGTTCCGGCCGGAATCAATGAACGATCGGAGGCAACGGAAGCCTTGGCAATCAGCGGCACCGCGCTGGCACCGCGCACCGGCACATACTCTTCCGGTTTGAAGAAGACGAAGGATTGGTTGGTTTCCAGCACCGAACGCACTTCCTGTGGCGAATGCTCTTGCGCCCACTGACGAATCGCCTGCATCGACATATCTTCGCGCTTCACTTCACCGCGATCGATCAGCTCTTTACCAATACTGTGATAAGCCCAGCCATTTTTGCCGCCGTAACCAAAGAAGCGCAGCGGACGACCATCACCAAAATCAACGTAGCCGCTGCCCTGCACATCCATCATGAAGTTATCGATCAGCGAATTGCTGTAGGCAATGATGTAGCGATCGTCGAGCCCACCATTATAGATAGAAGCGCGGCTCGGCAGTTTCTGTCCACGCGGACGCGGTGGCATACGATAAATCGGATACTGGAACTCGCCCTGACGGGTATAACGCGCTTCCACAACCGGCGTGTAGTAACCGGTGAACTGCACATTGCCGTAATTGTCAGTGCCTTCCATCTGATAAGCATTCAAACCAAACTGGTTGAGCTGGCGCGTATCCGCGCCGGACAGCAGCCAGTTTTGCACTGCGCTGTAAGTACCGTTGTTGCGCCCGAACAGGCCGGATGAGGCGGTTTGAATCTGCACTACCTGATCGCTAAAGTCTTTGCCGTTCACCGGACGCCCTTTAGCATTCGGTTGGTTGACCAGCCCAAGCGGTTGCTCCAGCTTGCCATCGATATACTGTTGACCGCGGTCGGTCGGTTTGGAACTACAGCCCGCTAACAGCGTGATAAATGCGCCAGTAAGTGCATACTTCGCCCAATGTCCTTTCATAACATTCTCTTTTTATCGATTGTTTGCCCGGCGACGATAGCAAAGGGGCAGAGAGAATGAAATCTGCCATCAGCGGTCACGCTCACATCTGTACAATAATCCACCCAATGGCGAGTTTATTCATCAACTGACTGTAAATTTGACGTTTTGTCTCAAAAAGGGGTTGCATCGCCGCGCGTCCAGAGTATAGTGCGCATCCACGGACGCGGGGTGGAGCAGCCTGGTAGCTCGTCGGGCTCATAACCCGAAGGTCGTCGGTTCAAATCCGGCCCCCGCAACCAATTCTTCTTAAATGAAGAGACAATGTGAAGTGTCGTGTAACGCGTCAGTCGGACGCGGGGTGGAGCAGCCTGGTAGCTCGTCGGGCTCATAACCCGAAGGTCGTCGGTTCAAATCCGGCCCCCGCAACCAATTGTCTTAAGAAGAATACAATGTGAAAAGTCGCTTAATGCGACAGACGGACGCGGGGTGGAGCAGCCTGGTAGCTCGTCGGGCTCATAACCCGAAGGTCGTCGGTTCAAATCCGGCCCCCGCAACCAATCATTTAAACACCTTAACGGGTGTTTTTTTGTTTCTGGCGTCCGGAAAAAAGCGGCATTGCTGCCGCCCTCCTCAGCGATGCGCTAGTGCCGCACCCTTATCAAAATACGCCTTAATCCCATGCAAAATCGCCTCAGCCACCTGATGCTGATAGCGCGACGTGCGCAGCTTGCGCTCCTCTTCGACATTACTGATAAACGCGGTTTCCACCAAAATCGAGGGAATATCCGGGGCTTTCAGCACCGCAAATCCCGCCTGATCGACGGTGCGCTTGTGCAGGTGATTGATATGTCCCATGCGTGACAGCACCTCTTTACCAAACTTCAGGCTGTCGCTGATGGTTTGCCGCTGCACCATGTCGAACATGGTGTGGTCGAGATAACGATCGCCGCTCATGCTGACACCGCCAATCAAATCGGCTTCATTCTGCGTTTGTGCGAGGAAGCGCGCCGCCGCTGAGGTAGCGCCGCTGGTCGAAAGGGCAAACACCGACGAACCGCGCGCGGCCCGACTGGTGAAGGCATCAGCATGGATCGAAATGAACAGATCCGCACGCTGCTTTCGCGCCTTCGCCACGCGGACACGCAGCGGGATAAACACATCCTCATTGCGCGTCATATAAGCTTTCATGTTGCGCTCTTTGTCGATCAGCGCCTTCAGATAGCGACCGATCTTCAACACGATATCTTTCTCACGCGTTTTGTATTTGCCATGCGCGCCGGGATCCTCACCGCCATGGCCAGGATCGATCATGATGATAATCGGTCGATCGCGCCCCGCTTTGCCCGGCAGCGCCGCCTGCACCGGCTGATCGCGTTCAAGATCGCCCTGATTGTAATTCTGCAGTAATGCCAGTAGCGGATCCTCTTCCCGTGCTTGCTGATTAGGATAGAGATCGACCACTAAGCGATGCTTGATACCTGCCACTGGCGCAAGAGTAAATGTCTTGGGCGCAATGCTACGCTTGAGTTCCAGCACCAGTCGCACCGTGTTAGCGTCAAACTGACCGACGCGTGCGGTTTTGATATAGGGATCGTCCACGCGCACCAGCTTATCGACTCCTTTCAGGACCGGGTTGATGTGCATATTTTCGATATCAATAACCAGACGATCGGGATTCCCCAGCGTGAACTGTTTGTACTTGAGGGGAACGTTTGATTCCAGGGTTACGCGGGAGTAAGTCGATGAGGGCCAGATGCGCACCGCCACAATATGCTGGCTGGCAGCCAGCCCGGTACGCGTCACGCTTAGCATTAATAATGCGCCAGCGCCCTGTAATAATCGTCGTCGTGTAAAAGCTTCGGACATGCCGCTCCAACTGCTGTGTTATGTCTAAAAAATCATCACTCGATGGCAAGAAAGTGAAAACTTTACTCGATGAGAATTGTCTTGTCTTGCCGGAAAAACCAGATAATGCAGTCTGTTAGCGCGTGTTGCATCATGAAAATCGTAAAGTAACGTCAGGCCCGGCGCTTGCAATAAAGAGCAAAAGAGCATAAAAATACGAAAATTACGAATAAACATGCATAGAGGGCTTTGCCGTGAAGGAACGCAGTACAGAACTGGTTCAGGGTTTTCGCCACACCGTTCCCTATATAAATACCCATCGTGACAAGACGTTTGTCATCATGTTGGGTGGCGAAGCCATCGAGCATGAGAACTTCTCAAGCATCGTTAATGACATCGGTCTGCTGCATAGCCTCGGCATTCGCTTAGTGGTGGTTTATGGTGCGCGTCCGCAGATTGACGCCAGCATGGCCCAGCAACAGCTGGAACCGATTTACCACAAACATACGCGCGTTACCGATGCACAATCGCTTGAGCTGGTAAAGCAGGCCGCCGGTCGCTTACAGCTGGATATCACCGCGCGTCTGTCGATGAGCCTCAACAACACGCCGCTGCAAGGCGCGCACATTAACGTAGTGAGCGGCAACTTCATCATTGCGCAGCCGCTGGGGGTGGATGATGGCGTTGATTACTGCCACAGCGGGCGTATTCGTCGTATTGATGAGGAAGCGATCCATCGTCAGCTGGATAACGATGCGATTGTGCTGCTCGGTCCGGTAGCGGTTTCTGTGACCGGCGAGAGTTTTAACCTGACGTCAGAAGAAGTGGCGACGCAGCTGGCAATTAAATTGAAGGCCGAGAAGATGATTGGTTTCTGCTCCGAACAGGGGGTGACCAATCGCGAAGGCGCGATTATTTCTGAACTGTTCCCGAATGAAGCCCAGGCGCGCATCGACGAAATGGAGAGCGATGGCGATTTCCTCTCTGGCACCGTGCGGTTCTTGCGTGGTGCGGTCAAAGCCTGCCGCAGCGGCGTGCGTCGCAGCCACCTGATTAGCTATCAGGAAGATGGCGCGTTGCTGCAAGAACTGTTCTCGCGCGACGGTATCGGTACCCAGATTGTGATGGAGTCGGCCGAGCAGATTCGGCGCGCCAACATCAACGATATCGGCGGTATTCTCGAACTGATTCGCCCGCTGGAGCAGCAAGGGATTCTGGTACGTCGTTCCCGCGAGCAGCTGGAGATGGAGATTGATAAGTTCACCATTATTCAGCGCGATAATTTAACCATCGCCTGTGCCGCGCTCTATCCGTTCCCGGACGAGCAGATTGGTGAGATGGCTTGTGTGGCAGTGCATCCGGATTATCGCAGCTCGTCGCGTGGCGAACTGTTGCTGGATCGCGTGGCGTTGCAGGCACGTCAGATGGGGCTAAAGAAGCTGTTTGTGTTAACCACGCGCAGCATTCACTGGTTCCAGGAGCGCGGTTTTACGCCGGTGGATATTGAGTCCCTGCCCGAGAGCAAGAAGCAGATGTATAACTATCAGCGCCGTTCAAAGGTGCTGATGGCGGATTTGGGGTAGTCGCATCATTTAACTGTGCCGTTGCGTAGTTGCACATACCGTAGCGGCGCAATTTATTGCGCAATATCCGCATGGGCAAGCTGCCGCCATTGATATGCGCGATTCATCGCGCCGCGACGGATGGTGCGGAATCGATACTTAATTACTCCCCGCTCAACCGCTCCAGTAATCCGCTGCGTCGCTGGGTACGCAACTGCACGGCACGACGGAACACGCCGTCATCGCTGTACAACGTCAGCTGCTTACGCGCGCGGGTAATCGCGGTATAAATCAGCTCGCGCGTTAACACCGGCAGGAACTGCGCCGGCATCACCAACGCCGTGTGGTCAAACTCCGAACCCTGCGATTTATGCACCGTCATCGCCCACGCGGTATCGTGCGTTGGCAATCGGCTCGGTTGCACCGCCTTGATGCTGCCATCCGGCAACGGGAAGAACACCTTCAGCAGACCTTCCTCATCAAACAACGTTATGCCGATATCGCCGTTAAACAGGCCCAATGCGCTGTCGTTACGCGTCACCATCACCGGACGTCCCTGATACCAGCGACTGCCGCCGGTTGGACGACGAATCAGCTGCAGCTGCATCAGCTTCTGCTCAATACGTTGATTCAATCCCTGCACGCCAAACGGCCCTTCACGCAGTGCGCACAGCAGCTGATATCGGCCAAACGCCGCGATAATTTCAGCAGGATCAGCGCGTTGGCGAATGAGTTTCAGGAACGGCTGATAACCGGCGGCAATCTCCGTCAGCATCGCCTGATACGCATCTGCATCCTGCAAAGGTTGACGGGTGATATCGCTGAAACCAGCCTTGAATGCCGCTTCAACCGCCTTTGCATCACCGGCGTTAACCGCTGCGGCCAGTTGGCCAATGCCGGAGTTGGCGTCAAAGCGGTAGCTTTTACGCAGCAGGCAAATCGCGTCGCGTACCGCGGGTGCGCTGCTGTCATCGATGCCCGCCACCCCGCTGCCGGTGAGCTCGCTCAGCTGCGCAGCGCGCATCGGGCTGTAACCGGCTTCGGCACAGCGACAGATATCACCGAGCACCGCGCCCGCTTCCACCGATGCCAGCTGATCGCGATCGCCGAGGAACACCACGCGCGCCTGCGCTGGCAATGCGGCAATCAAATTCGCCATCATGCCGAGATCGACCATTGAGGCTTCATCCACCACCAGCACATCCAGATGCAGCGGATTTCCGGCGTGATAGCGCAGGCGCTGTGTTTCCGGCTGCGCGCCTAACAAGCGGTGCAGCGTGGTGGCATCGGCCGGAAAGCGTTGCCGCTCCGCCTCGCTCACCGGCAACTTTTGCAGCGCCTTGCCCAGCGATTCGGTGAGACGCGCCGCCGCTTTGCCGGTCGGCGCAGCCAACTGAATACGTAACGCGCCTTCGCTAAGACGGATCAGTGCCGCCAGCAGTTTTGCCACCGTGGTGGTTTTTCCGGTTCCGGGACCGCCCGAGATCACCGCAGTTTTCTGCGTCAGCGCCACCGCAGCCGCAATCTTCTGCCAGTTATCCGGCTCGCTGCCAAACAGCTGATCCAGCACTTCCCTGACCCGTTCAGGCGCAAAAGGCTGTGCTGTCGACTGTGACTGAAAGAAGCGCGCCACCTGCCCTTCGTTGTGCCAAAGGCGATGCAGATAGAGACGGCCTTCGCTCAGCACGATGGGTGCCGCGCAATCGCTGCTACTCAGTGCCGACCAGCCGGCTAAAATTGCCGGCCAATCCTGCGGTTCGCCTGCCGCTTGCCAGATGGCCTGGGCCAGCTCCGCATGGCGTCCTTTAAACAGGTTGTCGCGGCTCAGCTGTGATAACGGCAAACAGACATGCCCATCTCCCGCTTCCGCGCTCAGGCAGGCCGCCAGCAGCAAACGCGCCGGTTGATCATCATCCGCCAGCAGTTGGGCGAACTGGACATCCAGCGAGCGCAGCAAACGCAGCTCAGCCGCCTGTGCTAAAAGCGCGGTCATACCGCTCATGCTGTCGCTCCCGGCCCGCGAAACAGGCTATCCAGTTGTGAAATGAAGTCGAAGGTGGGACGGGTATGAAACACGCCGTTGTCTGGCGAGCTGCCGTCCATGCCACGCAGGAAGAGATAAAATACGCCGCCGAAATGCTGCTCATAATCGTAATCCGGCACGCGATGTTGTAAATAGCGGTGCAGCGCCAGCGTATAGAGCTGGTACTGCAAATCGTAGCGGTGGTCGATCATCGCCTGCGCCATTGCCTGCGGCGTATAAGCTTCATGGCTGTCACCGAGCCAGTTGGATTTATAATCCAGCAGGTAATATTTGCCCTGCCAGCGGAACACCAGGTCGATAAAGCCTTTCAGCATGCCCTGCACCTGACGGAAATCGAGCGGCGGAGCCTGCGCCGATAACGCATCCTGAGCAATCAACGCGCTCAGTTCACGCGCGGTCAGCACATTGTCAATTGGCAGATAGAATGCCATCTCCACCAAACGATCGCTGCTCTGCACCTGCGCCAGATGAATACCCTGCACGTTAAGTGGCGTGCTCAATACACGCCTGATCCACGCACTGAGCATCGGCTGCCAGTGCAGCGGATAGCCGTTTTGCTGCAGATGTTGCGCCAGCTTCTCCTCGGAAGGCGGCTGCGGGAAATCCAGCGATTCGAACAGCTCATGCAAAAACGTTCCCGGCGCGGCACCGCGCGGGAAGTGATGAGGCGTGAGCGCCGCTTCCCCTTCCTCTTCCCGATCCTCTTCGCCGGCTGCTTCCACATCGAAATTCGGCATCACCTCAAGCAGACGATGAGAACTGTGCTGCTGCAAACCGGAATAACTGGTGACGCGCCACGGATCGGCCAGCACACGCGTTACGTTTCGCGCCCCCAACTCGCTATCGGCGACCGCCTCAACCTGCCAGCGCTCGGCTTGCATAACTTCGGCCAGCACCACCTCGGTGCCCGCCGCGTCCATGTTATGCAGCAACGCGCCGAGCTGTTCGGCTGTTGCCGCTACACCGCGCTGCAACAGAAAACCGAGCGCGCTTTTATGCAAATCGCTCTCGCCCTCTTTCTTACGCGTGCCGCGAAACAGCGGTGCCACGCCGACGCTGCAGTGATAGATCGAACGGGTCAACGCCACGTAGAGCAGGCGCAAATCCTCCGCCAGACGCTCCTGTTCGGCCAGCGCCAGGCTCTCTTCATCGGCTTGCAGATCCAGGACCGCGTTAAAGCTCTCACGATCGTGATAAAGCGCGGTATCCGCCTCGCGAAAACCGGCGGCGAATGGCAGCCACACTAGCGGATATTGCAGCCCTTTAGATTTGTGGATGGTGACAATCTGTACCAGATGACGATCGCTCTCCAGACGCAGTTGCTGGCTGGCAGACTGGCTATCCGGGCGGGCGATCTGCTGTGCCAGATGACGCACCAGCGCGTGTGGGCTATCCAGCTGCGCAGCCGCTTCCTGCAGCAGTTCGCCGAGATGCAGTAAATCCGTCAGACGACGCTCGCCGTTCTCCGATGCCAGTAGATTTTCCGCCAGCTGACGCTCCAGCATCATCTCGCGCAGCATCGGCAAGACGCCACGCTGCTGCCACACCAGCTGCCAGCGGGCAAAGGTATCCACCAGTTCATCCCAGCCGCGCGCATCCTGATCCAGCGCATCCAGCTGCGAGGCATCAAAGGCAAAGAGCGAGGTTGCCAGCGCGGTACGCAGCATGCGCTCCTGCTCCGGTGCCAGTACCGCCTGCAACAGCCATAACAGCTCTCGAGCTTCCGGCGTGGTGTAAACGCTGTCGCGATTCGACAGGTAAACCGACGGAATACCGAGCAGATTGAGCGCTTCGCGAATCAGGTTAGCTTCGTTACGGCTGCGCACTAACACTGTGATGTCAGAGGCTTGTACCGGCCGCAAATTGGGCGTTTTGCCCAGCATCGCGCGCTGCTGCTGCCCGGCCTGCAACCAGCGACTGATATCGGCCGCACACTGCTGCGCCATACGTTGTTGATAATCCCCAACGCTGCAGCCTTCGCCCGGCTGCAGCCAGAAGCGTAACGCCGCTTGCTCAACCTGATCGATACTGACCGACAGTTGCTGGTTGGGAGGCGCAAACTGCACCGGCTGGAACGGGATCTCAGCGAACAGGAAGGGCGCGTCGAGGCGCGCAAATAGCTGGTTAACGCTGTTGACCATCGCAGGCGACGAGCGCCAGTTGGTATCCAGCGTGTAGTGCGCACTGACTTCACTGCGCGCGCGGATATAGGTAAAAATATCCGCGCCACGAAAGGCGTAAATCGCCTGTTTGGGATCGCCAATCAACAGCAGCGCATGCGCTGGCTGATTGATATAAAGCGTGCGGAAAATACGGTATTGCAGCGGATCGGTATCCTGGAACTCATCAATCAACGCCACCGGGAAACGCTGGCGAATCGCCTGAGCCAGTTGCTTACCGCTCGGCTGCTGCAGTGCTTCGTCGAGTCGGCTCAGCAGGTCATCAAAACCCAACAGTGCCTGCTGACGTTTCTCTTTGCGCACCGCAGCGCGCACCTCTACCAGCGCACGCGCAATCACCAGATCGCGCAGCGACAGCGGCTGAGCAAGGAAAGTGTCGATGGCGTCAAACACACTGTGATGCGGCGGACTGCCCTTTTTGGTCTTCTCTTCAAGCATGCGCTGACCGAAGCGCGCCAGTTCGGCGGGCACTTGATAATCACGCGTTTCGCTCTGCGCCCAAAAGCTGACTTTATTGACCCAAACCGGCAAATTCTTGCTGCTGTAGCTGCGCTTATCCACGTCAGATTGCCCCACCAGCGTCAGCACTTCGTCACCCACCGTCAGCCATTGCGCTTTCATCGCGGCGATACGCGCCAGGTTTTCGCTGTGGCGCGAAGTCAGGGTTTCACTGTCGGCAGGCGGCAGACGCAGGCTGGGCGATTCGCCCTGCAACCACGGACGCAAGGTGGAAAGCAACTGCTCCGGGCCGCTCCATTCGCTGACAATCACTCGCGCGACATCCAGCGTCAGCGGATAGCAGTGACGACGCCAGAAATCGGCAGTCGCCTGGCGCATCAGCAGCTGTTCATCCTCAATCAGCTGCTGTTCAAACAGCATGCCGGACTCAAAGGCGTTGAGATTCAGCATGCGCTGGCAGAAGCCGTGGATGGTGAAGATGGCGGCTTCATCCATCTGTCGTTCAGCGGCGAGCAGCAGCGAAGCCGCATCGGCGGGCTGTGGAATCTCCTGCAGCAGCTGCATCAGCATCGGGTTGCCGCTGACGCCGCGCAGGCAGGCCAGCCGCAGCTCGTGAATGTTGGCGCGTATACGCCCGCGCAGTTCAGCGGTCGCGGCCTCGGTAAAGGTCACCACCAGAATCTCTTCTACCGACAGCGGGCGCGAATAAGCATGTTGTCCGCCCAATCCCAGTAGCAGTCTTAGATAGAGCAGGCCGATGGTGAAGGTTTTGCCGGTGCCGGCTGAGGCCTCAATCAGACGCTCACCGCGCAGCGGCAGCGTCAGAGGATTGAGCGATTCAGGTAGCAGACTCATTGGGCATCACTCTTCACGGGCAACGACTGCTGCAGCTTCTGGACCTCATCCCATGTGGTCCAGCCCGGCAGCTGGGCGTAGTCATCTTTGGTCGCGCCATCATGGCTGCCACCGATCTGCGAAATCATCGCCATGCCTTGCTGCGCTAAAACCGCCTGATGGAAGAAGTCGGCCAGGCCGGCTGGCGTCAGTTGCTGAATTTGCTCAATCGCTTTTTCACGCGTATCGAAGGCAAAGTTCTGACGTTTAAAGTCACGGTTAAAGCGGTTCGCCTCTTCATCCAGCGTTTGCGGACGCTGCTTCATATCGTTGATCAGCGCCTGCTGATACTGGGCGAAATCTTCCGCTTTCATGCTGCGCAGACGCTGTTCAGCCTGCGGATAAAATGCCTGGAAGCGTTGCAGTAAAAACGCTGGCTGCTTGCTGTTACTTTGCAGCAGGAAACCGATGCCCCACTGGCGTCCGATCGGCATCTGGTAAGCAAACACCGCATAGCCGAGCTGCTCTTCGGTGCGCAACTGGTTGTAGAACCAGGGTTGAACGATCTGGCTCAGCATGGTGCTGTTGGCCATGCTTTGATATTCGCTGTAGCCCAACGGCACATACAGCGCGGCCAGCGCCGAATCAGTACTGCTGCCGGCTTTCTGCAGATTGGCCTTCATTGCTTTATCCACCGCCACATAATCACTGTGCCAGTAGCCGTGACCATCGCTGTGCAACTGTTGCTGCAGCTCATCGCCGAGCTGTTTCACGCGCTCTGCAGAGAGATTGCCCACCACCATCATCTCCGGGGTTGCATGATGAATCAGCGCATCGCGGTAATCGGTGACCTGTTTCAGTGTGATGTCTTTCACCAGATTGCGGCGCGTTTCACGTTGGGTGTAAGGCAGCTGCGACAACATCTGCATCGGCTGAATCGCCTGCTCAAACGCTTTGCCCTTCTCTGCCGCTTCCAGTCGATCCAGATACCAGGATTTGGCCTGTTCCAGCTGCTGCTGGTCCGGCGTAAAGGTGGCGTAACCCTCCACCAGCTTCTTCAGCAATTCCGGCAGACGTTGAGTAAACCCGCTGGCGCTAAACACGATGCCATCATCTTCCCCGGTGGAGAAACTGATGCCGCCAACCGAAGCCTGCGAATTCAATTCATCCAGCGCCAGGCTGGAGAGATAGTCATTCAACCCAAACAGCACCTGCTGGCGCGCGTCGCTGATCGCCGATTTGTTGCGCAGCGCTAAGGTAATAGCGGCTTTCGGTTCGCTGGCAAACTGCTGACTTGGCATCCAGTAAATACGCATGCTGTCGCCATTGGTCAGTGCGACCGGATGATCGTAGGTTTTGCCATCGGAGGGGATGATGGCGAAATCCGACGGAATGTAGGGATTCAGCGTGGGCATCGACAGCTGAAGCTGCGCGGCACGTTGCTGCCAGTCGCTAATTTGGGCGTCGCTGATTTTGTCCACCTGATAGGGCGCATTCACAAAGTAGGCTTCTTTGTTATGCGGCTCCTGCGGACTGATGTACCAGATGCGCGCGTTCTGCGGCGTCATTTCGTCGAGACGCGTTTTGATTGCCGCGGGATCGAACTGATCGGCCAGATAAGGCGCATCCAGCGTGTGTTCAACCGGCACCCGCAGCATGGTATCTACCAGCCACTCGATGTAATCCATATCACGGGTAATTGATGGGTAGCGGAAATCCAGCGCCAGCACGTGGGAGACTTCATCGAAGTATTCTTTACTGATGCCTTTGGTGCGCAGCATATCAAGGTAGTTGAACACCGCAGCCACCACTTCATCGCGCTGCGCCAGACCTTTGTCGGTTAACGACACGCTGATAGCGAAGACGCCGCTGTTGCGCTCGGTCATCGGGTCTGCACCGGCGCTGACGCCATCCGCCAGCCCTTGCTTTTGCAGCCAGTCGTTGAGGGTGTTTTTGCTGCGGTTGCCCAGAATGTAGCTGATCAGCGTATCGGTTTTACTACGGAACTGGCCGCTGTTGTTCGGGATGCGGAACTCAATTTTCAACTGCTTGCGCGGCTGTGCGGGCACGTAATGGATAATGATGCCCTTCTGCGCGTCGGTCACTACCGGCACGTCAATCTCTGGCACCGTCGTTTGATGATTAGCCACACGACCAAAGGTTTTTGCCGCAATGTCGGCCATCTCTGGCAGCGGTTTGTTGCTGTAAATCACCGCCTTCATCAGATTGGCGGAGTAGTGGCTGTGATAAAAATCGGTCAGCGCCTGATGCAATTTGCTGTCCGGCTTGTCACTCAACGTATCAAGGTTGCCACCGGAATAGCGCGAGCCGGGATGCGCAGGGTTGAGAGTTTCTGCACCCACCTGTGCCATACGCAAGCCATCGCGTGAGCGAGCCATGGTCAGTTCTGCGTTAACCGCATGGCGTTCACGATCGGCATTAACCGGATCGAGCAGCGGTTCAGCAATCGCATCGGCCAGACGATCAACTGCGGGCTGCAACGCGCTGTTTTCCACTTCCAGATAGAACGCCGTGCGATACGACGCGGTGCTGGCATTGTGGCTGCCACCATTTTTTTTCAGGAATTCGGCGAGATTATCAGGCTGCGGATAACGCTTTGAGCCCATTAACACCATGTGTTCGAGATAGTGCGCCAGACCCAGCTGCTGATTAGGATCATCCAGCGAACCGATCGGTAAGGTCAGCGCCGCCAGCGATTTAGGCGCTTCGGCATCCCAGACCAGCAGCACGATCATACCGTTGTTTAACGTAATCGCCTGATAACGGCGTGGATCGTGATCGCTTTTACGAATGGTGTCATTGATGGGTTGCCAGCCGCGATCGGTATCGGCAAAGGCATTCAGCGCTAACGTGCTCAGCAGCAGCGCTCCAATCCAGCGTGCGTAAATCCGCATTTAAACCCCTTACATTACCCTTTTCCGCTGGCTGTGTGCCCAGCGGTGAAATAGACAAACTTTCTTATCGTGTCAGGAACAACCTCAAACGAGGCCGTATCCCCTTGCTATTCATCATTTTGATGCGCCAGGCGCACCGGCAAATACCATTGGCGTGCGGCGGCAGTAATCGCCTGCACGGCATCATCGTCCAAAGACCGACTCAGGCGTTGCAGATAGGGATCGCTGCCCTCGCCTTCCACCTGGAAACCACCCTGCCAGGCTTGCAGTAATTTGTTAAGTGCCTTTTTCTGCGTGGCTTCGTCTTCCAGCAACTGCTGCGACTTGCTATCAAAGCTCGCTTCCAGCCAGGCTCCGCCGGATTTATTCAGCAGCATCAGCGGCTCGACTAATCCGGCCTGGTAACCCGCAACATACGCATGCAGAAACGACAGCGCCTGTTCAGCAGGCAGCGCCGCGAAGCGCCAGTGACTCTGTTTACGGCCGTACATGCGGCTTTCACCGCTGCCGCCCAACGCGCAATACACCAGATGTTCCAGCCATAGCAGCAGACCATCGTTCATGTTCAGCACGCCCGGACGCCAGCGCAGCAGGCCATCAGCTTGCACCTGCGTCAGCCAGCCGGTCAATTGCACTGCGCCGATCGTCAGATTGATTTCCCAACTTTCAGCGGGCTGGCGTTGACCACTCACCTCGGCGGCCACTTCCTGCATCTCTTCGGTTTGGCTCTGCCAGAAAAGTTCCCCGAACGCGCCATAAGGCAGATTGCCAGCGGCGCGGTGACGCGCATACAGCTGCGCCGGATCGTCACCGTTGACCAACGTATTCAGCAATTGGGCGTTGATTTGGTAGCGTTCCAGGCTGTCAGGCGCGAACGGTTCGCTGTCGGGCAGCTCGCTCTCTTCCATCCAGAAAGCCACCCCCAAGCGCTGCTGAAACCAGGCGCGCACCGGATGGCGCCAGAAACGCAGTAGTTGCTCCAGCGACAAGGTTTCTATCGGTGCAGGCAGCAAGGGCTGTACAAAATCCGGCTGTGCCACGCCGCTGCCGGTGGCTGCGGGCAACCACTCCGCAGCAAAGCTTTGCCCGTGTGCGCCCGGCTGGAAGTTCTCTGCGGCAAACGGCATGCGGCTATGCAGCTTTTGCAGATGTTCGCGCACGCGCTGCTCGCTGATATCGGGTTCGAGCGCTTCATCACCCGGCAGACAGAAGCTCTGCCCCAAGTAATCAACCAGCTCGCTCACTAATACCGATGGATAGCGCTCGGTGTTGTCCTGAATCGCCCGGCCGATGTAACTGATATAGAGCTGCTGCTGCGCCGAGATCAGCGCTTCAAGGAACAGATAGCGATCATCATCGCGGCGGCTACGGTCGCCTTTGCGCATCTGTTGCTGCATCAGGTCGAAACCCAGCGGCGCTAAGGTGCGCGGATAGACGCCATCGTTCATGCCCAGCAAACACACCACTTTGAAGGGAATCGAACGCATCGGCATCAGCGTACAGAAGTTGATGGGACCGGCGAGGAAACGCTGGCTGATACGCTGTTGATCGAGGCGTGAACGCAGCTCATCACGCAGCAGCGTAACCGGAATCGGCTGTTGATAGGCCGCCTGCATGCCCTGCTCGATAATCTGTTTCCACTGTGTTTCCACCAGCAGCAGCGCGGCTTCACTTTCGGCGTCTCCGCTAAAGAAGCACTCAATCAACTCACGACACAGCGGCTGCCACTCCGCTAACGTGCGCTCTTCTGCCAGACGCGCACGCCACTCTTCGAGTCGCGATAGCAGTTCCGCCAGATGCCCCGCCAGCTCAGCGATCAAACCGCTGGATTCGTCATACGGCAGGATCCCTTGCCAGTCGCCGTTGCGGCTCTCCAGCGCATAGCCGAGCAGCATACGCTGCAGGCCGAAGCGCCAGGTGTGTTGTCCGGTTACCGGCAGCGCCAGCGCTTCCACGCTGGCATCGTCCAGTCCCCAGCGAATGCCGGATTCCATCACCCAGCGGCGCAGCAGGCGCAGCCCGCTTTCATCCACCGAGAAGCGCTGCGCTAATGCGGGAACCTCAAGCAGCGCCAGCACATCTTCGGAGGCAAAGCGACTTTCAGGCAGCGACAGCAAGCTGAGCAGCGCCAGAATTGCCGGGTGCGCCTGACTGGCGCGGCGGTCGGAAATGGCGAACGGCAAATAGCGTTCGCTCGGCGCGCTGGCAAAAGCGGCCTGAATAAAAGGGGCGTAGCTGTCGATATCCGCCACCATCACGATGATGTCGCGCGGCTTGAGTTCGGGATGGGCTTCCATCAGCGTGAGCAGATGATCCTGCAGCACTTCAACTTCACGCTGTGCACTGTGGCACACCTGCAGCGTGATCGAGCGATCTTCAGGATCAAGCAGGCGTTTTTCGGCGCTGTTCGCCAGCTCACCGGCGTTGAGGCCAATGATCGCTTTATCGTCCAGATTGAGCAGATCCGCTTGCAAGCTGTGCAGCAGATTGTCTTGAGGCACCTCGACGAAAGCATCAATGTCGTTGGCGGCGGATTCCATCTGGCTCAGCAGATACAGGTTATCGCGCCCCAGCTTGCCCCATGACGCCAGCAGCGGATTGGTCAACTGCTGCTCGCCGATATCGTTAAACAATGCTGACGCGCTAGCCGGATCGCGGAACAGCGGCTGCAGCTCATCCGACTGGATGCGGCGACGCTGGCGGCTTTGCAGCTTCGCCAAAAAGGCATAATCCTGAATGTCGCCCCAATAGTGACGGCAGGGATTGGTGAACAGCAGATGGATATCAATGTGACGGCCCAGCGCTTCCAACGCCTGCAAATAAACCGGCGGCAGCGCGGAGATACCGCAAATAAACACGCGCTGCGGCAAGCCCGGCGGCGGCATTTGCGCCTGTTCCAGCTTTTGGATAAAGCGCGCATAGAGGTTAGCGCGATGCCACATCGGCTGACCCAGGCTTTCGGTAAAGTTAACCAGATCGCACCACAGCAGCGCCTGCCACTGCTGCGATTCGCCTAAGCCATCAATCCGTTCACCGCGCTCCCAGCTGTTGAGCCAGTCCGAGCGATACACCAGATATTGGTCAAACAGATCGGCAACACGGGCGCTGAGCTGATACAGCTTGCGCTTGTCGTCGTCATCATTGAGGTAGTGACGCAGCGGCTGGAAAGCGTCCTGCTCCAGCAAAGTTGGCAAGCGATGCATCAGCTTCCAGCTCATGCTGGCCTTGGTGAAGGCGCTCTCTTCAGGAATATCGGGCAGCACCTTAACGAACATGTTCCAGATGAAGCTCGCAGGCAGCGGGAAATCAATGTTGGCGGCAATGCCGAAACTGTTAGCCAGTTCCATTTGCAGCCACTGCGCCATGCCTGGGCTTTGTACCAGCACCTGTTCAGCCGCCAGCGGATCGGTCAGCGGTTGATTTTCAATCAGAATACCTGCCAGATTTTTCAACAGATCAAGCTGATTAGAGTGATAGACCCGGAACATATTTCTCCTAAACACAAGACAACAACGCAGCCGAGCCACTCTACCGTTTATCACCTGCGATGCCTACCGCTAGTGGCAATTGAGCTGCGCCAGTGAGGCGGAACGCTGCTGTGGCCCCGTAACCGTGACGCGCTCCAGCGTGCAGCCGCCCGCCAGGCTCTGCTGCTGGCGCTGACTCTGCCATCCCTCAACGTCACGGCCAAGCAACGCCTGGCCGGCAACGCGCCACGCCTGACGCTGCTGCCACTGCTGGCTAAACCCCAGCGCCAGCGCGCGATGATATTGCAGTAATGTGCTGATGGTCATCGCCAGCAACAGCATCGCCACCAGCGTTTCCGCCAGGCTAAAGCCCTGCTGCTTCTGGCTGGCACAGCGCCGGCTGCGACAGCGGGCAGTAATCGATCCAGCCATGCGCTTGCGGCTGGGGTTGCGTGTTGGGGATGGATACCCAACGATAGAGCCACAGCGCGCGCCCTTCTCCATGTCCCGATAACAACGCATTGTCATCCTCCATTCGTAGCAGGCAGCTTTGCCACTGTTCTGCTGTCCATTGCTGACATTGCCAGCCGGTGGCCTGCGGCCAGTTTTGCACGCTGCCCCACATTAACGCCGCCTGCGCCTGCCAGAAATCCTGACTGTGCAGCTGCTCATCAGCCACTAACACCATGCCTTGCGAGAGCTGCGTTCGCGTGGCGTGTAGCGTCAATCCGCCCATCAGTAACATCATCAGCACCATACCCAGCGTGCTATTGCCGCGCTGCTTCACAGATTGATTCCTTCTATCCAGCTTGCCAGCTCTACGCTTTGGCTGTTAGCGTGTCCCGCCAGTTGCAGCACCAGACGCGATCCCTGCCGTTCAAGCTTGAAGGCATCGATGGTGAGAAATGCCGGATCGGAGAGTTTCTCCCAGCCGCTGCTGTTGCACTCATCCACGCCGCGCTGCATTTCAAGCTGTCCGCTGCGCAGCCGATAGCCGTAATAGTCACTTTCGCTATGGCCCATGCCTTCCCAGCGCCCGTTGCTGTTCTCATCCCAGCGCAGTAAAACGCAGCTGCCGCTGGCGGCAATCGTTAGCGCCGAACCGCTGCACTGGCCGTGGCAATAGCCGGCTCGGCGCAGCGCTTTTTGCAGCGTATTGGCGATCTGCTGCAGCTCCTGCTGTAACTTTACGCGCTGTTGCAGGCGCAGATTCTGCTCCAGCAGCAGCGGTAAAAATCGCCCGACGCTGATCATCAGTACCGCGCCAATCGCCATGGCAATCAGCATCTCCAGCAGGCTGAATCCGCGTTGTGTTATTCGCATCCTTTCTCTCCCGGCTGACAGGCACGGATGCGCGCTCTGGCGGAGATAATTAAGCGCCAGCGCCCCGCCGCACTGGCGAGATCGATGCTGCCAGGACGCGCGACATCACGCCGACCGTAAAAACCGACGTCACCATTGATGCCGACAAGGCGCACGCTGTCGTGCGGCGGTTTAAATAACCAGCGCGAGGGCAGTGCGCAGCCTTCTGCAGGTTTAGGTCCTGCGCCAAGACAGCCGTTTTCACCGCTCTGTACCCACAGCGTGAGATCGCGATTGTGCCAGTTAGCATGGGCGCGCAAGCGCAGAAGAAATCCCTGCAGTTGCAGTACGCTGTCGCGCAGCTGTTGATATTGCTGCCAGCGCTGCCAACCTTGCAGCGCGCCGACGCTAAGTATGCCGGCGATCACCATCACCAATAACAGTTCGGGCAAAGTGAAGCCGTGGTTATCGTTTCTGTTCATGGCGGGTAATGTGCCCAGCATCATGAAGTTCAACAAGGGAGAGAAATCGACGTTGGGAAACGTTGCGCAGGAAATCGTGGAGAGGTGCAGAGAGATAAAGCGTTTTGTGAGACGGATTCAGGATTGTGGTGCGATATGGGCGTGGTCGCCATGAATGGCGACCTTGCGGGAGTGGCGTTAAATGGCGACGGGCGCTTTAATCGCTGGGTGCGGATCGTAGCCTTCAATCTCGAAATCATCGAACTGATAATCAAAGATAGAGGACGGTTTACGCTTGATTACCAGCTTAGGCAACGGACGCGGCTCACGCGTTAATTGCAGGCGCGCCTGCTCTAAATGGTTGCTGTACAGATGCGTATCGCCACCGGTCCAGACAAAATCGCCCACTTCAAGATCGCACTGCTGCGCCACCATATGCACCAGCAGCGCGTAGCTGGCGATGTTGAATGGCAGACCAAGGAAGATATCGCATGAGCGCTGATAGAGCTGGCAAGAGAGCTTGCCGTTGGCCACGTAGAACTGGAAGAAGGCGTGGCAAGGCGCCAGAGCCATGTGATCCAGCTCGCCCACGTTCCACGCCGAGACAATGATGCGACGCGAATCGGGGTCACGCTTCAGCTGCTCAATCACTTTACTGATTTGATCAATCTCTTCACCCGAGGCGCTGCCCCAGCTGCGCCACTGCTTGCCGTAGACCGGGCCGAGATCGCCGTTCTCATCGGCCCATTCGTCCCAGATGGTGACCTTGTTCTCTTTCAGGTAACCGATGTTGGTCTCACCTTTCAGAAACCACAACAGCTCATGAATGATCGAGCGCAGGTGCACTTTCTTGGTGGTGACCAGCGGAAAACCATCCTGCAAATTGAAACGCATCTGGTGGCCAAAGATGGAGAGCGTGCCGGTACCGGTACGGTCGGCCTTTTCTGCGCCTTCATTCAGCACATGTTGCATTAGGTCCAGATACTGTTTCATTTTACCTCACGAGTTTGTTGCTGCGGGCGACGACGATACGCCCAGATCATCATAATTACACCGGCCAGAATCATTGGGATCGACAGAATCTGCCCCATGCTGACGCCGCCTTCAAACAGACCAAGCTGCGCATCCGGCTGACGGAAGAACTCCACGATGATGCGGAATGCGCCGTAGCCGATCAGGAACAGGCCCGAGACGCTGCCCATGGGGCGCGGCTTGCGAATAAACAGGTTGAGAATGATGAACAGCACGATGCCTTCGAGGCACAGCTCATACAGCTGCGACGCATGACGCGGCAGCACGCCGTAGGTGTTCAGCAATTCCCGGTACTGCGGATTGTTGGCTGCCAGCGCGATATCTTCGCTGCGTGAACCGGGGAACAACATCGCGTATTTGAAATCAGGCGCCACGCGGCCCCACAGTTCGCCGTTGATGAAGTTACCGAGACGACCGGCACCCAAACCAAACGGGATCAGCGGTGCAATGAAATCCGCTACCTGGAAGAACGTGCGCTTGGTACGGCGTGCGAAAATCAGCATCACCACAATCACACCAATCAGGCCGCCGTGGAACGACATGCCGCCATCCCAGACCTTAAACAGATACAGCGGATTCTCCAGGAACAACGGCAGGTTGTAGAACAACACATAGCCGATACGTCCACCGAGGAATACGCCGAGGAAGCCCGCATACAGCAGGTTTTCCACTTCCTCTTTTTTCCAGCCGCTGCCAGGTTTGTTGGCGCGTCGCGTCGCCAGCCACATAGCAAATACAAAGCCCACCAGATACATCAAGCCGTACCAGTGGAGCGAAACCGGTCCGATAGAGAAAATTACCGGATCGAATTGGGGAAACGAAATATAGCCGTCAGTCATCTTTCACCATCATTTTTCTGCCCTGAAACGGGACAATAAAAGGCTGCGCATCATAGCACAGCCACTTTTTTTTACAGGTCGTGAAGTTGTAACCGTTAACGCCCGCCGCGAATCAAACCGCCTAAACCACGGCGCTCCATAAAGGTGGAGACCAGATGGCGCACTTCCGAGGCGGTATGCGCGGCCAGTCCATGCTCGCTGAGCTTCTGCGCCTCTTCAAAATCGAGATGGCGCAGCAGATATTTCACCCGCGGCACGTTCTTGCCGTTCATGCTGAGATGGTGATATCCCATGCCCACTAACAGCGCGACACACATTGGATCGCCAGCCATTTCACCACACAAACAGAGCTCCAGCTTGGCCTGGCGGGCTTCGCTGGCAATCGTGTGCAGCGCCCGCAGCATCGCCGGATGCAGCGAATCATA
This sequence comes from Pantoea sp. y20, assembly GCF_054903455.1. NCBI lineage: Bacteria > Pseudomonadati > Pseudomonadota > Gammaproteobacteria > Enterobacterales > Erwiniaceae > Pantoea > Pantoea sp. y20. Next base: position 3,300,071 of record NZ_CM142816.1, read on the forward strand.
CAGGTTCGCCACGCGCGTGTTGTTGCGATCAACCGCCAGCAGATATTGCGTCAAATCGTTGGTGCCAACCGAGACAAAATCGACGCGATCCGCCAGATGCGGGATCATAAACAACATCGACGGTACTTCAATCATGATGCCAATGCGCGGCTTGGGAATCACATAGCCGAGCATCTCTTCCACTTCGCGGCCAGCGCGATCAATCAGACGACGCGCATCATCGATCTCATCGATATGGCTGATCATCGGCAGCAGAATGCTCAGGTTGCCGGACGCCACGTTGGCACGCAGCATGGCGCGCACCTGCACCAGGAAGATTTCCGGCTGATCGAGCGTTAAGCGAATGCCACGCCAGCCAAGGCAGGGATTCTCTTCGCTGATCGGCATATACGGCAGCTGTTTATCCGCGCCGACATCCAGCGTACGCAGCGTCACCGGTTTGTCGTAGAACAGCTGCAGCATGCCCTGATACTGCGCCACCTGCTCCTCTTCGGACGGGAAGCCGTTATGCAGCATGAACGGAATTTCAGTACGATACAGGCCAATGCCATCCACCCAGTTATCCAGCGCCTGCTCGTGTTCCGGGCTGAGGCCGGCATTCAGCATCACCTGAACGCGCTCACCGCTTTTCAGCTCGCCGGGCTGCTCGACCACGCCTTCGGCCATTTTGCTCAGCGCGTTCTCTTCGCTGATTAAGCGCTGATACTCCTGCACCAGCACCGGTTCCGGATCGATCAGCACTTCGCCGCGATAACCATCAACAATCAGCAAGCGCTTGTTAAGCTGCGCCGGCAGGATATCGGCGCCCATCACGGTGGGAATGCCCATCGCGCGCGTCAAAATCGCCGCATGCGAGTTGGCGGCACCGTCGCGCACCACCACGCCCGCCAGACGCTCCTGCGGCAATTCAGCCAGCGTGGTGGCAGTGAGTTCATCCGCGACTAACACGAAGCGTTCCGGCCAGGCATTGGTGCCGACCAGCGAATCATCGAGGTGGAACAGCAGACGTTGACCGAGCACGCGTAGATCGCCGGCGCGCTCGCGTAGATATTGATCCTGCAAATTGGCGAATTGCTCGGCGAACTTCTCGATCACCGTTTTTACCGCCCACTCCGCTACCGATCCGCGCTCGATCTCATCAAACAGATCCTTTTTCAGCCGCGCATCGGTAAGCAGGTGCGAATAGAGATCGAAGATCGCCGCGCTCTCTTTCTGCACGCTGGCAGCAAAGCGTTTACTGAAGCGGCGGAATTCGTTGCCGGCCTCGCCCATCGCCAGCACCAGACGCTCGCGTTCGCGCTGCACGTCAAGCGTGGACGCAGCAGAAACCTGATCGAGCAGCGGCTGGGTTTCATCTACCCAACCCGGCGCGACCGCCACGCCCGGCGCAGCGGCAATCGCTTTTACCCGCGTCTGACGGAATTGACCAAACAGTTGACCGAGCTGCGACTGCGACAGCAATCCCGCCATTTGCGTGGCGAGCGTGACGAGGAATGACTCTTCGCTTTCATCAAACTGACGGTGTTCGCGCTGCTGGATAACCAACACGCCAAGCAGCTGGCGGCGGCTGATAATCGGCACGCCGAGGAAGGAGCGATAACGCTCCTCTTTAACAGAAGGAATGTATTTGAAGCTGGGATGGCTCTGCGCGTCGGCGAGGTTGATCGGCTCGGCTAAGCGTCCAACGAGGCCAACAATGCCTTCGTCAAACGCCAGCGTGACCGTACGACCACGCGGCTTTTTTAGCCCGCGTGTCGCCATCAGGTAGTAGCAACGACGATCGTGATCGGCGAGATAAACCGAGCAAACCTCGGTTTCCATCGCAAGGCAAATTTCGTTTACCAGAATGTCGAGTGCTTCATTCAGACGTGGAGCACTCGCCACTTTCTCTACTATTTCGCGTAACTGAGTGAGCATAAAGGGCGTGGCCTATCCTCTTTTACGTCGTTGGGCGGCATTATTACGCTGCCCCGCACTCTCCTGCATAGACATCACTACGCCCGCGAATTCTTTCATTACGCGGCGATATACATCGCGCTTGAAAGAGACCACCTGACGTACCGGATACCAGAAGCTAACCCAGCGCCAACCATCAAACTCGGGCGTGCTGCTGTGCTGCACATTGATTTCCGCGTCACTGCACATCAACTGCAGAAGAAACCACTTTTGTTTCTGGCCGATACACACCGGCTTTGTGTCCCAACGCACCAAACGTTTTGGCAACTTGTAGCGTAACCAGTTTCGGGTTGAAGCAAGTATTCGAACATCTTTGCGGTGTAAACCCACTTCTTCGAACAGCTCGCGATACATCGCCTGTTCAGCAGTTTCACCCGGATTGATGCCTCCCTGAGGAAATTGCCAGGAGTGCTGTCCAAAGCGCCTGGCCCACAACACTTGTCCTTGCCTGTTACAGATTACGATACCAACATTCGGGCGGTAGCCATCATCATCGATCACTGGACTACCTCAAAGCTAAATTTGAATAGCCTGATTGTTTCACACTCCTTACAGGCGGTAAACCACTGGATAGCGGGCCGCAGGCGGAATAAAAACAGGATAACTCACAGAGATTAGCCAAGTTATAAACAGATGCCCCCATTTATCGGCGATCTTATTCACCTTTTCTGTGGATAGCTTTGTGCAGAACACGGGAATGAATTGAATAACCCCTTCGGATAAATCTCATCACCCAACATAACAATACGCAAAAAAATCATCATATTCATCGGGATATGACTTATTAACCGTTAAATCGTTACCAGGATCCGTAGTTATACTCCGCTCAGTTTTTTCGATCGGTTAAAGATCCATCACCGACGTTTTTATCCACAGAGAATGCCCTAAACCTGGTCAAAGAAAGGAAAAAAAGCGTTCAAAACGCGAAAGTCAAGGCTGTAAATGGAAACAGGGGTATGGCCAAAAGGGTGTTACCCCACTTTTCTGTGGATAACCAGGTTCAACACCTGTTCATTGTCGATAACAAGCTGGGATAACCGGGCCATATCACTGGATCGTCCCATTCTATTGAAATAAAAAAGCATGCTGAATCATGCTATTATCACCTTTATTCAACTAACTGCCATGTGGACAAACCCGGCTCGCGTTTACTGTTCACTCTTTAAACAATGTAGGTTTTAGCATGCACTTCTCACCGTTATTGCCATCGCCACCTGAAAACGAAGCGGAATTACTGCAGCGCGCACAGCAGCTGGCGGGACAGACCTTTGCCGCGCTGGCGGCGCAGATTAACCTGCCGATTCCGGCAGATTTGAAACGCGATAAAGGCTGGGTTGGCATGCTGTTAGAGCTGCATTTGGGTGCCAGCGCTGGCAGCAAAGCCGAGCAGGATTTCGCCCATCTCGGCATTGAGCTGAAAACGATTCCGGTAGATGCGCAGGGTAAACCGCTGGAAACCACCTTCGTGTGCGTCGCGCCGTTAACCGGCAATAGCGGCGTAACCTGGCAAACCAGCCATGTGCGGCACAAACTGGCGCGGGTGCTGTGGATCCCGATCGAAGGCGATCGTGCTTTGCCGCTGGCCGAACGCCGCGTCGGTTCGCCGCTGCTGTGGCATCCGAGTGCAGAAGAGGAGCAACAGCTGCGCGAAGACTGGGAAGAGTTGATGGATATGATTGTGCTCGGTCAGGTGGAGCGCATCACCGCACGTCACGGTGCCTGGCTGCAAATCCGCCCTAAAGCCGCCAACAGCAAAGCGTTGACCGAAGCGATTGGCGAACACGGCGAGCCGATCATGACGCTGCCGCGCGGCTTTTATCTGAAGAAGAGCTTCACCGGTCCGCTTTTGGCGCGACATTTTTTACTGTAAATGCATATTGCTGCCGATAATTTTAGGAATGATGCGATTACTCCTAACGACGAAAGCATTTATTACTACACTTTTGCTGTTGACGTCGCGAGAAGGAGATAAGAATGAAAGGGTTGGTGAGTGCAGTAGGTTTAACCTTGGTGACGCTGTTATTGAGTGGTTGTAGCAGTGATTACGTCATGGCGACCAAAGATGGCCGCATGATCATGACAGATGGCAAACCCGCCATCGATAAAGAGACCGGATTGGTACAGTACACCGATGAGCAAGGCCATCAGATGCAGATCAATGGTGACGAGGTTTCAACCATCATTGAGCGTTAAGTGCCAAATTGCCCTGCCTGCACGCGTTTTCCCCTTGTGCAGGCGATTTCCCGAACTTTCCCCTCTTCCTTCCGCGCCGCTTCACACGCTATAGTCCCAAAGGACACAACATTCCCTTTCATAATGAAAAAAGGATGCCGGCACATGCACTATCACCGTATTCCCCATAGCACGCTGGAAGTGAGTCAGCTGGGGCTTGGAACCATGACGTTTGGTGAGCAGAACAGCGAAGCCGACGCCCACGCACAACTTGATTACGCGGTTAGCAGTGGCATCAACCTGATTGATACCGCAGAAATGTATCCGGTGCCGCCGCGCCCGGAAACCCAGGGATTAACCGAACAATACATTGGTAGCTGGCTGAAGAAGCGCGGCAGCCGTGACAAAATCATCCTCGCCAGCAAAGTAGCCGGTCCGGTACGCGGCGCGGATGCGTCGATTCGCCCGAACCAGGCGCTGGATCGCAAAAACATCCGCGAAGCGCTGGATGCCAGCCTGAAACGTCTGAACACCGATTATCTCGATCTCTATCAGCTGCACTGGCCGCAGCGTCAGACCAACTACTTCGGCAAGCTGGGCTATCAATACACCGATTCCAGCGTGCCGGTGACGCTGCTGGAAACGCTGGAAGCGCTGACCGAACAGGTGCGCGCCGGTAAGATTCGCTACATTGGCGTGTCGAACGAAACTGCGTGGGGCGTGATGCGTTATCTGCAGTTGGCTGAAAAGCATGAGCTGCCGCGTATTGTCACCATCCAGAACCCGTACAGCCTGCTGAACCGCAGCTTCGAGGTTGGTTTAGCGGAGATCAGCCAGCATGAAGGCGTCGAGTTGCTGGCGTATTCCAGCCTGGCGTTTGGTACGTTGAGTGGCAAATACCTGAACGGTGCGAAACCCGCCGGTGCGCGCAATACGCTGTTTAGCCGCTTTACCCGCTACAGCGGCGATCAGTCACAGCAGGCGATTGCTGCCTATGTTGCGCTGGCGCAGAAGCACAATATGGATCCGTCGCAGATGGCGCTGGCGTATGTGCGTCAACAGCCGTTTGTCGCCAGCACCTTGCTGGGCGCCACCACGCTGGAGCAGTTGAAGATTAACGTTGAGAGTTTCAATCTGACGCTGAACGCCGATGTGTTAGAGGAACTGGAAGCGATTCATCGCCAGTTTACCTATCCGGCCCCGTAAAACCGTAAGGTCGCCATTCATGGCGACCTTATTAATTACCTCACCATCTACCGCCGCGCTTTCCACCACAACACCGCAATCGCCACGGCGAAAATCGCGCCGAATCCGACGCCGGTCGCCACCGCAGGCGCGCCCAGCTTAATCGCCACGGTATACAATCCCAGCATTAGTAACATCGCGGTATTCTCACCGAGATTTTGCACCGCAATCGCGTTGCCCGAACCCACGGACGCCTTGCCACGCTCCTGCAGCAGCGCATTGAGCGGTACCACGAAGAAACCACCCAGCGCACCAATCAGCATCAAAACCAGATAGGCATTGAGCAAGCTGGTTTGCAACGCGAACACCACCACCATCACGCCAATCAGCACACCGGCTGGCATGCAGCGACGCACGGTTTGCAGCGTCACCAGCTTCGCTGCCGCTGCCGCACCAATCACGATGCCAATCGCCACCATGGCATTCAGCGTGGTCGGGGTTTTGTTATCGCTGATGCCGAGCGCCACCGGCACCCACAGCACCAGCAGGAAACGCAGCGTCACGCCCGCGCCCCAGAACAAGCTGGTGCCGAGCAGCGAGAAGCGCGTTTCGCCGTTGCGCCACAGCAGCTTAGTGGCCGCGATGAAACTGCGCAGCATGGCGCCAAAATGCCAGCTCTGACCGGGACGCGCTGCCGTCAGGCGCGGAATAAAGATGTTCGCCACCACCGCCATCGCATAGGTCATGGCACACACCACCAGCGCGGCGACCAGGTTCCAGTCCGCCAGAATACCGCCCGCCACCGAACCCAGCAGAATCGCCGCAATGGTCGAACCTTCCATTAAGCCGTTGGCTTTTACCAGCCGTTCACCGCTGGTGATCTCCGTCAGGATGCCGTACTTGGCCGGCGAATAGGATGCCGCGCCAATCCCCACCAGCGTATAGCCGAGGAACGGATTGAAGCCGAAACAGATAACCAGCGCGCCGAGCAGCTTAAGACTGTTGGCGAACATCATTACCCGACCTTTGGCAAAGCTATCCGCCATCTGCCCCACGAACGGCGCGAGCAGAATGTAAGTGGCCACAAACAGCATTTGCAGGATCGGCTGACTCCAGTCCGGATAGAACTGATTTTTCAGCACCGCCAGCGTCACAAACAACAGCGCGTTGTCGCCAAATGCCGAGAAGAACTGCGCCACAATCACCGCCAGCATGTTGCGCGATAACAGCGGTGCATCCTTATTTAACGCCTGGCTCATGCCTGCTCCTCTTCCGCCAGCTGCTTCAGGCTGACATAGTCCGGTTTGCCGCTGCCCAGCATCGGCAGCTGTTTCATCACGCGGATATCACGCGGCACCGCCAGTTCCGGCGCGCCAATTTCACGCGCCGCTTTCAGCAGCGTTTCGCGGCCCAACTCGCTGTCGGTAGTAAACAGCACCAAGGCCTCACCTCGATTACCGTCCGGACGCAGCGACGCCGCATGTTGCTTCTCGTTAGAGGCTTTCAGCGCAATCTGCTCCACAATCTCCAGCGACACCATCTCACCGGCAATTTTGGCGAAGCGTTTCGCACGGCCCTGAATCTGGCAGAAACCGCCTTCATCAAAGCTGACGATATCGCCGGTGTCGTACCAGCCCGCTTCCATCTCGCCTTCGCCGTTATCGGCGACCGGGACTTCCAGCACGCCTGGATTTTCCACGCGCAGATACCCGTTCATCACGTTCGGACCGCGCAGCTGCAGGCGACCGCCCTGCTCAATGCCCGGCACCGAAATCAGACGCGAATCCATGCCCGGCAGAATGCGGCCCACGGTGTGATTTTTCGCCGCCATCGGCACGTTGATCGCCACCACCGGTGCGCACTCCGTCACGCCGTAGCCTTCGAGAATACGGATGCCGTATTTTTCCATGTAGATCTGACGCGTCGCTTCCTGCAGTTTTTCCGCGCCCGCCACCACATAGCGCAGACGCGCAAAATCGTACGGGCTGGCGAAACGCGCATAGTTGCCAAGGAAGGTTGAGGTACCAAACAGCACGGTGCAGTTACGGTCGTAAACCAGCTCCGGCACGATGCGGTAATGCAGCGGGCTCGGATAGAGAAACACCTGCGCACCGGTCAGCAACGGGGTAAACAGGCCAACGGTTAAACCGAAAGCATGGAACAGCGGCAGCGCCGACATAAAGCGGTCACGCGGGGTAAAATCCGCCACGGTACGAATCTGCTCAACGTTCGCCAACAGACTTTTATGCGAGTGCACCACACCTTTGGGATGGCCTTCCGAACCGGAGGTAAACAGCACCATCGCCGCATCTTCCGGCTGCTGCGCCACCAGCGCACGGCGCGGCATCAGCAGATGCGCCACAATCCACAATTTGTCCTGCAGCGTAACGGTATCTTTCAGATCTTCCAGATAGATCCACTGCACTTCGGTCAGTCCCTGCGGCAAGTGCCACAGGTTGCCTTTTTCGAGGAACTGCCGCGAGGTAAACACGGTTTTCACCTGCGATGCGGTCAACGCCGCACGCATGCCATTCACGCCTGCGGTGTAGTTGAGCATCGCCGGAATGCGCCCGCGCAGCGAGGCACCGAGAATCGCCGCCGCCGTCACCGTGGCGTTCGGCAGCAGCAGACCGACGTATTCACCTTGCTGACTGTAGCGCTCCAGAATGCGGCCCACGCCAAGCGCTTTCTTCAGCAAACCGGTGTAGCTATCCGGTTTGAAGTTGACGTCTTCGATACACGGCTTCATCGCGCCATAACGCTGACGCGCATTGAGGAAAGCTTCGAACAGCGTCTCACGTGGACGCACCGCCATGCGGGCTTCCATCATCACATGATGCAGGTGCTCGCCCGCCAGCGTGCGACGATCGCGCGCGCGCCTGGCTTCAGGCATCGGGATTACCGTTGGCGGCAGCACCGTTAAGGTGATGCGCGGGAACAGGCGCCGTTTAAACACGCCCGCCAGACGACCAAACGGCGTATATTCCGCGCCTTCGATACGCATCGGCACCACGGTGGCACCGGATTTCGCCGCCACAAAGCCGGCGCCGCTGTAGATCTTCATCAGCGATCCGGTCACGGTGATGCGCCCTTCGGGGAAGATCACCACCGGACGGCCCTGATTGATCATGCGCACCAGATGTTTGATCGACATCGGCTTGGTGGGATCGAGCGGAACGAAGTCGATGATCGGCTTCAGCAGACGCATAAACCATTGATCGCTGATCGAGGAATAGACCGCGAACACCGGTTTGATCGGCAGAAACAGCGCCAGTAATACCCCATCCAGAAACGACGTGTGATTGGGGGTGATCAGCACTTTCTCTTTATGCAGTGCCGCGAGGTCGCCGCGCAGTTCCACACGCCACAGCAGGCGGAACAGGAAACGGAAAAAAGTGAGTAGCATGCCAGCTCCTTAGCAATCGTAAAAAATGGCTCTTACGATGCAGGATCTGGGGATTTTCGACAAGTGGCGTGGTGATTTAAACGCAATAGCGGTCGTAGGGCCGCCATTCATGGCGTAATGCTTGTCAGTTAAGCCAACGATGAGTGCGCAGGCCGGGGCCACTTTTGGTCCGGCGGTCCTCGCGCCGCTAGCGCGGTGCCTTCACTTCGCTCGTTTGCCTGACGGACCGGCGGAGACGGGACTTCCTTGTCCCGGCTCCGCATTTCGCCCGCGTCCTGCGGGCTCTCCTGGCTTCCTCGCTTCGTTCAGCGCTGCGGATTGCCGGCCCAAAAGCGTCCCCGGCCTGCTCCGAAGCTTCAGTGAGTGCTGCTAAAAAGGGCTCATTTGCCAGAGGCGCTGGCGCGTCAGCTGCGGCAAAGGGCCATTCATGGCGACCTGGTTTTACCGCGTATCCGCCTGCCAGCCACCGCCCAGCGCGGCGATCAGGCCGACGCTGCTGACCCACTGCGTGCTCTGCAGCGACAGCAAACTCTGCTGCGCGCTCAGGCTGCTGTTTTCGGTGGTGGCGACGTCGAGATAGTCGATCATTCCGGCATCATACTGATTGCGCGTCACGCGTGCCGATTCCTGCGCCGCGTCGGTGGCGCGCTGCTGTGCGGCGATTTCGCCCTGCAAAGTATTCAGCTGCACCAGATAATCTTCCACTTCGCCCATGCCGGTCAGCACCGACTGGCGATAGCTGGCAACGCTGGCATCATAGGCGGCGCGTGCCTGTTCGACTTTCGCTGAGGTGGCGCCGAAATCTAACAGCGTACCGCTCAGCTCCGGCCCCAAAGACCAGACGCGATTGGGCAGCGAGAACAAACTGTTGATCGCCGATGAACTCACGCCTCCGCTGGCGCTCAGCGTCAAATCGGGATAGTAACCGGCAATCGCCACGCCGACCGCCGCATTCGCCGCCGCCACGTTGCGCTCGGCGTAGGCGATATCGGGACGGCGCTGCAACAGCTGCGACGGCACGCTGTTCGGTATCGCGGGCAGCGCGGCCTCCAGCTTCGCCACCGGCAAGGAGAAATCCGCCGGTGCGCGGCCCAGCAGCAGCGCAATGGCGTGCTCCATCTGCGCACGCTGCCACTGGTAATCCTGCGCCGAGGCGCGGGCGCTCTCCAGCTGCATCTGCGCCTGCGCTAAGGTGGCGCGTGATTCGCTGCCCGCCGCGTATTTGTTTTCAATCACCGTCAGATAGCGTTGATAGGCCGCGATACTGCGCTGATAGAGCGCGATTTTCTCGTCGATGATGCGCAGCTGGAAATAGTCCTGCGCCAGTTCGGACTGCGCGCTCAAGGTGATATTCGCCAGCTCGGCTTTGCTGGCTTCGGCGCTGGCGTGGTTCTCCTCCAGCGTGCGTCGCAGTTTGCCCCACACATCCAGCTCCCAGCTGGCGCTGAGATCGGCGGCATGGCTGTTGCTGACGCTACGTTGTCCGCTGGCGCTGGCGCGGCTGCCGCTGCGCGTGCTGCTGGCGTCGTAGCTTACCGACGGCAACAACTCCGCGCGTGATTGCCCAACCAGCGCCTGTGCTTCGCGGTACTGCGCGGCATAGCTGGCAACGTTCTGGTTGGAGATGCTCACCTGCTTCAGCAGACTAGCCAGCGTGGCATCGTGATATATCTGCCACCATTCACCTTTGCTGTTTGCATCCTGCGGCATCGCCTGCGTCCAACCTTTGGCTTCTTTGAAATGGGTCGGCATCGCCATGCTCGGGCGCTGATAATCGGGGCCAACCGCGCAGCCCGCCAGCAACATCACGGTGAGCAACGGCGTAATTTTCAGAGACATTTTCATCTATCGGGATTCCACATGACGCAACCGCAGCCACTGACGTTGCGTGGCGCGGCTTAAACGGTCGAGCCAGAGATAAACCACCGGCGTAGTAAACAGCGTTAACAATTGGCTCAGCGCCAAACCACCGGCAATCGCCAGCCCGAGCGGGCTTCGTAAGTCGGCATCGCCGCCGCTGCCCAGCGCCAGCGGCAGCGCGCCAAAGAAGGCGGCCAGCGTGGTCATCATGATCGGCCGGAAGCGCATCAAACAGGCTTGGGTGATCGCCTGCTGCGGCGTCATGCCTTGGCTGCGCTCGGCGTGAATTGCAAAGTCGATCATCATGATGGCGTTCTTTTTCACGATACCAATCAGCAGGATGATGCCGATCAGCGCGATCACCGTCAGCTGCGTGTTGGTCAGCAACAGCAACAACAGCGCGCCCACACCCGCCGACGGCAGCGTTGAGAGAATGGTGAGCGGATGGATGTAACTCTCATATAGCACGCCGAGCACGATATACACCGCCGCCAGCGCCGCGATAATCAGCCACGGCATGGTGGCGGTAAGCTGGGCGAAGGCGGCGGCGGTGCCGGCAAAACCGGCCTGAATGCTGGAGGGTAAACCGAGCTGCGCCATCGCCTGCTTAATCAGCGCCTGCGCCTGCTCCAGCGACACGCCATCGTTGAGGTTAAACGCCACGGTGCTGGTGGCGGATTGGCCCTGATGCGCCACCGACAGCGGCGCGTTGCCGCCCTTGAAGCTGGCGAATGCGGCGAGCGGCACGCGATCGCCGCTGTCGTTAATCACATACAGCTGCTGCAAAATCGCCGGATCGCGCGTGTAGCTATTCTGCAGCGACATCACCACATGATACTGATTAAGCGTGTGATAGAGCGTAGCGACCTGACGCTGGCTGAAGGCGTTATTCAGCAGGGTGTCGAGCATCTGCACATCCACGCCCAACCGTTTCGCGCGGTCACGATCGATATTAATCACCACTTCCTGACCGCCGGTTTGCGAGTCGGAATCGACGCTATTCAGCTGCGGGATTGCCGCCAGCGCCGCCTGCACTTTGGGCGTCCACTCACGTAGCAGATCGAGATCGTCGGCCTGCAAACTGTATTGATAGGTGGCGTTGGCGCTGCGCCCGCCGATGTGCAGATCCTGCGCCGCCATCAGGAACATCTGCGCGCCGGCAATATGGCTGGTTTTCATACTCAGGCGGTTCGCCACTTCGGTGGCGGTGGCATCGCGCTTGTCAAAATCCTTGAGGCGCACAAAGAAGTTGGCGCTGTTGCGCGAGCCGAACATGCCGCTGCCCATCGACGACATCACGCTCTCCACCGCCGGATCGGACTGGATGATGTGGGTGAACTGCAGCATTTTCGGCTTCATCGCCTGGAAGGAGATGTTCTGATCGGCACGCAGCGCGCCCATCAGCAGGCCAGTATCCTGATTGGGGAAAAAGCCTTTCTGCACCACGGAAAACAGGAACAGGTTGAGCAGCACGGTCAGCACCAGGCTGAACATCGTCAGCTTTTGGTGCGCCATCACCCAGGTTAACCCGCGCGAATAAGCCGCCAGCAATGCGTTAAGTTGGTTTTCGATAAACTGATACAGCGGATGCGGGCGTTGCGTGACTTTGGGCTTTGGCTTCAGCAGGCGCGCGCACAGCATCGGCGTCAGGCTCAGCGAGACAAACATTGAAATCAGCAGCGATACCGTCAGCGTGACGGCAAATTCGCGGAACAAGCGTCCGACGATACTGCCCATCAGCAGAATCGGGATGAACACCGCAATCAGCGACATGGTCATCGACAGCACGGTAAAACTCACTTCCTGCGCGCCACGCAGCGCCGCGCGCAGCGGACTGAGCCCTTCTTCGATATGGCGCGTGATGTTTTCCAGCACCACAATCGCGTCATCGACGACAAAGCCGGTGGCGATAATCAGCGCCATCAGCGACAGGTTATCGAGGCTGTAACCCAACAGATACATCACAGCGCAGGTGCCAATCAGCGAGACCGGCAGCGCCAGCGCCGGGATAATCACCGCCTGCACGTTACGCAGAAACGCAAACACCACGGCGATCACCAGCAGCATCGCCACCAGCAGCGTCTCTTCGGTGTCATACAGCGAGGCGCGCACCGTCGGCGAGCGATCCACCACCACTTTCAGTTGCGTATCGGCGGGCAGATTTTTTTCCAGCGCCGGCAGCTGCGCTTTGATGGCATCAATGGTGTCGAGCATGTTGGCACCGGCCTGGCGCTTAATGCCCACCATCACCGATGGCATGGCATTGAGGAAACCGGCCTGATACTGATCTTCAACCGAGTCATACACGGTGGCGACATCATGCAGCCGCACCGCTTTGCCCTGTTGATACGTAACGATCAGATCCTGATACTGCGCGGCTTTATCCAGCTGGCCGTTGCTGTCCACCACCCACGACTGGCTGCTGCCCTGCAAAATCCCTTTCGGCTTATTGCTGGTGCTGTTGGCGATGGCGCTGCGCACCGTATCCAGCGAAATGCCGTACTGCGTCAGCTTCAGCGGCTGCAGATCGATGCGCACCGCCGGTAAGGCGCTGCCCATCAGCGACACTTCGCCCACGCCTTTCACCTGGCCCATCGCCTGCTCGATTTTGCTTTCGGCCAGATCGTAGAGTTCGCCCGGCGTGCGCGTGGCGGACGTCAGCGCCAGCATCACAATCGGTGCATCCGATGGATTGGCTTTGCGATAGGTCGGCAGCGACTCCATCGCGCTCGGCAGCAAACTGCGTGCGGCGTTGATCGCCGCCTGCACGTCACGCGCTGCGCCGTTGATGTCGCGATCGAGATCAAACTGCAAAATCACGCTGGTCGATCCCTGCGAACTGGTCGAGGTCATCTCGGTGACGCCGGCAATCTGCCCCAGCGAACGCTCCAGCGGCGTAGCGACGGTAGCCGCCATGGTCTCCGGGCTGGCACCGGCCAGGCTGGCGCTCACCATAATGGTGGGGAAATCCACCTGCGGCAGCGGCGCCACCGGCAGCAGCCGATAGCCCAACGCGCCCAGCAGCAGGATCGCCAGCGTCAGCAGTAACGTGGCAACCGGGCGGAAGATAAACAGCCGGGTGAGGTTCATCGCTCGCCTCGCGCCTGCTGCTGCTTGCGCTGCATGTAGCGCTTGCCGCGCTGCGCGATGCCATCAAACCACAGGTAAATCACCGGCGTGGAGAACAGCGTCAGCACCTGGCTGACGATCAAACCGCCAACAATCACCAGACCGAGCGGCTGACGCAGCTCGGCACCGGAGCCGGACGCCAGCATCAGCGGCAGCGCACCGAGCAGCGCCGCCATGGTGGTCATCAGAATCGGGCGGAAGCGCAGCAAACAGGCCTGATGAATCGCGTCCCGCGCGCTCATGTGCTGCTTGTTTTCCGCCTCCAGTGCGAAGTCGATCATCATAATCGCGTTCTTCTTGACGATACCGATCAGCAGAATCACGCCAATCAGCGCGATCAGGCTGAACTCGCTGCCCGCCAGCAGCAGCGTCAACAGCGCGCCGACCGCCGCCGACGGCAGCGTCGAGAGAATGGTCACCGGATGGATAAAGCTTTCGTACAGAATGCCGAGCACCACGTACATGGTGATTAATGCCGCCAGAATCAACCACAGCGTGTTGCCGGTGGCGCTCTGGAATGCCGAGGTTTCGCCCTGATAACGCAAGGTGATGCTCGACGGCAAATTCAGCTGCTGCGTTACTGTGGCAATCGCCTTCTGCCCCTCTTCCAGCGAATAGCCTTTGTTGAGATTGAACGACACCATCACCGCCGGGAATTGATTGAGCCGCATGTGCATCAGCGAACCGGTGCGCTGGTGAATGGTGGCGATGGACGTGAGCTTCACCATGCCGGTGGTGGTTGTGGTGGTGCCATCCGTGGTGGAAGTGCTGCTGCTCGCGCTGGTCACCGGCAAATAGACATCATCAAACGAAGCGGGCGATTGCTGATACTGCGGCGCCACTTCCAGCACCACGCGATATTGATTGGCCTGGGTAAAGATGGTGGAGACCAGACGCTGACCGAAGCTGTTGTACAGCGCGGTATCGACGTCGGCGGCGGTAATGCCGTAGCGCGCCGCTTTATCGCGATTCAGCTCGACATAGGCCACGCGGCCCTGATCCTGCAGGTTACTCACCACGCCGTTAAACTCCGGACGCTGCTGCAGGGCGGCGACCATCTTTGGCGTCCAGCGCACCAGGTTTTCGCTGTCGGCATCATCCAGCGTGAATTGATACTGGCTCGGCGACACCTGATCGTTAACGGTCAAATCCTGCGCCGGTTGCAGATAGAGCTGAATGCCCGCCACCTGCTGCGCCGCCTGTTGCAGCTGTTTGATCACCACGTCGGCTTTGTCGTCGCGATCGTCAAACGACTTGAGGTTGATCTGGATGCGCCCGCTATTCAGGCTGGTGTTGCTGCCATCAATGCCGATGGTTGAGGACAAACTCTCCACCGACGGATTTTGCAGAATCACTTTCGCCAGCGCCTGCTGTCGCTTCGACATCTCGCTAAACGACACATCCTGCGACGCCACGGTGACGCCCTGAATCAGCCCGGTATCCTGCGTCGGGAAGAAGCCTTTTGGGATGGCGATATACAGCAGCGCGGTGAGCACAAAGGTCGCCAGCGCCACCAGCAGCGTCAGCTTCTGATGATTCAGCACCACCGTCAGCATGCGGTCGTAGCCGCGCACCAGCTTGTCGAACAGTTCGCCGCCTTTACGCGAAAAGCGCGACTGTTTTTCCGACGGAATGTGCTGCAGCAGATAGGCGCACAGCATCGGCGTCAGGGTTAGTGACACCACCATCGACACCAGAATCGACACCGCCAGCGTGATGGCAAATTCGCGGAACAACCGCCCAACCACGTCGCCCATAAACAGCAGCGGGATCAGCACGGCAATCAGTGAGAAGGTCAGCGAGATGATGGTGAAGCCAATCTGCTGCGAGCCTTTCAGCGCCGCCTGCATCGGCGTTTCGCCCTCTTCCAGCCGCCGCGAAATGTTCTCCACCACCACAATCGCATCGTCAATGACGAAGCCGGTGGCGATGGTCAGCGCCATCAGTGATAGGTTATTCAGGCTGAAGTCGGCCAGATACATCACGCCGAAGGTGCCAATCAGCGACAGCGGCACCGCCACGCTGGGAATCAGCGTCGCCGCCACGTTGCGCAGGAACAGGAACGTCACCATCACCACCAGCGCCACCGACAGCATCAGCTCAAACTGCACGTCGCTGATCGAGGCGCGAATGGTTTGCGTGCGATCCGACAAGATGCTCATCTTCACGCCGTCCGGCAGCGCCGCCTGCAGCTTCGGCAGCTGCGCTTTGATGCTGTCCACCACCTGAATCACGTTGGCGCCCGGCTGGCGCTGCACGCTGATCACAATCGCCGGACTGTTGTTGGCCCACGCCGACTGGAAGCTGTTCTCCGGTCCCTGCTCGATATGCGCGATATCTTTTAGCCGCAGCGCCGCACCGTTTTGGTAAGTGATGATCAAATTGCCGTACTCATCGGCGGTGCGCAGCTGATCGTTGGCGTCAATGGTCACCGAGTGATATTTGCCGTCGAAGCCGCCTTTCGAGCCGTTCACGTTGCTGTTGCCGATCAGCGTGTTGACGTCCTCCAGCGACAGCTGATGCGCCGCCAGCGCTTTCGGGTCCATCTGTACACGAATCGCCGGTTGATGGCCGCCCGCCAGCGTCACCATGCCGACGCCATTAATCTGCGACAGCTTGAGCGCCACGCGCGTGTTCACCAGATCCTGCACCTGCGTCAGCGGCAGCGTGTCGGAACTCACCGCCAGCGTAATCACCGCCGTATCAGCCGGATTGACCTTTTTATAGGTTGGCGGATTGGGCAGATCGCTCGGCAGCAAATTATTGGCGGCATTGATCGCCGCCTGCACTTCCTGCTCGGCGACATCCAGCGACAGATCGAGGCTGAACTTCAGCGTGACGATCGACGATCCGCTTGAGCTGGTGGAGGTCATCTGGCTTAGCCCAGCCATTTGCCCCAGCTGGCGCTCCAGCGGCGAGGTGACGGACGACGCCATCACATCCGGGCTGGCACCGGGATAGAGCGTGGTGACCTGAATGGTTGGGTAATCCACCTGCGGCAGCGCCGAGGTGGAGAGAAAACGGTAGGAGAAGATCCCGGCGATCAGCACGCCGACCATCAGCAAAATGGTAGCGACCGGACGCTGGATAAACAGGCGAGACGGATTCATTTGGCCTCGGCGGTCGCGGTGGTTTTGCGCTCATCCGCCAGCTGCACTTTGCTGCCGTTGGTCAGGCGATCGATGCCTTCGGTGACCAGGCGATCGCCCGGTTCCACCCCTTTGAGAATCGCCTGCTGATCTTCACCAAACGTTGGCCCGGTGGTGACCGCTTTGCGCGTCACGGTGTTGTCTTTATTGATAACAAACACGAAGCTGCCGTCGCTGCTCAGCTGCAGCGCCTGCGCCGGGATCACCGTGGCATTTTTCAGGATGTTGGTTTGCAGCCGCAGATTAACGAACTGGTTAGCGAACAGCGATTCGTCTTCATTCGGGAAGGTGGCTTTCAGCTCAATGGTGCCGGTCGCGGTATCGATCTGGTTGCTGATGAACTTCACCTCGCCCTGCGCCAGCGCGCGGCTGTTGTCCTGATCAAAGGCGGTGGCGGGCAGGCTTTGTCCGCCGTGCAGCGCGTTGGTCAACTGCGGAATGTTGCCCTGCGGCACGCTAAAGGTCACGGCAGCGGGCTGCATCTGCGTCACCACCACGATGCCGGTAGTATCGGTGGTTTGCACCATATTACCGGGATCGACCAGACGCAAACCGACGCGTCCGCTGATTGGCGAGGTGATGCGCGCATACTCGATATCCAGTTTGGCGCTGGCGATCTGCGCTTCATCAGCGGCGACCGCACCTTTGTACTGGCCGACGGTGGCGGTTTGGGTATCAAGATCCTGGCGCGACAGCGAGTCCTGCGCCGCCAGTTTCTGATAACGCACCAGCGTTAACTGCGCGCTTTTCAGCAACGCCTGATTCTGATTGAGATCGCCCTGATACTGTGCCAGCGTCGCCTGATAGCTGCGCGGATCGATCTGCGCCAGCAGCTGGCCGGCGCTGACCTTCTGCCCTTCGGTAAAGAACACTTTTTCCAGCTGTCCGGCGACGCGGCTGGTGACGGTGACGCTGGCGTTAGGGATCACCGTGCCGAGCGCGTTGAGGTATTCCGGCACATCCGCGCTGCTGGCGACGCCGCTGTGTACCAGCGTGGCACCGCCCATCATCATCGCCATGCCCGGCGGGCCACCCGCGCCACCGCGATGACCGCCGCGTGCGCCCGGCGGCTTTCCGCCGCCCGGCATGCCGCCATGACCGCCGACCACGCGCCAGATCACGCCCGCCACAATCAATAGCACAAGCAACAACAGGAGCCATTTCAGCCAGCGGGAAAACGGGGAGCGGGAAGCGTTGTTAGTCATCAGGATCTTCAGGTTAGCCAGAAAACGGAAAATCCCCTGTAAAACAGGGGACTATTTCAAGGGGAAATCATCACTACGCGCATTATCGGTTGAATGCCCGCGCGAATTCCATACGCGAACCGTAAGGGTTTCGTTAAGGTGATTAAGATTTCCAGCCGCCGCCTAACGCCTTGTACAGGGTGATTTTCTGGCTCAATTGGCCGAGATGCGCACTGATCAGCGACTGCTGCGCACTGTAAAGCGATCGCTGGGCCACTAACACATTGAGATAATTGTCGACGCCTTGCTTGAAGCGCAATGTGGAGTAATCGTAGTCGCGCTGATTGGCGCCAACCTCCTGTTGCAGCGCCGTCAGCTGATCCTGCCAGGTATCCTGACCGGCCAGCGCATCGTTCACCTCTTTAAACGCGGTCTGGATCGCCTTCTCATAGTCAGCAATCTCAATGCGTTTCTCGATATGCGCGATATTTAGGTTGGCCTGGTTTTTACCACCGTCAAAAATCGGCAGGTTAATCGATGGCATGAATGACCATGCGCCGGTGCCGCCGCCCAGCAGGCTGCCAAGCGAGCTGCTGGTGGAGCCGCCGGACGCGGTCAGCGTGATGCTCGGGAAGAAGGCGGCACGCGCCGCGCCGATATTGGCATTAGCCGCCTTCAGCGTGTGCTCCGCCGCCATGATATCCGGGCGACGCGTCAGCAGATCCGACGGTAAGCCAGCGGGCGTGGCCGGGAAGTGCCAGTTGGCGTCCAGCGTGGCGTGTGACAGCAGCGTGGCGGGCAGATCGGTGCCGACCAGCAAGCGCAGCGCATCCACATCCTGCCGCACCTGCCGCGTGTAACTCGCCACGTCCGCCTGCGCCGCCCGCACCGTGCTTTCGGCCTGCGCCAGATCCTGATCGCTGCTGGCACCGCCGTCGTAGCTGAGCTTGGTCAGGCGATACGATTCCTGCTGGCTTTGCGCGGTGTGTTGCGCCAGATGCAGCAGATCGTTATCCGAACTCAGCGTCAGCCACGCCGTCGCCACTTCCGCGATCAGTGAAATGCGCGTGGCGCGTTCGGTGGCGGCGCTCGACAGATAGGTTTCCTGCGCCTGATCGCTCAGGCTTTGCAGGCGGCCGAAGAAATCCAGCTCCCACGAGGTGACGCTCAAGCCGCTGTTCAGCTCGTGATAGGTCACCGCGCCGCTGGTTTTGGTGTTGTAGAGATTGGCCGGTTCATGCGCCGAAGTCTGGCTGGCCGTGGCGTTGATCGACGGCATCAGCGCCGCGCGCTGCACCGTGACGCCCTGCTGCGCCTCTTGTACATTCAGCGCCGCCACGCGCAGGTCGCGGTTGTTATCCAGCGACAGCTGAATCAGGTTGCGCAGCGTGGCGTCAGTGAAAAAGTTCTGCCACGGCAAATCGGCGACGTTGCCGACGGGCGTCGCCTGATCGTATTTAGCGTCCACCGGCAGCGCCGGGCGCTGATAGTGCGGAGCCAGCGTACAACCGGCCAATGCCAGCGCGAGCGGCAACAGCGCCAGACGGAAGTTATTCATGTTCATTTTTAACCACCTTTGCGGATGTTTGTTTTTTACGCGCAAAGAATTGCGAAACCACCACGTAGAACATCGGCACAAAGAAGATGGCGAGGAAAGTCGCGGTGATCATGCCGCCCGCCACCGCCGTACCAATCGAATGCTGGCTGCCTGCGCCCGCGCCGTTGGATATGGTCAGCGGCAGCACGCCGAGGATAAACGCCATCGAGGTCATGATGATGGGGCGGATACGCAGCCGCGCCGCTTCTACCGTCGCTTCCACCAGCGTTTTGCCTTCGCGCTCATGCAGCTCTTTGGCGAACTCAACGATCAGGATGGCGTTTTTCGCCGCCAGCCCCACGGTGGTCAGCAAGCCGACCTGGAAGAACACATCGTTCTGCAGGCCGCGCAGCAGCACCGCGCTGATGGTGCCGAGGATGCCGAGCGGCACCACCATGATCACCGAGAACGGAATCGACCAGCTCTCGTACAGCGCTGCCAGACACAGGAACACCACCAGAATCGAGATCAGATACAACTGCGTGGTTTGGCTGCCGGAGGCCTGCTCCTCATACGAAATGCCGTACCACTGCACGCGGAAACCGTGCGGCAGCTGCTTCGCCAGCTGTTCCACCGCCTTCATCGCTTCACCGGTACTTTGGCCCGGCGCGGGCGATCCGAGAATCTCTTCGGCGGTTAAGCCGTTAAAGCGTTCAAAGTGCGGCGAGCCGTACACCCATTTGCCCGAGGCGAAGGCGGAGAATGGCACCATGGTGCCGCTGCTGTTGCGGAAGTACCATTTGTCGAGATCCGACGGTGTAACGCGCGAGTCCGCTTTACCCATCAGATAGACCTCTTTCACGCGACCGTTATACATGAACTGATCGATGTAGCTGGAGCCCCACGCCACCGACAAGGTGTTGTTGATGTCGGTCATGCTCAGGCCGAGCGCGCTGGCCTTCTCATCATTGATCTCCAGCTGATACTGCGGCTCATCTTCCAGCCCGTTAAGACGTACCTGCGCCAGATGTGGATCGTTGTTCGCCAACGTAATCAGCTGATGCACGGCATCCATCATCTGCTGATGGCTGTGCGCGCCGGTATCCTGCAGATAGAGATCGAAACCGGTGGCGTTGCCCAACTCCATCACCGCCGGCGGCACCATGGCGAAGATTTTGGCGTTCTGATAGTTGGCGAAGTGCGCCATCACGCGGTTCGCCAAATCCTGCACGCTTTGCCCGCTGTGCGTGCGGTCGCCCCAATCTTTCAGGCGCACAAAGGCCATGGCGTTGCTCTGGCCGCGACCGGCAAAGTTAAAGCCCGCCACGCCAAAGGTGGTGGTCACCACCGACGCTTCGTTCTGTTGCAGATAGGCGTTGAGATCGTTAATCACCTGCTGGGTACGCTGAGACGACGAGTTCACTGGCAGCGTGATCTGCACCATCATCAAGCCCTGATCTTCACCCGGCAGGAAGGTGGTCGGTACGCGGGTGAACAAAAATCCCGTCACGCCGACGATCACCAGATAGATCACCAGGAACAGGCCGCGACGGGAAATCACTTTGCTGACGCCGTGGGTGTAGTGCATCGCCCCGCTGTCGAACTTGCGGTTAAACCAACCGGCGAATCCGGTGGTTTTGTGCTCCGCCGCCGCCGGTTTCAGCAAGGTGGCGCACAGCGCAGGCGTGAAGATCAGCGCCATGATCACCGACAGCGCCATCGCCGAGACGATGGTGACCGAGAACTGGCGGTAAATGACACCGGTCGATCCGGAGAAGAACGCCATCGGCAGCAGCACCGCCGACAGCACCAGCGCAATGCCAAACAGCGCGCCCTGAATCTGCTGCATCGATTTAATGGTGGCGGCTTTCGGATCGAGCTGCTCTTCGTGCATTACGCGCTCAACGTTCTCCACCACCACAATGGCGTCATCCACCAGTAGCCCGATGGCCAGCACCATGCCGAACATGGTGAGGGTGTTAATGCTGTAACCAAACGCCGAAAGAATGCCAAAAGTGCCCAGCAGCACCACCGGCACCACCAGCGTGGTGATCAGCGTGGCGCGCAGGTTTTGCAGGAAGATCAGCATCACGAAGAACACCAGCACCACCGCTTCGATCAGCGTTTTCACCACCTCTTCAATTGAGGCGCTGACCACCGGCGAGGTGTCGTACGGATACTGAATCTCGACGTTATCCGGCAGCGAATCTTTCAGGTCGGCGATGGTTTGGCGCACCGCCTTGGCGGTATCCAGTTCATTGGCACCGGTTGCCAGACGCAGCGCGATACCGGCGGCCGGTTTGCCGTTCATGGTGGCATCGATGCCGTAGCTTTGCGGCCCGAGCGCGACGCTGGCCACATCTTTCAGCCGCACCTGCGAGCCGTCGCTATTCACCTTCAGCAGCACATTCTCAAACTGCTGCACGGTGGTGAAACGGGTTTTGCCGAGGATCGTCGCCTGGGTTTTTGCGCCCTGAATGGTCGGCAAACCGCCGAGTGAACCGGACGACACCTGCACGTTCTGGTTATCAATCGCCGTGGTGACATCGCTCGGCATCAGGTTGTATTTGTACAATTTGGCCGGATCGAGCCAGATGCGCATCGCGTATTCGGATCCCAGCACCATGAAGTCGCCGACGCCCGGCGTACGCGAGATCGGATCTTCCAGTTTCGACACCAGCATGTCGGCCAGATCGCCGTTGGTCAGCTTGCCGTCTTTGGCGATCAGCCCGATGACCATCATGAAGTTTTTCTGGTACTTACGGATGCGGATACCTTGCTGCGTGACATCGGTGGGCAGCTGCGACTCCGCTAGCGACACGCGATCCTGCACCTGAACCTGGGCGATATCGGGATTGATGCCCTGATTAAAGGTGGCGATGATCTGCGCGCTGCCGTCCGAGGCGCTGCTCGACTCCAGATAACGCAAACCATCCAGGCCATTCAACTGCTGCTCAATGACCTGCACCACGGTGTTTTGTGTGGTTTCGGCGCTGGCACCCGGATAGGTCACCGAGATGGAGACCGCTGGCGCGGAGATATTGGGATATTGATTGACCGGCAAACTGATGGCGGCAATCGCGCCGACCAGCATCACGATAATGGCGATAACCCAGGCGAAGATTGGACGTTCAATAAAAAACTTCGACATGCCGCCCCCTTATTGCGCCGCTGCGTCAGTCATCGAAAGACTCACCGCATTGGCGGATGGCGTGTCGTTGGTGTTGGCGGCGCTGGTGGTGACTTTCACCCCGCTGCGCACGCTTTGCAGGTTGTTCACCACCACGTTTTCCCCTTGCTGCAGGCCCGAGGTGACCAGCCATTCTCCGTTGATCATCTCGCCGGTGTGGATGCTGCGCTGCTCGATGGTGTTGTCGCTTTTCACCACAAAGACATATGGCTGACCTTTGGTGTCATGCATGATCGACTCTTGCGGCAGCAGAATGCCTTGCTGCTGAATGCCCTGCGGGAAGCTGGCATGCACGTACATGCCAGGCAGCAGTTGGTTATTCGGGTTCGGGAATACCGCGCGCAGCACCACGGTGCCGGTGGCGGTATCGACGTTCACTTCCGAGAACGCCAGCTTGCCCTGCTCGGCGTACTGGCTGTTATCTTCCAGCGACAAGCCCACGGCGGCGGTGTTGTCGGCCACTTTGGCGATTTTGCCGTCGGCCAGCGCGCGGCGCAGGCGCAGCAGATCGGTGGAGGATTCGCTGACATCGACATAGATCGGATCAAGCTGAGTGATGGTGGCGAGATAATCGGTTTGCCCGTTGGTGACCAGCGCACCGGCGGTGTACAGCGAGCGGCTAATGTGGCCGGAAATCGGTGCTTTCACCAGCGTGTAGTCGAGATTCACTTTGGCGGTTTCCACGTCGGCCTGCGCTTCACGCGCGGCGGCAACCGCATCGTCGTAGGTTTGCTGGCTGATGGCGTGCGCGTTGGCCAGCGGCTGATAGCGCTTCACCACCATCGCATCGTTCTGCCAGGTCGCCATGGCTTTGTCGTAGGCGGCTTTATAGGTGGCCGGATCGATTTGATACAGCGGCTGGCCGGCTTTCACTTCACCGCCCTCGGTAAACAGGATTTTTTCAATTACGCCGCTCACCTGCGGACGCACCTGCGCAGTTCTCACCGCCGTGGTGCGGCCTGGCAATTGGCTGACAAGCGTAACGGGTTGCGCTTTCAGGTTGACCACCCCCACTTGCGGGGTGGCGGATGCGGCGGGCTTTGCTCCGCCCTGGTCACAGGCTGCCAGTAAAAACACCACGCTGGCAGAAAGAAGTTTCAGGCGCATAGTTGTTCTCTAAAAGATAGGAAGGGAATAGTCACGAAGGTAATGACTTGAAAGCCATTGTAGGGAGGCGGGTTAAGCGGGGTTGTTAAGGTTGCGTAAAATATATTTTCCAAAGGAAAATGGTAAACCTTTCGTGCCATAAAGGGTTGGGATTTTTAGCGTTTTGCGGGATTGATCAGCGGGATAAAGAATCGCACCTTTCGTAGCGGCGCAATTTATTGCGCAAGATAACAGCGGGAAAAAGGTCAACGGAGCGCAATGAATTGCGCCGCTACGGTTATGTGCACGCAATAACCACCGATTTAACCTTTGGGTTCAATGCCTCTGCGGCGCAGCTCGCGGCGCGCCAGCTCTTTTAACCAGCACGACAGCGTGACGTTGTCGTCGTCGGTCACACTGCGCAGCTGCTCGTGCAGCTCCGGGTGAATACGTAACTGAAACGCCGAAGAACGGCCCTCGCCTTTTGGCGTGCGGTCTTTGGTTTTTGGCATCGCGGGTTGGCCTCAACTAGTCGCAATAAAAAATCGCCCCTTAAAGCGCTACCAACACCGTAAGGGGCTAGCGAACCGCCATGGAATGCGACATCGCGGTGCGTTACCTACAGGTTACACAACCCGATATTTTTATGTTGCCGGGGAAGTGTTAAGACTCAGACAAGAGGTGTGAGCGAGTTCGCACAGTAGTAAATTACAGGTAAAAAAACACACACCTTTTCCCTGATCGGATTAAGTAATCCAGAAAGAGGCTGAATTAAGACTAGAGCAGGCATTAAGTTAATATATTTTACTATTAATTCATTGATCGGATGGATCAATTGCTGTTGTTTCCAGAAGCTTCAACTCTCCATCGTTTATCGCAAAATATTTAACAGTTTGTTCTTCATCATCAAGGGCTTTACCCTTGATGATGAGTAATGAGCTGTCGATAGTAAACTCATCATGTTCTAATTCATCTGCATAATAATATGGTATTTCATTTGCCACTAATTTACCTGACATTGCATCGATTAAGCCGTATCCCAACGAACCGCCACCGCTGCCAAAGGTAAAAAGAACATAATGGCTTGCAAAGTTAACTTTATTAGCATTTATGTATGCGTGAGAAAAATTTGGTGCCATGTTTTCAATATCTTCTTTGTGGACCACCGAGCTTCTATATACATCTTGGGTATGAAAGGATGATAAAGAAGGCAATGTAACAGCACAAAACACCACAGATGAAAAGGTTAACGTTATAATAAACACAATATGAGTTTTGGTGAGATAATTCCAGATCATTGGCAATCCATCCACAGATATTACTTAAATTTTAGATTAAAAAAATGAAAGAAACTAACCCGCTAATACCATCAGCGAGTTAGTGAATTATTAGTAACTTATTGCGAGCAGCGTTTTAATTTGATGACTCCATGTTCAGAATAATTCTGAACAAAGTCGGGATCATCCACCCAAAAATATTTCTTATCGCTGATGTTATAAAACCCATTCCAGTTAAGGACACCGCTGTCACCAGAAAATGTTAGCTCTGCAATTTTCATTTTTCCGCTGACATTGCTCCAGTTAATGGACATTCCACCACGTCCCAAGTCGATAGGCTTGATAAAGTAGAGATCCACCTTATTTTCTAAAACCATTAAGGATGCGTACTGCACTACGATTTGATTGTCATTAACGACCAAATCTGAAGGAGAATTGGAGATCTTAAGGTCAAATGCATCACTTGCTCCACACTCTGTAGACCAAATACCATTTGGTAGCTCAGCCTCTACTTGAAAGGCAAAAATCATAAGAATAGAAGCGAGTAGTTTAATCATAATTCATCCTGTAATTTTAAAATATATCCTAATTCCATATGCAAGTCTGACTTCCCCTTCAACTCTTCCAGAAGATAGTTTTCATACAATGACAAAGCTTCTTTTTGAGTTTTAGCCGGTTGCCCATACCTTCCTGGTGGGAGACTTGCCCACTCATAGCTCAGTTTTTCAAGCGCACCATCAATATCTCCATCCATGATGCTTTTCAAAGTCCCTTTTCTTTTGTACTTAAAAAGCATGACGCAGAATTTATCCTGTGACGATGGGCTGAAGTCTTTTATTGAATGCTTATTTCTGACTGATACCATCTGCTTATCATTCCATGTATATCCCATAACCTGATAAGCTCCCGCCGCTGACGATGTCAGACTCCCTCGGGTTATTGATACTTGCGGATGACCGCTAAAATCCTTATTGTAATCTTTTATGAATGATTGCCCGCCAAATAGGGTTTCATATCCGACCTCACCAACAGTACCTTCCCCAACTCTGAGCATTCGCATAAATGCCCGAACCCTGGCTTCTTCAAGCGTAATTCGCGAAAAACTTATGGCTTTCAGAAACTCGATGGGATGAAAATGCCATATTGGTTCATCCTGATCAAACGGCTCAACCTGGCTCATCCACTCCATATCGGATTGCCATTTTTCGCAATATTTCTTATCGAACCTATCCAGATCCTTATAGAAACCATTCCAACGACCACTTGATATTCCACCAAACCATTCACAGTGATGTCGGATTATCAATCGATTAATTACATCACGTACTAGCGAGTGACGAATACGCAAAGCGTCACGCACTTCATTAACACCATGGAATTGAGGATTCTCTAATTTAGCAATAAGTCTGCGATAGTTATCAAAAACAAAACTGAATTTCATATCGTTTTGTTGCTCGGCATTACTGGCAATCAGCTCCAGCGCCGTTGTAATCCAACGCTCTCTAAATGTTTCTGAGATGTCATTATTGCTGGTTTCTTCAAGTGGAGTGAAACCCTGGCTCAAAAGATCGAATTGTTCCGTTATTAAAACCTTATCTTGTGGCAACCAGCCTGAACCGCTGACGTTATACCACCAGCGTTCGGCATCATCGAGGAGAGGTACGGCTGAATCACGCGACAAAAATTGCTGTGCTCCTAGCGGAACGCCCGTCTCTCTAAATTCAGGTGTTTCACGGAAATCATCTCGAAGATAAATCAGCTCACCCTTTGCGGCTCTGAGCATACGCTTATCGGTTTGAACGCGGCCTGGATTAGAAAGAAAGCGAGGCATTCTGCTATCAACACTCAGGCATTCCAAATGAATGAACCATTCCTTTTTAACTAACTCAGTCGTATCTGGCCTTTCGGTAAGGCCCATAAATCCTAATGGCGTCCCGGCGTTGACTTTCCATTTATCACCTTCATCCGTAATTATTACATCATTAGAGATGCCCTTATCGGCGGCAATTGCCATCCAGTCTGGCATAAGATCATACATCTCCCCATCAGGCTCCAGCAGCTCAGGATCTAATGTTACCCAAAACTGTTCTTTGCCCGGCTTGCCAGCCTTCAGCAACCTGGCAAGGCCGAAAGTATTAAGTTCGCTTTTTCCATTCTTGTGAAGATAAAACCGACCTTGCCGTGAGACTACAATCCGGTCGCCATCATTAATGACCTGACCGCTTCTTGGTGGCGCAGGATAAAGCGCGTATTGCCTTTTAGCTTCGTCACCTTCAGGCACGCCAAAATGCCCCTTTTTGAAACGCCGCAGTGTGATACCACGGCGATCAGCAGCAACTTTGTAACACTGCGATGAGGGATAATCGTTGAGTGCAGCAAGATGCATGTACAGGCAATAGAATTCTAACCAGGTTTCTTCTCTATCCGGATTTGGTTTGCAAAGCGATTTCACCAACACAAACGAAGAACTATGACAAAGCGTCGTGCCGCAATGCCGCGCTGTTGGGTAGGTGTCATTTAAGCGATAGGCAACGATTGTGCCATCAGTCATGAATTGCAGCGGCACAGGATCTTCACTGTTCTGTGCATCTGGTATGAGTGCCGAAAATGGCTGGGAGACATCGCTGATATGTATTCCGCCATGCCAGAAGCCGTTGGCACCAATAGCCCAGGATCCATGCGGTTCACTGGCAATAAGGCTCATCACCTCATCATGTGATTGGAATTCACTGCCATTGAGGTTTCTGATGGGATAGGAGAATTTCATAACGCATCCTTAGCTGTCGTTCATCCTGTGATGTAAGGCGGCACCGATTCGTTTGAATCCTGTGAAAAACCTTAAGGCACAATCTTCGCATGGCTTTTAAAAAAGAAAAGAACAAATTACGGGCAGTGAGTAATTAAGATGATCAGTTCGGAGCTAAATTACAGGCAAAAAAAACCCACGCATCTGCGTGGGTCGGTGTAATAACAGGGTACTACCAAAGCAGTTTGTTTCACACCCATCAATACCTCTGGGATCTCCATACTCGCACCGATGAGCTGGTGAAAGACAGGTGCAAAAAGCAACGGTGTTTGGGGAAGTGAAACGAGGTGTGAATATTCTCCACACCTCACTTACACTTTTGATTTAACTAAGATTTGTCTGAAGAAGGTTTACTGTAGATCGCATCTGGTGCCACGTTCATGTGCTTGAGTACCGGGCCCATGATGTTGCCGAAGATCGGTGCTGCCACCGAGCCACCAAAGTGATCGCCCGCGGTGGGATGGTTGATCATCACCACCAGCGCCACTTCCGGATGGCTGGCGGGCGCGATGCCGGCGGTGTAGTTGATATAACCGCCATCGTACTTGCCGCTGGTGCCCATCTTCTCTGCGGTACCGGTTTTGGTCGCCAGACGATAACCCGGCACCGCCGCTCTTACCCCGGTGCCGCCCGGCAGTACGTCGCTCTCCAGCATATGCACCACGGTTTGCACCACCTGCGGATTCGCCACCTGTTTGCCTAACACCGGCGGCGTCACTTTGGTGATCGACAGTGGACGATAAACGCCGTACGAACCGAGCGTGGCGTATTCACGCGCAATCTGCAGCGGCGTGACGCGCAGGCCGTAGCCAAAGGCGAAAGTGGCGCGTTCGATATCAGCCCAGCGCTCGCGGTGCAGCGGGAAGTAACCCACGCTCTCACCGGTCAATCCCAGCCCGGTAGGTTTACCCAGGCCAAACGCCTGATAGGTATTAACCAGCGCTTCAGCGGGCATCGCCAGCGCAATGTGCGAGACGCCGATGTCACTCGATTTCTGCAAAATGCCGGTCATGGTGAGGCGTGGCCAGTGGCCAACGTCGCGAATTAAGTGGCCGTTGACGCTGTACGGCGTGGTATCGATCACCGAATCGGCGCGCACCAGATGGCGCTCCAGCCCTTCCATCACCACCAGCGGTTTCACCGTGGAGCCGGGTTCGTAGCTGTCGTTGATCGCCGAGTTACGCATCTGCGCCGGCGTGGCATTTTCATAGTTGTTCGGGTTGAACGACGGATAAGAGGCCATCGCCAGAATCTCGCCGGTATCGATTTTCACCAATACCGCCGCACCCGAATCCGCTTTGTTAAGCAGCACGCCGTCGCGCAGTTTGCTGTAGAGCGTGAATTGGTCGAACTTATCGATACTGAGCTGCACGGTTGGCGGCTGCTGTGGCGGCTGGTAATCGATCATCGCAATGATGTTGCCTTCACCATCCTGACGATAAACTTCTTTGCCCGGATCGCCCTGCAGCACATGGTCGAAGCCCTTCTCGATGCCGTTCAGGCCGTTGCTGTCGGCCCCTACAATGCCAATCAGCGGCGCAGCTGCTTCACTCATTGGATAGAAGCGGCTGTCGTTATACACCGAGCTGATACCTTTGAGTTTCAGCTCGGCGATATCTTTGGCGATGCCGAGTTCGATTTTGCGGCCCAGATAGAGGAAGCGTTTTTTCGGGTTGGCGGTGATGGCCGCGCGCAGATCTTCCGGACGCTGATTGAGCGCGGCCGCCAGATAAGCCCATTTGGCGCTGGTGAAATCGGGATTTGCCTCCAGCACGCGCATTGGATCGGCGATGATGTCACGCGCCGGAACGCTCAGCGCTAATGCCTGGCCGTCGCGATCCAGCAAGGTGCCGCGGTTGGTCGGCAGCGTCACGGTACGCAGCGAGCGCTGATCGGCTTCGTGCTCCAGCATCGGATGTTTGATCAACTGCAGGTCACCGACGCAAATCAGCAACAGCACCAGACAGCAGAACACGCCAAGGCAGATCAGGCGAAAACGAAACGGGTTAAAGGGCGCTTTTATCTGGTCTTTTCCCAGAAATTTTTTTATTTGAGGCATGGCAATCCGCTGCTGTAAGTGAATCTGAAGCTTATTGCTTGCAGTTATAAAGAAACGTAAAGCGAGTTGACAGGAAAACTGTGTTTCGATTCGTTAAGCAAAAAAAAACCTGCGCATCTGCGCAGGTCGGTGTAATCAAGAAAACTTTTTGATGTTCACCCATCAATACCTCTGGGACCCTGACTGTAGCAAGGTGGCACGCTGGGAAACCATCGCCTAAACGCAACAGTTACCGGCAAAATGTAACCAGCGATGAGATTATTCGTTGCCCATTCACATCAGATGTTTTTTGATTTCCACCAGGCAACTCATGGCGTTAGGACCCTGCGTTAACGACGAGGTGCCGATATCCAATGTCAGGACATTCGGGTTGCCGGCGCGATCCCACGGCTGCCAGGCGCGACCAAATCCAGGATCGAACCAGGCGCCGGTAGCGATGATCACCACGCCCGGCGTTAAGCCGTCGGTCAGGCGCACCCCTGCCAGCATGCGCCCGCGCGCGTTGCTCACCTCAATCTCATCGCCATCCTGAATATCACGCGTTGCCGCATCCTGCGGATGCATATACAGCGTTTCATGTCCGGCGGTTTTGTTGGCTTGCACCGTGGCGGTGGCATCCATCTGGCTGTGCAGTCGATCGGATGGCTGAATCGAGATCATATGCAGCGGGAACTGCGCGCTAAGCGGCGCGCCCAGCCACTCTTGCGGCTCGCGCCACTCGGGATGTCCGGCGAAATCCTCCAGCTGATAATCGGCGATAGTCTGGCTGAACAGCTCAATCTTACCGCTGGCGGTTTGAATCGGATGCGTTTCTGGGTTAGCGCGGAAATCATCCATAAACACGAACGGCTTGCCGCCTTCGGGAATCTCGACAAAACCGCGCTCCCAGAATTCCCCGAACTCCGGGAACGGAATATCGCGGCGCGCATGCGCTACCGCGCACTGCTGATACAGATGCTCAATCCACTGCATCTCATTGCGCCCTTCGGTGAACACATCACGATAGCCGAGGCGATCGGCGATATCAGCGAAGATGTCGAAATCATTGCGCGCCTGATGCTGCGGCTTGATCGCCTGATGCATCGCCAGCACGAAGCGATCGCGCGACGATCCGCCGATGTCGTTGCGCTCCAGCGTGGTGGTCGCGGGCAACACGATATCCGCCATCTGCGCCGCCGGCGTCCAGACGATATCCTGCACAATCACGGTATCCGGGCGCTGCCAGCCTTCCACCAGACGATTGAGCTGCTGATGATGATGGAACGGATTGCCGCCCGCCCAGTGCACCAAATGGATATCCGGATAGTGCTGGGTTTCACCCTGGAATGCGTACGCCTGGCCGGGATTGAGCAGCATGTCGCTGATGCGCGCCACCGGAATCGACAAATTGCCCGGATTCGGGCCGGTGCTCATCATGGGTGCCGGGCCATCCTGACGCGGATTGCCGACGCTGTTCATCGAGCCATGACCAAAGGAGAAACCGCCGCCCGGCAAGCCTGGCTGACCGAGCATTGACGACAGCGCAATCATCATCCAGTACGGCTGCTCGCCGCGATGGGCGCGCTGTACCGAATAGGAGCAGGTAATAAAGCTGCGTTTGCCGATCAGCTGCTGCGCCAGCAAAGCAATGCGAGCCGCCGGAATGCCGGTAATGCTGCTGGCCCACTCAGGCGTTTTGGCGATGCCATCGCTTTCACCAAGCAGATAGCCGCGCAGCTGCGGCCAGCCGGTGCAGTGGCTGGCGAGGAAGCTTTCATCCAGCGCGTTACGCCTGGTGATCTCAAAACCCAGCGCCAGCATCAGCGCCACGTCGGTGTTCGGGCGAATCGGAATCCACTCGGCATTGACGAACGCCGGGCAGTCATCGCGCATTGGGCTGATGTTAATGATTGGCGTGCCTTTGGCACTGAGCTGCTCCAGCGCTGGTTTTAGGCTGTGCTGCCCTGCGCCGCCGGACGCCACCTGCGCGTTTTTCAGCGCCAGGCCGCCGAAGGCGATAAAGATGTCGGCGTGTTGCACCACTTCCGGCCAGTCGGTGACGCGGCCGGTGAGCGGCATGTAGGTGCCAATCACGTACGGCAGGAAGAACTGCGCCGCGCCCCAGCTGTAGTTACCTTGCTGATCGACGCCGCCGCCGCCCTGAAAATAGAAGCGACGAATCAGCGTGCGCGCGTGGTTGACGCGTCCCGCCGATGACCAGCCGTAAGAGCCGTTGAAAATGCCCGCTGCGCCGTAGCGATCGCGCACGCGGCGATTCTCTTCCGCCACCAAATCCAGCGCGGTATCCCAATCCACCGCCACGAAATCTTCCCGACCGCGCAAGGTGCGATCGCTGTTCTCGCGCGACTTCAACCATGAACGGCGCACCATCGGCTGGCGAATACGCTTATCCGAATAGACCAGTTCAGGAATGGTGTTGAGCATCGGCGAGGGATCGGCATCGGCGAAGAAGGGTTCACAGCCAATCAGGCGATCGTTTTCGGTGACGGCAGTGAATGCGCCCCAGTGCGCCAGGTGTGGCACGCGAGTTTTCATGGTTTTTGGTCCGGCAGGCAGGTGTGATTATGTCTGGCAGCATAACATGAGCCTGTAACCGAGCTAAAGCGCGGCTGTGAGCGCCTGATTTTCCGTGCTTTTGCGACAGCGCTGGCATTCTGCCGGGTTGCTACAGGGTGGGTTTTCCGTAACACTGGTGGCATGTGTAAACGTTTTCCCGGATGTCGATAATCGCATGGCTACCATTAAGGATGTTGCCCGAATGGCTGGGGTGTCGGTTGCGACCGTCTCCCGCGTCATCAATAATTCGCCCAAAGCCAGCGAGAGTTCTCGCCTCGCCGTTACGGCGGCAATGGAGCAGTTGCAGTATCACCCGAACGCCAACGCACGCGCCCTGGCGCAGCAATCCACCGAAACCCTAGGTTTAGTGGTGGGCGATGTTTCCGATCCGTTTTTTGGCGCGATGGTCAAAGCGGTGGATGAAGTTGCGGGCCAGACCGGCAACTTTTTGCTGATTGGTAACGGTTACCACAATGAGCAAAAAGAGCGTCAGGCGATTGAGCAACTGATGCGCCATCGCTGCGCCGCCTTAGTGGTGCACGCCAAGAAAATCCCCGACGACGATTTAGAGATGCTGATGAAGCAGGTGCCGGGCATGGTGCTGCTGAATCGCCTGCTGAAAGGCTTTGAACATCGCTGCATCGCGCTGGATGACCGCTACGGCGCCTGGCTGGCAACGCGTCATCTGATTCAGCAAGGCCATACGCAAATCGCCTTTATCTGCTCCACGCACACCATTTCCGATGCCGAAGATCGTCTGCAAGGCTATTACGACGCGCTGAAAGAGCACGGTTTGCCGTGTAATGACCGTTTGGTGGCGTGGGGCGAACCGGACGAAGTGGGCGGCGAGCAGGCGATGACCGAATTGATGGGACGCGGCAAGCAGTTCACGGCGGTGGCCTGTTACAACGATTCGATGGCCGCCGGTGCGCTGGCGGTGCTGAGTGATAACGGCATTCGCGTGCCGGAAGAGATGTCGCTGATTGGCTTCGATGATGTGCTGGTGTCGCGCTATGTGCGCCCGCGTTTGACGACGGTGCGTTATCCGATTGTCACCATGGCACAACAGGCCGCGCAACTGGCGCTGGCGTTAGCCAATGGCAGCGAGATGCCGGAAGTGACCAATATGTTTAGCCCCACGCTGGTAAGACGGCATTCGGTGAGTGGGCCGGGTTAAATCCTGGTGCGCGCTTTCCCTCACCCTAACCCTCTCCCGCAAGCGGGAGAGGGAATGATTAGGTGGAGTGAACCTCGGATTTACAGCTTGCTCGGGCGGCTCCTTCTCCCGCTTGCGGGAGAAGGCTGGGATGAGGGACAAAGCGCACCCATCACAAATCCCGCGAATACACCTTCACCCGCACATCCGGAAACTCCAGCGCGTCGCACTGATACTGCCAGCCAAAACGTTCGTAATAGCCGCCAAAGGTGGACCATAACCACAGCTTGTCATGACCGCGCTGCTGCGCGAAATCGATCACATGCTGCTGCAGCGCTTTGCTCAATCCCTTGCCGCGCGCGGACTCCTCAACAAACAGCGCCGCCACCCACGGCGTGAGATCCTGACGGCTGATCAAATCGCAGCGCCAGAATCCCACCGTGCCGAGCGGTATGTCGCCGTCGAGCGCTACGAAGGTCACCGGAAAGTCGGCGCCGTTGAGGCTGCTGCGCACAATGCTGTGGTAAAACTCACGCGACGTACCGTCACCAAACGCCTGCCACAGCCAGTCGGTGATCTGCGTGGCGTGATGCGGCACCTCGCTGAGCGCGACGATCTTCATCAAATCAGCTCCAGCGCCAGCAGCTCCTGAATGGTCTGCGCACGACGAATTTCACGCGCCGCGCCATTCTCGAACAGCACTTCCGGAATCAGTGGACGGCTGTTGTAGTTCGACGACATCGACGCGCCATACGCGCCGGTATCGTGGAACACCAGATAATCGCCGACCTGCGCCACAGGCAGCGCACGGGTTTCCACTTTGCCACCTTCGAGCTGCGTGAACACGTCGCCCGATTCACACAGCGGACCGGCCACCACGCTCTCCACGGTGGCGTCGCCCAGCGCGCGGCCATCGACCGGCAGCAAGGAAATGTGGTGATAGCTGCCGTACATTGACGGACGCATCAAATCGCTGAAACCGGCATCGACCAGCACAAAGTGACGGCTGCCCATCTCTTTTACCGCGCGTACCTGTGACACCAGCACGCCCGATTCAGCAACCAGGAAGCGGCCTGGCTCAATCTCCAGTTTCACCGGGTGACCGAGGTGCGCAGCGATACGCTCGCGCGCGCCGTTCCACAAGCCGTAATAGTGCTGGGTATCAATGGCTTCCTCGTCAAAACGATACGGAATCGACAAACCGCCACCGGCAGAAATCGCTTCCAAATCCTGCCCAAACGCCACCACCTGATCGACCATCGCGTCACACACCTGCTGCAGATGGCCATAATCCACGCCGGAACCGATGTGCATATGCAGGCCGACCAGACGCAGGCCGTGCTGCTGAATCGCCGCCAGCGCCAGCGGCAGATCGCTGTGCCAGATGCCGTGTTTACTGTTCTCACCGCCGGTGTTGGTTTTCTGGCTGTGACCGTGACCAAAACCCGGATTGATGCGCAGCCACACCGCGTGGCCCGGTGACAGCTCGCCCAGTTGATGCAGCATATCCACCGAACCGGCATTAACCGGCACGTTCAGCTCGGCGATACGCGTCAGGGTTGGCTGATCGAACACATCGGCGGTGAAGACAATATCTTCGCCGCCCGGCTGATAACCGGCGGCAATGGCACGCTCGATTTCACCCAGCGACACCGAATCGACTTTGACACCCGCCGCGCGCATCAGACGCAAAATGTGGATGTTGGAGCAGGCTTTTTGCGCAAAACGCACCACGTCGAAGGCGCCGAGCTGCGCAATGCGCTGCTGAATAATCGCCGCATCATAAGCCCAGAATGGGCCGGCATAACGCTGCGCCAGCGGCAGTAAGTTGGCGGCAGTTAACGCGGTTTCGGTGTTGTTGAGTGGGCGTGGCATGTCAATTCTCCTGTGTCATTGAGGCTATTTAGCCACAGCGCATCAATTCAGAAAAATATCTGTTTTAGCGACGTCTATACAAATATGATATGAGTTATCTGGAGGAGACAATGGCAAAAATTAACTGGCGACATATCGAAATTTTTCACGCGGTGATGACCAGCGGCAACCTGACGCAGGCCGCGACGCTGCTGCACACTTCGCAGCCTACGGTGAGCCGCGAACTGGCGCGCCTCGAGCAGCAGCTCGGCCTGCAGCTGTTCGAACGGGTGCGCGGCCGCCTGCAGCCCACGGTGCAGGGCTTGCGGCTGTACGAAGAGGTGCAGCGCTCGTGGTACGGGCTAGATCGCATCATGGATGCCGCCGAAGGATTGCGTCAGTTTCGTCAGGGTGAATTGTCGATCGCCTGCCTGCCCGTGTTTTCGCAGTCGCTGTTGCCGCCGCTGCTGCAGCCCTTTCTTCAGCGCTATCCGCAGGTCAGCCTGAATATCATTCCGCAGGAGTCGCCGTTGCTGGAAGAGTGGCTGTCGGCACAGCGTTACGATCTCGGCCTGACCGAAACCCAACACGCACCGGCGGGCACCGAACGCTTGCCGCTGCTGACCTGTGACGAAGTGTGCGTGCTGCCGCCACAGCATCCGCTGTGTCAGCGCGAGGTGCTGACGCCGCAGGATTTCCACGGTGAAAACTACGTCAGCCTGTCGCGCAGCGATAGCTATCGCCAGCTGCTGGATTCCCTGTTTCATGAGCAGAATGTGGAGCGTCGTCTGGTGCTGGAGACGCACAGCGCGGCGTCAGTGTGCGCGATGGTGCGCGCGGGCGTGGGGATTTCGATTGTGAATCCGCTGACGGCGCTGGATTACGCCGACAGCGGTGTGGTGATGCGTCGCTTCAGTATTGCCGTGCCCTTCACCGTCAGTCTGGTGCGGCCGCAGCATCGACCGGCTTCGGCGCTGGTCGATCACTTCTGCGACCACCTGCAACGGCACGTGGCAGCGTTTCCACAACGTATTGCCGAGCGGCTGGCTTAAGCGTTGACCGCTTCGCCCTGCGCGCCCGCTTTGCGGAAGGTGATCAGGCAGATCACCAGTCCGACCGCGGCGAGCGCAGCAGCGGCAACCGGCACCGACGTCAGGCCGTAACCTTTCTCGATCACCGCGCCACCGACCCACGCGCCGAGCGCATTGCCGACGTTGAAGGCGGAGATATTCAGCGTAGAGACCAGATTAGGCGCATCTTTGCCGTGGCGCACCACGTTAATCTGCAAGCCCGGCACGGTGGCGAAGGTCGCCATCGCCCACAGGAACAGCGTGATTTCCGCCAGCCACAGCGCATGGCTGGTCCAGCTGAACAGCAGCGAGAACACCGCAATCAGCACAAAGCTGAGGATCAGGCTGAACGACACTTTCCAGTCGGCCAGCTTGCCGCCGAGGATGTTGCCGACGGTCAGACCCGCGCCAATCAGGAACAGCGTCCAGCTAACACCCCGATCCGAGATACCGGTCACCTGCAACAGCAGCGGGGCAATGTAGCTAAACAGCGCAAACATCGCCGCCGCAAAGAATACCGTCATCAGCAGCGACAGCCACAGTTTGCCGTTGGCCAGCGCGCTGATTTCACTTGCCAGATGCACCGGCTTCTCTTCTTTGTTGGTCGGCAGGCTCACCATCAGCGCGATAAAGGCGAAGATGCCGATGATCGCCACGCCCCAGAAGGTGGCGCGCCAGCCAAACATCTGACCAAACCAGGTGCCGAGCGGCACGCCGAGCACGTTGGCCAGCGTCAAACCGGTGAACATCAACGCCACGGCAGAAGCTTGTTTACCTGGTGCGACCAGGCTCGCCGCCACCACTGCACCGATGCCGAAGAACGCACCGTGACACAGCGCCGTCACCACTCGCGCCAGCATCAGCAGGTTGTAGGTGTAGGCCAATGCACAGAGCACGTTACCGATGATGAAGATGATCATCAGCAGAATCAGAGTACGTTTACGCGGCAGTTTGGCGGTCAGCAACGCCATGATCGGCGCGCCAATGGCAACGCCCAGCGCATAGCCGCTGATCAGCCATCCCGCAGAAGGAATGGTCACTTGCAGATCGCCCGCCACCTCGGGCAGCAATCCCATAATGACGAATTCCGTGGTGCCGATGGCGAACGCACTCAGCGCCAGCGCCAGTAATGCAACAGGCATAACACACTCTCCAAATAATTTTTTGCAGACGGGCCGCACTGCGAACGCAGTACGGTGACAACAGACGCTTATTAAAATTTGAACTGCGTCACATTGTTATTAAAGCATAGCCCTTCCATGCCAACCACCCTGCGCGCCGCAAGACTATTTTGCGCCTGTAGCAATAATCCCTGCGCGCGAAAATGTCACTGACTAACCATTGAGACAGATGGAGGTTTCCGCGCTACGCTTGAGAAGGATGTGATCGTTATCACAGTGAGTCAGCTTTTGGCGCAAAATCAAACAGTAAAGGATGGACGTGCACTGCCGATACCTCAATGGATTGCCCGGTTATGGGGTGTCAAAAATCGAGGGGAAAGCGTATGCGATGGCTCATCGCGCTAACGGT
The DNA here is from genome assembly GCF_054903455.1 of Pantoea sp. y20. Taxonomy (NCBI): domain Bacteria; kingdom Pseudomonadati; phylum Pseudomonadota; class Gammaproteobacteria; order Enterobacterales; family Erwiniaceae; genus Pantoea; species Pantoea sp. y20. The sequence goes on from NZ_CM142816.1 coordinate 3,338,233, forward strand.
TGGCTGCCTAAGCGGCTGCTCTGTTGGGCATTACGAATACAGCAAAGAAGCAGCAAAACGCGTCGATATGACCGTCACCGGCATTCCAACGGTGCTGGGCATTGGTGCGCTTGGCACCACCATCCCTCTCACGCCCGAATACAGCCTGACGGCGGCCCACGTGGCGAAGTATTCACTCTATCGGGTGAAAGCCTGGCATCCCGAATGCGATATCGCCGTGGTGTACCATAAAAACAGCGAAGCCAATTTGCCGCCGCCGTTCCGCAATAGCCATATCGGCGACGACGTGAATCTGTATGGCTACAGCTTTATTTCCGCGATGCCGGTAGCGTCAAGCGGCAAGAATCTGATCAATACCACGCTGGCGAATGACTGGAACAAAGCCAGCTGTGTGGTGGTGGCGGCCAATGCCGGCGTGGTGAAAGGTATGTCCGGCGGCGCGGTGTATAACGCCAGCGATGATACGCTGGCGGGGGTGATTGTCGGTTACAGCAGCCAGATTGATGACAATAAAAGCGGCAAAACGCTGTTTAAGAATGTGGCGCTGTATGTGCCGTACGCACGGTTTCAGGCGTGGCTGGATGGGGTGGTGAAGTCTTAGATCGTGCTGGCTGTCCCCCTCCTCGGTCGGTGCTGGCTGTCCCCCTCCTCGGTCGGTGATTGCTGTCCCCCTCCTCGGTCCTCCCCCATAAATGGGGGAGGAAGATGCTGCAATATGATAGTTCTGAAGCTGCATGTGGCAGCGTCTCCTTCCCCCATTCATGGGGGAAGGCCGGGATGGGGGACAGCGTGCACAGTCAAGCCGGAACCCACGCCCCCTGCACCTGCACCTGCGGGAAACCGCTGGTCAGGATACGCAGTTCGGCATCGCGCGGGGTGTTGTCGCCCTGCCCCTGAATGCTGACGATATCCTGCGGACAGGCGGAAAACGCCACAAAACAGTCCATCTCGGCGCGCAGCACAATATAGTCACCCGGCTTCGTCACCACCGGCAGCGTCTTCAGCGTGATGCCATCCGGCTGCACCTGAATATTCATAAAGATATTAAACGAGGCCAGATTGCCATGCGGCAGCGTCACGCCCAGCTCACGCATGCCTTCAAACAGATTGTCATGGCAGTTGCGATGCGGTTCGGTGCAGCCGAGCAGCTCATAACGACGCGCATCGCAGGCCGCCATAAAGGTGTCGTGCACGCCTGGCGAGGTATCCGCCACCAGCGTCAAAATCGGATGGCGCTGGCTGGTGATAAAGCTGTCGCCCACTTTGGGATTGAGACGCTGATTCCACACGCGCGTCGCCTCCATACACATATATTCACTCACATCCTCAGCGTTGTACGCCCAGCAATCCACCACCTGCGTGCCGTGCAGGTTAATCACCTGCACCGCTTCACCTCTCTTCAGGCGCACCGCTTTGCCGTAGCGCGCCGGGATGGTCATCGCTTCACGATGCTGAAATTCAGCCGACATGTTGTTCTCCTGATTAATGCTGCATGGCACGACGATAGCGCGTCATGCGAGATTCAAGGCCGCGCGCCAGCCAGTCGATAATGCTGTTGAGCAGCCAGTAACAGAGCGCCACCGTGAGATAGATCTCCAGCGGCGCGTAGGTATCCGAAATCGCCTGTTTGGCGGCGTACATAAACTCCTGCACCGAGACAATCGACAGCAGCGCGGAGTCTTTAATCAACCCGATCATCAGCCCGACCAGCGGCGACAACATCTGCGGCAGCGTTTGCGGCAGCACCACGTCACGCAGTTGTTCGCTGCGGCTCAGGCCCAACACGCGGCACGCTTCCCACTGCCCTTGCGGCAGCGCATCAATCGCCGAGCGGATCACCTGCGCAATGTAAGGCGCGTAGTAGAGCGTCAATGCCAGCACGCCCACCACCGGCGACGACAGCGTGATGTCATATTCCGGCAACACAAAATAGAGCAGATAAATCACCACCAGCAGCGGCAGCGCGAGGGTTAAGCCGCTGTAAAGATTGAGCAAACGCAGCCAGAACCGCGAGGCACGCATCAGCAGCACGGCCAATAGCGCGCCCCACAGTAGCGAGCAGAGCGCCGCCACCAGACAAAGCTGCAAGGTGGCGAGCAGGCCGTCACCGAGCGACGGCAAAGAGGTGATAATTGCCTGCCAATCCATTACGCTAACCTCCGCTTCGCTTCTAAACGACGCGCCGCCGCAATTAACGGCATGGCGATCAGCAGATAACCGGCCGCCACCAGCAGCAGCACCTGCGTGGCTTCGTAGGTGCGGGCGATGACGATCTGTCCGGCGTAGGTCAGTTCAGTGAGCGCCACCACCGACGCCAGCGGCGTGGTTTTCAGCAGAATGGTGAATTCATTCACCAGCATCGGCAGACTGGCGCGCATCACTTGGGGATTGATGACGTACCACCACGTCAGCAGGCGGCTCAGACCCAGCGTGCGCGACGCTTCCAGCTGTCCGCGCGTCACCAGGCTGCGATTCACGCGCAGGATTTCCGCCACGTACGCGCCGCTGTTGAGGCCAATGGCAATCACCGCCGCCAGCATCGGCTGACCGCCCAATCCCAGCCGCGGCAAGGTGAAAAACACCACAAACAGCTGCACAATCGCTGGCGTTCCGCGCATCACGCTGACATAGCAACGCCCGATGGCGCGCCAGATCCAGGCTCGACGCAGCTGCAGGAAGCAGCCGAGCTGCCCCATCACCACGCTGACTAATGACGCCAGCACGGTGAGCACCAGCGTCATCAGCAGGCCGTGTCCGAGTTCCGGCAGCGCGGCCACTACCTGTTGATCCAGCCCCATGCGTTACTCCGCGTTAAAGTCGTGCAGGTTTTCCGCCACTGACAGCAGCAGCGGCGCGGGACGATCGTTGCCCTCAATGCCGGTGTTACAGGCGGAGACGATGAACTGCGTGTCCATCACCACACGACAGGTAATGCTGTCGCCAGCTTGGGTCAGGTTGGTTTCCGGCAGAATCTCGCCTTCTCGCGTCAGCTTGACGTGCATAAACAGATTGATGGGATCCGGCAGCTTCGGCACCACCATGCCCAGACGCGCCAGCTCGCCGCGCAGCGCATCGAGGCAACCTTCGTCCGGATAACCGCGCTCAGCAAGAAACGCCGTGGTGGAGGCCGGCAACAGCAGGTCGTGACGCTTCACGCTGTCTTTGCCCAGCACCATCATCGGACGACGACGGTTGTTCACCAGACGCATGCCGGAACCGAGCAGGTAGCTGTTGCTAAACACCCGCGTGTGATGCACCGACAGCCACACGGCGGGATCGGCCAGGTTAAAGCCAAACAGCGAAGCCACCGCGCCGTCGCCCTGAGCGGTGATGCGCAACAACTGACCGCGCAGCACGCGAATAGAACCGATGCTGCCCGCTGCAACCTGCACCGGTTCAGCCAGCGTGCGCACGGCGGTTTCTTCATAATTTTCACGCATTAACAGCATGATTCATCTCCTGAGCGTGAAAATGGTCGCTGACCACGATGTCGATTGGCGTCACCTGCAGGCCGTTGCCAGGAATAATGTCCTGCGGGCAGGATGAGACCGCGCAGATCAGATCGCACAGCGCTTCAAAGGTGATGCTATCGCCCGCTTTGCTGTTGGGATCGGTCACTTCCATGCGGCCATCGGCGGTGACCGGGCCGTTCTGGAACAGGTTGAACGGCTCCGGCAGCGAGAAGTAGGTGACGCCAAACGCCTTCATCCCCTCCAGCAGGTTATCGACGCAGTTGCGATGCCCTTCGACACCGAAATCAATGCTGAAACGGGTGCGATCGCAGGCCGGTACGTTGGCATCGTGGATGCCGATGCTGTCAGCAAGAATGCGCAGCATCGGGCGGTTTTCACTCGACCACAACGCGTCGCCCGGCTTAAAGAACAGCGAGCGCAGCTGTTGGCGCGTGTGCACCGGCGACAGCTTCTCGTTCAGGTCATCGGCATTCACCGCGACAAAATCGGCCGCCTGCTGCCCTTCGCTGTCAATCACGGTAATAAACTGGCCCTTGCGCACGCGGAAGGTTTTGCCAAAGCCGGCAGGCACCGTCAGGTTGGACTGGCACATAATTACTCCTGCGGAATGAAGTCGCTGGCGGGCACGGTAAAGGTGGTGCCGAGATATTGCTGCTGCAGTTTGGTCAGTTCGCCGTCTTTCTGCATCGCCAGGATGTGGTCGCTAATCGCTTTGTTCAGGCTGCCATCTTCTTTGCGAGTCGCCCAGCCCATCCACTGCGACGGGCCGACTTCGCCCACCTGCGCCACTTTGCCGGCATATTTTTTTGCTACCGGCGCCAGTACCGAGATGTCGTCATAAACGAAGTCGGCGCGTTTGGTCATCAAGGTGCTGACGGTTTGATCGAGTGAATCGACATTGATGATGGTGATCGGTTTTTTACCCTCCTTCTTCAACTGCTCATTGAAGCCCTTCAGCAGCTGCTCTGGCACGCTGGCGGTTTTCACCGCACCGCGCAGACCCGACAAGCTTTCCGGACTCAGGGTTTTGCCGCTGAAGGTTTTCGCTTCGGCTTCACGCACCAGCACGCCGTTGACGGTTTTGCTGTACGGCACGGTGAACAGCACTTTCTTCGCGCGTTCCGCCGTGACGTTGAGGGATGAACCTTCGGCATTGAAGGAGCCCGAAATCAGGCCCGGCAGAATGCCGCTGAAGGCGGTTTTCTGAAACTCCAGTTTCACACCGAGATCGTTGGCAAAGGATTGCATGATCGCCACGCTGTAACCGGTGATCTCACCTTTGTCATCGGTGTATTCGTAGGGAGGAAAGGTTGGATCGATACCGACGGTAATTTTGCCGCTGCTTTTGATGTCGGCCAGCGTATCGGCTTGTGCCTGCGCCATGGTGCCGACAGAGAGAAGTGCGGCAATCAGCAGTGCTGTTTTTTTCATTATGGTGTTTCCCTGGTGTTGGTGAAATGTCATTTTCTACTGAGCATATTTTGTGCCAGCTTTTTCACTACCATGCAGGGAGACCTGATAAAAAATAGATTTTATTTAATAAAATCAAATGGAAACATTTGTTTCTTAATTTTTATTTTTAGTTTCTATGATTTCACACACGGTAAGACGGGGATAATTGGATGGGTGGGCACTGGACAGAATTGCACCGTTTTGGTGATTTTTCTGGCGCACAATGCGCCAGCAAGGCGCATTATTCCAGTTCGTCGAGGGATTGGTGCAGCGCTTCGATTTGCGCGAGATGATCGTTGCTGGCTTTACCCATTTGCCGGGCCACCAGTGAACAGAGCAGATTACACACGCCAGAGAGCGCGGCGGTGCTGTCGAAAATCAGGCTGCTGTCGGTGTGACAGCGGATTACCCACTGCGCATGGCGCGCCGGTTTGCCGGAGAGCACGTCGGCGATATATAACATCGGCACGTTGCGCTCGGCCAGCGCGTTCATCGCCGCCTCCAGCGCGGGCATGCGACGACGCAGACCGACGCAGATCACCACATCCTCGGCGGTCAACGCCGCTATATGTTCCGCCAGCGAATCGCCGGGACGCGGCAGCAGACGCACATCGGAGTGAATATGGATCAGGTCACGATAGATCAGATGCGCGATGGTTTGGCTGTGGCGCCAGCCCATTACCACCACGCGTCGCGCCTGGCTGATGGCGCTGACCGCCTGCTGCAGCTGTTCTCTGTCCAGCGTGCGATAGCTGTTGACCAGGTTGGCGATCTCTCTTTCCAGATGCTGCTGCATGATGCTCGCCAGCGGCGACGCGCTGGGTGCCGGTTGCAGATAGAGCGGTGATCCGCTGCTTTGCATGTCACGCGCCTGGCGACGTGCGGCTTCATAACTTTCATAGCCGAGATGGCGGAAGAAGCGCGTGGTGGTGGCTTTGGACACGCCCGCGCTGTGTGCCAGTTCGGTGGCGGTGTTCATGGCTAACTGGCCTGGTGCGGCGAGTAGCACATCGGCAAGTCGCTGCTCGTGGCTGGAGAGTTGATCCCAGTGCTGACGAATCCGGCCCTCTAACGTTGCCGCTTTTGCACTCATGGTGATTCCCTGAAAAAGAAAAAAACCATCCTGCACAGAGCGTGCCGGGTTGTCATCAGGAATTTTGTGTTGGGGGGAGAATGTGCTGGCTGTCCCCCATCCCGGCCTTCCCCCGCTATCGGGGGAAGGAGATGCTGCCACATGCAGCTTCAGAACTCACATTTTGCAGCATCTTCCTCCCCCATTTATGGGGGAGGACCGAGGAGGGGGACAGCCAGCACGGACCGGGATGGGGGACTGCGGCGAAATACTACTTACCGGTCGGGCGCAGTGCCGGGAACAGGATCACGTCGCGGATGGTGTGGCTGTTGGTGAACAGCATCACCATACGGTCGATACCAATACCCAAACCAGCAGTTGGCGGCAGGCCGTGCTCCAGCGCGGTGACGTAGTCTTCGTCGTAGAACATCGCTTCGTCATCACCAGACTCTTTCGCATTCACCTGCTGCAGGAAACGCTCAGCCTGATCTTCTGCATCGTTGAGCTCTGAGAAGCCGTTACCGATTTCACGGCCGCCGATGAAGAACTCAAAGCGGTCAGTGATTTCCGGGTTCTCGTCGTTACGACGCGCCAGCGGTGATACTTCAGCCGGGTATTCGGTGATGAAGGTTGGCTGAATCAGGTGCGCTTCAGCGGTCTCTTCGAAGATCTCTGTAACGACGCGGCCCAGGCCCCAGCTCTTCTCGACTTTGATGTGCAGCGATTGGGCAATCGCTACCGCTTTATCGAAGTCTTCCAAATCGCTCAGGTCAGTTTCCGGACGGTATTTCTTGATCGCTTCACGCATGGTGAGCTTCTCAAACGGCTTACCGAAATCGAAGCTGTGCTCGCCATACGGCACTTCCGTGGTGCCCAGCACATCCTGCGCTAGCGTACGGAACAGGCTTTCGGTCAGTTCGATCAGATCTTTGTAATCCGCATACGCCATATAGAGTTCCATCATGGTGAACTCTGGGTTATGGCGTGGCGAAATCCCTTCATTACGGAAGTTACGGTTGATCTCGAACACGCGATCAAAACCGCCAACCACCAGACGCTTCAGATACAGCTCTGGCGCAATACGCAGGTACATATCGATATCGAGCGCATTATGATGGGTGATGAACGGACGCGCAGATGCGCCGCCCGGAATCACCTGCATCATCGGGGTTTCCACTTCCATAAAGTCGCGGTTAACCATGAACTGACGAATGCCAGCCATGATTTGTGAGCGAATTTTAAAGGTTTTGCGCGAATCGTCGTTGGAGATCAGATCGAGATAACGCTGACGATAACGGGTTTCCTGATCGGCCAGGCCGTGGAATTTGTCCGGCAGCGGACGCAGCGCTTTGGTCAGCAGACGCAGCTCAGTGATGTGGATCGACAGCTCACCGGTTTTGGTTTTGAACAGCTTACCGCGCGCACCGAGGATATCGCCGAGATCCCATTTCTTGAACTGCTCGTTGTAGACGCCTTCTGGCAGATCGTCGCGTGAGACGTAGATCTGAATCTGGCCGCCGACATCCTGCAGGGTCGCGAATGACGCTTTACCCATGATGCGGCGCGTCATCATACGACCGGCCACGCTCACTTCAACGCCCAGCGCTTCCAGCTCTTCATTCTCTTTCGCGTCATAGCTGGCGTGCAGCACATCGGACGTGGTATCGCGGCGGAAATCGTTAGGAAACGCCACGCCTTTTTCACGCAGCGCGCTGAGTTTTTCGCGACGCGCTTTCAGTTCGTTGTTTAACTCAAGGGCGGCATCAGCGCTCTGCGGTTGTTGTTCAGACATGTCGGTTCCTTATAGCCCTGCTTTTAAACTTGCTTCAATAAAACGATCGATATCGCCATCCAGCACCGCTTGGGTGTTGCGGGTTTCTACGCTGGTACGCAGATCCTTGATGCGTGAATCGTCGAGAACATAAGAACGGATCTGGCTGCCCCAGCCGATATCAGATTTGTTATCTTCCGCTGCCTGCTTATCCGCGTTTTTCTTCTGCATCTCATATTCGTACAGCTTGGCGCGTAACTGCTTGAAGGCCTGATCTTTGTTCTTATGCTGTGAACGGTCGTTTTGGCACTGCACCACAATGTTGGTCGGCAAGTGGGTAATACGCACCGCAGACTCGGTTTTGTTAACGTGCTGGCCACCCGCACCGGAGGCGCGGTAAACGTCGATACGCAGATCGGCAGGATTGATATCGATATCGATGTTGTCATCCACTTCCGGGTAGATAAACACCGAACTGAATGAGGTATGACGACGGCCGCCGGAATCGAACGGGCTCTTACGCACCAGGCGATGAACGCCGGTTTCGGTACGCAGCCAGCCAAACGCGTAGTCGCCGATGATTTTAATGGTGGCGGATTTGGTTCCGGCCACTTCACCGTCTGACTCTTCAATAATTTCGGTTTTATAGCCTTTGGCTTCCGCCCAGCGCAGATACATGCGCAGCAGCATGCTGGCCCAATCCTGCGCTTCAGTGCCGCCGGAACCGGCCTGAATGTCCATGTAGCAGTCGGCGCTGTCATATTCGCCAGAGAACATACGACGGAATTCCAGTTCGCCCAGCTTCACTTCCAGTGCATCAAGCTCGGCAACCGCTTCGTTGAAAGTCTCTTCGTCGTCAGCTTCCACCGCCAGATCCAGCAGGCCCTGCACATCTTCCAGGCCTTGCGTCATGTGATCTAAGGTTTCCACTACCGCTTCCAGTGAAGCACGTTCTTTACCCAGCGCTTGCGCGCGCTCAGGTTCGTTCCAGACGTCAGGCTGCTCCAGCTCGGCGTTTACTTCTTCGAGGCGTTCTTTCTTGGCATCGTAGTCAAAGATACCCCCGAAGAACGTCGCTGCGCTCACTGAGGTCCTGGATACGATTTTTGACCGGATTAATTTCAAACATGGCTTTTCAGTCTTTTTTGACGATTCGGTGAAAGGAGATAAAAACTAACGCGCTAGTTTACCCGAAAGTGTGCGCACTTTGTAGCATTGCACGCCGCCTGAGTGAGCGCGCCTCCGCCGTAAGAAAAAAAGTTCTTATCCTTCTGGAAAGCTTTACCCGCTACGCTTTCCCAAACACCCCCGCAAATACCTCGCCTTCAGAACCTTCTTAGGAGTTTTCCTGCAAAAATTAGGCAATTGGCGCCAGATGACGTCATTAAAGATCATGATTTATAACGATAAATCATTAAGAATTGTCTTGTGAGAAATTTCCTGCAAGAAAGCAGACACGTCTCAAATAACGCCATTAAGCAGCTGATATTCAGCCTATCGATTTATTAGCGCCCTTTTATCATTTTGCTCAGTGACTATCCCCCCGATGGACATCACTGACGTCCAGACCGTTTGTCACCACGATCGCCAGGAATGCGCAGCTTCGACAGGGAATGACACAGTAATCAGCGCCCGTAAACGTGAGCGGGCACAACATGTCCTGAGAGACATGAAGGAGTATCGATGTTTATTCCCGGTTTGCGCACTTCACCGCGCCTGCTTGCCTTGTTAATGCCTTTGTTACTTACCGCCTGCGGAGGCGGTGGCGGCGGCGGAGGTGGCGGTAGCGCGGCAACCTCGCCCACCACCGGCACCCCTGAGACACCCACGCCAGCTCAGCCCAGCGCTTCAGGCAATGCCAGCAAAGTCGGCATTATTGATTCAGGGTTATCGCCCGATCGCAGTGAAATCAATTACGCCAACGTGCAGTTCACCAGCTACGTCGGCGGCGGCAGTAGTTTGAATGATAATCAGGGCATTAACGGTCACGGCACCGTGGTGGCGCTGACGTTATTAGGCCTGTCGCCGGGCAGCACACTGTATGTGGCGCAGGCATCGCAGAACAATATCTTTCAATACGACGATACCGCCCGTGCGGTGAGCGGCCTGCTGAGCCAGGGCGTGCGGGTTTTCAATATGTCGTATGCCTCCAACGAGCGCTTAACCTCCGCACAGGCGCTATCCGATGCGCAGCCGCACTATCAGGTGCTGGTGCAAAGCATGCGTGAGATTGCGGCCGCTAACGGTTTGGCGGTGGTGATCACCGGCAATGGCGGCACTGCAACACCGTCCCCTAACGCGCAGCTGCCGCTGATTTATCAGGACAGCGCGTTGCAAAAGAATATGCTGGCCGTTACCGGCGTGATGGACAGCACCTCATACGACACGGCGAACCGCGCGGCGTTAACCGGGCCGTTTGATGCCTGTGGTAACGCCGCGGCATGGTGCCTGAGCGCACCGGGATACACCGATTATCGCTTTCAGAACGCCGATGGTACCTGGGTGAATGCGCGCAGCTACGGCACCTCGTTTGCCGCGCCGCGCGCCGCTGCGGCCGCTTCGCAAGTGTTGCAGCGCTTTCCGTGGATGAGCGGCTACAACCTGCAGCAAACGTTGCTGACCACCGCCACTTATCGCAGTGATGCTTACGCAGGCGCTGCGGATAGCGCCAACGGGCGGCCTTACAACAACACCTTCGGCTGGGGCGACCTCAACCAGGCGAAAGCGCTCAACGGTCCGGCAATGTTCTGGGCCAATGATTTTCACGCCAGCCTGGATGCGGGTAGCTATGTCTTCTCGAATGCCATCAGCGGCGATCGTGGCCTGATACTCGACGGCGCCAATAATGGCGGCGTGCTACGGTTAACCGCTAACAACAGTTACCTCGGCCAGACCAGCGTTGCCGCCAATACGTTGCTGATTGAGGGTGCGATTGCTGGCAGTGCCAACGTCAGCGGCAGTGGCACTTTAGGTGGCAGCGGTGTGATTGGCGGCAGCTTACTCAATCAGGGAACGGTCAACGGCGGTTTGCAGGTGCAAGGCGATTACCAGCAACGCAGTAATGGCGTGCTCAATATCGCGTTAAACAGCCCGCTGCGTGTAGCGGGCCACTCGACGCTGGACGGCACGATGAACCTCGCGCCCCCCTCATCAACTTATGTGGTGAAACAGCAGGAAACGCTGCTGACCAGCGATGCGGGTGTTAGCGGTCAGTTCAGCCAGGTCAATACTGGCGTGTTTCTTGATGGTTCGGTCAGCTACAACGCTAACAGCGTCACTGGCCAGCTGACGCGTAAAAATACCGCAGCAGTAGCGGCAGCGCTGGGCATGAACAGCGCCAGCACTCAGCAAACGGCCGCGAATCTGGAGCAGGCGTTTAGCGTAGCGGACAGCTGGCAGCAACAGGGTTCACTGAGCAGTGCGCAGCAGTCAGCGCTGGGCGCAGCAGGAGCGTTTCAGTCGCTGGCAGATGCCCGCAGTGCGCAGGCCGCCATCAATTCACTTTCCGGTCAGGCGCACGCTTCCAGCAACGCGGTACTGTTTAACGCGCTGGATTATCAAAGCCGCCTGTTGAGTAACCGTATCGCCGATGCCAGCGCTGACAATCGTTACGGTTTCTGGCTGGAGAGCGGTCAACTGCGCGGTTCACTGGATCAGGCGGGCTACCTCGGCACCGATTACCGCAACACGCTTACCGCATTGGGCGTGGATAGCGATTTGGGTATTTCTGGTCTGCGTGTGGGCGTGGCCTGGACGCAGAATCAGATCGACTCAACCTACGACCAAAGCGGCGGCACCAGCCGTAATCGCCTGCAAGGCGCGATGCTGTATGGCCGCTACGATTTGACGCCAGCATGGTATCTGCAGGGCAATCTCAGCTATCAACATGGTCGCGATGAGTTAAAGCGTCTGGTGTTGCTGGATGAAGCTTCGCCGGTGTCATCGACCACCAGCAGCAACAGCTGGCAGGCGGCGCTGCAAAGCGGCTATCGCTGGACAATTGAGGAGAATTATCGCCTCGAACCCTATCTCGGCTGGCGTGAAACCGGGCTGGATACCGGTGCGTTTGAGGATAAGGGCAGCGCGTTTGGTCTAAGCGGCGACGGCGACAGCTATCGACGCAGCGTCGGTTATAGCGGTTTGAGTATCAGCGCACGGCAGGATTGGTCGGCTGGATTGTGGAGCATGCTGAGTCTTTATGGCGAATATCAGTACGCATTCAACAATCCGTCGATGGATGTCAGCGCGCGCTGGGGCGGATTTGGCGATGACCAGAACCGTTTCACGATTCCCGGCATGCAGCTTGATCGCCGTTCGCAGTGGTTAGGTGTGCGGTTGGATGTGGCGCAGACGTCACGCGCGCGCCTGTTCCTGCGCGCCGATCAGCACTTCGCCGATCGCGGTGACGAAAAAGTGCTGCGCGGCGGTGTGGATGTGAGTTTCTGATAAACGTTTAATCGGTCAACTGAGCGCGATAAATCGCGCTGCTACGGATACGTGCACAGGTAGCGGCGCGATGCATTGCGCGTTTTGGTAGTGAACTACAGCGGCCAAAGGTGATCGATGATCAATTGCACCGAACGATTGCCGCGGTATTCGTTGATATCCAGCTTATAGGCCAGCTGCACCTGACGCACGCTGCTGTCTGGCCACAGCGTGGTATCCACGTTGAAGGCAATCCCATCCAACAGCGGGCCGCCGCCGAGCGGCTCGACCATCACTTTCAAATGACGCTCGCCCACTAACCGCTGTTGTAACAGCTTGAACTTGCCATCGAACACCGGCTCCGGGAATGCCTGGCCCCACGGACCGGCCTCGCGCAGCATTTCGGCAGTATGCAGGGTAAACTCCTGCGCATGCAGTTCGCCGTCCGACCAAATCACGCCCTGCAACGCTTCGCCATCCAGCCACTCATCAATCAACGCGGCAAATCGCGCACGGAACTCCTCGTACTTCGCGGTTTCCAGTGACAATCCGGCCGCCATGGCGTGACCACCAAATTTGATCATTAAGCCAGGGAACAGCGTGTCGAGACGCTCCAGCGCATCGCGCAGATGCAAACCCGCAATTGAGCGGCCCGAACCTTTCAGCGTGCCGTCTCCGGCGGGGGCGAAGGCGATCACCGGGCGATGGAAGCGCTCTTTCAGGCGCGACGCCAGAATCCCCACCACGCCCTGATGCCACTCGGGATGGTAGAACGCCAGTCCAAGCGGCAGATCGGTATGCTGACGCTCCAGCTCATCGCACAGCGCCAGCGCTTCGCTTTTCATGCCCTGCTCAATCTCTTTGCGCGTCTGATTCAGCGCATCGAGTTCATTCGCCAGCATGCGCGCCTGGGAAATATCTTCGGTGAGCAGCAGCGCCACGCCGACTGACATATCATCCAGACGACCGGCAGCATTCAGGCGCGGACCCACGGCAAAACCGAGATCGCTGGCGGCGAGTTGGCGCGCATCGCGGTTGGCAATCTCCAGCAGCGCGCGGACCCCGGCACGGCATTTGCCCGCGCGAATACGGCTCAAACCTTGCCACACCAGAATGCGGTTGTTGGCATCAAGCGGCACCACATCGGCCACGGTGCCCAGCGCCACCAGATCCAGCAGCTCCGCCAGATTTGGCTCGGCTCGGCTCTCACTAAACCAGTTTTGCTGACGCAGGTGCGCACGCAGCGCCAGCATCAGATAGAAGGCCACGCCAACACCCGCCAGCGAACGTGAGGGGAATTCGCTGTCGTTGAGGTTCGGATTAACAATCGCTTCGGCGGCGGGCAAGGTTTCGCCCGGCAAGTGGTGATCGGTAACCAGCACCGGAATGCCGTGCTGATGCGCGGTATCCACTCCGGCATGTGATGAGATGCCGTTATCGACGGTGAGGATCATCTCCGCACCGCGCGCTTTAGCCTGCTCGACCACTTCCGGACTCAAACCGTAGCCATCTTCGAAACGGTTTGGCACCAGATAATCCACATTACCGCCGAGGCTGCGCAGCGCCAGCACGGTTAACGCGGTGCTGGTGGCGCCATCGGCATCGAAATCGCCCACCACCACGATACGTTTGCCGGCCAGCAGCATCTGATGCAGCAACGTCACGGCGGCTTCGATGCCGCCCAGCGTTTGCCACGGCAGCAGGTGTTTAGCGCCGCGTTCCAGTTCCAGCGCCTCTTTCACGCCACGTTGCAGATACAAGCGACGCAGCAAAGGGGGCAAATCAGCGGGTAAGCTGGCTTCGGTCTCGGCTTCGCGCCGACGCAATTCAACAGAATGAATCACTGTGCGTTAACCGCCACGCTTCTGGCCGTCAAGCACCTGCTTCAGCTCTTGCGGTCCCTGGTAGCCAGGAATCATCATGCCGCTATCCGTGAGAATGGCTGGCGTACCCTGAATGCCAAACAGGATGCCGAGTTTGTACTGCTGCTCGATATTGATTTTGCAGGTCGCTGGCGCATCCATCTGCGGCGCATCGCCTTTCATTGCTGCATCGAAAGCTTTGTTACGATCGGCGCTGCACCAGATGGCGCGCATGGCTTTTTCTACCTGACCATTCAGACCTTCACGCGGGAAGGCCAGATAGCGCACGGTGATGCCGAGCGCGTTGTAGTCGGCCATCTGCTCATGCAGCTTGCGGCAGTAGCCACAGGTGATGTCGGTGAACACGGTGATGACGTGCTGCTCTTTCGGCGCTTTATAGACAATCATGTCTGGCGCCAGCGCAGTAACTTTTTTGTCCAGCAGCTGGTTGGTAACGTTGATCGGTTGGGTGCCGCTGACATCATACAGCGGGCCCTGAATCATGTGCTTGCCGTCTTCGGAGACGTAAAGCACGCCGCTTTCGGTCAGCACCGTTTTAATACCCGGCAGCGGGGACGGCTGGATTTCAGCCTGCTGCAATCCCAGTTTTTTCAGCGTTTGCTGAATAGCGTTGTCATCGGCATGCGCCAATCCAGTGAATGCACTGACCAGCAGAGCCAGCATCGTTAGCTGCTTTTTCATCTTAAATCCTTGTTACCGCATCTCAAGCGCGCGGATGATGCTGTTGATGTAACAGACGCAGGCGCTCAGTGGCGACGTGCGTATAAATTTGGGTGGTCGAGAGGTCGCTGTGGCCCAGCAACATCTGTACGACGCGTAAATCGGCGCCGTGGTTCAGTAAATGTGTGGCAAATGCGTGGCGCAGCACGTGCGGCGACAGCTTTTCGCTATCGATACCGGCAAGGGTCGCATAGTGTTTAATGCGATGCCAGAAGGTCTGCCGCGTCATTTGCTGCGCGCGTTGGCTGGGAAACATCACGTCCAGCGTTTGCCCGTTGAGCAGCCACGGCCGACCATGTTCCATATAGTATTCAATCCAGTAAACCGCTTCTTCACCTAACGGCACAAGACGCTCTTTGTTGCCTTTACCGATTACGCGCACCACGCCCTGACGCAGGCTGATATCGCTGATGGTCAAACCCACCAACTCCGTTACGCGTAAACCGGTGGCGTACAGCAGCTCCAGCATCGCCTTGTCGCGCAGTTCGAGCGGCACATCAATGCTCGGTGCCTGTAGCAAGCGTTCGACCTGGTTTTCACTGAGATCTTTCGGCAGACGCTGCGGCAGTTTCGGTGCCGACAGCAGCGCGCTGGGATCGTCGCTGCGCACTTTTTCCCGATAGAGATATTGGCACAAGCGGCGAATGGCGCTGAGGGTGCGCGCCGAGCTGGTGGCTTTGTAGCCGCCCTCAACGCGTTCGGCAAGAAACTGCTGCAAATCAAGCGCTTCAAGCGTTAATAGCGTGCGATCGTGGTGATGCAGCCAGCCGGTGAGCGTTTGCAGATCCTGCCGGTAAGAGGCGAGCGTGTTCTGCGCCAGATTACGCTCAATCCAAAGCGCATCCAGAAACTGTTCGATCAGATCGCTGTCCTGCACTGTACTCTCCGCCCGTGTGAAATCGTGCTCATTATGCCTGAAAGTAGCCTGCTTCTGGTACAATTGCCCCCGAGTCAGGTTCAGACAGAGCATTAATTGCATGAATATCGGTTTGTTTTATGGTTCGAGCACCTGTTACACCGAGATGACGGCGGAAAAGATTCGCGACTTTATCGGTGAAGAATTAGTCACGCTGCACAATTTGAAAGATGACGATCCGTCGCTGATGGAGCAGTACGATTTGCTGATCCTCGGCATTCCGACGTGGGATTTCGGTGAGTTACAGGAAGATTGGGAAGCGATTTGGCCACAGATTCCGGCGCTGAATTTGCGCGGAAAAATCGTGGCGCTGTACGGCATGGGCGATCAGGGCGAATACGCCGAATGGTTCCTTGATGCGCTGGGCATGCTGCACGAACTGCTGCAGCCGATGGGCGTGCAGTTTGTGGGTTACTGGCCGCTGGAAGGCTATGAGTTCACCAGCAAAAAACCGCTGACCGCCGATGGCACGCAGTTTGTCGGTTTGGCGCTCGACGATGTTAACCAGTTCGAACAGAGCGATGAGCGCATTGAGCAGTGGTGCGAACAGATTCTGACGGAAACCGCAGCGCTGCTTTAAGGCAGCGTTTGACCATCCCTTAGAAAACAGCAGGCGCGCAGCGTGCGCCATTCACCGGGCGGCAGGTTGTCATGCATTAACCATAGCCGCCAGCGTTTTCCCTGCTGATTACGCAGCACCAGCAAAACGCCATACGGCAACCAATCCGCCTTACGTTCCGCTCGCCAGCGCACACCGCGCCACAGCCAATTGCCCTTCACGTCCAGCACCAAATGACCTACGCGCTGAACCAAGCGGCGCTCGTTACGCCAGCACTCCGCCAGCAGCAGCACTAACACCGGCGCTTTGCTCCACGCCCACGCGTCAGGCCACTCCAGCGCCAGCAGCAAACCGGTGCACAGTAGAGAAAGCGTCACATTCAGTGCGCGCGCACTGCGTGACGCTCGCAGATCACATTGCCACCGGACCGCGTTCACGGTTACGCTGCTGAATCAGTTTCACCATACGTTTGAACTCGGGATCAACCGGTTCACCGTGATTCATCAACCAGTTGAACAGATCGGGATCGTCACTCTTTAGTAGTGCGATAAAAACCTGCTTATCGGTGTCGTTCAGCGAATCATATTCAAATTTGAAAAACGGCATGATAGCCATATCCAGCTCCAGCATGCCGCGACGGCATGCCCATTGGACGCGGGCTTTGTCGTTAATTTCCATGTCTCAGGTTCCATGACTAAAAACAGTGGGGCTCAGTGTACCTGCTTTTTTTTCTCGCTGCAGGCGCTGTGCTTAACCCTGTGCAATACCTCGGTGTTACATCCCCCAGTTTGCAATGGGTATCACGCGATTTGTGCGCCATATTCAGTAAACAGGTTGCAAAGCCGCACTGCTCTTTTACCATTGCAACCTATTACCTCATTAATCAGGAAAGAGACATGTCGATTTTTACCCTTCCACCTCGCCAGCCTGCTGCATCGTCACGCCTGCCTTTAACCCTGATTTCGCTCGACGAATGGGCGCTGGTTAAGGTGCAGGGCAACGACAGCACGTCTTATCTGCAAGGTCAGTTGACGCTGGATGTCGCGGCGATGGGCGAGACGCAGCATCGTCCCGCCGCGCACTGCGATGCCAAAGGCAAAATGTGGAGCAACATTCGTCTGTTCCATCGCAGCGAAGGTTACGCTTACGTGGTGCGTCGCAACCTGCGTGAGCAGCAGCTTACCGAACTGAAGAAATACGCGGTGTTCGCCAAAGTCACCATCGTGGCTGACGATGAAGCGGTGCTGCTCGGCGTTGCCGGTTTCCAGGCGCGCGCCGCGCTGGCAGGCGTATTCAGCACACTGCCGGATGCGGAAACGCCGGTAGTACAGCAAGGTGAGAGCACGCTTTTGTGGTTTGATCAGCCAGCCGAACGTTTCCTGCTGGTGACCACGCCAGAACAGGCGAATGCGTTGAAAGAGAAACTGGCGGGAGAAGCGCAGTTCAACGACAGCCTGCAATGGCTGGCGCTGGATATTGAAGCGGGCATTCCGGTGATTGAAAGCGCCACCAGCGCGCAGTTGATTCCACAAGCCACTAACCTACAGGCGCTGGATGCCATCAGCTTCAAAAAAGGGTGTTACACCGGCCAGGAAATGGTGGCACGCGCCAAATTCCGCGGTGCGAACAAACGCGCACTCTATTGGCTGGCAGGTAAAGCCAGCAAAGTGCCGGAGGTTGGCGGTTCGATGGAGCTGCAGATGGGCGATAAATGGCGTCGCACCGGCACCGTATTGAGCGGCGTGCAGCTGGATGACGGCAGCGTTTGGGTGCAGGTGGTGATGAATAATGATTTGGAGCCGAATAGCGTATTGCGCGTGGAAGGCGACGAAAGTGGCAAATTGACCATTCAGCCGCTGCCGTATTCATTAACCGAATAATTGCGGGCAAAGTCCGTACTAAACACATAAGGTCGCCATTCTCGGCGACCTGGATTGAGCTTACATCACGTAAAAATAAATCGCGCAGAAGTGCAACACGCTGCCGCCGAGCACAAAACCGTGCCAGATGGCGTGACTGTAAGGAATACGGCGCGAGACGTAGAATATCACCCCTAGCGAATAGACAATGCCTCCGGCAGCCAGCAGCCAAATCCCGCCCGGCGACAGTTTGATCGCCAGCTGATAAATCACCACCAGCGACAACCATCCCATACCGAGATAGGTCACCAGCGACAGCGCTTCAAAGCGGTGGGCAAAGGCGATTTTAAACAGGATACCGGCCAGCGCCAGGCTCCAGATCACCACCATTAAGCCTTGTGCCAGCGGCGAATTGAGACCCACCAGCAAGAACGGCGTGTAAGTGCCAGCAATCAACAGATAAATGGCGCAGTGGTCAAATTTCTTCAGCCAGTATTTGGCTTTTTGATGGGGAATGGCGTGATACAGCGTTGAGGCGAGATAGAGCAGAATGATGCTGCCGCCGTACAGGCTGTAACTGGTGATCGCGGTAACGTTAGCTTGGGATTCAACGGCTTGTGTCAACATCAACGCCAGGCCGATGATGCCGAAAATGCAGCCAATTCCGTGGCTGATACTATTGGCGATCTCTTCTGCCAATGAGTAGCCCTGAGCAATAACTGGGGTTTGTACCATGAGGTGATTCCTGAACAACGGAAAAAGCGAGTGTGCTATTTCTGAGCAACCAGAGTAACCGGGATAATTTTCAGAGTACACATGTACGCTAAAATAAATCTGTGAGTGGGTGTGACAGGCGAGGGTTTGAATGAATCGGTCGCCATGCATGGCGACACTTCGCACGGATACTGTTTTATGGGGTCGGTATTGATACCGGCTTGGTGATTATCGTCCGCCAGCCGCATCAATAAAGGTGCCCGTCACATAAGACGCGGCATCGCTCGCTAGCCAGACAATTGCTGCAGCAATCTCTTCTGCCTGGCCGCCGCGTCCCATTGGCAATGTGCTCGCCAGGCGATCGACCCGACCCGGCTCGCCGCCATCGGCGTGCATGTCGGTATAAATAAGGCCAGGACGCACGCTGTTGACGCGAATGCCTTGCGATGCCACTTCCAGCGACAGCCCTTTAGTCAGCGTATCCATCGCCCCTTTTGAAGCGGCGTAATCCACATATTCGCCTGGCGCACCGAGACGTGACGCAGCGGATGACACATTGACGATGGCGCCCCCTTTGCCGCCATGATGCGTGCCCATGCGTTTTACCGCCTCACGACAGCAGATGAACGTGCCGGTAACGTTGGTGGCGAATACGCGCTGAATACGTTCGGCATCCAGATCTTCCACCCGACATTGGGTAAACAAAATACCGGCATTATTCACCAGCACTCGCAGCACGCCCTCTTGCTGGTCCAATTCGGCAAACATACGTATGACCTGCGCTTCATCGCCAATATCGGCCTGCAGCGCAAACGCACTGCCGCCCTGCGCTTCAATCTCTGCCACCACGCTTGCCGCTTCGGCTGCACGCTGACGATAGTTGATCGCCACGCGATAACCCGCCTGCGCCAGCGATAGTGCGGTTGCGCGTCCAATGCCGCGACTACCGCCGGTAATCAAAGCCAGATCCATTTTTGCCTCCACAAAAAAGGGCCGAACAATCGGCCCTTTCATAAATATCACCCGCTACTTTAGCCTAAATAATTTGAGTTACAGCAAGGCGGCAAGTTCATTCATCCCCGGGAGCTTACATCAGTAAGTGACCGGGGTGAATGAGCGCAGCCAACGCCGCTGTGGCTCAAAGTATGACGGCTAAATTATTGGTATTCGCTCATTGGTACACACGAACAAAAGACATTGCGATCGCCAAATACATCATCCAGACGTTTCACCGTCGGCCAGTATTTATTGGCGCTACCGGCCGGGAATACGGCCAGCTCACGGGTATACGGATGCGCCCAGTCGCCGACGATTTCTGTCTGCGTGTGCGGTGCGTTCACCAGCGGATTATCTTCCAGCGGCCATTCGCCATCGGCAACGCGATCGATTTCCATGCGAATAGCCAGCATCGCATCGATAAAGCGATCCAGCTCGATTTTGCTTTCCGATTCCGTGGGTTCAACCATCAGCGTTCCCGCAACCGGGAATGACATCGTTGGTGCGTGGAACCCGTAATCGATCAGACGCTTAGCAATATCCAGCTCGCTGATACCGGTCTGCTCTTTCAGCGGACGAATGTCGAGAATACATTCGTGCGCCACGCGGCCATCGCGGCCGGCATACAGAATCGGATAGGCCGATTGCAGACGGCTGGCAATGTAGTTGGCGTTCAGGATCGCCACCGAACTCGCTTGCTTCAGACCTTCTGCGCCCATCATACGGATATACATCCAGCTGATTGGCAGAATCGATGCGCTACCAAACGGTGCGGCAGATACCGCGCCCTGCTGCGTCAGCACGCCATCAATTTGCACCACGCTGTGACCCGGCACGAACGGTGCCAGATGCGCTTTCACACCGATTGGCCCCATACCCGGACCGCCACCGCCGTGCGGGATACAGAAGGTTTTGTGCAGGTTAAGGTGCGATACATCCGCGCCGATATAACCTGGCGTGGTGATACCGACCTGCGCATTCATGTTGGCGCCGTCGAGATACACCTGGCCGCCGTGCTGATGCACGATCTGGCACACCTCGCGAATGGTTTCTTCATAAACGCCGTGTGTTGACGGATAGGTCACCATGATGCACGACAGCTGCTCACCCACCTGCGCGGCTTTCTCACGCAGATCGCCAAGATCGATGTTGCCTTGTTTATCACACGCCACCACCACAACTGACATGCCCGCCATCTGCGCCGATGCCGGATTGGTGCCGTGCGCCGAGCTCGGGATCAGGCAAACATTACGGCCGCCTTCGTTACGACTTTCGTGGTAACGACGAATCGCCAGCAGGCCGGCGTATTCGCCCTGCGCACCTGAGTTGGGCTGCATGCACAGCGCATCGTAGCCAGTCAACTGCACCAGCCATTGCGACAACTGGCCAATCATCTGCAGATAACCCGACGCCTGCTCAGCCGGGCAGAATGGATGCAGTTCGGCAAATTCCGGCCAGGTGATTGGAATCATCTCCGCCGCGGCGTTAAGTTTCATGGTGCACGAACCGAGTGGGATCATCGCCTGGTTCAGCGCCAAATCTTTTTTCTCCAGGCTGTGCATGTAGCGCATCATCTCAGTTTCGCTGTGATGACGGTTGAACACCGGGTGCGTCAGGAAGGCGCTTTCACGCACCTGACCAGCCGGAATCGCACTGTTTTCCGCAGCAACAGCGGCATCCAGCGCATCAATGTCCTGACCGTGCGCATCGCCCAACAGAATGGCGAACAGCGCCAGCACATCTTCACGGGCGGTGGTTTCATCCAGCGTAATGCCAACCGCATTGTGGATATCGCTGCGCAGGTTGACGCCGAAGCTCTGCGCGCGGTTCAGCACCGCCGCTTTATCGGCCACTTCAACCGTCAGCGTATCGAACCAGCTGTTGTGGCGCAGCTTCAGGCCACCGTTTTGCAGGCCCGCGGCCAGAATGCTGGTCAGACGGTGAATACGTGAGGCAATGCGTTTCAGGCCAACCGGACCGTGATACACCGCGTAGAGACCGGCGATATTCGCCAGCAGCACCTGCGATGTACAGATGTTGGAGTTGGCTTTCTCACGACGAATATGTTGCTCGCGGGTTTGCATCGCCATACGCAGCGCGGTGTTCCCGGCGGCATCGCGCGATACACCAATAATGCGACCAGGCATCGAGCGTTTGTGCTCGTCGCGGCTGGCGAAGAACGCGGCGTGTGGTCCGCCGTAACCCATCGGCACGCCGAAACGCTGGGCAGAACCAAAGACGATATCTGCGCCCTGCTTGCCCGGCGCCTCTAGCTGCACCAGCGCCATGAAATCTGCGGCTACGCTCACCACCACTTTGCGGCTTTTCAGCTCGGCAATCAGTGAGCGGTAATCGTGCACTTCACCGTGCGTACCCACCTGTTGCAGCAACACGCCGAACAGATCATCGTGATCCAGCGCCTTGTCAGCACGATCAATAATCAGTTCAAAACCAAAGGTTTCTGCGCGGGTGCGCACCACATCCAGCGTCTGTGGATGGATGTCATCGGCGATGAAGAATTTGGTGGCGGTTTTCAGTTTGCTAACGCGCCTGGCCATCGCCATTGCTTCGGCAGCAGCGGTCGCTTCGTCCAACAGTGACGCGGAAGCGATGTCCAGACCGGTCAGATCCAGCGTCAGAGTTTGGAAGTTGAGCAGCGCCTCAAGACGGCCCTGCGACACTTCTGGCTGATACGGCGTATACGCGGTGTACCAGCCTGGATTTTCCAGCATATTGCGCAGGATGACGGGCGGCGTGATCACCGCGCTGTAGCCCATGCCGATCCAGGATTTATAGCGTTGGTTCTGACTGGCAATGGCTTTCAGCTCTGCCAGCGCTTGCTGCTCGGTCGCTGCAATGCCTACTGCAGGCGGGCCTGGCAGTTGGATGTCGGCAGGCACAATAGAACTGATCAATGAGGAGAGCGAACTGGCACCAATCGCTTCCAGCATTAAGGCCTGTTGTTCCGGCGTAGGACCGATGTGGCGCTCAATGAAAGCACCGTTGTGTTCAAGCTGGCTGAGAGTCTGGGTCATTTGCAGTAAATCCTGAATCGGGCTGGGTTACAAAAATGGCGTTAAATCAGGCAGATAAAAAAGAAGGCGACGCAGCGCGCCACCTTCTGCCACTACCGGTTACTCGTCGATTGCGGCTTTATAGGCATCGGCATCCAGCATCGCGTCGAGTTCTGATTCGTCGCTGGCTTTGATGCGGAACAGCCAACCATCGGCGTACGGCGCGCTGTTCACAAGCTCTGGCGAATCGCCCAGATTGTCGTTCACCGCCACAATCTCACCGCTCAGTGGCGCGTAGATGTCTGAAGCCGCTTTTACCGACTCCGCAACGGCGCAGTCATCACCGGCCGAGAAGGTAGCACCGACGTCTGGCAGATCGACAAACACCATATCGCCCAGCAGTTCCTGTGCGTGTTCGGTGATACCCACAGTGAAGGTGCCGTCGGCTTCTTTACGGACCCATTCGTGGCTATCGCGGTATTTCAATTCATTTGGCACATTGCTCATTGGCCATTTCTCCTGAAAAAAAATTACTGGGCAACCGGCTTACCGGCGCGAACAAAAATCGGTTTGGTGACTTTCACTGGCATTTCACGGTTGCGGATTTCCACAATCGCCTGCTCACCAATGCCGGCTGGCACACGCGCCAGCGCGATGCTGTAACCCAGGGTTGGTGAGAAGGAACCACTGGTAATAATACCTTGCTGCGGCTGACCTTGTTGATCGGTGAAGCGCACCGTTAACCCGTTACGCAGCACCCCTTTTTCGGTCATCACCAGGCCAACCAGCTTTTCGGTGCCGTGCTCGCGCTGCGCTTGCAGGGCATCACGGCCAATGAAATCGCGATCGGCAGGTTCCCAGCTGATGGTCCAGCCCATATTGGCGGCGAGCGGCGAAACGCCCTCATCCATCTCCTGACCGTACAGGTTCATGCCCGCTTCCAGACGCAGCGTGTCACGCGCACCGAGTCCAGCCGGTTTAACGCCTGCGGCCAACAGCTGCTGCCAGAAAGCGGCGGCTTCAGTCGCTGGCATGGCAATCTCATAACCCGCTTCGCCGGTGTAGCCGGTGGTAGCGATAAACAGGTTTTCGGCCTGCACGCCAAAGAAGGGTTTCATGCCGGCAACGGCATCACGCTGAGCGGCGCTCAACAGCGTTTGTGCTTTCTGCTGCGCGTTTGGACCTTGCACCGCAATCAGCGCCAGATCGTCACGTTCGGTCAGCTCAACGCCAAACGGCTGCGCATGCTGTTTAATCCAGACTAGATCTTTCTCTCGCGTAGCGGAGTTCACCACCAGACGGAAGAAATCTTCGCTCATAAAGTAAACAATCAAATCATCAATGACGCCAGCAGAGGCATTCAACATGCCGGTATACAGGGCTTTGCCCGGCTGGGTGAGCTTGGCGACATCGTTTGCCAGCAGATAGCGCAGGAATTCGCGGGTACGTGCGCCGCGCAAATCGACGATGGTCATGTGGGAAACATCAAACATGCCGGCATCGTTACGCACCGCGTGATGCTCATCCATTTGCGAGCCGTAATGCAGCGGCATCATCCAGCCGTGGAAGTCCACCATGCGTGCACCGCTTGCCTGATGCTGTTCGAATAGAGGCGTTTGCTGAGTCATAACCATCCTGTGAAGACAAGTGAGTGTGACGCGCCTGCGTCGCCTAATGAGGCTGACGCAAACGTTCTCTTTGTGCTGAAGTTATCACCTAATGTGGCAATTAACTATGAGGAAAACGAGGGCGAAACACTACCACCTTTCA
Source organism: Pantoea sp. y20 (assembly GCF_054903455.1). Taxonomy (NCBI): domain Bacteria; kingdom Pseudomonadati; phylum Pseudomonadota; class Gammaproteobacteria; order Enterobacterales; family Erwiniaceae; genus Pantoea; species Pantoea sp. y20. Next base: position 3,362,857 of record NZ_CM142816.1, read on the forward strand.
TCAAATCATCGAACAGCGCCCAGCATAAATCACTGCATTATTGTGATTAGCCTCGCACAAAATACGACTAAATTACTTTCATGCAGCAAATTGAGGGAATACACGCCACAGGATTAAGAAATGGTCCGGCATGCGCAGGGCCGTGACATGAATTAATCTAATGCGAATTAAGGCGTCAAATTAGAATAAATCAAACGAGGCGCGATCGCGGTGCATCGCTGCATCATTGGGGTGCAGCAAAGAAAAACGGCGCCCAATGGGGCGCCGTTAGCTGAGATGATTAGCGTATCCATCTGGGTAGATCGTTAAGCCCCATCGCCTGTTTCAGCATCAGCGGTTTAACGCCAGGTAACGTGTCGGCGAGCTTGAGGCCAACATCACGCAGCAGCTTTTTCGCGGGATGGGTGCCGGCAAACAGCTCGCGAAAACCCTGCATCCCCGCCAGCATCATCGCCGCACTGTGCTTGCGGCTGCGCTCATAGCGACGCAGATAGAGATGCTGACCAATGTCTTTGCCTTCCTGATGCAATCGACGAATTTCACCAATTAATTCAGCCGCATCCATAAAGCCGAGATTTACGCCCTGCCCGGCCAGCGGATGGATGGTGTGGGCGGCATCGCCGACCAGCGCCAAACGGTGCGCGGCAAAGTTACGCGCATAACGTGCCGTCAACGGGAAGGTTTTACGTTCACTCTCGACCTGACACAAGCCAAGACGCATATCAAACGCCACCGACAGCTGCTGATTAAATAGCGCTTCCGGCATCGAATGCAAGCGTGCCGCTTCCTGTGGCGCGAGCGACCAGACGATCGAGCATAAGTGTGGATCCTGCATCGGCAGGAACGCCAGAATACCGTCGCCGTGAAACACCTGACGCGCAATTGCATCATGCGGCATATCGGTGCGGATGTTCGCCACCAGCGCGTGATGCTCGTAATCCCAGAAAGTCAGCGGGATATCCGCTTTATCGCGCAGCCACGAATTGGCGCCGTCGGCCGCCACCAGCAAACGTGCGCTCATCATGCTGCCATCCTGCAACGTAATGAAGGCTTCGTTGTCGCCAAACGCCACTTGCTGCAGCTGCGCCGGGGCAAACAGCGTAATATCGCTGCTCTGACTGGCACGCTGCCACAACGCGCTATGAATCACTTCGTTTTCAATAATATGGCCAAGATGCGATAAACCCTGCTGCTCGTCATCAAAGCTGATTGAGCCAAAGCTGTCCTGATCCCACACTTCCATGCCGTGATAGGCGCTGGCGCGCAGCGCCAGAATGCTCGACCAGACATCGAGCTTTTGCAGCAGACGTTCACTGGCAGCGTTGATGGCGGAGACGCGAATCGACGCATTGGCCGCCGGATCAAACTGTGGCTCGGGTGCTTTTTCCAGCACGGCAACGCGTAAGCCGCTGCCTTGGAGTCCGCAGGCGACGGCCAAACCCACCATGCCGCCTCCGGCAATTGCCACATCAAAAGTTTGCATTGCTGCCCCTTAATTCGTGCTTAACGCTTAACCCAGCCGAGCGTGCGCGCGGCAAGTGGATTTCGTAGCCAAGGCAGATGGTCCATCGCCACCAGCCCAAGATTTCGTCCTGCTACCAACGGCGCATAGCGGTTAGCAAACAGTCGGACTAAACCGTCAGTGACGCCAACAGTGGCGGCACGATCGGGCTGACGTCGCGCGGCAAAATGCTGTAATACCGCGAAACTGCCGGGATCTTGCTGCTGACGATATGCGCCTGCCAGCGTTTCCGCCAGCGACATCACATCACGCAGACCCAGGTTGAAGCCTTGTCCGGCGATTGGATGCAGCGTTTGCGCCGCGTTGCCCACCAGCGCCAGACGATGTGTCACCTGACGTTCAGCGGTTTGCAGCGCCAGCGGATAATGCTCGCGTTGACCGGTATGCGTGAAGCGCCCCAGACGCCAGCCGAATGCGCGCTGCAGTTCTTGCAGGAAGGTCGCATCATCCCACTGCTTAATCGTTGCTTGCGCCTCAAGCGGGTGGCACCACACCAGCGACATGCGGTTGCCAGACATCGGCAACAGCGCCAGCGGGCCGTATTCGGTAAAGCGCTCAAAGGCGCGGCCCTGATGCGGCAACTGCGTCGACACGTTGGCGATAACCGCCAACTGCTGATAATCGTCGCGTTGCCAGGTGATACCGCAGGACGCGCCTAAAGGTGAACGCGAACCGTCGGCGGCCACCAGTAATGCGCCTGCCAGCTGTTCGCCGCTGTTCAACATCACCTTCACATTATCCGCCGTACGCGCTACCGAAGTTACATGATCCGGGCAGCGCAGCGTGACGCCTGACGCTTTTTGCAGGCGTTGAAACAGCCGCTGGCCGACATCAAACAGTTCAACCACCTGACCGAGCGCAGGCAACTGATGATCTTGCGCTTTAAGCGAAACAAAGCCGGTATGACCGCGATCGGAAACGTGAATATCGGTGATGGGCGTGGCGCAATCGGCCAGCGAGCGCCACAGATCGATATCCGCTAACTGCTGACAGGTGCCAGCCGCCAGGGCAATCGCCCGTCCATCGAAACCGGGATGCGCGCGGCTGTCGGGCTGGCTGCGCTCAATCAGGGTAACCGGCAGTTGGCCTTGCGTCAGATGTGAAATCGCCAGCGCCAGAGTCGCACCGGTCATGCCGCCGCCGGCAATCAAAATGCTCATGCGTGACGTGCCGCCGCCATCAAGGCTTCAATCGCGTCAGCGTCTTTGACTACGCTGTCGGTGAGATTTTCGTTGCCGTCGGCGGTGATGACGATGTCATCTTCGATGCGAATGCCAATGCCGCGATATTGTGGCGGTACTTTGGCATCTGGCGCGATATACAAGCCAGGCTCAACCGTCAGCACCATGCCCGGCTCTAGCACGCGGTCGCGGCTTGGCGTGCCATAATGGCCGACATCGTGCACATCCAGCCCCAGCCAGTGACTCAAACCGTGCATGAAGAACGGACGATGCGCCTGCTCTTCAAACAGCGTATCGATGTTGCCATCCAGAATGCCGAGATCGACCAGGCCGGTAATCATTATGCGCACCACCTCGTCGTTAACGTCATGGATGCTGATGCCCGGACGGAACATCGACAACGCTTTGTAGAGCGAAGCCAGCACGATGTCGTAGATGGCGCGCTGCGGCTCGCTGAAGGTGCCGTTGACCGGGAAGGTGCGGGTGATATCGCCCGCGTAGCCGTGGAATTCACAGCCTGCGTCAATCAGCACTAAGTCGCCATCGCGCATTTCCGATTCGTTTTCGGTGTAGTGCAGAATACAGCCGTTTTCGCCCGAACCGACAATGGTGTTGTACGAGGGGAAACGCGCGCCGTGGCGATTGAATTCGTGATGAATTTCGCCTTCCAGCTGATATTCGAACATGCCCGGACGACAGGCTTGCATCGCTCGCGTGTGCGCCAGCGCGCTGATTTTTCCGGCGCGGCGCAGAATCTCAATCTCTTCTGCGCTTTTGAACAGGCGCATGTCGTGCACCCACGGACGCCAGTCGGTAACTGTGTCGGGCGCGCTAAGGTTTTGACGGAAGCCGCGACGCAGTTTGTCCAGCGCACTGAACACCAGTTGATCGGCTTCTGCGTATTCGCCCTGCGCGTGGTAAACCACATCCAGGCCGTTAAGCAGTTGATGCAGCTGCTCGCCGAGGTCATCCCACGGCAAAGCGCGATCGACTCCCAGTTTCGCCAGTGCGGCATCCTGGCCAAGGCGGCGACCAAACCAGATTTCGGCCGTCAGGTCACGCACGCGATTGAACAGCACGCTGTGATTGTGCTTATCATCACTTTTGATTAAGACCAGCAGCGCCTGCGGTTCATTAAAACCGGTGAAGTACCAGAAGTCGCTGTTTTGACGAAAGCTGTATTCGGTGTCGTTGCTGCGCGTCACTTCAGGTGCAGCAAAAATTAACGCCGCACTGCCTGGCGCCATGCGGGCAATCAGCGCCTGACGACGTTGTTGAAACGTATCCAAGGTAATCATGTTTGCACTCCCTGTTGAAGACGGGCCACAACGCACCCGCATTGACGCGCTTAATGTAGCGTAGGTTTCTGTACTTCTGGTGCCGTTGGCTGATGCGGACGCGTGAAGGTGTCGTGGCACAGCAGAGCGGCAACGCGCACGTACTCAATCACCTCTTCGAGTGACTGCTCCAGCTCTTCCTGATCTTCATCTTCGTCATAGCCAAGTTGTGCGATGGTGCGCAGATCGTCAATCGCTTCGCCAGTTTCGCCGGTCACTTTCTCCAGCTTAGGCTGCGTGACACCCAAACCGAGCAGGAAGTGGTTTACCCAACCGGCCAGCGCATCCGCGCGATCGAATACCGTGATGTCATCGTCTTCCGGCAACATCAGTTGGAACATAAAACCTTCGTCTTCCAGCGTGGTCGCCAGGCTTTCATGCAGCGCCTGCAGCGGCTGAGACAGGCTCTGCGAAAACGCCATGCCTTCGTTGGTGAGATCGTGAACCATGGTTTTCCAGCTGGTATCCTGATTGCCGCCGCACAGAATCCCGGAAAGGAGACCATGCATTTCGGCTGGCGTCATGCCCACGCCCTGCTGTGAAAGGGCCGCGGCCAGCGCGTTGTAACTCGGCGTTGCGTTCTGTAAAGACATAAGCTTTGGTCGTCGTTGGCAGAATAAGTTCGTGTTATGCTACCACCAGGTGCCTCTGGGTTTCCAGAAAAGGGGTTGTAACTTATAACTCGGGTATATATAGTTTCGCACCTCCCAACCCATTGACCGGTAAGGGAGATGCGATCGAAGTAATCAGTTAGGATGGTGGCATGTCTGCACAACCAGTAGATATTCAAATTTTTGGTCGTTCGTTAAGAGTGAATTGCCCGCCTGAACAGCAAGATGCGCTGAATCTGGCCGCAGAGGATCTCAATCAACGGTTGCAAGATTTAAAAGTTCGCACTAGAGTCACCAATACAGAGCAACTGGTGTTCATCGCCGCGTTAAACATCTGCCACGAGTTGGCACAAGAGAAAGGTAAGACGCGCGACTATGCAGCAAACATGGAACAACGTATCCGCATGCTGCAGCAGACCATTGAACAAGCGTTAGTAGAGCAAGGTCGCATAACTGACCGCCAGGGCCCTAATTTTGAATAAAGCTTCATGGTCCTCATGTTAGAGTGACGGTGAAGTAAATTTTCTCTGAGATGTTTGCAAGCGGGCTAGTCCCCTGAGCCGATATTTCATACCAACAGAATGTGACGCTCCACAATTTGTGCGCATGCTCGGTCCGTCCGAGAAGCCTAATAGTTGTGACGGCATGTTCACCTTGAACCAAGGGTTCAAGGGTTACAGCCTGCGGCGGCATCTCGGAGATCTCCATTTAGTAGCAAGTCTGTTTCCCCGGTTCGCATGATATAATCGCTTTTAAGAAGCGATTATTCCGGGGATATAGATATCATGCCAGCGCCCTCCCTTCTCGACCGTCAAGACATCCGTCAGCATGTGCGCCATTTGCGCCGTAATCTCACGTCTGAGCAACAGGAACAAGCCGCCGATCAGTTGGCTGAACACGCCATCAACATTGCACCGGTCGCTAATGCCCAACGCATTGCGCTGTTTTTATCTGTCGATGGAGAGATCAACACTCGCCCGCTGATCGCCAAACTTTGGCAGCAAAAAAAGCAGGTTTACTTACCGGTGCTTCATCCCTTCTCGCCGGGCAATCTGCTGTTTATCCGTTACACGCCAGAAACGCCACTCGCGCCAAATAAACTTCGCATCCCGGAACCGCCGCTGGATATCACGCAACTGGCCACGCTGGATCAGCTGGATGTGATGCTGGTGCCGCTGGTAGCGTTTGACTATGCTGGCCAACGTTTGGGAATGGGTGGCGGATTCTACGATCGCACGCTGCAAAACTGGCAGCAGCATGGTTTTCTTCCGGTGGGCATCGCACATGATTGTCAGCGCGTAGAAGCATTGCCGGTTGCCGCCTGGGATGTGCCGCTCCCCGCGATACTGACGCCATCGAAACTGTGGCAGTGGGAAGCGTGAGCAGGAAAAACAAAGGGCGCCAATGGCGCCCTGTTTAATCAGTACAGCAGACGGGCTCGGATGGTGCCCGGAATCGCCTTCATCGCCTGCAGCGCTTTATCCGCTGCATCCTGCTCAGCATCAATATCGATCACCACGTAGCCCATAATTGGCGTGGTTTGCAGATACTGCGCGGCGATGTTGATGCCCTGCTCGGCAAAAATCTGGTTGATAGCGGTCAGCACACCCGGACGGTTTTCATGGATGTGCAGCAGACGGCTAGCACTTGCCGCATGCATCGGCAGTGAGACTTCCGGGAAGTTAACCGCAGACAGCGTAGAACCGTTGTCGGAGTATTTCGCCAGCTTGCCAGCCACTTCGATACCGATGTTTTCCTGCGCTTCCTGCGTTGAACCACCAATGTGCGGCGTCAGGATCACGTTATCGAACTCGCACAGCGGTGAGTTAAACGGGTCGCTGTTAGTCGCAGGCTCGACCGGGAAGACGTCGATAGCGGCACCAGACAGATGTTTATTCGCCAGGGCATCACACAGCGCCGGAATATCGATCACGGTACCGCGCGCGGCGTTGATCAGCAGCGCACCCGGCTTCATCAGCGCCAGCTCTTCCGCGCCAATCATGTTCTGAGTGGATTGCGTTTCAGGAACGTGCAGGCTGACCACGTCGCTCATGTTGAGCAGATCGGAGAGATGACGCACCTGAGTGGCGTTACCCAGCGGCAGCTTGCTTTCGATATCGTAGAAGAACACGTGCATACCGAGGCTTTCTGCCAGTACACCCAGCTGCATGCCGATGTGGCCGTAACCGATGATGCCCAGTTTCTTGCCGCGAGCTTCAAACGAACCGTTGGCGACTTTATTCCAGATGCCACGGTGCGCTTTGGCGTTGGCTTCCGGAATGCCACGCAGCATCAGCAGCATTTCGCCAATCACCAGCTCTGCAACAGAACGGGTGTTGGAGAACGGCGCGTTGAACACCGGCACACCGCGTTTCGCCGCTGCAGCGAGATCAACCTGGTTAGTACCGATACAGAAGCAGCCGACTGCTACCAGCTTTTCTGCGGCAGCAAAGATCTCTTCAGTCAGTTGGGTACGGGAACGGATACCAATGAAGTGCGCATCGCGGATGGAGGATTTCAGCGACTCCGCATCCAGCGCGCCTTTGTGAAACTCGATGTTGGTGTAGCCTGCTGCACGCAGGTTTTCCAGCGCACTCTGGTGAACGCCTTCCACCAGCAGGAACTTAATCTTGTCTTTTTCCAGTGATACCTTTGCCATTTCCCGACCCTATTCAGAATTCAATGAGGACTACCATAAGGTAGCCTTCTGTCAAAATATCAAAAATTTCGTGCGCAGCAATACAAACGATTGCCTGGGAGCCAGCACGCGCCCACGCGGAGACAGCACAATGCCGTACAAAATCGTGACATCCTTAATGGACGAAGTACGAACTTACTGCTGATGAATCTTTTGTGACATAAGTCACCAAATTTCAGTCTGGTGAGAAAAGATATTTTGCGGATGGAAATAACCGGCGCATCACGCGCGCCGGACAGATCATTTTACGATGGTTTTCACGCCTTCTGCGGTACCAATCAGTGCGACATCCGCACCACGTCCCGCAAACAGGCCAACGGTCACTACGCCCGGCAGCGCATTAATGGTTTTTTCCAGCTCGATGGGATCGAGAATACGCAGATTATGCACGTCGAGAATAATGTTGCCGTTGTCGGTAATGACGTTCTGGCGATACTCCGGCAAGCCGCCGAGTTTGACCAGTTCACGCGCCACATACGAACGCGCCATCGGAATCACTTCAACCGGCAGCGGGAAACGGCCCAGCACATCAACTTCTTTCGATGCATCGGCAATGCAGACAAATTTCTTCGCCACCGCCGCAACGATTTTCTCACGCGTCAGCGCTGCGCCACCGCCTTTGATCATCTGCATCTGCGGATTGATCTCATCGGCGCCATCAACATACACCGACAGTTCATCAATTTCGTTGAGATCGAAGATGTGAATACCCAGCGCTTTCAGTTTCTCGGTTGAGGCTTCCGAGCTGGAAACCGCACCTTCAATCTGATTCTTCATGGTGCCGAGTGCATCAATAAAATGCGCCGCCGTTGAACCCGTGCCTACGCCGACAATGGAGCCGGGCTCTACGTACTGCAGAGCTGCCCAACCTACCGCTTTTTTCAGTTCATCCTGGGTCATGGTATGTTTAAAACCTGTGCGACATCGAAGTGCGCGTAGTATAAAACAAGGCGCTGTAAAAAAGCGCGACTGTTAGACAGCCGATTTAACGCTTTGGAAGCCAGCCCGCAAAAATGCGCCGCAGCACAATTTGACAGTTTTATGGCATAGTAATGTCCACCCTGAACGAGAGAGAACAACAATGAAACGCCCGGATTATCGAACGCTTCAGGCGCTGGATGCTGTGATTCGCGAGCGCGGCTTTGAGCGTGCGGCACAAAAACTCTGCATTACCCAATCGGCGGTTTCGCAGCGTATTAAACAGCTGGAAAATTTATTTGGTCAGCCGCTGCTGGTGCGCACCGTGCCGCCGCGTCCGACCGAGCAGGGACAAAAGTTACTGGCGTTGTTGCATCAGGTTGAACTGCTGGAAGAGGAGTGGCTAGGTGATGATAACGGTGGAACCACGCCGCTGTTGCTGTCGCTGGCGGTCAACGCCGACAGCCTGGCCACCTGGCTGCTGCCCGCGCTGAAAGACGTGCTGGCCGATTCGCCAGTGCGCCTGAATTTGCAGGTAGAAGATGAAACCCGCACGCAGGAACGTCTACGTCGCGGTGAAGTGGTCGGCGCGGTGAGTATTCAGCCGCAGCCGCTGCCAAGCTGTCTGGTGGATCAACTGGGTGCGCTCGATTATCTCTTCTGCGCCTCACCTGATTTTGCTGCTCGCTATTTCCCGAACGGCGTAACACGCTCTGCGCTGCTGAAAGCGCCGGCGGTGGCATTTGATCATCTGGACGATATGCATCAGGCGTTTTTACAGCAGAACTTTGACCTGTCGCCGGGCAGCGTGCCTTGCCACATCGTTAACTCGTCAGAAGCCTTTGTGCAGCTGGCGCGTCAGGGTTCGGTGTGCTGTATGATTCCGCATCTGCAGATTGAGCGCGAGTTAGCGCAAGGTGAACTGGTGGATTTGACGCCAGGCCTGTATCAGCGTCGTATGCTGTACTGGCACCGGTTTGCGCCGGAAAGTCGTTTGATGCGCAGCGTGACCGACGCGCTGATTGCGCACGGACATCGCGTGCTGCGTCAGGATGTGTTGCCAGCGTAAAGATTCAGGTCGCCCTTCATGGCGACCTGATATCAAACCTTACGGCGTGTTTGGTTTGATTTCAAAGACGACATCCACCTGATCGTCAAAGTGAATGCTCTGCTGCTCGTAAGTTTGCTGCGCGGTGGTATCAGCTTGTACTGCGGCGGCCTTATACATGCGCGCCATCGGCATCGGTTGATAGTTCGCCACGTGATAGCGGATGCTGTAAACCGAACCTAATTTAGCGTTAAACCCTTCTGCCAGCGCGTTAGCCTGCTGCGTAGCATTCGCGATGGCCACTTTACGCGCCTTCTCTTTATAGCTGTCCGGATTCGCCACACCTAACTCGACCGAACGAATTTCATTCAGGCCAGATTTTAACGCGCCATCCAACAGCTCGTTGAGTTTGTCCAGCTGGCGCAGTGTTACCTGTACCTGACGCTCGGCACGATAGCCTTTCAGTACCGACTTACCTTCTTTGGTGTAATCGTACTCTGGCTGCGTGCTGAGGTTTGCCGCATCAATATCTTTTTTCTCGATACCGTTCTTTTGCAGGAAATCGAAATATTGCGCCACGCGGTCATCAGCTTGTTTCTTAGCTTCTGCCGCGTCTTTCGACGAAACATTCACCACAATCGCGAGCGTCGCGAGATCTGGCGTGGCATCAACGCTTGCCTGTCCAGAAGTCACCACATGCGGTCCATTCGGCAATTCGCCTGCCTGAACTAAACCGGACAGTGCGCCCGTGCTCATTACGGCGGCCAGCGCCAGTGCTTTCAGTTTCACGAAAGTCCTCCTTGAGGGATTCAATTTGCAGGTCGCCATTATGGCTAAACCCAAAACACATTAACATGTGTGCTTATCTGATTAGTAAACGGCTCAAAAGTTCGAGCAATCTCCTTTTTAACGTAGCCGCGATCGCAAATTTAGCTGTACGGATTCGCCAATAAAACACTTATTCGTTTCTATTAAAGAAACACCTCTGAGTTCGGGAGAGTTGCCAATGACAGAACAGCCACTTAGCCAAACCGTTGCCAGCGCTCGCGCGGGACGCACGCGCTTTCTGATGCTCGGTCTGGTGTTTATTAACATCATTATCAACTATATGGATCGCACTAACCTGTCGGTTGCCGCTACGGCAATGGCTGGCGAATTGCGCTTCTCGCCCATGGAGATGGGATTGATCTTTTCCGCCTTTGGCTGGATCTACGCTGCGCTACAGATTCCCGGCGGCTTCCTCATCGATCGCCTTGGCGCGCGCGTCGTTTATGGCGTCGGTTTATTTGCCTGGTCGCTGATCACCGCGCTGCACGCGCTTGCCAACAGCTTTGGCGCGCTATTTGGTCTGCGGCTCGGCGTCGGTGCTTTTGAAGCGCCGGTGATGCCCTCCAACAACCGGGTGATCTCCAGCTGGTTTCCGGAGCAAGAGCGCGCCAGTGCCATCGGCATTTACTCCTCAGCGCAGTTTGTCGGCCTGGCGTGTATGACGCCGCTGCTGTTTCATCTGCAGGATGCTTTTGGCTGGCGCGGACTGTTTTTGATCACCGGACTTGCGGGGATGATTTGGGCGCTGGTGTGGTATTGGCTCTACCGCGAGCCGAATCAGCATCAAGGCGTGTCAAAAGCTGAGCTCAGCTATTTGCGTGACAACGGTGCGTTGCTGGAGAGTCGACAAAATTCGCAGCAGCCCGTAGCGCGCTGGGGCGATTTGGCGCAGATGTTCCGCAGTCGTAAATTGGTCGGCATCTACATTGGCCAGTTCACCATTTCCGCCACCTTCTGGTTCTTCCTCACCTGGTTCCCGACGTATCTGGTGGAGTATCGCCACATGGGCTTCATCAAGAGCGGCTATGTTGCTTCGGTGCCCTACTTCGCCGCCTTCTGTGGCGTGCTGCTGGCCGGATTTGCCTCAGATCGCATGATACGTCGCGGTATCTCCGCCAGCGTGGCGCGCAAGCTACCGGTGATTCTCGGCCTGTTCCTGACGCTGTTTATCCTTGGCGCCAATTACACCAACAATTCCACGCTGATTATTCTGTTTATGTCGCTGGCGTTTTTCGGCAACGGCCTGGCGACCATTACCTGGGTGTTTGTCACGGCGTTGGCGCCGCGCCACTTGATTGGTCTGGCGGGCGGCGTATTTAACTTTACCGGTGCGCTGTCATCCATCGTGGTGCCGATTGCCATTGGTGCGTTAATCGACGGCGATAACTTCGCGCCAGCCCTGGCATTTATCGCCGTGCTGGCCGCGATTGGCATCTGCAGTTACCTGTTTATTGTCGGGAAAATCGATCATGTTAGCGCGGGGTGAACACGGTTTGCGCCAGCGATTGCAACTGTTGCAGGCGCTGCGCGAGGTGCGCCTCATCGTCCTGCCAGATTTTGGCGAACGCCAATGCCGCGCGATTGTGATCAATCGGCTGCGCCATGCTGATTTCGCCATCATCGCGGTGCCAGATCAGGTAACCCTCAGCACGCTTACGCGCCAGCAGCGGCGCGATTTGCAGCCACTGTTCTTCGCTAAAACGCGGGCGCAGCGCCTCGTCACTTTCCGCCGCCAGCAACGACACGCCAATCACCGATTGCCATGCGGGCAGCATGCGGAAACCGGCCAGCGCCTGGCTGGCGTTGATGCGTTCACCGGGTTCCGAGTGCCAGATATAGATCACCTGATCCTCCCACAGCACGCCCAGCGCCACCACGATATCCCGCGGCGCGTGGCGTTCCAGCTGCGGCAACGCCTGCGCGAACAGCGAAGATCCGCGAATCGCCTGTGCCGCCAGCGCGTGAATACCGGGGCCAGGCAGATAGCGTCGATGCTCATCCTGCGTCGTCAGTCCAATCGACGCCATGGTCATCAGCAATCGATTCACACGCGTGCTGTTCATCCCCATCTGGCGCGCCAGTTCACGGCAACCCACGGCCTTATCACTGGACACCAGATATTGCAGACAGCGAATACCGTCAATCAGGCTTTGGTTCGGTTGAGAAGACATAGATCACCTGCGGCGGGCAAACTCCAATCTTAGCCTTAGAGTCAGAGGAATGAAATGATGCAGACTTTCTCTACGCAAAATGAGCGCCACTTTCCGCAACAACGACTACAAGCGGAGTTACTGATCGTCGGCGGTGGACTGGCGGGCGTGTGTGCCGCGCTGGCCGCCGCACGCGATGGCCTTGATGTGGTGCTGATTCAGGATCGCCCGGTGCTGGGCGGCAACGCTTCCAGCGAAGTGCGCTTGTGGGCCAACGGTGCGACCTCACACATGGGCAATAACAATCGTTGGGCGCGCGAAGGCGGCATCATGGGCGAGATCATGGAGGAGAACCTGTGGCGCAATAAAGAGGGCAATCCGGTACTGTTCGATATGGTGCTGCTGGACATCGTACAGGCGCAGCCCGGCGTGACTTTGCTGCTCAATACGGTGGTGACCGATATCGAAAAATCTGGCCGCCGTTTGCTGTCAGTGCAGGCGTTCAATGCCATTAATCAAACGCGTTATCAGGTTTCGGCTACACAATTTATCGATGCCAGCGGCGATGGCGTATTGGGCTATCTGGCCGGTGCAGCGCATCGCGTGGGCGCGGAATCCGTGGAGGAGTTTGGCGAGAAGATGGCGCCGGGCGAGAATTTCGGCCATAAGCTCGGACATTCGATTTACTTCTACACCAAGCGCACGGCACAACCGGTACGCTTCGTTGCGCCCTCTTTCGCACTAAAAGAGATCACCGCCATTCCGCGCTATAAACGGCTGAGTTCAGAGCTGAACGGCTGCGATTTATGGTGGCTGGAGTGGGGCGGACGGCTCGATACCGTGCATGAGAGCGAAACCATCAAGTGGGAACTGTGGAAAATTGTCTGGGGCGTGTGGGATTACATCAAAAACTCCGGTGAATTTCCCGATGCCGATAACCTCACCATCGAATGGGTGGGCCTGATTCCCGGCAAGCGCGAGAGCCGGCGTTTTCTCGGCGAGACGATGCTGTGCCAGCAGGACATCATCGAACAACGCGATCACTATGATGCAGTGGCGTATGGTGGCTGGTCGATTGATCTGCATCCGGCCGACGGCGTCTACAGCGAACACGATGGCTGTCGTCAGTTCCACAGCAAAGGGACTTACACCATTCCCTTCCGCGCGCTCTACAGCCAGTCGCTGGACAATCTGCTGCTCACCGGCCGATTGATCTCCGCTACGCACGTCGCCTTTGGCAGCGCACGCGTCATGTGCACCTGCGGCGTGCTGGGCGAAGTGGTGGGCCGCGCGGCGGCGCTGTGCCAGCAACAGCAGATCACGCCCGCCGAACTGGCGCAGCCTGAGCGCGTTGGGCAGCTGCAGCAGCATCTGCTGCGTCAGGGTGCGTTTATCCCGCGACATCCGTTGGCCAACCCAGCGCGCCAGGCGCATGTCACGGTGAGCAGCACCTTAGAGTTGCGCGCCCTGCCCGCCGATGCCGGTTGGCAGCCGCTGCAATCTCGCTGTGCGTTGCTGCTGCCGCTCAAAGCGGGCGAACGCTTGCCGGCAATCAGCGTGCAGCTGCGCGCCGCCAACGCGCAGAAATTACAGGTATCGCTGCTCACCAGCGCTAATCCGGCCAATACCTGCGGCGACTGCCAACTGAGCACGCAAAGTATCACGGTTACTGAGCAAGGCACTTATCGACTGAGCTTTGATTATCGCGCCGATTGCGATCGCTATCTGTTTATCGCCTTTGAGGAGAACGCTGCGATTGAGGTTGCATTAACCAGCCAGCGTTTGCCGGGCGTGATGATGGTGTTCAACAGTCTCAATCCGCGCGTGGCGAAACGCACACGCCAGATTAACGATGGCGATTACGGCGTTGATGAGTTTGATTTCTGGCTGCCGCGCCGGGCTCCACAGCAAATCCTGCTGGCCTTTGCGCTGGAAACGCCGCTGCAGCTTTGGCACCGCGACTATCTGCTCAACGGCAAGCTGCGGCCGGAACAGCACACTAACTGCTGGGTGCCGGCGCAGGATGACACTCATCCCAACGTCAGCTGGCATTGGAATGAACCGCAGCAGGCGAAACACATTACCTTGCTGTTTGACAACGACTTCGACCATGCGATGGAAACGGTGCAAATGGGCCACGCGCTGGCTGTGACGCCGCACTGCACCACGCATTATCGCGTATGGCTGGATGAGATGCTTTTGGCAGACGTGACGGAAAATCATCACTCGCTGTGTCATCACTTGGTACCAGAAGGCGTGAGTTTTAGCCAGATTCGACTTGAGTTGCTCGCCAGTGCGGGCGCGCTGCCCGCACTGTACGGATTACATCTGCATTAGAGTGCAGCAATGCCCTGACGCGCCAGCTGAATGGCGATAAACCACATCACGCCGCCGACCAGCAAATTGATAATGCGCTGCGCCCGCACGGTGCGCAGCCGCGGCGACAGCCACGCGGCCAGCAGCGCCAGGCCGAAGAACCAAATAATTGAGGCACTCACGGTGCCAAATGCAAACCAACGACGCGCGTCTTCAGACGGAAGCTGGCTACCGAGGCTGCCGAGCACCACAAAGGTGTCGAGATAGACGTGCGGATTGAGCCAGGTCACCGCCAGAATAGTAGCGATGATGCGCCAGCGACCTTGCTTTATCTCCGCATCAGATGCCAGCGACACATCACCTTGCCATGCAGCGCGCAGCGCGCCCCAACCGTACCACAGCAAAAACGCCACGCCCGCCCAAGTGATCAGCATCAGTAAGAGAGGCGATTGATTCAGCAACGCGCTGCCGCCAAAAATCCCACCACAGATCAGCGCAATATCGCTAAGGGTACACAGCGATGCGGTCATCAGGTGGTAATGGCGCTTAATGCCCTGATTCATCACAAAAGCATTTTGCGGGCCTAACGGCAAAATCAGCGCAGCACCAAGGGCAAGCCCTTGTAAATAAACAGATAACACGGAAATAACCTTAATAACTGGGGAGATGCGATGCAGTATAGTGACGCGACGATATTAGAGGAAATTGAAATATTTAATAGGCTATTAGCATGAGTAATAAAAAAGGCACCCGCAGGTGCCCTTCTCTATTATTCGCTGTGTGCAGGCTGTTGTTGCTCGCTCTTCACCTGATGCAGATGCACATCCATCTGCGGGTAAGGAATACCGATGCCGTTCGCGTCCAGCGTACGTTTGAAGTTCTTCATCAGATCCCAATAGACGTTTTGCAGATCGCTGCTTTTACTCCAGCAACGCACCACAAAGTTGAGCGATGAAGCCGCCAGTTCATTTAGGCCGATCTGTACGCCGAGGTCTTGCAGTACGCGCTCGTCCGCATCAACCACTTCACGCAACAGGCTAATAACCTGATCGACATCCGCATCGTAAGCCACACCAATAATGAACTCGTTGCGACGGATCGGTTCACGTGAATAGTTAACGATATTGCCGGCGATAATTTTACCGTTGGGTACCACCACGATTTTGCCATCAGCGCTTTTCAGCGTAGTGGAGAAAATCTGCACGTTCTGTACGGTACCCATCACGCCGCCGAGATCGACAAACTCACCGGTTTTGAACGGGCGGAAGGTCACCAACAGCACGCCAGCAGCCAGGTTGGACAGCGAACCTTGCAGCGCCAAACCCACAGCCAAGCCAGCAGCACCCAGCACGGCAATCACAGAGGCGGTTTGTACGCCAACGCGTCCCAGTGCAGCAATGACGGTAAAAGCGATAATTCCGTAGCGCACCATTGCAGAAAGGAAATCTGCCACAGTGGCATCAATATGACGCGCCAGCAGAACGCGGTTAATCGCATTGGAGACGATGCGCGCAATGAACATACCAATGATGATGGTAATAATGGCCGCCACAATATTGACCGCATAGCTCAGGATCAACGCCTGATTACGTATCAGCCATCCACCAGCACTATTAATGCCATCAACGACATGTAAATCTTCCATTTGTTAGCCCTGTTGTTGAGTTTCCCGCGGGAAATTGCCAAAAACTGCCAGATTGACTCCGACACTCCGAATACAAGGGTAAACAAAAATAAGGCGAAGCGCCAAAAATGGCCTGAATTCGTGGGGTTTTCTGGATGAGACGCATAAAAAAAGGCCCTTGCGGGCCTTTTTTATACTGTACGGAAAAATTACAGTACGTCGACAGCGTTAAGCTCTTTGAAAGCCTGCTCCAGGCGAGTCACCATGGAAGCCTGTGCTGAGCGCAGCCATACGCGTGGATCATAGTATTTCTTGTTCGGGCTATCCACGCCTTTAGGGTTGCCCAATTGGCCTTGCAGATATGCTTCGTTTTCTTTGTAGAACTTCAAAATACCGTCCCATGTTGCCCACTGGGTATCGGTATCGATGTTCATTTTAATTACGCCGTAACCAATTGATTCTTTGATTTCTTCTGGAGATGAACCAGAACCGCCGTGGAACACGAAGTCGAGCGCGTTATGCGGCAAGTTGTGTTTTTTAGTCACGTATTCCTGAGAATCACGCAGGATAGTTGGCGTCAGTTTCACGTTGCCTGGCTTGTACACGCCGTGCACGTTACCGAATGAAGCAGCGATGGTGAAACGTGGGCTGATTTTGCTCAGCTCGGTGTAAGCGTAATCAACGTCTGCTGGCTGAGTGTACAGCGCAGAAGCGTCCATGTGGCTGTTGTCCACGCCGTCTTCTTCGCCACCGGTACAACCCAGTTCGATTTCCAGGGTCATATCCAGTTTGGCCATGCGCGCCAGATACTTAGAAGAAATCTCGATGTTCTCTTCCAGTGACTCTTCAGACAGGTCGATCATGTGAGAAGAGAACAGCGGCTTACCGGTTTTCTTGAAGTGCTCTTCACCCGCGTCCAGCAGACCGTCGATCCACGGCAGCAGTTTCTTGGCGCAGTGGTCGGTATGCAGGATTACTGGCACACCGTACTGTTCAGCCATCAGATGCACATGGTATGCACCCGCGATAGCGCCGAAGATAGCCGCGCCCTGCGGCTTGTCGGTTTTGAAACCTTTACCGGCGATGAAGGCAGCACCACCATTGGAGAACTGAACGATGACCGGCGCTTTCACTTTGGCCGCAGCTTCCAATACCGCGTTAATAGAATCCGTGCCGACGCAGTTAACTGCTGGCAGAGCGAATTTGTTCTCTTTCGCTACCTGGAAAATTTTCTGAACGTCGTCACCAGTGACAACGCCGGGTTTTACGAAATCAAAAATTTTAGACATGTTTGTGTCCCGTTTCGTTACCGTTCATCCCCGAAGGGATTGCGATTTGTGTGCCCCATAAAGGGCTAGCCTTCAGGCGACGCCCAAGCGTCGCCCCCAAAGAGTTACTGCTTCGCGCGCTCTTCCAGCATAGCAACTGCTGGCAGTTTTTTACCTTCCACGAACTCGAGGAATGCGCCGCCGCCGGTTGAGATGTAAGAGATCTTATCTTCGATACCGAACAGATCGATTGCAGCCAGCGTATCGCCGCCGCCTGCCACTGAGAATGCATCGCTATCGGCGATTGCATTTGCCACGATTTCGGTACCTTTACGGAAGTTCGGGAACTCGAACACGCCAACCGGACCGTTCCACAGAATGGTTTTCGCGCCTTTCAGAATCGCGGCCATCGCCTGTGCGGTTTCGTCGCCGAAGTCCATAATCTCTTCGTTATCCGCCACTTCGGAAACCTTTTTCACGGTTGCCGGGGCAGTTTCAGAGAATTCCGTGCCTACGCGAGAATCAGTAGGAACTGGGATACCAAACTGATCACGCAGACCTTTTGCTGCTTCGACGAAGTCTGGCTCGTACAGTGATTTACCGACGTTGTTATCGATAGCAACGAAGGTATTCGCGATACCGCCGCCGACAATCACGGTGTCAGCAATCTTCACCAGCGACTGCAGCACATCAAATTTGGTCGACACTTTAGAACCGCCAACCACAGCAACCAGCGGACGCTCTGGATTACTCATCACTTTGCCCAGCGCTTCCAGCTCAGCTGACAGCAGCGGACCGGCACATGCGATTGGGGCAAATTTGCCCACGCCGTGGGTAGAAGCCTGTGCGCGGTGCGCGGTACCGAAGGCATCCATCACGAACACGTCGCACAGTGCGGCATATTTCTTCGACAGCCCTTCTTCGTCTTTTTTCTCACCTTTATTAAAGCGCACGTTTTCCAGCACAACCAATTCGCCCGCGCCGACTTCAACGCCGTCGAGGTAATCTTTTGCCAGGGTAACGTTGGTGCCGTTCAGTTTATCTTTCAGGTAGTTAACAACCGGCAGCAGGGAAAACTCTTCGTTGTATTCACCTTCGGTCGGACGACCCAGGTGAGAGGTAACCATCACTTTCGCGCCCTGTTTCAACGCCGCTTCGATGGTAGGCAGAGAAGCACGAATACGTGCATCTGACGTCACTTTCCCTTCTTTCACTGGCACGTTGAGATCGGCACGGATCAGAACGCGTTTACCAGCAAGATCCAGATCGGTCATCTTAATTACAGACATGGTGAACCCTCTCGTTGATTCTCATAAGTTTTGCCAGACGCAGTCCGCGTCTTACCTGAAACCGCTTGCGGCCATTGCTAACGTGGTGTCGATCATGCGGTTAGCAAAGCCCCATTCGTTGTCACACCAAACCAGCGTTTTGATAAGGTGATGACCACTGACCCGCGTTTGCGTGCCATCGACTATGGCACTGTGCGGATCATGGTTAAAATCTACTGAGACTAACGGTAATTCCGTATAGTCAACTATACCACGAAACGCCCCTTCTGACGCGTTTTGCAGCAACGCGTTGACCTCACACGCCTTCACCGCTTCGCGCACCGACACGCTCAGATCAATGGCTGTCACGTTGATGGTGGGCACGCGCACGGCAATCGCCTCAAAGCGATCGTTAAATTTCGGAAAAATACGGGTAATGCCAGCAGCGAGACGCGTATCTACCGGAATGATCGATTGGCTGGCGGCGCGGGTACGACGCAGATCGCTGTGATAGGCGTCGATCACCTGCTGATCGTGCATCGCCGAGTGAATGGTGGTCACGGTGCCCGACTCAATGCCAAAGGCGTCATCCAGCAACTTGATCACCGGAATAATGCAGTTGGTGGTGCAGGATGCGTTGGAGACAATGCGGTCAGTTTGTTTAAGAGCTTGTTCGTTAACACCGAACACGACAGTGGCATCGAGATCGTTGCCGCCCGGATGCGAGAACAACACTTTCTTCGCGCCCGCCTGTAAATGGGCTTCGCCATCAGCGCGGCTACCGTACACTCCGGTACAATCCAGCACGATATCGACACTCAGCTCGCGCCACGGTAGCACATCTATTTCGGCCAGATGCAGGATGCGAATGGTGTCGTCACCGACAAACAGCTGATCGCGCTCCTGGCGCACATCAAAGGCAAAACGGCCGTGGCTGGTGTCGTACTTCAGCAGATGCGCCATACCGGCGGCGTCTGCCAACTCATTAATGGCGACCACGGTGATCTCAGCCCGGCGACCGGTTTCATACAGGGCACGCAACACATTACGCCCGATACGACCAAAACCATTTATTGCTACGCGAACGGTCATCTCTACCTTCAACCACACCCGAAAAAACGTGCCGATTAGCCTGAGCGTTTCACACCGGTTTGTACAGGGAATTATTGCTTACCCGCGCGAGTGAGATGCACGATTTCGCTCACGACTGAAACGGTTCAGCTAGAGTAATGCAAGAGAGGAATAACGGGAATGATTGCGATCAAGTGAGTGGCTGAATATTGGATCTACGTCACAAATTTTGCTCTGGCGGATTATTACTGCAGGAATAATTGAACCGTTTCAGGTTAGATACGCCTGCATTGCAGGTGTGCGCGATGAATCGCGCCGCTACAGGCGATGCATAACCGGTAGCGGCGCAATTTACTGCACAAAGTTACAGAATCGATTTCGCCGTTTTCACCACATTCTCAACGGTGAAGCCAAACTCCCTGAACAGCTGATCCGCAGGCGCCGACTCACCGAAGGTGGTCATACCGACGATCGCGCCGTTCAGGCCGGTGTATTTGAACCAGTAATCCGCGATACCCGCTTCAATCGCCACGCGTGCGGCAACCGCTTTTGGCAGCACGGATTCACGGTAAGCCGCGTCCTGCTTGTCGAAGGCGTCGGTGGATGGCATAGACACCACGCGCACCTTGCGGCCTTCCGCCGTCAGCTGATCAAACGCTGCCACCGCCAGCTCCACTTCTGAACCGGTGGCGATCAGGATCAGCTCAGGCGTGCCTTCGCTGTCCTTCAGCACGTAACCGCCGCGCGCCACGTTAGCCAGCTGCTCAGCGCTACGATCCTGCTGCGCCAGGTTCTGACGCGAGAAGATCAGCGCCGACGGGCCGTCCACGCGTTCAATCGCGTACTTCCACGCTACCGCTGACTCAACCTGGTCGCACGGGCGCCACAGGCTCATGTTTGGCGTCACGCGCAGGCTGGCCATCTGCTCAACCGGCTGATGCGTCGGGCCATCTTCGCCCAGACCAATTGAGTCGTGGGTGTACACCATGATCTGACGGATTTTCATCAGCGCGGCCATGCGTGCGGCATTACGCGCGTACTCGACGAACATCAGGAAGGTGGCGGTGTACGGCAGGAAACCGCCATGCAGCGCGATACCGTTGGCGATCGCGGTCATACCGAACTCGCGCACGCCGTAATGGATGTAGTTGCCCGCCGCATCTTCGTTGATTGGCTTCGAGCCGGACCACATGGTGAGGTTGCTCGGCGCGAGGTCAGCGGAGCCGCCCAGATATTCCGGCAGGATTTTGCCGAAGGCTTCGATGGCGTTCTGCGAGGCTTTACGGCTGGCGATTTTCGCCGGACTGGCCTGCAGCTGCTCGATGAACTTCTGCGACTCGCTGGCCCAGTTCGCCGGCAGCTCATTGTTGACGCGACGTTTGAACTCGGCAGCCAGTTCCGGATGCGCGGCGGCGTAGGCGGCAAACTTCTGGTCCCACGCCGACTCTTTCGCCTGGCCGGCTTCTTTGGCATCCCACTGCGCGTAGATATCAGAAGGGATTTCAAACGGACCGTGGTTCCAGCCGAGCTGCTTGCGGGTCAGCGCGATTTCGTCGGCACCCAGCGGCGCGCCGTGCGAGTCGTGCGTGCCGGCTTTGTTTGGCGAACCGAAGCCAATCACGGTTTTGCACATCAGCAGTGAAGGCTTGTCGGAAACCGCTTTGGCTTCTTCCACCGCTTTCTTAATCGCGTCCGCATCGTGACCGTCCACGCCGCGCACCACGTGCCAGCCGTACGCTTCGAAACGTTTAGCGGTGTCGTCGGTGAACCAGCCGTCAACGTGACCGTCGATGGAGATGCCGTTGTCGTCATAGAAGGCAACCAGTTTGCCCAGCTTCAGGGTGCCGGCGATGGAGCAGACTTCGTGTGAGATGCCTTCCATCATGCAGCCGTCGCCCATAAACACGTAGGTGTTATGGTCTACGATGTCATGACCCGGACGGTTAAACTGCGCCGCCAGCGTGCGCTCGGCAATGGCAAAACCCACTGCGTTAGCGATGCCCTGACCCAGCGGGCCGGTGGTGGTTTCAACGCCTGCGGTGTAGCCGTATTCCGGGTGGCCTGGAGTTTTAGAGTGCAGCTGACGGAAGTTCTGCAGCTCGCTCATTGGCAGATCGTAGCCAGTGAGGTGCAGCAGGCTGTAAATCAGCATTGAGCCGTGACCGTTCGACAGCACAAAGCGGTCGCGGTCTGCCCACAGCGGGTTAGTAGGGTTATGGTTCAGGAAGTCACGCCACAGCACTTCGGCAATGTCCGCCATGCCCATTGGGGCACCCGGATGTCCCGAATTGGCTTTCTGTACTGCATCCATACTTAACGCGCGAATGGCGTTGGCAAGCTCTTTACGAGAGGGCATCTTCTACTCCAGGTCGGATTAATGCTCCGCCACGCTTAACTTATTGTAATTAATCAGTTATAAGGCGAAGCGAGAAAAAAGTCGCACATCAATGTACATGAAAATCAGGACAAAAGTACATGCATCTGGGTGCTAAATCACGGGTAACCGTTTGCATTTCCGGGCTTGTCTGCTAGTCATTGAACAACATGCGAGCTATAACCAAAGCGTTTAAACACCTGGGCCAGTTTCAGGTGTTTGTTTTCTTTACCTTGTTACCCAAAGGATGCCGATATGAAAATGAGAGCCACAATTGTTGCTCTGGGAATGGCTTCGCTGCTGAGCGGCTGCGAGGGGTTTGATAACAATGCGCTGCTACAATCGGGTGCGCAGGCTTATCAGGCCTATGCGCTGAACGATACGCAGGTAAAAGAGTTGAGCGATCAATCCTGTGCGCAGATGGATAAAGACAATCAGGTTGCGCCCGCTAACAGTGAATACCAGCAGCGCCTGAACAAAATCGCGGCGGCGCTAGGCGACAACATCAACGGCGTGCCTGCCAACTACAAGGTTTATCAGACCAAAGACGTTAACGCCTGGGCGATGGCGAACGGTTGTATCCGCGTCTATAGCGGGTTGATGGATATGATGACCGATAACGAAGTCGAAGGTGTGCTGGGCCATGAAATGGGCCACGTCGCGCTGGGCCATACGCGCAAAGCGATGCAGGTGGCGCTGACGACCACCGCAACGCGCACCGCTGCGGCTTCCGTCGGCGGCGTAATTGGCTCGCTGTCACAATCACAATTGGGTGAAATGGGCGAAAAGCTGGTGAATGCGCAATTCTCGCAAACTCAGGAAACACAAGCCGATGACTACTCGTTCGACCTGCTGAAAAAGCGCGGCATCGATCCGATGGGATTAGCGACCAGCTTTGAGAAGCTAACGAAACTGGAGCAAGGAAGACAGAGTTCGATGTTTGACTCGCATCCGGATTCGGAAGCCCGCGCCCAGCATATTCGTGAGCGTATTGCGGCTGGGAAATAGATCGTGCTTGCTGTCCCCCTCCTCGGTCCTCCCCCATGAATGGGGGAGGAAGATGCTGCCACATGTCAGTGAGGAAGCTGCATTTAGCTGCGTCTCCTTCCCCCATGAATGGGGGAAGGCCGGGATGGGTGACAGTAAGCAAAGATCAAAAAAAACAACCTTCAACGCTTAAACAATCCATCCACCATCGCACCCAAATCCTGGGTATTCGACGTCTTAATGTGGCCCTGCGGCGATAGCTTATCAATCACCTGCGGCAATAAGGCAGCCAGCGTACCGGACGCACCCTGTACATCGGTGCCGAGCTTATCCGCCAGCGACTGCAGCTGATCATTGCCAAGCGCATTTTGAATCTCGCCGCCATCAATCGACATGTTACTGCCGCTGCCAAGCCAGCTATTCAGCACCTGCCCGAGTCCGCCCTGTTGAAACTTCTGCAGCAGCACTTCAGCGCCGCCCTGTTCCTGCACCCAGTTCCAGATAGCCATCAGCTGTTGCATCTGGTTGCCCTGCCCGCTTCCGTTGCTGTTTCCTAGCGATCCTACTAAATCGTCCAGTAAACCCATAGTCGCCTCCGCAGATTAATTAACCGCCAATAAGTGTAGCCGCAGGAGAAAGGATTAACCTTTATTTGCCGCCTGCACGTGCAGCATGTCCAGCGCCAGTGTGGCTGCGGCCAGCGAGGTCAGATCGGCGTGATCGTAGCCCGGCGCCACTTCCACCAAATCCATACCGACGATATTCATGCCCTGCAAACCGCGAATCAGCTTGGTGGCTTTATCGCTGCTCAAGCCGCCAATCACTGGCGTGCCGGTGCCCGGTGCATGGGCGGGATCCAGACAATCGATATCAAAGGTCAGATACACCGGCAGATCGCCAACGGTACGCTTCACTTCCGCCAGAATGTCATCAACGCTGCGATCGTTGACCTGCGCGGCATCCAGCACGTTGAAGCCCAAGCTCTTATCGAACTCGGTACGAATACCGATCTGTACAGAGTGCTGCGGATCGATCAAACCCTCTTTTGGCGCGGTGAAGAACATGGTGCCGTGATCAAAAGTAGGACCATTGGAATAGGTATCGGTGTGCGCATCGAAATGCACCAGCGCCATTTTGCCGAAGTGCTTAGCGTGTGCACGAAGCAGCGGCAGCGTGACGTAGTGATCACCGCCAAAGGTCAGCATACGCTTACCGTTCGCCAGCAGTTTCTCGGCGTGCGCCTGCAGTTTGTCCGAGAGGTCTTGTGAATCGCCAAAGGCATAAACCAGATCGCCGCAATCCACCACGTTCAAACGCTGGCGCAAATCGAAATCCCACGGCCAGCGACAGCCTTCCCACGCCAGGTTGGTGGAAATCTGGCGGATTGCCCCCGGACCTAAACGGCTGCCTGGACGACCGGAGGTCGCGGCATCGAAAGGAACACCGGTGATCACCCACTCAGCGTCACTGTCGTAAGGCTGGAAGTTGAGGGGGAAGCGCATGAAACCAAAAGCGTTAGAAACCAATGAGTTATCATACTGATTGCCCAAGGTGTTATGCATAACTGGTCCTCTTAAGATCCGTAAGTCGATAGGTCTGTTTAGGTATAGATGAAAAAAATCCCCTCAACGTAAATACTACGAGGAAGGGATAGATGGGCGTGATTATTACGAAGATTGAAGTTGGGTGCAATCAATGCTTTGACGTGGTAAGCCTCCAGAAAAATCAAGGTCAATCATTTCGGCTGGAGAGAGCTTGAAACCACAAACGATAATAATTTAATCAAGAATGTTTTGAGCAAAGTGAATAAGGAAAATTGAGCCTTTTCTCAATTATCTTCATAGGAAGGCAGGCAATAATTTCATCGATTGAAAAGTAGCAAATACGATACAAATCAAATAACAACCCATTTAATCAGCTAACTGTAGATGGCAAATCAACGCGACCATTCGAGTCTGCTTATTATCTATTATCTTATCTTCAGCGCATTGGTAACTGTTAAGCCAAGGGCGGTAGCATATCTATTAATCAAGAATACTGTGAGTTTTAAATGGCAAGAAGTGGATTAAATGTACAAAGCGCCACGATTAACGCATTGTTTTTTAGAGAGATAAGAACCAGATTCGGTAAGTTCCGTTTGGGGTATCTCTGGGCGATACTAGAACCATCAGCCCATTTATTAATATTGATGGCCATTTTTGGCTTCATCATGCATAGGACAATGCCAGACATTTCCTTCCCTGTATTCTTACTTAATGGGATCATTCCCTTTTTCATTTTTTCTAATATCTCTACTCGATCACTTGGAGCAATTGACGCGAACCAAGGCTTATTTAATTATCGACCGGTTAAACCCATCGATACTGTTTTAGCAAGGGCGATGTTAGAGACGATTATCTACGTAACTGTCTATATATTTCTGATGTTGATTGTTTGGGCTGCCGGGGAGTATTTTTCTGTGGCAAATCTACTGCAATTAGTGGGTGCATGGAGTCTTTTGATTATTTTCTCATGTGGCGCTGGACTCATTTTTATGGTGATAGGTAAAACCTACACAGAAACGCAGAAGCTTTTGCCAATTCTCCTTAAACCGCTCTATTTCATCTCGGGAATAATGTTTCCACTGCACGCAGTGCCGAAAGATTACTGGCCATTTCTACTCTGGAATCCCATTCTACATGTGGTGGAACTTAGCCGAGCAGCCGTGATGCCGGGCTATAGTAGCGAAGGCGTCAGCCTCGTTTATCTCGCCATTCTCACACTAACGACATTATTTTTGGGGCTTGCCATCTATCGCACCCGTGAAGAGGCAATGCTGACCTCATGATTAAGATTGAAAATCTCACAAAGTCGTACCGCACCTCATCAGGCCGGCACTTCGTGTTTAAAGATTTGAACCTCACTCTGCCAG
Source organism: Pantoea sp. y20 (assembly GCF_054903455.1). Classification (NCBI taxonomy): domain Bacteria; kingdom Pseudomonadati; phylum Pseudomonadota; class Gammaproteobacteria; order Enterobacterales; family Erwiniaceae; genus Pantoea; species Pantoea sp. y20. The sequence continues at coordinate 3,388,969 of NZ_CM142816.1, forward strand.
GTGGAAAAAGTGTGGCGTTGGTTGGCCGAAATGGCGCAGGTAAATCAACATTACTGCGCATGATTGGTGGTATTGACCGGCCTGATAGCGGCGCAATCACTACCAATAAAACGATTTCCTGGCCGGTTGGCCTTACTGGCGGTTTTCAGGGCAGTCTTAGCGGTAGGGAAAACGTTAAATTCGTCGCGCGTTTATATGCCAAACATAGTGAGATGAAAGAGAAAATAGATTTTGTTGAGTCATTTGCTGAATTGGGTAAATACTTCAATATGCCGATCAAAACTTATTCATCCGGAATGAAATCAAGATTAAGTTTTGGTTTAAGCATGGCTTTTGATTTTGATTATTATCTTGTGGATGAGGTCACCGCGGTAGGTGATGCGCGCTTTAAAGAAAAATGCTCAAGGATGTTCCAGGAACGACATAAAAGTGCGAGTTTTTTGATGGTGTCGCATAGCTTAAGTACGCTCAAAGAGTATTGTGACGCAGCTATTTTCATTGGTAGGGATAATCATGTCAATTATTATGACTCGGTAAATGATGCTATTGAGGCTTACTTAAGAAGTGAAAATAACAAAAATACTATTCCAATATAAATAACACCGCTGATCATTTTACAACAATCTATTTTAGGTAAGAGAAATGAAGGGAATCGAACATCAAGATTTGTTGATACTCATTGGAGAAAAAGGAGGGCTGCAAGCCCGTGATAATGGCTTTTGTTATTTTCAGCATAGAATGAAGTCAGGATTTAAAAACACTTTTTTCATTTATAGCAAACAGAATGTCGACATAGAAAAACTTTTACCTTTTAATAAAAACATCATACTTAAGGATAGCAAAAAACATCATAAGATATTTTATGATGCAGACTACCTCCTGCTTAATGACGGATATCTTGATACTTTCCCCTCTTTTAATAAAAAACCATTAGAAAAGGGCTGGGCTCCCATCGTATACCTTCAACACGGAATCATCTCTTACAAGAGAATATTCATATTTAAAGGTCACTACAACGGTAGAATAAGATATTTTAGCACTTCGTTGAAGTCAGAGAAAAATATCGTTATCAATACACTACAAACACAAAAAGATATTAACCAAACAAAAAGATTAGCCATCAAATACAAAATACCACACTACGATGACTTTTTTTCCAGGAATAACCTGGAAGATTTCTATATCTTGCTACTCCAGCGATATTACGTTAACAAAAATTCTGTTGAGGTAGATGATTTACAGGCGCTAAAGAAACTCATACTGAATATTGGTTTCCTCGACAAAAGAGTGATCAATAGTGGCTTGTCGCGACATGAGCTACTACCAATGAAGAAGAAAAATGAAAAAAACATATTATTCTTTTTTACCTGGCGTGAAGAGTGGACAAAACCTGGCGATGACAATCCATTTTTAGACATAGTCCAGCAGATTAAAAACAGCCAAGGAATAATAGATTATGCAAATAAAAGAAATTTAAACATTGCATTTTATTTGCATGAAAAAATACTCCATCTTAAACCAATGATAGAAAAACTCTTTGATGGGGCTATTTCATTTGTCGGGCACGATGACTTTTCAGTAGTATTAAAAGATACTGCTGTTTGCATAACAGATTACTCATCAATTGCCTTTGAATTTAACCTGATAAAAACACCGGTTATTTTCCTACAATTTGACTATGATAATTACAAGTTTGAACGAGGTCATTTTTTAAAATCCCCCTATGAATTCAACGGTTCAGTCGTGCGTACTATTGATGAACTTGAAGACCTATTTTCAGACAAAAGCATTGATTTCAAGATCAAACATCGAGCCAGAAAGGATTTCCTTAAAGTCATCCGTGATTATGAAAATTTCAATAAAACCAATAAATTTCTGGATAAAGTGATTGCCAATAAACAACAGCACATTGTTTACTGCTGTTATAATATCTATGGCGTAGGTGGAACAGTACAAACAGTTATAAACCAGACAAATTATCTGGTTTCTGTTGGCTATCAGGTATCCATTATCTCAATGCGGCGCACCAGTGATACACCTAAGCTACAACTTGATCCCAGTGTACGTATTGAATATCTCAATGACGCACGCAGCAATGGCAAGTTCCGCACAAAGCTGGATAATCACCTCGCTCAATATTCTTCAAAGATTTTTAAAAAATCAGAAGATCTTTATAATGGCTTATCTTTGTTGACAGACTTCAAACTGGTAAGCATTTTAAAAACTATTAAGAACGCAATAATTATAGGCACATTCCCAGGCCTATGTGTGAATATCATCAAGCATGCCCATAAGTCGAATAAAGTCATTGTTCAAGAACATCGTGAATTTAGCTCACACTCTAAAGAAATACAGATAACTTTGTTAAGAAACTATCCTAAAGCTTATAAGGTACTTACTCTCACCTCTTTTCAAAAAGAAGAGTACAATGCTCAAGGAATTAGTAAGGTTACTCCCATTCCAAATGGACTCGAAGATAAGTTTCCACTAATTTCACAATCGGGTAGGGATATCCAGAAGAAAAGAATTGTTTCTTTTGGTCGTTTGGTTGAGCTAAAACAATTCAATTTATTAATAGAATCTTTTGCAAAAATAGCAAAAAAATTCCCAGATTGGATTTTAGACATTTTTGGTGACGGTGATGAAAAAGAAAACCTTATCAATCAGATTTCAACGCTAGGTTTAACATCGCAAGTTACCATTCATCCACCGACATCATTAGTTTATGAAGAGATCTACAATAGTGCATTCTGCGCACTCACATCTGCTAAAGAAGCTTTTGGGATGGTCTATATTGAAAGCTTTAGCATGAGCAAACCTGTGGTTAGTTATGATATAGGCTATGGTCCTAAAGATTTCCTGGTGAATGAATATAACGCTTTAGTTTCTCCCTGTTTTGATACACAACACTTTGCCATGAACATGGAAAGACTTATGGCTGATGAGAACTTACTAATTCAACTTGGAGAGAACAGTCGAAAAACCTATCTTGAAAAATACGAAATATCTAAAGTTATGGATAAGCTATTAAAGGAGTGTGAATGATGACTAAAACATCAAAATTATTAAATACCCCCGGTCTTTTCGTTAAGGATGCTTTTAAGAATATTCTGGGTGGAAGATCAAAAGAAATAATTAATGCAGTAAACACAACGCCAACGGTTGAAACAATCACTGAGCCTCCATTACTAAAATATGATAATGAAAAATTAAACATTCATTTAATAGTCATCGACACTATAAGTGATAAAATAAAATTCAAAGAAAGCTTAGTAAGGTATCAGTATCGTAGTATTATTAAGTACACTAATTTTAAAAGTCTCTCATACATTAGCCAAAGTATAATAAGCAACAACAGTGACATAAGTGTTTTTAAAAACTACAGTGAGGCTTTCAAAAATAAGATAAGAAACATCAGTCCAAAACGAGAATTATTTATATTTATAGATTTGAACTTTCTATTCCTTAAGAAGGTTACGAATAAAGATTTTATATCTCCAACGGGTATTCCTTATACTTTTATTAAGAATAAAAAAAGAAACATCGACCGAGTAAAAAACACCTTCGCAGAACACTTCTGTGAATTTGATTATAATTTTTCACCCGCTGAAAAATTCTGTTGCGTTGATAATATGCAACTTTGTCATTACAACAACATACTTGAGTCTGTCAGTAACCCACACGATTACTTATTCGAGTTCTTACCCATTTCTAACACTATGACTAAGGGAGAGCAAAGTATAATTAAATCACCCATTCAGTTTGCCCTGCTTGATAGAGGATATGAAGAAAAATTCATCTGGATACAATCTGTGCATGGCTCGAAACGATGTCCTCTCGCCGTAACATTCAACAAGATGAATGATAAAAACGATGACTATGCTATGTTTTTAGATACGATTGTTCCTCATGTTTCACGTGACGAACACTATTTATCCGTGAAGCAGGAATTGAGTCATTGAAATAAAAAAAATAAATTAGTCCATTCTCAAAATTTACAGGGTGGATTAATTTTAAAAATGAAACCCAATAAGATGCTAACTATTTCTCTTAGAAAAATCAGGAAATTCAAAAGAGCACCAATACTCTTTTTGAGAGACTACCTACTAAAACGACACCCTTTAATCTTAAATCATAACAATATAATCAATGCAACAGAAGGTATTATTGTTAGTGCTTTACAAAACTCAATATCTTCCTTCAAACCTAACTTCAAAATCGATGTTGTATACACCTGGGTCGATGCAAATGATTCAGCATGGTTGCAAAAAAAAAGGCTGCACAGCAATGCAAATATATCATATGCACTTTATGCAACTGAAGAATCAAGATTCAGTAACCATAATGAACTCTATTACTCCCTACTCAGTATTGAAAAAAATATACCGTGGGTAAACAGGATATTTATAGTCACTGACCATCAAACACCATTAATTCCAGATAGCCTCAAGGATAGAGTGGTGTTAGTTGATCATTCCGAAATCATTCCACAACAATATCTGCCCACATTTAACTCACATGTAATTGAAGCTTACCTACACAAAATTAAGGGATTATCAGAACACTTTATTTACTTTAATGATGACTTCTTTGTCGCTCAAAAAAATACCCCTGAGCATTTCTTCAAGTCAAATGGGATAGCGAGTTTATTTGTCAGTAACAAAAGTACTTCATATTCTCCAGGTAAAGAAAGAACAACAGCAACGTTATCAGCATGTCAAAATTGTAACGGTATTTTGGAATCAAAATTTGCTGCTCGATTTGAGAATACACTGACTCATACGTATGTCCCTTTGATTAAATCTGTTTTTGAAGAAAGTACGTCTATGTTTCAACATGAAATCGCTGCATTTTCCAAAAACAAATTCAGAGCGAAGAATGACTTAAATGTTGCTACCTTCCTCGTTCCATATCATCAATATATTCTGGGTAAATCCGCGCCGAATCTGGACATCTGTTTTTATTTTAATATCCGTTCTCCTGCATCAGGCAGTTTCTATCGAGCGCTTATTAATGGCAAAAAAGACAATAATCTCCCACATTCATTTTGTGCGAATGACTTTAGCTCTAATGAATTTAATCATGATGGTTACAGTGAAAGATTAAATGAATTTCTATCATCATTTTTCATCTCGTAAAGTCATGACGTAAAAAGAATGACAAAGCTTCTTTATAGTGATTGCAATCGAAAAACACTTAAAATGAATAGGATCAACGTTGTTATGAATGATAGTTATGAGAAACAGATTGCAAGCTTCATTGCAGCAGGAAATGTTGTTATAGGTAAACCCGAAAAAGTTTTAGGTGATTTCAGTCTAAATTTTCAATCAGGTAAGAACTCCAGCATTACTTTCAGCGAAGGATGCATATTAAATAATGTATCTATTAATATGGAAAATGGTAACGGTGAATGGAAAGTTGGTAAAAAAACCTACATTCGCGGACGTTACTTTATTGGTGCTGGATCTAAAATTGAAATCGGAGATCAAACAGCAATGAATCGTCATGTACTTATTGTTGCTACTGAAGGCGCATCAATCACCATAGGCAAGGATTGCCTCTTCTCTGACATAACGATGTCTACGACAGATTGGCATTCAATCATTGATGATATGACTGGAGAAAGAATAAATCCTGCCAAATGTATTGTCATTGAGGATTCAGTATGGCTGGGTGAGAATGTCACAATTCAAAAAGGCATTACGATTGGAAAGAATAGTATAATTGGCTCAAAAGCTTTAGTGACAAAAACCATTCCGCCAGGAAGTTTAGCCGTTGGTATTCCTGCAAAAATAATCAGAGAAAACGTCAGGTGGCAGCGTGCACTCATTCCTATGGACTTCCTGCCAGCAGAACCTTACTAAACAACGTGGACTAATATTGAATGGGAACCCGCAATTGACGAACCATGCTGCGCCTGAGTGTCAGCATGGCGTTAATTAACAACGCTGAAATTGAGCTCATTTAAAGTTTTGCACATCTTCTAATTCATACCAAACTTTACTCGAAAATACGTTCCATTGGTAATAATGGATATTAACTTGCGTCTGGCAGGTCAAATGTGACATAAAATTTTTGAACAAATAATCATCTGTAGTAAATTTATCCCGCCAAAAAAAATCCAAACCCGACTGAAACGTAACTCCTCGAATGTCGTACAATGCCTCTCCCATCACTTTTAACCGCTTACCATGCATTAACGCTAAAATTCCTGCGGTGCTGTTAATCGTAACCACACCTTGAGCATGTGAAATTAATTCCCGCAAAGGGAGATCATGAATATAAACTACTCTATCTATAATATTTAAACGCTTGCAGAGCTCGTTGATCAGCGCTGCGTAATTGCGATGCCCGCAATCCATTGGATGATGTTTAATCACCAGATAAGTATCCGCTGGTGCATGCTGCGCAAAAGAGCACATTACCTCACGGATATAATCCCGCACATCATTATAAGGGCTATGATGCTCTATTTGGCTGTCATTATAAACCTGTAAAATCGCCAGGTAATAGCGCTGATCTAGCTCAATCGTTAATCTATTAAGTATATATCTCTGCTTAAATTGATATAATGTCTTGCGCCACCCAGCCCGAAACCAATATGTGGCTTCGCGCCAAGGTGAAAATGGTTTATGGTGACAATATTGGTCAAAGGTATGTCGATAATACCAGCTAATGAAGTAATACCAACTGGCATGCGCCATCCTGCGGATTTTAGATGGATAACATGCCTCTATTTTCGCTGCTGGCTGCGCCAGTAGCTGTCGATAGAACTCAGCATCGCGCGGCAATGAAGAGTTGCCATTGACACCGCCCTCCTCGAGCGTAATAAAATTTGGTCGCAGATATCCTTCTTCGAATACGAAAAATCTTACCCCTTGCGTATGCGCCCAGCCCTTCGCTACCTTATGCAGCGTCCGGCAATCGCCAAAGCACAAAATCGTATCAAAGTCATAATCCCGCTTAACCCGGTTGAGCCAAGCCGAAAACTCCTTTTCTGTTTGCATGAACGCGAGGTATTTACGTTTACGGCAATAGAAGCGGTCGCCGCCGTTGAATACGACATTCACGGCTTCACGCCCCAATGACTCCAGCCAATAAGCCATGTCATTAAAGAAAGGCCCCATTGGGCCTTGCAACAACAGGAACTGCTTTCCTTTTAGTAGCTTTTTAATAGCTTCACTCATGGTTTAAAATGCTAACTTAACCTTAATAAACATTGATAACTTTTTTCCCATCCGCATAAGTCTGTCTCGCCAATTTTTATCAATCACCATATTTGCTCGTGGCGTATTGATGAGAATTTCAATGGCTTCTTCTACTGAAATAGCATCCAGTCGTAACGGATGAATGTAAGTCGGATAGGCAATTAATGCTTGATAGATCAAATCGTAAAGGCCTAATTGTTTCACTCGGCGGAAACAATCATGCTCGTCATATGTTAATCCCCATCCAGCATAGAATGGCATGCCGTAGCAGTACACGCGTTTGCCATGCAATAAAGCTTCGAATCCTGAAAGCGATGTCATCGTATGTACTTCATTGGAAACCTGAATACATTGAATAATGTCTGCATCCAGCGCCTGATAATCAGCATATTGATTAATTTCTCTATCAGTAATATGCCCTTTGCGGTTGCCTACTACTACATCTGGATGTGGCTTGTAAATAATGTATGCCGCAGGATTACGCTCCCGTACGGTTCGTAACAAATCCCGATTAGTACAGATTGTAAAGGTGCCAGTCTGAATAGATGCATCATTTTCTACCTGGCCTGGCACCAATAATACGCGTTTACCTTTTGAATCGGCTGGCAAAGTAAAATCAGCGCCAAGATTGTATTTACTGATTCTGTTATTTACGAGCCGATGATGAATCTTCCTCGCCCGCGAACATTGAGCATCGGTTAATTCACTTTCATTGAGCAACATCTCTAAATCACTGGGTCGCGTGGCATCGTAATAAATACCACGTTTATCCAATACCAAGGACAACGGCGGCAGAAGATCTGACCCCAGGCCCGAAGAGCGTAAAAAACCATCTTCCATCCGCCAAACAGGTAATTGTTGGGCTTGCGCTTTTTCCAACCAACGCTGCTCGCCAGCAATTCCCCATACCACACACGCGGTAGCCAGCTTATTACTTTTTGAAAAACTCAGCGTATTGGTAGCGGTACGCAAAAACGGTTTAAGGATGGTGTATTTCCACATCGATAAACCCGGCGCCCAAAGGTGTCCGATACGTGGTAGCTGATAGTTGCGTTGCAATTGGATCCAATGCAAAACATCAAACAGCGTTGCGGGCTCGCCGGTCAACGGGTGGATATAGCGGCTATAGCGCAAGTAGGCCGCCGCAAACAGTTGCTCAAGCGTAGCGTTGCCACGCCGTTCACTTAGCTGCTTAGCTTGTGGATGGCGATCGTCGGTCAATCCCCAACCGGCATACCAGGGTTGGCCAAAGCACGTCACCGGTTTACCTGCCATTAATGCTTCAAATCCATACTGCGAAGTCATGACATAGACACGTGAGACATGCCGCAACAGAGATTGTGGGCTCACATCATCAGCCATGAGATGTATACGATGCGTGGATTGAAAGGAGTGGTAATATCCCGACTTCTTGCCTTGTAGTACGTCCGGATGGACCTTTATCCACACCACGGCACCAGGATTTTCCCGTATCGCCGCCTCTAACATCAGGACAAAATTATTCGGCCCCGCATTGCCATAGGTTACGGACATGTCACCTAGCGTTTGGTCAATAACTAATACTACATTGCTGGTTGCACATGCTCCTGCAACAAAAGCCGGAGCTTGATTATATTTCGATAAATCTTGCTCAACGATGATGCTCATTGCTCGTTTGGCGTCATCGGCAAGCCGTTGATTAACTTCTCTTTCCTGGATCATCTTCTCTAACTCGCTGGGCCGGTTAGCATCGTAATAGATCCCCAATCTATCCAGCACCAGTGAAAAAGGTGGCGCGCCATTAACGCCAAGATCCAGCGAGCGGATATAGCCATCTTCCAGTCGCAGCACTGATTTTCCTACACTACGCGCCCACGCCACCGGCTGACGTGTGTTGGGACGATATCCCCACACTGCAATGGTGGTCACGGCATCGGCGACAGGCCGTTGCAGCGATAATTTCTGGCACGGCTGGGCCAGGAAATTACGCAAAAATGGAATTCGCCAGATGCCCGAAGAGAATATACCAATCATCACGATGCACCCTTACAGCGTAAGAACCACTTTCGCCGCAACGGCTAATTGATACAGGATGGTGGAAATGCCACGCGTCACTTCGATGCTCTTCGATTCATACTTCGGCAGCACCATTAACTCATCACCTGGATTCAGCGCACCGACATCTTCCGCGTCTTCGGCCGCGCCGTTCTGGCGAATAACGATGACGCGCGCATTACCGGACTTCTGCGTAAAGCCACCGCTTTTGGCGATGTAATCTTTCGCGCGTAAGCCTTGCTCCCAGCTCACTGCATTCGGGAACAGCACTTCACCATGTACCAGCACCAGTGAGGTTTTCTGAGGAATGCTAATCACATCACCATCTTCCAGCAGGGTGGCCGCGAGGTTTTTCTCGTTCAGAATGACTTCACCTTTTGGCACGACCTGACGCGCTTTCGCCACAAATCGGCTGACCAATTGCGCTTCCTGGAAGCGGAGGCCAGCCTCCTCCTTGGTGGATGATTGCGCAGAAAGCGAGGCTTCCTCTAACTTCTGCAACGCCAGGTTCATCATCTCTTTCTGGCGGGAGGCCACGGAGGGACGATACAGCTTGATGGCACTCATCTGCGACATACTATTAGGTCGAATCTGCTTCAACACCGCCTGCATGTTGGATCCGTAAGGCAGTACCATCGCGTGTTCACCTGAGTGTGCGCCTTCAACGCGGACCTGAATCGTGCTGGCATAGCGATCGGTGCTCACAATCAGTCTGTCACCATCTTGCAGGAAGCGGCCGTTCGCCTCGCGAATTGGATAATATTCGCTGCGCTTTGCTAAACCTTGCTGGCGCACAATAGTAATATGCGTCGCACCCGGTTTGACTCGCGCCCAGCTCAAAGCTTCGGTGACAGGAATAGTGCTGTTGCGAAATTCAAAGTTATAGCTATTGAATACATCGCCTTGCACATTGAACGTATGCTGACGCGGCCCGACCACAATGGTGTCGCCATCGGCAAATTGTGATAATCCCAATTTACCGTTAAGCAAAAAATCATACAGGTTGATATTGGATCGCACTTTATTGCCACGTTTCACTAAAATATCGACGTAACTTCCACGTTCAGGATCAACGCCGCCCGCTTTAATCAAATAGTTCAATAGGGAATCCGACGTCACGCCGCCATATAAACCCGGGCTGTGAACAAAACCGGTGACGTAGACTTTCACAGGCTGTGCCTGTAATAGCGATGCATACACACTGACGTTGGCTTGGTAGACCTGCTTCACTTTGCTGGTAATTAACGCGTTTAGCTGGCTGTTACTGATGCCAGCGACTTTTACCGGCCCCACATTTGGCAGGAAAATGTTGCCTTTGGGATCAACCTGCAACGCGCCGTCAAAAGTAAATGCGCCCCATAAACGCACCTGAACGCTATCTCCTGGATTCAGGATATAGCCGGGATTGAAACCTACGCTTGCCCCGTTATCTCCGCTATTGCCATTAAACAGCTGAGCACCAAACATACGGCTAAGTACCACAGGCGCAGCTGGCACAGGCGTATCATCAAATCCGCTGTTATTGCTGCTGATATTTGCCGGTGCCGAATTGAGCAGAGATTGTGTTTTAACGCCGGTTAAGTTTGCATCAGCGTTAATATTTAAGGCCGCACTGGCCTGCGCAGTGAAGCAAGCTGCGATCATTACAAATGATTTTAAAATTTTCATAACAGACTCATTCTGCGACAGCATTAATCCCGATGATCTTCAATCACCGCCAATAACAGTTTCAGGGTGCCAAACATTAAGCAGCACACCAGCAACCAGCAGGCGATCAAATACGGAATGTTGGGGAAAGTGGACTCTTGCGGCTGCTGCGGTGAACTGATCACCGAAAGCACTTTCAGTTTGCGAGCGGCTTCCACGCGTGTTTTTTCGATAGAGGTCAGAGCAAGCTTGTAAAGTTCATTATCAAAGGTGACACGCGATCTAATCTCTTCAAACTCCACCGCCATGCGGTTAAGTTTGTCGCCCTGCGGCGCGGTGATTTTGCCTTTCTCGTTATCGATCTGCGCCTGCATCGAGGCAATGGCGTTACGTACGCTGACAACTTGCGCAGCGTCATCACGCAGATAGGTCAGCAGAGTACGCAGCTCCGCTTCCATCTGGATCTTCTGCCCCATCAGCGTGTTAACCAGTGAACTGGCTGCTAACGCTTGCGCTTCAGGATCCAGCACATTATTGCTGTTCTGATACGCCAGTAGCTCGGATTTACTGTTATTCAGGCGTGAGCGGGACTTTTCCATCTCCTTTTCCGCAAAGGTCAGCTGATCACGCGCAATACGGTGCGACAACTCATTAATAAAGCGTTCGGACTCTTTCAGCACCGCTTTATTAAAGTTAAGGGCAAAGTCCGGCGTAAAGCCTTGCGTGCGAATAGCCAGCAATCCCGCTTTATCGTCATACGTTACGCTGAGACGTTCACGATAATAACGCAGGAATTTTTCGGCAGTTTCATCAGGAGACAGATGGTGCAAGAAATCCAGTCCGCTTTGGCTGAAGGCTTGACGGAAATTAAGTTGTTTATCTAGCACTGCCAGCATATCCGGCGAATTGATGTACTCCTTTAAGTAGAGTGCATCTTCCACCGAACTGGGATTAATCGCCCCTAACAACAAGCCAAAATTCACGCTATTGCTGGCAAGATCATCTGAGCGTTTAATCGCGACTTTGGATTCGCTCACAAAACGCGGCTGACTGAATATTGCCAGATAAATAATCAGCAACGTCATTGGGAGAAAAATGATCGCTTTTCCGAGGTGCCGTTTAAGATTGGCGAAAGAAACAACGCCTAATCTTTTTTCAAATTTTGATAAGGTGGAATTCTCTTTTATTAACATGGAGCAATCATCAAATATTCATAAGCGTGCCGTAGCACATCATTGAGGTTCGGCCTGCGGCTCTGCGCATTAATAACCCTGCCGCCCCTCGAGGAAAATCCAATATTTCGGGATGTTTTTTGGTGACAAATTGCAGCGCATTAAATAAAAGTACCGCGTCCGTCTTCCCGCGCTCGAAAATAAAACCACATTGATTTGTTCATAATTTCATGTGCGTAACGTATCAAAGCGCTCAGCTTAGCGTTAAGCGCACTTAGCGCCTTTGAGAAACGGCTTGTTATCGTTCACTTCGGGAACCCCTTTTCTCTAATAACAAGCCAGCTCAAGACATTTCTTGCTGTAATTAATTATATAAGTGCGGGATTTAATATTTAACGGTTCGTGTAATAGCTGCCGAAACTTCATGGTGCCCTCATCAATCACCCAAATAAAAAACCGCCGTTTCCTGAGGAAAACAGCGGTTTTAAACTAACGCGTTATACCGTTCCAATTAGCGTTCGCGCATCGCCTCTTGCGCTTTGTTAAACGGCTTAATCAGATAATCCATCACCGTCTTCTCACCGGTTTTAATATCCACGGTAGAAACCATGCCGGGGCTGATGGAGAAGCGCTTACCGGCTTTATTCTGCACGTAGTCGTTATCGGTGCGGATAAACACGCGGTAATAGTAAATTTCCGGTTTCACCTCATCCTGAATGGTATCCGGCGAGATGCTCTCCACCACGCCGTTCAGGCCGCCATAAATGGCGTAGTCATACGCCGAGATCTTCACCACCGCCCGCTGGCCGGGACGGATAAAGGCGATATCGCGCGGTGACAAACGCGCTTCAATCAGCAGGCGATCGTTCATTGGCACGATGTTCATCAGCTCGCCATTCGGTGGGACCACGCCGCCCACGGTGGAGACTTTGATGTTTTTCACGATGCCGCGCATCGGCGAACGGATGGTCAGTCGCGTCACCGTGTCTTCACGCCCTTTCACCACTTGCGCCATGCTGTCGGCTTCGGCGTTGGCTTTCGCCAGCTCCTCACGTGCCTGCACATAATATTGCGAACGCATATCGGTGAGTTTCAGCTCCAGATCTGATTTATCGCGCTGCAAACGCAGCACTTCCACGCTACTGGCGGCACCGGTTTTGGCCAGACGCTGCGTGATGGCCAGCTCGCGGTTAGCCAGCGCCAGCGACTCTTTAAACTGCGCAGTCGCATCCGTGAGCTGTGCGCGGCGGGTTTTATACAGCCGCGTTTCTGACGCCATCAGATCGGGGAACTTATTCAACTCTGCCGGGAAACTCAGCGGCTGATCGTTCACTTCCGCATTGAGACGCGCGGCGGCAGCCAATGCCGCACGATAGCGTGCCGCACTTTCGCCGACGTTGGATTGCGAGCGCGTGGCATCGAGGCGCGCCACCACTTGCCCGGCCTGCACCTGATCGCCTTCGTGCACATACAGCTCGGTGAGGATGCCGCCTTCCAGCGATTGCAGCACCTGATCGCGCGAGCTGGGAATCACTTTGCCGGTGCCGGTTGAGACTTCATCCAGCACGCCAAACCAGGCCCAGATCACGGTAACGAGGATCAGTGCGGTGCTGATGACGATCAGCCGCACCGCGCCGGTGTAATGGGTTTCGGATCGCAGCTCACCGAGCAGATCGTCGGAGGAATCCACTTCTGCCGCCGTCACTAAGCGCAGTCTTGCCGGTAATTGTTTGATCATGATTGCGCCTCCGGCAGGCTGCCGTTAGTACGCGGTGTTGGCAAGGCGTTCTCTTTCGGGCTGTCCATCACCAGTTGTCCCTCTTTCAGCACCAGCACACGATCCACTAGCGCGAGGATCGCCGCACGGTGCGTCGCCACGATCAAGGTGCGCCCGTTGAGCCACTGACCGAGACGTTCGATAAACTCTTTCTCGGTGTGATCGTCGAGCGCCGCCGTCGGTTCATCCAGCAGGATGATGTTGGGATCGCGCAGCAGCATACGCGCCAGCAGCAGCGACTGACGCTGTCCGCCGGAAAGCCCAACGCCGCCTTCCATGATCGGATGGTCGAGGCCGAGCGGCAGACGACGAATGAAATCTGCGCCGCCGCTGACGGTGAGCGCGCCAAAGATCGCATCATCGGTGGCGTGCGCCGCGCCCATAGTGAGATTCTCGCGTAGCGTGCCGTGGAACAGCCGCGCGTTTTGCGTCAACAGGCCAACGTTACGCCGCACATCCGCCACATCAATGTGCGGCAGGCTGAGGTTATCCAGCCGCAGTTCACCGCCGACCAGATCGATGCCGCCAATCATCGCCTGCAGCAAGGTCGATTTACCCGAACCGTTGCGTCCCAGCACCGCAATGCGCTCGCCCGGTTTGATGGTCAGGCTTTTAATGCGCAGCGCGATGTTCATCGAATCGGTGTAGTAACGGAACATTGCATCGGTGAACTGATAGTGACCAAACAGCACCGGCGTGTGGATCCGCGTTTCGTCTTTGCTGTTTTCCACCGGCAAATTCATCAGCGCATCAAGGCTGCCTTTCGCCGCTTTCACCTGCTGCCAGCGCGCCAGCACGCCACACAGCGTGGCCATCGGCGCAATCATGCGCGAGGAGAGCAGCGACGCCGCCACAATCGCACCGGTGGTAATATCGCCGTTGATTACCATCGGCGCACCGATCACAATCACGCTGGCGTATACCAAACCCTGCACCGTCACGCCCCAGGTAATCAGCGAGTGCATCACTTTGCGCATCTCCACGCCGGATTGCGCGGTAATGCGAATGTAGCTGTTCCACTGTTGCAGGAAGCGATCTTCCGCCTGCATCAGCTTGATATCTTCCAGCCCTTGCACGCTCTCCACCAGCACCGCATTTCGCAGCGTCGACTCTTTCAGGTTCTGCTGCGCCAGCTTCGCCAGCTTCTTCTGGCTCAGCACGCCCGGCAGGATCATCAGCAGCACCGCCACCGGCGCAATCCACGCCAGCTGCGGCGCGATAATCGCCATCACCAGCATGAACAGCAGGAAGAACGGCATATCGACAATCGAGGTGACCGTGGTGGACGTGACCATTTCGCGGATCGCCTCCAGCTCGCGCAGCTGCGAGATAAAGGTGCCGGTCGAACGCGGCACCGCGCTGTTACGCAGCCGCAGCGCGTGACCAAATACCCGATCGGAGACGCGCATATCGGCACGCTTGCCCAGCAGATCGGTCACGTGATCGCGCCCAACGCGCAGAATATAAGTGAACACCACCGAGATGATCACGCCGATATACAGCACATACAGCGTGGGATAGGACTGCGCCGGAATCACCCGATCGTACACCTGCATCGAGAAGATAATGCCGACCAGCGCCAGCAGGTTGATCAGGAAGGATCCGAGCATCACGTAGCCGTACGGCCGCAGATCGTGCAGCACCAGACGGCGCAGCCAATCCGGTTTTACCGTGGCGAGATAGCGATCGACGCGGCTATCTTTGGCAGCGGTAACTGGACGCAGCGCGGCGGCAAAGCGGATTTCCGGCAGCAACGTCTCCAGCGCAATTGGTGCTGGCTGTTCATCACCGGCAAAATGCACCCGCACTTCATCGTCGCCATCAAACTGGGTGATAACGCCCACCTGACCGTCGGCCAGCTCGATCGCCAGCGGTAAGCGCCAACTGGTGATCTCCCACTTATTCTCTTCATATAATTGCAGCGATAAACCGGCCTGGCGCGCCAGATGGCGTAACGCTTTATCGCGTGACTGTTTGCCCTGCCATTCGGCAGCGGCCATGATCATTCCCGGCGAACAGGGCAAGCGATAATGGCTGGCGATCAGGATGATTGCGGTGGCCCATCCGTGTAAGGGCACGTTTCCCCCGGACGCGCTATCAGGCGCGTCGGGAATCTGTAATTGCGTCATGGCTGGATCTCCACGGACTGGATCCGCTGATTATTCAAAGCAAACGCCGACCGCATATGCCCGGTGCTGTAGAGACAATCGAGCTGCAGTGAGCGTAACTGGCTGATGGTTTGCTGCAATGTGAAACGGGTCTGGAACACTTCCTGCTCGGCGTTAAGCACGTCCAGCAGCGGACGGGTGCCGAGTTGCAGATACTGATCCTGATAGAGCGACTGGGTTTTCTCGCCCAGCGTCTGTTGCCGACCCATGATCGCCAGGCTGAGCGCCAGGCTTTGCGACGCGTTCTGCGACTCGCTTAGCTGCTGACGCGCTTTAAGCCGCGCCGAGTTGACGGCCGCATTGGCGGCCTGCAATGCATTGGCGGCCGCGTCCCGGCTGGCGGTGATGCCGCCGCCCTGATAGAGCGGCATTTCCACTTTCACAAACGCCGAATATTGGGTGCGATCCAGCGATTCGCTGCCGGAATAGTGATTATTGAGATAATGCGTCACCTGCGGTTCCAGCGAGATAGTTGGCATGTTCTGCGCGTTAGCATTATCGAGTTTGGCCTGCGCCTGATTGGCCTGCGCCCAGGCCGCCAGCACCGACGGATTGAGCTTGTCATCGGCTTTCGCCACCTGACAGGACTGGGTGAGTTTGGTGGGAAAATCGTCGCTGACCTTTTTCACTATCGGCCAGCCAAGATAGGTTGCCAGCGTGGCGCGCCAGCGGTCGAGGTTGGCTTGATACTGCGTTAGGGTGGTACGCGCGCCTTCGATACGCGCATCGGTTTGGGTGGCATCCGAAAGCGACGCCGCGCCCTCTTCATTACGCTGGCGCGCCAGATCGCCAATCTTACTCAGCGCCGTGAGCTGCTCACGCGCAATTTTGACCAGTTGCTGATAACCCTGCACTTCCACCAGCGCCGCGGCGGTATCGTGCGCCACGGTATCAATGCTCACCAGCACGTTGGCCTGCTCCTGCGCCACGCCAGCTTCGGCGGAACGCACTGAACTGCTGACCTTGCCGAAGTCATACAACATCTGTGAAACCGACAGCACAAACGACGGGCTGAAGCCCTTTTCGCTGTAAGCATTGCTGTAGCCGTTGTTCATGCCGGCACTGATTTGTGGATAGTATTTGGCTTTCGCCACATCAACCTGATTGGCCTGCTCCAGCATTTTTCCTACTGCCTGAGCGATATCGGGATGCCACTGAATGGCGCGCTGCACCGCCTGGTTGATGGTGAGAAAGTCGGGGACGTTGGCGAGGGCGGGTTCCGCCACTTCACCGGTTAATGAAGGCAGTTCTTGCTGTTGCGCTAAACCTGCTGAGGTGATGTGCCCCGCCCGGGTTAACGCGTCACTGGCCGCTAAAAGTTGAGAACTGTAAAGTAAAGCCATGCCCACACAGAGAACGCTGAGCTTAAACGAACGGCGAAAAGTTGCGCCTGAGTGCATCAGTTCCATCGATAGTCCACCAGTCAATAAAGAGAAAGGGGCGCATCCCTGCGCCCTAACTGCATCCCTGCATCACAGAGCGATTACGCCGTGTGGTTTTGGTGCGGTTGTTGCAGCAGCTCCTCCAGAGAAACGTTCACGCCTTCCAGCGTAATCAGCTGAGTGGTGCTGTAACCCGTACCGGTACCATCACGGTCAATGGAAAGCACCGTATTGCCATCTGAAGTATGATCCACTTTCACGAAATCATTAATATTACTTGTGGAATCATTCCAGCCGATAAGCAAGTTACTGACGTCAATTTTGTCGCCTTGCGCGACATTGAAGTCGGTCCAGGTATCGTGACCGTTACCGCCGGTAGCATCCGCACTCGCCAGTAAGTGATACACCAACGTATCTGCGCCGGCACCGCTGGTGATGGTGTCGTCGTAGGCACCGCCGGTTAGCGTGTCAGCCCCCGTGGTTCCTGTGATGGTTGGATGCAGCTCAATGGTGAACGACTGCGTGGTGATGGTGCCATCGCTCGCCGCCAGGGTGTAACTGAACACCTCTTTATGGGTAATGGATTGTCCATCCACGCCCGCATTCAGTGTATAGGTGTAGTTACCGTTGGCGGCAATATTCAGCACACCAAAGTCGCCGGCAATCGACGTCGTACCCACGCTGTGAACCGTGGTGATATCGCCGTGTTCATTAGTGATACTCAAGGTTCCGGTGTGCGTGCCCGATGCTGAACCGTAGATGCTGCCGCTGGCGTCATGGTCATTGGTGGCTTCGGCCACCAGACTGTTGGTCGCCAGCAGCGTGCTGGTGGATGCACCGTTGTGCAGGTTCACCGTCAAGCTGGCCGAGGTCACCGCGCCGCTGGCATCACGCACCGAATAGGTGAAGACGTCGGTGGCTGGCACCAGATCGGCATCCAGTCCCGCCTTCAGCGTATAGGTGTAGTTACCATGCGAATCGATGGTCAACGTACCGTAGCTGCTGGTGATCACCGTGTTACCGGTGGCCGCAATCGCATTGCCAGTCACCTGGGTGACCACCGTACCGTTCGGCACCGTACCGGCGACGGAGCTGGTATCGTTGGTCAACAGGTTGCCGGTGACGGTTGCCGCCACGGTCAACGCCAGCGTCGTAATATCCGACGTGGTGGTGACGGTAGTCGATGGCAACACGCCAACGCCGTTGCTGGTGCCCAACAGCACGGCATAGTTACCTGTACCGAGGTTGCTGTAAGTCACGTTGCCACCGGTTTGTGTACCAATGGTCAGAACCGTGGTGATGTAGTTGGCGTTGCTGGATTTCAGCGCCCAGGTGCCGTTCGCCTGCTGTTGATAGAGGTACAAGGTATAAGTCGATGTCAGCGCCGCCAGGCTGGTGGCCGAGGCGTGTAATGTCACCGTGCGCGTATCCCCTGCGCCAACGTTAAACATATAGGCGTTAGTGCTGCTCAATACTCCCACACCCAGCACGCTGCCGAGGTTAACGCTCAGCAATGCGACGCTGGTCGAACTGGTATTGGCATTGGTGATGGTGCCGATTTGGGTGGTGTAATCCACTTCGTTGACATCATTCGCTGCCACGATTTGAATCGCACCGGTCAGCGGGGTGCTGGTCGATACGTTGCCTGCGCGGTCAGTCTGAATCACCGACAACGAAGCACCGGTGGTTTGCGCCGTACTCAGGCTCACCGACCATGAACCGCCGCTGCCTACCGTCGTTGTACCCAGCGCGTTACCGCCCGCATCACGTACCGTTACCGTTGCCCCCACTTCACCGCTACCGGTGACCGTGGTACCGGCACCGTTGATTGCCAGGCCACTTACCGCCGCAGGCGGCACAGTATCGACGTTCACCGTCACCGCCGTGTTACCGGTGCTGACGTTACCCGCCGAATCAGTCACCGTTACGCTCAACGGATGCGCACCGTTCGCCAGTGCGCTGGGGGTGTAAGTCCAGCTGCCACCGGCGCCAACCGTTACTGAACCCAGCGCGGTGGTGCCATCGTAGATGGTGACAATCGCGCCCACTTCCGCCGTGCCGTTCAACACCGGCGTGGTGTCACGGGTGTACGCGCCATTGGTCAACGTCACCGGCGTGCTGCCGGCGTCGTCGGTAATGGTGAGCGTACTGGCCGTTGGTGCCACAGTGTCGATGCGCAGCGTGGTCGAGGCGTTCGGGCTGACGTTGCCCGCCGCATCGGTTGCCGTCACGTTCAGCGTATGGGTGCCGTTGCTCAGCGCAGTTGAGACGAAGCTCCATGTGCCACCGCTGCCCACCGTGGTGGTGCCCAGCAGTGTGGTGCCGTCGTACACGCTGATCCGTGCCCCGACTTCGCCGTTACCGGTCAACAGCGGCGTGCTGTCGTTGGTAATGCCGTTATTCGGGATGGTCACCGCCGTGCTGCCGTTGTTATTGGCGGCAACCAGGTTAGTGACCGCCGCTGGCGGCGTGGTATCGATAATGACCGACGCCGACGTCGTCCCGCTGACGTTACCGGCCGTGTCCGTTACCGTCACGCTCAATGGATGCGTGCCCTGCGTGAGCGCGGCGGTGGTGAAGGTCCATGCGCCAGTGCTACCCGCAATCGCCGTGCCTAACAAGGTGCCACCATCGTAGATCGAGACGCGGCTGCCCGCTTCCGCCACGCCGCTCAGCGTTGGCGTGGTGTCGTTGGTAGCACCGCCGCTCGGTACCACGGTACTGGTGACATCATTGGTGATCACCAGCGTTGACGCCGCTGGTGCCACGGTATCCACCGTAATGGAAACCGTCGCCGATGCCGCACTGGTGTTACCCGCTGCATCGGTCACCGTCACGCTCAGCGGATGGCTACCGTTGCTCAGGGTCGCGGTGGTGAAGCTCCATGCACCTGAACCATTGGCGGTGGTGGAACCAATCACGGTGGTACCGTCGTAGATGGTCACAATCGCGTTGGCTTCCGCCGTGCCGCTCAGGGTTGGCGTGGCGTCATCGGTAAAGGCACCGTTCGCCAGCGGCCCCTGAAGAGTGCCGACGTCATCATTGATCACCAGATTGGTCACCGGATTCGGCGCCACGGTATCAATCGTCAGGATGGTTGAGGCGTTCGGGCTCACGTTGCCCGCCGCATCGGTTGCCGTGACGTTCAGCGTATGTACACCGTTGCTCAGCGCCGTCGAGACGAAGCTCCATGTGCCACCGCTGCCCACCGTGGTGGTGCCCAGCAGCGTGGTGCCATCGTAAACGCTGATCTTCGCGCCAATCTCGCCGGATCCGGTCAACAGCGGCGTATTGTCGTTGGTCACGCCGTTGTTCGGAATGGTCACCGCTGTACTGCCGTTATTGTTAGCGGCCACCAGATTGGTGACTGCCGCTGGCGGCGTGGTATCGATGGTTACCGAGGCCGAGGTACTGCCACTAACGTTACCCGCCGCGTCAGTGACCGTTACGCTGAGTGGATGCGTGCCGGTGGAGAGTACGTCGGTGGTGAAGGACCATGCCCCCGTGCCATTCGCAATCGCCGTCCCCAGCAACGTCGCGCCATCATAAATCGACACGCGGCTGCTCGCTTCCGCCACGCCGCTCAGCGTTGGGGTGTTGTCGTTGGTGAAGCCACCACTCGGCACCGTGGTACTGGTGATGTCATTGGTGATCACCAGCGTTGAGGCCGCTGGCGCCACGGTGTCTACCGTGATGGAAACCGGCGTGGTGGCGGCACTGGTGTTACCCGCTGCATCTTTCACCGTTACGCTCAGCGGATGCACACCGTTGCCTAGCGTGGCAGTGGTGAAGTTCCACGCACCGCCCGCGCCGGCCACCACTGAACCCAGCACCGTGGTGCCGTCGTAAATGGTGACAATCGCATTCGCTTCCGCCGTACCGCTCAGCGTTGGTGTGGCATCATCGGTCACCGCACCGTTCGCCAGCGGCCCCTGAATGCCGCCCACATCGTCGTTGATCACCAGGTTAGTGACGGGCGCAGGTGCCACGGTATCCACGGTCAGGGTAAGCGTCGCATTCGGGCTGACGTTGCCCGCTGCATCCGTCGCCGTGACGTTGAAGGTGTGCGCCCCCTCCGCCAGCGTTGGCGTGGTGAAGCTCCATGCGCCGTTAGTGCCTGCGGTAACAGAACCGATAATCGAGGTGCCATCGCGGATAATCACCAGACTGCCCGCTTCTGCCGTACCGCTCAGCGCTGGCGTGTTGTCATTGGTGCTGCCGTTATTGGCAATCGCCACCGGCGTGCTGCCGTTGTTGTTGGCCGCGGCCAGACCGGTTACCGCCCCCGGCGCGACGGTATCGATAATCACCGTGGCCGAGGTGCTGCCGCTGACGTTACCCGCCGCATCGGTAACCGTGACGCTCAGTGGATGAGCGCCTTGCGTCAGCACATCGGTGGTGAAGGTCCATGCGCCGTTGCTGCCTGCCACCGCCGTACCCAGCAGGGTGCCGCTATCGTAAATCGACACGCGGCTGCCGGCTTCCGCCGTACCGCTCAGCGTTGGCGTGCTGTCGTTAGTTGCACCACCATTCGGTACCGTGGTGCTGGTGAGATCATTAGTGATTAACAAGGTTGCGTTGGCTGGCGCCACCGTATCGACATTGACCGTGAAGTTGGTCGCCGCGCTGGTGTTACCGGCTGCATCGCGTACCGTCACGCTCAACGGATGCGATCCGTCGCTCAATGCGGCTGTGGTAAGGCTCCACGCACCATTGCTGCCCGCCACCACAGAACCCAGCACCGTGGTGCCTTCCGAGATAATCACGATGTTGCCAGCGGTAGCATTACCGCTCAGCGTTGGCGTGTTGTCATCGGTCGCCGCACCGCTGGTGAGTGCCCCTTGTGTTGCACCTACGTTGTCAGAAACCACCAGATCGGTGACTGGCGTTGGTGCTGCTGTGGTCACAGTGAAGCTGATCGCCGCATTCGGGCTGACGTTACCGGCGAGATCGGTCGCCGTCACGTTCAGGGTATGCAGACCATCAGCCAGCGTGGGTGACGTGAAGCTCCATGCGCCGTTGCTGCCTGCGGTGACAGAACCGATAACGTCGGTGCCATCACGGATCACCACCACGCTGCCTGCATCTGCCGTACCGCTCAGTGCTGGCGTGTTGTCATTGGTGCTACCCCCCGCAGCAATGGTCACCGGCGAACTGCCGTTGTTGTTGGCAGCAGTCAAACCGCTCACCGCCGTTGGTACGACGGTATCCACAGTCACCGTTGCCGTGCTGGATGCCGCGCTAGTGTTACCGGCGGCATCTGTCACGCGCACGGTGAGCGAATGGCTGCCTTCGCCCAGTACCGGTGAAATAAAGCTCCATGCTCCGCCTGTTCCGGCAGCAACCGAACCGAGCAAGGTCGTACCATCGTAAACGGTGATCACACTGCCCACTTCCGCGGTACCGCTCAGCGTTGGCGTGCTGTCGTTGGTCGAACCGCCATTTGGCACCACCGTGCTGGTGACGTCGTTGGTGACCACCAGCGTCGAGGCGTTGGGTGCCACGGTATCGACAGTGAGGTTCACGACATCAGAGCGCGGACCGACGTTACCCGCCGCATCCGTCACGGTGACGCTCAGCGCATGTCCGCCCTGACTCAGCGTTGGCGACGTGAAGTCCCACTCACCGCTACCATTGGCGACCGTTGAGCCGATAACCGTGTTGCCGTCATAAATCGTAACAATGCCGTTGGCTTCCGCGAGACCTGCGAGCCGCGGGGTACTGTCATTGGTGGCGCCATTGTTAGCAATGGGCACGGTTACGCCGTCGTTGTTATTAGCGGCAGAGAGGTTAGTTGCTGCAAGCGGTGCCACGGTATCAATAGTGAAATTCACCGTTGGCGAGTTTGCGCCCGGATTACCCACTGAATTGACCGTGGTGACATAGATGCCGTGCGGTCCATCATTCAGCGTTGGCGTGAAGGTCCACTGTCCGGTCGCACCGACGGTAACGCTACCCAACACCGTTGCACCATCGTGAATGGTAATCACATCCCCCACATCTGCCGCGCCGGTTAATACCGGCGTACCGTCCTTGATATTGGCGCCGTCATTCACGGTAACCAGTGAATTGCCGCTATCGTCGGTGATCACCAGCGTACTGACCGCTGGCGGCAGATCCGCTGCGATATTCAGCGTAAACGCCGGGCTGCTTGCCGCGCTGACGTTGCCTGCTACATCGGTCACTGTGAAGGTGAAGTTATGCTCGCCGTTAGAGAGCGCGCTGCCCGGCGTGAAGCTCCATATGCCGCCAGTAGCGATCACAGTGCCCAGCAGCGTGGTGCCATCGTAAACCGACACTCGGCTGCCCGCTTCAGCGGAGCCGCTCAGCGTTGGCGTGCTGTCATCGGTGGTGTCACCCGACAGCAACGGACCGGTGCTGCCCCCCTCATCGTCTGTTACGACAAGATTGCTGACCGTTGCCGGTGCAGCCGTATCAATATTAATCGTAATCGGTATCGCTTCCGGGCCCGTCGTCCCCGCAGCGTTGGTGACTGAAACGGTGAAGCTGTGCTGGCCATCATCTAAAGCCGCAGTTTCAAAGCGCCACTCGCCGTTGTCGCCTACCGTGGTGGTGCCAAGAAGATCGCTGCCCTCGTAGATGTTGATGATGGTGCCCGCTACACCGGTTCCGCTTAGCAAAGGCGTGTTGTCGTTGGAGTCACCGTCATCCGCCACCTGCACGGTGGTAGTGGCCGCATTGTTGTAAATAGCAAAGCTCGACACCGCTGCCGGCGTAGAGGTGTCCACCGTCAATGATACCGAGGCATTGGCGCTCACGTTGCCCGCCGCATCGGTCACGGTGACATTCAGCGTATGCATTGCGTCCGTCAGCGCGCTGGTGGTGATGCTCCATGCGCCGTTGCTGCCTGCCACGACTGAACCCACTAAGGTAGTGCCGTCATAGACGCGAACGATCGCGTTGGCTTCCGCCGTGCCGCTGATGGCTGGCGTGCTGTCATTGGTAATGCCGCCATCAGCAATGGTCACCGGTGAGCCACCATTGTTATTTTGCAGCAGCAGATCGCCAGCCGGTTGCGGTGCGGTGGCATCCACCACCACGGTAAAGGTCGAGGATGGCGAACTGACGTTGCCGACCTCGTCGGTTACGGTGGCGGTCAGCGTATGCGAACCATCGGTTAAGGTCGGTGAGCTGAAGCTCCAGGTTCCGCCCGCCGTTGCGGTGGTCGAGCCGATAACGGTGGTGCCATCATAAAGAGTGACCAGGCTGCCCGCTTCCGCTGTGCCACTCAGCAACGGCGTGTTGTCGCTGGTGGTGGCGCCGTTCGGCACCAGTACGGGCGTCCCGCCGTTGTCATTGTTCACCACCAGCGTGGCTGGCGCTGGAACCACGCTGTCGACGGTAAAATCAATCGCCGCTGACGCTGTACTCACATTGCCCGCCGCATCCACTACGGTGGTGCTCAGGCTGTGCGCGCCCTCATCCAGCGTGGGTGAGGTGAAGCTCCACTGGCCGTTGCTGCCCACCGAAGCGCTACCGATGATGGTTGTGCCGTCACGGATAATCACCGTGCTGCCCGCTTCGGCGGTACCGGTGAGGAATGGCGTGTTGTCGTTGGTGAAGCCGCCGTTGGTGATAGCCACCGGCGACGTGCCTTCATCATTACTGGCCACCACGTTCAGCGCTGCCGCTGGCGGTGTGGCATCAATCACGACGCCAATGGTGCTCGGCGCACTGACGTTTCCTGCCGCATCGCTGGCCGTGACGCTAAAGGTATGGGTTCCATCCGCCAGCGCGCTCGCCGGCGTGAAGGTCCAGGTTCCGCCCGCCCCGACGGTGGTGGATCCCAACACGCCGTTCTGATCGGACACGGTGATGATGCTGCCCGCTTGTCCAGAACCGCTCAGCACCGGTGTGCTGTCGTTGGTGAGCCCGCCGTTCGGAATACTAACGGGTGTACCAATATCGTTGGTCAGCGTCAGGCCGGTCGCCGCTGGCGGTGCCACGGTATCTACGGTGACGGTGATGGTGCTGCTTGCCGGTCCGGTGTTACCTGCGGCGTCACGCACCGTCACGCTCAGGTTGTGCGTGCCATCGGTCAGATTGGGTGAGAAGCTCCAGGCGCCCTGCGCATCGGCGACGGCGCTGCCCAGCACGGTGGTGCCGTCAGACACAATCACAATGCTGTTGGCTTCTGCGGTACCGCTCAACTCTGGCGTGTTGTCGTTGGTGGTGCCGTTGTTAGCAATCGGCACCGGCGAACCGCCGTTGTCGTTGTTCAGCACCAGTCCGGTTGCCGCAACAGGCGCAACGGTATCAACGTTAAAGGCAATGGCTGCGGAGGCAGGACCGACGTTACCCGCAGGATCGGTGACGGTCGCCGTCAGGCTGTGCGCACCTTCACCCAGCGTTGGCGTGGTGAAGCTCCACTGTCCGTTACTGCCAACAATCGCGGTGCCCAGCACGGTAGCGCCATCCAGCACGGTCACGGTGCTGCCGGCTGCTGCGGTACCGCTGATCGCCGGTGTGGCATCGTTGGTGGTGCTGCCTGCGGCAATCGTAACCGGTGAACTGCCGTTGTTGTTGTTCAGCGCGATCGCGCCCGGCGCCACTGGCGGCGTGGTATCAATGCTGAAGTTCAGGGCCGCGGACGGCGAACTGACGTTACCTGCGGCATCGGTCACCGTGGTGGTCAGGCTGTGATCGCCCTCGCCCAGCTCCGGCGAAGTGAAGGTCCAGCTGCCGCCGCTGCCGACCACAACAGATCCCAGCACGTTGCTGCCGTCAGAAACAATCACGATGCTGCCTGCTTCAGCGCTGCCGCTCAACACTGGTGTGGTGTCGTTGGTGGCGCCGCCTGCAGCAATCGTTACCGGCGTTTGGCCGGAATCATTGCTCAGTTGCAGCCCTGTCGCCGTATTCGGTGCCTCGGTATCGACGGTAAAGGCGATTGCCGTAGACGGAGCGCTGCTGTTGCCTGCGGCGTCAGTGACGGTTGCCGTCAGGCTGTGCGCGCCCTGGCTCAGCGCTGGTGAAGTGAAGCTCCAGGTTCCATCGGTGCCAACAATCGTCGAGCCCAGCACGGTGGTGCCGTCACGCACGATGATGATGTTGTCCGCCTCGGCGGTACCGCTCAGCACCGGCGTGGTGTCGTTAGTTGCTCCGCCCGAGACGATTGGCGTTGGCGTGCTGCCCTGATCGTTACTGAGTACCACCGTAATCACGGCTGGCGGCGCGGTGGTATCGATAGTGACCGCGTACGGCGTAGAGGCCGGGCCGACGTTACCGGCCGGATCGGTGACGGTAGCGGTCAGGCTGTGCGCGCCCTCGTCCAGCGGATTGGCCGGAGTGAAACTCCATTTGCCATCGGTGCCGACGGTGGTGCTGCCCAGCACCTCGGTGCCATCACGCACCGTGACGACGCTGCCCGCTTCGGCACTGCCGCTCAACACTGGCGTGGTGTCGTTGGTGCGACCGCCGGTATCAACAGGAATCGCCGTGCCGCTGTTGTTATTGCTGAGCTGCAGATCGGTGGCGGCGGCTGGCGGTGTGGTATCCACGGTAAAGGTAACCGGCGTGGATGCGCCGCTGCTGTTGCCCGCCGCATCGGTGACGGTGGTGGTCAGGCTGTGTGCGCCCTCGCCCAGCGCGATCGTTGGCGTAAAGCTCCAGTTGCCGTCGGTGTCCGCCGTGGCGGTGCCCAGTACGGTAGTGCCATCCAGTACCGTGACGGTGCTGCCCGCTTCGGCGCTGCCGCGCAACACCGGCGTGCTGTCGTTGGTGATACCGCCAGCGGCAATCGCCGTACCGCCGTCGTTACTCAGTTGCAGACCGGTTGAGGTTGCTGGTGGCTGCGTATCCACGGTGAAGTTAATCGGCGCAGACGGGTCGCTAACGTTACCCGATGCGCTGGTGACGGTGGTGGTCAGGCTGTGCGCGCCTTCGCTTAATGCCGGCGTGCTGAAGCTCCAGCTGCCGCCGCTGCCAACCACAACGGTGCCGAGCACGGTGGTGCCGTCCAGTACGGTGACGGTACTGCCCGCCGCTGCGCTACCGCTAAGCACCGGCGTGGTGTCATTGGTCGCGCCGCCGGACGCAATCGGAACTGGCGTGCCGCCGTTGTCATTGTTCAGCTCAAGATCATCTGCGACTGGCGGTTGGGCGGTGTCGATATTGACGACGATGGGGGCCGATGCCGGGCCAACGTTACCGGCCGGATCGGTGACGGTCGCAGTAAGCGTGTGCTCTCCCGCCGTCAACGGTGCGGTTGGGATCACGCTCCAGCTGCCATCACTGCCAACGGCTGCGCTGCCGATCACGGTCGTGCCATCACTCACCGTGACGATGCTGCCCGCTTCTGCGATGCCGCTCAGCGCAGGTGTGGTGTCATTAGTGGTGCCGCCCGCAGCAATCGGTACCGGCGTCGCTCCTTCGTTGTTGCTGAGTTGCAGACCCGTTGCCGCCGCAGGTGGCGTGATATCCACGGTGACCACAATGGGCGCAGAGGGCGCACCGGTGTTGCCCGCCGGACTGGTAACGGTGGCGGTCAGGCTGTGATTGCCCTCGTTCAGCGCTGGCGTGGTGAAGCTCCATGTTCCGCCGCTGCCGACGGTGACGGTACCGAGTACGGTAGCGCCATCAGAAACGGTAATGGTGCTGCCCGCCGCTGCGGTGCCGCTCAATACTGGCGTTGCATCGTTGGTTGCCGCACCAGAGGGAATAGGTACAAACGTGCCGCTGCTGTCGTTACTGAGCTGCACACCGCCCGGTGCTGGCGGTGCCGTGGTGTCAATGGTGAAGGTCAATGGCGTGCTTGCCGCGCCGGTATTGCCCGCCGCATCGGTCACGGAGGTGGTCAGGCTGTGTGAACCATCGCCGAGCGCCGGAGAGGTAAAGCTCCAGTTGCCATCGTTGCCGACGGTCACCGAACCCAACGCCGTGCTGCCATCAGACACCGTCACGACGCTGCCCGGTTCCGCACGACCACTCAACACTGGCGTAACATCGTTGGTGGTGCCGCCATCCGCGACCGGCACCAGCGTGCCGCTGCCATCGTTGCTCAGTTGCAAATCGGTCGCCGCTGCCGGTGGCGTGGTATCCACAATCACAATCACCACCGACGACGCAGGGCCGACGTTACCGGCCGTATCGGTGACGGTGGTGGTGAGATTGTGCTGCCCTTCAGTCAGCGGATCGGTTGGTGTAAAGCTCCAGTTGCCGTCGATGCCGGTGATTGCGGTGCCCAGCACCGTAGTGCCATCGCTCACCGTCACGGTGCTGCCCGGTTTGGCGGTGCCGTTCAGGGTTGGCGTGGTGTCGCCGGTGGTGCTACCTGAAGCCAGCGGCGTGCCGTCGTCGTTGGTGAACTGCACATTGCCCGCTGCGGCAGGCGGCTGGGTATCGATGGTCACCGTCACCGGCGTAGAAGCCGGGCCGGTATTGCCAGCGGCATCGGTAACGGTTGAGGTCAGGCTATGATCACCATCGCTCAGCGGTGGCGTGGTGTAACTCCAGCTGCCATCGTTGCCCACCGTGGTGGTGCCGAGCACGGTGGTGCCATCCGAGATGGTGACCGTACTGCCCGCTTCACCGCTGCCGCTCAAGGTTGGCGTGTTGGTGTTGGTGCTGCTGCCTTCCGGGATCGGCACACCCGCACCATCTTCCAGCGCCACGCCGGTTGGCGCGGTGGGCACCACGGTATCAATGGTGATGTTGATGGTTGGCGAATCGGTCTCCACGCCGGTCGTCGCGTTAGTGGCGACCGCATGGAAAGCGTAAGTGGCATCGGCCAGCGCCGCAGGTGTGAAGTTCCACTGCCCATCGCTACCCGCGACCGTGCTGCCAATGAGGGTGGTGCCGTTATACAGCGTGATCAGATCGCCCGCGCCCGCCTGGCCGCTAAGAATCGGCGTGGTGTCGTTAGTGCTGGAGTTGTTTGGCAGTTCAACCAGCGTGCTGCCGCTGTCGTCGGTCACCACCAGCAGGCTGCTGGTCGCCGGAACGCCAGCATCGACATTGAGGGTAAATACCGGCGACGACGGGCTAACATTGCCTGCCGCATCGGTGACGGTGGTGGTCAGGCTGTGTTGGCCGTTAGTCAGCGCGGCATCTGGCGTGAAGCTCCAGCTGCCGTCGCTGCCCGCTGTCGCTGAGCCCAGTAGCGTGGTGCCGTCATAGACGCGCACCACCGATCCCGCTTCGGCGGTGCCGCTCAGGGTTGGCGTGCTGTCGTCGGTGATGGTGCCCGAAGTCAACGGACCGGTGCTGCCGCCGACGTTATCATTGACCACCAAACCGCTGACCGGCGCTGGCGCGGTGGTATCTACGCTGAAGGCGATCGGTGTGGTCGCCGGGCTAACATTGCCCGCCGCATCGGTCACGGTGGTGCTCAGGCTGTGATTGCCCTCCGCCAGCTTCGGTGTGGTAAAGCTCCAGTTACCGTCGCTGCCGACCGTCACGGTACCCAACACGGTGGTGCCATCAAGGATAGTAACGGTGCTGCCCGCTTCCGCGCTGCCGCTTAAGACTGGTGTCGCATCATTGCTGGCCCCGCCGGCGGTAACTGGCTGCGTAATGCTGCCCGCATCGTTGGTGAGTTCCACGTCGGTTGCGGCATCGGGCGCGATGGTATCCACGGTGATGTTAATGGTTGCGGTATCAGTGACGTTGCCGTTGGCATCGGTAATGGTGCCGTGCAACGCATGCGGACCATTGCCTAAACCGGTGACATAGAAAATCCACTGACCGTTACTGCCCGCCGTGGTGCTGCCCAGCACGGTGGTGCCGTCATACAGGGTTATGATATTGCCGGGCCCCGCCAAACCGGTTAATACCGGGCTGTCATTGTTGGTGCTGCCGCCGTCAGTCAGCTGACCCACGGTATTGCCGTTTTCATCCGTCACTTCCAGCGACGATGTGGCTGGCGGAATAGCCGCATCAACGTTGATCACAATCGGCGGACTGGCTGGGCCGACGTTACCGGCGCTGTCCGTGGCGGTGACGGTGAGGGTATGGCTGCCATTGCTCAACGCTGGCGTGGTGAAACGCCATGTGCCGTCGGTGTCCACGGTGGTGTTACCCAGCAGCGTGGTGCCATCGTAAATACTGATGGTGGCATTCGGCTCGCCGGTGCCGCTCAGGGTTGGTGCGCGGTCATCGGTGGTATCGCCGGACGTTAACGGCCCTTGAACCGCGCCGACGCTATCTTCGATCACCAGATCGGCAATAACGGCTGGCGGCGTGGTATCCACTGTTAAAGTAACGGCTGGCGACGCCGGACCGGTGTTGCCAGCCGGATCGGTGACGGTGGTGGTCAAGCTGTGGTTGCCGTCACTCAGGGTTGGCGAGGTGAAGCTCCAGCTGCCGTCGCTGCCCACCGTTGCGCTGCCGATCACGTTGGTGCCATCCAGCACGGTAACGGTGCTGCCCGGTTCTGCGGTGCCGCTCAAGGTTGGCGTGTTGTCATTGCTGGTGCCGCCAGAGGCAATGGGTACCACAGTGCTGCCGCTGTTATCGCTCAATTGCAAGTCGCCAGCCGCTGCCGGCGCGGTGTTATCAATAGTGATGTTAAGGGTGCCGGAATCAGTCACATTGCCATTGGTATCAGTGGCCGTGGCGTGGAAGGCATAAGTCCCGTCAGCCAGCGCGGTAGCTGGCGTAAAGCTCCATTGCCCATCCGCACCCGCGACGGTGCTGCCGAGCAGCGTGGTGCCGTTATATAACTCGATGAGCGCGCCCGCCGAGGCCAGACCGCTCAAGGTTGGCGTGGTGTCCTGCGTGCTGGAACCTTCTGGCAACAGGCGAAGTGTGCTGCCGCTGTCATCGGTGATTTCCAGCGTGCTGGTGGTTGGCGGTACGCCAGCGTTGACGGTGAAGCCAACACCGGTTGTCGCCGGGCTGACGTTACCTGCCGCATCGGTCACCGTTACGCTGAGCGAATGGCTACCGTTGCTCAACGTTGGCGTGGTAAAGCTCCAGGTGCCGTCGTTGCCAACGGTGACGCTGCCGAGCAGCGTGCTGCCATCATAAATTTTGACGATGGCGTTGGCTTCACCGTTACCGGATAGCGTGGGTGTGCTGTCGTCGGTGGTGCCGCCCGCGGTGATTGGGCCGGTTGCAGCACCGACGTTATCGCTGATCACCACATTGCTGGCACCCGCAGGTGCCTGAGTATCCACGGTGAAGGCGATCGGCGTCGAGGTTGGACCCACATTACCTGCCGCGTCGGTGACCGTGGCGGTCAGGCTGTGACCGCCTTCGGTTAAGGTCGGCGCAGTGAAGCTCCATGACCCATTGCTGCCCACGATTGCCGTGCCGAGCACGCTATCGCCATCACGCACGATGACGGTGCTACCCGGTTCAGCGGTGCCGCTCAGCACCGGCGTGGTGTTATTGGTCGCGCCACCGGCGGCAATCGGTTGTAGCGTGCTGCCATCGTTATCGCTCAGCGTTACGCCACCGGCCGCAGCAGGTGCGACGGTATCCACCGTGATGGTGATAGTTGGCGTTTGCGTCACGCTGCCCGCGTTGTTATCGACGGTGGCGTGCAGCGCGTAGGCACCGTCAGCCAACGCAGTTGGGGTAAAGGTCCACTGACCATCGCTGCCCGCAACCACGCTACCCAGCACCGAGGTGCCGTTATACAGCGTGATCAGCGCACCCGCCGTCGCCAGGCCGCTCAGCGTTGGCGTGTTATCCTGAGTGCTGGCGCCGTTGCTGAGTTGCACCAGCGTGTTGCCGGAGTCATCGGTGATTTCCAGCGACGTTGTGGCCGGCGGAATAGCGGCCTGCACGGTGATTTCATAAGGGGCTGATGGCGCGCTGACGTTGCCAGCCGCATCGGTCACGGTCACCGTCAGGCTATGGCTGCCGTTACTCAGGGCGCTGGTGGTGTAACTCCAGCTGCCATCGGAACCCACGACCGCCGTACCCAGCAGCGTTTGCCCATCATAAACGCTGACAATCGCGCCCACTTCACCGCTGCCGGTAAGCGTCGGCGTGTTGTCATCTGTCGTCCCACCGTTATTTACGGTGCCGCCGCTGCCGCCTGAATTATCGTTAACCTGCAGGTCGATGACTGCTGCTGGCGCTTGCGTATCCACGGTGAAGGTGATGGTCGCTGGCGTGCTGACATTGCCCGCCGCATCGGTGGCGGTGATGCTCAACGTATGGCTGCCCTCGCCCAGCGTTGGGCTGGTAAAGCTCCATGTGCCGTTGCTGCCCACGGTGACACTGCCGAGCACCGTATCGCCATCGCGGATGGTGATAATCGAGCCCGCTTCCGCCGTTCCGCTCAGCACTGGCGTGGTGTCTTTGGTCGCGCCGCCGTTGGTGATGGGCTGCGCAGTCGAGCCGCTGTTGTTAATGACGCTCAGGTCGCCAACCGTTGCGGGCGCCACGGTATCCACGGTGAAATCCACCGGATTGGTCGCTGGGCTGGTGTTCCCCGCCGCGTCGGTGACGGTAGCGGTCAAACTATGCTGACCCTCCGCCAGCGCTGGCGTGGTAAAGCTCCAGCGGCCATCAGCGCCAACGGTGACAGTGCCGAGCAGCGTGCTGCCATCGTAAATGCTGACAATCGCGCCCGCTTCAGCGGTGCCGCTCAGCGTGGGTGTGTTGTCATCGGTAATGGCACCCGCGCCAATCGCGCCCTGATACGGACCTACGGCGTCGTTGATCACCAAATCCGTGATGGCGGTTGGCGGCGTAGTGTCGTTTTCACCGGGATCGGTGGGATTGGTTGGGTTGGTAGGATTAGTTGGGTTGGTGGGATTGCCGCCGTTGTTACCGTCATCGGGATTGGTCGGCGAGGCATTACCGCCACCACCACCTGAACCGGCAAACAGCGCACCTAAGCCCGCCAGGGCCGCACCACCGATACCAAAGGCAGCAATGGTGCCGTTATTGGTGGTGTTTTCCGCTAACAGCCCTTCGGTGCTGTCGATTGAAACGTACTGGAAACCTTCTGTACCGGGATCTTCAACCCACCACATGGCGCCGCGATCGTCCTGCAGAACCAGATCGCTATCGCCATTCGGGCTGTAAAAATTATGAATAACAACCACTTCACCAGACTTCGTGGTGACGACTAAATCATTACCATTGCGTGTGAAAGACTTAATATCAGACTGATTAAGATGCAGCTTCACCAAACTCGGAGCGGTCAAATTAACTTGATTTCCACTCAGCTCAGAAGCAACGGTCCCACCTTTTGGGGTTACTGAGATATTATTCATGTTATCGAGATCCCGCAGTTTCCATAATCACGCCCGGCATCAGCAGACACCGGCTTTTACAGCGAATAATCGCGACGATTATTCACTTCTTCTCTTGATCGATTTCATACAGGCTAAGAATGAAATCGCGTTGAGTTTTGTTTAGCCGCCATCCTGATAACTGATTGGTTTTATTTCTTAAAATCACCACGGGAAAAATATATTTGTTCTCAAGCGGCCGGGCACACATGACGTGAAACGCATAAAGCCCAGGCTTTGACATTTTTTCACTTCCCCGAGGGATGAAACCAACTCAATAATTTCAGGATTAAGCTAATAAATCATCGAGATAGACGCTCTGCCACAAATAGCCCTGCATGCCATAAATTGCTTTATGCGACAGCAGGTCGACCTGTTGTTGATTTTCAACACCCTCAACGATGACGCCGTTGCATAATTCGTTGAGATGGTCGAGCAGAATGTCAAAGGTGCGACCGTCGCCAAATTGCCAAAAAAATTCTTTGTCAATCTTGACGATTTCAAATATTCCGCTATCAAACATGGAAAGGTTGGAATAACCCGGACCAAAGTCATCGAGCCATAAAGGGGCCGGCGTCACTTTCGCGACACCTTTTAAAATCAACAGATCGGCGCTATTAAATCGCGCGGTGAAGAATGCTGATATTTCCAGACGCAACAGCGTCAGTTGAGCCAGTTTTTCTTGCATTTCAGCATCTTTAAAAATGCTGGCTACGATATCTCTATCAACATTGACACTGACAATCTGGTCGAACCCTTTCTGGTATAGCTGAATAAGTTTTTCGATCTGGTGGAGGAATAACTGCCATTTAACGTCAGCAGAAAGCTGACTGAAGAACCCAACATCCCTTTCAGGGTTACGCTTATTATTGATATCTGCGTCGTCTGCAAGACGCGTTAACAATTCCCTGGCAATCACCTGGCCGGATAAATCGTAAACCGGCTCCAACAAGAACACTGTCTTCGGTTGATTGCTCATTTCATATCCTTACTGCAACTGCCTGATAGCCTTAAAATGTCAGGATTTCTCATGTAAGAAGTAAGGTAAACATTGATAAAACTTAATGTCTTAACTGAAGGTTAACGTACTACTTACACTTTGAGAAATAGATTTCAGTAAACACTTTAGGTAACTTCAATCGTTTAAATCAATCAATAACGTAAGTAAATTTCTCTAAAATTCACAAAAGCTCAGAAAATTCTTAATCTAATTTAACTTATCTTTTACTTTAATAGATCTGTAAAAACATTATCGAATTGAAAAATAATGATAAAAAAAGATTCTGCACGATTTGATGGCTCTCCTTAACTCAAATTGCAAAATGTTTTATCTGGCATCTATGATTCCAAAAAGCGCCAATAACCACTAATTTCCATAGTGACTATTAAAATCTTAATGTTTAAATTTTTATTATGCATTGCAAAGAATACATAACAGAATAACTGCTTAATCCATGATGAATCAGTAAGTAAGGTAAGGATATTAAGAAAATAATCAGCGTTGCCGACTCGCTTTATTAGAGAAAAGAAGGAGATAGCATTTGGGGAGGTAAATGTGGGATTTACGTGGCGGGTTACAAATAAGCCAAAGGTGATCGTCTTCACAAATCAAATTAAATTATTGTTGCCAGGCGCGGATATAGCAGGAAAAGCGAAAACCGAGCCCTTGCGAGCTCGGTTTAAGAGCAATTAATTACTCATCTTCTAAATAGGTATAACCGTACAAGCCACTCTCGAATTCAGACAAGAATTGCGCGCGCAGCTCTTCATCTATATCCGTTTGTTGCGTTACCTGATCGCGGAACAGCGTCATCAAATCGTTAGGATTCAGCTGCACGTACTCAAGCATATCCGCTACGGTATCGCCCTCATCCGACAGCTGAACTTCCACGCTGCCATCCGGGAACGCAAACACATCAACCGCTTCGGTATCACCGAACAGGTTATGCATGTTGCCGAGAATTTCCTGATACGCGCCCACCATAAAAAAGCCGAGCATCGGTGGATTGTCGATGTCGTATTCCGGCATCGGCATGGTGGTGGCAATGCCATCGCCATCGACGTAGTGATCGATGGTGCCATCGGAGTCACAGGTGATGTCGAGCAACACCGCGCGACGCTTCGGCATTTTATTCAGCCCTTCCAGCGGCAGCACCGGGAACAGCTGATCGATACCCCACGCATCCGGCATTGACTGGAACAGCGAGAAGTTGACGTAAATCTTATCCGCCATGCGCTCCTGCAGCTCATCAATGATCGGGCGATGCGCGCGGTTGCTGGGATCGAGATGCTGCTGAATGTAGTGGCAGATGCTCAGATAAAGCTGCTCTGCCCAGGCGCGCTGGCCGAGATCGTAGGTGCCTGATGAATAACCGGTATGGATGTCGAACAGATCCATTTGGCTATCGTGCAGCCATTCGCGCAGCGAACGACGCACGTCGGGTTCGTGCATCTCCTGCCACGTATCCCACAGGCTCTGAATCGGACGCGGTGAATCGGCATCCGGTGCCACCGGCGTGCTGAACTCGTTACGCTCAACACCAATGATGTTGGACACCAGCACGGTGTGGTGCGCCGTCACCGCACGACCTGACTCGGTGATCACGGTTGGATGTTCCAGCCCGTTCTCTTCACAGGCATCGCCAATCGCCCAAATCACGTTGTTGGCGTATTCGTTCAGACCGTAGTTGACCGAGCAGTCTGACTGCGAGCGGGTTCCTTCATAATCCACGCCCAAACCGCCGCCCACATCGAAGCATTTGATGTTAACGCCCAGCTTCGCCAGCTCCACGTAGAAACGCGCCGACTCACGCACGCCGGTCGCGATGTCGCGGATGTTGGACATTTGCGAACCGAGATGGAAGTGCAGCAGTTGCAGGCTATCGAGACGGCCCGCTTTGCGCATGATATCGACCAGCTGTAACACCTGCGATGCTGCCAGACCAAACTTCGATTTTTCACCGCCGCTTGACTGCCACTTGCCTGAGCCCTGCGACGCCAGACGCGCACGGATACCGAGACGTGGAATCACATTCAGACGCTCGGCCTCTTCCAGCACCAGACGCACCTCGGTCATCTTCTCGATCACCAGATAGACTTTGTGGCCGAGCTTTTCACCGATCAGCGCCAGACGAATGTATTCGCGGTCTTTATAGCCGTTGCAGACAATCACCGAACGGGTTTTGCCGGCGTGGGCCAGCACAGCCATCAGCTCGGCTTTCGAACCGGCTTCCAAGCCTAGCGGTTCGCCAGAGTTGACCAGCGACTCAATCACGCGCTTATGCTGATTCACCTTGATTGGGTAAACCAGGAAGTAATCACCTTTATAGCCGTAAGATTCACGCGCGCGTTTGAAGGCGGCATTAATCGAACGCAGACGATGCTGGAGAATCTGCGGGAAGCAGAACAGCGCCGGCAGACGTTGACCGTCGGCTTCGCGCTCTTTCACCAGCTTCGCTAAGTCAACGCGCACTTCCGGCTGATCCGGATCGGGACACACGCTGATGTGCCCCAGCTCGTTGACGTCGTAATAGTTGTTTCCCCACCAGGCAATGTTGTAGGTACGCAGCATTCTGCTCGCTTCCTGATCGTTCATCGCCACCTCCTGCATGGAGCGGAGTACACCTTGTTCGCCAGCTGACGAACCCTTGATATTCTTCATGTCGTCAGACATCGCGAACCTCAATTTTCCGTTGAAATATGAATTTGTTACCGAGTTTTGTCATGGTGGCGCCAGGTAAAAATTGCCTCATCCTGCTTGCTGCCTCTGTAAGGTTGCACTGTGCAATGCTGACTCTAAGTGTAAAACACCGCGCCAAAGTCGGGGCAAATAGCCTGAGACTTCCACGGTCAGTAGACAGCGAAATAGAGTAATAGATGCAGAGAAATGTTAACCGGCGCGCGTGTCGGGAGAATGAACACAACGTCGATAAGAGAAAAGAACGGGTTTGGAGTGTGAAAGGAGTGCCAGCGCGCCGGAACAGCGCAGTGAACCAAAGCGAGAGAAAGAGTGGTTCATTACTTTAATCACCTCCATCGCCTGCTTAAAGCATGCGAGAAACGGCTTGGGTGAAGGTCAGATTAAATGGCATCTGACAGCGCGACGCACGGCGGCGTCATCCTTTGCGGCTGTGGTCAACAGCAGCGGCGTTTTATACAGCCACGCGGGGTAAATTGCAAAATCTTTGTCAGTAACTGCGCGCGGTGTCAGGAAATGATTCCACTTAGGATGTTGCGGAAAATGCGGGATCGGAAAAAGCACTGGAAAAGTGCTCACTGAGTAACCTAGAATAGCCGTCCAGATGGTTTTCCATCTAAACTGATTAACATTCAGGCGGTGTGAGTTAATGCTCTCGCTGCCACTGCTTGCGGCTTTGCCTGAAGGGGCGTCGAGTCGGTCTGATCCCGCTTACGCTATGCAGTCGTATTCAAACCATTTTTAAGGTAAAGAACAGAATGGCTAAACACCTTTTTACATCTGAGTCCGTATCAGAAGGACATCCTGATAAAATCGCTGACCAAATTTCCGATGCCGTGCTGGATGCGATCCTCGAGCAGGATCCTAAAGCGCGCGTGGCCTGCGAAACTTACGTGAAGACCGGTATGGTGCTGGTTGGCGGTGAAATCACCACCAGCGCATGGGTGGATATCGAAGAGATCACCCGTAATACCGTACGTGAAATCGGCTATGTCCATTCCGATATGGGCTTTGATGCGAACTCTTGCGCAGTGCTGAGCGCGATTGGTAAGCAATCTCCAGACATCAATCAGGGCGTTGACCGTACCGATCCGCTGGAACAAGGCGCGGGCGATCAGGGCCTGATGTTCGGCTACGCCAGCAACGAAACCGATGTGCTGATGCCAGCGCCGGTCACCTACGCGCACCGTCTGGTGCAGCGTCAGGCTGAAGTGCGTAAAAGTGGTTCACTGCCGTGGCTGCGTCCGGATGCAAAAAGCCAGATCACCTTCCAGTACGATGACGGCAAAATTGTCGGTATCGATGCAGTTGTACTCTCGACCCAGCATGCTGAAGATGTGACCACCGCCGATCTGCGTGAAGCGGTGATGGAAGAGATCATCAAGCCGGTTCTGCCGACTGAGTGGATCACCGCCAGCACCAAATACCACATCAACCCAACTGGCCGTTTTGTCATCGGTGGTCCAATGGGCGACTGCGGTCTGACCGGTCGTAAAATCATCGTTGATACCTACGGCGGCATGGCGCGTCACGGTGGCGGCGCGTTCTCAGGTAAGGATCCGTCAAAAGTCGACCGTTCTGCCGCTTACGCTGCACGTTATGTGGCGAAGAACATCGTCGCGGCTGGCCTGGCTGACCGTTGTGAAATCCAGGTTTCTTACGCCATCGGCGTGGCTGAGCCAACCTCGATCATGGTTGAAACCTTCGGTACCGAGAAAGTCTCCACCGAGCAGCTGACGCTGCTGGTGCGCGAGTTCTTCGACCTGCGTCCATACGGCCTGATTCAGATGATGGATCTGCTGAAACCGATCTACAAAGAGACCGCAGCATACGGTCACTTTGGTCGTGAGCACTTCCCGTGGGAGCAGACTGACAAAGCCGCGCAGCTGCGCGAAGCGGCGGGTTTGAAGTAACAGACTCCTCTGCGGGCTGATGCCCTCTCCCACGGGAGAGGGCGACGCTGCACAATTTGACATCGAAGCTCGCTTTTGGCGGGCTTTTTTTTATGCCTTTGCATCGTCAGGCACATTTTTCTCCGCCGTCTACACTTCTTTCACCTCGCTTACAACTTAGTGATAACGATTACATTTTGAAATCCTTTATCAATCGGCAATTTAGAGATTTTTCAGCGTAGTTATTACTCTGAAAATGCGTTATTTTCAGCGTCGTCTGATAGCCGGTATTTAGTGCGATGTCAGAAACTTAAAGGGTGCTATACCTTACTGGTTACGTAACTATTTCGGGCGGAAAATGCTGGATTGCAGGGTTTCAGCGTGTGTAACCGATTACACTGATGTGATCTTACTCACTTTTTTCCGCCGACAGGTTTCATAACATTGATAACAACAACGATGGATAAACTTTGGAGGCTTCATGCCTGGTAATAATCACAAGAGCAGAACTTCAAATAAGGTCATGACCTTGTTTGTCTGCTTCTTAGCGGCGCTGGCCGGCTTGCTGTTTGGTCTGGATATCGGTGTTATCGCCGGTGCTCTGCCTTTCATCGCGAAAGATTTTAACGTCACTGCCCACCAGCAAGAGTGGATCGTCAGCTCAATGATGTTTGGTGCTGCAGTCGGTGCGGTGGGCAGCGGCTGGATGTCATCGCGTCTGGGTCGTAAAAAGAGCCTGATGGCCGGTGCGATTCTTTTCGTTATCGGTTCACTGTGGTCTGCGGGTGCAACCAGCCCGGAAATGCTGATCGCCGCGCGTGTGGTGCTTGGCCTGGCCGTGGGTGTTGCCTCTTACACCGCGCCGCTGTATCTCTCGGAAATCGCACCAGAGAAGATTCGCGGCAGTATGATTTCGCTGTATCAGCTGATGATCACCATCGGTATTCTGGCGGCGTATCTCTCCGATACCGCGTTCAGCGACGCTGGCGCATGGCGCTGGATGCTGGGCATCATCACTATTCCTGCGGTACTGCTGCTGATTGGCGTCTTCTTCCTGCCCAACAGCCCACGCTGGCTGGCGGCTAAAGGTGACTTCCGCAGTGCTGAGCGCGTGTTATCGCGCCTGCGTGATACCAGTGAACAAGCAAAACGTGAACTGGATGAAATCCGTGAAAGCCTGAAAATTAAACAGTCGGGCTGGCAGCTGTTCCAGAGCAACAGCAACTTCCGCCGCGCAGTGTTCCTTGGCGTGCTGTTGCAGGTGATGCAGCAGTTCACCGGCATGAACGTCATCATGTACTACGCACCGAAGATCTTCGAAATCGCTGGCTTTGCCAACACCACGCAACAAATGTGGGGCACGGTGATTGTTGGTCTGGTGAACGTGTTGGCGACCTTTATAGCTATCGGTCTGGTGGATCGCTGGGGCCGTAAACCTACGCTGCTGCTGGGCTTCCTGGTGATGGCGCTGGGTATGGGCATTCTCGGCACCATGCTGCACATCGGCATCCATTCTCAAGAAGCGCAATACTTCGCGGTGGCGATGCTGCTGATGTTCATCATTGGTTTTGCGATGTCTGCTGGCCCGCTGATTTGGGTACTGTGTTCCGAGATTCAGCCGCTGAAAGGCCGCGACTTCGGTATCACGGTGTCCACCGCGACCAACTGGATTGCCAACATGATTGTCGGTGCGACCTTCCTGACCATGCTGAATACGCTGGGCAACGCGCCAACCTTCTGGGTTTACGCCGGTCTGAACGTGTTCTTCATTCTGCTGACGCTGGCGCTGATTCCAGAGACCAAAAACGTTTCGCTGGAGCACATCGAGCGCAACCTGATGTCTGGCAAAAAGCTGCGCGATATCGGTCAGAAGTAATCCCGATGAGCGAATGCAAGGGCTGCCAATTGGCAGCCCTTTTTATTTGAGATCGTTCCGGCAACCTTTTATGCTGCCCCCCATGAAAACACTGCGCCTTCCCATCGCCTTACAACAAGCCGTTATGCGCTCGCTGCGCCACTATTTACAGCAGGCCAACGAAAAGCTGGAACGCCGCTTTGATGAGCCCTCGCTGGTTTATCAGCAGCGCGGCACCGCTGCGGGCACCGCATGGCTGGAGAAGTGGGAAATCCGCATCAATCCGGTGCTGCTGCTGGAGAATCAGCAGGCATTCGTTGATGAAGTGGTGCCGCACGAACTGGCGCATCTGCTGGTGTGGAAAACCTTTGGTCGCGTGCCGCCGCACGGCAAAGAGTGGAAATGGATGATGGAGAGCGTGCTCGGCGTGCCTGCGCGCCGCACCCACCAGTTTGAAATCGCCTCGGTGCGCAGCAACACCTTCCCCTATCGCTGCCGCTGTCAGCAGCATCAGCTCACCGTACGGCGCCATAATCGTGTGCTGCGTGGAGAAAGCGAATATCGCTGTGTGCACTGCAAATCCCTGCTGCAACCCGGTGAATTTTTATCGAATTAGTTCAGCAACCTAGCCTAATCTCATATCCCGTGCGTCATCATTCTGTTACCCTGCCGCCCTTTTTCAGGACCAGGTTAATTTTTGGAATATGTCTCGCAAAACGTTGCTGTTACTTACCTTGTTAGTTGCCCCGCTTAGCGCTTACAGCCTCAGTTTCACTCACTATCATCAAAACAATTTTAGTCAGGCCAAAGCCTATGCCGCGCAGATCAACGCAGATGCGCCCGCCGACTTTTACTGCGGCTGCAAAATCAGCTGGCACGGCAAAAAGGGCGTACCGGATCTAAGCAGTTGCGGCTACAGCGTGCGTAAGAACGCCAATCGCGCCGAACGCATTGAGTGGGAACATGTGATGCCCGCGTGGGAGTTCGGCCATCAGCGTCAGTGCTGGCAAAACGGCGGCCGCAAAAGCTGCAGCAAAGATGCCGATTACCGCCGCATTGAGAGCGATCTGCATAACCTGCAGCCGGCGATTGGTGAAGTGAACGGCGACCGCAATAATTTCCAGTACAGCCAATGGAACGGCGGCGAACAGCAGTACGGTCAATGCAGCATGAAGGTCGATTTTAAGCAGAAACTGGCGCAGCCGCCGGAGCGTGCGCGTGGCGCCATTGCCCGCACTTACTTCTATATGCGCGACCAATATCACCTGCGCCTGTCGCGTCAGCAAACCCAACTGTTTACCGCGTGGGATAAGCAATATCCGGTGACGAGCTGGGAGTGTGAGCGCGACAATCGCATCGCCAAAGTGCAGGGAAATCACAATTCCTATGTACAGCAGGCTTGCCAGCGCTAAAAGCGCTACCCTACACTAGCTTTTTTCGATTGCGCCGTGTCCGCTGACACGGCATAACGCTGGCAGGAACCGCATGCGTATACCTCGCATTTATCATCCCGAATCTCTCGAAGTTAACAGTGAAGTCTTCCTCGATGAAGATGCCGCTAACCATGTTGGACGCGTGCTGCGCATGTCGGCCGGTCAGCAAATTGAGCTGTTTGATGGCAGTAATCTGACTTTTAGCGCCGAAATCACCCAGGCTGATAAAAAGCGTGTAAAAGTAAGGGTCCTTGCCAGCCAGGCTGATGACCGTGAATCCCCGCTGCATTTACACCTCGGCCAGGTGATGTCGCGCGGTGAAAAAATGGAATTCACTATCCAGAAATCGATCGAACTTGGCGTGAATGTGATTACGCCCTTGTTTTCTGAACGCTGCGGCGTAAAGCTGGACGCCGAGCGGCTGGCAAAAAAGATTCAGCAATGGCAGAAAATCGCGATTGCCGCCTGTGAACAGTGCGGCCGTAATCGTGTGCCGGAAATTCGCGAGCCGATGACATTGCAAGCCTGGTGCGCGGAAGCCGAAGACGGTTTGAAGCTCAATTTGCATCCGCGCGCCAGCCACAGCATCAACACGCTGCCGCAGCCGGTAGAGCGCCTGCGCTTGCTGATTGGGCCGGAAGGTGGCTTAACCGCCGATGAAATTGCCATGACCGCGCAGCAGGGTTTTACCGATATTCTGCTTGGACCCCGCGTGTTGCGCACCGAAACCACCGCACTCACCGCCATTACGGCACTTCAGGTGAGGTTTGGTGACCTCGGTTAAGCGATACTTTCGGGTTCGAACGTAACTTCACAGCACAACGCTTTCGGGGTAAATGCTTCCCCATTTAGGAGAGAATAATGATTAAGCTTGGCATCGTTATGGACCCGATTTCGTCCATCAATATTAAAAAAGACACCAGCTTCGCCATGTTGCTGGAAGCACAGCGCCGTGGTTACGAAATTCATTACATGGAGATGGGCGATCTCTCCCTGCGCGGCGGTGTGACTTACGCACGCACGCGTCTGCTGAGCGTTGAGCAGAACTACGACAACTGGTACACGTTTGGCAGCGAGCAGAATATCCCGCTGGCCGATCTTAACGTGGTGCTGATGCGTAAAGATCCGCCGTTCGACACCGAATTTATCTATGCCACTTACCTGCTGGAACGCGCAGAAGAGCAAGGTACGCTGATCGTGAACAAACCACAGAGCCTGCGCGACTGCAACGAGAAGCTGTATACCGCATGGTTCGCCGACCTGACGCCAGATACGCTGGTCACGCGTAATAAAGAGCAGCTGCGCGCCTTCTGGCAGGAGCATGGCGACGTGATCCTTAAGCCGCTGGACGGCATGGGCGGCGCCTCGATCT
Organism: Pantoea sp. y20; assembly: GCF_054903455.1. Classification (NCBI taxonomy): domain Bacteria; kingdom Pseudomonadati; phylum Pseudomonadota; class Gammaproteobacteria; order Enterobacterales; family Erwiniaceae; genus Pantoea; species Pantoea sp. y20. The sequence continues at coordinate 3,432,820 of NZ_CM142816.1, forward strand.
TCCGCGTGAAACAGGACGATGCCAACTTCGGCGTGATCACCGAAACCCTGACTAATCACGGCCAGTACTTCTGCATGGCGCAGAACTATCTGCCGGCGATCAAAGACGGCGACAAACGCGTGTTGGTGGTGGATGGCGAACCCGTACCTTACTGCCTGGCGCGCATTCCGCAAGGCGGCGAAACGCGCGGTAATCTGGCAGCCGGTGGCCGTGGTGAAGCGCGTCCGCTGAGCGACAGCGACTGGGAAATTGCGCGTCGCGTTGGCCCAACGCTGAAAGCCAAAGGGCTGATTTTTGTCGGCCTGGATATTATCGGTGATAAACTGACTGAAGTTAACGTGACCAGCCCAACCTGCGTACGTGAAATCGAGGCCGCGTTCCCGATATCGATCACTGGCATGCTGATGGATGCCATTGAGAAACGCCTGGGCTGATGCCGTCGGAGTCTCCACTCCGTGAACACCCAAAACCGGCGCTGCCGCGGCTGCGCCGGTTATTTTTGGTATACGAGTGATAATGAATTTACAGCATCATTTTCTAATTGCGATGCCGTCGCTGCAGGACCCACTGTTCAAACGCTCGGTAGTTTATATCTGCGAGCACAATGAAGATGGCGCCATGGGTTTGATCGTTAATAAGCCAATGGACAACCTGACGGTCGAAGGCATCCTTAAAAAGCTTAAAATTAGCGCATCCGAACGCGATCCTGCCATCAAACTGGACAAGCCAGTGTTTGCCGGTGGTCCGCTGGCGGAAGATCGTGGTTTCATCCTGCACTCGGCGCAGCGCATTTACTCCTCGAGCATTCGTATTTCAGACACCACGGTAATCACCACCTCACGTGATGTGCTGGAAGCGATCGGCACCACTTCACAGCCCGATAACGTGCTGGTGGCGCTGGGTTATTGCGCCTGGGAGAAAGGTCAGCTGGAAGAGGAGTTGCTGGAGAATGCCTGGCTCACCTCGCCCGCTAACACCAATATTCTGTTCCAGACGCCCATCGCTGAACGCTGGCGTGAAGCGGCACGCGGTTTGGGCGTCGATATTCACAACATTGCCACCGATGCAGGGCACGCCTGATGGCCAGTGAAACCTTACTGGGCTTCGATTTCGGCACCAAAAGCATCGGCGTTGCTGTCGGTCAGCAATTAACGGGCACCGCGCGCGCGCTGACGGCGCTAAAAGCGCAGGACGGCACGCCGGACTGGAAGCTGATCGAAAAGCTGCTGAAAGAGTGGCAGCCCGATTATGTGGTAGTGGGCTTGCCGCTGAATATGGATGGCACCGAACAGGAACTTACTGCGCGCGCACGTAAGTTCGCCAATCGCCTGCATGGTCGTTTTGGCGTACGCGTCGAGTTGCAGGACGAGCGCCTGAGCACCGTTGAAGCGCGTGCCGATCTGTTTGAACGCGGCGGCTTTCGCGCGTTGCAGAAAGGCCAGGTTGATTCCCAATCCGCAGTGATTATCCTCGAAGATTGGTTTGATACGCATTAAAGCCATCCAGATCTGGCACATGGCATAGCGGCGCGATTCATCGCGCATGTTTATGCCGCTGCTCTGCTCATCCGTGGCAATTCGCAATAAATTGCGCCGCTACAATGGGTTGGTTTTCCGCCTTTAAGCGCCTATCTGGCTCTCTTCAAGTCATCCCCGCCGCCTGACGCCCCTGCTCGCTCTGCGCAAAGGTTTGCATGCCCGCCTGCGCGCCGGTTTGCAACACGCCAGGCAACTGATGCATCTTGCCTTCGCGGATCAGGTTCGCCACCGCCGGCGTCGCCACCAACACTTCAAACAAGCCGATGCGCCCGCCCGCTTTTGCCGGCACTAAACGTTGCGCCAGCACCGCTTTCAGGCTGCCCGCTAATTGAGTGCGCACCAGGTTTTTCTCCTCAGCGGGAAAGACATCCACCAGCCGATCAACCGCCTGGGTTGCGCCGCGCGTATGGAGCGTGGCCAGCACCAGATGCCCGGTTTCTGCTGCAGTGAGCGCCAGGCGGATGGTTTCGCTGTCGCGCAGTTCGCCGAGCAGAATCACATCAGGATCTTCACGCAGCGCGGCTTTCAGCCCGTGTTGAAACGAGGCACAGTGCGCACCTACTTCGCGCTGTTGAATCAGCGAGCGCTGGCTGCGATGCACAAACTCAATCGGATCTTCCAGCGTCAGAATGTGTCGCGCCTGCTGACGATTCAGACAATCCACCATTGCCGCCAGCGTGGTCGATTTGCCGCTGCCGGTGGCGCCGGTAATTAAAATCAGCCCCTCTTCCAGCTGTAATAGCTGGCTCACCACCTCGGGCAGATGCAGGCTGCTGAGATCGGGCGCCTGGCTGGCAATCAGCCGCAGCGCCAGCGATAAGCCGTGACGCTGCATAAACAGGTTGGCGCGCAGCCGTATGCCGCTGGCAAGCGTAATAGCGAAGTCAACGTGGCCGTTCTCCTCCAGCTCGGCCTGCTGCGACGCCGTGAGCCACTGCTGCATAAAGACTTCCAGCCAGCCGCCATCCAGCGCGCTCTGCTGCGGAATCGGCTCCAGCACGCCTTGTCGCCGCCAGTGCGGCAAATGTCCGCTGCAAAGGTGCAGATCGGCGGCGTTATGCTTTACACTAAGGGCCACTATTTCATCCAACTCCATTTAGCTTCTCCTGACTATGACTTCCATTGAGCACAACTTACAGCAAGTGCGTGAGCGTATCGCCGCCGCCGCCGCACGTTGCGGCCGCGCGCCAGAAGAAATTACGCTGCTTGCAGTGAGCAAAACCAAACCTGCGAGCGCGGTCGCAGAAGCCATTGCCGCTGGACAACACGTGTTCGGTGAGAATTACGTGCAGGAAGGGGTTGAAAAAGTGGCTGAGCTGGCCGCACATCCTGATTTGCAATGGCACTTTATCGGCCCGCTGCAATCCAATAAAAGCCGTCTGGTGGCGGAAAACTTCGCCTGGTGCCACACCGTGGACCGCCAGCGCATCGCGCAGCGTCTGAACGATCAGCGCCCGGCGTCGTTGCCGCCGCTCAACGTGTTAATTCAGGTAAATATCAGTGACGAGAACAGCAAATCTGGCATCATGCTGGAGGCGTTGCCGGAGCTGGCGCAGCAGATCGCCGCACTGCCGAATTTGCGCTTGCGTGGGCTGATGGCGATTCCGGCGCCAGAGTCAGAATACGCACGGCAACTGGCGGTGTGTCAGCAGATGGCCGCCGCGTTTCAAACCTTAAAACAGGACTATCCTGACGTCGATACGCTTTCTCTGGGAATGAGCGACGATATGGACGCGGCAATCGCCGCGGGCAGCACCATGGTGCGTATTGGCACCGCCGTTTTTGGCGCGCGGGATTATGCGCGACCTTCACAACAATAATTGAGGAACCTCATGTTAACACTGACGTTTTTAGTCAAAACGCTGATCGATTTGTACGTGATGGTGCTGCTGCTGCGCATCTGGATGCAGTGGTCGCGCTGTGACTTCTACAACCCGCTGGCGCAGTTTGTCGTGAAGATCACCCAACCGATTATCAAGCCGCTGCGCCGTGTCATCCCGGCCATTGGCCCGATTGATACCGCATCGCTGCTGCTTGCCTTTGTACTGACCACGCTGAAATATCCGATCCTGCTGCTGATTCAGGTCGGCGTGTTCTCCGTTGATCCCACCAACCTGCTGGTTGGCCTGCTGTCGCTGGTGAAGTCCGCCGGTTATCTGGTGTTCTGGGTGATCATCATTCGTTCGCTGATGAGCTGGATCAGCCAGGGTCGCGGCCCGGTGGATCAGGTTCTGATGCAGCTGACTGAACCGCTGATGTCACCGATTCGCCGTATTCTGCCGGCGATGGGCGGTATCGATTTCTCTGCCATGATTGTGATTCTGGTGCTGTACGCGCTGAATTTCCTCGGCATGGACCTGTTCCCAGGTCTCTGGTATTTGCTGTAATTCGTCTATCTGGAACTGTTATGCAAAAAGTTGTACTCGCGACCGGAAATCCCGGCAAAGTCCGCGAACTGGCCGATCTGTTAGCGGCCTTCGGACTTGATATTGTGGCGCAAACCGAACTCGGCGTTGATTCGGCGGAAGAAACCGGCCTGACTTTCATCGAAAATGCCATCCTGAAAGCGCGTCATGCGGCTGAGATTACCGGTTTGCCAGCGATTGCCGACGATTCCGGTCTGGCGGTTGATGCGCTGGGCGGCGCGCCGGGCATTTACTCCGCGCGCTATGCGGGCGTTGATGCCAGCGACCAGCAGAATCTGGACAAGCTGCTGGTGGCGCTGGAAAACGTGCCGGATGGCAAACGTCAGGCGCAGTTCCACTGCGTGCTGGTTTACCTGCGTCACGCCGCCGATCCCACGCCGCTGGTGTTCCACGGTAGCTGGGCTGGGGAAATCACCCGCGCGGCAGCGGGCGCAGGCGGTTTTGGTTACGATCCCATCTTTTATGTCCCTGAATTAGGTAAAACGGCGGCAGAGCTGAGTAAAGACGAAAAGCGCGCCGTCTCTCACCGTGGTAAAGCATTGACGCTGCTGCTGGAAGCGATGCGCAATGCCTGAGTTTTCACCTACGTTGCCGCCATTAAGCCTGTACATCCATATTCCGTGGTGTGTGCAGAAGTGTCCGTACTGTGATTTCAACTCTCACGCGTTAAAAGGCGAGGTGCCGCACATTGAGTATGTGCAGCACCTGCTCAACGATCTCGAACAGGATTTACCGCTGACCGGCGGCCGTGAAGTGCGCACTATTTTCATCGGCGGCGGCACGCCAAGCCTGTTGAGCAGCAATGCGATGCAGATGCTGATGGACGGCGTGCGTGCGCGTTTGCCGCTGGCGGCCGATGCGGAAATCACCATGGAAGCCAATCCAGGCACCGTTGAAGCCGATCGCTTTAGCGCCTACCAGAAAGCCGGCATCAACCGTATTTCGATTGGCGTGCAGAGTTTCAGTCCACAGAAGCTGGCGCGTTTAGGCCGCATTCACGGGCCGGAAGAAGCCGTGCGCGCCGCCCAGCTGGCTGAAGGATTAGGCCTGCGCAGTTTTAACCTCGACCTGATGCACGGCTTACCGGATCAGTCACTGGAGGAAGCGCTGGATGATCTGCGCCAGGCGATTGCGCTTAATCCGCCGCATCTATCGTGGTATCAGTTGACGATTGAGCCGAACACCTTATTCGGTTCGCGCCCGCCAAAACTGCCTGATGACGATGCGCTGTGGGATATTTTTGAGCAAGGTCATCAACTGCTGAGCGCCGCAGGTTATCAGCAATATGAAACCTCGGCGTATGCCAAACCGGGTTATCGCTGCGAGCACAATCTCAACTATTGGCGCTTCGGGGATTACCTCGGGATTGGCTGTGGTGCCCACGGTAAGCTGACGCAAGCCGATGGTCGCATCGTGCGCACGGTGAAAACCCGTCATCCGCGCGGCTTTATGAAAGGCAACTATCTCGATAAGCAGCACGTCGTGGCCGAGAACGACAAGCCGTTCGAGTTCTTTATGAACCGTTTTCGTCTGCTGGAAGCCGCACCGCGCGCCGATTTCCGCCGCTATACCGGCATGGATGAGCAGGTGATTCGCCCGCAAATCGATGCGGCGATAAGTGCAGGATACGTGGAGGAAACCACGGAGAGCTGGCAGATCACTGAGAAAGGCAAACTGTTCCTGAACTCGCTGCTGGAACTGTTCCTGACGGAAGAGTAATGAAAAATGCCCGGCTTATACCGGGCATCTTTTTTGCGTATTAGCCGTAAGTAATTTCAATTTCCTGATTCACTAACAGTGTGTAATGCGCCTGGCTATTGGTTAACAGTGTCCAGTTTTCCCCGCCGATCTGGACTTTATTCTGCGAAGTTAACCAGCCGTCGCTGAATTGCGTGCGATCAAGCGTGATGCGGTCGCCCATGTCGCCATCAATCATCAATTGCTGACTATCGTCGTTAATAAATAGCCCCTCACCGCCTTCATTCAGTAACGAGTGCAGATCGAGATTAAGCAGATTATTACCTTTGCCACTTATATCTATTTTCTGCAAACCTTCCACACGTGCACTTAGCGCAGCAAAATCAATTATCTGGTTTTCACCCGAAAAAATAATATTTGCCGCTTTCACCAGATAATGAGACGGATAAGTATTTAACCAGCTCGCGACATCATAAATGTGGCGTTCTCCTGGGATGGGCAAATAGCTCGTCCCATTCCCATCATCTCTTGATTCACTTTCATAATTGGCTTGATATTGGGGTGACGGGATGAATCTCACCGGATAATTTGCAGAGTAGGAACTTTCATTCCCTGCTTCATCTATCGCCTTCACACCAAAATTATTCAGCCCTGCACGCATATCTTGCTGCGGAGTCATTCTCCAGTCACCCTGACTATTTGCATAAGCCGATCCCACCGCCGTACCATCCTGATACAGAATCACCAGGCTGTTAACTTCGGCCTTACCGATAAAATCCAGACGTGCATCGTCGGTATTTTGCCCTGGCAATACCGATTCAATGGGTCCCCTATCATCGAGCACCTGCATAATGAGGGGCTGAATGGTTGTGGTATCAATCAGCAGCGTGACGGTGCTGCTCCATTTACTGACGTTACCAGCATGATCAATGTTACGTACGCGAAAATTCCATTCACCATCGGAGAGATTTTGCGGTGGAGTCCACAGCCAGGTGCCATCACTGTCTACCGCAACGGTCGCGGTTGTTACCCAACTGCCGTTTTTGCTGGCGTATTGAACGCGTACATATTCATTAGGGTCGCCAGTGCCATACAGCTCAGGGCGGCGATCGTCAGTGGCCCGGATGAGATCAAACTGTCCGCGATACAAACCAACATCATCCTCAAAGTAATTGATGGTGGCGCTATCCGGTTTCTCGGTATCAAGCTGAAATGGCCACTTTAGCGACGGCTGGCTGCGATTATTTGCCCGGTCTTCTGCCACGGCACTCAACTCATATGCACCGTCGTTAGGCAGGTTCACTTCCACCTCCCATTTGCCATGCTGATTAGCGGTTACCGAAGCCAGGGGCGTTTTGCTGTTTTTGTTGTAGATGTATACCAGGCTATTTGCTTCTGCCTCGCCACGCACGACAGGATTTGCGTCGTTGGTGTAACCATGTCGCTTAATGCTATTGCCGTTATGTATTCCACCCGCTGCATAGTCTTCGATTGCAGTAATTTGCGGCTTGTCAGGCGCGATAGTATCAATGTTGTAATTGACCGAAACGATATCACTTTGGTTATTAGCGCGATCAACGGCAACAAAGGTCAGCACATGTTCACCGTCAGGCATGGGTTGAGAAGGCGCCCAGGAAAAACGGCCGCCACTCACTGGCACACTTATTGGGTTTTTACCATTGACCATGATGATGACTGCAACGGTATCTGGCGAATGCGCACTGCCTTCCCATCGCTTCTGCGCATCGTTATACCAGTCGGATTGAATATGCACGGTGTGGGGTGAAGAGGTATTACTGGAAGCAGAGGCGTTAAAAAATAACATAAAAACTCCTTAAAAATAAATAATTTCAATGAGTTGCTAACCCACTTTCATCTTTATTATTTTGGTGTTTTTACGGTTATCAGATTCGTCCCGAATCTAAGGTTCTTAAATGCAGTGCATCTTAAAAGCAAAAAGCCAGCCGGGACTGGGCTGGCTTTGTTAGCTGAAGCAAATCATTAGCTTTTAACGTTCTGCATCAGTCCTTTGCGCTGCTCTTCCAGCACGGTTACGCGGTTGCATACTTCGTGGCCGAAGTTCTGGAAATCCTGCTCCTGCTTATTCCACTCCGCCTGCACCGACTGTTGTAAACCGCCAAGGTTGCCCATAATGGCCTGCAGTGGATTGCTGCCACTCGCCGCCTGGCTGCTGCCCATTTCGTTGAGACTATCCTGCATGATGCCGCCTAGCGTGCTCTGCACCAGCTTCTCGCCTTCCGCGCGCACCTGATCGATAGCCTGATGATGGAACGTCAGTCCGTCTGGACGATGCTCAATAATGCGGTTCATTTGTTGCTTGAGCTGGCCATCCAGTTTGGTGAGACGATTACGCACATTGCTGTTCGCGCCGAGCTTGTCGACAATCACTTTATCCAGCGCCACGCGGCTGCGTTCCAGACGCGAGGTTGCGCCGCTATCGATCCACGGCAAATCGCGACGCAGCGCGGTCTGGTAGTCGATGGCTTTCTGGCGCGCGGCGTTATCAACGTTGACCTTCTGGCCATTAAACTGCACGTCACCCTGCGGAGTGATTTCGAGGTTGCCGTTGGTTCCCACCACCTGCACGCTCTGCGGTTTAATGATCACATCATCCTGTGGCTTGACGCTGCATTCGTATGCAGCCTGAGCCTGAGTTGCCGCCAGCAGCAGCGCGGCGATAAGTACCTTACGAACCATGAAATCTCCCTTTTTTACGCGCTGAAAGGTCGGGCGTTGAGCGTCGCAGCCATTTTTGTGGCGGCCAGCGCGCAGCATCCGGAGCGTACATAAGTACGTGAGGAATGCGAGCACTGCCCGGTGCAACAAGGGCAAGTAAGCTAGCCCGATACGATCTTTAGTCCCACCAAACGTCGAAGAGTTCAGTCACCTGCACATCCGTCAGGTTATGAGCTTCCAGCCACTTACGCACCAGTTCGCGGTGCTCGTCGGTGCATTTGCCGGTTTCCTGCAAGCACACCAGACCTTCCCACACCAGATAACCGCTGCCGTCATACGCCAGACCGTTCGGCGCGATCACTTCATTAATGAACTGATCAACAGTGGCGTCGATTTGCTCCTCGGTGGTGCCTTCGGCGAAACGCCAGGCGACGGAGAAGCCTAATTCCTGAAACTCATCAATATGCAGTTTTTTACGCAAACGACGGCTACGCTGTACGGCCATTATTTCACCCTCTCAAACATCAGATCCCACACGCCATGGCCCAGTCGCTGCCCGCGCTGCTCAAACTTGGTTAACGGACGCGTTTCCGGACGCGGCACGTAATTGTTACTTTCCGACTGATTTTTATATCCGTCGATGCTGCTCATCACTTCCAACATATGTTCGGCGTAGGCTTCCCAATCGGTCGCCATATGGAACACGCCGCCCAGCTTCAATTTGCGCATCACCAGCTCAGCAAACGGCACCTGTACGATGCGACGTTTGTTATGACGCGCTTTGTGCCACGGATCCGGGAAAAACAGCTGCACCATGCGCAGCGAGTTATCCGGAATCATCTTCTGCAGCACTTCTACCGCGTCGTGACACATTACGCGCAGGTTCTCCACGCCCGCTTCCTTCGCCGACGCCAGGCAAGCACCCACGCCCGGCGCATGCACTTCCAGGCCGAGGAAATTCTGATGTGGATTATTCTGCGCCATGGTCACCAGCGAGGCGCCCATGCCAAAACCGATCTCCAGCACTACCGGCGCGTCACGGCCAAACAGCGTCACCAGATCCAGCGGCTCCTGCTGGAACTCCACGCCCATCTCCGGCCATAAATTATCGAGCGCGAGCTGCTGTCCTTTCGTTAAGCGCCCCTGACGGCGCACAAAACTGCGGATACGGCGTAATGGCCGCCCGTTCTCATCAAATTCTGGGGTGATGACGTCATTAATCATGTTGAAGCCTGCTGGTTAGCCTGTTCTGGGAAACGGGCATTATGCAAAGTTAGGAAGCAGAAGCAAGCCTTTGCAATGTTCCGGTTTACACCCTGAGGTCTCTGTGCTGGAATTCCTGCCTGATTGTAGAGTAAACACGGAAAATTTCCTTCTTATGATGCAAGCGCCGACGTTCGCGCAACAAGTGCTGGATTGGTATCAGCGCTTTGGTCGCAAAACCCTGCCGTGGCAGCAGGAGAAAACGCCGTACAAGGTATGGCTCTCTGAAGTGATGCTGCAGCAAACCCAGGTTGCTACCGTCATTCCCTATTTTGAACGCTTTATGGCACGCTTCCCGACGGTGGCCGATCTGGCAGCGGCACCGCTGGATGAAGTGCTGCATCTGTGGACCGGTCTCGGCTATTACGCGCGCGCGCGCAATCTGCACAAGGCCGCGAAACAGGTGGTGGAGAAGCACGGCGGCGAGTTCCCGCGAAACTTCGACGATGTCGCGGCGCTGCCGGGCATTGGCCGTTCTACCGCGGGCGCGGTGTTATCGCTGTCGCTCGGTCTGCACTTCCCAATTCTGGATGGCAACGTAAAACGCGTGCTGGCGCGCTGCTACGCGGTGGGCGGCTGGCCGGGTAAAAAGGAGGTTGAAAAACGGCTATGGCAGATCAGCGAAGAAGTGACGCCAGCGGCAGGCGTCAGCCAGTTCAATCAGGCAATGATGGACCTTGGTGCATTAGTATGTACTCGCTCACGCCCTAAATGCGAAATTTGCCCGCTCAACAGCAGATGCGTAGCTTATGCCAATAACAGCTGGGCGGCGTATCCCGGTAAGAAACCCAAACAGACTTTGCCAGAACGTAGCGGCTGGATGCTGATGATGCAGGATGGCGATGACGTGTGGTTAGAGCAGCGCCCGCCGGTTGGCCTGTGGGGCGGACTGTTCTGCTTCCCGCAGTTTACAAGTGAGCAAGCGATAACTGACTGGCTAACTGAGCGCGGCATTCATGTTAAACCGCAGCAGCTCACCGCATTCCGCCACACCTTTAGCCATTTCCACTTAGACATTGTGCCTATGTGGCTCGCAAAGCCTTCCGCTGGGTCGCTGATGGATGAAGCGGGCGGTCTCTGGTATAACTTAGCGCAACCACCGTCAGTGGGTTTGGCGGCGCCGGTTGAGCGCTTGCTGCATGAATTGCGCCATCCCCAGCAGCTTACGCGTCGAGCAGACGTGACCGAAGAGGAAGAGTAATGAGCCGCACCATTTTTTGTACTTATCTGCAACGCGACGCTGAAGGTCAGGACTTTCAGCTCTATCCTGGCGAATTGGGTAAGCGCATCTTTAATGAGATCTCCAAAGAGGCCTGGCAGCAGTGGATGTCCAAGCAAACCATGCTGATCAATGAGAAGAAATTGAGCATGATGAACCCGGAAGATCGCAAAGTGCTGGAGAAGGAGATGATCAATTTCCTGTTCGAAGGCAAAGATGTGCACATTGAAGGTTACACCCCGCCAGAAAAATAACCGTTCAGGGCTTCCCTTTGAGGCCCTCTTTTTCGATTCAGGCACGCATTAACAATGAATAAAAAACTGATAGCGCTCTTGGTGATTGCACCACTTTTGGTCTCCTGCTCCGGACAAAAAAAATCGCAGTTTCATGAAGAGTGGGTCAAGGACACCAACGGTTTCGATATTTTGATGGGCCAGTTTGCCCACAATATTGAAAACATTTGGGGAATCAATGAAGTTCTGATCGCCGGACCGAAAGATTACGTCAAATATAGCGACGGTTATTACACCCGCAGTCACATCAACTTTGACAGCGGTAGCATCACAATTGAGACCATTTCCGGCACCGATCCGATGGCCAGCCTGCGTCAGGCGATCATCACCACGCTGTTGATTGGCGAAGATCCGGGCAATGTCGATCTCTACTCCGATGCCAATGATATTCAAATCAGTAAAGAGCCGCTGCTGTACGGCCAGGTGCTGGATAATACCGGCCAGCCGATCCGCTGGCAGGGCCGCGCCGGCAGCTTTGCTGATTATCTGATTCAAAACAAACTGCAGAAACGCACCTCCGGATTGCACGTCATCTGGTCGGTTACCATTCCGATGGTGCCAAACCACCTCGACAAACGTGCGCACAAATATCTGCCAATGGTGCGTAAAGCCGCTGAACAATATGGCGTGGATGCGTCACTGATTCTGGCGATTATGCAGATTGAATCGAGCTTCAACCCGTATGCGGTGAGCCACGCTGATGCGCTGGGGTTAATGCAGGTGGTGCAGCATACCGCCGGTGTTGATGTGTTCCGTATGAAGGGCAAAGGTGGCAAACCGAGCCGCAGCTATCTGCTTGATCCTGAGAATAATATTGATGCGGGCACCGCGTATTTGTCGCTGCTGCAGAGAAGTTATTTAGGTGGGATTCAGGATCCGACATCACGGCGTTATGCGGTGATCACCGCGTACAACGGCGGCGCGGGCAGCGTGCTACGCGTGTTCTCCAGCGATAAGGATCGCGCGTTCTCGTCAATAAATAGTATGTCGCCGACGGAAGTTTACCAGACGCTGACCACCAACCATCCATCGGCAGAATCACGGCGTTATCTGTATAAAGTGAGCCAGGCGCAGCGCAGTTATCGACGATTTTAAGCTGGTGCGGTTTGTCCCTCATCCCAACCTTCTCCCGCCCGCGGGAGAAGGGGCCGATCCAGCACGTACGTAACAATGAGCGCCCTCTAAACATTCCCTCTCCCGCTTGCGGGTGAGGGTTAGGGTGAGGGCAAGTGCAATCAGCTCACCATCATATTCGCCACCAGATGCTTACGCCCGTGCTCATCTTCTTCGGTGTAAACCCCTTGCAGCTCTGGCGAGAAGCCCGGCAGCAGATTGATGCCCTCTTCCAGCGCGAGGAAATAGCGCTGTACCGCGCCGCCCCACACTTCGCCTGGCACCACGCACAACACGCCGGGCGGATATGGCAACGCGCCTTCGGCCGCTATGCGCCCTTCAGCATCGGCAATCTTTACCAGCTCCACTTCGCCACGAATATAAGCCTGATGTGCATCCTGCGGATTCACTTGCACCGGCGGGAAGCAGGCTGAACGGAACATCGCTTTCTGCAGATCCTTAACGTCAAAACTGACGTAGAGATCGTGCATCTCCTGACACAAGCGGCGCAGCGTGTAGCCTTTGTAACGCTCAATATTCTTGCGATACACGCTCGGCAGCACTTCCGCCAGCAGCGCATCCTCGCGCACGTGCTGCTCAAACTGCACCAGCATCGCCACCAGATGCGCCATCTTCTCAGGCGTTTCTGCTGGCGTCAGCAGGAACAGAATCGAGTTGAGGTCGCACTTCTCCGGCACGATGCCGTTCTCGCGCAGATAGTTGGCCAGAATGGTCGCTGGAATGCCGAAGCTGGTGTACTCACCGCTGGCGGCATCAATCCCCGTGGTGGTGAGCAGCAGCTTGCAGGGATCCACCAGATACTGCTCCTGCGCATAGCCTTCAAAACCGTGCCACTTTGCGCCCGGCTCAAGGCTGAAGTATGCCGGATCGATGGCGATGGCTTCCGTTTCCGCAGCTTGCCACAGCTTGCCGTGCACTTTCTCCGGCAGGAACGGCTGAATCATTTCGCAACGTTCAAGAATCGCTTTACGCGCATCAATGCCGATGGTGACGCACTCGTGCCACATGCTGCGTCCGGCCTCGCCTTTATGCATGCGGGCGTTGATATCCAGCGCGGCAAACAGCGGATAGAACGGGCTGGTTGAGGCGTGCAGCATAAACGCATTGTTGAGGCGTTTGTGCGGACAGAAACGCTGCTGCCCACGGATGTGATTGTCTTTCTTATGGATTTGCGACGTCTGTGAGAAACCGGCCAGCTGCTTGTGTACCGACTGCGTGACAAAAATGCCCGGATCGTTCTCGTTCAACTCCAGCGTCAGCGGCGAACAGCCGGCCATCAGCGGAATAAACTGCTCGTAGCCAACCCACGCCGAATCAAACAGGATGTAATCGCACAGATGTCCGATGCGATCGACCACCTGACGTGCGTTGTACACCGTGCCGTCGTAAGTGCCGAGCTGAATAATCGCCAGGCGGAATGGACGTTGATCGTTGGCACGATCGGGCGCCACTTTGGCAATTTGATCACGCAGATAAGCATCGTCAAAACAGTGCGCATCAATGCCGCCGATAAAGCCAAACGGATTACGCGCCGCTTCCAGATACACCGGCGTGGCGCCCGCCTGAATCAGTGCGCCATGATGGTTGGATTTGTGATTGTTGCGGTCAAACAGCACCAGATCGCCGCGCGTCAGCAGCGCATTGGTGACCACTTTATTGGCGCTGGAGGTGCCGTTAAGCACGAAGTAGGTTTTGTCGGCGTTAAACACTTTCGCCGCGAACTTCTGCGCATCTTTGGCTGAGCCTTCGTGGATCAGCAGATCGCCGAGCTTGACGTCGGCGTTGCACATATCCGAACGGAAGACGTTCTCGCCGTAGAACTCATAGAACTGACGTCCCGCCGGATGTTTGCGGAAGAAGGCACCACCCTGATGTCCCGGGCAGGCAAACGTGCTGTTCTGCATATCGACGTAGCGCGTGAGCGTGTCGAAAAATGGCGGCAGCAACTCGGCTTCATACGCCTGCGCGGCGTCCTCCAGCGCGTCCCACTCTTCTGGCGCGCCGTTGATTTCGCCAGTGACGCCCGGCAGCTTCAGCACTTCTTCATCGAACGCATTGGCGACAAACACCGGCAGATTAAAGCCGACCTTGCGCAATAGCGTCAGCACGGCACTGCGCGTGTCCGACAAGGTGATCACGACCGCAGCGACATCGGTAAAGTCGGTATTGTCCAGCGTCACCACGTCGCGCGCAGTGTTAAGACTAAGGGTTGGCGCTACAGCAACGCTGGCAGCAATTTTCAATGGGTTCATAACACAAATCCCTGAGAGAGGATGAGTGGGTGCCGATGGCACAGCAATGAGGAGGTTTCCTCGGCGAAGTCAATCTGGGAGTTGAACACTAACTGGGGCGCAATCATGTCATCTTTTTTTTGCCGGAACAACCGCTGCGCTGGCCCTCTCTCGCAAGCGGGCGAGGGCGCCGTCCGAGCGAGAGTTAAGGTATGCTGGATCAGTTCCCTGTCCCACCTGTGGGAGAGGGTTAGGGTGAGGGCAAAAAAGGAGTACTATACCCCCACTTTCCTCAACCAGCCGGAGGCTGCATGTTCAAGGCATTGGTCATTGAAAATGATGAACAGGGATATCGCACATCCCTGAAAGATCTGTCAGAAAAACAACTGCCCGATCAGGATGTCACCCTCGAAGTAAGCTACTCCACGCTCAACTACAAAGACGCGCTCGCCATCTGCAACAAAGGCCCGATTGTGCGGCAATTCCCGATGGTGCCGGGCATCGACTTTGTTGGTCGGGTGATCAGCAGTCGCCATGCTGAATGGCAGCAGGACGATGTGGCGCTACTCACCGGCTGGGGCGTAGGCGAAAAGCATTGGGGCGGACTGGCGCAGAAAGCCAGCGTCTCGGGCGACTGGCTGGTAAAAGTGCCGGCCGCACTCAGCCCGCTACAAACCATGGCAATTGGCACCGCGGGCTTCACCGCCATGTTGTGCGTGCTGGCGCTGGAAAAACAGGGCATCACGCCGCAGCACGGCCCGGTTTTAGTCACCGGCGCGAGCGGCGGCGTTGGCAGCTTCAGCGTCAGCTTGCTGGCACGTCTCGGCTATGAGGTTATTGCTTCCAGCGGTCGCGCCAGCGATAGCGATTACCTGATCAACACGCTGGGCGCGACGTCGATTATTGATCGCGCAGAGCTGAGCGAGCCGGGCAAACCGCTGGCGAAAGAGCGCTGGGCGGCGGCGATTGATAGCGTCGGCAGTCACACGCTGGCCAATGTGTTAGCGGGCATCAAGCGCGATGGCGTGGTCGCGGCGTGCGGCATGGCGCAAGGTTTGGATCTGCCGACCAGCGTCGCGCCGTTCATCCTGCGCGGCGTGGTGCTGGCGGGCGTGGATAGCGTGATGTGTGCAAAACCGCTGCGGCAGCAGGCGTGGCAGCGCCTGGCGGAACTGGTGGATGGCGACCTGCTACAGCAGTTAACCAAGGTGATTCCGCTGAGCGAAGCGCGCGAAGGTGCCGAGCAGCTGCTGGCCGGTAAAGTACGCGGCAGATTGATCGTCGATTGCAGATAATCGCACATTACGTAGCGGCGCAATTTATGGCGCGTCTTTTCACAGAGCGCGATAAATCGCGCCGCTACGGTTTCAGGCACGCAGTTGAATCTGCGGTCTGCCCTTCTCATCCTGCATCACCACATCCAACTCCGCCTGATACCAGCGCGTCAGCGTGTGTTCGGTCATCACCTCATTGGGTGCGCCTTCCGCCACCAGCTTGCCCTGATGCAGTAACAGCACGCGATCCGACCACAGCGACGCGAGGTTAAGATCGTGCAGCACGGTGCAGACGCTGAAGCGTCCGTTGCGCGTCAGACGATGCAGCAAACGCAAACTGTGCTGCTGCCAGAACAGATCCAGCGCGGAAGTGGGTTCGTCGAGAAACAGCCAGCCGCGTGGCCCGTCATCGTGCCACAGCTGAGCCAGCACGCGCGCCAGCTGTACGCGCTGCTGTTCCCCACCGGAAAGCGATCGATAATCGCGCTGTGCCAGCTCAAGGCTGCCGGTAATGTGCATCACCTCGTCAATCACCGCTTTGGATTGAGCGCGCGGCCAGGGCGCGCGGCCCATCGCCACCACATCGGCGGCGGGCAGCGGAAAACTCACGCTATTTTGCTGACGCATCACCGCGCGGCGCTGCGCCAGCGGTTCGCGCGGCCAACTGTTTAGCGGACGATCGCCGAGCCAGCACTCGCCCGCTTGCGGCGTGAGAAAGCCGGTCAGCAAGCGCAGCAGCGTGGATTTCCCCGCGCCGTTGGGGCCGATCAGCGCGATCATTTCGCCAGGCTGCAAAGTCAGGGAAACGTCGTCGATCAACGCGCGTGAGCCGTGGCTAAATCGCAGCCCGCGCGCCTGCATGCAGTCACTCATTCATCCCCCTTTGCTCACGCAGAATCAGCCAGAGAAACCACGGGCCGCCCAGCAGGCTGGTTAACAGGCCCACCGGCATTTCCGCTGGCACCACCACGGTGCGCGCCAGCGTATCGGCCAGCAGCAGCAAAATCGCGCCCGCCAGCGCCGAACCGGGCAGCATCCAGCGATGATCGCTGCCGAGACAGAAACGCATCAGGTGCGGCACCACTAAACCGACAAAGCCGATAATGCCACTCACCGCCACGGCGGTGCCTACCAGCAACGCGCTCAGCACCAGCAGCTGACGCTGCGTACGCTTAACGTCGATGCCCATGTAATGTGCATCCTCTTCGCCGAGTTGCAGCAAATTGAGACGACGCGCGCGCAGCTGAATCGCTATCAGCGCCGGCAGAATCAGCACCGCGCACACCGCCAGGCTCGGCCACTGCGCCGCACTCAAACTGCCCATGCCCCACAACGCCAACTGACGCAACTGCTGATCGTTACTCAGCCACGACAGCACGCCGACCGCCGCGCCGCATAAGGCATTGATGGCGATACCAACCAGCAGCAAGCGTGACAAATTACCCAGCGCCAGACGGCTAAAGCTGAAGATCAGCAGCGTCACCACCAAACTGCCCACAAAGGCCGCGAGTGTTGGCAGCCACAGCGCCAGCAGCGGCGGCAAGCCGAGCGGGATAACGATCGATATCGCCACCGCTAAACCCGCTCCGCTGCTAATGCCGAGCAAACCGGGATCGGCCAGCGGATTGCGAAACAATCCCTGCATCACCGCGCCGGACACCGCCAGCGCCATGCCGAGCAGCACCGCCAGCAGCACGCGCGGCAGACGGATGTTGATCCAGATTTGCCACGCCATATCGCTGAGCGGCGCACGCAACAAAGTGCGCATTGAAAGCGGCATCGCGCCGAAGTTGGCCGCCATCAGCATCACTATCAGCATGCAGATGGCCATCAAACCGAGCCAGCGCATCACGGATGTATTCGCCATATTTTTCCCCTAAATAATTCAAGATGCAGGACGGCAGCAAGTGTTCGAATCCCCAGGAGCTTACACAAGTAAGTGACTGGGGTAAGAACACGCAGCTAACGCGCCTGCGGCTTGAAGTATGACGGGGAAGCCGCTTCGGCTGCGTGGCGCAGTTTGATAATCGCGCCCGGCGTATCAAGGCCAAAGCTCAGCAGCGCCATCTCATCCACCACCAGCAACGCGCGATGCTGACCGGCTGGCGTCAGTGCCAAACCGGGCAGCGACCACACTTTCTCTTCGCCGCCCAGCGTACGCAGGCCATCTTCACCCACCACGATCAAATCCGGTGCCGCCGCAACCACGCCTTCCTGCGACAGCTGCTGATAGTGCGGCACCGCTGCCATCGCGTTGATCAGACCCGCGCTGCGAATCGCGCCGTCCGCGCCGGTTTGTGCCCCCGCTGCCTGAGTGCGCATGCCGCCGTGCGCCATGATAAACAGCACTTTGATCGGCAAAGGTTTTTGTGGGATCTGCGCGCGCTGCTTGTTGACCTTTTCAATCAACGCGTTGGCTTCCTCTTCACGATGCAGCGCCTTGCCGATGGTAGCGATTTTTTCCGCGATGGCGTCGAGGCTGTTTTTGCCGGTGACATCCACCACTTTTACGCCAGCTTGTGCCACTTGCTGCAGCACCAGCGACGGTTTTGCCAGCTCGCTGCTCAGCACCAGCGTCGGTTTCAGCGCCAGAATCCCTTCGGCATTCAACTGCCGCATATAACCAACATCCGGCAACTTGTTGGCCTGCGCCGGATGCTGACTGGTGCTGTCGCGCGCTACCAGATCCTGCTGCGCATCCAATGCATAGATGATTTGCGTGACGTCACCGCCAATCGAGATCACCCGCTCGGCCGCAACAGCAGGCAGCGCCAGCGCAGTTAGCAGCAACAGAAGTTTTCTCATGCTAACGCCTCCAGCGACATCACCTGCTCGCGCCAGCGCGCCTGCTCCGGCGTGCCTTCGCTGCGCTGACCGTACAACTGCGCGATCTGCGTGCCGTCGGCGGCAAACAGTTCCAGGCTGGTGACAAAGCCGTCGCCGCTCGGTTTGCGCGTCACCCAGCTTTCGCTGATGTGATCCGCCATCAAATGCAGCGTGAAGGAGGGATTGAAGATGTTGATCCAATTATCCATCGGCATCAGCTTCTGCACCGCGCCGGTGAAGATCTGCGTGCAGCCACGGTTGCCGATAAAAATCATGATTTCGTTGCCATCCTGCTGCGCCAGATCCAGCAGCTGCGCCAGCGAGTCATTACTCACCTGACGCGCCAGATCGTCCGCCACCGCGCGAAACGCCTGCGGTCGCGAGATGTTGTGGCGCTTCAGCAGACCAAAGAACTGATGCACATCGGTGATGGCGCGCCATTCGGCTTCCACTTTGCTGGCATCAACCGCCCTGCTGTATTGCGACGCGCTGGCGGGCTGAGGATCTAACACCGCCGCGTTCTCCAGCACAAACGCCGCAATCAGCGCATCCCACGCGGGGCGATCGGTATTTTCAGTGGTGTAGATTTTCAGCACCGCATCAGCGTGGCGATCAAAAATCTGAATGCTTTGACGTTCACCGTGGGCGCTCTGCTCACGCAGGAAGAACGCGCTGTGCCACTGATGCGGGAACAGACGCTGATCGAGCGCGCGCGGGTTGAGAATTAGTCCGGCGTGTTCGCCGAGGTGCAGGTTTTCATATTTGCCCACCTGCTCGTGAACCGCATATTCATTGCGGGTGATGCTTTTGGTTTCACCTACCGCCGCCAGTGCTGCCAGCAGCGCAGGGAAATCAGCTTTTAACGCCTTTGCATCCTGGCCGACACGCGCTTCACACAGCTGCGCTTCGCCAATGCCCATCAGCGCGGCGAGATCGCGCGCGTACTTTTTCGGATGCTCGCCTTTCAGCGCCAGATAGTGATCGTAACGTGAGTTCATTGCCTTGCTCCATGAAAATGCCCTGCGCTGCCGCAGGGCGAAAAGGGATTAGAAATCGACGTTCACACCCAACTGGAAGGTGCGGCCTGGCATCACCGCCAGGTTGATGTCGTTGCGTTCCTGGGCGTTGCTGCTGGTCAGCGTGCGGCTGCTGGTGTAATCCCAGTATTTGCGATCGGTAATGTTGTAGATACCGCCGCTCAGCTTGACGTTTTTCGTCGCCTGCCAGTAAGCCGTTGCATCCACCATGCCGTAACCCGGCACGCGCATATATTCCGTGGTGGAATCGGTGATCGCCGTGCCGGTGTTGGTGTAGCTTTCGCGGTTGGTCGCCGTGGCCTGCTTGCCTTTCACGAAGGTGGCGGTCAGCGCGGCGCCGTAGCCGCGCGCTTTGTCATCCCACGCCAGGCCAACAATCGCTTTCAATGGCGCGACGCTATCGAGATCGATGTACTTGTCACCGGCGTAGCTGGACTTGGATTTACCTTCGTTATAGCCCAGCGCAAAGGTGCTGCTCAGGCCATCGACCTGCGGGAACCAGGTGCCGTAATTCACTTTGGTGGATATCTCAGCACCATAAATGTAGGCCTTATCGCGGTTTTCAGCCTGATAGCTGGTGTAGATGTTGCTCGGAACGTTGACGAACATCTCCGGATTGGTGGCGCGGCGATAGCGGGTGTAGGCGATGAAGTTTTTGTACTGGTTATAGAACACCGAGGTGTTGACCGTTACACCTTCTGTCGCCTGGCCTTTCAGGCCCCACTCAAAGTTGTTGCTGGTTTCGGTTTTCAGATCGGTGTTACCAATCAGCGCATATTGCGCGCTACCCGCATAGCTGGAACCCAGGTTCCATGAGCCATACAGCTGGCTGGTGGTGGGGAACTGCACGCCGCGTTTGTATTGCAGATAGGTGGTCAGCGATGGCGTTAAATCGTACTGGAAAGTCAGCGATGGCAGCACCTGCGTATCGGAGTTAGTTTTGCCATACAGCGCATCAACCTGCTCTTCGGTCAGCACCGTGCTGCCGGTGGTGAGATCGCCGAGATTTTTCGGCTTAGTGCTTTGATACATCACGCGCACGCCGGGGATGACCGCGAAGTTGTGGCTATCAAGATCGAAATTGATCTTATCTTGCAGGTATCCTGCCACCGCAAAAGTGCGGCTGTCAGACTGCGGTTGGGTGATGGCGCTAAAGGCGCTCGGCGCTGGCTCCTGGCGGAACGGACGCTCGCTGTTGTCGAGGCGCGCATTGACACCGGCACTCAGCTCGTGGCGGCCCAGCGTTTTGGTGCCGCGCGTGTCGAAGCCATAGCTATCGACGTTGAAATCGGAATAGACAAAGCCGTACTGGCTGGCGCTGGTCGGCAGATAGGTATTGTCGTGCGCCTGAGTTTGCTGCCAGTAAAGGCGCGTGGTCAGCGTATCGATAAAGTCGTTGTACGGCGTCCACTCATCCGCCAGATTGATGCCCCAGCGGCGCGTATCGCTCTGCTGCTGCGCGGTGCCCCAAACGGTGTTGCCGCTGGTGTCCCAGGTATCGTAATGGCTGTGGTTGGTTTTGTGGTAGTAATCAAAGGTAGCGCTCAGCTTGTGCTGATCGTTCGGCTGCCAGATCCCGGACGTCATAAAGGCGTCAGAGTGCCAGTTGGCCGGATAAGCCTGTTTCGCGTCGCTGTTGTTGCGGGTTTCCTGGCCATCGCGACGGCTGTAAACAAACAGGCCGCGCAGCTCATCATCGCCAGCAGCGGCGGTGATGCCGTTGTGCCAGCTGCGATTCGATGAGTCGTAATCGCTCTGGTAACCGAAATAAGTATTTTTGTCGCTGCTAAGGTAATCGTCAGCGGTTTTATTGTGGAACGAGACGTTACCGCCAATCGAGGTATTCGGCTGATCCACCGCCGTGGCGCCCTTCTCAATATCAACGCTGCCGAACAGGTAGGGATCGATGTAATCGCGGCCAATACCAAAGGTGTTGTTGCCGGTGCGGCTGACGTAAGGGCGGCCGGTGGCATCGGGAATCGGAATGCCGTCGATATCCATGCCGACGCGATTACTCTCCAGACCACGAATGTTGTAACCGGTGTAACCCGCGCGGTCGAAACCGCTTTTACCGGCAGAGGATCCGCCGCTGGATCCGGTGGCGCTGATCAGCGGCTCATAACGCATGATCGAACCGAAATCGTTCGCACCGCGTTTTTGCAGCTCTTGTGCTGTGATGGTGGTTTTATTGCCGGCCTGCTGTTTTGGCGCGGTGACGGTGAGAACCGGTCCATTGCTGGTGCTATCGCTGGCGGCAAAGCTGCAAGCGGCATGAATAGCTGAAGATAAGATGGCAACTTTGAAAAGACGTTGCTGGGCTGTTCCCTGAAAGAGTGAAGACATGCGCGAAATACCTGGTTAATTGTTAGTATTCGCTCACTTGCTTGCTGCCGGAAAGTACGGACCTTGGTTAAAAGACCGCAAAAATTATGGACTTATTTTTTGTAATAAATGATGTCGAAAGGAATGTAATGCAAGTGGTAATCATTATCAACTAGCAGTAAGCTAAGATGTATCTTGGACCGCACATTTTGTTAACTTCATTATCTAAATGAGACACGTTATGTCACAAAAACCAGCGATTACCATTCATTACTGCACACAATGTAACTGGCTGCTGCGTTCCGCCTGGATGGCGCAGGAGTTGCTGCATACCTTTGCCGAGGATTTAAGAGCGGTAACGCTACAGCCGGGAACCGGCGGCGTGTTTGAGATTACCATTGATGGTCAGGTGATTTGGGAGCGTAAGCAGGAAGGCGGATTCCCGGATGCGGCAGCGCTGAAGCAGCGCGTGCGCGACGTCTGCTGGCCGGATCGCGCGTTAGGGCATGTGGATAAGAAGAAGAGTTGATTTGGGGTTCGTGCGTTATCGGAATAAACGGATGTACACGCACCTAAGGTCGTCATTCATGGCAACCTGCTAACTTTTAGCGATTTTTTCCGCCGCTTCCTGCAGCGCGCTGATCACGATCTCCAGCGCCTCATCCGAAATCTCTTCCTGCGCCAGACGATGATTCAAGGTGTGTTTGATCAGATGAATCGCCTGTTCGACCTGCGGAATGCTGCGGTTATTCACCAAAATCGCCAGCGAGGTTAAGCGCTCGATAATCGCATTCACATTGTCACGATTCTCCGCCAGCAGCGCCTCGCCGCCTTCATTCAGCGCATAGGCTTTACGCGATGCCTGCGCATCGACCACGCGAATCGCATCCATCTCTTCGAGCAACGTAAGGTTGGGATAGATAATGCCGGGGCTGGGTGAATATTCCCCTTTGGAGAGCTCTTCAACCGATTTAATCAGCTCATACCCGTGCGCAGAGCTGATGGCGAGAAAGTGCAGCATTAACAATCGGATATCGCTGGCATCCAGCATCCGCTCCCGACGCTTCTTGCGTGCGCCTGCACAGACGGTGCGCTGTGCGTGATCGGACTGCCATGGAAAATCCCGCTGCTGTTTCATTGCCTTCCTGAGCGCTAATTAAGGGAGGTTGATAGTAGTCTGCCACCTGGCAAAATTCAACACAGGCGGCAGCGCGCGCGGCGTTGGCGTTATTTCTGATGCCAATAAGCTACGGCGCGCACGAAATCGGTATGTGCACCGCGTCCCTGGGTGAAGTAATCGCTCAGCAGTTTCGCCGCTTCGCCCTCGCCCGTCAGCCAGATGAAGTATTCAGTGGCAGGCAGCGCAATCCTATCCAGCTGCGCCTTAATCGGTGCCAGGTTATCGGCTTGCATGGTGCCGCTGCCCAACCAGCTCACCTGCACATTTGGCAGATCACCGAGATAATCGCGGCCGGTGGCTTCATCGGCATAGGCCAGCAGGTGAATTTCCTGCGCCTGGATTTCGCTGTAACGACGTTTAAAGGCGGGCAGACCGGTCTCATCACAGACGTAAATCTGGCAGGCGTAATCCGCCGGTATCACCAACGAACCGCGCGGGCCGCCCATCGCGATTTGATCGCCCACTTTGGCTTGGTTTGCCCAGCTGCTGGCAACGCCGCCATCGTGGATGTAGAAATCGATGGTCAGAGAATCGACGCCGTTAAATTCCAGCGGCGTGTAATCACGCGCGGCAGGACGCACACCATTCGGCCAAACGATGCCTTCATCGGTGATCTGCGGCAGCGCCAACTCTGCACCGGCATGTTCCGGGAAGAACACTTTGATGTGATCGTCAAACGATGGCGAGTTGAAGCCGGCCAGATCGCTACCGTTGAAAACAATGCGCCAGAATTCACCGGCAATCAGCGTCTTGCTGACCACGCTGATGTGGCGGAAACGCAGTTCATTGCGCACACGACGTGGCGCGCGTTTGGAAGGGTGAGTTTGCAAGTAGTGTCTCCCTAAAAGATAGTGAAAGTCATTCTCATCTGATGGGGAGAGAATAGTTATGATATATCTTCGACGCAATGCCGAAAAATGCTATTGGTAAATTGGCATGTTAAAACAGCGCGATAAATCGCGCCGCTACGATGAAGAGCAGTGAGGGATAAGGTGCAAATGACAAGCAGGAAGTGGAGCGCCGCAATTTATTACGCAATACATAAATGCGTTTGACTGCCGAGACCGCGCTTAGATTGCAGCGGTCACGGATTTTAAAACCGGATTACGCCTGGCGATTGCCGCAGGTCACGAAACTGCCATCATCCTGGCTATGTTTCGGCAGCACATTGTCGCCCAGAATTTCATGCTGCGCACAATGCGGTTGATGCGGATGCAGTCCGCCCGGCGGTGAAAAAGGCTCAGCCATTTGTGCACTTGCCAGCGAAGAAAACGCTACAAGCGCTGTCATGAGGAACAACGGTAGAAGTCGCATAATTTTTTTGTCTGTTCACTATAGCGGCCCGGAATGGACCAGAAATGCAGGTGATTATCCAGCCTGATGTGTGGCGGCTGGTGATTTACGCGGCCAATCAGGTTTCGATGAAGAATTTTACGCTTATTACGCCAGTGAGTTTATAAAATCGTGCGGTTTGTCACGGTTTACCGCACGAATTATGCATTACTTATCCGTCACCGGAATATAGAAGGTGCCTTGCAGCAGATCGGGCGTGCTGTATTTCAAATCCAGCTTAAGCAAATCTTTGCCCGCACGGCGTGCCACGCCCAGCGCTGGCAAGTGGTTGTAGTAAATCTCCGCGGTGAACGCGTTGATCTCTTCCGGCGCGCCGTGCCAGTCAATCTCCGCACACAAACCCCTCTCGCCGGTCCAGTTCTGCACGTTACGCGGCAGCACGTCGGCGTATTGACTCTCCAGCGCCTGGAACAGGCTGATGTGTTGCTGGTCGGCAGAATGCACGCCCGGACTGAACTGAAAGCCCAGCCAGCCGCGGTTCACATGCTGACCGGCAAAAGCGATGAAATCGCGCGTATGCTGCGCCACCACATGATTTTGATGATCGATGTATTCCCCGAAGCGGCATTCCCACTCAATCACTTCGCCACACAACTGAATCTCCGGCTTCTGCGCCAGACGCGCATTGACCCACTCACGCTGCGTGGAGATGCGGCTGTGGAAATCCTTCATCAGCATTTCCGGAATGCGACGATAAGCACCCGGCGTCATCGAGAAGTGGCTTTTAAACACACGGGTAAAATTCTGCTGATTATCAAAACCAAAGCGCACCGCAATATCGATCAGCGGCATGCTGGTCAGACGCAGCGCCATCGCCGCCATGGTCAGACGACGTTTGCGCGTGTAGGACGCCAGCGTTTGTCCGGTCATCTCTTTGAACATGCGCTGCATGTGCCATTTGGAGTAACCGGATTTCAGGGTAATCAGATCGATGTTGAGCTCGTCGGTCAGGTTCGCTTCTATCCAGTCCACCAGATCGTTGATGTACTGTTTTTTTACATTCAGGCTGAGCATGATTTTGATAGTCGAATGAGGTGGTTAACGTCATGAATTTGCGTTATTCGTCACATAAATATAACAAAAACGTATTACCAACGTAAGGAAGAGTAAAGGTAGCGCAACGGGAAAAGCATTAATTGCTTAGGTTACTAACGTTTTTATCGCGCACGAAAAGAAAAAAGGTCGTCACGAATGACGACCTTGCGGTGATATCAACTGCTTGAAGCGGTGCGCGGGCTCAGTGCGAACGCATGCCTGCTGCCGTCATCATCATACGAAACAGTGATGCCACCACACCGAGTGCCAGCACGCTTGCGCCGTAAATGACTACCAGCCACATCACCTGCTTCCACCACGGAATCTTCGTTTCAGAGTGAGTTTTCATGTTGCTGACCTAGGTTTTCATATCAATGGTATCCTTCGTCGGCTTTGATTTTTCCGCGGAACACGTAGTAACTCCAGAAGGTGTAACCCAGAATTACCGGAATAATCAGCAGGCCGCCCACCAGCATAAACGCCTGGCTGCTCGCCGGAGACGCCGCCTGCCAGATGGTGATTGACGGTGGAATGATGTTCGGCCAGATGCTGATACCGAGGCCCGAGAAGCCAAGGAAAATCAGCGCCAATGTCAGGATGAACGGCGAGTAATGCGCTTCACGTTTGATGGCGCGCACAATCCCCCACGAACACAGCACCACCAGTACCGGAACCGGCAGGAACCAGAACAGGTTCGGACGCGAGAACCAGCGCTGCGCGATATCCGCGTGCGTCAGCGGCGTCCAGATACTGATAATGCCCACCACCAGCAGCAACGTCAGCGTCAGCGGCGTCGCCAGCGCAGACATCTTACGGTGCAGATCGTGTTCGGTTTTCATGATTAGCCAGGTACAACCCAGCAGTGCATAGGCGATGACCAGACCGACGCCGCAGAACAGCGGGAACGGCGCTAACCAGCTCATCGCTGAACCCGCATATTCACGGCCAACCACCGGGAAACCATTCAGGATAGCGCCCACGGCCACGCCCTGACTGAAGGTGGCCAGCAGTGAACCGGCAATGAATGACTTATCCCAGAACGCACGGTGTTCTAGCGTGGCTTTAAAGCGGAACTCAAACGCTACGCCACGGAAGATCAGGCCAATCAGCATCGCCGTCAAAGGAATCGACAGCGCATCCAGCAACACCGAGTAGGCCAGTGGGAACGCGCCATACAGCGCCGCGCCGCCCAGCACCAGCCAGGTTTCGTTGCCATCCCAAACCGGGGCAACGGTATTAACCATCATGTCGCGTTCGATGGGATCTTTATTGAACGGCAACAGCAAGCCAATGCCGAGATCGAAACCATCCATCACGATGTACATCAAGGTGCCAAACACGATGATGGCAAACCAGATAATTGAAAAGTCGATCATCTTAGTGCTCCCCACTCTTTTCGCTATGGGTTTTGGCCGCCGACAACGGACGCGCTGGCGTGTGATGCTGACCCGGACCACCGTGATCAACCTCTTTACCTTCGCCGGTCACCGGACCCTCTTTGATCAGACGCATCATGTAGAGATAACCGACACCAAACACCGACGAGTAGACCAGAATGAACGCCAGCAGGCTGATGCTCATGTGCATATCGCCATGTGCCGAGACCGCATCAATGGTGCGCTGCACGCCATATACCACCCACGGCTGACGCCCAATCTCGGTGGTAAACCAACCGGCCAGAATGGCGATCAAACCCGATGGACCCATCAGCAGCGTGAACCACAGGAACGGACGCGAGTGATACAAACGGCCTTTGAAACGCAGCCACAAAGACACCACGCCGAGCGTAATCATCAGCAGGCCCAGCGCCACCATCACGCGGAATGACCAGAAGATGATGGTGGAGTTTGGACGGTCCTCTTTCGGGAAGCTCTTCAGCGCAGGGATTTGCTTCTCCAGGCTGTGCGTCAGAATCAGGCTGCCGAGGTACGGGATTTCCAGCGCGTACTTGGTGCGCTCCTGCTCCATATCCGGCACACCGAACAGAATCAGCGGCGTGGCTTCACCCGGCTTGTTTTCCCAGTGTCCTTCAATTGCCGCGATTTTCGCAGGCTGATGCTCAAGGGTGTTCAGGCCGTGCGCATCACCGATCATCGCCTGAATCGGTGCCACGATCAGCGCCATCCACAGCGCCATCGAGAACATCTTACGAATCGCTGGATTGTCGTTACCGCGCAGTAAATGCCATGCGCCCGACGCGCCGACAAAGAAGGCGCTGGCCAGGAAGGCACCGACCGACATGTGAAACAAGCGATAAGGGAACGAGGGGTTGAAGATGATTTTCAGCCAATCTTCCGGTACCACGATGCCGTTCTGGATGATGTAGCCCTGCGGCGTATGCATCCAGCTGTTTGACGCCAGAATCCAGAAGGTGGAGAAGATGGTGCCGAGCGCGACCATGCAGGTTGCAAAGAAGTGCAAGCCCGGACCGACGCGGTTCCAGCCAAACAGCATCACGCCAAGGAAGCCCGCTTCAAGGAAAAAGGCGGTTAACACTTCATAGGTGAGCAGCGGGCCGGTGATACTGCCAGCAAACTGTGAGAAACCGCTCCAGTTAGTACCGAACTGGTACGCCATCACCAATCCGGATACCACGCCCATGCCGAAGTTAACGGCAAACGCTTTTGACCAGAAATGGTAGAGATCGCGATAGGTCTCGTTACGGGTTTTCAGCCACATCCCTTCAAGCACCGCCAGGAAACTGGCGAGACCGATGGTGATGGCTGGAAAGATAATATGGAAGGAAACAGTAAATGCGAACTGAATCCTGGCCAGATGAAAGGCGTCTAATCCAAACATTGCTTACCTCATTGCCACAAATTACACCGAATTTTTACTTATAATTAACAAGCAGAGCGCAGCGGTTATTTCGCCGTGCTTAAAGAAATGTCGCGCCAATGTAAAAGGAAGTGGTGCGAACAAAAAGATACAGGGGAAGTCGGTAAAACTATAACAGTGTTTTTTGATTTCGATCATTGTTTTCAGCAGAAACTAATACTTTAAAAATCACTACGTTAAGGTTAATCACCCTCATTCATTGTGACAATATTGTTATTGTTTTCCGCCTATTCCCGCTGTGCTTATCAGGTAAGCACTTCATTTATTTATTTTTTAGTGCGAAGAAAAATGGCGTTATTTACGGTAAATAAGTTGAGCATGTAAATATTTCCGGACAGCGCAGGATGATCAGGATTGTTAATTAAAAGCTAATATTTTTAGAACAAAAAGATATATTTCTGCTGTTTATTAAACAGGTGATGTAAACGCAGTGACGTTAACCTACTGCGGCATGGTATTTGCCAGCGGCGACAAGCTGTGCTTTTTTAGAGCAGTAATCAACCAGTTAAACAGCGAAGGAGAGGTTATGGCCCGTCTTACTGCACAGGATTTCCCTCAGGAACTGCTCGAGCTTTACGATTACTACGCCCACGGCAAAATCAGCAAACGCGAATTTATCGCGATGGCGGCGAAATTCACCATCGCCGGCATGACCGGCGCCACGCTGCTCAGCGCCATGAGCCCCAATTATGCTCTGGCGCAGCAGGTGGAATTTACCGATCCGGCGATCAAACCGGAATACATTCACTATACGTCACCGCAAGGTCACGGCGAGGTGCGCGGCTATCTGGTGCGACCGGCCAATGCATCCGGCAAAGTGCCTGCGGTGGTAGTGGTGCACGAGAATCGTGGCCTCAATCCCTATGTCGAAGACGTGGCGCGACGGGTAGCGAAAGCCGGTTACATCGCGCTGGCGCCCGATGGTTTGAGCTCGCTGGGCGGTTATCCGGGGAATGATGATGAAGGCAAAGTGATGCAGGCCAAAGTCGACCCCACCAAGTTGATGAATGACTTCTTCGCCGCGATTGATTTCCTGATGCACCACGAAGAGGGCACCGGCAAAGTGGGTATCACCGGCTTCTGCTACGGCGGCGGCGTAGCCAATGCGGCGGCAGTCGCGTTCCCTGATTTGGCCTGCGCGGTACCGTTCTACGGCCGTCAGCCTAAAGCGGAAGATGTGCCGCGCATCAAAGCGCCGCTGTTGCTGCACTACGCCGCGCTGGATAAAGGCATCAACGAAGGTTGGCCAGCCTATGAAGAGGCGTTGAAAGCCAATCACAAAATCTATGAAGGCTATGTTTATCCCGGTGTGAATCATGGCTTCCACAATGATTCGACGCCGCGTTATGACAAAGCCGCCGCCGAATTAGCGTGGAGCCGCACGCTGGGTTGGTTTGAGAAGTATTTACGCGCTTGAGGGTGCGGCGGTCGCCATAAATGGCGGCCCTTCTCAATGCGCCTTCAAAATCCGATGCACATTGCTCTCCAGCCAATCCGCCAGCCCGGTCACCTGCCCTTCCACTTCGCGGCCTAACGACGTCAAACGATACTCAACGTGCGGTGGCAACACGTCATAGGCAATGCGTTCAACAAAACCATCCTCTTCCATATAACGCAGCGTCTGCGCCAGCATACGTTCGCTGACGCCGCCAATCTTGCGGCGCAGCTCGCTAAAACGCAGGGTTTCTTCGCGCAGCGCCAGCAAAATCAGTACGCTCCAGCGGCTGGTAATGCGCTTCAACACGTCGCGTGACGGGCAATTCACGTTAAGCAACTCACCGCGCGTAAATTTTTCACTCAACTTTTCAGACATTTAACTCAGCTTCTCCAAACTAACAAATCTGTAAGTACTTACTAAAAGTTAGTTTATCGCTTAGGCTGTTTTCATACCAGTTCAACAGGAGAACAACATGATTGCGATTACAGGTGCCACAGGCCAACTGGGCCGTCTGGTGATTAATGCGTTATTGAAAAAAGTGCCGGCTAGCGAAATCATTGCGGCGGTGCGTTCGCCCGAGAAAGCGGCCGATCTGCAGGCGCTGGGCGTAACGCTGCGAGCGGCGGATTACAGCCAACCGGAAACGCTGCAAAGCGCCTTCGCCGGTGTCGATAAACTGCTGCTGATCTCTTCCAGTGAAGTCGGCCAGCGTGAAGTGCAGCACAAGGCGGTGATCGATGCGGCTAAAGCCGCCGGCGTTGGCTTTATCGCCTACACCAGCTTACTGCATGCCGATACCTCACCGTTGGGTTTAGGCGTTGAGCATCGTGCGACTGAAGCCCAGCTGAAAGCCTCAGGCATTCCTTTCGCGCTGCTGCGTAACGGCTGGTACACCGAAAACTACGCGGCGAGTATTGCGCCCGCGCTGGCGCATCATGCCTTTATTGGTGCGGTCGGCGAAGGTCGCATCGCTTCCGCGGCGCGCGCTGACTATGCGGCGGCAGCGGCCGAAGTGATCAGCCGTGACGATCAGGCGGGCAAGGTGTATGAACTGGCTGGCGACGACAGCTACACGCTGGCGCAGTTCAGCGCCGAGATTGCTAAACAGTCTGGCGAGCAAGTGGATTACATCAATCTGCCACAAGCCGAATTTGCCGCCGCGCTGAAAGGTGCCGGTTTGCCAGAGGGCTTGTCAGAGATGCTGGCAGATTCAGATGCCGGCGCCGAAAAAGGCGGTTTGTTTGACGATAGCCATACGCTAAGCAAACTGATTGGTCGCCCCACCACGCCATATGCGGACGTGATAAAGGCGGCGTTGCAGAAGTAAGGTGCGGCCTGATGCCCTCACTCCGACCCTCTCCCACGGGGAGAGGGAGTCGCTGCCACATTTTAGCTCTATCGGTTCCCTCTCCCGCCTGCGGGAGAGGGTTAGGGTGAGGGAAATACAGCTCAATCTCCGCTGCGTTTGCCATAAATTGATCAAGCCATTCCACGCTTTTTTGCGCAAATTTTAGCGATTTTCTTAAATACAGATATTTCTGTGCAGCTATTTAAACATCCATCCTAAAAGCCGCTTTCATTTCCTGAAATATAGTCCGTTGTAATCACTGAAAAATCATAAAAACACCGGATCCATCGACATGATTTATTACGTTCATAGATAAATCGCATTGTTGTTTCGCCCGTTCAGAGCTCTATAATTTGTTCTTTACGCATTCAAGAATTTACCAGGAGGCTGCTATTAATACTAACCAACAGCAATATAACGCTTTCGAGGATCGACGCGCTGATGCTGAACTGGAGTATCAATATAATCCTCACGAGTTCGTTCGCGAAGGTATGCAGGATTCGGAGCCGGAACCCGAGCTGATTGAAGGTTTGCCCGCGCCGGATGCGCTGACGCCTGCCGATCGCTACATGGAACTGTTTGAGCAGGTACAGACATCGCACATATTTGCTGACAGCAAAACGTTTCCGGACTGCGCACCAAAATTCGATCCGCTGGATATTTTAATCCGTTTTCGTCGCCGTAAACGCGCAGCGGATTTTGATCTGGAAGCATTCGTGCACGAACATTTTTATTCACCTCAGGTGAATGAGAGTTTTTATGTTTCTAATCCAGATAAAACCTTAACCGAACATATTGACGATCTGTGGCCGGTGTTAACCAAAATGCCACAGCAACATTTAGCGCACTCATCGCTGCTGCCGTTGCCGAAACCTTACGTGGTGCCCGGCGGCCGATTTGGAGAAACCTATTACTGGGACTCCTACTTCAGCATGCTCGGCCTCGCCGATGCAGGCCGTGACGATCTGCTGCGTCATATGGCGGATAACTTCGCCTGGCTGATTGATAACTACGGTCACGTGCCGAACGGCAACCGTACTTACTACCTCAGCCGTTCGCAGCCGCCGGTGTTTGCGCTGATGGTGGAACTGTTTGAAGAAGATGGCATTCGCGGTGCGAAACGCTATCTCGATCAGCTGATGAAAGAGTACCAGTTCTGGATGGACGGCGCGGGTGAGCTGATGCCGCATCAGGCCTATCGCCACGTGGTGCGCATGCCAGATGGTTCGCTGCTCAACCGTTACTGGGACGATCGCGACACGCCGCGCGATGAGTCGTGGCTGGAAGATATTGAAACCGCGAAGAAATCAGGTCGTCCGGCCAACGAGGTTTATCGCGATCTGCGTGCCGGTGCCGCATCGGGCTGGGATTACTCTTCACGCTGGCTGCGCGATCCGCAGCGTCTGGCGAGTATCCGCACCACGCAATTTATTCCGATCGATCTCAACGCGTTCCTCTACAAGCTGGAGCTGATGATTTCGACGCTGTCACATGCCAAAGGTGAAGAGCTCACGGCGCTGGCGTGGCAAAAAAAAGCCGATGCGCGTAAGCAGGCGATTCATCGCTATCTGTGGGATAACACTGCCGGGGTGTACCGCGATTACGACTGGCGTCGCGAACGCTTTGGCGCCTTCACCGCTGCTGCGGTGGTGCCGCTGTTCCTCGGCCTCGCCTCGCCCGAGCAGGCGCACCTGCAGGCCGTTGCGCTGCGTCATCTGTTACTGACGCAAGGCGGCTTGTTAACCTCAATGGTGGAGAGCGGCGAACAATGGGATAAACCCAATGCCTGGGCGCCGTTGCAGTGGATGGCGGTGGTCGGTTTGAATCACTACGGTGAAGAGACGCTGGCGACAGAAATTGCCGTTAACTGGCTGAATACGGTAAATAATTTCTATTCACTGCATCATAAGCTGGTGGAGAAGTATGACATCAGCGGCGATCGCGCCCGTCCGGGTGGCGGCGGCGAATATCCGCTGCAGGACGGCTTCGGCTGGACTAATGGCGTCACCCGCAGATTGATGACCATGTATGGGCATTTGCTGGCGGATTGAGATCGGTGCGGCCTGATGCCCTCACCCTGGCCCTCTCCCACAGGGAGAGGGAAACGCTGCCATATGTAAGCTCGATGGGCCTGAGGAGAGGGAAACGCTGCCACATATCCACACGTATCCGCTCGATCCGTCCCCTCTCCCGCCTGCGGGAGAGGGTTAGGGCGAGGGTAAAAGCTACCTCGCCAACCCAAAACCCTGCTTACCATTCTTCTTAATCTGATACATCGCCTCATCGGCCCGCGTCAGCGCTTCATCGAAGCTGTCGCGTTCCTGCACCTGCGCAATGCCAATTGACGCACCAATCTGCGCATGTCCATTATCAATATCAAACGGCGTCAGCGCGGCATCCAGCACCGCCTGCATCATAATGCGCACTTTCGGATAGTCGATCAGGAACGGCATCAGCAGCACAAACTCGTCGCCGCCGAGTCGGCCAATCACCACGTTTGGCGGCACCACGTCGATGATGCGCTGGCTCAGTTGAATCAACACCTCATCACCACTGCGATGTCCCAAGGTATCGTTGACGTGTTTGAAGTTATCGAGATCGATAAACGCCACGCACAGTGGGCCGAGCGCTTTCATCCTGCTGAACTGCGTATTTAGCGCATGGCGATTAGTCAGTCCGGTTAGCGGATCGTGATGCGCCAGCGATGAGAGCTGCGCTTCGTACTGCTTCTCTTTGGTCATATCAATGTGCGTGCCGGTGACTTTGAGCGGATTGCCCGCTGCGTCCCATTCTGTAACGCGTCCGCGATCCAGCACCCATTTAATGTTGTCGTTTTTGCCCAGCATGCGGTGCAGCGCTTCGTAATAAGGCGCGCGCCCTTCAATGTGATCGTAAAAGGCTTTGAGCACTTCGTCGGCGTCATCCGGATGCAGGCGTTCGCGCCACACATCGAACTGCGCTTTGGTCTCTTTCGGCTGAAAACCCAGCATCGCACCCCAGCGACGATTAAAAATCACCAGCTTACCGCTGGGAATATCCAGCTGCCACAAACATAAACCGGTTCCATCCAGCGCTGCACTCAGCTTATTACGCGCGTCATGCGCTATACGCTTTAACCGCGCATTATGCTTTTTCAGGTTCTGAATCTGCTGACGCAGCGCTTCTTCTGACATGGTTGGCTGAAGGAGAGGAAATAAGCGCTATTTTGCCTGCCGGGAAGTTTCTGTAAATAAAACAAATGAAAAGCCGATTAGCAGCGGCAAATTGGAGAAACTTCAGGAGTTACGTCGAAAGTTTCCTGTCAAAACAGCTAACTTAACTTACTTAAGTACCAGCTTGTAGTAAGCCCCGCCTACATACGTAAGAAATTTCTTAAAAAGTATTTAATAACCGTTGAGCTTCGTGCCGCTGTGAAGGGTCACTGGCGCATTAAAGCGCAGCCAGAGGGCCGCACCGCCGCACGGCAGTGCCTAAAGCAGCAAAGAAAACTGAGAATCAATTCGTGGGCAAACGCATTTTTAGCATGATTTTTTTGTTGGGCTTTTGTCTGTCGGCCTGGAGCGCCACCACCTTAAAATTCACGCCGCGTTACGGTCTGGTTTCCCCTGAAGTGACGCTGAATGCAGAGGGACAGCAGTGGCTAAAACGTCATCCGGTGCTGCGCATCGGCGTATGGAGCCATACGTTACCGCCCTATTCGGTTGAATTCGAAGAGGACACCTTTGAAGGACTGTCCGCCGATTATCTGGCCATCATCGCGAAAACGCTGAATCGCCCGGTCGAAGTTAAGCGCTATAACACCCGTCTCGATCTGGTTAACGCGCTCAATAACAAGCAAGTCGATTTAATTCCTTACTACCCGCAGGCTGCTAATCATGAAACCAAACTGGCGCTGAGTATTCCCTATTCGCTGGCGCAAAGCGTGTTGATTAGCCGCCGCCAGGCAAAATTTGATCGTCAGCTGAATGACAGCCGCTATCGCCTGATGTACTACGGTGACGACGAACTGAAAGCGCTGCTGCATAAACGCTATCCCGAAGCCACATTAGCGCCCGCCTCACCGCCGCTCTGGGCCTATACCGATACCGCTTTTAATGAGGACATGGTGTTCTGGAGTAACTCCGCCACGCAGCGCTATTTGTCGCAGCGCGGCTTGCAGAACATCATTGAAGGCCATAGCACGCCTTACATGAACGATGTGGATGCACGCTTTGCCGCCCGCGCGGACAATGCTGAGCTAATCGACGCCATTAATGAAATTCTTAAAAATATCCCGCTACGTAATGCCGTACAAATTGCCGAAGCCTGGGGGCTTGATTACCGGTCGGTGGTGAAGAATCATCCTTTGGACCTTAGCGAAGCCGAAGCAAAATGGCTGGCGGAGCACCGCGACATCACGGTGAATTACGACCCTACACATCTGCCTTTCACCTTCCTGGACAGCAAACAGCGTGTCGCCGGACTCAGCGTTGATTTGTTAAATCTTATCTCGCAACGCACCGGTATTCGTTTTCATTACAACCCAATGCGGGGCTTGAGCAATATGCGCGATGCGCTGGTTAATCAACGCGATTCCCTGATTGTGGTGAGTGACGGCGCGTCAAAGCAGAGCCCGCAGATTCAATACACGCGATCTTATGTCTATTCGCCTTGGGTGGTGATGACCCGCAGCGACAGTAACTGGCACAGTTTCGATGAGATGACAGGGAAACGCATCGGCATCTACGAGCGTTCTTATTATCGCTTTGATCTGCGTCGCCGCTGGCCAACCATCGATTTTAGTGAAAATGCGGTTTCGCTCGACTCCCTCGGGCAGCTGCAGGACAAAGAGGTTGACGGCTTTATCGTGCCCTACGAATCGGCGCAATATTTGCTGAATAACCACTTCAACGATCGCTTCAAAGTGGCGTTTGTCGCACCGTTGCCGATGTTTCGCATGGCGATGGCCACCAATGTGGCGGATGAGCATCTGAATTCCATCCTGAATAAAGCGCTGTCAGATATTCCGCAGCCAACCATGCAGTCACTGATGGAGCGCTGGATCAAGTACACGCCGCCCGCCACCAGCACGTCCTGGCAGAGCTATCGCAGTTACGTGCTGCGTATTGCTGCGGTGGCCGGCATTTGCCTGCTGTTCTTCCTGTGGCGCAACCATCTGCTGAAATCGTCGCTGGCGAGGCAGCGCCAGCACGAGCGCGAAATCAGCAACCAACTGCACACGATCGAAACCTTATTAGAGGACGTGCGTAAAGCGAAGCGTGCGGCACTGCGCTCCAGCGAGGCGAAAAGTACTTTCCTTTCACATATGAGCCATGAAATCCGCACGCC
The DNA here is from genome assembly GCF_054903455.1 of Pantoea sp. y20. NCBI lineage: Bacteria > Pseudomonadati > Pseudomonadota > Gammaproteobacteria > Enterobacterales > Erwiniaceae > Pantoea > Pantoea sp. y20. The sequence continues at coordinate 3,469,298 of NZ_CM142816.1, forward strand.
GTTGGCGGCACTGATTGGCCTGTTGGAGATTGAACATTTAGGTCAGAGCGACGAAGCGCAGCGGCAAAAGAATATCGATTTGGCATGGGAATCTTCTCGTTCACTGCTCTCGCTGGTCGGCGATATTCTCGACCTGGCGAAAATCGAATCCGGTCATTTCAGCATTCGCCACATGCCGATGTCACTGAGCGATGTGGTTTACGACACTGAAGCGCTATTCCGTCAGGTGGCGCTAAATAAAGGGCTGGCACTCAATGTCATGCTGGATATCGATCAGGACAGCGTGCTGTTTGATCCCGTGGCGTTGAAGCAGATCCTGGCGAACCTGGTCAGCAATGCCATTAAGTTTACCGCGCGGGGTGAAGTTGAAGTAGCGCTTTACCAGGCAGATATCACTAAACCCGAATACGTACTGGAAGTCTGCGACAGTGGGGTGGGTCTCACGCCAGAACAGCAAAAGGCGATTTTCGAGCCCTTTATTCAGGTGGATCAGGGCACTAATCGCGTCAGTGGCACCGGACTGGGTCTCAACATCTGTCGCCGTCTGGCGGTGATGCTGGGAACCGAGCTGCATGTAGAGAGCGAGCCCGATGAGGGCAGCGTATTTATGCTGCGCTTCATCGCCCAGCCCGCCACGCTGACTGAAGCAGAAGCTGAGCCAGTTGATGACGTTGTGCACGCATCCTTAAGAATGCTGGTTGTGGATGACAACGCCACCAATCGCCTGCTGCTGGCACAACAGTTGCGTTACGCCGGGCATCATGTGTTGGTGGCAGAAGACGGTGAAACGGCGCTGGCACTGTGGCGCGAACATGACGTTGATCGTGTGATCACCGATTGCAATATGCCAGGCATGGATGGCTTTGAATTTACCCGCCAGTTACGTATTGAGGAGAAGCTAATGAATCGCCGCGCAGTCCCGATTTATGGCCTGACGGCGATGGCAGAAGAGCGTGTTGCACAACTCGCGACGCAGGCTGGCATGGATGGTTGCCTGTTTAAACCGCTGGAGCGCACCCAGCTGCTGCGAGTGGTCACTGGCAGCGCTGCCAGCAGTGCGCGCAATGAAACCCTGCTTACCCTGGAAAACCTCGCGGCCAATGATCCGCAAGCCTGGCGCGATCTGGTCACCACCGCTCAGCAGCAAAATGCGCGCGATCTTGCACAACTGGAGCAAGCTGCCATGGCGGAGGACTTCCCAAGCGCACACCACGCTGCACATCAATTACTTGGCAGCGCCAAATTACTGCGCGCTGAAAGCCTACAACAGAGTTGCCTTGCCGCCGAGCAGGCAGCCGAACAACGAGAGAGTGCGTTCCTGCAGCAGCTGATTCCCGCAGTCGCTACAGCAGTGGCCGAACTGGAAGCGATCTTCCTCCACGCACTAAAAAATAATCCTGATAATGAGGTGAAACCATGAAACAAGATGCAATCTGGCAGGTTGCCGTATTAGACGATCATCCACTGATCGGCAAAGCAATTCAGTATCGTCTGGCGCAGGAAGCGCTGCTGGAGCTGGCTGGCGCCTTTTCGCAACGCCAACAGCTGATGGCATTTCTACAGCGTCATTCAGTGGACGTGCTGGTGCTGGACTACATGCTTGGCGAAGACGAACTCGACGGCCTGCAGATGGTGAAACAGCTGCGCGCGCGATATCCCGATTTAAAAATCCTGATCTCCTCGGCAGTAGAAAAACCGGCAATAGTGCAACTGCTGTTAAAAGCGGGTGTGCATGGCTTTGTGGGTAAAAGTGAAGACCAGGAAGTGCTGATTACCGCCCTGCATCAGGTATGCCGTAACAAGCGTTTTCTCACCGCCGATATGCTGCTGGAGATGGATAAGTTTCAGGAGAGCGATCGGGAAATGCATGACTATTTATTGCCGCGTCAAACTGGCGAAGATATCACGCTGCTGCTGCGCAATCTCAGCCCACGTGAGATCGAGGTGATCCGTTGCTATCTGGATGGATTAAGCATTACGCAAATCGCCGGAAAATATGCGCGCAGCCGTAAAACCATCAGCGGGCAAAAACAGACTGCACTGCGTAAATTGGGTCTGCGATCTGATTTGGAATTATTCAAATACAAAGAGCATTTCGGTGAAATTGTGCTGCATCACTGATGCATAAATTGTGTTCTGTGACGCGGATCAAGGCTTATTGGCCGCGCTGCGCTGTCATGATGTTTACTAGAATGGTAGTTTATCAGTTATCACAGACACGATAACGGTGGATGACATTATGCAGCTGACAATGCGTTGGTTTGGTCCGAAAGAAGATAAAGTTTCGCTGGAATATATTCGTCAGGTGCCGGGCGTGCGCGGCGTCGTGGGCGCGCTGTATGACGTGCCGGTAGGTGAAACCTGGCCGAAAGAGAAAATTAACGCGCTGGTTGAGCAGGTGCATGCCGCCGGGCTGACCGTGGAAGTGATCGAAAGCGTCAACATTCACGACGACATCAAAATCGGTCTGTCAAGCCGCGATCGTTACATCGAAAATTATCAGCAGAGCATCCGTAACCTGGCCGAAGCGGGTGTGAAAGTGATTTGCTACAACTTCATGCCGGTGTTTGACTGGATGAAGACCGACATGAACTACGTGCTGCCAGACGGCTCGCTCACCATGGCGTTCGAGAAGAAAGGCATTGATAAGAGCCTCGACGAGGTGGTGCAGGAAGTGCTGGGCAACGCCAATGGTTTCGCCCTGCCGGGCTGGGAACCGGAACGTCTGGCAAAAGTGCAGGATCTGTTTGCCCAATACAAAGATGTTGATGACGCTAAGCTGCGTGAAAACCTCGCTTACTTTCTGAAAGCGGTGATCCCGGTATGTGAAGAAGTGGGCGTGAAGATGGCGATCCACCCGGACGATCCACCGTATTCGATCTTTGGCCTGCCGCGCGTGGTGAAGAACCGCGACGATCTCGACTGGATCTGTAACGTGGTCGATTCCGAGGCTAACGGCATCACGCTATGTACCGGATCGATTGCCGAAGATCCGAGTAATGATGTGTACGCCATTCTGGCGGAGTTCTCGCGCCGCAAACGTATTCCGTTCGCCCATGTGCGTAACATCAAGATTATTCGGGATAAAGATTTCTACGAATGCGCGCACCCAACCGAATACGGTTCGCTGGATATGTATAAAGTGCTGCAATCGATGTATGACAACGGCTTCGATGGCTACATCCGTTCAGATCACGGCCGCTTTATCTGGGGTGAAACCGGCCGTCCGGGCTACGGTTTGTACGACCGCGCGCTGGGCACCACCTATCTGCTGGGATTGTGGGAAGCGCTGGGTAAGCGCTGAGTTGGGTGCGCTTTGTCCCTCACCCTAGCCCTCTCCCGCAAGCGGGAGAGGAACTTTTTGCTCCCTCTCCCCGTGGGAGAGGGCCGGGGTGAGGGCATCAGCGCGCACCATAATCACCGCACAACCTGACAAACTCGCCTTCCCCACTTGCCGTTAAATATATACAGTCAAACTGTACATATTCAGCGGGGAATCACCATGTCAGAACATAACAAAGCCGTTGTGCGTCGATTCAATCAGCAGGTGATTGCCGAAGGCGATCGCCAGGCTTTCGATCAACTCGTCGGCGAAAACTTCATTAACCGCTCAGCGCCAGCCGGCGCGCCCAGCGATCGCGAAAGTCTTTGGCACACCTTCGATCAGATCCTGCGCCCCGCTTTCTCCCATCTTCAGGTGCACGTTGAAGATCAAATCGCCGAGCGCGATTGGGTCACCACGCGCAAAACAATAACCGGCGTTCACAGCGGATCGCTGATGGGCATCGCGCCCACCGGTTTACCCGTAACGATCGCGGTGATCGATATGGTGCGAATTGAAGAGGGAAAATACGCGGAACATTGGGGCATGAACACGCTGGCGGCGGTGATAACGCAGTTAAAGCAGTTTGCGTAACGCAGCCAGCCCTTTTTGCAGATCGTCGCGATCCTGCTGGTCGAGTGTTTCATTGATGCGCGCCGCAAGCCAGTCGGCACGCTGTTGACGTGCGGCCGCCAACGCAGCGCGCGCCTGATCGCTCAGCACAATCACCTGCGCCCGCGCGTCCTGCGCGCTTTTTTGTCGCAGCACCAAATCTTGCGCCTCGAGTTCGTTAATCACTAATCGCATGCTTTGATGCTTCACGCCGCGCAGCCGCGCGAGATCGGCGATAGAAAGCGCGTCATGGCTGTCGAGCAGATCTAAGGTTTCATATTGCGAGGTGCGCACGGTCGCGGTGCTGACGCGGACGTTACGTACCAAATGGCTGACTATCTTACGGAGCTCTTCCGCCAGCTGCTGGGTTTCATTTTCAGTGCTCAAAGGGGCGATTCCTGCGCGCTATCGTCGGTCCATTATAGGAAACCTATTGCCTAATGCCTCAGTTAAGCACCCTATCAAATCACCGCACATTTCGTAGCGGCGCGATTTATCGCGCAATGAATTGCGCCGCTACAATGTGTGCTCTCAGTGATTAAGGGTTTTCATGTCTTGACTGACGAGCATTAGGAAACCTATTGCCAGGCTTTAAACAACAAACTGGCATTCACGCCGCCAAAGCCAAAACCGTTGGAAAGCGCATAGGTCATTGCCGTCGGCTGTGGCTTGAGTGCCACCAGATTCAGCCCAACAGCCGCTTCATCCGGATGCTGCAGATTGAGCGTCGGCGGAGCAACCTGATCGCGCAGCGCCAGAATCGAGAAGATCGCTTCCACGCCACCCGCCGCACCGAGCAGATGTCCGGTGGCCGATTTGGTGGAAGTGATTGCCACCTTGCTGCCAGCAAACAGCGAGCTAATTGCTGCCAGTTCGCCCTTGTCGCCGACCGGCGTCGACGTGGCATGCGCATTGATATGCTGCACCTCGCTCGCCGTAATGCCCGCCTGCGCCAGCGCGGTTTCCATTGCCCGGCGTGCCCCTTCACCATTTTCCGGACCGGCGGTGAGATGGTAAGCATCTGCGCTGATGCCGTAACCCACCAGCTCCGCCAGCGGTGCCGCGCCGCGCGCCTGCGCATGTTCCAGCGATTCAATCACCAGCAATCCCGCGCCCTCGCCCATCACAAAACCGTCGCGGTCGCGATCAAACGGACGCGAAGCCTGCTCTGGACGATCGTTAAAGCCGCCCGACATCGCTTTCGCTGCGGCAAATCCGGCCAGGCTCACGCGATGGATCGCCGCTTCGGTGCCGCCGCACAGCGCAATATCCGCTTCGCCGCTGCGAATCAAGCGCGCCGCATCACCAATCGCCTGCGCACCCGCCGCGCACGCGGTTACCGGCGCGCCAATTGGCCCACGAAAACCGTGTGCAATCGAAACGTGTCCGGCGGCCAGATTGGCGAGAAACGAAGGAATGGTAAACGGCGACAAGCGACGCGGCCCACGCTCGGCGGTGGTTTCAACCGCGTTGGCGATTTCGTTAAAGCCGCCGATGCCGGTGGCGATCACCGTGGCGGTGCGCTGCTGTTGCGCACTGTCCTGCGGGAACCAGTTGGCCTGCGTCAGTGCTTCATGCGCCGCCACCAGCGCGAACTCAATAAAGCGATCCATTTTCTTGCGATCTTTGGCGGCGATAATGCCGTCTGGATTAAAACCGTGCTGGGGATCCTGCTCCAGCGTCGGCACCTGTCCCGCCACTTTGCAGGCGATATCCTGCACCATCTCTGGCGGCAAGGCGCTGATGCCCGATTTTCCCGCCAGCAGCGACTGCCAAACCGCTTCCGTGCCGCAGCCCAGCGGCGATACCAGCCCCATGCCGGTAATGACAATTCGTTTCATTTATTATTCCTTAATCTGCGGATACTTGCGCGTTGCCGTTATGACTGCGGCTGGTGCAGCGGCGGCGGCGCAAATTTCTGGGTGTTATCTCCAGCGCGTTTTTTCTGCAGATAATCATGGCGATAGTGCATCATCGGCTCCGCTGCCGGGCCGGGCACCATCTGATAGTTATCCAGCGTCAGCGGCTGGCCGTTTTCGCTATCGACCAGCTGCATCTTCACCGGACGCTGCGTAGCGCTTTCCACCAGCTGCATCTGGCGACCTTCCGGCGAGAAATGCGTGCTGCCCCACTCGGTGAGCGCCAGAATCACGCCGCGAAAATCGCGACCAACGGCCGTCAGGTGATATTCGAAGCGCGCCGGGCTGGTGCTGTAACACACCTTCTCCAGCAAGCCATCGTCCACCAGCTCTTTCAGCCGCCGCGACAATATGTTGGGCGCTACACCGCTGCTTTTCTGGAACTCATCGAAGCGCGTAAAACCGGCCAGCGCATCGCGCATAATCAGTATGCTCCAGCCATCGCCAATGCGCCCAAGGCTGCGCGCGATGGGACAAGGCATGTTGTGGAGCGTTTGGTTTTTCAAGGTTGGCTATCCCGCATCGGTTTGATGGCGGATACTGTTGCAGAGTGACTTTCATTTTGCAAGTAACTTGCAGAGTGAAAGTGATTTGGCGATGGCTTCTTTGCACAATAAAGTGCGCCGCTACGGTTGGGCGCACTTGATCGTAGCGGCGCGATTTATCGCGCGGATTTGGTCAGGTCCGTACCCGCAATCTCGCCTCAATCTTATCGGCGATCTTGGTCACCACATAGGCAATCACCATGTAAAACACCACCGCCACCAGGAAGGCTTCGAGGTAGTAGAAATTCAGCGCCGCGGTCAGTTGCGCCTGGGCGAAGATATCCACCACTTCGATGGCAAACGCCAGCGACAGCGCTTTCATGATCACCATAAAGGCGTTCGCCAGATCAGGAATCGCCGCCACGATAATCTGCGGGAACATTACGCGGCGGAACAGCTGGCCGCCGCTGTAACCGAGCGACAGCGCTGCATCCGATTGTCCGCTATCAAATGAGTTGAGCGCGCCCTTCCACACTTCCGCCTGAAACGCCGCGACGCAGGCGCTCAGGGCGACGATGATGATCACCCAGTTCGGCAGCGAGTGCGCATTCACTTTCACGCCAAACAGCGTGGCGACGAAATCCAGCGCCGGCGGCAAACCGTAATAGGCGAGGAAAATCACCACCACCATCGGCACGCCTTTAAAGGCAATTTTGTAGGCGATCACCAACTGACGCAGCACCGGAAGGCGGCGATGTTCAACAAAGGCAAACAGCCCGCCGAGCAGCGTTGAACAGATAAACACCGTCACCGCCATCAGCAGCGTCACCGGCACCGCATCGAGAATGCTCCAGAAGTCCGGCAGTAAAACCTCAAGATCAAACATGGTTTCTCTCCCTTATCAGACGCTGGTGAATTTGACGCGTGCAGCAGTTTTCGAGCTGTACTTCGCGTGACGTTGTTCGAAGAAACGGATAATCAACCAGGCCACGCCGCACAGCAGCGAATAGAGCACCGCCAGCACCAGATAAGTGCCGAACTGATATTGGTTGTAGTCGCGTTCCATGATCAGATGCGCAGTCGCCATCACATCCGCCGCACCGATGTACATCACCAGCGCCACGTTATGAATCAGATAGATAATCGCATTGCCGTAACCCGGCAGCGCATAGTGCACCGCTTGCGGACCGACAATACGCAGCATTTTCTGGCGGAAGCTGTAGCCCATGCTGTCGGCGGCGTCATGCTGGCCGCTCTCCACGGCGAGAAACGCCGGGCGCATCACTTCCGACAGATAACCGCCGTGATACAGACTCAGGCCAATCATCGCCGCGATGTTGGCGGTGACAAAATCGCTGAAGCCAAACTGCTCGGCCACCAGCGGCAAGCCATAAAACGCGACAAACAGCTGCAGCACCACCGGCACGCTGCGCGCGTATGAGACGTACAAATCCACAAACTGGCTGATAACCGGGATGCGGCGCACGCGGAACACGGTGGCGATCAGCGCCAGGAAGAACCCGACGATCATCGCGACAAACATTATGCCAAGCGTCAACGGCAGCGCCGAGAGCAGCTCGGGAATCATCGAAGTCAGATTCACGGTGAAACACTCCTGCTAACAATGAAGCAACGCCCGGCTCAGCACCGGGTGCAGCTTTAGTGAATCCTTACTTCATGTACTTCGTGACGTCTTCGCCAAACCACTTCTGCGCCAGCTTATCCAGCGTGCCGTCCGCTTTCAGCTGTTGCAGCGTTTTGTTGATGTCATCGTTCAGCGCCTGGTTCTCGGCTGAACGGTGAATCAGCACGTAAGTGTTGTTGATGGCAACCGGCTCGCTGGCTTTGATCGCCAGTTTCTGGTTGTCGATCACCGTTTGCTCGCCGAGGTTCGAAGGCAGGATCAGCGCATCATATTTGCCACGCTGCACCTCTTTCAGACGATCCGGATAAGGCACGCCAGCGCTCGAAGCTTTGATCTCAACTTTGCCGTTCGGGTTGTCCTGCTGCCACTGCGTCACGAATTTGTACACGCCGCCGCCGGCGGTAACCGGCACAATCTTCTTGCCGACCAGATCTTTCATGCTGTTGATGGTGCTATCGCTGCGGCTGTAGATTTTCATCAGGCTGGCACCGATCGGTGCATCCGGAATCAGGAACTGTTTGCTGCGCGTTGGCGCTTTGTAATAACCGCCGGTCGCCATGTCATATTTGCCGGTGGCGAGGCCGGTTTCCTGGGCGATATCCGCCGCACCTTCCATCACAAATTTGTACTGCGGCAGTTTAGCGTTGATGGCTTTCAGCACGTCCGGCTCGTAGCCCTGCGGCTCGTGACCAATCGCGCCCCACGACAGCGGTTTAGACTCCGCCGCAGTGGCGATTTTGATAGTGCGCACCGCGTCGGCGAAGCTGTTACCGCTGATGAGTGCCAGCGCGATGATGCCAGGCGCGGCCAGGCGACGTAAAGTGGTTTTGATTGCAGGCATGTCGTTGATTCCTTTAATTATTAGAATACGCGTTCTGAATTGAGGAACTGAGCAAGTCGCGGCAGGGTTGGATTATCAAACATCTCAGTCGGGCTGCCCTGCGCGGCCACCACGCCCTGATCCATAAAGACGATGCGGTTCGAGATACTTTTGGCGAACTGCATTTCGTGCGTCACCAGCAGCGAGGTAATGCCGGAGGACGCCACATCTTTAATCACTTTCAGCACCTCGCCCACCAGCTCCGGATCGAGCGATGAGGTCGGTTCATCAAACAACATCACATCAGGACGCACCGCCAGCGCGCGGGCGATGCCGGTACGCTGCAGCTGACCGCCGGAAAGCTGCGACGGATAGTGATCGAGTTTGGCGCACAATCCGACGCGCTCCAGCTCCTGCACGGCGATATCGCGCGCTTGCTGTTTGCTTTTGCGTTGAATGACGATCAGCGGATCCATCACGTTTTCCAGCACCGTCATGTTTTTGAACACGTTGAACTGCTGAAACACCATCGCGGTGCGCAGGCGGATCGCCTGGATCGCCGCTTTATCCGGTGACTGATAATCCATGCGGATCTGATCGAGCTGAATGGTGCCCGACGCCGGTTTCGCCAGATAGTTAATGCAGCGCAGCAGCGTGGTTTTGCCGGTGCCGCTTGGCCCGATGATCGACACCACATCGCCGCGTTTCACCGACAGATCGACACCTTTCAGGATCGGCGTGCTGCCGTAAGAGAGCGTAATATCGTTGAGTTCTAACATGCAGCAGCCCTTATTTGTGCAGGTCAGCATGGCCAAGCACATGCATCAGACGGTTGGCCCAGCCAAAAATGGCGATGGCGTGGATCAGATCGATAATCTCCTGATCGTTCATGCCGACCGCGCGCAGTGCCGCCATATCTTCGGCGTTGGCTTCTGACGGCGTCACCGACAGGCGACGGGCAAAACGGTAGATCGCCGCATCACGCTCGCCGAGCACATCCGCACGATTAAAATAGATGGCGCTCACCACCGCATCACTTTCGGCCAGCTGCGCATGACGACGTGCATGCACCACCGCGCAATATTTGCAGCCATTGACGATCGACGCGCCCAGCGCGCCGAGTTCACGATCCGCGCGATCCAGCCCGCCATCGACATACATGATGGCGTTGAACAGCACGGTACGCGCCACGTAGCTGTCGGGATCGTGTGCTAACGTGCGCACATATTCGGAGATCTTCTTATTGGATGGCGTCACTTTCATCGCATCGAGCTGCGCGGGCGTGGCCTCTTCTACCTCGACCGGCGCGATATACGGATGCCAGTGCAGCGGCTTGAGATTAACCGATGGAATCATGCAGACCTCAACAAACGTAATCCGGCCGCGACGCGCGTCTGGAAGTTAATAAAAGCGATCAGCTCGGAGAGCGCCACAATCTGCGGATTGCTCAATCCGGCTTGCTCCAGCAGGCGAATGTGCTGCTCGGTGGCGTGCATTGGCTGCTGGGTAATGAGATCGGCGTGGCGCGCGATGGTCGCCAGCGGTTCTGGCAGATCGGCGGCGCCTGCCGCCAGCGCCAGCAGCGCCTCTGACGGCTGCAACGCCGCCAGCTGCGTCTGATAATCCTGTTGCAGCGCGGCATCGTTATTCAGCTGCGCCATGCGCTGCGCCAGCGCAAAACGTACATCCGGCGCTAAACCCTGATCGTCGTTGGGTGCCAGCACCGAGATGCGGCACTGCTCCGCGCCGTCAACAAATTCCGGGCGCAGGCGGCGCGTGCCGTACAGCGCATCTTCAGCGTTTAAGCCGACTGCGCGATCAATTGCGTCACTCACTGCGCGTTCTCCTGGTTGAGTAAGGGCGTGGAATCCACCCATTCATCGCCCTGCAATTCAGGGGTGTCAAAAGCCTGTAAGTTGGCGTAATGCTGCTCGACGTCTTCGGCAAACAGCGAAGCGGTAATGCCGCGCACCAGACGATCGGCACCGGCGCTCACCGCCGGGATATCGCCGGAGACTTTGCCGTGCGTCAGCATCGCGGCATCGTTGAAGCAGTGAATGTGCGCCAACAGCGGGCATGCGCCTGGTGTCAGTTCGCGGAATTCAAAGGCGAGGCCGAGATCCGGCGCTTCCAGCAGATTGGCTCGCGGCGCGCCCATTTCGGGCTGATAACGTCCGTCGCGCCAGCTGCGGATATGTGGCGCGAGCGCGGCAAACTCCGGGCGGTCGTGGAAATCGTTACTAAAGCCGGTAGCCGCAATGAGGTAGTCGTAGCGCAGCGCGCCTTGCGTGGTTTCGATCAGCAGCCCATCGGCCTCTTGCTTAACCGCTTTGATGCCGCAATTAAGCAAGAAGCGAGCATTGGCATGACGCGATACGCGCAGCGTCGAGGAGCGCGGCGGCGGCGTTTGCGTGGTGGCGGTGTAATCGACAAACTTCCACTTCCACGCGTCCGGCAGCTGATGCATGCCGTGCACCACGCCCTGACTGCCGATGCCGGTCATTTTGTTGATGCGCGGCATCTGCTTGCGACGAATCAGCAGATCCACCGCGCCCGCGCCGTTTTCCAGCGCGGTGGCGGCGTTATCCATTGACGATGCACCTGCGCCAATCACCGCGATGCGTTTGCCTTTTAGGGCTGAGAAATCAATGTCGTCAGCGGAGTGCGCCCAGAACTGGCGGCTAATACCTTGCAGGAAATCCGGCACGGCGAAGCCGCCAAGACCAGAACGTCCGGTGGCCAGCACCAAGCGGCGAGTGTATATGCGGCCGGTTTCGGCACCGCTTACATCGAGCGCAATCAGATCGCCAGCAAAGCCAATATGGGTGACGCGCACATTGTTGCGCACCGGCAGATTCAGCACCTTGCGATACCAAATCAGATAATCCATCCACTGCGCTTTGGGAATTTTATCCAGCGCTTGCCAGGCTTCTTTGCCCCACTGCGCGGTGAACCACGCGCGGAACGTCAGTTGCGCCATGCCGAGCGCCGGGCCTTGTAGAGATTTAGGTGAACGCAGCGTTTCCATGCGCGCAAAGGTCACCCACGGACCTTCCAGCCCGGCGGGTGCGGCGTCATACGCCACCACATTGCTGATGCCGCTGAACTGCAATTTCGCCACCGCCGCCAGCCCGCACATGCCCGCGCCGATCACCACCACGTCACGCACGGGTGCGCCATCCTGCGTGCGCTCGGGCACCCAGGATTTAGCGGGCAGTTCAAGATATTCCAGATCCTGCTGAAGCTGAGCTTCCAGCGCGGCAAGGCCATCGGCGGCATAAGTCATACATGTTTTCCCAGAAATAAGCGGCGGCCAGGGTGCGGACGAAACCACCAAATCGCGTAAGTGATTGTGCATTTCCATTATCCTGATAACACATAGTTAATGGTCATTAATCACTAAATCACATAGTAAGAGCTAAGGTTTCGCATAATCCTCTTGCCCTAAAACAGAGTCAATAATCGCGCTCAGCTTTTGACCAATGGATTTCTTATATCTTATGCCGGAAATGTTATAAGGCTTTTAAAAGAAGATTTTCATACGCAGGCTGATGACTGAAATCACGTACATTCCGTAGCGGCGCGATTTATCGCGCAAAACATTGCGCCGCTACAAAATACGATTGGGGTGAGATATTTAATCCTGATTAATCAACCGCATAATACGCGGATGCTCGCTGGCGGGCAGACGCTCAAAACCCGGCAGCAAATCGGCGGCCACGCTGGCTAACGCCTCAACCAGCGCCTGCGCGGCAGCTGAAATCTGTCTTCCCTGCGGCGTGATCACGCCAAAGTAGTAGGGAATATCCTCCTCAATCGGACGGATCGCCACACCGGCCAGCGGCATGCCCCAACCGGTGACCGGTTCGAGAATCGCCACGCCCAGCCCGGCGCGCACGCAGCCAAGAATATTGGCGGAGGAGTTGGTTTCGATGGTTTCGTGCAGCGGCGTTTTGACCATTTTCAGCGCCTTTTCGTAGCGCCCGCGCAACCGCTGCGGGCTCCACGGTGCAATCAAACGGCGTCCCGCCAGGCTGCTCAACGACAGCTGAGATTGCGCCGCCAGCTCGTCATGCTCTGGCAGCGCCACCACGCATTGCGACTGGCCAATCCAGTGCAGCTCCACCGCGTGATGCTCCAGCGGCAAACTGCATAAACCGAGATCGGCTTCGGCAGTGATCACCGCATGTGCCGTCTGCACTGCGGATTCGCTGATGATCTGCACTTTGTTCTGCAGATTCAGCGCGGCCAGCGCCTGCGGCAGCAAACCCGCCGCCAATGCCGGCGTGGCGGCGATGCTCAGCGGACGATGCTGCTGATGGGCGATCTCCTGCGCGCGCAGGCGAATCTGCTGCAGTGAGAGCAGCGCTTTCTGCACGTATTGATGCAGCTGCAGCGCCTCTTCCGAAGGATGAATGCGCGGCCCGTTGCGGATAAACAGCGGATAACCCAGCGATTGTTCCAGCTCCTGAATCAAACGCGACACCGCCGGCTGCGAGCGATTGAGCGCCTTCGCCGCCGCCGTGACGCTACCGGCAGAGATCACCGCCGAAAAGGCTTCCAGCTGCCGCAAATCCAGGTCGTTTAAAATGGTCATCGCGCAATTTTTCCCTAACTCATTGATCGTTCCCGACATTGGCGCGGGAAAGTTTTCATCATAGAGAGAGTGGTGGGAATTAGCTACTGGAAGTAAAGTATATACAATCACTTAAAGCATTAAACATTTCACTTAATTATGAAATCTAAAGCATCAACCTAATTACAACCATCCTTAAGAGATAAAATTTAAAATTACGATTTAAAAATTTTTATTAAATCACACCTTAACAAACCCACTCTAGACACTACAAACATCTTATATTTACCATCTAAAAAATTAGACAAAACGTTCTTAAAGTAGTAAATTTTGTTACAACTCAAAACAATCCATTATTTTATTTTTGCATTAGGATATGCTGATGAACCAAAAAATCAAAAAACAACCTCCGGTTTCGAATTTAATTGAAAACATTCAAAAAATGATGAATGGAAAAGCATTTAAAAATTATATTCATCACGCAAGATTCCCTAACTTTAAAGGATTAGAAGAAAACGCAAAAATTACGTTTGACTTTCCTTTAACTGCATTAGTTGGCGCAAATGGAAGCGGTAAAAGCTCAATTCTTCATGCTTTGTACGGTATGCCTGAAAGATATAGTACATCACGTTTTTGGTTTTCAACTGATATAGATCCTATCATCGATATTAATAAAAACCCTGCTCGCTATATATATGGTCATTGGCATCAAAAATACAATAATATTGTTGAGACTAGAAAAGCTCGAATGAAACGTGTTAACAGAAATTATGAATACTGGGAACCAACGAAGATCAGCATTCGTGATAATATGAAAAAAATGCCTAAAGAGCCTTACGAAAGAAAAGATGCTGATCGCTGGAATCCAGTGCAACGTGAAGTTCTTTACATGAATATGAAAATGGTTATTGGCGCATTTGACAGGACAATGAATTTCGATGACAAAATTAATTATTCAATTCATAAAGGGCCAACTGGCCAAAGTGAGAAACATGAAGAAATGCTTAAGGGCGCAAAGCGACTTAGTCGAGTTGCCAGCAACAACATTCAGGAATGGAAGTTAGGCGGAGGCAGGGATAGAGTATTCTGCAATAGATTATTAAATGATAATGAACTGGAGATAGTTTCAAGGATCTTAGGTAGAAAGTATATTTCAGCCCGTTATATTGAACATTCTTTATATCCTAGCCAAAATGGAAGTGACCTTAGCGTTATCTTTGACCGAGGAATAAAGTATTCAGAAGCATATGCTGGAAGTGGTGAGCTTTCCATTGTGAAAATTGTTACTGAATTGTTAGCTTCTAATGAAAATACTTTAGTATTACTCGATGAACCAGAAACTTCTTTACATCCTGGAGCCCAAAGGGAACTCCTTTCGTTTTTACTGGAAATGATCATCATAAAAAAATTACAAATAATAATTTCCACACATTCAAGTGATATGATTTCTGAATTACCTAACAATGCTATTAAAGTTTTAGAAGGTAATGGAATGGGTAGAACAAGGATTATGAATAGCTGCTCATCTCTAATTGCATTAAATAGACTTGGAAGCTTAAATAATGATAAAACTACAATCTATGTTGAAGACTTGATGGCAAAAGCTGTTATCGAAAGAGCAACCAGACAGTTAGACCCCGGTGAAAAGTTGAGTATTGAAATAATTGTTGCGCCTGGTGGCGCCGATACTATTTTAAAATATATTATCCCAACACTAATAATAAAAGAATCCAAAAGTTTCGTATACCTTGACGGCGACCAAAAACTACTTGAAACTTTTCATGATCCAAGCACCATTCCACCATCTGAATACTTTACGCTGGATGAAAAAATCAAAGAAACAGTCAAATGCAAACCACAACTTTTATTAAATGGAGGAAATGACAAAGCTGGTAATAAAGTTGCTGAAACAGATATGAAATTAAAATACTTGTCATGGATTTATAATAATCTCAGTTACCTACCAAGATTATGTCCGGATGCTATCGTTTTAAATTCTATAGATGAAAGCGCGACTTATAATTCATCAGAAGAATATAAAAATGCATTAAAACAAATCTACAACGATCCGGATATTTCGTCACTTGAGATAATTACTCTATCAAAACACTACTTAAATAAAATGGATGACAATTCGGCTGATTTGGTTATAATTGCATCTAAAGTTAAGGAGTGGATTCAGCGTGGATAAATCAAAAGCCAAGACTATCAATAAAAAACATACTGCTATTGACCTTTTCAGTGGGTGTGGTGGTTTATCTCAAGGTTTAGTTCAAGCTGGCTTTAAGGTTTTGGCAGCTATTGAGTTAGATAAAAAAGCTGCAACAACATACACATTGAATCATCCCAAAACTAAAATGTTCAATATGGATATAATCTCTTTACCACCTGAAGAAGCACTTGATAAATTAAACATTTCCCCTGGGGAATTAGATCTTTTAGCTGGATGCCCGCCATGCCAAGGCTTTTCACGTCTAAGAACAAAAAATAAAGGATTTGCATCAGAAGATACCAGAAATGATCTTATATTTTATTTTCTTGAATATATTAAAGTCATGAAGCCTAAAAACATCATGCTTGAAAATGTCCCAACACTGATTAAAGACCATAGATTTCATGAGTTTTGCCTTTCATTAGACACATTGGGCTACTCTTATAAATTTGACGTACTCGATGCAAAAGATTATTCAGTCCCTCAAAGAAGGAAAAGATTAATCTTATTAGCTTCTATAAGTTGCATTCCTAATTTAGCAGCTAAGTCATCAAAATTTAAAACTGTAAGAGATGCGATTGGAAAAAAAGAAATTCCTGAGAATGATAACATACATAGTTTAACTGATAAACGTTCTCAAAAAGTAATGGAGATAATTAAAAACATCCCCAAAAATGGAGGTAGCAGAACTTCATTACCTCCACACCTACAACTTGAATGTCATAGAAAATCAAATGGATTCTATGATGTTTATGGTCGAATGCAATGGGATGATCCATCACCTACAATTACTAGCGGATGCAATAATCCATCGAAGGGACGTTTTATTCACCCTGAAAAGGATAGGGCAATATCATTAAGAGAAGCCGCGCTTTTACAGGGGTTTCCGATTAGTTACAAGTTCATCCCTGAACATGGTAAAGGTTCAATTTCATTGATGATTGGTAATGCTTTGCCTCCACCTTTTATAAAAGCACACGCATTAAGCATTATTAGACAAATCGAAGGCTCAAATTAACTCATAAATCTAAAGATAAAATCATTATCTTTAGATTTAACTTTAACTTTCAAGTTGTCGAAAAAAATTGTTCGAGAATTGTTTAAGCGACTCTTTCAAAAGCATGCTTCAATTTAAGCTGCTTAATAAGACCTTATGTTTCTCTTAAATTACATTTGAGTTTAAAAATATTTTTATCACAAATTCTCCGTCAACTCGCCATGATGCTCACGCAACAAACGCAGCATATCCAGTAGAAAACTATCTTCGTTGCCCTTCTGCCAGGCAATGCTCAATGGCAATCCTTTAATCTGCTCCGGCAGATCCAGCGCAATATAGCTAACGCTGTCGCTGTTCATGGTGCGATACGAGGCGGGCACCACCGCCAATCCCAGCCCCGCAGCAACCAGGCTCAGGATGGTTTGTTTCTCTTCGGCAAACTGCGCGATGTGCGGCGTGAATCCCGCCAGTTTAAACAGGCTCATGGTGAGATCGTGACTGTGCGGGCGTGTGCGCCGGTCTGGAATGATCATCGCTTCGTGTTGAAAATCAGCCACCGCCACCCGTTCACGAGCCGCCAGCGCATGCTGAATCGGCACCGCCAGCACGCAGCTTTCGCGCGTGATAAAGCGCACCGCTAATGACGCATCAATACTTTGCGGCTCGCGAATAAAAATCATATCCAGCCAACCCAACTTTAATTTCGGAATTAAATTAATGGTTTTGTCTTCAATAATATGAATATCGCTGTGCGGATGCAGCGGAACAAATAAATTAAGTAACGCCGGAACTAACCCACGCGCGGCACTATCAATCGCACCAATACGTAATGTGCGGCGTTCATCTTTTAATCCCACTTTAAAACGTTTCGCCAGCGCATCAAATTGATCGATTAATTTGCTGGCGTCGTCAAAAAAGAGCGCGCCTTCGGCAGTTAATGAAACATTACGCGTCGATCGATTTAACAGACGCACGCCGAGGTCCTCTTCCAGTAAACGAATGAAGCGAGAAAGTGACGCAGGCATCATTTCCATCTTTTGTGCGGCGCGGCCAAAATGCAGTTCTTTACCGACCGCAATAAAGCAACGCAATTGATTTATATCCACATTCCCCTCACCCGCTGATTATGCAAATAGTTTATATAATCCACATCTGATGATAAGCCAAAGCAAAACTGCATACTGAACTCGATTACAAAAAAATAACACCACCCTACACAATCTGGAGCACTTTAATATGAACTCTCACCTCGAAAAAAGGGTGATGCGTAAAGTGACGTTACGCATTGTGCCCTTCATCATGCTGCTCTACTTCATCGCTTTTCTCGATCGCGTCAATATTGGTTTTGCTGCATTAACTATGAATCAGGATTTAGGTTTCTCGCCCACGGTATTTGGCTTTGGCGCTGGAATCTTTTTCCTCGGTTATTTTCTGTTTGAAGTACCGTCGAATTTAATTCTGCATAAAGTCGGCGCCCGCATCTGGATTGCGCGCGTCATGATCACATGGGGATTGGTTTCCGGCTGCATGGCATTTGTGCAGGGCACCACCAGCTTCTACCTGCTGCGCTTTCTGCTTGGCGTGGCAGAAGCCGGTTTCTTCCCCGGCATCATCCTCTATCTCAGCTACTGGTTCCCGGCGGCAAAACGTGCGCAGGTCACCGCCATCTTTATGGCTGCGGCCCCACTTTCCACTGCGTTAGGTTCGCCCATTTCCGCCGCATTACTGGAGATGCATGGCCTGCTTGGCTACGCCGGTTGGCAATGGATGTTTGTGCTGGAAGCGATACCGGCACTGATATTCGGCATCGTGGTGCTGTTTTACCTCACCGATCGCCCGGCGAAAGCCAAGTGGCTCACCGATGAAGAACGGGCGTGGCTGGAAAAGACCATGCAGGCCGAAGAACAGGCGCGCGCGGCCAATCAAAGCCACAGCAGCGCCTGGCGCGGACTGGCCGATAAGCGTGTGTTAGCGCTGGCGCTGGTCTATTTCGGCACATCCGCAGGCTTGTACACGTTGGGCATTTGGTCACCGCAAATCATCCGCAGCTTCGGCGCGTCCTCAATAGAAATTGGTTTCCTCAACGCCTTCCCGGCGGTACTGGGCGTGATCGGCATGATTCTGTGGGCGCGCCATTCGGACCGCACCAAAGAGCGCAGCTGGCATGTTATCGGTGCCTGTTTGCTGGCGGCTGCCGGACTGATTTATGCCGGGAACGTCAGCACGCTGTTTACGGTGATTATCGCCCTGACGCTGGTCACCGTCGGCATCAGCGCCTCCAAACCGCCGCTGTGGAGCATGCCGACGCTGTTCCTGAGCGGTCCCGCGGCGGCCGCGGGCATCGCCACCATCAACTCTATCGGCAACCTTGGCGGTTTTGTCGGCCCGATGATGATTGGCGTGATCCGTCAGCAAACGGGCAGCTATACGTGGGGACTCTATTTTGTTGCCGGGCTGCTGGTGCTATCGGCGATTGTAGTTCTGATTCTCTCTGCCCGCGGCAAAACACCGCATCCCGCAGAGCTTGCTCATCCTCATACACATTGACCTAACTGGAGAAACATCATGCGTAACTACTCAATTGCCGCGATTCCTGCGGATGGTATTGGCCCGGAAGTGATCTCTGCTGGCGTTGCCGTGCTGCACGCCTTGACGCGCCGCGATCCGCAGCTGACGTTTACGGTGCAAACCTTTGACTGGGGCTCGGATTACTACAAGCAACACGGCGTAATGATGCCGGAAGATGGCCTGCAAACGCTGAAGACGTTTGATGCGATTTACTTTGGTGCGGTCGGCGCGCCCGACGTGCCGGATCACATCACGCTGTGGGGTTTGCGTTTGCCAATTTGTCAGGGCTTTGACCAGTACGCCAACGTGCGTCCGACCAAAATTCTGCCGGGCGTCACCTCGCCGCTGCGCAATCGCGGCCCCGGCGATCTCGACTGGGTGATTGTGCGGGAAAACTCAGAAGGCGAATATTCCGGTAATGGTGGGCGCGCGCATCGTGGTTTGCCGGAAGAAGTCGGCACCGAAGTGGCGATCTTCACCCGCGTTGGCGTGACGCGCATAATGCGTTATGCCTTCAAACTGGCGCAGTCACGCCCACGCAAGCTGCTGACGGTGGTGACCAAATCCAACGCCCAGCGTCACGGCATGGTGATGTGGGATGAGATTGCCGCCGAAGTGGCGCAGGAGTTCCCGGATGTGCAGTGGGACAAAATGCTGGTGGATGCGATGACGCATCGCATGACGCTGCATCCGCAGAGCCTCGATACCATTGTCGCCACCAATCTGCACGCCGATATTTTGTCGGATCTGGCCGGAGCGCTGGCGGGCAGTTTGGGCGTGGCGCCCACCGCCAATATCGATCCTGAACGTCGCTTCCCGTCGATGTTCGAACCGATTCACGGCTCGGCGTTTGATATCACCGGCAAAGGCATCGCCAACCCGATCGCCACGTTCTGGACGGCGGTGCAGATGCTGGAGCATCTCGGCGAGCGGGATGCTGCGGCGCTGATTATGCAAGGTATTGAATATGTCTGCGCTCAGGGCATTTTGACACCGGATGTCGGCGGCACGGCGAATACCGCTGAGGTAACGCGTGCGGTGGTGGAGTTTATTGAGGCAAAAGCTACTGTGGCAGAAGCCATCTGATTTTATCCAGTGCGCATCCTGTCATCGCACATTGCTTAGCGGCGCGATTTATCGCGCAATGAATTGCGCCGCTACGACTCATGCATTCTGTGATTTTGATTTGCACCTGCTGCGCTTTTCATTAAAAGTCTTTGCATCCTTCTGTTTTCGCAGGACCTCGCATGATCGACTCAGGCAGAGAAGCCCGACCGAATTCCCATCGCACCCTGCTGTTAGCGTTGTTGGTTGCCGTGACCTTCTTTATGGAAAACCTCGATGCCACGGTGATCACCACCGCGATTCCGCAGATGGCGCGCGACTTCGCCTCCAGCCCGGTAGCGCTGAACATTGGCGTCAGCGCGTATTTACTGGCGGTGGCGGTGTTCATTCCGATGAGCGGCTGGCTGGCGGAGCGCTTTGGCGCGCGCACGATATTCGCCAGCGCCATCCTGATTTTCACCCTCGCCTCGATCCTTTGCGGCTTGAGCGACACGCTGCCGACGTTCACGCTGAGTCGCATTCTGCAAGGGATTGGCGGCGCGATGATGGTGCCGGTCGGTCGCATGGTAGTGCTGCGCGTCACGGAGAAAAAGGACATGGTGAAGACCATCGCCTTTATTACCTGGCCGGGTTTGATTGCGCCGGTGCTTGGCCCGCCGCTGGGCGGATTGATTGTTACTTACGGGCATTGGCCGTGGATTTTCTGGCTCAATATTCCGCTCGGCATCCTCGCCATTATCGCCACCGCTTATCTGGTGCCGCAGTTTAAAAGCGAACAGCGGCGGCCGTTTGATGTGCGCGGCTTTGTGCTTACCGCCACCGCCTGCACCTCATTAATTATCGCGCTGGAAGCGCTGGGACAGATGCATCTCAGTTTTGGCATTCCGTTGCTGCTGCTGGGCATGCTGTGCAGCTGGCTGGCGTATCGCCACAGCTTCCGCGATGCGCAGCCGCTGCTGCCGTTTAGCGCGATGAAAATTGCCACCTTCCGTAATGCGGTGATTGGCGGCTCGTTGTTCCGCGCCTCGATCAACGCGGTGCCCTATTTGCTGCCGTTGCTGTTTCAGCTTGGCTTTGGCTGGAGCGCGGCGCAGGCCGGTGCGATGGTGCTGTGGGTATTTGCCGGAAACCTGGCGATGAAGCCAGCGACAACCTGGTTGATGAAGCGCTGGGGCTTTCGTCGCGTGCTGATGTTCAATGGCATGATCAGCCTTGCAGCGATGCTCGGCTGCTTGCTGCTCAATCCGTCGCTGGGCTACTTCGCGATTGCCGCGATTCTGTTTGTTGGCGGGCTGTCGCGCTCGCTGCAGTTCAGCTGCTACAACAGCCTGGGCTTCGCCGATGTGCCGCAAAACAAGATGAGCGATGCCTCGGTGGTGTTCAGCATCTTCTTCCAGTTCAGCATGAGCGCGGGTATTGCGCTGGCGGCGCTGTTCCTGCGCGCATCCATGTTGTGGCAGGAGCATAGCGAAATTGCGCAAAGCGATATTCATATCGCCTTCGCCGGTGTGGCGCTGTTGGTGCTGCTGTCGCTGTTTGACGTAATGCGACTGGAGAAAAACGCCGGTGCGCAGGTGCTGGTAAAATAATCCCAACGCACTATTTATGGTTAAAAAGCAGAAATAGTGCGCTTCGCTTAAAATAATCCCTTTTTTATTAGCATTTATATTTATTAAACCCCTTTTAAGATTATGGCTAATGATCTGGTCGCCACTCTCTGTTTGAGAAATAAATAAAAGCATCAGGAATGTTAATTTATTTCATCACGTTGGAAGAGAAAAAAGTTATAAGCGCAGCGGTCAATTATTTTCTCTCACCCATTAATCGCGAAGCTTTAATTATCTTTTTTGCCAAATCAAATTATTTTAAGTATGTAAAATAACTTAACGATTTCAACCATCTTAGGATAATTCCTAATTGCAATTGGTTGTACGTTTGGCTTTTAGGGCTAACCTTAAGTAGCAAATGAAATATGCGTTATCCCCTTTATCTGAGGTATTCATTATGACAACACCACGTGGCGGTTCTGGCAATTTTGCCATGGACCCGGAAAGAGCCCGCGAAGCGGGTAAAAAAGGCGGCCAATTAAGCGGCGGCAATTTTCGTAATAATCCAGAGCGTGCGATTGAAGCGGGACGAAAAGGCGGTAAAAAAAGCCGTCGAGTCGTCGATAAATCTCCCGCATAACGGCCGGTAATTCGGCAACAGCCGCAATCTCCTTTTATTTATTTGTCAGGAAAATATTATGAGCCACAACAGCGAAGAGCACTTTCTCGATTGGGTAAAAGATGCCCATGCCATGGAAAAACAGGCTGAAAGCATGCTGGAAAAAATGGCCTCGCGCCTTGAACACTATCCCGACCTTAAACTGCGTATCGAACAGCATATTGTTGAGACCCGTGAACATCAGACGCTGGTGCAGAGCGTGATCGATCGCTACTCCACTTCTCAATCGGTATTGAAAGATCTCGCCGGCAAAATCTCCGCTTTCGGTCAGTCGATTGGCGGCGTGATGGTGGAAGATGAAGTGGTGAAAGGCGCGATCAGCGGCCACGTGTTTGAGCACCTTGAGATTGCCAGCTACACCTCACTGATTGCGGCGGCGCAGCATCTCAACGATCACGAAAGTGCCGATATCTTCTCGCGCATCCGCGAGCAGGAAATCGCCATGGCCGACTGGACCTTGACGCATTTGCCGGACGTGACCGAACAGTATTTGATTCGCTCCGCTACGCCAGGCGTGGAAGCTAAGAAGTAGCTCCGGCACGATTCTTCCATTTTTCGCAACAATGACTTCGCTAACCCGGCTATTCTGCCGCTAAATTGTCTGTGCGAACCTTATGGCAAGGCTCGGGATTATCCCGAGCAACACCTAAGGAACCGCAACATGAAACTCTATCACTTCCCGCTTTCTGGTCATGCTCACCGCGCACGTCTGTTCCTGTCGCTGCTGGATTTACCGCATGAAGTCATCGATGTTGATCTCAAATCTGGCGAAAACAAAACGCCGGAATTCCTCGCCATGAATCCGTTTGGTCAGGTGCCGGTGCTGGAAGATGACGGCGTGTTTATTGCCGATTCCAACGCCATTCTGGTCTATCTGGCGAAGAAAAGCGGTCGCAGCGAATGGTTGCCGGAAGATGCGCAGGGCGCGGCGGCGGTACAGCGCTGGCTCACCGTGGCAGCCGGTGATATCGCCTTTGGTCCAGCCGCGGCGCGTTTGATTACCGTGTTTGGCCGCCCGTTCAATCCTGAAGAGGTGATTGCCCGCGCGCATCTGGTGCTGTCACGCATTGAGCAGCATCTTGAAGGCCGTGAATGGCTGGTTGGCGATCGCCCGACTATTGCCGACGTTGCGCAGTACAGCTATATCGTGGGTGCGCCAGAAGGCAATGTCGATCTCTCCGGCTATCCGGCGGTGAACGCGCTGTTGCGTCGCATCGAAGCGCTGCCGGGCTTTGTGCCCTTCCCTCAAACTGCGGCTGGCCTGCGCAGCATCGCCTGAGTCCACCATCATGAGCAAGAAACTACCGGTTTGGCATCAGGGTGAAATTGCGCTTCAGCAACAGGCGGGTGTGGCGGAGCGCATGGCGGACGTCGGCCAGCGCGTGATCCGCGATCACATGCCCGATCAACACCGCGACTTCTACGCGCAGCTGCCGTTTATTGTGGCGGGCAGCGTGGATGCGCACGGCGATGCGTGGGCCACGCTGCTGGAAGGCCAACCCGGTTTTATCTTCTCGCCGAATGCCACCACGCTGGATATCGAGGCGCGTCCGCATCAAGGCGATCCCGCGGCGGCGGGCATGCAGGATGGCGCGCCGATTGGGCTGCTGGGCATCGAACTGCATACGCGGCGACGTAACCGCATGAACGGCGTGCTGCAGGCGATTGGCGCTGGTTTTCGCGTGCAGGTGGAACAGAGTTTTGGCAACTGCCCGCGCTATATCCAGCTGCGTGACTTTCACTTTGCACATCCTCCCGCCGAACCTTATCGCGGTGAGGTGGAAACCCTGAGCGCGCTGGATGATGCCGCGCGCGCCAGCATCGGCGCGGCGGATACCTTTTACGTCGCCAGCTATGCCGAACGCCAGGTTGATGCCTCGCATCGCGGTGGTAAACCGGGTTTCGTGCGCGTCAGTGAAGATGGCCTGCTGACCATTCCCGACTTCAACGGCAATCTGTTTTTCTCCACGCTGGGCAACATTCACCAGAATGGCAAAGCGGGATTGCTGTTTGTTGATTACGCCAGCGGCGACACGCTGCAACTGAGCGGCGATGCCGAAGTGATTCTCGACTCGCCCGAGATCGCCGCCTTTCAGGGTGCCGAGCGGCTGTGGACGTTTCGTGCGCGCCGTATCGTGCGTCGTCGTGCCGCCCTCGCCTTACGCTGGTTAACGCCGCCGGATGGCGTCGCACCCAGTTCGCTGATGACCGGCGACTGGCAAGCCGCCGCCGAACGCCTGCGTGCAGCAGATCTGGCTTCGCGCTGGCGTCCGTTCAAGGTGATTAAGGTGGTGGATGAGAGCGCCACGATCCGCTCGTTTCATTTAGTGCCGGATGATGGCGCGGGTCTGTTGCCGCATCTGGCCGGTCAACATCTGCCGATTCGCCTGCAGTTGCCCGGTACGGATAAGCCGCTGATGCGCGCCTACACGCTTTCGGTCGCGCCATCGGAGAATTTTTACCGCATCAGCGTCAAGCGCGATGGCGCGGTTTCGCGTTACCTGCACGATCATCTCCACACCGGAGATACGCTGGAAGCGCGTGCGCCGGCGGGTGATTTTACTCTCGACGCCAGCGAACCGCGTCCGGCGGTGCTGCTTGCCGCTGGCGTGGGCATCACGCCGATGCTGGCGATGCTGCGACATCTGATATACGAAGGAGTGCGCAAACAGCGCCTGCGCCCTACGTTTCTGTTCCAGTCGGCGCGCAGCAAAGCCGAGCGCCCTTTTGTGCGCGAACTCGACCAGTTGCTGGCGGCGGCGCACGGCGCGGTGAAACTGGTGCGCGTGCTAAGCCAGACGGCGGATGCAGAACCGGATGTTGATTACGATTTTGCCGGCCGCATCGATATGGCGCTGCTCTCGCGGGTGCTGCCGTTTAACGATTACGACTTCTATCTGTGCGGTCCGCCGCAATTTACCCAGGCGCTGTACGACGGGCTGCGCGCCTTGAATATCGCCGACGATCGCATTCACGCCGAAGCCTTTGGGCCATCGTCGCTGCAGCGCACCAACGATATTGTTAAAGAAGCAAAACCGCTGTTGCCGATAGCAACCCAATCGGTGCCGGTGAAGTTCATGGATTCACTGAAAGAGGCGCGTTGGACGCCGGATACCGGTTCGCTGCTTGAGCTGGCTGAAGCGCGTGGCCTGAGCCCAGCGTACAGCTGTCGCGCCGGACATTGCGGCAGCTGTAAAACCAAACTGCTGCAAGGCGCGGTGACTTACCCAACGCCACCGAGCGCGCAAGTGGCGGATGATGAAGTGCTGATCTGCTGCGCGCGGCCGGCGCAGCAGGAGGATGAGGTGCAGGCGATTCAGCTGGCGCTGTGAGATTTATCACGCTTTGTTTTTGTAGATCTCAGGCCG
Source organism: Pantoea sp. y20 (assembly GCF_054903455.1). NCBI lineage: Bacteria > Pseudomonadati > Pseudomonadota > Gammaproteobacteria > Enterobacterales > Erwiniaceae > Pantoea > Pantoea sp. y20. Next base: position 3,495,113 of record NZ_CM142816.1, read on the forward strand.
GGTAATCGTCCACGCGTAATTCGGCTGGTTAACCGGTTGATAGCCAAACTTTTCATACAGCCACGGCGCCGTGCTGGTGAACAGCGTAATTCTGCGCAGCCGCGCAAAAACCGGATGCGCATGAATGCACGCCATCAACCAGCGTGCCAGGCCGTTTCCCTGATACGCGTCGAGCACGTAAACATCGCACAGATAAGCGAAGGTGGCGTAATCCGTGATTAACCGCGCAAAGCCAATCTGTTCGCCCTGATGGTAAAGACCAAAGTTAAGACTGTTTTGTATCGAAGCATTGACCGTCTCTTCATCAATGCCTGCTGCCCATGTCGAAGTGGTGAGATAACGGTGTATGGCGGCGAGGTCCAGTTTATTTTCGTCCGTGCTGATCAAATAACCCTCTTTGTTCCACTCTTCTACGACGAACTCACTCATCTCTGCGGCCTACGTTAATTTTGTTGGGGTGTGAAAGAATTTATGAAGGATTGTTGTGGGCGACAAGCGATTCTTTATTTGGACATAGCTGCTGTGGTAAGGCTGATTTCTGGAGTTAACCTTTTTACAGGCTTATCAATAATTCAATTGGCAGTGCTGATTTTATCAAACAAATTTTAGAGATAAATACTTATATCCAACTGTTTTATATTAAATAAAAAAATAAAAACTACGCCATTCAAAAAAACATTAGTTCAAAACGTTAGATCAACCCATAAGAATCCCTAACAATTTTTGGCACTATATTCCATTCATTGTTACTATCACCCACGGTTATTACATGGTTAATGAGGGAACGATGGCATTGAATGGAACACTTATTCTGAACGGCGCGGATTACGCACCATTAAACATCTATGGCGTCGGCGTTTTCATGGCGTTTTCTGGTAACGGCGCTTATCGAAATCGAGGTGGATGCGGCGCAGTTTCGGGTGACGGCCCATTGCCACCCGGGAAATACTGGGTTGTCGACCGCGGCGCGGGTGGTTTCTTTGGTAAGCGAAAGGCGGAATTACAGGACGCCTGGAACAAGTACACGAAAGGCGTGGCTTTTGGCCGAAGTGAATGGTTTGCACTCTATCGGGAGGATGCAGCCATTGACGACGAAACCTGGTATGAGGGCGTGCGCCGCGAATTATTCCGGCTTCATCCAGGAACCGTGTCAGAAGGTTGCATCACCATCCCCCCACAACTCCGATTATGCGCGTATCCGCCAGGCGTTTATGAACACATTAATGGTGCCCGTGCCAGGCAAGCCTTCGCTGATGGCCCGAGAATTAATTGAGGTTGTTGCCAATGGCTCAAACACTTGCCCGTAGGGCCGCAAAATGCGTTTTCTTCATACTAATAACGCTGGCTGTGGGCAGATCGCTCGGTGGCGCTGAAACCTACATCTCACTGAATTTCGCACGAAAGGTTGCCGTGTTTATCAGCGGCGAATCCAACATTGAAACTCTCTACGACGCCTATTTCTACATTGATGTTGTCATCGTGGTGTCCATCACCACGGCTGTTTACTTAATAACCATGAAGTTGATCAAAAAAATACGGAGCAAGTAAAATGCCAATCCCTCCGTATATGTGGCTTAAAGATGATGGTGGCGCAGATATTCGAGGATCTGTCGATGTTCACGACCGTGAAGGCAGCATTGAAATTATCGGCATGACCCACGGCATCAACCTGCCAGTGGACGGATCTAACGGTAGGATCACCGGTACGCGCCAGCATTCATCAATGATGATTGAGAAAGAAGTGGATAGCTCCACGCCTTATCTGTACAAGGCAGCAGCCACCGGGCAGACGCTAAAAAGCGCTGAACTTCGCTTCTATAACATTAGCGATGCTGGCCAGGAGGTTTGCTATTACATAGTGCTGATGGAATACGTGAAAGTCACCGGCGTTAACTGCGGCGTGGCAAATGTGAAGCTTGCAGGCAATGACAAACTAAACCATACGGAAAGCGTCAGTTTGCAGTATGAAAAAATCACGTGGCGAATTGTGGATGGCAACATCCAGTACACCGATGCTTGGAACGAGCGTCCAACCGCTTAGAACAACCTTTCCTGCTTTTGAGATACTGAGACTCAAGCACCGCATCGAGCCGTAATCGTCGCAAGGTTGTATGAAGAGTGATGAAACCCAGAAAAGCAAAAACCCAGCCATAAGCTGGGTTTTCAGAATGTTGGTGCCCGGACGCGGAATCGAACCACGGACACGGGGATTTTCAATCCCCTGCTCTACCGACTGAGCTATCCGGGCAACGGGGCGCATTAAACCCTACTCGCGCGGCACCGTCAAACGCTTTTCGGCAAAAATCAGCTGACTGATGCCTTTTACAGCAACCTTCAGACCAACCGGTAAAAATTCATTCGCCTATCGCTGGTATAGGTGAATTTTTAGTCGCTTGTGCCGATAACCTTGCTGACAACCGATACCAATAATAAGGTCCACCATGTTCAGCACTATTACATCAGGAATACTGTCACGCCTTGCGTGGCAAAAACGCGGTCACAGCAAGGCAACGCTCAGTTCATTACAAGATGCCATCGCCATGGTCGAATTCACCCCAGAAGGTAAGATCCTTACCGCCAATGAGCTGTTTCTCGAGCGCATGGGTTACACGCTCAAAGAGATTGTTGGTCAGCATCACAGCATGTTCTGCACCGCCGATATGCTCAACTCACCGCAATACCGCGACTTCTGGCGACGCCTGAATCGCGGCGAAGGCTTCAGCGATAAATTCCTGCGCGTGGCAAAACACAGCCGTCCTATCTGGCTGGAGGCGAATTACGTGCCGGTGCAGGATCGCAGCGGCCGCGTGATTAAAATCGTCAAGCTGGCGAGCGATATCACCGCGCGCATCATGGATGCGCAAGAGCAGCGCGCCATGACCACTGCGATTGAGCGTTCGATGGCGGTGATTGCCTTCAATCTCAAGGGCGAAGTGTTGATGACCAACGACAACTTCCTGAAAACCATGGGCTATAACGCGTCAGAAGTGATCGGCGTGCATCACAGCCAGTTCTGCCCGCCGGAGATGCGCAACAGCGACGAATATCGCCGCTTCTGGCACAAGCTGAATCAGGGCGAATTTATCTCCGGCCAGTTCCAGCGCGTGAATAAGCGCGGCCAAACGGTGTGGCTGCGCGCCACTTACAACCCGGTGTTTAACGAAACCGGCGAGCTGTACAAAGTGGTGAAGTTCGCTACCGATGTCACCGCGCAGGTGGAGAAGAATCAGCAAGAGCGCGACGCGGCGCAGCAGGCGTATCAAACCGCGCTGCAAACCAGCGAAAGCACGCGCCTTGGCGCCACGGTGATTGAGAACAGCGTGCAGACCATGAATGATTTGGCGGGCGAGCTGCACGGCATTTCTGGTGATATCAACGATCTGAGTCAGTCGTCGGATCGCATTGGCGCCATTGTTGAGAGTATTCGCCGGATTGCCGATCAAACCAACCTGCTGGCGCTGAACGCCGCGGTGGAAGCGGCGCGTGCCGGTCAGCATGGTCGCAGCTTTGCCGTGGTGGCCAATGAAGTGCGCACGCTGGCTGCCAACATCAACCGCGCCACCACCGAAATTGAGAACATGGTGCAGCAGAACCATACGCTGGCGGAGAAAGCGCTGAAAGGTATCGCCTCCAACCTGAAACGCGCCGATCAGGGCGTGGGGTTGGCGAAAGAAGCTGGCGGCATGATGGCGGATATTCGTGACAGTTCCAGCGAAGTGGTGCGCGCGATTGGGCATGTTACCGCGACATTGCGAGAGGAGTGATGCGTTGCAGGTCGCAATGCACCGCGACCCCACAAACCAGGCGGCATGACAATAACCTGCCAAGGCCGCATGGTTTAGTGCGCCGCCGTCGCCACCGGCGGCGGTGTGGCTTCCGGCATAAAAATGTGGTCGAGAATATTGCGCATCAGCGGCGCCGCCGTGACGCCTTCGTTGCCGCCGTTTTCCAGTATCAACGCCACCGCCACTTTGGGATCGTTAAACGGCGCAAACGCGGTGTAGAAGATGTGGTCGCGCAGGCGCATCGGCGTCATTTTGGCGTTATACACCTGATTCTGTTTCAGACTGAATACCTGCGAGGTGCCGGATTTCGCCGCAATGCCGTACGGCGCGGTGTGAAAGTATTTGTAGCCGGTGCCGTTCGGCGCATTCGCCATACCGAACATGGCGTGGCGCACCAGCGACCAATACGGCGATTTAGCATCGCCAATCTGCGGCTGCGGTAGTTTTGCCTGGTAGAGCTGCACCTCCTTGCCGCGTTGTGATTTCTCCAGCAGATGGGGATTGATCACACGCCCGTTGTTGATAAGCGCCACCATCGCTTTCACCATCTGAATCGGCGTCGCCACCCAATAACCTTGCCCAATGCCCACTGAAACGGTATCGCCCTGATACCACACGTGTTTGTGCACCTTCTGCTTCCATTCGCGGCTCGGCAGCAATCCAGCGTACTCTTCGTTAAGATCGATGCCGGTCGATTTGCCGTAGCCAAACTGGCTCAGCATGGTGTGGATGCGATCAATGCCCATCATAAACGCCACCTGATAGAAGAAGCTGTCCGCCGACTCTTCGATGGCTTTAGTGACGTCCAGCATGCCGTGACCGGTTTTTTTCCAGTCGCGATATTTACGATCGGTGCCCGGCAGCGTCCAGGTCGGCGCGCCAAATAGGGTAAAGCTCGGCGTGATGACTTTGGTCAGCAGCGCCGACATCGCCATATAAGGCTTCACGGTGGACGCCGGTGGATACAAGCCTTGCGTAACGCGGTTGATCAGCGGCAGGTCTTTATCCTGCAGCAGGGCTTTATAGGCTTTGTAGCTGATGCCTTTGACGAACGGATTGGGATCGTAGCTCGGCGCGGAAACCATCGCTAACACGCTGCCGTCGTGCGGATCTTCAATCAGCGCCGCCGCACGTTGCCCGGCTAGCTGGCTCTCGACGTACTGCTGCAGATGCAGATCGAGCGTCAGCGTGATGTTCTGACCGGCCACCGGCGGCACCTCTTTTAGCACGCGCACGATGCGGCCGTGGTTATCCACTTCCACTTCCTGATAGCCGGTTTTGCCGTGCAGCAGCGATTCATAATAGCCTTCAATGCCCTGCTTACCGATGTTGTGGTCAGCCGCGTAGTTCTCGCCAACGCCTTCTGCGTTCAGGCGTTTGTAGTCGTTATCGTTGATTTTCGAAACATAGCCAAGTACGTGCGCCAGGTCGGCACCGTAAGGATATTCACGGTCCTGATAGGTATCGACGGTGACGCCGCTAAAGCGGAATTGATTGACGGCGAAGCGCGCGACTTCTTCGTCAGTCAGTTCCGCTTTCAGTTCAACCGGCTTGTAGCGGCTGTTCTGTTTGAGTTCATGCTCGAAGGTTTCAATCTCTTCCGGCGTAAGATCGACAATCGGCGTCAGCTCTTTCAGCGTTTCCTGCATATTGTCGATTTTGTACGGTGTGATGTGAATGTCATACCAGCTGACGTTGCGCACCAGCGGAATGCCGTTGCGATCGAAGATCAATCCACGCGTGGGCGCGATGGGGATCATTTTGATGTCGTTTTCGTTGGAACGCGTCTGGTAATAGCTGTGCTGATCGACCTGCAGGCGATACAGGTTGATGCCTAAAATGGTAAAGCAGATGACAACCAGGGCAAAAGCGACAATCGCACGGCGGGCAAACAGCTTTTCTTCTGCTTCGAAATTACGGAAATTCATCAGGTGGGCTTAATCTCTTTGTTATCACGCTAATGATAAGCAGAGATTGTTTCAGAGCCAGCACGAAGATGCACAAGCCTGGGTAAAAGTGTGTCAGATGTTTACGGGATGGTGCCCTCACCCCGGGGAGAGGGAGACGCTGCCATATGTGAGCTCGATCAATCCCCTCTCCCGCGTGCGGGAGAGGGTTAGGGTGAGGGAAAAAATCAATCGCCCAGCAGCACTGACTCCAGCGCGATCTTAATCATATCGTTGAAGGTGGTCTGACGCTCAGCCGCCGTGGTCTGCTCGTGGGTGCGGATGTGGTCCGACACGGTACAGATGGTCAGCGCTTTCGCACCAAACTCTGCTGCCACGCCGTAAATACCCGCCGCTTCCATCTCCACACCCAGAATGCCGTACTTCTCCATCACGTCGAACATCTGCGGATCTGGCGTATAGAACAGATCGGCGGAGAAGATGTTACCCACGCGCGCATCAACGCCCAGCGCTTTCGCGGCATCAACGGCGTTACGCACCATGTCGAAGTCAGCAATCGCCGCGAAGTCGTGATCCTTGAAGCGCATGCGGTTCACTTTGGAATCGGTGCAGGCACCCATACCAATCACCACGTCACGCAGTTTCACGTCTGCGCGCACTGCGCCGCAAGAACCAACACGGATAATCTTCTTCACGCCGAAATCGGTGATCAGCTCTTTGGTGTAGATCGAGCAGGATGGAATGCCCATGCCGTGACCCATCACCGAAATCTTGCGGCCTTTATAAGTCCCGGTGTAACCCAGCATGCCGCGCACGTTGTTCACTTCCACCACATCTTCGAGGAAGGTTTCCGCAATGTGCTTTGCGCGCAGCGGATCGCCTGGCATCAGCACGACGTCCGCGAAATCACCCATTTCTGCATTAATATGAGGCGTTGCCATGGTTATTTTCCTTATTAAATTTGGGGCGCTGTTTTACAGCATGCTCTTGCCGTAGTCCATGCTGGACAGGCCAAAATATTTTGCGATGGTCTGGCCGATATCCGCGAAGGTATCGCGGTATCCCAGCGATCCTGGCTTCACATTCGGGCCGTAGATCAGAATCGGAATGTGCTCACGCGTGTGCTCGGTGCCTTTCCAGCTTGGATCGCAGCCGTGATCGGCGGTGAGGATCAGAATGTCGCCCTCTTTCACCAATTCCATCAGCTCTGGCAAACGACGATCGAACAACTCCAGTCCGCCCGCATAACCGGCGATATCGCGACGATGTCCCCACGTTGAGTCAAAATCAACGAAGTTAGTGAACACAATCGAAGTATCTGGCGCTTTCTTCATCTGCTCGATGGTAGCGTTGAACAGCGCGTCTAAGCCGGTGGCTTTGACTTTCTGCGTGATGCCCTGCTCGGCGTAGATATCGGCAATTTTACCCACCGAAATCACTTCACCGCCCTTCTCATCAACCAGTTTTTTCAGCATGGTCGCTGAAGGCGGCTCCACCGCCAGATCATGACGGTTGCCGGTACGCTCGAAGTTACCCGCTTTGTCGCCCACGAACGGACGCGCAATCACGCGACCGATGTTGTAGCCACCATTGGTCAGCTCCTCACGGGCGATTTCACACAGTTCGTACAGACGGTCAAGGCCAAAGGTCTCTTCATGGCAGGCAATCTGGAAAACCGAATCCGCCGAGGTGTAGAAAATCGGCTTGCCGGTTTTCATGTGCTCTTCGCCGAGCTGGTCGAGGATCACCGTGCCCGATGAGTGACAATTACCGAGATATCCCGGTAGATCGGCACGTTTCACCAGAGTATCCAGCAGCGCCTGCGGGAAGCTGTTCTCTTTATCGCTGAAGTAGCCCCAATCAAACAGCACCGGCACGCCAGCGATTTCCCAGTGGCCCGACGGCGTATCTTTACCGGACGACAATTCGCTGGCGTAAGCATACGCCCCGATGATTTCCGCGTTGGGATCGAGGCCTGGCGGGAAACGACCGGTAGAGAGCTCAGCCGCTTTGCCGAGGCCCAGTTTGGTCAGGTTAGGTAAGTGCAGCGGGCCTTCGCGACCTTCATTGGCGCGGCCTTCGAAACAGGCTTCGGCGATATGGCCGAGCGTGTCCGATCCTTCATCACCGAATTTATCGGCGTCTTTGCTGGAGCCGATCCCGAAGGAGTCGAGAACCATAATAAAAGCACGTTTCATGCAAGTCTCCTGCGCAATGCGCGATGACAAGTCAAAAAAAAGCGATCAGATCAGTATACCCGAACGGCCGCTGCCTGGCACGAAGAAGCGCCAGTTATTCGCTAATGCGACGATAAACTACCGGCGTGATCGCTGGCGCAGTGTCGCTCAGCGTGATGGCTGCTTTAACGGCGGCGGCGGCCTGCTGCCACTGCGCTTCCGACGCGGCGTGGATAATTGCCAGCGGACGCTGTGGGTCAACTTGCGTGCCGAGCGTGGTCACGTCGCTCAAGCCCACGCTGTAATCAATGCTGTCGCTGGCGCGCTGGCGGCCCCCGCCGAGCGCAACCACCGCCATGCCGAGCGCACGCGTATCCATCGCGCTGACGATACCCGCGCCATCGGCGTATACCGCTTTGCTCAGGGTTGGCGCTGGCAGATAGCTGTCCATGCGCTCGATGAAATCCACCGGACCTTTTTGCGCCGCCACCATGCGGGCAAACACTTCAGCGGCTTTGCCGTTATCCAGCACCTGCTGCAGCTTTTGGCGCGCATCGGCGTCATTCTCAGCCAGTTTGCCGGAGACCAGCATTTCCGCGCACAGCGCCATCGTCACTTCCAGCAGGCGCGGATTGCGCGCCTCGCCGGTCAGGAACTGCACCGCTTCACGCACTTCCAGCGCATTACCGGCGGTGGAAGCCAGCACCTGATTCATGTCGGTGAGCAGCGCGGTGGTTTTACAACCTGCGCCATTGGCGACGCCAACAATCGCCTGCGCCAGATTTTCTGAGGCTTCGAAGGTCGGCATAAAGGCGCCGGAGCCCACTTTCACGTCCATCACCAGCGCATCCAATCCTTCCGCCAGTTTTTTGGCGAGGATCGATGCGGTGATCAGCGGAATGGAGTCCACGGTGGCGGTGATATCGCGCGTGGCGTAGAAACGTTTGTCGGCCGGCGCCAGCGAGTTGGTCTGGCCAATGATCGCGATGCCGACGTCTTTAATGATCTGGCGGAAACGATCGTCGCTCGGGAAGATATCAAAGCCCGGAATCGCTTCAAGTTTATCCAGCGTACCGCCAGTGTGGCCAAGGCCGCGCCCGGAGATCATCGGCACATAACCGCCGCACGCCGCTACCATTGGGCCGAGCATCAGCGAAGTGACATCGCCAACGCCGCCGGTGGAGTGTTTATCAACAATCGGGCCGTTGAGATTCAGCGATTTCCAGTTCAGCACCGTGCCGGAGTCGCGCATCGCCATAGTCAGCGCCACGCGCTCGTCGAGCGTCATATCATGGAAATAGATGGTCATCGCCAATGCGGCAATTTGACCTTCCGAAACGCTGTTGTCGCGCACGCCGTTGATGAAGAAGCGAATCTCAGCTTCACTCAGCGCCTGGCCGTCGCGTTTTTTACGAATAATTTCTTGTGGCAGGAACACAATGGCCTCCCGGAATAAAAAAGAGGTCACCATAAATGGCGACCCTACAAAGAATGATGTGAACTTAATAACCGGCTTTGCTGGTCGCGGTTTCGTGGCCCAGCGTATTCAGCAGGCTTGCCAGCAGGCTGGAGGCACCGAAGCGGAAATGACGCGCATCCGCCCAGCCTTCACCCAGAATGTCGTCCGCCAGTTGCAGATAGAGCGCCGCGTCTTCCGCAGTGCGCACGCCGCCCGCCGGTTTGAAACCAACCTGCTGCTTCACGCCTTTGTCGCGGATCACTTGCATCATGATCGCCGCCACTTCTGGCGTCGCGTTGACCGGCACTTTACCGGTGGAGGTTTTGATGAAATCGGCACCCGCATCGATAGCGATTTCCGAAGCGGCACGAATCAGCGCTTCGTCTTTCAGCTCGCCGCTTTCGATGATCACTTTCAGCAGCACGTTCGCCGCCGCGCAGGCTTCTTTACAGGCTTTCACCAGCTCGAAACCGATATCACGGTTACCGGCTATCAGCGCACGATACGGGAACACCACATCCACTTCGTCAGCGCCGTAGGCGATGGCCGCGCGAGTTTCGGCCAGCGCGATCTCAACGTCATCGTTGCCGTGCGGGAAGTTGGTGACGGTGGCGATGCGGATTTCCGGCGTGCCCTGCTCGCGCAGCGCTTTACGCGCTGCCGGGATGAAACGCGGATAGATGCAGATGGCAGCGGTGTTACCGGCTGGGGATTTCGCCTGACGGCACAGCGCGATCACCTTCTCGTCGGTGTCGTCTTCGTTCAGGGTGGTTAAATCCATCAGTTGCAATGCGCGCTGTGCTGCTGCTTTCAGGTCGGTCATGATGCTCTCCAAAATTCAGATCGGCGGGCACAACCCACCGGGGAATGTGATAATTCTAACAACTACCGTGACAATGAATTGCGCTTCACGTCACACGAAAAAGAAAACCTGTCATTTAAATACAATCATTTAGTGATGATTATCACAAATAATTGCTAACCAAGCGGGAATGCGCCGTGATGGCCATTGTTATTATTATCACAAAAATGGACGCAAAAGTGTACTCTCAGCTTTATCAATGTAGCTAATCAGGCGTAAGGCAGCGTAAATGCAGAATCTGTCGGGTGAGAATCAGGCAGGCAAGGCGAACAGCTGCTGGCTGTTATGCCACAGCGCATCGGCGATCGCTTCAGGGGATTCGCTGCGTAACTGACACAGCACGTCAAACACGTTGCGCGCCCGCTCCGGACGATTGGGCTGGCCCTGAAAACCGTGCAGCGGCATATCGGGCGCGTCGGTTTCCAGTAATAACGCCTTGAGCGGCAGGTTGGCGATGGTGTTGCGGGTTTTACTGGCGCGTTCATAGGTGATGGTGCCGCCAACGCCAATGGCATAGCCAAGCTGAATAAAGCGCTCCGCCTGCTGCTGGCTGCCCGCAAAACCGTGAACCACGCCGCGACGCGGCAGATCGTGACGACGTAAATGCAGCGCTAATTGATCGTGGGTGCGGCGCGAGTGCAGAATCACTGGCAGATCATACTGCTTCGCCAGCTTGAGCTGCTTATCGAGCAGCCGCGTCTGTTTGGCAAATTGCGCATCGTCCATATAGAGATCGAGGCCGATCTCGCCGATCGCCACACGCTTGCTATCCGGCTTTTTCAGCCAGCGCGCTAATTCATCAAGGTGCGCATCTTCCTGATGCTCAGCAATATTGATTGGATGCAGGCCCAGCGCGGCATACAGCGCCGGATGCTGCTGAGCCAGTTGCGTCACAAGCGCGAAACGGCTGGCATCCACGCTCGGTACAATGATGCGTTCCACCCCGGCCTGCGCAGCGCGTGCAATGCTGGCGTGCGCATCATCAACGAACGGCGGAAAATCGAAGTGGCAATGCGTGTCGATAAACTTCATGCCAGCGAACCTTTATCAAAATCGGCATCGTTTTCCGCCAGCGCGGGCGTAATCAGTGGGCGATTGTCGGGCGCATTCGCCACCGCTGCCGGCGGCGTAACCGTGGTTGAACGCACCAGCGGCTCAGCATCACTCAACCATTGACCAAGCGTGGCGAGGAAATAGCGCCCGCTGCGTCGGCCTAAATGGTAATCCTGATTCAGCGATGACAAGCGGCTGCCAAGCGCCATGCTCGCCAGCGGTTTCGGCGGACAGATTTCGATGATGCGCAGATTATCCGGCGGCTGCTCGATGAACTGCTGAATCTCGCGATAGCTCTCTTCATGCTGATGCAGGATGTTGATCATCGGCTGCAATGCGCTGTCGGACAAAAAGCGCTCCATGCGTTTAAACCACTTCGGCGTGTAGGACACCTGCGACGGCACGGTGCGGATCACCACAATGGTATCCGCGCCACGGCGCGCAGCTTCTCGTACCGGAATGGCATCACTGATGCCGCCGTCAAGATAGCTCACGCCATCCATCTGCACGCCGCTGCGGTAAAAACCGGGGATCGCGCTGGACGCTTTTAGGATGTCGTGCCAGTTGGTGCTGATCGGGTTGAAGTACTCGGCGCGGTAATCATCGCTGCGGCAGGCGCACATATAGAATTCGCTGCCTTTGGCAAACAGCCCTTCGGCGGTGTTGAGCGCCAGCGGGAATTCCTGTTTGGTAATATCGATCAGCCAATCGAGATCGATAAGGTGCCCGCCGCGCACGAATCGTAGCGGATCAAAGAACAGTTTGCTGGTGGTGTAACGGGAGATCACGCGTCGCGCGTAGCCAGGCTGGCCACAGACAAATGCCGACAGGTTTTGCGCCCCGGCCGAGGTGCCGAGTAACAGTTGAAAAGGATTGAAGCCTGCGCGTTGAAATTCGTCCAGCACGCCTGCGGTAAAGATGCCGCGCTGACCGCCGCCTTCGCACACCAAGGCAATTTTATTTGATTTGAAAGGAGTTAAAGCCAGCGGTTCGAATGAACCTAATGTCAACGGTATACGTGTGCCCAATGGATGTCCCTCAGTGTTGCTTGCTCTGAGGGAGTCGCCGAAGCAGCATCCCAGAGAACCAGTCATTGTCGTTCCCTGACCAATTGCTTCTGCAATCGTTGCGGATTCGTAGTATGCCGCACAAGACCGGTCTCCGCTTTAGGTGACTCGCGGGTTAGCGTCTATTGAGACGCAAGTAGTCAGGGTCGTTTGCGCCCGGTAAACAGGCTCACGAGGAACAGAATAATACCGACAATGAAGACAATTTTAGCTGCCCATGCTGCCGTACCCGCCAGACCGCCGAAACCTAATGCCGCAGCAATCAGAGCGATGACCAGAAAGATAATACCCCAACGAAACATAAGCCTCTCCTTTACCATTGTGAAAATCGAACTGCTTATTTACACCTTTGTTTTTATTACGAAACGGCACCTGCTGGTGCCGAGTCGCTCGCGTTAAGATTTCACCTTCAGGTCATTCTTCACGCTTTTCACGCCTTCAATGGCTTTGGCGATCTTCTCAGCACGATCGGACTGTGCCTGATTCGCCACTTCCCCTGATAACTGCACCACGCCGTCGGTGGTTTCCACCTTAACGTTGCGTGATGGCACGATATCATCTGCTAAAAGCTTAGCTTTAATTTCGCTGGTGGTTGCGGTATCGCCCGCATAACCTTTCAGAGAAGCATTTTTGCTGTCTTTAACGTGTAGTTTGTCGCTGACGGATTTAACACCTTCGACTTTCTGCACCAGCGCGACGGCTTTTTCAGCCTGATCCTGAGAAGCCACGAAGCCGCTCAGTGTCACCACGCCATCGTGCGTTTTGACGGAGATATCCGTGCTTTTAATTGCGTCATCATCCACCAGCGCCGCTTTGGCTTTAGCCGTGATGCCGCTGTCATCCATATAACCATCGACTTTTTTCATAGAGCTATCGATCTTCGCACCCGCGCTGTCGGAGGTTTGCTGTGCTTTCTGCGACAGTGATTCATCTGCAAATGCCGCACCGCTCAGCAGAGCAGAACCAGCCAGGGCAGCAATCAGGGTTTTAGCAATCTTAGTCTTATTCATCGATATCATCCTTCTATCAGTTAACTCATCCGTTATCGCGGATGCGCCAGCAACGAACGGCGTTGCTGAGTTACTGGACGTAATGAAACCCGAAAGGTCTCTTTTCTCGTCCGACAGGATAATAGTAGTAGGGATTACAGCTTTTGCTGGCTCTTGTGGTTGATATATCGCCAAAAAGAGAAAAAAACAGCGGAATTAGGAGGAGTCTGTAACAAACAAAACAGGGCCAGTGAAAATCACAGGCCCTGCTGGTAGCGGCGATTAGTGCTCGCGCGTTTTGCGGAATCTCACGTCAGGATAGCGTTCCTGAGTGATGTTGAGGTTCACCATGGTTGGCGCGATATACGTGAGGTTATCACCGCCATCAAGCGCCAGGTTCACTTCGTTTTTGCGCTGGAAATCGTCGAATTTCTTCGCATCATCACACTCAACCCAGCGAGCGGTTGAGACATTGATGGCTTCGTAGATCGCTTCAACGTTATATTCGCTTTTCAGGCGCGCCACCACCACTTCGAACTGCAGCACACCGACCGCGCCCACGATCAAATCGTTGTTGTGCACCGGACGGAACACCTGCACCGCGCCCTCTTCCGACAGCTGAACCAGCCCTTTCAGCAGCTGTTTCTGCTTCAGCGGATCGCGCAGACGGATACGGCGGAACAGCTCTGGCGCGAAGTTCGGAATGCCGGTGAACTTCATGTTTTCACCCTGCGTAAAGGTGTCGCCAATCTGAATGGTGCCGTGGTTGTGCAGACCAATGATGTCGCCCGGATAGGCTTCTTCTACGTGCGAACGGTCGCCGGCCATAAAGGTCAGTGCATCGGAAATCACCACATCTTTACCGGTACGCACCTGACGCAGCTTCATGCCTTTTTCGTACTTGCCGGATACCACACGCATAAAGGCGACGCGGTCGCGGTGCTTCGGGTCCATGTTTGCCTGGATCTTAAACACGAAGCCGCTAAATTTCTCTTCCTTTGCTTCCACCAAACGCGCGTCGGTGTTGCGCGGCATTGGACGCGGCGCCCAGCTAACCAGGCCATCCAGCATATGATCAACGCCGAAGTTACCCAGCGCGGTGCCGAAGAACACCGGCGTGATTTTGCCACTCAGGAACAGCTCCTGATCGAACTCGTGCGAAGCGCCCTGCACCAGCTCCAGCTCATCGCGCAGCTGCTGTGCCAGATCTTCGCCTACTGCGGCATCCAGTTCTGGATTCGCCAGCCCCTTAACAATGCGCACTTCCTGAATGGTGTGGCCCTTACCGGTTTGATACAGGTAAGTTTCGTCGTTGTAGAGGTGATAAACCCCTTTGAACAACTTGCCGCAGCCAATCGGCCAGGTAATAGGTGCGCAGGCGATTTTCAGCTCACTCTCCACTTCATCCAGCAGCTCCATGGGATCGCGGATGTCACGGTCGAGTTTGTTCATAAAGGTGATGATTGGCGTATCGCGCAGGCGCGTGACTTCCATCAGCTTGCGGGTGCGATCTTCAACACCTTTCGCGGCGTCGATCACCATCAAACAGCAGTCAACCGCCGTCAGCGTACGGTAAGTATCTTCAGAGAAGTCTTCGTGTCCTGGCGTATCCAGCAGGTTCACGAGGCTGTCGCGATACGGGAACTGCATCACCGAGGTGGTAATGGATATACCACGTTGTTTCTCCATCTCCATCCAGTCCGATTTCGCATGCTGGTTGGAGCCGCGGCCTTTGACGGTACCGGCGGTTTGAATCGCCTGTCCGAACAGCAGCACTTTTTCGGTGATTGTGGTTTTACCGGCGTCCGGATGCGAGATGATCGCAAAGGTACGGCGGCGCGCCACTTCTTCTAAAAAGGAGGCATTAGACATTGAGTGAATTCTTCTTCAAGGGCAACACGCGGACAGCGCGCTGCGAATAAATCGTTTCGAGGTCATTCCGCAGGATAACGCGGCCAATGGCGACGCAGTGGCGTCGGTTCACAGCAAGAGGTGTGCGATCTACATTGGCGGCAGTCCTGAATCCCGTCAGCATTGAGGCGGCATAGCATACAATATTTCGCAGAAAGGGGGAATCGGTGCCCTAATAGCCCTCACCCTGACCCTCTAATCACCCCAACACCCGCACCACTGCCGCCTTGAAGATCTTCACGCCAATCTCCAGCGAGCTCAGCTCAAAGCGCATCTCAGGATGATGTAAACCCGGCACCAGATTGGTTCCCAATCCCCAGAAACCGGCTTTAACCTGCGGGTTTTTCACCGGGTAATAGAAGAAATCTTCGCTGCCCGGCGTGGTTTTGGTATCCAGCAAACCGGCTTCGCCCAGCACGTCGATAATCGCCGCGCGAATCACCGCCGTGGCTTCCTCATGAATTTCTGCCGCCGGCATCTCTTTTAGCACCACCACGTCCGCTGTAGCACCCAGCGCCGCCACGCTGTGCTGAATCGCCAGCGTGACTTTCTCTTTCAGCACCGCCATTGGCGCGTTTTCCTGCGAACGCAGATCCCACACCACGCGCGCCTCATCCGGCACCGAGTTGGTCACGCCCGCATCGCACAGAAAGCGTGTAGCTTTCACGCTCCAGGTCAAACCCGGCGGCAGATGGATGGCGTTGACGGCCTGTACCGCTTGCACCGCCGCATCCAGCGCGTTGACGCCCAAATGCGGACGCGCCGCATGCGCCGGTGCACCTTTGATGGTGGCTTCCAGCGTGCTGCAGGCAGAGTAAATCACCGCTGGCGTCGCCTGTCCCACATGACACTCTTCCAGCGGACGCACATGGAAGCCGAGAATCATCTCCACATCCTCCAGCGCGCCGCCCTCAATCATCGCCAGCGCACCCGCACCGAGCTCTTCCGCCGGCTGGAACAGCAGCTTGAGCCGCCCTTTCTTGATCGCGCCCTCTTTCATCAGCTCTTGCGCTGCCGTCAGCACCACCGACGAATGGCCATCGTGGCCGCAGGTGTGACGCGCACAGGCTACGCCATCAATGATATGGCCGAGCGCATCCATATCCGCACGCAGCGCCAGCACCGGACCGGGCACGCCGCTGTCGATTTCCGCCACCATGCCGGTGGTGTTATTGATGCCGCGCGTCACCTTAATTCCGGCGCTCTCCAGCTGATCGGCAATATAAGCAGAGGTCTTGAATTCCTGAAAACCCAGTTCGGGAATTTCATGCAGAAAATGGTAATGCTCTAAGACGTTCGACACCGCTAAGCTCCTGACAAGTAAAGGCAAGCCTCAGCATCGCCCGATGCGCAGCTATAATCAATCCAGCGTGAATGAAAATTAGTCAAAAATGAGAACTCCTCGCATTCAACATGTGGAATAATTCCATTTACAATCAATAAGATAAATTCAACCTTTTTGCGAAAAACCCTTCACAAAAAAGTATAGATTGATGCATAATTCGCCGTACTTCACCTGACAAATTAAAAAGGACTCAGCCATGTTAACTGCTGAAATGACCTCGCGTTTAAACGACCAACTGAACCTCGAATTCTTCTCTGCCAACCTCTATCTGCAGATGAGTGCCTGGTGCAGCGATAAAGGCTATGAAGGTGCCGCTTCATTCCTGAAAATGCATTCTCGCGAAGAGATGCAGCACATGCAGAAGCTGTTCGATTACGTCAGCGATGCCGGCGCTTTGCCGGTACTGGGCAGCATTGCGGCGCCAGCGATTAGCTGGACTTCACTGAACGACGTGCTGGAAGAAGCGCTGAAGCATGAGCAGCTGATTACCAAAAAAATCAACGAGCTGGTGCACACCGCCTTAACCACCCAGGATTACTCAACCTTCAACTTCCTGCAGTGGTACGTTGCCGAGCAGCATGAAGAAGAGAAGCTGTTCAAAACCGTGCTGGATAAACTGGCGATGGTCGGCAACAAAGGCGAAGGCCTGTTCCTGGTGGACAAAGATCTCGGCCACATGTCCGTCGACGGCCACGGCGCATAATAATAAAGATTACACACAGCAAAAATTGAGAACGCCCGACATGTCGGGCGTTTTTTTATGCCTATTCCAACTCTTTCAACCGCAACTCCGACGGCTGCGGACGGCCAAAGAAATAGCCCTGGAATAGCGTACACCCCTCTTCGCGCAGCTTCGCAAACTGCTCGCCGTTCTCCACGCCTTCAGCGGTAATTTGAATATCGAGGCTGCGGCTCATGCCGGTAATGGCGCGGATAATCGCCAGCGCCTCGCGGCTGTCGCCCATATCGTTGATAAACGACTTATCGATTTTGATTTTGTCGAACGGGAATGAACGCAGATAACTGAGCGATGAGTAGCCGGTGCCGAAATCATCCAGCGCAATCTGCACGCCAAGCGTTTTCAAACTCTGCAAGGTGCGGATATTACCGAGCGTGTCGTCCAGCAGCACTGATTCGGTGATCTCCACTTCCAGCCGATGCGGCGCCAGCCCGGATTCCCGCAGCGCACCTTCCACCACCGACACCAGCGAGCTGTTTTTAAACTGCAGCGGCGACAGGTTCACCGACACCGATTGTTCGGTGTTCCAGCTCTGCGCTTCGCGGCAGGCTTCATACAGCGCATAGGCGCCGAGCATGTGAATCAAACCGGTCTCTTCAGCGATCGGGATGAAATCGTTCGGCATGATCAGCCCTTTGATCGGGTGATGCCAGCGCATCAGCGCTTCATAGCCGATGATGCCCTGCTCGTTGGTAATCGGCTGATAGTAAAGCTTAAGCTGACGACCAGAAATCGCATCACGCAGATCGTTCTCAATCACGCGACGGCTGCGCGCCTGATTGTCCATCTCAATGGTGAAGTGTTCGAAGCGATTGCGGCCATTACGTTTGGCTTCGTACAGCGCCATATCGGCGCAGCGCAGCATATGCTCCGGCGTGTTGGTGGCCTGCGAGGTGAGCGCGATGCCAACGCTCAAGCCCACCGACAGATTATGCCCTTCAACGTTGATCGGCGGACGAATCGCCTCGATCAGCCGCTGCGCCACCACCGCCGCTTCATCGGCAGCACGAACATTGGGTAACACGATGGCAAACTCATCGCCGCCAATGCGCGCCAGCGTATCGTGATCGCGCAGCGCGCTGCGCAGGCGTTTTGCGACCACGCGCAGCAGGTCATCACCAATCTGGTGGCCGAGTGCATCGTTGACGTTTTTGAAGTTATCAAGATCGAGACACAGCGTGGCGCTGACCTGGTGGTTCTGACTGTCGACGCGCAGCGCTTCACTCAGCTTCTGGCGGAACAGCACGCGGTTCGGCAGGCTGGTGAGATTGTCGTGATGTGCCATGTGACGAATGCGCGCATCGGCTTCACGCTGGTCGGTCACATCCTCAACAATCAGCATCACGTAGTTCTGACGCATATCTTTGCCGCTAATGGTGGTGGCGCGCGTATGCAGAATGCGCTCGCCGCCCGCCGTCAGCAGCAGCTGTTCGCGCGAGTGAATGCCTTCGCTGCGCAGCGCCACATCCGCCAGGCTGTTGAAGTAATCCCCCAGCTCCGCCGACATACATTCGTGCGGGCGCTTATGCATGATCAGCGCTTTATTAATGCCAAACAGCTGCTCGGCTTTGTCATTCACCATCAGGATTTCACGGCTGATGGCATCTTCAACGATCACGCACGAGGGAATATTGCTGATGATGGTGTCGAGAAAACCCGACAGCTCCGACATTTTCGCGCTCTGCGACTGCGCCAGATCCCGTGCGCGCAGCAGCTGCTGCTCGTTCTCACGCCGTTCGGTGATATCGCGGGTAATTTTGGCGAAACCGATCAGTTTGCCGCTTTCATCATGAATCGCTTCGATAACAACGTGGGCCCAAAATGCCGAGCCATCTTTGCGGTAGCGCCAGCCTTCATCTTCAAAACGCCCGGTTTTCAACGCAATGCCGAGGTTAGCTTCGGGCGCATTGGCATGACGTTCCGCTGAACTGTAAAACACCGAGAAGTGCTGACCGACAATCTCGTCAGCCAGATAACCTTTGGCGCGCTGTGCACCGTTGTTCCAGTTCACCACGCGGCCCTGCACATCCAGCATATAGATGGCGTAATCGCGCACGCCTTCCACCAGCAGACGGAAGTTCTTCTCCTGCTCGTGTTGTTTACGCAGCAGCGCCTGTTGTTCGGTGCAGTCGCGGGTGATTTTGGCGTAGCCAATCAGCTTGCCGGCATCATCACGAATCGCGTCAATGATGACATGTGCCCAAAACGCGCTGCCATCTTTGCGGTACCGGTAGCCTTCATCTTCGAAACGACCGGTTTTGAAGGCGGTGGTGAGATTTTTTTCCGGGATATGGTTTTTACGATCCTGGGCGCTGTAGAAGCGTGAGAAGTGCTGTCCAACAATCTCTTCGGCAACGTAGCCTTTCGCGCGCTGTGCGCCTACGTTCCAGTTTTCCACGTTGCCGTCCAAGTCGAGCATATAGATGGCGTAATCACTGACGCCTTCCACCAGCATGCGAAAGCGCTGTTCCTGCTCGCGCTGTTTGCGCTGCTGCTCTTGCTGCTCGGTGCAGTCACGGGTGATTTTGGCAAAACCCAGCAGCTCACCAAACTCATCGCGGATAGCGTCGATCACCACATGCGCCCAAAACGCGCTGCCATCTTTACGGTAACGCCAGCCTTCGGTTTCAAAGCGCCCGGTTGCTGTCGCGGTCGCCAGTCCGCGCTGTGGCGCGCCGTTTTTACGATCGTCTTCGCTGTAGAACAGCGCAAAATTCTTCCCTACGATTTCATCGGGCGTGTAACCTTTGGCGCGCTGCGCGCCGCTATTCCAGTTCGCCACCGTGCCATCGGGTTTGAGCATGTAAATGGCGTAATCCACCACGCTCTGTACCAAAAGTCGGTACATGACGTCAGAGTTATTATTCATTGTTATTCGCCTATTGCTGGGCTGGTATCGTTGAAAACTTAAGAAAATTCTTAATTATCATGCAGACTTAAGCGCAAATACGCAGCGCTGACAAGCGCTATTCATCCGCAGACAAATGTTGGTAGGTAAGTTATCGGCAGTGGCGAGAAAATGTTCAGTAGGATACTTCACAAATCATCATACGTTGACGGCAGGCTGGCGTTACGCTTGCCACGGCAAAATGCCGTGCGGCAGGCGTTGCGTCAGGCGTGTGGCGAGCGCCATTAATAAGCAAACCACCACAATCATCAGGCAGCCCACCGCCGCCGCCAGCGACGCGGATCCGCCTTCATCAAGGAATACGATGGTCGGTCCGATGGTTTGCGTTTGCGAGGTGACCAGCAGCACCGAAACCTGGATTTCATTCAGCGCGGTGAGAAACACCAGCACGCTGCCCGCCAGCGCCGACGGTGCCGCCAGTGGCAATAAGATGTCGCGCATGCGGCGCAGAAAACCGGCGCCGCACAAACGTGCCGCTTCATCTAATGCCGGTTCCAGCTGGGCGAATCCGGCCAGCGTTGGGCGCAGCACCAGCGCGAGGAAGTTCGCCAGATAGGCGGCAAGGATGATCCACACCGTGCCATACAGCGAGACATTGACGATCGGCAGCGGACGCAGGAAGAACAGCATCGCCGCTACGCCGGTGACAATGCCCGGCAGCGCGTAAGTCAGTTCACTCGCCAGCCACAAACCGCGCACTAATTTGGTTCGCCGCCAGCTGAGGAAATAGGCGAGAAACAGCGCGCAAACCGTTAAAATCAGCGCCGCCAGCGTGGTCAATCCGAGGCTGGTGAGAAACGCCTGTCGCACCGCCGGATAACCCCACAACGCGGCGCAGAAGTTCTCCAGCGTCAGCGTTTGCCAGCTCAGCGCCTGGCCAAAACCGCTGGTGAGCGCGGTGATCAATAGCGCGCTGAGCGGCAACAGCAAGGTCAGCGCCATCCACAGCCAGGCGACGCCCTCAACCGCCATACGCCCGCGCCCCAGCGATTGCTGCCACAGGCGCGGTGCACCGTTGACGCGCACATCATGGCGTCCGCCCAACCAGGCGCTGGCCGCCATGCCCGCCAGCGTAATCACCGCAATCAATAACGCATACACCGCGGTGTTTGGCAGCGCGCTCGCACCAATGCCATTCAACTGCTGATACACCAGCGTGATCAGCGTTGGCACGCGTGCCGGAATCCCCAGCATCGCCTGAATACCGAAGTTGCCCGCCGCCGCAACGAAGGTCAGCGCGGCACCGGCAAAAATCGCCGGTCGCGCCAGCGGCAGCACAATGGTGAACAGGATACGCGCGCGTGACGCACCGCTGGCCTGCGCCGCTTCCACCAAATCGGCGGGCAAACGGCGCAAACCGGCGCGCACGGTGAGGAACACCAACGGCGCATTGTGCGTGCCAAGCAGCAGCACAATGCCGGTTAAGGAGTAGAGCGGCTGCTCGCCGGGCGCAAACCACGGCAACTCAAGCGTGGCAAACAGCAGCGCCAGCGGACTGCTCGGAGCCAGCGCCTGCAGCCAGGCCAGCGCCGTCACCTGCGGCGGAATCATCAGCGGCAGGATAAACGCAAACACCCACGCGGTTTTGGCGCGCAGATCGCTAAGCGCCACCAGCCACGCAGCGGCGGTGCCGAGCACCACGGAAATCAAAGTAGAACTGAGCGCGATGAGCAACGTATTGCCGCTGGCGATCAACACGCGATCGCTCGCCAGCAGGCGCGTTAAGCGTGCGATATCCGGCACGCCGCTGGGCGCAATGGCGGTCCACACCAACCGCATCAGCGGCGCCACCGACAGCAAACCAATCAGCAGCACCAGCAGCGCCAGAATCAGCCGTTCGCTGTTAACGCGCGGCGCTTTGCGCGTCACATTGCGCCATTCGTTGCTCAACACGCTCATGCTTAGCCACCAAACAGCGCGCTGAACCGATCGCGCACTGCCGCATCTTCTTTGATCGCTTTCGCCACGTCCGGCGACAGCAGCTTGATTTTATTGATCGGCGTGAAACCTGCCGGTGCTGAGACGCGATCATCCACCGGACGGTTGCCCTGCTCGACCACCAGCTTCTGGCCTGGCTCGGAAAGCATAAAGTTAACGAAGGCTTTGGCGGCCGGCAGGTTGTGCGCGGTTTTCATGATGGCAACCGGTTCGGTGACATACGACACGCCCTCTTTGGGATAGACCAGATCCACCGGTGAACCCTTTTTCTTCGCCAGAATCACGTCGGCGTCGGTGATGATGCCGTACTTATCCAGCCCGCTGGCGACCGCCTTCAGCGCCGGGCCGTTGCCGCCCTGCGGCGCGATGCCGATGGCCGCCAACTTTTTGTAGAAGCTCCAGCCAATCGATGGCGTGTTGATATCGGTGTGCAGCTTGTAGAGCGCCGCGCCGGAGTAAAGCGGGCTTGGTACCGCAATCTGCCCTTTGTTGGCTTCCACCGCCAGCGCGTTCCAGCTATCAATCGGCTGCGCATGCTGGGTGTTGTAGGCAATTACCGTGGCGATGATTTTGGTGCCGAAGAAGGTTTTGTCTTTGTCGTAAAACGATGGATTGATGTGGCTAAGCGGCGCATCGCTGTAGCTGTAGAGATGGTTTTCGTTTTTCAGCGCGCCGAGGTTGATGGCGTCGGCAATCAGCAGCACATCCGGCTTGGCTTCGCCGCTCATCATTTCGGTGCGCAGCACGTTCATTAACTGCGTGGTGCCGTTGCGCGTCCACTCGACCTGCACATTGGGATAGGCGGCTTTAAACGCATCCATGGTTTGCTGGGCAATTTCGGGTGCCTGCGAGGTATAAACCACCAATTTCCCTGCTGGCGCCTCGTCGGCAAAGCTGGCGGCAGAGATTACGAATCCACTGGCTAACATCAACACGTTGAACATCGTACGCATAGCATTTCCCTGAAGGTTTAGAAGATTAAGAAGGAAGAATCCAGCCGTCACGCAGCGCCACACCCACGGTGGCGTCGACAACGGGTAAAGGCTGATCGGCCAGCAGCAGCGTGATGCTGCATTCGGGCGCGGCCAGCGGCGTCACGTTGAGCTGATAGTGGCCGCCGCGATAGATCACCCGCTGCACGCGCGCGGCAAACTGTGGTTCGCCCGGCGCGGCTAAGTGGAAATCCACTGCGTGAAAACTGGCTTGCGCCTGCGGCTGCGGGCGCTGATGCGGCGCGCAGCGTAACGACACGCGCATACCGCACAGGGTGGCATAAGCGCGGCCCTCGCCGAGCGGTTCGATATCGCTGATCGGCAGCACTTTGCCGTCGTCAATAAAGCGCGCGACCATGGCGTTTGCCGGTTCGCGCCACAGCGTTTGCGGCGTGGCGAACTGCATCACACGGCCGGCATCCATCACCACGATGCGATCGGCCAGCGCCATCGCTTCATGCTGATCGTGGGTGATGTAGAGCAAGGTGGCGTGACTGTGATGATGGAAGCGGCGGAACTCCTCTTCCATGGTGGCGCGCAGGTGGACATCGAGGTTGGCGAGCGGCTCATCGAGCAGAACTAAGGTCGGTTGCGCCACTAAACAGCGCGCCAGCGCCACGCGCTGACGCTGACCGCCGGAGAGATCGGCGGGACGACGGGCGGCGAACGCTTCCAATCCCACCAGCTCCAGCGCCTGCTGCGTGCGGCGCTCGCGCTCGGCACGCGCGACGCCGTTCACTTTCAGGCTGTAGGAAACATTTTCCGCCACCGTCATATGCGGCCACAGTGCGTAGCTCTGGAACACCACGCCAAGCTGACGATCTTCCGGCGGCAGATGCACGCCCGGCGCAGCGAAGCAGCGTTCGCCCACGTGGATCTCTCCGGCATCGGCGGTTTCAAAACCGGCCAGCAGGCGCAGCAAGGTGGTTTTGCCACAGCCCGACGGGCCCAATACGGCGATAAATTCCCCCTGCGCAATCTGCAGTGAGATGTCTTGCAATACCGGCTGCGCCGCAAAGGATTTGCGCAGCCCGCGCAGTGTGATTGATGCCATGTTTCTGGCCTTTCGCTAACCGTCCGGCTAAGACCCTACGACACTGTGATGACGATTCCATGACATTGAAGCTGGTCGCCCTAAATGGCGTAATGCTTGTCTGATAAGCAGCGCGCTGACATCGCAGGGGTATCGCCCGCTAAGCATCCAGCAGTATCAGAATGCCTGGCTTGGTTTTTCGAGAGTCTGCATTTATGCGCATCTGGTTGCCATGAATGGCAATCCCAGGGGATTCATAGCGATTTTGAGTTAAGAATACGCACCACTGCTGCAGCGAGGGTGTGGGGGCGACATCCTAACCCGCTGAACGAATGAGAGATTCCAGGGCGAGCCGCAGGGATGCGGCGAGAGGCGGCGCTGAGCAGGAGCGAATCGCCGCCGGTCCGTCAGGAATCGTGAATGAGTGAAGGCACCGCGAAGCGGCGGGTTGGGCTGGCGCAAGGCCCGGGAGTGCAGAGGGCGCGGCCAGGCGTCCTCTGCTCGGTCGCCGCACCGAAGTGCTGCAACTGCCCAGGTTCAAGGCGAACGAAAGCCGCTCCGTGCTTAACTAAGCGGCATGACGCGATTCACAGATGCATGCCGATATAACGCTCATAGCGCGCGGGCTTCACCCGCGTGAGATCCACCAGCACTAAGCCATCAATACAGTTATTGAAATCGGGATCGCTGCCGAAATCGATAAACTGCACGCCGCCCGGCTCGCACACCTCGGAATATTGCTTGTAGAGCGTGGGAATGGCGGTGCCGAGATTCGCCAGCAGATGTTTCAACCGGCGTAAATCTTCGCTGTAGTTATCGCCGGTGAACTGCGCCAGCACTTCCGGTAACGAGGCTGGATAAGGGCGGCGTGAAGTCGCCAGCGGCAGTTCGGTAGGGAAATAGAGACGATAGAACGCCACCAGCAGATCGCGCGCCGCCAGCGGCATGCCGCCCGAGATCGAGACCGGACCAAATAAGTAGCGGGTTTCGGGATATTTAGCGATGTAGGCACCAATGCCCATCCACAGATAATCGAGGCCGCGTTTGCCCCAATAGGCAGGCTGAATAAAACTGCGGCCCAGCTCCAGACCTTGGTTGATGATCGGCAACATGCGCTCGTCGTAGTGGAACAGGCTGTCGCTGTAGATGCCTTCCAGCCCACGACGCTCCAGCTGCTCGGCGCCCGGAATAAAGCGATAGGCGCCGACGATCTCCAGCGCATCGTCGTCCCACAGAATCAGATGATAGTAATCGTCATCGTATTTATCGAGGTCGCGACGCCGCCCGCTGCCCTCACCCACCGCGCGGAATGCCACTTCCCGTAAGCGCCCGAGCTCACGCAGCAGCGGCACCCAGCTGGCACCGTTGCGTCGCCACAGGTAGATCTGCTTGCCATCCGGCAGCGTGCCGAGTCGCTCGCTCTCCATCAACGCTTTTTTCAGTTCGGCGCGATCTTCCGGCCGCGCAATCGCCGCTTCGGTCTGAAACAAGCCGCGTCGTCCCTGACCAATGCGATACAGATGTTTGCGCAGCCGCTTCGCCAGCTCTTTGCCCGGCGTGTGGCCATCATGCCAGTTGGCAAACGGGATCTGTTCGCCGATGTGTAACTTAATGCGCGAACCGCGCTGACGAAACATTTCGCGTACCAGCATCAGTAGCGCGAGCGGCGAGGCAATTTTTGCGGCGGCGTAAAATGCCAGGCTGTTGCGCCCCACCACGTGCACCGGCACGATGGGCGCGCGAGCGCGGGCCGCGAGGCGTAAGAAGCTGTGATGCCAGTGACGATCGCGCACGCCTCGGCTGGAAAGGCGCGACACTTCACCCGCCGGGAAGATAATCAGCACGCCCTGATTATCGAGATGCTGCTGCATGCGCGTTAGCTGTTCGCGGCTGGTACGGTTGCCCATGTTATCCACCGGCAACATCATGTTGTTGATCGGCTCCAGCATCATCAACATGCGGTTGGCGACAATTTTCACATCGCGTCGCACCTGCGAAACCGCCGCCAGCAATGCTAAACCATCCAGCGCACCGAGCGGATGGTTGGCAACAATCACCACCGGGCCACGCGTGGGTATCTGCTCCAAATCGCGCTCGCTCAGTTCACAGCGCACATCAAGATGCTCCAGTACCTGCTCCACCATATCCACGCCTTTCAGGTGACGATAGCGGGCGGCAAACGCCTGGAATTCATGTTCGCGAACGGCCCATTTCAGGGCGCTTTTCTGCCAGTTTGCCGGTTGATGACCTGGCCAGTAGGTATCGAGAAGCTGATCAACGGAAAACATCATTCACCTTTTACACGCAGCGGTTTATCGCCTCGACGTTAAAACGGCTTGTTTTCAGATTTATGACTGCGGCGTCGTGAAAGCCTAAAAAGCAGCCACTTGCATTGTTCTTGCGCATAAAAAACAAAAACTGACCTTAAAACCCCAAATTCAAGACATGACTTAAAGCTTATTGTTAAGCAGCGTGAATTAATCTGGTCACACCAGTTAAATAGTTTGTTAAAGGGTGTTTTAACTTTGCGTTTATTTTTTATTTTTTCCTCTGGGCTACACATATGATTCATTCGGTATTTATTGTTGATGACCATCCGTTAATCTGTACGGGCATTCAGGCATTACTGCAGTCATATCACTACGCCATCGCTGGCACTGCTAATAAAAGCGATCTGTTAATTACCGAGCTGCATAGGACTCGTCCGGACGTTTTGCTGCTCGATCTCACCATGCCTGGGCGCGCTGGCATTCCGTTGATTACGGACATTAAGCGCGCGTTGCCAGACCTCAAAATCATTGTTTATACCGCGTCAGAAAGCCTTTTTTATCAACGATGTTGCTTGCAATTAGGCGTGGAAGGCTATGTGTGTAAACGCGGCAATTTAGACACTCTCCTTACCGCAATAAAAGAGGTGGAATGTGGTAAGCGTTTTTATCCGGTAACGGAGGAAGCGGCCGAGGTAAACGAGTTAATTGAGAGTGAAAAATTGATGAGCCTGACGCGCCGGGAACTGATGGTGTTGGTGAAACTGGCGTCGGGAATGACAAATAAAGAGATCGCCTCACAATTGCAACTCAGCAGTAAAACAGTGAGTACCTATAAAATAAAAATCCTGCGTAAATTAGGTTTAAAAGGGATTAGTGGCATTAATATGACAGCAAAATTGAATGAGTTAGTGTGAAAAACCTGGTCGCCATTCATGGCGACCCCACTCAATTAGAGTTTTAACGGTGGCAGCTGCGAAAACACGCTCAACAATCCTTTGCTCCACAGCTGACGAATTTGTGAAAAATAGGGATGCTGTTCGGTGATGTGATATTGCTCGCTATCGCTGAAACTGTCGGTGCGATAGACCATCACATCCAGCGGTAATCCCACCGAAATATTACTCGCTAACGTGGAATCCATTGAAATCAACGCACATTGCATCGCCTGACTGAGCGGCGTTTCATAGCGCAGCACGCGATCAATAATCGGTTTGCCGTACTTGCTCTCACCAATCTGGAAATAAGGCGTATCAACGCTGGCTTCGATGAAATTGCCCTGCGGATAGATCTGGAACAGACGCGGCTCCTCGCCACGAATCTGTCCCCCCAGCAGCAGCGTGCCGCCAAACTCCTCGCCATCGCGCTTGATCACCTCGCGCAGCGTTTCACCCACCATCAGCGCAATGTCATACAGCGATCGTCCATTCAGCAAATTGGGTTGATCGTTATCGCCGTTATGCCGTCGCAGCAGGCTCAGCACGCTCTGCGTGGTAGCCAGATTGCCAGCGCTTTGCAGCACCAGCGTGCGTTCATCATCGACCTGAAACACATGCAGTTTACGGAATGAGGAAATATGATCGACGCCCGCATTGGTCCGCGAATCAGAGACAAAAATCATCCCTGACGATAAACGCATTGCCACACAATAAGTCATAGTTACGCCTGTTCTGATTACTGCTGCGCATGCACCTGAAGCACCGCAGCCACCGCCAGCATATCTTCACCGCCGCCGCCCAGCCGCATACCGCGCACCGGACAGGCATCGAGATAATCCACACCAACCGCCAGACGTAAATGCTGGCGCGTGCTGCGAGTATTATTGGTGATATCAAAGCTGTGCCAACTGCCATCCAGCCAGGCTTCAACCCAGGCGTGAGTGGCGACGTGCTCAACGTTTTCAGTATAGAGATAGCCGCTTACATAGCGCGCCGGAATTCCCAGAGTGCGACAGCAGGCGAGAAACACGTGGCTGTGATCCTGGCAAACGCCGCTACCGGCGGCAAATACTTTCGCGGCGGTATCAGTTACCTGGGTGCTGCCGGGACGATACGGCATCTTCAGCAGCAATTCATCCATCAACTTTTCCAGGCTGGCGAGCGGCTTTTCCGGTCGCCAGTAGCGCTGGGCAAACTCGCGGATCTCGGGATTGGGCAGCGTCAGCGGCGTGGCGCGCAGAAACACCAGCGGCGACAACGCGCACTCCGGATCGGGTGCCCACTCGCCGGCATCAAGGATCTCCACCACACCGCGCGCGGCGATATCGAGTTGCTGATGCGGCGTATCCAGCGTTAGCACATGCATCACGTTGCCGTAAGCATCCTGCGTGCAGGTGGCTGCGCAGGGCAGCTCCAAATCCCACGAGATAATTTGCTGATGCACCGAATTTTGCGGCGTCAAACGCAGATACTGGGTGCTGAGTGTCACCTGCTGCTCGTAGGCGTAACGGGTTTTGTGCTCGATGTTCAGTCTCATTTCGCCTCCAGATAAGTGTGATTGATGCTGTCTGCCAGCGCGTTCAGGCGCGTCAGGAATGCATTGAGCCAGTGCGTTAACCCTTCCTGGGTCAGGCTTTCCCAGGTACTAAACCTGATTTCCGCCAGCAGCACGGTGATCAGATAACGCGGACGATCTTCGCCGCTGCTGCCGATCTGCTCGAGCTGGGTAGCGATCTCATCAATACAGGAGTGCAGCGATCGCGGACTTTCACTGCGCAGGATCAGCATCTCATTCACCAGATCCGGTAACAGCTGCTGCTTAAAGATGGCGTTGTAGGCTTCACGCGCCGACACCGCGCGCAGCAAGGTGTCGAGGCGATAATATTCGCGCACCGAATCGGACTGTTGTTCCAGCAGTTGCTGATTGACGCTCAGCAAACGCGCGGTGCCGTCGCTGCGCTCCATCAGCGTGCCGATGCGGATAAAACTCATGGCATCACCGCGCAGCAAGGTGCCGAACATCGCGCCACGAAACAGGTGCGAGCGCTCTTTCACCCAATCGAAAAAGCTATCGGCGTTGGCGCTGGTAATGCCGCGCCGCCGCGTATTGCGCATCTCAATCCACGTCGAGTTGATGCTCTCCCACACTTCCGACGATAAACTGCCGCGCACCGCATGCGCATTGTTCCACGCCTCCTGCCAGCAGCTGAAAATGCTGCACGGATTGCGATCGTCGAGGGCGAAAAAGTTGAACAGCTGCGGCATGGTGAAGCGGCCGTTGAGGGTTTCAAACAGTTCACGCGTGCCGGTGAGATTAAGCGGCAGCAGCAGATCGTCGCCCTGGTCACCGCGCACCGGCATTAACGACAAACGGTTGGTCACGTCTAACACGCGAGCGAGTTGTTCTGCGCGCTCAAGATAGCGCGCCATCCAATAAAGGCCACTGGCCGTGCGGCTTAGCATGATGCGTCATCCTCCAGAACCCACGTGTCCTTGGTGCCACCGCCCTGCGACGAGTTCACCACCAGCGAACCTTCATTCAGCGCCACACGGGTTAAGCCGCCGGGCACCAGACGAATATCCGCGCCGCACAGCGCAAACGGGCGCAGATCGATGTGGCGCGGCGCGAGGCCGTTATCGATAAAGGTTGGACACGTGGAGAGCGATAGCGTGTCCTGCGCGATGTAGTTTTCCGGGCGCGCTTTGAGGCGATCGCGGAAATCACTCAGCTCCTGCTGGCTCGCCACCGGGCCAATCAACATGCCGTAACCGCCCGCGCCGTGCACCTCTTTCACCACCATTTTCGCCAGGTTGGCCAGCACGTAGGTGAGATCCTGCGGTTTGCGGCATTGCCAGGTGGGTACGTTATTGAGGATCGGATCCTCATCGAGATAGAAACGGATCATGTCCGGTACGTACGGATAGATCGATTTGTCATCGGCGACGCCGGTGCCGATCGCGTTCGCCAGCACCACGTTGCCGGATCGATACACCGACAACAAGCCCGGCACGCCGAGCATCGAATCCGGGCGGAACGCCAGTGGATCGAGGAAGGCATCATCAACGCGACGATAGATCACATCGACTTTGCACGGCCCGGCGGTGGTACGCATCATCACCGCGCCATCTTTGACGAACAGATCGGCGCTCTCCACCAGCTCAACGCCCATCTGCTGCGCGAGGAAGCTGTGCTCGAAGTAGGCGCTGTTAAAGCGGCCCGGCGTCAGCACCACCACCACCGGATCGTTGACCGGCGAGCTTTCGCGCAGGGTTTGCAGCAGATGCGAAGGATAACGCTCTACCGGCGCGATGTGCTGCCCGGCGAACAGTTCCGGATAGAGGCGCATCATCATCTTGCGGTTCTCCAGCATATAGGAGACGCCAGACGGCGTGCGCAGATTATCCTCAAGAACGTAATATTCGCCGTCGTTATTGCGCACCATGTCTACCCCAACAATGTGCGCGTAGATGTGGCGATGCAGATCGACGCCTTGCATACAGGGCTGATATTGATCGTTCACCAGCACCTGTTCAGCGGGCACGATGCCGGCTTTGAGGATCAGTTGCTGATGGTAGATGTCGTGAAGGAAGGCGTTGAGGGCTTGTACCCGCTGGCGAATGCCGCGATCGAGCATCGCCCACTCGCTGGCAGGAATGATGCGCGGCACGCTGTCGAAAGGAATTAAACGTTCCGCGCCGCCGTCATCACCGTAGACGTTGAAGGTGATGCCGACGCGATGAAACAGCAGTTCCGCTTCTTCACGTTTGCGCGCCACGGCCTCTTTGTCCGCCTGTTGTAACCATTCCCAGTATTGCTGGTAGTGAGCGCGGTGTTGGCCATCGCTCAGCCACATCTCATCATAGAATTGTGATGCTATCTGGTAGCTTTCTTTCATGATTTACCCGGCGCTTGTCAGAGGACCTCACTCTCTCCTGCACAAACTGTGCCAGAGGCTTGCCCCGGTAAGGCACACGCGCCGCGTCAACGGAAATGGCTGTTTTGCACTTTACTGGTGCATTAACTGCTGCGCGATTGGCAGCCAGATCTCCGTCATCGCGCCTTCGCCACCGGTAAAAGGATCGCGGGATGGCAGCGGCACCTGCTGGATCTTCTCCTTCGACGTACGTAAACGCGACGGCTCATCACGCACGGTTTCCGGGGACATGCCTTCAGGATAGGCGCCAACGGTGAAAAAATCCTCTGAGGCAAACACCTGTTTGTGGCCGACACCCGCCGGGATCAGTACCGCATCGCCTTCACGCAGCGTCACCATGCGACCGCTGTCGCCGCCGAATAGCACTTCCGCCCAGCCAGCCGCAACACCCAGCACTTCATGGGTGTTCGGATGGTAATGCGTATAAGGGAAGATCGGCGCACGCCATGCGGCGGGCCAGCCGTTGCGGGTAAAGGTTTTTTCAAACCAGGCGGCGCTGTCTTCCGTCGGATTTTCATCGTCATACGGCACAATGCCGGGCCAGATGATCAGCGGCAGCGGGCTATTGGGCACGCCGCCCGACGGCAGCGACAGCATCAGATGTTGCGGATTGCTGGAGGATCCAGCGGAAAAGGTGCCGGCGGCGAAAGACATCAGTAACAGCAGGCTGGAGTGGTTGGCAGTCATACTCTTTCTCCGGTTAATCACGATGCTTAATTGTGGCTTACCAAAGTGGCATTGCAATGTGCGCCCACCAACAAAATTCACAAAAAAGAATGATTTAGCTAACTAAAGCCAAATTTATTAGCAACATAATTAACATCTCGTGCGGGTGAATGAGGGTCGCCATAACTGGCGCGCATTTATGCGCACCTGGCCGCAAAGCGGCACGAATTTAAGACAAAAAAAACCGGTGGATTTCGCCACCGGCCGAATCAAAAAAAGCGATTCAAAGGCACTGACAGGTTATCGCAGGCGCTCAGCGATAGGTTTCACAACGTTCTCCCCTTCGCGGCCATAAAACTGGAACAGAGTTTCTGCAGCGGCATCGGTTAACACCAGAATTTCGATGCGGCGATTACGCGCACTCATGGGATCGTCATGATCGCGCGGCATGCGTGACGCCATGGCATTAACCTGCAATACGCGCGCACTCTCCAGCCCGCCACGCTCCAGCGCGCGGCGTGCCGCCAGCGCACGATCGCCAGACAGATTCCAGTTGTTGTAGGCGGCGTTGCCGCTGTACTGCGCGGCATCGGTGTGGCCGCTGATCATGATTTTGTTGTCGATGCGGTTAAACACCGGGCCGAGCTCGGTAAGCAGTTTCTGGAAGAATGGCGTTAGTACCGCGCTACCGCGTGGGAACATCATGCGATCCTGATCGTCCTGAATCAGAATGCGCAGCCCTTGTGGCAAGGTTTCCAGCATCAGGTAATTTTGCGCGTTATAGCTGTTGATCATCCGTTGCAGCTGGTTGTGTAACAACACCAACTCCGCATCCGAGCGTGACAGCACGCTGTCTAAATCTTCCTGTGGCTTGCTGCCGGCGTTCAAACTGATGTCAGCCTTACCTTGGCTGACAGTCGCTGTTTGCGTCGGCGGGGAAATTGCCATGGTTTCGCCGATAATCGCCGATCCGCCGGAGTTCTCAACGTCAAAAGGATTGAAATTGGTGCCATCAAAAACCGACGTGCCGTTCAATTGCGCGACGATCTCTTTACGCTCCTCTTCACTCACCGCGCCCATGATCCACAGCACCATAAACAGCGCCATCATCGCCAACGTGAAGTCCGCAAAGGCCACTTTCCACGCGCCGCCATGATGCGCATGGTGTGCCTTTTTGCCGCCGCGTTTGATGATCAACTTTGTGGTGGTCACTAAAGGTGCCGAACGTATATCTGAAGTTTCGGCGCGCTTTACGCTTGATGCGTTGCCAGGCAAACAGATGGCGATCGATGCCGATCTCAATGCCGGGTTGATCAATCAGGAACAGGCGCGCACGCGTCGCCAGGATGTGGCAAACGAAGCCGACTTCTACGGTGCAATGGATGGCGCGTCCAAATTCGTACGCGGCGACGCCATCGCCGGCATCATGATCCTGCTGATTAACGTGGTTGGCGGTATTTTGATTGGCGTATTCAAATACGGTTTACCGGCAGGACAAGCGTTTGAACAATATGTCCTGCTGACCATCGGTGATGGCTTAGTCGGACAAATTCCTTCACTGCTGCTCTCAACGGCGGCGGCGATTATCGTGACGCGCATCAGCGATGGTGCGGACATGGGCGATGACATCAAGTCTCAGCTGCTGGCTAAGCCAGGTACGCTGTATACCGCTGCGGCCGTGATGTTTGTGCTGGCGGTGGTGCCGGGCATGCCGCATCTGGTGTTCCTGGTATTTACCGGCCTGCTGCTGTTCGCTGCGTGGCGTCAAAGCCAGAAAATCAAAGCGCCGACGCAAGATCATCACGCTATGGAAGCGATCAACCAGGCGCTGACGCAGCCGGACGATCAGCCCGCCATCGGTTGGGACACTATCCCGATGGTTGAGCCGATCGGGCTGAATCTCGGCTACAAGCTGGTGACGCTGGTGGATAAAGGCAAAGGTGCGCCGCTGACGCTGCGTATGCGTGGCGTGCGGCAAGTGGTGTCGGAAACCAGCGGCGTGCTGCTGCCGGAAATTGCGCTGCGCGAAGATTTCCACCTCAAGCCGGCGCAGTACGCGATCAAGATCAATGGCGTGCGCACCGCCGTCGGCGAAGTGCATGCCGATCGTCTGATGGCGATCCCGACGCCGGAACAGTACGGCGAAATCGATGGCGTATTAGATACCGATCCGGCCTACGGCATGGCGGTGACGTGGATTCTGCCCGAGCAGAAAGCCAAAGCGCTGAACCTGGGTTATCAGGTGGTGGATTGCGCCAGCGTGGTGGCCACCCATGTGAATAAAGTGGTGCGCGAGAATCTGCCGGAGCTGTTTAACTACGATGACATCACTCAGCTGCATCAGCGTCTGGCGAATGTGGCGCCTAAGCTGTCGGAAGATGTGAATGCGGCGGTGAACTTCAGCTTGCAGCTGAAGGTGTATCGTCTGCTGCTGAACGATCAGGTGTCGCTGAAAGACATCACCACCATCGCGACGACGTTGCTGGAGAGCGCGGCGATCACCAAAGATCCGATCCTGCTGACTTCCGATGTGCGCTATGCCCTGCGTCGCGCCATGGTGGCGGCGATTGCGCCGGACAACAAACCGCTGTCGGCTTATACGCTGGAAAACAGCCTGGAGAATCTGCTGCTGGCGGCGCTGAATCAGGCACAGCAAGCCGGCAAAGTGGCGCTGGATAGCTTCCCGGTTGATCCGAATATCCTGACGCAGCTGCAGAGCACGCTGCCGGTGATGGTGGAGCAGTTGAAAGCGCAGAACCTGACGCAGGTGCTGCTGGTAACACCGCAATTGCGCCCGCTGATTGCGCGCTACGCCCGTCTGTTTGCCAATGGGTTGAATGTGTTGTCGTACAACGAAGTGCCCGATGATGCGAATTTGCAGATTGTGGGTCAGGTTTCTTGATTTATTACTCTGCGGCTTGATGCCCTCACCCCGGCCCTTTCCCACAAGTAGAAAGGGTAGTTAGAACGGGCTCAATCGGTTCCCTCGCCCGCTTGCGGGAGAGGGTTAGGGTGAGGGAAACACCGGCCCCTCGCAACTGTTATAAAAAAACACAGCGAATCTGTCTCTAATTCGCTTCACTGTTATGTGCTTTACTGGCAGGCAGTGATAATTAGAGGTGAACAATGGACGCGATCAAACAAATCCTGCTCGACGAAATCGCCACGCTGAACCGCGAAGGACAGCGTGATAATTTGCCGCGCTTTAGCTTTTCCTTCCTCAAAACCCATCCGGGGCTCTGGGCCATCATGTATCTGTGCTACGCGCTGTGCGTGGCGCTGATCTTTTCAACCGACATGCTCGGCTGGCCAGCGTTCTGGTTTGCCACGGTGTTTGTGGTGGTGATGAGCGTGCTGATGCTGATGGATATCAACCCGAAATATCGCTTCGAAGATATCGACACGCTGGATTTGCGCGTTTGTTACAACGGCGAATGGTATTACGTGCAGCCGGTTTCTCAACAAGCGCTGGATAAGATTCTCGATAACCCCCACACGCCGGAGCGCGTACGCAGCGGCATTGATCGCCTGATGAAGCAGAAAGGTGAAGTGGATTTCTACGACGTTTACTATCTCACCTGGGGCCACCAGCAGGCGGCCCAGGTTTAACCGTTTAGCGTGCCAATCAGTTTTCCCAACGTCTCTACCGCCGCCTCGGCCCGTGCATCCCACGGCCAGGCGGTGTTGAAGCGGAAACAGTGGCTGAAGCCTTCGCTGCTGGAAAACAGCTGGCCGGGCGCGATGCTGATGCCCTGCTGCAAGGCCAAATGATACAGCTCAGTGGTATTGATCTGCACTGGCAGCGCAACCCAGAGAAAATAACCGCCCGGCGTATCGCTGATACTGGCATCGGCCGGCAACACACGGCGCAGCGCCTGTTGCGCCAGCTGCTTACGTTTAGCCAGTGTCTGCCTTAGCTTCTTTAAATGCGTGTCGTAGCTGCGCGTGCTGAGGAAATCGGCCAGTGCCAGCTGCATCGGCGCGCTGGTCGAGAGCGTGCTCATCAACTGAATACGCTGCACGCGCTGCGCATGACGTCCGGCCGCCACCCAACCGACACGAAATCCCGCCACCAGATTCTTCGAGAAACTGCCGCAGTGCAGCACGTTGCCATCAAGATCAAAAGCTTTAGCCGGCAGCGGTTTGTCCTGGCCTTCATACAGATCGCCGTACACATCGTCTTCAATCATCGCCACGTTGAAGCGCGCCAGCAGTTCCACCAACTGCTGCTTGCGCTCGGCGCTCAGGGTAAAGCCGAGCGGATTTTGCCGGTTGGTCATCAGCCAGCAGGCTTTCACCGGCCAGCGCTGCAAGGCCTGCTCCAGCTCATCCAGATCCATGCCGTGTTCGACATCGCTGGCGATGGCAATCGCGTTCAGCTTCAGGCGTTCAATCGCCTGTAGCGCACCATAAAACGATGGGTTTTCGAGGATCACCCAATCACCGGGTTCGGTGACGGCTTGCAGGCTG
Source organism: Pantoea sp. y20 (assembly GCF_054903455.1). NCBI lineage: Bacteria > Pseudomonadati > Pseudomonadota > Gammaproteobacteria > Enterobacterales > Erwiniaceae > Pantoea > Pantoea sp. y20. The sequence goes on from NZ_CM142816.1 coordinate 3,531,554, forward strand.
AGGTTGAGCGCTTCCATTGCGCCATTGGTAATGACGATGTCATCCGGCGACAGCGTGATGCCCTGCTGTGCGTAGCGCTGGGCGAGAATTTTGCGCAGCGCTTCATTGCCTGGCGGCAGGTTGTTGAGCGCATCGGTGGGCTTTAAGTTGTGTGAGACTTTTACCAGCGAGCGCATCAGCTGGCGCTGCGGGAAGAGTTCGGGATCGGGAAAGGCTGAGCCAAACGGCATGATGGCGGGATTGCGCGTGGCTTGCAGCACGTCGAACACGAAGCTGTTGGTATCCGCCTGATCGGTTTTGCCGATCTCTTGCGTGGGCAGTCGCGGACGGCTTTCGGCGGCGCGCGGCGCCACGTAATAGCCGGATTGCGGCTTTGAGACGATCCAGCCCTGACTCTCCAGCACTTCATAGGCGTGCATCACCGTCATCAGGCTCAACCCGCTCTGCTCCGCCTGCTGGCGTAGCGACGGCAGTTTTTCGCCCGGCGGCCAGATGCGCGCCTCGATTTGCGTGCGAAGCTGCTCGACCAACTGCTGATATTTCGCCACCCGAACTCCGATGTAGAGGATTTGGCGGCTAGTTTCCCTCACCCTAACCCTCTCCCGCAAGCGGGAGAGGGAATGAAGGCGTTAAGGCACCTGCTCCAGCGCTAACTCTTCTTGATAAAAATTCGGCAACTCGCCAATGCGTTCCGGCGGCACCGGTTTACCCAGTAAATAGCCCTGCAAGGTATCGCAGCCTAAACCGGTGAGGAACGCCTGTTGATCCTGGGTTTCTACCCCTTCGGCGACCACTTTCAGATGCAACGACTGCGCCAGCGCGACAATGGCGGAGACGATGGTGGCATCTTCCGAATGCGCCTGCAGTTCATTAACAAAAGCGCGATCGATTTTCAGCTCGCTGGCCGGTAACCGCTTGAGATACAACAAGCTGGAGTAGCCGGTGCCGAAATCATCAATCGAGGCTTTTACGCCCATGTTGGTGAGTTCGGTGAGGATACGCACGCTCTCTTCCGGATCGCGCATCGCCGTGGTTTCGGTCACTTCCAGCGTCAAAAGTTCAGCCGGAATCTGGTGCTGCGTCAGCGCCTCGGTAACGGTTTCCACCAGATTGCTTTGCTCAAATTGTACAGCCGACAAATTGACCGCCACCGACCAGTGCGGATGACCCTGCAGATGCCAGGCACGCAGCTGGCGACAGGCTTCGTTGATCACCCAATTGCCGATGTTAATGATCATGCCGGTCTTTTCCGCCATCGGCAGAAAGGCGTCCGGTGCCAGTAAACCGCGTGAAGGATGCTGCCAGCGCAGCAGCGCTTCAAAGCCAAGGATCGGGCCGCTCGGCGCGCAATATTTTGGCTGATAGAACAGGCGTAACTCTTCGTTATCCAGCGCTTGCCACAGATCGTTGTTCAGCTGCAATTGCGACTGCGCCAGTGTGTTCATTGACGGCTGGAAGAAGGTGTAACCGTTGCGGCCGTTGTTCTTGGTGTGATACATGGCGGCATCGGCGTTGAACATCAGCTCGCGATCATCTTTGCCGTCACCAGGGTAAACCGCAATTCCAATACTCAGCGACACCACCAGCTCATAGCGCGAGATATCGAATGGGCGATCCACCGCTTTTACCAGCGTATCAGCAACCGCTGCGGCATCATTGGGTTCATCAATTTCCAGCAGCAGCACAAACTCGTCGCCGCCCATGCGCGCCAGCGTGTAGTGCCCTTTCATCTGTTCGGTCATGCGCTCGGTCACGCCAATCAGCAGGTTGTCGCCCACGTGATGGCCAAAAGCGTCATTTACCGCTTTGAATCCATCCAGATCCATAAACATCAGCGCAAACTGCGTTTTCTCACGGTTGGCTTTATTGAGGGCTTGCTCCAGACGATCTTCCAACAAAATACGGTTGGGCAGACGCGTCAGGTTATCGTGTAGCGCCAGCTGTGCCAGCTCACGGTTGGCTTCCGCCAGCGAGTGGGCAAGGATCGAGGTGCGCGCTTGCAGACGTGCATCGAGCATTGAGACCAGCAAAGTAATGCCGAGGATCGCTAGCGTCACCACCGTCACCACCACCGCCAGCCAGTTGCTGTTTACGCCCATGTGCGTCGCATGGCTGTGCATCGGGAAATTGGCCGCCGCCATGCCGGTGTAGTGCATGCCGGCAATCGCACAGCCCATCACCACGGAGGCGCCTAACCGCAGCGCGGTGACGCGGCCGTGACCTTCGCGCAGGTTAAACGCCAGCCAGAGCGCGGCGCCTGAGGCCACCAGCGCAATCGCCACCGATGCCGCCACCCAACCCCAATTCCAGGTGATGCCGGGCGTAAACATCAGCGCCGCCATGCCGGTGTAGTGCATGGCGACCACGCCGGAACCCAGCACCACAGCGCCTCCACACAGTCGCAGCCACGGCAAAGTGGGCGTTGAGCACACCAGCCACAGCGCAAAAACCGAGGCTAATACCGCCACCACCATGGAGGTGACGGTCAGCGTGGGATCATAGCTCATGACCATATCGAGGCTCATCGACAGCATGCCAATGAAGTGCATCGCCCAGATGCCCACGCCCATAGCGAATCCACCGCCGAATAACCAAACCAGCGCCACCTTGCCAGTTGAGGAAGCCACGCGCCCTGCCATATCAAGCGCAGTAAACGAGGCCAGCATCGCTACCAGAATCGAGACGATGACGGTAAACGAATCGTACGAAGTCACTAACATAGTGATTTCCCAAGTAAAAGCCGGTGTAAGTCAGCTGTGGTGTTGTTGTTAAAAAAGTGCGGTCTATTGGTTTTATTGTAGGAATTATCGGCAGCGTAACTGCCGATATGAGTTTTTGAACGATGAAACCTTCCGATGGGGAAGAAACTAAAAATTGTTTATTGCGCGCCCGCCAGCGGCACCACGTTATCGCTAAAGGCCAGCGGCACCGCAAGCGCAGCGGTAAATTCACCGATGCGATCGGCTGGCGTGGGCTTGCCGAGCAGATAACCTTGCAGCGTGTCGAAGCCTAACCCGGTGAGCAAACGCTGTTGCTCCTCGGTTTCGACCCCTTCCGCCACCATGCGCAGGTTAAGCGTTTGTGCCAGCGTCAACATCGCAGTGACCACCGTGGCGTCTTCGCTGCCGGCGCGCAAACTGTTGATAAAGGCGCGGTCGATTTTCAACTCGCTAGCTTCAAGGTGTTTCAAGTGCAGCAAGTTGGCGTAGCCGATGCCGAAGTTATCAATCGCCACTTTCACCCCAAGACAATGCAGTTCGGCAATGCGCTGCTGGCTGAACTGCGGATCGCGCATCGCGATATTCTCGGTAATTTCCAGCATCAACGCCCCGTCAGGGATTTGATGGCGCTGCAATGCCTGGCGCACGCTCTCAATCAAATCACGCTGCTGGAACTGCAGAGCCGAGAGGTTGACCGATACCGTCCAGTCGCCGTTACCTTCATCGTGCCACTGCTTCAGCTGGCGGCAGGCTTCATTGATCACCCAGTTACCCAGCGCGACAATTTGCCCGGTTTTCTCGGCGCGCGCCAGGAACATATCGGGCATCAGCAGGCCACGACGCGGATGCTGCCAGCGCAGCAGCGCCTCGAAGCCCATCAATACGGTGCCACCCGCGCGGAATTTTGGCTGATAGAACAGGCGCATCTCCTGATACTCCAGCGCGTTCCACAGATCGTTAGCCAGCGCCAACTGATGCTGCGCCACCGCGCTCATCGCCGGTTCAAACAGGCACCAGCCGTTACGCCCGCTGTGTTTGGTGTGATACATGGCGGAGTCGGCGTTGAACATCAGCTCCTGCTGGCTGCGACCATGCAGCGGGAAGATAACGATACCGACGCTGAGCGAGACGCGCAGCGAATAGCGATCAAGTTCGAAAGGCGCATCAATGATTTGAACCAAACGCTGCGCCAGTTTGGTGGCCTGATGCAGATGAAATTGCGGGCACAGTATGACGAATTCATCGCCGCCCAGACGCGCCAAAAGAATCTCCTCACTCAGTTCATCGCGCAAACGATCGGCTACCGCGATCAGCAAGCGGTCGCCAACGTGATGGCCCCATGTGTCGTTAATGGCTTTGAAACCATCGAGATCCATGAACATCAGCGCGAAGTTTTCATCCTGCAGCGTCGCCTGCTTGATCGCCGTGGTGAGTTGCTGCTCCAGCATCACGCGATTTGGCAGCGCGGTGAGGTTGTCATGCATCGCCAGCTGGCGCAGCTCGCTGTTGGCGCGCTTGAGTTTGGCAGCGAGACGCGCGGCACGCAGTTGCGCATCCAGCATCGAGATCAGTAACATCAGCCCCAGAATGCTCAGCGTGATAATCGTGACCCACACCGCCATTCCCTCTTCGCTGGCGCCGTGGTGTTGCATGCTCACCGGCATAACGAATTCTGCTGCCGCCATGCCGGTGTAATGCATGCCGGCAATCGCAATGCCCATCACCAGTGCTGCACAGGCGCGCAGCAGCAGCAGGCTTTCGCCCTGGCGCAGATGAAACGCCAGCCATAACGCCGCACCTGATGCTGCGTAGGCAATCAGCACCGAAAGCGTCACCAGCGGCAGATTCCAGTAAATCGGGGTGGCAATCATCAACGCGTTCATGCCGAGGTAGTGCATGACAATGATGCCGCTTCCCATGATTAAGGTGCCGCGAATTAAGCGGCGTCGGGTGAGATGACTGCCCTGCACGCCCTGCGCAAAGGCGAAGATGGCGCTGATAATCGCCACCAGCAATGAGATGGCGGTCAGCTCGACGTTGTAGCGCATGGTCATTGGCATCATCATCGCCAGCATGCCAATAAAGTGCATTGCCCACACGCCGATGCCCATCGCGGTGCCCCCGCCGATCAACCACAGTGTTGCCAGATAACCGCGTGAAACGGCCACGCGCCCGGCGGTATCTAAGGCGGTGAACGCGGCAATGAAGGCCACGATCAGTGAAACGGTAACCAGAACGCTATCCCAGGTAACCAGCAGCATGTGCGCTCCTAAACTCTACCCGCTGCGGAGCGGGTGCGGTGTCGTCAAAACAAAACAAGAATGATAAAGCGCCGATCAAGGGCGATTAATGTCCCCCTGCGGCGCAGTTCAATACAGAACTGGTCCAGAAAAATCTGGAGTTGTCGTGCGGATTTTTTTTATTTTCATCGTCAGTCGTTAAGCGAAAAATTAATAATATCTGATTAATGCACGAACATAACATTGAACCGAAGCGCGCGGTAGAGGGTGAAATCATCGTCTATTTAGTTTTTTTAACCGCTCGCTACCCCTTGTGATTACTGAGTTATCGGCGAAAAGTGTGAATTGATTAGGGAAAAATTGAACCATCTGCATACAGGGGCCAATTTGCTGATCTATAGTAAAGAAAACTGATATAAATCATTAATCCGCCATCCAGGAATTTTCTTAGGCGGCAGGCGCTTACGCTGTCGAGTCCATTGCGGCTCTTGTTTGATTTCGGATGTATTTCCATAAATGTATGACCAGGTGAAAAAGCACTGACCTTGGATAATCAGTAAGGAATGATTATGAAACTCAAGCTTTTTCTTGTGGCGTCTAGCCTAAGCGCCGCACTGGCACCTCATGCTGTTTTTGCCGCCACCACAACGGGAACCATCAATGCGACGTTGACGCTGACCACCGGTTGTTTGGTGAACGGTCAATCGGCCACGGCGGGAGTGAACTTCGGTACCCTGAACTTTGGTAGCAGCGCAGCCACTTTTGATACGCTCAATGCCACCCTGGTTGGCGCAGCAGGTAACGGCATCTTTGTTCGCTGCACCACCGGACAAACTTTCAACGTGCAGGTCACCAGCAGCAACGCTGCACCGGCGACCGTTTACGGTACGGTGAGTGGCCAGCCACGCTACCTGATCCTCGGCTCCAACAATACGCAAGGCATTGCCTATACGCTGTATAGCGACGCCGCATTCACTACCGCCATCGCCAACAACACCAATATCGCTGCCAGTGGTACCACCGATCCTACACTCGGGACCAACTACGCCATCTATGGTCAGGTTGTGGGCGGCGGGTTTAACCCCTTGATTCCGGCAGGGACCTACACCGACACCATCAACGTGGCGGTGAATTACTGAGGGAAAGGATAATCAGGGAGGCCGTGGTGCAACGGTGGGTGCACAGTGCAGGCGGCCTTGCCCTGCTGATAGGGAGCGTCTCCGCCTGGGGGTTGCCGACCGCAACGTTTCAGGTTTCAGCATCAGTAGTGGCAGGCTGTGTTGTCTCCGGAACCAATACCGGGGTATTTGGCACGCTTAATTTTGGTACCCAATCTGGCGTGGCCGCGAGCAGCGTCAGCGCCAGCTATGTACAAAGCACCACCATCACGCTCGCCTGCACGCCAGGCACCGCCGTGAGTATGAGCATCAACGGCGGCAGTCATTACACCTCCACGCGCAATCTCAAACACACCAGTAACACCAATACCGTGGCGTACAGCCTGTATACCAATGCGGCACACACCACGGCTATTCCGGTGAATAGCCCAATGGCGCTGAGCTACAGCAATGCCAACAACATCACGTTGCCGATTTACGGCTTATTAACGCTGCCCGGCCCCACGCGCGCCGGGACCTATACCGACACTTTAACCGTCACGCTGAGTTGGTGATGGCGTCACTTAAAAGGAGGAATGATGATTAACCTGCGCGCCCTGATCCTGTTGTTATTTGTGGCCCTAACGCCTGCGGTGCATGCCGCCAATTCGCTGATGGTGTGGCCGATCGATCCGGCGATTGATCCGGAAGATAAAGCCAGCGAGCTGTGGCTGGAGAATCGCGGCAATGCCACCACCATGATGCAGGTGCGCATCTTCAGCTGGCAGCAGGTTAACGGCCAGGAGCAGTATCAAACCCAGCAGCAAGTGGTGGCGAGCCCGCCGATGGTGCGCCTCGAGCCAGGACAGAAGCAGCTGGTGCGTTTAATTAAGCAAACGCCACCTGAAGCCGGACGTGAAGTGGCCTTTCGCGTGGTGCTGGATGAGATCCCTACGCCGCGTACGCCAGGCGAAAATCAGGCCGGACTCACTTTCCAGATGCGCTATTCGGTGCCGCTGTTCATCTACGGCAGCGGCGTGACGCGCGACACGGCAAAACCGCAGCTGAGCTGGCAGGAAGTGAACAGCGGCGGCAAACGCTGGCTGGAGCTGACTAATCGCGGTAATGGCCACGCGCGCTTAAGTAACGTCACCATTGGCGGACGCAAAATGGGCAACGGCTTGTTTGGCTATGTGCTGGCCAACAGCAGCCATCGCTGGCCGTTAACCCGCAGCGTGAGCGGTGAGCTGTCGGCCGAAATGAATAAAGGTCACTGGAGCAGCGCGGCCGCGCGTTGATGAAGTTTACGCCGCATCCCTGCGCGCTGGCCGTCGCCAGCGTGCTTTGTATCAGTCCGATGAGTAGCAGCGCGGAGACCTTCTCCGAACTGCCACCGCCGCCTGCGCTGGAGAATAACGCCAGCGGTCAGCAATACATGCTGGAACTGGTGGTGAATCAGGGCGAACGTGGCGACATCGTGCCGGTTGAACGTAAGAATGGTGATTTCTGGTTGCGACGCGGCGATTTGCAACGCGCCGGTATTCCGGCCGAGAAACTGCAAGGCCAGCAGATCGATGTCAATCAACTCAACGGAGCGAAAGTGGAGTATGACGAACGACGCCAGCGCCTGTTATTGACGGTGCCACCGGCCTGGCTGCCGGGTCAAACCATTGGCCAGTTACAGCATGCACCGCGCTTTCCCGGTCGCGCCAGCAATGGCGCGCTGCTCAACTATGACTTTTACGCCACCCGTACCGATAACGCCGGTTCGCGCCTCTCCAGCTGGAACGAACTGCGCTTGTTTGGCCCGGCTGGTCAGTTTTCTACCAACGGCGTTTACGTGCAGCAACTGGAAGGTGGCGTTGCCGGTCAGCAGGAAGGCTATATCCGCTACGATACGTGGTTCAGTAATGAAAACGAGAACGCAGCAATCAGCTGGCGCGCCGGGGATTTGGTTACTGATGCGCTGAGCTGGAGCAACAGCGTGCGGCTGGGTGGCGTGCAGATTGGCCGCGACTTCAGCGTACGGCCGGATCTGGTGACCTATCCGCTGCCCGCCTTTTCCGGCCAGGCGGCGGTGCCCTCTTCGGTCGATCTGTTTATCAACGGCTATCGCAGCACCCAGGCCGACGTGCAACCGGGCCCATGGTCGCTTACCAACGTCCCTTTCGTTAACGGCGCCGGCGATGCGGTGATCACCACCACCGATGCGGTGGGCCGACAAGTCACCACCACACTGCCGTTTTACGTCTCCAGCAGCTTGCTGAAAACCGGGTTATCCGATTATTCATTCTCCGCCGGTGCCATTCGCGAAAACTACGGCATCAACAATTTTGATTACGGTGCGGCGGCAGCCAGCGGCTCCTATCGCTACGGGCTGAACGACTGGCTGACGCTGGAGAGCCATGCGGAAGGCAGCGACAGCGTGGCGATGGGCGGCGCGGGTGGATTGCTGAAACTGGGCAGTTTTGGCGTGGTGAATGGCGCGCTGGCGCAGAGCCAGATGGACGGTAATCCCGGCACGCAATACAGCTGGGGCTATCAGTACAACAATAGTTGGTTCAGCCTGGGAACCCAGCACATCATTCGTAGCGTCGATTTCGGGAATCTCGCGCTGGTCGGCAGCCGTGGCGATAGCGCGAACACCAGTTACTCGCTGGCACGACGCAGCGCGCAATACACCGCCAGCGTGTCGCTGAGTGACTACGGCAGTCTTGGCCTGGCTTATTTTGATATCTCCGGCGGCAACGGTGACCGTACGCGTTTACTGAATCTGTCGTGGAGTAAAAATCTGTGGGGCAACAGCAGCCTGTATATCTCCGCCAGCCGCGATCAGGATCAGGGCAACTGGAGCGGCGCCATTTCGCTAATCATCCCGTTCGGCGAACAGAGCAGCGCCTCGGTAAGTACGGAACGCGATCAGGAGGGCAATAACAGCCAGCGTCTGTATGTGTCGCGCGCGATGCCAACCGACGGTGGCTTCTCCTGGGATGCGGCCTGGGCTAATCAGGGCAGCGACAGCGGCGATTATCGCCAGGGCAGCCTGCGTTATCGCAATAACAAAATTGATACCTCAGCCGGTTTCTACGGCGATAACGACAACACCACGCAATGGGCCGATTTTACCGGCTCGGTGGTATTGATGGATAACCGCGTGTTCGCTGCCAACGACATTAACGATGCCTTCGTAGTAGTGAAAACCGATTATCCGGATGTCACGGTGCGTTATGAGAACCAGACCATGGGCCGCACCGATAAACAAGGCTATCTGCTGGTGCCATCGATCAGCAGCTATTACGGCGCCAAATACGACATCGATACGCTGGACCTGCCCGCCGATCGCACTGCGCCGAAAGTTGAACAGCGCTTAGCGGTGAAGCGTAAGAGCGGCTATCTGCTCAACTTCCCAGTGGAGCGTCTGCGCGCCGCCAGCGTGGTACTGCATGACAGCAATCATCAGCCGCTGCCGATTTCCAGCCAGGTGTTACGTCCGAATCAGGCCACCGAATATGTCGGCTGGGACGGCATTGTGTGGATGGAAGATCTCGGTGCCAATAACCCGATTCACGTGGTGACGCCGGATGGACGCAGCTGCGATACGCAACTGGCTATCGCCGACGGCCAGCCAAAAGCGCTGGAAACTTACGGACCGCTTACCTGCCCGCTGCCACCGCCACCGCAAGGCTCTGGGGTGAGCAACGCGGATAATTCACCGTCAGGGATTTCACCATGAGAAAGCTTCTGCTCCTGCTGGCGCTGTTTTTACTGCCGGGCACCAGCTATGCGTTGTGTAGCTTATCGGCCCCCGCCGCCACGTTCGGATCGGTTACCACGTTTTCCGTCGCTTCAACGGTGAATAACACCTCAAGCACCACTAACGTCAACTGCGGTTCGGGTACGCTTTCGCTGCTGGGCTCCGATAACATTACCTACGCTTTTACCACCGCCTCAAACCTCAGCGGCACGCGCGCCGTGTTGAAAACCGCCAGCGGCGGCACCGATAACATTCCGATTCAGCTGTGTATCGACAGCGCCTGCGCCACCGAATTACAGCAGGGCGGCAGCTATCGCTGGAGTTCCGCCTCGCTGCTGGCGTTGGGAAACACCCTTAACTTCAATATTCCGCTCTACTTCCGCACCGTACCCGGCCAGGTGATCGCCGCCGGCACCTATACCACCACCATTACCATTACCGTGAGTTATACGGTGTGCGCCGGGTTAAACGTGGGAGGATTGTGTGTGGGAACGGTACAGAGCAGCACGGGTACGGCGATGCCGATTACCGTGAATCTGGTGGTGACCAACGATTGCACCACCATCACTGCGCCCAACGTCAGTTTTGGCAGCGCGCCTTTGGTGGGCAGTTTCTCAACGGTGCAGCAGACGATTAACGTGGTGTGTTCGAAGGGCAGCACTTATACCGTGGGCTTGAGCAACGGCAGTTACTACAGCGGCACCACTCGGCAGATGGCGAGCGGAACTAACCGGCTGGCGTATGACATCTACAAAGGCACCACTACCACATCGCGCTGGGGACCGACCGGCACCGATCGCTGGAGCAGCACCACCTCGACATCGTTGAATGCGGATACCGTGACGCGCAACTTTACCTATACGGCGCAGATTTTGACCACGCAGAATACGCCCGCGGCGGGGAATTATACCGATAGCGTGGTGGTGGATGTGTCGTTTTAGCGGGGTGCGCGCTGTCCCTCATCCCAGCCTTCTCCCGCAGGCGGGAGAAGGGGCTGATCGAGAGGTTTGTGAGTTAAGTTTTTACCTAAACATTCCCTCTCCCGCTTGCGGGAGAGGGTTAGGGTGAGGGGAACGGTGTTGCGCTTGATACTGCTTCACCATGCGGCCAATCAGCAGCGTACCGACCAATCCGCACACCGCCGCAAAAGAGAGCCACACGCCCGACATCGCTTTATCGCCTGTCGCATGAATCAGATAGCTCGACACCGCTGGCGTAAAACCGCCAAATAGCGCGGTTGCCAGGCTGTAGGCCAGTGAGAAACCCGAAGCGCGCACTTCTGCCGGCATGATCTCAGCCAGATACACCACCATCGCGCCGTTATAACTGGCATACAGGAACGACAGCCACAGCTCGGCCTCAACCAGATGGGAGAAGGTCGGCGCTCCCACCAGCCAATGCAGCACCGGCCAGGTAGTTAAAATCATCAAGAGGGTGCAGACAATCAGCAGCGGACGACGACCGATGCGATCCGACAGCGAACCCATCACCGGCAGCCAAAACAGGTTGGAGATGCCGACAAACAGCGTCACCAGGAAGCTCTGTTTGTCACTCATCATCAGCACGGTTTTGCCGAACGTCGGGGTAAAGGCGGTAATCATGTAGAACATCACGGTGGTGGTCACCACCATCAACATGCCTGCCAGCACCAGCGCCCAGTTCTGCCCGACCGAACGCATAATCTGACGCATTGAAGGATGATGTTTACGCTGGCTGAAAGCTTCGGTCTCTTCCAGCATGCGGCGGATATAGAACAGGAACGGCACGATCATACATCCCACCACAAACGGAATACGCCAGCCCCATTCGGTGACGGCGTCTTTCGCCAGCAGATGGTTCAGGCCCAAACCGAGCAGCGCGGCGAAGATCACCGCAACCTGCTGGCTGCCCGATTGCCAACTGACATAGAAGCCTTTGCGCCCTTTCGGCGCCACTTCCGCCAGATACACCGAGACGCCGCCCAGCTCAACGCCCGCCGAGAAGCCCTGCAATAAACGACCGAGCAGAATCAGGATCGGTGCGGCGGCACCGAGCGTGGCGTATCCGGGCACCAGCGCGATGGTTAAGGTCCCAATCGCCATCAAGCCGAGCGTTAACAGCAAGCCTTTACGACGGCCATGATGGTCGATGTAAGCGCCAAGAATAATCGCGCCGAGCGGGCGCATCAGGAAGCCTGCGCCGAAGGTCATCAGCGTGAGCATTAGAGAGGCAAAGGGATCATCGCCGGGGAAAAAGGTTTTGGCGATCGCCGTGGCGTAATAGCCAAACACCATGAAATCGTACATCTCAAGGAAGTTACCGCTGGTAACGCTAAAGATGGTTTTGGCACCGCTTTGCGGCGACTTTTGTAAAGAGTGACTCGCGCTCATATTGTCCTTCCTGGTTTTTCTTCCGTTGTAGCGTGCCGGGACAGGAATAAACGTGATCTTCTTCACCATTGCAGTTTACAAAAATACGACCAATAGTAACAATAAATTAACAAATTGCGTGCAGGCATTAAAAAAGGCCGCTGCGGGAGCGACCTTTACGGCAAGGTTAAGTGGAGTGACGTTACTTCTTCACCGTTTCCATGCCCATCAAACCAATCTTCAGATAACCGGCTTCACGCAGCTGATCCATCACTTCCATTAGGGTGGCGTAATCCACCGATTTATCCGCCTGGAAGAAGATGGTGGTGTCTTTCTTGCCTTCGGTTTGTGCCGTCAGCGCATTCACCAGCGTCTCTTTGGTGACCGCATCGTTTCCGATGAAGATCTGCTTATCTTCCTTGATGGAGAGATAAACCGGTTTTTCCGGACGCGGCTGCGGCGCGCTGGTCGATGCTGGCAGGTTAACGCGCACATCGACGGTAGCTAATGGCGCGGCGACCATAAAGATGATCAGCAGAACTAACATGACGTCGATAAACGGCGTCACGTTGATTTCGTGCATTTCGCCATCGCCGACCGAGTCATCGTTTAAACGCATCGCCATAATACTTATCCTACGCGCAGTTTCTGTGCCGCCGCTGGACGGTTGGCTTCTTTCGCGGTATCAACGTTGCCGAGATCCAGATCGCGGCTCTGCAGCAACATCACCTGCGCGGCGACATCGCCCAGCGACGCTTTGTAGCTGGCAATCATACGCGCGAAGACGTTGTAGATAACCACGGCGGGGATTGCCGCCACCAAACCAATCGCGGTAGCCAGCAGCGCTTCGGCGATGCCCGGCGCGACGACTGCGAGGTTAGTGGTTTGCGTTTTCGCTATGCCGATGAAGCTGTTCATGATGCCCCAAACGGTACCGAACAGACCGATAAACGGCGCAACGGAACCGATGGTGGCGAGGAATCCATTACCGCGACCGGCATGACGGCTAAATGCAGCCACGCGGCGTTCGAGACGGAAGCTGGTGCGCTCTTTGATGCCATCCAGATCTTCAGTACCAGCGGAGAGCTCCAGCTCATTCTGCGCGTCGTTAAGCAGCACAGCGCTGTGGCTGTTACTTTTGAAGTTTTCAGCAGCACGGTAAGCATCGTTTAATGAGCGGGCTTCGCCCAGCGCTTGCTGCTCGCGTTTCAGGCGACGTTTTGCCCCGCTCAGCTCAGCAAACTTACCGAAGAAAATTGCCCAGGTGACAACCGAAGCCAGTAACAGGCCAATCATCACAATCTTTACCACGATATCGGCATGCTGATACATGCCCCAAACGGAAAGATCCGTTTGCATCAAATCACTGGCTACCACGCTGCATCTCCAACTTCTGTTGCACAGTTCACGATTGAAGCGCGGATCATAGCAAAAAACACCACCGAAGTGATAGTGGTTCTCATTACTATTTACAAAGCAAAGATGCCCGCCATTTCCACAAGTTAGCGGATGTTATGCGCAATACTGGCCTCACTCTGATAATCCGCAATCAGGCTCAACCCGCTACACTGATTCGTGGTAACGTGAATGTTTTGTGGGAAATGTCAGGAAAGGCAGTGATGGCAACGAAAAAAATAGACACCACGCTTGTCAGCGCGGGACGCAGTAAACGTTACACGCAAGGCTCAGTTAACAGCGTAATTCAACGCGCTTCATCCCTGGTTTTTGACACGGTCGCCGACAAGAAACGTGCTACCGCTGGCCGCGCGTCAGGCGAGCTGTTTTATGGTCGTCGCGGCACCCTCACCCATTTCTCGCTGCAAGACGCCATGACCGAGCTGGAAGGCGGCGCAGGTTGCGCGCTCTATCCGTGCGGCGCGGCGGCGGTCTCTAATGCCATTTTGTCCTTTGTCGAAGCCGGCGACCATATTCTGGTGAGCGGCGCGGTCTATGAACCGACACAGGATTTCTGCTCGAAAATTCTCAGTAAGCTGAACGTCACCACCACCTATTTCGATCACTGCATCGGCAGCGAAATTGGCGAACTGGTGCAGCCGAATACGCGCGTGGTGTTCCTGGAATCACCGGCGTCGATCACCATGGAAGTGCAGGATATTCCCGCGATTGTTGCCGCCGTGCGCGCCAAAGCGCCGGAGGCGATCATCATGATCGATAACACCTGGGCGGCGGGCGTGTTGTTTAACGCGCTGGAGCATGGCATCGATATTTCGATTCAGGCCGGCACCAAATACATCATTGGTCACAGCGACGCGATGATTGGCACGGCGGTAGCAAATGAGCGTTGCTGGCCGCAGCTGCGCGAGAACTCCTATCTGATGGGCCAAATGGTCGATGCCGATACCGCTTATATGGCGAGCCGCGGCATTCGTACGCTGGGCACACGTCTGCGTCAGCACGAAGAGAGCGGATTGCAGGTGGCGGAATGGCTGGCCACGCAGCCGGAAGTGGCGCGCGTTAATCATCCGGCGCTGGCGCAGTGTAAAGGCCACGCATTCTGGCAGCGCGATTTCAGCGGCAGCAGCGGTTTGTTCTCGTTCATCCTGCATGAAAAACTGAGCCGTGAGCAGCTGGCAAATTACCTCGATCACTTCCACCATTTCAGCATGGCGTATTCGTGGGGCGGCTATGAATCCCTGATTTTGGCGAACCAGCCTGAAGAGCTGGCGGCGATTCGTCCGGCGGGCGGCGTGGATTTTGACGGCACGCTGGTGCGTCTGCATATCGGCCTCGAACATGTCGATGACTTGCTGGATGATCTTAAAGCCGGTTTTGCACGTTTAAGAAGTTAAACAGAAGATAAACCACGCTGTGGCGGCGATGAGAGATCAACGTATGCAATGCCACAGAAGGTTAAAATTAGACTCCTTGTGACTCGATGGAATAGCTGATGGGTGTTTTACATGAGATTGTCCAGGCGCTTTGGCATCAGGATTTTGCCGCGCTCGGCAATCCGGATGTGGTTTGGATTGTCTACGGCGTGATGTTTTTAACGCTGTTTCTGGAAAACGGTTTGCTGCCCGCGTCATTCCTGCCGGGCGATAGCCTGCTGTTACTGGCGGGCGCGATGGTCGCCAAAGGTGTGATGGACTTCGTGCCGACCATTGTGATTCTGACCACGGCGGCCAGTCTCGGCTGCTGGCTCAGCTATCTGCAAGGACGCTGGCTCGGCAACACCAAACTGGTGAAAAGCTGGTTGCTGCATCTGCCCGCGCAATATCATCAGCGCGCGTGGAATATGTTTAACCGCCACGGTTTGATGGCGCTGCTGGTTGGCCGCTTCCTGGCCTTTGTGCGCACCTTACTGCCGACCATGGCCGGGATTTCCGGCTTAAACAATGGCCGCTTCCAGCTGTTTAACTGGCTGAGCGGCTTGTTGTGGGTTGGAATTGTGGTGACGCTGGGCTACGGCATCAGCCATGTGCCCTTTATCAAGCGCCATGAAGATCAGGTGATGGCGATCCTGATGATTCTGCCGATCGCGCTGCTGTTTATCGGCCTGGCCGGCAGCATTGTGGTGATCTGGAAAAAACGCCGCCAGAAACTCTCCTGATTACGACGCGGCGTCAAACGGTAAGGTTTGACGCACGCGGCTCGCCTCTTCTCCCGGCGTCACGCCGAAATAGCGCTTAAACTCACGCGAAAACTGCGATGGGCTTTCATAACCGACGCGCACCGCCGCCGCGCTGGCTTTCATGCCATCCTGCAGCATCATCAGGCGCGCCTGATGCAAGCGATAGCGCTTAAGGTATTGCAGCGGCGAGGTTTGCGTCACCGCTTTGAAGTTATGATGAAACGCCGAAACGCTCATGTTCACTTCAGCGGCCAGCATGTCGACGCTCAAACTCTCCGCGAAGTGGTTTTCGATGCGACGCAGCGCGCGCGCAATCTGGCTGAACTGCGTCTGACGATTGACCAGCGACAGCAACGCGCCGCCAATCGGTCCGGTTAACACGTAATAGATGATCTCGCGCACCAGCTGCGGCCCCAGCACGCGGGCGTCGCGCGGGTTATTCATCACATCCAGCAAGCGTTCGGCCGCACACAGCATCTCTTCGCTCATGAACGCCGAATGGATGCCGGAGGTTTGTGCCTGCGGCTGGAACTGCTCGTCATCGCCGATATCCATCAGCAAATCCTGCAGGCTGGCGACATCCACGCTCAAACACATGCCGGCCAGCGGCTCCGCCAGCGTGGCTTCGGTTTCGCACTCCACCGGCAGCGGTACGGTGAGCATCAGATATTTGGTGGCGTCGTAGTGGAAAACGGTGCTGCCGAGATAGCCGGTTTTACGCCCCTGAAACAGAATCACGATGCCGGGTTGATACATCATCGGCGTACGCGGCAAGGTTTCGCAGGCATAGATCAATTTGACATTTTCTACCGTGCACAGCGGCTTATGCAGGTCACTCATCAGCGCAACTACGCGCTGCGCTAGCTGGCGGCAAAGGGCGTCGTTTGGCATGCATCTCTCTCAGGCAGCAAAAAAGTCAGTTTGCCGTAAGGCTGTACAAAGCTCCATCATTCTGGAGAATCAGGCAAGATTCTTGCAGAAATCTATCAGGCAAAAGTGCCGCCCGCTTGCCACAATGATCCTGAGGTGAGGTTTGTTGACTAGACTTAAGCACATCTTTTCTACGGTAAGTCCCTGCAACAGATAAGGAGCAATTATGGCAGATCAACCCATTATTAAATTGCGCGACGGCAACATGATGCCGCAGCTTGGCCTCGGCGTGTGGCAAGCGAGCATTGAGGATGCGCGCAACGCCATCCTGGAAGCCCTGAAAGTTGGCTATCGCTCCATCGATACCGCCGCTATCTACAAAAATGAGGAAGCGGTTGGGCAAGCGCTGCAAGAGACCGACGTGGCGCGCGATGAGATTTTTATCACCACCAAGCTGTGGAACGACGACCAGACCAACTGGCAACAGGCAATGGAAACCAGCCTGAAGAAGTTGCAGTTAGAGCAGGTGGATTTGTATCTCATGCACTGGCCGTGCCCGGAAAAAGATCACTACGTTGAAGCCTGGAAAGGTTTGATTGAGCTGCAGCAACAGGGCTTAACCAAGAGCATCGGCGTATGTAACTTCCACGAGGCGCATCTGAAGCGTTTGATCGATGAAACCGGCGTGTCGCCGGTGGTGAACCAGATCGAGCTGCATCCTATGCTGCAACAGCGCACGCTGCATGCGTGGAATGCGCTGCACCAGATTCAAACCGAATCCTGGAGCCCGCTGGCGCAAGGCGGTAAAGGCGTGTTTGATCAGGAGATTATCCGCGAGCTGGCGAAGAAATATAGCAAGACGCCGGCACAAATCGTGATTCGCTGGCATCTGGATAGCGGCCTGGTGGTGATTCCGAAGTCGATTACCCCGGAACGCATTCGTGAGAATTTCCAGGTGTTTGATTTTAGGTTGGATAAAACTGAAGTGAGTGAGATCAGTAAGCTGGATAGCGGCAACCGTTTGGGACCGGATCCGGAGGCGTTTAACGGGTAGAATGGCGCGCGTTTCCCCTCACCCTAACCCTCTCCCGCTGTACAGTCCGGGGACATGGTAGACAGGTGTTCGGGGACATGGTGAACACTTTTTAACATCCTTTACCCATGGTGATCGACTTTTTCTTCAGGTCGATCACCCCCACTTTTGTGCTGTACCACCATACCTCGTAGCACCCGTCTTCCTGCATCTCCTTCAGGCCAACGTGCTCTCCCCTGAACGCCTTGCCTGCCTTCAGACTCAGGCCTTTTATACTCAGCTTCCCGCTGATATCCACCTTCCTGACCATCACGCCCTCGTCGTATTCCGCTGACGTTACGCTGGCGCTGTACTGCCGAGCCGATGGCTGATAGCGCGACGCCGGCACCGCCATATCCAGCGCCTCATGCGGGCGTTCAAGGTTATAAACCGTCCGCCAGTGGTCGAAGGCGCGCTGCAGCTCACCGTCGTCCGCGAACCACTTCCCCTGCAGCACTTCAGCCTTCAGGCTGCGGTGAAAGCGCTCCAGCTTGCCCTGCGTCTGCGGATGATAAGGCCGGGAGTGCCCCACCCGGATACCCTGTCGCATAAGCCACAGCTCGACGGCCGTCCAGGTCCCGGTAGTGTCGCCCCACGGTGAACCGTTATCCATCGTCATCCGGTCCGGCAGGCCGTAACGTTCAAAGACGCTGACCAGCTGCTTCTGCACCGTCTCACGCCGCTCATCAGCGCAGTGTACGAGGCAAAGCGAGAAGCGGGAGTGATCGTCAAGGAGGGTAAGCGGGTGGCAGCGGCCGCCGCCAAAGGGAAAATGCCCCTTGAAATCCATCTGCCAGAGCTGGTTCGGGGCCGCATGTTCAAACCGGCCCGTGGCCGGGACACCCGGAGCTGAGCCCGGCAGCAGGTCGTGGCGGGCCATCAGGCTGTGGACGGTGCTGAAGGCGGGCATGCGGTGTCCGCGGTCTTCGAGCCAGCGCTTTATCTTGCGCGCGCCCCAGTGCTGATGAAGTTCATGCGCCATACGAAGCAGGTCAGTGATGTCGTCAGACGAGCGGTTGGGAGAGTGATGGGGTATGCAGGGGCGGTCCTCAAGACCGGATTCTCCCTCTTCAGCCCAGCGGCGAAGCCACTTGTAGGCAGTGGCGGAAGAAATGCCGTAGTGACGGCAGAGTGCGCGGATGTTCGCCCCGTCTTGCGAGGCGAACAGAACAAACTCTTTACGTAATGACATGGTATCTCTCGCATCCCAGGACATAAGCGACTCCATAAACGGGTTCTTATGCCTTAGTTGTAAGTGTCTACCATGTCCCCGAACAAGTGTTCACCATGTCCCCGGACTGTACACCCGCTAGCGGGAGAGGGAACCGTAAGGTGCGTTTTGCTCGCTCTGCTCCCTCGCCCGCTTGCGGGAGAGGGAACCGTAAGGTGCGTTTTGCTCGATCTGCTCCCTCGCCCGCTTGCGGGAGAGGGCTGGGGTGAGGGCATTAAGACGCTGAATTCACCAATAACTGCCCCGCCGTCCCGCGATCTGCCATCTCTAACGTCTGGCTGTAATAGACAAACGGGAAATGATCCGACGAACTCTGCGGGAAGCTCACCAGCAGTTCCACGCTGCCATCCACCCAAACGGTATCTTTCCAGCCGCGATCTTCGCCCATCGGCTGCGCGCCATTGACGTTCTTAATCAGGAACATCACGCCCTGAATATGCAGCGATTGCGGGCGATCCGCGTGGATAATCCAGCGCTCAAAGGTGCCCTGCTGCACGGTGGTATCGATGCGGTTCATGTCCCACAACACGCCGTTAATGCCCGGCTCGCTATCGCCAATGCGGAATTCGCGCGTGCGCACCGCCACACCATCAAGAATCTGATCCGCCAGCAAACGCATCGGCAGATTGTCAGTCACCAGCGGCAATAAACCGGTTGGGCGTAAGCTCAGCACCAGCGTATTGGTCAGAATCGATGACGGCTCAAACAATCCGCGCAGGCGATCCATCAAACCCGCCGCCGTTCCGGCCATGATCGAAACTTCATCGCCCTGCGACATATCCACCAGCACTTCACGACGTTCGCCGGGAGCCAGCGTCAGCAGCTGCACCGCCACCGGCGCAGGCAGGAAGCCCTGATCGCTGGCGATCACCGTAAAGGGACGACTATCGGAGAAGGTGAGATCGAAGCGGCGCGCGTTCGAGCCGTTCAGCAAACGCAAACGCACCCAGCCGCGCGACACTTCGACATAGGGATTTTGCACGCCGTTCACCAGCAGCACGTCGCCCATAAAACCGCCGCTGGAGGGCGGGTTATAAACCGGCGTGGCGAAGTTATCGAGGCGCTTGTCCTGAATAATCAGCGGGAAATCATCGACGCCATAATGCTTCGGTAGCGGCAGCGATTTACTGACGTCATCTTCCACCAGCCACATGCCGGCGAGTCCGTTGTAGACGTGCGGCGCCATGCGATTTGGCGTATTGGCGTGATACCACAATGTGCCCGCGCCCTGACGAATCGGCAGCACCGGCGCCCAATCAGCTCCGGCCGACATCATGCGCGGCGCACCGCCCATTAACGCGCCCGGCACCTGCAAACCGCTGACGGTCATCGATACCGGTTCGTTGAGGCGGTTGCTGTAAATCAGCTTCACATCGTCGCCGCTATACACGCGCACCGTTGGGCCGAGATACATGCCGTTAAAGCCCCACACCGGCACTTTGTTGCTGTTGCCGCTGAAAGACCAATGGCTGCGCTGCAAGGTGAGAAACAGCGGCTGACCGCGACGTGATTCAATCAGCGGTGGAATAGGAAGTGGCGTATCGCCCAATGGCGCGGCGGCGCGGGCGGCGAAAGGCATAGCACCGGAAGCCAGTGCGACACCGGCAGAAAGCTGAATAAACTGACGTCTGCTGCAAGACATAAAACTTCAGACCTTTTGAGCGTGGCGTGAGGACGCCGTGTCCATGTTGTTCTAATTAATGATGAGTTGCTGTGTGGCTTGAGAACGGGGCAGATGATCACCTGCCCCATTTTGGCTGCTCAGAGTTTACCGTTTTTTTCGCGTTCGGCGACTTCGGCGTTCAATTCTTCCAGTTTAGTCGACATTAATTCACGGCAGTGCGTGGCGAGCTTACGCACCGAGGTGGTGGCAAACTGCGAGGTATCGACCGGCGGCAACATCTCCACAATTACCAAACCGTTGTTCCAGCGGTTCAGCTTGATCTTGTCGTGGGTGTTGGAAACCACAATCGGGATGATTGGCACACCGGCTGCTACCGCTGCATGAAACGCACCGGTTTTGAACGGCAGCAAACCACGACCGCGGCTGCGCGTCCCTTCCGGGAACATCCAGAACGAAATGCGCTTTTTGTTGAACTGTTCCACCAACTCACCGATGGTGCCGTGCGCTTTGGAGCGGTTATCACGGTCAATCAGCAGGTTACCGGTCAGCCAGTAGAGCTGGCCAAAGAACGGAATCCACAGCAGGCTTTTCTTGCCCACGGTCACCGTGGTCGGCTGCACGATTTTGGCCGCCGTGATCATGTCGTAGTTGTTCTGGTGGTTAGCGATATAGATCGCGTTACCGTAATGCGCGGCTTCCGCCGGTTTACGCAGTTCCACTTTGAGACCAAACACCGTCGACAGACGACCGAGCAGATGGCCGAAGGTTGCGACGTGACGCGGATTACGCGGTGAAAACAGACACCAGATACAGCCAACAATACTGACCAGAATCGAATAAACAATAACAATAATTGCTCGTAAAATTAGTAACATAGATTCCTCAAATGGGGCATTCCATCGCCTGAATTACAGCGTTACTCTTCACTCGCGTCGGCTTTCGGACGCGCTGGTGCATTCACTTCTACGCTATCGATGCGTTGCAGGCCACGCGCCACGCTGCCGCGACGACCGCGCTCGGCACGCACTTTCTGCAGATCTTCATCACGCATGATCAGCTTACGTTTACCGACATATACGGTGATTGACGCGCCCGGCGGCAGAATCAGCAACCATTGTAGTTTGTCGGTGCCCGCCGCGGCTTCCGCTGCAGGAATCGAAATGATCTTGTTGCCTTTGCCTTTCGACATCTGCGGCAGATCGCCAACCGGGAACATCAACATGCGTCCGGCCTGGGTAATTGCCAGCAGCATATCATCGCCCGAATGTACCGCCATTGGCGTCATCACTTTGGCGTTTTCCGGCAGCGTCAGCAGCGCTTTACCGGCACGGTTGCGCGACACCAGATCGGCAAAGGTACAGATGAAACCGTAACCGGCGTCAGAGGCCATCAACAGCTTCTGATCGTCGGGCTCCATCAGCACCTGCTCAATCACCGCGCCCGGCGGTGGCGTCAGTTTGCCGGTGAGCGGCTCGCCCTGTCCGCGCGCGGACGGCAATGAGGTCGGATCCAGCGTGTAGCTGCGTCCGGTGGAGTCGATAAAGGCCACCGGCTGATTGCTCTTGCCGCGTGCGGCGGCCAGATAGCTGTCGCCCGCTTTGTAGCTTAAGCCCGCCGGATCGATATCGTGACCTTTGGCGCTGCGCACCCAGCCCATCTGCGACAGCACGATGGTCACCGGCTCAGCGCTCACCAGCTCGGTTTCGCTCAGCGCTTTGGCTTCTTCGCGCTCGTGCAGCGGCGAACGGCGATCGTCGCCGTAGGTTTGGCTATCGGCCAGCAGCTCTTTCTTCAGCAAATTGCTCATCTTACGCTCGGACGCCAGAATCGCCTGCAGCTGATCGCGCTCTTTTTCCAAATCCGCCTGCTCGCCGCGAATCTTCATCTCTTCCAGTTTGGCGAGATGGCGCAGTTTCAGTTCGAGAATCGCTTCGGCCTGGGTTTCGCTGATGTCAAAACGCGACATCAGCACCGGCTTCGGCTCATCCTCGGTACGGATGATGTGGATCACTTCATCAATATTGAGGAACGCCACCAGCATACCTTCAAGAATATGCAGGCGACGCAGCACGCGATCTAAACGATAGTTGAGGCGGCGCGTCACGGTATCGCGGCGATACACCAGCCATTCAGAGAGGATTTCCAGCAGGTTTTTCACCGCCGGACGGTTATCCAGTCCGATCATATTCAGGTTAACGCGGTAGCTTTTTTCCAGATCGGTGGTGGCAAACAGGTGATTCATTACTTGCTCGAGATCCACGCGATTGGAGCGCGGCACAATCACTAAACGCGTCGGGTTTTCGTGGTTGGACTCATCACGCAGATCTTCCACCATCGGCAGCTTTTTATTGCGCATCTGGTTAGCGATCTGCTCCAGCACGCGTGCGCCCGACACCTGATGCGGCAACGCGGTGATCACCACATCACCATCTTCTTTTTTCCACACCGCACGCTGACGAATCGAACCGCGACCGCTCTGATAAATCTTACGGATTTCGCTGCGTGGCGTGATGATCTCCGCTTCGGTCGGGTAATCCGGACCTTGCACAATATCCAGCAGCTCATTCAGCGTGGTTTTCGGGTTGTCGATCAGCTTGACCGCTGCTTCCGCTACTTCGCGCAGGTTATGCGGCGGAATGTCGGTCGCCATCCCCACGGCGATGCCGGTGGTGCCGTTGAGCAGAATGTTGGGCAGACGCGCCGGCAACATCTTCGGCTCCTGCAGGGTGCCGTCGAAGTTCGGGATGTAATCGGACGTGCCCTGACCGAGTTCACCCAGCAGGATTTCAGCGTATTTAGACAGGCGCGATTCGGTGTAACGCATCGCGGCGAAGGATTTTGGATCGTCCGGCGCACCCCAGTTTCCCTGGCCATCCACCAGCGGATAGCGGTAGGAGAACGGCTGCGCCATCAACACCATCGCTTCATAACAGGCGCTGTCGCCGTGCGGATGGTATTTACCCAGCACGTCACCAACGGTACGCGCCGATTTTTTGAATTTAGCATTGGAATTGAGACCCAATTCCGACATGGCATACACAATACGGCGCTGCACTGGCTTGAGGCCATCGCCGATGTACGGCAGCGCGCGGTCCATGATCACGTACATGGAGTAGTTCAGGTACGCGTTTTCGGTAAACGTGTGCAGGGCAAGACGCTCTGCACCATCCTGCGTCAATTCGCTCATTCAGCTCGCATCCTCACTTCGTGGCCCGCAACGGCGGGACATCCGGCGGTCATTTGGCGAGGATATTACCTTATTCGTGCGGTTTAGTCACAGAGAAGCCCGTTCAGCAAACAGAATCGTCTTGCATTAAATAGCGTGATATTGGTTGGAAAATTAAAACGGAATGGGAGCCATGTCACAGTGAATATCGGCAATAATCTGTGAGCAACTTCGCAATTAATATCGCGAGGCAATTAGCGTATTAATAGTGTCCGCAAGCCAGGACAACATTTAGTATTGTTGCTTAGTGATTACTCTCCTAAATTCATACTCCACAAGCCCCACATTTTTGCGCGTCTGATTTCTGGCATGGAATAAATATAACCACCAATTAGCCATAAACGTTTTGCCAAAATAAGGGTGAACGAATGCAAATACTGACTTCGCGACAACACCGATTAGTAAAATTGCTGCTGCATCATGCCGCACCGCAGCCGACAAAAGAATTAGCTTTACAGCTTGGCGTGTCGGAGAAAACCATCCAGCGCGATTTGCAATGGCTGGAGAGTTGGCTTCGCGACTGGTCGCTGCAGCTGGAAAAAATGCCGGGACGCGGCATACGTCTGCGGGTAGACGATCTGCAGCAGCGTCTGCAACTGGAGCAGCAGCTTAACGGCGACGAAAGCAGTTCGGATGCGCTGAGCCACAACAGCCGACGGGTGAAAATTGCCTCGCAGCTGCTGAGCGATGCGCCACGCGCAACTTCAATCAGTAAATTGTCGGAACGCTACTTTATTAGTCATGCGTCAATCGTGAATGACCTGAAGGTGATCGAAGAGTGGCTGCAGCCGCTGGGTTTGGTGCTGCAGCGCGGCCCCGGCGGCACCCACATCGAAGGCAATGAGCAGACGCTGCGCCAGGCGATGGTGTCGCTAATTAATGATGTGATGCAGCAAAACGTCGCCGGCACGCCGCTGCTACCACGCCTCGATCCCGGCAGCCAGCAAGCGCTGGTGCACTATTTTGGCGACGAGGATGTGGCTTTTGTGCAGGCGCTGCTGCAGCAAATGGAGCAGCAACTGAGTTATCCGTTGGGCGACGCGTGGTACCTCAATCTCTGCACCCATATTCTGATCATGATGCATCGCATGGCGCAAGGTAACGCGCTGGCGCTGGAAACCCTGACCAGCGCGCAGGATCTTGACCAGCGCATTCTGAAGATTGCCCAAAATATGGTGGTGCAGATTGAACAGCGCATGTGCTGCGCATTGCCCGCCGATGAAGTGGGTTTTATTTATCAATATATTGTCTCGTCCGGCATTGTGGTGGAAGAGCGTGGCGATAATGCCCCGCTGCATAATCAATTTTCCACCGCTGAATCAGTGAAAATAACCTGTGAATTAATCGATCGCTTCGCGTCATTTATTCAGCAGGACTTAGCGCAGGACCGATTATTATTTGAAGGGTTATTAGTTCATATAAAGCCATTATTAAATCGACTCAAATATCATATTCACATTCGTAATCCGCTGCTGGAGGATATTCAGCAGGAGATGAAGGAAATATTTTCATTAACGCAACAGGCGATGCAATTAACCGCGCGCAGCCAGGGACTTTCATCGGTGGCGGATGACGAAATAGGTTATCTGTGCGTGCATTTCCAGGCAGCGCTGGAGCGACAAATCGCCCACAAACGCATTCTGGTGGTGTGCTCCAGCGGCGTGGGAACCTCGCATCTTTTGAAGAGTCGCATTCTGCGCGCCTTCCCGGATTGGGAGATTGTCGGCGTGGTTTCCGCCAGTAATCACGCGGAGTTTTGCCAGCGAGAAACGGTGGATTTGGTG
The DNA here is from genome assembly GCF_054903455.1 of Pantoea sp. y20. Classification (NCBI taxonomy): domain Bacteria; kingdom Pseudomonadati; phylum Pseudomonadota; class Gammaproteobacteria; order Enterobacterales; family Erwiniaceae; genus Pantoea; species Pantoea sp. y20. Next base: position 3,557,112 of record NZ_CM142816.1, read on the forward strand.
ATTACTACTATTCACCTTAACGCCGGAGCGGTTCCGGCGGTGTATGTCAGCGCCTTTTTTAACGATGACGATATTCGGCGGGTGACTGACGCCATGATTGGCAGCCAGCTGCCTGACGGCGCCTCCTGCGCTTTGGCTGAACATTAATTGAATGAGGATTGATCATGGATATTTCGCGCATTCTGACGCCGCGCCGCGTTAACCTGGCGCTGACCGCCACCACCAAAGAGCAAGCGATTCATGAGCTCACCGATTTGCTCTACCACGACGGCGCCATCAGCGACCGCGCCGCCTTTATTGAAGACGTCTGGCTGCGGGAAGCTGAAGGTTCCACCGGCTTCGAAAATCATATCGCCATCCCGCACGGTAAATCCGCCGCGGTGAAACAAACCACGCTCGCCATCGGCCGCACCCAACACGACATACCGTGGGAAACGCTCGATGGCAGCCAGGTGCGCTGCATCATCCTGTTCGCGGTGCGACTGGAAGATCAGAACACCACCCATATTCGCCTGTTGTCGCAGGTGGCCAGTGCGCTGGCCGATGATGAGGTGATAGCCCAACTGCTGGTGGAAAACGATGCCAGCAATATCATCCGGCTGTTTAGTCAGTACGCCGAAACCGACCTCTGTTAACACCCTAACTCTCTGAGGTGACACATGAATATTGTCTGTGTAGCGGCCTGCACGGCAGGCATCGCGCATACCTATATTGCGCGCGAAAAACTGATTAAAGGGGCCCACGCGCTGGGCCACACCATCCACGTTGAAACTCAGGGCACCATCGGCACCGAAACGGCGCTGACGCAGCAAGATATCGCCGCTGCGGACGTGGTGATCCTCGCCGTTGACGTGAAGATCAAAGGCGAGGAGCGCTTTCAGGGCAAACCCATTGTGCGAGTGAAAACCGAAGTAGTGATCAAATCACCGGTGAAATTCCTCGAAAAAGTGGCGGATTCACTGGCGCGCGCCTGAGGAGATCCATCATGAGTGACAACAAACGTCAGTACGGCCAGGAGATCAAAGGGCATTTGCTTACCGGGATCTCGTGGATGATCCCGCTGATCGTCGCCGCCGGGATCTGCATCGCGCTCGGCCAGGTGATCGGCGGGCCGGATGTCGGCAAACAGACCGGCACTCTCGCGTGGATGTTGAATCAGATCGGCGGTTGGGGCATGGGGCTAATTGTGCCGCTGATCAGCGCGGCGATTGCTTACTCGATTGCCGATCGTCCCGGCTTCGCGCCTGGCCTGATCGTCGGTTTTATCTGCGGGCAGATCGGTACCGGCTTTATCGGCGGCATCTTCGGTGGCTTCCTGGTCGGTTACACCGTGCTGCTGCTGCGCCGCACCATTAAGTTGCCGAAATCGATGCAGGGCTTGATGCCGATTATGGTGCTGCCGGTGCTGAGCACCATTATCGCTGGGCTGCTGATGATGACCTTCATCGGCCAGCCGATTGTCTGGCTGCAGAAGGCGCTGATTGCCCTGCTGGAGTCGATGCAAGGCGGTTCGAAATTTGTGATGGGCGCGATCCTTGGCGCGATGGCCACCTTCGACTTCGGCGGTCCGGTGAATAAAACCATGTCGCTGTTCGCCGACGGCATGCTGGTTGACGGCATTTACGGACCGGAAGCGGTGAAGTTTGTTGGCTCAATGATTCCGCCGTTCGGCATCACGCTCTCTTATCTGCTGAGCCGCAACAAATATACCAAAGCGGAAAAAGAAGCGCTAAAAGCCGCCTTCCCGATGGGCATCTGCATGATTACCGAAGGCGTGATTCCAATTGCAGCGCGCGACCTGTTCCGCGTGGTCGGCAGCTGCGTGGTGGCCTCCGCCATCGCCGGTGGGCTGATTATGGTGTGGGGGGTCGGCGCACCGGTGCCGCACGGCGGCATGTTTGTGGTGCCGCTGTTCACTAAACCCTGGCTGTTCTGTTTGGCACTCGGCATCGGCACCACGGTGTGCGGCGTGATGCTGTCGGTATTGAAAAAGCCGGTGACGCAGGCGGATGAAGAGTTCGATGACGTGGAAGCCCCCGGCGTCCGCGATGAAGAGATCAAATTCACTCTGGAATAAGGAGCCACCATGTTTGCCATGATGAACGACCTGATTCAGGCCGCCGCCCAACAGCGCTATGCGGTGTTAGCGATCAACTGCTTCAACCTTGAAACCGCGCGCGCCGCCATTCAGGCCGCCGAGCAGCAGCGCGCTCCGCTGATCCTCAATGTTTATCAGGGACACAGCGCGCACTTCCCGCCTGCTGTCGCGGTGCCGTTAGTGCGTGCGCTGGCCGAGACTGCCAGCGTGCCGGTGGCGCTGGCACTCGATCACGGCAAAGCCTTTCCGCTGATTGGTCAGGCGTTTCGCGCCGGTTTTACCGGCTTAATGATCGATGCCTCTTCTGAACCGCTCGCCGAGAACATTCGCCAGACCGCCGCCGTGGTGAAGATGGCGCATACCGCCGGCGTGTGCGTCGAGGGCGAGCTAGGACATATTGCCGATGCGCCAACCTACGAACTGGCTGATGCCTCAGTGAAGATGACGCAGGTGGCCGATGTGCTGCCGTTTATCGAGCAAACCCACATTGATTTGCTGGCGATTTCGGTCGGTACCGCGCACGGGCTCTATCCGGCGGGCGTGAAGCCAAAGATCGACTTTCAGCGCTTGCAGGAGTTGCAGGCCATTTCTTCGCGACCGCTGGCGCTGCACGGCGGATCGGGCACGCCCGCTGAGGATATTCGCCGCGTTAGTGAGTTTGGCGTTGCTAAGATCAACGTCGGCGCGGCGGTGTTTGATGCCGGAAAAATGGCGGTGGAACAGGCCTTGAAGCAGCATCCTCACGCTGAGTTAGCCGATGTGCTTGGGCTGATGGAGTCCGCCTGCCGTGAAGTGGTGGCGGAGTATCTGAGCTGGTCGGGATCGGCGGGCAAGGTTTAGTCATCAGGTTGGTTGGTGTTCGCCATGAATGGCGACACAAGGTCGCATTATCAATTTCACATTCATATCCACTATCGGGTCGGCGCATGCGTCGGCTCCGGTAAACATCACGCTGAGGAAATATTAACATGTTGATTTCAATGAAAGAGATGTTGGCACCAACTCGTGAACACCGCTACGCGATTGGCGCTTTTAACGTGGCCGACAGCTGCTTTATCCGCGCGGTAGTTGAAGAAGCTGAAGCTACCCATACGCCGGCGATCATTTCCATCCATCCAAGCGAGCTGGAGTTTGTCACTGATGAGTTCTTTGGCTATGTGCGCGAGCGCACGCTGAAAAGCAAAGTGCCGTTCACCATCCACCTCGATCACGGTGCGTCCATTGCTCAGGTGCTGCGCGCTATTCAATGCGGCTTTACCTCAGTGATGATCGATGGTTCATTGCTGCCTTATGAAGAGAATGTGGCGCTGACCAAAGAAGTGGTGAAACTGGCGCATGCGGTGGGCGTTTCGGTGGAAGGTGAACTCGGCACCATCGGCGATACCGGCACTTCAGTGGAAGGCGGCGTGAGTAAAGTGATCTACACCGAACCGGCGCAGGCAGAGGATTTCGTGCAGCGCACCGGTGTGGATACGTTGGCGGTAGCGATTGGCACCGCGCACGGCATCTACCCGAAAGATATGAAGCCTGAGCTGCAGATGCATATCCTCAGAGACATTGCGCAGCGCACCACTATTCCGCTGGTGCTGCACGGCGGTTCAGCAAATCCGGATGCCGAGATCGCGGAAGCGGTGACGCTGGGCGTGGGCAAAATCAATATTTCCAGCGACATGAAGTTCGCCTATTTCGCTAAGCTGCGCGAGATTTTGGCACGCGAAACCTGGTGGGATCCGAATGTGATTTATCCCGATGCCATTGCGGCGGCGAAGGAAGTCATTCGCTACAAAATGAATCTGTTTGGCGGGTTGGGTAAGGCGAGTTTGTATCGCTGAGTTCTGTTATCTGGTGCGCGTTATGGCGCACCAGAAACTCAGATCGCCAGGAATGGCGTCGCTACTTCGCGCCTAACCATTTCTTCGTAATCTGGGCGTATTCGCCGGTGGCGGTGCTGAGATGCAGCCACTGATCGACATACAACTTCCAGCTCATATCATCGCGCGGGATCATGTAGGCCTTCTCGCCGTACTGCATCGGTTTGTCCGGATTGATGGCGCACAGCGTGGGATAATGCTGCTGCTGGAACAGCGCTTCAGACGCATCGGTGATCATTACGTCCGCTTTGTTATCCACTAACTGCTGGAAAATCCCCACGTTGTCAGCCAGCTGCAGCGTTGCCTGCGGCAGATGGCTGTGCACGAAGGCTTCGTTGGTGCCGCCTGCCGGTTCGATCACGCGCACGCTCGCCTTGTTAATCTGCTCAACCGTCTGATATTTCGCTTTATCAGCACAGCGCACCAGTGGAATTTTTCCATCGATGCCGAGCGGCTGGGCAAACCAGGCGATCTGCTGACGCTTGAGGGTGACCGATACGCCGCCCAATGCGATGTCACACTGCTTGGCCACAAAATCATCGCTCAGGGTTTTCCATGTGGTTGGCACCCACTGCACTTTTGCACCCAGGCTTGCCGCCAGCGATTGCGCCATGCTGATATCCAATCCTTCGTATTGGCCATCGCTGCGCAAATAGCTATATGGCTTGTAATCACCGGTGGTACAGACTTTTAAGGTTTTGCTTGCGCGGATGTCATCGAGGTGGGATTGCGCCTGAGCAGCGCCCGTCACCAGAAATAATACACTCAGTATCGGGGTTTTCATGTTTTCTTCTTTTATGGGAGTTGATGTTGGTTTGCTCACGGATTGTTTCATAACCCTGCGTATTATTGCTTTATTAGCAAAAGTGTTGTGATCAATCACGCATTTTTCTCGCTGCTGCGCGCGCGTAGAGTGTGCGGCATCAACGAGAAACGGAGCGGATGACATGAACTTTTTAATTATCGATGGTGGCAAAACCTTCGCCCATTCGAAAGGCGAACTGAACCATACCTTAACTGACGTCGCAGCCAGCCAGTTGCGCGATCTTGGTCATCAGGTACAGGTAACGATTGCTGACAGCGACTACAACGTGGCAGAAGAAGTGCAGAAATACCTCGACAGCGATGTGGTGATTTATCAAATGCCAGGCTGGTGGATGGGCGAGCCGTGGACAGTAAAAAAGTATATCGATGATGTCTTCACCGAAGGTCACGGTTCACTGTATGCCAGCGATGGCCGCACACGCAGCGATGCCGGTAAAAAATACGGCTCCGGCGGCCTGATTCAAGGTAAGAAATACATGCTGTCATTGACCTGGAACGCTCCGCTGGAAGCCTTTAACGATCCTGAGCAATTCTTTGAAGGCGTGGGCGTGGACGGTTTGTATCTGCACTTCCATAAGGCCAACCAGTTCCTCGGCATGGAAGGTTTACCGACCTTTATCTGTAACGATGTAATTAAAATGCCGGACGTACCGCGCGATATCGAACGTTATCGGACTCATCTCAACCAGATCTTTGCTTAACTGTAAGCACCCAGGGAAAAGAGGAAGCATTATGTTAACCGTCGTTGCAGAGATTTGTGTCAAACCGGGCCGTCGCCAGGTGGTTTTGGATGCGATTAACCAGCTGATTCCTACCGTGCTGGAAGAAGATGGCTGTCATCAATATGACGCGTTAGTTGATCATCAGGCGCAAGTGCCTTGGAAACAGAATTCACCCGATTCCATTTTCATGCTGGAGCTGTGGGAATCACTGCGTCATCTGGAGCAGCATCAGCAGATGCCACACATGGATGCACATCGCGCGTTGATTAAAGATGAAGTGGTTGATGTGAAGATCCTGGTGCTGGAACCGGCTAAGTAAGCCGATTTTTTCTCGTTCATCATTATGCATAAAAAAGCCCCGGTCTTTCGATCGGGGCTTTTGTTTCGCAGCTAATCAGAAATTAGTGCTGTTGTTCCTGCAGCAGGTGCTGTGGAACCATCACTTCAGCATCGCCACCGTTGTTCTGGTAAACGTTATATTCAACGCCTGCCACGGTTACGGTGCCATTTGCCTGGCTCCAGTTATTCACGTCTTCACCTTCCGGCAGGATGTCTTGCAAGGTCACTTCCTGCGCAGAATCCGAAATCATCAACTGCGTTTTACCGTTGTCGATGAATAACGAGTCATCGCTCATGGACAGAATATCCGTCAGTGACATGCTCATCAGCGCTTCGTTGAATGAGTCTGGGAACAGGTCGCCTGGATCGATAGGCTCTGGTGGAGTAACGTCGACGTTCACATCGAACGATTCTTCACCGGCCACTTCATTACCCGCCGCGTCACGGTAACCGAAGGAGATATGGTAGCTGCCTTCAGCCAGCTCATTGGTATCCAGCGTCCATTTGCCGTTGGTCACCACCGCGCTGCCAATAATTTCAGTACGAGCCGCATCGCCATAGACCACTACCACGGTGCCATCTTCTTTACCGGTACCGTTCAGCTTCATGACCCGACCGTTGATATCCGACCCGATCGGGCGGGTAAAACCTTCTACATCAAGGAATGAACCACCGGTGTAAGTACCAGCCTGTGGTGCGGTCAGATCCACATCAAAGTTGATGCCGTCATTGATAGGGCCTTTCACACCTGAAGCGCTGACAGGTTGAACGCGGATATTATGCGCACCTTCCGTCAGGGCAGGCAGATCAATACTCCATTTACCATCAACTACGGTTGCTGAACCGATCTGTTTTTCGCCATCATAGATAATGACTTTAGAACCGTTTTCACCGGTACCGCGTACGGTTGGTGATTTGTCATCAGTGATGCCGCCATCAAGGATCTGACCAGTGATGACGCCCACGTCATCCCACAATTCGAAGTCCGTGATTTCGTCCGGCACTTTGGTATCGATAATCAGTTCAATTGGATCGGAACGATCGGAGGTGTTGCCCGCCGGATCGGTAATTTCAACCACCACGTCGTAATCACCATCACCGATTGGATCGGTTGGGGTGACTGTCCAATCACCTTTCTCGTCAACGACGCCGCTACCAATGACCTGCTCTTTGCCGTCTTTATCAATGATGATGATTTCCACAACGTCACCCGGCGTTGCACCGCCACCGGTGAACTCCGGCTGGGTTTCGTCAGTTGGCGTGCCTGGCTGGATGACGCCCTGCTCATCACCGGTGTTGTCGATAATGCCCGGAGCGACCGGTTTTTCAGGTGCAGTTAAATCCACCACGATGGTGACCGGATCTGAGAAGTCTGAACTTTTGCCAGTTTTTGGATCTTCGACTTTGATCTTCAGCTCATGAGAACCTTCTACCAGTGGATCAAGCTCGATTTCCCATTTGCCATCTTTGCCTACGGCAGCAGAACCAATGACTTTGTCTTTATCGTAAACATAAACAATTTCACCCTCTTCACCTGAACCGCGCAGCACTGGGGTGTCATCGTTGGTTGCATCACCGCTCACCAGTGGACGCTCTTCTGCACCGTTGTTGGCGACAATCTCTTCAATCTGTGCCGGAGGCAGCGTTTGGGTATCAACAATCACAATGAACTCTTCTGATGGAGTAGAAGCAGCACCACCTTTGGAGACGGAATCTACGCGCAGCGCATGTTTGCCTTCGGCCACATCCAGTTCGTAAGACCATTGACCACGTGAGTTGGCAATAACGGTTGCAACTAATTTTTCGCCATCCCAGATACGTACAATGGAGCCGGCATCCGCTTTACCCGACAGCGACAGAGTGGTGTCGTCAGTGGTATCGCCTGATTTCAGCTGACCGGTTACGCGGCCTACGTCATCGTAAACACCTTCCAGTGAAGGCGCTTCAGGTGCAGTAGCATCCAGTTTCAGGATGAAGTTGTCTGATTTCGGACTCATACGACCGTAGCGATCCTGATACGCTACGTTGAAGATATAGGTATCATCCGTGGTCAGTTCCGGTGTGAAGGTCCAACGTCCATCACCGCCAGCGGTCACGCTGCCGATCGGTGCTGAATCAACGCCGTAAATGAAGACCAGCGATCCCGGTTTAGCCACGCCTGACAGCGTTGGGTTTTTATCATCAGTGTATTGACCCGAAGTTAAGTGATCAACATTACCTTCGTCGTCAATGACGCGCAGGATCTGTGGTGCTTCCGGAGCGCCTGCTTCGACATGCAGAATGATTGAGGTAGCGGGACCCCAGTTATTAGCGCTATCGCGAACACGCGTCTGATAGTAGTAGGTCCCATCTGGCAGTTCATCAGACTTGAAATGTAAATTGCCATCCTTATCTGCGGTAACAAGATACACTTCATTGTTCAGCGTAATTTGAACCTGTGCGAAAGGTTCGACTTTAGGTGATATCTCGATAAAGCTTTTATTGGTATATTTTTCAATAGCATTACCATGAGTACCAAAATTATTGGTATTTGCAGTCGCATCCTCAGACGGCTGCGACTCTGCAGTTGGGCCTTCGGCCATCACTACTGCGCCCGCTTCAACTTTCACAATGAATGGCGCTGAGACTGGGCTTTCATGTTTGCCAGCATCCTTAGCCACTACGGTCAGGCTGTGTTCGCCATCAGCCAATTCTGGAGTAATGGTCCATGCCCCCATGCTATTAGCTTTGACTGAAGCAATCGGATCTTTTCCACCGTTGTCATACAGGTAAACGATCGCGTCCGGCTCCGCTACGCCTGAAATGACAGGCTTGTGTTCATCGGTAATTTCGCCCGGATTCAAATTACCTTTATTACTACCGGTGTTATCTACCACACGCCAGATTTCTGGCGCTTCTGGAGCTTGGGTATCCAGATTTACAATGAAGGACGTTGGTGGTGCACGGTTACCCGCTTTATCGATGGTGATCAACTGCACGGTATGTAAGCCTTCGTCCCAGCCCGTTGGCGGTGTAAATGACCACTTACCATTTTCATCGATAGGTGCTTTGTAAACCACACCATCAATAAGAATCTCAACACGACCACCGGCATCTTTTAGATCGACTTGTTTATCTTTCCAACCAAATTTTTTGTCGGTAATAGTACTGATTTTCATTTCTTTAATTTCATTAATGCTGTTATTCGCCATGAATATATTCCTTTAAATATTTAGATTCGTGTTCCGGTTTCCTCCCGGAACGCAAGCATTCTCGACCAGTTAGTGAAATAACCAACACAGGACATGTCTTAATTAATGGTTTTTAATAGAATCATTAATTGTAAAGTGAAGTTGAAAAAAATGGCCTAAATTATAAAAAATCAGACCATTGGTTAATTTTTAGAAAGTGATAAAACTATTTATTCTCTACACTGATAATTACACGACGTTCGCCTTGATAGCATGCTTTCTGCTGCTTCAGGGAGCCCGCGCACTGCGCAGTGACCTGGCTTTCACCCATACTTTGCGATTGAATATAATCACTCGCGAGCCCGTTATTAACCAATAATTTCTTGATTGCATCCGCGCGGCGTTGGCCTAACTTGATGTTGCTTTCCTCCTCCCCAATCGGATCGGTAAAGCCGGTGACGATAATGCGCTGATCGGCTTTATTTTTGCTTTTCAACAAGGTTGCAAATTGTTGAATGGCGCTATGACCCTGAGCGGAAATATCGGCACTGTTCGCGCTACCAAAATTAAACAGCAAATCCGATGAAAACTCATAATTATCATAAGACTGTGTAGTTCCAGCCTTGCACGGCACCACCGCTGACGCGCGGGAAAGCAAATGAGTTTGCTGACGTGTTCCCACTAATTGCTGCTGAGCCTGTTCGCTATCCATCACCAGAGGACGGCCGGAACCGTCAAGGCTGGCAATGATATAATAGGTTTTGCCCGCCGCCAGATTATCGCGCCATGGTTGTTGCTGCTTGCCCTGATAACCTGGCGCATCATCGATATAACTTCCTAACGAATGTACACCCGGTTTCAGGCAAAACACCGTGTAGCCGCCGGTTAATAATGCCGTTTGGAATTCGCCATCAACATAGATGTGTGCTGCTTTATTATTATTATCGTCTGTAGCTCGATAATAAACGATGCGGGTTTGCTCTGAGGCCGCTGCCGGCATGGATTGCCAGGCTTTGCCAAAATTCGATTGCGCTTGGAGAGTTGCGCTGATGGACAATGACGCAAGCACCGTGGCAATAGCATATTTTTTAAGTTTCATTATAACTCCAGAAAACAGGCGCCAGACGACGCCTGTTTTTATTCTATTAATCGCAATGATGTGATAATTATTCAGATAAATAATGAATATCTAAATCCTTCAAAGCTGTAATATCGAGAGACATCACGCCGTCCACTGCAGAACTCTTAATATCCGCATCGAAAACCATATTACTTAAAATGCTTTCATCAATATTATTGAGTAATGCAGATTCTTCCTGCGCTTCATTGAATAACGTGTCACCGTTTGCCGAGAGCAGCTCAGATAATTCAACATGGCTGAGTAAATCAGGGAAGAGATCGCCCGGATCGATGGGTTCCGGTGGAATCGTATCGATCTCAACTTCAAAAGCTTCGGTTTTGGCTGTTACTACGCCTTCAGCATTTTTAAATGCCGCTTCAATCTTGTAAACATCATCAGATAACTCTGGCGTGGCGATACTCCACTTCCCGTTCTCATCTACGACAGAGGAGAGGTAATAATGGTTACTGCTCCCACTGAGCCAGATATAAACGATATCGCCCGCGTTGCCGGTTCCACCCACAAAAATCGTTGAATCATTCACCGCATCGCCGTTAGCAATAGGCTGTTTGCCGATGAAATACTTTTCGCCGTTATCCAACATTTCATCACGATACACGTCGTCAACCGCGCCAGTTACCGGTACATCGGGATTCGGAATCACTTCCTTGCCGGGATCAATAGGGTTATTCGGATCGTTAATTTCGATAATGACTTTTTCTGAAGGCGCAGATTCATTACCTGCTGGATCCACTTCAATAATCTGGAATTCATGATCGCCATTACCAATGGCTTTTTCTGGGGTGAATTGCCACTTTCCTTCGTCATCGACAACGGTGCTGCCGATAACCTGGCCGTTATCAATGATTTTAATGATGTCGCCTTTTTCACCGACGCCAGAGAAGGTTGGTGTGCTGTCTTGCGTTTCGCCACCATTTTCAATCAACTTACCTTCATCATCAGCGATGGCACCAATGCCTTTATTTTCTGGTGCTACGGTATCAACCTCGATAATCCAGGCTTCGGAAGGCAGCGATTTATTCCCGACTTCATCTACGACGACGATGCTGAAATCATGTTTACCCTCTGACAGCGTCGGGCTGGTGTAGGTCCAGTTACCCTCGCTGTCTACTTTGGCAGTGCCCAGCAACTGGCCATCTTTCCAGATTTCAACGGTAGCGCCCGCTTCGGCCTTACCCGCCAGCGTCGGCGTGTTGTCTTTGGTGATGCCATCTTTCACGATCTCTTTCGGCGGATTTACGCTGTCATCCACCATGCTACCAATGGTGCCCTTGGCAGGGGCGGTCAGATCGATAACGAAGCTCCAGGCCTCGCTTGAATCGCCTACTACGCCACTTTCATTGCGTTCACGTGTGGTGATGCTGTGGCTACCGGCGCCCAATGCTTTACCGGGTGTAAAGGACCATGTGCCGTTTTCACCAACCGTGGTTTCACCAATTTTTGTGCTGCCATCCCAAATTTCAATGACATTCCCTTTGGTGCCCGTGCCGTTCAGTGTCGGCGTGGTGTCATCGGTACGGCCGCCTTTCGCGATCAATCCGGTAATGCTGCCTACGTCGTCATACAGGCCGTTAACTACCGGGACGTTTACATTGCCGCCGCCGCTGTCGCCGCCACCTTTACCGCCGTCATCACCGCCCTTCCCGTTGTCTCCACCATTTTGATCGCTGCTACCGTTTTCGTGAGCGTTTTTATCCTGATATTGCTCTTTGGCTGCCACGTAGCCCAGGCCGGCGGCCGCAGCGATAGCCGCCAATCCGCCTAAAGCGATCAACGCCGGAGACCATTCAAATCCCGAGGCCAGCATGAAACCAGAATCGGTATCAACCGTGCTCTCTCCAAGCGCTAATGCGGTGGTTTCGCCATCAGCCAATGCGGCAGCATCGTGATCGGCATTACCATCGGTAGCGACGTATTCATGCATCGCGCCATCTTCAGCTTTACCAACTAAAGCACCTGATTTAGCAAAAAAGTCTTCGATAATCAGATCGGGTTCGCTGGCGTCGGATCCTTCCAGCATCACCAGCAGATCTTTCCCGACACGCTTAACGGTAATGTTTTCTGGTGCAACGCCGTCATTACCTTGGGTCAGCAAATATTTGCCGTTGGTAATAGCCTGAACTTTTGCAGCTTTACCGTCTTTACCTACACGCAATGCTTCCGCTTTCGTTATTGTTTTTTTATCAATAACCGCAACACTCACGGGCGAAACGTTCATGTTTAATCCCTTCCGTACATTAGATTTTGATTGTGCGATTGCGTACAAACGCAGCAATCTCCCTGGCTTAACCCACCTGTGCGGGCTCAAAGTGAGCGACATAATCGGGAAAGAGAGATTTCCGAGACATAAGAAACGTCCCGTTAGGAAAGAAAAAATTTCCCAACATTGACAGAAAAGTTATTAGTTAATTAACTATATGAATTAAAGCGTTTTTATAAATAAAGATATGAAGATGAAGGGTAAATTATTGAGCAGGAACAAGACTATAACAGATGATTTTCCTGAATTTTTTCGCGTAAAAAACTCAGAAAACAGGTAATGCGCGAGGTAAGGGATTGATTGCGATAATAGACCGCGTGGATGGGTAAACGCTGTTCACGGGTTTCCGTTGCTAAAACCTGTACCAGACGCCCACTGTCGCGATCTTCACGGCTGACAAAATCGGATAAACGTACGATACCTTGCCCAGCTAAAGCCAGTTGACGCAATGTTTCACCACTGGAGGCGGACAGCGTAGGTTTGATGCGCAGGAACTCGCCTTCGCGCTGCCAAACCGGCCAGACGTTGTGTACATCAAGTTGACTGAACCCCAACAGCTGATGGTTCGCCAGTGCATCAACGTTTTCCGGTACACCAAACTTTTCAAGATAATCTGGGCTGGCTAACAGGCGTATGGCGCTGCTTCCGAGCACACGCGCACGCAGCGTCGAATCGCGCAGTTCGCCGATGCGAATGGCGATGTCCGTTTGCTGCTCCAGCAGATCGATCACAATATCGTCGGTGTTTAATTCCAGCTGAATCAGCGGGTAGCGCTGACGAAACTCCGCCACCAGCGGCACAATGACGTGCAGGGTAAAAGGCGTATTGGCATTGACGCGTAAGCGTCCAGAAGGAATGTCCCGGCGCTGCGCGATCAGTTCTTCCGCCTGTTCAACCGACGCCAGAATCTGCCGCGCATGATCGAGAAAAATCAGCCCCTCTTCGGTCAATGCCAGGCGACGCGTGGTGCGATGCATTAAGGTGGTTTGCAGCTTACCTTCCAGCCGGCTAAGCGCACGGCTCACGCCAGAGCTGGTTTGATCTAACTGCTCCGCAGCTGATGTGATTGATCCGGTATCCACCACCGCAACCCAGGCACGTAACTCTTCCAGTGTTATTTTCAAATTCCCATCCTTAAAGATCGAGACCTGTCTTAGCGCGGTTTCTGACACTTTTGGCTTAAATTACGCCACCTTATTAGCGGCAGGATATCACAATGCGCCATAAACCTCGGGTGGCTAACGATTTACGTCAGCAACAAGCGGTAACCCAGTTGCTGCAGCAAGGGCGACAGGAAGAAGCCTGGCGTAAGATTCGGGCGCACCTGACGCTTGCTCCCTACGATGGCTGGTTCCTTCATGAAGCCGCACGGCTTGCACGGCGCAACGGCGATCTGGATACGGCGCAGCGCTATTATCAGCGGGCGCTAAAACTTGCGCCAAAAGATGCGGGATTACTCAACGGTCTTGGCCTAACCCATTATGACGCCGGGTGCTGGAGCGAGGCGGAAGCCTGTTATCAGGCTGCGCTGCAATCACATATGGGCTATGCCGCCTGTCACAATAACTACGCTATTTTGCTGCATAAACAGCAGCGCTATCACCTTGCTTTAGATCAGTATCGACTGGCGCTGCAGAGCCAGCCTGATTATACCGAAGCCCGCTATGGCATAAGTACGTTGCTAGCGCACATGGGCCAGCTACAAGAAGCAGAAAGTCAGATGCAGCAAGTGCTGCAAGTGCGTGACGCCGATCAACGTTGCCGAAATTCGCTCGGCATGGTTCAGCTACAACAAGGCAACTTCGCTGCTGGCTGGTCTAACTATCAGGCGCGTTATGCGTCCGATAATCCCGATCGCTTCTTTACCTTACCGAAACTCCCTATTCGCTACTGGCAAGGAGAGGATCTGCGCGGCAAAACGCTGTTGGTACGGACCGAGCAAGGCATGGGGGACGAAATTCAGTTCTGTCGTTATCTCACACGCGTTAAAACTGAGAAGCATGCGGTAAAAGTGAACATGCTGGGTAGCAAGTCCTTAAAATCATTGATGGTTACGCTGCCGCACCTCGATAATTATCTGACACGGGAAGATGTACAACACACGTTGCCACCGGCAGATTACTGGTGCTCTCTACTGGATTTACCGCAGCACTTCCTCAACTCAACACAGCCCTTTAGCGCGCATCATCCCTATCTGTTTAGCTCTGTAGAACAACAGGCGAGGTGGCCGATTAAGGGGAACGGGAAAAAAATTGGTATCGTATGGAAAGGCTCTAGCGGGCATAAGAATGATAGCCAACGATCGCTTGCGCACCTTTCACAGTTTGCACCTTTATTTGACCTGCCTGATATCAACTGGATTAGCCTGCAAAAAGGTGCAGGTGAAGAGGAAATCGCTGACTTCCCACACATACAGCCGCTTGGTGCCCAATTCACTGATTATCAGGATACCGCCGCGGTCATTTCACAACTGGATTTGGTGATTGGTGTAGATACGTCGGTGATTCACTTAGCGGGGGCGATGGGGATACCTTGCTGGGTATTACTTCCCGCCTGGGCGCGAGACTGGCGCTGGTTGGAAAATCGCGATGAATCGCCGTGGTATCCGCAAATGAGATTGTTTGGGCGCGGGCAGGATGAAGCGTGGAGCACGGTTATTACGCGGGTTAAACAGGCATTACAGCAGCAATAAAACAGGGACGCCGCGGCGTCCCTGTTTTTTTACACTTCGAGGTCGGCTAAATCGCCTTTCTCTTGCAGCCAGTTGCGGCGGTCTTCCGAGCGTTTCTTCGCCAGCAGCATGTCCATCACGCGTAGGGTTTGGTCGACATCCTCATCACTTATCGTCAATTGCACCAGACGACGCGTATTCGGATCAAGCGTGGTTTCGCGCAGCTGCAGCGGGTTCATTTCACCCAAGCCCTTAAAACGCTGCACATTCGGCTTACCTTTCTTGCGCTTCAACTGGTCCAGCACGCCCTCTTTCTCATCTTCATCCAGGGCGTAATAGACTTCTTTGCCGAGATCGATGCGATACAGCGGCGGCATCGCCACGTACACATGGCCGTGTTGCACCAACGTACGGAAATGCTTCACAAACAGCGCGCACAGCAGCGTGGCAATGTGCAGACCATCGGAGTCCGCATCCGCGAGGATACAGATTTTGCCGTAACGCAGTTGGCTCAGATCTTCGCTGTCAGGATCGATACCGATCGCCACTGAAATATCATGCACTTCCTGTGAGGCCAGCACTTCGTCCGAAGAGACTTCCCAGGTATTGAGGATCTTACCTTTCAGCGGCATGATCGCCTGATAATCACGATCGCGCGCTTGCTTGGCGGAACCGCCCGCAGAATCCCCTTCGACGAGGAACAGTTCGGTTTTGTTCAAATCTTGTGCGGTGCAGTCAGCCAGTTTGCCCGGCAGCGCCGGGCCGCTGGTGAGTTTTTTACGCACCACTTTCTTCGCGGCGCGCATGCGGCGCTGCGCGCTGGAGATTGCCAGCTCGGCCAGCATTTCAGCCGCCTGCACGTTTTGATTCAGCCACAGGCTGAAGGCATCTTTGACCACCGCGGAGACGAATGCCGCACACTGACGCGACGACAGGCGCTCTTTAGTCTGACCGGCAAACTGTGGATCCTGCATCTTCACCGACAGCACGTATGCACAGCGATCCCAGATATCTTCTGCCGACAGCTTCACGCCGCGCGGCAGAATATTGCGGTATTCGCAAAACTCGCGCATGGCATCCAGCAAGCCCTGACGCAAGCCGTTGACGTGCGTGCCGCCTTGCATGGTTGGGATCAGGTTAACGTAGCTTTCTGTTAGCAGCTCTCCGCCTTCCGGCAGCCACAGCAGCGCCCAATCCACCGCTTCCACATCGCCAGCAAAACTGCCCACAAAGGGTTTTTCCGGCAGCGTGGGTAAGCCGTCAACCGCTTCACACAGGTAATCGGTCAGGCCATCCTGATACATCCAGGTTTGTTCGGTGTCGTTGACCTTGTCTTTAAAAACAATTTCAACGCCCGGACAAAGCACGGCTTTGGCTTTTAACAGATGTGATAAACGAGAAACCGAGAAACGCGGGCTATCAAAGAAGCTTTCATCTGGCCAGAAGTGCACGCTGGTACCGGTATTGCGTTTACCGACGGTGCCGGTAACCGTAAGATCCTGCACCTTGTCGCCATTTTCGAAGGCAATCTGGTAGATTTCGCCGTTACGTCGCACGGTAACTTCCACGCGCTTCGACAAGGCGTTAACCACCGAGATCCCGACGCCGTGCAAGCCGCCTGAGAACTGATAGTTTTTGTTGGAGAATTTGCCGCCCGCATGCAGGCGACAAAGAATCAGCTCAACCGCTGGCACGCCTTCTTCCGGATGGATATCCACTGGCATGCCACGACCATCATCAATAACTTCCAGCGACTGGTCGGCATGAAGAATGACTTCCACGCGTTTAGCGTGACCGGCCAGCGCCTCATCGACGCTGTTATCGATCACCTCCTGGCCCAGGTGGTTCGGGCGCGTGGTATCGGTGTACATCCCCGGACGACGACGCACCGGTTCAAGGCCGGTCAGGACCTCAATGGCATCGGCATTATAGCTTGATTGGCTCATCGTAAATGTCTGATTAGCAATAGGAAAATGGCCCCACTTCGCAAGGTCACTGGGCGTTTAATCCCAGAAAATCAACGATCTGTGCGAAATGGCGTTCGAATCCGATATAGGCATGATTGCCGCCCTCTTCAACCGTCTGGCGGCATGCGCTGTAATACTCCAGCGCCTGGCGATAATCGAGTATTTCATCGCCGGTTTGTTGCAGCAGCCAGAGTAAATCGGGCGCTTCAAGAGGGTCAATCTGCATTACTTTCAGATCGTAAATGTGGCGAGACTCTAACACATATTGCTGGCCGGTGTAGGGATTACGGTTTTCGCCGAGGTAATCCACCAGCAGCTCAAACGGCCGTACGGCGGGATTAACCACCACCGCTGGCAACATAAAACACTGCGACAGCCAGGTAGCAAAATAGCCGCCCAGCGACGATCCCACCAATCCCAGCGGTTCACCGGCATATTGCATCACCAGATCTTCCAGCATGCTGGCGGCTTCAGACGGAAACGTCGGTAGTTGCGGCACCATCACATTAATATGCGGATGCTGTTCGTTGAGCCACTGCTGCAGCTGCGTGGCTTTCGCCGATTGCGGGGAACTGTTGAAGCCATGCAGATAGATCAGCGCCGCCATTGCTTAGTAGCCCTCGGAATCAAGATCGGGGCGGAACATGTCACTTTGCAGGCGGTTCACTTCGGTCTGCAGCGAGCCGTCGGGCTGCAAGGTAAGCCAACGCCAGCCCGGCGCCAGCGTATCAATGGTGAAGTTAGTGCAATGCGGTTTGAACTGGACGCAGGTTGATGGTGAAGCCATCACGCGGCGACCATGCCAGTCGAGATCGAGCTCCTGATGAATATGGCCGCACACCAGATTGCGTGCGCGTGGGAAGTGCTGCAGTACCGCTTCCAGCTGATGCGGATTGCGCAAGCTGTGCTGATCTAACCAGGTACATCCGGAAGCCAGCGGGTGATGATGCAGCAGTACCAAAGTGTGGCGTTCCGGGTACTTGCTAAGTGCGGTGTGTAGCCACTCCAGCTGGTACTCGCTCAACATGCCGTGTGGCACACCAAATACCTGGCTATCGAGCAGCACCAGTTGCCAGTGATCGCCCAAAAGAACGTGCTTGTCAGATTTGATGCCCGCGTCGGCCAGCGTATCCACCATTGCCGGCTGAAAATCGTGATTTCCCGGCAGCCAGACGCAAGGTTTTGGCAGACGATTAATGCCTGCTACAAAGTGTTGGTAAGCTTCGACGGTGTGATCCTGAGCGAGATCGCCAGTGGCGATAATCAGATCATACTGACGCTGTTGTACTTCAATAGCATCCAGTACCGCATCAAAACTCGACCAGGTATTTACCCCAAGCAGCGATTGATGTTTTCCGGCGAAAAGATGGGTATCCGTGATTTGTAAAATCCTGATATCAGACCCATCTTGCGCAGGAAGAGTTAGCAGGCTATCCAAAGCGTTTCCTTAATCTCCACGCCATCGTTGCGCTTTTTACGCTATCAGCAAACCGGTACTGCCACAGCGCCATGCGCTAAGCAGTAACGTAACCAATCCGCAAGGAACTGGTTAATCTGATGTTTTTCATCGCGCTGATGCAGTTTTTTATTAGGATAATCATAGCGCGCTTTAAATCGGTAGATCTGTTTAGTGGAACACACTTCAGCGACCATCGCATCATGGTAGAGCCGCACCGACATAGAAGGCAGGCTCCAGTAACTCACTGCGGGCGCCACCTGACGCACTTCCACCAGCGTGGTGTAACGCGTCGATTCTTCGATGGTGAGCTGATAGCTGGCGCCATTCACCTGATAAATCACCGATGCGCCTGCCTCGTCATTACGCGGCAGCAGGCGACGCAGCTGGGCGAAATTGGTTTCGCACAGGCGCATCATTTCGGGAAAGTCAGGGGTATAGCGCTGTTTCATTTTAGCTTCCACTCTTGTCGTAGTTTTTCATGGTGCAACGCCAGCCATTGCAAGGCGATGACAGATGCCGCGTTATCAATAATCCCCTCTTCCACCCAGCGATAAGCTTGTTCGCGGCTCACCACATGGACAAGAATATCCTCATTCTCTTCCTCCAGCCCGTGATTTCCCTCTGCCAGGCTGGCATCCACTTCGCCCACCAGCACCGATAAACGTTCAGACGTTCCGCCGGGGCTGGCTAAGTAATTCACTATCGGTTTGACGCGGCCAACCTTAAGGCCAGCCTCTTCTACCGCCTCACGTCGTGCGACATCTTCTGGTGTTTCGCCAGGTTCGATGATGCCAGCCACCATTTCCAGCAGCCAGGGCGTTGGGCTGGAATCAAAAGCGGGAATGCGGATCTGTTCGATCAGTACCACTTCATCACGCAAGGGATCATAGGGTAGCAGCACGGCGGCGTGTCCGCGCTCAAAAACTTCGCGCACCACTTCACCACTCATTTCGCCATTAAAACGACGGTGGCGGAAACGGTAGCTGACGATGGAAAAAAAACCATCGTAACGCGTTTCGCGTGCAATAATTTCTACATCGTTTTTTGTGAAAGTCACAGGGGATTTTTTTTCACTCGCCATCGTCTGATTCCTTATGCAGATTGGGATGGAGCAAAGAAAAGCCAAGTCTACCGCTCCGTCCGAGTGGTTCTTTTTGAATTATTTACGTAAATTAGGGGAAGAAGGCACGTTCAGCCAACTTATCTCTGACGCCGCCTCTGTAGAATCGGCGATTATTTTTTTGGCTTACCTGCAGCACTACCAGTGCATTTTGCTGCAACAAAAGGAATGCAAATGAAAAAACTGCTCCCACTTTTTATTGGGCTGACTCTGGGCGGATTCAGCCTTGCCAGCCAGGCAGAAAACCTGTTGCAGGTCTATCAGCAGGCGCGCCTTAGCAACCCCGATCTGCGATCTTCTGCCGCTAACCGCGACGCTGCATTTGAGAAAATCAATGAAGCGCGTAGTCCATTATTGCCGCAGTTAGGCTTGGGCGCAGATTACAAATATGACAATGGCTACCGTGACAGCAGCGGACTTCATTCCAACACGACCAGCGCCTCTCTGCAATTAACTCAAACTATTTTCGATATGTCGAAATGGCGTGCGCTGTCGCTGCAGGAAAAACAGGCCGGTATTCAGGATGTTACCTATCAGGTTGCTCAGCAAGACCTGATTCTTAACACGGCGACTGCCTATTTTAACGTGTTAAAGGCAATCGACACGCTTTCTTACACCGAAGCACAGAAACAATCTATCTACCGCGAACTGGATCAAACCACGCAGCGCTTTAACGTGGGTTTGGTCGCGATTACTGACGTGCAGAACGCCCGTGCACAGTATGACACCGTGCTGGCTAACGAAGTGACCGCACGTAACAACCTCGATAATGCGGTGGAATCGCTGCGTCAGATTACCGGCATGGATTATCTGTCGCTGGCTTCATTGAATATCGATCGTTTCAAAACCGCGCGTCCAGATGCTGTGGCCAGCCTGCTGAAAGAAGCGGAAAGCCGCAACCTGACCTTGCTCTCTGCGCGACTGAGCCAGGATTTGGCTCGTGAGCAGATTCGTTCAGCTGAAACCGGCCACATGCCGACGCTGGATTTGACCGCCTCAACCGGTATGTCGAACAACAAATATGGTGGCAGTCGCGCCAATCAGAGCACTGGCAGCACCGATTCCATCACAGGTTCTAACCAGGTTGGCTTGAGCTTCACCATGCCACTTTACAGCGGCGGCTCGGTCACCTCGCAGGTGAAACAGGCGCAGTACAACTATGTCGCGGCCAGCGAACAGCTGGAAGGCGCGCATCGTAGCGCGGTTCAGACGGTGCGTTCATCATTCAATAACGTGAATGCCTCAATCAGCAGCATTGATGCTTATAAGCAGGCCGTTGTCTCTGCACAAAGCTCACTGGATGCGATGGAAGCCGGGTATCAGGTCGGTACGCGTACCATCGTCGATGTGCTGGATGCGACCACCACGCTGTTCAATGCTAAACAGCAGCTTTCTGATGCGCGTTATAGCTATCTGATCAACCAGCTGAATATCAAATATGCGCTGGGTACGCTGAACGAGCAGGATCTGCAGCAGCTGAACAGCACGCTGGGCAAAGAGATCACCACAACACCTGAAGTGGTGGCGCCGGAGAATAACCAGCAGGCCGCGCGTGTGGATAACGGTCCGAAAGCTTCATCGCCTTCAACTGCCGCACAAGCCCGTCCAGCTGCCGCACGCAGCAGCGGAAATCCATTCGGTAATTAATTCCCCAGGGGGCCGTATGCGGCCCCTTTCGCATTCAATCGTATAGCTACGTAAAGATCCTTTCCCCATCTGGCTTCGCGCTTCATTTTCCACCGCTCATCCCCTATCCTTACCCCACCTTTGGGCACAGGATGAAAATAATGAAACGGACGAAAAATATTCGCCATGCCGCTTTTCGTAAAAGCTGGCAGGCACGCCACTTAACGCCAGTCGCCTTTGCCGTTAGCGCAGTGTTTATGCTGGCAGGCTGCGAGCAGAGTGACGAAACGGTGTCGCTCTATCAAAACGCGGATGATTGCGCCAAAGCCAATCCAGGCCAGAGCGCGCAATGTACCACTGCGTATAACAACGCACAGAAAGAAGCCGAACGTACCGCGCCAAAATACGCTACACGCGAAGATTGTGTGGCTGAGTTTGGTGAAAACCAATGCCAGCAAACGCCTGCACAAGCGGGTGTAGGCACCACCGCAAACAATGCTGAAGCTCAGCAAAGCGGTAGCTTCTGGATGCCGTTGATGGCCGGTTACATGATGGGACGCATGATGAGCGGTGGTGCAGGCTTTGCCCAGCAGCCCCTGTTCTCGCCAAAAAATCCGAACAGCCCGGCAAACGGTAAATTTGTTGATGCTGCGGGTAAAAACTACGGTAATGCCACATCGGGCCGCACCATCAACGTGCCGAAAACAGCAATGGCGCCGAAACCCGCGACCACTTCCACCATTACGCGTGGCGGCTTTGGTGACAGCGTGGCAAAACAAAACACCATGCAGCGCAGCAGTGCTTCTGGCACCGGCAGCCGCTCGCTGGGAGGCTAAGCCGCAGCATGCAACGTATTGCAATCCCCGAACGTCCAGACTGGCGTGAAAAAGCCGCGGAGTATGGTTTTCAGTTTCACACCATGTATGGCGAACCTTACTGGTGTGAAGATGCGTACTACCAATTCACGCTAGCGCAGGTTGAACAGCTTGAGGATACCACCGCCGAACTGCACCAGATGTCTTTGCAGGCGGTGGAAAAAGTGGTGAACAGTGACGAGCTGCTCACCCGTTTCTGTATTCCTAAGCACACCTGGGACTTTGTGCGTGATTCCTGGAAGTTGCGCCAGCCTTCGCTCTATTCGCGCCTCGATCTGGCATGGGATGGCAAAGGTGACGCTAAGCTGCTGGAAAACAACGCTGATACACCAACCTCGCTGTATGAAGCCGCCTTCTTTCAGTGGATTTGGCTGGAAGACCAGGTCAAAGCGGGCAATCTGCCGCAGGGCAGCGACCAGTTCAACAGCCTGCAAGAGAAGCTGATTGAGCGCTTCGCCACGCTGCATCAGCAGTTCGGTTTCAACTGGCTACACTTCTCCTGCTGCCGTGATACTGAGGAAGATCGCGCCACGGTGCAATATCTGCAGGACTGCGCCACTGAAGCCGGCTTGCCGAGCGAGTTTCTCTATATTGACGAGATTGGATTGGGTGAAAGAGGCCAGTTTACCGACGTAAACGATCAGGTCATCAGCAATCTGTTTAAGCTCTACCCGTGGGAATTCATGCTGCGCGAAGTGTTTTCCACCAAGCTGGCGGATGCGGGCGTGCGTTGGCTGGAGCCGGCCTGGAAAAGCATCATTTCCAATAAAGCGTTGTTACCGCTGCTGTGGGAAATGTTCCCTAATCATCCCAATTTGCTGCCCGCTTACTTTGCCGATGATAAGAACGCGCCGCAGATGGATAAGTACGTGGTGAAACCGCTGTTTTCACGCGAAGGTGCCAATATTCGTATCATTGAAAACGGTCAGGAGATCGCCCGCGCCGATGGTCCGTATGGCGAAGAAGGCATGATTATCCAGCAGTTCTATCAGCTACCGAAATTTGGTGATAGCTATACCTTGATCGGCAGTTGGCTGATTGACGATCAACCTGCGGGCATCGGCTTACGCGAAGATCGTGCCTTGATCACGCAGGATCTGTCGCGCTTCTATCCGCATACCTTTGTTGAGTAAAGGCTGTGCCGCCCGCACTCTTCGGGCGGCCTTGCGCATTAGCCAATCTGCACTGACATCATGCTGATCGCCCCCAACTCCATCCCTTCCACAGGAATGCTGATCGCTTCATCAGCGGCACGCGCGCCAAGAATATAGAGCAGCGGTAAATAGTGTTCAGGCGTTGGGTTCGAAAGCTGTGCATCCGGATGCTGCATAAAGTTTACCAATGGGTGATCTGCTGCCTCACCGTGGAAATCCAGATTCTCACGTACAAACTGATTAAAGCTCTCCGCCCACGGATACGCGGTTTCTGCGCCCTGCCAGCGCAGCATACGCAGATTGTGCACCACGTTACCGCTGGCCACGATCATCACACCCTCATATCGTAATGACGCCAGCTTTTGCCCCAAGGCGTAGTGCCATTCAGCAGGTTTAGTGCCGTCGATACTCAGTTGCACCACTGGGATGTCGGCATCGGGATACATTTTTGCCAGCCCCCCCCAGGAACCATGATCAAAACCCCACTCCTGATCGGCATGAACGGCGATCGGAGCCAGTAAATTCATCACTTGCTGAGCCAGTTCTGGCGATCCTGGCGCGGGATAGCGCACATCAAATAGCGCCTGTGGGAAACCACCAAAATCATGGATAGTGCGCGGATTATTCATCGCCGTCACCGCCGTGCCGCGTGTGTACCAGTGCGCCGAAACCGCGAGAATCGCACGTGGACGCGGCAAGGTTGCGCCCAATTGCTGCCAGGTTTGGGTATAACGATTATCTTCCAGTACGTTCATCGGGCTGCCGTGACCAAGGAACAGCGCAGGCATGCGTGTAGTGCTCATGATTAATCCTTTGACGAAGTGTCGCTTTGTTAACCGCTACGATACGCGCTTTCGCTGGGGGATTAACGCTGATAAGTATGATGGTCTCTGTCAGAGAATTTGAATGATATAGGGCGGATAAATTCGACACAGGTTAGGTCTTAATATTGCACGCGCGCCTCTTGGGTATCAGTGATATAGCCCGCACCTAAGACCGAGCGAGACCAGTCTTGTTACATCCAATCAATCTACTTCTTAAACTCCATTCGGTTTTAGAAAGATGAGTTGGAATTTATGTTAATTCAGGGAGCAATATTGTGCCTGGCGATGAATATCTACCATGAAGCGCGTGGCGAACCGATTAAAGGACAAATAGCCGTTGGTACGGTGACCATGAACCGCGCCAATTGGGATGTCAAAGAGATCTGCCCTGTGGTGTATGCACCTAAGCAGTTCTCCTGGACGTCTCTCAAAAAGCATCCTTATCGTTATCCACCACATGAAGATAAAAGCTGGCAACGCGCCAGAAAGCTGGCACAGAAGATTGTTGAAGGGGAATTACAGGACGTAACGAAAGGCGCGACCTTTTTCCATGCACATCATGCTAAACCGGCCTGGCGTCATACCTTTCAGCGTACAGTAGTAATTGGCAATCACGTGTTTTATGCCAATCGTTAAAACAAAAAAAAGAGGCCAGATAGATATCTATCCGGCCTCTTTCTTCTGTATTAATTCAGTTAGCTGGCGTGACGCGTTTCACGCTGACGGCGATACGCCACCAAATCTTCAATGGTGACGACCGGCATATCATGTTGCTTAGCAAACACGATCGCTTCTGGCGCGTGCGCCATGCTGCCATCATCATTGGTTAATTCGCACAATACGCCTGCAGGTTTAAATCCCGCCAGCGTCACCAGATCGATAGTCGCTTCGGTGTGTCCATCACGTGACAGAACACCGCCTTCACGCGCACGCAGCGGGAAAACATGGCCCGGACGGTTAAGGTCTGAAGGCTTCGCGCCATCAGCCACCGCAGCGCGAATCGTGGTGATGCGATCGGCGGCAGAAACGCCGGTGGTCACACCGCTTGCAGCTTCAATTGTCACCGTGAAACCGGTGCCGTAAGCGCTGGTGTTAGTTTCCACCATCATTGGCAGCTCAAGCTGCTGACGGCGCTCTTCGGTGATGCAGAGGCACACAATACCGCTGCCGTGACGGATGGTTAATGCCATCTGTTCAACGGTCATGGTTTCTGCCGGGAAGATCATGTCACCTTCGTTTTCACGATTTTCATCGTCGAGCACCATTACACCGCGGCCGTTGCGCAGCGCATCAATGGCGCGCTCTACACGCTGTTCAGGCGTGCCAAATTCAGAAAGAAGCGTCTGATTCATGGTAAAAAAACCTTATAAAATATGAGTTACCAGAACCAGGGCGTGCTTAGGAGTGCGTACAAAACACATGGCAAAAACGTGACGCGGGCAAAGCCCGGCTGATGTCGTTACCCTCTCCCATCCGGACTCTAACCGTCGGCTCCGGAATTACACCGGATCTGCTGACCTCTCACATTACTGTGAGAGCGCTCGCGGGCTTTCAGCGAGAGCTGATTTACCGCCGGTGGGGAATTTCGCCCCGCCCTGAGAATAAGCGAACAAACTATAACGCCAATCATCTGGTCGGGCAATCGACAAAAGTGCAAATGCTTTTGCATTTCCTGCGTTGCGGATTTCAGGTTTAACCTTTTCGTTTCAGGCATTACACTTAATAGCTATTGAGTCCGAACACGCGCAGCTATCGGCCACCGTAACCAGGAAATAATCATGATCGACACGAAAAAAATTGAACAACTGGCTCGCCAGGTACATGAAGCGATGCCGAAAGGGATTCGCGATTTTGGCGATGATGTCGAAAAGAAAATCCGTCAGGTATTGCAGGCGCAGTTGACGCGCATGGACCTGGTTAATCGTGAAGAGTTTGATGTGCAGACGCAGGTACTGCTGCGCACGCGCGAGAAATTAGCTGCGCTGGAACAGCGCCTGGCGAAGTTAGAAAGTGAAAGTCCAGCGGCACCCGCGCCGGCGATCGTCACGCCAGATCCCGCTGGGAAAATTGATACTCCGCAGTAAGCTCATTGGCGGGAGTTTTCCTCCCGCCTATTCACACTTAATGACTGCGAATAGTTTTGATGATGTTGCTGGTTGAGATGCCATCTTCAAAGTTCAGTACGCGCACGTCACCGCCGTTCGCCCACACTTCTTTGCTTCCCGCAATATCTTCCGGCTTGTAGTCACCGCCTTTTACTAGCAGATCCGGCAGCACTCCCGCAATCAGACGTTGTGGCGTATCCTCTTCAAACAGCACCACCCAATCCACCGCTTCCAGCGCACCCAGCACAATCATGCGGTTTTCTTGCGGATTGACCGGACGCGTTTCGCCTTTCAGACGCTTAGTTGAGGCATCACTGTTAACAGCGACAATCAGGCGATCGCCCAGCTTGCGCGCGTTCGCCAGGTAAGAAACATGGCCAGCGTGCAGGATGTCAAACACGCCGTTGGTCATCACCACTTTCTCACCACGCTGACGCGCTAGCGCAACAGCGGCTTTCAGCTCCGCTTCGGTCATCACACCAAATCCCGTTTCCGGACGGGCGTGAATGGCATTTTCCAGCTCAACAGTGCTGACAGTGGAAGTACCGAGCTTACCGACGACAACGCCAGCAGCAGCGTTGGCAAGGAAACAGGCTTCTTCCAGGCTGTCACCAGCCGCCAGCACCGCGGCTAGCACGCCAATCACCGTATCGCCCGCACCGGTCACGTCATACACTTCCTGCGCCTGCGTAGGCAGATGCAGCGGCGCTTTGCCCGGCTGCAGCAGCGTCATACCGTTTTCAGAACGGGTTACCAACAGCGCGGAGAGCTCATAATCCGCGATTAACTGCATGCCACGGCTGACAATCTCTTCCACGGTTTTGCATTTACCCACAACCGCTTCGAATTCAGACAAATTCGGTGTCAGCAGCGTTGCACCGCGATAACGTTCAAAATCAGTGCCTTTAGGATCAATCAGCACCGGCACTTTAGCTTCACGCGCCAGTTGAATCATGGTCTGCACACTGTTCAACGCGCCTTTGGCGTAGTCAGACAACACCAGCGCACCCGCTTGCGTCAGCGATTGACGCATACGATCGTGAATCGGCTGCGGATCAATCTCCTCAAAACCCTCTTCGAAATCGAGGCGAATCAGCTGCTGATTGCGCGAAAGCACGCGCAATTTGGTGATGGTTGGATGGCTTTGTACCGCCACAAAATCACAGTCGACGTTGACCTTTTGCAGGGTTTCGCTCAACACGCGCGCGGCATCATCGGCGCCGGTCAAGCCAATCAGCCGTGATGCTGCACCGAGCGCAGCAATGTTCATGGCGACGTTTGCCGCGCCGCCTGGACGCTCTTCAATGGTATCCACTTTCACCACCGGCACCGGCGCTTCCGGGGAAATACGGCTGGTTGGGCCATACCAATAGCGATCTAACATCACATCGCCGACGACCAGCACAGTGGCCTTGCCAAAAGTGGGCAGTGTTACTTTCATTCAGAGACTCCAACACGGTCAAAATAATGCGCGGGATATTACCACATAAGCCATCAGGCTCACTGTTCCGCGCTGTCAGATTGGATACCGCTTAACCAACGCTGCCAACTGTTGTTGACCACCGCGCGTTCAGCGACAAAGGCTTCAGGCGCCACATGGCCCGGTAATTCCTGCAATGCCAGATGGTGCAGCGCATCACGCAGCGTGACGTACGCATGCGTCAAAGCCTGCGCCTCTTCATCCGGCATAATGCCATGACGCGCCATCAATTCGAAAATGCGGACATTATCCGACCAACGCGTCAACGCTGGCTGATCGGCCGCGTAGCTTAAGACAAGGTATTGCGCGATGAATTCAATGTCGGTGATCCCGCCCTCATCGGTCTTAATTTCCCAGCGACCTTTCTGTTTGTTGCTGAGATGAGCCCGCATTTTTTCGCGCATTTCACGCACTTCTTTTTGCAACGTCTCAACGTCTCGCGGCAGGCAAAGAACGTTACGGCGGATTTCATCAAAGCGTTCACAGAGCGCAGGTTCGCCAAACACGATGCGCGCGCGCACCAGCGCCTGATGTTCCCAGGTCCATGCTTCGCTGCGCTGGTATTCGTTGAAAGCGGAAAAAGTACTGACCAGCATACCCGCCGCGCCAGAAGGACGCAGACGCGCATCCACTTCATACAAAATGCCGGACGACGTGCGCGTGCTAAACAGATGCATTACACGCTGCGCCAGGCGCAGATAGAACTGGCGACCATCAATGACGCGCTCGCCATCGGTTTCCGCATCATCCGGACAATCATGCAGGAACACCAAATCAAGGTCAGAGCTGTAACCCAGCTCCCAACCACCCAGCTTGCCATAACCGACAACCGCAAAACCGCGCTCACTGTCGCTAGTCAAATGCGATGGACGACCATATCGCTGCACCATCATCTGCCAGGCTTGCTGCACCACGGATTCAATAATCGCTTCTGCCAGCCAGGTTAAGTGATCGCTCACTTTCATTACGGGTAGCGTTTCAGCAATATCGGCAGCGGCGATGCGCAGATGCTGCGCCTGTTTAAACTGGCGCAATGCTTCCAACTGCTGCTCTTCGTCATCGGTGGGAATACGCAGCAGATATTGGCGCAGTTCGTCGCGGTAAGCGTCGGTTGCGGTAGGTTGATACAGCGTTGCGGGATCGAGTAACTCATCCAGCAGCAGCGGATAGCGCGCCAATTGGCTGGCAACCATTGGTGACGCGGCACACAGACGAATCAGATGACGCAGCGCGCCATGATATTCGGTGAGTAATTCCAGATAAGTGCTGCGCGTCAGCACGCCCAGCAACAACGGCGTCAGACGATTCAGCAGCACATCGGCATCTTCGCGCGGACAAACTTCACTGAGCAGACGCGGCATCAACTGGTCGAGCGCCAGACGACCACGCGGACCAATAGTCCGGCGGCTCACATCCTGGCGGAAGTTGTTCAACGCGTTGTAAAGCGCGTGACGCTGCGCATCGTCCAATTGCGGTACCACCGGGATGAGATCGCTCTCTTCCAGCGCGTCCTGCCACAGCCCGGCAAACTCGGCCAACTGCGGCTGATCGTCGACATCCGGTGCATCGTCGCCAATCAGCTCGTCAAAGATGGCGCGCACACCGGCCATTTGCAGCTCAAGCTGCGCCATCAGCGCGGTCCAGTCTGCCGCGCCCATCGCCCAGGCTAAGCGCTGGCGGTCGAGCTCGTTCTCTGGCAGCGTTTGCGTTTGCTCGTCATTAATGCTTTGCAGCAGGTTTTCCAGCCGACGCAGGAACAAATAGGCTTCACGTAGATGATCGACCTGTTTCTGACTTAACAAAGCCAGCTGACCAATTGCTTTGAGCGTAGGGAGCAAGGAGCGCAGTTGTAGTGAGCGCTCACGTCCGCCGCGAATCAGCTGGAACACCTGCACAATGAATTCCGTTTCACGAATGCCGCCGGCGCCGAGCTTAATGTTGTCTTTCAAGCCGCGTCGACGCACCTCGCGCGCAATCATGCCCTTCATGTTACGCAGCGATTGAATCACGCTGAAATCGATATAGCGGCGATAGACGAACGGCCGCAGCATTTGCTGCAATTCCTGGCTCCAGTGGCCGTGATCGTCGCCCATCAGCCGGGCTTTGACCATCGCATAGCGTTCCCAGTCGCGGCCTTGCTCCTGATAATAATCTTCCAGTGCCGCGAAACTCAGCACCAGCGGACCGCTATCACCAAACGGACGCAGGCGCATGTCCACGCGATAGACAAATCCATCCACCGTTGGTTGATCGAGCACTTTGATCAGCCGCTGCCCCATGCGCGTGAAGAATTGCGCATTGTCGAGCTCGCGCCGTCCACCTTGGGTTACGCCGTTTTCCGGCCAGGCAAAAATCAGATCGATATCAGAAGAGAAGTTGAGTTCACAGCCGCCGAGTTTACCCATGCCGAGAATCAGCATCGGCTGGGCTTCACCCGCTTCATTGCATGGCGTACCAAAGTCGCGGCTGCAATCCTGCCAAACCCAGTCGCGCGCGGCAGCGATGAGGATTTCCGCCAGCGTGCTGAGTTGCTGCAAACTTTGTTCGGTAGTGGCATGTTGCAGCGCCTGCATCCAGGCGATGCGCACCAGCATATGACGACGGAACAAACGCAGTTCACGCATCAGGGAGGTTTCATTTTCAACTGAGTGCAGCACGTCATTCAGCCAGCGGGCATAGTGCTGCCACTCATCTGGCGCAGGCGCTTGCTGTTGCAGATGATGCCACCATTCGGGATGCTGCTGCAGGTTATCGAGGATAAAGTCACTAAAGGTCAGCGCGCCCGCCTGTTCTGGCGTGAACGCTGAGGATGGCAAATTAAGTCGCTCTGCCACATTAGCCAACTGCGCCTGCATGAGCGCCGGTAACGGTAACAACATCTTCTCTCCCTGATTGGATTTTTCGTTAGCGTTTGATTCCGCTATTGAGCCAGAAAGGTGCGGGGCGCACGGCCAGGTTAACCAGATGCATTAAGCCACGTTCCTGCTTCTCTCGAATCGCATGCTGTAACTCCAGCCAACCGTCCAGCCAAACATTCACCTCTTCGGCCGGATAAGCACCCGCCAGCAGGTTCACCGCCAACAACTGGCGATTCAGGCGCGTCGCTTTATCCTGGAACTCATTGAACAGTTGAACATCAACGAATGTTTCTCTGAGATCGGCGGCAATACGACTCAGCATAATATCGCTGAAGCGTTTGAACGATCCCTGCAGCTTGCTTTTGCTCTTGTCGTCGAGCCATTTTTGCCACTGCGACTCAACCAGCCAGTGAGTAAGTGCTAACTGAGCTTCAACCGAGGTTAACGAAAAGCAGGTAGCTTCAGCATTGTTCTCATCATCGGCCAGCAACTCTTCCTGACGGGTTAATTTCTGGCGCAGATCGCTGCTGGCTTTGCGTGGCACCAACGCACCAAACAGTGAGAACGCCTGACGCAGCGTTTCCAGCGCATCAATTACCGCTGCTTTGGCATCTTTATTACCACGCAGCCACACTTCTTCGTGATATTGCCAATGATTCAGTGCCGCAGTCATTGCGTTGATCATGCCCTGCTCAACCGACGCTTTCGCGGCGATTTTCTGCAATGGCAACGTACGGATGGGGCGCGGTAAGTTACCCTGCGCCAGCTGATAGCCGCGCGCGGCTTTGCTCAGGCTGCCGAGACGTAATCCGCCCATCGTAACCAGCGCTTCAGCGAACTTCAGCATGTCATCGCGTTGACCACTTTTAAGCTCCAGCTCGACTTCATAAAGCGGTTCGCTGAATTCACCGGCAGCGACTTCGCCGCGGTCAAACGCCACTTCAATTTCGCTGTCGCCAAATTGCACCAACCAGGCTTCGCGCTGGAAATGAGTGCTGAACAGCGGCTGCAGGCGCGATTGCAGTGCAGCAATATCGGTGCCCTGCGGCCAAATCTCGGCTGGCAGGCGCGCGATATCCAGCTGCGGCTCCGTGAGATCAACATTGTATTCCGGACGCTGATGCAGACCGCCAACGGTTTTACCGGCCGCTTTCAGCGTCATTTCATAGCGTTGATCAACGCCACGAATGCGCAGGCCCATGTCCCAGCGACGCAGTTGGTTGTCGTCGGTTTCATAATAGATATTGGTCAGCTCGCGCGCGGCGAAATGCTGATGTGGCCACGCGGCAAGCTTTTCCGCCAGTTTTTCGGCGGCTTGCGGTGTAGCAATGAACTTTAATTCGATTTCGATGGTCATAATTTTTTATTCAATACGCTGCTGGCACTTACGAGTTTAATCTGGCGAAGAGTAATGCACCGGAAGCCCGCTGTCTCCGCTTTCTTGTGCTTTTACGACCCTTTTCGCACCGGATTGAGACCAGGATAGTTCTCATTCAGATTTTTGAGAAGCGTCTCCAGACTGTGCCGGTAATTTTACGCCATTAAGAAAAAACGACATCGAATGAAAAAAATCACACTTGCTGCCCTTTCTTTGCTGGCTTTCAGCGCCATCACACCTGCTCATGCTGCTGACGAAAAACGCTACATCTCCGATGAATTATCCACTTGGGTGCGCAGCGGTCCGGGCGATCAATATCGCCTAATCGGTAAGCTGAACGCCGGAGAAGAAGTGACCTTGCTGCAGACCAATAACGACTCTCAATATGGTCAGATTCGTGATGCAGAAGGCAAAACTAACTGGATTCCACTGTCGCAACTGAGCGCCAGTCCTAGCCTGCGTACTCGCGTACCACAGCTGGAGCAGCAGGTTAAAGATCTGACGGCCAAGCTAGCGAATATTGACAACAGCTGGAATCAGCGCACTTCTGAGATGCAGAACAAAGTCGCCAACAGCGACGGCACCATTGATGGCCTGAAAGCAGAAAATCAGAAGCTGAAAAATGAGCTGATTGTCGCGCAGAAGAAAGTCAGCGCCGCCAATGTGCAGCTGGATGACAAGCAGCGCACCATCATCATGCAGTGGTTTATGTATGGCGGCGGCGTGCTGGGCGTTGGTCTGCTGTTGGGTCTGTTGCTGCCGCATATGGTGCCGCGTCGTAAGAAAAACGATCGCTGGATGAACTAACGCGCCACGCAGATTTGTTCTTTTATTTAAGGGGATCGTAAGATGCCCTTTTTGGCGTGCCCGATATTTAGCCAAAGTATGCAACAATAAAGTAACAAGCGTGTTCAGCACGCAATTTTTGATCTGCCTCTGGAGTGGTTGAGTGAAGACGTTTCTGGTCGGTGGCGCAGTGCGCGATGCCTTACTGCGTTTGCCGGTAAAAGATAGAGATTGGGTTGTTGTAGGCGCGACGCCAGATGCGATGCTGGCGGAAGGTTATCAGCAGGTTGGCCGGGATTTTCCGGTTTTTTTGCATCCGCGAAGCCGTGAAGAGTATGCGCTGGCGCGTACGGAACGCAAAAGCGGCAACGGTTACACCGGCTTTGTGACGCAGTTCGCGCCGGATGTCACGCTCGAGCAAGATTTGCAGCGCCGCGATCTCACCATCAATGCCATCGCCCAAAGCGACAGCGGTGAGCTGATTGATCCGTATGGCGGTCAGCGCGACCTGGCGAAACGCCAGCTGCGCCATGTTTCCGCCGCCTTTAACGAAGATCCGCTGCGTGTACTGCGCGTGGCGCGTTTCGCCGCCCGCTTTGCCCATCTGAATTTCCGGATTGCTGATGAAACCCAGGCGCTGATGCGCGAAATGGCGGTCAGCGGCGAACTGGCGCATCTCACCGCAGAACGAGTGTGGAAAGAGACGGAAAAAGCGTTGCTGACGCGCAATCCACAGGTCTATTTCCAGGTATTACGTGATTGCGGCGCGCTGCAGGTGCTGTTCCCGGAAATCGATAATCTTTATGGCATTCCGGCCCCGATCAAATGGCATCCCGAGATTGATACCGGCATCCATGCGCTGATGACGCTGGCGATGTCCGCTGCGCTCTCGGATCAGCTTGATGTGCGTTTCGCTACGCTGTTCCACGATGTCGGTAAGGCGCTGACGCCAGCAGAAAAATGGCCGAGCCATCATGGTCATGGCCTCGCGGGCGTGCCGATTGTTGAAGCGCTGTGCCAGCGCCTGCGCGTGCCGAATCAGGTGCGTGATTTGGCGTTAGTGGTGACCGAATTTCATGACGTGGTGCACACCATTGAGCGCCAGCCAGCTGACGCGTTAATCGCGCTTTTTGATCGAATTGATGCCTGGCGCAAGCCCGATCGCGTGGAGAAGATGGCGCTGACCAGCGAAGCGGATGCGCGCGGGCGTGCGGGTCTGGAAAGCATGACTTATCCACAAGGCGACTATTTGCGTCAGGCGTTTGCGCTGGCGCAAGCGGTGCCAACCAAAGATGTGGTGGCAGCAGGTTTTAAAGGGGCGGAAGTGCGGGAAGAGTTGACGCGTCGGCGTGTGGCGGTGCTGCAGGCGCAATTGATTAACGCGCGGCCAGTGTAACCAGCCGCGCGGGGCAACTTACATAAAGATGGCGTAAACCACGGCCGCAACAATGAAGCGGTAGATAGCGAAAGAGACGAACGAGATACGCTTGATCAGCTCAAGGAACACCTTGATCGCCAGCAGCGCCACGACGAAAGCCGTTACAAAACCGACGGCAAACATTGGGAAATCCTGCATCGTCAGGAAGCCGAGGCTCTTGTAGAGATCCAGTCCGGTGGCGCCAATCATCATCGGCACCGCCAGAATGAACGAGAACTCTGACGCCGCATAACGGCTCACGCCCATCAGCATACCGCCAGAAATCGTTGCACCTGAGCGCGAGAAGCCCGGCCACAGCGCCAGACACTGGAAGCAGCCAATCATAAATGCCTGACGGTAGGTGATATCGTCAACGCCAACCGCTTTCGGCTGCTTCGGCTTGAAGTATTCCGCCACCAGCAGCAGCACACCGCCGACCACCAGCGCATACATCACGTTGATCGGGTTAAACAGCGTTTTGATTTGGTCGTGCAGCAGCAAACCAATCACCACCGCCGGCACCATACCCAACAGAATATGAATCAGGGTTAATTTGCCCGTACCCACGCCTTCATGTTTGACCTCACCGAAGTGAATGCCGATCAAACCAAACAGGCGGCGCCAGAACATCACAACCACAGCCAGAATCGAACCGAGCTGAATCACCACTTCGAAGGTTTCAGCGGTCTGGCCTTCAAAACCCAACAGATGGCCAACAATAATCATGTGGCCCGTGGAAGAGACCGGCAGGAATTCCGTGAGGCCTTCTACAACCCCCAGGATTGCAGCTACCCAAAGCTGGTGAATGTCTGCCATCAAAATATTTCCTCTATCCGTTTTAAACAGTAAAAAGGCGGTCGCAAAGGGCTACCGCCTGAAATTATGCCTGCGTCACGCTGAAGGAAACCTTAAGAAATTCGGTCACTTCCTGCTGGTTAGCGCAACGGTCTCAAGTGAGACACACCATAATTTGGTTTGGTTTCATTGTGATGGCAATCACGGAAGATTTATTTCGGAATAGTCCCGCGCTCAATACGCACGCCAACGCTGGCCGCCTGCGCTACAGCGCCCGGTTTGCCTACCTTTATGCGTACTCCAGGGGTTTTGAAACGATTCATCAACAGATCGGCGATTTCTTCTGCTACCCTTTCGACCAGGGCAAAACGCTGGCCTTGCAGATGATTAAGGATCACTTCCGTGACATCGGCGTAGCTCAGACAATCACTCACATCGTCGCTGGCGGCGGCGTGACGGTTGTCCCACGCCATTTCGACATCGAGCACCAGCTTCTGCTGCATGCCCTGTTCCCAGTCGTAAACGCCAATAGTTGTGAACACGGTAAGCTGCTCGATAAATACGATATCCATGATGTCAGTCTCTGTTTTTGGCTAAGCCGGATACCACTTCCGGCGGATTATGCGTATTATCCACGCTTATCGAGAACAAAACGACCCAAAAGGAACGGTACGACGCTATGAGTGCTATCGCGCTTGGTATGATTATTTTCGCGTATCTTTGCGGCTCGATTTCCAGTGCGATATTGGTCTGTAAACTGGCTGGTTTACCCGATCCGCGCTCGCAAGGCTCAGGCAATCCTGGCGCGACCAACGTTTTGCGCATTGGTGGCAAAGCCGCCGCTGCCGCAGTGCTGATCTTCGATGTGGCAAAAGGCATGCTGCCGGTGTGGATCGCTTATCTGCTGCACGTTGCCCCGCTCTATCTCGGCCTCACGGCGATTGCCGCCTGTCTGGGCCACATCTATCCGGTGTTCTTTCGTTTTCGCGGCGGTAAAGGCGTGGCGACGGCCTTTGGTGCGATTGCACCGATTGGCTGGGATTTGACGGGATTGATGACCGGCACCTGGCTGCTGACGGTGCTGCTAAGCGGCTATTCATCACTTGGCGCGATTGTCAGCGCGCTGATCGCACCGTTTTACGTGTGGTGGTTCAAACCGCAATTCACTTTCCCCGTTTCGATGCTCTCGTGCCTGATTCTGTTGCGGCACCACGACAACATCCAGCGCCTGTGGCGCGGCCAGGAAAATAAGATCTGGAAACGGAATAAGAAGAAATAAAAAAACCGGCGCAAGGCCGGTTTTTTTAGATGGCGGGCAATTCTGCCAGCGGCCAGCGCGGCCGCACGCTGACGCCGAGCCCACCGCTGGTGCCGCCTTTGAGACGCACCATGCCCGCGTAAGCAATCATCGCGCCGTTATCGGTGCAAAACTCAGGGCGTGCGTAAAACACCTCGCCGCCACGCTTTTGCATCATCTCGGCCATGCGCTCACGCAACGTGCGGTTCGCGCTGACGCCACCCGCAATCACCAAACGTTTAAAGCCAGTTTGCTCAAGCGCGCGTTTGCACTTAATCATTAAGGTATCAACCACCGCATCTTCAAATGCGCGGGCGATATCCGCGCGAGCTTGCTCGTCGCCCTGATGCTCGCGAATGGTATTCGCCGCAAAGGTTTTCAGGCCGGAGAAGCTGAAATCCAGCCCCGGACGATCGGTCATTGGCCGCGGGAAGCGGAAACGGTTTGGCGTGCCTTGCTGCGCCATACGCGACAGCATCGGTCCGCCGGGATAATCCAGCCCCAGCAGCTTGGCGGTTTTATCGAACGCTTCGCCAGCCGCATCGTCAATCGATTCGCCCAATAAGGTGTATTCACCAATGCCGGTCACGCTGATCAATTGCGTATGCCCGCCGGAAACCAGCAGCGCGACAAACGGGAATTCCGGCGGATTCTCTTCCAGCATCGGCGCCAGAAGATGCCCTTCCATATGATGGACCGGCACCGCCGGCACATTCCAGGCGAATGCCAACGCTCGGCCAATGGTGGCGCCAACCAGCAGCGCGCCCACCAATCCGGGCCCGGCGGTGTAGGCGACGCCGTCAATCTGTTGTGGCTCAAGGCCCGCTTCTTTCAGTGCCGCCTGAATCAGCGGCACGGTTTTACGGACGTGGTCACGCGATGCCAGTTCCGGCACCACGCCGCCGTAATCGGCATGCAGTTTCACCTGGCTATATAGTTGATTTGCCAGCAGACCGGACGCATCGTCGTAAATCGCGATGCCGGTTTCATCGCAGGACGTTTCAATACCCAGAACTCGCATAGCTTTTATCACCCTCTTCGTGCGGCGCGCAGTGTAACACAGGCAATTCTCACGCCAGAGACTTTGCCCCTGAAAAAGTGTTTTTCTGTCGCACAAAGAGTGCGCTATACTCCACGGCCTGAAAAAACCGGCAGCCGCGATGGCATATGCCCCTGTTGGTTCTAAATTATACATGGTGCTTTACAAGTCGGCCGCGGCTGGAGTAAAATGCTGCACCATTTTGAAATGTGCTGGCGCCGCAGTCAGCAGCAAAAACCGAATTTTATCGAGGTAAGAGTTACATGCCGGTAATTAAAGTACGTGAAAACGAGCCGTTCGACGTAGCACTGCGTCGCTTTAAGCGTTCATGCGAGAAAGCAGGTGTTTTGGCAGAAGTTCGTAGCCGTGAGTTCTACGAGAAGCCTACCACTGAGCGTAAGCGCGCTAAAGCATCTGCAGTTAAGCGTCATGCCAAGAAACTGGCTCGCGAAAACGCACGCCGCACTCGTCTGTACTAATTTCTTGCGGAAGCTTGCTTCCGCCGCGTGATAAACGCAGACAGAGTCAAGTAAAAGGCCGTGCTTTCCGAAAGGAAGCGCGGCTTGTTGTCGTTTATGAGCTGAAAAATCGGGGCTTATGGCTGGACGAATTCCACGCATATTTATCAACGACTTACTTGCCCGCACGGACATCGTGGATATTATCGATGCCCGCGTTAAGCTGAAAAAGCAGGGTAAGAACTATCACGCGTGCTGTCCTTTTCATAACGAGAAAACCCCCTCTTTCACCGTAAGCGGTGAGAAGCAGTTCTATTACTGCTTCGGCTGTGGCGCCAAAGGCAACGCCATCGACTTCCTGATGAATCATGATCGTCTGGAATTTGTTGAGAGCGTTGAGGAGCTCGCCACGCTTCATGGCTTAGAAGTGCCGTATGAAGCGGGCAACGGTCCTAGCCAGATGGAGCGCCATCAACGTCAAAGTCTTTATCAGTTGCTGGATGGCCTGAACGGCTTCTATCAACAGAGCCTGCGTAATCCACAAGCGCAATCTGCACAGAACTATCTCGCCACGCGCGGTCTTAGTCAGGAAGTGATCGATCACTTCGCTATCGGCTATGCGCCTGCGGGTTGGGATAATGCTCTGAAGCGCTTTGGGCAGCAGAAAGACGATCGCGAATCGCTGATGGAAGCGGGCATGTTGGTCAGCAATGACTCTGGCCGCACCTACGATCGCTTCCGCGATCGTGTGATGTTCCCTATTCGCGATAAACGTGGCCGCGTGATTGGTTTTGGTGGCCGCGTGCTGGGCAACGATACGCCGAAGTATCTGAACTCACCGGAAACACCAATTTTCCATAAAGGCCGCCAGCTATACGGACTTTATGAAGCGCAAAAAAATCATCCGCAACCCACGCGTTTGCTGGTTGTCGAAGGTTACATGGACGTGGTGGCGCTGGCGCAGTTTGGCATCGATTATGCCGTAGCTTCGTTGGGCACGTCGACCACCGCTGAACACGTTCAGCTGCTTTATCGCTCAACGGATACCGTGATTTGCTGTTACGACGGCGACCGCGCCGGACGTGAAGCAGCATGGCGTACGCTCGAAACCGCATTGCCTTACATGAATGATGGTCGTCAGCTACGCTTTATGTTTTTGCCCGATGGCGAGGATCCGGACACGCTGGTACGCAAAGAGGGCAAAGCAGTCTTTGAAGCGCGGATGGAGCAGGCGACACCGCTCTCCACGTTTTTGTTCGACAGCCTGATGCCGCAAGTGGATTTGAGTACACGCGATGGCAAGACCAAGCTGGCGACCTTGGCGTTACCGCTGATTAGTCAAATTCCCGGTGAAACGCTGCGCATTTATATGCGTCAAACCTTGGGTAATAAACTCGGGATTCTTGACGATAACCAGTTAGACAAGCTGATGCCGAAGCTGGCAGAAAGCGGAGTGCTGCCAACTGCCCCACCGTTGAAGCGCACCACCATGCGCGTATTGATCGCGTTATTAGTGCAGAATCCGCAATTTGCCTCCATCGTGCCTACACTGGATGGACTGGAGCAGTCAAAAATGGCGGGTTTACCGCTATTTGTGGAGTTAGTCAGCCGTTGTACAGAGAATCCTGGCCTGACCACCGGACAGCTACTAGAGTTATATCGCGGAACAAATTTTAGCCAGCCCCTTGAAACACTGGCCACCTGGAACCACATGATAGTGGATGAAGAGGCGGAAGAAGTGTTCCAGGATTCACTGGCGAGCATTTACGATTCCGCACTCGAACAGCGCCTTGAAGCGCTGATCGCACGCGAGCGAACTGAAGGCCTAAGCGCCGTCGAACGCCGTGAATTCTGGGCTTTAAGCCAGGCATTAGCGAAAAAATAAGATTTTTACGGGGTCAGAACCGCAAGTACGTTAAAAACAGCATTCTGGTTCAGTGATTTCCGGATTGATAGACGCGATAAGCGAAGCCGGAAACACACAGCACAAATTTAGAGGCGTCAACGTCGCAGCCAGTTTCAGTGCTGCCAGCGCACAGCAACCGGAGCGTACTGAAGTACGTGAGGATTGCGAGCACTGCCTGCACTGAAAATGGCAAGTAAGTTAGCCTCGGAAAGAACACAAGCGGCTTAAGTGCCGATTATAGATGGGCTTCAGCCCTGGCCGCGATGTAGGCAGCGGCAAAAACACAACGCCTTCACTGTTATAGTTGGCTCGCGCCGACCGACACCAATCTAATTAACAGAAGTGTGGATACCGTCTTATGGAGCAAAACCCGCAGTCACAGCTTAAGCTACTTGTCACCCGTGGTAAGGAGCAAGGCTATTTGACCTATGCTGAGGTCAATGACCATCTGCCGGAAGATATCGTCGACTCCGATCAGATCGAAGACATCATCCAGATGATTAATGACATGGGTATTCAGGTTGTTGAAGAAGCGCCTGATGCTGATGATCTGATACTGAATGAAAACAGCTCCGATACTGACGAAGATGCCGCAGAAGCCGCCGCTCAGGTTTTATCCAGTGTTGAATCTGAAATTGGCCGCACCACCGACCCGGTGCGCATGTACATGCGCGAAATGGGTACCGTTGAACTGCTGACGCGCGAAGGCGAAATTGACATCGCTAAGCGCATCGAAGACGGTATCAACCAGGTCCAATGCTCTGTAGCCGAATATCCGGAAGCGATCACCTATCTACTCGATCAGTATGATCGCGTTGAAGCGGGCGACTATCGCCTGTCTGACTTGATCATCGGCTTCATCGATCCTAACGCGGAAGAAGATATCGCGCCGACCGCCACGCACGTGGGTTCTGAGTTATCTCAGGAAGATCGTAACGACGATGAAGAAGAAGATGAAGAGGATGACGACAGCTCTGACGACGATAATTCTATCGATCCAGAACTGGCTCGCGAGAAGTTTGGCGACCTGCGTACGCAGTATGAAACCACGCGTACCGTCATCAAAGCGAAAGGTCGCAGCCATGCTGACGCCGTAGCCGAAATCCAGAATCTCTCTGAAGTGTTCAAGCAGTTCCGCCTGGTACCGAAGCAGTTCGACTACCTGGTAAACAATATGCGTGAAATGATGGAGCGCGTGCGTACGCAAGAGCGCCTGATCATGAAGCTGTGTATTGAACTGTGCAAGATGCCGAAGAAAAACTTCATCACGCTATTCACCGGCAACGAAACCAACCCAAGCTGGTTCAAAGCCGCGCTGGCGATGAACAAGCCATGGTCTGAGAAGCTGCTGGAAGTTGAAGATGATGTGAATCGTTCGCTGTACAAACTGCAGCAGATCGAAGAAGAAACCGGCTTGACCATCGAGCAGGTGAAGGACATTAACCGTCGCATGTCTATCGGCGAAGCGAAAGCGCGCCGTGCGAAGAAAGAGATGGTTGAAGCAAACTTACGTCTGGTTATCTCTATCGCCAAGAAATACACCAACCGTGGTCTGCAGTTCCTCGATCTGATTCAGGAAGGCAACATCGGTCTGATGAAAGCGGTTGATAAGTTTGAATATCGTCGTGGTTATAAGTTCTCAACTTACGCTACATGGTGGATCCGTCAGGCTATCACCCGCTCTATCGCTGACCAGGCGCGCACCATCCGTATTCCGGTGCATATGATTGAGACCATCAACAAACTCAACCGTATTTCGCGTCAGATGCTGCAGGAGATGGGTCGCGAACCGACGCCGGAAGAGCTGGCTGAACGTATGCTGATGCCTGAAGATAAGATCCGCAAAGTGCTGAAAATCGCTAAAGAGCCGATCTCTATGGAGACGCCGATTGGTGATGATGAAGATTCGCATCTGGGCGATTTTATCGAAGACACCACGCTGGAGCTGCCGCTGGATTCCGCAACCTCGGAAAGCCTGCGCTCAGCGACCCACGACGTGTTGGCTGGCCTGACCGCGCGCGAAGCGAAAGTTTTGCGTATGCGTTTCGGTATCGATATGAACACCGACCACACGTTGGAAGAGGTTGGCAAACAGTTTGATGTAACGCGTGAACGTATTCGTCAGATCGAAGCCAAGGCGCTGCGTAAACTGCGTCACCCAAGCCGCTCAGAAGTACTGCGTAGCTTCCTCGACGATTAATCGTTGTCGAGATGAAAAAACCCTGGCTTGCCGGGGTTTTTTATTGCCTGAAGAATAGCTCTTTCACGCGTTGTTCTGCAGCCAATCATGCAGTTTGCGATAGGATGCGGCCATCTCTTCCAGCGTCGCACGATTTAACCCGCTCGGATTAGGCAGCACCCACAAACGCGTTTCACCCAGCGTTTGCGGCTGCTCGCCCCACTCAACTTTGCGCTGACGAAACGCTTTCTGAAAAGCATCCTTGCCCAACACCGCCAACGCACGCGGCTGATAATGGAGAATTTTTTGCTGCAGGCGTGAACCACCGTCGCGTAATTCATCGCCGTCCAACTCGTTAGCCTGCACCGTTGGACGCTCCACCAGCATGGTGATGCCACAGCCGGTTTCCAGCAGCCGCTGCTCCTGCTCGGGCTTAAGTAACTCGCGCGTAAAGCCGGCTTGGTAAATCACCTTCCAAAAGCGATTGCCGGGATGCGCAAAATGAAATCCGGTGTGCGCCGACGATTTGCCCGGATTGATGCCACAAAACAGTACCTGTAAATCAGGCGCAATAATGTCGCGGATATCGTGCTCGCTCATGCCATCTCCAGTCCGGCGCGTTGTTTTACCGACCGACGACTGCTCGCAAGCATCGTACGTGCTTCCTCGTCGTCCGGACAAGCGCGTGCCATTGCCACCGCGCCAACCATCTCAGCCAACATGGTGGTCGCGGCGTCATCCGCATGCGGATGGTTAAGTTCATGTAGCGTCAACGCCAGGCGCTGCCGCATCGCTTCTCGGCGCTGGGAAAATAGTGTGCGCGCCTCAACCGATAAATGTGCCATTTCACTCACCAGCGCAGGCAGCGGACAGCCTTCACCCGGCGTGTTGCAATGATGCTCGGATAAATAGCTATCGATTAACTGACTCAGTCGTTCAGCGGGATCGTTAATTGAGGTGATATCCGCAAAGCGGCGCGCCGAATCGGCAAACATCTCAGCGATCACCGCTTGCACTAAATCTTCGCGCGAGGCGAAGTGGGCATAAAAGCCGCCGTGCGTTAAGCCCACGCGCTTCATCAGCGCCGCGACACCGATGCTTTCAGTGCCGTTCTCGCGCATTACCACAGAGGCTTCATCCAGAATGCGCTGTCGCGTACGCGCTTTATGGCTCAGCTTTTCCATCTTCATTGACTCCGATATCGTTGATAGCAATCAGTGTAATTATTACAACCATCATATTCTAGCTTGACGACAAATATTATGGTCGTCATATTAAACCTCGTAAATATGATAACCATCATTTAAAGGAATACACCATGTCACAACACCTGGCTTTAATCACCGGCGCATCAA
The DNA here is from genome assembly GCF_054903455.1 of Pantoea sp. y20. NCBI lineage: Bacteria > Pseudomonadati > Pseudomonadota > Gammaproteobacteria > Enterobacterales > Erwiniaceae > Pantoea > Pantoea sp. y20. The sequence goes on from NZ_CM142816.1 coordinate 3,600,287, forward strand.
GCGGAATTGGCGCGACCTATGCAAAACAGCTGGCAGCACGCGGCACAAACTTGATTCTGGTGGCGCGCGATGCAGCCAGGCTCAATCTGTTGGCGCAATCTTTGTGTGAATCACATGGCGTTGAAGTCAGCGTGTTAGCGGCCGATCTCACCAACCATGATGATTTGCAAAGAGTCGATCACGAAATCCAGCAAAATAAAGCGATTACTCTGCTGGTAAACAATGCGGGCATGACGGTTGAAGGTGAATTCATCGACGGTGACATCGCGAAAATTCAAACAATGCTGACGTTAAATATCGTGGCGCTGACACAGCTGGCCCACACTGCTGCGCAGGCGTTTCGTGCACGTCGCAATGGTACGATAGTGAATATTGCTTCAGTGCTAGCGCTAGTGAGCGAATCGGCGAATGGCGCGTACAACGCCAGCAAAGCGTATGTGCTTTCCCTGACCCGTAATTTGCATCGTGAATTAGCCGAAAGCGGTGTGCGTATGCAGGCGGTGTTGCCAGGCTTAACGCGTACCGAGATCTTCGAGCGCGCAGGAAAATCCATTAACGAAATTCCCGCTGAGATGCTGATGGAAGTGGATGATTTAGTCTCGGCTGCGCTACGTGGACTTGATGCCGGCGAGTTGGTGACCATCCCATCCGTTGAAGATGTGCAGCTTTGGCAGAGCTATGAAGAAGCACGCATCGCCATATTGCCGTTCATCTCGCTTAACAAGCCTGCATCACGCTATTTGTAGCATAAGCAAACTTTCGAATGAGCCTGGTCTCAAAAACCAATGCTGGTTGGGCGCTTAATAAGCGTAGAGCGTGGGACGATAGAATTTTCTTTTGAGATCAATGAGTCAGCTATTGCTGTAATTTTCACCATCCAAATGGCGAACTCTGGATCACCCTAACAAGATACTCTATAATCCCCGCTCCGCTGGCCCCTTAGCTCAGTGGTTAGAGCAGGCGACTCATAATCGCTTGGTCGCTGGTTCAAACCCAGCAGGGGCCACCAAATTTAGCGATGAAAATCATGCAGTTAAGCCACCTTTTGAGGTGGCTTTTTGTTTGTCATTCATAGTGGCGATCAAATGGCGATACGTTTTCTAAAGCACATCTAAATATCAATCACGCTCCAACTCATTCACCTGCCACCGCACCGAACTTACGCCCTTTTCCAGACTGATGCGGCTCACCAGGCTTTCCAGCTGATCGGTTAATGTTGGATTGCCAATCACCTCAGCATTCACCTCCATGCGATGCGGCGGATCCAAATCCTCACTGTGCAGTGATTGCAGGCGCAATCCGCTGCCGCCCAGCGTGTGCAGCATTAGGCTGCGAACCTGAACCTCATCCTGCGCGAGGCAGATGATTTGTACTTTATAGTGTTGCATCGCTTCGGCTGCTGAGACGATGGTTTGGCGGTTGATACCCAAGGCCAGTTCACGCAGCAGTATATTCGCGCACAGGATCACCATGCAGCCGAGGGCCGCCTCCAGCAGCAATCCCATGCTGCACAGCACGCCAATGGCCGCGGTGCACCATAAGGTGGCGGCGGTATTCAATCCGCGGATGTTCAAGCCATCGCGCATGATCACTCCGCCGCCGAGGAAACCGATACCGGAAACCACATAAGCCGCAACGCGTGACGCATCCGTAGCGATGCCGGGCACGCTTTGTGTCATCAGAACGAAGAGACAAGCGCCGGTGCTCACCAACGCATTGGTGCGTAATCCGGTCATGCGTTGACGTAGTTGGCGCTCACTGCCGATCAGCGCACCCAAAACCAGCGCGACGGTGACGCGCAGTAAAAAGATTTTCCAATCCATGATAGACCTCAATCCGCAGCTTTCTGTTTGCGGAACAAAAGATTAATAAATGGATTACAGACAGTGCGAATACCGCTGGGAACCAGCCGCATTGTGCTTATGAAAAGTGGTGATTCTGGAAGGAAATTCACCGTCTTAACGCGCAGTTAAGACAGCGTGAAGGCTATCTTACCGCGAGGTCCTGCTGTAATCGTTTGGGACTTGTGTCCAATGCCGTTCTCCTCTTGGGTAAAAATTCGCCGCGATTCTAAGGTGACTTACGCAGCATTGCCAACTCAAATAGCCCGTTCGTTTACGTTGGGTTAAAACAAAAAACCCGCCGAAGCGGGTGTATGGAATTGTTATCGCCCCGTCGTTAGCCAACGACTTAGCGTGCCCGAGTTAGCATATCCGCTGATAATGGCGGCATAGCTATCGAAACGGTTGCTGACTTCACTGACCTGGTTGTTGTACAGATCGCTTTCTGCGCTCAATACATCCAGCAATGAACGGCGGCCTAAGTGATACCACTGATCAAAGAAGTCCTTACGAATCCGATCGGATTCCACAATCAGGTTTTTATACAGCACGGCGCGTTCCGCTGTTGAGTGGGCATTCTGGTTGGCAGCACGCACACGATTTTCCAGATCGCGGCGTTGCTCCTGCACCTGCTGACGACTCGCTTCGGCACGTTTAATCGCCGCAATTTCCTGGGCGTTGGTTGAACCGCCGCGGAATAAGCCCCAGCTAACGTTCAGGCCGGTTTGCCATGCCTGTTGTCGTCCGAGCTGGTCTTCACGAGTGTTTTTGCTTACCGTCCAGTTGAGCTTTGGCAGGCCAGAAGCTTTGATCGCCTCTGCCTCTTTGAATGCTGCTCGCTCCTCAGCGCTGGCGCGCAAGATCAGAGGATGGACATCCAAACTCGTCAGTTGGCGGTTTAAATCACCAAAGGAAAGCGCCCACTTATCGCTGGCTGGTAACGTCACGCGGTTGTTGCCCATCAGGCGATTCAGAGTGATTTCAACATCCCGCGCGCGAGACTCGGCATTTTCCAGGTAGCTTTGCGCTTGCAGTAAGCGCCCTTTTGCCTGCGTCAGTTCGCTGCGACGTCCAGTATCTGACTGAACAATACCGCTGAGCATTTTGGTCAGCTCTGCCATACGCGCCAAATACTGCTTACTGATGGCGATGACGTGCTGCTGTTTATTCCACTCAATCAAGGCGTTACTTACCTGCATCGCCAAATCTTCTCGCTGTGCCTGTACCGACTGTAAGGCTGACTTAACGCGCTCTTCGCGACTTTCAATGGTGCGACTGGTTTGGCCAAAGTCGATTAGATTAGTCGCTACTGAAACACCTAAAGACGGCATATTCCCTTGGTATTCATAATTTTTAGTTCCACCACCAAACTCTTTGGTTGCCGAAGCGGCACTTACATCAACTTGTGGCCAGCGCTGGCCTTTCGCTTCATCTACGCTGGCTTCAGCCGCATCACCCTGAGCGATATAGGACTTCAGTGCCGGGCTGATTCGCCAGGTGATACGCGCAGCTGAGAGAAACTTTTGCCGTATTTCACTCTCGGCAACTGTTTCATTAACTCCGCCGCTTAACGTAACGGGTGAAGTCGTTTCTGCCGCTGCAGTCGCTGCTGGAAGGCTAACATAACTAAAATCTGCCTTAGCGCTTTCAGCTGGAGCATAGGTTTTCGTTGCTGCCGCCTGCTGCTGACCCACATTTCGCGACGATTGCATCGGGTTAAACAGCTGTGGTTCAGGGCGACGCTGATCCTCCGTCAGGAAACCTCCGCCCTGAATTTCAGCATACTGGCTGGTTTTCGCGCTGATCTGTGCAGGACGTTCGGCGGCTTCGCGCTGGTGCGGCGCTTCTGCTATTGGGGCCGGTACGATTGGCGCAACTGACGGCTGAACCCGCGGAGTAATCGCGACCTCCGGTATCTGTCTTTCAACAAACAGCGGCGCTGGCGCAGTGAACGTTGGTTGCGCAACCTTTGCCGCAGGTGTCGTTGGAGCAGATGCAGGCGCCGTAGAACCTTGCAAACGTTGCGTTCGCACCGGCGCTGCCGCAGGAGCGACAGGACGCTGGCCGCTCATTTCCGCAAACATCATCAACTCACTGGTGGAATCCGCCATCACGTTAACCGCGGGCGCCATCACAACGGCAATACAAACGGCAAGCAGAGAGAGATGACGCGCCTGTGCATGGCGCATCTTGTTATTATTTTTCATGATTATTAACGCTCGCGGAATGCTTCTTTAGCTTTCAGGACCGGCTTCAGCAGGTAATCGAGAATGGTTTTCTCACCCGTGCGCACCTCGACGGTAGCGATCATGCCGGGAATGATCGGCAGATCTTTGTTACCTGCGTGCAGCGTGCTTTTATCCGTCAGGATCAGTACGCGATAGTAGGTATCATCCGGGCGTCCACTGGCGGCTTTTTGATCGTCTTTTAAGGTATCCGGACTGATATACTCCACGTGCCCATCAAGCCCGCCGTAAATGGCAAAGTCATAGGCGGTGATTTTCACCTTGGCCGGTAAGCCTGGACGCAGGAAGGCGACATCCGACGGACGGATTTTTCCCTCCACCAGCAACTGCTCTTCCAGCGGAACGATTTCGAGGATGTGCTCACCCGGCTGAATAACCCCGCCAATGGTGTTAACGCGTACGTTTTTCACCGTGCCACGCACCGGTGCGACGATCGTGGTGCGATCAACAATATCGGCACGGCCAATCAGGTTTTCGCTAACCTGGCTCAGTTCTAATTCCAGGCGTCCCAGCTCGGTGTGGGCATCTGATTGATAGCGGTTACGACGTTCGACGATTTGCGCCTGAATGTCATTGGCCTGACGCTGCATACGCAGTAGTTCGACTTCCGACAAGAGACCTTTGGCCGCTAACGGCTCAGCCAGATGTATCTCGCGCATCGAAAGTGCGTAACTGCGTTGCAATGAGTTGATGCTGTCACTTAGCGCACGTTTGCGCGATTCATAAGCTTTAGTTTCCTGCGCCACAACGGCGGGATCGCTCTGTACCTGCTCATCAAACGCCAGTGGCAATGAATAAGCTTCAGCACGTAAGCGTGCAATGCTGCCCTTCAGACCCACCACTTTACTCAGTACTTCGCGATAGCTGGATTGCGCACGCGTTGGGTCAATTTTCAGTAGCACATCACCGCGATCTACAACCGTACCTTCACGCACATTCATCTCTGCCAGAATGCCGCCTTCCAGGCTTTGAATAACCTGTTCACGGCTGCGTGAGATGACCTTGCCATCGCCTTTAGTGATCTCTTCGACTCGTGCGTAATTGGCCCAGGTAAGGCCACCAACTAACACCGCAATGATGATCCACATCACTAGCTTGGAACCCGGCGTGGTCTGCGACAGCAGAGAAGCCTGCACGTCATTCATAAATTCGGCATCAGCAGCGGACATACCTTTCTCGCTCTTACGCCATGACATTAACTTGCTCATACTGCGGCCTCCTCTGCTGCTGCTTGCTTCGGCGCTGAATCGTTAGCGGGAGCTGGCGCACGTACCGCCGGTTCAACCGCCTGACGCGGCTGTTTGCGGGCTTTATTTTTTCCTTCTAAAGCGGCAAGCACCTGATCTTTCGGGCCATCCGCCACCACTTTGCCTTCTTCCACCACGATGATGCGATCGACCAATGCCAGAATGGATGGACGATGCGTCACCACAATCAGCGTGTGTCCTTCACTGGCGCGACGTAAATGCGCGAGGAATTGGTTTTCCGTCATGCTATCCATGGCGCTGGTTGGCTCATCCATCAGCAGCACTTTAGGACGGGTGAGCAGCGTTCGCGCCAGAGAAACCAGCTGACGCTGACCGCCAGACAAGCCTTCGCCGCCCTCGCCAACCGTTAAATTGATACCACTTGGATGGCGTGCCGCAACGTGGTCCAAACCGGTCAGATTTAGCACGCGCAGCAGCTCATTGGCGGTGGCGTCCGGGCGCCCAATCATTACGTTTTCGCGCAGCGTGCCGTAGAACAGACGCGCATCCTGACCGACAAAGCCAACAGCCTTGCGCCAGTCCGCCGGATCAATCTGATTAACATCCAGACCATCGGCCGAAAGCTGACCTTTCACCGGTTGGTAAAGACGCGCCATCACACGTAATAAGGTGGATTTACCGCTACCGATGCGGCCAAGAATCGCGACGCGTTCCCCGGCTTTAATGCTCAACGAGATATCTTTGAGGATCTCTGGGTTCGGCTTCATTGGCGGTGCCGGATAGGAGAAGTTGACATTGGTCAGCGTGATCTCACCACTCAGCGGCGGATCGGTGAGATAGGTTTTGCTGCTGTCACGATCAATAGGCATCTCCATCAGCTTATTGAGTGACGTTAGCGCCGCTTTTGCTTGCTGATAACGCACAGCCAGGCCAATAACCTGACCGAGCGGGCCAGTCGCGCGGCTGGCAAGCATCACGGTGGCGATCATCGCACCCATGGTGAAAGTGCCTTCATTGATCAGATAAACACCGGCCACCACCAACATCACCGTTTGAAACTGCTGCAGGAACGTCACCACGCCGGTTGCCAGCGTTGAGTAACGTTTTGATTTCATCGAGTTAGCGGATTGCAGTGCGCTGAAGTTTTCCCAGCGACGCTGCATGTGTGCTTCACCGCCCACTGCTTTCAGCGTTTCCATACCTTCAACCGATTCGATCAGCACACCTTGCTTGAGTGAGGCGTCACGCAGGTTCTCTTTCATGATGCGGGCCAGCGGCCACTGGATCGCGGCACTGACGATGATGATTAATGGGATCATCATCAGTGGAATGATCGCCAGCGGACCGCTGATAAAGAAGATCACACCCACAAACATCAGAATGAAGGGCAGATCGGAAATCGCCGCCAGCGTGGCAGATGCCACGAAGTCACGTACCGATTCATACTCACGAATCTGGTTGGCGAAGGTACCGGAGGAAGCGGGTTTGTGTTCCATCTGGATAGAAAGTGCCTGGCGGAACAGCATACTGCCGAGCACTAAATCGGCCTTTTTACCGGCCATATCCAGCAGATGCGCGCGTACGAAGCGGGTAACGGCTTCGAAGATCATCGCAATGGTCACGCCAATCGCCAGTGACCACAGCGTCACGAATGCCTGGTTCGGCACCACACGGTCATAGACGTTCATGGTGAAGAAGATGCTGGAAAGACCGAGAACGTTGATCAATACCGCCGCAATCGCGGCACTGCGGTAATAGCGGCGATAGCGCCACAGTGTGGTGAACAGCCAATGGCCTTTTACTTCCGGCAGCATTTCACTGGCGCGCTCATCGACCACAGCAGTGGGTTTCGCCATGACGGCGAAGCCCGCGTAGATCTCATTCAGCTCGGCCAGATTCATCTCAACGGCTGAAGCGCTGACTTCTGGCATCACCAGCTGGAAGCGCAATTCGCGTTGATTTTCCTCATTAGTGTGAATGCGGCGCGACAGCACAATGCAACCGCCGCCCCCTTTGCGCAGCAGAATCATCGGCATCAACTGCTCCGGCAGATCCTGCAGACGACGCTCAACCATGCCGCCGGTAATGCCGGCGTTTTCGAGCGCTGTCATGGCCTGTGATGGTGAGAGCAATGTCGCTTTTGGCAAACCTGCCACCAGCGCTTCTTCACTTTTCTCGCGTTTATAGTGTTTGCAGATCCAAGCCACGCTTTTTAACAGCGTGTCATCTACCGTGGTTTCAATACGAGCAACAGAACGCGCATCCTGCTCCACAGCATCCTGCTTCTGGTCGACCATTTCCCGACTCCTGTAAACCTGACAAAAAAACGGTGAGCACATTGCCCACCGTTGCACCTGTTTGAATTGGGAAAATTCTGACAGAAGGCAGGTTTTGAGCAGTCCAAGACTTGTCTCAAACGGTTAGGAATAATTGTTTAAACTCGTGATTGCAGGCACGGAGGCGGGCTTTTTGCACTGCCTGGCGCAGAAAAATGCAAGGCTGTTGATGCTCGTCCTGGGCGTGTTATCTTACTGGCTCGCTTTATCGCAATCGGACAAATAGCAATGGTGAAACAGCGCGTAGGGATCGTGTTTGGCGGCAAATCGGCCGAGCATGAAGTGTCATTACAATCGGCCAAAAACATCCTCGAAGCCATCGATAAGAGCAAGTACGAGGTGGTGTTGCTGGGAATAGATAAACAGGGTGAATGGCATCTCAATGATGCTTCGGGATACTTGCTCAACGCTGAGAACCCGAAGCTGATTGCGCTTAATCGTTCAGGTGAAAATGTTGCGCTGGTTCCGGGCAGTTCTTCCCAGCAGCTGATTACCCGTCAGCAAGCGCAGCCTTTGTCACAGCTGGATGTCATTTTCCCCATCGTGCACGGCACGCTGGGTGAAGATGGCTCGCTACAGGGCTTATTGCGTATGGCGAATCTGCCGTTTGTCGGCTCTGACGTGCTCGGGTCTGCCGTCAGCATGGACAAAGATTTTACCAAGCGGCTGCTGCGTGATGCCGGACTGAACGTTGCACCCTGGCTGAGCGTGACGCAGGCACAGCGCGCGAACATTGATGCTGAGGCCGTGATTGCACGCTTTGGCCTGCCGCTGTTTATCAAACCGGCTAACCAGGGATCGTCCGTTGGCGTGAGCAAAGTCGACAGCCCTGAAGCGTTCGATGCCGCGCTGGATCTCGCCTTTACGTTTGATCGCAAAGTCTTGATCGAGCAAGGGATTAAGGGGCGCGAGATTGAATGTGCCGTGCTGGGCAACGATACGCCAGAAGCCAGCCCGTGCGGCGAAGTGGTGGTGCATGATGCCTTCTACTCATACGACACCAAATACATCAGCGAAAGCGGTGCGCAAGTGGTGGTGCCAGCGGCAATCAGCGATGAAGCCAGCGAGGCAATTCGTCAGGTGGCAATTACTGCGTTTCAGGCGCTGGAGTGTTTTGGCATGGCGCGTGTTGACGTGTTCCTGACGGAAAGCGGCGAGATCATTGTCAATGAAGTGAATACTTTGCCAGGTTTTACCAATATCAGCATGTATCCGAAGTTATGGCAGGCCGCGGGTTTGAGCTACAGCGATCTGATTTCCCGTCTGATTGAGCTGGCTCAGCAGCGTCACCAGCAAACCAGCCAACTGAAAAGTAGCGTTTGAATCGCCATGACGTGGCTCAGGCCACGTCATTCATCATGCTGCGCGGCTCCATCGCCGGTGAGGTTTGATTACGGCCATTACGTTTGGAAAGATAAAGATTCTTATCCGCCGCTGACACTAAGCGATTGATCACGCTTGGCCATTCACGTTCGTTTTGCGCACTGCCGCGCGCCAGACCTAAACTGGCAGTTACCGTCACCGTATTGCCCTGAATCCAGAACTTCTCTTTGACCATCGCCTGACGTACCGTTTCGGCGAGTTGGTAAAGCTGGCTATGACTACAATCGAACATCACCATCACAAACTCTTCGCCACCAAAGCGACACACCATGCCACGATTGCCAACCACACGCTGAATGCGCCGCGCAATCTCTTCCAGCACGCAATCACCGGCATCGTGGCCAAAATTGTCGTTAATGGCTTTGAAATAGTCGACATCAAGCATAATAACGCCAGCTTCCCGTTGTAGCGAGAAAGGTTCATTTCTTAAGCTTTCATACAGACCGGAACGGGACAGCAACTGGGTGAGAAAATCAAAATTAGCGCGGAGTGCAAGGCGATGATTTAACTGGCGGATCGCATCCATGCTCACCGCTACCAGCAGCGGGCTGAGCGCAACGGTGGCGACGCCAAGCCGTGCCGAGGTGAGATGGCTAATCGGCAGCAGTGCATCGTCACCCTGGATGTTCATCACACCATGCGACACCAGCACAATCTCCGTGATACCGGTTATCAGGATCACCAAGCTGGTCAATGGAATCGGCAACACGATGGCGCACCAGATCAGCGCTGGAACCGGGAACGTCAGGCTGCCGGCCCCGCCAATCAATGCCCCAACGATCAGTGACAGGATGACCGCCGCCAGCGGCAGCAATTTGCCGGGATGCATTAAGGTGCGCGGTGAAACCGTTCGCAGCGGGCGTGCCAGCATCACCGGCAGCAGCATCAGCGAAGTAGAGAACTGTTCGCTGAACCAGTCGCTCCACGCCACAATAAAGCGCGCATTGAAATCAATATCCTGTGCCCACGCGCCCCAGGTTGCACAAGCCGCCGCGCCAAGAAAACAGGCGGGAAAAATGCGCATAGCATTGAACACCTGGCTGTGGGCGGAAGGACGTTGCAGATGTTTGATCAGCATGCTGACCGCGACGAGAATAAACAGAATGTTGGCAAAATTGACGGTAAACGCTGGCAGCGCCCAGCCGGAAAATACCGTGTCGTTAAAAATCATCGCACTGAAGCACACCAGATAGCTGGAGGTAGTGTGCAAAAACGGATTCCTCACTATTAATCCCGCCACCAGCGCATTCACCGGCCAGAATAGTGAGAACTCTTCGGGGATGCGTAAATGGCTGCCGATAAAGCAGAAAAACAGCGTAATGAAGAACAGCGTGAGGGCATTCTTTTTAAAATTATTCTCTTCAAACAGCATAACGCGCATACGTCTGAACCCTGTAACCTGGAAAGTGCCGGCATCAACCCTAAGCATCAGCAAGCATTAAACCGGAAATAACCGTGCGATGATTCGGTAATTAAGCAAGTGTTCGTCATCCTACTCTGCGGCTGGACGGCGCTCACCTGCCATAAAAAGCAGCGTCGCGCCAAATGGCATTGTGGAAACGCCAGAGACAAAGGATAAAACTTGTGGCAATTATGCCCTGTAAATAAAAAAATCGGCTATCCGAGATATCCGATTTTTAGTTTTAAAAACGGTTGTTCCAGCACAGACTTATGGCTATTTCACCGCAACAGGCCATTGACTCAGACGAATGCCACGTTGGCGTGCGTTTTCACCAAAGTCTTTTAGCACCGCTTTAACGTCGGGATCCATATATTGGGCATTGCCGTGCTCAGCAATCACCACGCTGTTTTCCGGGATCTCCGCCAGCAATCCCTGCAGCTTTGGATTGTGCATAAAGGTCAGATTTTGCTGCAGGCGTAAAACGTAGTGATCGTCATGTCGCGTAAGCTGCAAGGCGTTGCGATGGCTTTTATAGATGCTGTAGAGGATTTGCGTAGCGATGCCAATTCCGATGCCGGCCAGCATGCCAAACACAATAATGCCGCCGATGGTGGCAAGGAATGGCACATATTGCTGCGGTCCCATGCGCATCTGCTCAATGAACAGGCGCGGCGTGGCCAGCTTATAGCCGGTATACAGCAGCACCGCCGCAAGGCTGGCAAGGGGAATCGCGTTAAGCAGATTACTGAACCACAGGCCGCAGATTAACAGCAGCACACCATGAATCAGAATCGACAGTTTGGTTTGCGCGCCGACGCTGACGTTCACCGAACTGCGCACAATCACTGCAGTAATCGGCATCGCGCCAAGGAAACCGGCGGTCAGGTTACCAATGCCCTGCGCAAACATCTCTTTGTTGGGTGAAGGTGCAGGATGTTGCGGACGCAGTTTCTTCAGCGCTTCCTGGCTGAGCAGCGTTTCAAGGCTCGCGACGAGCGCTAGCGTGATCGCCACCATCCACACCGCAGGATTCTGCCATGCTTGCCAGTCTGGCGTTTCCAGTTCAGCCACCAGCGCCGACATGCTGTCGAACGCGGGCAGCGCGATACGCGGCAAGCCATCAGCTAACGCTGGAAACAGGCGATCGCCAAACACCGTCGCCGCACAGCCCACCAGCACCGCTACCAGCGGACCGGGCATCCAGCTCAGCACTTTAACTGACTTGATCAGCGGCGTGGTCCACAGCCATAAAATAGCCAATCCCACGCCAGCAACCAGCATCGCGCTGCTGGAAAAATGAAATTCCCCTTTTACCAGCGACAACAGCTCAACATCGCCCGCCGCGCCGAATGCTACCGGAATTTGCTGCATAATCAGCAAAATACCAATCGCCGCCAGCATGCCTTTAATCACGCTGCTCGGCACTAAGGCGATAAAACGTCCTGCACGCAGTAAGCCAAACAGGCACTGCAACACACCCGCCAGAATCAGCGCGGTGAGAAAGGCGGAAAAGCTGCCTAGCGTGGCGATCGACGCGACCACAATCGTTACCAATCCCGCCGCCGGACCACTAACCGCAAAACGCGAGGGGCTCAGCGCAGTCACCAGCAACCCACCAATCACGCCGGTGAGCAGACCCGCAAAGGGCGGCAATCCACTCGCCTGCGCGATACCAAGACACAGCGGCAGCGCGACCAGAAACACCACCAAACCAGCCGGAATATCCTGACGAAGCGTGCTTAAATTCATGGCGTTGATTCCTCTGCAGATGGCTGAATTAACCGCGCGCGGCGCCGCAAAGCCAGAGTACGATTTATCACTAATAAGGGTTTCAGGGTCATCACAATAATCTTCTCTCAACATTTAAAAAGATCGCTTTCAGGCAGATAGCGACGTCATCAAACGCGGCTATGGAGAACCATTGAGGATGAAAGCAGAACTTCCTCACAAAAATAGTTTATAGACGCTTAAGCATTACCTTGCATCATGAATATTTCTGGCGTCGACAAAACGAATTTTTTTGTAAACGAAACTTCAATAAACGTATGAATCAGGTAAGTTTATGCAAGGAGCGGAATGATGAGAAGGAACGATAAAAAGCATTATTAACAATTAAATAAGAGCGATTTTAAATGTGATATTTTCGGTGCAATTACAAAACAATACACGCAAAAATTATATGCCATTTTAGCGACGCTATAATTTAATCCTTATGAGCTGGGAGAATTCCTAATTAAAAAATTTATGATTAGTGCGATTCACTGCCATTCAGCAAATAAGACGAGATATTTCGCTATTCAGTTGCCATGAATTTAGTAAGAGATCAGGAAAACAGTGAGGGGAATAATAGTTACGGAGTTATGTAAATATTGATGGACCTGAAAAGGACATGAATGCGCCTGCCTAAGCAGACGCTATTTTACCTGACGAATTATTTACCGTTCCACGCTTTCATACGCGCTTCACGCACCTGCAGTTGCTGCTCAGGCGTGAGTTTGTTGTAGTTTTCCGCCATGCCACTTTCCCAGTCGCCATACAGCGGGTTCGGTAACACGATAAATTGGGTGCCAAAACGCTGATGATTAAGGCTAACGAACTGCTGACGCTGCGCATTTCCCTGATGCCAGGTTGAACCGCCAAAGTCATTCAGGTTGTCGCCCACATACAGCACCACGTTGTAACCGGCATTCTTCACCGCGTCGAAGCGCTCTTGCTTATTAGAATTGCCGGTGCTCAAGCGTACCGTTTTCTCGCTCACGCCGCTGAAGCCCAGCTTATTCAGGTTCTCCACCGTTGCGGCAAAATCTTTTTGGTCGCGGTTGGAGATATAGAACATAGTGCCGCCGTGGCTGTTGACGTAGTTGGCAAACTCCACTGCGCCCGGAACGGCCGTTGCCTGACGCGCCTGCGTCCACGCTGACCAGGTTTTACCCGAGAAGGGCTGGCCGTTTTTCGCCTGCCACGCGCTGTAGGCGCTGTTATCAATCATCGTTTCATCTAAATCGACGATAACCGCTTTCGGTTTACCCGCCAGCGATGGCGCCTGATCGAAGGCCATGCGCGCGCTGTTAAACGCCTGCCAGCTTAATGCCTGATATTCGCCAGATTGCTGGAACCAGTTCACTGCCAGTACCGATTGCTGGCCGAGCTGCTGCTGAGCCTGCTGTTTAGAAGGCTGCGCACAACCGGTTAATGCCAGCGCCATTAAGCCGGATGCCGCCAGCAAGGTGGTTTTCTTCATCATTTCATCCTTAAGTGATTAGGGTCAGTTTTTGTAAAGCTTTAAAAATGTAGCAGTTAACGTAAGCTGTGGGCAGCAGAAAGCAGCGGTTTGGTGAGAGGAGACACTTATGGTACAGCACCCCCACAGCGGTCCACGATCAAGACTATTGGATGACTTTTCCTGGCTGGAATACGCCTTTCAGCCGGCTGGCCAGCCCGTTCCGGCAGAGGCGGCTTATGGTCAACAGCGTCACAGCGCCAATGTGTTGCTGGCAAGCCAAAACATCCCGCCTAAGCGTTGCGAATCGGATGGCTTGATTGGCGAAGATCATCTGCCGGTCGCGGTGTATACCGCCGATTGTCTGCCGGTGTTATTTGCCGACCCGCAACAACAGCAGGTTGCGGCGGTGCACGCCGGATTAAAAGGCACGCTCGGTGGCGTATTGAACAACGCGATTGATCGTCTGCTAGAGCGCGGCGCCAGCCGTGAAACGCTGCGTGTGGTAATCGGTCCAGCGATCGGGCCGTGCTGCTATGAACTGGGTAACGATCTGGTGACACAGATGCAGGATCGTCACGATCTTCCGCCGTTACCCTATTCCACCCAGCAGCCGCACAACGCACAAGCGATCCGTCCGCAGCCGCAGGCCCAGCAGGATGGAATCTGGTTTGATCTGCCTAACCTGGCGCGAGGCTTGTTGTTACAGCGGGGAGTGGTGGCGGAACATATTGAAGTGCTAAACGTCTGTACCTACTGCATGGCGGAATCGGGTTCCAGCTATCGCTACAACACCCATTTTGACAGCGGCTATCAGTCACGTTTCTCGTGGATCCGCACGCGCGGTTAAGAGCTTCACGTCCTTGTGAAGCTTTATCGATCAGTGAATTATGGCATTGAGCGCCAACACGCCGGCTAAACCGAGAATCGAGATTAACGTTTCCATCACCGTCCAGGTTTTCAGGGTTTCCACCACGCTCAGGTTGAAGTAGCCCTTAAATAGCCAGAAGCCGGGATCGTTCACGTGTGAAGCGATCACGCTGCCGGAACCCACCGCCAGTACCATCAAGGCCGGATCGGCATGCGTGGCCGCGATAATTGGCGTCACAATACCGGCGGTGGTGATCGCCGCCACCGTGGCTGAACCCAGCGCCACGCGCAGCATTGCCGCAACCGTCCAGCACATCAGCAGCGGTGACAGTGACGATCCCTTCATCATATCGGCAATGTAGTTACCCACGCCGCTGTCCACCAGCACCTGTTTAAATGCACCGCCGCCCGCGATGATAAAGATGATCATGGCGATGGCGGCAATCGATTCGCCGCACATATCCATCACTTCTTCCATCTTACGGCCATTGCGCAGCCCCAACGTCAGTACCGCTATCACCACCGCGATAAACAGCGCCACTGCCGGATTACCGATGAATTCGAAGAACTGACGCAGCGCGTTCTCTTTCGGCGTGGTCAACTCGAAGACGGCGGCAATCGCCATCAGCACCACCGGAATCACTGCGGCAAAAATACTGATGCCGAAGCCTGGCATCTCCTCTTCCGTGAAGATTTTTGGGTTGTAGAGCCCTTCCGGCGGTGACTTCTCAAAGCTTTTAAGGAACTTCGAGAAAACCGGTCCGGCAATAATCACCGTTGGAATGGTGATGATCATGCCGTAGAGCAACGTGGTACCGAGATTGGCGCCAAAGATAGTGGCAATCGCCGTTGGGCCAGGATGCGGCGGCAGGAAGCAGTGAGTGACCGAGAGCGCGGCGACCATCGGCACGCCGACGTACAGCAGCGGCAAACCGGCAGCCGCCACAATAGTGAACACCAGCGGCAGCAACAGTACGAAGCCAACTTCATAGAACATCGCCAGGCCGACGATCAGTCCGGTCACCACCAGCGCCCATTGCAGCCGCTCTTTACCAAAAGCGGCGATCAGCGTGGTAGCCACGCGTTGTGCGGCACCGGTATCGGAAACCAGCCGCCCGAGCATGGCGCCGAAGCCGAGGATCATGGCTAATCCGCCCAGCGTCGAGCCGATACCTTTCTGGATCGAGGCCATTACATTCAGTGGCGTCATGCCTTCGGCAATACCGACCACCGCCGAGACAAATACCAAAGCAATGAAGCCATTGACCTTAAATACAATCATCAACACCAGCAGCAGTATCACACCCAGCACAATGATGGTTATTGGCATTTTTATTATCCTTAGGAATACAGAGGGGTGATTAAGGTTTAGGCGCGGGCCGATGATAATGCCAGCCGCGCCCGGTCATCACACGGCGACGCGCATGCCACCGTCAACGAACAGCAGATGCCCGTTAACGAAGTTCGATGCACTGGAAGCAAGGAACACTGCCGCGCCAATCAGCTCTTCCGGTTTGCCCCAGCGAGCGGCTGGCGTGCGCTTGGTTAGCCAGCCGGTAAAGGCAGGATCGTCAGCCAGCGCCTGAGTCATCTCCGTGACGAAATAGCCCGGCGCAATGGCGTTCACCTGAATATTGTGACGCGCCAACTCCACGCACATGCCGCGCGTCAGCATAGTCACCGCGCCTTTGGAGGCCGCGTAAGGCGTGATGGTGTCGCGCCCTAATTCGCTCTGCATCGAACCGATATTGATGATTTTACCCTGCTGACGCTCGACCATTTTTTTCGCCACGGTTTGCGAAACCAGGAATACGGCGGTCTGGTTGACCGCGATGACGTCATTCCAGTCCTGCTCCGGGAATTCAAGGAACGGCCGACGACGCTGGATGCCAGCATTATTCACCAGCACATCAATCGCGCCCCACTCCGCTTCGATCTCATCTACCGCCTGTTTTACCTGCGCCGATTGCGTGACATCAAACGCTTTGGCGTGCGCGCGTAAGCCCAACTCACGCAGCTGCGCCGCGCCCTTCTCTGCGCCTTCGTGCGTGGTGGCGTTGACGATCACGTCAGCACCGGCTTCCGCCAGGCCGCGCGCCAGCAGATATCCAATGCCGCGCGCCGAACCGGTCAGCAGCACACGCTTGCCTTTGAGGGAAAATAACTGGCTCATCACTGCTCCTTAAAAGGTTAACTGGACTTTAGCGGCACGGGTTTTATCGCCGGCAAACTGCAGCGCGGCATCGATATCCTGCAAGGCATACTCACCGCTGAACAGCGGCAACGGGTTTACCACGCCGGTGGCCAGCCATTCGACGGCGGTGTTGAATTCATGAGTGAAGCGGAAGGAACCGACCAGATTAATCTCTTTGGCAATCAGCGCCATGATCGGGAAATTGGGAATGGTGCCGCCCATGCCAACCTGCACCAGCGTGCCTTTGGCGCATACCACATCAAGGCAGCGCTGCAGCGAAGAAGGATGGCCGGAGGCTTCAAACGCCACATCGAAATAGCCTTTGTCGGCAAGATAGGGCGCGAAATCGCCGTCGGCGGCATGAATCACCTCACTTGCGCCCATCTGCAGCGCCATCTCCAGTGAACGTTCGCTGATATCGCTGCACAAAATGGAGGCCGCGCCGCGCGCTTTGGCCGCCGCCGCAATCAGGCAGCCAATCGGACCCACGCCTGAGATAAACACGTGCTTGCCGTTAAGATCACCTGCCTGCTGCGTGGCGTGAATACACACCGCCAGCGGCTCAGCGAACACCATGACCGTTTCATCAGCATCCTGCGGGAACGGCACGCATTGCGCGCTATCCACCACTTTGTATTGGGTAAAACCGCCATCAACGTGCGGCACATACATGGCGCTGCCGAAGAAGCGCATGGTGGTGCACTGGTTTTCCTGATCGCGCTGGCAATATTTGCACGCGCCACAAGGCTTAGAGGGATTTACCGCGACTTTTTGTTGGGGTTTAAGAGCTGGATTGTCGCTCTCCACCACATAACCAATCACTTCGTGGCCCAGGATCATCGGCATTTTGATCTCGAAACTGCCGACCTTGCCTTCCTGATAGTAATGCAGATCGGATCCACAAATGCCGCCACGCGTGATACGCACCAGCGTACCTTTGCCGTCCCATTTCACCTGCTGCTGCGCAACGCTGACTTGTTTTTTTCCAGTGATCACGCCGGATTGCGTTTCGATATTCATAACGTCCCCATAAGTGCTGTAGCAATGGGGGCCATCAGACCGGGTTATGCGGCTTAAAACTGTGATGAACATCACCTAAAGACATGTTACGGAAAGCTGTTACCTGGAACGTGAAGTCTGCGATGCCGAAGAGGAAACAGGCGGCCGTAAGTGGCCGCCTGTGAAGAGAATTAATAGCCTGACATCAGGTCATGGCTGTATTTGAACAGCTCAGAATCCGAACGTAAACCGAGCTTTTTCAGCGCCGATTGTTTCTGCCCGCTCACGGTTTTACGACTGCGTTTAAACTTCACGGCAATTTGCGACACGCTCAAACCATCGAGAAAACAGCGCACCACTTCAACTTCACGCGGGCTGAGGGTTTTCACCTTCTCATACATATTGCCTTTGCTGCTGAAATCGAGGCTGTCATCCAGCGACTCTTCGCTCATGACATAGAGATTTTCAACCTCGTAAGCGACTTCTTTAGACAAGAACAAACGGCCCTGCGCCACCTGACGAATCGCATGGGTAATTTCCTGCATATTGTGGCTTTTACCAATAAAGCCCTTCACGCCTGCGCTTAACACCATTTTGACGATGGCCGGACTCTCCATTGAAGAAGAGATCAGAATTTTTTGCTGGGGATAATGATTACGCAGTTGCTTCACCAGCGCCAAACCATCCAGTTCACGTTCACCCAGCAGGAAATCCAGTACCAGCACATCAACTACGGTACTTCTTAGCTGATTAAATAATTCATTACTTGAAGCCCAGGTTCCCACCAAATGAATATCGGGCTCATGTTTTAAACACAACTCGAAAACGGTACGAACCATGGGGTGATCATCAAGGACAGCCACACGCACTTGTTTATTATGTGCATATACCATTTATTTATTCCTTTATTACAGCATTAACTTTGTCCAATTCTGACTATCACACCCGCTTCAATAAATAAATGGTGTCGATTACAACAGCTGTGAAAAATAGCCTTCACAACATCAGAATTCTAAATCGATAGCGTCACCCTAATAGCGGTCATTTTCATATACCCCTTTTAGGTTTATATTTTTCCGTGATAGATTCTTACTTGCCTGCTCACGTAAAAGTGGGAAAAGTCTGACTTAACTCCTTAACAAGACCACATAAGAATTGTCTTGAAAGAAAAGGAGCAATCTAACCAACTGAATAAGCTAAGAAATGAACATCATATAGTTACATCGTCATCACCCTCTCTCTTTCGCTAAAAATCAAATATTTGAGAATGGTCGCAAAATTTCAACAGTAAAAGAATAGAACGAGCGAAAGATAATAATATCTTTATAATCCCTGGTCCCAATAGATATTAATGGATACCTTAAGAAGGCAGCGTGCTAATTAATCTTACTACTTTTCGCTTGTTGGCCTTATTTTTTCTGGCTTTAGTTTCATGTTCATTAATAGCATCAGAGAAAAAACTGCAATTACTGGCGCGATATGATGTAGCTCAACCTGCTTTACAACTGGCTGAACCAATCTCTTCGGAGTTTCGTCATCACGTTCTCAAAGTTGCTGTCGCTGGGCAACCACAACCGCCCCTTTTTATGGATATAGATACGCGACGATTCGAAGGCGTGAGTGCGGATTATCTCTCTCTGATTCAGAATATGCTGGATACCACAATAGAAATCCATTATTACGCCAGCCATAGCGCGGCCCAGGAAGCCGTAACCAGCGGAGAAATGCAACTATTAGCGATCTATGTAGAACCCCCCTCAGTATCAGAGCCGCAAACCTTGATCGCCAGCGACCCCTGGATGCTGGATTATGCAGCGATCGGTTTTAAGTCTGGGCAGAACGCTCCATTAAAAATTGATGAACCCAATCGCATGGCCTGGTCTGGTTCAGCGTTGATGCGTGCACATTTAGAAGAGACTTTTAAGAGCGACCTTTTAGTTCGCTTTCCTGGTTACTACGATGCTGTCGCAGCAACAGCATTTGGCCAAACAGAGCGTGTATGGGGCAATGCCGCCACACTTACACACCTTAATCGCTTCATGTTCGCAAATGGGCTGGAAATAACCAAAGATAACCACGCTATTCCGATGAATTTCAGCTTTGGCATTAGCCCGCGTTATCCACAACTTGCCGAAGCGATTAATTTTGCCTTAACACAAATTCCTCTCTCTATTCGCATGCAGATAGCGAAGCGCTGGCAACTGGATACGTACCATGTGCTGCAGCGTAATCCGCTTGCACTCAAGCATGAAGAGGAGAAATGGCTACAGGCACACCCGCGTATTAACACCGCACTACCGCAAACCCTCGCTCCACTCAGCAGTCGCAACGGAAGCATGCCGTTTCGCGGCATGATCATTGATGTTTTAGATCTGATAGCCAACCAAAGTGGCATTACATTTAATTCAGAAGTTCAGGAAGAAAGTGGACGTAACCAAACCGATAAGCATTTTCCACATCTGTATGCGCTTGAGATGCTTACCCCGGATATGCCCCCTCAGTTAATAACCCGCCCATGGCTGGTTTCACACTGGGTCATTATTCGCCATAAACGCCCTCGGAATATTATGGCTCGGGATCCTTTTCCCTTTGGCTCGGCTCTCATGCTGAACAATCGGCAGATGAAGGATTGGATGCTTCTGCATTATCCCCATCTGAACCTCGCCTATATCAATGATCCTTTGCAGGCCTTGCGTGAATTGCAGGCGCATGAAATTGATGCGGTAGTGATGCCAAAGATTTTTGTGGATTATCTGCTCCACAACCATTACGCAGATGACCTGATTATTGAAACCACGTTGGGTGCAGACCCGGCACGTTTTGTCATGCGTGTTGAACCCGGTAATGAAACGCTGATTAGCATTCTCAATAAAGCCTTGATCGCGATTCCTCCCGAAACCATGTTCAAGTTGCTGGCACATTGGCGTCAGTCAGAGATGCCGTTCCTCAGTGCTTCATGGCAGAGTTACAAACAAGTTATCTTGCTGATTGTGTCGGTCTCGACCGGATTAATAGCCCTTATTTTGCTGTGGAACCGTCATCTGCGGAAGGTTATTCAGCAGCGTATTCAGGCTGAAAATGCATTGAAAAATCAGCTCAATTTCACCCATACACTCTTCAATGACTCGCCCGTTGCCATGTATATCCGCGACAAACAAACCCGATTAGTGGATTGCAACAATGCCTACCTACGTTTTATGGATTTCCAGCGAGAAGATGTCATCGGTAAACGACTGTCGGACGTTCTCACTGGCAATAACGCCAGTATTCACAGTATTGAAGATGGCTATCAAAAAACCTTAGTGGATGGCGAAGCCGTCATGCGCGACATACATATGGATTTTGAACAGCGAACATTCCAGCTTTATCACTGGATACTGCCGTTTCGCGATCGGCACGGTGATGTCGCAGGTGTTATTGGGGGCTGGCTGGATGTCACTGAACGCAATGCGCTGCTGCAGGAGTTACAACTCGCCAAAGATGTGGCTGATAAAGCCAACCGCTCCAAAAGTGAATTTCTTGCCAGCATGAGCCATGAAATCCGCACGCCACTGCATGCCATGATTGGCTTACTGGAGCTCGAAACTCGCTTGCAACCGGCTGATTCACTCTCAGAGAACATCCGTGTTGCGTACCATTCGGCACGCGCGTTGCTGTCATTGATTGGCGATATTCTCGATTTGTCGAAAATCGAGTCCGGCCTTTATCAACCAACGTTAGAAACGGTCTACCTTCCTGATGTTCTCGATCAAGCGGTTACGCTATTCCGTAATAAAGCAGAGATTAAGGGACTTGAACTGCGGGTAGAGATGGATATTGCTGCTTACTGGGTGAAAACAGACCCATTGATGCTGAATCAAATTCTCTCCAATCTATTGAGCAACGCCATTAAGTTTTCCGATTACGGCACTGTCACTGTTGTGCTCATGCAGGGCATTGCGCAGGAGGAGGACGGTTGTGAATTCGTGATCGAAGTTAGCGATCAAGGTTGTGGCATGACGGAAGACCAACAGCACGCCATCTTCGAACCT
Source organism: Pantoea sp. y20 (assembly GCF_054903455.1). Taxonomy (NCBI): domain Bacteria; kingdom Pseudomonadati; phylum Pseudomonadota; class Gammaproteobacteria; order Enterobacterales; family Erwiniaceae; genus Pantoea; species Pantoea sp. y20. Next base: position 3,622,017 of record NZ_CM142816.1, read on the forward strand.
TTTGTGCAGGTGGGCGATCGTCAGCAGCAGCAAATTGGCACCGGATTAGGATTAAGCATTTGTCGTAATCTGGCGCATTTACTGGATGGTGAGCTGATTGTGGAAAGTGCGCCAGGGGAAGGCGCGGTGTTCTCTTTTTATTTCCGTGCCTTGCCCGGGGAACCGCAGGATCAAACACAGCCTCATTTGTCGCAGCCGCTGATCTCCGACAAGCTCTCCGTGATGATCATCGACGATCACGCACCCAACCGATTACTGCTTGGGAAACAGCTTGAACTGGCTGGCCATCAAGTCATGGTGAGTGAAAGTGCGGCAGAAGCACTGACATTATGGCAGCAGGATCCATTACGTTTCGACCTCATCATCACAGACTGTAATATGCCGGGCATGAACGGCTTTCAGTTCGCTGAAGCGCTGCGTCTATACGAGCATGAGCATCAGTTAACACCGATCATGCTATTCGGCCTGACTGCATCGGCTGAGCAGCATATTATGCAACGCTGCCTTCAGGCGGGAATGAACGATTGTCTTTTCAAGCCGCTGGATTTAGAGAGCTTACTTGCTCAGGTTGCACGTTGTACCCGGCGTAGCGCCATAAAACCCGAAATCCAGGCCCCGCCGGCAGCGAGTATCTCCTCCTTCCCACAGCTGTTAACACAACTGGCCGAACAGGATAGTGAAGGTTGTCTGGTGTTACTCAACAGCATACGAACCAGCCACGATGAGTTGTTGGTATCACTTCAGCAAACCGATGATGCCAGCGCCCTGTCAAAGCTGGGTCACAAATTAAAAGGAGGAGCAGCAATGCTAAATGCTCCAACGTTGACTGAACTGGGCCGCAAGTTGGAGAAACACCGCGAAGAAGCCCTCGATCCGCAAGCGTTAATTCAGCAGATTGTCGAGGAAATGAAACGTGTTAATGAATCCTTGCAAGAATTTGAGAAACATCGCCTGAAAAATCATCAAGATTTATAGAATCATAATCTTATCGAGACATTTCTCGGTTCGCCCTATTAATCTGCCGGACATAATGGCCGTCAACGTCATCATTACGGTGCCGTTAAAGGGAGAGATATGTTTAATGCAAAAATCCTCATCGTTGATGAGCATCGTTTGGTTGCCGCCGGCGTGCAGGCTTTATTATTAATGAATGGCTTTAATTGTGTCACTACTGCGCACACAATTAACGATGGTATTGATGATATCATTCATCACCACATCGACATACTAATATTAGATCCTGACTTTAAAGAAAAAAATGGCATCGCATTTTTACGCGATATCGTCAAATCAAAGACGTGGATGAAAGTCATACTGATTAGTCAGGATGGCAATAACCACCTTTCTATACAGTCACTTAGCCAGGGTGCGAATGGGTTCGTGTCAACTTACGATCCCATTCAAACACTGATCGCCGCCATTGGCTGCGTTTCTAATAATGTGAATTATCTACCGGGCGACATTCTGGATAAACGTCAGCGTTATGCGAATGAGCAAGATATGCTTTCTCGCCTGACTGACCGTGAAAATTTAATTTTGCGACAGCTCGCACAGGGGAAGTCCAATAAAACCATCGCTTGCGAATTGGGATTAAATAATAAAACAATCAGCACTTATAAAACAAAGATATTCCAAAAACTCGAGTCAAAAAACCTGGTTGATATCATCGAACTTGCACGTCGCAATGGGGCTTGTTGAAAGAAAAATCAAGACTAGTCTTGCTGATTAATAACGTTATGGCGTGGCATGATATGCCTTGTCCTAACCCCGGACAGTTTTTAAAAAGATTGAGTTATAAAGGAATTAATAACCACAGAGCTAATTTATTAGCCCCTTCTTCATGCTATTACAGGGCGAGTAGGTTTCTTCCCGTGCCTGCCGAAAGAAGTCCGATACTTTCGTCTGCGACTTACCGCCCTGCTTTTTTTTGATACTTCTCACAGGCTGAACGCCACACACTTCCTTCCCTGCAAAATCCCGCTAGAGTTCACTCATCCGACCACTCTCTGAGTATGTGATTATGTCTGAGCATTATGCCCACCTGTTCGCCCCGCTGGATTTGGGTTTCACCCAGCTTAAAAATCGTTTCCTGATGGGTTCGATGCATACCGGACTGGAAGAACACGCTGAGGGCGCAGAGCGTCTGGCCGCTTTTTACGCTGAGCGAGCGCGTGAAGGCGTGGCGCTGATTGTCACTGGCGGTATCGCGCCCAATCCGCAAGGCGTGGTGGCACAAGGCGGAGCGATCCTCAACCAGGAAAGTCAGTGCAACTGGCACCGTATCATCACCGATGCGGTGCATGCAGAAGGCGGGAAAATCGCGCTGCAAATTCTGCATGCCGGGCGCTACAGCTATCAGCGTGACCTGGTTGCCCCATCGGCATTACAGGCGCCGATCAATCCTTTTACGCCACAAGCGCTCAGCGATGCGGATATTCAGCAAACCATTCAGGACTTCGCGCACTGCGCCAAACTGGCGCAACAGGCCGGCTATGACGGCGTGGAGATCATGGGCTCGGAAGGTTATCTGATTAACCAGTTTCTGGTGGCGCACACCAATCAGCGTGAGGATGACTGGGGCGGCGATGTGACGCGACGCCAGCGCTTCGCGTTAGCGGTGACGCAAGCGGTGCGTGATGCCGTCGGCAGCGACTTCATCATTATCTTCCGCCTGTCGATGCTCGATTTGGTCAATAACGGCAGCTCGCTGGAAGAGACGCTTTCACTGGCGCAAGCGTTGGAGCAGTGCGGCGTTACGCTGTTTAACAGCGGCATTGGCTGGCATGAAGCGCGCATTCCCACCATCGCCACCTGCGTGCCGCGTGCTGGTTTTGCCTGGGTCACGCAGCACCTGCGCGAGCGCGTATCGGTGCCGGTCATCGCCACCAATCGCATCAACCATCCCGATGTCGCTGAACAGCTTTTGCGTGATGGCATCACTGATATGGTCTCGATGGCGCGCCCTTTCCTCGCCGATGCGGCTTTCGTCCGTAAAGCCGAAACCGGCCAGCCCGATGCCATCAACACCTGCATTGCCTGTAATCAGGCCTGCCTCGATCAAATCTTTGTTGGCAAAATCACCTCTTGTCTGGTGAATCCGCGCGCCTGCCACGAAACGCTGATGCCGGTGATTGCCACCAAGCAACCGAAACAGCTGGCGGTGGTGGGTGCGGGACCCGCGGGTATGGCGTTCGCGCTGCAGGCGGCGCAGCGCGGCCATCAGGTCACGCTTTACGAGGCCGATGCGCAAATTGGTGGGCAGTTTAATATCGCCCGACAGATTCCCGGCAAAGCTGAATTCAGTGAAACGCTGCGCTATTTCCGTTACCAACTTGCTGCCGCAGGCGTAACGATTAAAACGGAACATCGCGTCAGCGCTGACGAACTGGCAGCCGCTGACGAAGTAATCATCGCTACCGGTATCTTGCCGCGCCAGCTGACGATTCCTGGCATCGATCATCCCAGCGTGCTGAGCTACCTTGATGTGATACGCGATAAAAAACCGGTGGGAAAACGCGTGGCGATTATCGGCGCGGGCGGCATTGGTTTTGATACCGCCGAGTTTCTGCTGCATCAAACCAGCCATGACGATTTTTACCAAAGCTGGGGCATCGACCGCAGCCTGCAGGCGCGAGGCGGTTTGATTGCGCCACAGCCACAGCCCGCCGATCGGCAAATCTGGCTGCTGCAGCGCAAATCCGGCAAGCCGGGCGCAGGCTTAGCGAAAACCACCGGCTGGATCCACCGCGCCAGCTTGCAGGCGCACGGCGTGCAGATGTGGGGCGACGTCGAATATTTGCAGATTGATGACGCCGGATTACATCTGCGCCATCAGGGCGAAGCGATGACGCTGCCGATAGATAACGTGGTGATTTGTGCCGGGCAGGAACCGCTGCGCCTGCTGGCGGACCAGCTCAGCGCGCGTGGCAAATCCGTACGTGTGATTGGGGGTGCGGATGTGGCGCAGGAGCTGGATGCTCGCCGCGCTATCGCTCAGGCGACCGAACTGGCGCTGAGTGTGTAATTAGCGCAGTTTGACCGAACGCAGTACCACGAACTTGGCGTTGGACGCCACCAGCTCGCAGTTGCCAAACAGCTTTTTCATTTTGACGTGATAACCGAGGTGGCGGTTGCCGACGATGCGCAACTCGCCGCCATACTGCAGGCAGCGTTTCGCATCACGCAGCATTTGCCATGCCAGATGATCGGTCACCGCGTGCTGCTGATGGAATGGTGGATTGCACAGCACCGCGTGCAGGCGATCGGACGGGAAGCCACTCAGCACGTTGTTAACGCGAAACTGACAGCGCGCCATATCCTGCGGACGGTTCACTTCCACGTTCAGTTTGCTTGATGCCACCGCCATGTAGGATTCATCATAAAACAGCACGTCCGCGTTTGGGTTCTGTTCCAGTGCCAGCAAGCCAATCACGCCGTTGCCACAACCCAGGTCGAGAATCTCACCTTCAATGTCAAAAGGCAGATGCTGCATAAAGAAGCGTGCGCCCAGATCCAGCGACGCGCGGGAAAACACGTTGGCGTGATTGTGGATCTGGTACTCAGAATCATCCAGCGGCCAAACGGTGGTGGCGGGCTGATCCGCTAATTGCGGCGCAGTGAAGCGGCTGTAAATCAGACGCGCTTTTTTCCACGCCAGCGAGGTTTTGCTCTCGCCGAGGATGCGCTCGAACAGTTGCAGCGTGGAGTTGTGAATATCTTTGGCCTTCGCCGCCGCCAGAATCAGCGTGTCCGGCGTGACCACTTCGCGCAGTGCACGCAGTTGATGCTCGAGCAGCGCCAGCGCTTTGGGGATTTTGATCATCACCACCGCCGGTGCGGCCGGCAATGGCGCCAGGCTATCGAGAAAATGCACCTGATCTTCATCCATCTCATTGAGTCGCAGATTCTGTTTTGCCGCCTGTTCGCTCAGCAGCGAATCGCTGACGTGCCACACCGGACGTGCTCCCAACCCGCAAGTCAGCGCGCCAAAGCTGTCGTTGAACACCAAAACCGGTCCCTCAGGCAGCGCTTGCTGCAACAGGTATTCATCGGCGGAATCCCACGCCTGTAGCGGGCTTTCCTCACGCATTGGCGGGAAGCGGTGCAGCGTCAGCGTGCGATTGGTCAGTTCAAGTTGGCTCATGGAATCTCCGGCGTGGTACACTTTGCGCGATTTTCGCCCTAAAAAGGGGGCGCAGTATACTGTCTTTCGCCGGGAATCCCAATGTCATTAATCTATCTGCAGGGCTACCCTGAAAACATCCTCGAGCAGGTTCAGACGCTGATCGAACATGAGCGCTTAGGGGCCTTTCTCCAGCAACGCTATCCCGATACGCACAATATCGTCAGCGACCGCGCGCTCTATGATTACACGCAGGCGCTGAAAAACCGCTATATGCGCAGCGCACCGCCGGTGAGCAAAGTGATTTGGGACAATAAAATCAAGGTGATGAAGCACGCGTTGGGGCTGCACACGGCGATTTCGCGCGTGCAAGGCGGCAATCTAAAAGCCAAAGCGGAGATTCGCATCTCCACTTTCTTCCGCCTCGCACCGGAAGCGTTTTTGCGCATGATCGTGGTGCACGAGCTGGCACACCTGAAAGAGAAAGAGCACGACAAAGCGTTTTACCAACTCTGCTGCCACATGGAACCGGATTATCACCAGCTGGAATTTGACGCCCGCTTGTGGATGACCGATCAGGCGATGCGCGGCAACGCGGCTTAAAGAAACTCCTGCGCTTTTTGGATCAGGCTGGTTTTGGTCAGTGCGCCCATAAAACGGCGCTCCTGCGGATTATTTAGCACCGGCAGGCGTTCAAGCGTGACGCGGGCAAAGGCTTCCCAGCCTTCGCGCATGCTTTGATTCTGATAAATGCAGGGAAAGTTATTGTCCATCACGCTACTGACTGGCGAATGCAGCGTGATCTCCTGCGACAACACCTTGCGTGAGATATCGTGTATCGACACCACGCCGAGAAATTGCCCTTCACTATTAATCACATAGACATAACGTTCCCGCTTGAGCGAGCTCACCGCCAGCGCCTGACCTACTGACTCTTCTGGCTGCAACGCCGCGCCGGGAATGATCAACTGATCGACACGCATGTTATCGAAATCATACTTGGCTTCGGAACGACTGAAATGGCTGCTCACCACCGGATAAGTGCTGGATGATTGCAGGCGATACACCACCATCGAGGCCAGCACTGACGCGATCATAATCGGGAACAGCAGGCTACTATTCAGCGTCATCTCAAGCACCATCAGCATCGCCATTAACGGTGCCTGGCTGACCGCCGCCAGCACCGCCGCCATGCCGATGGCCGCATACAGCAAAGTATTGCCGACCGGTAAATGCAGCATCACACCCATCTGCGCCAGCGCCACGCCGAGCAGTGCGCCGATCAATAAGGAAGGGGTAAACAGCCCGCCCACCGCGTTGGAACCCACCGACAGCGTGGTCGCCAGCGTTTTTAGCACCAGCAATCCCAGTAATCCCATCAGTAGATATTGGCCATCAATGATTTTCACGATCACTTCGTAACCGTTACCGAGAATATCGGTGGAGATCAGCGCCAAAAAGCCCACCGCTAATCCACCGGTGCCGAGCCGCAGCGGCAGCGAACGCACGCGGCCAAACAGCGCCTTGCTGCGCGCAATCAGTTTGATCAGCAGCCAGCCGGCGATACCGGCGACAAAACCAATCAGCAACGTCATCAGCAAACTGCTGATATCCATCTGGAATAGCGCTTCGGATAACGGATATAGCGCGCTGCGAAAACCCAGCGACCACATGGTCATCACCGCCACCGCCGACGAGACAATTAGCGGAATCAAGCGTTGCAGCGCCGAGATGCCAAAAGCGATCTCCGCGACAAATATCGCCGACGCCAACGGGGCGTGATACACCGATGAAAGCCCGGCAGCAGCGGCCATCGCCACGATATCGCTGTTACGCAGATTCAGCGATTTCGGCAGCCAGCGCCCAATTAAACTGCCGCTAAGCGCCGATAGCTGCACCATCGGCCCCTCTTTACCAATCGACGCGCCGCTGCCGATGCTGGCCATCGATGACAGCGCACGGAACAGCGAGGTTTTGGTTGGTACCGCATCGAGCCGCGCGTTGATCACCTCCAGATAATCGGTCTGCACCGTTTCCTGTTTCTCAATCGCCACCGCATAGCGCAGGAAAAAACCGGCCAATACGCCGCCCGCGCCCACCAGCAGCGGCCAGAAGATCCATGGCCAGACATGCATCGCCACGGTGATTTCACTGTCACTGTTGAACAGCAGATAATTGATCAATTCAATTACGCCGCGAAAGGCCAGCGTCACTAGCGAGGCCACACATCCAACGGGGATGGCGATCAGTAATGTGGTCCAGTTCAGAGCATGTTTACTTCCACTCACCCGCGCGTCCCCGCTAAGTCGGTTAAAAAGTTGTGCGGCATCATCATATTGGAATGCGGATCTCAGGATCAAATTTCGCCTGCCTGGCGCTCAGATGAACATGTTACTCTGCCGTTTTACTTTAGCAGGAGAGCAGCACGTGATTCGTTTCGCCATCGTGGGAACCAACTGGATTACCCGCCAGTTTATCGACGCCGCGCATGAAACCGGCAAAATGAAGCTGAGCGGCGTCTATTCGCGTAATCAGCAGCAGGCCGACGCGTTTGTGGTGGATTATCCCTGCAAGCTGACCTTCACCTCTCTGGATGAGCTTGCCGCCAGCAGTGAGATCGATGCGGTGTATATCGCCAGTCCGAATGCGCTGCACAGTGAACAGGCGATACTGTTTATGTCACATGGCAAGCATGTGATTTGCGAGAAGCCGATGGCGTCTAACCTGCGTGAAGCCGAGGCGATGATTGCCTGCGCGCGCCAGCATCAGGTGGTGCTGTTCGAAGCCTTTAAAACCGCCAGCCTGCCCACCTTCCTGCAACTGCAAAAAACGCTGCCGCAATTGGGCAAACTGCGTAAAGCCTTGATCAACTATTGCCAGTATTCCTCGCGTTATCAGCGCTATCTGGATGGCGAGAACCCGAATACCTTTAATCCTCGCTGGTCGAATGGCTCGATGATGGATATCGGCTTTTACTGCCTTGCCGCCGCTGTCACCTTATGGGGTGCGCCACAGCAGGTCAAGGCGCAAGCTTCCCTGCTGGAAAGTGGCGTTGATGCGCATGGCGTGGTGGTGCTGGGCTACGGCGATTTTGATGTCACGCTGCTGCACTCAAAGGTCAGCGATTCACTGATCCCGAGTGAAATTCAGGGCGAAGCGGGATCGCTGGTGATTGAAAAGATCTCCGAGTGCCAGCAACTGCGCTTTATCCCGCGCGGTGGCGAGAGCCAAAACCTGACGCAGCCGCAGCACATCAATACCATGCTGTATGAAGCCGAAACCTTCGCCAAATTGGTGGAAGCCGGTGAAGTTGAGCATGCGGCCTTAGAAAACTCACGTATTACGGCGCAACTGCTCACGGAAATCCGTCGCCAGACCGGCGTGGTATTCCCGGCGGATCAGACTGAAGTGTAAATATTGCAAAACATTTCCAGAGCCCTCTTGAAAGCGATTATCGAACTCCGTATGTTTAGCGCTGCAAAGGGGAGTAACTTCTACGCTGATTGATCGTCATTACGATGCGCCACGCAATATGCGTTACGCATCCGGTCGTCAGGCAACCCGGAATCTATTCTGAGTTGTAAGTGAGACCTTGCCGGAAGGCGAGGTTTGCTTGCAGCACGATCAAAGCGGCTGACGTCTTCTGACTTCAGCCGCTTTTTTATTTCTGGAAAAGGATACGACTATGCACTCAGTTGGCACACCGTTACTTTGGGGCAGCTTCGCTGTCGTAGTGCTCATCATGCTGGCGATCGACCTGCTATTACAGGGCCGACGCGGCGCACAGACCATGTCATTCAAACAAGCAGCGGTCTGGTCGCTGATTTGGGTGTCAGTTTCACTGCTGTTCAGCGCCGCCTTCTGGTGGTATCTCGACGGCACCGCCGGACGTGAAGTCGCCACCGCGCAAACCCTCGCTTTCCTCACTGGCTACGTTTTAGAGAAAGCGCTGGCGGTGGATAACGTCTTTGTCTGGCTGATGCTGTTTAGCTACTTCGCTGTACCGGCCAACCTGCAGCGCCGCGTGCTGATTTATGGCGTATTGGGCGCAATTGTGCTGCGTACCATCATGATCTTTGCTGGCAGCTATTTGGTTACTCAGTTCAGCTGGATCCTTTACGTGTTCGGCGCCTTCCTGCTGTTCACCGGCCTGAAAATGGCGCTGGCGAAAGAGGAAGATGACAGCACGGTGGGCGACAAACCGGTGGTGCGCTGGCTGCGTAAACATCTGCGCATGACCGATAGTCTGGACGGCGAGAAGTTCTTCACCCGCAAAAACGGTGTGCTGTTTGCTACGCCGCTGCTGCTGGTGCTGATCATGGTTGAACTAAGCGATGTGATTTTCGCCGTGGACAGCATTCCCGCGATCTTCGCGGTGACCACCGATCCGTTCATTGTGCTGACTTCCAACCTGTTCGCGATTCTTGGCCTGCGCGCCATGTACTTCCTGCTGGCTAACGTGGCGGAGCGTTTCTCGATGCTGAAATATGGCCTGGCGATTGTGCTGGTGTTTATCGGTATCAAAATGCTGATTGTCGAGTTCTATCACATTCCCGTCGGCATCTCGCTGACGGTGGTGGGTGTAATTCTCGGCGGTACGCTGCTGATCAACGCCTGGGTAAACCACAGAAACGACCAGAAGAAGATCTCACCATAATCTTCTGCAGGGGCGCTAATCGCCCCTGCTTTGTTTCGCCAGTGGCAACCTTCACCTTTTATATATCTGTCACACTTCCCATCATCAGCAGATCAAAAAACCGATCTGCTGCGCATGCACAGAATTATCTCTTTCCTCATAAGCTCTTTTCCTTATACTCCGCCGGGCAAACCGTTGTGCGTGGTGGAACCGCGCACAATACTCATGACCGCGAATATAAAAAGACTGTGATATGCAAAACAACTTTATTGGACGTCTGGGCGCACTGTTCGCAGGAAGCCTGGTAAAACAAATCATGATCGGCCTGGTGGCGGGCGTGGCGCTGGCGTGGTTCTCACGCGATGCCGCACTGGCCGTTGGCTTGCTGGGTGAGCTGTTCGTGCGTGCGCTAAAAGCCGTCGCGCCGCTGTTGGTTTTGGTGCTGGTAATCTCTTCGATCGCTAACCATCAGCAGGGACAAAAAACCAATATCCGCCCGATTATCATGCTGTATCTGCTCAGCACGTTCTTTGCTGCGGTTGTGGCGGTGATCTTCAGCCATCTGTTCCCTCAGACGCTGTCGATGAACGTCGGCGCCACGCAAATTACGCCGCCGTCGGGTATTACCGAAGTGCTGCACGGTTTGCTGATGAGCATGGTGTCGAACCCGATTGAAGCGCTGATGAACGCCAACTACATCGGTATTTTGGTGTGGGCGCTGGGATTGGGGCTGGCGTTTCGTCATGCCAGCCCAAGCAGCAAAGCGTTTCTTAACGACGCGTCCAATGCCGCGACCTGGGTCGTGCGCTGTGTGATCCGCTGTGCGCCGCTGGGGATTTTTGGTCTGGTGGCTTCCATCCTCGCCTCAACCGGCTTTGACGCGCTGTGGGAATACGCCAATCTGCTGGCGCTGCTGCTCGGCTGCATGCTGATTATGGCGCTGGTAATCAACCCAATGCTGGTGTTCCAGAAGATTCGCCGCAACCCGTATCCGCTGGTGTTTACCTGCATGCGTGAAAGTGGCGTCACCGCGTTCTTCACCCGCAGTTCAGCGGCTAACATTCCGGTCAATATGGCGCTGGCGAAACGTCTCAATCTGGATGAAGACACGTATTCCGTGTCGATCCCGCTGGGTGCCACCATCAGCATGGCTGGCGCATCCATCACCATCACCGTGTTGACACTGGCGGCAGTACATACGCTGGGTATTGCGGTGGATGTTCCAACCGCCATTCTGTTGAGTCTGGTGGCGTCACTGTGTGCTTGTGGCGCATCCGGTGTGGCCGGCGGTTCGCTGCTGCTGATCCCGGTAGCCTGCAACATGTTTGGTATTCCGAATGATTTGGCGATGCAGGTAGTAGCGGTGGGCTTTATTATTGGCGTGCTGCAGGATTCCGCCGAGACCGCGCTGAACTCCTCGACGGATATTCTGTTTACCGCGGCCGTATGCCAGGCCGAAGCCGAGCGCCAGCCGCGTCGTACGGTGTCAGAATCGGAGTAAGGTAAGGTTTTTGAATAGGTCGCCATTCATGGCGACCTGGTTTTACAAGGTCACACCGCTTTTAAAGATGGCTAACTCGCGAAAATCATTAGTTTCGTTGCGCGCGGGTTGGCCATTGGCAATCGCCACAATCATATCGACGAAGTCCGCCAGCATCTCCGCCATACTCATCCCTTCAAGCAAACGCCCGGCATTAAAATCGATCCAGTGCGGCTTCTTCTCGGCGAGCTGCGTATTGGTGGCGATCTTCACCGTCGGCACAAAACCGCCGTACGGCGTGCCGCGTCCGGTGGTAAACAGCACCATATGACAGCCAGCGCCCGCCAGCGCGCTGGTTGCAACCGCATCGTTGCCCGGCGCACTTAACAGATTCAGTCCCGGTGTATGCAGGCGCTCACCGTACTTCAGCACATCCACCACCTGACTTTGTCCGGCCTTCTGCGTACAGCCGAGCGACTTCTCCTCCAGCGTGGTGATGCCGCCCGCTTTGTTGCCGGGTGATGGATTTTCATAGATCGGCTGCTGGTGATCGATAAAGTAGCGCTTGAAGTCATTTATCATCGCCACGGTTTTTTCAAAGGTGGCTTCATCGCGGCAGCGACTCATCAAAATGCGCTCTGCGCCAAACATCTCCGGCACTTCGGTCAGCACCGTGGTGCCGCCGTTGGCAATCATCTGGTCGGAGAAACAGCCCAGCATAGGATTGGCGGTGATGCCGGAAAAACCATCCGAACCACCGCACTCCAGACCAAACTTTAGCTCGCTGAGTTTGCCCGGCTGACGCTGATCCGCGCGCATGGCACGATAGAGTTCGTGCAGACGTTCCAGCCCCGCTTCCACTTCATCATCCTGCTTCTGGCACTCCATGAACTGCACGCGTTCGCTATCGAAGCCACCGAGCGTTTCACGAAACACATCAACCTGATTGTTCTCGCAGCCAAGCCCAATCACCAGCACCGCGCCGGCATTGGGATGGCGCACCATGTTCTGCAACATGGTGCGGGTGTTCTCGTGATCCTGCCCAAGCTGCGAACAGCCAAACGGATGGCTGAACAGATGCACGCCGTCAATGCCTTCGGCGTCATTGGTCTCTTTCATAAAGCGCGTCAGGATTTGCCGCGCGATGCCGTTGACGCAGCCCACGGTGGGCAGGATCCATAACTCATTACGGATGCCCACTTCCCCGCTGGCGCGACGATAGATCTGCACGTCGCGATCGCCAGCTTGCGGCGGCAGATCGAGAAAATCGGGTTGATAGTCATACTCATCCACGTCGCTTAGGTTGGTGCGCGCATTGCTGGAGTGAATGATCTCGCCGGCCGCAATCGGCTGAGTGGCGTGCGCGATCGGCAAACCGTATTTGATCACCAGCGCGTCGGTGGCTAAAGGCTGCAGCGCAAACTTATGGCCGCGCCCAACCTCCTGCTGCAAGATGATCGCCTGTTGATTGATTTCGACCTGGGTATTGGCTGGCAAATCGCGCAACGCCACAGCAACGTTGTCGCGTGAATGGATTCTAATGGCATCTTGCATAGCGTTATCTCAGTTGTGTCAACGCCGTCCGCATCCCGTGGACGATGATGTTTTGCAGGTGTTGGCTGACCGCAGCCACTAATCCGGGCTGCTGAGTGAGATCTTCGCCCCAGTGATTGGCGTCGCTGAGTACCGCACGCACCAACTGTTCTGGAGTCTGTTTATCGTTATTTACTGCTGACCACAGTTCAGCGAAACGCTGCAGCCACTGTTCGTCGTCCTGCAGCGGCCAGTGACGTTTGCCCTCTGCACCACGATAAAAGGCCAGCAGCGCGGCAAAGGCGAAGGTCAGCCGCACAGGCCATTGCCCGTTTTGCTGCTGCGACAACAACAATTGCGGCAGCAAACGGGTGCGGAATTTGGTCATGCCGTTAAGGGCGATGGAGAGCAACGCATGGCGGATAAAGGGATTGCGGAAGCGACGCTGCACCGCGTCGGCAAAGGCGTGCAGCTCGTCGCGCGGCAGATCCAGCGTGGGGATCACCTCATCGCGCAGCAGCGCATCGACAAAGCCAGCCATCTGCGCATCATCCATCGCCTCTCCCACGCTCTCCAGCCCGGCCTGAAATGCCACCGGCACCAGCGCGGTGTGCGCGCCGTTAAGGATCGCCACCTTTTGCGCTTTGTACGGTGTGATGTCCTCCACCAGCTTCACTTCCGGTGCCAGCGCGTGCAGCTGCAGCTCCTGCGCCAGTGCATTTGGTCCCTGAATCACAAACTGGTAATAGACTTCGCCCGCCACCAGATAGCGATCTTCGTAGCCTAATGACGCTTCGATCGCCGCGCTATCCGCCGGATAACCGGTGACAATGCGATCCACCAGCGTGTTATAGAACGCGCAGTAATCCTGCACCCAGCGGGCAAACGCCGGCGGCAGCTGCCAATGCTGGCTGTAGCGCAGCACCAGCTCACGCAGCGTGTCGCCGTTGTAATCGATCAGTTCACAGGGCACCACCAGCCAACCTTTATCACTGGCACCGGCAAAATGGTTGAAGCGCGCCCACAGCAGCTGCGTCAGCTTGCCGGGGAAGGATGAGGCGGGCGTGTCGTCCAGCCGATCCTGCTCCGCAAAGGCAATGCCGGCTTCTGTGGTATTGGAGAAGACAAAGCGCATTTGCGGTGCGCGTGCCAGCGCGAGAAACGCATCAAACTGCTGATACGGCTGGATTTCACGATTCACGCTGCGGATCAGGCGGGCTTCACTCACCTGCTCGCCCGCCGCATTGAGTCCGCGAATCAGCGTGGTGTATAAGCCATCTTGCTGATTCAGCGTCTCTTCCACCACGCGGTTGCGCGGCCGCACCACCACCACGCCCGCATCGGTATTGTGATGCTGATTAAGCCAGTCGAGCTGCCAGTCGATAAAGGCGCGCAGGAAGTTGCCTTCACCAAACTGGATAACGCGCTCGCTGTAGTGCGCGCCAGGAAAATCGTGACGGTTGAGTCGCTGCATTATCAGGCTCCCAGCTCAATACCGAAGTAATCGCGCGCATTGTTGAAACTGATGTTCTGTACCATCTGCCCTAACAACGCCTCGTCTTCAGGCGCTTCGCCCCGCGCCACCCAATTGCCGATCATCTGGCACAACAGACGACGGAAATATTCATGACGCGTGTAAGAGAGGAAGCTGCGGCTGTCGGTTAGCATGCCGACGAAGCGGCTCAGCAGGCCGATTTGCGCCAGCTGCGTCATCTGCCGCTGCATGCCATCCAGTTGATCGTTAAACCACCACGCCGAACCAAACTGCATCTTGCCGGGTTCGCCTTCACCCTGGAAATTGCCAGCCATGGTCGCCAGCACTTCGTTGTCGCGCGGGTTGAGGCAGTAAAGAATGGTTTTGGGCAGCGCGTTATTGCGGTTCTGCGCATCCAGCAGACGCGCCAGCGGAATCGCCAGCGGCGCATCGTTAATCGAATCGAAGCCCACATCCGGCCCGAGGTTATCGAACTGGCGGCGATTGGCGTTGCGCAGCGCGCCAATGTGATACTGCTGCGCCCAGCCGCGACGCGCATATTCGCTGCCGAGCCACACCAGCACGGCGGTTTTAAACTGGGCCGTCTCTTCAGCGGAAGGCGCTGCACCTTGCAGTCGGCGCGCCAGAATGCCATCCAGCGTGGCGTCATCCGCTTCCGCAAACACCACCACATCCAGCGCGTGATCGGAAATTTTGCAGCCATGCGCGGCGAAGTGATCGAGTCGCTGGCTTAAGGCGCGGCGCAGATCGTCAAAGCGCTGCACGTTAACATCCGCGACCTGCGCTAAGCGCTGAATCCACGGCAGGAAACTCTCCAGCTCAATGTTAAAGGCTTTGTCCGGACGCCAGCTCGGCAGCACTTTGACGTCAAAGCTGCTGTCCTGCGCCAGCTTGCGGTGATGCTGTAAGTCGTCGAGCGGATCGTCGGTGGTGCCGACCATTTTCACCTTCATCTGCTGCATGATGCCGCGCGCGCTGAAGGCGTCCTGCGCCAGCAGTTCATTGCACTGCTGCCAGATGCGATCTGCGCTCTGCTCATTCAGCAGCACATCGGTGATGCCAAAAGGGCGGCGCAATTCGAGGTGCGTCCAGTGATAGAGCGGATTGCCGATGGTATGCGGCACGGTACGCGCCCAGGCGTTAAATTTCTCACGATCGCTGGCATCGCCGGTGCATAACGCTTCCGGCACGCCGTTAGCGCGCATCGCACGCCATTTGTAGTGATCGCCTTTCAGCCAGATGTCATAGAGGTTGGTGAAGCGGTAATTATCGGCAATCTGCTGCGGCGGTAAGTGACAGTGATAGTCGAAAATCGGCTGGTCTTTAGCGTAGTCGTGGTACAGACGACGGGCGAACTCGGTGTCGAGTAGAAAATCCTCACTCATAAAACGCGACATACCTGCTTCCTCATTTTGTAGCCAGATGGCTTTTAACTAAAAGTTATCATACCAATTTAAACGGGCGGCAAAATTATTTGCGATCCGACTCACAATAATGACAGTTTCACTGTGGGTATATGGACGATTATGTTGCGGATAATGCATTAAATGGCTGTTTTAACGATCTTTAGCCCTAACACACACTGGCCGCAAGGTTTATGTGATGGCATTCAACTTTTAAAGCGGTATAACAAGTTAACCTCTCGCTCCGTTGCTAACGGGACTAATGGCATAGGCAAGGAACTGCGGGAGTGAACAGCACTGTTCACGTCTTCCCGCTCCAGATAACTACAGCGGTAAAACCGCAACGACAGACTGGACGAGGTTAATAATGCGTAAGATCAAAGGGCTACGCTGGTACATGATTGGGCTGGTGACGCTGGGCACCGTGCTCGGTTACCTGACGCGCAATACCATTGCCGTCGCTGCGCCCACGCTGGAAACGCAGTTGGGTATCACCACGCAACAATATTCTTATATCGTCGCCGCCTACTCGGCGTGCTACACCATCATGCAGCCGGTAGCCGGTTATGTGCTGGACATGCTCGGCACCAAAATAGGCTATGCAGTGTTTGCCGTGCTGTGGGCAATCTTCTGTGCGGCAACCGCGATGGCGGGCAGTTGGGGCGGCTTTGCGCTGGCACGCGGCGCGGTGGGTGCCGCCGAAGCAGCAATGATTCCCGCAGGCCTGAAAGCCAGTAGCGAATGGTTCCCTGCCAAAGAGCGTTCGGTGGCGGTGGGCTATTTCAACGTGGGCTCGTCGATTGGCGCAATGCTGGCTCCGCCGCTGGTGGTGTGGGCGATCATGGCGCACAGCTGGCAAATGGCGTTCATTATTACTGGCGTGCTGAGCATGGTGTGGGCCCTCTGCTGGCTGGTGTTTTATAAGCATCCTAAACAACAAACCAAGCTGAGCGATGAGGAGCGTCACTACATCATTGCCGGCCAGGAGTTGCAGCATCAAACCGGTAATAATAAGAAGATGTCGGCACGCCAGATCCTGCGCAATCGCCAGTTCTGGGGTATTGCGCTGCCGCGTTTCCTCGCCGAACCCGCGTGGGGAACGTTTAACGCGTGGATCCCGTTGTTTATGTTTAAGGTGTACGGCTTCAACCTGAAAGAGATCGCCATGTTTGCCTGGATGCCGATGTTGTTCGCCGATCTCGGCTGCATCGTCGGTGGCTACTTGCCGCCGCTGTTTCAGCGCTGGTTTGGCGTCAATCTCATCGTCTCACGCAAACTGGTGGTGACCATGGGCGCGGTGTTAATGATTGCGCCAGGCACCATCGGGTTGTTCACCAGCCCGTATGTGGCGATTGGGTTGTTATGCGTCGGTGGTTTTGCCCATCAGGCGCTTTCAGGCGCGCTGATCACGCTCTCTTCGGATGTATTTGGCCGTAACGAAGTGGCTACCGCCAACGGCTTAACCGGCATGGCGGCCTGGACGGCGAGCACCCTGTTTGCGTTGGTGGTCGGTGCGCTGGCCGATACGCTGGGCTTCAGCCCGCTGTTCGCGGCGCTGGCGGTGTTTGATCTGCTAGGCGCGGTGGTTATCTGGACGGTGCTGAAAAACCAGCCGGTTTCTGAACTCGACGATCAGCCTGCGGTGCAGTCCGCTGCAGTGCGCACCTAACCTTTCCGGGCTGGCATCGGCCAGCCCATTTCCTCTGTGCGGCTGAAGTGGTATAACAACTCAACTTTCTCCCACAGCGGACCGCGCAATGGACCTGACCGAATCACGACGCCTCTATCAACAACTCGCCAGCGAACTCAAACGCCGCATTGAAGCTGCCGAGTATCGGGTCGGCGACAAACTGCCTGCCGAGCGTCTGATTGCGGAGGAGATGCAGGTGAGCCGTACCGTGGTGCGTGAAGCGATCATCATGCTGGAAGTGGAAGGTTACGTGGAGGTGCGGAAAGGTTCCGGCATTCACGTCATCAGCAGCCAGCAACAGAACCGCGTGGTAACGTCCAGCCAGCTGGAGTTCGCTAATTTCGGCCCCTTCGAGTTATTGCAGGCGCGCCAGTTGATTGAAAGCAACGTGGCTGAGTTTGCCGCCACGCAGGTGACACGCCAGGATATCGTGGCATTGATGGCAATTCAGGAGAAAGCGCGTCAGGAAGATCATTCGCGCGATTCGGCGTGGGATATGGAGTTTCACGTGCGCATTGCGCAATCGACGCAGAACAGCGCCTTAGCAGCGATTGTCGAGAAGATGTGGCTGCACCGTCTGCACAATCCTTACTGGTTAAAGCTGCACGAACATATTGATGCCAAAAATATCACCAGCTGGTGTGACGATCACGACCAGATTCTCAAAGCCCTGATCCGCAAAGATCCCGCCGCCAGTAAGCTGGCAATGTGGCAACATCTGGAAAATACTAAGCAGATGCTGTTTAACGCCACCACCGATGATTTCGAATTTAACGTTGATCGTTACATGTTTGCTGAAAATCCGGTCATCCTGCCTGAAGGTAGCGAAAACCCACGCTGATCCTGCTTATTTTTCAGGCGTTTTGTTGCTGAAAAAGTCAGTTAGTCTGCAATAGTGTCAGCTCATGTAAAGCTCCTTTTGACCACCTGCGTCTAAAGGTAAAACTCCTGTGCGGCAGGCACTTTCCCCTGTCTGGATAACGTTATTTTTGTTACAGTTATCGCCCTTTTATTACCCTTTGCGACAGGGCTTTAAAAAGTCGCTGATTTAACAATCAATTCTGGAAGGATCCGGAAACTCCTGCTCAGGCTGCTTATCTAAAATGTATAACCAACGCCAGTCTGCGCCTAAGCCCCTCACGGGCACGTTTAACAATGATGTTCAGGAATGATTGATGGATATTTTGCAAGCATTGCTGCATGCCTTATGGCAGCAGGATTACGAAATGCTCTCCGACCCGACGTTGGTTTGGGCCATTTATGGCGTGTTGTTCATGATTCTGTTTCTGGAAAATGGATTGCTGCCCGCCGCCTTTCTGCCGGGCGATAGTTTACTGATTTTGGTCGGCGTTTTGATTGCTAAAGGCACCATGGGTTTCCCGCTGACGCTGCTGATTCTGACCACTGGCGCCAGCCTCGGCTGCTGGGTGAGCTACATTCAGGGTCGCTGGCTCGGTAATACGCCTACCGTGCAAAAATGGCTTTCACACTTGCCCGCGCAATATCATCAACGCGCCCACCGATTGTTCCATCGCCATGGCTTGTCTGCACTGCTGGTGGGTCGCTTTATTGCCTTCGTTCGCACCTTGCTCCCTACCATCGCCGGGCTTTCTGGCCTGAGTAATGCGCGCTTCCAGTTCTTCAACTGGGTAAGTGGCTTCCTGTGGGTGCTGATCCTTACCGTGCTGGGCTTCGCGCTGGGTAAAACGCCGATTTTCCGTCGTTACGAAGATGAGCTGATGTTGTGCCTGATGCTGCTGCCGCTGGTGCTGCTGGTGGTTGGCCTGGTCGGTTCTTTAGTGGTTATTTGGCGTAAACGTCAGTCTGCGCGTAGCGGGAATTCACAGTCATGATCACATTCCGTGGATTCCCAAGGCGTTTCCTGCCTTGGGCGCTGGGTGGCGCGTTGGCGCTGCTGGCGATCTGTTTCGTTCCGACCTTGATGCAGCATGAAACCGTGGTGCAGATCCGCGTCGCCAACAGCGGCACCAATCTGCCCGATGGTTTTTATCTTTATCAGCAACTTTCTGCGCAGGGCGTGCGTATCAAAAGTATTACGCCCTCCGGCGATGCGCTGGTGATTCATTTTGAGAATGAAGAACAGAGCCTGGCGGCGCAAAAAGTGTTGAAGCGCCTGTTGCCACAAGGCTTTGTCGTCGCCGCTGGCCCGCAGGCTTCGCAGCAATATCCTGACGCCAGTCGCCCAATTTTTAGCTAAATTTCACCGCCTGACGTTAAGCCAGGCGGTGAGCTAATCCTCGCTATCCCCGCGTCTTCTTTGAATTTTTTCGTCTGCTGTCTATCCTTAGAGATAGCGTAAGCCTAAGACATGCTGGGAAGCTTCTCCTGTCTGCTCTCGGGCAGGTCATCAACAATGGAAGGTCACAACCTGATGAAACATCAATTACTGCTAGGTGCTATTCTTTTTTCACTCTCGGGTTCGCTGCTGGCGGCTGAATCGCTCTGCCAACAAAAAGAGCAGGATATTCAACGCGAGATCGATATGGCAAAACAGCACGACAACCAGCGCCGCGTTACCGGGCTGGAGCGCGCGTTGACCGAAGTCCGCGCAGGCTGCACCGATGAGAAGCTGAAATCTGCACATAGCGAACGCATCGCTGAGCAGAAGCACAAAATCGCCGAACGTGAGCGTGAGCTGAAAGAAGAGCGTCAGGATGGCGACAAGGACAAAATTGAGAAGCGCGAACGTAAGCTGCTCGATGCGCAGCACGAACTGAAAAAGCTTGAAGCTGAACCTTATTAATCGGACTTAACTCAATGCTGTAAAAGGAGATTTCCATGGCTAAAGAAACAACATCTGAACATCTGCGCGCTGAATTGAAAAATCTGGCTGATACCCTGGAAGAAGTGCTGAGCAGCTCAGCAGATAAATCCAAAGGTGAGCTGGATAAACTGCGTCATAAAGCGCGCGGCGCTATTGAAAGCTCCCGTGAACGTCTTGGCGACTCCGGCGAACGTATTGCACAAACCACGCGTGAAGCAGCGGAAAAAGCGGACGAATACGTGCGCGACAATCCGTGGCACGGCGTGGGTATCGGTGCAGCGGTAGGTATTCTCATCGGCATTTTAATCTCACGGCGTTAATGATGAGTGATAGTCAGCAAAGCCACGGCCCCGGCAAAGGGGTCTTTAACATCGGTCAACGGGTAGTTACCACGCTGGTTAGCATGGTCGAGACGCGCGTCAGACTGGCAATTGTGGAACTGGAAGAGGAAAAGGCCAACCTGATTCAGATGCTGATGATGGTGGGCCTTACTATGCTGTTTACCGCTTTCGGTCTCATGAGCCTGATGGTGTTGATCATCTGGGCGGTGGACGCACAATATCGCCTGATGGCGATTGCCATCACTACGGCGGTGCTATTTGCTCTGGCGCTCATCTTCGGTTTGTGGACGTTATACAAATCGCGTCAGTCAACGTTGTTGCGCCATACGCGTAAAGAGCTGGATACCGATCGCAAACTGCTGGAGGAGCATCGCTCATGAGCCGCCGCGAACGTGAAGCTCGCATTCACGAACTGCTCAATCAGGTGCAGCAGCAGCGGCTTGACCTCAGCGCCGACAGCCGCGACTGGCTGACCAGCACCGCGCAGTACGATCGCGGCTGGTTAACCATCATTGGCATGCGTCGTTATCTGGCGATTGGCAGCAGTGCATTGGCCATTTGGTCGATTCGCAGCCCCAATCGTCTGCTGCGCTGGGCCAAGCGCGGTTTCGGCGTCTGGAGCACCTGGCGCATGATCAAATCGACTTTAAATACCCGCTAGCTTCTCTCTCTAAAACCGGATCGAATTGATTCGGTTTTACTCTCCTCAAATTTACTGAACAACATTGACAGTTTATCTCGCTTACAACTCTTTCAACCTGCGATTATCATCTCCCTCCATCAGCCCAGTGAACTGAAACAACCGGTTCAAGGGGATTCAAAACCCGCAGGCCAACAACCTGCAACAAAAACCTTGTTGGAGTAGATGATGAAAAAATTCGAAGACTCAGGCCTGCTGGTAGCACGCGTATTAATGACCATTCTGTTTATCACCGCAGGCTGGGGCAAAATCACCGGTTACGCCGGTACCGCACAATACATGCAGGCAATGGGCGTCCCAGGCTTCCTGCTGCCGCTGGTTATTCTGCTGGAGTTCGGTGGCGGCCTGGCGATTCTGTTCGGTTTCCTGACGCGCTTTACCGCCCTGTTCACCGCTGGCTTTACTCTGCTGACCGCGTTCCTGTTCCACAGCAACTTCGCGGAAGGTGTTAACCAGCTGATGTTCATGAAAAACCTCTCCATCGCCGGTGGCTTCCTGGTGTTGGGTCTGGTAGGTCCAGGCGCTTACAGCATTGACCGACTGATTCGTCAGCGCGTTCAGCCAGCAACCGCACGCTAAGCAGCACAACCGTTAGAGAACACATATACTGAATTGCAGGGGCGGGGATTTTCCTCGCCCCTTTTTATTATGGAGGGCTTATGGGACAGCTGATTGACGGTGTCTGGCATGATACCTGGTACGATACGAAGTCAACCGGTGGCCGCTTCAAGCGCACAGAAGCCGTCTGGCGTAACTGGGTTACCGCCGATGGTAGCGCCGGTCCAACCGGCAAAGCGGGCTTCGCCGCTGAGCGTGGTCGCTATCATCTTTACGTCTCGCTTGCCTGCCCGTGGGCGCATCGCACGCTGTTAATGCTTAAACTCAAGGGATTGGAGGAGATGATTTCAGTTTCGGTGGTGCATCCGCTGATGCTGGAGAACGGCTGGACCTTTGACGCCAGCTTCCCTGACGCCACCGGCGATGCGTTGTATCAAAAAGAGTTTCTCTATCAAATCTATCTGCACGCCGATGCGCACTATTCCGGCCGTGTGACCGTGCCAGTGCTGTGGGATAAAACCCAGCAAACCATCGTCAGTAATGAATCTGCCGACATCATGCGCATGCTTAACAGCGCTTTTGATGCGCAAGGTGCCCGCGCGGGTGACTATTATCCGGCGCAGCTACGCGACAAAATTGATGAAGTGAACAGCTGGGTTTACGACACGGTCAACAATGGCGTGTATAAAAGCGGTTTTGCCACTTCGCAGGCGGCGTACGATGAATCGGTAACGGCGCTGTTCCATTCGTTAGCGCGTCTCGAACAGATTCTTGGCCAACACCGCTATCTCACTGGCAACCAACTTACCGAAGCCGATTTGCGCTTGTGGACCACACTGGTGCGCTTCGATCCGGTCTACGTCACCCACTTTAAGTGCGATCGTCACCGCATCAGTGATTACCGTAATCTGAGCGGCTTCCTGCGCGATATCTATCAGATGCCAGGCATCGCTGACACGGTTAATTTGCCGCACATTCGCCATCACTACTACTGCAGCCACAAAACCATCAACCCAAGCGGCGTGATCTCGCTGGGTCCAGCCTTTGACTGGGATGAGCCACACGGCCGGGGTTGATGCTCTTACCCTCTCCCAACGTGGAGAGGGGACTTTAGGCAAACTTAATCAGCACCATACCGACCAACAACAATCCCACGCCCAGCCAGCCAACCCGACTCAGACGCTGGCCAAACAGAATCCAGCCTGCCGCCACGGTGGCGACCAATCCCAGCCCGCCCCATAACGCGTAGGCTACCGTCAAATCAATGCCTTTCACCGCCTGCGCCAGCGCACTGAACGCCGCCAGCACCGCCACCAGCGATAACACGCCAAACAGTGGACGGCGGAAACCGTTGGAGTATTTCAGGAAGATATTGGCGACGATCTCCAGGCCAATGGCCAGCGCCAGCCATGCGATATGCAGCCAGTTAAACGTTGCCATGGCGCAGCTCCTTGCGGCTCAGCGTACCGGATTTGATCAGGACGATGCCGAGGATCAGCGTCAGCAGGCCGGCTACTTTGATGGCGGATAAGGCTTCATCGAACAACAGCACGCTAAACAGCGTAATAAACAGAATGCCAATGCCTTCCCACATGGCATACGCCACGCCAAGGGCAATGCGCTTGATGGCGAAGGATAAACAAATATAAGAAAGTGCGATCATCACCAGCATAAAAATATAACCGGCGTTGCCACCGTTTACGCTGGCCCATTTCATTGAGACGGTGCCAATAATTTCCGCGGCGATCGCCAGCGCTAATAAAATCCAATACAGCATGATTTCTCTCCTGAACGAGAAATAAACGCCACCCACGCGAAAATAGGCGTGTTAGCAAAGTTAAATTAAAAAGTCAGAATAGGAGAGAACGGAACTAAAGCGCGAAGCGCCAGTGCTGATCGCAGATTGAGCAGTTTGATTCAGAGAGAGAGGAGGAGAGTGGAGCCTTATTTGACGCAAACATTTTGTCCATAAAATTACAACTTATCCACGTTGTTGCTTCTCGTCAGTGTGGATTAAATTTGTCCTCAGTAGTTAAACACGCGCTTATTCTGGCATAGCGGCAGTAATGTTTTCAGGGATTTTCATTTCTTTACGTGGAGGCGTTTAATTAATGTTATTGGACTGATGCCCTCACCCTAGCCCTCTCCCACAGGAGAGGGAATAAGCCGCTGCGGTTTGAAAGATCGCTCGATCGGTCCCTTCTCCCGCCTGCGGGAGAAGGTTAGGATGAGGGCCAGCGCGCACCCAGCCCCAGAAAACACAAAACCCGCCGAAGCGGGTTTTGTGTTTAAAAAAGTCGAAACTGACCGATAAGCCGGGTTCTGTCGTGGACAGTCATTCATCTAGGCCAGCAATCGCTCACTGGCTCAAGCAGCCTACCCGGGTTCAGTACGGGCCGTACCTTGTGAACCCCTATTTGGCCTTGCTCCGGGTGGAGTTTACCGTGCCACGAACTGTTGCCAGCCGCGCGGTGCGCTCTTACCGCACCCTTTCACCCTTACCTGATCCCATTACTGGGCCATCGGCGGTTTGCTCTCTGTTGCACTGGTCGTAGGCTTGCGCCCCCCAGGCGTTACCTGGCACCCTGCCCTATGGAGCCCGGACTTTCCTCCCCTTTGCCCGTCTCCCCCCGAAAGAGGACGACGACAAAGCGGCGACTGTCTGGTCAGCTTCGGCGCGGGATAATAGGCGATCTGCCAGCGTTTGTCACGCCTCTTGCTGCTCCAGCGCGTACTTATAAAGCGCGTTCTTCTTCACCCCATGAATTTCCGCCGTCAGCGCAGCGGCTTTCTTCAGTGGCAGCTCTTTTTGCAGCAGCGCCAGCGTGCGCAACGCCTCCGCCGGCAGCGCTTCTTCATCGGCTTTATGGCCTTCAACAATCAGCACCATCTCGCCTTTACGACGATTTTCATCTTCCTGCACCCACGCCAGCAACTCGCCGACCGGTGCGCCCTGAATAGATTCCCACGTTTTGGTGATCTCACGCGCCAGCACCACGTAGCGCTCGCCGCCCCACACGCTGACCATATCCTGCAGGCTATCGATCAGGCGATGGGTCGATTCGTAGAAAATCAGCGTACGCGGCTCTTCACCCAGCGCGCGCAGCACATCGCAACGTCCTTTGCTTTTGGCCGGTAGAAACCCTTCGTAACAGAAACGATCGGACGGTAACCCCGCCGCGCTTAATGCTGTAATCGCCGCACAAGCACCTGGCAACGGCACCACGCGCACACCAGCTTCACGGCAGCGACGCACCAAATGGTAGCCGGGATCGTTGATTAACGGCGTGCCGGCATCGGAGACCAGCGCGATGCTCTGGCCCTCTTGCAGCTTAGCTAACAGCACCTCAGCTTTCTGCTGTTCGTTGTGGTCGTGAAGTGCGAAGAGTCGCGCATTGATGGCGAAATGTTGTAGCAACAGCCCGGTATGACGTGTATCTTCCGCTGCGACTAGATCGACGCTTGAGAGCACCGTCAACGCTCGTTGAGTGATATCACCCAGGTTACCGATCGGGGTAGGAACGATATAGAGCGTGCTGGCAGAAATCTCTGCCCGATCGAGTTGTTTCATTGTTTCATCCGAATTGCCGATTTAATATTGAGCATCTTGAAAAAAACATCACTGGATACAGTATGCTTCCTTCAAAAGTCGTACGTCATAAAGCAGGACGCTTAGTACCTGTTCTTCTCGCTGGGCTGATTTTAGCCGCCTGTAGTGGTCAGGGACCGCAACAAACCTCTAACGTCAATATTCAGGGTCCTGCGACTGGCCGGTCTGACTATTATCTGCAGCAGGTGCAGCAAAGCAGCGATGATAGCAAGACCGACTGGCAATTACTTGCCATCCGTGCCCTGTTGAAGGAAGGAAAGTATCCGCAGGCGGCGAATCAGCTCAATCAATTGCCGCAGCAGTTAAGCGAAGTGCAACAGCAAGAACTGCTGCTGCTGCGCGCGCAGATGCAGATTGGGCAGCAGGATTACACCGGTGCGCAACAGCTGCTGGGCCAGCTGAAAAGCGGCGGCTTGTCGCAGGACCAGCAGGTGCGTTACTACGCGCTGCAAATCGCGGCGGCACAGAATCGCCCTTCACTCTCGCTGCTGCGTGCCTATATTGCGCAGGAGCCGCTGCTGAAAGGTGCCGATCACCAAAGCAATATCGATGCAACCTGGCAAGCGCTGACGCAGATGACCCAGGATCAGATCAACAGCCTGGTGATCAATGCTGATGAAAATACCCTGCAGGGCTGGCTCGATCTGCTGAATACCTGGCGCGCAAACAGCCAGGACCCACAAATGTTGAAAGCGGCGATTCAGGACTGGCAGACGCGTTATCCGCAGAACCCAGGCGCGAAGACACTGCCAACCCAGCTCAGCCAGGTGCAGAACTTCACCAAAGCGTCGACCAATACCATCGCGCTGCTGCTGCCGCTTAACGGCCAGGCGCAGGTGTTTGCCAATGCGATTCAGAAAGGCTTCACCGATGCGCGCAATGGCGTGCTCAATGCACCGGCACCGCAAGCCGCTCCTGAGGCTAATACAGCCGATGCCAGCGCACAGCCGCCAGCGGACGCCAATAGCGTGGTCAGCCCCGCCGTTGCAGGTAACACACCGCCGCAAACCGAGCAGTCACAGCCAGCCGCACAACCCGCCGCCGCACAGGGCAACAGCAATGCGCAGGTGAAAGTGTATGACACCAGTAGCCAGCAGATTGCGCAGGTGATGCAGCAGGCGCAGCAAGATGGCGCCACGCTGGTGGTCGGCCCGCTTCTAAAAAATGACGTTGAAACCGTCGCCAATAGCAACACGCCGCTTAACGTGTTGGCCCTGAACGAGCCAGAACAGATCCAGAACCATCCGAATATTTGTTACTTTGCGCTTTCTCCTGAAGACGAAGCACGCGATGCCGCGCACCATATCTACGAGCAAGGCAAACGCCAGCCATTATTGCTGGTGCCGCGCAGCAGTTATGGCGACCGTATCAGCAAAGCGTTCGCGCAAGAGTGGCAAACGCTGGGTGGCTCAACCGTACTGCAGCAGCGTTTTGGCGGCGTCGGCGAACTCAAGCAAGGCATCAACAGCGGTGCGGGTATCGCGTTAAGCGGCACGCCGCTCAACGTTGAGCCCGCGCAATCGCAGAGCGTGGCGATTGCTGGCCTGACGATTCCTGCACCGCAAACCAGCGCACCGGTGCCAACGGCCGATGCCAGCAGCGGTAGCGTGGATGCGGTGTACATCGTCGCCAGCCAGGATGAGCTGCAGCTCATCAAGCCGATGATTGCGATGCGCACCAGCAGCCGCAACAACACCGCACTCTACGCCAGCTCACGCAGTGCGCAGGCGGGTGCAGGCCCGGACTTCCGCC
The DNA here is from genome assembly GCF_054903455.1 of Pantoea sp. y20. Lineage (NCBI taxonomy): Bacteria > Pseudomonadati > Pseudomonadota > Gammaproteobacteria > Enterobacterales > Erwiniaceae > Pantoea > Pantoea sp. y20. Next base: position 3,649,122 of record NZ_CM142816.1, read on the forward strand.
TGGAGATGGATGGCCTGCAGTTCAGCGATATTCCGCTGCTGTCCGGTAGCAATCCGGGCTTAATGCAGCAGGCGGCGAAGTCGTTTAACAACGATTATTCGCTGGTTCGCCTCTACGCGATGGGCATTGATGCCTGGACGCTGGCGAATAACTTTAACCAGATGCGTCAGGTGCCTGGCTTTGCCATTGATGGCAACACCGGCAAGCTGAACGCCGACACGGATTGCGTGATCAACAGGAAGTTGGCATGGAACCAGTATCGTCAGGGACAGATCGTTCCGGTGCAGTAAACCGCCAGCGCATTGGCGCTGAGCAGGAACAACTGGCGCGTCGCTATCTGGAGCGCGCCGGGCTGCAGTGGTTTGCCAGCAATGTACGCTGTCGCAGCGGGGAAATTGACCTGATTATGCGCGACGCCGATTGCTGGGTATTTGTTGAAGTGCGCTATCGACGCGATGCGCGCTACGGCGGTGCCGCCGCCAGCGTAACGCGCCAGAAACAACAAAAGCTGCTGCGTGCCGCCGCGCTCTGGTTGCTGGCGCGTGGCGGCAGTTTTGATACGGTGAATTGCCGTTTTGACATCATTGCCATTACCGGGCGTGAGCTGGAGTGGCTGCCCGATGCCTTTAATGCCGATGGATAGAACCAGGTGGTCTTGTGCAGGACAGAATTAAAGCGTGTTTTACCGAAAGTATTCAGACCCAAATCGCCGCAGCCGAAGCGCTGCCCGATGCGATTTCCCGCGCCGCGATGACGCTGGTGCAGTCGCTGCTGAACGGTAACAAAATCCTTAGCTGCGGTAACGGTGCGTCGTCGGCGAATGCTCAGCATTTTGCCGCCAGCATGATTAACCGTTTCGAGACAGAGCGCCCTAGCCTGCCTGCGCTGGCGCTGAGCGCTGATAATGTGATGCTGACGGCGATTGGTAACGATCGTCTGCACGATGAAATCTACGCCAAGCAGGTTCGAGCGCTTGGTCAGGCTGGTGATGTGCTGCTGGCCATTTCCACCCGTGGCAACACCCGCGATATCGTCAAAGCGGTTGAAGCTGCGGTTACCCGCGATATGACCATCGTTGCGTTAACCGGCCACGACGGCGGTGAGCTGGCGGGCCTGCTCGGTCCGCATGATGTGGAAATTCGCATTCCATCACATCGCAGTGCGCGCATTCAGGAAATGCATATGCTGACGCTGAACTGCCTGTGCGATTTGATTGATAACACTTTATTCCCACACCAGGAATGACTGAAGGAGCTCAAATGAAAGCATTGAACGCTGTCGCCATTCTCTTAACCGCCATGTTGCTGCAAGGTTGTGTTGCCGTGGTTGCCGGCGGCGCTGCCGTCGCCACCAAAACCGCCACTGACCCGCGCACCGTGGGCACGCAGGTCGATGACGGTACGCTGGAGCTGCGCGTCTCGAACGCACTGGCAAAAGATGAACAGATCAAAAACCAGGCCCGCGTGGTTGTCACCGCTTATCAGGGCAAAGTACTGCTAACCGGCCAGTCGCCAACCCCGGATCTGGCAAGCCGTGCCAAACAGATCGCCATGGGCGTTGATGGAGCCACCGAGGTGTATAACGAAATCCGTAATGGACAGAAAGTCAGCCTCGGCACCTCGTCATCGGATACCTGGATCACCACCAAAATCCGCTCGCAGCTGCTGGGCAGCGATCAGGTGAAATCCTCCAACGTGAAAGTGACCACCGAAAACGGTGAAGTGTTCCTGTTGGGACTGGTTACTGCAGAAGAAGCGAAGGCGGCGGCCGATGTTGCCAGCCGGGTGAGCGGCGTGAAGCACGTGACTACGGCCTTCACCATTCTCAAATAAGCGTTGCAGCAAAGCATCAGGGCGACTTCGGTCGCCCTTTTTTGTGCGTGAGGGTTAGGCGGGAAGGTCAATCACCAGCGCGCGCAGCGGCGTTCTGGCCTGCAGGCTAATCTGGTTCTCATCGCTGAGAAACGCGCCGTCGCCGCAGCCTAGCGGCTGCTGGTTGGCGCTGCTGGCCTGCACATCCAGCGAACCATGGATCGATTGCAGGTAAGCGCGCGGTCCGTGCAATTTCACCGTGTACTGCTCGCCCGGCGCTAGCGTCACCTGATGCACCCAAACCTGCTGGCGCAGCTGCAGGCTGCCCTGCGCGCCATCGGGCGAGGCGATCAGTACGCTGGTTTGTTGCGGCAGGTCGAGCTTCTGCAACAGCGGGTTTTCACGTTCCGGACAGGCCGCCAGCCACAGTTGCATGCGGGTTAACGGGCGATCTTTGCTGATGTTAATTTCACTGTAATTCACGCCCTGACGCGCAGAGAGCAGCATCGCCTCGCCTTCACGCGCCACCAGATGATTGCCTTCGCTGTCGCGATACTCGGCTTCACCTTGCAGCACCAGATTCAGCACATCGACCTGCGGATAACTGCGCGGCTGGAATGCGGCGCCCGGGGCCAGAATTTCCTGGTTGAGTACGCGCAGCGACGCGTAGCCCATTAATTTTGGATCGAAATAGTGGCCAAATGAGAAGCTGTAGCGCGCCTGCAACCAACCGAAATCGGCCTGGCCACATGCGGACGCGCAGCGGGTTGTCATCATGATAATCCTCCGACGCGCTGCGGTGAGAACCGACCGCAGGCTTGATGGGATTATGGTAAAAGTCTGGACGCCGGATTGTAAGCCAGTTAATCTGCCTGGCATGTTCAAATTTACTGACAGAGAATCGGCATGGCAAAAGACCGCGCGTTAACCCTTGAAGCTTTACGTGTGATGGATGCTATTGACCGTCGTGGCAGCTTTGCCGCTGCGGCCGATGAACTGGGTCGCGTCCCTTCCGCGCTGAGTTACACCATGCAGAAGCTGGAAGAAGAGCTGGATGTGGTGCTGTTTGACCGTTCCGGCCACCGCACCAAGTTCACCAACGTGGGCCGCATGCTGCTGGAACGGGGCCGCGTGCTGCTGGAGGCCGCCGATAAGCTCACCACCGATGCCGAAGCGCTGGCGCGCGGTTGGGAAACGCATCTCACCATTGTTGCCGAGGCGCTGGTGCCTTCCGAGCGTTTATTCCCGCTGGTTGAGAAGCTGTCAGAAAAAGCCAATACGCAAATTTCTCTCATCACGGAAGTGTTAGCCGGCGCCTGGGAGCGGCTGGAACAGGGCCGCGCCGATATCGTGATTGCCCCGGATATGCACTTCCGCGCCTCAACCGAAATCAACACCCGCAAGCTGTACAGCACGATGAGCGTCTACGTTGCCAGCCCGGATCATCCCATTCATCAGGAAGCTGAGCCGCTGTCAGAAGTGACGCGCGTGAAGTATCGCGGCATCGCAGTGGCGGACACCGCGCGCGAGCGCCCAGTGCTGACGGTGCAGTTGCTGGATAAGCAGCAGCGTCTGACGGTAAGCAGCATGGATGATAAACGCCGCGCGCTGCTGGCCGGTTTGGGTGTGGCGACCATGCCGTATCCGATGGTGGAGCAGGATATCGCCGAAGGTCGTTTACGCGTGGTGAGCGCCGAGTATACGCGCGAAGTGGACATTATTATGGCGTGGCGCCGCGACAGCATGGGCGAAGCCAAAGCCTGGTGTTTGCGTGAGATTCCGAGGTTACTGGCGAAGCGCGGGTAGATTGTGCGGGGTTTCCCCCTCCTCGGTCCTCCCCCATAAATGGGGGAGGAAGATGCTGCCACATGTTAGTGATGAAGCTGCATCTCCTTCCCCCGCTTGCGGGGGAAGGCCGGGATGGGGGACAGCACGCACAACCCTTACATCCGACTCAAACAATCGATCGCCACCGCTTTAAAACTGACAAAATCCGCGCAATCGCGCAGCCGCGTCATCGCTCTTTCGCGCAGGAAGGTGACGAACAGATCGTAAATCGCCATCGCCTCTTCGTATTCACTCTTGCTGATCGCCAGCAGGAAAATCACCGATGCTGTCTCCTCGCCCCAGCTCACGCCATGCGGCGCCAGCACCGTGTAGACCACGGTTTTCTGCGCCAGCAGTCCGAGTGAATGCGGCAGCGCGATGCCTTCGCCGAGCAGGGTGCTGACAATCGCTTCGCGCTCCTCAACCGACGGATAGAAATCCGCATCGACAAAACCTTCGCTCTCCAGCTGATCGCACAGCAGGCGAAACAACTCTGACTGCGCCATCGGCTTATCCAGCACCATAAAGTGCTGCGCGTCGAAGTACTTCTCCAGCATGTACGGGCGCGTGCGATCCACTAGCACCAGCTTGCCGAGCTGCTCCAGCTGGAACTCGGTTGGGAATGGCGACATCACCGCAATCGGCTTATTCTTCTCGCTGAGCCGCGCGGTGGAGATCACGAAGTCTTCATCGATATGCTCGCGCAGTTCATAGTCGCGCTGTGACAGCCGCGCCGTCACCACCAATTGCGGGTATTTGCGCAGCAGCAGCGCCTCAATCATGCGCAGCGTGGAGTTGCCGCTGTCGCACACCAGCAGCACCTGTGGATGGCGCTGATAGCCGACGTCGTAATGCCTCTCCAGCCCAACACCAATGTGCAGCACCAGGAAACCGATCTCGTTCTCACTGATAGTGTAAGGGGTGTATTTACCCCAGCTGGTCACCGCCGCCAGCGTCACATCGTAGGCCATTGGATAGTGCTGTTTGATGTTGCTCAGCAGCGGATTGGGGATATGGATTTGGTAGCGCACCCGCGTGATCATGGTTTTGATATGGGTGAGCAGATCGGCGCGCAGCTGCTCATCATGCTGCAGCCGATAGTTGTAATGGGTGTTGATGTAATTCAGCAGGTAATCGACCAGCGCATCGGCGTCGTCAGCGTTAATGGTGCTCGGTGCCAGCGCCTGAATCTGGCGTGCGGCGATGTTGACCCGCAGCCAGTTCTCTTCCGCCTGTGAAATCGGTTTGCCGACCAGCGGACGCATCAGGTTAATCAGATCGTGCGCCGCCTCGCGCACTTCCTCGCCCACATCTTCCGCACCCGGATCGTTGAGCGGGAAACCTTCGCTGATGCGTCGTACCGCCACCGCGCAGTAGATTTGCAGATAGCGGTCGCCTTCATCACTGAGGCGAATGGCGTGCTGGGCGAAGCACTGTTGCAGCAAAGGTTCGAGCTGCGCCAAAATGCCGCTGTGCAGCGCTTCTACCGTCAGCAGCGGGCTGTCCGGCGTCTCCTGATCGATCTGCCACAGCAGGTCGGTTAAGCAGGTGCGGATCGCCGCCTCGCTGCCAAACAGCTTCATGCCGTAATGCGGTTTGGTTTCGATATTAAGGTGATAGCGGCCCAGCCATTCGCGCACTTCTGCCATATCGCTTTGCAGCGTGGCGCGGCTGACAAACCACTCTTCGGACAGATCTTCCAGCTTGATCGAATACGCCGCAGTCAGAAAGCGCGTCAGCAGATAGCGCACGCGCTCCTGTGAGGTACGCGGCACGCGCAGTGGCGTCGCGCTCTCTTGCTGTAAGCGGCCAAAGCGCGCCGCATCGTCAATTTTGAGTTGATATCCCGCGCCGCGCGCCAGCACAAACTGCGCGCCATGCTGTTCCAGCAGCGCATTCAGCGCGGTGATATCGGTGCGCACCGTGCGCGTTGAAACGGAAAAGCGACGTGCCAGCTCATCCTGCGGCAGCGTTTCATTTTGCAGCGCAGCGAAAAGCTGAGTCAGACGCTGATTGGGAAATCTCACGGAGCCTCACCTGTCACTCATTTGTTACAGCAGTTTCTTGCACGTTGCCAGAAGCTGACGTACATCGTCAATGCGCGTGTCGCCGCTTGCGCTATCGATAATCGAACTGTAAACGTGCGGGATCACTTTGCTGACGCCCGCATCGAGCGCAATACGCACAATCTCTTCGAAGTTATTGAGATCGATACCGCCGGTGGGTTCCAGCCAGAAGTCGTGACGCGCGCAGGCTTCCGCCACCGCGCGATACTCATTTACCGCTTTCAGGCCGCCCATCGGAAAGTATTTCACCGAGCTGCCGCCCATGTCCTGCAACATGGCGATGGCGCTGTCGATCGGTACAATCGCGTCGGCGCTCTTCGAGCTGCGCGGTCCGGTGGAGATTTTCACCAGGCCCGGCGTGCCGGTCGGTGAAATCAAACCATTCACCACGGTTTGAGTCTGGCCGAGCAGTGCACGGCTGGTCGCCACGCCGGTGAAGACCTGATTGACGTGCTGCGGTTGCAGCACCGCCGAGATCTCACTCACCATCGCCGACTGGTTGGGATCGCCCGCGCCCAAACCCACGGATAACGCATTGTCGATCAGCGCCGCATACTCGCGCATATCGGCAATCGCCGCTTCATTGCTGGCGTAGTTTTTTGACAGCACGCCCACCAGCACATGACCTTCAGCCGCCTGCCAGATCGCTTTTGCGTTCTGCTTCGAACCGGCCAGCACGTTAAGGCACAGGCGATCCTGATAGAAATTCGGGTTCAGACTCATGCGCGTTTTCCTCCGCTGATCAACGCCTGAATAGCGCTAAAGATGATGTGCAGCTGATCGGCGCTAACGCTGCGCACATCGGCTTCGATAATGCCTTCGTTGGCTTTGTAGCCACGGAAATAGATGGCGATGTCGCCGGTTTTCAGCGCCTGCACCAGTTCGCCAGTCGGCCAGCCGGTGACCGCTTCATCAAACTTGATCTCGGCACGCGCAATATCGCGTCCGGCGGCATCCCACACCACGCGGGCGGTGACGCCGTTCAGCGTGTTGAGGTTGTCGATAAACGGCGTCATGTTGGCGACCATCTCGGCGCCGGTGGTTTTTGGCTGCACCAGATAGTTTTCAATCGCCTGCGTCAGGCCGAGAATGCCCTCTTTGCCGACTTTCATCGCGCGGCCAATGCCGTTGCTCTGGCGCTTCACCCACTCAACGTATTGCGTGCGACCAATCACTAAGCCGCTGGTCGGCCCTTCAATCGCCTTAGCACCGCTGTAAATCACCAGATCCGCGCCCATTTGGTAGTAACACTGCAAATCCTCTTCCGCTGCCGCATCAACGATCAGTGGAATGCCGTGCTTGCGCGCCACTACCGCTGCCTGCTCCACGCTAAGATGGCTTTTCTGCACGCAGTGGTGCGATTTGATGTACATCAGCGCCGCTGTGGTCGGCGTGATTGCCGCCGCCAACTGCTCTGGCGAACATTCATTGCTGTAACCGGCTTCGATCAAACGCCCGCCGCCCAGCGCCACCATCGTGCCAACCGGCGCGCCGAAGTTCACGTTGTGCCCTTTTGGCACCACGATATCGTGCGGCACGCTGAGCGGTGCGGCGTGCAGGTTCTCCAGCAACCAGTCGTTATCTTTAACAATCACCGCCGCCACGCTCTGCGCAATGCCCGCTGAGGCGCACGACACCACCACCGCGCTCTCCACGTCCAGCAGTTTGGCGATGTAAGCGCCGGTCTTGTTGACCAGATCTTTCATCTCGAAATAGTGATTCAGACCATAGCTGACGGTATCCACCACATCCGCAGACGGCGTGGAGACGCCGAGAATGGTCATGCGGCCCGAGGCGTTGATGACCTGTTTCAGGTCATATTTTTCATAAATCGAAGACATGATTCGCTTTCCCTTCATCAGTCAGATGCCAGTGACCGGCGATAACCACGGCCAGCGGCAGAATATGTTGTTCACCTAATACCCGTTCGCCTTCAGCATCAACGAACGGGCAGGCTTCCTCTTTGACGGTAAAAATGGTCAGGTCGGCGTCATAACCGGCGGTCAAGCGCCCTTTGCCCGCCAGACGCAAGCCAGCAGCGGCATTAACGGTGACGCACTCGACGATTTGCGGCAGCGTCATGCCAATGCTAAAGAATTTCGACATCACGTGCGCCAGGCTATGCACCGGGCCGTTGATGCGGTTACGACAGTAAATGTCGGAGCTGATGGTGTCGGGCAGAATGCCCTGCGCAATCGCCTGACGCGCCACCTCAAAACTGAAGCTGGCGCCGCCGTGGCCGATATCCAGCTTCACGCCGCGCGCGATGGCATTTTTCACCGCTGCTTTCAGTTCGCCCTGCGGTGACAAGATACGGTTCGGCTTGCCGTTAAAGCAGTGGGTAATGATGTCGCCGGAGGTCAGCAGATCGGCGATCTCTTCCAGCACGGGCGGATTGTTGCCAATGTGCACCATCAGCGGCAAGTTTCCGGCTGCCTGCTGAATCGCCTTGGCACGCACCAGCGGCTGAATGCCGTTCTCGCCCACCACGCTGCTGCTCATGCGCGCTTTCAGGCCAACGATAAAGTCGGGACGGCGTTTCACCGCTTGCACCACCGCATCGCCATCAATCTGCGCCATATCGGCCAGCTCGTTTTGCGTCACAATGCCGGTGCGTGAAATGTTGATCAGCGCGCGTACTTCGGTGGTAGCCGAACGCGTGAGCTGATAAAAGTCGTCGATGTCGTCAGCGCCGGTGCTGCCGGCATCCACCACCGTGGTGACGCCTTGCGCCATGCCAATGGTGTCGGCGTCGTCGTGATAAATCGGGGATTGGGGATAACAGTGCACGTGGCTATCAATCCAGCCAGCGCTGACATAGTAACGTCCGGCGAGATCGCGCTCCTGCTGTGCCGGGCCGCTCACCTCGCCGACGGCGGCAATTTTGCCGTGCTGGATGGCAATATCCACCAGCTGTTCGTCGCACAGACGTGCGCGGCGCAGAATCAGATCAAACATGCTTACTCCTCACGTACAAACGCTCATTTCGTAGCGGCGTGATTTATCGCGCAATAAATGGCGCCGCTACGGATATGTGCAGCCATATGGCCGCACATCAGTATCAGAGTGAGATTGGGAACATCGCACCCAACACCATCGCGCCCAAAATCGCGCCGCCGGTAATAGGCTTATTCCACAGGTAGAACAGCAGCGCCCCCACCAGCGAACCGAGACCAATAGGAATCGACGCCGCCATGGCAGAAAGGATAATCAGCGGCCCGAGGAAACGGCCCGATGCGTTACCCGCGCCCATCATCACGTCTGCGCCGTAGGTTGAGTCGCTCTGGTTGATGGTGAACTTACGCGCCAGGATGATCAGATAACCTATCGCTAAGCCCACCACCAAACCCGTAGCCAGCGATGCGGCAAAGTTGGCGACCGGGAACACAATGCCAGCACCGAGCAGCAGCGCAGGCACGCCGAGGCCGACGCCGGTCTGGATCGCGCCGCCAATATCGAGAATCCCCACCAGCGAACCTTCGATAATGCGTGCAAACAGGAAGCTGGCACCAAACGCCGCCACCGCGCCATACACGCCGGTTTCCATACCGGAGCGCAGCATCGAGACAAACGCCACTTCGTTAAAAGCACCAATGCCGTACAGGTAATACATGTGCGTACCGGCAAATACGCCGGAGGAGAGCAGGCCAACAAAAATCGGGAAAGACCAGTCGGCGTACCAGAACCCTTTGTTTTCGTTCTCGTTCATGCTGATGGCTCCTTATTTGCCGCTGACGCTGTTGTGGATCATATCCAGCCAGCCCGGAATACCCAGCTGGAAGGATTGCAGCAGTTTCAGATCGAAACCGCGGAAGAAGCCGCTCAAGGCAAACAGCAGCACGATGGCAAACATCATCACCTTGGTGACTTTGTTCCAGCCGCTCTCTTCCACACCCTTACCGATCAGGATGCCCAGCACCAAACCCGGTACGGCGTTACCCATGATCAGCTGCGCCAGACCGCCAAAAATGGTGGCCCAGAAGCCAGATTTCTTACCGGCATCAATCGCTGCCAGCCAGAAGATCACTGGCATCACGGTATTCACCAGCAGGTTAGCCGCCGGCACCAGCACTTTTACTGCGGTAACCTGCAGCGCCGCCGGAACCGCAGATGCCGTGCTGTTAAGGAAGGCCACCACAATCATGCCGATGATGCCGCAGGCAATCGCCATGCGTTTCGGGTTGTGCAGCGTTTCCGCCACGTTGCGGTTTTTCACCATCAGTGCCGCCGCGCCCCAGTTCGGCAAAATGCGGTGATCGACGTCCTGCGTGAAGGAACCCGCTGCCACGGATGATGCCCAGGCGTTAAAGAAGAAGCCGAGACCAAAGGAGAAGTGCGATGCCGGATCGCCTTCACAGGAATTGAGTTCTCCCAAGGTACGGAACGCGCCCATACCTTGTGTGGTCGGTGCGTGGAACATGCGCGCTGCGCCCGCTCCCACCCCGACGCCAACCAATCCGCCAATGATTAACGACTTAAACAAAATGATTAAAAACATGTCGTCGTACCCTTGTTGTCGTTTTTATTAAGTCGCTATGAAGTCCACCTTGTCGGTGTCGATCACAGTGACGCTAACGGTAATGTTCAGCTCAACGCTGTAATTCCGTCGCTCACGCGCGAGGAAGAAGAACAAGAATTTTTCCTTGCGCACGCTCTCCTGCGCGCGCAGCACCCGCACATCTATGGGTTCAATGCGCAACAGAATCTTTTGGCTGGTGCGCAGCACTTGCTGCTGCACCTTGCTGAGCGCATCGGCAAAGGCTTTTGCTTTACTGTCGCCTTTGCCCTGCACCGTTACCTGCGTCTCGTATTGCTGTTTCATACTTAGCTGCCGTGTTTTTTAGTCCAGGCCTGCACCAGACGCTCACCCAGCTCTTCTTTATCCATAAAGCCGAAGCCCAGCACGGTGGCACCTTCATTGATGGCGGTAATGCCTTCGTCAATCGAACGCATCCCGTGTTTGGCTTTGTAGCCATATTTGTTCTGCGCGGTAATTGCACCGGCACCGCCGCTGCCGCAGAAGGAGATACCGAAGTCGGCGTTTTCCGCTTTCATCACATCGCCCAGCTTCATGTCGGCTGCCACGCCTGGCACCACCACCGCACGACCACCGGCTTTCTCGATGCCCGCTGCTACTTTCTGACCTTTACCCAGACGATCGCCAATCACTACAGTTACCATGTTCAATTCCTCGCAATTTATGCTTCGTTCGATTTCGCCACTTCGATATGGACGGACAACAACCAGGCTTCCTCTTTGGGCAGATTGCCAAACAGATCCACCACCTGCTGCGCCAGCGCCATGGTTTCCGGCGAGATATCTTCAAACAGCTCAGCTTCTACTTCCGGTAGCGCTTCACCCGTTAAAGAGCGCGATGCCATCGCCCGGACATGCGAAGCCAGCATCTGCTGCTGCACGGCGTTGGCTTCGATGTGATGTGCGGCGTAGATCGCTGCAATTTGGCTTAACACCTTATCCGCCAGCGCCTGGATCGCTTCCGGCGTGCTCTGTTTCAGCGGGACAGCTTCACTCCTCACCTTGTTACTCCTGTTTACAGCGGACAATTACAGATATTTCTCGTTGATAAGAAAGTACGCTTTCGCCTTCAGGCTGTTGAGTCGCAACTTTTCCACCTCAAAGTGGAAATCCCGCGGGCGAGTGTGCGCCAGATCTCAGGACGCACGAAGTGTGCGAAAGCGGTCACAAAATGCGAGGATTGATGGAGTTATGCGGATTAAAGCGGAGATAAGGCAAAGAGGAATAAGGCCAGCCACGGGGCTGGCCGGGTTATCAGCGGAATTTCTTATGGTTGGCGTTGCGAATATCTTCCAGTTTCTTCGCTTCGGCCTTGGCTTCGTCCAGCTTGTTGGCTTGCGCCAACTGATCAACCACATCGATCTGGGCAATCAGCGAATCCAGACCGGCGTGATAATCCTTGATCTGCGCGCTATCGGCCGCCTGACCTTCCAGTTTTTCCGGCGTGGATTGCTTAGCATCCGTTGCCGCCTGGCGCATCTTACCCAACGCGGTATGCATTTCCTGCGCGTCAGAGGTTTTCTTCACCACGCTCAGACCATCCTTGAGCGTATCCATATCTTTTTCTAAATCGGCTGCAAACACGCTAGCCGAGGAGAACAACAGCGATAACGACAACACTGCAATCACATGCTTATTACGCATTGGTATGTCCTTTTATTATTGTCGGGCCAAAAAAAAAGCAGCCTTGCGGGCTGCTTTCAAAAAGCGATGACTCTTATTGTCCGGCGATTTTCATCTCCGGCAGCAGCACCGAACCGCATTGTATATTGCTGCGGGTTTCAATGTCGTTACCGACGGTCACCATATTGAGCCACATCTCCTTGAGGTTACCAGCGATTGTGATCTCGCTCACAGGATATTGAATCTCACCGTTTTCCACCCAGAAACCGGATGCGCCGCGCGAGTAGTCGCCGGTCATGCCGTTGATGCTGGAGCCCATCATCTCGGTTACCACTAAACCGGTGCCCATCTGCTTCAGCAGGTCGTCAAAGCTGTGGCCCTGACCGGCAATACGCCAGTTATGGATGCCGCCTGCGTGGCCGGTGCTCTGCAAGCCGAGCTTGCGCGCCGAGTAGCTGGTCAACAGCCAGTTCTGCAGCACGCCATCTTTAATGATGTCACGCGATTGGGTGCGCACGCCTTCGCTGTCGAACGGCGTGGATGCCAGGCCTTTCAGCAGGTGCGGATGCTCTTCAATGGTCAGCCACTCGGGCAGAATCTGCTTACCGAGCGAATCAAGCAGGAAGGTCGATTTGCGGTACACGCTGCTGCCGCTGATCATGCCCACCAGATGACCAAACAAACCGGTCGCCACTTCTGGCGCGAAGATCACCGGCGCTTTCATGGTCGAGAGCTTGCGCGGTGCCAGACGCGACAGCGTGCGGCGGGCGCACTCGGCGCCAACCCATTCCGGGCTTTTCAGATCGTCAAAAGCGCGGCCAATGGTATACGCGTAATCGCGCTCCATATTGCCGTCCTGCTCGGCTATCACACAGCTGGAGAGCGAATGGCGGCTGGAGCAGTAGCTCTGCAACATGCCGTGGCTGTTACCAAAGACTTTGATACCAACGTGGCTGTTGAAGCTGCCGCCTTCGGTGTTGGTGATGCGCTTGTCGGCCTGCAACGACGCTTGTTCCGCCTGAGCGGCCAGTTCGATAGCGCGATCGGCATCGATCTCCCACGGATGGTAGAGATCGAGATCCGGCGCGTCAAACGCCAGCAACTCGGGATCGGCCGGTGCGCCAAATGGATCCACCGAGGTGTAGCGCGCAATGTCGATCGCCGCCTGCACGGTGCGTTTGATCGCATCCGGGCTGAGATCGGTGGAGGAAGCGCTGCCTTTTCGGTTTTGATGGTAGACGGTGATGCCGAGCGCACCATCGCTGTTGAATTCGACGTTTTCCACTTCGCCATAGCGGGTACTGACGCCGATGCCGGTGGTTTTGGTGACCGCCACTTCAGCGCCATCGGTGCTGGCTTTTGCCAGTTCCAACGCCTGCGCGACAGCCTGTTCCAACACTTTACGTTGTTCTGCAACCTGAGTAGATACGTTCATCGACCTGCCGTCTAATCTTAAGTATGAATTGTTTGAGTCTATCAGACTCAGAGAACAATTTCGCAGTCGCCCGATAAACTGGTAGGATTAGCCTCTTTTTTTTGGGAGCCAAGAGATGACCAAGCAGCCCGAAGACTGGCTCGACGATGTGCCGGATAATAATGACGAAGAAGATGAAGAGATTATCTGGGTCAGCAAAAGCGAAATTAAACGCGATGCCGAAGAGCTAAAACGCCTTGGTGCCGAGCTGGTTGAGCTGGGGAAAAATTCCCTCGACAAGATCCCACTCGACGAACAACTGCGCGACGCGATTGAACTGGCGCAGCGCATCAAGAAAGAAGGCCGTCGCCGTCAGCTGCAGCTGATCGGTAAGATGTTGCGTTCACGCGATGAAGATCCGATTCGCCAGGCACTGGATAAGCTGAAGAACCGCCACAACCAGCAGGTTGCGCTGTTCCATAAGCTGGAGATTTTGCGCGATCGTTTGATCGAGCAAGGTGATGACGCGGTCGCTGAAGTGTTTAACCTCTATCCGCACGCCGATCGTCAGCAACTGCGCAGCATGATCCGTAACGCGCAGAAAGAGAAAGCCGCGAATAAGCCGCCAAAATCTGCCCGCCTGATTTTCCAGTATCTGCGCGAGTTGGCAGAAGCGTAAGTTTTCTGCGGTTTTCCCCTCATCCCAACCTTCTCCCGCAAGCGGGAGAAGGGGCTGACCGAGCTCCACCTAAACATTCCCTCGCCCGCTTGCGGGAGAGGGCCAGGGTGAGGGGAAAAGCCGCACCATCACCGCCCTAACCGCTCCAGCAGTTTCTGGTGAATACCACCAAATCCGCCGTTACTCATCACCAGAATCGAATCGCCTGGCTGGGCTTTCTTCGCCACCATTTCCACCAACGTATCGATATCCGCGCTCCACTGCGCTGGTTGAATGCACGCCTCAGCGACATCGGAAACCTGCCACGGAATATGGTGCGGCTGGAACAGGAACACTTCGTCTGCGCGGCCCAGCGATGGCGCTAACTCGTTCTTGCTCACCCCCATCTTCATGGTATTTGAGCGCGGCTCCAGCACCGCCAGAATGCGTGCGGTGCCGCCCACTTTGCTGCGCAGCGCCGCCAGCGTGGCGAGAATCGCGGTAGGATGGTGAGCGAAATCGTCGTACACCTTGATGGCGTTCACTTCACCGCGCAGTTCGAGACGACGACGCGCATTAATGAAGCTGCTCAGCGCTTCACCGGCATCTCCCGGTTTCACCCCAACATGACGCGCCGCTGCAATCGCCATCAGGCCATTGTGCATGTTGTGCTCGCCCACCAGCGCCCAGTTCACTTCGCCGACTTTCTCGCCGTCGAGCCAGATCTCCCAATGTGAAGAGTCCGGCGTCAACTTTTTCGCCTGCCAGTGACCGTTATCGCCCACCGTTTCCTGCTCGCTCCAGCAGCCCATCGCCATCACTTGCTTGATGTTGTTGTCGTGCTCCGGCAGCAGGATCTTACCCTGGCCCGGCACGATACGGATCAAATGATGGAACTGCTTCTGGATGGCGCGCAGATCGTCAAAGATATCCGCGTGATCGAATTCGAGGTTGTTGAGGATCAGCGTGCGCGGGCAGTAATGCACAAACTTGGAACGCTTGTCGAAGAACGCGCTGTCGTACTCATCCGCTTCGATGACGAAGAATGGACTTTTTCCTAATTTTGCCGAAACCTCGAAGTTTCCTGGCACACCACCGATGATAAAGCCGGGTTCCAGGCCGCAGGCCTCGAGAATCCACGCTGCCATGCCGGCTGTGGTGGTTTTGCCGTGGGTTCCCGCCACCGCCAGCACCCAACGATCGCGCAGGACGAAATCGTGCAGCCATTGCGGGCCGGAGAGGTAAGGAATGTTGCGTTCCAGTACCGCTTCGACACAAGGATTGCCGCGCGTCATCGCGTTACCAATGATCACCAGATCCGGTTGCGGATCGAGCTGGCTGGCATCGTAACCTTCAGTCAATTCAATGCTTTGCTGTTCCAGCAACGTGCTCATCGGCGGATAGACATTGGCGTCTGAGCCGGTCACTTCGTGTCCCAGCGAGCGCGCCAGCATCGCCAGTCCGCCCATGAAAGTGCCACAAATCCCGAGGATGTGAATACGCATAAAGAGATCCATTACTCAAAAGTTCGGCGCACAGTGTAACGCCGAGTTGAGAGGGAAGAAACGGATTAGGACTATGGTTTTTAAAGTTCAATCGGCTAAACTGCGCTCATACGTTGGTAGCTTGTTACAGCTGCTGCCACTCCATCGTAGATGCAGGGAATGTGTTATGAAAACGTTAGGCGAATTCATCGTCGAGAAGCAACACGACTTTCCACACGCCACAGGTGAACTGACGGCGCTGATTTCTTCCATTAAGCTTGGCGCTAAAATTATCCACCGCGACATCAACAAAGCGGGTCTGGTGGATATTCTGGGTGCCAGCGGCGTGGAAAACGTGCAGGGTGAGCAGCAGATGAAGCTTGATCTGTTTGCCAACGAAAAGCTGAAAGCCGCCCTGAAAGCACGCGGCGTGGTGGCCGGTATCGCGTCGGAAGAAGAAGACGAGTTCGTCATCTTTGAAGGCTCAGAGAATGGCAAATACGTTGTATTAATGGATCCGCTGGACGGTTCTTCAAACATCGACGTTAACGTTTCCGTCGGCACCATTTTCTCTATCTACCATCGCATCAGCGAGCCGGGCACGCCAATCACCGAAGCCGACTTCATGCAGCCGGGCAACAAGCAGGTTGCTGCGGGTTATGTGGTTTACGGTTCTTCGACCATGATGGTTTACACCACTGGCGTGGGCGTGCATGCGTTTACTTACGATCCGTCGCTCGGCGTATTCTGCCTGAGCCACGAGCGCATGACCTTCCCGGAGAAGGGTTACACCTACTCGATCAACGAAGGTAACTACATTCGCTTCCCGCAGGGTGTGAAGAAATACCTGAAGTTCTGCCAGGAAGAAGATATCGCCACCAAGCGCCCGTATACCTCGCGCTACATTGGTTCACTGGTGGCCGACTTCCACCGTAACCTGCTGAAAGGCGGCATCTATCTCTATCCAAGCACCGCCAGCCACCCGAAAGGCAAGCTGCGTCTGCTGTACGAATGCAACCCAATGGCCTTCCTGGCGGAGCAAGCGGGCGGTAAAGCCAGCGATGGTGCCAATCGCATCCTCGACATCCAGCCAGAAACGCTGCATCAGCGCTGCCCGTTCTTCTGCGGCAACGACGCAATGGTAGGCGACGTTGAACGCTTCATCCGTGAATATCCGGACGACCATTCAGCCTAAGTTTTTTCCCGCTGTGCAAAGCCCGCCTCCGTGCGGGCTTTTTTGTTGCTGCCTACGAAGGCAGAGCCGCGACTACGCGGAATTGCGCCATCGAATCCTGCAACTGCTGCGACTGCGCTTCCAGCGATTGGGTGGCAGCGCTGGCTTCTTCGACTAACGCGGCGTTCTGCTGCGCGGCTTCATCCATTTGCGTCACCGCCTGATTTACCTGCTCGATACCGCGACTCTGCTCTTCCGAAGCAATGGAGATCTCTTTCATCAGCGTAGTCACGCGCATCACTTCGCTGGAGATCTCATCCATGGTTTCACCGGCGCGCGTGGCCATATCGCTGCCCTCTTGCACCCGCGTCTGCGATTCTGCGATGAGCTCGCGGATCTCTTTGGCGGCGGTGGCGCTGCGACCAGCCAGCGTGCGCACTTCATTAGCGACCACGGCAAAACCACGCCCTTGTTCACCGGCACGCGCGGCTTCAACCGCAGCGTTCAGTGCCAGGATGTTGGTCTGGAAGGCAATGCCATCAATCACGCTGAGGATGTCGCCAATGCGATTGGCGCTTTGGGTGATCTCCTGCATCTTCTCCATCACGTAGCCGACCACTTCGGCACCGCGATCGGCACTGTCGGAGACATTGCTGGCGAGCTGATTGGCCTCTTTGGCGTTGCTGGCATTGAGACGCACGGTGGCGGTGAGCTGTTCCATGCTGGCCGCGGTTTGCTCCAGCGAAGCGGCGGACTCTTCGGTACGCTGCGAGAGATGCACGGTGCCCGCCGCTAACTCGCGGCTTCCTACGTCAATCTGCAAGCTGGCTTCGCGCACCTGACTGACCGAACTGCTGAGCGCCAGCTGCATATTCGCCAGCGCCTGATTGAGACGGCCTAATTCACTCTTTCCGGCTGCGGGCAGCGGCTGGGATAAATCGCCGGCCGCAATTTGCTCCAGATGCACAATCGCGCCATCAAGTGGACGCAGCAGCAGACGACGCAGCAGTTGCCAGGCAATGACGATCAGCAATAGCGTCAACGCCATCGCCACGCCAATCATGATTTTCATCTGCCACTCATTGTGTGCAGCTTGCGCCAGACGTGTAGCTGAGACTTCATCAGCATAAACGGCAAAATCATGCACGGCTTTCGCGTAGTTGCTTGCCAGCGTTGAGAGGTTGCCTTCCAAAACCTGGTAATATTCGTCGGTATACTGCTTTTGCAACGCATCCATCATCGGCACGATGGCGCCCTTATGATAGGAAGCGAACGAAGTAGCCACGGCATCGGCGAGGATTTTACCCTGAGCCGTTACCGTCCCGGCATCAATAAAGGCTTTCAGATGACGCTGGGAACTGGTGACATCCTCCTCAGCTTGTTTGGTGACGCTGGCGCCGTCCTCCAGTAATCCGATTTCGATTTTGCGCACGGCCAATGCGGCGCTGCCGCGCGCGCGCATGAGGTCGGCATTGCTTTGGTACAAACTGTTCAGTTCAATTCCCTGAATGCGGTTAATGGCATCCAGTGATTGATTGCCTGCGTTGATGGCAGAGATGCCCATCGCGCTGACTGCCAGCAGCAGCAGCGTCATAAAAGCCAAAAGCGTGAGTAATGCAGTACGAATTGATAGCTGTTTGAACATGATTATCCCCGTTTGCAAGAAAAGGCAGAAATCCGCTGGCCCTAAAACGGAAAGATTATCGGCAGTTGATCGCGGAAACTTTATCCATTGTTGATGGTCAACTGGCTGACGATCATCCAGACTTCATTTTTACTGAACTCTGCCCCAGCAAAATTTAAGGAATGAAACGATGAAAAAATGGCTCCCGATGGCGTGTTTGTTGGTCAGTGGTTTTGCGGCGGCGCAACAAAACCCTATCGATCAGCAGCTCGATCAGTGTCTGAATAAGGAATCCAGCACCGCCGGCATGTCTCAATGCTACGGCACCGCCAATAAAGCCTGGGATAAAGAGATGAACGCGCAGTACACCCAAGCGATGAAAAAATTAACCGGCGCACCTAAAGACAAATTGCGCAGCGCCCAGCGCGCGTGGCTGACCTATCGCGACAGTTGGCTGGATGCCAGCCGCAGCTATTTTGTTAGCAGCCAGGGCACGATGGCCGCGCTGTCAGTTGGTGCGCAGGGCGTCAGTCTGGTGCGTAATCAGGCGCTGATGTTGCAATCAATTAACAAAGGCAGTTGCGCCAACCCCGACGATTGTTGATTAATGTAAGCGTTTAATACGCTTAGCGCTGGCATCGGCCAGCGCGCCCATTAATCTGCAGGGAGAAACCATGGCTGCTTATGCCTCCACCATCATTCTTGTTTGCCTCGCCGTCCTCAGCTATTTCGTTCATAACAGCGCCGTTACCATCTCGATTCTGATCCTGCTGGCGATCAAGCTCACCCCGCTGTCGCAATTCTTTCCCTATGTGGAAAAACAGGGCATTCAGATTGGCATCATCATCCTCACCGTTGCGGTGATGGCGCCGCTGGCCAGCGGTACGCTGCCGGCTTCTTCGCTGTTGAAATCGTTCGCCAACTGGCAATCAATTATCGCGATTGTGGTGGGGGTTTTCGTTGCCTGGCTGGGCGGACGCGGCGTGAACTTTATGAGCGTGCAGCCGTCGGTGATTGGTGGGCTGTTGATTGGTACGGTGATTGGCGTGGCCTTCTTCCGTGGTGTGCCGGTTGGACCACTGATTGCGGCGGGGATCGTCTCGCTGTTTGTCACGGCGAAGTAGCGGGTTGGAGCATTCCGAAACGCCAAAAAGGGGGCATACTTTCAGAGTCAGTTGGCTATAATAGCCGTCACTCAACATATGACTAATGAAGGAAAGCCAGATGAGTTTGAACCAGGTGCCTGCAGGTAAAGAGTTGCCAGAAGATATCTACGTTGTCATTGAGATCCCGGCTAACGCCGATCCGATCAAATATGAAGTCGACAAAGAGTCTGGCGCCCTGTTTGTAGACCGTTTCATGTCTACCGCCATGTTCTATCCGTGCAACTACGGCTACATCAACCACACCCTGTCTCTGGATGGTGACCCGGTTGACGTGCTGGTGCCAACCCCTTATCCGCTGGTACCGGGCTCAGTGATCCGCTGCCGTCCCGTCGGCGTGCTGAAAATGACCGACGAGTCTGGCGAAGATGCCAAACTGGTAGCGGTGCCGCACACCAAGCTGAGCAAAGAGTACGATCACATCAAAGATGTGAACGACCTGCCAGAACTGCTGAAAGCGCAGATCACCCACTTCTTCGAGCACTACAAAGATCTGGAAAAAGGCAAATGGGTGAAGGTTGACGGCTGGGACAACGCAGAAGCGGCCAAAGCTGAAATCATCGCCTCTTACGAGCGCGCGCAGAAGAAGTAAGATTCTTTTCTGCCACGCATAAAAAAACACCGTCCAATGGACGGTGTTTTTATTTATGCCTCTGTTTCGCCATCTCGCCTTAACCAGTCACCGCTCGCGATATGCGTGCGACCCGCAACTGAACGCTGATAGACATACAGCCAGGCACTGCCGTAAGGCGTCTGAATAAGCTGGCGTTTGTATTCGCCATTTTTGGTGCGCAAGGCATCAAGTTCGCCGAGCGTGCTGGCGTCAATGCGATACACCTCGCAATAAACGCTGCCTTCTCCTTCCACCACGCCCGGATAGTGACCCAGATTGTAGAGATCAAACCCCACAATCTGATGGTCGCCGAGCCACTGCGCATTCGTCATCCAATGACTGTTTCCCTGTTTGCGCCGTAAACTGCCATAGACAATTATTCGCATTGCTAAAACTCAAACTGATAGAGCAGATCCAGTGCCTGATCGAGACCCGACACGGCTTCTAAATAGAGTTTGGGCATCAGGCGATAACGCAAGGTTAAGGTCGCCAGTGAATCAAATATGCCAACACCGTATTTTACTTGTAGACCCGGCAACACGTAACCACTCACCTGCACCTGCTGGCTATCGCCTACGCCAGCGGTATCAACCGCGAGATTACTGACACCGAAGGTCTCGCCGATTTTACCCACAACCTGACCACTTTGCGCAACCCCCAATCCCACCAGCGCGGAAGTTAATGCGTTGCTGTCGCCATCGCTGTTGAGTCCCTGACCACGTAACAGGTAAGAAAGCGCTTCCTGCTGTGACATCGCCGGATCGGAGAACACTTCCACTTTCGGCTCATCCGCCAGCCCGGTTACCCGTAATCCGGCGGTGACATCGTCTTCAGTGGCCTCAGGATTACGGATCGCCTCGAGATTAACGTAAGGCTGGTCCGGCGGTCCGGCGAATTGCAACTCACCTTTACGTACCAGCAGATCCTGACCATAAGCGTGGAAGCGGCCGGATGGGATGTTGATCTGGCCATTCAAGCCGAGGCCATTTTTATCCTGCACCAGTTTGAGATCGCCATTCAGCCTGGCTTTTAGGCCAAACGCCGAGAGCCGCACATCATTACCGACGTGGATCACCAGATTGCTGTTGATCGGGATTGCCGCTGTTTTCGGCTGAATCGGCTTAAGATTTTGATCCAGCATCACTTCATCAGAGGAGACGCCGGTGGCGCTTTCCGGCACTTCCTGCACGGTAATGCGCGCCCACGGAATATCCACTTTGCCGTCGAGGCTGAACGCGGCCGGCGTGGCTGCAAACACCAGATCCGGCGAGACATCCATGCGCACCATTGGCGGCACGGTAACGCGGATACGGCTACCTTGCGCCGCCACGCGCGCGCGCCAGTTATCCAGCTGGCTCCAGTCGGCGTTGCCGCTCAGGTTAAGATTGCCCTGCGCCGTCTGAATCATGCCGTTGAGCGTTGAGCTCATGCCGTTGAACACCATGTTGAGGTTGGCAGCGGTGAGATCAACCGGCATAAAGCTGCCGTCGACATCCACATCGCTCAGCCCCAACTGACCAAACACCTGCGGCTGCTGCAGCGTGCCGCCAAGGCGCAGGTTGCTGTTCAGGTTGCCTTTGATCTTCTCGCCCTGCATCAGCGCCGGATTCAACATCGCCAGCGAAATATTGCTGATGCCGATGTTGCCCGACAGCTGACGCCGATTCTCAGGATCGGCGATCTGCACATTGCCGCTCAGCTGGCCGTTGTTGACGATATGGATCAGCCAGTCAAGCTGTGCGCGACCGTTACGCAGCGCCGCATTCAGGTTCAGCGTGTCGAAGGCGATAGGCAAACTGTTGCCCTGCACGTCTTGCTCCACTTTCACGCCGCTGCCTTTCAGCGCTAAGGCGCCGGTTGGCAGCGCGCCGTCGGCGGTCCAGTTAACGCGCGCATCACCACTGAACACGCCGTTCAGTTTGGTGGCATCGGTGAGGAACGGTTTGATCATCGCCAGATCGAAGCGATTGAGCACCACATGCGCATGTCCGCTGGCACCGGCTTCAATCGGTTCCGGTACGCACAGCTGCGCGTTCGGGTTCTGCCAGCAGTGCGGCCCAATGGTGGCGGTCTGCTTGCTGTTGAGGTAATCAATCGCCATCGCCCGCGTCAGTCGCCATTCGCCTACCGGCGTGTCGAAACGCGTGTTGTTGAGATTGCCCTGCCAGCGCTGGGTTTTGCGATCAAAGCTGCCGTTCAGCGCCAGCTGACCGGAAACCGGTTCGCCCTGTACCTCGAGCTTCAGCTGATGCTGCTTTTCGTTGCCGTCGGCGTTCAGCGTTAACAGGTTCACTTTCAGCGCACCCTGCTGCAATTGTTCCACGCGCAGCTGCAGCTTACCGGCGATCTGATCGCTGGATTTCACATCGCCCTGCAACGCCACACGACGGATCTGCAGCTGCTGCCAGCGCAAACCGGTAGCCGTGAGATCGGCCAGCAGCTGCGGCGCTTGTAAGGTGCCGCGTGCTTTGATGGTGCCTTTGGCGACGCCGCCCAGGCCCGGCAGCGCGTTATCCAGCTTTGGCGCATCAATGCTGGCGTCGAGATTGAGCGTGTCGCCCAGCTCGCCCTTCACGTCCAGATGGTTGCGACCCAGCGCAATGTTAAGGCCGGGCACTTTCCACTGGTTGTAGCTGTTGCCGGTCAACGTACCTTTGGCGCTCACCGCGTTCTGCTTAACGTTTCCTTTCAGCTCCAGCTGCGGCACGCTGAGCTGCCAGGTTCCGCCGTACAAGCTGCCGCGCGTGGCAATTTTGCCCTCCAGCTTCGCTGGCCAATCCGGATACTGTTTGGCGGTGTTGATGCCCGAAAGCGTCAATTCGCTGCGCCAGCTGATGGCTTTGCTCCAGTCCACCAGCGCCGTCAGATCGATATTGCCCTGCAGCGCCGCCACGCGCAGCTTATCAAGATTGAACTGCTGCTCGTTGCCTTTGCCGTCCAGCGCAATGCTGGCAGGCGGCACGCCTTCGCCTTTCACCGCAGTGCGCAGCGACATCACGTAATCGGTGGCTTTGCCTTTGAACTGATAATCGAGATTATCCGCCTGATACTGCACCGCGCCGGTGAGCGGCCAGCGCAGCTGCGGGCTGGTGAGTTTTAGCGCCAGCGGCAAACCAGCGACCGCAGGCTGCGTGGTCGCATCCAGCTGCGCACGCACCGGACCGGAAAGATTCAGCCCCAGCTTCAGCTCGTCACGCATCGCGCCTGCAAGGTTCATTTTGATCTTCTCGCCCTTGATTGGGTCGAGATTGAGCGTGCCGTTCAGCGCAAAATTCACCGGCCAGTTATCGGCCAACGTTGCTTCACCGCTGGCGTTCACCTGCCCTTGCGGCGAATCGACATCAAAGGTTTCCAGCTGGAGATGACGATCGGCGGTTTTGGCTTTTAACAGCAGACGCGTGATTGAGATGTCGGTATCGCCGGTGATGCGCAGCTGTTCGCCCAACAGTTCCTGCACGGTGATATCCAGCGGCAGCTGGAAGTCCGGCATATCTGGTAACAGTGGCTTAGCGAATATCGCCTGCAGCGTTTCGCCCAGCGGCGGTTCATCCGGCTGCGGCTGATGCACTTTTGGCTGCACCACCTGCTCATCCACCACTTTGGCCGCTTTCGGCAGCGCGATCAGCAGGCTTTGGATATGGGTTGGCGTCAGCGTCAGTGCGCGATCCTGCCACTGCAGGCCGCTGGTGAAGTCGAGCAGGGAAATTGCGGTGTCATCCACTTTAACGTTGATGTTATGCAGCCCGACTTTGCTGAGCGTGATGGGATACGGCGTGCTGAGATTGGTGCTGCCGCTCTCCTCTTCCGGCGGCGGTGCGCTGGCCGGTGCCATTTTTTTGCTATCGACCACCACGCTGACATCCTGCAGCGCAATGTCATTGACACACACCGACGAATGCAGCAGGCAGTTGAGATTCAGCGCCAGGTGGAAACGTCCGGCATCCACGCTGACGCCCGGCATCTCATACTTCACGCCGCTTAGCGTCAGATCGCGCCAGCCACCTTCCACCTGTTTGATCGACAAACCTGGCACCCAGCGATCGGCGCCTTTCAGCAGCAGATGCAAACCCGGCGTGGTGCCCACCAGAAACGCGATGCTGCCCAACAGCAGCACCAGAAAAATACCGATGCCAATCAGGACCTTTTTCCACAGCTTCATAGTTCAGGCCCCAATCCTACATAAAATTGCAATCCATGCTCCTTGTCGTCGCCAATCGGCCGCGCGATATCAAACTTGATCGGCCCGACCGGAGAAGACCAGCGCACGCCGAAGCCGGCGCCGGTTTTCAGGTTGCTCTGCTTGATGTCGTTGACCGCTTCGCCGGAATCGACGAACACCGCGCCCCACCATTTGCCGGTCACGTTGTATTGATATTCAAGCGAGCCGGTGGCCATTTTCGAGGCGCCGGTCAGCTTGCCGTTATCATCACGTGGCGATACGTCTTTGTATTTGTAACCACGAATACTGCGATCGCCACCGGCGAAGAAGCGCAGATCCGGCGGCACTTTGTCGAAGTCGTTGGTTTCGATCCAGCCCACATTGCCGCGCGCCACAAAGCGATGCTTATCGGCGAGCGTGCGAATCCAGACGTTTTGCGCCTGCATGATGACGAAATCAACGTCCGAACCCCATGTGGTATCCGACACGTCCACCGAGTAGCGCTGCGAATCGCCCCACGTCGGCATCAGACCGCCGCGCGAACGGGTGCGGTTCAGGCTAACGCCCGGATAGAGCAGCATAGTGGTGTTGGTCACGCTGGCCTGGGTAAAGTGATCGAGGCTCCAGCGCAGGTTGATTGCCTTCTGCCAGCCGCTGCTGCTGTCCCAGTTTCGCGACATCGCCAGCGTGGTGGTATCGGCTTTGGTGTCGTTGAGATCGGTACGCTTCACACCGCCGGAGAAGGTGTAATACTGCTCCAGCGGACTTTTCAGCAGCGGGACTTTGTAGCTGAGATCGAGCTGCTGCTCCGGCGCAGAAACGTAGGCGCTGGCGGCCAGGCTGTGGCCGCTGCTGTTAATCCACGGTTTTTTCCACGTGCCTTTAATGCGCGGCCCGACATCGGTGGAGTAACCGACGCCGGTTTCAATGGTGTTTTCCACGCGTGGCGATACCACCGCATTCAGCGGCAGCACTTTGCTTTGACGACCTTTATCAAACTCAGGCGCGACCACCACCGAGTTGAACCAGCCGGTCGCCGACAAGCGGCGGTTAAGTTCGGCCAGATCGCGCGAGCTGTAGTAATCGCCCTTTTTGAACGGCACCAGATTTTGCAGATAGGCTTCGTCGATTTGCGAGCCCTGGAAACCGACATCACCGAAACGGTAGCGCGGGCCGCTATCGTAATTGATGTCCCAGAAGGCTTCGCGCCGTTCAACCGAAACGCCAAGCTGGCTTTGCTTAAAGTCACCGTCGAAGTAACCATTACGCAATGCCAGGCTGGAGAAGCCGTTTTTAAATTTGTCATAGGCGCCGTGATTCAGCTGTGTACCGACTTTCGGCGTGCCCTGTTTGACCCAGGCTTGGTAATCCTTGTCGGTGCGGGCTTCACCTTCGATCACAATGGTGCTGCCGCCGATCTTGACCGGTTCGCCGGGCTTAACGTGTGCGATCAATACCGGACGACCACCTTGCGGCGGTGCCGGGCGCGATTCAAAATTGATCTCCGGTTCGTAATAACCCAGCGCCCGCAGGCCTTCTTTGATCGCTTCCGCAACGCGCGCGCGGAAACGGCCGTCGTTCGACACCTCGTCACTGCCGATGGTGGACAAGCGTGCCCTGACGTTCTTTTGCAAATCCCCGCTAAGACCGTCCAGCTGCAAGCGCACTTTGGCTGCCTCAACGGCAGGTGCAGCAAGCAACAGGCTGGCCAAACAATAAATATGAAATCGTGGCACACGTACTCCTGTTAATAATGCCGGCCCCTATTCCGCAGGGGCGTTTATTCTCTGGAAGGGTATCACCAGCGCGCGTTTACCCATCAGCATAGCCGCTCTTTTCCCCCCACTGGCGCAAATTCAGCGACTAAGCCAAATTGTGACCTATTGTGGGTAAATGTGCTAAACGATACAACAACCAAGGCGATTCTTGAGCTCGCGAATGACGCTCACTCAGATTAATCCGACCCCCTGATGCGCGCCTATAGCGGCATGATAAGCGCTGCTGCTATAATCAGCGACCAGCAGGCCTCGCCTGCACCCTTTCTGCCCCGACGTTAACCTTATCTTGTCGAAATGGCGCAGACATTTTTGGCACGGATAGCCTGTTTGACTGGCAAGTACCGGACGTACGCCCATTCCCGCGCTGCCCAGGCCAAAAATGACAAGTGATTAACCCAACGGACCTTTTATGCTCGATAGCTTACTTGTCATTCTTTTACTGATCGTCATCAGTTCATTTTTCTCCCTTTCGGAGATCTCGCTGGCCGCCGCCCGTAAGATCAAACTGAAGCTGCTGGCTGACGAAGGCAATATCAATGCCCAGCGCGTGCTGAAGATGCAGGAACAACCTGGCATGTTCTTCACCGTAGTGCAGATTGGCCTGAATGCCGTGGCGATCCTCGGCGGTATCGTCGGCGATGCGGCGTTTTCGCCCGCCTTTAATAGCTTATTCAGCCGCATCATGGCACCCGAATTGGCTGAACAGCTCAGTTTTATCTGCTCCTTCACCATCGTGACCAGCCTGTTCATTCTGTTTGCTGACCTGACGCCAAAACGCGTCGGCATGATTGCACCGGAAGCCGTAGCGCTGCGCATTATCAACCCGATGCGCTTCTGCCTGGTGGTGCTGCGTCCGCTGGTGTGGCTGTTCAACGGCCTGGCGAACGTCTTCTTCCGTCTGTTCAAACTGCCGATGGTGCGTAAAGACGACATCACCTCCGACGATATCTATGCGGTGGTGGAAGCCGGTGCGCTGGCGGGCGTGCTGCGTAAGCAGGAACATGAGCTGATTGAGAACGTGTTTGAGCTGGAATCACGTACCGTGCCGTCATCAATGACCTCGCGCGAGAACGTGGTGTGGTTCGATTTACACGAAGATGAAACCACACTGAAAACCAAAATCGCCCAGCATCCGCACTCGAAATTCATCGTCTGCGATGGCGATATCGACCACATCGTCGGCTATGTCGATTCCAAAGAGCTACTGCTGCGTGTACTCGGCAATCAAAGCCTGACGCTGAACAGCGGCGTACAGATTCGTTCAGCGCTGATTGTGCCGGATACGCTGACGCTTTCTGAAGCGCTGGAGAGCTTCAAAACCGCTGGTGAAGACTTCGCGGTGATCATGAACGAATACGCGCTGGTGGTGGGCATCATTACGCTGAATGATGTGATGACCACGTTGATGGGCGATTTGGTGGGTCAAGGTCAGGAAGAGCAGATTGTCGCGCGCGATGAGAACTCATGGCTGGTCGAAGGCGGCACGCCAATTGATGACGTGATGCGCGTGCTGGATATCGATGATTTCCCGCAGTCTGGCAATTATGAAACCATCGGCGGCTTCATGATGTACATGCTGCGCAAGATTCCGAAGCGTACCGACTTTGTGAAGTTTTCCGGCTACAAGTTTGAAGTGGTGGATATTGATAGCTACCGTATCGACCAGCTGCTGGTTACGCGTATTGATGAACGCCCGCCGGTGCTGAATGTGAACAAAAATACGGTGGATGAATCTGAGTCGTCCCAGGATCGCAATTGATGGCGACAAGCCAACAACCGCACTAAAAACTGAGGGCGCCATCGGCGCCCTTTCTTATGCTTACTTAGTTGTACTCGGCTTGCAGCCGCAGCACCTGGCGATTGATTTCTGACATCACGCTAAGATGCTGTTTATCTTTGACACGCGGCAACATCACTTTGCCCTTATCAAACTCGAACGCGCCCACGTCCTTGATGTACAACCTTCCTCTAAATAGCGTTTTGACATATTTCGCAATTTGCAGCGGATTATAGCGCTGGAAGATCTTCATGCTGTTTAACTCCTAAAATGTTTAATACGCTCCGTCGTCACCAAATTTGGTACGAACCCGTGAAGCGCAAATGAGGCATAACTATAGAGCATCCTTTCTTAGCCGTGTTCCGAAAAGGTGAATTATTTACTGAATTGACACATCATTACAGAATACTCTGTTATCAGCCTCACTAAACCCAGTATAAACCTTCACTCATTATGGAATTGTGGCATAGGTTGCAAACCTGTTAACTCATTGCGACAGACGCATCATCCACGCCTAATATTGCAGGAACATGAACAACTGGTCGGATCACCAAGGAGAGTAATAAATGCGTTTGAGACACACTGTGATAGCACTGGCACTCTTGCTGCCGGGCCTGGCTGCGGCACATGCCTTCAAACTGGGTGAACGCGTGCCAGCCGTTGGCGTTAACGACAAAGGAGAGCTGGTTTATCAACAAGATGAAGATAAGTTTAGCTACAAATCCTGGAATAGCGCGCAGCTAAGCGGAAAAGTTCGCGTTATCCTGCATATTGCCGGGCGCTCTTCTGCTAAAGAGCAGAATGCGGCGTTAATTGAAGCCATCAAAGCTGCGCATCTGCCGCACGATCGTTATCAAACCACTACTATCGTCAATACCGACGATGCGATTCCGGGCACCGGCATGTTCGTGCGCAGCAGCCTTGAGAGCAATAAGCAGCAGTTCCCATGGTCGCAGTTTATCGTCGATAGCAACGGCAGCGCGCGTCAGGCCTGGCAGCTGGAGAAAGGCGGATCCGCGATTGTGGTGCTGGATAACACCGCACATGTGCGCTACGTCAAAGATGGTCCGCTGACGCAGGACGAAGTGCAGCAGGCGATGAAGTTAATTCACGAGTTGTTGCAGAAGTAAGTGGAGGTCGCCGTCAATGGCGACCCGATGAAATCTTAAAACAGCGAAACGCGGAAACCGGGATTAAGGAAAGATTCTCGCGGCGTGTAATCCAGCGTTTTCCCCTGCCAGTCATGCACATGCGCACCAGCCGCAATCGCCACCGCATGGCCTGCGCCGGTATCCCAGATGTTAGTGGGCCCGAAGCGCGGATAGAGTTGCGCGCTGCCTTCAGCTACCAGACAGAACTTCAGCGATGAACCAATCGCGGTGGTTTGATGCTCGCCGAGCTGGTGCAAATACTCCTGCAACTCGGTATCGCTCTCAAAATGCGAACGGCTAACCACCACTAATGGTGGACGCGCTTCACGCGCATGAATCTGCGTCTGCTGGCCGTTCTCTTCTTTCCAGGCTTTACCCTCAGCCGCCGAGTACATCACGCCCAGCACGGGCGCATAAACCACGCCCAATACCGGTTTGCCATTTTCGATCAGCGCAATGTTGACTGTAAACTCGCCGTTGCGCTTGATGAACTCTTTGGTGCCATCGAGCGGATCGACCAGCCAGTATTTCTGCCAGTGCTGACGCACGTCCCAGCTCGGGGGATCCTCTTCAGATAGCACCGGCACCCCCGGCGAAAGCGCCGTCAGACCTTGCACAATCACGCGATGCGCCGCGAGATCGGCCGCGGTAACGGGAGAATCATCCGACTTACGGGTCACGTCAACCGGCTCTGCGCCGTTATATACCTGCATAATGGCATCGCCCGCATCACGCGCCAGCTGACAAATTTTATCTAACATTCTTTACCTCTTTTCCGCTGATTCTGCCTGTCAGACACCAACCGCCAATCTGTCCTTATTTTAGCAGTTGTCATTCAACAGCCTGCGACTGTGCTGTCTGCTACGGCAATCTATTTGAATATCAATACCATAGTTCATCATCGGCGGCTATGGCGGGATGCTGAATGCGCTTTTAGCGCGGCCCGGCGGGAGATATTGGATGAAAGTCCGAGCTTCATCACAAATTGAAATGATAATTCGTCATGGTTTTACATTATTTTGAGAGGCCCATTGGACCGAACAAGGAGCAAGCGATGTTCAAAGCGAGCATGTCGTTATTGGCACTCTGTATAACTGCCGCCACGGTACAGGCTGCTACGGTGGATCTGCGCATTCTGGAAACCACCGATCTGCACAGCAATATGATGGATTTCGATTATTACAAAGATACGCCGACGGAGAAATTTGGCCTGGTACGCACCGCCACCTTAATTCAGCAGGCCCGCGCGCAAGCGAAGAACAGCGTGCTGGTCGATAACGGCGATATTATTCAGGGCAGTCCGCTGGGCGATTACATGGCGGCGAAAGGGCTAAAACCGGGCGAAGTTCATCCGGTATATAAAGCGATGAATACGCTGGATTACGCGGTCGGAAACCTCGGTAATCATGAGTTCAATTACGGTTTACCTTATCTGCAAAAAGCGCTGGCCGGCGCGCGTTTCCCTTACGTCAACGCCAACATTATCGATGAAAAGAGCGGAAAACCACTGTTTACGCCCTACTTAATCAAGGAAACCACCGTTACAGACCGTGACGGTAAGCCGCATACGCTGAAAATTGGTTACATCGGCTTCGTTCCCCCGCAGATTATGGTTTGGGATCGCAACAATCTGCAGGGAAAAGTGCGGGTTGATGACATCACTGAAACAGCGAAGCGCTATGTGCCGGAAATGCGCGCAAAAGGTGCTGAAATAATCATCGCTATTCCGCACTCCGGTTTGAGCAGTGAACCCTATCATGCCATGGCCGAAAATTCGGTCTATTACCTCAGCCAGGTTGCTGGCATCAACGCCATCATGTTCGGTCACGCTCACGCGGTCTTCCCGAGCAAAGAGTTTGCGGCAATTAAAGGCGCTGATATCGCCCAAGGCACACTTAACGGTATTCCGGCGGTGATGCCCGGTATGTGGGGCGATCATCTGGGTGTGGTCGATCTGGTGCTGAATAACGAGGGCGGCAAATGGCAGGTTGCGCAGGGCAAAGCCGAGGCACGTCCAATTTATAACAGCGCGGCGAAAAAATCGCTGGCTGCCGAAGATGCCGATCTGGTGAAAGTGCTGGAGCAGGATCACCGCGCCACGCGCGATTTTGTTGCCAAACCGATCGGTAAATCCGCCGACGTGATGTACAGCTACTTGTCGCTGGTGCAGGACGATCCCACGGTGCAGATCGTTAACAACGCGCAGCGCGCTTACGTCGAGCACTTTATTCAGGGCGATCCTGATCTTGGCCGCTTGCCGGTGCTCTCCGCCGCCGCGCCGTTTAAAGCTGGCGGCCGCAAAAACGATCCCGCCAGCTATGTCGAAGTGGAGAAAGGTAACCTCACTTTCCGTAACGCCGCCGATCTCTATCTCTACCCCAATACGCTGGTGGTGATGAAAGTCAGCGGTGCACAGGTGAAAGAGTGGCTGGAGTGTTCAGCCGCGCAGTTTAATCAAATCGATCCGCACAGCAGCAAACCGCAAGCGCTGATTAACTGGGATTTCCGTACCTATAACTTCGATGTAATCGATGGCGTGCAGTATCAAATCGATGTCACGCAGCCGGCGCGCTATGACGCAGAGTGCTCGCTGATTAACAAGGGGGCTTCGCGCATTAAGGATCTCAGCTGGCAAGGCAAACCTATTGATCCTCAGGCCAGTTTCCTGGTCGCCACCAATAACTATCGCGCTTATGGCGGCAAGTTTGCCGGCACCGGCGATAAGTATGTCGCCTTCGCGTCGCCGGATGAGAATCGCTCGGTGGTTGCCGCCTATATCAGCAGCGAAACCAAAGTGCATGGCGAAGTGAAACCGCAGGCCGATCACAACTGGCGTTTAGCGCCGATTAACAGCACCACGCCGCTGGATATCCGTTTTGAAACCGCGCCTGGTGCGAAAGCGACGAAGTTTATCGAACAGCACGCCGATTACCCGATGAAAGCGGTGGGCAGCGACGAGATAGGTTTTGCGTTGTGGCAGGTGGATTTGCAGAAGAAATAGTTGTTATAAGCGGGTTGCCAGATGCGTAGCTGGCACCCTGCTCTGATGTAATACCGCCAAAATAATAATGCCTTTCTGGCCTGGCTGGTAATAAACCATGTGACTGACATAGGGAAAGCTGAGTACACCTTCTGCAACATCCAGCGCTCTGCTTTTTCCCAATGTCGGCATTTCTGCCAGCGTGCGTAACGTCTCCTGCAAACGCCTTAAATAGATTTTTGATTGCGCATCGCCCCAGTTCTGCATAGTGAACCGGCGAATATCGACAAGATCCTGCCGCGCTTCATCCGTAAGCTGATAATTAGCCATTTAACCCAGCAATTGGTCGAAAAAGGTTTCACCATCGGTCAGTTGTGCGTTGGCAATATCATTTCTGGCTCGGGCAATTTTTTCCTGCAGAAATTGCTGCTTCATGGCCTCTATCGCCTGATACTCCTCAGCGGAGATGACCACTGCTACCGGCTTTCCGTTACGGCTAATCTGGACCGGCTCACGCTGCGCTTTCAGCAGCATATCGCCAAATTGGGTTTTGGCTTCGTTGGCGGAAAGTGAATACATACCGCACCTTTCGTGTGAATCGTTCGATTCGCACATTATATGCGCTGATTAATTTAAAACCAGCTTGTTCTACAGATATAAAAAAACCGGCACGATCGCGTGCCGGTTTTGAGAATCAACTTGGCTACTTACAGAATTTCCAGCAGCTCAACTTCAAAGATCAGGGTGCTGAATGGCGGGATGGAAGCACCAGCACCGCGTTCGCCGTAAGCGAGGTTGTGTGGAATCGCCAGTTCCCACTTGGAACCGACTGGCATCAGCGTCAGCGCTTCGATCCAACCGGCGATTACGCCGCTAACCGGGAATTCTGCGGGTTCGCCACGCGCGACTGAGCTGTCGAATACCGTGCCATCGATCAGTTTGCCGGTGTAATGCACGCGCACACGATCCTGACGTGAAGGAATTGGACCTTCGCCCTGCGTGATGACACTGAACTGCAGACCGGTTTCGGTGCTGCTTACGCCTTCGCGTTGTGCGTTCTGCTCAAGGAAAGTCTGACCTTCTGCCGCCATCGCTTCTACACGCTCACGACGCACGCCTTCAGCGCGCTCGTGCACTTCACGCAGTGCGCGATGTACCACGTCAACCGGGACGGCCGGTGAGTTCCCTTCCAGCGCGTCGCGCAGGCCGGCGAGCAGTGCTTCTGGCTGCAGACCCTGCAGTCCAGACTCTTGCAGCTGCTGGCCTACCTGTAAACCGATACCGTAACTTGCTTGTGATTCGACGCTGTCGAATGAAGGGGTCGTCATCTTGATTCCTTAATCCCGGAGAAAAATAGAACCGGCAGCATACCAGCGCGGGCGGCTGGCGTAAAATCTCACGCGCCGCAGATGACATTTCCCGGCGAAACGGAAACAATACAGCGGTCAAATTTTTCAATGCTGCCAGGCACTTCCTGTCAGCATTGCTCATACTATAGCTGTGGCGAGGTTTTCACCCGCCACCGTCGGAACAAGAGAGAATACATGGGCCAGATCGCCCCACGACGTCGCAGGACGCGCGCACCGCGTACTTTATTACCTTGGTTGCAACGTTGGCTGCCGCGCATTCCGCGCCAGGCCGCCAGCGAGGAGGATTCACGAATGGCTTCCGATCACCCTTCCCGCGTTCCCGCCGCACTACAGCGCGTCTGGCATTTGCTGGATGATGTGCGCTGGATGGATCCGCTACCCGCTTTGCATCGTCGCGGCATCGTCATTGCCCTGCTGGTGCTGCTGCTGGCGTTTCTCTGGCCGAGCAGCACGCCGCAATATCCGGTTGAGCGTCCGGCGGACACTGGCGCTAAAGAAGTGCCGATGCAGGCGGAGATTTACGACAATAATCAACAGCAAAACACGCCGGCGAAAACCGATTCGCAGGGCGAGTGGCGCACCTATAATGTGGCATCAGGCCAGACACTGGCACAGCTGTTCCGCGACAATAATTTACCGGTGAATGATGTGTTTGCCATGGCGCGAGTCGAAGGTGATGGGCAGCCGCTGAGTGCGTTACAGAATGGTCAGCAGGTGAAGATTCGTCAGAACGCGCAAGGCGTGGTGACCGGTTTAACGGTGGATGGCAGCAACGGTCCGGTGCTGTTTACACGCCAGCCAGATGGCAGCTTTATCCGCGCTCAGTAAAACGCAGAAACAAAAACGCCGGCACATGGCCGGCGTTTTCGCATTACCGAGTATACTCGTCATAATCCAAGTTACAGATGCGTTGGCTACGCTCATTCACCCCTGTCACTTACCGAAGTAAGCTCAGGGGATTCATTCCCTTGCCGCCTTCCTGCACCTTGAATTATTTAGAGTAACAATTACTCAGCAACTACATTCACAACCAGTTTAGCGAAGACTTCGCTATGGATCTGGAAGTCAACTTCGTGCTCACCAGTGGTGCGCAGTACGCCTTCTGGAAGACGAACTTCGCTTTTAGCCACTTCAACGCCAGCTGCAGTTACTGCATCAGCGATGTCACGGGTACCGATGGAACCGAACAGCTTACCAGCGTCGCCTGATTTAGACGCGATGGTTACGTTGCCCAGTGCGTTGATTTTCTCTGCACGTGCGTTAGCAGCAGCCAGAACGTCAGCCAGTTTGGCTTCCAGTTCAGCGCGACGTGTTTCGAAGAACTCAACGTTTTTCTTGGTAGCAGGAACAGCTTTACCCTGTGGAACCAGGAAGTTACGAGCGTAGCCCGCTTTAACGTTAACCTGATCACCCAGGCTGCCCAGGTTTGCTACTTTATCAAGCAGAATAACTTGCATTACCTTATCCTCTTAAAGTCGTTAATGGACAACTACCGATTACTGATGACGATCAGTGTACGGAAGCAGGGACAGGTAGCGAGCGCGCTTGATGCAACGAGCGAGCTGGCGCTGGTATTTTGCACGAGTACCGGTAATACGGCTCGGGACAATTTTACCGCTTTCGGTAATGTAGTTTTTCAGTGTAGCGATATCTTTGTAATCAATCTCTACAACGCCTTCCGCGGTGAAACGGCAGAACTTGCGACGACGGAAATAACGTGCCATTTGGCTAGTCTCCAGAATCTATCAAATCAATCTGCTCGGCATGTAACACCATTCTGCTCTGACCATTGCGTGCCTGATGGCAGCTAATAAAGCCTTCGAGAGTGAGTTGCGTGCCGACCGTTATATGTTGAGTAATCACCTGATGGGTGCTGCCGCTGATAATCACCGGCATTTGACACCAGGCTTGCCGGTGGAAACCGGCTTCCTCTTGCACAGAACGATGCTCAAGCACGAACTGGCAATGAGGAATCCCTGACGGACTGACTTTTCGAACCGGCGTCTTGCACACAGTGCCAGACAGGCGCAGTCGATTTGCCGTCATGTCGGATTACTCTTCAGAATCCCCAGCATCTGAGTCATCAGCCGATTCGTTAGCAAAGTCTTCGCGGCGATCACGACGCTCATCTTTAGCTTTAACCATCGGAGATGCTTCAGTTACCGCGTGCTTAACGCGCATAACCATGCTGCGGATAACGGCGTCGTTGAAGCGGAAGTTAGTTTCCAGCTCGTCAATCACTTCCTGCGGCGCTTCTACGTTCATCAGAACATAGTGAGCTTTGTGCAGTTTGTTGATTGGGTAAGCCAGCTGACGGCGGCCCCAGTCTTCCAGACGGTGAATCGTGCCCTGTGCACCGGTGATAGCACCAGTGTAACGCTCGATCATACCTGGAACCTGTTCGCTCTGGTCAGGGTGGACCATAAATACGATTTCGTAATGACGCATCGATAGCTCCTTACGGATTATTCAGCCTCCTGTCAGGGTCAGCTGCGGCCCACGGAAGCAAGGAACGTTATAGGTTGCGAATCATTTAAAAAATGAAACACACCTCTGAATGCAGCTGAAAAATTGACGCGTAATCATACTGGCGTCCTTGCGGAAACTCAAGCGCACAATTCATCAAATGGCGACTATCGTGCCAGCTGATGCGGCTTTTCGTGCTAAGTGAAATGCATCAGTGAGTTAGAGAAGGTTTTATCAAATTCTCTGAAGAAGGCGTTCAAAGGGACGATCTGGCGGCAAATTGGTTAAGAACTACACTGTTTACAGGCGCAACGAATTCCGCTTTTCGCCGCGTCTGAGAGTGCAATCCCTGGAGTGAGGAGTCGATAATGAAAAAGATCATTTTCGCCACTTTACTGGGTCTCTTCCTGTCTACACCCGCTCTTGCCAGCTCCGCTGACTTCGCGCAGCAGATGAGAAGTCACAGCAGCAACGCGGCATCAGGCTATGTCTACGTCAATCGGCTGGATGCGCCTGCAAGCAGTAACCCAGTCAGTGCCAATACCAGCGCCGCCGAACGGTTGTCATCACAACTCTGATTCGGCAACCTAAACGGGCTGGCGCCAATCACGCCAACCCGCATTTTTATAAATGATGTTTAAAGAAACTGACCAGCGCCGTCAGGGCCGCAGGCGTGATTTTATGGCCGATGTTTTTTTCAGATAGCGTGGTCACATGGTGATCGAGTTCTGCCTCGCCTAAGGCTTTCTGCAAACGCGCCGTTTCAGCAAAGGGCACCACTTCATCCGCTTCGCCGTGCCACAACAGTAAAGGTCGATTCGCCAGTTTCTCCAGTTGTTCGCTGGGATCATACGGCGCCAGCGGTGCTAAACGCGCGGCAAAAGCCTCTTTCTGCTCTGGCGTGCGCGCCACCAGCGGCGGAAACAGCGTATGACTCAGCTGCATGAAATAGCCGGAACCCATCAAACACGCCACGCTGTGAATCTGTGGATAGCGTGCCATCGCGCCCAGCGCGGTCATGCCGCCCATTGAGGCGCCTGCCACGGCAAAACGCTCATCCGCAATCCAGTCGTTATCACGCAGCGCCTTTTCCAGCAACGGCACTTCATCGATGTTCTGTTTAAGGATCTCCCAGAAGTGGGTCATCCTCGCGTCGGTATCGCCGTTGTAACGTGCGCCGTGCATGTCCGCATCGGGCATAATCACGCGGAAACCGGCCTGCGCCAGCGCCACGGCAAAGTAGCTGTAAACCTCTTTCGATGAGGTAAAACCGTGATAGAACAACACCGTCGGCAAGCGCGCCTGGCGCTGCCCGGCCGGTGATGCATGAATACATTCAATGCCTGCCAGATTCTCCGTTGCCAACTCAATCATACCGCCTCCATTGAGAATGATTATCACTGGACTCAGTGTAAGCGCTGCCTGACAAAATGCGAGCCACTTCACATTAAGTTTGAATAATTTCTGCCCTAAACATTTAGCCCACTTTGCCGTTGATCTTGTACCCCTTCAATAATCTCAAAAGGTACTTTATGAAGCGTCTTTCTCTCAGCGCCATGGGTCTCGGAATCAAGCTGTCTGTATTGACGTCTTTGAGCGTGGCAATTGTGCTATTTACGCTGACCTTGACCCTGAGCCATAACGCGGCACGTCAGCTGGAGCAGCTGGCAACCGATGATATGCAGAATCAGGTGCAAGGCATTAATGAAATGGCCACCATGTTCAACGCCACGCTGTCGGAAGAGGTGGCAAATTACACCAAACTGTTCCAAAGCTTCCTGCCAAAACGTTTTAGTCGTGACGACAGCGAACGTGTGCAGGTAGGTGAATTCAGCACGCCAACGCTGCGAGCGGGATTGAAAACCCTCAACCTCGATCAGATCGCGGTAGATGATTTTCTCGATCGTACTGGTGCGGTATCCACCATCTTCGTGCGTGACGGCGAAGATTACATCCGCATCGCCACCTCGCTGAAAAAAGAGGATGGCAGCCGCGCGGTGGGCACCAAACTGGATCGCAGCAGCGCCGCCTGGCGCAGCGTCAATCAGGGCACGGTCTATCGCGGCCTGGCGACGCTGTTTGGCCATCGTTACATCACGCAGTATCAGCCGGTGCAGGATAGCAGCGGCGCGGTAATCGCTATTCTGTTCGTCGGGGTACAGATCGACGCGCAGTACGCGCTGATGCGTGACAAAGTGCTGGCGCGCCATCTTGGTGACAGCGGCACCTTCTCGGTGTTGAATGGGACGCCGGGCAGCAGCCAGGGCCAATATCTGTTTGATCGTCACGCTGAAGGCAAACTGCCGCGCTGGGATAACGCCACGCAGCAGCAATTGCTTAGCCAGCCGAAGGGATTAGTGGCGATTGAACTGGATGGCGAAACCAGACTGCTGGCGTGGCAGCAGTTGCCAGGCTGGAACTGGATTATCGCCGGTGAAGTGAGCCGTGCCAGCCTGCTGGCGCCAATCACGCACAGCCGTAACCTGTTTATGGCGATTGGCCTGGCGTTGGTGATCGCGTTTGCCATTGGTTTTATGTGGTACAGCCGCCGTGCCATCACACGTCCGCTGCAGCAGGTGATCCATCTGGCAGAACAGTACGCCGCTGGTAATCTGCAGGCACATCTCGACTCTTCACGTCGTGATGAGATTGGTCAGCTGGTCAGCGCGATCAACGGCATTGGCGATGGACTGGAGAAAGTCGTTAGTCAGGTACGTTCGGCGGCGCGGGAAATCAGCAGCGGCACCGATACCATCGCCGCCAGCAGCTCCAGCATCAGCGAGCAGATTGGCCGTCAGGCCAGCAGCGTGGAGGAAACCTCGGCCAGCATGGAGCAGTTTGGCGCCACCGTGGCACAAACCGCTGCCAACGTGCGACAGGCGATGGCGCTGGTCGGTGAAGCGGCTAATACCGTGAATCAAGGCGGCAGCACCGTGGCACGTTCGGTGGAAACCATGTCGGAGATTCGCGTGGCGTCGCAGAGCATCGCCGATATCACCCATGTGATTGAGTCGATCGCCTTCCAGACCAACATTCTGGCGCTTAATGCCGCGGTTGAAGCCGCTCGCGCCGGTGAACACGGTAAAGGCTTTGCGGTGGTCGCGGCGGAAGTGCGCGCGCTGGCACAGCGCAGTGCTACGGCAGCCAAAGAGATTGATGGATTGATTGCCAGCTCCATCGATAAAGTGGCGGCCGGCCATACGTTATCTGAGCAGACGCGCGATGCGATGAGCCATATCGTCAATCACATCGAGCAGGTTAAAACGCTGATGGGTGAGATCAATATTGCCGCGCAGGAACAGGCGGCGGGCATTGGTCAGGTGAATCTGGCGATGAATCACATCAGCCAGGCCACGCATCAAAGCAGCGATATGATTAACCAGTCAGAAACCACCGCCAATCATCTGAGTAAGAAAGGGCATCATCTGACGCAGCTGGTGAGCATTTTTCATTTGAAAGACTAAAAGCCACAGGAAGATGGCTTACACTTGAGCCATCTTCCTGCTTCAGGAGTTGCTATGCGTACTCTCTATTTGGCCTTAACGCTGCTGCTCAGCGGCTGCGCCGCTTTCACCACCACGCCACAAGCTCCGCCGCCGCCCACGCAGCACGCGCAGGAGATTTCACGCGCGCAGAGTATTGGCCTGCCGAAGCTCGGCACTATCACCACCACCACACGCGGCTCGCCGGATGATGCGCAGCGCGCTATTGCCGCGAAAGCCAACCAGGCGGGGGCGGTTTACTATCAAATTCTGATGCTGGATGAAACCACCCTTCCCAGCTTCTGGTACGCCACTGCCATTCTGTATGGCGCGCCGTCAACCGGCGCTGCAGCGCAACAGTAAGCGCGCGCAGAGATCGTCGCTTAATGCCCGTGTGCCGCGCAGATCAAGCTGCTGCTGACACCAGCCATCGGCCAGCGGCGGCTCTGCCACTTTCAGCAAAATCGCGGCACTCGCCAGCTGCAGTAATTCGCGCGTAATTTCGCGTGCCTGCCCTTCGCGCGGGTTCGCGAGCTGCAAGCGTAATTGCCGCCAGCGGCGATCAAAGTGACGATTACTGCCCTTCACCGCCTCAAACTCATCATGCAGCATGGTCATCACCTCGGCGTGACGTCCGAGCACCCGCAGGACATCCAGGCACATCACATTGCCGGCGCCTTCCCAGATGCTATTCACTGGCATCTCACGATAAAGACGCGGCAGCTCGCTCTCTTCGCAATAGCCAATGCCGCCCAACACTTCCATCGCTTCTGCCACAAAAGGCATGCCCGCCTGGCAGATCACATATTTGGCGGCGGGTGTGAACAGGCGTGCGTATAAGCGCTCATGTTCGCTGGCCGGTGTTGACCAGGCGCGCGCCAGCCGCAGCAGCAGTGCGGTTTGCCCTTCCAGCTGTAGCGCCTGTTGCGCCAGCACCGCGCGCATCAGTGGTTGATCGATAAGGTTCTTGCCCATCACCTGACGCTGCTGCGCATGATGCACGGCAATCGACAGCGCACGGCGCATCTGTCCGTGGCTGCCCAGCGCGCAGTCGAAGCGCGTCATGCCGCCCATCTTGAGGATCAGCCGCACACCTTCGCCCTCTTCGCCCATCAGCCAGCCGATAGCGTCCTGAAATTCCACCTCCGCACTGGCGTTGGAGCGATTGCCGAGCTTGTCTTTAAGGCGTTCGATGCGAATGGCGTTGCGCGTGCCGTCCGGCAGCAAGCGTGGCAGGAAGAAGCAACTCGATCCCTGTGACGTTTGCGCCAGAATCAGATGCGCATCGCTTTGCGGGACCGAGAAAAACCATTTATGGCCGGTGATGCGATACGCTTCGCCCGCCCCGCGCACGCCGAGCGGTTCGGCGCGTGTGGTGTTGCTCAACACATCGGTGCCGCCCTGTTTTTCCGTCATGCCCATGCCAATCAGCAGGCCGCGTTTCTTATTGCCCGGCAGATGATGCGCATCGTACCGATCGCTGAGCAGCGCTTCGCGCCAGTCAGCGTAGGGTTCAGGCAGATGATTTTGCAGCAGCGGAATGGCGGCGTGCGTCATCGTCACCGGACAGAGCGAGCCGGCTTCCACTTGGGCATGCAGGATAAATCGTGCGGCACGCGCCACCATCGCCTGTGGCTGAACGTCGGGCTGCCAGCTGAGATTGTGAATCCGACTGGCGCATAATCCCTGCATCAGCAGATGCCAGGCGGGATGAAAACGCACTTCGTCGAGGCGTTCACCGCGCGCGTTGTAGCGCAGCAGTTCAGGCGCTTCGACGTTAGCTAAGCGGCCTAGTTCAAGGGATTCGGCGCTGCCAAGTTGCAAGCCGACGGAAGCCAGCCATTCGCGATCCCAGCTGGCACCTTCGCGTGCAACGGCCTCGCACAGGGCGATATCGCGCGTGAACAGATTGCTGTTACTGAGTGGATGGGGCTGATTAAATACGGTGTGAGTGGTCCAAATCATATAACGTCCTCCTCATACTCATTTTTCAAGTATGAAGAGGATGTGCAGTTATGCCTGGCCTGGAAAATTTTTTGCGGCGGGGATCACGCCTGACGCTGACGAACGGCTTCGAACAAGCACACGCCGGTGGCAACTGACACGTTGAGTGACGAGACGCTGCCTGCCATTGGGATGCTGATCAGCTCATCGCAATGCTCACGCGTTAAACGACGCATACCTTCACCTTCCGCGCCCATCACCAGCGCCATTGGGCCGGTCATTTTGCTTTGGTAAACGGTGTGATCGGCTTCGCCTGCGGTACCAACCACCCAGACGTGGTATTCCTGCAGCAAGCGCAAGGTGCGCGCCAGGTTGGTGACGCGAATCAACGGCACGTTTTCCGCTGCGCCGCTGGCCACCTTCTTCGCGGTGGCATTCAACGGTGCTGCACGGTCTTTTGGCACGATGACCGCATGCACGCCCGCGGCATCCGCGCTACGCAGGCAAGCACCGAGGTTGTGCGGATCGGTAACGCCATCCAGCACCAGCAGGAACGGCTTCTCAAGGCTCTGC
This sequence comes from Pantoea sp. y20, assembly GCF_054903455.1. NCBI lineage: Bacteria > Pseudomonadati > Pseudomonadota > Gammaproteobacteria > Enterobacterales > Erwiniaceae > Pantoea > Pantoea sp. y20. The sequence continues at coordinate 3,690,795 of NZ_CM142816.1, forward strand.
AGCAGATCCGGTAAATCACCCTCCTGATACTGCTTGCCTGGCTTCACGCGCGCCACGATGCCCTGATGCACGCCGCCTTCAACCTGGCTATCGAGCCATTGACGGTTCGCCACCTGCACCGGGATTCCCTGAGCTTCCAGTGCGAGGATCAGCGGCTGCAGGCGACGATCGTCGCGGCCTTTAAGGATAAAGACTTCCTGAAAACGCTGAGGATCGCGCTCCAGCAGCGCCTGCACGCTATGAATACCAAAAATTATTTCACTCATTACTTTGCTCAAGGTTGGATTTAGATCGTTGAATACGGAGATTCAGGTGCGCATGAATGCGCACCCTACAACGGTTTCGTCAGGTCGCCCTGCAAGGCGACCAAACTATCAGGCTTCGTCAGGCTGCTTCTTCGACGCGCGCTTAGACTTGGTGGCGGCGGCGATTTTACGGGTTTTCTCGGAGACTTTTTTGCCTTTTTTCTCGGTTTTAGCCGGTTTTTCAGCAACAGCAGGCTTTTTCTTTTCGCCGCGGAACGCTGAATCAGGTTCGAAAGTGCCCTTCTTGCCGGCATCACGACGACGCTTGGCTGGCGGCTTGCCGCCGCGTTTCTCACGCTCACGTTCGGTTTTGCCTTCGCCGCGCGGTACACGCTTGCTGGAGATCAGCGCGAAGTCGATTTTACGCTCGTCCATATGCACGGCTTCAACCCGCACTTCCACCGCATCGCCCAGACGATAAGTACGGCCGCCGGATTCACCAATCAGACGCTGACCCACCGCATCGAAGCGATAATAGTCGTTATCCAGCGAGGAGACGTGCACCAAACCATCGATAAACAGTTCGTTAAGACGTACGAAGAAACCAAAGCCGGTCACGCTGGAGATCACGCCGTTGAACACGTTGCCAACCTGATCCTGCATGAAGTCACACTTCAGCCAATCGGCAACATCGCGCGTGGCTTCATCAGCACGGCGCTCGGTCAGTGAACAGTGTTGGCCCAGCTGCAGCATCTGCTGCATGTCGTAGTGATAGCCGCCGGTCGGCGTGGTGATGCCGTCCACTTCGCCGCGCTCTTTTGCCAGCAGATATTTGATGGCGCGATGCAACAGCAAATCCGGATAGCGGCGAATCGGCGAGGTGAAGTGCGCATACGACGCCAGCGCCAGGCCGAAGTGACCCCGGTTCTCAGGATCGTAAACCGCCTGTTTCATCGAACGCAGCAGCATGGTTTGCAGCATTTCTGCGTCTGGGCGATCGGCCACTTGCTTCAGCAAGGCGGCATAATCGGTCGGGTGTGGCTTAGTGCCACCCGGCAGGCTTAAGCCCAGCTCGTTCAGTACGGTACGGAAGCTTTTGATGCTGTCTTCGCTTGGACGATCGTGATCGCGGAACAGCGCAGGCTCTTCATTTTTCTCAACAAAACGCGCTGAGGCGATGTTGGCGAGAATCATACACTCTTCAATCAGCTTATGCGCATCATTGCGTGAGGTGCGCTCAACGCGCTCAATGCGACGCTCGGCGTTGAAGATGAACTTGGGTTCATCGGTCTCAAACGAAATGCCGCCACGCTGCTCACGCGCGGTTTCCAGCACCTGATACATGTTGTGCAACTCGTGCAGATGGGGAACCTGCGCCGCGTATTGTTCACGCAGATCGGCATCACCTTGCAGAATGTTCCACACTTTGTTGTAGGTCAGTCGCGCATGGGAATTCATCACCGCTTCATAGTGTTTGAAACCGGTAAGTTTGCCGCTGGAGGAGATGGTCATCTCACACACCATGCACAAACGATCAACCTGCGGATTCAGCGAGCACAAGCCGTTGGAGAGAATCTCCGGCAGCATCGGGATAACCTGCGACGGGAAATAGACCGAGGTGCCGCGCTGATGCGCTTCATCGTCCAGCGGCGTGCCCGGACGCACGTAATAGCTGACGTCGGCAATCGCCACCCATAAACGCCAGCCGCCGCCGCGTTTCTTCTCGCAGAAAACCGCATCATCAAAGTCACGCGCATCTTCACCATCAATGGTGACCAGCGGCAACTTACGTAAATCAACACGTCCCAGCTTCGCTTCTTCCGGTACTTCTTCTTTCAGCTTAGCGATCTGCTTCTCAACTTCTTCCGGCCATGTGTGCGGGATTTCATGGGTGCGCACCGCCATATCGACCGCAAGGCTGGTGCCCATATCGTCACCCAGCAGCTCGGTCACTTTGCCGATCGCTTTGGTGCGACGCGTCGCACGTTGGGTGATTTCAACCACCACCACTGAACCCATACGCGCGTTAAGCGTTTCTTCTTGCGGGATCAGGATGTCGAAACTCAGGCGGCTGTCATCCGGCACCACAAAACCGGTACCTGCATCGGTAAAGTAGCGGCCGACGATCTGGCTGTTACGTGGCTCAAGCACGCGCACCACGCGCGCTTCACGACGACCTTTACGATCGGCGCTGCCTGGCTGCGCCAGAATCACGTCGCCGTGCAGGCAGAATTTCATCTGCTCAGCAGAGAGATAGAAATCATCTTTCTGACCTTCTACGCGCAGGAAGCCATAGCCATCGCGATGGCCAATCACTTTACCGCGAAGCAGATCAAGACGTTCTGGCAGGGCGTAACATTGACGGCGAGTAAACACCAGCTGGCCATCACGCTCCATGGCGCGCAGACGACGACGCAGCGCTTCCAGCTGCTCTTCGCTGGTGATATTCAATTCCTGCGCGATGTCATCGCGGCTGGTCGGCTTTTCGCGTTTTTCCAGCAGTGCCAGAATAAATTCGCGGCTTGGAATTGGGTTTTCGTATTTTTCAGCTTCTCTATCCTGATAAGGATCTTTTGACATTACGGTTCCTCCGATGTCATTTAATTTGGATTGCCACCGGCGGTTCGGACAATAAAAGTTGGTACAGCGAATCGTTATCTTTGACCAAATCGGCCAGCGTATACTTGTCCAGTTCCTTGAGGAATAGCTGGACCGCATCGTGCAATGCTTTACGCAAACGACAGGCTGGCGTGATCACACACTCGTCGCAGTTCACGAGCTGCAATGGCTCCATTCTTCGCACCACATCGCCAATGACGATTTTTTCCGGGTCCATGCCTAAACGAATTCCGCCGTTTTTACCGCGTGTTGCGGCGACAAAGCCAGCCCGGCTAAGTTGATTGATGATTTTAACCATATGGTTACGCGACACCCCGTAGGTATCGGTGACTTCGGTAATGTTGGTCTGCTTACCTTCCGGTAACGTCGCCATGTAAATCAGGGCACGCAGACCATAATCGGTAAAACTTGTTAGCTGCACATATACCTCAGTGAATCATCGAACGTTATGGTTATGCGCCGGTCGGCGTGATGTTTAAATATGATGATAAACCAGAGCGTGGTGGCCGGTGCGTTTTTTTCCGGCAAGTATCGATATTTGCAAGAAAAAATAGAGTGAGTGGAGTCAAAGATTAGAAATACAAAGGCCGGACAGAGTCCGGCCTGAGGAGATTATGCGTCGAACGGGTCGCGCAGAATCATGGTCTCACTGCGGTCTGGGCCGGTAGAAATAATATCAATCGGCACACCGGTCACTTCTTCTACACGTTTGATGTAGTCACGTGCAGCTTGCGGCAGACCTTCCAGCGTCTTAACGCCGAATGTGGTCTCGCTCCAGCCTGGCATGGTTTCGTAAATCGGCTCAATGCCTTCCCAGCCTTCAGCTGCCAGCGGCGTGGTGGTCATTTCGCGGCCATCTGGCATGCGATAAGCCACACAGATTTTCACTTCTTTCAGGCCATCCAGCACGTCCAGTTTGGTCATGCAGAAACCTGACAGGGAGTTGATCTGTACGGCACGGCGAACGGCAACCGCATCCAGCCAGCCGGTACGACGACGACGACCGGTGGTCGCGCCGAACTCGTTACCTTGAGCACACAGGAACTCGCCGGTTTCATCGAACAGTTCGGTCGGGAATGGACCGGCACCCACGCGCGTTGAGTAGGCTTTCACGATACCCAGCACGTAATCAACATAGCGTGGACCAATACCTGAACCCGTCGCTACGCCACCTGCGGTGGTGTTTGAGGAGGTCACGTATGGATAGGTACCGTGGTCGATATCCAGCAGCGTACCCTGCGCACCTTCAAACATGATCAGGTCGCCACGCTTGCGCGCGCCGTCCAGCAGATCAGACACATCAACCACCATGCTGGTAATGATATCGGCCACCGCCAGCGTATCACTCAGCACTTTTTCGTAGTCAACTGCGTCGGTTTTGTAATAGTTAACCAGCTGGAAGTTGTAGAAATCGACGATCTCTTTCAGCTTCACCGCAAAGGTTTCTTTGTTGAAGAGATCGCTCACGCGCAGACCGCGACGTGCCACTTTATCTTCATAGGCAGGACCGATACCGCGACCGGTGGTGCCGATAGCTTTAGCGCCACGCGCTTTTTCGCGCGCCACATCCATTGCTACGTGGTACTGCAGAATCAATGGGCAGGCTTCAGAGATCAACAGACGTTCACGTACCGGCACACCGCGCTCTTCCAGACCTTTCATCTCTTTCATCAGCGCTTCAGGCGACAGGACAACGCCGTTACCAATGATGCTGATAACGTTTTCACGCAGAATGCCAGATGGAATTAAGTGGAGGACGGTTTTTTCACCGTTGATGACAAGTGTGTGGCCTGCATTATGGCCACCTTGGTAACGCACGACGTAATTCGCGCGCTCTGTCAGAAGGTCTACGATCTTACCTTTACCTTCGTCACCCCATTGGGTGCCCAGTACGACGACGTTCTTACCCATTTTTTCAAAATCACCGATTGCTTAAAAATGGATTCTACCACCTGACTTTTACTCTTTCAGCACTTTTAGCATACGATTGCGCTGTTTTTTGCCTGAGTTTTGCTCAGCTCACAACATGTTGGGGGAACAGCGGCCAACAGACACAATTGAGTCGGGCGGCCTCACATAATTTCAGGCTGATTAACGCGCATGCATGCTGATCATGGCGTAAATCACCACGCCGGCCACCACTAAACCGCCACCAAAACGATGCAAGAGACGATCGGGCAACTGCGTCATCGCCAGAATCATCCGCCGCCACGCACGTGGCATAAACATCGGTCCAAGTCCTTCCAGCACCAAAACCAAAGCCAGCGCCATCCAGATGGTTGAGTTCATGATTTTTTCCCAAAAAAAAGGCCGACAACATTGTCGGCCTGGACTTTATATCAGTTCTTAACGCGTGGCGTTAGAGGGCGCTTTCATATAGCGGAAGAAATCGCTATCCGGGCTCAGCACCAGCACATCCTGATTGTCTGAGAAGCTATTCTCATAGGCGCGCAGGCTGCGGATAAAGGCATAGAAATCCGGATCCTGGCTGAAGGCATCAGCAAACAGTTTTGCCGCTTCACCATCACCTTCACCGCGCGAAATCAGCGCTTCACGCTGTGCTTCTGCCAGCGTGCGCGTAACCTGATAATCGGCCTGTGCACGCAGTTTCTCTGCCTCTTCCTGACCTTGTGAACGCTGACTACGCGCTACCGCTTCACGCTCGGCGCGCATACGGTTGTAGATCGCGTCAGACACTTCAGTCGGCAGGTTGATCTGTTTGATGCGCACGTCGACAACTTCAATACCTAACGCAGCCATGCTGTTCGGGTTTGGTGCCGGCTCACTGCTGTTGGTTTCACGTTCTACACGTGCTGCCGCACTCGCAATCGCATCATCCGCTGCTGGCGTCTGAACGTCATCATCATTGCCAGCGCTGCCGGTGTTCAGGGCATCACGCACGTCGGTGGTTAAACGGCCACGTGAATCGGTCACGATGTCTTTCACATCCAGACGACCCATTTCAGAACGCAGACGGTCACTGAACTTACGTTTCAGCAGCACTTCTGCCTGAGAAACGTCGCCACCACCGGTTGCCAGGTAGTAACGGCTGAAGTCACTGATGCGCCACTTGATATAAGAATCAACGATCAGGTCTTTTTTCTCTTTGGTAACAAAGCGGTCAGCCTGGTTATCCATGGTCTGAATGCGCGCATCCAGTGATTTCATGGTTTCGATAAACGGAATTTTGAAATGCAGACCCGGTGCGTACACCAGCGGTTTGTTTTCGTCATCACGCAGAACCTTACCAAAGCGCAGCACGATGCCGCGTTGGCCTTCCTGCACCACGAACAGTGACGCGTAAAGCACCACCAGCACTACAATAATTACGGCGATGATTGGCTTACGCATCGATTACTCCCTCCCCTGGCGCTGGGTATCGTTGCGCAGCGCATTGGCGCGACGCTGATCCATGATGCTGTCTGGACTGTAAGATGAAGAATCTCCACGGCTCGCATTACTATCGGACGACGAAGGAGACTTCATTAGATTCGTCATTTTCTGACCGCCCTGGCCAGATGCCTGACCACCGCGCATCAGTTGATCCAATGGCAGGACCGTCAAATTATTACCACGATCGCTGATCAATACCTTGCGGGTATGACTCAGCACACGTTCCATGGTTTCAATATAGAGACGCTCTTTCGTGATTTCTGGTGCAGCTTTATATTCAGGCAGCAAGCGAGCAAAACGCGCCACTTCACCCTGCGCTTCTAACACCGTACGTTCTTTGTAAGCACGACCCTCTTCGAGGATACGTTGCGCCTGACCATTAGCACGCGGCTGAACTTCGTTCGAATAAGCTTCAGCTTCACGAACATACTGTTCACGGTTTTCACGCGCGGCAATCGCATCATCAAACGCGGCTTTTACTTCTTCTGGTGGGCGTGCCGCCTGGAAGTTTACGTCCAGCAGGGTAATTCCCATGTTGTACGGACGGATGGTCTCGTCAAGCTCACGCTGAGTTTCGCTACGTACCACGGTACGACCTTCCGTCAGGATGCGGTCCATAGTTGAGCGACCAATCACGCCACGCAAGGCGCTGTCGGTGGCCTGACGCAGGCTGTCGTCGGCACTGGTCACGGCATACAGATAACGCTCAGGATCCGTCACGCGATACTGCACGTTCATCTCAACGCGCACTACGTTCTCATCCGACGTCAACATCACGCCAGACGCCGCCAGTTCACGTACGGCTTCTACGTTTACGGCGCGAACCTGATCGACGAAAGTCGGTTTCCAGTTGAGGCCTGGCTCAACCAGATGGCTAAATTTGCCAAAGCGCGTGACGACGCCACGTTCCGCTTCTTTGATGGTGTAGAAACCGCTAGCCGCCCAGATAACGACTGCCGCTACGGCAACAATGCCAACCACTTTGCCACCGCTACCGCCGCTGCGCTGGCCATTGTCATTCTGTTTGCCACCGCCCAGTCCGCCGAGTTTTTTACTCAACTTTCGGAAGATATCATCCAGATCAGGTGGTCCCTGATCGCGACCTCCTTTATTTCCCCCAGAGTTGCCGCCTTGATTATTGCTGCTTCCCCACGGGTCGCGGTCCTGTCCGTTATTTCCGGGCTGATTCCACGCCATGTTTCTACTCCATTTATTGTATTTACGTTTTTTACCCTTCATCTTTCGGATTGCAGCTTCGTTGGCTGCCTTCGTTCACCCCAGTCACTTACTGATGTAAGCTCCTGGGGATTCACTCAGTTGCCGCCTTGCTGGAATCCGAAATATTCGGGTAAATCCTGCACATACGGCCTGCAACGATAATGACGACAATCTAAAAGATATTGAGTAAAGGCGTTTGGGCAATTTCAAACAATATAACTGGCTAGCGACGGCTCTTGTTTACACAGACGACGCCAATCAACTATCGGCATACGCACGTGCAAACTCACACAGCCATCATCTTCATTCCATTCTTTTTCTATAGCATGCAACTGATAAAAACGACTGCGCAAACGGCCCGCTTCCGGCGGCAGACGTAAATCGTACTGCGCGATTTCACCGGCTAAACGCTCAGAGAGCGCCTGCCACAGCAACGGCAGACCCACGCCGCTCTGTGCAGATAACCACACACGAATCGGCTGGTTCTCTTCGTTGCGATCGATACGCGGCACAAAGTCCTCAAGCATATCGATTTTGTTCATGATCAACAGCGCCGGAATTTCGTCAGCTTCAATCTCTTCCAGAACTTCATTTACTGCATCAATGTTGTCATTCACACGCAAATCGGCGGCGTCAATCACATGCAGCAGCAATGTCGCCTGACGCGTTTCCTGCAGCGTGGCTTTAAACGCCGCGACTAAGTCGTGCGGCAAATGACGGATAAAACCAACGGTGTCTGCTAAAACCACTTCACCTACATCCGCCACATTCAAACGGCGCAATGTCGGATCAAGTGTCGCGAACAGTTGATCCGCTACGTACACATCCGCAGAGGTAATCGCGTTGAACAGAGTGGATTTACCGGCGTTGGTGTAACCCACCAGCGAAACGGTTGGCACGTCAGCTTTGGCACGCGCTTGTCTGCCCTGATCGCGCTGTTTTTCGACGCGTTCAAGACGGGAGAGAATCTGACTGATACGGCCACGCAGCAAGCGTCGGTCCGTTTCCAGCTGAGTTTCACCCGGACCACGTAAACCGATACCGCCTTTCTGGCGTTCAAGGTGCGTCCATCCGCGAACCAAACGGGTTGCTAAATGGCGTAGTTGTGCCAGCTCGACCTGCAATTTACCCTCATGGGTGCGGGCGCGCTGGGCGAATATATCGAGAATTAAGCCGGTGCGATCGATTACGCGACATTCGCACAGCCGTTCAAGATTACGTTCCTGAGCAGGAGTTAAGGCATGATCGAATAAAACGACCGATGCTCCACTCGCTTTTACCGCATCGGCAATTTCAACTGCCTTTCCTTCACCGACAAAATATTTGGGATGTGGCGCTTTACGGCTGCCCGTAATGACTTGCAGCGCTTCAACGCCCGCAGAAGAGACAAGAGTTTCAAACTCCTGCAAATCTTCCAGCTCTTTGTCTTGGGAGAACCAGATGTGTACCAGTACGGCCTGCTCACCGGCATCATAACGGTCAAACAAGCTATAACCTCGCTAAAATAAAATAACCAGGACAGGAAAACGTGCTCGTTCTCCAGCCCTGGCTTTACGGCAGCGCAAAATTATTCTGCGTTATCGCCGTCTTGTTGTGGCTGCGACTGAGCGCTTTGATTGCTTCCGCTGTGATGATAGTTGCTGCTACCACCGCTGCCGCCCGCGTTATTGCTATGGTGCGACACTGGACGAGAAGGAACCACTGTAGAGATGGCGTGTTTATACACCATCTGGCTGACCGTGTTTTTTAACAGAATGACGAACTGATCAAAGGATTCAATTTGCCCTTGCAGCTTAATACCATTCACCAAATAGATCGAAACCGGTACACGTTCACGACGCAATGCGTTCAAAAACGGGTCTTGTAAAGATTGCCCCTTAGCCATTCTATCTTTTCCTTATATGCTTGTTGTTTGTTGCTTTAAGAACCGTGGTTCAGAAAAACTGCGTAAAAATTTGCGCACGATAACGGACCAATTGTACACAATCATCCCTGCTACGCACTAACTACCTTAAGCACCGCATTACGCGCTAACTCTGGCTCATCACTGTTTAACCAGTGTACTTCAGGCCAGCCACGTAACCAGGTCATCTGGCGTTTAGCGAGCTGCCGAGTGGCGCAAATTCCCCGATAAACCATTTCGTCGTAATCGATTTCACCCGACAAATAAGACCACATCTGGCGATAACCGACACAACGAATGGAAGGCATGTCCGTATGCAAATCACCTCGCGCAAACAGTGCACGAGCCTCCGCTTCAAATCCTGACGCTAGCATCTGGTCGTAACGCAACGCAATGCGTTGATGTATCAGTTCACGACTCGCAGGTGCGATAGCAAACTGGTACACGTCGTAGGGTAACGCTTCGCCGGAGGTTTTTGTCAGTTCCGTTAAAGTTTTACCCGAAATAAAAAAAACTTCCAGTGCTCGCGAAAGTCTCTGCGGATCATTCGGATGAATACGACTACCGGCGACCGGATCGATTTCACACAGCTGACGGTGCAAGGCTTCCCACCCTTTCTCCGCCGCCATTTGCTCTATTCGCTGACGCACCTCGGGATCGGCCGAGGGCAACGGCGACAATCCTTCAAGTAATGCCTTGAAGTAGAGCATGGTTCCACCAACAAGCAACGGAATCTTCCCCTTCCGGGTGATATCCGCCATTTCTGCCAACGCATCGCGACGAAATTCTGCGGCGGAATACGCTTCCGCCGGATCGCGAATGTCCAGCAAACGATGGGGCGCCAGTGCTAACTCTTCTGCCGACGGTTTCGCCGTGCCAATATCCATCCCGCGATAGATTAAGGCAGAGTCAACGCTAATAAGTTCCACCGGAAGTTGCTGACGCAGCGAAATCGCTAATGCCGTCTTACCGGAGGCGGTAGGCCCCATCAAAAAAATTGCCTTTGGCCGGCTAGCCTGGTTTAGTTCACTCATGCTTCAACGCGTTTAGCGCGCTCTCAATCTCAATGGTCTGCAACAGACCTGAAGGCGGCGACTTAAGCAGTTGCGGACAAAGCCTTTCCAGCTCTGCCAGCAGTGCAATCGCCTGCGAGTGATTCCAGTGAGCGTCTTCTGCATCATCTCGACGCGCCAGCCATTGGGCCAACGTGGATGCAGAAACCTCTTGCTGCCGGGCCAGGTAGCCTAACAGTTCTGGAATCAAGATTTGTAAATTTTGTGTTCGTAACGGTAAAGGCACCGCGCGCAGCGTCACGTGCTGCCCTTCTCGTTGTAAATCAATGCCCATCTGGCTCAGCAGCGCGGCATGAACGGCGATGGCAGCCAGCTCGGGCGCAGCAATTTTCAGGCGCACCGGGATCAGCAGCGGCTGCGGTTTTAAACCCTCTTCCCCTGGTTCAAGCTGGGCCTGTTTTAGCCAGCGCGCCGCCACGGCCAGCGATAACAATTGCAATGCGCTACCACGTTCCAGCAGCGCATAACGATCCTTCAAAACGCTTAACACGCGGCCAAAACTTTGCGCATGAGCGGCCAGCGGCGCTTCACGCTTTTCCGGCAAACGCACCGGAGCCGCGGCAGGAACTGGCGCCGCGCGCGGCGTTTCTACCATCGGCGTTTTCATCAACTGCTTATAGGCATTACCTTCACGCGCACTGTAAACCGGCTCTTTATTCTGCCAATTCGCATTCGCGGCCGCAGAAGCCCCGCCGCTGCGTGGCGTGTTGCTGGGTTGTGCAAAGTGGTTCGCGCCTGCCGCCTGACGGTTTTCTGGCTGCCACTTCGGCGCAGGTTCTTCGGCGTGGGCGATGGGCAATTCCGGCGCGCGGCTGGCTTGCAGCGCACTCATCACGCCTTGCCAGATAAAATCATGTACCAGACGCGACTGATGAAAACGCACCTCGTGCTTAGCCGGATGGACGTTGACATCCACCTGATGCGGGTCGATCTCCAGATAGAGCACGTAAGCCGGTTGCTGATCGTCGCCAAGCTGCGTTTGATAAGCCTGACGAATCGCGTGATTGATGAGCTTGTCGCGCATCATGCGTCCGTTGACGTAGCAATATTGCAGATCGGTAACCTGGCGCGAACCGTGAGGATCGGCGACCCAACCGCGCAGCGCTAAATCATCGTGCTGCCACTCAATGCGTAAAGCGTGCTGCATAAACGTGGTGCCGCAAATGGCCCCTAAACGCCGCTCCCGCTGCGCATCTTCACTGACCGCGCGATACTGACGCATTAACTTACCGTTGTGACTAAGCGAAATAGCGACGTCAAAACGTGCCAGCGCAATACGACGAATCACCTCATCGATATGGGTAAACTCGGTCTTTTCAGTGCGCATGAATTTGCGGCGAGCGGGCGTGTTATAAAACAGGTCGAGCACTTCCAGCGAGGTGCCTACCGGATGCGCAGCCGGTTTCACCGTCACATCCATGTCGCGCCCTTCCGCGTAGGCTTGCCAGGCTTCGCTTTGGTCGGCGGTGCGTGAAGTCAGCGTTAAACGAGAAACGGAACTGATACTGGCGAGCGCTTCGCCACGAAAGCCGAGGCTCATGATCGCCTCAAGGTCATCAAGCGAAGCAATTTTGCTGGTCGCATGCCGCGCCAATGCCATTGCAAGCTCGGCTTTGGCGATACCGCAGCCGTTGTCGCGAATGCGGATGAGCTTCGCGCCACCTTTCTCAATATCGACGTCAATGCGCGTGGCGCCGGCATCAAGGCTGTTTTCCACCAGCTCTTTTACGACCGACGCCGGGCGCTCAACCACTTCGCCTGCGGCAATCTGGTTCGCCAGCTGCGGCGGTAAAATCTGTATTGGCATGGTGGTGATCCTTCTGGCTGGTTGGCTCACGGGGAGCCAACAATCAGGATTGCGGAATTTTTAAGTTTTGCCCCAGCATCACATTGCTCGACTTCATATTATTCGCCTGCATGATGGCTTTCGAGCTCACGCCATAGTGCGCGGCAATCGCCGTGAGGGAATCACCGCGCACCACTTTATGCCGGGTTGGACGACTCGCCGCCACGCTGACGCTGGATTTCGCGGGCACCTTCAGGCGCTGTCCCACCCAAACCACATCGCGCTTCAGGCTATTCATCTCACGTAACGTCGCCATGCTCACGCCATATTTTGCCGCGATGCCCGACAGCGTTTCGCCACGCGTGACGGTATGACGCTGCGTTGCGCCGGTATATTGCACCGTACCGGTCGCCGGGTTGCTGGCGACGCTAACCGCTGGTGCGCTGTCCAGCGGCCGGTTTTCCTCCTTTGGGATCGATTGCAGCGGATGCGTAAGGAAATAATTGCGCAGGCCTTTATAAATCGACTGCGCAATCTTCTCCTGATACGCGCTGCTGCCAAGCAGCCGCTCCTCCGCGGCATTACTAATAAAGCCGGTTTCGACCAGTAAAGAGGGAATATCCGGGGAACGTAAAACGCCAAGGCTGGCATGTTCCGGCAGACGCTTATGCAGCGGCGTAATACCGCGCAACTGCTGCAAGACTTTGACGGCGACGTCATAACCTACACGCTGTGAATGACCAAACTGCAAATCCAGCACTGCCTGGCTAAGATAGGGATCGGCCTGGCTGTTCGCCAGCAGATCGCCTGCGCCGCCTAACAGCTCAGATTGTTTCTCTTTCTGTTCCAGCCAGTTCGCCATTTCGTTATTGGCGCGGCGGTTAGACAGCACCCAAACCGATGCGCCGGTGGCTGAGTGATTTGGCGCGGCGTCGGCGTGAATGGATACCAGCAGGTTCGCGTTCTCTTTACGCGCCACTTCTGAGCGGCCCATTACCGAGATGAAATAGTCGCCGTTACGCGTCAGCACCGGTTTGAACATCGGATCCTGATCCATCAGCGCTTTCAACTTACGCGCAATTGAGATGGTGACATTTTTCTCGTGCAAACCGTGCTGGCCGGATGCGCCGGGATCCTGACCGCCGTGCCCGGCATCAATCGCCACAATTACCACATCGTTGCGACTAACCGAGTTGCCGGGACGCACGGTGGTATTGCTGCTGGTCACCGCTGTCACCTGATTGGCGTTGAACGGATTGCCCTGGCTGCTGCTGCTCGGCTGGCTTTCACGCGCGGTGGTAACAGGCGCGGCAGCGGCCGGGCGCTTCGCTGGCTGCGTCCCACGAATGGTGAACACCACGCGATAATTACTGCCATCGCGCTGCGTGCTGGCGCGCGTCTGCGCGGGCTGCGTCAGTTCGAACACCAGACGCAGGCTTTGCTTATCCTTCGGCTGGCTATGGCGAATGCGTTGCACAATATTTTCGCCGCTAAAATTGAGCGGCAAACCTTTAATCGCGCCGCTTTGACGAATATCCAGCACCACACGATTGGGATTGTGCAGCGGAAAAAAGCCATATACGGGCTGACCGTTAAAGCTCAGCGTGACGGTAGCCTGGCTATCGCCATTTTCGACTTTGATATCCGATAACGTGGCAGACAACGCCGAGGCAGAAAACAGGCACAGCAAGCCCAGTACAATGATTTTCATCCGTGACATCATGCCGGATCCCTGCCTTGCTGGAATTGGGTTAACAGCGCTTCGCCCGTGGCGGAAACCGCGCTTATTTCGGCTTCACGCGCCGCATCCACGTAGCGCAACGTCAGCGCTAAATCGGGCTCAGGCAGCACGCCGGTGCCCCTCTGCGGCCACTCCACCAGACAGAGCGCATCGCCGGCGAAATAGTCGCGGATGCCCATGAACTCTAGCTCTTCGGGATCGGCAAGACGATAAAGATCGAAATGGTACAGCGTGCGAGAGCCGAGCTCGTAGGGTTCGACCAGCGTATACGTTGGGCTTTTTACATTGCCTTGATGGCCGAGCGCCTGCAGAAAACCACGGCTAAAGGTGGTCTTACCGGCACCCAAATCGCCATAAAGATAGATCACCAGCGCGCTGTTGCAGACGCGCGCCAATTGCGCACCCAGATTCAGGGTTGCCGCCTCATCGGGCAAAGGGATAACACAGGTCTTCATGCTTTATTGTTGGATCATCTCTGGATTAACAAACTGCCACAGCAGCTCGAACAAATCAGTGGCTAACATGCCGCGAGTACCGCGCTGACGCGCGACGGCATCGGCTGTTGCCCCATGCGCGACACAGCCTGCGCAGGCTGCATCAAGTAATGTCAGTTTCTGGCCGAGCAGAGCGGCAATAATCCCGCTCAGCACATCGCCCATGCCGCCAGACGCCATGCCCGCGTTGCCCACATCGGCAATGGCGATGTCACCCGCCGCGCTGGCAATCACCGTGCCCGCGCCTTTCAGAACCACCACGCCGCCATAGCGTTTCGCCAGGGCACGCGCAGCGTGTAAGCGGTCACTCTCAATCTCGCTGGTTTTCACCCCCAGCAAGCGCGCAGCTTCGCCGGGATGCGGCGTAATGATGCGATTCTGACGGTTATCCTGCTTGATTGCCAGCAGGTTAAGCGCATCCGCATCCCAAAGCATCGGCTTTTCACTGACCGCGATCTTTTTCAGTGCCTTCTGAGCCCAATCGCGCTGGCCGAGCCCCGGTCCAACGGCGATCACATCCGCCCACTCCAGCGCCTGATCCAGCCGTTCATCGCTCAGCGCATCAACCATTAACTCCGGTCGCGCGGTGAGAATCGGACCAATATTATCTTCATGTGTCAGCACGCGCACAAGTCCGGCGCCGGTTCGCAGGGCGGCTTCACCGGTCATGCGAATCGCGCCCGCCGTGCCGCTGTCACCGCCGACCACCAATAGCCGCCCCTGATCACCTTTATGTGAAGTAGCGCGACGTGGTTTCAGCCAGCGCGTTAAATCCCCGGCGTCATAGCGTGAAATCGGTGCCTGCTCAGCGGCAAGGAACGCCGACAAGCCCAACTCATGGTTGTGCAGAACGCCAACGTAATCGCGCGCCTTGCCGGTCAGTTGGCCGGGTTTCAGCGTAATCATGCTCAACGTGTGATCGGCGATGACCGTTTCGCCCGGCGCCGTGCCATTAGCCGCCAGCAAACCAGAGGGAATATCGATCGCCAGCACCGGTGCGGCATGCGCGTTGATGAGTGCGATCAGGCGATCGTAGGGATCGGCGGGCGCGCGATTCAGGCCGGTGCCGAGCAGCGCATCGACAATCACCTCAACCTGCTCCGGCCAGGGCGCATCCGCCGCGTGAATCACACCGCCCGCCGCCAGCCATGCGTCTTGCGCCTGCTGCGCCTCTTCTGGCAGGGCTCTACTGCCCGCGCACGCCAGCAGCGTCACGTTCAATCCTGCTGCCTGCGCCAGTCGCGCCACCACATAACCATCGCCGCCATTGTTGCCGTGCCCGCACAGGATCAACCAATGCTGCGCCTGCGGCCACAGCTGGCGGCCTAATTCATAGCTGGCCTGGCCCGCACGTTGCATCAGCTCAAACAGCGTTAAGCCCAGGCTATCGGCGGCATCGCGTTCCAGTTGCGCCATCGCCTGCGCAGGCCAGACAGAGTGTGTTAAACTGCGCGCGTTTGCTTCAATTGCCTGGTTTCTCATGTCATATCCTCTCGATCTTCAACAGCTCGCTGAACAAATTAAACAGTGGGGACGCGACCTCGGCTTCCAGCAGGTGGGTATTTGCGATACCGATCTGAGCGCCGAAGAGCCCAAACTGCAGGCGTGGCTGGATAAGCAATATCACGGCGAGATGGATTGGATGGCGCGCCACGGCATGATGCGTGCGCGGCCGCATGAGCTGCTACCTGGCACGCTGCGCGTGATTAGCGTACGCATGAATTACCTTCCAGCTAAAGCCGCCTTTGCCAGCACCTTAAAAAATCCGCAGCTGGGCTATGTAAGCCGCTATGCGCTGGGCCGCGACTATCACAAAGTATTGCGCAATCGACTGAAAAAGCTCGGAGAAATGATCCAGGCGCACTGTGGCGAACTCAATTTTCGTCCGTTCGTCGATTCCGCACCGATTCTGGAACGCCCGATTGCCGCTAAAGCCGGTTTAGGCTGGACCGGCAAACATTCGCTGATCCTCAACCGTGAAGCGGGTTCGTGGTTCTTCCTCGGCGAACTGCTGATTGATCTGCCGTTACCGGTCGATCAGCCACAGGAGGAGCAGTGTGGACGCTGTGTCGCCTGTATCACTATCTGCCCCACTTCCGCTATCGTCGAACCTTACGTGGTCGATGCGCGTCGCTGCATCTCCTATCTCACCATCGAGTTGGAAGGCGCAATTCCTGAAGAGTTCCGTCCGCTGATTGGTAATCGAATTTATGGCTGCGATGATTGCCAGCTGATCTGCCCGTGGAATCGTTACGGCCAGTTAACCGATGAAGATGATTTCTCGCCGCGCGCGGTGTTGCATGCGCCGCCGCTCACCGATCTGTTCAAATGGGATGAAGCCAAATTTCTGCGCATCACCGAAGGTTCAGCGATTCGGCGTATTGGGCATTTGCGCTGGTTGCGAAATATTGCGGTGGCATTGGGCAATGCGCCCTGGGCAGAAGAAAATATGGCGGCATTAGCATTGCGCAGCGGCGAACATCCCCTGCTTGATGAGCATATTGAATGGGCGATTGCACAGCAGTTGCAGAAACGCGCGGCGCAAGCGGTAGAAGTGCAGCCAGCGAAGAAACAGCGGCTGGTGCGCGCGGTCGAAAAAGGCCTGCAACGTGATGCGTGATTGAGCAGTCGCACAGGATAAAACGCTTTTCCACATGCTGTGAATAAAATTTTCCCACTGAATCGTGACGGAGATCGTAATTTCGTCTTAAGGGCAAGATCACAGTCTGAAATAGTTATAACCACTTACAAATCAATCAATTAAGCGATTATTGTAAATATTCACGTCGTATTTAGCGCGCAGGGGTTTGTCCAGAGCTTGTGGATAACTCTGTTCAAAACAGTTTTAAACAACGGGGAAAACGCCGTCAGAAGCTTGCAGGCGCATTGTGGATAACCTGTAAGATAACTGCATCAGACAACAAGCATTATCGCTGCTAGCGAGGCGTGCAAAATTTCCAGAAAAAAACGATGTCGCATGCGATCAAAAAAGATCTGCAGCTGTTTTAATTCTGATTGCGCCTAAGGGCAAATAACATTAGTGAATATGAAAATCTGGAGCGGGAAACGAGACTCGAACTCGCGACCCCGACCTTGGCAAGGTCGTGCTCTACCAACTGAGCTATTCCCGCATAATCTTCGTATTTTAGTCTGCTACTGCGTTGGCTGCCTTCACTCACCCAGGTCACTTACTCATGTAAGCTCCCAGGGATTCGTTCAGTTGCCGCCTTGTTGCAAACTAAAATACTCGATTCTGACTCTTCGTATTTTTGTCACAACAATCACGCTAACGACTAAATCCGTGATTTGGATGGTTTACTACAAACTCTGGAGCGGGAAACGAGACTCGAACTCGCGACCCCGACCTTGGCAAGGTCGTGCTCTACCAACTGAGCTATTCCCGCATTAGAGGTTTACTACTCAACGAAAGTTTGGAGCGGGAAACGAGACTCGAACTCGCGACCCCGACCTTGGCAAGGTCGTGCTCTACCAACTGAGCTATTCCCGCATAATCATCGTATTTGTGTTGGTTACTGCGTTGGCTGCCTTCACTCAATCAGGTCACTTACTGAAGTAAGCTCCCAGATATTCGCTCAGTTGCCGCCTTGTACCCAACTCAACTACTCGATTCTGAACTTCGTCGTACTACTTTACTTCTCCGTTCCGCATGAAATTCTTCACCGGTACGGGGTGCGCATTATACGAGAAATCCTTTCAGTCGCAAGAGTCTAAAAGCAAAATTTTGCGCTTTCCGCGCGTTCGCTGCTTTTATCGACAACCTGATGATTTCCTGCGCACCCGCGGCGGTTAAAGCTGCAGGAAGTGCTCGCGATAGTACGCCAACTCAGCGACGGACTCGCGAATATCATCCAGCGCCTGATGGCTACCGGACTTTTTAAAACCTGGCAAGATATCTGGTTTCCAGCGGCGCGCCAGCTCTTTCACCGTGCTGACATCAAGATAGCGATAGTGGAAATAGGCTTCTAGTTCAGGCATGTACTTAAACAGGAAGCGACGATCCTGACCAATACTGTTGCCGCAAATCGGCGAGGTGTTCGCCGGCACCCACTGTTTCAGGAACTCGATGGTGGCCAGTTCCGCCGCACGGTCATCGTGCTCGCTGGCTTTGACGCGCGCCACCAATCCGCTATTGGTGTGCGTGCGCACGTTCCAGTCATCCATCAACGCCAACTGATCGTCAGATTGATGCACCGCGAACACCGGGCCTTCTGCCAGGATGTTAAGGTTGGCATCGGTCACGATGGTAGCGATCTCAATAATGCGATCGCGTTCCGGATCCAATCCGGTCATTTCGAGGTCGATCCAAATCAGGTTGTTTTCATTTCCAGCTGTCATGCGTTTCCCGCCTGTTGCCAAAGTCGTCATTAAACTCATTTCAGGTGTATCATAGACGTTTTGCCCAGCAGGGCGAAACCTGGCGAAAGCCGTGAGAGGATGCGTGAGTAAAAACAAACTGTCGAAAGGTCAACAACGTCGCGTAAGCGCCAACCATCAGCGTCGTCTGCAGCAACGGAGCGATAAGCCGGAGCCGGATGATAGTCTGTTTGGAGAAGCGGCTGATGGCGTGGTGATCAGCCGTTTCGGCATGCACGCAGACGTGGAAGATAGCGAAGGCGTTGTGCATCGCTGTAACATCCGCCGCACTATTCGCTCGCTGGTCACTGGCGATCGCGTTTTATGGCGCGCTGCCATTGGCGGCGGCAAAGGGATCGTCGAAGCGGTACACGAACGTAAGACGGTGCTTACGCGCCCAGACTTCTATGACGGCGTGAAACCGATCGCCGCCAACATCGATCAGATCATTATCGTTTCGGCGATCCTGCCAGAGCTGTCACTCAACATCATTGATCGTTACCTGGTCGCCAGCGAAACTCTTGGCGTGGAACCGCTGCTGGTGCTCAACAAAACCGACCTTTTAGATGCCGAAGGCCGCGCGTTTGTTGATGAGCAGATGGAGATCTATCGCAACATTGGTTATCGCGTTTTGATGGTTTCCAGCCACGCCAAAGATGGCCTGGTTGAACTGGAAAGCGCCTTAACCGGCCGCGTCAGCATCTTTGCCGGCCAATCTGGCGTGGGTAAATCGAGCCTGCTGAATAACCTGCTTGGTCTGGAGGTAGCGGCTGAAATTCTGACCAACGATGTGTCGAACGTTTCTGGATTAGGCCAGCACACCACTACCGCGTCACGCCTTTACCACTTCCCGGCGGGCGGCGATGTGATCGATTCACCGGGCGTGCGTGAGTTTGGTTTATGGCATCTGGAGCCAGAACAAGTGACGCGCGGCTTTGTCGAATTCCGTGAATTCCTTGGCGGTTGCCGTTTCCGCGACTGTAAGCACGATACCGATCCTGGCTGTGCCATTCGCGAAGCGGTAGAAGAGGGCAAGATTGATATCTCCCGCTTCGATAACTACCACCGAATTCTGGAAAGTATGGCGCAGGTAAAGACGCGTAAAAACTTTTCCTCCGACGCAGATTAAGCAGTACAACGGCACATTCGCCAACGCGCTGGGGCGCTGCTACAATCCGCCCCCTTTTTTGTTAACGACACGTAATTAAGCCAGGAGGCAACGGTGTTTGATCGTTTTAAACTCGGCCTGAATCATATTTTGCCTAAAAAAGGGCTCACCGAGCTCGCCGGTTGGGGTGCCAGCCGCCGTGGTGGCTGGCTCACTAAAGCGGTCATCGACCTATTTGTCTGGTACTACAAAGTGGATATGGCGGAAGCCAGCAAGCCACATACCGGCAGCTACCGCACCTTCAATGATTTCTTCGTGCGTCCGTTAAAAGAGGGCGCGCGTCCGATCGATACTGATGCCTCTTTACTGGCGCTGCCCGCCGATGGCGCGATCAGCCAGCTGGGCCGCATTGCCGGCGATCAGATCTTCCAGGCCAAAGGCCACACTTACAGCCTGCAGGCGCTGCTGGCCGGTAACGACGATCTGGCGGATCAGTTTCATGACGGCGAGTTTGTTACCACTTATCTCGCCCCGCGCGATTATCACCGCGTGCATATGCCGTGTAACGGCATCCTGCGCGAAATGATCTATGTGCCGGGCGATCTCTACTCCGTCAACCCGCTGACCGCACGTAACATTCCGAATCTGTTTGCGCGTAACGAGCGCGTGATCTGCGTATTCGATACCGATCATGGCCCGATGGTGCAGATCCTTGTCGGTGCCACCATTGTGGGTAGCATCGAAACCGTGTGGGCGGGCACCATTACGCCACCGCGCGAAGGTGTGATTAAACGCTGGCGCTATCCGTCTGCCGATCATGATGGTGCGGTGGTGCTGTTGAAAGGCCAGGAAATGGGTCGCTTCAAGTTGGGTTCAACGGTGATCAACCTGTTCGCGCCAAATCGCGTGAAGCTGGCAGAAAGCCTTGAAGCCGAAAGCAAAACCCGCCTCGGTCAGCCGCTGGCCATCGCCCTGCCTCAGCCTGGCGACAGCGTCTCACTTAGCAAATAACCCGGAATCTCTCCCGTGCGTGTTTTCCTCTCCTTGCTGCTGAGCCTTGTGCTCAGCAGTTCTGTATTTGCAGCCACCGTTCCGCAATCCAGCCAGCTAAAGCAGGAACTGGATGCGGCTAAATCGGCGAAAACCTCACCCGCGCAAACCGAGCAGGTGCAGGCGCTCGAATCGGCGATCAATTTCCTCAACGAGCGCGATGAGTCGCTGGAGCGCGCGAAGCAGTATCAGCAGGTGATTGATGATTTCCCGCGGCTGGCGCGCGAATTACGTCAGCAGATCGCCACGCTGACGGACAGCAGCAAGGCGGTGCGCAGCAATATGAGCAGCGCCGAGCTGGATCAGGAGCTGTTGCAGGTTAGCAGCCAGCTGCTGGAGGAAGGCCGTCAGGCGCAGCAGGAGCAGGATCGCGCGCGCGAGATCAGCGATTCACTGTCGCAGCTGCCGCAGCAGCAAACCGATGCACGCCGGGCGATGACCGAAAGCGATCGTCGCGCGCAGAGCGCTTCGACGGCGACTACGCCGCTGGCGCAGGCGCAGATTTACGCGCGTCAGGCGGAAAACGCCGCCAACAAAGCGCGCGTGGACGAGTTAGAGCTGGCGCAGCTTTCGGCGAATAACCGTCAGGAACTGGCGCGTATGCGCGCTGAGGTGCATCAGCGCAAAGCGACTCAACTGGATAACTATCTGCAGGCGCTGCGCAATCAGCTCAACAATCAGCGCCAGCGCGAAGCTGAACTGGCGCTTGAGCGCACCGAGCAGCTGGCGGAAAACAGCGGCGATCTGCCGAGTTCGATCAGCGATCAGTTCCGCGTTAACCGCGAACTCTCCGCAGACCTTAATCAACAAGCGCAGCGCATGGATTTAGTCGCTTCGCAGCAGCGTCTGGCCACCAATCAGACCTTGCAGGTGCGTCAGGCGCTGAGCACGTTGCGTGAGCAGTCGCAATGGCTGGGGGCGTCCAATCTGTTGGGCGAAGCCTTGCGTGCGCAGGTTGCCCGTCTGCCGGAGATGCCGAAATCTCAGCAGATCGACAGCGAAATGGGCCAGCTGCGGGTGCAGCGTCTGCATTATGAGGATCTGCTGGAGCGCCAGCAGGAACTGCGCAAAGCCAAACAGGATGACGGCACGCCGTTCAGCAGCGATCAGGTACGCATCCTCGAAGCGCAACTTAAAACCCAGCACGAACTGCTGAACTCACTGATTTCCGGTTGCGATACGCTGATTCTGGAAATCACCAAGCTCAAAGTTTCCAATACACAGTTGCAGGATGCCTTAGCCGAAATTAAAGATGCGACGCATCGCTATCTGTTCTGGACCGCTGACGTTAATACCATCGGCCTGAATTTCCCGGTGGAGATGGCGCAGGATCTCAAGCGTCTGTTGTCGCTGGATACCGCCGGCCAGCTCGGCAAAGCGCTGGCGATGATGTTTACCAATCGCGAAACCGTGTTACCGATTATTGGTGCGATTCTGCTGGTTGGCTTCAGCATCAGCTCACGTCGTCACTACAACGCCTTTATGGAGCGCTCCGCCAGCCGCGTCGGTAAAGT
This sequence comes from Pantoea sp. y20, assembly GCF_054903455.1. Lineage (NCBI taxonomy): Bacteria > Pseudomonadati > Pseudomonadota > Gammaproteobacteria > Enterobacterales > Erwiniaceae > Pantoea > Pantoea sp. y20. The sequence continues at coordinate 3,713,313 of NZ_CM142816.1, forward strand.
GACGCAGGACCGCTTCAGCCTGACGCTGCGCACGGTATTTTGGTCGATTCTGGTGGCGGTGCCGCTGCCGGTATTGTGGGCCGCGCTCGGTTACGGTTTACAGCATGCCTGGCCTTATCCATTCGCCGTGGCGATTGGCGATGGCATCACCGCCACGCTGCCGCTGCTGTGGGCCTTTATGATCAGCGCCGCGTTTGCACGTCCCGATGGCTTGTTTGTGGTGCATTTCCGTTGGCCGCAAGCGCGCGTGGCGCGTGCCATGCGCTATTACTCGCTGTCGGTGGGGCTGATTGTGCCGCTGATCATGCTGCTGATCGCCTTTGCCAATCTCGACGATCCGCAATTCTCCGGCACGCTGGGACGCGTGTGCTTCATCCTGATTTGTGGCGCGCTGAGTATCGTTACCGTTAGCCTGAAACGCGCCGGTATTCCGCTCTATCTGGATAAAGAGGGCAACGGCGATAACTTCGTAAACCGCATTTTGTGGAACCTGATGATTGCCCTGCCGCTGGTGGCTGCCCTCGCCTCCTGCATCGGTTATCTCGCCACCGCGCAGGCGCTGCTGGCGCGTCTGGAAACCTCGGTGGGCATCTGGTTCTTCCTGCTGGTGGTGTATCACATCATCCGCCGCTGGATGCTGATTCAGCGCCGCCGCATCGCCTTTGACCGTGCACGTCAGCGTCGTGCCGATATGCTGGCCAACCGCGCGCGCAGCGAAGAAGAGAAAGAGCAATCAACGCCAGCGAATGCCGACACCATCGAAATCGATGAGCCAAGCATTGATCTTGATGAGATCAGCGCACAGTCGCTGCGTCTGGTGCGTTCAATCCTGACGCTGATTGCGCTGGTTTCGGTGATTGTGCTGTGGTCAGAAATCCACTCGGCGTTTAGCTTCCTTGATAACATTCCGCTGTGGAATGCCAGCACCACCATTCAGGGTGTGGACAGCGTGCAGGCGATTACGCTGGGTGCGGTGTTGATTGCGATTCTGGTGCTGATCATCACCACGCAGCTGGTGCGTAACATGCCCGCGTTGCTGGAACTGGCGCTGTTGCAGCATCTCAGTTTGGCGCCGGGCACCGGTTACGCCATTACCACTTTGACCAAGTATGCTTTGATGCTGATTGGCGGCTTGATTGGCTTCTCAATGATGGGCATTGAGTGGTCGAAGCTGCAGTGGCTGGTTGCTGCGTTGGGTCTGGGTTTGGGCTTCGGGATGCAGGAGATTTTCGCTAACTTTATCTCCGGCCTGATTATCCTGTTTGAGAAACCGATCCGTATTGGCGATACCGTGACCATTCGCGACCTGACTGGCAGCATTACGCGCATCAACACGCGTGCCACCACCATCACCGATTGGGACCGCAAAGAGATCATCGTGCCGAATAAGGCTTTCATTACTGAGCAGTTCGTGAACTGGTCGCTGTCGGATTCAGTGACGCGTGTGGTGCTGACGATTCCAGCGCCCGCCAGAGTCAACAGTGATGAAGTGACCAACATTCTTAAGCAAGCGGCCGATCGCTGCACCTACGTGCTCGATATGCCGGCGCCGGATGTGTTCCTGGTCGATCTGCAGCAAGGTATTCAGCTGTTTGAACTGCGCGTGCATGCGGCGGAGATGGGGCATCGCATGCCGCTGCGCCATGAACTGCATCAGCTGATTCTGCGCGGCTTTGAGGAGCACGGCATTGAGATGCCGTTCCCACCATTCCAGGTACGCATGGAGACGTTAGGAAAGCAAAACCCCGCGACTAACGGTGCGCCCGCCAATAAGACCTTCAAATCTGGCGGATTATAAAAACAAAACGCCCGGCAGATGCCGGGCGTTTTTTATTGCCGCTCGGAGTTTATCACTTCACAAACTCTTCGCCCTGCGCGATATCTTTCTTCAGCGTTTCCAGCATGCCGTTTAGCGCCTGCTGTTCAAAGGCACTCAGCGTGCCCAGCGGACGGCGTTCAACGATACCGTTTTTGCCCAGCAGCAGCGGCTGCGAGAAGAAGCGGGCATATTCGCCATCGCCTTCCACATACGCGCACTCCACCACGTTGGCTTCGCCTTGCAGGGCACGAATCAATGACAGGCCAAAACGGGCCGCTGCCTGTCCCATCGACAGCGTCGCCGATCCGCCACCGGCTTTGGCTTCCACCACTTCGGTGCCCGCGTTCTGGATACGTTTGGTGAGATCCGCCACTTCCTGCTCGCTGAAGCTCACGCCTTTCACCTGCGACAGCAGCGGCAGAATCGTTACGCCGGAATGCCCGCCCACCACCGGCACTTCAATCTCGTTAGGCTGCTTGCCTTTTAGCGCCGCGACAAAGGTATTGGCACGGATGATATCGAGGGTGGAAACGCCAAACAGGCGATTCTTGTCATACACGCCGGCTTTTTTCAGCACTTCGGCCGCAATCGCCACCGTCGTATTCACCGGATTGGTGATGACGCCAATCAGCGCTTTTGGCGCGGTACTGGCAACCTGCTCGATCAGGTTACGCACGATACCGGCGTTGACGTTAAACAGGTCGGCGCGATCCATGCCCGGCTTACGTGCCACACCCGCGGAGATCAGCACCACATCAGCACCATGCAGCGCAGGCGTAGCATCTTCACCGCTAAACCCTTCCACGGTGACTGCCGTTGGGATATGACTGAGATCGACCGCCACACCGGGCGTTACCGGGGCGATATCGTAAAGTGAGAGAGCTGAGCCTGCGGGTAATTGCGTTTTGAGCAGCAGTGCGAGCGCCTGGCCAATACCACCAGCGGCACCGAGAACGGCAACTTTCATCCTGAACTCCTTATTAAGGTGGGGCAGAGATATGCCGAAAATCCATCAGGTTACGAGTTTAATCAACTTCTCAGGCGATAGCGACTAAACCTGTCGCGCACTAAACACTACGCCGCAATCGGCTCCCGAGACATCTCCACTTCAGAAGTCGCCTGAATGATTCATTCGCAGCCAGAAGACAATGGACGGCAATGATCATCGATATTGTTGTTACCACTTCAATAATATAACAACTTTGCAACCTTCGCTTTGCGCGTCCACCCGCGATTTTGGTGCAACATCATATTCTGTTATGATGCCCGCCCCGCAGGTCATTACCGCGATTCTCTTACCAGACTTATTGCATAAAAATTCATCTAAATGCATAATAATTTATCTGCCGTGGGCCTGTTGCCCTCTGCAACCCCTTTTTAATTGGTAGCTTATGCGAAACCCATCGAAACAAGACGACTTGATTAAGGCGTTTAAAGCCTTATTGAAGGAAGAGAAATTCAGCTCCCAGGGCGAAATCGTGCAGGCGCTGCAGGAAGACGGCTTCGAGAATATTAATCAGTCCAAAGTTTCTCGCATGCTGACCAAGTTTGGCGCGGTGCGCACGCGCAACGCCAAGATGGAGATGGTTTACTGCCTGCCTGCTGAACTCGGCGTGCCCACCACCACCAGCCCGCTGAAAAATCTGGTGCTGGATATCGATTACAACGATGCGTTAGTGGTGATTCACACCAGTCCGGGCGCGGCGCAGCTGATTGCGCGCCTGCTGGATTCGCTGGGCAAAGCGGAAGGCATTCTCGGCACCATTGCCGGTGATGACACCATCTTTATTACCCCCGCGCGCACCTTCTCGGTAAAACAGCTGTACGACGCGATACTGGTTTTATTCGAACAAGAGCTATAAAACCCTGCTGCATACCGGCAGTTCCTCTGCCGGTAATCTTGCCCTTTGCGCTTCATTCGTAACCATTCTGTTACAAATCCCTTTGTAAATAATAAGTTATCCATATGCCTGGCGGTTCTTTTCAGCCGCTATTATTGGTACGACCTTTGTGCCTATTTAACCTTATGCGCTATTTTACGCTGCTTTACACATTGTGCTCAGTGTCTTTCCCTTCTCTATCTTTATCAGCCAACGAGATCAACCACGATCTTTCGCACTAAAAGATAATTTGATGTAGATCATTGTTTTTACGGTGAAATAACCACCTATGGTTAAGATCCAGGCGTTTTTTATAACTTCAGGTTCTAAAAAAGTGCCATAAGGATAAAGAATTACAACCAAACATTATTAGCTCGGTATTAATTTCATGGGTGATTAGATCTATACTTGTTTTCGTGATGCAAATCACACGAAAGAAAAAGATAAAAATAGACGACGAGGAAAAATACCATGAACGTTAAAACTACTATCGCGACTTTAAGTGTTCTCTCTGCCCTGTCATTTGGTGCTTTTGCAGCAGATTCTATTAATGCTGAACAGGCTGCGAATCTGCAACCTGCGGGCACCATCAGCGTCAGCGGCGTGGGCGGTTCTCCAATGGATATCCGTCAGCAGTTAAACGATAAAGCCGACCAGCAAGGTGCGAAAGCCTATCGCGTGGTTGAGGCGAATACCGGTGACAGCTACCACGCAACCGCTGAGCTGTACAAATAAGTTATTGGCTTGAAAAGCAATGTGAACGGCGACCCGTTTGAGACGCTCTTGCCTCTCAGGTTGCCGGCCCCCATTTCAGGAGAGTGAATCATGAAAAGTAAATTAGCTATCGCAGTACTGGGCCTGGCTTCTGTTCTTTCTTTTGGCGCGAGTGCCGCCAGCCTGGTTTCAAACCAACAAGCTGAACAGCTGCAATCTCTGAACCAAACCATCAGCGTGAGCGGTGTTAACGGCGACCAGACCAACGTGCGTCAGGAACTGTCACAGAAAGCCGATGCGCAGGGTGCCAGCCATTACCGCATCATCGAAAGCAACCGTGGCGATACTTTCCACGTAACTGCTGAACTGTACAAATAATCACTAATTGAACGTCCGGTGCCTTGATGGCGCCAGGCAATAGATCGACGACCCGCCACCCCTTTTCTGCCGCAGGTTGTTGATTAAACGAGGAGAAAATTATGAAAATCAAAACAACCATCGCAACTGCTACCCTGCTTTCCCTGTTCGCCTTTGGTGCTTCTGCAGCACAACTGGTCACCGAACAACAGGCGCAGAATCTGCAACCTACCGGCAGCACCATTTCAATCAGCGGAACCGGCGGTTCGCCAATGGACTATCGTGCCGAGCTTTCTCAGAAAGCGGATGAGCAAGGTGCCAGCGCTTACAAAGTGATTGAAGCGAAAACCGGCGACAGCTACCACGTGACAGCTGAGCTGTATAAGTAATTCCTCGTCAATTAAGACGAACCCTTTGGCCCCGCTCGCCGGGGCCCTTTTTACTTTATATTGAAGCGGAGCTGGCCTTCCAGCTCCTCTTCTGCTTCATCAAATAGCAGGATCAATGCGCCATACCGGCGTTTCTGCCCTTTCCCCAGATTTACAAATTCAATCTCCAGCGGCAACGGCAGTTGCTCACCTATAATCGCATCCCAAAGATCGTCAAGATCGTTGATGGCGAGATCGGCTAACGCAAAACGATCGCTAAACTGTCGATAAAAATGGGCTTGATCGACAATCTCGTCGAAATCGAAACGCTCGGTTCTCATCATGACGCCCTCTTGGTTGTTGCGGCTAGCTGAGCCCGCCGAGGTGCAACGCTTTAACTTCCAGATACTCTTCCATCCCCAACACCGATCCTTCGCGTCCCAGTCCAGACTCTTTCACGCCGCCAAACGGTGCCAGCTCAGTGGATACCGCGCATTCGTTAATGCCGATCATGCCCGCTTCCAGCGCCGCTGAGACGCGGAATACCCGCTGCAGATTCTGCGTGTAGAAGTAAGCCGCCAGGCCGAATTCGGTATTGTTGGCACGCGCAATCACCTCGGCTTCATCGTCAAAGCGGAAGCAAGCCGCAACCGGACCAAACGTCTCTTCCTGCGCCAGCTTCATCTCTTCATGCGCTTCGCCAATCACCGTTGGTTGCCAGAAGTTGCCGCCAAGAGGATGACGTTCGCCGCCGACCAGCAATTTGCCGCCTTTACTCAATGCATCTTTGACGTGCTCTTCCACTTTCTCCAGCGCGGACGGCTCAATCAGCGGGCCAACGATCACCCCTTCTTCCACGCCATTTCCGACTTTTAGTTTGCCCACCGCATCGGCCAGTTGATTAACGAAGCGATCGTACACCGCGTTGTGCACATAGAAGCGGTTGACGCTGACGCACACCTGCCCGGCGTTGCGGAATTTGTTGGCAATCGCGCCCTGCACCGCCGCATCAATATCGGCATCATCAAACACGATGTAAGGCGCGTTGCCGCCTAACTCCATCGAGACCTTTTTCATGGTTTCAGCCGCATTACGCATCAGCGTTTTGCCCACCGCGGTGGAACCGGTAAAGGAGATTTTGCGCACCGCCTTGCTGGCCATGATCGCGTCGCTGATGGCATGCGTATCGCCCGCCACCGCATTGAGTACGCCATCAGGCACACCGGCTTTCTGCGCCAGCGCCAGCAACGCGAAGGCGCTCAGCGGTGTGTTGTTAGCGGGTTTGATGATGCCGGTACAGCCCGCGGCCAATGCGGGGCCAAGTTTGCGCGTCAGCATCGCCATTGGGAAATTCCACGGCGTGATCGCCGCGACCACACCAATTGGTTCCCGCGTCGCCAGAATGCGCGAGCCTGGTTTAGCCGGCGGGATGATTTCACCGTTGGCGCGTTTCGCCTGCTCGGCAAACCACTGAATAAAGCTGGCGGCGTATTCCACTTCACCTTCGGCTTCTTTAAGCGGTTTACCCTGCTCGGCCGTCATCAACTGGCCGAGCCAGCTTTTGTTCTCGATGATCAGCTGATACCAGCGATAGAGGATTTCGGCACGCGCCTTGGCGGTTTTATCGCGCCAGGCGGGAAACGCACGCTGCGCGGCGGCAATCGCCTGTTCGGTTTCTTGCTGGCCGGCTTTCGCCACGTTAGCGATAACTTCGCCGGTGGCAGGATTGGTCACCTCAAAGGTGGCGCTGGCGTTATGCCATTGACCATCAGCAAAATAGCCGGTCTTGAATAATTCGTGTTGTTGCAGGGAAGTGGACATCGGTTTTCTCCTGTCAGTTTGCGTCCTGTCAGGAAAGTATAGATGCCAATATCAGAGGTTTTTGTGTCAGCGTGGGATCTAAAAGGCCGCTGCAGGTTGCAGCGGCCAGTTTCAGATTTGTATTAAGGTGTTCTGATACTTATCCAGCATCAGCGCCAGACGTTTCACCGGCTCGGTGACGTTATCAGGCGCAGCATAGTGCTGCAGCTTTTCCTGATACACATCCAGCTCCTTCAGCAGCCGCTCGAAGTAATAGCGCCGCTTATCATCGCTGGTCGCGGAGATAATGCGGTCGGCGGTGTAGCGCAGCTGGCGGTGATAGGCCGAGAGATCTGCATTCACCGGCACTTCGGCATTGCGCAGGCGTTGATGGCCGATAATCAGCGTCAGCGCGATACGGTATTTATCGATATCGCCGGGGAACAGGTTGAGCAGCAAAAACAGTTGCTGATACAGCGCCGGCAAGTGATTTTCACGACGACGCGCCTGATTAGTGGTCAGCGCAGCAACTGCGGCATACATAAAGCGATTCAGCAGTTTACGTCCGGTACGCTCTTTGGATTTATCGCGAATCAGCAGAATCACCATCATCGCTACAAAGCAGCCAATCACCTGGCCCAGCACGTTATCGAGGAATACGTTGAACTCGAACTTCATCGGGTTATCCAGCACCAGCACGTTGATGGTACCAATCAACGCACCCAGCGTACCCAACTGACGACGCTGCACGAAGATGCCGCCGATAAAACCCAGCGCGCCTATGGCGATACACAACAGCAGCGCACTTTGCTGGGTCGCGGGCAGAATAAAGATGAAGTAGAGCGCGCCGAGCGGCACCGCAACCGTCATGCCGTAAAGGAAGTCTTTCGCCATCATTAACGGATTCGGCATACGCATCGCCAGCGCGGTAATCACCGCCAGCATCACCATGCAGCCGCTGCCTGATGTCCAGCCGGTATACAGCCAGAACAGCGATCCCAGCGCGGTGGCGACAAAGGTACGTATACCGTTGATCATCGCGTGATGGGTTTCCGCAGAGCGCGCCTGAATTACTACCTCGCGCTGCAGAATGCTCTCTTCCAGCGTGGTGATGCGGCTATTACTTTTAATGCCATTAATCAGCAGCAGATATTCAGTGGCCGCGCCGACCCAACTCGCCAGCGTCACCGGCACGGTTTTGCTGCTCACGCCAATCAGGCGACGCATCACCTTCATGCGCTTATGCACATCGTTGACGCTGTTGACCTCTTTTTCGATCAGCAAACGATAGTGCGGTGGAATGTATTCCGGACGCGAGTTTTGAATCAGGAAAGTTTCGGCGGCCTGCGTGATCAGCGTCAGCGATAAGGTGTTGAGCATTTGCAGGCGGCGGCTGGAGTTTTTCCAGCGTGAGGATTCCATCATCAGCTGGCCGCGCATGCCGTTGAGTGCCGTGGTGCGACGCACTAACGCGCTCCAGGCTTTATCCACTTCCTCTTTGTCTTCATGCGCGACGCACAGCTGCAGCAATTTGTAGTGCGCCACCAGCAGCGCGTCCACTTCCTGCTCAATCACTTTTTTGATCGAACGCGGCGAGAACAGCATGTCGGCGAGGATCGCACACAGAATACCGATGACGATTTCACTGCAGCGCTCAACCGCGTACTGCGGAGCCAGCGTCAAGCCGCCGCTGGCATCCGCCGTCACCACGATGATCAGCGCGGTGTAACCGGCAAGACCCAACGCATAGGAGTTTTCGACTTTGATCAGCGAAGAGAGCCACACGCACATGCCGGCCCACATACAGCACAGCAGCAGCATCACCACCGGCGCGCGCACCGTGGCAATCATGATGGTGAGCGCGGCGATACAGCCAATAAAAGTACCGATGATGCGCAGAATGCCGCGATAGCGCAGCGCGCCAGAATAGGGATCGCCCCCCGCAGCAAAGGCGGTACCACCGGCCACGATGCCGGCGGTCATTACCGCCCAACGCGGCGTTTCCAGATTGAAGTGAAAGCCAATCATCAACGCCGCAACCAGCGCGAAGGTGAGCTTTACCGGGAAACGCAAAAACTCAATCATATCGCCCTCGCTTAACCAAACTCACGCAGGCGATTGAACAACTGTGCCAGCGGCGAGACTTTGGTTTCGCGATCCTGCGCACCGGTGATCACCACCGTCGCCGTGGTCCCCGCCGGGAAGCGGTTGCCCGGTTGCTCGTCGAGACGAATACGCACCGGCACACGCTGCGCAAGACGCACCCACTCCAGATTCGAGTCGATGGTCGCCATGCCTTTGCTGTCGCTGGTGCTGCTGCTGTTGGTTACGCCCGCCGCGATGCTGTCAACGGTGCCACGCAGTACCGCGTTGCTCCCCAACGGGGTAATTTGTGCGCGGAAGCCCGGACGCACGCCATCCAGCTTGGTCTCTTCCATATAGGCCAGCACATAGAAGGAGTGCTGTTGCACCAACGCCACGGCTACCGAGCCGCGCGTGATGAATTCGCCCTGATAGACATTGAGGTTGGTGACCCAGCCGTCAGATGGCGCTTTGATAGTGGTGCGATCGAGGTCAATCACCGCCAGATCGCGCGTGGCCACAGACTTCGCCAGCTGATGCTCGCTGGTTTGCAGATCGTTATTGGATTGCTCAATCGCTTCACGCGACATCGCGCTGGTCCCCAACTGATTGCGGCGACTGGCTTCACGGCGTTTTTCACTCACCAAAGCCTGGTAATACTCGACATCCGCCTGGGCTTCGTCCAGCGCTTTTTGGTAGCGCGGACGGTCAACCACAAACAGCGTGTCGCCTTTTTTCACCAGCTGGTTGTCGTGCACCGGCACGTCAGTGATGATGCCGGTGACGTCAGGCGAGATCGCCACCACATCGGCAGAGAATTTGGCATCACGCGTCCACGGTGATTCGGTGTAGAACACCCAGGCGCGGAAGATGATCACGATGGCGATGACAACCAGCAGGAGTGTAATCGCGTATCGCGCGATTTTTCTTATTAGCGCTTTCACTTAAAAAACCTCAGACGAATAAACGGGATACAAGGTAAAACACGCAGCAATATAGCGCAGTGTTAAACAGTGCCGGATGCCAAACCAGATCGTAGATCCCGCTAGGCGTTAGCACGCGTTTCACCAGCCAGAACAGCGCCAGTGAAACCAGTAGTTCAATGAAGATGGGCGGAAAACTCAGCCCGAATACGACAAATACCGGAAGCACACTCATTTCGGATCCTTAGTTCGACCTTGCCGGATTGCACCGATACCTGCCCACGTGCCGTGTAGCACGTTGGGTTTACGATCAGGGGATGACGGATAAACTGATGGCAACATTCAGGCCGCGTTGAGCTAATCATAGCGTATCATCGGGCTAACACAGCCGTGTTCAGGTGCAGTGAAGAGACCCAGCGCGCGTATAGTAACGCGCTTGACTATACGTTTTCTACATATTGTGAGCTAAATCACTTTTTAGCCAGAGTAAACAATGGATCGACTTAAAAGCATGTCCATTTTCGCCAAAGTGGTTGAATTGGGTTCATTTACCGCCGCGGCGCGCCAGCTACAGCTTAGCGTTTCATCTATCAGCCAGATTGTCGCCAAACTGGAAGATGAGTTACAGGTTAAATTGCTTAATCGCAGCACGCGCAGCATTGGCCTGACTGAGGCCGGAAAGATCTATTTTCAGGGCTGTCGCCGCATGCTGGCGGAGGCGTCGCAGGTACACGAGCAGCTGTACGCCTTTAACAACACGCCGATCGGTATTCTACGGATCGGCTGCTCATCGACGATGGCGCAGAATGTGTTATCGGCGATGACCAGCGAAATGTTACGCGAATATCCGGGTTTGGGCGTCAATCTGGTGACGGGCATTCCTGCTCCCGATTTGATTGCCAACGGTTTGGATTTGGTGGTGCGCGTGGGCGCGCTGCAGGATTCGAACTTGTTCTCGCGTCGGCTGGGTGCAATGCCGATGGTGGTGTGCGCGGCGAAGAGCTATCTGGCGCAGCATGGCACGCCGGAAAAACCCAGCGAGATCGATAATTTTTCGTGGCTGGAATATAGCGTGCGGCCGGATAACACTTTTGAACTGGTTGCGCCGGAAGGATTGGTTACCCGCCTTACGCCGCAAGGCCGTTTCGTCACCAACGATTCGCAGACGCTGATTCGCTGGCTTAAAGCAGGTTGCGGTATCGCCTATGTGCCGTTGATGTGGGTGATTGATGAGATCAATGCGGGGGAGATCGATATTCTGTTCCCGCAATATCACTCGGAGCCGCGCCCGGTCTATGCGCTCTATACTGAGAAAGACAAGCTGCCGCTGAAAGTGCAGGTGTGCATTGATTATCTGACCGAGTATTTCAGGCAGGTAGCGCAGCAGTATCAGCAGCATCGGAAAGGTTGAGGGCAGATGTTCAGGTCGCCATACATGGCGACCTGACAACGTTAGGCGGTACCACCTACGGTGATTTTATCCAGCTTCAGCGTTGGCTGACCCACGCCAACCGGTACGCTTTGTCCCTCTTTACCGCATACGCCGACGCCTTTATCCAGCGCCAGATCGTTGCCGACCATCGAGATCTGCTGCATCGCTTCGATGCCGGAGCCAATCAGCGTGGCGCCTTTCACGGGCGTCGTCACTTTGCCGTTCTCGATCAGATAAGCTTCTGAGGTGGAGAACACGAACTTGCCGGACGTGATATCAACCTGGCCGCCGCCGAAGTTTGGCGCGTAAATGCCGTACTCTACGCTTTCAATGATATCTTGCGGCGTCGATTTGCCTGCCAGCATGTAAGTGTTGGTCATGCGCGGCATTGGCAAGTGCGCGTAAGATTCACGGCGACCATTGCCAGTTGGATTGACGCCCATCAGGCGCGCATTCAACTTGTCCTGCATGTAGCCTTTCAGCACGCCATTTTCGATCAGCATGTTGTACTGGCCCGGCACGCCTTCATCATCGACCGCCAGTGAACCGCGCAGACCTTCAATGGTGCCATCGTCAACCACGGTACACAGCTCTGAAGCCACCAGCTGGCCCATTTTGCCGCTGAATACCGATGTCGCACGACGGTTGAAGTCACCTTCCAGACCATGTCCAACTGCTTCGTGCAGCAGCACACCCGGCCAACCTGCGCCCAGCACCACCGGCAACATGCCAGCGGGTGCCGCCACGGCGGAGAGATTGACCAGCGCCATGCGCACCGCTTCGCGCGCCCAGGCATCGGCACGCACATCACCGCTCTCATCAGCGAGGAAGAATTCATAACCGGTACGCGCGCCGCCGCCGCTTGAGCCACGTTCGCGTTTACCCTGATCTTCCACCTGCACGCTGATGGAAAGACGCACCAGCGGACGAATATCTGCGGCCAGCGTGCCGTCAGTTGCGGCGACCAGCACCTGTTCGTAAACACCGCTCAAGCTGGCATTCACTTCCTGCACACGTGGATCGGCAGCACGCGCCACTTTATCAACACGGTGCAGCAGGGCAATTTTGTCTTCGCGCGTCAGGCTATCCAGCGGATTAACGGGCGCATACAACGAACGGTTCAGCACCGCCGATAAGGTATGCGCTTTACCGTTGCCTTGTTCACGCACGATGCTGCGCGCCGCTTCAGACGACTGACGCAGTGCATTCAGGGAAATCTGGTCAGCGTAGGCGAAACCGGTTTTCTCGCCGCTCACGGCGCGGACGCCCACGCCCTGATCGATATGGTAAGAACCATCTTTAATAATTTTGTCTTCCAGCACCCAGGATTCGTGGAAACTGGACTGGAAATAGAGATCGGCATAATCCAGACGACGTTCTGAAAGCTGCCCTAACAGGGAATAAAGGTCCTGCTGATTAATGCTGTTCGCAGTTAGCAACTGCTCACTTACCAGATTCAGAGTCATCGTTTCTCACTCATTATGTGCTCGGATAGTCATAGCCTGCGGCAATTACCCGACGGCGTCAAATTCACTTCTTCTCGTCTTCACGCGGTTTGCGCAGTACTTCATTGATTTCCGGCTTATCCAGCGGTCCGCTGATGTGGTAGCGCAACAGTGAAATCTTATTCCACAGCGGTCCCAGCACTTTGCTGGCGGCGAAGACCGCAGCACCGACCACCGGATTGATGACGAATGCAGTGGCGACGCCAACCGACGCGGAGATTTCCGGGGCGACCACCGCTTCCATGTCGATCTGGCGCTTCACCAAATCGATGTTGCCCTTCATGGCGATATCCGCTTCCAGGCCATCCACCAGCAGGTTATCGGTACGCATCACACCGTTTTCAATCCACGCGGTGCCGTTGATCGAATCGAAATAGAAACCGTCACTAAAGGTGTCGCTGAAATCGAAGCGCATCTTGCGTAGCAAGGCATCAAAGCTAAACAGGCGCAGCAACTGCCCGGCACGGCCGGTGTTCACATCGGCGATCTGACCTTTGCCAAAGTGGGTTTTCAGCGTACCGCTTAGCGTCTCTTCCGATGGCTGCCACGGCGCAGAACGCCAGTGCAGATCGTAATCGAGTTTAAACGGTGCATCGCGCAGCGGCGTATTCATGCCAAACCAGTTAGCCGCGTCATTGATGTTGTCGCCGCTCAGGCTGCCCTTCAGCGAAGTGCGCTGATCGCCGGGTTTATTCACCCATTCACCCGCCACATTTAATTTAGAGCTGCCAGAATCAATCGAGGCGTTAGTAAGTGCTAACGTATCGCCTTGCGGCTGTAGCTTCGCCTGCATATGGCCAAACTTCTGCCCGCGAATCCAGCACTCATCACAGTTGAGCTGCAACGCTGGCCAGCTGCTGAAGTTGATGTTTCTGCTGTTGCCGCCAAACGGCGATGATTTTCCATCGCTTTTCTCAGCCCATTCAGGATTGTAGTAAAGATAGCTCAGGTTGATCTGCCACGGAGAGCGCTGCGCCGTCTGCAAACTGCCACGTGCTTCACGGCTCTCCAGCTGCAAGTGGGTATTGCCGGCTGGCCCCTGCGTAACGGTAGCGTTAACGTCGTGCCATTGCTGACCACCAAGCGTCAGCGCCGGTGTGCGCAGAATAAAGTCGCCCGGCAGCGCCGCGCCGCCCACTTCCGGCTCGCCCTGAGCGTTACGCGCACTGCCCGCGCCAGCCATCATCCCCATCCAGGCTTCGCCATTCAGCGGCGGGAGATTCAGCTCCATGCCGCGCTTCTCGGGCAGCTTCGGTGTGCTTTTCGCATCATTCAGCCAGATCCCGCGATCAACGCGCAGCTGCGGCTCCAGAATCCAGCGGCTATTGAAACGATGGCGCTCGCGCACGCTGCCGCTCAAGGTAAAGCCTTTCAGATCGCCATCCGCGTTGATGGTAATCGGCATCGCTTCACCAGCCGCTTTATCCAGCGGTGCTGGTAAGTGACTGCTTACTGCTTTGCCCTCGCCTTGCAGTGCCACTTTGTAGGTTGCGCCGCCTTTATGCGGCAGCGTGATATCCACATTGCCCTGCCACGGTAAAGAGCCGTCTAACTGACGCGTGATGGCATCCGGCAGCACCTTGAGTTTACCTGGCTGCCAATCGCCCAGCAGTTTGACGTTCACGCCAAAATCATTGGGATTCTCTTTCGTGCTGAAACTCACGCCGGTTGGCTGTCCGAACCAGTTGGCCTGCAGCTCTTCACTCTCCAGATTGCCGTTATTGTAACGGAAGCGGCCGGTGAGATTGTTCAGCGTGGTATTTAACGGCTTGATATGCAGGCTGTTGTTGTTCAGCATCACATTGCCGCTGGCGTGCACCTGCTCGCCATCCAGTGGAATATCAAGATTCAACGTGCCGCGCACATTGCCGCCAATCTGTAGCTCCTGCAGCGCCGCGCCGAGCGTCGGTTTCAGCGGTGTTTGCTCGAAATAGTCAGCGATTTTTTTGCCTTCGCCGCTGATATCGCCATCGATGATCAACTTCTCTTTTAGGTAATCCGGGATCACCGCGCTGACGTTGCGCGCATCAACCTCGCCGAGCCTGGTTTTATCGGCTTTCATCCACAAACCGTTGTTGAGGAAGTCGAGATTGATGTCGAGGTTTTCCAGCGCTGGCCAGCCGGGCTGGAACTGGAAGGTGGCATTGCGCAGCGGAACCCAAACTTCAAACATGCCGTCATTGTGTTTGAACGGGAACAGCGAGGGATCGCCAGCAAACAGCAGCGTGGCGTTATCCACCTGCCCGCCTTTAATCGCGTCACTGAGATAGTGAGTAAGATCGTGGCCCATCAGCTGCTGCGGGAAATAGCGCCACGCATCGCCAGCATCGGTAACGCGAATTCCGGCGAGAATATCGAGGCGCGGCGCGCTACCCAAATTCTGCTGGTAGCGGAAATCGCCGCGTGCCCACAGCGAACGGGCCTGCACATCCAGCTGATGTCCATCCAGCGTTAAGCCGTTAGCATCGCGTAGCCAGTTGAGCTGGCCAGTGATCTGTTTAATCTGCAGCGGAGCCTGAAACATATCGCCGTACGGTACTTCCGCCTGGCCCATCGCCACATCCAGCAAGCCGTTGTTTAAGCTGCCGCTGGCGCTCCCGCTGAGATTGCTGATACCCGGCAGTAATTCCCACTGTTGCCAGGCGAGATCGCGCCATTTCACCTGCAAACGCGTTTGCTCAGGCTGCTGCAGCGGGATATCCAGCGCCAGCGCATCAATGTGGCCGCGTGGCTGTAGCGCACGCCAGTTATCCAGCAAGGTTGGGGAAAGCGGTGCAAACAGCGGAACGACGGGCGCCAGACGTTCTAAATCCAGCTGCGTGGCACGCACGCGCATCTCCGGCGCACTGTTGGCGCCGAGCATCTGCTTATCTTCTGGCTTCCACAGCAGGGAAAAATGTCCTGGCGCCCATGCGATGCCATCCGTTCTCAAGCGGGTTTGCGGTACCGAAAGGCTCCAGCCATTCTGGTAGCGCGACAAGTGCGCGGTTAAGCCATCAACCTCTAATTGATGATCGCCCTGCTCGCCGCGCCAGCGCGCGCCACCTTTGCTCAACAGCAAATCACCGGCGTAGAGATCGCCATCGCGCAAATTCGCCCACGCGGCCAGACTGAAGCGCGCGCTTTCAAGGCTGGTGTTATCACGCAGCCACGGACCAATCCACGGTCGCACATCCACATCATCGGCCTGCATCCAGATGCGGCCATCGCTGAGTAAACCGTTGCTGTCGTTGAGATCGAGCCTCACCTGCACCACGCCATGCTGGCCGGTAAAACTGGAGAGGCTCACTTCGCCCTCGGCGCGGTGACGGGTATTTTCGTTCAGCCAGGTAAGGCGTGGAATCGCCAGTTCAGCATGCTGGCCGGACGGCGTCAGAAAACGGATGCTGCTGTCGCGCAGATCGAAGTGATCGAACTGACGCAAAAACAGATCGTTAATTTGCGCCGGTTTGAAGCTGTTCTTCTGTTCGTCACTGGTGAACAGCGGATGGTTGGTTTCGAGATGCAGCTGCCAGAAGGTGAGATCGCGGAATTGCCAGCGCCAGTGCAGCAGCGATTGCCACACATTGAGCGCCAGATTGACGCGGCCGATGGTCAGTTGCCCATCTTCCTGCATCGCGACGTTGAGATTGCGCATCTGCAGCGTCGGGCCAAAATTCTCCCATTTGCCCTGCAGTTCGCTGGCCGTCACCGTGACGCCGCTGACGCGTGAGATCGTCTGCAGAATATCGCTGCGATAACTGTTGAGGTGCGGCATCACGAGGCGCAACCCGCTGACCAGCAGCGCCACAATTACGATGATTGCGGCGAGCAGCAGTAACAAAATCCTCGGCAACCGCCTCACACACCTCTCCTTGCTGTCCGTTGGCTTGCGGAACTCAACCTCAAAATCACATCATGACGACATCAAACTGCTCTTGGGTATAGAGCGGTTCAACATGAACTTTGACCTGTTTCCCGACGAAAATCTCCACTTCCGCCAGCGCGTGTGACTCTTCGCCCTTCAGCGCGTCGCCCACCGCCGGGGAAACGTACACCAGGAAACGGTCGGAATCGTAGGCGTGATGCACGCGCACAATTTCACGCATGATCTCATAGCAGACGGTTTCCACCGTTTTCAAGGTGCCGCGCCCTTTACACACCGGGCAATCGGCGCACAGCACATGTTCAATACTTTCACGCGTGCGTTTACGCGTCATCTCCACCAAACCGAGCGCCGAGAAACCATTGATGCCGGTTTTCACCCGATCTTTGCTCAGCGCGCTCTCCAGCGAATGCAGCACGCGGCGGCGATGCTCGTCGTTACTCATGTCGATGAAATCGATAATGATGATGCCGCCGAGGTTGCGCAGTCGCAGCTGACGCGCGATCGCTTGCGTCGCTTCAATGTTGGTGTTGAAGATGGTCTCGTCGAGATTGCGGTGTCCGACAAACGCACCGGTGTTGATATCCACCGTGGTCATGGCTTCGGTTTGATCGATAATCAGATAGCCGCCGGATTTTAGCTCGACCTTACGCTCCAGCGAACGCTGGATTTCGTTCTCAACGTCGAACAGATCAAAAATCGGCTGTTTGCCGCTGTAAAGCTCCAGCTTGCTGGCCATTTCCGGAATATATTCGCTGGTAAATTCCACCAGCAAATCACAGGTCAAACGTGAGTCCACGCGAATGCGATCCAGCGCGGCACCGGCGAAATCACGCAGCACGCGCTGCGCTAATGCCAGTTCACCGTAGAGCAGGCAGCGCGTCTGATTACGCTTTTTACGCTCGCTGACTTTGGTCCACAAACGTTTCAGGAAAGCGGCATCCTGCGACAACTCTTCTGAACCAATGCCTTCCGCAGCGGTACGAATAATAAAGCCGCCGAGATCGTCACAGTGCGCTGCAACCACCGTTTTCAGTCGTTCACGCTCGGCCTCGCTCTCAATACGCTGCGAGACGCCGACGTGTGACGCGCCAGGCATAAACACCAGATAGCGCGAGGGCAAAGTAATGTCGGTGGTGAGGCGCGCACCTTTGGTGCCCAGCGGATCTTTCACCACCTGCACCATCAGATCCTGGCCGGGACGCACCAGCTCGCCAATGTCGCGCACCACAAAATTTTTCTTCTCATCACCCGCCACGCATTCGGTGTGCGGCATGATGTCGGAAGCGTGCAGAAAGGCGGCTTTTTCCATGCCGATATCGACAAAGGCCGCCTGCATGCCAGGTAAGACGCGACTGACGCGTCCTTTATAGATGTTGCCCACGATGCCACGTCGTGCTTCACGCTCAATGTGGATTTCCTGCAGAATGCCGCCATCAATGTAGGCAACACGGGTTTCTGAAGGTGTCACATTTACCAGCAGTTCAGCCGTCATCTTGTCCCCTTAACGCCCGCAGTGACTGAAAACGACTCAGCAGCTCACCGGTCTCAACCAGCGGCAATCCCACCACGGCGTGATAACTTCCATTAATCTTGCGGACAAAATTGCCGCCAAGGCCCTGAATTCCGTACGCGCCGGCTTTATCCATCGGCTCGCCACTGGCAATATAGTGCGAAATTTCCTCCGCCGTCATCGTGCGGAAGGTCACGTCCGTGGTCACCAGACAATCCAGCTCACGCTGCGTATCGGCCAGCGCCACCGCGGTCATCACCTGATGAGTTTGTCCCGACAGCTTGCTCAGCATCGCGGCGGCGTGCGCGGCATCCTGCGGTTTTTCCAGAACTTCACCGTTCAGCACCACGATGGTATCAGCACCCAGCACCGGCAGATCCTGCGGTGCCACCGCAACGCCCGCGCGCGCCTTATCTGACGCCAGACGACGCACGTAAGCGTCAGCCGCTTCTTCAGGCTGACGCTGCTCTTCTACGTGGGTAATCAGGCGTTCAAATTGCAGACCAAGCTGCGTTAACAGCTCACGTCGACGCGGTGAACCGGATGCGAGGTACAGGCTTATCATAGTATTCCTTACTGAACAGCGAATTGACGGCGAATCTTTCTCATCAATAAGAATAGCCAGGGCCACAGGACGCCGTCGACCACGCTACTCCAGAAGATTTCCGGGCGGAAAGAGACGTTGATCACCAGGAATTCTGCCCAGAAAACAATCACATCCACCGCAAGGGACAGCACCATAACCATTAATGCCTGCTGCCACAACGCTAAGTTTCGGAATAACTGAAATTTAAAGGCCACCAGATACGCGATGATGCTAAAGGCTAATGCGCGCACGCCCAGCGTTGAACCCGCCACCAGATCCATAATGGCACCAAGACAAAAACCGGTACCAACATTCACCCGATGCGGCAGCGCCAGCACCCAATAAATGAGGATCAGCAATAGCCATGATGGCCGGAACATATAGATCTGTTCCGGCCACGGCATGATTTGCAGGATGAGGGCAATCAGAAAGGACAGCCAGATAACCCATCGGCCCTGGCTGCGATATCGACTCAAGGCTGGCCTCCGCGTGTGTTCGCAGAATTCCCTTGCGAACGACTGCTGTTAGCGGGTTGCGGTGGCCCCATTTGCTGCGAAGACTGCAAAGTATCCGGTGCCGGTGGGCCCATTTCGCCTGCTGGCGGCAGCACCTGCGGCATCATCTGCATTAAACGTTCGTTGGCCACGCGATGCACTTCGTCCGGTGCCATCGGTGCGACGCCGTTGCGATCCGCGCCCCACAGCAGCAGCAGATAGCGCAATCGCTGCAAGCCAGCGGCTGGACGCGCCTGAATCACCGTGTAAGCGCGCTGCGTATCGACTTTCACCGAAGAGACCACGCCAACCGGATAACCTTCCGGGAAGCGGCCGCCCAGGCCAGACGTGACTAACACATCGCCCACGCGAATATCGGTGTTGCCCGGTAGATGCTCCAGCTGCAGATCTTCGCTGCAGCCATTACCGGCGGCTATAACACGAATATCATTACGCAGCACCTGAATCGGCAACGCATGCGACGCGTCGCAAATCAACAGTACGCGGCTGGTCACCTGACCGACCGCGACCACCTGACCGACTACACCTTTATCACTGATCACCGGCTGGCCTTCGTAAACGCCGTTTACGCTGCCTTTGTCGATAACCACCTGATCGGTATAAGGATCGGTGCCGGTGGAGATCACCTGCGTTACCATCTTGTGCTCATCCTGGCGCAGCGGCGAGCCAAGCAGTTCGCGCAGACGCGCGTTTTCCTGCTTATATTGCCCCAGCATCAGCAAGTCACTGTTTTTCAGGAAGAGCTCACGGCGCAGTGCTTTATTTTCCAGTTCCAATTGCTGACGTGACGCCAGGGTTTCGGAAACGCCATCAAGAAGTTGTCTTGGCCCGTTGGCCAAAAAATAAAATGGACTGACCGATGTGTCCAGGTAGTTGCGGATCTGGGAAAAGGAGCTCACGCGGCTATCGGCGATAATAATCGCGATAGCCACAATGACTGCCAGAAAGAGGCGCAACTGCAGGGAAGGTCCCCTGCTAAAAATCGGCTTCATAAATTCTGCGTGTTCCTCGACATCAGGGAAGAAGCGTTAGCCTAAATCACCAACGCCTCAGGGCTGGACGCATTTCGCCGTCGTGCGTTGCAGCAGCAGCGTCAGCATAGGCGCTATTCCCTGCGCAATTTGACCAGGGCCTCAGCCGTTGAGGAATTACTCCTCGCTGAACAAATCGCCGCCATGCATGTCGATCATTTCCAACGCTTTACCACCGCCGCGTGCTACGCAGGTCAGCGGATCTTCTGCCACGACCACCGGAATACCGGTCTCTTCCATCAGCAGGCGATCGAGGTTACGCAGCAATGCGCCACCTCCGGTCAGCACCATACCGCGCTCGGAGATGTCAGAGGCCAGCTCTGGCGGGCACTGTTCCAGTGCAACCATCACCGCGCTCACTATGCCGGTCAGCGGTTCCTGCAGCGCTTCAAGAATCTCGTTCGAGTTCAGGGTAAAGCCACGTGGCACACCTTCTGCCAGGTTACGGCCGCGAACTTCAATCTCGTGTACTTCATCGCCCGGATAAGCAGAACCGATACCATGCTTGATACGCTCTGCAGTCGCTTCACCAATCAGTGAACCGTAGTTGCGGCGAACATAATTAATGATAGCTTCATCGAAGCGGTCACCACCAATACGCACAGAAGAGGAGTAAACCACGCCGTTCAGCGAGATCACTGCTACTTCAGTGGTACCACCACCGATATCCACCACCATAGAACCGGTTGCTTCAGAAACCGGCAGACCTGCACCAATCGCCGCCGCCATTGGCTCTTCAATCAGGAACACTTCGCGTGCGCCTGCACCCTGTGCAGATTCACGGATGGCGCGACGCTCAACCTGGGTCGCACCCACCGGTACGCAGACCAGCACACGCGGGCTTGGACGCATAAAGCTATTGCTATGCACTTGCTTAATGAAGTGCTGCAGCATTTTTTCGGTAACGAAGAAGTCGGCGATCACGCCATCTTTCATAGGACGGATAGCAGCGATGTTGCCCGGCGTACGGCCCAGCATCTGCTTAGCGTCATGACCGACAGCCGCTACGCTCTTTGGGGAGCCGGCACGATCCTGACGAATGGCAACCACAGAAGGCTCGTTTAACACGATGCCTTGTCCTTTCACGTAAATCAGGGTATTCGCGGTACCCAGGTCAATGGACAAGTCATTGGAAAACATGCCACGAAATTTTTTAAACATACTAAGGGATAATCCTGCAAGCTGGGGGCGGAAAATAAAATCCGCCTACTTTACCAACCACGCGAAGCCGCTACAAGGCGCAAAAACGTTCGGCTTCGGTGAAAAAATACGCTGAATACTTTTTTGGCCTGATCGTAGGGTCTTTTGCCGCAGTTAAATGGCGTTAACTCGCCGTTTTAACCTAAATTGCCCCGGCGCTAGCCGGCGAATTTCGACATAAAATCTAACATTTCCAGCCGCCAGCATCGCGCGCTCCGGCACTAATAAGCGATAAAAACAGCCATCAGCCTGCACTTCGCGCGCTGAAGGTCTAAATTCGATAACGTTGCGAGTGTTTCTTTACATTACTGTTGACCGGCAACGAAGGCGCAAAGAAATCGCCCTGCCCGCCCGAAACACCTAATCCCGACAGCGTTTGCCACTCCGCGCGTGTTCGCACACCCGCGGCGAAAACTTGAGTTGGCGATGACTTACACACTTCCAGCAAGCTCTGCACAAACAGCTGGTTCTCGGTGCGTCGTTCAATATTGCGTACCAAACCCGGCGCAAGTTTAATCACTTCTATCGGGAATTGTTTGATATAAGCGCTGCTCACCACCGTCAAACCAGCCTGATCCACCGCAATGCGACAGCCAAATGCGGTTAACATGTGAAAAACCGGCACTAAACGGCTGATGTGTTGACAAACGTCGGCCTCAGCAAGTTCAAATAAAAAACGTTTTCTTTGCGATTTGCTGCACTGCAGCAGCAGTTTTTGCAGCCAGCGCTGAAAAGGCCGCTGCAACAGCGAATCAATATTCACGGGAAGTGCCAGAGTTTCGTCCGGCCACACTTCCGAAAGCGCCGCGATGCGCGTCACCAGTTGACGATCCCAGCTGTCAGTCATACCCAGCTGCAATACCAGCGGCATAAACTCAGCCGACACCACTTCTTTGTCGCCATCAAACACACGCGTCAGTAATTCACGATGATGGACTTTTCCATCCAGCAACACCGCCGGCTTTTGGTACAGTCGCGGACCACCACGATTGAGCGTGTTCTCCAGCAAGGTCCGCCAGCGCACACTGCCACGCCCCATATCCAGCGTATTGCCTTCGCCAACCGACCAGCTATTACCGCCCTGCAATGCCGCACGCCGCGTAGCCATCTCCACATTTTCCATCACCTGCGACACGCTCTGACCGCTGCGCCACGCGCTGATGCCGATGTGGATCAAATCATCACGATCGACCATGCGCATCGGCGGCAGTGAATCGACGGCATTAATCAGTTGATCGGCAATGCTGTTGGCTTCTTTTAAAGTGCGATGCGGCAGCAAGACGGCGAAGTCACTGCGGAAATATCGCGCCAGCAGCGCGCCCGGATAGCGCAGCACAAAGGTCGATAGCATATTAATCAAATCAAACAGATACTCTTCCACCAGCGTTGGGCCGAGGGTTTCGTGCAGCATATCGAGGTCCGGCAGACGCACCATCATCACCACGCCGTGCGTGCCGACATCTTCCTGATCTTCCAGCAATGTCGCCAATTGGTTATCAAAGAACAAACGATTGTTCAGGCCGGTACGCGGATCCTGCGCCGCAAAGGTGCGAATTAAGGTATCGATGCGTAAACGCTGCTCGCCCGCTTCCTGCAAATCGCCCAGCAGCGCATCGATGGCGCGACTGGCTTTCGGCGGCCATTCCGCCGCATGGTCACCCTGCGAATGACGTTCACCGGTCAGAATGCGATCGGCGCGCGCTTCTAACTGTTCCATATCCTGCCAGCGCCGCTTGAGCCAACGGTTGGTCATGACCAGCAGCACGCACATGATCGCGACGACCGTAAACAGGACCACCAGCGTATAAGTGCCGGTAAAGGAGCGAAACAGCGTTTTGGCCGGATCCAGCACCACCACGCGCAGTTCGAGGCCCGGCGAATGCGTCAGGGGCAAATCGAACTGCACAAAGCGATTAGGCTCATCTTCTAACATCGGATTTTCATGGCGGGCTAAACTGAACACTAACGTATCGCCGTTCAGCAGTTGCACCTGTTCGGCATTGACCACCGGCATCATGCGCGTCAGCCACTGCGTGATTTCCTGCGGCGATTGTGAAGCCAGTGCTTTATCCACTTCAGTCGCCAGCGTTTGCATCCGCGTTTCCACGCGCTGCTGCGATAGCCAGATAAAACTAAAAGCGCAGCCCACCAGCATCAATATCATCGCCAGTAAACTTAATAAGGTGATAAACGCAGAAAATTTAGTTGTTAATCGCATCCCTGTGCCTGCATCACTGCGGTTATGAACGGTGTTAATCCGTCGGCGCCACGCTTACCCCTGGCGCAAACCTGAGCAAAATAGCACAAATCAAGGTGTGATTCAGCGCCAGACTGGCATCAAAATCGCACATAACACAGCATGATAAGCGCTACGGCGCGAGTATAGCGTTAAACCGTGATGGCCTGACTTTGCTATGGGCTTTTTCGTCCTATTCTCAAAGAGGGCGATGCGCCAGGAAATTTCACATTTTTCCCCGCAAGTTCGCGCCTGACACTGAAGTTGAGCATGCTGGTCATAATTTACTATTCACAGGAGAACGTCATGAACCTGAAGCACTTGCTCACAGAAGCCGACGTCACGCCAGAAAGCGTCTTTAATATGCGCCGCCGTCAGGTGCTGAAAGCGTTGGGATTAGGCGCAGCAGCAGCCAGTTTACCCGGCACCGCGCAAGCCGATGTGCTGAGCTGGTTTAAAGGCAATGATCGTCCGCCCGCGCCCGCTGGCCGTGATTTAGATTTTACTAAACCGGCTGAATGGCAAGCCGATTTGCCGCTCACGCCGTTTGATAAGGTGTCAGGTTATAACAACTTCTATGAATTTGGCCTTGATAAAGCCGATCCTGCTGCCAACGCTGGCACGCTGAAAACCGATCCGTGGAAGCTGCGTATCGAAGGCGAAGTTGCCAAACCGATCACGCTGGATATGGATGACATCTTCAAGCGTTTTGCCATGGAGCAGCGCATCTACCGCATGCGCTGTGTCGAAGCCTGGTCGATGGTGATTCCGTGGGTCGGTTTTGAACTCAACAAGCTGCTCAAACTGGCTGAACCCACCAGCAATGCGCGCTTTGTGGCGTTTGAAACGCTGTACGCACCTGACCAAATGCCGGGTCAGAAAGATCGCTTTATCGGCGGCGGGCTGGATTATCCCTATGTGGAAGGCTTGCGGCTTGATGAAGCGATGCATCCGCTGACGCTGCTGAGTACCGGCGTGTATGGCAAAGCGCTGCCGCCGCAGAATGGCGCACCGATTCGCCTGACGGTGCCGTGGAAATATGGCTTTAAAGGGATTAAATCGATTGTGAAGATTACGCTGACGCACGATCGCCCGCCAACGACCTGGAGCCAGATCGCCGCCAATGAGTATGGTTTCTACGCCAATGTGAACCCGCATGTGAATCATCCGCGCTGGTCGCAGGCAACCGAGCGCTTTATCGGTGCGGGCGGCATTCTGAAGGTTGATCGCCAACCTACGCTGCTGTTCAACGGCTACGCGAAAGAGGTGGCGTCGCTGTATCGCGGCCTGGATTTACGGGAGAACTATTGAGTGCGCCTCTCTTTACGCCACATCACCGCGTTAAAAGTGGTGCTGCATCTGGCGGCTTTTCTGCCGTTTGTTTATCTGTTTATGGCAGCGAGTCAGGGCTGGCTGAGCGCTGATCCGGCGAAAGATATCCAGCATTTTACCGGCAGAATGGCGCTAAAGTTGCTGCTCGCCACGCTGCTGGTCAGCCCGCTGACACGCTACCTGAAACAGCCGCTGCTGATTCGCACTCGCCGCCTGCTCGGCGTGTGGTGTTTCGCCTGGGCCAGTTTGCACCTTACCAGCTACTACCTGCTGGAACTTGGCTACGATAATCTGCGTTTACTCGGCAGCGAGCTGGTTTCGCGTCCTTATTTGTTACTGGGGATGATCAGCTGGATTATTCTCTTCGCCCTCGCCATCACCTCATTTCAGCGCATGCAGCGCAAACTGGGTCGTCGCTGGCAAACGGTGCATAACGGCGTCTATCTGGTCGCGATCCTCGTGCCGATACACTATATCTGGTCAGTGAAAGTGCTCTCCCCGCAGCCGGTGATCTACGCCGTGCTGGCCATTGCGCTGTTAGCGTGGCGTTACAATAAGTTGCGTAAACGTCTCCCCAGATAATTCCCGCACGGTTGTGTTCCTCCCGCGAGATCTGTTAAAAAGTGTGGCCTTCGGGCCGCATTCGATCAACTTCGCAGATAAGACCAGTATTTTGCTGCGAATGTCGACGAAACGGATATAATGCCCGGCTTTATTGCAAGCGAAGTCTGGTTTTTCATCCGCAAGGGTGACAAACGCAAGATGTCGCGGTATTTTACGCGATGCCTTACTGATTGCAGGAGATAGCAGCAAGATGGCGCACAAATTTCACATACTGCTTTTGAACGGTCCCAACCTGAATCTACTGGGAACGCGCGAGCCTGATAAGTATGGTCACACTACGCTGGCGCAAATCGTCGGCGATCTAACGCAACAGGCCGATCAGCACCATGTGAAATTGAGTCATTTGCAATCGAACGCAGAGTTTCAGTTGATTGACCGTATTCACGAAGCCCGCGGCAACGTGGATTACATCATCATCAATCCTGCTGCGTTCACGCATACCAGCGTTGCACTGCGTGATGCCCTGTTGGCGGTTAGCATTCCTTTTATTGAGGTGCATCTCTCGAACGTGCATGCACGCGAACCGTTCCGACATCACTCCTATCTTTCCGATGTATCTGCCGGCGTCATCTGTGGACTTGGCGCTGATGGATACGCGTGGGCTTTACAAACGGCAGTAAAACGCCTGTCACATTCCAATTAAACAGAGTACGGAACCACACTCATGGATATTCGTAAAATTAAGAAACTGATCGAACTGGTTGAAGAGTCTGGCATCTCCGAGCTGGAAATCTCCGAGGGCGAAGAGTCCGTTCGTATCAGCCGTTCACCTGCAAATGCCGGCTACCCAATGATGCAGCAGGCTTATGCTGCGCCAATGATGCAGCAGCAGCCTGCGCTGTCCACCGCGGTGGCGCCTGCCGCACCGGTTGCAGCAGAAGCCGCTAAACCAGAAATCAGTGGCCACATCGTGCGTTCACCAATGGTCGGCACTTTCTATCGCACGCCAAGCCCAGACGCGAAAGCTTTCGTTGAAGTTGGCCAGAAAGTGAATGCCGGCGATACCCTGTGCATCGTTGAAGCGATGAAAATGATGAACCAGATCGAAGCCGACAAATCCGGCGTTGTGAAGGCGATTCTGGTCGAAAGCGGCCAACCGGTTGAATTTGACGAGCCGCTGGTCATCATCGAATAACGAGGCGAAGCATGCTGGATAAAATTGTCATTGCTAACCGTGGTGAGATCGCGCTGCGCATTCTGCGTGCCTGCAAAGAGCTGGGCATTAAGACTGTTGCCGTGCACTCCACCGCGGACCGTGACCTGAAGCACGTGCTGCTGGCAGACGAGACCGTCTGCATCGGCCCGCCACCTTCAGTCAAAAGCTACCTGAACATCCCGGCACTGATCTCCGCCGCTGAAATTACCGGCGCGGTCGCGATCCACCCGGGTTACGGCTTCCTCTCTGAGAACGCCGATTTCGCCGAGCAGGTTGAGCGTTCAGGCTTTATCTTCATTGGCCCGAAAGCCGACACCATTCGCCTGATGGGCGACAAAGTGTCTGCCATCACCGCCATGAAGAAAGCAGGCGTACCCACCGTGCCAGGTTCTGATGGCTCGCTGACCGACGACATGGAAAAAAACCGTGCCTTCGCTAAGCGCATCGGTTATCCGGTGATCATCAAAGCCTCCGGCGGTGGCGGCGGTCGCGGTATGCGCGTAGTGCGCAGCGACAAGGATCTTGAGCAATCCATCAACATGACGAAAGCGGAAGCCAAAGCGGCTTTCAACAACGACATGGTGTACATGGAGAAGTACCTCGAGAATCCACGCCACATTGAGATTCAGGTGCTGGCCGATGGCCAGGGTAACGCGATCTATCTGGCGGAACGTGACTGCTCAATGCAGCGTCGTCACCAGAAAGTCGTCGAAGAAGCGCCAGCGCCAGGCATCACGCCGGAACTGCGTCGCTACATCGGTGAGCGCTGCTCTAAAGCCTGTATCGATATCGGCTATCGCGGTGCAGGTACCTTCGAGTTCCTGTACGAAAACGGTGAGTTCTACTTCATCGAGATGAACACCCGTATTCAGGTGGAGCATCCGGTGACTGAGATGATCACCGGCGTCGATCTGATCAAAGAGCAGCTGCGTATTGCTGCTGGTCAGCCGCTATCGATCAAACAGGAAGACGTGGTGATTCGCGGTCATGCGGTTGAATGCCGTATCAACGCCGAAGATCCCAACACCTTCCTGCCAAGCCCAGGCAAGATCACCCGTTTCCACGCGCCGGGCGGCTTTGGTGTACGTTGGGAATCGCATATCTATGCCGGTTACAGCGTGCCACCCTACTACGATTCCATGATTGGTAAGCTGATTACCTACGGTGAAAACCGTGACGTGGCAATTTCGCGCATGAAGAATGCGCTGGCGGAACTGATCATCGACGGCATCAAGACCAACATTGAGCTGCAGATGAAAATCATGTCCGACGAAAACTTCCAGCAGGGTGGCACCAACATCCACTATCTGGAGAAAAAACTCGGCCTGCAAGAGAAGTAATTGCAGCGCAGAGCAAAGCAGAGGCCGGTTAACTCCGGCCTTTTTCATTTTTGTCGCCTTTGAGGTTACATAATGGATTGGCGTTTTTTACAAGCGAACAAAGAGGCGCGCTGGTCACTTTATCTGACGCTGGCCTACCTTGCCGTTTGGGGACTTTCTGCCTGGCTGGGCGGCAATGAGATCGGCGTCTTTGGCTTACCAAGGTGGTTCGAGCTTTCGTGTCTGTTCGCCCCGCTGCTATTTATTGTGTTGTGCTGGCTGATGGTTCGAGTGCTGTTCCGCGACATGTCGCTGGAGGATAACGATGGACTCTGAAATCATTCTTCCGCTGTTGGCCTATCTGGTGCTGATCGCCGCGCTGTCGGTGTTTGCCATGCGCAAGCAGCGTCAGGGCAACTTCCTGAGCGAATACTTCCTCGGCAGCCGTTCGATGGGCGGCTTTGTGCTGGCCATGACCATCACCACCACATATATCAGCGCCAGCTCGTTCATTGGCGGCCCCGGCGCAGCCTATAAATATGGCCTTGGCTGGGTGCTGCTGGCGATGATTCAGGTGCCTGCCGTCTGGCTTTCGCTTGGCGTGTTAGGCAAGAAATTCGCCATTCTGGCGCGTCGCTACAACGCCGTGACGCTCAACGACATGTTGTATGGCCGCTACGGCAGCACGCTGCTGATTTGGCTCTCCAGCATCAGTTTGTTGGTGGCGTTTATCGGCGCAATGACCGTGCAGTTCATCGGCGGTGCGCGCCTGCTGGAAACAGCGGCCGGCATTCCTTATGACACCGGCCTGCTGATCTTCGGCGGCACCATCGCGCTCTACACCGCTTTCGGTGGCTTCCGCGCCAGCGTGCTGAACGATGCGATGCAAGGTTTGGTAATGCTGATCGGCACCTTCCTGCTGCTGTTTGCAGTGATTCACCACGCTGGCGGATTAGCCTCCGCAGTGACCAAACTGCATGATATCGATCCGCAGCTGACCTCACCGGAAGGCGTGGGCAATGTCATCAACCCAACTTTCCTCAGCTCGTTTGCCGTGCTGGTGTGTTTCGGGGTGATTGGTCTGCCCCACACCGCGGTGCGCTGTATTTCGTATAAAGACAGCAAAGCCATGCATCGTGGCATTGTACTCGGCACCATTGTAGTGGTGATCCTGATGCTTGGTATGCATCTGGCCGGCGCGCTGGGGCGCGTAATTTTGCCCGATCTCACCATCCCCGATCGCGTGATTCCTACGCTGATGATTACCGTATTACCGCCCATGGCGGCGGGCGTATTTCTTGCGGCGCCGATGGCGGCCATTATGTCGACCATCAACGCGCAGTTGCTGCAATCCTCCGCTACGCTGATCAAAGATCTCTACCTGCGTATTGCCCCGCAGCACAGTGAAAATGAAGCGCGCCTGCGCATGCTGTCAGGCACCATCACTTTTGTGCTCGGTGTGCTGCTATTGCTGGCAGCGTGGAATCCGCCCGATATGATTATCTGGCTGAATCTGCTGGCATTTGGTGGCCTTGAAGCGGTATTTCTATGGCCGCTGGTGCTGGGTTTGTACTGGGAGCGCGCCAACTCCACCGGTGCGATCAGCGGCATGCTGGTCGGCGCGGGATGCTATACGCTGCTTGCCAGCCTGAATATTGAGTGGTGGGGCTTCCACCCGATCGTTCCGTCATTGACCTTAAGCCTGCTGGCCTTCCTGGTGGGCAATCTGTTTGGCCGCACGCCTGCAAAGCATGCCGCGGCACTGGAATAAAGAGAAACGCTATGCCTTGGATTCAAATCAAAATTAACAGCACCGGCGAAAACGCCGAAACCCTGAGCGATGCGCTGATGGAGGTTGGCGCGGTGTCGGTCACTTTTCAGGACACGCACGACAATCCAGTGTACGAGCCGCTGCCGGGCGAAACGCTGCTGTGGGGCGATACCGATGTCATCGGCCTGTTCGACGCTGAAACCGAGATGAGCGATGTGGTGGCCGAGTTAAGCCAGCATCCGCTGCTGGGATCCGCGTTTCGCCATAAGATCGAGCAGATCGAAGATAAAGACTGGGAGCGCGAATGGATGGATAACTTCCACCCGATGCGTTTCGGTGAGCGTCTGTGGATCTGCCCAAGCTGGCGCGATGTGCCGGATCCAAATGCCGTCAATGTGATGCTGGATCCGGGCCTCGCCTTTGGTACCGGCACGCATCCTACCACATCGATGTGTTTGACCTGGCTTGATGGCCTGGATCTGCAGGGCAAAACGGTGATCGACTTTGGCTGTGGCTCCGGCATTCTCGCTATCGCTGCACTGAAATTGGGCGCGGCGCAGGCGATCGGCATTGATATCGATCCGCAGGCGATTCAGGCCAGCCGTGATAACGCCGAGCGTAATGGCGTCTCTGAGCGTCTGGCGCTCTATCTGCCCCACCAGCAGCCGGAAAACTTGCAGGCTGACGTGGTGGTCGCCAACATCCTCGCGGGTCCGCTGCGTGAGCTGGCACCGCTGATTAGCGTGCTGCCGAAAGCCAGCGGTCATCTTGGATTGTCCGGCGTGTTAGCGAGCCAGGCTGAAAGCGTGTGTGAAGCCTACGCTGAGCGTTTTGAGCTCGACGCGGTTGCAGAGAAAGAAGAGTGGTGCCGCATCACCGGCGTACGCCGCTAACCTGCCCGCTTGCCAGTCGGGCTAACTGACTGGCAAGCCGTACTATTTTTCTGAGACCCGTCTCAAAGCGCCAGCCCTTCTCATCCGTTGCCGTTTCTTTACATTTCAGTCATTACAATCCTGCTCCAGGCGATAGCGCTATCCCTGCTGGCAATGCCTTTGATGGCATTTCACTTCGATAAATCGCTGAAAGTAATGGATGATGAAAAAGAAACTTTGTTTATTCGCTCTGCTGACAAGCATGGCATCGTATGCGCACGCTCACAGCTCAAACTGGTCTTATGAAGCGCCGGATGAATGGGGCAATCTGCACGCCGATTATCACACCTGTAAAAGCGGTGTGAACCAGTCGCCTGTCGATATCCGCAAGGTGGTGAATGGACAATTGCCGCCGCTAACGTTGAGCTATCAAGCCAAACAAAAATCCATCATCAATAACGGTCACACCATCCAGATCAACGTCAAAGATGGCGATGCGCTCGCGCTGGATGGCGAAGCTTATACGCTGCGTCAGTTCCACTTCCATACGCCGAGCGAAAATCTGATTGATGGCAAACGCTTTCCGCTGGCCGCGCATTTCGTCCATGCCAGCGAAGAGGGACATCTGGCGGTGGTTGGCGTGATGTTTGAAGCCGGGGCAGAAAACCCTGCGCTGGCGGAGATCCTGCGTGAGCTGCCACCTGAAGTTAACAAAGAGGCGGCGCTGCAACAGCCACTCAATCTCAGCGCTTTGATTCCGGGTCAAAAGAACTACTATCGCTTTAGCGGTTCGTTGACGACGCCACCTTGTACTGAAGGTGTGCGCTGGTTAGTGATGAAGCAAACTGTTTCGGCATCAACTGAACAGCTTAAAACGTTCGCCAAACGGTTAGGTGAGCATGGCAACAGTCGCCCAGTACAGCCGCTGAATGGTCGCGTGGTTATTGAATAGTAGCCTGATGTCTGAGGTTATATCTGTCACTCCTCCACGACGTAGGTTTCTGGGGAGTGACGCTAACCCTACGTGACTAAGTAGTTCAATTAATAATCATAATGGCGTCATTTCTTTCGCTAATTACTGGAAGAAGCGGTTTTTATGTTGTGATTTCGGTCATGTTTTGAGAAAAATTTTTGTACACAATTTCAGCATATTTTTTTAATCTCATGAATTATAAAGATTAATAACTCATCCCTTACTGGATAACGCTATTTCCGTGCTCTGTGAGAGCGAATTGTTCAAAGTTTGGCCTTTCATCTTCTTTAAAAAATGCGTAATATACGCCGCCTTGCGAACAGTTAGGGTCACTTCTTTTTTCATGCGCATTGGACAACATCAGCTACGTAATCGACTCATTGCTGCGCCTATGGCCGGAGTATCCGATAAGCCATTTCGCACCCTGTGTTACGAGAACGGCGCCGGTATGACTGTCTCCGAGATGCTGTCGTCGAACCCGGAAGTTTGGGCCAGTGACAAATCCCGTTTGCGCATGGTGCATAGTGACGAGCCTGGTATCCGCGCCGTGCAAATTGCCGGTTGCGATCCTGATGAGATGGCTGCTGCCGCGCGCATTAATGTGGCGTCTGGCGCGCAGATTATCGATATCAACATGGGCTGCCCGGCCAAAAAAGTGAATCGTAAGATGGCAGGTTCAGCGCTGCTACAACATCCGCAACTGGTGGAGTCGATTCTCACCGCGGTGGTTAATGCAGTGGATGTACCGGTTACGCTGAAAATTCGTACCGGCTGGGACAAAGAAAATCGTAATTGTGTAGAGATTGCCCAATTGGCTGAACGCTGTGGCATTCAGGCTCTCACCATTCATGGCCGCACGCGCGCCTGTTTGTTTGAGGGATTTGCTGAATACGACAGCATTCGGACAGTTAAGCAGAGCGTTTCCATTCCGATTATTGCGAATGGCGACATTACTGACCCGCATAAAGCCAGAGCGGTGCTCGACTATACCGGAGCCGATGCTCTTATGGTTGGCCGTGCCGCTCAGGGAAGACCGTGGATCTTCCGGGAAATCCAGCATTATCTGGACACAGGGGAGCTGCTGGCACCGAAGCCGCTGGCTGAAGTGAAGCAAATGCTGATTGGACATATACGGGAGCTGCACGACTTTTACGGTCAGCGCAAAGGATACCGTATTGCCCGAAAACACGTTTCCTGGTATTTGCAGGAAAGTGCTCCTGATGACCAGTTTCGGCGCACATTCAACGCCATAGAGGATGCCAGCGAACAGCTGGAGGCGTTGGAGGCATACTTCGAAAATCTTGCGTAAACGAAATAAAGAGCTGAAAGAACTATGTTCGAACAACGCGTAAATTCTGACGTACTCACCGTTTCTACCGTTAACTCTCAGGATCAGGTGACCCAAAAGCCACTGCGTGATTCGGTTAAACAGTCACTGAAGAACTATTTTGCTCAACTGAACGGTCAGGATGTGAGTGACCTGTATGAGCTGGTATTGGCAGAAGTCGAGCAGCCTCTGTTGGACATGGTGATGCAGTACACCCGTGGCAACCAGACCCGTGCAGCTCTGATGATGGGTATCAACCGCGGTACCCTGCGTAAGAAGCTGAAAAAATACGGCATGAACTAATCTGTTCGTTGCTGCGATAACGCCAGCCTTGCGGCTGGCGTTTTTGTTTCTGCTGCCGGTAATTTCCTGAGGTTAAAAACGCATGAAACAATTGGCGCGATAATGGTAACGATAGTTGCAATTGCAGCAGTGATATCCTATCCCTCTTAGCAACGCATTCCCCCTCACTTTATTACGCGCTCACTTATCCTTTCATCACCCTTCAGCCCGCTTTCTCTGTGATCCTCAACCGCTTCGGCCGTAAGCGTGCAAACTCATACATCCACTCCTGAGCGTTAGCTCACACTGCTTCCATATAGTGAAACTTTTTGCACTATTTGTGATCGTGTCGTCTCGTCATGCTGCCTTTTGGTGCGCCATATTAGCCAGAATCTTCTGAGTGCTTCAGTTTATTAAAAGATCTTTCCAGAGAATTCAGGATTCTGCAAACCTGGCATCAGGTTTGCAGAGTTGTGGATGGCTAACCACCACAGACAGAAAACAGCGCACATTAAAGTGCGCGCAAACATAACAACACACGATATCGCCACACAGGATGCTTTATGAAAAAGATGATGCTTTCCACTCTGGTCGCTGCAGCCTCGCTGTTAGCCGTTGCTCAACAAGCGCACGCTGGCACCACGCTGGATGCCATTAAGAAGAAAGGTTTTATACAGTGCGGCATCAGTGACGGCCTGCCTGGGTTCTCTTATGCTGACTCTAACGGCAAATTCACCGGTATTGACGTGGATGTATGCCGTGCAGCCGCTGCCGCAGTATTTGGCGACGCAACTAAAGTGAAATACACCCCGCTGACCGCGAAAGAACGCTTCACCGCGCTGCAGTCTGGCGAAGTAGACATCTTATCTCGTAACACCACATGGACCTCATCACGCGATGGCGGCATGGGCTTCCTGTTTGCAGGCGTGAACTATTACGACGGTATCGGCTTCCTGACGCACCAGAAAGCCGGTCTGAAAAGTGCTAAAGAGTTGGATGGCGCCACCGTGTGTATTCAGGCCGGTACTGATACCGAGCTGAACGTGGCTGACTACTTCAAAACCCATAAAATGCAGTACACCCCCGTGACCTTCGACCGCTCTGACGAATCCGCTAAAGCGCTCGACAGCGGCCGTTGCGACACCCTCGCTTCTGACCAATCTCAGCTGTATGCGCTGCGTATCAAACTTGGCAAGCCAGACGAGTTCATTGTACTGCCAGAAGTGATCTCGAAAGAGCCGCTGGGGCCCGTGGTACGTCGCGGTGATGACGATTGGTTCACCATCGTCAAATGGTCGCTGTATGCCATGCTGAACGCGGAAGAGATGGGTATCAGCTCTAAAAATGTCGATGACATGGTAGCGAAACCGACTACGCCGGATATGGCACATCTGCTGGGCGCGGAAGGTGACTTCGGTAAAGACCTGAAGCTCGATAACAAGTGGGCTTACAACATCATCAAACAAGTGGGTAACTATCAGGAAGTGTTCGACCGTAACGTCGGTAAAGACAGCGCACTGAAAATTAAGCGCGGCCAGAATGCGCTGTGGAATGCGGGCGGCATCCAGTACGCTCCGCCAGTTCGTTAATTCCATTCTGCCAGTCGGGCACCGCATCCTGCGGTGCCCACGCGTAATCTTCACTGAGGTTTTAACATGTCGCAACGCCCAACCGTAAAAAGGGATTTTTCGTTCGGTAATCCTACGGTTCGCGCCTGGCTTTACCAGATCGTCGCGATTGTTGCCGTGCTTGCTGTGGTGGGATATTTAATCCACAACACCGTAATCAATCTGGCCAATCGTGGCATCACTTCCGGATTCGGGTTTCTGGATCGCAGTGCCGGCTTCGGCATTGTCCAGCACCTGATCGATTACACCGAAGGCGACACCTACGCGCGCGTGTTTATGGTGGGGTTGACCAACACCCTGCTGGTTTCCGCGCTCTGTATTGTTTTCGCTTCGATCCTTGGCTTTGCCGTGGGCCTGGCTCGCTTGTCTGAGAACTGGCTGCTGCGCAAGCTTTCAACCATTTATATCGAGACCTTCCGTAATATCCCGCCGCTGCTGCAGATCTTTTTCTGGTACTTCGCGGTACTGCGTAACCTGCCCGGCCCACGTCAGGCACTCAACGCTTTTGATTTGGCATTCGTCAGCAATCGCGGTTTGTATATTCCGTGGCCCGAGTACGCACCTGGCACATGGCCATTCCTGATCGCGCTGGCGTTAGCGGTGCTGGGTTGCGTGGCGCTGTTCCGCTACAACCGTAAGCATCAGTTAAAAACCGGCCAACTGCGTCGCACCTGGCCGGCTGCGGTTGGGTTGCTGATTCTGCTGCCGCTGATTGCTCATACCTTGTTTGGCGTTGCCATGCATTGGGATGTGCCGGAACTGCGTGGATTTAACTTCCGCGGCGGTTTCGTGATGATCCCTGAGCTCGCCGCGTTGACTCTCGCGCTGTCGGTTTATACCTCGTCGTTCATCGCCGAAGTGATTCGTTCCGGTATTCAGTCGGTGCCACATGGTCAAAGCGAAGCCGCACGTTCGCTCGGTTTACCTAATCCAGTGACCATGCGACAGGTGATCATTCCGCAGGCAATGCGTGTGATTATCCCGCCACTCACCAGCCAGTACCTCAACATCGTGAAAAACTCATCGCTGGCGGCCGCTATCGGCTATCCAGATATGGTTTCGCTGTTTGCCGGTACCGTGCTGAACCAAACCGGTCAGGCGATAGAAACCATCGCGATTACCATGGCGGTTTACCTGATTATCAGCCTGATCATTTCACTGCTGATGAACCTCTACAATCGCAAAATTGCGCTGGTTGAGCGTTAAGAG
Source organism: Pantoea sp. y20 (assembly GCF_054903455.1). NCBI lineage: Bacteria > Pseudomonadati > Pseudomonadota > Gammaproteobacteria > Enterobacterales > Erwiniaceae > Pantoea > Pantoea sp. y20. Next base: position 3,749,632 of record NZ_CM142816.1, read on the forward strand.
AACGGGATCATTATGTCTGTTACTACACATGAAACACCGCCGATTCCGACCAATCCACTTAGCAAGGCTTGGCTCTGGGCACGCAAAAATCTGTTCTCCAGCTGGCTGAATACATTGCTGACGTTGTTCAGCATCTGGCTTATCTGGAACGTGATTCCTCCGGCACTGAACTGGCTGGTATTTCAGGCTAACTGGATTGGTGAGACGCGCGCAGACTGTACCAAAGAAGGCGCATGTTGGGTGTTTATCCATGCACGCTTTGGCCAGTTTATGTATGGACTCTATCCGCATGAACTGCGCTGGCGCATCAACCTGTCGCTGGTCATCGGCTTGCTCTCGATTATTCCGATGTTCATCAAATCAATGCCGCGTCGCGGTCGCTACATCGCTTGTTGGGCGGTGGTCTATCCGATTGTGGTTTGGTTCCTGATGTACGGTGGTTATTTCGGTTTAGAGCGCGTAGAGACTCGCCAGTGGGGCGGCCTGACATTAACGCTGATCATCGCTTCAGTGGGGATTGCCGGCGCGCTGCCGTTGGGGATTTTACTGGCGCTGGGACGCCGCTCTGAAATGCCGGTGGTGCGTACACTTTCGATCATCTTCATTGAGTTCTGGCGTGGTGTACCGCTGATCACCGTGCTGTTTATGTCGTCGGTGATGCTGCCGCTGTTTATGGCGGAAGGTACTACCATCGACAAACTGGTGCGTGCGTTGGTTGGCGTGATTTTGTTCCAGTCTGCGTATGTCGCGGAAGTGGTGCGCGGCGGTTTGCAGGCGCTACCAAAAGGCCAATATGAAGCCGCTGAATCTCTGTCGCTGGGCTACTGGAAAACCCAGATGCTGGTGATTTTACCGCAGGCGCTCAAGATGACCATTCCCGGCCTGGTGAATACCATCATTGCGCTGTTTAAAGATACCAGCCTGGTGATCATCATCGGCTTATTCGATCTCTTCAGTAGCGTGCAGCAAGCCACCGTTGACCCAACCTGGTTGGGTATGTCGACGGAAGGCTATGTATTTGCTGCCATGGTTTACTGGATTTTCTGTTTTAGCATGTCGCGCTATAGCCAGTATCTGGAGAAGCGTTTTCACACCGGGCGTGCATCGCACTGAGGCTTAACATGACACAAACTATGACTAATGCGGCTGATGCCATGATGATTACACTCGAAAACGTTAACAAATGGTACGGTCAGTTCCATGTATTGAAAGACATCAATTTAAAAGTAAAACCACGCGAACGTATCGTACTGTGCGGACCGTCCGGTTCGGGTAAATCGACCACTATTCGTTGTATCAATCACCTCGAAGAACATCAGCAAGGACGCATCGTGGTGGATGGCATCCATCTCAATCACGATGTGCGTAATATTGAACGAGTTAGAACCGAAGTCGGCATGGTTTTCCAGCACTTTAATCTTTTCCCGCATCTTACCGTTTTGCAAAACTGTACGCTGGCACCGATTTGGGTACGCAAAATGCCAAAGAAAGAAGCAGAAGAGCTGGCCATGCATTACCTTCAGCGTGTACGCATTGCTGAGCATGCGCATAAATTTCCTGGCCAGCTTTCAGGTGGTCAGCAACAGCGTGTGGCGATCGCCCGTTCACTCTGTATGAAGCCGAAAATTATGCTGTTTGATGAGCCAACCTCCGCGCTCGATCCAGAGATGGTTAAAGAAGTACTCGATACGATGATTGGCCTGGCAGAAGATGGCATGACCATGCTGTGCGTTACCCATGAGATGGGATTTGCGCGTACGGTGGCGGATCGTGTGATCTTCATGGATCGGGGTGAAATTGTGGAAGAAGCCCCACCTCAGGAGTTCTTTGCCAATCCGAAATCAGAACGTACACGTGCGTTTCTGTCACAGGTTATTCATTGATATCCAGTGAGTTAGATTAAGAAACGCCTCTGCTGAAAAGCAGGGGCTTTTTTATAACTGCAATTTGAATTGGATTAGGTTTGTGAGCGGCAGCGGAAGGTTTCCAATGCATACAAAAAAGCCCTGAACTTTCGTTCAGGGCTTCTGTGTTTGATGCCTGGCAGTTCCCTACTCTCGCATGGGGAGACCCCACACTACCATCGGCGCTACGGCGTTTCACTTCTGAGTTCGGCATGGGGTCAGGTGGGACCACCGCGCTAAAGCCGCCAGGCAAATTCTGTAATTTACCGAACTCACGCTTTAAAACTGGTGCTGATACCCAGAGTCGAACTGGGGACCTCACCCTTACCAAGGGTGCGCTCTACCAACTGAGCCATATCAGCACACTTTAATTTGATGCCTGGCAGTTCCCTACTCTCGCATGGGGAGGCCCCACACTACCATCGGCGCTACGGCGTTTCACTTCTGAGTTCGGCATGGGGTCAGGTGGGACCACCGCGCTAAAGCCGCCAGGCAAATTCTTTGTGCAAAAACGAATGACATTCGCTTCCGCTGATTCTTTAATCCGTAAACAAGCTGAAAATATCCGGTCTCTCAGACCAAAACGCCTCTGGCGTTGTAAGGTTAAGCCTCACGGGTCATTAGTACCGGTTAGCTCAACGCATCGCTGCGCTTACACATCCGGCCTATCAACGTCGTAGTCTTCAACGTCCCTTCAGGACTCTCAAGGAGTCAGGGAGAACTCATCTCGGGGCAAGTTTCGTGCTTAGATGCTTTCAGCACTTATCTTTTCCGCACTTAGCTACCGGGCAGTGCCATTGGCATGACAACCCGAACACCAGTGGTGCGTTCACTCCGGTCCTCTCGTACTAGGAGCAACCCCCCTCAATTCTCCAGCGCCCACGGCAGATAGGGACCGAACTGTCTCACGACGTTCTAAACCCAGCTCGCGTACCACTTTAAACGGCGAACAGCCGTACCCTTGGGACCTACTTCAGCCCCAGGATGTGATGAGCCGACATCGAGGTGCCAAACACCGCCGTCGATATGAACTCTTGGGCGGTATCAGCCTGTTATCCCCGGAGTACCTTTTATCCGTTGAGCGATGGCCCTTCCATTCAGAACCACCGGATCACTATGACCTGCTTTCGCACCTGCTCGAGCCGTCACTCTCGCAGTCAAGCTGGCTTATGCCATTGCACTAACCTCCTGATGTCCGACCAGGATTAGCCAACCTTCGTGCTCCTCCGTTACTCTTTGGGAGGAGACCGCCCCAGTCAAACTACCCACCAGACACTGTCCGCAGCCCGGATTACGGGCCTACGTTAGAACATCAAACATTAAAGGGTGGTATTTCAAGGTTGGCTCCACGCAGACTGGCGTCCACGCTTCAAAGCCTCCCACCTATCCTACACATCAAGGCTCAATGTTCAGTGTCAAGCTATAGTAAAGGTTCACGGGGTCTTTCCGTCTTGCCGCGGGTACACTGCATCTTCACAGCGATTTCAATTTCACTGAGTCTCGGGTGGAGACAGCCTGGCCATCATTACGCCATTCGTGCAGGTCGGAACTTACCCGACAAGGAATTTCGCTACCTTAGGACCGTTATAGTTACGGCCGCCGTTTACCGGGGCTTCGATCAAGAGCTTCTCCTTGCGGATAACCCCATCAATTAACCTTCCGGCACCGGGCAGGCGTCACACCGTATACGTCCACTTTCGTGTTTGCACAGTGCTGTGTTTTTAATAAACAGTTGCAGCCAGCTGGTATCTTCGACTGCCTTCAGCTCCATCCGCGAGGGACTTCACCTGATGACAGCGTGCCTTCTCCCGAAGTTACGGCACCATTTTGCCTAGTTCCTTCACCCGAGTTCTCTCAAGCGCCTTGGTATTCTCTACCTGACCACCTGTGTCGGTTTGGGGTACGATTTCGTGTTACCTGGAGCTTAGAGGCTTTTCCTGGAAGCAGGGCATCAGTTACTTCACCACCGTGGTGGCTCGTCGTCACGCCTCAGCCTTAAGATACCCCGGATTTACCAAAGGTATCAGCCTACACGCTTAAACCGGGACAACCGTCGCCCGGATAACCTAGCCTTCTCCGTCCCCCCTTCGCAGTAACACCAAGTGCAGGAATATTAACCTGCTTCCCATCGACTACGCTTTTCAGCCTCGCCTTAGGGGTCGACTCACCCTGCTCCGATTAACGTTGAACAGGAACCCTTGGTCTTCCGGCGAGCGGGCTTTTCACCCGCTTTATCGTTACTTATGTCAGCATTCGCACTTCTGATACCTCCAGCATGCCTCACAGCACACCTTCAACGGCTTACAGAACGCTCCCCTACCCAACAACACATAGTGTCGCTGCCGCAGCTTCGGTGCATGGTTTAGCCCCGTTACATCTTCCGCGCAGGCCGACTCGACCAGTGAGCTATTACGCTTTCTTTAAATGATGGCTGCTTCTAAGCCAACATCCTGGCTGTCTGTGCCTTCCCACATCGTTTCCCACTTAACCATGACTTTGGGACCTTAGCTGGCGGTCTGGGTTGTTTCCCTCTTCACGACGGACGTTAGCACCCGCCGTGTGTCTCCCGTGATAACATTCTCCGGTATTCGCAGTTTGCATCGGGTTGGTAAGCCGGGATGGCCCCCTAGCCGAAACAGTGCTCTACCCCCGGAGATGAGTTCACGAGGCGCTACCTAAATAGCTTTCGGGGAGAACCAGCTATCTCCCGGTTTGATTGGCCTTTCACCCCCAGCCACAAGTCATCCGCTAATTTTTCAACATTAGTCGGTTCGGTCCTCCAGTTAGTGTTACCCAACCTTCAACCTGCCCATGGCTAGATCACCGGGTTTCGGGTCTATACCCTGCAACTTAACGCCCAGTTAAGACTCGGTTTCCCTGCGGCTCCCCTATACGGTTAACCTTGCTACAGAATATAAGTCGCTGACCCATTATACAAAAGGTACGCAGTCACCCCATTAAAGAGGCTCCCACTGCTTGTACGTACACGGTTTCAGGTTCTGTTTCACTCCCCTCGCCGGGGTTCTTTTCGCCTTTCCCTCACGGTACTGGTTCACTATCGGTCAGTCAGGAGTATTTAGCCTTGGAGGATGGTCCCCCCATATTCAGACAGGATACCACGTGTCCCGCCCTACTCTTCGAACTCACAATCTGTGCACTTTCGTGTACGGGACTATCACCCGGTATCGTGCGACTTTCCAGACGCTTCCACTAACGCACAAACTGATTCAGGTTCTGGGCTGTTCCCCGTTCGCTCGCCGCTACTGGGGGAATCTCGGTTGATTTCTTTTCCTCCGGGTACTTAGATGTTTCAGTTCCCCGGGTTCGCCTCGCAACACTATGTATTCATGTTGCGATGATGCACTGGGTGCACCGGGTTTCCCCATTCGGACATCGTCGGCTGTAGCGGTTCATATCACCTTACCGACGCTTTACGCAGATTAGCACGTCCTTCATCGCCTCTGACTGCCAGGGCATCCACCGTGTACGCTTAGTCGCTTAACCTCACAACCCACAGGCGTTTTGCAACGCGCGCAGACTGCAAGCATTTGAGAGACTCGAACATATCGCCGCTTCATTCTTATTACGGAGAATGAAGACGATACGTCGTTTCAATTTTCAGCTTGTTCCGGATTGTTAAAGAGCATAATACTTCGCAGCACACCGTTTCCGGTTTGCTCTGAAGTATTGTTTTGAGTCACTGTAATGGTGGAGCTAAGCGGGATCGAACCGCTGACCTCCTGCGTGCAAGGCAGGCGCTCTCCCAGCTGAGCTATAGCCCCATACAGTTACTGCAGAGACCACTACTACCACTCACCAGGAGTTCCGTTTTTGACAAACGGTAATTTCTTTTCAGGCAAGGCAAAGTGGCGCGACGTATAGTTCACTATACGAGCGGCGCTTTAACGCAGCATGAGAAGAAATTTGGTAGGCCTGAGTGGACTTGAACCACCGACCTCACCCTTATCAGGGGTGCGCTCTAACCACCTGAGCTACAAGCCTGTAGAGGTTTTTTCTGCTCGTTACTTTCTATCAGACAATCTGTGTGAGCACTTCGCGGGAAAGTATCTTCAGGTAAGGAGGTGATCCAACCGCAGGTTCCCCTACGGTTACCTTGTTACGACTTCACCCCAGTCATGAATCACAAAGTGGTAAGCGCCCTCCCGAAGGTTAAGCTACCTACTTCTTTTGCAACCCACTCCCATGGTGTGACGGGCGGTGTGTACAAGGCCCGGGAACGTATTCACCGTAGCATTCTGATCTACGATTACTAGCGATTCCGACTTCACGGAGTCGAGTTGCAGACTCCGATCCGGACTACGACGCACTTTATGAGGTCCGCTTGCTCTCGCGAGGTCGCTTCTCTTTGTATGCGCCATTGTAGCACGTGTGTAGCCCTACTCGTAAGGGCCATGATGACTTGACGTCATCCCCACCTTCCTCCAGTTTATCACTGGCAGTCTCCTTTGAGTTCCCGGCCGAACCGCTGGCAACAAAGGATAAGGGTTGCGCTCGTTGCGGGACTTAACCCAACATTTCACAACACGAGCTGACGACAGCCATGCAGCACCTGTCTCAGAGTTCCCGAAGGCACCAAAGCATCTCTGCTAAGTTCTCTGGATGTCAAGAGTAGGTAAGGTTCTTCGCGTTGCATCGAATTAAACCACATGCTCCACCGCTTGTGCGGGCCCCCGTCAATTCATTTGAGTTTTAACCTTGCGGCCGTACTCCCCAGGCGGTCGACTTAACGCGTTAGCTCCGGAAGCCACTCCTCAAGGGAACAACCTCCAAGTCGACATCGTTTACGGCGTGGACTACCAGGGTATCTAATCCTGTTTGCTCCCCACGCTTTCGCACCTGAGCGTCAGTCTTTGTCCAGGGGGCCGCCTTCGCCACCGGTATTCCTCCAGATCTCTACGCATTTCACCGCTACACCTGGAATTCTACCCCCCTCTACAAGACTCCAGCCTGCCAGTTTCGAATGCAGTTCCCAGGTTAAGCCCGGGGATTTCACATCCGACTTGACAGACCGCCTGCGTGCGCTTTACGCCCAGTAATTCCGATTAACGCTTGCACCCTCCGTATTACCGCGGCTGCTGGCACGGAGTTAGCCGGTGCTTCTTCTGCGGGTAACGTCAATCGGTGAAGTTATTAACTCCACCGCCTTCCTCCCCGCTGAAAGTACTTTACAACCCGAAGGCCTTCTTCATACACGCGGCATGGCTGCATCAGGCTTGCGCCCATTGTGCAATATTCCCCACTGCTGCCTCCCGTAGGAGTCTGGACCGTGTCTCAGTTCCAGTGTGGCTGGTCATCCTCTCAGACCAGCTAGGGATCGTCGCCTAGGTGAGCCATTACCCCACCTACTAGCTAATCCCATCTGGGCACATCCGATGGTGTGAGGCCCGAAGGTCCCCCACTTTGGTCTTGCGACGTTATGCGGTATTAGCTACCGTTTCCAGTAGTTATCCCCCTCCATCGGGCAGTTTCCCAGACATTACTCACCCGTCCGCCACTCGTCACCCGAGAGCAAGCTCTCTGTGCTACCGTTCGACTTGCATGTGTTAGGCCTGCCGCCAGCGTTCAATCTGAGCCATGATCAAACTCTTCAATTTAAGTTTGATTTGCTGAAACCAGTTCAGCGATGCTCATCTGTAAAACGTCATAATGAATTTCATTATGTGTTCACTCGTGAGGCTTTGATATTTTTTTGCGTCCGGAGACGCGGATATCAATCCTGCGAGTGCCCACACAGATTGTCTGATAAATTGTTAAAGAGCGTTGCGAACAGCGGCTGAACCGTCTGTCGCGAGGTGGCGTATACTACGCTACTCTCCTTCGGAGTCAAACACTTTTTTCAGCGTTTTTATCCGGCGGGATGAATTTCTTCACTCCCTGCCAAGCCGTCTGCGTTGCCGCTTTGCCGTCTCAGTGGTGGCGCATTATAGGGATCCGAATTTTTTGCACAACCCCTTTTTTCGATCTTTTTAATCGACTGGCGAGTTTTCACTCTTTTCGCTGCGATCGCGAGCGATCCGCTCAAAAATCATCTTGTTTATCCGCCTTTTAAGCCGCAGGCTTGGGTAAAAACGTAAAAGGAGAAGATCATGTCCACAGCCCTACGACCTTATAAGAACCATTTCCCGCAACAAGGCGATCGCGTGATGATCGATAACAGCAGCGTGGTGGTGGGTGAAGTACAACTCGACGATGACGTTAGCATCTGGCCGCTGGTTGCGATTCGTGGTGACGTCAATAAAGTGGTGATAGGCAAAAGAAGCAATATTCAGGATGGCAGCGTACTGCACGTCACTCACAAGTCCAGCAGCAATCCGGAAGGTTATCCGCTGATTGTTGGCGAAGATGTCACGGTAGGGCATAAAGCGATGCTGCACGGCTGTACTATCGGCAATCGCGTACTGGTTGGAATGGGATCCATTCTGCTGGACGGCGTGATCGTTGAAGATGATGTGATGATTGGCGCTGGCAGTTTGGTGCCGCCAGGTAAACGACTGGAAAGTGGCTACCTGTATTTAGGCAGCCCGGTTAAGCAGGTCCGCCCACTCAGTGAAGCGGAAATCGCCGGGCTGCTTTACTCATCCAATAACTATGTCGGTTGGAAGAATGAATATCTCTCTCAGGAAAGCCAATCTCATTCCTGATCGCCAATTTTATTCCTGCTGCATCGACTGCTTTAGTTTGGCTATCACTGGCGTGATCTCTGGCATCACGCCATGCCATAAATGGAAAGCGTGAGCGGCTTGCCCTACTAACATGCCAACACCATCCGCCAGCTGCTGCGCGCCCTGCTGCTGGCACCACAGTAAGAATGGCGTCAAACCTTGTTGATAAAACATGTCATAACAACGCGTTTGCGCATTAATTAGCGATGTGGCTAACGCCGGAACTTTGCCATCAACACCGCTCGAGGTCGCATTAATGATCAGATTAAATTGCTGATCCACTAATTGCTCAAAGCTGGCCGCTTTGATATCCCCGCTATGCTGGAAAATCTCTGCCAGCTGCTCGGCGCGTGCCACGGTGCGATTCACTACCACCAGCGAACATCCGAATGAAAGCAGCGGCAGGATTACGCCACGCGCAGCACCACCGGCGCCCACCAGCAGAATTCGATCGCCTGGATGGATCATCTGCAGTCGTTCCAGATCGCTGAGCAAGCCGATGCCATCGGTGTTATCGCCGAAGATCTTGCCCTGCGCATCTTTCTTTAACGTATTAACCGCACCAGACAATGCCGCACGCTCGCTAAGCTCATCGGCAAATTCCCACGCCTGCTGTTTAAAAGGCAGCGTGACATTGGCACCTTTGCCGCCATGCGCAAAAAAATCGGCGATCGACTGAGGAAAACCCTCAAGTGGCGCGCACTCCTTGCCATATTGATGCTCAATGCCGGTTTGCTCAGCGAACAAGCTATGAATGAAAGGAGATTTGCTATGCGCAATTGGGTGACCAAAAACGGCAAAATTTTCCATGCGTTAGCCCTGACGAATAAGTTCACCGCTAATAACGTCGCGGATTTCAGAAGGATTCAGTCGCCCACCCGTTTCAGCATGTAAGACTGGGAACTGCGGACCAAATTGCTCAGCAACCTCTTCCACATTACGACAAGGTGGTTCGCCGGAAAGATTGGCGCTGGTCGAAACCAGAGGTTTACCAAAACCGCGACACAAAGCCTGTACGTCCGGATGATCGCTAACGCGAATGGCCAGTGAGTCAAAACGCCCCGTTAACCAACGCGGCGTATGTGGCGAAGCTGGCACTACATAGGTTACCGGGCCAGGCCAACTGGCAAACATACGCTCGCGCTGCAGCACAGAGAGTTCACGGTCGGCGATATAAGGTTCCAGCTGCGCGTAATCGGCTGCAATCAAAATGAGTCCCTTCTCGACTGGACGCTGCTTGAGCGCCAAAAGCGCCATTACGGCATTCTCGCTGTCGGGATCGCAGCCCAATCCAAATACGGCTTCGGTTGGATAGGCGATAACTTCCTGTTGCTGTAGCCTCTCAATGCAAAAATCGAGACTACCCGCTGAATACTGGCTTGGCTTCATGATGATGATGCGTCCTGGACAATGGGCTTACCGCAGCGTTTGCTGGCGCAGAAGCGCTTCATGCCTTCTGCGGTTTTCTTCTCTATTAATAAAGGGAACTGGCAATGCGGGCAAACGCCTTCGACCGGCGCTGCGTTAAGGACAAACTGGCAATCTGGATAGCGATCGCAAGAGTAGAAGGTTTTGCCATAGCGCGAGCGCCGCTGTACCAGTTTACCGCTCTGACATTGCGGACAGGCGATAGCTGTTTCATCAGGCTTGTCGATGGTTTCGGTGTAATCACATTCCGGGTAGTGACTGCAACCCACGAACATGCCAAATCGCCCCTGACGCAGAACTTTGTCTGCGCCACACTGAGGGCATGCATGGCCTTCCAGCACTTTAACAACGTGCCCATCTCCCTGACTTTTCAGCGGGCGAATGTAATCGCAGGTTGGATAATTTACACACCCCAGAAAAGGGCCGTGTTTGCCGGAACGTATGACTAATTCTGCCCCGCAAGCGGGGCAGGGTTCGTGTTTAGGCACGGAGAATAGTGCTGATTTACTCATATTACCGGTTGCATCAATCGCAAATTATTAATGCAGCATACCTTCATTGACGTCGAATAACAGTTCTTCCATTTGCTGATAGGCGTTTTCACATCCTGGAATGTTAAACAGCACCATCAACACCACCCATTTGAGATCTTCAAGATCGAATTCGAGGGTATCAAGGGCCATTACACGTTCGATGACCATCTCGCGCGTTTCCATATTCAGCACCTGGACCTGTTCCAGGAACAAAATAAAACCGCGACATTCTGCATCTAAACGCTGGTTTTCCTCTTCGGTATAGATTCGCATTGAGAGCGGATCGTTTGCCATGAGTACTGGCGCAACCAAGCCTTCCTGATAATCCGCTAACCGCTCAAGCCAATTCAACGCATTGTAGATATCTTCACGATGAAAACCGGCATCGGTTAAATCATCGGTCAATTTATCCTGATCAACGCGCATTTCAGCTTCGTTGTGGATATACGTCTCAAACAAGTACATAAGTACGTCGAACATGGCATGCCCTCCTCAATCGGACATAGCCGCCGGGTACAGCTGCGATCCATCCTGCTAACTCCAGCTCCAGCAGGTGAGCTGCGATAACTGGCACAGGTTGGCCGGCACGTTCAGCGACGACGTCAACAGGTGTAACCTCATCACCTACGTTAGCCAACACAGTTGCAAATGGCAATGGCACATCGTCACTGTGTTGTGAATATATTGTTTCTGAACTGCTATCAGGCAACCATTGCAGCGTTGAATGTAAATCTTCAAGGATATTGTTAGGATGCGCCACCAGCAGCGCGCCTTGCTGGATAAGCCAGTGCGTACCTTCACTACCCGGATTGCCTAGCGCGCCGGGTAATGCATAAACGTTACGATTTTGTTCCAAAGCGTAGCGTGCCGTCACCAGCGAACCGCTTTTTAACGTGGCTTCAACTACCAGTACGCCAAGACTTAAACCACTGATGATGCGATTACGCCGCGGAAAGTTAACCGCATGCGGTGCCGTATCAAGGGGGAATTCCGAGATCAGTGCCCCACCGCCAGCGATGATCTCACGTGCTAACGCTTGATGACTTTTAGGGTAGATATGCTGCAGACCGCTGCCTAATACTGCAACGGTCTTGCCCTGCACTTCTAACGCGGCCCGATGCGCCACGCCATCGATTCCGCGTGCAAGGCCGCTGGTGATGGTCAATCCACTTAGCGCTAATTGCTGCGTAAACCAGCTTCCCCATTGCTTACCATAATGCGTGCAGTGACGGCTGCCCACGACACCGAGTTGGGGCGTCTGCAAGATGTCCATATTTCCCGCGACATACAGCAATGAGGGACGTCGACTGATTTCCGCTAACGACGAGGGATAATGTTCGTCGATACAGGTAACTACATGATGCTGCTCATCCTCCAGCCATAGATGCGTTCGTGCTAACTGGCGTGGACAAAGCTCTTTAAACTGTTGTCGCTGGGTTTCGTTTAATCCCTGATCCAGTAACAGATCGTCATCAACCTGAGCATCATCCTGCAATGCCTCCGCTAAATGTCTGACAACTCCAGAGCTTAAGCCTTTTACATTTGCCAGCCTGAGCATCCATTCAATTCTCTCCATGCTGCACTCCCTGTCAGCCGCGCTATCATGCGGTGCAATGCTGTCAATCAGACATCAAAAAGTCTACAATATGAGGCAGTAATCTTTTCTTCAACGCATACAGATCTGGATATTTATGTCAGTTTTGCAGGTATTACATTTCCCTGATGATCGCCTTCGCAAAATCGCTGCGCCGGTGGCAACCGTAAACGCAGACGTGCAGCGTATTGTCGACGACATGTTTGAAACCATGTACGCCGAAGAAGGTATTGGCTTAGCGGCGACCCAAGTCGATATTCATCAGCGCATCATTGTTATTGATGTTTCTGAAAACCGTGACGAGCGTTTGGTGCTGATTAATCCGGAACTGCTGGAAAAAAGCGGTGAAACCGGTATTGAAGAAGGCTGCCTTTCTATTCCTGAGCAACGTGCTTTTGTGCCGCGCGCAGAGTGGGTCAAGGTGCGTGCGCAGGATCGTGACGGCAAAAGCTTTGAGCTGGAAACCGACGGTCTGCTGGCGATTTGCATCCAGCATGAAATCGATCATCTCGATGGCAAACTTTTCATTGATTATCTGTCGCCACTGAAACGTCAGCGTATCAAACAGAAACTGGAAAAATTGGCCCGCCTAAACGCACGCGAAGATTAAGTGCTCATTGAAGGTTAAACTGTGTCTGCACCGCTCAAAATTATCTTTGCCGGTACACCTGACTTTGCAGCGCGTCATTTAGACGCGCTACTTGCTTCTGAGCATCAGGTTGTTGGCGTCTTTACCCAGCCCGATCGTCCAGCCGGACGCGGCAATAAGCTTACGTCAAGCCCGGTCAAAGTCCTGGCACAGACGCACGATATTCCGGTATTTCAGCCGAAATCCCTGAAGCCTGAAGAGAACCAGCATCTGGTTGACGATCTGCAGGCCGATATCATGGTGGTGGTCGCTTATGGCTTGATCCTGCCAAAAGCCGTGCTGGCGATGCCGCGCCTGGGTTGTATTAATGTGCATGGTTCGCTGCTGCCACGCTGGCGCGGTGCTGCACCCATCCAACGCTCTCTCTGGGCTGGCGATACCGAAACCGGTGTCACCATTATGCAGATGGATGTTGGCCTCGATACCGGCGACATGCTGCATAAACTCTCCTGCCCAATTACGGCTGAAGACACCAGCGCGTCGCTGTATGAGAAGCTGGCGCAACTCGGCCCGCAAGGCATGCTGTTAACGCTGGATCTGCTAGCAAGCGGTAATGCCAGGCCAGAAGTTCAGGATGAAGCGCTGGTCTCTTATGCTGAGAAACTGAGTAAAGAAGAAGCGCGTCTTGATTGGTCACTTTCAGCAGCGCAGTTGGAACGTTGTATTCGTGCCTTCAATCCATGGCCAATGAGCTATTTCATGATTGAAGAGCAACCGGTAAAAGTCTGGCAGGCAACGGTTTTGCCGCATCAGAACAAGCAACCCGGTGAAATCGTCCATGCTGATAAACAAGGCATTCAGATCGCAACGGCCGATGGTGTGCTGAATCTGGTATCGCTGCAACCTGCCGGTAAAAAAGCCATGTCCGCTCAGGACCTGCTCAATTCGCGCCGCGAATGGTTCGTACCTGGAACCGTTCTGGCCTGATCCTCCAAGCCCGGTTTGACCGGGCTTTTTGTTTGATGAAATAACATGAAAAAAGCTACCAACTTGCGCAGCCTGGCCGCGCAACTCATTGAACGCGTTGTGGACAAAGGCGAATCGCTGAGTGCCATTTTGCCGGGCGCGCAAAAGAACCTATCCGATAAAGATGGCGCGCTGCTGCAAGAACTCTGTTTTGGCGTGATGCGCACGCTGCCGCAGCTAGAAGCCTTAATCGGCAAACTGATGGAGCGCACCTTAACCGGTAAGCAGCGAGTGTTGCATTATCTGTTGATGGTTGGCCTCTATCAGCTGCTATATACCCGCGTGCCGGCCCATGCGGCACTGGCAGAAACCGTGGCGGGTGCTGAAGTGCTGAAGCGCACGGCTTTAAAAGGCCTGTTAAATGGCGTGTTGCGCCAGTTCCTGCGCCAGCAAGAAGCGCTGTTAGCCGAAGTCGATCAGGGCTCGCAACGTTACTGGCATCCAGGCTGGTTGCTGAAACGTCTGCAAGCGGCATGGCCAGAACAGTGGCAACAGATTGTTGAAGCTAACAATCAGCGACCGCCGATGTGGCTGCGCGTCAATCGCCAGCATTACAGTCGCGATGCCTGGCTGGCGCTATTGCAGGCAGAAGAGAAAGTTGCTTTTCCTGGCGATGCACAAGATGCATTGCGACTGGAATCACCCGCTCCAGTCAGCCAGCTGCCGGGTTTCGATCAAGGTTGGGTGACGGTGCAGGATCTTTCTGCACAACGTTGCGCACTGCTGCTTGAGCCAAAAGATGGGGAAACTATTCTCGATCTCTGTGCTGCTCCGGGTGGTAAAACCACGCATATCCTCGAAATCGCGCCGCAGGCCAAAGTCTTAGCCGTCGATGTTGACCCGCAACGCCTGCTCCGTGTGCATGAGAACTTACAGCGCCTGGGCATGCAGGCCGAAGTGCGTCAGGGCGATGGTCGTACACCGGCAGAATGGTGTGGCGATATGCTGTTTGATCGTATCCTGCTCGATGCGCCCTGCTCTGCCACAGGCGTTATTCGCCGCCATCCAGACATCAAGTGGCTACGTCGCGATCGTGATATTCCTGAGCTGGCGAATCTACAGTGCGAAATACTTGAGGCCGTCTGGCCGCGTCTAAAATCTGGCGGCACGATGATATATGCCACCTGCTCAATATTGCCGGAAGAGAATCACAATCAAATCAGTGCCTTTTTGGCAGCGCACAGCGACGCCGTGGCCGAGAAGTTGCCACAGGGCCAGGATAATGGCTGGCAGGTTTTCCCGACCATCGATGGCGGCGACGGCTTCTTCTACGCTAAGCTGATGAAAAAATAGTGCTGCGCATACTGACAAGAGCATCTAAGCCATGAAAATCATTATCCTCGGCGCCGGCCAGGTCGGCGGAACCCTGGCAGAAAATCTGGTCGGGGAAAATAACGATATCACCGTCGTCGATAGCGATGCGACGCGTTTACGCGTATTGCAGGACAAATTTGATCTGCGCGTCGTGCATGGTCACGGATCACATCCGCGTATTTTGCGTGAAGCCGGTGCTGAAGATGCAGATATGCTGGTGGCGGTAACCAACTCCGATGAAACTAACATGGTGGCTTGTCAGATTGCGTATTCCCTTTTCAATACGCCCAATCGTATCGCGCGTATTCGCGCCGCTGAATACTTACGCGATGCTGAGAAGCTGTTTGTACCTGAAGCCGTACCAATTGATCATCTGATCTCTCCTGAGCAGTTGGTGATCGACAATATCTACCGCCTGATTCAGTATCCTGGCGCACTTCAGGTAGTGAATTTTGCCGAAGGCAAAGTGAGCCTCGCTGTGGTTAAAGCCTATTATGGCGGACCGCTGGTCGGGAATCCTTTGTCGATCATGCGTGAACATATGCCGCATATTGATACGCGAGTCGCGGCGATTTTTCGTCAGGATCGTCCCATTCGTCCCCAGGGTTCTACGATTGTGGAAGCCGGCGATGAAGTGTTCTTTATTGCCGCGAGCCAACACATCCGCGCGGTGATGAGTGAAATGCAGCGTCTGGAAAAACCGTATAAGCGCATCATGTTAGTTGGCGGCGGAAATATCGGCTTTGGATTGGCGCAGCGGCTGGAAAAACAGTACAGCGTGAAGTTGATCGAACGTAATCAACAACGCGCGGCAGAACTGGCAGAACGTTTGCACGATACTATCGTGTTTTACGGTGATGCCTCGGATCAGGAATTGCTGGCCGAAGAGCATGTCGATCAGGTGGATCTCTTCATCGCGGTCACTAACGACGATGAAGCCAATATTATGTCGGCCATGCTGGCTAAGAAAATGGGTGCGAAAAAAGTAATGGTGCTGATCCAGCGCCGCGCCTACGTCGATCTTGTTCAAGGTAGCGTGATCGACATTGCGATCTCGCCGCAACAAGCCACGATCTCGGCGCTGCTAAGTCACGTACGTAAAGCCGATATCGTGGGCGTGTCCTCACTGCGTCGCGGTATTGCAGAAGCAATCGAAGCGATCGCACACGGCGATGAAACCACCTCACGCGTGGTTGGGCGTTTGATAGAAGATATTAAGTTGCCGCCGGGAACCATTATCGGTGCTGTGGTGCGCGGTGATGAGGTGATCATCGCCAATGATAACGTGCGCGTCGAACAGGGCGATCACGTAATTATGTTCCTGACGGATAAGAAGTTTGTGCCCGATGTTGAGCGCCTGTTCCAGCCAAGTCCATTCTTCCTGTAAAAGCTGCGGGCGAAAGCCCGCCGTGAAAATTTCGCTTAATCCATTGTTCTAATGGCAATTGCACAAAGGTTTGTTAGACTTTAGCCATTGGCCAAGGCAAGGAGATAACAATGAGTTTATTCAAAGAGTTTCGTGATTTTGCAATGCGCGGGAACGTGGTTGATCTGGCGGTAGGTGTCATCATCGGTGCCGCTTTTGGTAAGATTGTTTCTTCACTGGTCGCCAATATCATCATGCCGCCACTTGGCTTGCTGATTGGTGGCGTCGATTTCAAACAGTTTAAATGGATATTAAAACCGGCAGAAGGTGATATTCCTGCTGTGGTAATGGAGTACGGTAACTTTATTCAGACCGTGTTCGATTTCGTTATTGTTGCCTTCGCGATATTCCTGGCAATTAAAGTAATGAACAAGCTGTATCAGAAAAAAGAAGTTGAGAAAGCGGCACCTAAGCCGACGAATGAAGAGTTACTGCTCACTGAAATCCGTGACCTGTTAAAACAACAAAATCACGATAAATTATAATAAAAAAGCCGCCCACGTAAGGCGGCTTTTTTGTCTTTAAAGAAGAAGGCCAGTGATAAACTTTTCTGCTTATCACTGGCCTCCCAGTTACGTCCTTTGCCATGTTTGTCTTTACGTTGATAGCTGCCCTTTCCTTTCTGATTCTTCTCAATGCGCTGCCTAAACAGTGGATCATGTAATAATGCTTCCAGTGCATTATCGTTGATTTTACCTTTTTGGTGCTGATAGCGAGTCATCTCGTCCTCCGGTTATTAACGGCGCAACTATATTCCTTCCAGCGCAAAATTCAATCCTTACTACAACAAATTTCCGGCTGCGGTTCCTCACCTCTCTCCAGAGCTTCAAGTATTGAACAGCAAGCGCTGCTATGTATTTCGCCGCAGCAGGTTTCAGCTAAACGATGCAATGAACGTTGAATCGTCTGTAGTTCGGCAATCATGCCATTCACTTCATCCAATCTTTTCGCCACAATGGCTTTGGATTCCTGGCAAGTATGATGTTCAGGATCGATGCGGATTGACAATAAACCACGGATTGACTCTAAGCTAAAGCCGAGTTGGCGACCATAACGAATAAAACGCAGCCGCTGTAAATCATCGTCGCTATAAAGACGAAAACCGCCCTCAGTGCGTACCTCATGATTCATCATCTGCTGTTTTTCATAAAAGCGGATGGTGTCTGGCGTCACATCCGCCATTTTTGCCAGCTGCCCAATCCGATACATGCTATTTCTCCCGCTGCAAATGATGATGGATGTTATCGCTATACTCGCCGCGCAAAAATTCGGTACTGATTCCGGCTTGCTGGAGTTTTATTTCTAGCAGAGCTAAGCGTTTCGATAGTTCTCGCGCCTTGCCATCGTCAGGATCCAGTTCGCGTAGCAGATCGTTTACCGCCAATGCTTCTCGACGCATTTCAAGTTCCGGAGGTAAGTAACCAGAATTTTTCAACAGCCGATATGCCGTGCGCAGTTCAACTGGCACTCCGCTGTCATCATCTAGCTGTAAAGGTGCACCTTCGCCGGGCAAATTACTCAGCTCGCCCTTTTCCTGAGCTTCACGTATGTGTTGCTCTACAAGTTGATCAATTAGCCACATAAGGGAGTTCCTGATAGGTGTATCAGCCATCAGCATAGCGAAAGGGGAGTAAATGGAAAGGAATTACGGACAATAAAAAACCCGCCGAAGCGGGTTTTTTACGATACTGCAAATTACTCTGCAGTAGCTTCTGCTTGAGCTTCTGGACGATCAACCAGCTCGATGTAAGCCATCGGAGCGTTGTCACCAGCACGGAAGCCACACTTCAAAATGCGAGTGTAACCACCGGCACGGCTCGCGAAACGCGGGCCCAGCTCGTTAAACAGTTTTGCCACGATCTCGTTATCACGAGTGCGGGCGAATGCCAGACGACGATTAGCTACGCTGTCGGTCTTGGCAAGAGTAATCAGCGGCTCAACTACGCGGCGCAGCTCTTTGGCTTTCGGCAGAGTCGTCTTAATGATCTCATGACGAACCAGAGAACCAGCCATGTTGCGGAACATAGCCTGACGATGGCTGCTGTTGCGGTTCAGTTGACGACCACTCTTACGATGGCGCATGACCTTATCCTTCTCAGTGAAACCTTAACCTGTGATCGGGTTATTCATCAGCAATGCTTGCTGGTGGCCAGTTTTCCAGGCGCATGCCCAGAGACAAACCACGTGAAGCAAGCACATCTTTAATCTCGGTAAGAGATTTTTTACCCAGGTTAGGCGTTTTAAGCAGCTCAACCTCGGTACGCTGTACCAGATCACCGATGTAGTGGATAGCTTCTGCCTTGAGGCAGTTAGCAGAGCGGACAGTCAATTCCAGATCGTCAACAGGGCGCAGCAGGATCGGATCGAATTCTGGTTTCTCTTCTTTTACTTCCGGCTGACGTACATCACGTAAGTCAACGAAAGCTTCCAGTTGTTCTGCCAGGATGGTTGCCGCACGACGAATCGCCTCTTCAGGATCGATTGTGCCGTTGGTTTCCATTTCGATGACCAGCTTGTCCAGGTCGGTACGCTGTTCTACACGCGCTGCTTCAACATTGTAGGCAATACGGTCTACAGGGCTGTAGCAAGCGTCAACCAACAGACGGCCGATTGGGCGCTCATCTTCTTCCGAATGAATTCGGGCAGAAGCCGGCACATAACCACGACCACGCTGAACTTTGATACGCATGCTAATAGATGCGTTTTCATCGGTCAGGTGGCAGATCACATGCTGCGGCTTGACGATTTCAACATCACCGTCGTGGGTGATGTCGGCTGCAGTCACAGGGCCAATGCCAGATTTATTCAAAGTAAGGATGACTTCATCTTTACCTTGAACTCTTACCGCCAACCCTTTCAGGTTAAGCAGGATTTCCAGGATATCTTCCTGTACGCCCTCTTTGGTGGAGTACTCATGAAGCACACCATCAATCTCAACCTCGGTCACCGCGCAACCCGGCATGGAAGAAAGCAGAATACGGCGCAGTGCGTTGCCAAGAGTATGGCCAAAGCCACGCTCTAACGGCTCAAGGGTCACCTTGGCGTGCGTCGAACTCACTTGCTCGATATCTACCAGGCGCGGTTTTAGAAACTCTGTCACAGAACCCTGCATTGTGTCCTCTCTTTGGTACTAAGCTTTACTTAGAGTAAAGCTCGACGATCAGGTGTTCGTTAATGTCCGCAGACAGATCAGTACGTTCAGGAATACGCTTGAACACACCTTCCATCTTAGTAGCATCAACTTCCAGCCAGGTTGGCTTTTCACGCTGCTCAGCCAGCTCCAGAGCGGCCTTCACGCGAGATTGCTGTTTGGCTTTCTCACGGATGCTTACGACATCATTCGGAGATACCTGATAAGAAGCGATGTTAACAACGCGACCGTTCACCAGGATAGATTTATGGCTAACCAGCTGACGTGCTTCTGCACGAGTGGCGCCAAAGCCCATACGGTAAACAACGTTATCCAGACGGCCTTCCAGCAGGGCCAGCAGGTTTTCACCTGTGTTGCCTTTCAGACGTGCTGCTTCTTTATAGTAGTTGCGGAACTGACGCTCCAGCACGCCGTACATACGACGAACTTTCTGCTTTTCACGCAACTGGCCGCCGTAGTCAGACAGACGCGGTTTACGCGCACCATGCTGACCAGGTGGTTGTTCAATTTTGCACTTGGTATCGATCGCGCGAACGCCAGACTTAAGGAATAAGTCGGTACCCTCACGACGGCTCAGCTTGAGCTTAGGACCCAAATATCTTGCCATTTTCTTTCTCCAACTAACCTAAAAACGGGCGATTAAACGCGACGTTTTTTCGGCGGACGACAACCGTTGTGAGGGATTGGAGTCACATCAGTAATATTAGTGATGCGGAAACCAGCAGCGTTCAGAGCACGAATTGTTGATTCGCGTCCTGGACCCGGACCCTTAACCATAACTTCCAGATTCTTAATACCGTAATCTTTCACTGCTTCTGCACAGCGCTCTGCAGCTACCTGAGCAGCAAACGGAGTAGATTTACGTGAACCGCGGAAACCGGAACCACCGGCGGTTGCCCAACCCAGTGCGTTACCCTGACGATCAGTAATTGTAACGATGGTGTTGTTAAAAGATGCATGGACATGAGCCACGCCATCTGAGACTTGTTTTCTTACACGCTTGCGTGCACGAACTGGTGCCTTTGCCATTATTTACTCACCCCGATTATTTCTTGATCGGTTTACGCGGACCCTTACGGGTACGTGCATTGGTCTTAGTACGCTGACCGCGAACTGGCAGACCACGACGATGGCGTAAACCACGATAGCAACCAAGGTCCATCAGACGCTTGATGCTCAGGGTGATTTCACGGCGCAGATCACCTTCAACAACGAATTTACCAACTGCTTCACGCAGCTGTTCAATTTGTTCTTCAGACAGCTCTCTGATCTTAACATTTTCAGCAATACCCGTTGAAGCGCAGATGGCTTTAGAACGAGTTTTACCGATACCGAAAATCGAAGTTAATGCGATAACGGTATGTTTTTGATCAGGAATGTTAATGCCTGCTATACGGGCCACTATGCACTCCTATAATTAAACAAATGCGTCCCATGCTGAAAAGCCCGTTTTCAGGATACTCAAATGGTAACGCATCGACATACAAAAGATTGGCTGGCTAATCTAGCCAGCTCAACCCGACTTTGCAAGAAAAATATGTGACAATATCAGCCTTGGCGCTGTTTATGCTTTGGCTCGGCGCTGCAGATCACACGTACGACACCGTCGCGGCGAATGATTTTGCAGTTACGACATAATTTCTTGACGGAAGCACGAACTTTCATTTTTACTCTCCGTAACTTCTCAAGCACCCGAATTAACGGCCGTAGCCCTTCAGGTTAGCTTTCTTCAATGCAGACTCGTACTGACTCGACATCATCAGAGTTTGCACTTGAGCCATAAAGTCCATGATGACGACCACTACGATGAGCAGCGATGTGCCGCCAAAGTAGAATGGAACTTTCATAGCATCACGCATGAACTCCGGGATCAGGCAGATAAAAGTAATATACAGTGCGCCGATTAAGGTCAGACGTGTCATTACTTTATCGATGTACTTCGCCGTTTGCTCTCCCGGACGAATTCCCGGTACGAATGCACCAGACTTCTTCAGGTTATCTGCTGTTTCACGTGGGTTGAAGACCAACGCCGTGTAGAAGAAACAGAAGAAGATGATTGCAGTCGCATAGAGTAGCACATAAAGCGGCTGTCCTGGTTGCAAATACAGCGAAATTGTTGTCAGCCAGTTCCAACCGGTACCGCCCCCGAACCATGATGCTATGGTCGCCGGGAACAGAATAATGCTGGAAGCAAAAATAGCTGGGATTACGCCCGCCATATTCACTTTCAACGGTAAATGTGTGCTCTGTGCAGCATATACACGACGGCCTTGCTGACGTTTAGCGTAGTTGACCACAATGCGGCGCTGGCCACGCTCGACGAAAATAACAAAGAACGTCACTGCAAATACTAGAACTGCAACCAACAGCAACAGAAGGAAGTGCAGGTCACCTTGCCGCGCTTGCTCGATGGTATGGCCAATGGCCGGCGGGAGTCCCGCAACAATACCTGCGAAGATAATGATCGAGATACCGTTACCGATACCTCGTTCAGTAATCTGTTCGCCCAGCCACATCAGGAACATTGTCCCAGTAACCAGACTTACAACAGCGGTAAAGTAGAATGCAAAGCCTGGATTCATTACCAGCCCCTGCATTCCAGGCATATTCGGTAAACCGGTAGCAATACCGATCGACTGGAATACAGCCAGAACCAGTGTACCGTAGCGAGTGTACTGGCTAATCTTACGACGACCAGCTTCACCCTCTTTCTTAATCTCAGCTAACGCTGGATGAACCACCGTCAGCAGCTGGATAATAATGGAGGCCGAAATATACGGCATAATACCCAGAGCGAAGATTGAGGCACGACTGAGAGCACCACCAGAGAACATGTTGAACATTTCAATGATGGTGCCACGCTGTTGCTCAAGCAGTTTGGCAAGTACAGTGGCATCGATACCGGGGATTGGAATAAAAGAGCCAATTCGGAAGACAATGAGTGCACCGATTACAAACAACAGTCTGCGCTTCAGTTCACCAAAGCCACCTTTGGCACTTTGAAAATCTAATCCCGGTTGCTTTGCCATCTGCTACTTATTCCTCGATTTTACCGCCAGCAGCTTCGATTGCAGCACGAGCACCTTTGGTGACACGCAGACCGCGAACCGTTACCGGTGCAGAAACTTCACCAGAAAGAATCACTTTCGCGAATTCAATCTGAACACCGATAATATTGGCCGCTTTCAGCGTATTCAGGTCAACAATACCGCCTTCAACTTTCGCCAGATCAGACAGACGAACTTCTGTCGTGATCATTGCTTTGCGAGAGGTGAAACCGAATTTCGGCAGACGACGGTACAGAGGCATCTGACCACCCTCGAAACCGCGACGTACGCCACCGCCAGAACGAGAGTTCTGACCTTTGTGACCACGACCACCGGTTTTACCGAGGCCAGAACCGATACCACGACCCAGACGCTTAGAAGCGTGTTTAGACCCTTCGGCCGGAGACAGAGTGTTTAAACGCATCTCTTACTCCTCCACTTTCAGCATGTAGGAAATCGCGTTAATCATACCGCGTACAGCAGGCGTATCTTCACGCTCAACGGTGTGATTGATGCGACGCAGACCCAAGCCAACCAGAGTCGCTTTGTGCTTAGGCAGGCGGCCGATTGAACTGCGGGTTTGTGTAATTTTAATTGTCTTAGCCATCGTGATTACCCCAGAATTTCTTCAACGGATTTACCACGCTTGGCAGCGACCATTTCCGGAGAATTCATATTGCCCAGGCCATCAATAGTTGCACGAACCACGTTAATCGGGTTGGTAGAACCATACGCTTTAGCCAGAACGTTATGTACTCCAGCAACTTCTAAAACGGCGCGCATTGCACCGCCGGCGATGATACCGGTACCTTCAGAAGCTGGCTGCATGAACACACGAGAACCTGTGTGAGCACCTTTAACAGGGTGCTGCAGGGTGCCGTGAGTCAGCGCGACGTTAATCATATTGCGACGGGCTTTCTCCATCGCTTTCTGGATCGCTGCTGGAACTTCACGCGCTTTACCGTAACCAAAACCAACGCGGCCGTTACCATCACCCACTACAGTCAGTGCGGTGAAGGAGAAAATACGACCACCTTTTACAGTTTTAGATACACGGTTTACCGCGATCAGTTTTTCCTGCAGTTCGCCAGCTTGTTTCTCGATGTTTGACATCTTAGACCTCTACCTTAGAACTGAAGGCCAGCTTCACGGGCAGCATCTGCCAGTGCCTGGACACGACCATGATATTGGAACCCGGAACGGTCGAAAGAGACATTAGTAATGCCTTTCTCAACAGCGCGCTCAGCCAGAGCTTTACCTACAGCTGCAGCGGCGTCTTTGTTACCGGTATACTTCAGTTGTTCGGCAATAGCTTTTTCTACAGTAGAAGCAGCAACCAGAACTTCGGAACCGTTCGGGGCGATCACCTGTGCGTAGATATGACGCGGGGTACGATGTACCACCAGGCGAGTAGCACCCAGCTCTTTGAGCTTGCGACGTGCACGGGTCGCACGACGGATACGAGCAGATTTCTTATCCATAGTGTTACCTTACTTCTTCTTAGCCTCTTTGGTACGCACGACTTCGTCGGCGTAACGAACACCCTTGCCTTTATAAGGCTCAGGACGACGGTAGGCGCGCAGATCAGCTGCAACCTGACCAATCAGCTGTTTATCAGCGCCTTTCAGCACGATCTCAGTCTGAGTTGGACATTCAGCAGTGATGCCGGCCGGCAGTGCATGGTCAACAGGGTGAGAGAAGCCAAGGGCCAAGCTCACAGAGTTGCCTTTAACAGCTGCACGATAACCAACACCAACCAGTTGCAGCTTCTTGGTGAAGCCTTCGGTAACACCGATAACCATGCCGTTCAGCAGCGCACGAGCAGTACCTGCTTGTGCCCAACCATCCGCATAACCTTCGCGTGGAGCGAAAGTCAGGGCGTTGTCTGCATGCTTAACTTCTACAGCACTGTTGATAGTACGAGTCAGCTCGCCGTTTTTGCCTTTGATCGAAACTTCCTGACCGCTGAGTTTTACCTCTACGCCCGCAGGAACAACGACAGGTGCTTTTGCAACACGAGACATTTTATTCCTCCGATTACGCTACGTAGCAGATAATTTCGCCACCAAGACCAGCTTGGCGCGCTGCACGATCAGTCATGACACCTTTAGAGGTAGAGATTACAGCGATGCCCAGACCAGCCATTACTTTTGGCAGCTCATCTTTTTTCTTATAGATGCGCAGACCTGGACGACTAACACGCTGAATGCTCTCTACCACAGCCTTGCCCTGGAAATACTTTAAAGTAACTTCCAGTTCAGACTTGATATCGCCTTCGATTTTAAAATCTTCAATATAGCCTTCTTCCTTCAGCACGTTGGCAATTGCCACTTTCAGCTTGGAGGAAGGCATAGAGACCGCAACTTTGTTCGCGGCCTGACCGTTACGGATACGGGTCAGCATATCCGCGATCGGATCTTGCATGCTCATCTGTGTTACTCCCGTGATTCAAATGGTGACAATTACCAGCTAGCCTTTTTAAGACCCGGGATTTCACCGCGCATTGCGGCTTCACGGACCTTGATACGGCTCAACCCAAACTTCCGCAAGAAACCGTGCGGACGACCTGTCTGACGGCAGCGGTTACGCTGACGGGAAGGGCTGGAATCACGCGGCAGACTCTGCAGCTTGAGAACGGCATCCCAACGATCTTCGTCGGATGCGTTCACATCAGAAATGATCGCTTTCAGTTCAACGCGCTTAGCGAAGAACTTGTCTGCTAATTTCACACGCTTAACTTCGCGTGCTTTCATCGATTGCTTAGCCATTAAGTAACCCTACCTTACTTGCGGAATGGGAATTCAAAGGCAGCCAGCAGAGCACGGCCTTCATCATCAGATTTCGCAGTAGTGGTAATGGTAATATCCAAACCACGAACGCGATCGACTTTGTCATAATCGATTTCTGGGAAGATGATCTGCTCACGAACGCCCATGCTGTAGTTACCACGACCGTCGAACGACTTAGCAGATAAACCGCGGAAGTCACGAATACGTGGTACAGCAATAGTGATCAGACGCTCAAAGAACTCCCACATACGCTCACCGCGCAGAGTTACTTTACAGCCGATCGGATAGCCCTGACGGATTTTGAAGCCTGCAACTGATTTGCGTGCTTTGGTGATCAGCGGTTTTTGACCGGAGATTGCTGCCAGGTCAGCTGCTGCGTTATCCAGCAGTTTCTTGTCAGCGATCGCTTCACCAACACCCATGTTCAGGGTGATCTTCTCGACCCGAGGGACTTGCATGACAGAATTGTAGCCGAACTCTGTCATGAGTTTCTGGACTACTTCGTCTTTGTAGTAATCATGCAGTTTCGCCATCGTACTACTCCAAATTACTTGATAGTTTCGCTATTAGACTTGAAGAAACGGACTTTTTTGCCGTCTTCGAATCTAAAGCCTACACGGTCAGCCTTGCCGGTTGCCGCATTGAAGAGTGCAACGTTGGAAGCTTGAATAGCCGCTTCTTTTTCAACGATGCCACCTGGCTGGTTCAGGGCCGGAACCGGCTTCTGATGTTTCTTAACCAGGTTGATACCTTCAACGATGACTTTACCAGAAGTCAGGACGTTCTTTACTTTACCGCGTTTACCTTTGTCTTTGCCGGTAAGCACGATAACTTCGTCGTTACGACGGATTTTCGCTGCCATTGCTCGCTCCTTAGAGTACTTCTGGTGCCAGAGAGATAATTTTCATGAACTTTTCAGTACGAAGTTCACGAGTTACCGGCCCAAAAATACGCGTACCGATAGGTTGCTCGCTGTTATTGTTTAAAATAACGCATGCATTACCATCGAAGCGAATGACAGAACCGTCCGGGCGACGAACACCCTTCCTGGTGCGCACCACTACCGCTTTCAGGACATCACCTTTTTTCACCTTGCCACGAGGAATTGCTTCCTTGATGGTCACTTTGATGATATCGCCGACGCCTGCGTAGCGACGGTGCGAGCCACCCAGAACCTTGATACACATTACGCGACGTGCACCGGAGTTGTCGGCGACGTTCAGCATAGTCTGTTCTTGGATCATTTTAGTGCTCCGCTAATGTCAACTACTACTTCGGGACCCAAACCTCAGGTCGTTAAAAAGCCCCATAATTGAGGGCGCGGCATTATAACACCGGTTCTCGCACATGGGTAGAAAAAACGAACGGCTCAGACGAGCCGTTCGTTTTATTTTTTAGAGGAAACGGATTCTATTACAGAACCGCTTTCTCTACAACGCGAACCAGCGTCCAAGACTTAGTCTTGGACAGCGGACGGGTTTCGCGGATTTCAACCACGTCACCAATACCGCATTCGTTGTTCTCGTCATGGATGTGCAGCTTAGTCGTACGCTTGATGAATTTACCGTAGATCGGGTGTTTCACGACACGTTCGATAGCAACAACTGCAGATTTCTGCATTTTGTCACTAATAACACGACCCTGCAGAGTACGGATTTTATCGGTCATTACGCCGCCTTCTCAGTCAGTAAAGTCTTAACACGTGCAACATTACGGCGAACTTCTTTCAGCAGATGGGTTTGCTGAAGTTGGCCGGATGCTGCTTGCATGCGCAGGTTAAACTGCTCACGCAGCAGGTTAAGTAGCTCAGTATTCAGCTCTTCAACGCTTTTTTCACGCAGCTCATTTGCTTTCATTACATCACCGTCTTAGTAACAAAGGTGGTTTTGATAGGCAGTTTTGCTGCTGCCAGCTTGAAGGCTTCACGGGCCAATTCTTCCGAAACTCCGTCCATTTCATACAGGACTTTACCCGGTTGAATGAGGGCAACCCAATACTCCACGTTACCCTTACCTTTACCCATACGCAC
Source organism: Pantoea sp. y20 (assembly GCF_054903455.1). Taxonomy (NCBI): domain Bacteria; kingdom Pseudomonadati; phylum Pseudomonadota; class Gammaproteobacteria; order Enterobacterales; family Erwiniaceae; genus Pantoea; species Pantoea sp. y20. Next base: position 3,777,145 of record NZ_CM142816.1, read on the forward strand.
TTCCAGCGGCTTCTCGGTAATTGGTTTGTCCGGGAATACACGGATCCAAATTTTACCTTGACGCTTAACTGCACGGGTCATAGCACGACGTGCTGCTTCGATCTGACGTGCAGTCAGACGACCACGGCCAACAGCTTTCAGACCGAAAGTACCGAAGCTGACATCCGTACCTTGCGCCAGACCACGGTTGCGGCCTTTGTGCACTTTACGGAATTTCGTACGCTTTGGTTGTAACATCAGCGACTCTCCTTACTTACGGCCTTTACGCTGCTGCTTTTTAGGTTGAGCAGCCGGTTCCGGTTGTTCAACAGCAGCCATACCACCCAGGATCTCGCCTTTGAAGATCCATACCTTAACGCCGATTACACCATAAGTGGTGTGCGCTTCAGAGGTGTTGTAGTCAATGTCTGCACGCAGTGTGTGCAACGGTACGCGACCTTCACGGTACCATTCGGTACGTGCGATCTCGGCACCGCCCAAACGGCCGCTGACTTCGACTTTAATACCCTTCGCGCCCAGACGCATTGCGTTCTGTACAGCACGCTTCATAGCACGACGGAACATCACACGACGCTCCAGCTGTGAAGTGATGCTATCAGCAACCAATTTAGCGTCCAGTTCCGGCTTACGGACTTCGGCGATGTTGATCTGTGCAGGAACGCCAGCGATTTTCGCGACGACCGTACGCAGTTTTTCTACGTCTTCACCTTTTTTACCGATAACGATACCCGGGCGAGCAGTGTGAATAGTCACACGGATGCTCTTAGCCGGACGCTCGATAACGATACGAGATACAGACGCTTTAGACAGTTCCTTGGTCAGGAACTGACGGACTTTAAAATCGCTGTCCAGGTTGTCAGCGAATTCTTTGGTGTTCGCAAACCAGGTAGAGTTCCATGGTTTTACAATACCCAGGCGAATACCATTAGGATGTACTTTCTGACCCATTGCTAGTCTCCAGAGTCTCAGCGATCGGACACAACCACAGTAATGTGGCTGGTGCGCTTCAGGATGCGATCTGCACGACCTTTCGCACGCGGCATAATGCGCTTCATGCTTGGGCCTTCGTCTACGAAGATTTTCGCGACTTTCAGATCGTCGATATCAGCGCCATCGTTGTGTTCGGCGTTCGCAATGGCAGATTCCAGGACTTTCTTAACCAACACAGCAGCTTTCTTGTTGGTGTAGGTCAGAATATCCAGAGCCTGCGACACTTTCTTACCGCGAATCAGGTCTGCCACCAGGCGAACCTTCTGAGCAGAAGAACGAGCATGGCGATGTTGAGCAATAGTTTCCATCTCTTCCTCCTACTTATTTCTTCTTGGCTTTCTTATCTGCAGCATGGCCGCGATAAGTACGTGTCGGTGCAAATTCACCCAGTTTGTGGCCGACCATTTCGTCGGAAACAAAGACAGGAACGTGCTGACGACCATTATGGACAGCGATGGTCAAACCGATCATGTTAGGGAAGATCGTTGAACGACGGGACCAAGTGCGCAGGGGCTTCTTGTCACCGCTTTCCACCGCTTTCTCTACCTTCTTCAGCAAGTGCAGGTCAATAAAAGGACCTTTCTTGAGAGAACGTGGCATGGCTTATCCTCTAAAATTATTTGCTACGGCGACGTACGATAAATTTATCAGTACGCTTGTTGCTACGGGTCTTCTTACCTTTGGTCTGAACGCCCCACGGAGTTACCGGGTGCTTACCAAAGTTACGACCTTCACCACCACCGTGCGGGTGATCGACTGGGTTCATCGCAGTACCGCGAACGGTAGGACGAACACCACGCCAACGGGTTGCACCAGCTTTACCCAGTACGCGCAGCATGTGCTCAGAGTTGCCGACTTCGCCAAGAGTTGCACGACATTCGGATTCAACTTTGCGCATTTCGCCTGAACGCAGACGCAGGGTAACGTAGGAACCTTCACGCGCAACGATCTGCACGTAAGTACCAGCTGAGCGAGCAATCTGACCGCCTTTGCCTGGTTTCATTTCTACGTTATGAACGGTAGAACCCACCGGGATGTTACGCATCGGCAGGGTGTTACCTGCTTTAATCGCAGCATCAACGCCAGATTGAATCTGATCGCCGGCTTTCAGGCCTTTAGGGGCCAGGATGTAACGGCGCTCGCCATCTTTGTACAGAACCAGTGCGATGTTCGCAGAACGGTTCGGATCGTACTCAAGACGCTCAACAACTGCTGGGATACCATCTTTGTTGCGTTTGAAGTCAACAATACGGTAAGCCTGCTTGTGACCACCACCAATATGACGGGTAGTGATACGACCATTGTTGTTACGACCACCGGATTTGCTGTTTTTTTCTACCAGCGGAGCAAATGGTTTGCCCTTGTGCAGCTCTGGGTTCACCACTTTAACTACGTGACGACGACCCGGAGATGTCGGTTTACATTTAACAACTGCCATTGTCTTTCTCCTCCGACTTACTCAGCGCCGCCGACGAAGTCCAGATTCTGGCCTTCCTTCAGGGTGACGTAAGCTTTTTTCCAGTCGCTACGACGACCGATACGCTGTCCGTGACGCTTAACTTTCCCTTTAACTACCAGGGTGTTTACGTCTTTAACTTCCACTTCGAACAGCTTCTCAACAGCAGCAACGATCTCTGCTTTGGTCGCGTCTTTAGCAACTTTGAGAACGATGGTATTGGTTTTTTCCATCGCAGTAGATGCTTTTTCTGATACGTGCGGTGCACGCACTACTTTCAGCAGACGTTCTTCACGGATCATGCCAGCATCTCCTCAACTTGCTTAACTGCTTCCGCAGTCATAACGACTTTGTCGAAGGCGATCAGGCTAACTGGGTCGATGCCCGCTGCATCACGCACGTCAACCTTGTACAGGTTACGCGCAGCCAGGAACAGATTCTCATCCAGTTCACCGGTGATGATCAGCACATCTTGCAGCGCCATGTCTTTCAGTTTCTGTACCAGCAGCTTAGTTTTAGGCGCTTCTACAGAGAACGTCTCGACAACGATCAGACGGTCCTGACGTACCAGCTCGGACAGGATGCTTTTCAGCGCGCCGCGGTACATCTTTTTGTTAACTTTTTGACTGTGGTCCTGTGGACGTGCAGCGAAGGTTACGCCACCCGAACGCCAGATCGGGCTCTTTACAGAACCTGAACGCGCACGGCCGGTACCTTTCTGGCGCCAAGGCTTTTTGCCTGAACCAGTAACTTCAGCACGAGTCTTCTGCGCGCGAGTACCCTGACGAGCACCAGCGGCATAAGCAACAACAACCTGGTGAACCAGCGCTTCGTTGAAATCACGACCGAAGGTAGTTTCGGAAACAGTCAGCGCGCTCTGCGCGTCTTTCAGTACTAATTCCATTGCTATCCCCTTACGCCTTCACAGCTGGTTTAACAATCAGATCGCACCCAGTTGCACCCGGGACGCCACCTTTGACCAGCAGCAGGTTGCGCTCAGCGTCAACACGTACTACTTCCAGGCTCTGAACGGTTACGCGCTCATTACCCAGCTGACCAGCCATTTTCTTGCCTTTGAACACTTTGCCCGGAGTCTGGTTCTGACCGATAGAACCCGGAACGCGGTGTGACAAGGAGTTACCGTGCGTAGCGTCCTGGGTACGGAAGTTCCAGCGCTTAACGGTACCTGCGAAACCTTTACCTTTAGAGGTACCGGTAACGTCTACTTTTTTAACGTCAGCGAAAATTTCAACACTGATGCTCTGGCCAACAGAGAAATCTTCACCTTCGGTGCGGAATTCCCACAGACCACGGCCAGCGTCAACGCCAGCTTTAGCAAAATGACCTGCTTCAGGCTTGCTCACACGGCTTGCTTTTTTAGCACCGGTGGTGACCTGAATAGCTTGGTAACCATCGTTGTCCAGGCCTTTGACCTGAGTAACGCGGTTTGCTTCAACTTCGATAACGGTTACTGGGATTGAAACGCCATCTTCAGTGAAGATGCGGGTCATACCCACTTTTTTACCGACTAAACCAATCATTGTATCAACCTCTCAATCGCTCGATGACCTGATTAACCCAGGCTGATCTGCACGTCAACACCGGCAGCCAGGTCCAGACGCATCAGAGCATCAACGGTTTTTTCAGTTGGCTCAACGATGTCTACCAGACGCTTGTGAGTGCGGATTTCGTACTGATCACGCGCGTCTTTGTTAACGTGCGGAGAGATCAGAACGGTAAAACGCTCTTTGCGGGTTGGCAGCGGGATCGGACCACGTACCTGCGCACCAGTGCGCTTGGCAGTCTCAACGATTTCCGCGGTTGATTGATCGATCAGGCGATGATCAAACGCTTTAAGACGGATACGGATTCTTTGGTTCGACATGAGACCAAGGCTCCAAACATTTTATAAACGAAAAGAATTACTACCCGCATCCATTACGATTGATGGAGGAGTGTAATCGTTCAGCATATAACTCCCCAATTGGGAGTATTGTTAGGCGATACATAAACAGCTATCCCCTGCGATTCTGCTCGAATCGCGCCACACCAATATCGGTAGGCCCGCGCATTATACGTAAATCAGTTCAGGAAGCAACCCGTGTTGTGTTTTTAACCACATCAATCTGGTAACAGACCGAAAAAAAACCCGCAGCAATCGTTTTGACTGAGCGGGCTTGCGTGACAATGGGCATATGGCTAATGTTCGTTCTGATCTTTTAATTGAGACTGAAGATAATTTTGCAGGCCGAGTTTGTTCACCAGATCGAGTTCCGTTTCCAGCCAGTCTATGTGCCCTTCCTCTTCCGTAAGAATCTCAATCATCATGTCTCTGCTGACGTAGTCATGAACCTTGTCGGCATAGGCTATGGCCTCACGCAAATCCTTTGCGCCTTCCAGTTCTAATGCCAGGTCAGATTGCAGCATTTCCGGCACGTCTTCACCGATGCGTAATCGACCTAGATCTTGCAGGTTAGGAATTCCTTCAAGAAAAAGAATGCGTTCGATGTATTTGTCCGCATGTTTCATTTCATCGATTGACTCATGATACTCAACGTCATTGAGCCGGGTCAGACCCCAATTTTTGAACATACGCGCATGAAGGAAGTACTGATTAATCGCAACCAGTTCATTCCCCAGCAATTTGTTGAGATGAAATATGATTTTACTGTCGCCCTTCATTTTTGCTTCCTCCGCTTCCAACTAAATAGAGCGTAGATGCGGATGAAAGGAAGTCAAAAAAACGCGACAGTTATTGTGGGTATTAGGAAGTACAGAATTACTTTATTAAGCTATCTCTTTGTAGAGCGGCACGTTTTGCAGTTCATCTTCCATAATTTCACGCGCAAACCGCACGCACTTGCCACATTGCTTTCCAATGGGAACCAACTGGCGCAATTGTTGAATCGATTTGGGTTGATAGCGGCGAACCACTTCGCGCAGAGTTTTATCACTCACGGCATTACACAAGCAGACGTACATTTACTGCGGACTCCCGTACAATTTATGATCAAATTGTAAATGAGAATGGTTTTTATTTCAAACGCAGCTTTTATGTAGGATTAATCGAAACGGCAAAATTCAGACATAAAAAAAGAGCACCGAAGTGCTCTTTTTCATGCTGCGATGACTGCCGAAACAGCCATCAACATTAACGCAATTAAGCGATAATTTCAGCAACAACACCCGCACCAACAGTACGGCCGCCTTCACGGATTGCAAAACGCAGACCCTGATCCATAGCGATTGGCTTGATCAAAGTAACGGTCATTTTTACGTTGTCGCCTGGCATTACCATCTCAACGCCTTCTGGCAGTTGAACGTCACCGGTCACGTCAGTGGTACGGAAGTAGAACTGAGGACGGTAGCCTTTGAAGAACGGAGTATGACGGCCGCCTTCATCTTTAGACAGAACGTAAACTTCTGAAGTGAACTGGGTATGTGGCTTGATTGAACCCGGCTTAGCCAGAACCTGGCCACGCTCGATGTCTTCACGCTTGATACCACGCAGCAGAACACCACAGTTCTCGCCTGCCTGACCCTGGTCCAGCAGTTTGCGGAACATTTCAACGCCAGTACAGGTTGATTTCACCGTGTCTTTAAGGCCAACAACTTCAACTTCGTCGCCCACTTTAACAATACCGCGCTCAACACGACCGGTAACAACGGTACCACGGCCAGAGATTGAGAATACGTCTTCGATTGGCAGCAGGAACGGCTTGTCGATTGCACGTACTGGCTCTGGGATATAGGTATCCAGGTGCTCAGCCAGCTCAATGATCTTAGCTTCCCACTCAGCGTCGCCTTCCAGCGCTTTTAGAGCAGAACCACGTACGATTGGAGTGTCGTCGCCTGGGAAGTCATAAGCTGACAGCAGGTCACGTACTTCCATCTCAACCAGTTCCAGCAGCTCTTCATCATCAACCATGTCGCACTTGTTCAGGAACACGATGATGTAAGGAACGCCAACCTGACGACCCAGCAGGATGTGCTCACGGGTCTGTGGCATTGGGCCATCAGTCGCAGCAACAACCAGGATCGCGCCGTCCATCTGCGCAGCACCGGTGATCATGTTTTTCACATAGTCGGCGTGGCCTGGGCAGTCAACGTGCGCATAGTGGCGAGACGGGGTTTCGTATTCAACGTGAGAAGTGTTGATGGTGATACCACGTGCTTTCTCTTCTGGCGCTTTATCGATCTCATCGAATTTGCTTGCCTTACCGCCGTAGGTTTTAGCCAGTACGGTAGTAATTGCTGCAGTCAGGGTGGTTTTACCGTGGTCGACGTGACCGATGGTGCCCACGTTTACGTGCAGTTTGTTACGCTGAAATTGCTCTTTCGCCATGGCGATAATTCCTTACGTTGTGCCTTCATGAGTCATGAAGGCATCAGTTCACAATTTTTAAACCGTAGCTTATTTGCTACGAGCTTCAATAACGGCCTGAGCGACGTTGTTCGGCGCATCATCGTACTTCAGGAACTCCATGGAGTAAGAAGCACGGCCTTTGGTCAGAGAACGCAGCTGGGTTGCATATCCGAACATTTCAGACAGCGGAACTTCAGCATGGATCTGAACGCCAGTAGCGTTAGATTCCTGTCCTTTGAGCATACCACGACGACGGCTAAGGTCACCGATAACGTCACCGGTGTTCTCTTCCGGAGTCTCTACTTCAACCTTCATGATTGGCTCAAGCAGAACAGGTTGTGCTTTCTTAAAGCCATCTTTAAAGGCTAAAGAAGCAGCCAGTTTAAACGCCAGCTCAGAGGAGTCGACATCATGGTATGAACCGAAGTGCAGACGAACACCCAGATCAACTACCGGATAACCAGCCAGTGGACCTGATTTCAGCTGCTCCTGGAGACCTTTATCAACCGCAGGGATGTATTCAGTTGGAATCACACCGCCCTTGATATCGTTGACAAATTCGTAACCTTTCGGATTAACGCCCGGCTCCAGTGGGTACATGTCGATAACAACATGACCATACTGACCACGACCACCAGACTGCTTGGCGTGTTTACCTTCGATATCGGTAACTTTCGCGCGAATCGCTTCACGGTAAGCAACCTGAGGTTTACCGACGTTCGCTTCAACGTTGAATTCACGCTTCATGCGGTCAACGATGATGTCGAGGTGCAGCTCACCCATACCTGCGATGATGGTCTGGTTGGTTTCTTCATCAGTCCATACGCGGAATGATGGATCTTCTTTCGCCAGACGACCCAGAGCCAGACCCATTTTTTCCTGGTCAGCTTTGGTTTTCGGCTCAACGGCGATAGAGATTACCGGCTCAGGGAATTCCATACGCTCAAGAATGATGACGTTGTCTGGGTCACACAGGGTGTCACCAGTGGTTACGTCTTTCAGACCGATCGCAGCGGCGATATCGCCCGCACGAACTTCCTTGATCTCTTCGCGTTTGTTCGCGTGCATCTGAACGATACGGCCCAGACGCTCACGGTTTGACTTAACCGGGTTGAACACGGTGTCACCGGTGTTAACAACACCAGAGTAAACGCGGAAGAAGGTCAGGTTACCAACAAACGGGTCGGTAGCGATTTTGAACGCCAGTGCAGCAAACGGCTCTTTGTCATCGGAATGACGCTCAGCCGGCGTGTCTTTACCGTCGTCCAGCATACCGTTAATCGCGGTAACGTCAGTCGGTGCTGGCAGGTATTCAACTACCGCATCCAGCATCGCCTGAACACCTTTGTTCTTAAATGCAGAACCACAGGTCACCAGGATGATTTCGTTTTTCAAAACGCGCTTACGCAGAGAAGTTTTAATCTCTTCTTCGGTCAGCTCTTCACCGCCGAAGAATTTCTCCATCAGCTCATCAGAACCTTCAGCAGCGGCTTCAACCAGCTTCGCACGCCACTCTTCAGCCAGTTCCTGCATATCAGCTGGAATATCTTCGTAAACGAAGGTAACGCCCTGATCGGCATCGTTCCAGTTGATCGCTTTCATTTTCACCAGGTCAACAACACCGGTGAAACCTTCTTCTGCGCCGATAGCCAGCTGAAGTGGAACTGGGTTTGCACCCAAACGCACTTTCATCTGGTCAACAACTTTCAGGAAGTTAGCACCCATGCGGTCCATTTTGTTAACGAACGCGATGCGTGGAACTTTATATTTGTTAGCCTGACGCCATACGGTTTCAGACTGTGGCTGAACACCACCAACTGCACAGTAAACCATTACTGCGCCATCAAGCACACGCATAGAACGCTCAACTTCGATGGTGAAGTCAACGTGTCCCGGGGTGTCGATGATGTTTACGTGGTGTGGTTCAAACTGCTTAGCCATACCAGACCAGAAACAGGTAGTCGCAGCAGACGTGATGGTAATACCACGTTCCTGCTCCTGCTCCATCCAGTCCATGGTTGCTGCGCCGTCATGAACTTCACCGATTTTGTGGTTTACACCGGTGTAGAACAGAACACGTTCGGTAGTTGTAGTCTTACCGGCGTCGATGTGCGCACTGATACCAATGTTACGGTAGCGCTCAATGGGTGTTTTACGAGCCATTTGATTCCTCTGATTCTTAGACGTTCTAAGTTAAAAAAGCCCAGCAGGTGAGTCACTGGGACGCCCGCTGGGTTTATAACAACTACGTTGCTGTTACCAGCGGTAGTGTGCGAACGCCTTGTTGGCTTCAGCCATGCGGTGAACGTCTTCACGTTTCTTAACTGCAGTACCTTTGTTCTCTGCAGCATCAGAAAGTTCGTTCGCCAGGCGGAGAGCCATAGATTTATCACCGCGTTTACGAGCAGCTTCTACGATCCAACGCATTGCCAGGGCATTACGACGAACCGGACGGACTTCAACTGGAACCTGGTAGGTAGAACCACCAACGCGACGTGACTTAACTTCGACAGTCGGACGTACGTTTTCGAGAGCAACCTCGAACGCTTCCAGGCCATCTTTACCAGCGCGTTGAGCCAGGGTATCAAGCGCGGTATAGACGATAGATTCAGCAGTAGATTTTTTACCATCTACCATCAGGATATTTACAAATTTAGCCAGCAGCTCTGATCCGAACTTAGGATCCGGCAGAATTTTACGCTGACCAATGACGCGACGACGTGGCATGGAAATACTCCGTTGTTAATTCAGGATTGTCCAAAACTCTACGAGTTTAGTTTGACATTTAAGTTAAAACGTTTGGCCTTACTTAACGGAGAACCATTAAGCCTTTGGCTTCTTCACGCCGTACTTGGAGCGTGACTGCTTACGGTCTTTAACACCTGAGCAGTCCAGCGCGCCACGAACGGTGTGGTAACGCACACCTGGCAAGTCTTTAACACGACCGCCACGGATCAGGATCACTGAGTGTTCCTGCAGGTTATGACCTTCACCACCGATGTAGGAGGTAACTTCAAAACCGTTGGTCAAACGCACACGGCAAACTTTACGCAGTGCTGAGTTTGGTTTTTTAGGGGTAGTGGTGTACACACGAGTACATACACCACGTTTCTGCGGGCAAGCTTCCAGCGCAGGCACGTTGCTCTTTGCAACTTTGCGTACGCGTGGTTTGCGAACCAGCTGGTTAACTGTTGCCATTAAATAGCTCCTGGGATTTAGCTTTTTGCTTCGTAAACACGTAATAAATCGCCTCGTATTACTACGAGGAGGCAGAATTTTAGGGCTGTGTCAAAAGGGTGTCAAGAAATAACCAGGTTTTCGCTCTTACCAGGCCACTTGTTGTGGATGCTTCGCTGTCATCGCAACGAAACCAGTATAGTCCAAACGTGCTACTTTGGTCGAAATTTGCTCAGCCAGGCCACGCGCCGCAACATCTTCTTCTAATACCCACAGCGTAGCCGGCGATGCGCTGAGCTTGATTAACATTTGGCTGCCAGCCAAAGCGGCGCTGACGCCATCCTGCAATAAAAGCAGATCGTCGCCTTCCTGCAATAAAAGCAGCAGGCTATCGAGGTCGCATTGCCAGGGAGATTGCAGCAGCGTGTAGAGCATGATCAGTTCTCAGAATCGAATAACACGATGATAGGAAGCCAGCTTCTCGCGTAGCGATGCGGCATCCATCACTTCAGCGTTTAACACACGTTCGGCCGTCAAACTTTGCCCGCGCGCCAGCAGCGAATCGGCGCAGACAAAACACTGGTCAATATCGTACAACTCCAGCACGCCAAAGGTCGCGATGTAGTTACGCGCCAGAATTTGCTCAGGTTGTTGGTCGCGATTGAGCTGCAGCACGCCATCCCCGATAAAGAACAGACCGATATCTTCGCTTAGCGCGCCCGTCGCCAGCACAGCATCCAGCCCTTCCCTGCCCGCGCTGCTGCCGTGCGGTGCCTGAGTAAATAGAAAAGCCACGCGGTTCATCAGAATTGCACCAGACGATCGCAGCTAAGCGCGGCTTCTGCCAATGCGCCCAAACCGCTGAGTTCAAAACCCGGCTGCAAGTTACTGCCCGCCAGTTGCAAGCGCGCGGCTTCCTGCGCGTCGGTTACGCCACGACGTAATGCTGCGGCCACGCAGATATTCAGCGCGGCGCCACTTTCAGCGCGCAACTGCTGCCATTCACGCACCATATCCACCTCATCGCTGGCCGGCGCGCTCAGTTGGTTGGCGTTCAATACGCCTTCACGATAGAAGAACACGCTCTCCAGCTGATGCCCGGCCTTAATAAGTGCGCGCGCAAACAGCAGCGCGCTGCTGGCGTGTTGCGTTCCGTAAGCTGGTCCGGTGACCAGCAAGGTGTAACGCATTAGCGATCCTGCCCCTGAAAATCACCGCTTTTAAACTGGCGAATGTAGAGGTAAACCGTGTGCTTGGAGATATTGAGGCGATCGGCGACCTGGTTAATCGCATCTTTAATGTCGAAGATACCCTTCTCATACATATTGAGCACGATCTGGCGATTCTTGGCATTATTCGAAACGTTACGGTCAGCGCTCACTTCTTCAATCGCGAACTCAAGCGTCTGCATCACCAGATCTTCCACCGAGCTGGCAAAGTTGACGTTGGAATCCACCTGCTGCATCTCCGGCGGCATAAAGGTCGACATAATCTGCGAGAACGGAACGTCGAGGTTCATGTTGATGCACAGCAGGCCAATAACGCGCTGCTGGCGATTACGAATCGCGATCGTGACCGATTTCATCAGCACACCGCTTTTCGCGCGCGTAAAGTAGGCTCTCGAGACATTGCTGTCGGCGCCATGCATATCGTGCAGCATACGCAGCGCCAAATCGGTAATCGGCGAACCCACTTTACGCCCGGTATGTTCACCGTTGGCGATACGCACCGCAGAACACTTCAAATCTTCCAGCGAGTGCAGCACGATTTCGCAGTGCGAGCCAATCAGCATCGCCAGGCCATCGACAACGGCTTCGTAGGATTTGAGGATATCGTAATCTGCTTGCTCGAACGGACGTTGCTCCAGTAAATCGAAGTCAGTCAGTTCACCGGGATTGAATGGATTAGACATCGAAGACATTACCCTAAATGGCTGGAGCCTGTCTCGACAGCATTGGGGCAGACTCATATTGTGATAATTGTGCAGGCGCTAGTCTGGCAAATGTGCTGGTCTTTAGCCAGACCTTTACTCTCTTCTCCGCAATAAAAACGCCGCCCGAGGGCGGCGTGATGCAGAAAGTTAAGATTACTGTGCTTTCTGATCGGCAGCGACTGGAGCCTGCGCTTTTTCGTCCGCTTTCGGCGCGGGTTTGATGTCGAGCAGTTCAACATCGAACACCAGCGTGGAGTTCGCCGGAATACCCGGAACGCCATTTTTGCCGTAAGCCAGGTTCGGTGGGATCACCAGCTTGATTTTACCGCCTTTCTTCACGTGCTTCAGACCTTCGGTCCAGCCCGGAATCACACCGTCCAGACGGAACGACAGCGGCTCACCGCGGGTATAAGAGTTATCGAACTCAGTACCGTCGATCAGCGTCCCTTTGTAGTTCACAACCACAGTGTCGCTGTCTTTCGGCGCGCTACCGGTACCTTCTTTCTCTACCTGATACAGCAGGCCAGATTCGGTTTTCTTCACGCCTTTTTCTTTGGCGAATTTGTCAGCGTAAGCGGAACCCTTATCGGAGTTCTCTTTCGCGTCTTTTTCCATCTTCGCCTGAGCAGCACCTTTTACGCGGCCTTCAAAGGCCTGCAGGGTTTGCTCGATCTCTTGATCAGAGAGTTTGCTCTTGCCGCCAAAGGCGTCCTGAACACCCGCGATCAACTGATCTTTATCCAGTTTGATGCCCAGCTTCTCTTGTTCCTTCAGAGAGTTGTCCATGTAGCGACCCAGGGACGCGCCAAGTGCATAAGCTGATTGCTGGTCTTCGTTTTTGAAGGCAGCATTTTTCGGTGCTTGCGGCGCAGCCTGAGCGGCGTCTGCTGGAGCAGCGGCGGTTTCTGCTGCCATTGCCAGCGGTGCATTCAGCGCGAAGGCCATGGTGGTAGCTAACAATGTGACTTTAAACAGTGAATTCATCCTTTCTCCAAAACCGAAGCCTCTAACCTCGGGAATCATTGCGGACTGAGGCCCACACTATAACTTTACGTGGCAGCGGCGAACACTCCCACAATGTAATTACCCGTCCAACCTCCGACCTTTTTTGCTTCAGGAAGTTTCATCAGAGATATAGGCGTTATGCGGCGTTTCAATGCAGCATGGCGCGGAAAGGTAAAATATCAGGTGATTCTGAAGCGAAAGGCCGTAGAATCAGGCCCGAAACAGACTAACGTGCAGCACCGCAAGATGAGGAAAGATCATGCAACCAACAGAATGGGAACAACGCCTTGAGGCGCTGGAGAGCAAGCTGGCTTTTCAGGAATACACCATCGATCAGCTCAATCAAACGGTGGTTCAGCATGAGCTGGAGATGATCAGACTGCGTGAGCAGGTCCGTCTGTTAATCGATAAAGTGAAAGATAGCGCGCCGTCGATAATTGCCTCGCAATCTGAAGAAACCCCGCCGCCACATTACTAAAAAGAAAAGGCCACCCGAAGGTGGCCTCGCCAGCGTAACACTGATTAGTGGCTGCAGCCGCAACCGCCAGTGCCACAACCGCCCTGGCCGTGATCGTGACCATGGTCGTGGTCATGATCGTGATGATGACCATCCGCGCCATGCACGTGGCCGTGCGCCAGCTCTTCTTCGGTCGCTGCGCGAATCGCCACAACTTCCACGTTGAAGTTCAGGTTCTGACCCGCCAGCATGTGGTTACCATCAACCACTACGTGCTCATCTTCAACTTCGGTGATTTCAACCGGAACTGGACCCTGATCGGTTTCTGCCAGGAAGCGCATGCCAACCTGCAGTTCGTCAACGCCCATAAACACGTCTTTTGGCACGCGCTGTACGAGGTTGTCATCGTATTGACCGTAAGCGTCGTTCGCCGGAATATGCACGTCAAACTTATCGCCTACATCATGATTTTCCAGCGCTTTTTCCAGACCAGAAATCAGGGAACCATGACCGTGCAGATAGTCCAACGGCGCACTCACCGGTGACTCGTCAACCAACACACCGTCTTCGGTACGAACCTGATACGCCAGGCTCACCACCAGGTCTTTTGCTACTTTCATGATATCTCCTAACCGTTGAGAACTAAGATCCCGTCCCATTGGTCAATTTTGCGTGCAATAACCAACCAGAAAGGTTCAAGACTGAGGATGCCAACAAATGTGTTGTTGCATACTGCTCAGCGTTAATGGCGCCGATTGTAACGGAATTCAATCCCGCTGTAAGTTCAAGCTTAAAAAAAGCTGAGCCATTGCGCTACTCAGGATGAAAAATGCCGATCACTTGCTCATTGCTGCGAACCTGATCGCGCACCTGCTTATCCGCTTCCCGCATTTGATGACCGCACTCGACGCACTCCACCACATCAACATTGTTCTCACGCCACAATGCCAACGTGTCTTTTTCCTGGCAGTGCGGGCAAACCGCACCGGCAATAAATTGTTTACGCATACTGTTTCCTGCCGTCGTTAGTGAACGGATTAAGTAAGTATAGTTCTACTCGTCATCCCAGCCGTCAAACTGACGTTTCTCGTGCTGCATTTCGCGCTGGAAGATATCCTCCAGCTCGCGCCGCGCCTCGCGCACACGCGAAACCTGCGCGCTGTCATCGTGGCTGGGCACCAGCTCACGCAGCATACGCATATCCAGACGACGGAAATGTTGCTGCGCGCGCTGCGCCTGATGCGGATGCATGCCCAGCGAGATCAGCGTTTTACGACCCAGCTCCAGCGCACTGGAGAACGTCTCACGCGAGAACAGCGTAACACCCGCCTGCAACAGTTCGTGCGCCTCAACACGTCCACGCGCACGCGCCAGGATTTCCAGCTGCGGGAAATGCTGCTGACACAGTTGCACGATGGTCATCGAATCTTCCGGATCGTTACAGGTAATGACGATGGATTGCGCATTCTCCGCGCCCGCCGCACGCAGCAGCTCCAGCTCGGTGGCGTCGCCATAGTAAACCTTATAGCCATATTTACGCATCAGGCTCACCGCGGAGATATCACGCTCCAGCACGGTAATGCGCTTGTTGTTCGCCATCAGCAAACGGCCAACAACCTGACCAAAACGACCAAAGCCCACCACAATCACCTGCGGCTGATCGTCCTCAACAAAGTGCTTCTCGGCATTTTCATCGGGCTCATTAAAGCGGTGCGCCAGCAGACGATCGATGCCGTTCATCAGCAGCGGCGTGGTCATCATGGATAACGTCACCGTCACCAGCAGCAGCGGCATTTGGTCGCCGCTGAACATTTTGGCTGACGACGCCGCCGAGAACAGCACAAAGGCAAACTCGCCGCCCTGGCTTAACACACCGGCAAACTGCTGGCGCTCCGAACTGCGCAGGCCATAAATGCGCCCCAGCACATACAGCACCAGCGTTTTCACCGTCACCAGAATCAGCACGCCCAACAAAATTTCAGTGATGTGGGTATAAAGCACGCCGAGATTCAGCGCCATGCCAACCGAAATAAAGAACAAGCCCAGCAACAAACCTTTGAACGGTTCGATGGCCACTTCCAGCTCGTGGCGATACTCGCTTTCCGCCAACAGAATACCGGCGATGAAAGTACCGAGCGCCATCGACAGGCCGAGCGCATCCATAAATAGTGCCGAACCCAGCACCAGCAGCAGTGAGGCGGCAGTAAACACTTCGCGCACGCCGGATGCGGCAATGAAGCGCAGAATCGGGCGCAGCAGATAACGACCACCAATCAGCATCCCGCCGAACGCCAGCACTTTCATCCCAACTTTCAACCAGTCAACATGACCGCTGTCGCCGCCCGCCAGCAGCGGCACCAGCGCCAACGCGGGAATCACCGCTAGATCCTGGAACAGCAACACTGAGAAGCCGAGCTGTCCCGATTCACTGCGGTTCATGCCTTTATCGCGCATCAGCTGCAGCGCCATCGCCGTGGATGACATTGCCAGACCAATGCCGCCAATCACCGCCGCCTGCCAGCTAAAATCGGTCAGCCACAGCAATCCGCCGAGAATGGCGGCGGAAATCAGCACCTGAGCCGCACCAACGCCAAATATCGAACGGCGCAGCGCCCACAGTTTCGAGGGGTTCAGTTCAAGCCCGATGATGAACATCAGGAACACCACGCCGAGTTCCGAGAAGTGCAAAATCTCCTCGACGTCGCTGATGAACCCCAAACCCCACGGACCAATCGCGATACCGGCCAGCAGATAGCCCAGCACCGCGCCAATGCCAAGACGCGCTGCAATCGGCACAATCAGCACCGCCGCGACCAGATAAATCACGCCCGCCGTCAGTAACGTTTCGCCTTCCATCACACTCCTCCCTGCGGCAGCGGTGAAGCCAGCCAGTCGCCGTATGCGCGCGCAAAATTACGCATCACGTCCGGCGTTTGTCGACGCGCCCAATAAATCACCATCGGCGTCATCCAGTGCATGCGACACATCTGCGCCGTCAGCTCAAACGGACGCATAATGTCACTCATCGGATAGCGATTCAGGCCGCTAGGGTGATAAGCCGCTTCCGGTTCGCCGGTGGTGACCACGCTGCGCCAGTATTTGCCTTCCAGCGCATTACCATCCGGTCCGCTGGCAAAGCCGCGCGACAGCACACGATCCAGCCACTCCTTCAGGAGCGCCGGGCAGCTGTAGGTATAAAGTGGATGTTGGAATACAACGATTTGATGGTCGCGCAGCAGTTGCTGCTCATAGTGAATATCAATAAAAAAATCCGGATAGTGGGCGTATAAATCGTGCACCGTGACGTGGTCCAGTTCCATAGCCGACTGCAGCAAAACCCGATTAGCAATCGAATCCTGTGATTCCGGATGGGCGTAAAGCAGCAATATTTTGGGTGGCTGCGACATCGTTCCCCTCCAAAGCGTCGTCACGGCACAGGAATTCCGCTACCATGCTCGACGCAACAAATTTTCTCGAATTATGTTGCCGGTAAATTAACATATTCTGACGATACGGCGCTTATGATTGTCTTTTCAGCACTACAAATTCGCCGCGGCACCAATGTGCTGCTGGATAACGCAACAGCCACCATTAACCCAGGCCAGAAAGTTGGCTTAGTGGGCAAAAATGGCTGCGGCAAATCGACGCTGCTGTCATTGCTGAAGGGCGAAATCAGCAGCGATGCAGGTAACGCCACCTTCCCGAGCAACTGGGCGCTGGCGTGGGTCAATCAGGAAACCCCGGCGCTGAGCAAACCCGCGCTGGAGTATGTTATCGACGGCGACCGTGAATATCGTCAGCTTGAGTCCGAATTGGCCGACGCCAATGCGCGCAACGATGGCAACGCCATCGCCCTGCTGCACGGCAAGCTGGATGCGATTCAGGCGTGGAGCATACCTGCTCGCGCCTCAAGTTTGTTGCACGGTTTGGGCTTTAGCCAGGAACAATTAATGCGGCCGGTGAGCGATTTCTCCGGTGGCTGGCGCATGCGCCTTAACCTCGCGCAGGCGCTGGTGTGCCGTTCCGATCTGCTGCTGCTGGATGAACCGACTAACCACCTCGATCTGGATGCGGTGATCTGGCTTGAACGCTGGCTGAAAAGCTACGAAGGCACGCTGGTGCTGATTTCGCACGACCGCGACTTCCTCGATCCGGTGGTCGATAAGATCATCCATATCGAACAGCAGACGATGTTTGAATACACCGGTAACTACAGCTCGTTCGAACGTCAGCGCGGCGCCAAGCTGGCGCAGCAGCAAGCGCTGTTCCAGAGCCAGCAGGAAAAAGTGGCGCACCTGCAGAAGTATATCGATCGCTTCCGCGCGCAGGCGACCAAAGCCAAGCAGGCGCAGAGCCGCATCAAAATGCTGGAGCGCATGGAATTGATTGCGCCAGCACACGTCGATAACCCATTCAGCTTCAGTTTCCGCGCGCCAGAAAGCTTGCCGAATCCGTTGCTGAAGATGGAGCGTGTTACCGCCGGTTATGGCGAACGCATCATTCTCGACGCCATCAAACTCAACCTTGTGCCGGGTTCACGTATTGGCCTGCTGGGCCGCAACGGCGCGGGTAAATCGACGCTGATTAAGCTGCTAGCCGGTGAGCTCGACGCGCTGGATGGCAAAGTTGGCCTGGCGAAAGGCATTAAGCTCGGTTACTTCGCCCAGCATCAGCTGGAATATCTGCGCGCCGATGAATCACCCTTGCAGCATTTATCACGCATCGCGCCGAAAGTGCTGGAGCAGCAGCTGCGCGACTACCTTGGCGGCTTCGGCTTCCAGGGCGATAAAGTCAGCGAAATTACCGAACGTTTCTCCGGCGGCGAAAAAGCGCGTCTGGTGCTGGCATTAATCGTCTGGCAGCGCCCGAACCTGCTGCTGCTTGATGAACCAACTAACCACCTCGATCTTGATATGCGTCAGGCGCTGACCGAAGCGCTGATTGATTTCGAAGGCGCGCTGGTGGTGGTCTCGCACGATCGCCATCTGCTGCGCGCCACCACCGACGATCTTTATCTGGTGCACGACGGCAAGGTCGACGTGTTTGAGGGTGATCTGGAAGATTATCAGCAGTGGCTGAGCGATCTGCAAAAGCAAGCGCAACAGGATGCCGCACCGAAGCAGGATAACGGCAACAGCGCGCAATCGCGTAAAGACCAGAAACGCCGCGACGCCGAACTGCGCGCACAAACGCAGCCGCTGCGTAAAGAGATCGAGAAGCTTGAGAAGCAGATGGTGAAGTGGCAGAGCCAGCTCAGCGACGCGGAAGCCCAGTTAGCCGACAGCGCGATTTACGATCAGAGCCGCAAAGCCGATTTGAATGTGGCGCTGCAGCGCCAGGCCGAGAGCAAGGCGGCGCTGGAAGAGGTCGAAATGGCGTGGCTGGATGCGCAGGAACAGCTGGAGCAGATGCTGGCGGGTTGAGTGTGCGCGCTGTCCCCCTCCTCGGTCCTCCCCCATTTATGGAAGTGTGCACGCTGTCCCCCATCCCGGCCTTCCCCCGCAAGCGGGGGAAGGAGACGCTGCCACATGCAGCTTCATCACTTACATGTGGCAGCATCTTCCTCCCCTATTTATGGGGGAGGACCGAGGAGGGGGAATGCGAGCACTATTCCAAATTAAAACGGCTTATCCCCTAACACCGTCGCACGATGCATCACCCGCCGCGCCGGATAATAATCCGCATTAGCATAGTGTTGGGTCACGCGGTTATCCCAAATCGCCACATCATTCTCCTGCCAGCGCCAGCGCACCTGGAATTCCGGTTTGGCGCTATGCCAAAACAGGAAGTTAAGCAGCGCATCGCTCTCTTTTTCGCTCAAGCCCAGCAAACGCGTGGTAAAACCTTCGTTGACAAACAGCGCCTTGCGTCCGCTCACCGGGTGGGTACGAATCACCGGATGCTGCACCGGCGGGTTCTTTGCCACCGCTTGCTGCCAGCGCTGATGCTCCTCCTCGGTTTTACGGTATTTGTACTCCTGAAACGACTTCTTAAAGTCGTGCTCCGCCTGCAGTCCATTCAACAGCGTCTTAAACGGTTCAGACAGCGCTTCATAGGCCGCAATGCCGGTTGACCACAAGGTATCGCCGCCGCTTTCCGGCAGCAGCTTCGAAGCCAGGATTGCAATTGCCGGCGGAGTTTGTATAAAGGTGACATCGGTGTGCCAGTTGTCATTATCCGGCGGATTATCCTGATGCGTATCCAGCACGATGATCTCTTCCACGCCTTCCGCATGCGGATAGACCGGATGGATATGCAGATCGCCAAAGCGAATCGCCAGCGCGCGCTGCTGTTCCGGGGTAATCACTTGATTGCGCAGGAACAGCACCTGATGGCGCAGCAAGCCATGATAGAGCTGTTCAAACTGGGCATCGCTCAGCGGACGGCTGAGGTCGACATCACTGACCTGCGCCCCAATATTCGGGCCCAGCGCGGTAAAATTAAGACGTTCGTTCATTGCTGTTCTCCATTCCAGGGCGTCAGTCGGCGCTGCAAGGCGCGCAGACCCAGTTCTAAGCCAAAGGCAATCAGGGCGATCACGGCGATACCGGCCAGCACCACGTCGGTGGCGAGGAACTCACCGGCCGACTGCACCATAAAGCCGAGTCCACGCGTAGCGGCAATCAGTTCCGCCGCCACCAGCGTTGACCAACCTACGCCGAGACCAATGCGCAAACCGGTGAGGATTTCCGGCAGCGCGCCAGGCAGAATCACGTAGCGCAGCAGTTGCCAGCGCGATGCGCCAAGCGCCTGCGCCGCGCGAATCCGTACCTGCTGGGCATTCTTCACACCCGCCAGCGTCGACAAGGTCACCGGCGCGAAAATCGCCAGATAAATCAGTAAAATCTTCGAGGTTTCGCCGATGCCAAACCAGATCACCATCAGCGGCAAATAAGCCAGCGGCGGTACCGGGCGATAGAGTTCGATCAGCGGATCAAGCAAGCCGCGAATCGCCGGGCTCAGGCCCATGGCGATGCCGACCGGAATCCCAATCAGCGCGGCAAAGAACAGCGCCACCAGCATACGCGCCAGGCTGGCACCCAGATGCTGCCATAATGTGGCGTCCATAAAACCTTGCGGGCTGGCAATCAATATCAGCTTCTGCAGCACCACTTGCGGCGGCGGTAAGAACAGCGGTGCCACTAAGCCGAGCGCGGTAATAGCCCACCACAACAGCAGCAACAAGCCCACGCTGAGCAGGCTGAGTGAGAACTGGCGCGAGAACGGCCAGCGCAGTCCACGACGACGCATTTGGGTCTTCCCATCAATCACCGCACTCATATAAACGCCTCACGC
This sequence comes from Pantoea sp. y20, assembly GCF_054903455.1. Taxonomy (NCBI): domain Bacteria; kingdom Pseudomonadati; phylum Pseudomonadota; class Gammaproteobacteria; order Enterobacterales; family Erwiniaceae; genus Pantoea; species Pantoea sp. y20. Next base: position 3,797,825 of record NZ_CM142816.1, read on the forward strand.
TGGGAAAATACCTGATTCAGTACATATTCACGACGTTCGATAAACGCCGGATCGGATTTGATGCTGCGGCACGGTTCCCCGGCGGCGAAGCGTTGGCCGAAGTCGAGTTTTAAACGCTCCACTACTCGACCCGGTCCCGGCGAAAGCAGCACTAATTCGCTGGCGAGAAACACCGCTTCTTCGATGTCGTGGGTGATCAGCAGAATCTGCTTGCCGGTATCACGCCACAGCGTCAGCAGCAGGGTTTGCATCTGTTCGCGGGTAAAGGCGTCCAGCGCGCCAAACGGCTCATCTAACAGCAGCAACTGAGGATCAGCCGCCAGCGCACGCGCAATGCCCACGCGCTGACGTTGACCCCCAGAGAGCTGCCAGATAAAACGCTTCTCTGCACCTTCCAGTCCTACTTTACGGATCAAACGGCGTGCAATGGTATGGCGCTCCGCCTTCGCCATGCCCGCCAGTTGCAAACCGAACGAAACGTTATCGATCACGTTGCGCCACGGCAGCAATCCTTCATTTTGAAACACTACGCCGCGCTCAGCGCCCGGCCCTTTTACCGCTTTGCCATCCAGCGTAATGCTGCCAGATTCCAGCGGCAGAAAGCCGGCGATGAGGTTCAGCAGCGTGGTTTTGCCACAGCCGGAGGGACCTAACACCACCAGCAGGTCTCGGCTGCCCAGCTGCAGGTTGATGTCCTGCAGCGCGGGTTGTCCGGCGTAACGCGCATTGAGATGGGTGATGTTAAGCATACGGCCTCCGGTTATTTCACTAAGGGTGCAACGAAGCGCGTGGTGACGAAGCTGCTGTAATCGCTATCCGCTTCTGGCACTTTGCCCTGCTCTTTCAGGAAGCCGGCAGTATCGACAATCGCCTTGTTCACCGGCTTGCCGAGCTGCTCCACCTGCTGCTGCGCGGTGAGGTACGTGTTGCCTTTCACCAGCACCGGCACATCCGCTTCGGGTACACCGCTCAGGCGCGCCAGCTTGCTCAGGTTATCTGACTGCTTCAGCCATTGATCCGGATTGGCAATGTAAGCTTGCTGCGCTTCAACGGCGCTGCGGGCAAAGGCGGTGACGATTTCTGGATGCTGCTGCGCAAAGTCTTTACGCACCACCCACACATCAAGCGTTGGCGCGCCCCACTTGCCGACCTGCGAAGAGTCCGTCAGCACCTTGCCATCTTTCTCCAGCTCGTTGACCGCCGGAGACCAGACGTAAGCGCCGTCAATATCACCGCGTTTCCAGGCAGCAATAATCGCCGGCGGCTGCAGGTTGACTAAGGTCACTTGCGAAGGCTTGATGCCCCAATGCTTGAGCGCGGCGAGGAAGCTGTAGTGCGTAGTCGAGATGAACGGCACGGCGATGCGCTTGCCAATCAGGTCTTTAGGATCTTTGATGGTTTTCTTCACCACCAGCGCTTCAGAGTTACCGAGCTGAGAGGCCAGCAGGAAAGCTTCAATCGGCAGCTTTTGCGTGGCGGCGACCGCCAGCGGGCTGGAACCGATATTACCAATCTGCACGTCGCCCGACGCCAGTGCACGTAACACGCTGGCCCCGCTATCAAATTTGCGCCAGTCGACGGTAGCACCGCTCTCTTTGGCGAAGGTGTTATCCGCCTGCGCCACTTTGGCTGGTTCAGCCGAGGTCTGATACGCCACGATAACGTTGACCGCTTGCGCCTGGAACGCCATCAGGGCCAGAGCCGCTGTGACCGCCGTTATTGTTTTTTTCATTGCCATCATCATTCACCCCAATGTGTTTTGTCTGGGCAGTTTCTCCAGCAACAGTAATTTCATAAAGGAATTAAAAATTATCCCTAATGACGATCCGTTCTTAGATCAACATCGGGCAAGGCTATGCAAAAAGTGCAAATGGAAAGAAAAGGAAAGCGGTAAATATGTCACACGCTCACATGGCAGCTGTGATATTGATAGAGATCTCATTTTTTAACTCTTTACTAACGGTCCTGAATCCATGTCGATAGAAAAAGTCGCACACCTGGCTGGCGTGTCAAAAGCCACCGTTTCACGGGTTTTAAACCAGAATCCCGGCGTGCGCCCGGATACGCGTGCCAAAGTGCTGGCGGCCATCGACATCTGCGACTATCAGCCCAACCTGCTGGCGCGCCAGTTGCGCACTTCGCAAAGCCATATGTTGTTAGTGCTGATTCCCGACATCACCAATCCATTCTGCTCACGCGTGGTTCAGGGCATTGAAGCCGAAGCTGAAGCGCAGGGTTACCACATTCTGCTGTGTAACTCAGGATCGCAGCTGCGGCGCGAAGCGGCCTACATTGCGTTGCTCACCGGCAAAGTGGTCGACGGCGTGATCACCATGGATGCCGCCAGCAGCCTGCATGAGTTGAAAGAATTGATTGGCGATCAGCCTTGGGTGCAGTGCGCGGAATACGATCCGTCGATCGCCGCCTCAAGCGTGGCGATTGATAATAAAGAAGCGGCTTTCGAAACCGTGCGTTATCTGGCGAGCAAAGGCCGACGTCGTATTGCGCTGGTGAACTGTGATATGCGCTACCTCTATTCACATAAGCGTGAAGAGGGATATCGCGCGGCGCTGGAGCAGCTGGATCTCAGCTGGTGCGGTGTGGCTTATGCCGAGAATATCACCTGCGAAGCGGGCAGTGCGGCTTTGCGCGAACTGCTCACGCAGCCGGAACCGCCGGATGCGGTGTTTGCGGTATCAGATGTGTTGGCGGTCGGCGTCATCCACGCGGCGTTGGAAGCAGGTTTACGCGTGCCGGAAGATTTAGCGGTGGTGGGATTTGATGGCATCAACTTTACCAGCAGCCTGAATCCACCGCTGACCACGATTGAGCAGCCGATGAATCGTATGGGTGTGCGCAGCGTACAGCTGTTGCTGCAACGCATCCGCCAGCCTAACGCGTCGGTGGTCCATGAAGTGTTGCCGTGGAAGCGCGTTGAACGCGCTTCCAGCTAACTTAGCGCCAAATCAGCAATACGCAGGCAGCGGTGAGCAAGCCCATCGCCATATTGAAGATTTTCCACGCGCGTGGGCTGCGCAGCAGACGTCCAATCAGCGAGCCAAAGCCCATCCAAATCACCCCGGAAACCACGTTCACCATGAACATGCCGATGCTGATCGCCACCACCGAATGCAGATATTCGCTGCCCGCCAGGCTGAAGCTGGCCACCGCGCCGAGCGCCATCAGCCAGGCTTTCGGGTTGATCAACTGCAGCAAGCCGCCTTGCCAGAAAGGCATCTGTTTCACCGTGACATCGTCGGTTTCCAGTTTTTCATACTCGGCGCTGGCGATTTTCCATGCCAGCCACAGCAGATAAAGGCTACCGGCAATCTTCAGGATGAGATGCAGCGAGGGATAAAGCAGGATGAGGCCGCCGATGCCAAATGCCACCATTAGCAACATGACTTGCATACCAATCATGATACCAATCAGCAGCGGAATGGTGCGCAGGAAGCCAAAATTAGCACCCGAGGCGGTAAGTAACATATTATTGGGCCCGGGCGTGATGGCCGCGACCCAGAGAAAACCTAACATTGATAAAAAAAGACTCAGTTCCATGTATATTCGGGTGCTCCTCACCCAGTAAAGCGAACAACCCATCGAAGCTATCAGCGACTTATGCATCAGACAAGCCTTTACCCAAGCTATTTTGATCGCCCCAGCGGCGAGCGTTTTAAACCCCTGCGCGGATTCAGTAACGCGCATCTGCAAACGCTGCTGCCGCGTATTCTGCGGCGCCGCGTTACGTTACGTCCGCACTGGCAGCGTCTTGACCTGCCGGACGGCGATTTTGTCGATTTAGCGTGGAGTGAAGATCCGGCGCAGGCGCGTCATAAACCGCGCATGGTGATGTTTCACGGACTGGAAGGCAGCTTTCGCAGCCCGTATGCGCACGGCCTGATGCAGGCGTGTCAGGCACGCGGCTGGCTGGCGGTGGTAATGCACTTTCGCGGCTGCAGCGGCGAGCCTAATCGCTTAAAGCGCATCTATCACTCCGGTGAAACCGAAGACGCCACCTACTTCCTTCACTGGCTGCAGCGCGAATGGGGCAGCGTACCCACCGCCGCCGTCGGCGTTTCGCTGGGCGGCAACATGCTCGCTTGCCTGCTGGGTCAGCAAGGTCACGATGTACCGATTGATGCCGGCATCGCCATCTCAGCGCCGCTGGCGCTCGAGCCTTGCAGCGGCAAGCTGGATGTGGGGTTTTCACGCTTTTATCAGCACTATTTACTGACGCAGCTGAAAAAGAACGCCACGCGCAAACTGCGCGCCTGGCCTGGCACGCTGCCGGTCGATCTCAGCCAGTTACGTGCTTTCCGCCGCTTACGCGAGTTCGATGATGCGATAACCGCACGTGCGCACGGTTTTATTGACGCCAACGACTATTATCAACGAGCCAGCGCGATGCCGTTGCTGACCGGCGTGCGTAAACCGCTGTTGATCATTCACGCGCAAGACGATCCCTTTATGACCGATGCCGTTATTCCGCAACCTGACCAGCTGTCAGCCTCCATTCAGTATCAGCTGACGCAGCAAGGCGGCCACGTCGGTTTCGTCGGCGGCACCGTTCTTAAACCGAAAATGTGGCTGGAACAGCGCGTGCCCGACTGGCTCTCAACCTATCTGGATGTGTAATTGTGATTATTCCCTGGCAAGAACTCGAAGCGGACACGCTGGAAAACCTGATTGAAACCTTCGTGTTACGCGAAGGCACTGATTACGGCGAGCAGGAACGCAGTTTGCTGCAAAAAGTCGCCGACGTACGCCGCCAACTGGAGCGCGGCGACGTGGTGCTGGTGTGGTCGGAACTGCATGAATCGATCAATATTATGCCGAAGGGTGAATTCCGCGGCTGATGCACCCCGCGGCAATTCGTGGTAACAATGCTCATCGCCGGACTTCACAGGGAGCTCTGTTATGTCAGCCAGGCATCCAATTATTGCCGTCACCGGTTCCAGCGGCGCCGGAACCACCACCACCAGCCTCGCCTTCCGTAAAATTTTCCAGCAGCTGAATTTGCATGCGGCGGAACTCGAAGGCGACAGTTTCCATCGCTACACACGTCCGGAAATGGACATGGCGATCCGCAAGGCGCGCGATCTCGGGCGCCACATCAGCTACTTCGGCCCGGAAGCCAACGACTTCGGCCTGCTGGAGCAGACGTTTAAACATTACGGCCAAACCGGCCTTGGCGAATCGCGCAAATATCTGCATACCTACGATGAAGCCGTGCCGTGGAATCAGGTGCCGGGCACCTTTACGCCGTGGCAGCCGCTGCCGGAAAACACCGATGTGCTGTTCTATGAAGGCTTACACGGCGGCGTGGTCACGCAGCAGCAAAATGTGGCGGAGCATGTCGATCTGCTGGTTGGCGTGGTGCCGATTGTTAACCTTGAGTGGATTCAGAAGCTGGTGCGTGACACCAGCGAGCGCGGCCATTCACGCGAAGCGGTGATGGATTCGGTGGTGCGGTCAATGGAGGATTACATTAACTTCATCACGCCACAGTTCTCGCGCACCCACATTAACTTCCAGCGCGTGCCGACCGTTGATACCTCAAACCCGTTTGCCGCACGCGAAATTCCGTCGCTCGACGAAAGCTTCGTGGTGATTCATTTCCGTGGTCTGGAAGGCATCGCGTTCCCCTATCTGCTGGCGATGATTCAGGGATCGTTTATTTCGCACATCAATACGCTGGTGGTGCCGGGTGGCAAAATGGGATTGGCGATGGAGCTGATTATGCTGCCGCTGGTACAGCGACTGATTGAAGGGAAGCGGATTGAATAAGCGGAGTCATTCCGTAGCGGCGCAATTTATTGCGCAATAAATTGCGCCGCTACAATCCGAGTTATAACTCGATCACTTCATAGCTGTGGGTAATTTCCACGCCTTTACCCAGCATGATCGCTACCGAGCAATATTTTTCCGCTGACAGATCAACCGCACGCGAAACGGCCTTGTCGCTCAATGCTTTACCGCTAACGATAAAATGCAGGTTGATGTGGGTAAAAATGCGTGGCGCTTCTTCACGGCGTTCCGATGTGAGCTTCACTTCGCAATCGGCCACATCGCTGCGCCCTTTTTGCAGGATCGACACCACATCAATAGCGCTACAGCCGCCCGCGGCCATCAGCACCATCTCCATTGGACTTGGCGCTTTATCACCGGAATTACCATCCATCAATACCTGATGGCCGGATGAGGATTCTCCGAGAAAGGTAAGACCTTCCACCCATTTCACTCGTGCCTGCATGATTCTTTCTCCTGAAGCGGCGGTTTTGCCGCCAGAGTACGCTTTCACCTGACAAACAGCAATCCAGAGTAATCCCCCTTCTGCTGAAGCGAGACAACACAAGACAGCTCGCAAAAGCTGTGCTACAAACAGTGCTGAAAATATTTTCGTCATCACAGACGAAGGCCGGAAGAATCAAAAGCGTAGCTTAAGAGTCCACCCGGAATAATTTTTCCTTTACTGGAAACGCTCGACGATTAAACCGCCTGACAGGGAAAAAATGCCCCCTGTGTTTTGGGCACGATTACAACAGAGGATAATAGCGAATGGTTCTCGGCAAACCGCAAACAGACCCTACACTCGAATGGTTCCTGTCCCATTGCCATATTCACAAATATCCATCCAAAAGCACGCTCATCCATCAGGGTGAGAAAGCGGAAACGCTGTACTACATCGTAAAAGGTTCCGTAGCGGTACTGATTAAAGATGAAGAAGGCAAAGAGATGATTCTCTCCTACCTCAATCAGGGGGATTTCATCGGCGAACTCGGTCTTTTCGAAGAAGGCCAGGAACGCAGTGCTTGGGTGCGTGCGAAGTCTGCCTGCGAAGTGGCTGAAATTTCATACAAAAAATTCCGTCAGCTGATTCAGGTAAACCCGGATATTTTAATGCGACTTTCGTCGCAAATGGCGCGTCGTCTGCAAGTGACATCTGAGAAAGTGGGCAACCTTGCCTTCCTCGATGTCACCGGACGTATTGCGCAAACGCTGCTAAATCTGGCCAAACAGCCAGATGCGATGACTCACCCAGACGGGATGCAAATCAAAATCACCCGTCAGGAGATTGGTCAGATCGTGGGCTGCTCACGCGAAACCGTGGGTCGTATCCTGAAAATGCTGGAAGATCAGAACCTGATCTCCGCACACGGTAAAACCATCGTCGTTTACGGCACCCGCTAATTTCTTCTCACCCACGGCGTGATGGCAACATCGCGCCGTTTCTATTTGCGATGAGCTGATGTGGCGCCGAATCATCTATCATCCCGAAGTTAACTATGCGCTGCGGCAAACGCTGGTGCTGTGCCTGCCTGTGGCTCTCGGTTGGCTGTTTGGCGATCTGCAAAAAGGTCTGCTGTTCTCGTTAGTGCCGGCCTGCTGCAACATGGCGGGACTGGATACGCCGCACAAACGCTTCTTCAAACGCCTGATTGTGGGTGGTTCGCTGTTTGCCACCGGCAGTTTCCTGATGCAAATCCTCACCGCTTACCAGATTCCGCTGCCACTGATTTTGCTGGCGCTGCCGCTGCTGATTGGCGTAACCGGCGAAATCGGCCCGCTGCACGCGCGCCTGCTGCCCGCCACACTCATCGCCGCCATCTTTACGCTCAGCTTAGTGGGACGCATGCCGATGTGGGTGCCGCCGCTGCTCTACATTGGCGGCACGCTGTGGTACGGCTTGTTCAACTGGTTCTGGTTCTGGCTGTGGAAAGAGCAGCCGATGCGCGAATCGCTCAGCCTGCTGTTCCGCGAGCTGGCGGATTACTGCGATGCCAAATACACCTTACTGACGCAGCTGACCGATCCGGAGAAAGCGCTGCCGCCGCTGCTGGCGCGCCAGCAAAAGGCGGTCGATCTCATCACCACCTGCTATCAGCAAATGCATATGCTGTCGGCGAGCCGCGATAACAGCCACAAACGCCTGACGCGCGCTTTTCAGGTTGCGCTGGATTTACAGGAACACATCTCCGTGAGTTTGCATCAGCCCGAAGAGGTGCAGAAGCTGGTTGAGGAGAGCCACGCCGAAGCGGTGATTCGCTGGAACGCCAAAATTATTTCGGCGCGGCTGCGCGTGCTGGCGGATGCGATTCTCTACCATCAGCTGCCGGATCGTTTTCACATGGAGAAACAGCTCGGCGCTCTGGAGAAAATTGCACGCCAGCATCCGGATAATCCGGTCGGCAACTTCTGCCTGTATCACTTCAGTCGCATCGCCCGCGTATTGCGTACGCAGAAGCCGCTCTACACGCGTGACCTGATGGCCGATCGCCAGCGCCGTTTGCCGCTGTTGCCGGCGCTGCGCAGTTATCTGTCATTCAAATCCACCGCGTTACGCACCGCAGCCCGCTTCGCTGTGATGCTGATGTTTGGCAGCTCGCTGGCGCTGTTCTTTAACATCCCCAAACCTTACTGGATTCTGATGACCATCATGTTCGTCAGCCAGAACGGTTACAACGCCACGCGCGTGCGTATTCAGCACCGTGCGCTGGGCACTTTCGCCGGATTGCTGATCGCCGCCGCGTCGCTGCAGCTGGCGGTGCCGGAATCGATCACGCTGCTGTTTATGCTGGGGATTACGCTGGCGAGCTATCTGATCACGCGGAAATATTATGGCTGGTCGATGATTGGCTTTACCGTCACGGCGGTGTATTCGCTGCAATTGCTGTCGCTGAACGGCGCGCAGTTTCTGCTGCCGCGCATGATGGATACCTTGATGGGCTGTTTAATTGCCTTCGCCGGGATGATTTGGCTGTGGCCGCAGTGGCAAAGCGGGCTGCTGCGCAAGAACGCGCACGATGCGCTGGAAGCCTATCAGGAGGCGCTGCAACTGCTGCTGGGGCCGGAACAGTCGCCCGATAAACTGGCTTATCAGCGCATAAAGGTTAATCAGGCGCACAACGCGCTGTTCAACTCATTGAACCAGGCATCGAGCGAGCCGGGCTTTAACCTGCAATATCTGAAAGATATGCGCATGTGGGTTACGCACAGTCAGTTCATCGTCGAGCATATTAATGCCATGACGATTCTGGCGCGCGAGCACACCATGCTGACATCGAAGCTGGCAGAACGTTATCTGCAATCCTGTGAAATCGCGCTGCAGCGTTGTCAGCAGCGGCTGGCGTATGACGGTCCGGGCAACGACAGCAATATTCTGGAAGCGCCGGAAAATCTTAATGAAGGGCCGGTGACGATTGTCGAACAGCATGTGAAGCGGATATTGCAGCACCTCAGCGTAATGCACACCATCTCTTCGCTGGCGTGGAGCCAGCGACCGCATCATGGCCGCTGGCTCAAAGTGTTACGTCCGAAAGCGGATTAAGCGGTCAGCACCTTTTCAATCGCGCTGGCGAAACGCGTCATGCCTTCGGCGATATCGGTTGGTTCAATCACCAGCGACGGCACAAAACGGATCACGTCAGTACCGGCGGTGAGAATCATCAGCCCTTCCGCGGCGGAAGCGTTGAGGATGTCACGCGCTTTGCTGGCGAACTGCGGCCTCAGCGCGGCACCAATCAACAGACCTTTGCCGCGAATCTCGCTTAAGATAGCGAATTTGCTTTCGATGGCTTGCAGCGCTTCAACAAACTGCTGACGACGCGCTTCAACGCCTTCCAGCACTTTTGGCGTGTTGATGATGTCCAGCGCGGTTTCAGCAATGGCACACGCCAGCGGATTGCCGCCGTAAGTGGTGCCGTGCACGCCCGGCGCCATTACTGAGGCGATTTCGTTGGTGGTCAACATCGCACTCACCGGGAAACCGCCGCCCAGCGCTTTGGCGGTGGTGAGGATATCGGGCCTGATACCGTAATGTTCGTACGCAAAGAGTTTGCCGCTGCGTCCCATGCCGCTCTGCACTTCATCCAGCACCAGCAGCGCATGATGTTCATCACAGAGGGCGCGCAGGCCTTGCATAAATTCTGGCGTAGCTGGCATCACGCCGCCTTCGCCCTGAATCGGCTCGACCACGATGGCGCAGGTATGGTCGTCAATCACCGCTTTCACCGCATCGAGATCGTTGAACGGCACATGCACGATATCCGCCGGTTTTGGACCGAAGCCATCAGAATATTTCGGCTGGCCACCCACCGACACGGTGAACAGCGTGCGACCGTGGAAGGCGTTATGGAAGGCGATGATTTTACTTTTGAACGGGCTGTGTTTTTTGCAGGCGTAATAACGCGCCAGCTTGAATGCCGCTTCATTGGCTTCCGCGCCGGAATTACCGAAAAACACCCGATCGGCAAAGGTCGCGGCAATCAGTTTACTCGCCAGACGCAGCGCCGGTTCGTTGGTGAACACGTTGCTGGTGTGCCACAGCGTTTCGCCCTGGGTTTTCAGCGTTTCCACCAGCGCCGGATGACAATGGCCCAATGCAGTCACCGCGATACCGCCAGAGAAATCGATATACTCTTTGCCCTGCTGATCCCACACTCGGCTGCCTTTGCCTTTTACCGGCACAAACTGCGCAGGTGCATAAACAGGCAAAATTACGTTATCGAACGTTTCCCGGGTTACCGCTAGTTTTTCCGCTGCCATTGACGACCTCATCGGGTTATTTGTTGAGCTGATGTGAAATTATAATCACAAAATATGCATAAAAAGTCACACGAAGGCAAACATAAGTTACGCGTTGAGGAAATTAGCCAGCAGCTGATGCCCTTGCTCACTGAGGATGCTTTCCGGATGGAACTGCACGCCTTCCAGCGGCAAGCTGCGATGGCGGAAGCCCATGATCTCATCCGGCTGGCCGTCGCGCAGGCTCCACGCGGTGACTTCAAACTCAGCGGGCAGCGTATCGCGCGCCACAATCAATGAGTGATAGCGGGTCACGGTAAGCGGATTATTCAGATCACGAAACACACCTTGGTTGGTGTGCTGAATCAGCGAGGTTTTGCCGTGCATCACCTGCCGCGCGCGTACCACCTGCGCGCCATAGGCTTGCGCAATCGCCTGATGTCCAAGGCAAACGCCGAGGATCGGCAAGCGCCCGGCAAAATGGCGAATAGCCGCGAGCGAGATGCCAGATTGATCCGGCGTACATGGGCCCGGCGAAATCACCAGATGCGTCAGCGGCAGCGCTGCCATCTCATCCAGCGTAATGGCGTCGTTGCGCACCACACGCACATCCGCGCCCAGCTCGCAGAAGTATTGGTAGAGATTCCAGGTGAAGGAGTCGTAGTTATCGATTAGCAGCAGCATAGTAGGTCGTAGCAGTGTGTCATTGCGGCAACTGGCGCAAGAAAGGTCGCAAAAAAGCCATGTTAACACCTTCAATCTTAATACCCGCTAGCTGACGAAAAAGATTCTGATTACTCTCGCACCCAGTGCTATATTTTGGAGAGTGACTATGTCAGCTACAACGCGAGTATTCAAAACCAAATGGTTCAGTAAGCAAGCCCGTCGGCATCTTATTGGCGATAAAGAACTTTGTCGGGCAATTACAGCAGTAAAACTGGGTTATGCCGATGATTTGGGTGGTGGCGTATTTAAAAAGCGTCTGCAGCAAAATCGCGATCGCGCCATCATTCTGGCCAAAGGGGGTAAAAACTGGATTTATACCTTTTTATTTGCCAAACAGGATCAGAGTAACCTGAGTGAAAGCGAACTTGAGGGCTTTCGTGAGCTGGCAAAACAATACTCGCTGATTTCAAATGAGGCTCTGAATCGGCTGCTCGCCGTTCGGGAGTTAGTGGAGATGTGTCATGACCATAACGCGTAAATTTAAAAGTCCGGCTTTTGCAGCCATTCACAGCGCGGCATCCGGATTGTTTGAAGTAGATGCCATCAGCAAACAGAGCATGCGTGATTTTGATGAACGTTGCCTGAGCGATGTCGCCGCGCTCGATGCGCAGGCGATTAAGAACTTGCGCGAGAATTTGAATGTTAGTCAGCCGGTTTTTGCCCGCTATCTCAACACCAGTGTGTCAACCGTGCAGAAATGGGAAACCGGGGCTAAACGCCCCGGCGGAATATCTCTTAAGCTGTTGTCCGTGGTGCAAAAACACGGGCTTGAAGTGTTACTGTAAAACCTTCGCCGGGCTTACCACTTTCGCAAACTGCGCGGTAAGCGGTGCCAGATCGCCGGCGACGCCCGCCGAGATCGCAGCGCGCCACGCATCGCGTTCGAGTGTTTCCCACGAAAGCTGATACCCGGCATGCAGTGCCAACTGCTCGAAGAAGATGCGCTGCGCGCGGCCATTGCCGGCGCGGAACGGATGCAGCACGAAGATCTCACAATAGTAATGTGCGATACGCGCCACGAACGCTTCCTGCTCAAGGTCAGCCAGGCCGCGCTCTTCCTCCAGCGCCTGCATCAGCGTGTTGCCCTCCTTCTCGATGTATTCGCAATGACAATACGGCGTTTCATCGCGCCAGATATCGATGGTGCGCAATTCTCCCGCCCAGCTGTAGAGATCCTGAAACAGCGTGCGATGAATATGGCAAAGACGTGGCAAACCGATGCTGCGCTGGCCAAGTTCTAACGTCGCCAGGCGCGCGGTGCTGAAAGCCAGTTCCGCTTTGCGCAGCTGGGCTTCATCGTGAATATCGAGGCGATTCTTCAACACATTGTCGTTATGCCACAAATAGGGATCGCGTACCGCTAAGCTGTTATCCACCATATTGCCTCCTCAGCGACTCGAGTCGCTCCTCAGCATGTTCGGCATCAATAAGAGCTTCGCTATAGGTATATCCGGCCAGTCGACAGCTGGCCTGGTAGCTCGCAGCACGGCGCTGCTGCCACAAAGTGGCTTTCTGTTTCTCAGTGAGTTTGCTAGTCATAGCGCCTCCGGCAAGCAATGAGCCCTAAGTATAAGCAGCAATTTTTTGCTTTGCCGGAGAGCCAATGATGCGCCATGCGAAAATGGCGCGTTTCAGAATTAAGGCAGGACTTTGGCGGAGAGGATAACAATCGGTTTTGACGGCACATTTTGGTACGGTCCCACATCTTTGGTAGGGACCTGCGCAATCTTGTCGATCACATCCTGGCCTTTCACAACTTTACCAAATACCGCATAGCCAAAATCACGCTGACCGTGATCGAGGAACGCATTATCGGCTACGTTGAGGAAAAACTGGCTGGTGGCGCTGTCTTTATCTGCGGTACGCGCCATCGAAATGGTGCCGCGCAGATTACGCAAGCCGTTGTCGGCTTCGTTATTGATCGGCGCTACCGTTTGCTTCTGCTGCATGTCGGTAGTGAAACCGCCGCCCTGAATCATAAAGCCAGGAATAACGCGGTGGAAAATGGTGTTGTTGTAGAAACCATTGTTGACGTAATCAACGAAGTTTTTCACCGAAACCGGGGCTTTCTGGTTGTTCAGTTCGAGTTCAATATTGCCCGCAGAGGTGGTGAGCAGCACATGAGGATCGCCTTTTGCGGCGAGCGCGGCAGACGATACGGAAGAGAGCGCTAACAGGGCAACCGCCGCTGTCAAAGTACGTTTAAGCATGAAAGATTCCTTACCATGGAGAGCTAGCTCAAAAACGAGATTGATTGTAAAGAGCATGTGATCCAAGAGCCAGCGTTTTACCGATATTTACGTGGATGTTGCTATTGTCATACTTTTGCCGCCACGCAATCATTTGCGTGATGAAAATCACACTCTCAATGAAATATTTCCGCCTTGTTACACTCGTTGTTTATTAAGATCACAGCAACACTTACAATTCATGACACTTTTTGCCACCTTCGGCGCTTAACAGGTTCAGAACATGACAAACCGTAATCGCATTGGCCTTACCTGGATTAGCTATTTCTCCTATGCGCTCACTGGCGCACTGGTGATCGTTACCGGTATGGTGCTGGACAATATCGCGCAGTATTTCCAGCGCCCTATTTCAGAAATGAGCAACACCTTCACATTCCTCAATGCGGGCATTTTGGTGTCGGTGTTCCTGAACGCCTGGCTGATGGTGATTGTGCCGTTGAAGCGCCAGCTGATCTTTGGCTTTGTGCTGATGATCCTCGCCGTTGCCGGTCTGATGACCAGCCACGATCTCACCGTCTTCTCGCTGTGCATGTTTATCCTCGGCGTCGTCAGCGGCATCACGATGTCGATCGGTACCTTCCTGATCACCCATCTGTACGATGGCCGTCAGCGCGGCGCACGTCTGCTGTTTACCGATTCGTTCTTCAGCATGGCGGGCACCATCTTTCCGATCATCGCCGGTATCTTACTGGCGCGCGCGCTGCCGTGGTATTGGGTTTACGCCTGCATCGGCATCATTTATGTCGCGATCTTTGTGCTGACGCTGTTCATTGAGTTCCCGGTGCTGAAAAGCGAAGCCGCTAAGCCAGGCGTTGAGAAAGAGAAATGGGGCATCGGCGTGCTGTTCCTGTCGATTGCAGCACTCTGCTATATCCTCGGCCAGCTCGGCTTCATCTCGTGGGTGCCGGAATACGCCACCAAATCGATGGGCATGGATATCGCCGCTGCCGGTCAGCTGGTGGGTAACTTCTGGACCGCGTACATGGTCGGCATGTGGGTGTTCAGCTTCGTGCTGCGCTTCTTCGATCTGCAGCGCATCCTGATGGTGCTGGCGGCGCTGGCCACCGGTTTGATGTACTGGTTCGTCACTTCTAAAGACGCCAGCATGCTGCACTGGATCATCATGACGCTGGGCTTCAGCTCAAGCGCGATTTACACCACCATCATCACGCTGGGATCGCTGCAAACCAAGGTCTCTTCACCGAAGCTGGTGAACTTCATCCTGACCTGCGGCACCGTCGGCACCATGTTGACCTTCGTGGTAACCGGCCCAATCGTGGCGCAAGGTGGCGCACATGCTGCGCTCTCAACCGCTAACGGTTTGTACGCCGTGGTGTTTGTGATGTGTGTTCTGCTCGGCTTTGTAACCAAACATCGTCAGCACGGTCACGTCACCCACTAAGTCTGACGGGCGGACCGCAGTCCGCCCTGCTCTTCAGCGTTTGAAGGTTACCGCTTCTTTTCCCGCTAAATAGATCTCGCTGCTGGCGGGCTGCGTCGCAGCGACCAATACACCTTTACGCACTGAATAACGCACCGGCACCTGACGCCGCACCGCATCAAATCCACTCTCCGCCGGCAGGATAATCAGACTGGCATCATTACCTGCTTCAATACCGTAATTCGTCAGCTGCAGGGTTTTGGCGCTGTTGGCGGTAATCAGCTGCAATCCATTATCAATCTGCTCGTAACCCATCAGCTGACAGACATGCAATCCCATGTGCAGCACCTGCAGCATGCTAGCAGTGCCGAGCGGATACCAGGGATCGAACACATCATCGTGGCCAAAGCAGACGTTGATATTTGCTTCCATAAGCTCTTTCACCCGCGTGATGCCGCGACGTTTCGGATAGCTATCAAAGCGCCCTTGCAGATGGATATTCACCAGCGGATTGGCGACAAAGTTGATATTTGAGAGCTTAAGCAGACGGAACAGCCGCGACGTGTAGGCATTGTTGTAGGAGTGCATCGCCGTGGTGTGGCTGGCGGTGACGCGCTCGCCGTTGCCATCGCGGTGTGCCAGCGCCGCCACGGTTTCGACAAAGCGCGACTGCTCATCGTCGATCTCGTCGCAGTGCACATCCACCAGCCGATCGTAGCGATTAGCCAGCGCAAAGGTTTTATGCAGCGACTCCACGCCGTATTCGCGGGTGAATTCGTAGTGCGGAATCGCACCTACCACATCCGCGCCCATGCGTAGCGCCTCTTCCAGCAACGCTTCGCCGTTGGGATAAGAGAGAATGCCTTCCTGCGGAAACGCCACAATCTGGATGTCGATCCACGGCGCCATTTCCGCTTTCACCTCCAGCATCGCTGTTAACGCGGTCAGCGTGGGATCGGAAACATCGACGTGAGTCCGCACATGCTGAATCCCGTTGGCGATTTGCCACTTCAGGGTTTGCTGCGCGCGCTGTTTCACGTCGTCATGGCTCAGTAGCGCTTTGCGCTCCGCCCAGCGCTCGATGCCTTCAAACAGCGTGCCGGATTGGTTCCAGGCGGGTTCGCCAGCGGTTTGCGTGGTATCGAGGTGAATATGCGGCTCGATAAACGGCGCGCTCGCCAGTCCGCCCTCCGCATCCAGCGCGTCAGGCTGGGCTGCGGTTTGCGGCGGCTGTGGGCGAATTTGCGCAATCTTGCCGTTGGCGATTTCGATCTGCCACAAGCCTTGCTGGCCCGCTAAGCGCAGGTTGTTGATCCACTTCAGTGACGGGTTGGCCATGCCGTACTCCTGTAAAACACAAAACCTAAAGCTAGCATGAAAACCCCTGTCACCGCGGGCACATTCCGTAGCGGTGCAATTTATTGCGCGATGAATCGTGCCGCTACGGAATGTACGGCGAAGAAATGATTAGGTAATTATCAACCAAATAAGCCACTTAACTAATTCGTTCAAAATCAGTTACATAACTCGAAATAGGTATATAAGGGTGCGCTTGATGTATATCAATAAGCTCCAAAAGCGCCGCGCTAAGGTAGGCACAGATACCGCAATTTTTGAGGCAAGCATGAGCAAGCACAGTGTCGTTATTATTGGCAACGGCATGGTCGGCCACCGCTTTATAGAAGAACTTATCGACAAAGATGAATCTAATCAGTTTGCGATAACCGTTTTCTGTGAAGAACCTCGCGTCGCCTATGACCGCGTCCACCTTTCCGCCTATTTTTCCCATCACACCGCCGAAGAACTTTCACTGGTTCGCGAAGGGTATTACGAAAAGCATCAGGTAAAGCTGCTGCTCGGCGAACGCGCCATCACCATTAACCGCGATGAAAAACTGATTCACTCGAATAGCGGTCGCGCGGTGCATTACGACACGCTGATTTTCGCCACCGGCTCTTATCCGTGGATTCCACCGATTACCGGCGCGGAAGGCAGTGATTGCTATGTCTATCGCACCATTGAAGATCTCAACGCCATTGAAGCCTGTTCACGCCGCAGCAAACGCGGCGCGGTAATTGGCGGCGGCCTGTTGGGACTGGAAGCGGCAGGCGCGCTGAAAAACCTCGGCGTCGAAACCCACGTCATTGAGTTCGCGCCGGTGCTGATGGCGGAACAGCTCGATCCGCAAGGCGGCGAGCAGCTGCGTCGTAAGATCGAGCAGATGGGCGTATGCGTTCACACCGGCAAAAACACCCAGCAGATCGTCCATCACGCGCAAGGCGGTAAAACGCTGGAGTTTGCTGACGGCAGCGCGCTGGATGTCGATTTCATCGTCTTCTCCACCGGCATTCGCCCGCAAGACAAGCTGGCCAAACAGTGCGGCCTGCAGCTGGGCGCGCGCGGCGGTATCGCCATTGACGATCATTGCCAGACCAGCGATGCGGATATCTTCGCCATTGGTGAGTGTGCCGCCTGGCAGAACCGTATTTATGGCTTAGTCGCGCCGGGCTACAAAATGGCGCAGGTCGCCAGCGATCGGCTGGTTGGCCGCGACAACGCGTTTGCCGGAGCAGATATGAGCGCCAAGCTGAAACTGCTGGGCGTTGATGTCGGTGGCATTGGTGATGCGCATGGCCGCACGCCGGGCGCGCGCAGCTTCGTGTGGCTTGATGAGCAGAAAAATATCTATAAGCGCCTGATCGTCAGCGAAGATAACCGCA
The DNA here is from genome assembly GCF_054903455.1 of Pantoea sp. y20. Taxonomy (NCBI): domain Bacteria; kingdom Pseudomonadati; phylum Pseudomonadota; class Gammaproteobacteria; order Enterobacterales; family Erwiniaceae; genus Pantoea; species Pantoea sp. y20. Next base: position 3,815,425 of record NZ_CM142816.1, read on the forward strand.
CGCTGCTGGGCGCGGTGCTGGTCGGTGACACCAGCGATTACGGCAATCTGCTGCAGCTGGCGCTGAATAACATCGCGCTACCGGAAAATCCGGCGTTGCTGATCCTGCCTGCGGGCAGCGGCGAGAAACCGGTAATGGGCGCTGATGCACTGCCGGACAGCGCGCAAATCTGCTCCTGCTTCGACGTCAGCAAAGGCGATATCGTCAAAGCGGTGCAAGGCGGTTGCCACACCGTCGCAGCGCTGAAAACCGAAACCCGCGCCGGCACCGGCTGCGGCGGCTGTATTCCGTTGATTACTCAGGTGCTGAACGCTGAATTGAGCCGTCAGGGCATCGAAGTGAACAATCATTTGTGCGCGCACTTCCCCTATTCGCGTCAGGAGCTGTATCACCTGATTCGCGTGGAAGAGATCACATCGTTCGACGCGCTGCTGGCGAAATATGGTCAGGGCTACGGCTGCGAGGTGTGTAAACCGACGGTTGGTTCACTGCTGGCTTCCTGCTGGAACGAATATGTGTTGAAGCCACAGCTCGCACCGCTGCAGGACAGCAACGATCTGTTCCTCGGCAATATTCAGAAAGACGGTACTTACTCGGTGATCCCGCGCTCGGCCGGAGGCGAAATCACGCCGGAAGGATTGATGGCGATTGGCGCCGTGGCGCGCCAGTACAATCTCTACACCAAAATCACTGGCTCGCAGCGTATTGGCCTGTTTGGCGCACAGCGCGACGATCTGCCGGCGATCTGGACGCAGCTGATTGCTGCCGGTTTTGAAACCGGACAAGCGTATGCCAAAGCGCTGCGCATGGCGAAAACCTGCGTCGGCAGCGTCTGGTGCCGCTTTGGCGTAGGCGATAGCCTCGGCTTCGGCATTGAGCTGGAGCATCGCTACAAAGGCATTCGTACCCCGCACAAGATGAAGTTTGGCGTCTCCGGCTGCACGCGCGAATGCGCCGAAGCGCAGGGCAAAGACGTGGGTATCATCGCCACCGAGAAAGGCTGGAACCTGTATGTGTGCGGCAATGGCGGCATGAAGCCACGTCACGCCGATTTGCTGGCTGCCGATCTTGATCGCGATACGCTGCTGCACTATCTCGACCGCTTCATGATGTTCTACATCCGCACCGGCGATCGCCTGCAGCGCACCTCGCTGTGGCTGGAAAGCATGGAAGGCGGCATTGACTATCTACGCAGCGTGATTATTGATGACAAACTCGGTCTGAATACGCAGCTTGAAACGGAGCTGGCGCGTCTGCGCGCGGCAGTGGAATGTGAATGGACCGCGACGCTGCAGGATCCGCAGCAGCAGCGTCACTTCCGCACTTTCATCAACAGCGATCGCCGCGATCCGCTGGTACAGCACATCAACCAACGCGATCAGCATCGTCCGGCGCAACCCGCCGAGCGCATTGCGGTCACTCTGATTGAGGAGATCGACGCATGAGCCAGTGGCATTCGGTGTGTGAACTCAGCCAAATTCTGCCTGCGACCGGCGTATGTGCGCTGATCAAAGGCCAGCAGATTGCCCTCTTCCGTCCGCACGACGATGAGCAACTCTACGCCTTGAGCAATATCGATCCTTTCGCCCAGGCCAGCGTGTTGTCACGCGGTCTGATTGCGGAGCACCAGCAGGCGCTGTGGGTGGCGAGTCCACTGAAGAAACAGCGCTTCCGCCTGAGCGATGGCCTTTGCCTGGAAGACGAAGCGTGCTCGGTGGCGAGCTATCCGGTGCGCGTTCGCGATGGCAAGGTCGAGATCTGCGCCTGACAGCATTCCTTCACTTTATGAGACGTCACTATGTTTACTGACACCCTGAATAAATGCGCCGCCAACGCGGCGCGCATTGTGCGTACGGCGCAGCACAGCCCGCTGGCCTTCTGGATCAGCTCGGCGATGGCGGGCGCTTACGTTGGCCTGGCGATTATCCTGATCTTCACGCTCGGCAATCTGGTCGATCCGGCTTATCGTCCGCTGCTGATGGGCGCGACTTTCGGTATCGCTTTAACGCTGGTGATCATCGCTGGTTCCGAGTTGTTCACCGGCCACACCATGTTCCTGACCATCGGCGTCAAAGCCGGCAGCATCAAGCAAGGCCAGATGTGGTGCGTGCTGCCGCAAACCTGGCTGGGTAATCTTGTCGGTTCAGTATTCGTCGCGCTGATTTATTACTATGCGGCGGGACCGCTGCTGCCAAATGCCGGATCGCTGCTGCACAGCGCGGCGCTGGCAAAAACCACGCAGCCAGCCATGCCGCTGTTCTTTAAAGGCGCGCTCTGTAACTGGCTGGTCTGCCTGGCGATTTGGATGGCGGTGCGTACCGAAGGCACGGCGAAGTTCATCGCCATCTGGTGGTGTTTGCTGGCGTTCATCGCTTCCGGCTACGAACACTCGATTGCCAACATGACGGTCTTTGCGCTGTCGTGGTTTGGTCAGCATAATGCCGACTTCACGCTAAGCGGCATCGGCCACAACCTGCTGTGGGTGACGCTGGGCAATATGTTCTCCGGCATGGTGCTGATGGGCCTCGGTTACTGGTACGCCACACCGCAGGCCGAAGCGCAAGCCGCGCCGCTCAAAACCGCCTAACACTTTTTCAGCCCGCCTTGCGCGGGCTTTTTTCAGGATGAGCTATGGACTACTTTCCGCTGTTTTGCCGCCTGCAAGGCAAGCGCTGTTTGCTGGTGGGCGGTGGCGATGTAGCAGAACGCAAAGCGCGTTTACTGCTGGACGCCGGTGCCAATTTGCAGGTTGGCGCGCTGGATTTCTCTCCCGCTTTTCAGCAGTGGGCACAACAGGGAAAGTTGACCTTACTCCCCGGCGCGTTTGACGAGCGCTGGCTCGCGGATTGTTGGCTGGTGATTGCCGCCACCGATGATGATGCGGTGAATCAGCAGGTTGGCGATGCGGCTGAGCGGCGGCGCATCTTTTGCAATCTGGTGGATGCGCCGCAGGAAGCCAGCGCGATTATGCCGTCGATTGTTGATCGTTCGCCGCTGATGATCGCCGTGTCGTCTGGCGGTCGCGCGCCGGTGCTGGCGCGTTTGCTGCGTGAAAAACTTGAAGCGATGCTGCCACAACATCTCGGTGAATTAGCGTCACTGGCCGGATCGTTGCGCAATCGCGTGAAGCGCACCTTTTACAGCATGGCGCAGCGGCGCGCTTTCTGGGAGCGCTTCTTCGTGAACGATCGTCTGGCGCAAACCCTGGCGAATGACGATCGGACACGCGCCGAGCACATCGTCGAGACTTTGTTCGATGCGCCGCTATCGCAGCAAGGCGAAGTGGTGCTGGTAGGCGCCGGGCCGGGCGATGCGGGGCTGCTGACGTTGAAAGGTTTGCAGCACATCCAGCAGGCCGATGTGGTGGTGTATGACCGCCTGGTCTCGGCGCCGATTCTTAATCTGGTCCGCCGCGATGCGGAGCGCATCTTTGTCGGCAAACAAGCCGGCAATCACTGCGTACCGCAATCGCAGATCAACCAGGTTTTACTTGAGCAGGCGCAGAGCGGCAAGCGGGTGGTGCGACTAAAAGGTGGCGATCCCTTTATCTTCGGCCGCGGCGGTGAAGAGCTGGAACTGCTGGCGCAGCACAACATCCCGTTTAGCGTGGTACCGGGCATCACCGCCGCCTCGGGCTGTTCTGCTTACAGCGGTATTCCGCTGACGCATCGCGACCACGCGCAGAGCGTGCGTTTCGTCACCGGCCATTTGCAGCAGCATGGTGAAATTGAGTGGCGCAAGCTGGCGGCTGAACAGCAAACGCTGGTGTTCTATATGGGGCTGGCGCAGGCGCCGGAAATTCAGCAGCAGCTGTTGCAACACGGCATGGATGCTGCGATGCCGGTGGCGATCGTGCAGAACGGCACCACGCCGCAGCAGCGCGTTGAGACCGCAACGCTGGCGGAACTGGCCACGCTGGCGCAGCAGTTTGCCAGTCCGGCTCTGATTATTGTTGGTCGCGTGGTGGAACTGCGTTCTCAGTTACGCTGGTTTTGAAACGGCAAAAAACTGTACAGCGCTGCGCTTTGTCGCCAGACTATGGGCCATCTTTCTCGTCAATAAGGAGTTTCCATGCGCGTTGCTTCACGGGTTTGCGCGTTGTTATTGCCGTTAAGCGCGGTTGCTACCGCCGCACCGGTTACCTGGTCGAACGTGGTGGGTGAATGGCAGGTGGTGGCAGTAACGCCTAAGAAGGAAGTCGGTCAGCTGTATATCAAGAATGATCCGCAGTTTATGGGCGCGCGCGTGGCATTTAAGCCGAATGCGATCACCTGGACGCGCGGCACTGCTGAGCGCAGCATCAATCCTTCCGTCGATAACTGCAACGCTAAGCCGCGCCTGAGCGCCGCGAATGGCGCGAGCCAGGATCGTGATTTCAGCTTCCGCTACGGTTTCAATGTGAGTTGTGGCAACCAGGCGTGGGGACCTGCGCCGGGCGCGGTGATCAGCGTGCTGGCTGACGGTAACGCCCGCCTGTTCTGGGATGGCGCGGAACTGGCGTTACATCGCATCAAATAAAAAACGGCGGGTCAAATGACCCGCCGTTCTGTTCTATTCCGCACACCGCTTACGGCTGTGCGACAAAACCTACCGCTTCATACACTTTCTTCAGCGTTTCCTGCGCATGAGCGCGGGCTTTTGCTGCGCCATCGCGCATCACCTGATTCAGCAACTCTTCATCATTACGGAAACGATGATAGCGCTCCTGCAGCTCGGTCAGCATGCCGGAAACTGCTTCAGCCACTTCACCTTTCAGATGGCCGTACATTTTGCCTTCGAACTCTTGCTCCAGCTGCGCAATGGTTTTACCGGTCACGCCCGCAAGAATATCCAGCAGGTTTGATACACCGGCTTTCTCTTTGACGTCGTAGCGCACCACTGGCGGCTCGGCGGAGTCGGTCACCGCACGTTTGATCTTCTTCACCACCGCTTTGGTGTCTTCCAGCAGACCAATCACGTTGTTACGGTTGTCGTCTGACTTGGACATTTTTTTGGTCGGCTCAAGCAGCGACATCACGCGTGCACCCGATTTCGGAATGAACGGTTCAGGCACTTTGAACACATCGCCGTACAGCGCATTGAAACGCTGGGCGATATCGCGGCTCAGCTCCAGATGCTGCTTCTGATCTTCGCCAACCGGCACCTGATTGGTTTGATAGAGCAGGATATCGGCCGCCATCAGCACCGGATAATCAAACAGGCCTGCGGTGATGTTTTCCGAGTAGCGCGCGGATTTATCTTTGAACTGCGTCATGCGGCTCAGCTCGCCAAAATAGGCGTAGCAGTTCAGCACCCAGCTCAGCTGCGCATGCTCTGGCACATGCGACTGAACAAAGATGGTGCTTTTTGCCGGGTCGATGCCGCAGGCAAGATAGAGCGCTAAGGTATCCAGCGTGGCTTTACGCAGCGCGGTTGGATCCTGACGTACGGTGATGGCGTGCAGATCGACGATGCAGTAAATGCAGTGAAAATCATCCTGCATCTGCACCCACTGACGCAGCGCACCCATATAGTTGCCAATGGTCAGTTCACCGGAAGGCTGGGCGCCGCTGAAAACGATGGGTTTGCTCATGTTATGTCCTGATAATCACAGCCCGATAGCGGGCAAAAGTTCGTCAAAAGAGTCGAGAGTTAAATCGGGTTGGCTGGTAGCAATCGGCTCGCCGTAGTTGTAGCCGAATGTCATACCGATGTTCGGTACGCCTGCCGCCTGGGCCGCGAGAATATCATTGCGAGAATCGCCGACAAACAGCAATTGTCCCGGAAGCACGCCAAAATGGCCAAGGACGAGGAAAATGGCCGCTGGATGGGGCTTTTTCACAATTACGTCGTCACCGCCGATAATCTGCGTGAAGTACTCAGCAATCCCGAGCGACTTCAGCAGCGGCGCCACAAATGGCGTTGGCTTGTTGGTGACGATCGCCAATGGCAGGCCTTTCGCCTGCAAGGCCGCCAGCGTCTCTACTACCTGCGGGAACAGCGTACTGCCCGCTTCTACCGTTTGCGCGTAATACTTGTCAAACAGCGCACGCGCATCGCGTTGCTCTTCGGCATGCGGCTCGCGTCCCAGCGCCCAGGTCAGCGCGCGGGTCATCATCACGTCAGCGCCGTTACCAATCCAGGTAGAAGCCAATGCCAAACCCGGCGGCGGCAGCTGCAGATCGCTCAGCGCATGATCGATGGCTTGTGCCAGGCCCGGCGCGCTATCGACCAGCGTACCGTCGAGGTCAAACGCCAGCGCGCGGATATCAGTGAAATGAGCCATTAACTTTCTCCAGTTCGCCACGCATCTCATCGATCACTTTTTTGTAATCCGGATGACCGAAGATCGCGGAACCGGCAACAAACATATCGGCACCGGCGGCAGCAATCTGGCCGATGTTATCGATTTTCACGCCGCCATCCACTTCCAGACGAATGTTGTAGCCACTCTCATCAATCAGGCGACGCGCCTGACGCAGTTTGTCGAGCGTACCGGGAATGAAGGATTGACCGCCAAATCCTGGGTTCACCGACATCAGCAGAATGATGTCCAGCTTATCCATTACATAATCGAGGTAGTCGAGCGGCGTCGCAGGATTGAACACCAGACCGGCTTTGCAACCATGCTCTTTGATCAGCTGCAGCGTGCGATCAACATGCTCGCTGGCTTCTGGGTGGAAAGTGATGAAGGTGGCGCCCGCTTTAGCGAATTCCGGGATCAATGCATCCACAGGTTTAACCATCAGATGCACATCAATAGGTGCAGTGATGCCGTAATCGCGCAGCGCTTTAAGCACCATCGGCCCCATCGTCAGATTGGGAACGTAGTGGTTATCCATCACATCGAAATGGACCACATCACCACCTGCCGCCAGCGCTTTGGCCGTGTCTTCACCCAAACGCGCGAAGTCAGCAGCCAGAATTGATGGGGCCAGTAAAAATTGTTTCATCCGATTCTCCCAATTTTGTGCGCCAGCCTGAGCTGGCGTAATGCCTTGGTCGCGGACGAAACAGGCTAGCGGAAAAGCGCTAGCAGTTCGTCGACTTGCGTGCGACCACTTATGCTTCGGCTGATGGAACGCCGGGCTTTGACTATGTGTAAATCCGCATTCTGATACCACTCACGCGTGAGTACCGTATCGTGGTTAGAAATCAGTACCGGGATGCGATTTTGCTGCGAAAGCTTATTGGCTAACTCAGCCAGATGCTGCTGCTCGCGCAGACTAAAACTGTTGGTGTGGTAAGCGGTAAAATTCGCTGTCGCCGAAAGCGGGGCATACGGCGGATCGCAATAAACCACTGAGCCTTCAACGGCGTTGTTCAGAGTAACATCGTACGATTCACAGACAAAGGTCGCTTTTTGCGCCCGTTCGGCAAACCAGAGCAGCTCCGCTTCCGGGAAGTACGGCTTGCGATACCGGCCAAAAGGCACGTTAAACTCACCGCGCAAATTGTAGCGGCACAGACCGTTATAACCGTGGCGATTGAGATACAGAAACAGCACCGCGCGCTGATATTCATCTTTGCTCGCATTAAAGGCGATGCGCTGCGCGTAGTAGGTTTCTGCAGTGTTGCCTTCGGCGTTGAAAAGCTGTCGCGCGTCTTCAATGAAAGCCGCGGTACGCGTTTTGACGATGTTATACAGATTGATGAGATCACCGTTGATGTCCGCCAGGTGATAGCGGTCATAGTCGGTGTTGAGGAACACGGAACCGGCGCCGACAAAGGGTTCGATTAGACAATCACCTTGTGGCAAATGACGACGGATGTCATCGAGGAGCGGGTATTTCCCTCCGGCCCATTTCAGGAAAGCGCGATTTTTTTTCATGCTGTCGTGGTTATTACATCTTAATTATTGGCTGTGGTGGAACCGACAGCAGCTCTGCGCTTTAAACGGGGCCGCATTTTTGCGGCCCCACATCTCATTACTGGCTTTCTTTCTTCACCTGGCTAAGCGGTTTTACCCACGGATTGGCCGCACGCACTTCCGCTGGCAGCGATGCCACGGCGCGTTTCGCATCGGCTGGCGTGGCGTAAGCGCCGCTCACCAACACATACCAAGGTTCGCCGTTACGCGTGGTTTTATACACGTGATAACCACTCAGGTTCTGTTTTCTCGCCCAGGCGTTCAGGCTCTCTTCTTTCGACGCACCGCTCAACTGCAGCGTGTAGTTCCCGCCCGACGGCAACGATTTGCTGGCACCGCTCGCACTGGCAGGCGCGGGATTACGCGTCGCGGTGGTGCGGGTGTTGTTCTCTTTCACAGCTGCTGGTTTAGTGGCGGTCGGTGTTTTATGCGGCGTCGACGCGTGCGTCTCGCGTGTACCGTTGTTGCTGGTGCGCGCGGGGGTTTCTGAACGCATGGCTGGCGGCGTGATCGCTTTACCGTTGCCGCTGACTGTGGCTGGCGCGGTTGGCAGCGAGCTATTACCCTGCGCGCCTTGTGCTGCGGCATCGACAGAACCTTGCTGATTGTTCAGCGCACTATTGAGATCGCCCGGCAGCGTGACACGTTGTTGATTAGCTGGCGTATCCACAGGCGCAGCTTGCGTCGGCGTCGAGGAGACTGATGGCATCGAGATGGATTGACCATCGCTGCCCGCTGGTGCAGTTGTGCCCGCGGTGTTTTGCGCTACGCTGCCTTCAGCAGAAGGCGTGGCGTTTTGCTGGCCGCTCATGGACGTCGATCCCGAAAGGTCGATGTTCTTTTCGCTGCCACCAGCAGAAGGTGCCGCGCCATTATTTGCGGTATTGGTTGCAGGTTTCTTCTCGTCTGGGCCGGTTAATGCTGAACCAATCCCCAGCACCACCAACAGCAGAACCAAAATACCAATGCCCATCATCATATGTTGACGGGAAACCGGTACTTTCACTTTCGGCGCAGAAGACGATTTGCGTGGCCGCGTCGGACGGCGGTCACTGGCGTCAGGTTTTAACTCGTCTTCCGGTTTGAACTCATCCATTTAGCCTCCTCCGTAAAACGACGCGCTTCCCACACGCCGCATCACCACTCATCACTTCTAATAATCAGGGTTTCTGGCAATCGTTGATTGCTGCCAGCACCATATCATGAGCCACACCGCCACGCACTTCAGAGCGGCCAATAGCGAGAGGCAGCACCAGACGCAGCTCGCCCGCCAGCACTTTCTTATCGCGCATCATGTGTGGCAAATAATCTTCCGCCGCCATGCTCGCCGGGCCATGTACAGGCAAACCAGCACGCAGCAGCAGTGCGATAATGCGATCGGTTTCAACCGAGGTGAACTGCCCTAAACGTTCAGCGGTACGTGCGGCCATCACCATGCCAGCCGACACCGCTTCGCCGTGCAGCCAGTTGCCGTAGCCCATGTGCGCTTCAATCGCATGACCAAAAGTATGGCCCAGATTGAGCAGTGCACGTACGCCGGTTTCGCGCTCATCAGCCGCAACCACTTCTGCTTTTAGCTCGCAGCAGCGACGGATGCAGTAAGCCAGGGCTTTTTCATCCAGCGCCAGCAGAGCATCAAGATTTTGCTCTAGCCACTGGAAGAATTCGCCATCAAGGATAATGCCGTATTTGATCACTTCCGCCAGACCGGACGCTAGTTCGCGCGGTGGCAGAGTGGTCAGGCAATGGGTATCCACTACGACAGACGCGGGCTGATAAAACGCCCCAATCATGTTTTTGCCGAGTGGATGGTTTACCGCGGTTTTTCCACCGACGGAGGAGTCAACCTGAGACAACAACGTGGTCGGCACCTGAATAAAGCGCACGCCACGCTGATAGCTGGCTGCAGCAAATCCGGTTAAGTCACCAATCACGCCACCACCGAGTGCAATCAACGTGGTATCACGACCGTGCGGCTTTTTCAGCAGCGCGGTGAACACCTCGTCCATGACCGCCAGGGTTTTGTACTGCTCACCATCAGGCAAAATGACCTGATCTACCTTAATGCCGGCATTGCTGAGCAGCGCTGACAGGGGTTCAAGATAGATCGGCGCCAGGGTCTGGTTTGTCACCAGCATGGCATTGTCGCCTGCTTTGAGCGGCCAAAAAGAAGCCGGATCGTTAAACAGTCCGGCAGCGATGGTGATGGGGTAACTGCGATCCCCGAGTGAGACAGTGATCTTCTCCATGATGACCGATACCTATTGCTGAGCCCTCAGGGCGCTGGATTAGTTCTTTTCCAGCATGTTGATGATCTGATTGGCCACCACTTTTGCACTCTGATCGTCAGTGCGAATAGTGACATCAGCGATCTCTTCATAAAGCGGATTACGTTCACCAGCTAGCGCTTCCAGTACTTCGCGCGGCGGTGATTCAACCTGCAACAGCGGACGCTTTTTATCACGCTGGGTTCGTGCAAGTTGCTTTTCGATGGTGGTTTCAAGGTATACGACCACACCGCGGGCGGAGAGACGATTACGGGTCTCGCGGGATTTGACTGAGCCGCCACCGGTCGCGAGGACAATGCCTTGCTTCTCGGTCAGCTCATTAATGATCTTTTCTTCACGATCGCGGAAGCCTTCTTCGCCTTCCACATCAAATACCCAGCCTACATCCGCTCCGGTGCGTCGCTCAATTTCCTGATCGGAATCGAAAAATTCCATATTGAGTTGCTGAGCCAACTGACGACCAATAGTGCTTTTGCCGGCACCCATCGGCCCAACCAGAAAGATATTGCGTTTCTCTGCCATTTTATCGGTATTACTAAGAATTCGTTGATGATACCCCGCGTTCAGCATAGCTGGCGGGACAGGAACTGAGACCTCATGAGCGTTAACAAGAGTCAGACGGAAAATTATCTCAACACTCATGGCCGTTTGGCAACCGAATAAATTGCCCCCGGCGACCTCTTAACAGGACCGGTCTGTGGTTCGCGAGACGGTAACGCACCTCCGCTGATCCGCTATATTTCGTGCTACAGGCACGCTGGCCGGGGTCATCCACTGTCATCGCTTACCGATGTAAGCACAGTGCATTCACTCATTTAACGTCTTACTGGAGCTCGAATTATTTTGGCGATATTTCTTTTGACGTCAGTATCGCTTGTGACCAACGTCATTCGGAAGGTTATTCTGCCGCGTTCCGTTACACCGTTTTGAAAATCGCTAAACCTTGTAAGCTAATTCCAGCCCTGCGTCAACGCAGTTGGCCTCACAGAACGAATTTTCCGCTTTATCCGGCAGTAAGCGCTGCTTCCCTGACCAGTCTGGGAGTAATAAAGATCACCAGCTCCTTTTTCTTCTGCTCATCAGTTTGCTGACGGAACAAATTCCCTAATAAAGGCATATCGCCCAGCCAGGGCACGCGTTTTTCGCTCTGCGTACGCTGCTGCTGGAAAATGCCGCCCAGCGCTAAGGTTTCGCCATCGCGCAGCGTCACCTGAGTCTCGATCTCCTGCTTATCAATACTCAGCACCTGGTTGTCGCCAATGTTTACACTGCGCCCTGGCAAGTTCTGGCTCAGCCGCAGTTTGAGCTGGATGCGGCCATTTCCCAGCACCACCGGCGTCACTTCCATGCCTAAAACCGCTTCCTTAAATTCAATGGCGGTGGCACCGCTGTTGCCCGATTTCACCTCATAAGGGATTTCCGTGCCCTGTTTGATGCTGGCGGTTTGCTGATGCGAGGTAAACAAGCGCGGACTGGCGATGATTTCGATTTGGTTCTCCTGCTCCAGCGCACTCAGTTCCAGGTTGAGCAGTTCGCCGCTGACCTGGCCCAGCGTCACGCCCGCGCGAAACGCCGGATTACTCACCGCAAGAGGAATCTCGAGCAGCGGGTTGCGCAACGCCTGCGTTACCACTTCTGCCGGTGACGTGCCCCAGTTAACACCTAACTCGCGCAGATGCTCTTCATTGATGGTGACGATGTGTGCCGCGAGCTCAACCTGCTCGAGCGACAAATCCAGCGCTTTTAACCAGCGCTCGGTGTCACGCAATGCCTCAGCCGTATCGCGCAGCAGCAAACTGTTGGTGCGGCTATCGATCGTGACGCTACCGCGCGGCGTCATCAACGAGCGTTCGGCTTGCAGGCTGCGGTAAATATCGCTGGCGCTGGCGTAATGCAGCGTCACGGTTTGTTGTTCCAGCGGCGTTTGCTGCTTCTCCTCCTCACGCTCCACCTTTTCCTGTTGCGCCTGCTGCTGCTGCCAGCTTTCCGGATAGACCAGCAAAACGCCCTCTTCCTGCACCACGATGAGTTTTGCCAGCTGCGTCACCAGCGCGAGCGCGCGATCCCAGCCGACATTGTCTAAGCGCAGCGACAGCCGACCTTCAACGCCCGGCGCAATCAACAGGTTGGTCTGCTGATAATCTGCCAGCGCCTGCAAAATGCGTTCAACCGGCGCATCATCAAACGTCAGACTTAATCGGTCGTCGTTAGCGCGCAGCGGCATGCTCAGACACAACAGCATCAGTAACGTCATCCATTTCATAAAAACCTCCTTTTATTACCCATGTGATTTGCTGTGGCGTGCAGCTTTGTGCTGCGCTCAATACCAGCATGCGCGACGTAAGCTGCACGACTTGCCAGGGCGGCTGGGGAAAAGGCGCTTGATTATCCAGCCGATGGCTTTTGCCTTGAGGTGACACCAGCCACGCCACGTAGTGCGGCGCCGTGCCAATAATGCCCTGTAAGCGCCAGCCTTCTGGCGCAGCAACCTGCGTCTGACACAGCGTTGCTGCCAGCGGCTGGAAAGGATCGCGCGCCAGTGCCAGCGAGCTGCAGAGTAACAACAGCAAGGCGCTACTCCGCATCGTCACTCTCCAGCCACAGTTGCGTGTTCAATACGCCTTGCTCGGCTTGCAGCTGAAAGCGTTGTGGCACCGGTAATCGGGTGCTGGCTAGTTCACTAAACAGCGGCAGAAATTGCGGCCAGGCAAGCCTTAATTGCAGTTGCTGCGGCTGGCTATCCGGATGCCAGGCTTCCAGCTGATTGCCGCGCGCTGCCACGATTCGCTCCAGCGTTTGCTGAGTGCCGGTATCCTTCGTGGGTTGCTGCAGCAGGCTAATCTCGCTCTGCAACACATCAATCGCCGGAAGTGAAGCCAGCTGTTGCAACCGCTGTTGCTGCTGTTGACGCATCTGTTCCAGCTGCCGCGCTTGCGCTTCACGCATCTGCTGCTGCGGACGAAGCAGCACGATCCACGTCAGCGCAAACAGCCCCAGCGATAACGTCAAAAGTCCCAGCATGCGCAGCGGCAGCGTGAGCATCAGCCAGCGCTGCAGGAGTTCATTCATCGGCTACCTCCTGCACGCGCGCATGCAAAGCAAAACGATAGTCGCCGCCCGCTTCGCGCTTCACACCGCCCTGCTTTACGCTGCTGAACAGCGGCTGAGTCATGAGCTGATGACGAAAATCACTGACCGCCGCCATGCTCTGCGCCCGCCCTTCCAACACCAGTTGCCCTTGCCGACGTTCGAGGCGATTGAGCCACAAGGTGTCTGGCATTAACTCCGGCAGTTGCTGCCAAAAATGCTGCCAGCGCTGATGCTGATCTTGCCGTTGCAGCTGTGCCTGCTGAGCCTGAAGGAGTGATTCACGCAGCTTCAACAGCGATTGCTGCTGTTCCAGCTGTTGCTGCAGTGCGCTGAGGAGAGAGGTGATATCCATCAGCGCGTCCGTTTGTTGCTGCCGTGCAATGACGCCGCGCCACCACAGTAATGAGAGGATCAGCAAGGTGCAGACCAGCGTAAGCGACAGCAGCGAGAGGCTCTGCTGGCGCCGCCGCTGCGATTGCTGGATGCGCCAGGGAAGCAGGTTGACCGCCAGCATCAGACATCCTCCGGCCGCAGCGCCAGCCCAAGCGCGATGGCAAAAATACCTTCCTGTGCAGGCAACGGCGGTTGCAGATAGTGCAGCAGCGAAAACGGCTTGCAGCGTTTAACCTGCTCCTCAGGCAAAACCTGAGTTGAGGTGCAGAATACGCTTTCCATCTGCGGAAAGGTTTCGCGCAGCTGCGTAAGGGTGAGAGGTTCGGTGGCCGCGCCTGATGTAGTGCTTTCCCCCACCAGCGTCCATAGCCAATGATCGCTAAGCGGATGAATCAATAAGTGGTTGTGGCGTAACGGCAGGCGCATGGCGATCTGCGTCAGCGCCAGGCTACTCAGTTCGAATACGTCCGGTCGCAGACCTGCCTGCTTGAGCGGCGTCAGCCATTGCGTAATCACCTCGCGCCGTGCCGCGGTAACGTAAAGCGGTGCATCCTTGCCCGGTGAGCGATAATCCAGCGACAGCGAAGCGGGTTCGACGGGAAACAGACGCTGCGCAGAAGCCGCCACATAGCGCCCCAGCGCGGGTTCACGCAGCGAGGTTTCCGGCAGCGGCAAAGTGCGTTGCAATACCAACTGCGGCGGCAGGCCAACGCGCAGTGAATAGCGCTTCGGCAGATGGCGCTGCCAGCGCCCTAACATATCCAGTAACGCAGGCGTGGTTTGCAGCACGCCGTTTCTTAACGTATCTTGCGGCAGCGTTTGTTGCCACCAGTGTCGCAACTGCCAACCATGACGTCGGCGTTCGATGCCAAGGGCACACAGTTGTCCGTTTTGGATATCCAGTCCAATTTGCCAGCGCTGAAAAGCCATACGCGCGATCTCCTTATCATTAAAAGGTCAGAGTGCTGATACCCCGGCAACTTCAAGCCTGACAGGTATATGAATGCGTCAGGCTTGTCTTTATACTACCGCGCGGTTGCTTATAAACTGCTCAAACGACAACAGATGGGAATTCTCAGGTGAAGTTCGTAAAGTATTTATTGATCCTTGCAGTGTGTTGCATTTTGCTGGGAGCCGGCACGGTTTATGGTTTGTACAAATACATAGAGCCGCAGCTGCCTGATGTGAACACATTGAAAGATGTGCGCCTGCAAACTCCTATGCAGGTTTACAGCGCGGATGGCGATCTAATCGCCCAGTACGGCGAGAAGCGCCGTGTCCCGCTGACCCTACAACAGATGCCGCCTGAGTTAATCAAAGCGTTTATTGCCACCGAAGATAGCCGTTTCTACGAGCATCACGGTGTCGATCCGGTGGGGATTTTCCGTGCAGCCAGCATTGCGCTGATGTCCGGTCACGCCTCGCAGGGCGCCAGTACCATTACTCAACAGCTGGCGCGTAACTTCTTCCTCAGCCCGGAACGCACCTTGATGCGTAAGATTAAGGAAGCGTTCCTCGCGATCCGTATCGAACAGCTGCTAAGCAAAGATGAAATCCTTGAGCTCTATCTCAACAAAATTTATCTCGGCTATCGCGCGTACGGCGTAGGCGCGGCGGCGCAGGTCTACTTTGGTAAACCTATTGATCAACTGTCGCTGAGTGAAATGGCGATGATTGCTGGGTTGCCAAAAGCACCTTCGACGTTCAACCCGCTCTATTCTCATACGCGTGCGCTGGCGCGTCGTAATGTGGTGCTGGCGCGTATGCTGGATCAAAACTACATCACGCAGCAGCAATATAACGAAGCGCGTAACTCGCCGCTGACGGCCAGCTATCACGGCCCGGAAATCGCCTTCTCTGCACCTTACTTAAGTGAAATGGTGCGTCAGGAGATGGTGAAGCGTTATGGCGATAAAGCCTATGAAGATGGTTACAAGGTCTACACCACCGTCACCCGCCATCTGCAGGAAGCCGCACAGCAGGCGGTGCGTAACAATGTGATGGCGTATGACATGCGCCACGGCTATCGCGGTCCAACCAATGTGCTGTGGAAAGTGGGCGAAGCGAGCTGGGATCAAACCCGCATCCAGAATGCGCTGAAAAATCTGCCAACTTACGGACCGCTGAATGCTGCGGTGATCACCAGCGCCAGCGCCGATCACGCCACGGCGATGCTGAAAGATGGCAGCAGCGTTACGCTGAATATGGCCGGCGTACGCTGGGCACGCGCTTACAAATCTGACACGCTGCAAGGCCCAACGCCGCGCAGCGTGACGCAGGTGCTGCAAACCGGCCAGCAGATTTGGGTGCGTAAAGTGAATGACGACTGGTGGCTCGGCCAGGTTCCGGCGGTGAACTCGGCGCTGGTGTCACTCAATCCAGAAGATGGTGCGGTTCGCGCGCTGGTCGGCGGTTTCGATTTCAATCAGAGCATGTTCAACCGCGCAACCCAGGCGCTGCGTCAGGTGGGTTCCAACATCAAACCCTTCCTGTATACCGCAGCGATGGATCGCGGTTTAACGCTGGCATCGATTCTCAACGACGTGCCGATTTCGCGCTGGGATGCCGGTGCGGGTGCTGACTGGCGTCCGAAGAACTCACCGCCAACGTATGCAGGTCCAATCCGTTTGCGTCAGGGCTTAGGCGAGTCGAAAAACGTGGTGATGGTACGTGCGATGCGTGCGATGGGCGTTGATTACGCGGCGGAATATCTGCAGCGTTTCGGCTTCCCGGCGCAGAACATCGTGCATACCGAATCGTTAGCCTTAGGCGCGGCGTCCTTTACCCCAATGCAGGTAGTACGCGGCTACGCGGTGATGGCGAACGGCGGCTTCCTGATTGATCCTTACTTCATCGCGAAGATTGAGAATGAACAAGGCGGCGTGATCTTCGAAGAAAAACCGAAGATTGCCTGTCCGCAGTGCAACCTGCCGGTGATCTATGGCGATACCAAAAAGTCGGTCGCGTTGAATGAAGAGAGCGTCGAGAATGTCGCGACCTCCGATCAATCGCAGAACCAAACCGTGCCGCAACCGGAGCTGGAGCAAGTGCCTGCACAGCCGGGTGGCGAGCAGCAGTATGCTCCGCACGTGATCAACACGCCGCTGTCATTCCTGATCAAGAGCGCGCTGAACACCAACATCTTCGGCGAGCCGGGCTGGATGGGAACGGGCTGGCGTGCCGGTCGTGACCTGAAGCGTAACGATATCGGCGGCAAAACCGGTACCACCAACAGCTCGAAAGATGCGTGGTTCTCTGGTTATGGTCCGGGCGTGGTGACGTCGGTGTGGATTGGTTTCGATGATTCGCGCGCGTTGGGTCGCTCCACCATGTCAGGTGCGATACCGGATCAAATCTCCGGTTACGAAGGCGGCGCGAAGAGTGCACAGCCAGCGTGGGATGACTATATGAAATCCGCGCTGGAAGGCGTGCCGGTACAGCCGCTAACACCGCCAGATGGCGTGGTTACCGTTAACATCGATCGCGGCACCGGCAAGTTGGCTAACGGCGGTAACTCGCGTCAGGAGTACTTCATCAACGGCACCCAGCCAACCGAGTATTCGGTGCATGATGTCGGCACCACCCTCATGGACAACGGCGAAAGCCACGAACTGTTCTGATCAAAAAAGCCGGCAAATGCGCCGGCTTTCTTTTTTTAATGATGATGCAATTTAGTAGCTTAAACGGCCCTGCTTCACCAGCCACTCACGCACCATAAACAGCGCGCTGACGTTACGCGCTTCGCGGAAGTCGGGTTCATCCAGCAGCGCCAGCAGATTATTTAGCGGCCAGCGATGGACAATAAGCGGCTCCGGCTCATCACCTTCCAGCTTCTCTTCGTACAAACCTTCCGCCACCACGATGTTCATCTTGCTGGAGAAATATGAGGGCGCCATGGTCAGCTTGCCCAGCGCTTCCAGTTTGGTGGCACCAAATCCCGCTTCTTCTTTCAGTTCACGATCGGCGGCTTCAAAGGCGCTTTCGCCAGGATCGATTAGCCCTTTAGGAAAGCCCAGTTCATAGCTTTCCAGACCGACGGCATACTCCTGAATCAGGATCACGTCATCGCCAATTATCGGCACAATCATCACCGCTTCACGGTCGGAAGGTTTCATGCGCTCATAAACGCGGCGCGCGCCATTACTGAAAGCGAGATCGACCGCTTCGATGGTGAACAGGCGGGAGCGGGCCACCGCTGCCACATTGAGGATGTCAGGTTTTTTCATTGGGGTTTTCATATCAGCCTCAAACTTAGCACAACCCTGTGAAACGTGATGACGCCAGCATACCGAAGCCAGAACTATTGTGCGACACGCAGCGTAAGTAAACTATGGTGACATACATTCACTTATGGCTGCTAACAACTTCTTGTTATCTATGCAGTTAAAAATTCACAATAAGTCAACGGTGTGGGGTTAAATTCAGAAAATACCGATATTTAGTTGAGTCATGTCTGGTTAACATCCCGTTAAGGAATGATCTAACAAACTATAATTAAATGATTTTGCGCGTTATTTTATCTGACTTTTCCCTTGTCAGAATGACATCTGCTCGCCAAAATTGACTTGTATTGATGGATTCACCGGGAGTAATTCGTTAACGTGAAGGCAGTTTTTTGGCTGGATTGAGCAAAGCATGAGCACTTATATTGTCATTCTGGCTGTCATGCTCGCCTGTTCCTTATTAGCAGGT
This sequence comes from Pantoea sp. y20, assembly GCF_054903455.1. Taxonomy (NCBI): domain Bacteria; kingdom Pseudomonadati; phylum Pseudomonadota; class Gammaproteobacteria; order Enterobacterales; family Erwiniaceae; genus Pantoea; species Pantoea sp. y20. The sequence goes on from NZ_CM142816.1 coordinate 3,833,737, forward strand.
ATCGGCTATTGGTTCGCTATGCGGCATCGTCCGCCGTTGGCGAAACCACTGCCGTTTATCAGTCCGCCTAATCGCAAGCTCACCGACGAAGAACGCGCTGCCGTTGAAAAGTACATCGCGCTACTAGTGAAACAGCAGCAACACAGCAGCGCGCGATCCGCAAAGAAGCCGCGCGAACCTCAAGCGCTGACGCTCACCGCGCAAAGCAACAATGTTTATCCTGTCACCCGCTCCATCACCCGCTATGGCCTCTCCACCGACGATCCGCAGAAGTGGCGCTACTATCTCGATGAAGTCGAAGTTCATCTTCCGCCGCTTTGGGAACAGTACATAGCCGAAGAGAACCACGTAGAGCTGATCCGCACGCAAACGCTGCCGCTGGTGATTTCGCTTAACGGACATTCGCTGGTGAATTACGCGGTAGAACAACCGGCGCTGCCGCCACTGGTGCGTCCGATGTCCACTAACGCGTCGATTCGTAAAGAAGAGAGCGAGAATGTTGAGCTGCTGCAGGTACGCAAAGAGACCTCAGAAGAGTATCAGCTTTCTCGCGCCGACGGCACGCGTGAAGCGGTCGCCATCTGTTTCGCTTTCCTGCTGTTCTTCCTGAGTCTGGTGCTGCCCGGCAGCCTGATGGGCTGGATTGCGCTGCTCGGCTGCCTGATGATCGCCGTTAGCCTGTGGTTCCTCTATCGCTTCCCTGGCGCCAAAGGTTTGCGCGATGTGCATTGCCTGCGCGGTGCGCCCAAGCGCTGGGGCCTGTTTGGTGAATCCAATCAGGAGCAGAGCAACATCTCGCTGGGCATTATTGATTTAATCTATCCCGCGCACTGGCAGCCGTATGTAGCGCACGATTTAGGCCAAACCACCGACGTCGATATGTACCTCAATCGTCAGGTAGTGCGTCAGGGTCGCTTCCTGTCGCTCCAGGACGAAGTGCGTAACTTCCCGGTGCAGCGCTGGCGTAAAAATCTGGTGCTGGCGTGCGGCTCGCTGCTGGTGCTGGTCATGCTATTCACCTGGATTCCTCTCAGCATGCCGATCAAACTCAGCCTTGCGTGGGTGAAAGGCACCGAGAGCATTGAAGTGAATAGCGTGGATAAGCTGAATGCGCTGCCGCTGCACATCGGCGACATTTTGAAAGTGGGCGGCACCGGCATGTGTTCGGTACCGGGCAATTATCAAAGCAATCGTAGCTACGCCTACATGCCGTTCGACTGCTCGGCGATTTACTGGAATAACGCCGCGCCGCTGCCTCAGCCGCAATCGGAGATCATTGATAAAGCCTCGGCGCTGCTCGATACCACCACGCGCCAGCTGCATCCGGAAACCAATACCGATCCCAAACTCAATCCGCAGCTCGCCTCGGCGATTCAGAAATCGGGCATGATTCTGCTGGATGACTTCTCGGATTTGGTGCTGAAAACCCAGGATCTGTGCAGCCAGCAGCAGGATTGCGTACGCCTGAAAAATGCGCTGGTGAATCTCGGCAACGCCAAAGATTGGGATTCACTGATTCACCGTGCGGATTCTGGCAAGCTGAATGGCATGAACGTCCTGCTGCGTCCGGTGAGTGCCGAAGCGCTGGAAAATCTGGTGAACACCGCCACCTCCAGCTTCTTCGCGCGTGAAACGCGTCGTGCGGCTGAAAACCTTAATAGTCCACCGCCGGGTGGCTTCCTGATTGTCAGTGATGAAGGTCGTCAGATGGTGATGCAGCCGCAGCCGTCGGTACCGCTGTTCGATCTTGATGCACCTTCGCAATGGCGCGAACTGCAACGCATGTCCGGCATGCTGCTGCATACGCCATTCGCCGCCAGCGGCATCATCACCAGTATTACCACCGATGCCAACGGCACACGCCATATCGCGCTGCATAACGAGCCGGATGCCATGGCGCAATGGCGCTATTTGGGTACCACGCTGTTGATGCTGGTGCTGATTGCCAGCGCGGTGATAAACGGCTTGCTGGCGCTGCGTCGTATTCATCGCAATCGCCTGCGCATGGCGGAAATTCAGCAGTATTACGATAAGTGCTTCAACCACAATCTGAACACTATGCAGAGCGTGCGCTCGCTGTTCTGAGCCCTCCCCTTCTGTGCTACCCTGTCGCCCACTTTTTTGCGGCGAGAAAGACAATGCAGGTTACGCTTAACTGGTCAGAGATTGATACCGTGCTGCTGGATATGGACGGCACCTTGCTCGATCTCGCCTTTGATCGCCACTTCTGGCTGGAACACGTTCCGGAAACCCTGAGCCGCGAACGCGCCATCACGCTGGGCGAAGCGCATCAGCTGATTGAGCAGAAATACCAGGCCGTGGTGCATACGCTAAACTGGTATTGTCTCGATTACTGGTCGCAGGAACTGGCGCTGGATATTCGCGCCATGACGTGGGAGAAGCGCCACCGCGCGGCAATGCGTGAAGATACGCTGCCGCTATTGCAGGCGCTGCGTGCCGCAGGTAAGCGCACGATTCTGTTGACCAATGCGCATCCTTACAATCTGGATGTGAAACTGGAGCAGACCGGATTAGCTGCCCACCTTGATTTATTACTTTCCACCCATACCTTTGGATATCCGAAAGAGGATCCGCGTCTCTGGCAAGCCGTTCAGCAACACACTGCGTTTGACAGCGCGCGCACGCTATTCATTGATGACAGCGAAGCGATTCTGGATGCAGCAACACGCTGGGGCATTCGCTGGTGCTTAGGCGTCAGCAATCCGGATTCCGGTCGGCCCGATCAATCTTTCCAGCGTCATCCGGCGGTTCGCGATTATCGCCAATTGTGTGAGACGCTGCGTTAAAGCAGGAGCCGCAATACCATGAAAGAGAAAGTGAGCGAAGGCGTGCGCCTCGACAAATGGCTGTGGGCCGCGCGCTTCTACAAAACGCGTGCGCTGGCACGCGAAATGGTCGAAGGCGGCAAAGTGCATTACAACGGTCAGCGCAGCAAGCCGAGCAAACTGGTGGAGCTAAATGCTGAATTGACGCTGCGTCAGGGCAACGACGAGCGCACCGTGGTGATCACCGCCGTGACCGATCAGCGTCGTCCGGCCAGCGAAGCCCAGGCGCTGTATGCCGAAACCGCCGCCAGCATCGACAAGCGCGAGAAAACCGCGCTGGCACGCAAGATGAATGCCTTAACCATGCCGCACCCCGATCGCCGCCCGGATAAGAAAGAGCGCCGCGATCTGATGAAATTTAAATTGTCGGGTGATAAATAACGCGCCCCCAACGAGAGAAACACTATGTCTGCAAACGATCAACTGCACCGTTACCTGTTCGAAAACGTCGCCGTGCGCGGCGAGCTGGTCAATGTGAGCGAAACCTGGCGTGAAATCGTCGAAAATCACAACTACGTTGAGCCGGTAAAAACCTTGCTGGGCGAGCTGCTGGTAGCCACCAGCCTGCTAACGGCAACGCTGAAGTTTGACGGTGATATCACGGTGCAGTTACAGGGCGACGGTCCGCTGACGCTGGCGGTGATCAACGGTAACAACCGTCAGGAGTTGCGTGGCGTGGCGCGCGTGCAAGAAGACGCGGAGATCGCACCCGGCAGCAGCCTGAAAGAGATGGTCGGTAACGGCTATCTGGTGATCACCATTTCGCCAGAGAAAGGCGAGCGCTATCAGGGCGTGGTTGGCCTGGAAGCGGATACGCTGGCGGGTTGTCTGGAAGATTACTTCATGCGTTCTGAGCAGTTGCCAACGCGCCTGTTTATCCGCACCAGCGACAAAGGCGCAGCGGGTATTCTGCTGCAGGTGCTGCCAGCGCAAGAGCCGAGCCTGGATGATTTCAATCACCTCGCCACGCTGACCGAAACCGTGAAGAGCGAAGAGCTGATTGAGCTGCCCGCCACCGACGTGCTGTGGCGCCTGTATCATCAGGAAGAAGCCACCGTGTTCGATCCGTCGCCAGTCAGCTTCAAGTGCACCTGTTCACGCGAGCGCTGCGGTGAAGTGCTGAGCACGCTGCCGGTTGAGGAAGTGGACGAAATCCTCGCAGAGGATGGCGCAATCGATATGAATTGCGACTATTGCGGATCGCATTACGTGTTCGATGCGGTGGATATTGCCGCCATTCGTAACGCGCCAACCAACAACAGCGATCACGTGCATTAATTACCTGCCGGGCGGTTCATCCGCCCGCATTCCTGCTGAACGTATCCCTATCATTTATCACGGTTATTAGCTAAATAACGCTGACTTTAGTTTCATAAGTGGCAGATTTCTCTACTTGTCACGTTCCAGCTCGCATTTCTGACTATCTTCTCTTTTCCGCTGTGCTCAGAAGAGTACACTGCGCGCGATCTGCCCTGCGTGGCTATGCAGGCAGGCGACAGAATCACCCCATAAAAAATATGCAGTAACAGATACCGATTAAAGGAGCAGTCACATGCGCGTTAACGGCCTGACATCGCAAGACCTCGCCTCTATGGGCATCAGCGGCACCACCGAAGTGGTGTACAACCCTGATTTCGACACCCTGTTTCAGGAAGAAACTCGCCCAGAGCTGGAAGGTTATGCGCGAGGCATTCTGACGCAGAGCGGTGCTATTGCCGTGGATACCGGCATCTTCACGGGTCGCTCGCCAAAAGATAAGTACATCGTTCGGGATGACACCACGCGCGACACGCTGTGGTGGAACGATGTCGGCAACGGCAAAAATGATAACCAGCCGCTGTCACAGGAAACCTGGCAGGCGTTGAAAGATCGCTGCACCCAGCAGCTTTCCGGCAAACGCCTGTTTGTGATTGATGCGTTCTGCGGTGCCAATCCTGACACGCGCCTCAGCGTGCGCTTCGTGATGGAAGTGGCCTGGCAGGCGCACTTCGTCAAAAACATGTTTATCCGCCCGAGCGAAGCCGAACTGGCTGACTTCAAACCGGATTTCGTGGTGATGAACGCCGCGCAGTGCACCAATCCAGACTGGCAGGCGCAAGGTCTGCACTCCGAGAACTTCGTCGCCTTCAACCTGACCGAGCGCATGCAGCTGATTGGCGGCACCTGGTACGGCGGCGAGATGAAGAAAGGGCTGTTCGCCATCATGAACTACCTGCTGCCGCTGAAAGGCATCGCTTCAATGCACTGTTCGGCTAATGTCGGCAAAGCGGGCGATGTGGCGGTGTTCTTCGGCCTGTCCGGCACCGGTAAAACCACATTGTCCACCGATCCGGATCGCCAGCTGATTGGCGATGACGAACACGGCTGGGATGACGACGGCGTGTTCAACTTTGAAGGCGGCTGCTACGCCAAAACCATCAATCTGTCTGAGCAGGCGGAGCCGGAGATCTACCGGGCGATTCGCCGCAATGCGCTGCTGGAAAATGTGGTGGTGCGCGCCGATGGCAGCGTGGATTACGCCGACGGCAGCAAGACCGAGAACACCCGCGTCTCTTATCCGATCGAGCATATCGAGAACATCGTGCAGCCGGTGTCGAAAGCGGGCCATGCGAAGCGGGTGATTTTCCTTACCGCCGATGCCTTTGGCGTGCTGCCGCCGGTTTCACGCTTGACGCCGGAACAGACGCAATACCATTTCCTGTCTGGCTTCACCGCCAAACTGGCCGGTACCGAGCGCGGCGTCACGCAGCCAACGCCCACCTTCTCTGCCTGCTTTGGCGCGGCGTTCCTGACGCTGCACCCAACGCAATATTCCGACGTGCTGGTGAAGCGCATGGAAGCGGCAGGTGCGCAGGCGTATCTGGTGAATACCGGCTGGAACGGCAGCGGCAAGCGCATTTCGTTGAAAGACACGCGCGCCATCATCAATGCGATTCTGGCTGGGGAGCTGGATGAGGTTGAGACTGACACCTTGCCGGTGTTCAACCTGCAGATGCCTAAAGTTCTGCCGCAGGTGGATAGCGCGATTCTCGATCCGCGCCGCAGCTGGCCGACAGAAGCGGCCTGGCAGCAAGCCGCGCAGGATCTGGCGCAGCGCTTTATTACTAACTTTGAGAAATATACCGATAACGATGCGGGTAAAGCGTTAGTGCAGGCGGGTCCGCAGTTGTGATGTGAAAACCCGGTGGGCATAAATGCCCGCCGGGTATCACGCACTGTGATTGATACTCGCTACCGCCGTAGCGCTGCTGCCTTCCGGAATCGGCAACCAGGCACGAATCCGCAATCCGCCCCGGTCGCTGTCACCAATCTCCAGCGAGCCTTCATGCGCATCGATAATACGCTGCACAATCGCCAAACCGAGACCGGTGCCGCTGGTACTGCGCGCGCTGTCGCCGCGCACAAACGGCTGGAACAGATGCTGTAGCTGATCCGGCTTGATGCCCGGACCATCATCCTCCACCTGGAACCACGCGCGGTTCAGCTCCTTGCCGCTGCTGACCTTAATCCATCCATTGCCATAACGCGCCGCGTTGACCACCAGATTCGCCAGCGCGCGCTTGATGGACAGCGGGTTGATATCCAGCATCAAATCCTCGGACATCACCGCGTTCTCAATCTCGCGCTCGTAGCCGCTCTCTGCCGCCACCACTTCGCCCAGCACGCTGTTGAGGTCGGCACGCTCGGTCTGCATCTCCTGACCGGTACGCAGATAGTCGATGAACTGCTCGATAATCGCGTTGCATTCTTCGATATCTTTGTTGATCGACTCCGCCAGATAACCATCCTGCTCGCCCATCATCTCAGTAGCGAGACGAATGCGCGTCAGCGGCGTACGCAAATCGTGGCTGACACCCGCCATTAACAAGGTACGATCGTCGGCCAACTGCTTCACACCGGCCGCCATTTGGTTAAACGCCCGCGTCACCGAACGCACTTCCGACGCGCCGTATTCACGCAGCGGCGGTGGAATGATGCCTTTACCGACCTGCAACGCCGCATGCTCCAGATCCACTAAGGGTCGGTTCTGGATGCGGATAAACAGCCAGGCGCCGCCAATCGCCAGCAGCATAATCGCCAGCGTGTAGCGGAACAGCGGTGAGAAGTCGCCCTGATGGATTTCGGTGAGCGGCACGCGCACCCAGATATCCGGCGACAGCCAGGTTTTCAGCCACACCACCGGCGAGTTTTTATTCACCTCGACACGGACATCGGTAGGACCGCCCAGCTGCTGGCCCATCTGCTCACTGAGGAATTCGTAATGTTGCGCCCAGCGCAAACCGCTCTCTTCCGCCGCCGCGTTGGTGTACAACGAGATGCCCAGCTCACGATAAATTTCGCGTCGGAAGGCCGGTGGCACTTCCAACTGCGTTCCGTCTTCCAGCTGCAGCCGATCGGTCATCAACATACGCACTTCGTACGCGAGGACCTTATTGAACTGCTGCAAGCTGGGAAGAATGGCGAAATTGAGCACCACCAAATAGGTTGTTACCAGGCTGACGAACAGCAAGGTAACAATCAATAACAAGGTGCGGGCAAACGAACTGCGGGGTGAGAAGCGCAATCGCCTCATGCTTTGCTGCCGTCCGGAACGAATACGTAGCCAAGACCCCAAACGGTCTGAATGTAACGTGGATGCGCCGGATCTTCTTCCACCATGCGGCGCAGACGCGAGATCTGCACGTCGATGGAGCGTTCCATGGCGCTGTATTCACGGCCACGCGCCAGGTTCATCAGCTTATCGCGTGACAGAGGCTCACGCGGATGGCTCACCAGCGCTTTCAGCACGGCAAACTCACCGCTGGTCAGCGGCATTGGCTCATCTTCACGGAACATCTCGCGGGTGCCGAGGTTCAGCTTGAACTTACCGAAGGCGATAACCGCTTCTTCCTGCGAAGGCGCGCCCGGCAACTCATTGGCCTGACGACGCAGTACGGCACGAATACGCGCCAGCAGTTCGCGCGGGTTAAACGGTTTTGGAATGTAGTCATCCGCACCGATTTCCAGACCGACGATACGATCCACTTCTTCACCTTTCGCAGTGACCATGATGATCGGCATCGGGTTGCTTTGACTTCGTAAACGACGGCAGATAGACAAACCATCTTCGCCCGGCAGCATCAAGTCGAGCACCATCAAGTGGAAGGATTCGCGGGTTAACAGTCGGTCCATTTGCTCGGCGTTGGCAACGCTACGCACCTGAAAGCCCTGCTCGGTGAGATAGCGCTCCAGCAACGCACGCAACCGCATATCATCATCGACGACCAGAATTTTGTAGTTCTCTTGCATGTTCAACTCCCAAAGGCGCCATTGCCTGAGCCAATATTGTTAAAAAAAGAGGCCTCAGTGTGACAGTCATTAATGGTTTATATTCTAGCCGAAATTGTTACAAAGCATATTAAACAGCAGCTTATATTTATTTTTGACCCTGAAATGCGCTTCGCTTCGCGTTTTTTATCTGTGCTTTCAAGCCGCTTAGCGCTTATCTGAAAATTTGGCGCATTTTCTTTCTGTTACTGGTTCATGACAAAAAATCCCGCCGCCAGAGAGGCGTTCAGGGCGATTTGACTTAAGGTGATGGTGAAGAATAGGCCTGAGTTGGAGTGATGGCAGCATAAAATAGGGCATTTCTCTCGCGGAATGCGCATCTGTTTTCGGAACAATTCCCGAGCGATGAAAAACAAGGCCAGTGTTAAATTAATTCCTACAAATCAATCAGTAATCTCCTCTTTCCTCGCTTCTCTCGATCTCCGACACTGGATTCGTACCTGTTGTTATTGAGTTCATGTGGAGAGAGAAAAATGAAAAAAACGGTAATTCTGCTGGGCGCACTGGTACTGACCAGCTTCACTCAGGTTCAGGCGGCCACCAGCGCGGGCGAAGCGGCTGGCGCGCAGGCATCCACGACGGCGAAGGGTAACTCGGACGCGATCGGTGTTGGCGCTGTAGGCGCGCTGCTCGGCGTGGCGCTGGCGACCATGGGCGGCGGCGACAAAGGTGGCAGCGGTACCTCAACCACCACCGCGACCCAGGCCGGTAAATAACGCATCACGGCCGTACCGTTAATCTCTGCCATTTAATACCGCACATTTCGTAGCGGCGCGATTTATCGCGCAATAAATTGCGCCGCTACGATGTGTGCGTTTTGCGAAAGAGTGTTGAGTACTACACCAACGGCGATTGCGCTTTTTTAAGGCGTCTCTTTCACATAATCGATGCTGTTCACAAACCACAGCTTCTGCCCTTCCGGCGTGTTGACCACCACTTCGTCATCCACTTCTTTCTTGATCAGCGCGCGCGCCATCGGCGAGTCGATCGAGATGTACTCTTTCATCGTCTCGCCATAAATTTCATCCGGGCCAACAATGCGGAAACGCTTCACATCGCCCTGCTCATTCTCCACTTGCACCCAGGCACCGAAAAACACTTTGCCCTCCTGCTGCGGCGCGTAATCGACGATTTTCAGATCGGCGAGGCATTTGCGCAGATAGCGCACCCGGCGATCGATCTGGCGCAGCAGACGCTTGTTGTAGGTGTAATCGGCGTTTTCCGAACGATCGCCGAGGCTGGCAGCCCAGGAGACGATTTTGGTGACTTCCGGACGCTTTTCGTTCCACAAATGGTCGTGTTCGGCACGCAGCTTGTTATAGCCTTCGCGGGTAATCAGTTGGGTTTTCATGACTTCAACTCGTGGTGACGGCGGTTCTTCGCAGCAAAGAGGCTAACAATAAGCGACCGATTGACCATCAGCAAGATTGCGCGCGCTGCATTCAGAAAAAGACGGATTCACAGGCCACCGGCTGGCAATTTTCGGCCTCATTCCGTATAACTGTCCGCTATTTCCAACCCTGTGTAAGCATTGTTAATGATGATGAAAGATTCACTGAGCCAGATTATCGCAGGTGAGCTGAAGGCACGCGCCGACCAGGTTGATGCTGCCGTTCGCTTACTTGATGAAGGGAACACCGTGCCGTTTATCGCACGTTATCGTAAGGAAGTGACCGGCGGACTCGACGACACTCAGCTGCGTTTGCTGGAGAGCCGTCTGAGTTACCTGCGCGAGCTGGACGATCGTCGCCAGTCGATTCTGAAATCCATCGACGAACAGGGCAAACTCACGCCTGAACTCGCCACCGCCATCAACAGCACGCTGAATAAAACCGAGCTGGAAGACCTTTACCTGCCGTACAAACAGAAGCGTCGTACGCGCGGACAGATCGCTATTGAAGCCGGTCTGGAACCGCTGGCCGATACGCTGTGGCAGGACCCATCGCAGGATCCCGAGCAGCTGGCCGCCAGTTACGTTGATGCCGACAAAGGTGTCGCCGACGTGCGCGCTGCGCTGGATGGCGCACGCTACATCCTGATGGAGCGCTTTGCCGAAGACGCTACACTGCTGGCGAAAGTGCGTGAATATCTGTGGAAGAATGCGCATGTGGTGGCGCGCGTGGTAGAAGGTAAAGAGGAAGAAGGCGCGAAATTCCGCGACTACTTCGATCACCACGAAGCGCTGAGCGGCGTCCCGTCGCACCGTGCGCTGGCGATGTTTCGCGGTCGCAACGAAGGCGTGCTGCAGCTGTCGCTGAATGCCGATCCGCAGTTCGATGAAGCCCCGCGTGAAAGCTATGGCGAAACGCTGATCGCCGAACACCTCAAGCTGCGCCTGAATAACGCGCCAGCGGATAGCTGGCGTAAAGCGGTGGTGAGCTGGACCTGGCGCATCAAAGTGCTGCTGCACCTCGAAACTGAATTGATGGGCACCCTTCGTGAACGCGCCGAAGATGAAGCCATCAACGTATTTGCCCGTAACCTGCACGATCTGCTGATGGCCGCGCCTGCGGGCATGCGCGCCACCATGGGCCTCGATCCAGGCTTACGTACCGGCGTGAAAGTTGCGGTGGTAGATGCCACCGGCAAGCTGGTCGCGACCGATACCATTTATCCGCACACCGGCCAGGCGGCGAAAGCGGCCACGGCTGTGGCGGCGCTGTGCGCCAAACATCAGGTTGAACTGGTGGCGATTGGTAACGGTACCGCCTCGCGCGAAACCGAGCGCTTCTTCCTCGACGTGCAGAAGCAGTTCCCGCAAATCAACGCGCAGAAAGTGATCGTCAGCGAAGCCGGTGCATCGGTCTATTCCGCCTCTGAGCTGGCGGCGCTGGAGTTCCCGGATCTCGACGTTTCCATCCGTGGCGCGGTTTCCATCGCGCGTCGCCTGCAGGACCCGCTCGCCGAGCTAGTGAAGATCGATCCGAAATCGATCGGCGTAGGCCAATATCAGCACGACGTCAGCCAAAGCCAGCTGGCGAAGAAGCTGGATGCGGTGGTGGAAGACTGCGTAAACGCCGTGGGTGTCGATCTCAACACCGCGTCTGTGGCGCTACTGACCCGCGTGGCCGGTTTAACCCGCATGATGGCGCAGAATATTGTTAGCTGGCGCGATGAAAATGGCCGCTTCCAGAACCGTCAGCAACTGCTGAAGGTGAGCCGCCTCGGGCCGAAAGCCTTTGAGCAGTGCGCGGGCTTCCTGCGCATCAACCACGGCGATAACCCGCTGGATGCCTCAACTGTGCACCCGGAAGCTTATCCGCTGGTCGAGCGCATTCTGGCCGCCACCGAGCAGGCGCTGAATGAGCTGATGGGCAATGCTGGCGGTCTGCGCGATCTGAATGCCCGCGACTTCACCGATGAGCGCTTCGGCTTGCCCACGGTCACAGACATCATCAAAGAGCTGGAAAAACCGGGCCGCGATCCACGTCCGGAGTTTAAAACCGCGCAATTTGCTGAAGGCGTGGAAACGCTCAACGATCTGCTGCCGGGCATGGTGCTGGAAGGCGCCGTCACCAACGTCACCAACTTCGGTGCTTTCGTCGATATCGGCGTGCATCAGGATGGTTTGGTGCACATCTCTTCCCTTTCCGACAAGTTCGTTGAAGATCCCCATCAGGTGGTGAAAGCCGGCGATATCGTCAAAGTGAAGGTAATGGAAGTGGATATGCAGCGTAAGCGTATTGCGCTCACCATGCGTCTGGACGAGCAGCCTGGTGAAAGCAATGCCCGCGGCAGCAACCGCAGCGCAGGCAAAGAAAACGCCCGCCCGGCGGCCAATAACAAAGGTCGCGGCAAACCTGCCAGCTCGTCTGCCGGCAATAGCGCGATGGGCGATGCGCTCGCCGCGGCATTCGGTAAAAAACGCTAAGTTCCTGCCGTAAATAACGCGCGGAGAAACCTTAGTCTCCGCGTGTATCAGCTTGATAAATCTCCTCATCCAACTACGCTGAAAAAATAACCTTCCGCGTGGCCCAGCGATCCATGGATATTATCAACGCCTTAATCGATGAGATTTATCACGGCAGCTTTCCGGTCGCGGCGCGTGAACGCCTGCTTTCACACATTCGTGCCGCACGCGATACGGCAAAACTGCCGCGCAAGGCGCACTGGGATGAGAAAGATGTGGTGCTGATTACCTATGCCGATCAGTTCCGCGAACCCGAACAGCCAACCCTCGCCAGCTTCTCGCGTTTTTATCAGCAGCATCTGCAATCCACTTTCAGTCTGGTGCATCTGTTGCCGTTCTTTCCCTACTCTTCCGACGATGGCTTCTCGGTTATCGACTATCACCAGGTCAATCCGATTTGCGGCGACTGGCAGCATATCAGCGCGCTGCACAGCGAAACGCGGCTGATGTTTGATTTTGTCTGCAACCACATGTCGGCGCACAGCCGCTGGTTTCAACACTTTCTGGCGCAGGATCCGGGTTGGGATGATTTCTTTATCAGCATGCCGCCGGCGACCGATCTCAGCGCGGTGACGCGTCCACGCACCTCGCCGCTGCTCACACCGTTTGCGATGGCCGACGGCGAGACGCGCTATATCTGGACCACCTTCAGCGCCGACCAGATCGACCTCAACTTTGGTAATCCGGAAGTGCTGATTCGCATGGTCGATGTGCTGCTCGACTACCTGAACAAAGGCGCGGATTATGTGCGGCTCGACGCGGTGGGCTACATGTGGAAAACGCCGGGCACCAACTGCATTCACCTGCCGAAAACGCATCAGCTGGTGAAGCTGTTTCGCGCCATTGCCAATGAAGTGGCGCCCGGCACGGTGATCGTCACCGAAACCAACGTGCCGCACAAAGACAACATCAGCTATTTCGGTAACGGCAAAGATGAAGCGCAAATGGTGTACCAGTTTTCGCTGCCGCCGCTGGTGCTGCACGCCATTCATTCGGGATCGGCGCGTGCGCTGCGTCAATGGGCCAGCACGCTGGATTTAGGCGGTGGCACCACCACTTTCTTTAACTTTCTTGCCTCGCACGACGGCATTGGACTCAATCCGGCGCGCGGCATTTTGTCGGAAGTGGAGATTGTGGCGCTGGTGCGTGATTTAGCACTGGAAGGCGCGCTGGTCTCCTACAAGAACAATGCCGATGGCACCACCAGCCCTTACGAAATCAATGTCACCTATTTCGATGCGCTCAATCAGCAGGACGATGACGATGACACGCGTTTGCGCCGCTTCCTGCTGGCACACGCGATTCTGCTGTCATTTCCTGGCGTACCGGCGATTTACATTCAAAGTATTCTTGGCTCGCGCAACGACAATGAAGGCGTGCGGGCCGCCGGTCATAACCGTGCCATCAACCGGGAGAAGTACAGCCTGCGTGAAATGGAACAGTGGATCAGCGGCGGCAACCCGCTGCGCCAACAGGTGTATGAACGCCTGAGCGCGCTGATTCAACTGCGCACGCGGCAGCCCGCGTTTCATCCCGATAATCCGATGACGCTGCTGGAAAGCGAAAATAGCCTGCTGGTGTTGCGTCGCCATCAGCCGGATAGCGATGAGGGGTTGCTGTGTGTGTTTAATCTCAGCCGTCATGAGGTGACGACACAGTTACCGCTGGCGCGGCATATGCAGGATGTGATTAGCGGGGAGAAGCTGGATGGCAGCCAGCCCTTAACGCTGGCTGCGTGGCAGTTTATGTGGCTGCGGTAAACGTCATGATCAGCTGCGTAAATTCATCGGGGTGAGAAATGAAAGGCGCATGCGCGGCTTTCTCCATCACCACCGAGGATGAAGCTGGCCAGCGTGAATCCAGTTCTTCTGCGACACGACGCGGCACCAGCCCATCGAGATAGCCGTAAATACGCAGGAACCGCAGCGGTAGATCGTCGAGCGCGGCACGCAAATCGTCCTGACGCAAAATCTCTAATCCCCCTTCCAGCACTTCAACCGACGGCATCGGCTGCGATAACACCACCTCTTTCAACTGACGCGCATCCTGTCGCGCGTTCTCCGTGCCCATGGTTTGCAGTGCCAGAAAGCGCTCCACGGTGCGCTGGAAATCGGTGCTCAACTGCTGCTGAAAATTTTGTAGCGTTTCGGGCTTGATGCCCGGCCATTGATCACGCGCGGTAAAACACGGCGATGAGGCAACGGTGATCAGCGCTGCAACGCGCTCTGGCTGGGTTAACGCCAGCTGGCTAGCAACTAATCCACCCAGCGACCAGCCGAGCAGCACTGCGCGATCGGGCAGCTGCGGCAACAACTGTTGCGCCATTTCCGCTAAGGTCAGCGGCGCAAAACCCTGGCTGCGGCCAAAGCCCGGCAGATCCACCAGATGCAGGCGAAAATGCGAGCTGAGTCGCGGAACGATGTTTTGCCACACTTCGGCGTTCAAACCCCAGCCGTGCAGCAGCACAAGATCGCGATCGCCCGTGCCTGTGGTGTGCCAGTAAAGCGAACTCATCGGTTACACTCCGGAAAAGTGATAAGGAGGTCGCTATGCTACCAATCCCGGCCCTGTGTTGGCTATGCCGCCTGCCGTTGCAGATTGCCAGCCACGGTTTGTGCAGCCGCTGCGTGCAGCAAATTCCGCGGCTACCGGCACTCTGTCCCTGCTGCGGTTTACCGGCCAGTGGAATGCAGCCCTGCGGGCGCTGCCTGCGCCGCCCGCCGCCGTGGCAGAGCCTGAGCTGCGTCAGCGATTACCTGCCGCCGCTGAGCGATTGGGTGCAGCAGCTGAAGTTTTCTCGCGTAACCGCACTCAGAGTGATGCTGGCGCGGCTGATTTTGTTAAAATTGTTAACAATGCGTCGTGATTACCGGCTGCCGCGTGTAGATTTGGTGCTGAGCGTACCGCTGCATCGTCGGCGCGCCTGGCAACGCGGCTACAATCAGGCGGCGCTGCTAGCAAAACCGCTGGCTCGCTGGCTGGGCTGTGAATATCGCGAAGCGGTAAAGCGGGTGCGACAGGGCGCAGTTCAGCATTCATTGAGCGCCAGCGCGCGCAAAAAGAACCTGCGCGGCGCGTTTCGCCTTGAAATGCCGGTGCGCGGACGCCATATCCTGCTTATCGACGATGTTGTGACGACCGGAAGTACCGTGGCGGAAATTAGCCGCATCCTGCTGGCGCAAGGCGCGGCCAGCGTACACATTGGTTGCCTGTGCCGTACCTTGTAGAGCGTCGGTGTTGGGCGTATTATAACCAAGTAATTTAGTCAACTATTGAGCAATCGCCATGATCGTTATTACTGATGCTGCGCAAGAGCACTTCTCAAAATTGCTGTCCAAACAAGAAGATGGCACTCAGATTCGCGTATTCGTCATTAATCCGGGTACGCCAACCGCAGAATGCGGTGTTTCTTACTGCCCACCCGATGCAGTAGAAGCGACTGATACCGAATTTAAGTTCGAAAAACTGTCAGCCTTTGTTGATGAGCTGAGCGCACCTTACCTCGATGACGCGGAAATCGACTTTGTTACCGACAACCTCGGTTCGCAGCTGACGCTGAAAGCGCCTAACGCCAAAATGCGGAAAGTCTCTGACGATGCGCCAATGGTGGAACGCGTGGAATATCTGCTGCAAGCGCAGATTAACCCGCAGCTGGCTGGTCACGGCGGTCGCGTATCGCTGATGGAAATCACCGATGACGGCATCGCCATTCTGCAATTCGGCGGTGGCTGTAACGGTTGTTCGATGATCGACGTCACGCTGAAAGATGGCATCGAGAAGGAGCTGCTGGCAGCCTTCCCTGAGCTGAAAGGCGTGCGCGATTTGACCGAGCACCAGCGCGGCGAGCACTCGTACTACTGATTAAGCACGCGGCAGCGACCCGACGCTGCCGCGCGTTCTTCAACGCTTCCTGCGCCCGGTATTCACCGCATTCAATAAGCCCGGCACGTTTCCTCTAAACATCTTTTCGATTGTGACGCTTAACTTGCGCCGCCAGTTTGGATATTCATCTACCGTACCCGGCACGTTGACCGGTGAAGTCATAGCAAGCCAGTCTTCAGGTTGCAGCCCCAGCAATGCGCTGTTAGTGCGCGCCAGATAGCGGTGGAAGCCGCGATTGAGCATCGGTGTGAAGGACAATCGGCTGGCAACGGTACCGTGGCGCGCAGGCAACGTATTCATCTGATGCAGCGCATCCAATAGCGCCTGTTTTTGTTTATCCCTTTGCCTTAGCAATGACATGTATACGCTCTCCTGGTACAAGCCCAGTTTGTGACCCAGAAAAAGATCCTCATATCTCCAGAATCCCGCCAACGTCGGCAAATCATGGGTACTGGCGCTGGCAATCGACTGCACGGGATACTCTTGCGGCTGACGATAGCTGCCATCGCCGTGCTGCTCGAAGAACAACACTTTCCACGAGAAAATGCCGCTTTTGCGCAGCAGGCTGACGATCTCTTTTGGCACCGTGCCGAGATCTTCGCCAATGACCATGCAGCGATGGCGCTGACTCTCCAGCGCCAGGATCGCTAGCAGATCCTCAACCGGATAGGCCACGTAAGCGCCTTTATCCGCGCTTTCGCCGTAGGGAATCCACCACAAGCGCAGCAGCGCCATCACGTGATCGATACGCAAAGCGCCGCAGTCACGCATATTGGCGCGCAGCAGGTCGATAAAAGGCTGATAGCCGCGCGCGCGCATCACATGTGGATCGAGCGGCGGCAAACACCAGTTTTGCCCCTGCGGACCGAGGCGATCCGGCGGTGCGCCAACGGAAGCGCCGAGTTTATACAGTTCCGGATCCTGCCAGGTTTCGGCGCTGCCTTGCGCCACGCCGACCGCTAAGTCGCGATATAATCCCACTTCCATGCCAAGCTGCTGGCTAATTTGACAGCAGATGGCAAACTGCTCTTGCGCCACCCACTGCAACCAACTCCAGAACTGAATCTCCTCTTCGTGTTCCGCACACCATTGCTGCACCTCCGGCAGCAAAGCGTTGCGCCAGCCTTCCGGCCAGTTGGTCCAACCCCATTCATCAGGATGCTGCTGGCTGCGTTCGGCGAGAATGCCATCAAACGCCGCCTGATAACGCAGATGGTCGCCGCCCTCAACGATAAATTGCTGGAATCCGGCATCTTCAGCGGCGCGCGGCTGGAAGCGCTGCCAGGCAAAGCGCAGCGCGGCCAATTTCAGTTTGGCCACCGCGCTGTAATCGACAAACTCAGCCGCGCGCGCCTGATCCAGCGCTTTGCGTGTTTTCGCCCTTTGCCACCAACGCTGCGCTGCCTCGCTACGCTGAAAATCCTCCAGCCGATTAACGTCGATATACAGCACGTTGAGCCAGCGACGTGAGGTTGGGCTGTAAGGACTGGCATGTTCTGGCTGTGCAGGATAAAGCGCATGCAAAGGATTAAGGCCAACGAAATCACCGCCATTATTGGCAACGTTCTCCAGCATTTGCGCCAAATCGCCGAAGTCACCGATGCCCCAATTGTCATCCGATCGCAGCGTGTAAAGCTGTACTAACGCGCCCCAAAGTTTCTCTCCTTGCTCAACCGATGCCGGGATAAAACAGCGGCGTGGCGCAATGATGATGCGTGTTTGCCACTGCTGGCGACCTTTGCGCAGCGTGAGCTGGTGATAACCTTGTGACAGACGCGGCGGCAGCGTGAGCGGTTCTCCGCCCTGCACTTCGCCGCTGAAGCTTTTGCCCTGTTCGGTTTGTAGCTGCCAGGAAAAAGTGCCGCTGCCTTGTGGCGTCAGTTGGCGCTTGCTGCGAGCGGCAAATACCTGCACCGGCGGCAGCGGTGGCGCTTTACCGGTTGGCGTTTCCATGACTGCCAGCAACGCGCGTTTGGTCTCATCGCTGATGGTTTCCGGCTCGCCGTGCGCGTTAATAAAGCGCAGCGAAATGCCGGCATCCTGTGTCGCCTGGTCCAGCTTGTTGAGCGTCATCGTGTCTCCAAAATCATCAATCGTGTCTTTATCGGGCCGCCTGCCAAATCCGCTGCTGATAATCGCGAATTGAACGGTCAGAGCTGAAGCGGCCGGTGTGAGCGGTATTGAGGATCGCTGCGCGCGTCCAGGCGTCCGGGTTTTTCCACAACGCTTCCACCTGCTGCTGCGCGGCGATGTAGGCATCAAAGTCGGCCAGCACCAACCAGGGATCGCCATTTTTGGTCAGGCTTTGCAACATCAAATCAAACGCATGCTTATCGCCGTCGCTGAACTTGCCCTTCTCCAGCTCCTTCAGCAAACCATCCAGATAAGGATTCTGTTTACGCAGCTTTTTCGGGCTGTAGCCGCCCGCCTTCAGCGCTTTCACCTCGTCCACGCTGTTGCCGAAGATAAAGATATGCTTCGCGCCCACCGCTTCAGCAATCTCCACATTGGCGCCGTCCAGCGTGCCAATAGTGAGCGCGCCATTCAGCGCAAGCTTCATATTGCCGGTGCCGGAAGCCTCATAACCGGCGGTGGAAATCTGCTCGGAGAGATCGGCGGCCGGAATCATCAGCTCTGCGGCGGTGATGCGGTAATCCGGGATAAACACCACTTTGAGGCGATCGCTGACGAGTGGATCGTTGTTGATCACTTCCGCCACTTTGTTGATGGCATAGATGATATTTTTGGCGAGGTAGTAGCCGGGCGCGGCTTTGGCGCCAAACAGGAACACGCGCGGCACGAAGTCGGGGTTATCCGGGTTGTCGCGCAGCTGGCGATAGCAGTGCAGCATATGCAGCAAACTGAGGTGCTGACGTTTGTACTCATGCAGTCGCTTAATCTGCACGTCAAACAGCGCATCCGGATTGATATCAATGCCGGTCACGCGCTTGACGTAGAGCGTCAGCCGCTGTTTGTTTTGCTGCTTGATGTCGCGAAACTGCTGACGAAACGCCTTCTTGCGGGCGAAAGGTGCCAGCCACGCCAGCGCATCGAGATCGTTGGCCCACTCAACCTGCAAGCTGTCATCGATCAGCGTCGCCAACAGCGGATTGCACTGTTTCAACCAGCGGCGCGGCGTGATGCCGTTGGTCACGTTATGGAATTTGTTCGGCCACAGCAGGTGATATTCCGGGAACAGATCTTTCACCACCAGCTCGGAGTGCAGCGCCGCCACGCCGTTGACGGCGAAACAGCTCACCACGCACAGATTCGCCATGCGCACCTGACCATCAGCCACCACCGCCAGCTTGTGCCAGATCGCTTTATCGTCTGGCCACCGTTGCTTCACCACCTTTTTCAGGCGGCGATTAATCTCGCGGATGATCAACATATGGCGCGGCAGCAGGTCGCGCACCAGCTTCTCATCCCAGCGCTCCAGCGCTTCCGGCATCAGCGTGTGATTGGTATACGCAAAAGTGCGGCTGGTGATATGCCACGCATCGTCCCAACTCAGTTGATGCTCATCCAGCAGCACGCGCAGCATCTCCGGGATGGCGATGGTGGGATGCGTGTCGTTAAGCTGGATCACTTCGAAATCAGGCAAAGTGCGAATGGCGCGCCCGGCGAGATGATGACGCCGCAGAATATCGCCCACCGCGCAGGCGCACTGGAAATACTGCTGCATCAGGCGCAGCCGCTTACCTTCGGCATGATTATCATTGGGATAGAGCACTTTGGTCAGCTTGTCGGCTGCAATGCCTTGCTGCTCAGCCTGCAGGAACTGGCCGTTGTTGAACGCGGTGAGATCGAACGGCTGCGCGCTGCTGGCTTTCCACAAGCGTAGCGGCAGCGTGATACCGTTGCGATAGCCCACCACCGGCAAATCCCAGGCTTCCCCTTTGAGGTGAATTTTAGGTCGCCAGCTGAGGCTGCCATCGTGGTTCTCTTTGACCTTGCCGCCGAGGCCTACCTGCACATCCAGCGCGGCGTTGTGGCGGAACCACGGATAGCGATCGCGCTGCCAGTCATCCGGCGCTTCCTGCTGCTGTCCGTCGGCAAACGTCTGACGAAACAGGCCGTATTGATAGTTGAGGCCGTGGCCCATCGCAGCCTGGCCGACGGTCGCCATCGAATCCATATAGCAAGCGGCCAAACGCCCCAATCCGCCGTTACCGAGTGCCGGATCCACCTCCTCTTCCAGCAGTTCGCTCAGCTCAACCCGATGTTCCGCCAGCGCGGCTTGCACTTCGTTATACCAGCCAAGATTGAGCAAATTGTTGCCGGTCAAACGCCCCAGCAGAAACTCCATCGACAGATAGTTGACGTGGCGCTGCCCGTGTTTGGCTGGCACAGGTGGCTGCGTCGCCAGCATTTCTGCCAGCACGCGGCTCAGCGCTTGCCACCATTGCTGCGGTGTCATTTGCTGGGCGGAAGTGAGTCCGAGATGCTGCCATTGGCGGGTGAGCGCGGCGTCGAAACGTGTTTTATTGAATTTTTGCTGCGACATATCAATCCCTTCGAGTCCGTTAACGGTAAAGCCGGGCGAGCGCAAGAGGTGAATGGATAAGTAAAGCTGGGGGCGCAGAAAAAAGCGACAGGGAAATGCAGGTGCGGTGAAAAAAATCGGTGCTGATTTTTGTAGCGGCGCGATTTATCGCGCAATTAATTGCGCCGCTACGGCATTAGCAAAGTTCGAGGTGAACTTCGTGCTGTTCAATCACTTTCAGCACGCTGGCCGGCGGGCTTTGATCGGTATACATGTAATCAATCAGGCTCATATTGCCGAGGTTGACCATCGCATTACGGCCAAACTTCGAATGATCCACCACCAGCATCACGCAGCGCGAGTTTTCGATGATGGCGCGTTTGGTGCGCACTTCGTGATAATCGAACTCCAGCAGCGAACCATCCATATCAATGCCGCTGATGCCGAGAATGCCGTAATCGAGGCGAAACTGCGAAATGAAGTCCAGCGTCGCTTCGCCCATGATGCCGCCATCGCGCGTGCGCACTTCGCCGCCGGCGATAATTACGCGGAAATCAGGTTTCGCCATCAGCAGAATCGCCACGTTGAGGTTGTTGGTGACAACGCGCAGATTGTTGTGATTGAGCAGCGCATGCGCCACCGCTTCCGGCGTGGTGCCGATATCAATAAACAGCGTGGCGCCATCAGGGATCTGGCTCGCCACGCGCTCGGCGATGCGCGCTTTCTCCGCCGACCACATCATTTTACGATCCTGCCATGCGGTATTTTCTGAGCTGGACGGCAGCGCCGCCCCGCCGTGATGGCGCATGATTTTGTTCTGATCGGCCAGGTCGTTCAGGTCACGCCGAATGGTTTGCGGGCTGACTTCAAAGTGATCCACCAGCTCTTCGGTACTGACATATCCCTGACGCCGGACCAGATCGATAATGGCGTCATGACGTTGCGTCTGCTTCACATCTCTCTCCTCGGCTCGTGGCCGCTTCTTTTATTGGTGCTGCTAACGACGCGTAATCTTACGCGTATCAACAAATGCCATCGCTAAACCCACCAGTAAGCCGGTGACGTGCGCGGCGTTGGCGATCGACAGGCCAAATGCGCCGTACCAGCCAATCACCAACCATACGACCGCAAAGCCAATCAGGCCGCGCTCGAGATAAATACCACTTTCGGGATCGCGCTCGCCGCGCAGCCAGCAGTAACCCATCAACGCGTAAACCACGCCCGACAAGCCACCAAACAGCACGCCGCTGAACTTGGCCTGCATCCAGCCGGTTAGCAGCGCCGAGATCAGCATAATCACAAACAGCTTGCCGCTGCCGAGACGCTTCTCGACCGCACCGCCGAGATACCACCACCACATCAGGTTGAACAGGATATGCAGTAGCGAGAAGTGCAGCAGCGCATGGCTAAACCAGCGCCACACCTGGAAATATTGCGAAGAATCCGCCGGCCACGCCAGCCAATCCAGCGCCACATCATCACCGACGATCTGCATCAGGATAAATACCGCGACGCAGGCGATCATGATGGTCATGGTGAGCGGACCTGCGCGTTCGCGAATGCTCGCCCAGATATTAGTGCGCTCGTAGCGCAAGCCACTTTCGGTGTTGCCGCTATGCCAGCTGGCCGCCTGATAGCGCGGATGGTTGGGATCGCGCACGAACTGCGCGAGTTCGTTTTCGACCCTCTCCAGCTTGCTTTCGTCATCCAACATAATGACAAAGTGGCTTTCGCGCTCAATGCGTAGCGTCACGCCGCGGGTCGCCATGTAGTCGACAAACGCCTGCGCCATGCGCGGATTATTGAACTGGGTGATGCGCATCATGCGGTGATCTCCTTCCTTATGCGATGGGCTCAGGCGTCGCCGAGGGCAACCTGCGCCGGGAATGCCGCGCGCCAGGCATCAAATCCGCCGTCAATGCTGTACGCCGCGCTGAATCCCTGGCCCAGCAGGAACTGCGCCGCGCCTTTGCTGCTGTTGCCGTGATAGCACATCACTAGCACCGGCAAAGCCTGATTGGCGTTGGCGATGAAATCCGCCAGATTGTCGTTGGTCAGGTGCTGCGCGCCCGCCGCGTGGCCCATCATAAAGCTCTGCGGATCACGGATATCCACCAGCTGCGCACCTTGTGCCAGATGCTCTTGCGCCTGCAGGACGTTAATACACTCGAAGGTTTCCATGGTGTCTCTCATTACTTCATCACAATTAGCGCCTAGTTTAACCTGAGAACGCGCCGCGATAACCTGACAAGTCCTGTGGTTATGTGATTTTTTTCCTGTCGGAATGTTAGCTATATCACGCAAAAATGTTTTTATTCAGTTAACCGCTGGCGTAGATGTTGGTTTCCGATTATTATTACGCTCGAAAACGAACATTTTAGAACTATTCCGAACATCGGAGGAGATGACGTGGAAACCAAAGACCTGATCGTGATCGGCGGCGGCATTAACGGAGCCGGCATTGCAGTGGACGCTGCAGGACGCGGACTGTCGGTGCTGATGCTGGAGGCGCGGGATTTGGCCTGTGCAACCTCCTCCAACAGCTCGAAATTGATTCACGGCGGCCTGCGCTACCTTGAACACTATGAATTCCGCCTGGTGGGCGAAGCGTTAGCAGAGCGTGAAGTGCTGCTGAAAATGGCCCCGCACATCGCTTTCCCGATGCGCTTCCGTCTGCCGCACCGTCCGCATCTGCGTCCGGCGTGGATGATCCGTATGGGCCTGTTTATGTACGATCGCCTCGGCAAACGCACCACGCTGCCGGGCAGTAAGAGCCTGCGTTTTGGCGCGGATTCGGCCCTCAAGCCGGAGATCACGCGCGGATTCGAATATTCTGACTGCTGGGTTGATGATGCGCGCATGGTGGTACTCAATGCGCAGGAAGTGGAAAAACAGGGCGGCGAAGTACGCACCCGCACGCGCGTGACCCGCGCCTGGCGTGAAGCCGGTTTGTGGATGGTGGAAGCCGAAGATATCGACAGCGGTAAAACCTACACCTGGCGCGCCAAAGGTCTGGTCAATGCGGCCGGTCCGTGGGTAAAAGAGTTCTTCGACGATGGTCTGAAGCTGAAATCGCCGTACGGCATTCGTCTGATCAAAGGCAGCCACATCGTGGTACCGCGCGTCCATCGCGAAAAGCAGGCGTATATCCTGCAAAACGAAGATAACCGTATCGTGTTTGTGATTCCGTGGATGGATGAGTTCTCCATCATCGGCACCACCGACGTGGAGTACAAAGGCGATCCGAAAGACGTGAAGATCGATGACAACGAAATCAGCTACCTGTTGAACGTGTTCAATGGACACTTCAAACAGCAGCTGAGCAAAGATGACATCGTCTGGACTTACTCGGGCGTACGTCCGCTGTGCGATGACGAATCGGATTCGCCGCAGGCCATCACCCGTGATTACACGCTGGATGTGCATGACGACAACGGCCAGGCGCCGCTGCTGTCCGTGTTCGGCGGCAAGCTGACCACCTATCGTAAGCTGGCGGAACATGCGCTGGAGAAACTAACCAAATACTACCCGAATATCGGCCCGGCGTGGACGAAAAACGCGGTATTGCCGGGCGGGGATTTCTCCGGTTCACGCGAGGATTACACCGCCAGCCTGCGTCGTCGCTATCCGTTTATCAGCGAAGGGATGGCGCGTCACTTTGCGCGGACTTACGGCAGCCGCACCGAAGAGCTGCTGGCAGGCGCGAAGAGCATCGACGATCTGGGTGAAAACTTCGGTCACGAGTTCTACGAAGCCGAGCTGCGTTACCTGGTGAAAAACGAATGGGTACGCGAACTGGATGATGCGATTTGGCGTCGTACCAAACAAGGTATGTGGCTGAACGAAGCCGAGCAGGCGCGCATTGCCGAGTGGCTGGCGGTCAACGCACAGAAACCGGCGTTGTCGTTAGCGTCATAATCTCAGCCAATTAAAAGGCCGTTATCCTGATGGGATAACGGCCTTTTTTATGGAAAACAGCACGAAAAATCGCGCCGCTACGAATGCGTGTACATCCCGTAGCGGCGCAATGCATTGCGCGAATTTGCCCTTATAACCCCGCATTCTCGCGGATGTATTTACGCGCTTTTACCGCATATTCGAACGGATTGGCCAGCGCCGGATCCTGCTCCGCTTCCACCACCATCCAGCCTTTATAGCCGTAATCATCGAGGATTTTGAACACCGGTTTGAAATCGATCACGCCATCGCCCGGCACGGTGAAAGTCCCCTTCTTCACGCCATCCAGGAACGACAGCGATTTCTCACGCACTTCGGCTACCACGCTGTCGCGCACGTCTTTCAGATGCACGTGGAAAATACGCGGCAGATATTTGGTCAGCACATCCAGCATCGCCTGCTGTGAACCTTCGGAATAGTAGATGTGGCCGGTATCGTACAGCAGGCCAACATTCTCATTGGTCGATTCCATAAAGCGGTCGATCTCGGCTGGCGTCTGAATCCCGGTGCCCATGTGATGGTGCAGCGTGACGCGCATGCCTTTCTTCGCGGCGATCTCCGCCAGCTCGTTGTAGCCTTCCGCGGTTAAGCGCCACTCTTCATCGCTGAAAATCGGCTTCTGCTCCAGCACCGCCAGCGTGGTGCCCTGAATACTTTTGCTCTGCTCGGAGCAACCAATCACGCGCGCGCCCATCGCATGCAGGAAGTTCATGTGATTGGTGAATTCGTCAATGGTTTTCGCTTTGTCGCCGTTGGCGAAGAAGGTGCTGAACCAGGCGTTGCAGATCTGAATGCCACGGATATCTAGCATCGGCTTGAGAATCGCCGGATCGCGCGGGTATTTGCTGCCCACTTCGCTGCCGGTAAAGCCCGCGAGCGCCATTTCACTCACGGTTTGCTGGAAGGTGTTTTCGCTGCCCAGCTCTGGCATGTCGTCGTTAGTCCAGCCGATTGGCGCGATCGCCAGTTTAACGTTGTCTTTGTTCATGGTGTTGTCCCTGATTCACAGAGGCGGCCGCCGAGCCGCCGAGGAGTATTTAGCGCACAGCTCAGTTATTTGGCGTAGAAATCCGGACGCGGCGGCATGGTTACCGGCTCAATCGCACCGCTGTTCTGCGCTTTGTGGCAGGCATCGGCGGCCACGGAAGCAGCAAAACCATCCCAGGCAGAAGGTCCGGTCAGTTGGCCGTCTTTCACGTCATTAATAAACGCTTGCAGCTCAACGTCATAAGCATCAATGAAACGGTCTTTCCAATCGGTTAGCAGCGGCACGCCGAGACGCGCGTTTTTGCGCGTTTGGATCGCCGAAGGCTCCGGTAGCTTAGCGATGCCCTCTTCGCCCACTACTTCACACTGAATGTCGTAGCCGTACGCGCAGTTAACGAAGATCTCCACATCAATGCGGATACCTTTCTGCGTTTCGAACAGCACGATCTGCGGATCTTTTAGATTGGCATGAGACTTCGAGGTGGTGCGTGGGAACACTACCTGCACGGTTTTGTAGTCGTCTTCGGTTAGCCAGCGCAGCACGTCCAGCTCGTGAATCAGGGTGTTGGTGATCGCCATGTCGGTGGTGTAATTCTCGCCGACGCTCTGGTTGCGGTGCGCGCAGTGCAGCATCAGCGGTTCGCCGATTTCACCGTCAGTGATCACTTTTTTTAGCGCGCGATAGCCGGCATCGTAAGGGCGCATAAAGCCCACTTGCACCAGACGTTTACCGTGTTTGATCTCGGCATCCACAATGCGACGGCAACCTTCAGCGCTCAGCGCCAGCGGCTTTTCACAGAACACCGGTTTGCCGGCCGCGATTGCCGCCAGCGTAAACTCTTCGTGGGTCGGATCCCAGGATGTCACCAGCACGGCGTCAACGTCTGGCGAGTTGATCACCTGATGACCATCCTGATACACCTCGGCTTCGATATTCAGACGTTGCAGCGCCGCGCGCGCCCCTTCCACGTTGATATCAGAAACCGCCACCACTTTGGCACCCTGCAAGACGTTATTGCAGCGACGAATGTGTTCCTGACCAATTGCACCGGTACCAATTACACCGAGTTTGAGCGTCATAATTACACCTGTAGAGTCGGATAAGTTAGGGTAAAACAAGGCCGGAGAGCTCCGGCCTAAAAGAGGTTTTAATACTTACGTGCTTGTTCGATATGCACGTTAAGGTTGTCGGCCACTTCTTGCGTGCGCGTTGACGTAGAGGTTTGCGCCACGCCGACGTGCCACCAGCTGAAGTATTTGTGCACCATGGTTTTTGGCAGCACTTTGATGTCGAACAGCACGGAAACGGTCTGCTTCTGCGCGTCGATCAACGCGGCTTCCAGCTGTTCCAGCGTGGTGATGCGGTAGGTTTTGCAGCCGTATCCGCCGGCAATCGCCGCGAAGTCCACTGGCACAAAGCCGCCATCCAGCTTGCCGCCTTCCGGATTACGGAAGCGGAACTCGGTGGTGAAGCTGTCCATGCCGTGTTCCATCTGCAGGTTGTTGATACAACCGTTGGTCATGTTATCCAGCAGCACCACGTTGATTTTCGCCCCTTCCTGAATCGACGTGACCAACTCGGAGTGCAGCATCATGAACGAACCGTCGCCAACCATGACGTAGACTTCACGCTGCGGCTGCGCCAGCTTTACGCCCAGCGCGGCATTCACTTCATAACCCATACAGGAGTAGCCGTACTCAACGTGGTACGAGTTGTAATCTTTGGTGCGCCACACGCGCTGCAGGTCGCCCGGCAGACTGCCCGCTGCCGCGACAATCACCGCATCCTTTGGGAGTTGCTCGTTTAAGGCGCCCAGCACGCTGCTCTGCGTCAGCACCGATTTCGTCAGGCGCTCAAACTCGGCAAACAGCGCTTCGCGATCGGCGTGGTCGGCGATTTCCGGAATGAAATCGTCGGTGTTATAGGTGGCGGCATAGACGCGCTGCGTCTCTTTCAACAGCTTGCTTTGCGACAGCTCAATCTGGCCGCCCCAATGGTTTTCGAAACCTTGCAGCCCGCTTTCCAGCGCGGTTAAACCTTCACGCGCATCCGCCAGCAGCTGCACCGCATCCAGCTTGTAGCTGTCGAAGTTGCTGACGTTGAGGTTCAGATAGCTCACGTCCGGATTCTGGAAAATCCATTTCGACGCGGTGGTGAAGTCGGTGTAACGCGTACCGATACCAATCACCAGATCGGCCTCTTTCGCCAGCAGGTTGGCCGCCAGGCAGCCGGTTTCGCCCACGCCGCCGACATTGAGCGGGTGATCGGAAACGATGGTGCCTTTACCGGCCTGAGTTTCGGCAAACGGAATGTTGAAGCGCTCGGCAAATTTCAGCAGCGCATCCCCGGCATCGGAATATTTCAGGCCACCGCCGACAATGATCAGCGGCTTGTGTTTACGCGCAATCAGCGCCAGCGCATCTTCTAATTGCGCGGCAGTTGGCAAGCGGCGATCCAGACGATGCACACGTTTCTGGAAAAAGTATTCCGGGAAGTCCCAGGCTTCGCCCTGCACGTCCTGCGGCAGCGCAATCGTCACCGCGCCGGTTTCTGCCGGATCGGTCAACACGCGCAAGGCGTTGATGCAGGCAGTCATCAGCTGTTCCGGGCGGCTGACGCGATCCCAGTATTTGCTCACGGCGCGGAACGCGTCGTTGGTGCTGATGCTGAGATCGTGGCTCTGTTCGATCTGCTGCAATACCGGATCCGGTTGGCGCGTAGCGAACACATCGCCCGGCAGCAGCAGTAAAGGAATGCGGTTGGCGGTCGCGGTGGCAGCAGCGGTAATCATGTTGGCCGCGCCGGGACCGACCGATGAGGTACAGGCGATAATCTGACGACGCAGCGACTGCTTGGCAAAGCCAATAGCAGCGTGCGCCATGCCCTGCTCGTTACGGCCCTGATGCACCACCAGATCGCCGCTGTCCTGCTCCAGCGCCTGTCCCAATCCCAGCACGTTGCCGTGACCGAAAATGGCAAAAATGCCTTTCACAAATTTGGTTTCAACGCCGTCAACGTTCAGGTATTGGTTATCAAGAAATTTTACCAGCGCCTGTGCCGTGGTGAGTCTGATTGTGCCCATATGCTTCTTCCTTTACATGCTGGTACCTGCGGCGAGGTACATCGCGGTTCGGGTAAAAACTGCCGTTCACGGCGCCCGCGGATTAAGTGAAACGTGAGGCGATTATAAACAAATATTTTTTTCATTAAACACGATTACAGAAGAAACATTTCATTTTGCGATGGAGATCAAATTCAGCAATGAAACGTGGGCTGCGCAAGCCGCGAAAGGGGGAAAAGTGGAACAGTAACAGGTCATTTGCAGGTCATAACGAAATTTCATTTCACTTCAGTAGCTTCCTTGATTCGCCAGCACTTTCCTGAGACCTGGCTCACAAGCCTGACTATCACTGAAACTCCCGACGATTCAAACGCCGCTTTGCGGCCTGGTCAGAGTTTTACCTGGCTCACAAAATCGTGATGGATGTTTCATTTCATATTGAATTTGGAATTTTTATTCCTCATACTGCGACCAAAGCCAATCAGGCACCTTGAGAACCCGGAAGCAAAGCGCTCGACGTTGGGCGGCAGCGCCCGCAGTGTCTGCTTATCACAGAAGGAAACAATAGGTATGAGTACACAACAGAAGCGGCTTGATGTGATTTGTATCGGACGCATCGCCGTCGACCTCTACGGTCAGCAAATTGGATCACGCCTGGAAGATATGACCAGCTTCAACAAATATCTCGGCGGGTCTTCCGGCAACGTGGCCTACGGTACGGCGATCCAGGGCCTGAAATCGGCGATGCTGGCGCGCGTAGGTGACGAGCATAACGGCCGCTTTTTGCGTGAAGAGCTGCAACGTGCGGGCTGCAATACCGATGGCCTGATTACCGATAAGCAGCGCCTGACCGGGCTGGTGATCCTTGGGATCAAAGATGAAGAGAGCTTCCCGCTGATCTTCTACCGCGACAACTGCGCCGATATGGGGCTGGTGCCGGAAGATATTAACGAAGATTTCATCACCTCTTCACGCGCGGTCGCCGTCACCGGCACGCACCTTTCGCATCCGCAAACCCGCGCCGCCGTACTGAAAGCGCTGGATATCGCCAAACGCAACGGCCTGCGCACCGCGCTGGATATCGATTATCGTCCGGTACTGTGGGGATTGACCTCACTCGGCGACGGCGAAACGCGTTTCATTGAATCGGGCGAAGTGACGCAACAGCTACAGGAAGTGCTGCACTATTTCGATTTGGTGGTCGGAACGGAAGAAGAGTTCCATATCGCTGGTGGCAGCACCGATACGCTGACCGCGCTGAAAAATGTGCGTAAATCGAGCCAGGCCACATTAGTGTGCAAACGCGGTCCGCTGGGTTGCGTGGTGTTTGAGGGCGAGATCCCGGATAGTTGGGAACAGACCAAACTGCAGAGCGGCGTGCGCGTTGAAGTGCTGAACGTGCTGGGTGCCGGCGATGCCTTTATGTCTGGCCTGCTGCGCGGCTGGCTGAATGATGAAAGCTGGGAGCAAGCGTGCCGTTACGCGAACGCCTGTGGCGCGCTGGTGGTTTCGCGCCACGGCTGTGCACCGGCGATGCCGACCAAAGAAGAGCTGGATGATTTCCTAAGCCGCGATAAAGAGGTGAAACGTCCGGATCTTGATGTACGTCTCAATCACCTGCATCGCGTCACCACGCGTAAACAGCAGTGGCCAGAGCTGAATGTGTTCGCCTTCGACCATCGCAAACAGCTGGCTGATATGGCGCGCGAAGCGGGCGTCAGCGAAGCGCGCATCCCAGAATTGAAACTGCTGCTGCTGCGTGCCGCAGAAGAAGCGGCCAATGAAGCCGGCCTGAATGAAAAGAGCGGCATCCTCGCGGACACCACTTACGGCCAGAAAGCGCTGAACGCGATTACCGGTAAAAACTGGTGGATTGGGCGTCCAATTGAGCTGCCAAGTTCACGTCCGCTGCGTCTTGAGCACGGCAACATCGGCTCACAGCTGGTCGACTGGCCAGCCGAGCACGTGGTGAAATGTCTGGTGTTCTACCATCCGCACGACAGCGCGGAACTGCGTAAAGAGCAGGATGAGCTGGTGCTCGATGTGTGGAATGGCTGTAACAAGAGCGGGCACGAACTGCTGCTGGAGCTGATTCTGCCGGAGAGCAATCCGGACCGTAACGAATCTTACTATTACGACATGCTGAGCCACTTCTACAGCCTTGGCATTCAGCCAGACTGGTGGAAACTGCCGCCGCTGTCTGCCGAAAGCTGGCAGGCGATCAGCGGGTTGATCGAGCAGAACGACCCGCACTGCCGCGGCATTCTGCTGCTGGGCCTCGATGCCCCGGAAGAGACGCTGAAAGCCGGTTTCGCCGCCGCAGCGCAAGCGCCGTGGGTGAAAGGTTTCGCGGTAGGTCGCACCATCTTCGGCCAGCCGTCACGCCAGTGGCTGCAAGGCGAGCTGGATGATACAGCGCTGGTTGAGACCGTGAAAGGGAACTACCTGCGGTTGATCGGCTACTGGCGCGCTGTACGCGGTTAAGTGCGAAGTTAGCTGGGAAAAAGCGGCCAATTGGCCGCTTTTTTGATTGTGCTCGCTGGCCCTCATCCTGGCCTTCTCCCGCCAGCGGGAGAAGGGACCGCTCCAGCAATTGTTGAGTAATGAACGCGATCCGGTGTACCGCACAAGACGGTTCCCTCGCCCGCTTGCGGGAGAGGGTTAGGGTGAGGGGAAAACCTGCATATTCTGTGAGGCATTTCATAAACCGATGAAATAAGCGTCACGATGATGTCAAACAAATGAAATTTTCCATCCATCTGGTACTATAGCGCTCATTATCCAGCCATATTTTCTTTTCTAGCGGGCCGAAGTAATGACCAATAATCCAACGCAATTAACCTTGTTACAGGACGAGATCCGTCGTCGCTATGAGACGCTGAGCAAACGCCTGAAGCAGGTGGCTCGTTATATCCTTGATAACAGTAACAGCATCGCTTTCGATACCGTTGCTTCAATCGCACAACATGCCGATGTGCCGCCCTCCACGCTGATCCGCTTTGCCAACGCCTTTGGCTTCAGCGGCTTCAACGAAATGAAACAGGTTTTCCGTCAGCACCTGATGGAAGAGACCGTTAACTATACCGAGCGCGCACGTCTGTTCCGCCAGACCGCCACCGACGACAGCGCCACTTCACCCGAAAGCCCGGCCGAAATCCTCAACGTCTTCACCATGGTCAACAGCCAGGCGCTGCAACAGCTGGCGATGCAGGTCAATCCAGACCAGCTCAACCGCGCGGTGAAAATGCTCGATGAAGCCGAGAACATCTACATCATCGGCCTGCGTCGCTCATTCAGCGTGGCATCGTATCTGGTGTATGCGCTGCGCCATCTGGAGCGTCGTGCGTTCCTGATCGACGGCCTCGGTGGCATGTTCACCGAGCAGCTGAGCATGGTGAACCCGAAAGACGTGGTGATCGCCATCAGCTATTCGCCATACGCGCGTGAAGCGGTGGAGTTGGTTGAGCTGGGTGCCAAACGTGGCGCGCATCTGATCGCCATCACCGACAGTCAGGTCAGCCCGCTGGCCGCCTTCAGCGATGTGTGCTTTGTGGTGCGTGAAGCGCAAGTGGATGGCTTCCGTTCGCAGGTCGCTTCGCTGTGTCTGGCACAGACGCTTGCCGTGTCGCTGGCGCTGAACAACAACGTGCCCAGCGAATAATCTCTTCGCAGAGTCGACCAGCTAACAAAAAGGGCAGCCAGGTGGCTGCCCTTCTTACATTGATGTGCAATCTACGAACGCGGATACTGGTCGCTGTTCACCCAGGCGTGATCTTTCTCCCAGGTAAATTTCCACAGACGTTTTGGACCCGCCATCACGTTGAGATAGTAGTTATCGTACCCGGCAATGGTTGCCACCGGATGATAGCCACGCGGCACCGTCACCACATCGCGGTTATACGGCGCCATGCACTCGTCGAGTGAACGGTCGTCGGTATAAACGCGCTGCATGGCGAAACCTGGCTCAGGATCGAAACGGTGATAGTAGGTCTCTTCCAGATAGGTTTCGTCCGGGCTGTTTTTCTGGTCGTGCTTGTGGCTGGGGTACGAACTGGTCGCGCCTTCATCGGTGTAAACTTCCACCACCAGCAGGCTGTCGGCCTCTTTATTGTCCGGCAGAATGTTGTGCACCAGACGCTGATTACGCCCTTTACCGCGCTGCTCAACACCAACATCTTCCGGCGCAATCAGTCGCGCCGGCAGGTTGCCGCTGCTCGGTGCATTACACACCGCCAGCTCCAGATCGCTATCCGCATACACTTCCACTTCGTCGTTATGCGGTACGTAAACTGAGTAAGGCGGAGTGCGTTCAAACGGCGACAGACGTTTACCCAGATTCGGAAACTCGGCGTGACGGGTTTTCACCGACGCAAAGCCCGCCACCAGCACCAGACACAACTCTTTGTCGCCGCTGCTCAGCTTCAGGCTCTGCCCTTTTTTCAGCAGATAGGCATCAAAGCCGACATATTCCCAGCCCGCGCTTTCCGGCGTGACGTGCTGGATGCGGCCGTTACTGTCGGGTTTTTGCGCTTTCGAAATCAGAGACATCCTGTTCCTCCTTGTTGAGCGAAATTAGCCCAGCGTCGGCATGCTGAACTCAGATACGGTCTGCTGGCCGCTCGGCCAACGCACGGTGGCGGTTTTCATGCGGGTGTAGAAACGCACGCCGTCTGGACCGTGCACGTTCAGCGCACCAAATACCGAACGCTTCCAGCCGCCGAAGCTGTGGAACGCCATCGGAACCGGAACCGGCACGTTAACGCCAACCATGCCAGCTTCGACGTTCTGCACGAACTCACGCGCGGTGTGGCCGTTGCTGGTGAAGATGGCGCTACCGTTACCGAATTCGTGGCTGTTAACCAGCTGCAGTGCGCTGTCGTAATCGCTGGAACGCATGATGCTCAGCACCGGCCCGAAGATCTCTTCGCGCCAGATGGTCATATCCGACGTCACATTGTCGAACAGCGTGCCGCCAACGTAGTAACCTTCTGCATGGCCAGCAACCTGGATGCCGCGGCCATCAACCACCAGCTTCGCGCCTTCCTGCTCACCTTTGTCGATGTAGCCCAGCACTTTCTTCTGGTGCGCAGCAGAAACCACCGGCCCCATTTCATTCTCTTCGGTACCTTTCTGGATGCCAGGACCGACGCGCAGCGCTTTGATCAGCGGCGTCAGACGCGCAATCAGTTTGTCTGCGGTGTCGTCACCCACGGCAACCACAACCGGCAGCGCCATGCAGCGTTCACCCGCTGAACCAAACGCGCCGCCCATAATGGCGTTCACGGTGGCATCGAGATCGGCATCGGGCATCACGATGGCGTGGTTTTTCGCCGCGCCAAACGCCTGCACGCGTTTACCGTGGGCGCTGGCAGTTTTATAGATGTGCTCCGCTACGCCGGAAGAACCCACGAAGCTGACTGCGGCGATGCGCGGATCTTTGTACAGCTGCTCGGCATCTTCGTTAGACGAATGCACCACGTTGAATACGCCATCCGGCAGGCCCGCTTCTTTCAGCAGTTCGGCCATGCGCACAGATGCGGAAGGATCCAGCGCCGGTGGCTTGAGGATAAAGGTGTTGCCGCACGCCAGCGCGATGGGGAACATCCACAGTGGCACCATCGCCGGGAAGTTAAACGGTGTGATACCGGCGACAACGCCGACCGGCTGCATCAGCGAATAGCTGTCAACGCCGGTGCCCACGCTCGGTGAGTTTTCACCTTTAATCAGATGTGGAATACCGCAGGCATACTCGATCACTTCGATACCGCGCGTCAGTTCACCCAGCGCATCGGACCACACTTTACCGTGCTCAGACACGATCAGTGCCGCCAGCTCTTCGCGATGTTTTTCCATCAGCGCTTTAAAGTTGAACATCACACGGGCACGACGCAACGGCGCGGTTTTCGACCATTCCGGGAAGGCGGCATGCGCGACTTCAATCGCCTTTTCCACTTCAGCAGCGGTGCTCTGCGTCAGTTCACGCACGACTTTGCCGGTCGCCGGATCGTACACGGGAATGGTTTCATTGCTGGCGCTGTGGGTAATTTTGCCGCCGATAAAGTTTCCTACGATAGTCATGTCGTTGCCTCTTAGATGTGAAGTTCCCTGCAGATAGCCCGTTCGAACCGCGACGCTGCGTGTGCAGGCAATACTTAAAGCGTGCTATGAAGCTATCGTAATGAAATGAATTTTTCAAATACTTCTTTTTAGAAAATTTCCTTTTAGCGGCATGGATCGCATTTTTTCCGCCTGCGCTGACAGCCGGGTGTAAATCAGCTCGTAGCGCTGCACTGCTGGCGCTAAAGGCTCGCCAAACCGCTCTGCCGCTAAGCCGTTGCCCGCACCGAATTTATGTCTGAAATCCAGCTTACCCATGCAACGCGAAACGAAATATGAAATTTTTGCGAGGCAGATCCAATATCTGATATTTCATAATTCAATAATAATGAAATAAATGTTCTCTTTGCAGCACCTAATCCGTATCCGTTTACAGGAGCCGCACATGGCCATCGATCCGACCCGTTTCTGTATTAACCGTAAAATTGCGCCCAGGCTAACGCTGGAAGCCTTCTTTCAGCTGGTGCAACGCCTGGGATTGAGCAAGGTTGAACTGCGTAACGACATGCAGAGCGGCAAGGTAACCGATGATCTCAGCGCGGCGCAGTTGCGCGCGCTAGCGGATAAGTACCACATCGAAATCGTGACGATTAACGCGCTCTATCCGTTTAACCGTGCCGATGAGTCGCTGCTGGCTAAAGCCGACGCACTGTTACAGGAAGCTCAGGCCATCGGCGCAAAAGCGCTGGTGATGTGTCCGCTCAATGAAGGGATTGAGATTTCGCCCCAGCAGACGCTGGAAGCGCTGCAAGTATTGGCGCCGCGCTTTGAAAAGTATGGCATTCAGGGGCTGGTGGAACCGCTGGGCTTCCCGATCAGTTCGCTGCGCTCAGCGGTGCAGACGCAGCAGCTGATTCAGCAAGCAAAAGTCCCGTTTAAGGTGCTGCTCGATACCTTCCATCATCATCTGTATGAGAACGCCGAAAACGAGTTCCCACAGGAGATTGATATCAACCATATTGGCCTGGTGCATTTGTCGGGCGTGGAAGATACCCGCCCGCCGGCGCAGCTGACCGATGAACAACGCATCATGCTCAGCGACCGCGATGTGCTGAACAGTGTGGCGCAGGTGAAACGTCTGGAGATGTTGGGCTATAAAGGCATTTACGCATTTGAGCCGTTTGCCTCATCGCTGGAGACGTGGAATACCGCTGAGATTGAACGCCAAATTCGCTACAGCATCGAGTTGCTGCAAGCCTGAAAACGAACCCTTATCTGTGTCTAATGACACATTTTGTTAGTGTTGGCCTCGGTCGGAGGCCTTTTTTTCATACCCGTCATATTTTAAGCCATAGCTGCGTTGGCTGCCCGTGCTCACCCCAGTCACTTACGGGCGTAAGCTCCTGGGGATTCTCACGCTTGCCGCCTTGCTCTGACGTAAACTATTTAGGGTATGCCTGAGTTCAATAGCAAAATTATGCGTTCTCTTTAACCTCCCCCATCGGCTCTTCCGGCATCTGCTTAATCATGCGCAGCGTGCAGAACAGCGCTAAACACACCAGCAGTGCGGTGAGGAAATAGACCAGCGAAACCCCGGCATAACTCATAATGAAACCGGCGATCGGGCCGGTGATGCCCAGCGATAAATCCATAAACGCGGTATAGGTGGCGAGCGCGCTGCCCTGATTCTGCTGCGGCACCACTTTCACCGCCACCACGCCAATCGCCGGGAATACCAGCGAGAAACCCGCGCCGGTGAGGAACGCGCCCATCTTCGCCATCCACGGGTCGAATGAACCGGCCACCAGAAACAGGCCCATCGCTTCTACCGCAAAGCAGATACTCGCCACGCGCAAACCACCGAGCTTGTTGATGGCATTCGGAAACAGCAGACGCGTGCCGACGAACGCGGCGCTGAACATGGTCAACGCGAAGGCGGCGCCATCCCAACCTTTATCCTGATAAAACAGCGTGATAAAGGTGGCGATCACGCCAAATCCGGCGGAACCCATCGCCAGAATCAGGCCGAAACCATACACCTTGCTCAGCACGTCACGGAACGGCAGCGGCTTGGCTTTGCTGCCTTTCACCGGTGCACGCGGCAGCGCCAGCGCAATTGCCAGTAAACAAATGGCAATGATGATGCTGGAGAGCAGCAGCAAGCCGCCGCTGCGGAAAATCACCACGCCGAGCGGCGCACCGATCGCCATCGCGCCATAGGTGACAATGCCATTCCACGAAATTACCCGGCCAATATGCAGCGAACCGACGCGCGCCACGCCCCACAGCGACGTGCCGGTGCCGGAAAAACTTTGTCCGATGCCGAGAATCACGCGCCCCAGACACAGCAGCACCAGACTCAGCACGCCCTGCCCATCGCTGAGCGCCGACAGCAAAATACAGATGCCGCTCAGCAAGCATCCCACCAGCCCCAGCACCACCACTTTTTTCGGCCCCCACATATCGGCATAGCGTCCCGCGTGTGGGCGACTGAGCAGCGTGGCGATGTATTGCAGGCTGATCACCAATCCGGCCCAGAAGGCGTTGTAGCCCAGTCCGTCATGGACAAAACCGGGCAGCACCGCCAGCGGCAAGCCGATGGTGAGATAGCTGGCAAAGTTGAACTTCACGATGGAAAGGATCAGTAAATTGAGGCGAAAACGGCCGTGTTCAGGTGCGGCGGCAGGCGAGTCAGGCATGAGTGATTGCGCTCGTGGGTGACGGAATTTTTATAACAAGAGGATAACTATACGCCATTTGGTTTTATCCGCATCAGTGAAATGCCCAGTTTTATGGTCATCATTTCGTCATATCGCGCTCGTAGACTCGCCCCCAATCAAATCCCAAAGAGGATAACAATCTGATGACGCCCCTGATTTCTCAGGCGCGCGTGCGTAACGCTCACGCCTTCGCGGGAGGTGGCCGATGACGCATGCCGCGCTGCCTATTGAACTGAAAAATCTCAGATGGTCGGTGGATAACCTGACTATTCTGCACGATCTCTCCCTGACCATTCCCGCAGGCGAAATTCTGGCGCTGCTCGGCCCGAGCGGCTGTGGCAAAAGCACGCTGCTGAAACTGCTGGCGGGTTTGCTGCAGCCCACCGCCGGCGAACTGTGGATCGGCCAACGCTGCGTGGCATCGCCGCACCACTGCGATGCGCCGGAAAAACGTAACCTCGGCATGGTGTTTCAGGATTACGCGCTGTGGCCGCACATGTCGGTGGCGCAAAACGTCGCCTTTCCGCTGCGCATGCGCGGCATGAAAAAAGCCGCCGCGCGGCAACAGGCCGATGCCGCACTGGCGCAGGTGGGCCTTGCGGATTTTGGCGATCGCAAACCGGCGCTGCTTTCAGGCGGCCAACAGCAGCGCGTGGCGCTGGCGCGCGCGCTGGTGGCGAAACCGGCCATTCTGCTGTTCGACGAACCGCTCTCCAACCTCGACCGCGACCTGCGTGAAACTCTGGTTCACACCATGGCGGATTTGCTGCGCGCGGCGCGCATCACCGCTGTTTACGTTACGCACGATCGCGACGAAGCCAACACGCTGGCCGACCGCATCATTCACCTGGCGCAGGGCCAGATTGTTTCCGTTACTCACCTCTCAGGGGACTGCAATGCCATCTCTCAAGTCAGTTAAAACAGGAGCCATCAGCGCGATGATGTTGACTTCCGCCATCATGATCAACGACGCCCAGGCGCTGACTGTATACACCGCCGGTCCGGGTTCGCTGTCGAAAAGTCTTGCCGCCGGATTTGAAAAACAGACCGGCATCAAAGTGAATATTTTCCAGGCCACCACCGGCAAAGTGATGGCGCGTCTGGAAGCGGAACAGGCCAATCCGCAAGCCGACGTGCTGATCTCGGCTTCGTGGGATACCGCCGAAGATCTGCAACAGCGCGGCTGGCTGCTGCCGTTCAACAGCGCCAACGCGGCGAAGGTGCCGGATCAGTTCAAAACCGCCAACTATGTCGCGCAAGGCATTTCCGCGCTCGGCATCGTGTGGAATACGCAAAGCAACACGCCAGAGCCGAAAACCTGGCAGGATCTCACCGCGCCCGCCTTCAAAGATAACGTCACCACGCCGGATCCGGCGCTGTCTGGCGCGTCACTCGATCTGCTGATTGGCCTGCAAAACAGCGAAGGCGAAAAAGCCTGGCAGCTGTTTGACCAGCTGAAAGCCAACGGCATGGTGATGAGCGGCCCCAACGCGCAGGCGGTGACGCCGGTGCTGCAAGGCGCGAAAGCGGCGGTGTTTGGCGCGGTCGATTACGTCACCTATAACAACATCGCGCAGGGCGAGAGCGTGAAGGTGATCTTCCCGGAAAACGGTACCGTGGTCGCGCCGCGTCCGATGATGATCCTGAAAAGCAGCCAGCACCCAGACGATGCGAAAAAGTTCGTTGATTACGTGCTGTCAGATGAAGGTCAGGAGCAAGTGGCGAAAGCCTGGCTGATGCCGGCGCGTACCGATATCAAAGCGCAACGTCCGCTGTTTACCGAGATCAAGTTATTGCCGACTAATCAGGATGGCAGCAGCGAACGTTCGGCGGTGCTAAAGCGCTTTGGCGCCCTGTTCGGACAGTAAGCGATGTCGCGTGCCCTGAATGGCGTGATTCTGCTGGCGTTATTGCTGCTGGTGGCGCTGCCGCTGCTGTTTATCGTGCTGCAAGCGTTGTTTCCCTACTTAGGTGAAGGCAGTTGGCGCGGCGCTTTTAGTGCTTTTCCGGCGCTGCTGGACGATCCGCAACTGGCAGCGATGTGGCTGGGCACGCTGAAAATCGGCGGCGGCGTGGCGCTGTGCAGTTTGCTGCTGGGCTTGCCGCTCGGCGCACTGCGCGGCCTGTTCCGCTTGCCGGGCGCGGCGCTGTGGGATCTGCTGTTTCTGATCCCCTTTCTGACGCCGCCCTATATTGTGGCGCTGTCATGGACGCTGGCGCTGCAACGCAACGGGTATATCGAACAACTCACCGGCATCAACTTCGACAGCCTGCTGTTTAGCAGCAGCGGCATGATTGGCGTGATGACGCTGAACATCTTCCCTGTGGTCTATTTCGCGGTGTCGCGTTCGCTGCTGGCCAGCGGGCAACGTCTCGCCTGGGTGGCGCGCGTGCATGGCGCATCGGCGTGGCGCGGCTTCTGGCACATCACCTTGCCGCTCACCTTACCGGCATTGGCGGGCGGCGTGCTGTTGGCGTTTACGCTGGCGATTGAGGAGTACGGCGTGCCTGCGGCGCTCGGTGCGCAGGCGAAGTTGACGCTGATGACCGTCGGTATTGAAACCAAACTCGCCGACTGGCCGATTGATCTGCCTGGCGCGGCGTCGCTGTCACTGATGCTGAGCCTGATGGCGCTCACGGCGTGGCTGCTACAGCGCAAACTGACCGGCAGCAGCGATGTGACGGCGGTTGGTGGCAAACCGGTGAGTCAGGAACTGGCGCATGCGGGACGCTTACAAATCTTAATGCTGCTGCCGTTTGCTGTCACCGTGCTGCTGGCGGTGGTGCTGCCGCTCGGCGCGATGACCCTGAGCGGCTTGCTGAATACGCTCTCCGGCGGATTACATCTGAGTAATCTGACGCTACGCCACTTCGGCGCGCTGTTCAGCCAGCAAGGCGATGCGCTGGCGGCCTTCTCCACCAGCATTGGCCTGGCGCTCGGCGCGGCGCTGCTGACCGGCGCGCTGGGTTTTCTGATCGCCTGGCGCGTATCGGAAGGGAAAACCCGTTTGCTGGCAATGATGGATGGCCTGGCGCTGCTGCCTGCGGCGATGCCCGGCGTGGTGGTGGGCGTGGGGTTGATTCTGCTGTGGAACCGCGGTTTCTGGCCGGTTTCGCCCTACAACACGATGTTTATTCTGCTGCTGTCGTACAGCTGTTTGCTGCTGCCGTGGCCGGTGCGTTATGTCAGTAGCGCGCTGCGCCAGCTGGCACCCACGCTGCAACCGGCGGCGCGCGTGCACGGCGCATCACGTGTGCAGGCGCTGCGTCTGATTGTGCTGCCGCTAGTCGCGCCCAGCTTGCTGGCGGCGATGATGATGGTGTTTGCCGTAGCGTCGCGCGAGCTGGTGACATCGCTGCTGCTGGCTCCGGCAGGCACGCAAACCGTGGCGATCTTTATCTGGCGTCAGTTCGAACAGGGCTCGGTGGGACAAGGTATGGCGATGGCCACGCTGACGCTTTGCGCCAGTTTGAGTTTGATGTTGGCGGCCACGGTGCTGATGCGGCGTCATGAAAAATAGTCATACATACCGTAGCGGCGTGATTCATCACGCATAAATAGGACCTTGATGATTAAAATTATTTAAGCTGTGATTGTGGGTTTAACTGTCATCTTATCCACATTTTTTAAAACCCATGTCCGTGCGGCATTGACCTTACACTTTAAATGGGTAAATTGTAGTTTCGACTAGGGATGATTTCTAACCGTAAGGAAACGGCATGTATCACAGTGATTTGATACTCAAGGGCATCAAAGCCGATGAGTTGATGGCGTCACAGCTTGAAAAAGCTCTTATAGGTGTAAAAGACCAGGTACTTCAGCAAGCCAGTAAAATTGGCGACGGAGCAACACGCTTGGTGTATTACACATCTTGCTTCACCGATAACTATCAAGATGTATGTGCAAAGCTAAAAGAAGAAGACTTGCGCTTCCTGGATGGCATTGCTGAAGTGGTCAAAAGACGTGACATTATCTATAGGCTGGTTCACATCTATTTTGAAGAAATTTTCAGATTCAAAACACGCGAACAACTTTCAGCAATCAATTCCGGTTTATTAAAAGCAGGCGTGATCATCTCCTCTAACACACTAAACAATCAGACTTTTATCATTGGAATAACAACAGCTGTTTGCCTTGGCATAGGCTTTAACTCATCCATCGTCGCCTGGACAGGAAAGACCGCCGCGCTAACTGTTACCGGGCTAGGGCTATACGGCATCGTACAACAAGCTGCTGATAGTGCTGAAAGGCTTAGGCTGCAAGCGCCGATGTATTATCAAGCCCTGCACATGCAAAGACTCGAAATGATGTATTTCCTCGTCGAGCCGACTTTTATGAAAGCTCAAGCATTTGAGAGTGACATTACCAACGCAATAATTAACATGGTGAAGTAGGCATGCGTAATTTTCTAAAACAATGGTTAAAGGCGCAGGCATCATATTTCTTTTGGGGCTACGTTCCGCTTGTTTTAATTATTACTTTCGGTGTTTTTGCAGTAACGTACTTTCGCCCCTACGCACTTCAGGCCATAGGGGTTTTGATAATCATTACCTTTGCGTTTGTTGTCTGGTTTAACCGCCCTCGTTAAAATTAAAAGGAACTTAACTATGTCAACTCCAGCTCATTTATGGCTAACAGATGAAAACGGATCCCCTATCGCGGGTGGATGCCTGATGCCTACACGACTCGGCTCAATTGAAATGCGCACTCTAACGCATAACATATCGGTTCCAGCCGACAGACATACCGGAAAGTTAACAGCAGCAAGAATCCATGCCCCAATAGTTTTCCAGAAAGAATTTGACCAGACAACGCCATTATTATTTCGCGCGCTGTGTCAGGGCAGAATACTTAAATCAGCCACGATAAAAATGTATAGAATTAATGAGGCAGGAATTGAAACAGAATACTTTAACATTGTTCTTGAAAACGTAAAAATAACCAGCATTACTCCATCACTCGTACCAGCAGGCATAGCAAGCACACATATGGAAAATGTCGATATTCGTTATGAAACTATTATGTGGAAATACGTCGATGGAAATATTCAGTTTAAAGATGGTTGGAATGAACGAATGATCGCTTAATTAAATAGTTAACACCTTACCTTGCTCGCTGTTTGTCTGTGCCGATGTTTAAATAAGTATTGATGTCGGCACGGTAAGCCGAGGTGTGAAAATTTCACAGCTACCGCTTGACGTTAATGCAGGTAGCTACGGATGTTGCGTGTTGTAAAAATTTCTCTTTATCTTAAAAAACAGATGGTTAATTTTCATCAACTACACTCTCCTGAGAAATTTTGTCTCAGGAGAGAGAATGAATAACCTGCTTCAGGAAA
This sequence comes from Pantoea sp. y20, assembly GCF_054903455.1. Classification (NCBI taxonomy): domain Bacteria; kingdom Pseudomonadati; phylum Pseudomonadota; class Gammaproteobacteria; order Enterobacterales; family Erwiniaceae; genus Pantoea; species Pantoea sp. y20. The sequence continues at coordinate 3,876,311 of NZ_CM142816.1, forward strand.
AAATTGGCCAGAACATCCTGGTAAAACTGGCGATGCTGGTGATTATTCTGGCGGGCATTCGCGCCGCCTCAGACATTCTGGTGCCCTTCTTACTCGCCAGCTTTTTAGCTATTGTGCTCAATCCGCTGGTTACGATGCTAATGCGACGCGGCGTCAAACGTGGCCTGGCGATTACGCTGGTGATCACCGTGATTTTTATCGTCGTGCTGTTACTCATTGCTGTACTCGCCAGCTCGGCCAGTGACTTCAGCGATACCTATCCGCAAATCCGCGCCATGCTGGAGCAGAAACTGGCGGTGGTGCAACATTTTGCCGCGCGTTTTCATATCAACATCTCTACCGAAGCGCTGGCTGCGCGCCTCGATCCCAACGTGGTGATGGACATGGCCACATCGGTGCTAAAACAGCTGTCCGGCGCGATGACCAACGTCCTGCTGCTGATCCTCACCGTGGTGTTTATGCTGTTTGAAGTGCGTCATCTGCCGTACAAGATGCGCAATGCGATGGTCAATCCACAAATCCGCATCGCCGGTCTGCACCGCGCGCTGAAAGGTGTGACGCACTATCTGGCACTGAAAACCCTGGTGAGTTTGATTACCGGCGTGGCCGTTTGGCTGTCGCTGCTGCTGCTCGGCGTGAAGTTCGCGCTGTTCTGGGGCGTGGTGGCGTTCATCCTTAATTTCATCCCCAACATTGGCCCGATCATCGCCGGTATTCCGCCATTTATTCAGGCGCTGGTGTTAAATGATATTTATGACGCCATGCTGGTGGCGGCGCTGTTCAGCGCGATTCATATGGTGTTCGGCAACATGCTGGAGCCAAGATTGATGGGGCGCGGGCTGGGACTCTCGACGCTGGTGGTGTTTCTGTCGTTGATTTTCTGGGGCTGGCTGCTGGGTCCGGTCGGCATGTTGCTGTCGGTGCCGCTCACCAGCGTGACCAAGATTTTGATGGAAACCACGCCGGGCGGAAGCCGATTGGCGATTATGTTGGGTAATGGACGGCCGGGTAAACGGGCGCGTTAAGGCTCTTTTACTCAAGGTCGCGCAATAAATTGCGCCGCTACAGATTCAGTGCATGCCGTAGCGCCGTGATTTTACGTTATTGGGTTTGAAACACGCTGTTGTCGGTAATCGCCTGTACATCAACTTTGTTTGGCAGGATATTCAACTCGCTAAACAAGTCCGACACCTTCTGCACCTTTGCCACATCATCCGGCGTCACGCCACGTACGCCATGGGAAATACGCGCAGTAATCTGCTGCGCGTCCGCCGGTTGCAGGCGCGTTAACTGCGCATATACCTCGTTATACTGCTGCGGATGCGCCAGCGCCCACTCGCGCGCTTTGGCCAGACGATGGGTGAAATCCGCAATCGCCGCGCGCTTCGCGGGATCGTCGAGCGAGCTTTGCGTGGCGGTGACAAACGACAGCGCGGTTGTCAGCCCTTTGCCGTCACGCAGCAGACGCGCGCCATGCTTTTCCGCAATACCTAAATAGGGATCGAAGGTCGCCCATGCGGTAATCTGCCCGGAGTTAAACGCCGCGCTGGCGTCGGTTGGCAACACAAAACGCACCGGCACCGTATCACGTGGCACTTTCGCCTCTTCCAACGCCTCATACAGCAAGTGCTGCGAGATACTGCCGCGCGCCGACGAGACAACAACCTGCTTGCCAGCCAAATCTTTCACGCTGTGGATCGGCGAATCGGCAGGGACGATCAGCCCGTTCGAACCGGCGTCACCGACGTTGGTGGCGATGATCTTCAGCGGTACGCCGCCCGACGCCGCCATCAGCACCGGCAAATCGCCAGCGTACGAGGTATCGACCGCACCCGCACGCTGCGCTTCAAACAGCGGCGCCGCGCCCTGGAAATTCGCCCAGCGATAGTGATAAGGCGCGTCTTTCATGACATCTGCCGCTTCGATCAGCGAACGCAGATTGCGTGCCTGATCGCCCAGCACCAGCGTGACTTTACTCAAATCAGGCGCCGCCTGACTGCCAAACGCCGCGCACAGCAGCAGCGCAGAAACTACCGGTTTTAGCCATTTCATCGGGGAGATTCTCAGAGTGCGTTGCGGTTGAGCTGGCGGATGTAAGCATCCCAGTGCAGCTGATATTTGCGATTGCGGATGCTGTTATCAAACGCCTGCGCGGCTTTCTCGGAAACGGCGTCCGGCAGAATGATCAGATCCGCGCCACCCGATTGTGCCGCCAACTGTGCCTGACAGGCGCGCTCGAGGTAATAGAGGTTGTAGAAAGCTTCTTCAATGCTGCCGCCGCTGGTCAGCAGGCCGTGATTGCGCAGGATCAGCGCGTTAAGATCGCCGAGATCGGCAACGATGCGCTGCTGCTCGTCGAGATCCAGCGCGATACCTTCGTAATCGTGATAGCCGAGGCGATTATGGAAACGCGTGCTGTGTTGCGAAATCATCAGCAGGCCGTTTCGCTGCGCCGAAACGCCAATGCCAGCCGCGGTGTGCGTATGCAGCACCGCATGGGCATCTGGCCGCGCGCGGTGAATCGCACTGTGAATAACAAACCCGGCAAGGTTAATTCCCAGCCCGGTTGGGTCGTCAATAATATTGCCGTCGATGTCGATTTTAACCAGCGTTTCCGCCTGGATTTCATCGAAGGTTTGCCCGAAAGCGTTGATAAGAAAGTGCGGCTGATCGCCCGGTACGCGCAGGGAAAAATGGGTGTAAATATGGTCGGTCCAGCGTAGCTTCGCCGCCAGATGATAAGCCTGCGCCAGTTTGATGCGCGCCTGCCATTCGCCTTCGCTGATGCGCTGCCGTAATGATGTGATATCCAGGGTTTCCGTGCTCATTTCCGCTCCTCATTTCAGGTCAATGTGCTTACCTAACATCGTGGCATAGCGTTTTTGCCGCTGGGAAATGCCAATAACGGCAAAACAATGTCATTAAACGCAAAGTGAGATTGATCATTGACCTGTATCAGACCGGTTTATTCTTAAATCGCTACCCTACACAGCCCTGTGAAAATGGTATGCTGCTGACGCCGCAAGCGCAGCTTAAACCGACTGAGGATTGTCTGGTGCCACTGAAAAAACGACATCACGATTTTGATTGGGTCTTAATCGTTTGTGCCGGGTTGCTACCGTTGGTGCTCGGCATCCTTTGTACGGCCATCGAAGCGCGCCACACCGTCAGCCGACAGCAGATCTCAACCGCCAATACCTTGATCACTCAGGCTGAAAAGATGAGTGACAACGCCTGGGATATGATCACTGAGATGCGCCAGTATCAGTACCAGCCTTGTGCACAAATCGAAGATCAGCTGCAGCGCGCCGGTACGCTCAACCCCTATTTTCGATCCATTGGCATGCTGAAAGGCGATGACATCATTTGCTCGTCCGCCTTTGGCCTGCGACATGGCACCCTGCCCGAGATGATGATGCAGCCGCCGCCGATAACCGGCAAAGCCTGGTGGAGCATTTCGGTGCGCGGAACGGTTGGCGTGCCGAATCGTCCGGCGGTGGTGTTTATGCGTCAGCTTCCCGATACCAGCGGTTTTTGGGCGGTAATCGACGGCCAATATTTGATGGATTTCATGAACGCCATTGGCGGTTCACGCGGTTACCACATGAGCCTGCAATTTAGCGGTGGCGCAGTGATCGCCAGCGGACCGGCTGACATGCAGCCAAAGCTGTATATGAAAAGTGAATCTTTTCAGGCCGACTCCAGCCGCTATCCCATCACCGTTAATGTAACCGTTCCGGCTTCTGAGCTGCTCAAAGCCTGGCGTCAGGCGCTGTTCATCTTCCTGCCGATGGCGGCGATTTTCTCGATTTTGCTGATGATCCTCACCGCCAATTGGCTGCGTCGTCGTATTTCCTGGCACGATGAGATTGGTCGCGCTATCCGCGCCCGCCAGTTCTCAGTGCATTATCAGCCGGTATACAGCAATACCTTGTACGCCTGCGCCGGTGTTGAAGCCTTACTGCGCTGGCAACGGCCCAACGGCGTGATGATTCGTCCGGATATCTTTATCAGCGCCGCTGAAGCCGAAGGGATGATTGTGCCGTTGACGCAGCATCTGCTGGAGTTGATGGCCGAAGATATTCAGAGCTGGCAGGTCGAGCCCGGATTTCACCTCGGGCTGAATCTGGCGGCGGAGCATCTGCAGCATGACGATTTCGTGGCCGATATTGAATTGTTTGCTGAGCGCATCAAAGACAAACAGCTGTGCATCACGCTGGAGCTGACCGAACGCAGCCTGATTGAAGAGGGTGAAAAGGTGGCGTGTAAACTGCGTCATTTGCGCGCGCAGGGCATGAAGGTGGCGATTGATGATTTCGGTACCGGCCACTGTTCACTGACCTACCTGCTCACCTTCCCGCTGGACTACCTGAAAATCGATCGCGGCTTTATCAATGCCATTGAAGGCCTCGACGTGGAAACGCCGGTGCTGGATGCGATTATTAATCTGTGCCACAAGCTGGAACTGGATGTGCTGGGCGAAGGCGTCGAGACCGCAACACAATTTGAGTACCTGCGGCAGCGTGGTGTGATATTTATTCAGGGCTACTATTATGCCCGTCCGCTGGATAATGACCGGCTGCGTGCCTGGCTCAGCGAGCAAGGGCACAAGCCACTTCTCGTTGAGGAACATTATGAGCCTGAACTGCATCATTCTTGATGACTACCAGAACGTCGCCCAGTCGCTTGCCGATTGGGCATCTCTCGCCCCGCTGGTGCACACCACTTCCCTGACTGAACATTTCGCCGACCAGGATGAATTGGTTAAGCGCATCGCGCACGCCGATATTTTGGTGGTTATGCGCGAACGCACGCCGCTCAGCGCCGAGCTGATTGGCCGCTTGCCCAATCTGAAAATGGTAGTCACTTCCGGCATGCGTAATGCCTCCATCGATTTACATGCCTGCGCGGAACGCTATATCGCGGTGTGCGGTACCGCCAGCAGCAGCGCGGCACCGCTGGAACTGACGTGGGGATTGTTGCTGGGATTGGCGCGCCATATCGTGCCGGAGAATCAGGCGCTGCGCAGCAACGGCGCGTGGCAGCACACCGTTGGCATGGGCCTGCAGGGCAAAACGCTGGGATTAATTGGATTGGGTAAAATCGGCGGCGAGATGGCAAAAGTGGCGCAGGCGTTTGGGATGCGCGTGTGTGCGTGGAGCCAGAATTTAACCGCCGAACGTGCCGCCGAGTGTGGCGCAGAACGTTCGCCATCGCTGGCGGCGCTGCTCAGTAGCAGCGATGTGGTGTCCATTCATCTGGTATTGAGCGAGCGCTCACGCCATTTAATTGATGCAGCGGCGCTGGCGCAGATGAAACCCGGCGCGCTGCTGATTAACACATCGCGCGCCGGCATTGTCGATCAACAGGCGATGATCGCCGCGCTGCAATCGGGTCAGTTAGCCGGTGCGGGATTAGATGTGTTTGAACAGGAACCGCTGCCCGCCAATCATCCGCTGCGTCAGCTGCCGAACGTGCTGGCGACGCCGCATCTCGGCTATGTCGCCGACAGCAATTATCGCACCTACTTCACGCAGGCGGTGGAAGATATTCAGGGATGGTTAACGGGTGCGCCGCTGCGCTCGCTGCTCTGAACGGCCTGCGCGCCGTTTTTCCGCAATGCGCAGCGCCACTTCAAGGCTGTCTTCCGCCAGCGCGCCATTCGGCACATCGCGCTGGGCATTGAGACGTTGATTAATGCGCTCCAGCGTCGGCGTTAACTGCCCCACGAACTGCTGATATTCATCAAGCTGCGTGATGGGTTGGTTACATGCGATGCTGGTTTGCGTCAACCGTTGCAGCTGACGCAAGCTCTCGGTCGCCTGGCGGGAGAGTAATCCGGCCTGACGCCAGCTTTTCAGGCGCTGCAGCAGTTCATCGGGTTGTTGCGCCAATAATGCCAGCTGCGCATCGGTTCGTTCGCCACAGTTAATCCACGCCACCGAGCTAATGGAAACGGCAGTCGTACGCTGTGCCGCAGGCACAAGATTGATAAGATTGCTTTCTACACTGTCGCTCATCGACAGCCAGGGATTCTTAAAAGACTGGGCGTTTATCCTCGACATGAACACTCCACCAAAGCACGGCGGCAGAGTATTACCCAATGTTTTGGAGCTGGCAAGCAGAGGTTGCCGCCTCGCTTAATAGTAAATTTTTCTTATTTATTTGCGCATCAATTAGGTATGGCAATAAAGCCGCGGCATACCAGAATAATTGATTATTTGATCGCCATTGGGGAGTTGATACATCTGATAATAATCACTGTGGGATTCTCGCGCCGAGGTGAAAAGTATCTGCGCAGCGAGTGGCTCGGGCACCGTATCATCGGCCATCGCCTGCACTTTACGGGTATTCACCAGCATAAAATCGCCCTGACGATGCCAGCTACTGACAGAAACGCGATTTAAACGATATTGACGATCCGGCAATGTCACCGTGCCGATTAGCGTTGATGCGCCGCTACCATCCGCTTTAAAACGTGTGCGTACCGTCGCATCCAGCGTACCCGTTGGCTTCCCTTCATTATCAATGCGATAGGGAACATCACACCATTCGGGTACCACAACGGTTGGGCGGACCAACAGAACCCACGCCCAGGGAAGAATGAACGCAATAATAACAACCAATGTGAGTAATGACTTACGCATCAGGTAGCTCCTGATTAGATATCAACCATGAAATACATCCATTATTCTTTTGCTCGATGGGTTGGAGGCAAAGGAAAGCACTGCTGAAGGCACGAATGCGTGAACGGTTGATGTACAGCAACGGCGGGACTGAGCCATCCGGCAGGCGCGGTTTTAACTCGCGGAATCGGCGCATAGCATCCTGAACGACAAAAGAATCGGCAGAAAGTCTTTCATTGATAAAGACCTGCGTCTGCGCTTCCTGGCCATAAAATTTAAATTGCATGCCATCATGTTCGGTTGGCGCAAACTCCTGACGGATAATTAGTGCCAGCGCCACATTTAGCAGTAATAATCCCGCCAGCACGCCACGCCACAGCCAGGATTTTTTCTTCACGGCGACCGCTTTCACAGCAGGTTCGGGCTGCACCGTGACCGGCTTTTCAGCTTCAGCAGCAGGCGTAGCGACCTCATTGAAGGATTCGACATCGACCTGCTCGGCCAGCACGCAGCCAATCAGCGGCACCTGATGTACCAATGCACCTGGCGCGTGCGCCTGCTGCGCCAGACGATTGATCTCAGCAATGGTCAACGTTAAGCGATCGGCAAAGGGGATCTCAGAAGGTTCGCGCTGAAACAGCACATGCAATGCCTGATTACGCACCAGCTTGCCTTGGGCATTGAGCACGAGACGTAATACCGCGCTTTGCAGCGGACTTAATGCCACGCGTTGAGCGGGAGAATTGAGTGGATAAAACACCTGTTGGTCGGCATCAAAACAGAGACTTTTGGCAAATAAAACAAAGCGCGCCATATGAAACCTGATTTCCAAAAAAGCAACTCACGCAAGTATATGTAGTTTCGCGAGATGGCGCACGCTTACTGCAAATCGCTGCGTGAAATTGCGGCCTTTTTTCGACGCGTTTTAAGCGCTAACAGGCCACAGCATTAGCTAAAAAATAGCCAGTTAATGGTGAGAACATGACAAATATCACACAAAATCGGTATACTCTGTCGCGGTTGGCAATCATTACTTTCCTAATAATTGCCCGGCAGGGCAGGGAAAAAGCGTTATTTCCCCGCTATGCTTTAATTTTCTCAACGCCGCGGACTGTTGGCATTGTTTGAGTCCGCAGCGTTGAGGATTTTTCGAATTCCAATACAGGGTATCTGCATGAAACTACGTAGGAAGCGTGTAAAACCTATCGGGATTGATGATGTCACCATTATCGATGACTCCCGTTTACGTAAAGCCATTACCGCGGCTTCGCTGGGCAACGCGATGGAATGGTTTGATTTTGGTGTTTATGGCTTTGTGGCTTACGCGCTGGGTAAGGTGTTCTTCCCGGATGCTTCTCCAAGTGTACAGATGATTGCTGCACTGGGTACGTTCTCAGTTCCGTTCCTGATTCGTCCACTCGGTGGTTTGTTCTTCGGCATGTTGGGCGATAAATATGGTCGCCAGAAAATCCTTTCTATTACCATCGTTATCATGTCGATCAGTACCTTCTGTATCGGCTTGATACCGTCCTATGCCTCAATTGGTATTTGGGCACCGATTCTGCTGCTGTTGGCAAAAATGGCGCAGGGCTTCTCGGTCGGCGGTGAATATACCGGTGCATCGATCTTCGTTGCCGAGTACTCGCCTGACCGCAAGCGCGGCTTTATGGGCAGCTGGCTTGATTTCGGCTCCATCGCCGGTTTTGTGCTCGGTGCGGGCGTCGTGGTGCTGATCTCCACCATTATCGGTGAAGAGAAATTCCTCGAGTGGGGCTGGCGTATTCCGTTCTTTATTGCGCTGCCGCTCGGCATTATCGGTTTGTATCTGCGTCATGCCCTGGAAGAAACGCCGGCGTTCCAGCAGCACGTTGACAAGCTGGAACAAGGCGACCGTGAAGGTCTGCGCGACGGCCCGAAAGTGTCGTTTAAAGAGATCGCGACCAAACACTGGAAAAGCCTGTTGGCCTGTATCGGTCTGGTGATTGCCACCAACGTGACCTACTACATGCTGTTGACCTACATGCCGAGTTACCTGTCACATAACCTGCACTACTCGGAAGATCACGGCGTATTGATCATCATCGCCATTATGATGGGTATGTTGTTTGTGCAGCCAGTAATGGGCATGCTGAGTGACCGCTTTGGACGTCGTCCATTTGTCATCATCGGCAGTATCGCCCTGTTTGCCTTCGCGATTCCGGCCTTTATGCTGATTAACAGTGGCGTGCTGGGTCTGATTTTTGCCGGTCTGTTGCTGATGGCTGTGATCTTAAACGCCTTTACCGGTGTAATGGCATCCTCGCTACCTGCGATGTTCCCAACCCACATTCGCTACAGCGCATTGGCAAGTGCCTTCAATATTTCGGTGCTGATTGCCGGTTTAACACCGACATTCGCCGCTTATTTAGTGGAAGCCACCAACAATCTGTATATGCCGGCATACTACCTAATGGTTGTCGCGGTGATTGGTTTGATTACCGGTATCTTCATGAAAGAGACCGCCAATAAGCCGCTGCGCGGTGCTACGCCAGCCGCGTCGGACATGGATGAAGCACGTGAAATCCTGCAGGAGCATCACGACAACATCGAGCAGAAAATCGAAGATATTGATGACGAGATCGCCAAGCTTGAGGCGAAACGTAAAAACCTGGTGCAGCAGCATCCGGACATCAACGAGTAATCTTCCCTACTCCCGCCACCCGGCGGGAGTTTTCGTTTCCGCACACAATCCTTCATGCACAGCCGCGAAAAGGGGTAAACTATTGCCACTTTTTTAACCTGCATAAGTTGTAAAGCATGTCTGAATTTAATCTGATCCAGCGCCCAAGAAGGCTGCGCAAAAGCGCGTCAATGCGCGAAATGTTCCAGGAATCTCACCTCAGCATCAACGATTTGGCACTGCCCATTTTCGTTGAAGAAGGCGTGGACGAGTATGTGCCCATTAACGCCATGCCGGGCGTGGTGCGTATCCCCGAGAAACGTTTAGCTTATGAGATTGAACGTATTGCCAAAGCGGGCATTCGTTCAGTGATGACCTTCGGTATTTCCCACCACACCGACGCCACCGGCAGCGATGCCTGGAATGAAAACGGTTTAGTGGCGCGTATGTCACGTATCTGCAAAGACACCGTGCCAGAAATGATCGTGATGTCTGATACCTGCTTCTGCGAATACACCAGCCACGGCCATTGCGGCGTGCTGTGCGATCACGGCGTCGATAACGACCAAACGCTGATTAACCTCGGCAAGCAAGCCGTGGTTGCGGCACAAGCCGGCGCAGACTTTATCGCTCCTTCTGCCGCGATGGATGGCCAGGTGAAAGCCATTCGCCAGGCGCTCGACGCCGCCGGCTTCACCGATACCGCCATCATGTCTTATTCGACGAAGTTCGCGTCCTCCTTCTACGGCCCGTTCCGTGAAGCCGCAGGCACCGCGCTGAAAGGCGATCGTAAGACTTACCAGATGAATCCGATGAACCGCCGTGAAGCGCTGCGTGAGTCGCTGCTTGATGAAGCGGAAGGTGCAGATTCTCTGATGGTAAAACCAGCTGGCGCTTACCTCGATATCCTGCGCGATATCCGCGAACGCACCACGCTGCCGCTCGCTGCGTACCAGGTGAGCGGTGAGTACGCGATGATCAAATTCGCCGCGCAGGCGGGTGCCATCGACGAACGTAATGTGGTTCTGGAGAGCCTTGGCGCGATTAAACGTGCCGGCGCGGATCTCATTTTCAGCTATTTTGCCCTTGATCTCGCTGAGCAAAAAGTGCTCTGATTATCGTTACGCCTGGCATCGGACATCGCATACCGTTGCCAGGCGCTTTCAGCCTTTGTGGCTTAAACACCAGTGTTTCTGTAATTCCATAATTAATAAGAGTAACGCGATGAAAGCACCTGCACTGCCTGCGGACGAGTCATATCGTCTGGCCCAGTTACGTGCGCTCAACATTCTGCACACGCCTGCCGAAGAGCGTTTCGACCGTTTAACCCGCCTTGCCCGTCGTTTGTTTGGTGTACCCGTTGCGCTGGTCAGCCTGCTGGAAGAGGACCATCAGTGGTTCAAATCCACTGCGGGTTCAAGCGATATCACCGCACCGCGTAATACCTCTTTCTGTGGCCACGCCGTGCTGCAGGATGATGTGATGGTGGTGGAAAACGCGCTTGATGACGAGCGCTTCTTCGATAATCCACTGGTTAAAAATGCCGAAAATCCGGTGCTTTTCTACGCCGGTTGCCCATTGCGCACGCCGGCTGGTGCGAAAGTCGGCACCTTGTGCATTATCGATCATCATGCGCGCCAGTTCGATGCGGATGATATCCATACATTGCGTGATTTAGCCGCAATGGCGGAAGCGGAGCTGGTGGCGTTCCAGACCGCAACATCCGATGAACTGACGCAAATCACCAACCGCCGTGGCTTTATGACGCTCGGCCAGTTGGCGCTGAATGAGTGCCAGCTGAAGCAGTTACCGGCCAGCCTGACTTTCCTCGATCTCGATCGCTTTAAAGCCATTAACGATACGCTCGGTCATCGCGAAGGCGACCGCGCATTAATGGACTTTGCCAACGCCATGAAGGTGAGTTTTCGCCATGCGGATATCTTTGCTCGTTTGGGCGGCGACGAATTTGTGGTGCTGTTTAATGGCTTGCAGCAAGCCGATGCCGAAGGTGTGTTGGCGCGCTTTGATGGTTTCCTGCAACAGCAAACCCAGAACCTCGAGCGCCGCTACGCTTTGCACTTCTCATCGGGCATTGTTGAGTTCGATCCCGATCATCCGCAGTCGCTGGAACAGCTGCTGGAAGGTAGCGACGAACGGATGTACGCCGCTAAGAACGGGAAAAAGAAGTTGAGTTGATGTTGGTCGCCGTGAATGGCGACCCTGCAATTAATGACCCACTAAATCCGTGATCAATGCCTGATTAAACGTCTGCGGTTCTTCCATCTGCGGCGCGTGCCCCATGCCCGGGAATTCGATTAAGCGTGCGCCGGGAATCAGTTGCGCCACCTGCTTACCCAATACATTGTAATGCCCGAGTTTTGCTTTCACTTCCGGCGGCGCGATATCACTGCCAATCGCCGTGGTATCTGCGGTGCCAATCATCAACGTGGTCGGCACGAGTAGATCTTTAAACTCGTAATACACCGGCTGAGTGAAAATCATGTCGTAGATGAGCGCCGAGTTCCACGCCACTTTCTTGTGGCCTGGCCCGCTGTTTAGCCCAGCCAGCATATCGACCCATTTGTCATACTCCGGCTTCCACTGGCCGCTGTAATATGTCTGCTGTTCGTACTTCTTGATGCCCGCCGCATCCAGCTTGAGTTCACGCTGATACCACTGATCCACCGAGCGCCACGGCGCGCCTTTGGCTTTCCAGTCTTCTAAGCCGATGGGATTGACCAGCACCAGCTTCTGCGTTTGTCTGGGGTACATCAGCGCATAGCGCGTCGCCAGCATGCCGCCGGTCGAGTGCCCAACCATAATGGCGTTGTCGATACCCAGTTGCTGCAACAGTTGATGGGTGTTCTGTGCCAGTTGCTGGAAGGTGTATTGATAGTTAGCTGGTTTAGTTGAGCTGCAGAAGCCAATCTGATCTGGCGCGATGACGCGATAACCTTTCTGGCTCAGCGCTTTGATGGTGTCATCCCAGGTTGCGCCACAGAAGTTCTTGCCGTGCATCAGCACCACGGTTTCACCGTTGGCCTGCTGCGTAGGTTTGACATCCATATAACCCATACTCAGCGCTTGCTGCTGCGAGGAGAAGTTAAAGTGCTGCAGCGGATAGGGATAGTTAAAGCCTTCGAGCTGTTCACCATACACATTGGCGGCGAGCGCCGGAGCAACAGCGCCTAATGCCACTGATGCCAGAATCACGGCAAGTGACTGTTTTGGCTTGAAACGAAAACCCATTAGGTGATTCCTCAACAGTGAAAACCTTCAGTGTGGCACGTTAATCCGCGTTAAGTATTGATGAGGTGTGCCGCCAGAAAGCACACCTTTTACAATTAAGCGCCGCGAAGCGATGAAAAATTTGAGTTAATAATAACGCCCGTTATTACGATAAATACTCAACATCATCACAACAAGAAAACCTGTAAATTCACGAAAACCAAGACCGGTCTTGATGACAAATATTAAAACAGCCAAATAACCAGAAAACTTTACATTAATTGCAGATTGGAAAGATTAATTAAATTACACTCTGCCACTGTTAATGGAGGACTATGATGACACAGCAAAAATATAATGAAGGGGTAATTGATTCGGTAACCGAATGGATTATGGCTAACCTGGATCAACGTTTAACGATTGATGATATTGCACTGAAGTCTGGCTATTCGAAATGGTATTTACAGAAACTCTTCGCCCGTTATCACAATGAGACGCTGGCACGCTACATCCGAAAAAAGAAACTGGCTCATTGCATTAATGACTTAAAAGACAGCAATGTGCCAATTATTAGCCTGGCAGTGAAATATCATTTTGAAAGCCAACAATCTTTCACGCGCTCATTTAAACATGTGCTGGGCTGCACGCCTCTTTATTGCCGTAAGCGCCAGCTGGATGAGGAAGCCAAACTTGCAATGCGTGAAAGTAGCGATCCCTGTGTGCTTTGCCGTCAGGCGGAATTTGACGCCACGGAACGCAATAAAGCAATTATCACGCCCGCGGTACGTAACGATAAATATATGCCGCGAATTGGTTGTGCGATGCGTTGATAAATAATTGACTCTTTTTTGGCGCCATTTGACGCCAACAGACTTCTTCATTCCAATTCATGAACGCTTTAATTGAATAGAAACGGATGGCATACCATCCGTTTCTCAATTAGTAACTCGATTTATTCAGCGCATTTACGCTCTTTTTAAAATGCGCGAGCCGATTATCCAGCGCATCGGTATACAGCATGGTATCCACACCGACGGCAACGAAATTAGCTCCCCAATGAATAGCGCGTTCCGCCATCTCCAGATTAACCGCCAGAAAACCGGCCGCTTTTCCTGCGCTGCGGATGCGTTTGATACTCTGCTCAATCACTTTCTGCACTTCAGGATGCCCGGCATTATCGGGATAGCCCAATGAGGCTGACAAATCAGCCGGACCAATAAAGATTCCGTCAACGCCCTCAACCTCCAGCAACGCATCGAGATTATCAATCGCCGTTTTGCTTTCGGCCTGAATCAGCAGGCATAACTCTTCATTGGCGCGCGCCATATAATTTTCCACGCGCCCCCAACGTGCCGCCCGCGCCACGCCTGCGCCGACGCCGCGCGTGCCATAAGGCGGATAGCGCGTCGCCTTCACCAGCGCCTGTGCCTGCTCAGCGGTATCGATCATCGGCACCAGCAAGGTGCGCGCACCGATATCCAGCACCTGCTTAATCAGTGCGGTCTGGAATTCGATTGGCCGTATCACCGGCTGGCTGCGATAAGGCGCAACGGCCTGCAATTGATGATAGAGATCCTGTACGGTATTCGGGGCGTGTTCGCCATCTATCAATAACCAGTCGTAGCCGCTGGTGGCAGCAATTTCGGCCAGATACGACGATGTGCTGCTCAGCCACAAACCAATCTGCGTTTCGCCTTTCGCCAATCCGGCTTTGAAGGGATTATTTAACGGATCCTGCATAGCTGCTCCTTACTTAATGACTTGGCTGCTGAGAGTGTGGCAACTGACGCTCCACTTTCAGGCTGAGGATAATGAGTGAACCGATGGCGGCAATTAGCGCCAGCGCCAGCAATCCGGCAGCGCTGCTGTTAAAGTGCATTTCGGCATTTACGCGAATCAGCGGTGCGAGGAAGCCACCTACAGCACCAAACAAATTGACGAAGCCGATGCCCGCCGCCAGCGCAGTGCCAGAAAGCAGCTGCGTCGGCATGGTCCAGAACACCGGCTGCACGGCAATAAAACCCACCGCTGCGACGCTAAGCGCAATGATGGCCAACAGCGGCGAAACCAATCCGGACAAACCAATCCCGACGGCAGCAGCCAGCAAGGTGAACGCCGCGACCCGGCGACGCTCGCCGCTGCGGTCGGAATAGCGCGGAATCAGCCAGGTGCCAAACAGCGCGGCCACCCACGGAATGGCCGCCACCAGCGAGGCGAGGAAACCGACTTTGGTGCCCAACAACGCTGCGACCTGAGAAGGCAGGAAGAAAATCAGGCCATAAACCGCTATCTGAATGGTCATATAGATAATGGCGAGCTGCCAGACGCGACCATTGCGCAGCGCATCACGCAGATGTGAAGTCGGCTTCTGCTGCTCTTCGCTCTCCAGCTGACGTTGCAGCGCCCGCTTCTCCTCGGCGCTGAGAAAACGCGCTTTCGCCGGTGTGTCGTCGATATAGCTGAAAGTGAAAACGCCGGCTGCCACCGCCAGTAATCCTTCAATGATAAACATCCAGAACCAGCCGGGATGGCCTAGCACGCCGTGCATTTCCAGCAGTGCGCCAGAGAGCGGTGAACCCAGCGTCAACGCCAGCGGCGCGCCCATGTAGAACAGTCCCATGACGCTAGCGCGCTGCTGTTGCGGGAACCACAGCGAGGTCAGATAAATCATGCCCGGGAAGAAACCCGCCTCAGCGGCGCCGAGCAAGGTACGCACCAGCAGGAATTTGGCTTCGGTATCAGCAAATGCCATCGCCGCCGAAAGCAATCCCCACAGCAGCGTGGTGCCGCCAATCCAGCTGCGCGCGCCAAAGCGTCGCATCAGCAAATTGGCCGGCACGCCAAGCAGCGCGTACACCACAAAGAAGATTCCAGCACCTAACGCGTAAGCTTCATTACTCAGGCCGGTATCAAGTTGATATGCCTCTTTGGCGAAACCAATGTTGGCGCGATCGAGAAACGCCAGCACGTAGAGCATCAACATGAAAGGAATAAGACGTGCGCGATTCTTTTTAACCGCGCTTAACACCAGATTATTCATGGTAAACCCTCACGCAGGGCTGCGACGCGTCGCCGCAGCCGCTGCGATTAGTGTTGATAAGGACGCTTCAGTCCATCGCGATTCAGCTCCACGCCGAAGCCCGGTTTATCCAGCACCGATTTGTGCATGCGACCGTTAACCGGTACCGGTTCGTTGATCAGCAGCGGATCAAACTGCGGGCGCAGCGTGCTGCAATCCGGGCTGGTCATCAGGAATTCACTGAATGGGCTGTTGGTGAAGGTGATCACCGCGTGATGCGAGTAAACCGAGGAGCCGTGCGGCACCACCAGCTGGCCGCGTGATTTCGCCAGCGCCGCCACTTCCACCAGCGTGGTCAGGCCGCCGCACCAACCGACATCAGGCTGCAAAATATCGATGCCGGTTTCAGCCAGCGTGCGGAAAGATTGCAGCGTGCCGTGATGTTCGCCGCTGGTGATCAACATGCCCTGCGGCGCTTGCTGTTTCAGCTGGGCGTATCCTTCGAACTGTTGCGGCGGCAAACACTCTTCCAGCCACTTGACGTTATAAGGTGCGCAGGCGTGGGCCAGCCTGGTGGCGAAATTGACGTCCTGGCTCATCCAGCAATCAAGCATCAGCCAGAAATCCGGGCCGCAACTTTCGCGATAGTGAGCGATGCGCGCCACCTCTTTACGGATGCCTTCATCGCCATCGTGCGGTCCCCACTGCACCGCCATTTTGCCGCCGATAAAGCCCATCTGCTGCGCCAGGTCCGGACGCGCACCGGTGGCGTAGAACTGCAGTTCATCGCGTACCGCGCCGCCCAGCAGTTTGTACACCGGCAGATCGGTGACTTTGCCGAACAGATCCCATAGCGCCAAATCGACACATGAAATGGTGTTCATCACCAGGCCGCCCGATCCGGCGTAATACAGGGTGGCGTTCATCATCTGGTCGTGAATCAGTTTGATATCGCTGACGCAGCGTCCTTCAAGGAAGCGGTTGAGATGCTTTTCCACGATGAAGCAGCCCATTTCGCCGCCGGTGGTAATGGCAAAACCGGTTTGACCGTTATCGGCTTCGACTTCGACAATTAGCGTGCCTAACACGTTGATGCCAAAGGATTGACGCGACTGCTCATACTGCTTGTATTTGCTCATGGGCGTGGCGACGTGGTCGTCAATCCAGTGATTGGCACCTTGATCGTGATAATCGCCGCCAGCCGCTGCTTTATCCGCGGTAGCGCCACCGGCAAAGTAGGCGCGGACAGTTTTAATTTTAGGTAGGGACATGCTCTTCTCCTGGTTACGAGGCGTGTTTTTCCGCCGGGCTACGCCAGCCCAGCAGACGGGAAATATCGCGGGCGCAGGCAATCGCCTGGCCAGCAAGGTAATCGCGTTTGTCGTCGTCAATGTCGAGTCGGGTGCCCACCAGCGAAATGGCGGCGACGAGCTGCTGGCGGGCATTGAAAATCGGCGCGGCGACGCAGCGCACATCGGGATAATCTTCACCGTTATCAAAGCTCCAGCCCTGACGGCGAATGCGTGCCAGCTCGGTACGCAGCGCGTCGGCATTACGCAGCGAGGTTGGCGTCACCGCCACAAAACGCAGGCCGCTGATGATGCGTTCCTGCTCTTCAGGTTGCTGCCAGGCAAGCAGACATTTGCCAATGCCCGAGCGATACAGCGACAGGCTTTTGCCTTCGTGTGAGCGCACGCTGATGGTGGCGGCGGATTCGAGTTTGAGGATGTAACAGGCGTGACCACCCTCGAGGATGCCGAGGTGGCACAGCAGATTGGTCTGCTGCATTAAACGTGTCAGAGGTGGACGCGCAATATCGCGGATATCCATGCGCTGCAGTGCGTGACCGGCAAACTCCACCAGCCGCGTCCACAGGCAATAGTTGTTGTTGCGATCGATAGTGATCAGACGCTGTTTTTTCAGTTCAGCGAATAGCAGATAGGCGCTGCTTTTGGGAAGCGCCAGCGTTTCGATGATCTCGGCGGCACTGCACGGTCCGTGCTGGGCAATAAAGTCGAGAATCGCAATGGCGCGCGTCAGCGCGGGGACAGGCGTAATTTCCAACATGCTGGACTCCAGTCTGATGATCTGGAGCGCAGTGTTGTAGTTTTACTTCGTGATAAGTGTGCGCCGCTTCAAATTACGCGGCGCTGAGCGCGTTTGCTGGCAGCGCGTGTGCGGGAATGTGAATCGCGCCGCGCTGAGAGTACAGCCGACTGTACTCCTGCCGCAGGAGCACAAGATCTAAGAGAAAATGTATTTGATCGCTGCAATGACCATCGTGGTGGTCATCACCATTAGCAAACGTTTGATCCAGCGCATATCGGTTTTTAAAGCAGAGACATCGGCTTTGATAACTTCAATGTCTTTTTCTATGCGATCAAGGCGAGCTTCGACTCTGGTCAGGCGAACATCGACTGCTTTAATCTCACTACTCAGTCGAACATCCAGATTAGTAAGCCGAACCTCCAGTTCTCGAATAGCAGCACTAAGCCGGTCATCCAGCTCTTTAATCGCACCACTCAGCCGCTTATCCAGTTCTTTAATCGCACCAGTAAGCCGAATATCCAGCTCTCTGATATCGCCGGTAAGTCGAACATCCAGTTCTTTAATGCTCCCTGTAATTCCTTCACCGGCCTTCATTAAATCAGCACGAGATAACGCATTATCCTGCTGCATCTCAGTAAAGATCTCGACCATGGCTTCGGCCTGTTGGTCGCTGACGCCGGCCAACTGCAGTGCTTTAAAGGCTTTGTGTGTGTTCATCATCGCGAGTGTCATCCGTGAAGCTCCTGAGTTGATGTGAGGCGCGTGCCAACATCATGCTCAGCGAGCGATTGCTGCACCATGTGACTGTGTGTATTTTGCGCGGCGCTGCGAAAAATATCAATTAGTACAACAAGTAACGTCCAAGCGGATGCGGGGCGTCTCGCAAAATTGGCGTCAGATTCTGCTGCGAAACGTTTTGCGATATGGGAGCGGGAAGGTGTTGAGCGGCTTCTTAAAACGGCGGCGCAGCTTTTAATCCCTGCGCTGCCCGTTCAATAATTACTGAACCGGCTGGCCCGGTAGCAATTTCTCAGACATCAAACGGCGGCAGGAGAGTCTTTCCTGCCGCGCTTGTTGCTGCTGTTCGGGCGACAAATCCTGCCACACCGCTTGCAGATGATCAGCCAAACCCTGTTGGAAATGAATCTTCTGCAATGCGTAATCTGCATTACTGCCTTCAATAATCTGCTGCATATCCTGCGCGGTATTGCCGCGTCCGTCGTGAGTCAGCGAACAGAACATGGCGATGTAATAGCCTTTGTCCTCATCGCTGTAATGCGGCATCAGCCACCAAACCGCGGCACTGATGACGATCAGCAACGGCACAATAAATTTGAGTTTTAACATGAATGGTTTATCCGCTGGAAAAAGGAAACGCGCGATAGTAACAGCATTCGGCTGGCCGCACATATTTTGCCGGCCGCATCCATAACGTAACCAGTTAACTGTGATCAGCTGCCGAGCGATTCATTTTGCCCGTCAAAACAAGACAGGTCTTAAATAGCTCGACTAACAGGTCACTATAAGTTGCAAACCCTTTCGCCATAAATCGACCAGATACGATGAACCTGACTCAGCTGACGCTGGCTATCGGTGCACTTTGTAGCTTCGAGCCGTTATATGCTAAAGAGATAAAACCCTTTTCTTCAGACATTCCACCGCTTCCTGTAACCCCCCTTTCTCACTCATCAACCGAAGCGGTTTTAGCGCCTTTATCCGAGCATCCCCACTCCGATTCGCTGTTGCATAACGTTAAACATGCAGCCGCTGACAGCTTAAAAATGGTGGGGAAATTTTTCGCACGAAACAGCTGGTATGATGATTTCAATCCGGCGGCTAATCGCCCGCATATTCAGGGAAAGCTTGCCGGTAGCAGGCCCCATTTATTTTGGTTTTACCGGCTGCAGAGCTCGATGATTGCTCCGCTTCCACCCGATCCGGATCTGATCGACCCCGTGCTCGATGGCAATCCACCTCCCCCGCCGCCGCCCTCCGTGCCAGGACCTAAGCCACAAATCCCAGCTTATGCCGCTCTGCCTGCCGCACTCTTTGGTATGGATGAAAATCTGCAAGCACGCTTTATCTATGATGCACAACTTGCAGGTCGGGATGGTCGCCATGACCTGTTCATTTCGGGTTTTAGCGTTGATGAGCGCTATCGCAGCGAAGCCAATCACAACCAGAGTGAAAACCGCTATTACGGCTGGCTGGTAGGCTTACGTGGATTACTGACGGAAGATGAGCAACGACAGCTGGCACTGAGTGTGGCGATCAGTAAAGGTCACTTCACTCTGGAGCCCTCACAGTCCAGCGGCAACAGCCACGGGCAGGTTGATACTCAAGGTATCAATGCCATGTTGAGCTGGCAGCCACAGCATGGCCTGCAACTGGCTCTGCCGATTAGCGTCGGTCACTATCGCGGCAATATAAGCAGTGATGAAAAAGATAAGGTGGCGCAGGTAAAAGCCCGCAGCGCCAATATCGGTATGGATGTTGGCTGGCGCTGGCAGCAGGGTTCACATGCGTTCACCCCAGTGCTGGGCGCCACCATGCAATGGGCACGCATCAAGGATATTCATGACAACGACAATCTACATATTGGTTATTCACAGCAAAAACAGCTGCAGTTCTCTGGCGGTATGAAATATGACTTCAGACCAACAGATAGCCTGAAATTTGGCCTTGAAACACGCTATGTGCAGTACAGCGGCCATGCGGGCAATGTTGCGGTAGATAAAGATAATCTGCGTACTGGCCGAGGCGGTAAGCACCTGCAATATAGCGGCGACGTTGGCTGGCAACTGACTGAGAATGTTCAGCTTAATAGCCAGCTTAAGTGGCAACATCGCCTAAGTCAGGAAGGTGCCAGCAACTGGCAGACACAACTGGGTGTAAAGATTACCTTTTAAAGCGCCTGCGCGCACGCCCAGGCCGAGCTCCACGCCCACTGGAAGTTGTAGCCGCCCAGCCAACCGGTAACGTCCACCACTTCGCCGATAAAGAACAAACCTGGCACATCGCGCGCTTCCATGGTTTTTGACGACAGTTGGGTGGTATCGACGCCGCCTAGCGTCACTTCTGCGGTGCGATAGCCTTCGGTGCCGTTTGGCTGCACGCGCCATTGATGCAGCGTGCTGACCAGTTCGCCCTGCTGCTTGCTGTTAAGCTGCTTCAGCGTGACGTCAGGAATCTGCTTTAGCTCCTGCAGCACTTCCACCAACCGTTTTGGCAGAATTTTCGCCAGACTGTTTTTCAGGCTGAGATTGGGATGCGCTTCGCGCTGCACATGAATGAAATCATCCAGCGAAGTGGCAGGTGACAAATCAATGGTGACGAATTCACCCGGCTGCCAGTAGCTGGAGATTTGCAGCACGGCGGGCCCCGATAAGCCGCGATGGGTAAACAGCATCGCTTCTTTAAATAAGGTGCCGTCCTGCGCGGTGATGGTGGTGGGCAGCGCGACGCCCGACAGCGTGTTGAGCTGTTCCAGCAGCGGTTTATGCAGCGTGAACGGCACCAATGCCGCACGCGTCGGGAACACTTTCAGGCCGAACTGTTCCGCCACTTTATAGCCAAACGGCGTGGCGCCGAGGCCTGGCATCGAGAGCCCGCCGCTGGCGATCACCAGTTTTTCTGCCTGCACCGATGTGCCGTTCAGCTGCAAGGTATAACCGTTATCGTCGCGCTCAACGCTCAGCACTTCACTGCGCAGGCGCAGCGTCACCTGGCCGGCATCACACTCTTTCAACAGCAGATCGACAATCTGCTGTGCGGAGTCATCGCAGAATAATTGCCCGAGCGTTTTCTCGTGATACGCAATGCCGTGGCGATTGACCAGATCGATGAAATCCCACTGGTTGTAGCGCGCCAGCGCCGATTTGCAGAAATGCGGATTGTGCGACAGATACGCCGCCGGTTCGGTGTGCATGTTGGTGAAGTTGCAGCGACCGCCGCCCGACATCAAAATCTTGCGACCGGCTTTTTTGCCGTTATCCAGCAGCAATACGCGGCGACCCAATTGCCCTGCCTGCGCAGCGCAGAACATGCCGGCTGCGCCTGCACCAATAATGATAACGTCAAACTTTTCCACTGCTTTTATCCGCCTTGCTCGAAAGGCGCTGATTGTAGGGATTTGCGGCTTTTAGCGCCAGCTTCAAAAAAATGCCGTAAATGTGTCATAATGTAACTTACTAATTTTAAGCTGTTTTCAGCTAAATCTATACGCTGCATTACAATTTTAAGACAATAAAGAGCTATATTTTTCTTTCATATCGCGCACGTTGTCGCAGATAATGCGCCGCGTTCATGTCCTCCCAAAATGGCGTAACGTTTATGCTACATCTGTTTGCTGGTCTCGACCTCAGTACCAGCCTGTTACTGATTCTTGCTCTGCTGTTTGTATTGTTTTACGAAGCAATCAACGGTTTTCACGACACTGCTAACGCGGTCGCGACTGTCATTTATACCCGTGCGATGCGGGCGCAACTGGCGGTTGTCATGGCGGGTGTTTTCAACTTCTTAGGTGTTTTGCTTGGTGGATTGAGCGTGGCGTATGCCATCGTTCACATGCTTCCGACCGATTTACTGTTGAATGTCGGTTCGGCTCACGGACTCGCCATGGTCTTCTCCATGCTGCTGGCCGCGATTATCTGGAACCTTGGCACCTGGTATTTGGGTTTGCCGGCGTCCAGTTCTCACACATTGATTGGCGCCATCATCGGTATTGGTCTCACCAACGCCCTGATGACCGGCACCTCGGTGGTTGACGCGCTCAACCTGCCGAAAGTCATCAATATCTTCATGTCCCTGATTCTTTCGCCGATTGTAGGTCTGGTGATTGCAGGCGGTCTGATCTTTATCCTGCGTCGCTACTGGAGCGGAACCACCAAGCGTTCACGCATCCACATGACGCCTGCTGACCGTGAAAAGATTGATGGCAAGAAAAAGCCCCCGTTCTGGACGCGCATTGCCCTGATCGTTTCCGCGATTGGCGTGAGCTACTCACACGGCGCTAACGATGGTCAGAAAGGCATTGGCCTGATTATGCTGGTGCTGATCGGCGTTGCGCCGGCTGGTTTTGTGGTGAACCTGAATGCGTCGGGTTATGACATCACCCGCACGCGCGATGCCGTAAACCATCTGGAGCAGTATTATCAGCAGCACAACGAATCACTGACGCACATGGTGCAGATGGCGCCGCCTGTGGTGCCAACGCCAGATGAATCGCTTGGCGGTCCGCAGGAGTTCCATTGCGACAGCAGCCGTGCGCTGCAGGCTATCGATCGTGCGCAGCTGCTGCTGAACAATCTGCAGAGCTACGATCAGCTGACGGTTGATCAACGCAGCCAGATGCGTCGCCTGCTGCTGTGCGTTTCCGATACCGTAGATAAAGTGGCCAAGCTGCCGGAAACCAGCGCGGACGATAAGCGCTTCCTCAACAAGCTGAAAAGCGATTTGCTGGGCACCGTTGAGTACGCACCGATCTGGATTATTGTGGCTGTGGCGCTGGCGCTGGGCATCGGCACCATGATTGGCTGGCGTCGTGTTGCCACCACCATTGGTGAGAAAATCGGTAAGAAAGGCATGACGTATGCGCAAGGGATGTCGGCGCAGGTGACGGCCGCGGTATCGATTGGCGTGGCCAGTTACACCGGTATGCCCGTTTCTACCACGCACATTCTGTCGTCGTCGGTGGCCGGTACCATGCTGGTCGATGGCGGTGGATTGCAGAGTCGCACCATCAAAAATATCGCTATGGCGTGGGTGTTCACCTTGCCGGTGTGTATTTTGCTGTCGGGTTCGCTCTACTGGATTGCACTGAAACTGATCTGATGGATACCCTAAATAATTCGGATGACAGCAAGGCGGCAAGTGAGTGAATCCTCAGGAGCTTACTCAAGTAAGTGACTGAGGTGAACTCGCGCAGCTAACGCGGCTGTGATTCGAAGTATGACGGGTATGAGGGCGACGCGATGTCGCCCTTTTTATTGCCCTTTTTTATTGCCAGATAGCCATCGCAATCAAACTCACCACCACCAAAAAGCAGAGCCCGCTGGTCAGCACAAACTGCCCGCGCACGCGCTCACAGCGGCGAATGAACTCGTCGTCATGATGATCGTGATAGCGCTTCTCCCAGATATAGCGCACCAGCCGCACCTGCTTACTCGGCTGCCCGTGCGACGTGAAGAAACCCGCACCATCCACGTATTGATATAACAGCGGATCGCAACCGCGCAAAACGGCTAAAAGTGAGCGCAAAGAAGAGAAATAGCGCGCCATATTCACCAGACAAACCACACACAGAGCCCAAAAAAGCGCGATAGTGCTGATCATGTTCCCCTCCCGGCTGGAGCCGCAACGACGTCGAACGCAGCGGGGAATTGCTGTAGACGCCGCACGGGAAATAAACCAGCCATTGAATGATGTCGATTGCATTGTTGTTATGCGAACCTGAGTGCGCAACGCATATGGCAGTGGCACTTATTTTCAGTGTAGGAGATCTGTTGAATTTTTTTCCAGCGATGATTTTCGTTCAGGGCGAGTGAAAAAGCCGATAACGCTTGATCTTCCTCACAAGCGAACTTGCGCTTGCAGCATTTGTTAACAACTCTGGCTATACTCAGGACATAACAAAAACCGCCTGCAAGGCTGAAATAGTTGGTTGGTGGCGCTTCATCGCCGTCTCGCGCAAAGGAATCGCCGACCGTGAAAGCAGGAAGATTGCCCCGAATCTTGAGAAAGGAGTTTTATCATGGCTTATAAACACATCCTGATTGCAGTAGACCTTTCCCCGGAAAGCCAGTTGCTGGTTGATAAAGCCGTTTCGCTGGCCCGTCCTTATGATGCAAAAATCTCGCTGATCCACGTTGATGTGAACTATTCAGACCTCTACACCGGGCTGATTGATGTCAATCTGGGCGACATGCAGAAGCGTATTTCTGAAGAGACGCACACCGCGCTGAAAGAGCTGTCTATTAACGCCGGTTATCCGATCAGTGAAACTCTGAGCGGCAGCGGCGATCTTGGCCAGGTGCTGGTGGATGCGATTAAGAAATATGATGTGGATTTGGTGGTGTGTGGTCACCATCAGGACTTCTGGAGCAAGCTGATGTCATCGGCGCGCCAGTTGATTAACACCGTGCATATCGACATGTTGATTGTGCCGTTGCGCGACGAAGACGAAGAATAAAAATCAGGCCGGGTTACCGGCCTGATTTTTTGTAGCGGCGCAATGTATTGCGCATTGTTTGCGTTATTACCCCAGCGGCGGATAAATATCAAAGCGATGGCTTTTGGTGACCACCGCATCCTGCGTCACCACGCCCGCTAACGGCGGCGCGTAATCCGGACGCTTCACCACAATGCGCTTCTTCGCCAGACGGCGCGCCGGTTCCAGCAACGCATCAGCATCATCATCCGCACCGACCAGCGACTGAAACACCCGCATCTCTTTCTTCACCATCGCGCTTTTCTGGCGATGCGGATACATCGGATCGAGATAGACCACATCCGGCGCGGGCGTGATATCGCTCAGCGCTTGCTGGCTAACAGCGTGCAGCAGCGTCAGCCGATCGCGCAGCCAGCCGCCAATCTCCGCATCCTGATAACCGCGACGCAAACCATCGTCCAGCAAGGCCGCCACCACCGGATGGCGCTCCAGCATGCGCACGCGACAGCCCAGCGCCGCCAGCACAAACGCATCGCGCCCCAAACCGGCCGTTGCATCAACCACATCTGGCAGATAACCACTTTTGATGCCGACCGCTTTTGCCACCGCTTCGCCGCGACCGCCGCCAAATTTACGCCGATGCGCCATCGCGCCCGAGACGAAATCCACGAAGATGCCGCCGAGTTTCGGCTCATCCAGTTTACGCAACTCAAGATGCTCAGCGGTTAACACCAGCGCCATCGTCGCCTGTTCGTCCTGCTGCAAACCCCAGCGCTCGGCTAAATGTAATAAGGCGCCGTCTCCGGCGCCCGTTTCATCGATTAGACCAATTTTCACAAGCCGGTTTATCCCTGAATTCCGTAGTGTTCCAGCATCGCATCGAGCTGCGGTTCACGACCACGGAAGCGTTTGAACAGCTCCATTGGCTCTTCGGAACCGCCACGCGTCAGGATGTTGTCGAGGAACGACTGACCAGTCTGACGGTTGAAAATGCCCTCTTCTTCGAAGCGCGAATAGGCATCGGCAGCCAGCACGTCGGCCCACAGATAGCTGTAGTAACCGGCCGCATATCCGCCAGCAAAGACGTGGCTGAAGGCGTGCGGGAAACGGCCCCATTCCGGGCTTGGCACCACGGCAACCTGCTTCTTCACTTCACGCAGGGTTTCGAGGATGCGCGCACCTTGCGCGGGATCGAACTCGGTATGCAGACGGAAATCGAACAGGCCGAACTCCAGCTGACGCAGGATAAACAGCGCCGCCTGATAGTTTTTCGCCGCCAGCATTTTATCCAGCAGTTCCTTCGGCAGCGGTTCGCCGGTTTCGTAGTGGCCGGAGATAAACGCCAGCGCTTCCGGCTCCCAGCACCAGTTTTCCATAAACTGGCTCGGCAGCTCGACGGCATCCCACGGCACACCGCTGATGCCAGACACGCCCGGCGTTTCGATGCGCGTCAGCATATGATGCAGACCGTGACCGAATTCATGGAACAACGTGATCACTTCATCGTGCGTGAACAGCGCCGGTTTGCCCTGCAGCGGACGGTTAAAGTTGCAGGTGAGATAGGCCACCGGCTTCTGCAGACTGCCGTCGGCTTTACGCATCTGGCCGACGCAATCGTCCATCCACGCACCGCCACGCTTGTGTTCACGTGCGTAGAGATCGAGGTAGAAGCTGCCGCGCAGTTCACCGCTTTCGTCGAACAGGTCGAAGAAGCGCACGTCTGGATGGTAAACATCGACGTCTTTACGCTCTTTAGCGGTGATGCCGTAAATGCGTTTAACCACCTCGAACAGACCACTTACCGCGCGCGCTTCCGGGAAGTACGGACGCAGCTGCTCGTCGCTGATGGTGTAGAGATGCTGTTTCTGTTTCTCGCCGTAATACGTCAGATCCCACGGATTCATCTCGTCGACGCCGTACTCTTTCTTCGCGAAGGCGCGCAGCTGAGCCAGCTCTTTTTCACCCTGCGGACGGGCGCGTTTCGCCAGATCGGTCAGGAAGTCGATGACCTGCGCCGGATTTTCCGCCATTTTGGTTGCCAGCGATTTGTCGGCGTAAGAGTCGAAGCCCAGCAGCTGAGCCAGTTCATGACGCAGCGCCAGCTCTTCCGCCATCACCGGACCGTTGTCCCATTTGCCGGCATTCGGGCCCTGTTCGGAAGCACGCGTTGAATACGCGCGGTACAGCTCTTCACGCAGCGCAGCGTTGTCGCAGTAAGTCATCACCGGCAGATAGCTTGGGATATCCAGCGTCAGCAGCCAGCCTTGTTGCTCTTTGGCTTCGGCCTGCGCTTTGGCGGCGGCCAGCGCGCTTTCCGGCATACCCGCCAGCTCCGCTTCATCGGTCACCAGCTTGCTCCAGCCCATGGTGGCGTCGAGCACGTTGTTGCTGTAGGTCGAACCCAGTTCAGAAAGACGTGCCGCGATTTCGCCGTAGCGCTTTTGCTTCTCTTTATCGAGGCCGATACCGGACAGCTCGAAATCACGCAGGCTGTTATCCACCGCTTTCTTCTGCGCGGTATCCAGCGCCGCGTAGCTATCGCCCTCTTTCAGGTTGCGATAGGCCTGATACAAACCTTCATTCTGGCCGACCCAGGTGCTGTATTCGGACAGCAGCGGCAGCGTTTGCTCGTAAGCTTCGCGCAGTTCCGGGCTGTTTTTCACCGAGTTCAGATGGCTGACCGGCGAGAACAGGCGACCTAAGCGATCGTCAACTTCAGCCAGCGGCTGCACCAGATTTTCCCAGGTGTAAGGCGCGCCTTGCGCCACAACGCGCTCCACCGCTGCGCGACAGTCGTTCAGCGCTTCGGTAACCGCAGGAACCACATGTTCAGGTTTGATAGCAGAAAACGGGGGCAGCGAAAAAGGCGTGAGTAACGGATTGGTCATAAGCGCAGTCCTTTCATGATGAAGTAGTGGCGCGAATGCTCGCGCGACGCATTTTACTAACATGCGGCTTGATGACAGGAAAATCAATGCCACTGAGCCTGTACCCATGAAGAAAAGGCTGCGCTAAGACTCAGGCGGAGAGTAAAAACACGGTAATAATCCAGCATCACCGCCGATGACGTTGTCTCATCACATGTTCCTGTCACGGCTTAAAAGACAACAAAGGCTTCAGCGCTATTGGTTTAATAGTGCTGAAGCCCATGCAAAGCGGGAATTATCGTACGGCAGCTTAATGCTCAGGGGATTAAATACAGATGTTTAACCGGCCTGACGAATAATTAGCTGTGACAGACGTGTCTTAATACGGAAGCACAATTCACGAATCTGGAATTGATAACGCGGCATCACTAAGTCGTTAATATCCGCGCCAATGGAATCTTTAATTTGCAGGTATTTATTGGTCTGGGCACCGATTTTCTGGAATTCGGCCTGATAGCTGTCAAATGACGCTTGGCTATACAGACGCATCGCGTCGAGCTCTTTACGGCACTGCTGAATATTGCTGGAACGGTCGTCACTGAGTGAAGCCGTCGCGGGTTGCGCCGGCGCTGAAGCCACAAATGGCGTACCTTGCTGCTCTGGCGCGGTTTGCGCGGCGGATTGTTCGTCCGCAGTCGGCGGCGTTACTAAACTATGAACGGGTTGTTGTTTCGCGCAGCCAGTCAGTACCAACAGGCTTGCCACCGCGACACCAGTCATTTTTTTCATTATTGTCACCAGGAGTTGTTTGAGATGCTTTAAGCAAAAAATTATACGGTCTTCACCGGAAAGTTTCCTGCCAGAACCACCTGGCATTTCGCTCATGACCGCTTCGTTATCGGAAACTAACTTACTTAATCCGCGATGAAATTTCGAGTATCACGTCATTTCGTAGCAAATTACCGACAAGAAGTCTGATCGCAACCGGCTATAGCGGCGCATTGGCGCAAAACTTAAGCGGCAGCCAAAACGTCAGCAATTTTTATGCAGCGCGGCTATAATCGCGCCACACACGATGTTTTCACTCCCTTTGATGCAACCGCGGACCCCCTTTTTTTATGCTGAGTTATCGCCACAGTTTTCATGCCGGCAACCATGCCGACGTGCTGAAACACACCGTTGAAAGCCTGATCCTCACCGCCCTGATGGAGAAGGAAAAACCTTTCCTCTATCTGGATACCCACGCCGGTGCCGGACGTTACCTGCTGAGCGGAGAGCACGCCGAGCGTACCGGTGAATATCTGGAAGGCATTGGCCGCATCTGGCAGCAGCCGGATGTGCCGGAGTTGCTCAAGCCGTATCTCTCGGCGGTGCGTAATCTCAATCCGCACGGCACCTTAAAGTACTATCCTGGTTCGCCGTTGATTGCCCGCTTCCTGCTGCGTGAAGAGGACAAAATGGAGCTGACCGAGCTGCACTCCAGCGATTACCCGCTGCTGCGCACCGAGTTCAGCAAAGATTCCCGTGCGCGCGTGGCGCGTGGTGATGGCTACCAACAGCTGAAAGCCAAGCTGCCGCCGCTGAGCCGTCGCGGCCTGATTCTGATCGATCCGCCGTATGAGTTGAAAAGCGATTATCAGGATGTGGTGAAAGGCATTCAGGAAGGTCACAAGCGTTTCGCCACCGGCGTGTTTGCGCTGTGGTATCCGGTGGTGATGCGTCAGCAGATCAAACACATGGTTAAAGATCTGCAGGCCACCAATATCCGCAACATTCTGCAGATTGAACTGGCGGTGCGTCCGGACAGCGATCAGCGCGGCATGACGGCTTCCGGCATGATCGTGATTAACCCGCCGTGGAAGCTGAAAGCACAGATGGAAGAGCTGCTGCCATGGCTGCATCAGAAGCTGGTGCCCGCCGGAACCGGTCACTTCAGCGTCACGCAGATCGTGCCAGAGTAAGTTCGCCTTACCGCGTCGCCAGCCTATCAGGACTATTATCATGTGGATCATTCTGGCTGGCGCGCTTGCTATGCTGTCGCCCGCCAAACGTTTTTCGGTACTGCTGCTCACGCTCGCCACCATTCTTGGGCTGTTCGAGGATGTGCTGGATTGGCCAGCGATGCTGCTGCTCGGCGCCATTGCCGTCATCGCCTGGATTCGCGTGGAAAATAACGCGCGCTGGATTCAGTGGGTGAGTGAAGCCGCGCTGGTTGCCATTGCCATCGGCCTGTTTGTACACTTTTTCCCGGGCTTCAAAAATCCGCGCCAGGTGGAAGATGTGCAGGCCGGGCCGCTCAGCCTGCCCTTTAGTTTCTCGTACAACTTCGATAAAGCGCTGATTCCGTTTGTGCTGCTCATCTGCTTGCCGCAGCTGTTCCGCACCCAATCCGCGCCGCCGCGACTTAAAATTTTGTGGCTGGCGCTGCTGGCGGCGATTCCGCTGCTGTTGTATGTCGCGGTGCAGTTTGGTGGCCTGGCCGTTGAACCCCACTGGCCGGAATGGTTGGGCAGTTTTATGCTGGCGAACCTGTTCTTCGTATCACTGGCAGAAGAAGCGTTCTTTCGTGGCTATCTGCAACAGCGTCTGCGCCAGCACATTGGTGCCGTGGCGGCCCTGTTGCTGACGTCGCTGCTGTTTGGTCTGGCGCATTTCCCTGGCGGACCGCT
Source organism: Pantoea sp. y20 (assembly GCF_054903455.1). Taxonomy (NCBI): domain Bacteria; kingdom Pseudomonadati; phylum Pseudomonadota; class Gammaproteobacteria; order Enterobacterales; family Erwiniaceae; genus Pantoea; species Pantoea sp. y20. The sequence goes on from NZ_CM142816.1 coordinate 3,906,596, forward strand.
GCTGATGATCTTCGCCACGCTCGCCGGATTGATTTACGGCCTGGCGTGGCAGTGGAGCGGACGCCTGTGGGTCGCCACCGGCATCCATTTCCTGTTCAACATGACGCATCTGCTGTTCTTCACCTATCCGGCGCTACAGCACTAAACCTCGAACACCGCGAAATCATGTGCCAGCTCGGTCGCTGCAAACACCGACTGGCACTCCGCCAACAGTTTTTCCCGATCCTTAGACAAATAGCGCGAGCTGAAATGCGTGGCGATCATGCGCTTCGCCCCCGACTGTTTCGCCACCTCCGCAGCCTGAATGGTGGTTGAGTGGCCGCGTCCATTGGCTTTCTCCTGCAGCGCCGCCTCCAGTGTGGTCTCATGCACCATCACATCAGCATTTGCGGCCAGCTGGAGCGCCACGTCGGTGGGCGCGGTATCGCCAAATATTGCCAGCACTTTGCCTTTGGTTGCCGGGCCAAGATAATCCGCGCCGTTGATCTCGCGACCATCTTCCAGCTGGATGCGCTTACCCGCTTTCAAATCCTGATACCACGGCCCGCGCGGTACGCCTTCGGCTTTCAGGCGCGGCGCATCAAGGAAGCCCGGTTTATCGTGCTGCTCAATGCGATAGCCATAACACTCAATCACATGATTCATCGGCCAGGCCGTCACGCGCACTTCGCCGTCATCCAGCACCAAACCGGCGTCGATCTCGATAATCTCCAGCGGATAAGAAGTGTACGAGCCACTCAAACTGAGCGCCGTCTCAATAAACTGGCGAATACCTTTCGGCCCGTAAATGGTCATCGGTTCGGGGATGCCGGCCATGGAGCGGCTGGTGAGCAAGCCCGGCAGCCCAAAGATGTGGTCGCCGTGCAGATGGGTGATAAAGATTTTCTCCAGCTTGCCCGGCTTCAGCGCAGAGCGCATGTATTGATGCTGCGTCGCCTCGCCGCAGTCAAACAGCCAGGTATCGCCGCGTTTCGACAGCGTCAGCGCTATCGCGGTGACATTACGTTGCAGGCTGGGCGCACCGCCGCCGGTGCCGAGGAATGTCAGTTGCATGCTATGCTTCCCTGTAATCGGACATAAAAATCAATGCTATTACAATCATAGGTGCAATCTTTGCGTCAATAATCGTCATAGCGTTAAACTCTATGCCAATTTTCTTCCAACAGACGGACATAACGGATGACCAGACATTTTGACTACCTCGCCATCGGCGGCGGCAGCGGCGGTATCGCCTCGATTAACCGTGCTGCGATGCATGGCCAGAAGTGCGCGCTGATTGAAGCCAAAGAGCTGGGCGGCACCTGTGTCAACGTCGGCTGCGTACCGAAAAAGGTTATGTGGCATGCGGCGCAAATCGCTGAAGCTATTCATCTTTATGGGCCAGATTATGGCTTCGATACCACGGTAAACCGGTTTGACTGGTCAATTCTGGTGAAAAACCGCAGCGCCTACATCGACCGCATTCACAGCTCGTACGACAACGTGCTGGGTAAAAACAAGGTTGAGGTGATCAAAGGTTTCGCGCGCTTTATTGATGCCAACACCGTGGAAGTGAATGGTGAAACACTCACTGCCGATCATATTCTGATCGCCACCGGCGGGCGTCCAAGCCATCCAAAGGTGCCGGGCGCGGAATACGGTATCGATTCTGACGGTTTCTTCGAACTCGATGCGCTGCCAAAACGCGTGGCGGTCGTGGGCGCGGGTTACATCGCGGTGGAGCTGGCGGGCGTGGTCAATGCGCTGGGTGCGGAAACCCATCTCTTCGTGCGTAAGCATGCGCCTCTGCGCAGCTTCGATCCGCTAATCGTCGATACGCTGGTAGAAGTGATGCAGGCCGAAGGCCCAACGCTGCACACCGAGTCGATTCCAAAAGCCGTGATTAAAAACGCCGACGGCAGCCTGACGCTGCAGCTGGAAAGCGGCCACGAGCAAACCGTGGATTGCCTGGTGTGGGCGATTGGCCGTGAGCCGGCGACCGACAACCTCAACCTGGCAGCAACCGGCGTGGCGCTGAACGACAAAGGTTACATCAAGGTCGATAAGTTCCAGAACACCAACGTGAAAGGCATCTACGCGGTGGGCGACAACACCGGCGCGGTGGAACTGACGCCGGTGGCCGTGGCGGCAGGTCGTCGTCTTTCCGAGCGCCTGTTCAACAACAAACCGGACGAGCATCTGGATTACAGCAACGTGCCGACCGTGGTGTTCAGCCATCCGCCGATTGGCACCGTGGGCCTGACCGAACCGCAGGCGCGCGAACAGTACGGCGACGATCAGGTGAAAGTGTATAAATCTTCTTTCACCGCGATGTATACCGCCGTTACCCAGCATCGCCAGCCGTGCCGTATGAAGCTGGTGTGCGTTGGCCCGGAAGAGAAGATTGTCGGCATTCACGGTATCGGTAACGGTATGGATGAGATGCTGCAAGGCTTCGCGGTGGCGCTGAAAATGGGCGCAACCAAGCAAGACTTCGATAACACCGTAGCGATTCACCCAACAGCGGCGGAAGAGTTTGTGACGATGCGTTAATATCGGTTTATTTAATAACCCGCTAATCTCGTGAATAATATCAGGATGCATAAGCATCCTGATATTATCTTATTAAATCTCGTCGCTATCTTTTTCCAGTTTAGCAGGTTTAACAAGTGATTTCTTTTCGGCTGAAGCCAATCTACGCGCAACTTTTTTTACATCTTCTGCAGCCGGTAAACATTCAGGTGTGATTCCCCGACTGAGTAACGTGTCTCTTACCGCCTGATTATTATTAACATGCTCACCAGATATTTGCCGCTCACTTTGCATTCGGAGTGTGCGAGCATTATGAATAGTAATCTCTGTGGCAAAATCCTTGGCTTTTAAAATAATGGTTGGTGCGAAATCGGCTAACGGACGACTTTCTGGTACTACCCATTGTGCTTTCATAACCTGGGTACTGCGATTAAACAGTGCAAAATCACCTTTACTGCGAATAAGTGCGAAGTTCTGGCTTCCACCCGTTTGTTCGTAGATAACGTTTGAAAGCTCTTTTTCAGTTCCGCTTAATTTTTTCCTGGCCTGCACCCGCTCAGTTTCCAGCAGCCTTAATTCAATAAGCTCAGCTTTACGCGTCTGCATGGCAAAGTAAGTCTGCGCAAAGGCAATCTCCTGCTTTCTGGGATCGCCGTTTTGGGCAATCAGATAACATGCGTACCGCGTAAGCATGACATCATCTATCTCGCGCTTCCCACCTTTGCCAAGTTCGATCATTTTCCCGACGTCGGCAAAATGATCCAGCACATCATGACCTGAGATCTCGCAAGCCGTTTTGGCTTTCAAAACCACACTTTGAAAGTTGTCCCATTTGCCATATCCCAGCAGATGTTGCACATCCCGCGCCAACCAGAACTCCACACCGCTATCAGTTTGTTGAGAACAGCCTACAAAAGCATCGGTCAGCATCTTAATATGTTTGTTTTCCATCATTCCCCCAGAGCTGCGTGTTCACATATCACTCGGAGGATCAAACTGAACAGCCTTCCGCTATACCGATAGCAGATCCGTCTTGTTTTTCGTTAATGCTTATTGAACCTCAACCGCAATCAGTCATTAAAGTAGGCGGGTATACTTCATTTCCTGAAATACAAAATCCGTTTTCTTCACTACTCAATAATCCACGCACAGGATAAGATTTATTTCGTTGCTGTAGGGTGCGCATTAATACGCACCGCAAACTTCATGGCATTGCCAGCTTATTTATTTTTACGGGGAGAACGGTGTGAACAAAGGTCGGAATCGGGCATGAATATTATTGATATCATTATGTCCGCAGGCAAAGCCTCGGTAGACGTGGCGCTCTACACATTGATTCCGATTATGGTGGTGATGTTATTCATCATGAAATATCTGGAGGTCAAAGGCGTACTGGATTTTGTTGTACGTCATGCCACACCGTTATTAAAACCCTTCGGTATTACCGGGCTGGCATTTTTTGCCATGATTCAACTTAATTTCGTCAGCTTCGCGGCCCCGCTGGCGGCGCTGGCCATCATGGAAGAGCGCGGTACGTCCGATCGTCATATGGCGGCCACGCTGGCGATGCTGTTTGCGATGGGCCAGGCCAGCACCTTTTATCCCCTGATTCCGGCGGGATTACACTGGAGCACAGCGCTAATTATTTCGATCTGCGGCGGTGTATTAGCAGCGGCGGCAACCTATCACCTGTTTGGCCGCAAACTTTCCGATGCGGCGCTATTAAATGAAGATGAGGCCGTTACCAACAGCGAAAATAAAATGGGGCTGATTGGCATCATTAATAGCGCCGGATCCGATGCGATTCGTCTGGCGCTGGGTTCGCTGCCGATGCTGATTATTTCATTATCGGTGGTTGGCATGTTGAAAGAAGCGGGCGGGATTGAAATGCTTACGCGTCTGGTGTCGCCGCTGCTGGATAAGCTGAATATTTCCAAAGTCTATATTCTTCCGGCGCTGACCAAATGTCTGGCGGGCGGCACCGCCTATTACGGCGTGGTGGCGGGATTGGTGGAGAAAGGATTATACAGCGCGCACAACATCAACGCCTCGGCGGGATTACTGATTCAGACCTTTGACCTGCCCGGCATCGGGATTTACCTTGGCCTGTCGAGCCGATTCCCGCGCCTGTTCCGCTTTGCCGTGCCTGGCATTCTGCTCGGTATTGCGCTGCGTGCGACGGTGCACGCCATTCTATTCTGAAGATGGCTCAAAAGCGTTGATGATGGATAGCCGCCAAACCCTCTGCTTTGTGATTATATAGAACTAAAACACAGTAAAAATCTATATACATTGCAGATATAGAAAAGAATATCTATAATATCTAAATCCAGTGAGGAGTGTTTGTAACAAGTGAGGTAAGGGAATGCCAGAGCTACATTGGCGCAAAGCTGCTCTGAATCAGATGCGAGCCATTGCAGACGCTAACGAAAGGAAGAAGCTGAATGAGCAAGTGAATGAGTTAAAAAAGTTTCCGCTTGTTCCGCCCAATCTGGATGTTAAGTCTTTGAAAAATGGTCAGGCTGACTATCGGCTTAGATGGGGAAATTATCGTGTTTTGTTCGACTATAACAAAGGCGAGGAACCGAAAATCATCGCTATTCAGCAGGTAATGAGACGTACCAGCGGAACATATAAATAATCAAGGTAGAGATTTGCTGCCTTAATTCACAGATTCTCAACTCGTTTTCAAAAAACTGATAACGCTGAATACTGGAACATACATCCTATGATCGAATTCATCACTGACAGTGCTGGCAACCGCAAAGCGGCAATTGTTCCCATCGAGCTGTTCGAAAAAATGACTCAACATGCTGATTTCACTGAACTATGGGAATCAATCCCTTACGAATCCGGTATTAATGATGACGCCTTGATTCCAGGTGACGTCGTAGACATCGCCATTAATAAGGGTGTCACCCTTCATGCCGCATGGCGTATTTATCGTAAGCTGACTCAAAAGCAGGTTGCTGAAGCGCTTGGCATCACGCAAGCGTCTGTCTCCGCCATGGAAAAAAGCGAAAAACCGCGTGATTTTAATCTCGCCAAGCTCGCTGAGCTTTACGAGTGCATGCCAGAACAACTTACCGATGATTAAACAAAAAGCCGGTCTTCCCGGCTTTTTTGTGCCACGCGTTCTGCATGGCACTCGCGTGATTTTTAAATTATACGATTACACATCCGCGCCGAATGCCACATCGCGTTGCCCGCGCAGCTCCGCCAACCGCCCTTCCAGCGCCGCTTCGATGTTCTGATACGCCGTACTGCCAAGCGCTAAACGCAGCGGCATGCTGGCCTGATCCAGCGTGGCGATCATCGCCGTAACGCATTTCCCGGCATCGCCGGCAATGGTGAAATCGCCTGAAAGAATTGCCTGCCGCAATTGGCCAGCAGCGTTTTCACGATAAACTTCTAGCGCATCTGCCACGTCCAGCCCGGCGCCAAAATGGGTTGCGGTGGGGCCCGGCTCGACCAGCAGGAAATCGATACCGAAACTGGCGACTTCCTGGCGTACCGCCTCGACAAATCCTTCAATCCCCCATTTCGTGGCGTGATACAGGCTGAAATTGGGATAAGCGACCTGGCCGCCTTCCGAGGAAACCTGTGCGATGCGCCCGCCGCCTTGCTGGCGCAGGAGCGGGATCACCGCGCGAATCAGCTGGATTGAGCCGGTAAGATTGGTGGCGATCTGCCGATCAATCTGCGCATCGCTCAACTCTTCAGCTGCGCCGAACAGGCCGTAAGCGGCATTGCTCACCACCACATCAATGCGATCGACGGCGGCAAAGGCGCGTTCAATGGTGGGCGCGATGCTGGCGGTGTGCGCCAGATCGAGCGTAATAACCTGCAGCCGTTCGCCATAGGTTTGCTGCAGATCGGCCATCACCTGTTCACGCCGCACCGTCGCTACTACGCGATCGCCACGCGCCAGTAAACGTTCACTCATCAATCGGCCCAGCCCGCTGCTGGCGCCAGTAATCAACCAGGTTTTCATCTTGTGCTCCTCATATTGAAAACCTGATGGTAGATCGCTTTACTGGTGGAGATAATCCACCTAATCGCGCATGATCCGGTGAGGAAAAGCCACCAATGAGACGTCCTTCCTGGCACGAACTGCAGGCCATCAAAACGCTGGGCGAGCAGCGCAGCTTTCGTCGTGCCGCTGAAATGCTCGGCCTCAAGCGCTCGTCACTCAGCCATCTGGTGAAAACGCTGGAGCACAATCTGGGCGTACAGCTGTTTCAACGCACCACACGTAGCGTGTCGCTCACCGATGCCGGGCAGCAACTGCTGGATCGACTGTCGCCGCTGCTGAACCAGATGGATGATGTGCTGCACGACATCTCCGCCAGCCGCCATCAGCATTACGGCACGCTGCGCATCAGCGCCAGCGATGCCGCGATCGCTTTGCTGCTGGAGCACGTGGTGGCGGACTTTAGCGCGCGCTATCCCGATATCCAGCTCGATTTTGCCGCGCAAGGTGCGTTGGTGGATATCACCGCCGCCGGTTTTGATGCCGGCATTCGGCTGATTGAGGATGTGCCGCAGGATATGGTGGCCGTTCCGCTTGGCGGCCCGCTGACGTTTGTCACCGTCGCCGCGCCCGCTTATCTGGCGAGAAACGCGGCGGTTAATCATCCGCGCGATCTGCTACAGCAACAGTGCATTCGCCAGCGCTTACCGAGCGGAAAACGTTATCAGTGGGAATATGCGCAGGCGGAAGAAAAGCAGGAGATTGACGTGCCAGGCACGCTGACTTTGGACAGCAACGCGCTGATGGCGCAGGCCGCTCTCGCCGGTTTAGGCATTGCTTATGTGCCGTCGCTGTATGTCGAGAAAGAGATGCGCAGCGGCCAGTTGGTGGAGCTGCTGGCCGATTGGCGGGTGCAATCGGCGGGGATTGCGCTGTGGTTCCCACCCAACCGGCATCAATCCATGGCGCTGCGGCTGTTTATCGATGCGCTGAAAATCAGCCTGCCGCGTCATGCGTGAGGCGAGCAGCACGGCTTTTGTCTTAAAACCTGTAGCAATGGCGTTGATCACCTCATGCCCGGCGGCGTAACCTGTCGCCACAAAACCTAAAAAATACACCATCGCAAAATGATCGTACGTCCTCACCAACACTGGTTTCTCCGGCTATTTGACTGGCATGGATCGGTGCTCAGCAACATCGTGTTCCGCCTGTCGCTTAACCTGCTGATGTCGCTGATCGCCATCTTTGGCTATCCGTGGTACTCCACTTTCGGCATTCACCTCACCACCGCGCCTTTTAGCCTGGTTGGGGTGTCGATCGCCATCTTCCTCGGCTTTCGCAATAACGCCAGCTATGCGCGCTTTCTTGAAGCCCGCACCTTGTGGGGCAGCCTGCATATCACCCAGCGCTCGCTGCTGCGGCAGATCAAAAGCATGCGTGGCGTGAGCGAAGAACAGGTGCGGGAATTTACCGGCTTGCTGCTGGCGTTCTGCTGGTGTCTGAAACATCGCCTGCGTAAAACCGATGTGCAGGCCGATTTAAAGCGTTTGCTGCCGGCTAACTGGCGCAGCGCGGTGTTGCATCATCCGATGCCGACGTCGCAGATTTTAGTGTGTTTGAGTGAATGGCTGGCGCTACGCCGCGATGAAGGGTTGGTGTCGGATATTGTCTGGCAAAGCATTGATGAGAATCTGAATCAGCTATCAGCGATTCTGGGCGGTTGCGATCGCATTGCCAGCACACCGATTCCGTTCGCCTACAGCCTAATTCTGCATCGCACCGTTTATCTGTTCTGCACGCTGCTGCCGTTTGCGCTGGTAGCGGATTTGCACCTGATGACGCCGCTGGTGTCGATGTTTATCTCCTACACCTTTTTATCGCTGGAAGCGCTGGCGGAGGAGCTGGAACATCCGTTTGGCACCGCACCGAATCATCTGCCGCTCGATGCGCTGTGCGTCACTATCGAACGCAATTTGAAAGCGATGAATGGCGATATGCCACTACCGGAACCGCTGCAGCCGGATGCGCATTTCAATTTGACGTAATTAACTCTGATTATCCAACCAACGCACATACGCCTGATCCCACAACGCGGCAGGCGTGCCCGCTTTGCCGAGACCAAAACCGTGACCGCCGCTGCTGAGCTCAATCAGCTCAACCGGCACGCGCATGCGGCGGCAGGTATCGCGCATCAGTTCAGTATTATGAGGATTGGAGGTGCGATCGTCCTCGGCCTGCGCGAGGAACGTGGGTGGATATTGGCGTGTGACGTAATTTTGCACTGACCAGTTGGCTTCCTGGGTTGGCGTGGCGTTTTTCCCCACCATCATCAGATGCGTGTTGGTGTGCTGATACGGCGCTTCAAGGGTGATCACCGGATAAATCAGGCCAACGCTATCCACCTTCGGCCTGATTTGGTCAAGCGGATCCTGCGCCGGATAGGATTCGAAATCCGGACGCGCCGCCGCCATACCAAGCAGATGGCCACCGGCAGAAAAGCCCAGCACATGCACTTTGCGCTCCATCGAACGCACCAGACGAATGGCGCGCTGCGCATCCTGCAGCGGTGCCAGATTGCCCGCCTGCCACTTCTCACCCGGCAAACGGTAGCTGAGCACATACACGGTATAACCGTTGGCATTAAGCCAGCGCGCTACCGGCCAGGCTTCGCGGCCCATGCCGATAAAACGATAGCCGCCGCCCGCCGCCACAATCACCGCTTCGCCGTTGGGATTTTCCGGGCGGAAACGCTGAATCGCGGGTGAAACGATATTGGTCCAGGAGCCGTGCGAATTCACTTTAAGCAAGCCGGAAGGACCGCCGCCGCCCGGCGGATCGTCGGGCCACAACGGAATGACGTCATCGCGGGCAAACAGCTTGCCCGCGGTCATCGAGAGAACGGTTGCTCCAGTAGCCAACAAAAAGTGACGACGTGTAATCATCTTGCCCAGTGCCAGTATGCAAAAAATGCCAGCTTCAACAGCTGAATCTCATTATGTGACGCGTGTCTGATTTCGACGTTGGCGATTATGTACGTAAATCGTACAAAAAAGCCATAAAAAACGCGCCTAAAAAGGCGCGAGCTTTTTCGAATACCCTAAATAATTCGAGCTGCAGGAAGGCGGCAAGGGGGTGAATCCCCAGGAGCTTACAAAAGTAAGTGACTGGGGTGAACACACGCAGCCAACGCACCTGCAGCTCGAAGTATGACGGGTATTAATCTTGTTGCTGGAATTGCGTCATCACTGTTTGTTCGCACTGCTGCTGATCTTTACGCAGTTTGCCGCGCTCATCCTCGCCCAACTCCAGCCACGCGCTAATCACTTCCTGCGCGATTTCTTCATTGAATTCAGGCTGCTGCATGGCCGAAGAAGACTGGCTGGCCGCGAGTTGCGACTTCAGCTTCTCGGTGTAGCCATCCAAATCGCTGGTCTTCTTTTCACTGCTCACCAGATGACACAGCTGGCTGGCATAAACATTCTCTTCCTGATTATTGTCACCGTCGGCAGCCAACGCACCGGCCGACAGCGACAGCCCAACGAGGGCGAGTAATAACGCTTTCATAATAGGCTCCAATAATTTCCAATAAATCATTTTTCGTTCTGTTCGGCGCGGGCGGCCTGACGGGCAGCACGCCAGTTTAACAATGGCGTGACCGTGATGCCGTGCAACACAATGCTGCACACCACTAACGTCAGCGCCATGTCCACCATCTGTTCCGCCTGCGGTCCACGCATGCCGTGCACCCATGCATAGGCAATATAATTGATACTGCCGATGCCGCGAATACCCAACCAGCCAATTAGCAAGCGTCGCATCAGCGGAATATCGCAGCGCCATGTGGTGATCCACACCGCCAGCGGGCGCACCACCACAAACAGCAGCAGCGCCAGGCCAATGCCGGTGAGATTCCAGTGCTGCGCCAGCGTAATACCGAGCACCACCATCATGCCCGCCGCCAGCAAACGCTCGATAGTATCACCAAAGGAGAGCGCATCGCCGATCACCAAACCCACCGATTTCACCATGCCGCTGCTGCCCTGCGCCATCCGCTGACCGGTATTCACGCGCGCTTCAGCCGGTAAGAAACGCTCCTCTTCAGACATCTCATCTTGCGGATAGTGCTTCACCACGCGCAATTCCGCACGACGTAAACCGACGCCAGCCGCAAAGGTGGCGAGGAAGCCCGACGCATCCACCGACTGCGCGGCGGCATAGCTGAGCGCAATCAGCGCCAGCGCGAACAGATCGTTGGGTGCCAGATCCTGATTGGCGGTACGTAAATGCGTCGCCAGCTGGCCGATCAGCCAGCCCAGCGCAAAGCCGATTCCCAGCCCGCCGCCAATCGCCCACAGCGCATCTTTGGCGAACCATTCACCGAGCGCAGCGGTGCTGAGTTCGCCCGGCTGCAACAGCAAAATTGCCAGCATCAGCAGCGGCAGCGCCGAGCCGTCGTTCATGCCCGCTTCGCTGGAGAGCGCCACGCGCAGGGCATCGTCGTCACGCGCATCGTTCACTGAAATCAGGCTGGCGAGCACCGGATCGGTCGGCGCGACAATGGCACCAAACGCCAGCGACATCGCCCAGTCAAAGCCGGTGATCCAGTGCACCAGCACCGTCATGCCGCCGACGGTGAGCAGCATCGCGGGAAACGCCAGCCTGACGCCAAGCCGCCACGAATGCGCGTTGAGCGGTAAGCGCAGTTTCAGCCCGGTGATAAACAGCGAGGCTGCCATCGCGATTTCAGTAAGATGCGCGGCGAGGTTGGCGTGACCGATGATGTCGACTTGCAGCAGATTGAGCATCCACGGGCCACACAGAATGCCCGCGAACAGGTAGAGACCAAATGAGGTCACTGGCCCGCGGTGTATCCAACCGGAAGCCAGTGACATAAGAAGTAAAAGACCGCCGGTGGCGGCGGTCCAGGCCAGGAAATTCATAACGCTCCGTTTTTAAATAACATTCTCCTTTAAGCCTGGCACATGTTAGGCGATCAGTTTTTCAGATGACGGCTTGCGAGGCGAATCATCAGGGCAAGCGCAGCGGCCAATGTTGCGAGTGCAACCACGCCGGTCCAGCCCCAATGTGCCAGCGCCAGGCTACCCAGCGCCGCGCCGGTCGCCATGCCGATGAAAACAACGGTAAACATCAAGGCGTTAAGGCGGCTGCGTGCTTCTGGCGCCAGGCTGTAAACCAGCGTCTGATGCGCCACCAGCGTGGCCTGCACCCCCAAATCAAAACCGATGGTGCTGATGATAATCAGACCAAGCTGAGCCGGCATCGGCAGCAGCGGCAGCAGGAACATCAGCGCGAACGACACCATCACCAGCGTGGCACCGTACTGCGTAACACGCGCCGGACCGATGCGATCCGCCACGCTGCCCGCTAACGGCGCGGCTAGAGCGCCTGCCGCACCCGCAAGGCCGAATGCGCCAGCGACCGCGCTATCCAGATGGAAGCTTTGGCTGAGCATTAACGCCAGCGTTGACCAGAAGGCGCTAAAGCCCACCGACAACAAACCTTGTGCCAGCGCGGCGCGGCGCAGCGTTTGATGGTGCTGCCACAGATGCGCCAGCGACAGCAGCAAACGCGGATAGCTCACCGACGTGCCCGGCGTAAAGCGCGGCAGCACGCGCCACAGCGCCACGCTAATCAGCAACACCGCCGCCGCCGCAATCATGTACATGGTGCGCCAGCCGAAATACTCCGCCACCACGCCGCTTACCACGCGTGACAACAAAATCCCCACCAGCAATCCCGTCATTACCGTGCCGACGATTTTGCCGCGGCTGCGCTCCGGCGCTAACGCCGCTGAAGCGGGCACGATGTCCTGCGCCACGGTGGCGGTTAAACCGGTGACGAAGCTGGCGATCAGCAAGGCGTTCAATCCGCCCGAGAAGCCACACAGCAGCAGCGCGGCAACCAGCAGCAAACCTTTAATCAGAATAATGGTGCGACGATCGTGGCGGTCGCCGAGCGGAGCCAGCAGCAGAATCCCCAGCGCGTAACCGGCTTGCGTCAGCATTGGCACCATGCCGACGCTGCCAATCCCAACGTTGAATTGTTTGCTGATGATATCCAGCATCGGCTGGCTGTAGTAAATCGATGCGACGCTGAGTCCGGCACCGGCCGCGAGCGTGAAGACCAGCGGCGCGGGCAGTTTTTCAGCTGGCATGGCTGACGTTGATATAGCTGACATAGTGGATTCCCCCGTGAAAGTGCGCTTATTAAAGCGCGTTGCCGCCATACGCGGTAGACTGCTCAAACACAGAACTGTTATGCGCGGTGCGTATGAACAACCCATCCAGCCTTGATCGTATCGAACTGATGCAGACCTTTATTCGCATCGTCGAGAGCGGATCGCTCTCCGCCGCCGCCGCCCAGCTCGGCACCACGCAGCCCACTATCAGCCGACGGCTGCAGGCGCTTGAGCAGCGGCTTGGTCTCAAACTGATTATGCGCACCACGCATGCGCTGAAACTCACCGACGATGGCGAGCGCTGTTATGCGCAGGCGCGTCAGCTGGTCGCGACCTGGCACGCGCTGGAGGATGATCTCACCGGTGCCAGCGACGACCCGATTGGCACCCTGCGCGTGCGGGCACCGCATGCGTTTGGTCAGGATCAGCTAATTGAACCGTTAATTGATTATCTGCATCGCTATCCGCGCTTAACCGTGGAGTGGACGTTGAATGACCGCACGCCAGACTTTATAAGCGAAAACATCGACTGCGCCATTCAGGTCGGTGCGCCCAGCGATGCGTCCATCGTGGCGGTGTTGCTGGCGGAAGTGCCGCGCTTTGTGGTGGCGGCACCGTCGCTGCTGGCCGCGCACCCGCCAGTTGAGGACGTCCCGCAGCTCACCAACCTGCCCTGGCTGGCGCTGACCAGCTTTTATCGCAACGAAATCGCCCTACAGCGTATTAGCGATGGTCAGCCGCTGAATCTGGCGATTGCGCCGCGCCTCGCCAGCGACAGTTTATACGCGGTGCGCAAAGCCGCCGTTGCCGGGATGGGCGCGGCGGTGGTGTCATCGTGGGTGGTGCAGGAGGATTTAGCGAAAGGGGATTTGATTCAGCTGTTGCCGGAGTGGCAAGCGCCGCCGCTGCCGGTGTGGCTAACTTATCCGTGGGCCAGCTACTATCCGGCGCGGTTACAGAAGTTTTTCGCCATGATTCGGGACGTGATGCCGAAGTTAGCCGGGACGCAGCCAGCGACGCGGTAGCGGTTTTCCCTCACCCTAACCCTCTCCCAACGGGAGAGGGAACCGATGGTAGCGCGGTCAGCCCCCTCGCCCGCTTGTGCCGATGGTAGCACGGTTAGCCCCCTCGCCCGCTTGCGGGAGAGGGCTGGGGTGAGGGAAAGCGCGCACAAACTACATCTTCACTGCTTTCTTATCCCCCTTCGACATATTGTCCAGCCAGCCCATCACAAAGGCCGACAGCACAAACGTCAGGTGGATAATCACGTACCACATCAGCTTATCGTTTTCGATGTTGCGCGCGTCCATAAAGATACGCAGCAGGTGAATCGACGAAATCGCCACAATCGAGGCCGCGACTTTGTTTTTCAACGAGCCGGAGTCCATTTTACCGAGCCAGCTCAGCTTCTCTCTGTGCTCATCAATATCCAGCTTGGAGACAAAGTTCTCGTAACCCGAGAGCATCACCATCACCAGCAAACCGCCGACCAGCGTCATATCCACCAGCGACAGCAGCAGCAGAATCAAATCGTTCTCCGCAATGCTGAAGACGTGCGGCAACAGGTGAAAAATTTCCTGGAAGAATTTGATGGTCAGCGCCAGCAGGCCCAACGAAAGTCCCATGTAAACCGGAGCCAGCAGCCAGCGCGATGAATACATCAGGTTTTCGATAAAACGTTCCATAAGTTCCCATTAATCAACAGACAAGTGGGCGAGTATAACCGAACTTATGTGAAGTTATTTCAGCCCTTCTTCAGAAATTTCAGGCGCGGCGGGCAGCGGCAATGACAAACGGAACACCGCGCCGCCTTCCGGCCGATTCTCCGCCCAGATGCGCCCGCGATGGGATTCGATAATGGTTTTACCGATCGCCAAACCCAAGCCGACGCCCGGCACCGCCGACTCTTTATCACCGCGCGCAAATTTGTCAAAAATACGCGTGAGGTTCTCCGCCGCGATGCCGGGACCGCTGTCCCACACCGCAATCTCCAGCCGATCGCGATCGCGCCACGCCCGAATACCGTGCTGCGCCGCGTTGCCCGCGTATTTCAGGCTGTTTTCGATCAGATTGGTAAACACCCGCTCCAGCATGGCGCTGTCGCCTTTGATCAGCACCATCTCGGGTAAATCGAGGATAAATTCATGGTCCTTCAGCGACGGGCCCATGCTGCTCAGCGCGCCGCCAATCACCTCATCCAGCGCCACCCACTCTTCGCGCAGATTGAGTCCACCGGATTGAATGCGCGCCATATCCAGCATGTTACTCACCAGCCGGATAGTACTCAGCGTCTGTTCACGAATCTGATTGGCCTGGCCGACATACTTCGACTCTTCGCTGGCGAGATCGAGCATCAGCATCTCCGCCTGACCAAACAGCACCGTCAGCGGCGTGCGCAGATCGTGCGACAGCGCTGACAGCAGCGCATTGCGCAGCTGCTCGCGCTCGGCGGCCAGCCGCGACGCCGCCTCACTGTGCGACAGCGCCATGCGTTCCAGCGCGTTAGCAATCAACACGGTGAAGGTTTCCAGTAAACGCTGCTGTTCGGGGATCATCAGCTGACGCAGGTTTTCCGGTTCCACCACCAGCAAGCCGCGACAGTGATTACCACTTTTCAGCGGCAAAATCTGGTACGGCACCGCGGGCAAGGTATCGGTGCCCGCGCCCGCCGGTTGGCCTTTGCTGTAACTCCATTTGGCGATAGCCAGATCCGGCGGCGTACCGATCGCGGTATCGCCCACGGTTTGCAGCTCGCCCTGCTCATCCGGCAGCAGCAGTAAACTGCGCGCCTGCAGGGTGACATCGATGATGCGCTGGCTGGTGGTGGCGATATCCTGCGGCGTCAAATCGCTGCCGAGCGCTTTCGCCATCTCATACAGATGCCGCGCGCGCTGTTCACGGTAGCGCGCCACTTTGGCCTGATAGCGCACGCCCGCTGTCAGATTACCAACAATCACGCCCACCGCCAGCATCACCGCGAAGGTCACCAGATACTGCAAATCCGACACCGCCACGGTGCCGGTAGGCGCGACAAAGAACAGGTCGAAAGCGATGATGTTGATCACCGTGGCGAACACCGATGGCCAGCGGCCATAGCGCAGCGCCACCAGCACCACCGCCAGCAGATAAATCATCACGCTGTTGGCGGGATCAAACGCCACCAGCAGCCAGCGGCCGACGCCGGTGACCAAAATACACAGCAGCAGCGCCATCACACAGCCGCGCAGATAGAGCCGCCATTTTTCGTTGCTGGCGCGCTGGCCGCTGAGCGGATGCGGCGCATCGCGCACCGGTTCATCCAGTGCGACCACCAGCAAATCGAGATCCGGGCCGAGTTCGCCGAGGCGCTGGGCAAAGCTGTCGCGCCGCCAACGCCGTTGTGGCTGACGGCCGGTCACAATTTTGCCGAGGTTGTGCTCGCGCGCGTAACGCAGCACCGCGCGCGCTTCATCGGGATCGGAGAGCGTGGCGGTTTCAGCGCCAAGTTCCTGCGCCAGTTGCAGCGTGCGTAAAATGGCGCGACGGCGCGCTTCCGGTAGCCGATTGAGGCGCGGCGTTTCCACATACACCGCGTGCCATTCGCTGCCGAGCCGTGCCGCTAAACGCGCGGCGGTGCGCACCAGTTTTTCGCTGCCGGTATCGTCGCCGATGCACAGCAGAATGGCGTCACGCGTGTGCCACACTTTGTCGCGGCCTTGCCGATCGCGCCAGGCACGCATCTGGTCATCCACGCGATCGGCGGTACGACGCAACGCCAGCTCACGCAGCGCGAACAGATTACCTTTGCGGAAGAAGTTTTCGATGGCGCGTTCGGCGCGGTCGCCGACGTAGACTTTGCCCTCTTTCAGCCGCTGACGCAGATCGTCCGGCGGCAGATCCACCAGCACCACTTCGTCGGCGCTATCAAAGAAGGGATCGGGCACGGTTTCACGCACCTGAATGCCGGTGACGCCGCCGACCACATCATTCAGGCTTTCCAGATGCTGGACGTTAACGGTGGTGATGACGTCAATGCCCGCTTCGAGCAGCTCTTCAATGTCCTGCCAGCGCTTGGGATGACGCGAACCCTGCACGTTGGTGTGCGCCAGTTCATCCATCAGGATCACCGCCGGATGGCGCGCCAGCGCGGCATCGAGATCGAATTCGGCGTGGCGCGAACGGCCGGTGGTTCGCCGTGGCAACAGCGCCAGCCCGTTGAGCAGCGCGGCGGTCTCTGCACGATCGTGGGTTTCTACCACGCCGGCTAACACGTCGAGACCTTGCGCCCGCAGGCGCTGCGCCTCCTGCAGCATGGCGAACGTTTTGCCCACGCCCGCACAGGCGCCAAAATAGATTTTCAGCTTACCGCGATGGCTGTCGCTGTGGTTCAGCAGCAGCGCATCGGGATCGGGGCGGGCAATTTCGTCGTTCATCGATCGTCCATCGTAAAAACAGCGTGATAAATCGCGTCGCTACGATTGTGTGCATATACCGTAGCGGCGCAATGCATTGCGCGAGGTGTTTATCCTTGTAAATCATCCAGCGCCAGATTCAGACGCAGCACGTTTACCGTCTCTTCGCCAACAAACGGCAGCAGCGGGCGCTCGGTGTGGCGCACAATCAGCGCCTCGACATCTTTCAGCGCCATCTTGCGCGCGGCGGCGATGCGCGGTGCCTGCCACAACGCGGCTTCTGGCGAAATATCCGGATCTAATCCGCTCGCCGATGCGGTGACCAACTCCACCGGCACCGCTTTGGGCGATTGCGGATTCGCCACACGCAGCGCGGCGACGCGTTCCGCTACCGCTTTATCCAGCGCCGGATTGCTGCCTGCCAGATTGCTGCCGCTGGAGGCCAACGCATTATAAGGCGCATCGCCGGTAGCGGAAGGTCGGCCCCAAAAGTGGCCCGGCTGATTAAACATTTGCCCAATCTGCTCGGAACCGCGTACCGCGCCATCCTGCTCAATCAGCGAACCGTTGGCCTGCGATGGGAACCACCATTGCGCCAGACCGGTGGTCAGCAGCGGATAGACCGCGCCGGTGAGCAGCGTAAGCACCAGTAACAATACAATAGCCGGACGTAACTGACTCATTTCTCTTCTCCTTAAGCCAGACCAAGCAGCGTTAGCAGCAGGTCAATGGCTTTAATACCTATAAACGGCACCACCAATCCGCCCGCACCGTAAATCCACAGGTTGCGACGCAGCAGCGCCGCCGCGCTCAGCGGACGATAACTCACGCCTTTCAGCGCCAGCGGGATCAGGAACACAATCACCAGTGCGTTAAAAATTACCGCCGACAAAATCGCCGAGTTCGGCGAATGCAGCCCCATCACGTTGAGCATGTTGAGCTGCGGATAGGTGGCGGCAAACGCGGCCGGAATAATGGCGAAATACTTCGCCACGTCGTTGGCGATACTGAAGGTGGTGAGCGAGCCGCGCGTCATCAGCATCTGTTTACCGATGTGCACCACTTCCAGCAGCTTGGTCGGATTCGAGTCGAGATCGACCATGTTGCCGGCCTCCTTCGCCGCCTGGGTTCCCGAGTTCATCGCCACCGCCACGTCGGCCTGCGCCAGCGCCGGTGCGTCGTTGGTGCCGTCGCCGGTCATCGCCACTAAGCGCCCTTCGGCCTGATACTGACGAATCAGCGCCAGCTTGGCTTCCGGCGTCGCTTCCGACAGAAAGTCATCGACGCCGGCTTCCGCCGCAATCGCCGCCGCGGTTAACGGATTATCGCCGGTGATCATCACCGTCTTGATGCCCATCTTGCGCAGCTCGGCAAAGCGCTCTTTGATGCCGCCTTTGACGATATCTTTCAGCGCCACCACGCCAAGCACCTGCGCGCCTTCGGCCACCACCAGCGGCGTGCCGCCAGCGCGCGCCACTTCTTCCACGGCGGCATTCACTTCTAACGGGAAGCGGCCATGATTGGCTTCAATGTGGCGACGAACCGCATCGACCGCGCCTTTGCGGATCAGACGATCCTGCACGTTTACGCCGCTCATGCGCGTTTGCGCCGAGAAGGGAATGAAGCTCGCCCCCATGCTGCTCAAGTCACGCTCACGCAGGTTAAATTTCTGCTTCGCCAACACCACGATGCTGCGCCCTTCCGGCGTTTCATCGGCCAGCGATGCCAGCTGCGCCGCATCGGCCAGCTGCTGTTCGCTGACACCCGGCGCGGGCAGAAACTGCGTCGCCTGACGGTTGCCAAGCGTGATGGTGCCGGTTTTATCCAGCATCAGCACATCTACGTCGCCCGCCGCTTCCACCGCACGGCCGCTGGTGGCGATAACGTTCGCGCCCAGCATGCGGCTCATGCCCGCCACACCGATGGCCGACAGCAGGCCGCCGATGGTGGTGGGGATCAAACACACCAGCAGCGCCACCAGCACCGTGATGCTGACCGGCGTACCGCCATACGCTGAGAACGGCCACAGCGTGGCGGTCGCCAGCAGGAACACAATCGTCAGCGACACCAGCAGAATGGTCAGCGCCACTTCGTTCGGCGTTTTACGGCGTTTCGCGCCTTCCACCATCGCAATCATGCGGTCAAGGAAGGTTTCGCCCGGATTGACGCTGCACTGAATCACCAGCCAGTCGGAAAGAATGCGCGTACCGCCGGTCACCGAGGAGAAATCCCCGCCCGATTCACGGATCACCGGCGCGGATTCACCGGTGATGGCGCTCTCATCCACCGATGCGCCGCCCTCCAGCACCTCGCCGTCGCACGGAATGATGTCACCGGCTTCCACCAGCACCACATCGCCTTTGCGCAGCGTATCGGCCGCCACGTTGTGCCAGGCTGCGCCGTAGCGCGCTTCGGCCAGTTTTTTCGCATCGCTGGTTTTACTGATGCCTTTCAGGCTGTTGGCCTGCGCCTTGCTGCGCCCTTCCGCCAGCGCTTCGGCGAAGTTGGCGAACAGCACGGTGAACCACAGCCAGATGGCGACGCCGGCGGTAAAGCCCGCGTTACCGCTGAGCGCGCCGCTGGCCATGCCCACCGCTAATACCGAGGTCAGCACGCTGCCGATCCACACCAAAAACATCACCGGGTTGCGGAACTGCACGCGTGGATCGAGTTTTTTCAGCGCATCCAGCATGGCAACGCGGGTTAGCGCCGCATCAAACAGCGCCAGTTGTTGACGACTCATGATTCCGTTATCCCTGAATTAATTGCAGATGTTCCGCGACTGGGCCCAATGCCAGCGCGGGGATGAACGTCAATGCGCCCACCAGCAAGACGGTGCCAATCAGCAGCGCGATAAACAGCGGGCCGTGCGTTGGCAGCGTGCCGTTGCCGACTGGCTGAATTTTCTTCGCCGCCAGCGAACCGGCAATCGCTAGCACCGGAATGATGATGCCGAAACGGCCCACCAACATGCAGAAGCCCAGCAGCAGGTTCCAGAACGGCGTGTTAGCGCTCAGTCCGGCAAAGGCGCTGCCGTTGTTATTGGATGCCGAGGAAACCGCGTACAGCACTTCGCTGAAGCCATGAATACCAGGATTGGCCATGCCAGCGCGACCGGCGTCGGTCATCATCGCCAGCGCGGTGCCGAGCAGCACCAGCGTTGGCGTCACCAGAATCGCCAGCGCGGTCATCTTCATCTCCCATACGTCGATTTTTTTGCCCATGTACTCTGGCGTGCGACCGATCATCAACCCGGCGATAAACACGCCGAGCAGCACGAACAGCAGCATGCCGTACAGGCCAGCACCGACGCCGCCGAACACCACTTCACCCAGCTGCATCAACCACATCGGCACCATGCCGCCGAGCGCGGTGAAGGAGTCATGCATGGCGTTAACCGCACCGCACGACGCCGCCGTGGTGATCACCGCAAACAAGCTGGAGTTGAGAATGCCGAAGCGCGTCTCCTTGCCTTCCATGTTGATGGCGCTGTCTGCGCCGAGCGCGAGGAAGTGCGGATTACCACGCAGTTCGGCCCACATCACGGTGATCACCGCCAGCACAAACATGATGGTCATCGCCCACAGCAACATGTGGCCCTGACGACGATCGCCCAGATGCTGACCAAAGGTGAAACAGAGCGCCGCCGGGATCAGGAAGATGCTCAGCATCTGCACGAAGTTGGTCAGCGCCGTCGGGTTTTCGAACGGATGCGCAGAGTTGACGTTGAAGAAACCGCCGCCGTTGGTGCCGAGCATTTTGATCGCTTCCTGCGACGCCACCGGCCCGAGCGGCAGCGTCTGCTGCGCGCCTTCCAGCGTGGTGAGCGCATGGTAAGGCTCGAAGGTTTGAATACTGCCCTGGCTGACGAAGAACAGCGCGATAACCAGGCTGATTGGCAGCAACACGTAAACAGTAATGCGCGTCAGGTCACGCCATGCGTTGCCGAGCGTATCCAGCGAACGGTTGGCAAAACCACGAATCAGCGCAAACGCCACGGCGATACCGGTCGCCGCCGACAGGAAGTTCTGCACCGTGAGGCCCGCCATCTGACTGAAATAGCTCAGCGTGCTTTCCCCGGCGTAGGATTGCCAGTTGGTGTTGGTAACGAAGCTGATGGCGGTATTGAGCGCCAGATCCCAACTGAGATTAGGCAGATGCTGCGGGTTCAGCGGCAGCGCGGCCTGCGTCATCAACATCAGCAGCAGCAAGGCAAAACCCAGCGCGTTAAACAGCAGAATCGCCAGCAGATAGTGCGGCCAGCGCATGGCATCGCCGTCGGCACCGGCCAGTCGCCACAGCGCGCCTTCGGTGCGCGGCAGCAGCGGCTTGTCAGCGACAAACAGGGCGAGATAACGTCCCAGCGGTTGTGCCAGCACCATCAGTACCAGCAGAAACACCGCAATTAGCATGAATGCATTCGCCGCCATCAGAATGCCTCCGCATTAAGCAGGGCATAAATCAGGTAGCCCAGAAGAACAAACACCAGCACGATGCCGGCTATCACGCCCACGCTCACAGCAACCTCCAGAGGATTTAGGTAGTGCTGCAAGCATGCGCGGCGCGGCATAAAGAAGAGGTAAAAAGGCGGGAAGCGGGCGTAAATAAAGTATAAAAATGGTGAAGAATTAAGCGCTTTCTAACGCCCAGATGCGGTTCAGATCGATGTTCTGCCATAAGCCGCTGTCTTCCGCGCCGGTGATGCTGTCGGTGCAGAAGCTGTCGCCGAGATCGAGCGCTTCCGGTTTCACTTCGCGCTGCGCGTGCAGCGACCAGAACACATGTACTTTGGGCTTGAGCAGCGATTTTTCGCCCGCCTGTACCACCAGCGCCACGCGCCCGGAAGCCAGTCGCACCAGCGATCCCACCGGATAAATGCCGATGGTGCGTACGAAGGCGTGCAGCAGCGTGTTATCGAAGTGGCCACGCCAGCTCAACATGTTGTGCATCGCTTCGGCAGGCGTCCAGCCTTGGCGATAAGGGCGATTCGAGGTGACGGCATCATAGACGTCGCATACCGATGCCATGCGCGCATACAGTGAGATTTCGTCGCCTTTCAGTCCGTGCGGATAACCGTTGCCGTCATATTTTTCATGGTGATGCAGCGCGATATCCAGCAGATCTTCACCGGCATTGGCTTCCATTAGCATCTGCGCGCCCACGATCGGATGCTGACGCATCACGGTGAACTCTTCATCGCTGAGCTTGCCGGGTTTGTTGAGAATCTCCAGCGGCACCGCGGCTTTACCCACATCATGCAGCAAACCGCCCATACCAACGCGCCGCAGCTGATGCTCATCGAGGCCCATTTTTTTGCCGAGCGAGATCATCAAACCGCACACCGCCATTGAGTGCAGATAGGTGTAATCGTCGTGATTTTTCAGCCGCGCCACGCTCAGCAGCGCCGTGGGTTCGCGGGTGATCGAACCGGCAATTTGATCAACCAGATCAAGGGTGTAATCGAGGTCGAGGCCTTGCCCCATGCGCGCCTCGTTAAACATCGCCAGCACCTGCGGTTTCCCCTGATTGAAGATGCTTTGCGCCTGATCCATCTCCTGGAAAAACGGGGTTTGAGGAATCTCTTTTTTCGGCGCAGGCGTGACGGGTGCCTGTACCGATTTGTCGAGATCGATCCATAACTGCAGGATCCCCTCATTGCGGATCATCGCGATCTGGCGTTTATCAGTGATCAGCATTTGGTTGCGAATGCGCTTATCTTTGACCCACCAAACCTCCAGTTTGTGGATAAACATTCCCTGCCGCAGTTCGTCAACATTAATCAGCTTTATCACGATATCGCTCCTTAATATCAGTGGGTGGTAAGGAGGTATCGGCAGCTGAGCAAAAAATCTTCAGAGTGGATTTGTGCGATCGGTGAGGTTTGCGCGCGAGGTACGTATAAATGCGAATTTTACGACGTTGGATCGCCATTTATGGCGACCATGATTTTAGGCTACAACCGCTGAACGCTGCGCCAGAAAGGCACTTAACGGCGTTACCCTGCTCAACTCTTCCTGTGTTCTGGCATCGTTTTCCACTTCCCATAGATCCAAATGGCGCTGCAGATTCAGCCAGAAATCGACTGAAGTATCGAAAACAGCTGCCAGCCTATAGGCCATTTCGGTGGTCAGTTTACGGTTGTTATTCACCAATGCACTGACTGTATTGCGGTGCACGTTCAACATCTCTGCCAGGTCATTCACTTTGAGGTTAAGCGGCTCGAGGAACTCGTACTGCAGAACATCGCCAACGCTGGTCGGTTTACGCATCGCCTGTTTCATTGTTGCTTCTCTTTAACGGTTAGCAGTTGGCCACAAGTGGCTGCTAGCGGTGTTTACGATAAGTGTGTGGATCGAGATAGAGATCTCTTGCCGTGCCATTAACCCATTGAAAAATTAGTCGATACTGCTCATTTATCCGTATTGAATAATATCCCAATAGCGGAGGTCTTAAGGCCTCAAAGCGATTACCCGGTGGTGAACGCAAATCATGATGCGATGTTGCGGCATGGATGATGTCGAGCTTGCGCGCCAATGCGGACTCAATCATGGCCGGGATATGCTTATGCGGCGTTGCATAAACAAAAAATAATCGCAGCCAATCATCCCTGAAACTGTGAATTGAACCCTTCATCTGCCGCCACACCTAATGTAAACATGGCAGGCAATTTATTGCACTCACGCACTGTGCTCAAGTGCAATATTTAACATCATAACGAATTTCAGATCGGGATTCCAAAAAAATATGATCCAAGTATTAAACCGCTTTAATGCCTTGCTCCTTCTCCTGCTTTTCATAAGAGGCTGCGGAATTTTGCTCCTCACCAACACGTTCAATCGGTCCCATCACCAGCAGGAACAGCAGTGCGGCGACCACGCAATGCGCGCCGACAAATACCAGCCCGATGCTGTAGCTGCCGGTCAAGCCGACGATGATGCCAAACAGCAGCGGCGTGATAAAACCCGCCATATTGCCGATGCCGTTAAAAATCGCGCCCGCCAGGCCAACCGCTTCTTTCGGTGCGGTATCGCTGACAATCGTCCAGGTTCCGGCGCCCGCCGCCACGCCTTTGCCAAAGAAGGCGAACGACATCATGGCGATAATGCCGACGTTGCTGGGGATCACCGCGGCCAGAACCAGCGATGCCGCCATCAGCATGCCGACGATATACGGCGTTTTACGCGCCCAGGATAAACTCCAGCCGCTTGCCAGAAGTTTGTCGGAGATATAGCCACCGCTGATGCCGCCGAGAAAACCAAATACCGCCGGTGCGATGGTGGCAAAGCCGGCGTCAAGAATGTTCATGCCGCGCGCCTGCACCAGATAGATTGGGAACCAGGTAATGAAGAAGTAGCTCAGGGCGATGATGCAGTATTGGCCGATGTAGGCGCACCACAGCATGCGGTTGCTGAGCAGCTTCCTGAACATCGCTTTGCTCAACGGCGGACGCGCTTTTAGCGTTTGTGCCGAATCGATATCAACCAGCGCGCCGCCCTGCTCAATGTAGCGCAATTCATTTTCCGAGACCTGCGGATGATGGCGCGGGCTGCGCATTAAGCCCATCCAGACAAACACTGCCAGCACGCCAATGCCGCCCAGCACAAAGAACGGCCATTCCCAGCCGAAGCGCGACACCAGCCAGCCGGAAAGCGGCGAAAAGATGGCGACGGCAAAATATTGCGCCGAGGCAAAGAGTGAAGAAGCACGGCCGCGTTCAGCGCTGGGGAACCACATGATCACCGCGCGCGCATTGGCGGGAAAACTTGGTGCTTCAATCAGGCCCAGCGCGAAACGCAGCGCAAACATCAGCGTCAGCGCCATGGTCATGCCGCTAGAGAACTCGCCGACAAAACCCATCAGCAGCGTGGAGATCGACCACAGCGCCAGCGTCACGCCATACACTTTTTTAGTGCCGAAACGATCGAGAAACAGGCCGCCGGGGATCTGGCCGATCACATAGGCCCAGCTAAATGCCGAGAGGATCAGGCCAAGCTGGATCGCCGAAAGTCCAAACTCATCTTTGATCGCCGATCCTGAGATCGACAGGATCGAGCGGTCGGCATACGCCACTACGGAAAGAAACAGGATCAGGCAAAGGATCCCAATACGTACGTGGCTGTTCTGTGGACGATGATTGGCTTTTTGCATGGGCTGAATTCCTCAAATGAAACATGCCGGAATACCGCTTTATTTCCCTGTTGAGCAACTATAGAAAGCAGTTTCACCCACGGTCATTGTGCGAATGGCGGAATCGACGGCGCAAAATAGCGCCAGATTTAGCCGCTGGCACAAGGTGAGGTGCGGTGCTGCACAGAACCTCAAAAATCAGCAGGCTGTTGCACCGCAATGTGCGCCAACTCTAAGAAAATCCTTCGCAGTGCAACTATGAGCGCGCAAAGTAAGACGCACCCGAGAGCAAAGTGTGCGCTTAGCTGCAAAATCCAACCTTGCTGATTGTCAGCCGGGTGGCGGGCTCGTAGGCTGAAAATGATTTCATTGAGCCATTTTTAATATCGATGAAACATTCATTCTAATAACAAGCTTACTCTGGAGTCTGCGATGAAAATCCTCAAGGCGATGATGTTGCTCGGCCTGCTATCGACGTCACTATCGGCGCTGGCGGAAAAAATTGGCGTGTCGATGGCCTACTTCGATCAAAACTTCCTCACCATTATTCGTCAGTCGATTGATAAAGAAGCCAAAGCGCGTGGACTCGATATCCAGTTTGAAGATGCACGCGGCGATGTCGGACGTCAGACCGATCAGGTGCAGAGTTTTATCGGTGCGGGCGTGGATGCGATCATCGTCGATCCGGTCGATTCCGCCAGCACGCCGCAGCTCACCAGGCTGGCGCAGCAGGCAAAAATTCCGCTGGTGTACGTCAACCGCACGCCGGGCGATAAATCGCTGCCGGCCGGCGTGGTGTTTGTCGGCTCCGACGAGCGTGAATCCGGCACCTTGCAGATGGAAGCGCTGGCGAAAATGGCTAACTACAAAGGCAATGTGGCGATCATGATCGGTAACCTGACCGACGCCGGTGCGCTGCAACGCACCAAAGACGTTGAGCAAGTGGTGGCGAAATATCCCGGCATGAAAGTGGTACAGAAACAGCCCGCTAACTACGCGCGCAATGAAGGCATGGATTTGATGAATAGCTGGCTGGGCAACGATGAAGCGATTGATATCGTTGCGGCTAATAATGATGAGATGGCGATTGGCGCGGCCATGGCGCTGGCCAAAAGCAATAAAAAGGTGCTGATTGGCGGTATCGATGCTACGCCAGACGGCCTGAAAGCGCTGTCGCAGAACAAAATTCAGGTCACGGTTTTCCAGGATGCGGTCGGCCAGGGCAAAACGTCGGTGGATGTGGCGCAGAAGCTGATCAAAGGCGAGAAAGTGGATTCACACGTGTGGATCCCGTTCGAGCTGGTGACCAAAGAGAATATGCAGAAGTACGTTGAGAAGAGTCAGTAAAAGGTCAAACGCGAGCGATGAATCGCACCGCTACGAATGCGTGCACAATTCCGTAGCGGCGCAATTTATTGCGCAAAACCCATCAGTTTTTTAGTTTAGCCATCTGCACGATATCGTGATATTCGCCGTCGCGCAGGCAGGCTTTGCGCTTCACGCCCTCGCGCTCGAAGCCCAGCTTTTGATACAGGCGCAGCGCGCGTTCGTTATCGTGGAACACTTCCAGCTCAATGCGCATGATGCCGAGCCAGTTGAAGGCGTAATCGATGGCGTGGCGAATCAGCTTTTCACCAATGCCGCGCCCGCCAAACGCCGGATCGACGCTGATACCAAAACTGATGCTGTGACGCGTACGCGGACGCTGTTCGACAAACAGCGTGAGCTCACCGACCATCGCACCCTCAATCTCCGCAACAAAGCCGATGTATCCCAGCTCATCCATCTTTTCGAATTTTTTCTGCCAGGTCGCTATGCTCGGACACGGCAACTGCGTGGTCCAGCGATAAACGTCAGGATGGCTGTAAAGGCGTTGGTAGGCGGCGGCATCGCCCGGCTCACGACCGCGAATGTGTAAATCCATGTCGGTAATCCCTTTTCACTTGCACTAAGCTGTTAACTCTCACCATTTCGGGAAGAGTGATTCTATGTTGTATCGCCGTTTTGAACGTTTTATCAATATTTTCCAGGATGCGCCAACCGATTCCCCACCCGCCAGCGTCTGGCCGTTCTACTTCTACTATCTGCGTCAGGTGTGGCCGAGTTTTGTCGCGCTGCTGATTGTCGGGCTGGCGCAAGCACTGATCGAAGTGGCGCTGTTCAGCTATCTCAGCCGCATCATTGACCTGGTTAATCACTCGACGCCCGCCTCGCTGTTCAGCGATAACTGGCAAATATTGCTGTGGATGGGTTTTGTCGCGCTGATTCTGCGGCCGGTGGTGATTGCTGCGCACGATATGCTGGTGCATCAAAGTATTAACCCGAGCATGACCAGCATGATCCGCTGGCAGCATCACAACTACGTGCTGCGTCAAAGCCTGAATTTCTTCCAGAACGATTTTGCCGGGCGCATTGCCCAGCGCATCATGCAAACCGGTAACTCGCTGCGTGATTCGGCGGTACAGCTGGTGGACGCCATCTGGCATGTGGTGATTTACGCGGTGACCTCGCTGGTGCTGTTCGCCGAAGCCGACTGGCGCTTGATGATTCCGCTGGTGATCTGGATTGTGGCTTACAGCGTGTCGCTGAGCTTCTTTGTGCCGCGCGTTAAACAGCGTTCGGTGGTGTCATCGGAAGCGCGCTCGAAATTGATGGGCACCATTGTCGACGGCTACACCAACATCGCCACCATCAAACTGTTCTCGCATAACGATCTGGAGAAGCGTTACGCGCGCGAAGCCATTCAGGAGCAAACCGACAAAACCCAGCACGCCAGCCGCATGGTCACCACCATGGATATCACGCTCTCGACGCTGAATGGCTTGCTGATTGTCAGCACCTCCGGCCTGGCGCTGTGGTTGTGGAGCCAGTCGCTGATCAGCGTTGGCGCGATTGCGCTGGCGACCGGTTTGGTGATCCGTCTGGTGAACATGTCCGGCTGGATCATGTGGGTGGTGAACGGCATCTTCGAAAACATCGGCATGGTGCAGGACGGCCTAAATACTATCGCGCAGCCGCTGAGCGTGCAGGATGAACCGAATGCGAAAAACATGCAGGTGACGCGCGGCCAGATTCGTTTTGAGGATGTGCGCTTTGATTATGGCGGCAGTCGTCAGGTGATCAATCGCCTCAACCTCAACATCAAGCCGGGCGAGAAGATCGGTTTGATTGGCCCGTCCGGGGCCGGTAAATCCACCCTGGTGAATCTGCTGCTGCGGCTGTATGACATCAACAGCGGCCGTATTGTGATTGACGATCAGAACATCGCTGAAGTGACGCAGGAAAGCCTGCGCGGACAAATCGGCATGATCACGCAGGACACGTCGCTGCTGCATCGCTCAATTCGCGAAAACCTGCTGTATGGTCGTCCGGATGCGACGGAAGAGGAGTTGCAGGCGGCGATTATCCGCGCGCGCGCCGACGAGTTCATTCCGCTGCTTTCTGATCCGCAAGGCCGCACCGGGCTGGATGCGCACGTGGGCGAGCGCGGCGTGAAGCTGTCGGGCGGTCAACGTCAGCGTATCGCCATCGCGCGCGTGCTGCTGAAGGACGCGCCGATTCTGATCATGGACGAAGCCACCTCGGCGCTGGATTCCGAGGTGGAAGCGGCGATTCAGGAGAGCCTGGAAACGCTGATGCAGGGTAAAACGGTGATTGCTATCGCCCACCGTCTTTCCACTATTGCCAAAATGGATCGTCTGGTGGTGCTGGAGCAGGGTGAGATTGTCGAGATGGGCAACCACCGCGAACTGCTGGCGCACGGCGGACTTTACGCGCGCCTGTGGCAGCATCAGACCGGCGGTTTTGTCGGCGCGGATTAATCTCCACGCCGATACGGTAAGGCGTCGCGCGCTTCAATCGCCCAGCCGCGCACGCCTTCCCGTTCCTGCAGCAGAAAATCCGCCACCGCATCGCGCAAGCCGGGATGACACAGATAGTGCCACGAGTGGGTAATGTGCGGCTCAAAGCCGCGCACCAGCTTATGCTCGCCCTGCGCGCCCGCATCAAAACGCTGCACACCTTCCGCGATGGCGAAATCCATGCCCTGATAGAAGCAGGTTTCAAAATGCAGCCGATCAAACTCCGCCAGACAGCCCCAATAGCGGCCGTACAGCGTGCTGCCGTCCATTAAGCAGAACGCCATCGCTGCCGGTTGCCCTTGTAGCGAGGAAATCACCACGCGAATCGAATGCGGCATGCGCTCCGCCAGCAGGCTAAAGAAGTGGCGCGTCAGATAGGGCCGCTGGCCGCGCACCGCGTAAGTGTTGGCATAACAGGTGTAAACAAAATCCCACTGATCCTCGCGCAGCTCATCGCCGCGATACCAGCTGAATTCAAAGCCGCTGCTCATCACCTGCTCACGCTCTTTGCGCAGCTGTTTGCGCTTGCGCGACATCAGCGTGTCGAGGAAATCCTGAAAATCGCGGTAGCCTTTGTTATGCCAGTGATACTGCAAGCCGAGGCGCTCCAGCCAGTCTGGCTGCTGCTGCATGATGTGGTTGGCGAACGGCGTGGTGAAGTTGATGTGCGCGCCGCTCAGACCGTGTTGATAGAGGTTATCCGGCAGCACGCTGAGCAGTTTCAGCACCGCTTCTTCATCGCCCAGCAGGCGTGCGCCAGTCACCGGACTGAACGGAATCGCGCCCAGCCATTTCGGATAGTAAGGAATACCGGCGCGCTGACAGGCATCCGCCCACGCATGGTCGAACACATATTCACCGCGCGAATGGCGTTTGCGATAGCCCGGAATCGCGGCACGCAGCGTGCCGTTTTCGCGCCACAGCAGGTGATCCGTCTGCCAGCCGTTTTCGGGCCGCACGCTGCCGCTCTCTTCAAGTGACAAGAGAAATGCGTGGCGTAAAAACGGTTGATCGTCAGGTAACAGCGCATCCCATTCGACGGCGGAGATCTCCGCCAGCGACGACAGATGTAGCAAAGACATTCACGGCTCCCGGCCAGATGAAAGCAGGCGCCTAGTTCAACAGGTTTTCCCGCGTGGGAAAAGGTGCAGCGCACTGAATGTGTAGGGGAACGGGTTCACTCCAGTTTTGGTAATTGCGGTTTCGTACACCCAGTTACCACAGTTCAGAAACTTGCCGGTCTCTGATCCTTCGGAAAAACCACCTTGCCGGGTGGTTTTTTCGTTTACAGAGCAAGAGATTACGCGCAGAAAAAAAGGATCTCTAGAAGATCCTTTTCAGAACGATAAACAAGTAACTATTTCATCCGAAGCAGTTTGTCGTAGTTCGGATAAATGTCATCGACCTTTTCAGTTGACCCATCTGGATACAATACGGTCATCCCTGGGCTATCCTTCCGGCTCTTAGGGGTTTCAAGACTAACTATTTTTTTTGAATATAATACTGGCTCGATAAGTATATGTTTTGAATCAAAAAGCCTGTAGTGGCGGCTCCATTTTTCATAGTTAGTATCTCCGCCAAACAGCGCTATAGTGTTCTCATTAAATACGCGATTAAAGACGGTCATGGGAAATAGCTCGTTTTTTAACGTTAAATCGCCATGAACTTCCCGCTTTCTGCCGGAACCTTCACCGCTTCCATAAGCCTGATCATCAAAACCAAAAACATAGCTTGTTGGAAGAATATGTTTCCCCGAGGCTAACGGATCATCTCCTTTCAGCTGTATATCAACCCTTATAGCACTGAGCTTCCATTCACATCGACCGCCCCCGTCAACGGCGACCCGCGCCTGCCGGATATCACCATTCCCCTGAGGTTGCAACGTCACCAGTTTAGGATTCAGCCCCCTGACCGCAGTCACATGCGACTCAGTGGTGTTGTCATAGACCTCTTTCCGACACGTCTCTGATCGGTACAAGACGTCCATTGGGATCACTTCCGTCTCAGGAGGCAATTTCACAGCCACAGTGACCCACTCCGTGCTGGCGGGCGGATTAATGGTAAAATCCGGGCGACTGGCGCAGCCGCTCAGCGGCAACAGTGCAATTGCCGGAAAAAGCGCCACGAGCGTTTTAGTTAGACAGTTCAACTTCTTCCTCCGCAACCGATTTGAAACGAATGAGAGCATTTTCTCCGCCAGGATACTTTCGGGTAATAATCAGCGAATTCCCTACCATATCCTGCAGGGCCAGGAACATCCGATTTCGCTTCGGCTCCTCCGGGGGAGAGCTGTCACCGAATGAGTCCATCTGCTGCCTGAAGTCGGCCCTGTACGTTTTACGGCTCAGCTTCCGCACCGGGTCAGCTATCTCGAGCAGCTGGTTATTCAGAAACGGCAGGTACTCTTTCACCATCGAGTGCCGGACGGGGTTGCTCGCGTGGTCAAAAGCTGGGTTGGTATTGCGTGGGAAAATCTTCTGAATATCGGCCATCGGAAACTCGCTGATAAACGCCTCCTGCGCCTCTTTCGCCTCCTCGCTTTCTGTCTCTGCCATTGACGGAACGAGGAACAGCTTCACCTTGTACTGCTGGCTGTATTTCAGCCGTCTGCACGTATTTGAATTCATCATCACCCTGTATTCTTCGAATGAACCGGTCTGGGTAGTGCGGAAGAACACCACCGGCTTACCGTGGTGCCAGTAGTGTTCCCCGATATACAGCCCTCCCATCTGCGCCGGCAGTTCGGTGGGCAGAGTCCAGAAAAAGCCTAACTAGCTATTCATTTCATCGACAACAATTTTTCATAATCTGGATAGATGTACGGAAGTATCCCTGTACTACCATCAGGATAAGTTGCAATAAGATCGCCGGGAAGCGAGTTTGGAGGAACGACTCTCACGACCTTCGACATATGAATACTCGGCTCGATCACTATTTTACTAATGCTGGAAACGCGATAATACCTTTTCCATTTTTCATCACGAATATCTCCCCCGAACAGTGTAATTACCATCTCACCATCCCTATGAGACTGAATCAAAGGGAAAAAATCAGTCTCAAACCGTAAGTTTCCCACCACGTTTTTGGGGTTACCGTACCCAAATGCATTACGGTATCCTTCATCATCGAAATCAAAGACATAACTTGTCGATATGATGTTCTTTCCATTTGCTAAAGCAGATGTTTTTGATAGCTGTATCCCTAATCGTATGCCGCTCAGCTTCCAGCCACATTTGCCTCCGCCATTCAGGGCTATCTTCGCTTCCCGGTAGCCACTGCTGTCCGTCTGACTGAGAGAGACAAGTTGTGGGTTAACCCCCCTGACGGTAGCCATATGCGACTCGGAGGTATTGTCATAGACCTCTTTCCGACACGTCTCTGAGCGGTACAAAACATCCAGCGGCAGCGCCTCCGTTTCCTGCGGTAATTTTACGGTCACAGTCACCCAATCGTTACTCACAGGAGGGTTCAGCGTATAGTCCAGACGACTGGCGCAGCCGCTCAGCGGCAACAGTGCAATTGCCGGAAAAAGCGCCGCGAGCGTTTTAGTTAGACAGTTCAACTTCTTCCTCCGCAACCGATTTGAAACGAATGAGAGCATTTTCTCCGCCAGGATACTTTCGGGTAATAATCAGCGAATTCCCCACCATATCCTGCAGAGCCAGGAACATCCGGTTTCGCTTCAGCTCCTCCGGGGGAGAGCTGTCACCGAATGTGTCCATCTGCTGCCTGAAGTCGGCCCTGTACGTTTTACGGCCCAGCTTCCGCTCCGGATCAGCTATCTCGAGCAGTTGGTTATTCAGAAACGGCAGGTACTCTTTCACCATCGAGTGCCGGGCGGGGTTGCTCGCGTGGTCAAAAGCGGGGTTGGTATTGCGTGGGAAAATCTTCTGAATATCGGCCATCGGAAACTCGCTGATAAACGCCTCCTGCGCCTCTTTCGCCTCCTCGCTTTCTGTCTCTGCCATTGACGGAACGAGGAACAGCTTCACCTTGTACTGCTGGCTGTATTTCAGCCGTCTGCACGTATTCGGATTCATCATCACCCTGCATTCTTCGAATGAACCGGTCTGGGTAGTGCGGAAGAACACCACCGGCTTGCCGTGGTGCCAGTAGTGTTCCCCGATATACAGCCCTCCCATCTGCGCCGGCAGTTCGGTGGTCAGAGCCCAGAAAAAACCTAACGTGGCGCCGAGAGGCCCAAACTTGCCGTACAGCCAGTTGTCCAGATTGGCATCAAACGGCACGCTGGTGATGGTGTCGCTGTCGTTAACGTGCCGGTAATGGGTCACCTGATACAGGCGTCCCACCGCGTCCGCAGTGAAGGTGCGCGGCATACCGTAGGTGTAAAGGATCGGCTCAATAGCCTTCATCTCTGCAGCATAAGTCAGCCCCAGAGCGCCCCCAAGACTGTGCCCGCAGATAAACAATTTTTTCTTCCCATCTTTAGCAAGTGACGCTCTTATCGCTGAAAACTGTGCATCAAAACGCCGTTTAGCCAGATGGTAGGCATCTAAAAAACCGCCGTGAATACGCCCGGCTTTTGCCAGTTCAGCGGGACAGGGCTGTGGCGAAAAAGAGGCATCCGTCAGCCAGTCGGGGAGCTCCTGCGTTCCCCGCCACGACACCACCACCTGCTCTGCATTTTCGATGTAAAAAAGCTGCGTACTGTCGAGCAACGGACGATCGTTGTCACCACCACTTTTGCCTGCTGAATCAAGAAACTCGGCAGCGGTATAACGCTGACTGAACGGCACGTCAACGACCAGAGCCTGAGAAAACGACGGAAAGTCGATGTATTCGGGCGTGCGGGACAGATCCAGACACTGTTCAAAAAAGAACTGTTTTATGACCGTATCACCGCCCTTTGCGTAGGCCATATCGGCCATCACCCCAAGGTTATAGCCGTTTGCCAGCGAGTAATCTTTCGTGTCGTGCAGCACCAGCGACCACGCCCGGAATGGACAGACTTCGATGACATGTCGCTGATCCAGGCCTTCCCGCGCAATCGGCGTCCCTTTCATCACATCGCCGCTGGGGAAATGAAACCGGGGTGGCTCATTCTCTTTCCAGTTATCAATCACTGGAAGCCGGTCGCAGAGCTGTCCGATTGTCACGTAGTGGTGCCGCTGGCCGGCCGCATCCGCCTTTTTCTGCACGTCTGACTGCCATGTAAGATCCCGGGTGGCCGGCTTGGAACGGTTTTTACTTTCCGGATGGCTGTTCGGGTTGCGCCTGACGCCCAAGGGGCGCTGCTCCATCTCGTCAGCCAGCTGCTGCCCGTCAGCTTTTACGTTAACGCCGCTCCAGTACAGGTTATCAAACCGCACCAGGCCCTGGCTGTCGGTGACGCCGACCGGCGGATTTGGCGGAGGCGTCGGATCGTAGCCGTCTTTGCCAAACCGTTTTGACGCAGCCACCTCCGCAGCCGTAGCCAGTGGATGATATTCAAGACTGACGTTCAGTCCGGAAACCGGCACGTTGTTTTCATCAACAAACTGCAACTCCATCCAGTATTTCCGGGGTTTACCCCGGCACAGTACGGTTTTAGATTTGGGTACAACGCTGGTTACACAGGTGTTATCGCCAACTATCTCCATTCCAATTCCATTTGGTTTATAGGGTTAATGGGGGTTAATCATACCCCATTAGTTTCACACCTGAATTACTTTATTGAAAAATGGTCTTTAGATCAGACAGCCTCGCGGGTGAATCGAACATAACATCCGTTGCGTAGTGCCAAACATCGTTTGCAATTCCCCTAAGGCGGCGTCCCACTCCCTCATCCGCAGCGAATAGTCCTGCTGTAGCTGCTTTAATGCGCTCAGCAACTGTTTTTCCAGCTTTGTCATCGTTCGTTACTCCTGCACCAGTCTGACTGCGTTCTGCTTCGATTTCCCTTCCCCGACCGTCCAGCCCGGTGCGGTGGTTATCCACAGCGGACCGGCGCGATTTTGTAGGGTTGCCAGTCATGAACTGCACCCCAAATGCACAGTGCAGAATTTGACACGGGCGGCCAGCAGGCCGCACCCTACGATTTTCTCGTCAGCTGGAATGTTCATGGATCGCCTCGATTGTGACCGCATGTTTGTCGCTGTGCTGGAAGTGGGCAGCTTCGCCGGCGCTGCCGAACGCCTCGGCACCAGCAGCGGCCAGGCGTCGAAGCTGGTCTCCCGGCTGGAGCAGGAGCTCGGGGTGCAGCTGTTTAAACGCAGCACGCGCGCGCTCTCGCCCACCGAAATCGGTCGCGCCTATTACGAGCGGGTAAAAACCCTGCTGGAAGCCTTTGATACGCTGGATGCCACGGTGCGCGACAGCGCCACTACGCCGAGCGGCCGCCTGAAAATCAGCGCGCCCGGTACCTTTGGTACTGCGGTGTTGGCCAGCGTGCTGGTGGAGTTCGCGCGTCATTATCCGCAGATCGAACTCGACGTGAACTTCTCCGATCGTGCAGTTAACATTGTCGATGAAGGCTTTGATATGGCGATTCGCATCGGCAAGCTTGACGACAGCAGCCTGATTGCTCGCCGCCTCGGCGATGTGCCGATTCGCGTGGCGGCGTCTTCCGGTTATCTGCTGCAACACGGCACGCCGCAGCACTGGCGCGATTTGGCGGCACATCAGTGCATCAGCGATACCAACTTCCGCGATCCCTGGCACTGGCCGTTTGTCACGCCGTGCGGCGACAGCGTCAGCATGCCGATTCGCGGTCGTCTCTGTTTCTCCAATACCGAAGCCTGTTTGCAGGCGGCGATCGCCGGATTGGGCATTGCGCGGCTACCAGGTTTTATTGCCGCACCCGCACTGCAGCGCGGTGAAATCGTCTCGCTATTAGAGGAATTCGCCACGCCGCCCATGGGCCTGTTCGCGCTCTATCCGCCGGCGCGTCATCTGGCGCAGAAAACCCGGCTGTTGATCGATTTCCTCGCCGCCCATTTCCAGCACCATCCGCCCGGCTAATTCCTTCCATTTTGGAAGCAATGAAAGCCATTTTGCCCGGATTATCGCCTAACCAGCAGCGCTGTATGCTCACTTCATCAACACTGAGGAGAGAAGACGATGCTGGTAAACGGTAAGTGGAGTGCAGAGTGGCATCCGGTGCAAGCCACCGATCAACAAGGCGGATTTGTGCGCCAGACCTCCCGTTTTCGTCACTGGATTAGCGCAGATGGTTCCAGCGCATTCGCTGCCGAGCCGGATCGTTATCACCTCTATGTAGCGCTGATTTGTCCGTGGGCCTCGCGCACGCTGCTGGCGCGCAGTCTGAAAGGGCTGGATAAGGTCATCAGCGTGTCGGTGGTTGAGCCGCAGCTTGGCGCGCAAGGCTGGCGCTTCGGTGATTATCCTGGCGCAGATCGCGACTGGCTGAATAAAGCCGAATACCTTCACGAACTCTACACCCGTGCCGATGCCGATTTCACCGGCCGCGCCACCGTGCCGGTGCTGTGGGACAAAAAGACGCAAACCATCGTCAATAATGAGTCAGCCGATATCCTGCGCATGCTGAACAGCGGCTTTGGCGCGCTGGCGGACGATCGCATCGATCTTTATCCCGAGGATCTGCGCGCGGAGATCGACGCGCTGAACGAATCGATCTATCCGCGCCTGAATAACGGCGTCTATCGCACTGGTTTTGCTACCACGCAGGTGAGTTATCAGCAGGCATTTAACGATGTGTTCAGCCAACTGGATGAGCTGGAGCTGCGTTTGCAGGATGGCCGTACTTTCCTGCTCGGCGAGCGCTTAACCGAAGCGGATATTCGCCTGTTCGTCACGCTGGTGCGCTTTGACGCCGCCTATCACGGCCTGTTTAAATGCAACCTGCGCCGCCTGCGCGACTATCCGCTACTCGATCGTTATCTCAAGAGTATGCTGTCGGTCTCTGGCGTGCGTGAGACGGTGAATATCGATCATATCAAGCAGGGCTATTATTCAATTAAAGCGCTGAATCCCAACGGCATTGTGCCGGTTGGCCCGGATATGGCGGCCTACGGTTTATAAGGAGCAGTGCGATGGCAAAAGCGTTAGTGATTTTTTTACATGGCGTCGGCAGCAACGGCGATGATCTCGCGGTGCTCGGCGAACATTGGGCGCGCCTGCTGCCAGATGTGGCGTTTGCCTCGCCGAATGCGCCCTATCCTTTCGAACATGCGATGGGATATCAGTGGTTTAGCCTGACCGGCATCACGCCCGAAAACCGCCCGGCGCGCGTGCGTGATGCACGCGCGGCCTTTGATGACACGCTGCAGCAGCTGATGGCGCAGCACGGCATGGCGGATGCGTGGGACAAAGTGATTCTGGTGGGCTTTTCGCAGGGTTCGATCATGGCGTTAGATGCGCTGGCGTCGGGCCGCTATCCGCTGGCTGGCGTGGTGGCCTTTTCCGGCCGTCTGGCATTTGATGGCGCATTAACGCCGCAGCCGTATACGCCTGCGCTGCTGATTCACGGCAAATCCGATGAGGTGATTCCGTTTAGCGAAAGCGTATCGGCGGAGCAACGTTTACAGCAGGCTGGCGTGACGGTGGAAGCGCGTTATGAAGCGGCAACCGGCCACACCATTTCATCGCAGGGTGCGATGGATGCCGCCGGTTTTATTGCGCAATGTTTGCAGGATTAAGGCCAGTAACGATTTAACGCCTGCCACGCTTTTTGCGCAGCCACGTCTGCTGGCTGCGCCTTCAACTTATCGTTGAACACTTCAATGCCGACCGGCCCGCTGTAACCGGCACTTTTCAGCTTATCGACAAAGCGTTCCACTTCGATGATGCCATCGCCCGGCAACAGGCGCTGGTGACGCGCGTACTCGCTGAGCGGCTGCTTATCCTGCGGTGGCATGTCGGCCATATCGCACAGCTGCACTTCGTAGATACGGTCGGCGGGAATGCCATCCAGCTGCGACGCATCGCCGCCTAACGCGCAGATGTGGAACAGATCAACCACCAAACCGATATTCGGCTGGTCCAGCCGTTGCAGCCGTTCCCACGCCAGCGGCAGTGTGTTATCTACGCTGCACCACGCCATCGGCTCATACATGATGCGCATGTTGTAGCGCGCGGCTTCCGATGCCATCCAACGTAAATCTTCATCAATACGCGCCGCCACACAATCGTCACGCGTGCTGGCCGGTGCCTGGATGGTGTCGCAGCCGATGGTTTGGGCAATCTGAATGAACTGACGCAGCTCTTCGCGTTTTTGCTGGCGGTCGCGATCCGGCGCACCGGTGAAATCGCGCAGCACCTGCACATTGGTGAAGCCAAGCTGCAACTGCTTCGCTAACTGTGGCGTACTGGCTTGCACATCGTCGCGCCAGATCTCAACCTGATCAAAACCGGCGGCGCGTGCGGCACGCAGCTTCTCCTCAGGTTCACCGTTTAACAACACCAGGTTAAGGAATTTAGGGTTACAACGCATGACACAGCTCCTTAATCGTCCGGATAATCGGTGACAAATTCTGTGCGTCACGCGCACAGAATGGCGATCAGTATCTACCTCTGAGGAGTTATTTCAAGCGCGATGGTTATCCCAGCAGATTGACCGCGGCAAAACCGGCGAAAGTCATCAGCAGCGAACCAATAACATGCACCATCACGCTCGACATCGCCCAAAGGTATTTACCTGATTGTAGCAACCCAACAATTTCTGCAGAAAAAGTGGAAAAGGTGGTTAAGCCGCCACACAAGCCAGTGACAATTAACAGTTTCCAAAAGGGATCGATATGCGGATTACGCACAAAAAAGGCCAGCGCCGCGCCGATGATAAAACCGCCCACCAGATTCACCATCAAGGTGCCGGGCGGCAAATTGGGAAACAGTGCGTTAAAACGTAATGAGATCAACCAACGCAGCGTACAGCCCACCGCACCGCCCAGCACCACCGCCAGTAACGACTTCAACATAGTTTGGAGCTCCTGATATGAATGACGCGCAGGGCCGCGGCAGGACAGAATAACACCTGACACACCGCCTTCTCCCGCGCAGGGATACGAGTGTTGTCAGGCGTCATCAGCCGTCTGTGACCAGAACGGCGGTTGAGGAAGGTGGCACGCCATCACCTTAGGCGGGAGATAATACGCTGGCTTGGCAATGCAGACAATATGGTGAAGGAGGCACAGTGTTGTCGCGGCGCGATCTATCGCGCGCATCAGTGAAGGCACCGTGCCAACCCCTCTTTGCGTAATAAATTGCGCCGCTACGGTTGGTGCCAATATCAACGTTCGAAGTGAATCACGCCCTTAATCAGTTCCCGGTTGTTAATCACATCCGCTTCAAAGCGCTCTGCCAGTTTAGAAAAATCATAATGGCGATTGAGCATCATGTCGGCACGAAGCTGCCCGTTCGCCATCAGTTCGCCTACTTTCGCGAAATCTTCCAGCGTGGCGTTGCGGCTGCCCAGCAGCGTGGTTTCCTTTTTGTGGAACTCGATATCCGGGATCACCAGATCGCCTTTGTGCAGGCCGACAAACACGATGGTGCCGCCGTGACGAATCAGTTTCACCGCGCCGTTCATCGCCGCTGGGCTGCCGGTGGCATCGATCACTTTGGCCGGCAAACGCCCACCAAACTCCGCCCGCAACTGCGCCTCAAAATCGGCGTCTAATGGATTTACCGTCGCCAAACCCAGCTTCTGCGCTACGTGTGCACGGCGTTGCTCGCTGGTGTCGGCCACCACCACATTCGCCCCCGCCGCCGCCGCAATCGCGGCCACGCCAAGGCCAATCGGACCTGCACCCACCACCAAAACCTGCTCATCCGCCGTAACGGCCGCACGGCGCACCGCATGCGCGCTGATGGCGAAGGGTTCAATCAGCGCGGCGGCTTCGGGATCAACCTCATCCACCGCCAGCAAATTGCTGGTCGGCACGCTAAGGTATTCGCAGAAACCGCCATCCTGATGCACCCCAATCACCGAGATTTTTTCGCAGCAGTTGGTTTTGCCACTTAAACAGGCATCGCACTGCTGGCAGGCAACGTAAGGAATCAGCGCCACGCGCTGGCCCAGCCTGAAGCCGCTGGCCTGGCTGCCGAGTTCTACCACTTCGCCACACAGCTCATGCCCCAACACGCGTGGATAGCTGAAAAACGGCTGATTTCCGGCCCAGGCGTGGATATCGGTGCCACAAATGCCGGCGGCGATCGGTTTGATCAGAACTTCATGGGCGGCGGGCGTCGGCTTCGCGCGCTGCTGCCATACCATCTGGCGCGGCTCGGCGACTACCAGCGTTTTCATCATTGTCATTGGCTTCTCCTGTGCTGTTGTCGCAGTTATGGCGAAAATCGCCGATGGCAGCGTTTTGCATTGGGGGAAGTGTGAAGCCAACCGCTTTTTTTGGGCTTTGTATGGTTTTTAATAGATAAAAAACCGGAGACGCGTATGAGCCGCAGCCAGAATCTACGTCAGAACGTGATTAATCAGATGCTGGAAGGCATTGCCAAACGGCATATCCGTTCGCCGTTGCCACCGCAGGCGGCGCTGGCCGAGATGTTCAACATCAGCCGCACTACGGTGCGCCACACTTTGCAGCATCTGCATGAGCGCGGCGTGCTGGAAAAGGTGGATGAAACCTACGTTATCGTGCGCGATCCCAGCGAAGAAGATGGTTTTAACGCCCTGACGCCGCCGATCGATCAGCAGGCGCTGCAGTTTGAGCAGACCTTTTTCAACCTGATTAATCAGCGTCAGCTGATGCCGGGCGATACCTTTAGCGAGCTGCAGTTAGCCCAGCAGGTGAAGGTCAGTCCGGTTGTGGTACGTGAATTCCTGCTGCGCTTTATGCGTTATGACCTGCTGGAACCGGTGAAGCGCGGACAATGGCGCATGAAGAAGTTCGATCAGAAGTATGCCGAGAACCTGTTTGAGCTGCGTGAAATGCTGGAAACCCACGCGCTGACCCGTTTTCTCAACCTGCCCTCGCAGGATGAGCGCTGGATGCAGGCGCGCGACCTGCTGGATCGCCATCGTTCGATGCGTGACACCATTGCCAGCAATTACCGCCACTTCGCCGCGCTGGATAAAGAGATGCACACGCTGATTCTCTCCGCCGCCAACAATCCGTTTTTTAATCAGTCGCTGGAGATTATTTCCGTGATTTTTCATTCGCATTATCAATGGGATGAAACCGATCTTAAGCAGAGAAATATCGTGGCGCTGGAGGAACATATGGCGATCCTGACAGCGCTAATTAGCCGTCAGGATGTCGAAGCCTTGTGCGCCCTGCACACTCATCTCGGCACCGCCAAGACATCGATGATCCGTTCGATCCGCCAGTACAATTAAAAACCGATTAAAAACCACAAAGCATTAGCTCCCGCACGAATCTGAAACATCTCCGCAACATCCCGCTCTGAATGCTTCTAGTCTCGAAGTCAATCCGTTGGGGCAGCACCGTTTTGCTGCCGCAGGATCCCATACAAACGCATAACGATAAGTACCCAGATCCGGGAGGTCGCAATGGAAAATACTTCGGCTCGTGGCCGCGAAAACGCGCCACAACCGGCTGCAGACGGGCAAGATTTTATCCCGGCACGCAGTGACGTGGTGCGCTCGCCGCGCATCAGAAAGATCCAGATTACCGCCATGCTGCTGCTGCTGTTCGCCGCCATGATCAACTATCTCGACCGCAGTTCGCTGTCGGTGGCCAATATGACCATCCGGGGAGAACTGGGTTTATCCGCGACTGAAATTGGCGTGCTGCTGTCGGCCTTCTCGCTGGCGTATGGCTTAGCGCAGCTGCCGTGCGGTGCGCTGCTCGATCGCAAAGGGCCGCGCATCATGCTGGCGATTGGTATGTTCTTCTGGTCGCTGTTCCAGGCGGCCGCCGGTTTGGTGCATAACTTCACCCAGTTTATTTTGGTGCGTATCGGGTTAGGTATTGGCGAAGCACCGATGAACCCGTGCGGCGTGAAGGTGATCAACGACTGGTTCAACATCAAAGATCGCGGCATGCCGATGGGCATGTTTAACGCCGCTTCGATGATTGGCTTGTCGATTGCGCCACCGATTCTGGCCGCGATGATGATGGTGATGGGTTGGCGCGGCATGTTTATCACTATCGGCGTGCTCGGCATGTTTCTCGCCATCGGCTGGTATCTGATGTACCGCGATCGCGATAACAACACGCTGAGCGGTGAAGAGATTCACTATCTGCAGGCGGGCAGCGTAGCATCGCGCAAAGAGCCGCTGAGTTTTGCCGAGTGGCGCGGCCTGTTCAGGCAGCGCACCATGTGGGGCATGATGATTGGCTTCAGCGGCATCAACTACACCGCGTGGCTGTATATCGCGTGGCTGCCGGGCTATCTGCAATCCACTTATCACCTCGATCTGAAAAGCACCGGTTTACTGGCTGCGATTCCATTCCTGTTCGGCGCGGCGGGCATGCTGCTGAACGGTTATGTGGTCGATGCGCTGGTGCGTCGCGGCCATGATGCGGTGAAGGTGCGTAAGGTCTCAATCGTCACCGGCATGCTGCTGTCCGCCGCGTTTACCGCTTTCGTAACGCGTGCCACCGACACCACCAGCGCGGTCACCATGATTGGTATGGCGCTGTTCTGCATCCACTTTGCCGGTACATCGTGCTGGGGTTTGATTCACGCCAACGTCACGGCGCGCATGACCGCCTCGGTCGGCAGCATCCAGAACTTCGCCAGCTTCGTGTTCGCCTCGTTCGCCCCGGTGATCACCGGTTGGGTGCTGGATACCACCAAGTCGTTTAGCCTGGCGTTGATGATTTGCGCCGGTGTGACGGTGGTGGGTGCGCTGGCCTATTTGCTGCTGGTGCGTAAGCCGATTACCGATGGGGTTTGAATGGTCGCCAGGAATGGCGTAATACATGTCAGTTAAGCGCAGTGCGACTTTCGTTCGCCTCGTACTGAGGCAGTTGCAGCACCTTCGTGCGGCGACCGAGCAGAGGGCGTCTGGCCACGCCCTCTGCACTCCCAGGCCTTGCGCCAGCCCAACCCGCCGCTTCGCGGTACCTTCACTCATTCACGATTCCTGACGGACCGGTGTCGATTCGCTCCTGCTCAACGCCACCTCTCGCCGCATCCATGCGTCTCGTCCTGGAATCCCTCAATCGTTCAGCGGATTGGGATGTCGCCTCAACACCCTCGCTGCAGCAGCAATGCGTTTTCTTAACTCACAATCGCTATAAGCTCCGTAAAGTCGCCATGCATGGCGACCGGGTGCCTATGAATATGCGCACCGGCAATTGGCGTTATGCCGGGTGGGTGAAAAACTGCGATTCACACTGGCGCGCGATCTCCCACAGCTTGTTGCGAATCACCTGTTTCAGCTGCAGCGTTGATTGCGACTGCGGCTGATCGCGGCGACTGATTAACATCACTTCAAACGGTAGCGGCTGCGCGACCGGCAACAACTTGAGCTGGTCGGCATAACGGCACGCGGTAAACAGATCGACAATCCCGACGCCGCCGCCCGCCAGCACCATATCGGCAATCACCGAATAGGTTTTAATCGACAGTGATACCGCCGGATTGAGCCCTTTATCGCGCAGCGCGCGGTGCAGCACCCGACCGAGCGGATCCTGATTCTGCATCATCAACAGGTTGTTGGCGCACAGCCACTCCAGCGTCACCGGCTCATGGTGGGTGTGATCGCGCGGCAGCAACGCCACCATCGACGACTGAAACAGCGGTTCCGCCAGTAAATCGGCATCCACCTGCTGACCAAACACCAGCGCGAAATCGAGCTGATTATCCATCAGCATGCGGCACAAGGTGCTGAAGTGCTCGGTGACCAGTTCCACGCTGACCGACGCCGCCTGTTGCCGCCAGTTCACCAGCGCGGGTGCTAATACCATCTGACCAAACGCATGCGCAGCACCCACGCGCACCGTTTGCCCTTCGCCGCGCCGCAGTTGCTCGGTCAGTTGGGTAATCGCCTGTAAACGCTGATAGATATCTTCCACTTCCGGCAGCAAGCGCCGCCCTTCTGCCGTCACCACCATGCCCTGCGCGCGCCGCTCAAACAGCGCAAAACCGAGCTGCTGCTCGGCGTGATTAAGCACGCGGCTGACATTCGGCTGCGACACATTCAGCAAACGCGCCGCCGCACTGATGCTGCCGGTCTGCACAATCGCCTGAAAGACTTCAATATGCCGCAGCCGCATGATTATTCGCCCCAGGTGGCTTCAAGCACGCGCAGCCAGTTGCCGTGGCAAATCTTCTCCAGCAGCTCGCGTGAATAGCCGCGTTGCGCCAGCGCCTGCACCAGCAGCGGGAATCCGGCCACGTCCTTCAGATCGCCCGGCATGGTGGCGCCATCGAGATCCGAACCAAAACCGACGCCCTCTTCCCCCACTTTTTCCAGCAGATACTCAACGTGACGCACGATGGCATCGACGCCGGTCGGCGCATGGCGATCGCCATCTTCACGCAGGAACGGCACGGCAAAATTGACGCCTACAAAGCCGTTGGTTTCGGCAATCGCCGCCAGCTGGCGATCGGTGAGATTACGTGACTGCGCACTGAGCACATGCGCGTTGGAGTGGCTCGCCACCAGCGGCGCATCGCTGATTTCGGCGGTATGCCAGAAGCCTTTCTCATCCATGTGCGACAAGTCGACCATGATACGGCGGCGATTACAGTCGCGCACCAGCTGCTTGCCCGCTGCCGTCAGGCCGTTGCCGATATCCGGCGACGAGGGATAGAGGAACGGCACGCCGTCGCCGAACTGATTCGGGC
The DNA here is from genome assembly GCF_054903455.1 of Pantoea sp. y20. Lineage (NCBI taxonomy): Bacteria > Pseudomonadati > Pseudomonadota > Gammaproteobacteria > Enterobacterales > Erwiniaceae > Pantoea > Pantoea sp. y20. Next base: position 3,951,356 of record NZ_CM142816.1, read on the forward strand.
GGCTCCACAGCGGTCCCAGCGTGCGCAAGCCGCTGGCATACAGCATGTCGAGCAGCTCGCCGTGGGTATCCAGCGCTTCCGCACCTTCGACGTGCATCACCACCGCTAACACCGTGTTCGCCATGCAGTGACGAATCTCGCGCACGCTGCGGCAAATCTTCACCTGGCCATTCGAGGCCTGCTCAATGCGCAGCAGCAGCGCCAGCATGGAAAAAGTCGCGTCGCGCGCTGAGTTGATAATTTCCTGAGGAAAATCTGCGAAGTCTGGCGCACTTCTTGCAATCAGAGGGTGGGACGGCACCCAGGTGGCGAAAATGCCACCTGCCATATTTCCCTGACGGATACGCGGCAAATCCATTTGGCCCGTTTTGGTGCCAGTAAAAAAGGCATTAACCGCGTCCGGCTGATGGTGCTGCCACAGCTTATTCAGCACATCGTTATGGCCGTCAAAGACCGGAATATCGAGGGTAATCGAGTCAGACATGTTGTTCAGTTCCATGTTCGGGGGAAAGCGCAGCACTGCCAGCTGGCGGAGCAAATTGCACCATAAAAGGGCAAAACCATACGCGTGAAACAAAGGACGTAGAACCGGTATTAATCCTCCGGCGGGTGCCTAAAGTCAAGACAAAAAACAATCAAACGGCAATTTTTTATTTTAATTATCAATAAGTTGGGAGTTTACATGGTTACCAGAAGACGTTTTCTTGCAGGATGCACTGCTGTACCTGTTGTTTCCTACCTCAGCCTGAATGCTTCCTTTGCCGCGACGCCGCCGACCATGCTGGTGATCGCGATGCAGCTCGATAACATCACCAGCCTCGATCCACACGAAAGCTTCGAAGCCACCGGCGGCCAGATCTGCGGCAACCTCTATCAACGTTTAGTCACGCCCGATCCCAATCAAGCCGATAAAGTGATTGGTCAACTGGCGCAAAGCTGGGACGTCAGCAGCGATAACGGCACCTACACGTTCCATCTCGATCCGGCAGCCAAATTCGCCGATGGTTCGCCGCTTACCGCAGAAGACGTGGCGTTCTCGATTGAGCGTATCGTCAAGCTGGATAAGAGCCCGGCCTTTATTATCAACCAGTTTGGCTTTACCAAAGACAACGTGACGCAGCGGGTCACCGCGAAAGATGCGCACACCGTGGAGATGAAACTCGGCGCGCCGGCGGCCGAAACCTTCCTGCTCTACTGCTTGTCCGCCACCGTCGGCAGCATCGTGTCGAAGAAAGCCTGTCTGGCGAACCAGCAGAACAATGACTTCGGTAACGGCTGGCTGAAACAGCACAGCGCTGGTTCCGGTGCCTTTACCCTGCGCACCTGGAATGCCAGCGAAACGGTGATTCTGGAGATCAGCCCGCAATATAAAGGCGCCAGCAAAACCAAACGCGTGATCCTCAAACACATTGCCGACCCAGCCGCGCAGGCGCTGATGCTGAAAAAAGGCGATGTTGATGCCGCATATGACCTCACCACCGAACAGCTGCTGCAGGTGAAAAACGACAGCAGCGTGTCGCTGGTGAATCAGTCGCTGTCGGCCATCATGCTGATGTCGTGCAACACCAATAATCCTTACCTGAAAAAACCGCAGGTGTGGCAGGCGCTGAAGTGGGCGCTGGATTACGACAGCATTCAGAAAAACATTCTGTCGATGAGTTTTGTTACCCATCAAAGCTTCCTGCCGAGCGGCTTCCCGGCGGCGCTGGACGATACGCCATTCCACAAAGATGTGGCGAAAGCCAAAGCGCTGCTGGCCGAAGCGGGATATCCGGACGGTTTCGAAATCACCCTCGATCACTACTCCATGCAACCCTATCCGGACATCGCGCAGGCAATTCAGACGCAATTGGGCGCGATTGGCATCAAAGTGTCACTGATCGCCGCCGAAAACCGCCAGGTTCTGACCAAGATGCGTGCGCGTCAGCATCAGCTGGCATTGACGGTTTGGGGCGCCGATTACTTTGATCCCAACTCCAACACCGAAGCCTTCTGCGTTAACACCGACAACAGCGATAACGCGCGTGCGCGAACGCTGGCGTGGCGCTGCAGCTGGTCAGACGATGAATTTAACAAACTCACCGAGCAGGCGCTGCATGAGCCGGATCCGACGAAGCGCATCGCGCTCTATCAGCAGATTCAGCAGTTAGGCCGCGAGAAGAGCCCGTTTATTTTCATGATGCAGAAGACCAAAAACGTGGCCACCAGCAAAGCGCTGAGTGATGTCCACATGACCGTGCTGGAGCAGTGGCCGTATGCGCAGGTGAAAAAAGCCTGATGCCGTTACTGAAGAGAATCGTCAGCACCCTGGGAAGCCTGGTGCTGACGCTGTTTGGTCTGTCGGTGTTGACCTTTTTCATTGGCCGCGTCATGCCCACCGATCCGGTGCTGGCGGCGGTCGGTGATAACGCACCGCAATCGGTGGTTGAGCGCGTGCGTGCAGAAATGGGGCTGGATCAGCCCCTTTACGTGCAGTTTGGTCACTACCTCAATCAACTGCTGCATGGCGATCTCGGTAAATCGATTCTCACCTCGAATCCGGTGATTACCGATATCGCCCGCTTCTTCCCCGCCACCATGGAGCTGGCAACGGCGGCCATCATCATCGCGGCGCTGATCGGCATTCCGCTTGGCGTGTGGGCGGCGGTGCGTCAACGTTCGTGGGTCGATCAAACCATTCGCGTGATCTGTCTCGCCGGCCATTCGCTGCCGGTATTTGTGCTGGCGCTGCTGAGCCTGCTGGTGTTCTACGCGGTGCTCGGCATCGCGCCCGGCCCCGGACGGCAGGACATCATCTGGCAGGATATGGTGCCGCAGGTCACCGGCTTCCTCACCATTGATTCGCTGCTGGCCGGAGAAACGGACGCCTTCTGGGATGCGCTGGCCCACATGGCGCAGCCGGTGCTGATTCTGGCCTACTTCAGCATGGCCTACATCACGCGTATGACGCGCACCTTTATGCTTAACGCGCTGAGCGGCGAGTTCGTGATCACCGCGCGCGCCAAAGGTTTGTCGTCACGGCGGGTGATTTGGCGGCATGCGTTTCCCACCGTGGCGGTTCAGCTGGTAACGGTGCTGGCGCTGACCTACGCCGGATTGCTGGAGGGCGCGGTGGTGACGGAAAACGTCTTCGCCTGGCCTGGCATCGGCCAATATCTCACTACATCGCTGATGAACGCCGACATGAACCCGGTGATCGGCGCCACCTTGCTGGTCGGCACCGTGTATGTGCTGCTCAATCAGCTGGCTGATCTTCTCTATCGACTTTGGGACCCGCGCGTAAAATGATCTTCTTCTCACGAGAATGGCTGCTCGATGACACGCCAGCCAATCGCCGCCAGGCGGTGTGGGGCCGGCGTTATCGCCTGTGGCTCAGCCTGCGCAGTAATCCGCTGGCGATGGCCGGATTGCTGGTGGTGGCGGTGATGCTGCTGCTGGCGCTGTTTGCCCCGTGGCTGACGCCGTTCGAACCCGGTATGCAGCATCTGGAAAACCGTCTGGCGGCCCCTTCCGCCGCGCACTGGCTCGGCACCGATGAGCTGGGGCGCGATGTCTGGACGCGCATTATCTACGGCGGCCGCACCACGCTCGGTATGGTGATCGCCGTGGTGCTGCTCACCGCGCCGCTCGGCCTGCTGATTGGCTGCATCTCCGGTTATGCCGGCGGTTTCATCGATAAAGCGCTGATGCGTTTGACCGACATCTTTCTCGCCTTCCCACGGCTGATTCTGGCGCTGGCGTTTGTCGCGGCGCTGAAACCCGGCGTGGAGAGCGCGATTCTGGCGATTGCCCTGACATCGTGGCCGCCGTATGCGCGTCTGGCGCGGGCCGAAACCCTGCAGTTCCGCCACAGCGACTTTATCGCCGCCAGCCGTCTGACCGGCGCTTCGCCGCTGCGCATTATTTTGCGCCACATTATGCCGCTGTGCGTGCCGAGCCTGATTGTGCGCGTCACGCTGGACATGAGCTCCATCATCATCACCGCTGCCAGCCTCGGTTTTCTCGGCATGGGCGCGCAGCCGCCGTCACCGGAATGGGGCACGATGATCGCCACCGCGCGTCGTTTCCTGTTCAGCGAATGGTGGGTGCCATTAATGCCGTGTATCGCGATTTTCCTGACGTCATTGGCGTTCAACTTTCTCGGCGACGGTCTGCGTGACGTGCTGGATCCCAAGGAGCGCTAAATGTTGGTGGAAATTGAGAACCTGCGCGTTGCCTTCCGCTCGCGCAGCGAAACCGTTGAAGCGGTGCGCGGCGTCAGTTTTAGCGTTGGCCACGAGAAGTTTGCCATTGTCGGCGAAAGCGGCTCCGGCAAGTCACTGACCGCGCGCAGCCTGATGCAGTTACTGCCGGGCAACGCGGAAGTGAGCGCCGATGTGCTGCGCTTTGACGGCATCGATCTACGCGGAGCCAGCGAGAAAGTGCTGCGCAAAATTCGCGGCAAGCGCGTCGGTTTTATCCTGCAGGACCCGAAATATTCGCTCAATCCGGTGATGACCATCGGCCAGCAGATTGCCGAAGCCTGGCGCGAGCACAAAGGCGGCAGCCACAAAGCGGCGATGCAGGCGGCGATTGAGCTGCTGGAGCAGGTGAAGATTCGCGACCCTGAAGCCGTGGCGCAACGCTATCCGCATGAAGTCTCGGGCGGCATGGGCCAGCGCGTGATGATTGCCATGATGCTGGCACCCGATCCGGAACTGTTGATCGCCGATGAACCCACCAGCGCGCTGGATGCCACGGTGCAGGCGGAGATTCTCAAGCTGATTGACGAGCTGGTATCGGCGCGCGGCATGGGGCTGATTCTGATTAGCCACGATTTGCCGCTGGTGTCGCACTTCTGCGATCGCGTGGCGGTGATGTACGCCGGCCGCATCGTTGAGCTGCTGGATGCCGGGCAGTTGCAGCAGGCGCAGCATCCCTATACGCGTGGTTTGCTGGCGTGTTTGCCGTCGTTGCGCCATCCGCGCGAACGTTTACCCGTATTGCAGCGCGATGCCGCGTGGCGAGAATAATTTATGATTCAAATCGATAACCTGCGCATCAACTTCGGTGCGCACACGGCGGTAAAAGACGTCAGTTTCTCGGTCGGTAACGGCGAAAGCTTTGGCCTGGTCGGTGAAAGCGGCTCGGGCAAATCCACCATCCTGCGCGCGCTCGCCGGACTGAATGCCGACTGGCAAGGCAGCATGCTGTTTGGTGGCATGCAGCTCAGCGCCAAACGCAGCCGCGCCTTCTATCGTCAGGTGCAGATGGTATTTCAGGATCCGTTTGGTTCGCTGCACCCGCGCCAGACCATCGATCGCATCCTGCACGAACCGCTGCTGGTGCATCAGCTTGATCGCGCCGAACAGCGCATCAGCCAGGCGTTAGGCGAAGTGGGCTTGCCCGCGTCGGTGCGTTTCCGCTATCCGCATCAGCTGTCGGGCGGCCAGCGTCAGCGCGTGGCGATTGCGCGCGCGCTGATCGCCGAACCGGAAGTGCTGCTGCTGGATGAGCCGACCTCGGCGCTGGATGTGTCGGTGCAGGCCGAAATTCTCAATTTACTCAGCGATCTCCGCAGCGAGCGCAAACTCACCTACATTATGGTGACGCATAACCTCGCGGTGGTAACGCATCTGTGTCAGCGCATTGGCGTGATGCAGAATGGCGAGATGGTGGAACAGCTGAGCGCCGACGATCTGCGCGCGCGGCGCATCCAGCATCCACATACCGCCCAACTTTTCAATCTCAGCATGACGCTGGAGGAACCGGCATGACCGCTTACTGGCAACGCGCCGCGGATATCGCACAACAGATCACTGAAAGCTGGCGACAGCCCGACGCGCCGGGCGGTGCGATGATCCTGTTTGATGCGCAGCAGATTCACTCAACGCACTGCGCCGGATTGGCCGATTTGGCACAGCAAACGCCGTTCAGCGCCGACAGCGTGGTGCGTTTCGCCTCCATCACCAAACATCTGTTTGCTGCGCTGGTGACCGGGCCGGGCCGCCGCTATCTCAAGCTCGACGATCCGCTGGTGCAGCATCTGCCGCAGCTGCGCGGCGCCAACGGCCAGATCACCGTCGGCCAGGCGCTGGATATGAGCAGTGGTTTGCCGGACGTGCGTGAAACCTTATCGCTGCTGGGATTGTCGGTGTACAACGCCACCCGCGCCGACGACCTGCTGGATTTTGTCGCGCGCGAAGGCGATCTCAACTACGCGCCCGGCAGCGAAATCTCCTACACCAACACCGGCTATCGGCTGGTTGAAGAGGCGCTGAAAGCCAAAGGCGTGTTATTTAATGATCTGCTGCAGCAGTACATCTGCGATCCGCTGGATATCAACCTGATTGCGCCAGAAAGCTGGTTCGATATTGTGCCCGGTTTAGTGCCCGGCTACTGGCAAAACGGCGCGCAGTGGCAGCTCTCCAGCGCCGGTTTGCATCTCTCGGCATCGGGCAGCATCACTGGCAGCCTGAATCATCTGACGCGCTGGCTGCAAAGCCTGCTGGCCGATAGCGGACCAGGCGCGGGCGTGCTGCAGCGCCTGAGCGCGCCGCGTCATCTCAACGATGGTCGCACCAGCGGATACGGTTTGGGCATCACCAGCTCGATGCTTGGCAGCCAGACGCTGTTCGGTCACGGCGGTTCGCATGCCGGTTATAAGAGCTATTTCCTGCTGCATCCGGAGCTGAAAATCGGCGTGGCGCTGGTCGCCAACCGCGAAGATGTCACCACCTCAGAAAGCGTGCTGCGCGTGATGGCGGCGCTGCTCAATCGCGCGTTACCGGAGAAAGGACACGATTTAACGCCCGGACTTTACGTGGCGGAAGACGCCGCCGACTGGCTGGAAATCAAAGGCGCGACCGCCACCTGGCTCGGCGCAGGCGAAACCTTGTGGCGTGACGATGTGCACGGCACGGCGGTGTCGCTCTCCAGCACTTTCCCGATGCAACTACGCCATGCTGGCGCGGCGATTGTGGGAGAGATTGGTCATGCCGCCCGACGTTTTGTGCCGGTGCAGGCCGATCAGGCCAGCCTCGATCATCTGCAGGGCCGCTGGTTCGCGCCGCAGTGGCGCAGCGAGTTGGTGATTGAGGGCGACAGCTTAATCATGGGCATCGGCCCGGCGGCGATTCGTGCGCGTTTGCAGTCGCTGGGCAACGATCGCCTATTAGCTACCGCGCAGGATGGACCGTGGGAGAAGCGCTTCGCGATTGCGCGCGAAGGCGACACCCTGCGGCTGCAATTGAATCGTAGCCGCGTGGTGCGCTTTTTACAGACAGCACGCCCTAAATAATTCGAGTTGCAGCAAGGCGGCAAGTGGGTGAATCCCCAGGAGCTTACATCAGTAAGTGACTGGGGTGAGCACACGTAGCCAACGCAGCGGCGGCTCGAAGTATGACGGGCGCTAAGCCACGTAATGATGTAAACGACCGATTTTCTCGATTTCGACTTCAATCTCATCGCCGGGGAACATAAACAGCGGTGGCGTGCGTTTTTTACCGACGCCGCCCGGTGAACCGGTGATGATCACATCGCCTGCCGACAGCGGGCTGAACGCGGAGATGTACTCAATGATCTTCGCCACCGGATGCACCATGCTGGCGGTGGTGTCGTTCTGCACTTCGCGCTGATTGAGCCAGGTTTTGATCGCCAGCTGCTGCGGATCGGGGATCTCGTCAGCGGTGGTCATCCACGGTCCGAAACCGCCGGTTTGCTGCCAGTTTTTCCCGGCGGTGAACCAGGTAAACTGCATGTCGCGCACCGTGGCGTCCATAAAGCAGCTGTAGCCCGCAACGTGCTGCAGCGCATCGGCGGCTTTCACCTGATAGGCCGCTTGACCGATGATCACCGCCAGCTCACCTTCGTAATCAAATTCCTGCGTGGTGATGGGTTTCAGCAGCGGCTGCTGGTGCGCCGCCAGCGAATCCGCGAAACGCACAAATAGCGTCGGCGCTTCAATCGTCTCGGCAAACTCTTTGCGTTTGTCGGCGTAGTTCATGCCAACGCAGAACACTTTGCCAGGATTTTCCACCACCGGCAGGAAGCGAATGGCGCTAAACGGGTGATCAATCGGCTGGGACTCATAGGCGTCGAGATCGCTTAACGCGCCGCGTTGCAGCAAGGTTTTCAGGTCCGGGCAGTCAGCGCCAAGACGCAAGCCGATATCAATCACGCCCTCTCGCTGCACAATACCGTAACTTTTTCTTTGCTGGTCAATAAGATAAAAACTGCAGAGCTGCATGACTGCCTCGTTGTGATCTATAAATTGCGCGCAGGTTAGCAAAATTCAGCAGGAAATGCGGACCGACCTGATGAAAATCACGACTGCGTGGTCGCCAGATAGGAGAAGGCGCTCAGCAGGCTAATCAACGTGTTCATGTCATCGGCGCGATAGCCTACGGTGACCGCGTCAATGCGCGTCACGCCGGGGATCAGGCTGAACAGATCCGCCAGCACAGGTTTGCTGGCTTGCAGCTGCATCTCATAGGGCGCGCTCAGGCGCGTGGTGCTGACCTGGCGTTTGCGTTGCACGGCGGCCGTCGCGGCAGCGCGAATGGCATTTTGCGCTGCCTGCGGGCTAATGGATTCGGCGCAGGTGTGCGAGATGGCGCGTTTCACGCAGACGTAATCCACCGAGGGATAATGCTCGGCAATCCAGCCTTTAAGCTGATCGTCTCCGCTCACCAACCACAGCGGCGTGCCCTGTTCAGCCGCGGCTGCAGCGTAGATGTCGCTTTCGCCCATCACCTTGCCGTTGATGTGAATGCGCCAGAACGCACGGCCGTTAATGGTGTGCGCCAGCACGCCCGGTTCACCCGCCGCGCTGTGATAGCCGATAAAGAACAGGCCATCAAACGGCTGCTGCTCAATGCCTTCTACCATCGATAAGCCGCGCGGTTTGCCCTGCACCATGCGCGCGCGAGGATCGATATTTTCCGCACGCAGGTTGGTCATCTGCGCGTGGCTGTCGGCCACCACCACTTCCGTTGCGCCGCCAGCAAAGGCGCCATCGATTGCGGCGTTAACTTCCTGTTCCATCAGTCCACGCGCCAGTTGGTATTCGGCGTGGCCGGGTGAACACTGTTCCGGCCGCATCACGCCGGCGATGCCTTCGATATCGGCTGAGATAAAGATTTTCATCAAATTAATTTATCCAATACTTCCGTTAACGACGGCCGATGATGGCCACGAAAACCGGTGACAGATTCGGCGCTGAGTAAGGCATCCAGCACCGCGTGTTCGGTGGCATCGGCGGCGGCGGCGAGCAGCGGTTCCAGCGTGGACTCTTCTGGCGGTTGCGGCTGCGGCTGGGTGGAAAACGCCAGCGCGATATCGCCCGAACCGTGGCCCCAATAGCTGCCTAGTCGTCCCAAACCGGCACCGGCGCGTTTGGCGACGCGCTTCAGCTGACGTGCATCGAGCGGCGCATCGGTCGCCATAATAATGATGATGGAACCGGCATCGCGCTGCGGCGTCAGTTCCGGCAGCAGCGGCGCGATCATTTCACCCAGGCGTACGCCATCCAGCGTCAGCGCGGTTAACGCGCCAAAGTTCGCCAGCACCAGCACGCCCAGCGTGGCGTTAAGCGACGGAATACTGCGCGATGCCGTGCCAATGCCGCCTTTCAAACTGAAACAGCTCATGCCGCGCCCGGCACCGACGCTGCCGCGCTCGAAATCTGCCGTGGCGTCATAGAGTGCTTGCTGCGCCATCGCTTCGGTGATCGCCAGCGTCTGAATATCGTTAAGCCAGCCGTCATTGCACTCCAGCGCCAGCGGATTGACCGTGGGCAAGCTGCGGCCCAACTCAGGGTTGCGGCTGATGGCATCGCGCACCAGCGTAGTAAACAGCGTGCCAACCGCCAGCGTGTTGCTCAGTAGAATCGGCGTTTGCAGCACGCCTAACTCTTCAACCTGCACCAGGCCAACCGGCTTGGCGAAACCGTTAAACACCGCCGCCGCACAAGGTAGCGGCTGGGTAAACAGATTGTCGCCCGGCGGCACAATCGCGGTAACGCCGGTTTGTCGCTCGCCGTCAGCTAGCGTGTAGTGACCGACGCGCACGCCCGGCACATCGCTGATGCGATTGGTTGGCCCGCTGGCGCTGCGCGGTTGTCCCAGCTGACGCTCGTTGCGCCAGCGTTGCAGCAGCAGGTCGCGCTGCAGTTGTTGAAAGTCCATGCTTAGCTCTTCAGTTTGGGATCGAGCGTGTCGCGCAGCGCATCACCCAGCAGGTTAAACGCCAGCACGGTAATAAATATCGCCAGACCCGGAAACACGCTGACGTGCCACAAGCCCGCCATCATCATGCTGCGGCTCATCGCCAGAATATTGCCCCACTCCGGCACATCGGGCTCCGGGCCGAGGCCGATAAAACTCAGCCCGGCGGCGGTCAGAATACTGGTGCCGATACGCATAGTGAAATAGACAATCACGTTTGACAGCGTGCCCGGCAGAATATGGCGCAGCAGAATCACGCGATCCGGCGCACCGGCGCAGCGCACCGCTTCCACGTACGCTGCCTGTTTCAGCGACAGCGTAGAAGCACGCACGATACGGGCAAATACCGGCACGCTGAAGATGGCGACCGCAATGATCACGTTGTTGAGTCCCGGACCGAGAATCGCTACCACTGCAATCGCCAGCAGCATGCCGGGAAAGGCGAACAGCACGTCGGAGCCACGCATAATCAGCATATCGATCCAGCGTCCGTAATAGCCCGCCAGCAGGCCCAGCAGCACGCCGACCACCATGCCGAGCGTCACCGACAGCACGCCAACGTACAGTGAGATACGCGCGCCGAAAATGATGCGGCTGAACAGATCGCGGCCGAGTTCGTCGGTGCCCATCCAGTGCGTGCTGGACGGCGGCGATGACAGCGCCATCCAGTCCGGCGCCATCGGATCCCATGGCGCCAGCCAGGGTGCGAAAATAGCCACCAGCACCAGCAGCAGCACAAAGCCACCGGAGACCAGCGCCAGCGGATTACGCACCAGCGCGTGCAGGAAATCACGCCACGGCGAACGGATCGCCTCCTGCGCGTGGGCAGGCAGAGATTGCAGACTCATCAGGGCTCCTGTCGCAGGCGAATTGCTGGGTTGACCACGGCATACAGCAGATCGACCAGCAGGTTAATGACGATAAATTCAAACACGAACAGCATGACTAATGCCTGGATCACCGGTTGATCCTGCGCCTTGATCGACTCGATCAACAGCCAGCCCAATCCCGGCCAGTTGAACACGCTTTCGACCACGATCGATCCGCCGAGTAAGAAACCGAACTGCAAACCGAGCATGGTGATCACCGGGATCAACGCATTGCGCATCACGTGTTTCCACGTTACCAGCCGATTGCGCAGCCCTTTGGCTTTGGCGGTGCGCACGTAATCTTCCTGCGCCACTTCAAGAAACGCCGAACGGGTGAAGCGCGCCATCACCGCTGCCACCGAGGAACCGAGCGTGATCGCCGGTAATACGATGTCGCTGGGCTGGTTAAAGCCGCTGACGGAAAACAGGCCAAACGGCATGGCGACGAACTGGATCAGCAGCAGACCGAGCCAGAAAGTGGGCATGGAGATGCCGCCGACGGCGACGCTCATTAAGGTCCAGTCCTGCCATTTACCGCGTTTCAGTGCGGCAAATACGCCGAGGAATAAGCCCAAAATCACCGACCAGGCAAACCCGGCCAGCGCCAGCCACAGCGTCGGCATAAAGCCCTGTTTGATCACGTCCAGCACCGGCTGTTGGGTGCGATAAGTGACGCCCAGATCGCCACGCAGCAGGCCGCCGATCCAGTTGATATATTGCTGCGGCAGCGGATCGTTAAGTCCGAGATGCTGACGCGCTGCTTCCACCGCGGCCAAAGGCGCATCCGGTCCGGCATAGATACGCGCCGGATCGCCAGGCAGCAGTTTGATGAAGCCGAAGACCAGCAGCGAGACCACCAGCAATACGGGGATCATCTCCAGCAGTCGGCGAATGATGTATGCGAACATGCGGTTCCTTTATTTTTTGGGATGGTGCTGGTTGCTCCCAGATCGTGCTGGCTGCCCCCCATCCCGGCCTTCCCCCGCTTGCGGGGGAAGGAGATGCTGCCACATGCCAGTGATGAAGCTGCATGTGGCAGCATCTTCCTCCCCCATTTATGGGGGAGGACCGAGGAGGGGGACAGCGAGCACATTCGTGGGGGACAGCGAGCACATTCGTGGGGTGCAGCAAGCACATTCGTAGGGGGACAGCGAGCCCCCAACCCCACCCAACCTTTACTTAAACGTCGCCTGATTAAACAGGAAGTTACCATCCGGCAGCATCGACACACCGCTCAGCGTGCTGCGTTTGCCGACCAGGTTGTCTGGCGTGCCGAGGAACGCTACCGGTGCCTCTTTCCACAACACTTTCTGCGCTTCGGCGTAGGCTTCACCACGCTTGGCCGGATCGGCGGTGGCTAAGCCACCGGCAATCGCTTTGTCGGCTTCGGCGTTGCTGAAGTACGAAACGTTATACGAGGTCGGCACCCAGGATTCGGTGGCGTAGAGTGGACGCAAGGCCCAATCGGCATCACCGGTTGAGGTCGACCAGCCGCCGTAGTAGAGATCAAATTCCGCCTGTTTCGGGTCCTTCACGCCCCACAGTTTGGCGTTGCGCGTGCCGGAATCCATCGGCGTGACCGTGGCACGAATGCCCACCGTTGCCAGCTGCGCTTTTAACACCTGCGCGGCACGCACGCTGGCGGTGGCGTTGGTGACCCACAGTTTGAGATCGAGGCCATTCGGATAACCGGCGGCCTTCAGCAGCGCTTTGGCTTCATCTGGCGCATAGCGATAGTTAGGCGCGCTCTGCTTCTGGTAGAACTGCACGCCTTCCGGAATCGCCGAACTGGCCGGTTTACCCATGCCGGCAAACGCCACTTTCAGCCACAGATCGCGGTCAATGGCGTAGTTGATCGCCTGCCGCACGCGCACATCATTCAGCGGTTTGTGCTGAGTGTTGATCGCCATGTAATAGAGATAAATGCTCGGATCGCGCTGCACCGCCAGTTTGCTGTCGCTCTGCACGGTGGCGATCAGATCGGATGGCAGCGGCCAGATCGCATCCACCTGGCCCGACTTCAGCGCCGCAACGCGCGTGGCATCTTCCGGGCTGGGCGAGAAGATCACGTTATCCACTTTCGGCCAGCCTTTTTGCCAGTAGCCGTCGTATTTCGCCAGCGTCACCGCTTTGCCCGGCTGCCACGTTACAAACTTGAACGGGCCGGTGCCGACCGGATGCAGACGCAGCTGCGCTTCTTCCGGATACTGCTTGAGAATCGCCGGGCTCCACATCACCGCCGACGGATGCGCCAGCGTGTTAATGAAGGCACCAAACGATTGGTTCAGATCGATTTTCACCTGATCCGGCGCCAGCACCGTTACCTTGGCAATCATCTTGTAAAGGCTGTTGCGCTTGAGGCCTTTGCTCTGGTCGGCAAGGCGATCGAGGTTGGCTTTCACCGCTTCAGCATCGAACGGCGTGCCGTCCTGGAAGGTCACGTCTTTACGCAGCGTCAGGGTAAATTCGGTGGCGCTGTCGTTGCTGGTGTAGCTGGTGGCGAGCCACGGCTGCAGCTTCATCTTTGCATCGAACTGGAACAGACGCTCGAAGATGCCGCTCTGCACCGAGTAGCTGACGTTATCGGAGGTATCGTGCGGATCGAGGCCGGTGATATCGGCATACATCGAAATGCGCAGATCCTGCGCCTGAGCGGCGGCGGCCAGCGAGAGGGTCAATCCCAGCGCAAGCGCAGTACGGCGAAAAATCGGATTCATGAAATCTCCTGGTATTGAGGGTTAGCGCGAAACAAAGTCAGCGACCCAGTGTTGCGGAGCAACCTGGCGATAACGCGGTTTAATGACCGTTTCTCCCACCTTGCGCAGCGGCGAAGGAATTTCGCCCTCTTCGAAAGTGCGGGGTTGCCGGTTCTGGGGATCGGCCACCGGCACCGAGGCCAGCAGACGTTGGGTATAAGGATGTTGCGGCTGGTTGAACACCGATTGGCGCGGGCCCAGCTCAACAATCTGGCCGAGATACATCACCGCCACGCGGTTTGCGATACGTTCCACCACCGCCATGTCGTGCGAGATAAAAATCCACGCCACGCCGGTTTGCTGTTGCAGATCCATCATCAGGTTCACCACCTGCGCCTGAATCGACACGTCCAGCGCTGAGACGGCTTCATCGGCGATGATCACTTTGGGTTTCAACGCCATGGCACGCGCAATCGCAATGCGCTGGCGCTGGCCGCCGGAGAATTCGTGCGGATAGCGCCGCGCATGTTCCGGCAATAAGCCCACGCTGTTCAGCAACGCATCAACCTGCGGCGACGCTTCTTCCAGCGATTTCACCCTGCCGTGCAGCAGCAGCGGTTCGGCAATGGTGAAGCCGACAGTGAGACGTGGATTGAGCGAGGCGTAAGGATCCTGAAACACCATCTGGATTTCACGGCGCAGCGGCTGGAACTGCGCCTCTTTCAGGTTGGCGATTTCATTGCCCTGGAAATGGATGCTGTCGGCGTCGCTGTTAATCAGCCGCATCAGCGCGCGGCCGGTGGTGGATTTACCGCAGCCGCTTTCGCCGACAATCGCCAGGGTTTCGCCCGGCCACAGGCTGAAGTCGATCTGCTCCACCGCGTGCACCTGATGGGTGAGCGCCGAGAAAATCCCGCTGCGAATCGGGTAATACACTTTCAGGCCACGCACATCCAGCAGCGGCGTTTCGTCATAGCGCGCGGTGCGCTGCTCGCTGTTATCGCTAGCATTGCTGCCCAACAGCGGAAAACGCTGCGGCCATGCGTGCTCACGCATATCGCCAAGTTTCGGCACCGCCGCCAGTAACGCTTTAGTGTAAGGATGCTGCGGCGCGTTAAAGATGTCGCTGACTGTGCCCTGCTCAACCACTTCGCCACGCAGCATCACCACCACGCGATCGGCGATTTCTGCCACCACGCCCATGTCGTGGGTGATGAACAGCACCGCCATCTGCTTCTCGCGTTGCAGGTCGCGCAGAATGTGCAGAATGCGCGCCTGCACCGTGACATCCAGCGCGGTGGTCGGCTCATCGGCGATCAGCAGTTGCGGATCGCAGGCCAGCGCCTGCGCAATCATCACGCGCTGGCGCATGCCGCCCGACAGCGAATGCGGATAGCTTTTCATCACGCGATCCACATCGGCGATGCGCACCTGGCGCAGTAATTCACGTGCGCGCGCGTCGGCCTGACTTTTGTCGCAAATCTGATGGTCACGTAGCGCTTCAGTCAGCTGATCGCCGACGCGCAGCACCGGATTGAGCGAGGTCATCGGCTCCTGAAATATCATCGCCATTTCGCGACCACGCAAAGCACGGCGCTGGGTTTCATTCAGCGTGGCAAGCTGATGCACGTGGCCCTGACGATCGCGGAACTGCATGCTGCCGCGATCGATACGCCCGGATGCGGCTAGCAAGCCCATCACCGCCAGCGAGGTGACCGATTTACCCGAGCCACTTTCGCCCACCACGGCGACAATTTCGCCCTGATGAATGTTAAAACTGATGCCCTTCAACGCCTGATTTTCGCCGCTGCGGCCGCGAAAACTGACGCTGAGATCCTGAATCGCGAGCACCGGTTCTGAACCGGCAACGCTGGCGGCGTTGGATGTGAGTAAAGTGTCCGTCATCGTTGCTCCGCATGCGGGTTACAGCCAGATTTGGCCTTGAGCGTAAGAAAGGAAGGGCGAGCTATCGGCGGCCAGCCAAATGGGGCCATCGAGATCGACATGTTCAGCGGCAATCGCCACCGGCAGCGCCGCTTCCATCGCCAGTGAAGAACCGAGCATGCAGCCGACCATCAACCGCATATCGTGCTTCTGCGCCTCTTCCACCATCGCCAGCGCTTCGGTCAAACCGCCGCACTTATCCAGCTTGATGTTGATCATCTCGTAGCGATTGCGCAGCGGCGCGATGTCCTCGCGGGTGTGGCAGCTCTCGTCGGCACACACCGGAATCGGGTGCGTGAAGCGCTGCAACGCCTGATCCTGACCCGCCGGCAGCGGCTGCTCGACCATCGCGATGTTAAAACTCGCCAGCGCGTTGAACAGGCTGGGCAAATCCACGCCCGACCAGGCTTCGTTGGCATCAATGATTAAGGTGGCGCGCGGCGCGGCCTGACGAATCGCGGCGACTTTCTCCAGAATGTCGTCGCGATTAAGTTTGATTTTCAGCAGGATGGCGCCGCGTGATACCGCATCGGCAGCGGCGGCGGCCATGTTTTCGATGGAGTCGAGGCTGAGAGTTTCGGCGGTGATCACCGATGGCGGCTGACGACGCTCGCACTGTTGCCACAGCGTGTGCTTCGCCAGCGCGGCATCGAGACGCCACAGCGCACAGTCCAGCGCATTACGCGCTGAACCCGCTGATAAACGGCTTTGCAGATCGAGGCGGCTCAGGTCCGCTTCCATGGCAGCGCGCAGCGCTTCCAGTTCGGCGTTGACGCTTTCTGGCGTTTCATCGTAGCGCGGCGTTGGCGTACATTCGCCGCGGCCAATAAAGCCGTTCTGCTCCAGCGTTACGCGAATCACCGTGACTGCGGTGCGCGTACCGCGTGAGATGGCGAACGGACGCGCCAGCGGCAGCTCCAGCACTTCAATCTGCATGCGCCGCATGTTAGCCACGCTCCTGCAGCAGCGCGGCGATATCCGCAATGCCAAAACGCACCGGATCGGTAGCAGGCACGCCGAATTCGGCGCTGATCTCTGCACAATAGGCGCGCGCTTCGTCTTCGCTGTAGTTCGAGGTGTTGATGGCGAAACCGGCCAGCTGAACCGCGTCGCTGGTGACGTGCGCTGCGCGCAGGTTGGCTTCAACGCAATCTTTCAGGCTGACCATTGGCTGATGCGGCAGATGACGCATATGCGGACGCCCCATTTCATGGCACATCACCAGCCAGTGCGGCTGCGCACCGTGGATCAGGCCCATGCTGACGCCAGCATAGGAAGGATGGAACAGCGAACCCTGACCTTCAACGATATCCCAGTGATCGGCGTCATTGGCTGGCGACAGCGCTTCGACTGCGCCGGCGATGAAGTCGGCAATCACTGCATCAATCGCGATACCTTCGCCCGCGACCAAAATACCGGTCTGGCCGGTGGCGCGGAAATCAGCTTGCATGCCGCGTTCACGCATCGCGGCTTCCAGCGCCAGCGAGGTGTACATCTTGCCTACCGAGCAATCGGTGCCGACAGTAAGTACACGCTTACCTGTGCGCTTTTTACCGCTGCCGACGTCCAGTTTTGGACGCATGTGGCGCAGGTCGAACAGCTCAACGCCGAACTCTTTGGCCAACGCCACCAGCTCCGGCTCATCCACCAGACGATGGTGCAAACCGCTGGCCACGTTCATCCCGGCAGAGAGGGCGCTTTTTACCGTGTCGAGCCAATGCGTGGGCAAGTAACCGCCGGCATTGGCGGTGCCGAGCACCAGGGTTTTGGCACCGCGCGCTTTGGCAGCGGCGATGTCGAGGACGTCGAGGCCAAGCGTGACGGTGCAGCCCGGCAGTTTGATTTCGCCAACGCACTGCTCTGGACGCCAGACGTGAATGCCGCGTGCGGTTTTAGCGGCCAGTGGATCGGTTACATCGCCGAGGAAGAGTAAATAAGGTTGTGGGATCAGCATGATGTTTCTCGTTTCAGACGGTTTATAGGGCCTGAATCGACTATTTCACGCAGAAGATGGGGTGACGAATGCTTGTTTAGTGGCGGGGTATAACGTGCGGCTATAGCCAGATCGAAATCTAATGGGTGAGGAGATTTATCAGCGAGTTAGAGGAAAAATGGGGAGATTAGCGGCTGAAGAGATAAGAAAATCGTTGATAACCACAGGTCGATCCCTGACCGCGATTATCGAGGGTATCTGGCGGAATGCTTAGTTTAAAGCACCCGGCGGTACGTGTTTGAAAGTCTCGACATAAGAACGGAACACGTAGCGGAAAAAGCGTTTCATAAAGCACCTGGTTCAAAAATTGTTGAAGAAATACGCAAAAAGTATAGCCGCTGAGCGTTTTTACCGCAATTATTTTTGAAGTAGATCACAGAATTGGGGGTTGGTGCGGGTGTGAAGAAGAGGTCGCCATGAATGGCGCAACGACAACGTGGTTAGTTAAACCAGCCTAAATGCTCGCTTAAAATGGTGCAGCCAATGCTGATCAGCACTACTCCGCCCAACACTTCCGCCCATTTGCCCATCACCGGGCCGATAAAGCGTCCAACCAATACGCCGGTGGTTGCCATGATAGTGGTCGCCGCGCCGATGGTGACGGCGGTCATGATGATGTTCACCTGCAGGAACGCCAGGCCAACACCGACGGCCAGCGCATCAAGACTGGTGGCGACGGCGGTTAACGCCAGCACCATAAAACCATGACGCTGCGGCGCTTCGCACGGCTCGTCAGCGGTTTGACGAAAACCTTCCATCATCATACGGCCGCCCAGCATGGTTAACAGCACGAATGCCACCCAATGATCCCACGCCATGATGTAGCGGCTGGCCGCGAGGCCAATTGCCCAGCCAATCAGCGGCGTCAACATTTCGATAACGCCGAAAATCAGGCCGGTTCGCAGTGCCTCTTTGAAACCTGGGCGATGCAGCGACGCGCCTTTGCCCAGTGCTGCGGCGAAAGCGTCCATCGACATGCCAAAGGCCAAAATCAGGGTTGCGATAAATGTCATGGGTTTTCAATCAATGCCGCGGAACCGGCGCTAAAGCCGCTACTTGTCCGCATTTATTGTTCAGTAATGAAAAAGTGCGCGCAGTCTAACACGCAAAAACGTCAAAAAAAAGACAGTAAAATCAGGGATTTAAGTATAGCAAAGGCTATAACTCTTAACTTCCGCTATTTTTGACGCTAAGTGAATGGAATAGAAGAAATTTCTGAGCGCGAGCCGGCGCGGGGATTGCACCGTAGCGCGGTTTTATGCGCTAATGCCCGCGCTAACTGATTTGGACAATGACCATGAATAACCCATTCGAAACGCTGATCATCCCAGGCGGCATTCTGCTGCTAGGCTTTCTTTCCGCCCTGCTGCTGCCCGCGCCTTCATTTGGTATTGAGCTGGCAAAACAATTGCAGGAAAGCCTGCATCTGATGGATGTTAATCAGCTGTATACCATCGTCTTTAGTTTGTGGTTTTTGCTGCTGGGCGCGATCGAGTTTTTCGTGATTCGCTTCCTGTGGCGCCGGCGATCGCGCTGATCGTTTTTCCGGCAAGGTGATGCATTTTTCTTCTGGCAGCTTTACGCGGCCATACCTCAATTCATCACCACAAAAATGTAACATTACTTTTACACGACATGGCGAAATATCGCGCAACATAAAATCCGCATAAATAATCAATTTAGTTAAAACATATATTTTTCAACATATTAAAATGTGATGCATATCACCCGCCGTTTTCACCCCCGCCAAAACCCCTCACAATAGCGTAACAACTGCATTACGCTAACCGTCTGATTAAGAGATAAAAATCCCTTATAACCACGAGGTTGAGCTGATTAATTCTTATGCTGAATCATTTCCGCCTTTAAAAAATAAACAAACGTTTAATTCCGATACGAGAATGTTATATTCGAATGCATATGCATAACGTGCAGTTAACCGTTATCGTCCCCGTGACTTATACCTGAGTCTTAACCTTTGAGAGATAGCGCCACGCGCTCGAAAGAAGCGCGGCTATTTCGCCTGCGAACCTGTTGAGCTTCAGGTCAACAGAGAGAGGAGATGTCGCCTCATGAGTACTACTGCGGTAAATCTGGCGCTCGCCGCCGCTTCAATGGAAAGTGCAAACCTTCAGGAACGAAAAGACGTCGACGTACTGCTGATTGGCGCAGGCGTGATGAGTGCGACTTTGGGCGCATGGCTGCAAGATCTCG
This sequence comes from Pantoea sp. y20, assembly GCF_054903455.1. Taxonomy (NCBI): domain Bacteria; kingdom Pseudomonadati; phylum Pseudomonadota; class Gammaproteobacteria; order Enterobacterales; family Erwiniaceae; genus Pantoea; species Pantoea sp. y20. The sequence goes on from NZ_CM142816.1 coordinate 3,971,277, forward strand.
AGCCTGACTGGTCGATTGAGATGGTTGAACGTCTTGATGATGTGGCCGTTGAATCCTCTAATGGCTGGAACAACGCCGGAACCGGTCACGCCGCGCTGGCGGAGCTCAACTATACGCCACAGAAGGCGGATGGCAGCATCGACATCGCCAAAGCGGTCGCGATTAACGAATCGTTCCAGATTTCGCGTCAGTTCTGGGCGTATCACGTGCAGAAAGGCAACCTGCGCAATCCTAAAAGCTTTATCCACAGTACGCCGCACATGAGTTTCGTCTGGGGCGACGATAACGTTGAATTCCTGCGCAAGCGTTTCAATGCGCTGCAGAAAAGCACGCTGTTCCGCGGCATGAATTACTCTGAAGATCGCGATCAAATCACGGAGTGGATTCCGCTGGTGATGAACGGCCGCGACAGCAAACAGAAAGTGGCGGCGACCTGGACTGAAATGGGTACCGACGTGAACTTCGGTGAAGTAACGCGTCAGCTGATTGCCTCTTTAGAGAAGAAAGCCAATTTCCGCCTGCGTCTGCGCCAGGAAGTGCGTGATATCAAACGCCTGAGCGACGGTCGCTGGCAGGTCACGCTGCATAATCTGGCCAGCGGTGAAAATCGTGTGCTGACCACGCGCCAGCTGTTTATCGGTGCCGGCGGTGCGGCGTTGCCGCTGCTGCAGAAATCCGGCATTCCGGAAGTGAAAGGCTACGCCGGTTTCCCGGTGGGCGGTTCATTCCTGGTGACGGAAAATCCTGACGTGGTGAAACAGCATATGGCGAAGGTGTATGGCAAAGCCAGCGTCGGCGCACCGCCGATGTCGGTGCCGCACGTCGATACCCGCGTGCTGGATGGCAAACAGGTGCTGCTTTTTGGGCCGTTTGCTACCTTCTCAACCAAATTCCTCAAAGAGGGTTCGCTGCTGGATATGTTCGGCGCGATGAACACCAGCAACCTCAAGCCGATGGTGCAGGTTGGCCTGAAAAGTTTCGACCTGGTGAAATATCTGGTTGATCAGGTGCTGCAAAGCGACAGCGATCGTATGGAAGCGTTGCGCGCTTACGTGCCGCAGGCGAAGCAGGAAGATTGGCGTTTAGTCACTGCTGGCCAGCGCGTGCAAATCATCAAGAACGATGCCGTTGAAGGTGGCGTGCTGCGTCTTGGTACTGAAGTGGTGACTTCGGAAGATGGCACCATTTCCGCCTTGCTGGGTGCCTCACCGGGCGCCTCCACCGCCGCACCGATTATGCTCGAGCTGATGGCGAAAGCCTTCCCGGAACAGATGCGTTCACCGGAGTGGCAGACCAAAATCCGCATGGTGATCCCATCGTGGGGCCGCAAGCTGAACGGCGACGTCGCACTGACCGAGAAAGTGCTGGCCGATACCAGCCGCGTGCTGCAACTCGACTACGAGCCGGTGATTACACCTGATGCCGCCAACGATGAAGCGCGCGAAACCGCGCACGTGGTGGGCAAGTAACAAGGTAGTATCAGATGTTGGCAAGATGAGAGGCCGCGAAAGCGGCCTCTTTTTTATGCCTAACGCAAGAAATGTCCCAAATTGGGATTCAAGTTTGTTATAGTCCCAAAACGGGATTAAGATGCGCTGCATGAGAATCATATCGGTAAGGTCATTAAGGGAGTTTATGACGGCGAACCCCGACTCTTCGCAGCCGTTGAGAGCCTGGATTGATGAAGCACAGAAGGCCGACTGGTCAAGCCCGGCAGATATTAAGGAACAATACCGCCACGCCAGCATCCTTAAAGGCAGCCGAGTGGTATTCAACATCAAAGGAAACGATTATCGACTGATAGCGGCCATTGCGTATCCACAGAAGCTGATATTTATAAAGTTTATCGGCACACATCGGGAATATGACGCGATTGACGCTAATACGGTGGAGCAACGCTAATGACATTAACCATTAAACCTATTCATTCCGAACAGGATTACGAAGCGGCTCTTGAAGCTATTTCGCCGCTCTTTGAACATGTGCCCGAGCTCGGCACACCAGAGAGCGATTATATGATTGTGATGAGCATGCTAATTGAGGCATGGGAAAAAAAGCATTATCCCATTGAGGCTGCCGATCCGATTGAAGCCATCAAGTTCCGGATGGAACAACAAGGGCTTACTGCCAAGGATTTGGAGCCCGCAATTGGCCGCCGCAATCGCGTTTATGAAGTGCTCAATGGCAAACGTTCATTGTCACTGGAAATGATCCGTAATCTGCATAAGCAGTTTGGAATTCCATTAGAGAGCCTGGTCGGATTGTAAGGCGAACGGGTTGCCATTAATGGCAACCCGGAAAGTGCAAAGTGCGCATTTTTGCGCACCGAAGTATCTAGCTCAGCAGCACCGCGTCGTACAACATCCACACTGTTGTCGCCACCAGCGAAAGCGCCATCAAACTGTTAAACGCCTGACGTTTCCACGCGACCTGCAGATGGCTGCGAAGGCGATCGCCCAGCGCTGCCCAAATCAAAATGCACGGCAGATTCAGTGCGGCGAATCCCAACAGCACCGTCAGCACGCCGTTACTGTTGGCGTACATCAGCGCCACGTTGGTGACCATCAACCAGGCCTTGGGATTAACCGCCTGGAAACAGATGCCGCCAATTAGCGTCATGGGACGCGGGCGTTCACGTAGCTGCGGTGCGCCAGCGCGGAAAATCTTCCACGAAAGCCACAGCAGATAGCTACAGCCGACTACCGTCAGCGGCAGGCGAATCGCGCCCATCCAGTGCAGCAGCGCATCCAGCGCCACGCTCGCCAGCAGCATCTGTATTGCGCAGCCTAGCAGGATGCCAAACAGCATCGGCAGCGTGCGTTTAAAGCCAAAGTTAACACCCGACGTTGCCAGCAGCAGGTTATTTGGACCCGGCGTGATCGACATCACGGTGACGTAGCTGAAGAATGAGGGATCGAGCATGATGCGCTTCCTGAAGAATCAATGATGCCTTCATGCTAATGCGTATGTTGCAATGGAAACAGAGACACAAAACCACTATTGTAATGGGTACAGTTGTCTCAAAAATGAATTGTACCCATCGCGCGCGGAGGCTTTTGTGTCCCTTCCACTCTCATCCGGTCAAACGCTGTATCAGCAGTTGGTCGATAGCTTTGCCGAGTCGATACATCAGGGCACGCTGAAGCCGGGTAAACGGCTGCCGGCGATACGCCGCGTGGCACAATCGCATCAGGTGAGTATCAATACCGTGCTCAATGCATGGCAAATCCTCGAAGATCGCGGCCTGATTGAATCGCGGCCGCAGTCGGGTTATTACGTGCGTGGCGTGCTGCCCGCCGTGACGCGTTCAGTAAAACCGCTACCGGCAAAAATCAACGATCCCAGCGCGCAGAAGCTGGAGCTGATTGAGCAAGTGTTCGCGGCGCAAAATAATCCCGATTACACCAATATCTCATTAGCCTGTCCGCAGGATGGCACCTTCTATCCGGCGGCGCGGATCGGGCGAATTACTGCGTCGATTTTGCGCCAGAATCCCGACATTATCGGACGCTATGCGCTTCCACCCGGTAGTGAGCGCTTACGGGAGGAGATTGCGCGTCGTGCCCTGCACAACGGCATCAACTTGCCGCCGCAGGCGATCACACTGACGCACGGCTGCATGGAAGCACTTCAGCTGGCGCTGCGCGCGGTGACTAAACCCGGCGATTGCATTGGTTTGGAGTCGCCGACCTATTTCTTCCTGTTCCCGCTGCTGGCGTCGCTGGGGCTGAAAGCGCTGGAAATTCCTACCGATCCGCAGCAGGGATTGTCGCTGGATGCGCTGGAGATGCTGCTGCAGGAGAAGCGGGTTCAGGCGGTGATCGCCATGCCCGGCGCGCAGAACCCGCTGGGATATGTGATGCCGCTAGAGAATAAAAAGCGGCTGGCGAAGTTAGTGAACACTTACCACGTTCCACTGCTGGAAGATGGTTTGTACGACGAATTGCAGTTTGAGTGGCCGCTGTCGCCGCCGGTAAAGGCGTTTGATAGCGAGGGTTGGGTGATTTACTGCACCAGCTTTACCAAAACCGTGGCGCCTGATTTCCGCGTCGGCTGGACTGCTGCCGGGCGTTTTCATGACGCTATCGCTCACCTCAAAGCGGTGTCGTCGATGGCGGAATCACGCTTGTTAAGTGAAACCCTGGCTGAATTTCTTGCCAGCGGCGGCTACGATCATCATCTGCGCACGCTGCGTCGGCGCTATGCCGCCAATCTGGATGCGGCGCGCGGGATTCTGGCACGCCACTTTCCGCAGGGCACGCGCGCGACCCTGCCGCGCGGCGGGTTTGTTTTTTGGGTCGAACTGCCGGGGAACATTGATACCGTAGAGATGTTTCATCGTCTGCTGCAGGAGCAAATCTGTGTGACGCCGGGCGCGCTCTACTCCCTGAGCGATCGTTACAGACATGCGTTGCGCCTCTCCTGCTGCTACCCGTTTGATGAACGTTATACGTGGGCGCTGCAGCGCACCGGCGCGCTGGCCTGTGAAATGACAGGCCTCGCGCCGGGACAGGATCAGGGTTTGCCGTTGCGGCCCCAGGTGGTGTAAGGCTCGCGCTCGGTCAGGCGTTCGTAATAAGTCTGAACCGCCGGGAAGTCAGGGTGTTCCAGCGGGGTTTCAAACCAGCGGTTCACCGCCAGCCCAACCGGAATATCGGCCAGCGAGAAATTGCGGCCTGCGACATAGCGCCCGGTTTTCTCCAGATGCTGGTTGAGTATGTTCATGGTGTGCGTCCAGCCTTTCACCGCCGCCGCCAGCAAGCGGGGATCCTGATGCGCCGGCGAGTTGCGCACCAGCGACATAAATGCGTAACGCCAGGACGTGTTAAGTTCGGTGGCTTGCCAATCCATCCACTGATCAACTGGCGCGCGCGCGCGGGGATTGTCGGGATAGAGCCATTCGCCGCCATTGCTGTTGGCGAGATAGCGCAGAATAGCGTTGGATTCCCACAGCACGAAGTCGTCCTCGATTATTACCGGCACCATAGCGTTGGGATTGAGTGCCATAAACTCTTTCGAGTGCAGCGATTGTGGATCATCGCCCCAGGGTTCTAATTCGTACGCAATATCGAGTTCTGCGCACAGCCACAGAACTTTTCGCACGTTTATTGATGAAGTACGGCCAAGAACTTTTAACATTGCGGACTCCGATTCCAGAATTCTTAATCTATTCATAACCCTGTTGCTGGCCTTTCGCAATCAGCAGGATGTAAATCCCGATTTCAGACAACCTCAACGAGGAAGGAGTGACAATGAAGGTCGCATTTAAACAGGTGGACGTGTTTACCTCATCGGCGTTTAAAGGTAATCCGCTGGCGGTGATCATGGATGCACAGGGATTGAGTGACGCGCAGCTGACGGCGATTGCGCGCTGGACCAATCTGTCGGAAACCACCTTTGTGCTGCCGCCACAGGATGCGGCGGCCGATTACCGCGTACGCATTTTTACCGTCGAAGGTGAACTGCCTTTTGCCGGGCATCCGACGTTAGGCACCGCGCATGCGCTGCTGGAAGCCGGTTGGCCGCTGAAAACGCCGGGCGAAATCGTGCAGGAGTGCGGCGTTGGTCTGGTTGAGGTGAAAATCAGCGATGACGGTGCGCTGGCGTTTGCCGCGCCTGCCGCCACATTAACGCCGTTCAGTGATGCGCTGATGAGCAGCGCGCTGAACAGTGAATGCTTCGATCTCAGCCAAATGCCGACCATCGTTGATATGGGTATTCGCTGGCTGCTGATTCCGATGAGTAGCGCGCAAGCGGTGCTGGATGTGGTGCCGTCAGCAGCCGATTTACACCGTTTACATCAGCATGCTGAGGTTAACGGTACGGCAATTTTTGGTGCGTTACCGTCGGGCGAAAACGAGCAGTATGAAGTGCGCGCATTGCTGGTTGAGAACGGCAGCTTGACTGAGGATCCGGTGACCGGCAGCGCCAACGCCTGTCTGGCACGCTATTTCGAGGCTAACAAGCAAACCCGGGATTATCGGGCACGTCAGGGCAGCGCGATTCAGCGGGAAGGTCGCATTCAGGTGAGTTTTAGCGATAAAGCGATCTGGATTGGTGGCCAAACCGTGACGGTGATTGACGGGACGATTGAGCTGTAATTGTAATCTGCACCATCCGTAGCGGCGCAATTTATTGCGCAATAAATTGCGCCGCTACGAATATGTGCATCAGTTTATATTTTTACAGACCTTGGCCGCCTGAGGCTTCAATGCGCTGTGCGGTGATCCAGCCGGTTTCATCGCTGAGGATCGCGCTGATGGCATCGCCGATATCATCCGGCAAACCAACGCGGCCCAGTGCGGTGACGGAAGCGATATGGTCGTTGAGATCTTTGGTATCACGCACGCGGCCGCCGCCGAAGTCAGTTTCAATCGCGCCTGGCGCCAGAATGTTGACGCGGATGTGGCGCTCGCCTAACTCTTTGGCCTGATAGCGTGTTAGCACTTCCATCGCGCCTTTAATTGAGGCGTACGTGCCTGAACCCGGCAGCGTCAAACGGGTTAACCCGCTGGAGATATTCAGGATGCGTCCACCATCAACGATCAGCGGCAGCAGTTTTTGCGTCAGGAAGAACGGCCCTTTGAAGTGCACATTCACCAGCGCGTCAAACTCATCTTCGCTGGTCTCTGCGAACAGCTTGTAGTGACCGTGACCGGCGTTGTTCACTAAATAATCAAAGTTGTCACACTGCCAGGTTTTCTGCAGCGCTTCTTTAACCTGCGCCACGAAGCCGTCGAACGTACTGGTGTCGCCCACATCCAGTTGCAACGCCACCGCACGCGCGCCCAGCGCTTCAATCTCCTGCACAACCGCCTGCGCTTCTTCCGCGTGACCGCGATAGGTAAACAGGATATCGGTGCCTTTGGCAGCCAGTTTCAGCGCCCCATTCTTGCCTAAACCGCGATTTCCGCCGGTAATCAATGCAATTTTATGACTCATGTTTCGCTCCAGTTGGAAAATTGAACACGTGTTAAGGATATTCGTGAATAATTGATCTATAAACGCAGAGGAATACGCAGCACTGTTTCACTAACAACAACAATCGGTGAACAACATGGATAAAATTCACGCTATGCAGGTTTTTGTGCGGGTGGCAGAAATGGGCAGTTTTACCCGTGCGGCAGAAAGCTTAGGTTTACCGAAAGGCAGCGTATCCCGCCAGCTGCAGGCGCTGGAGAATCAAATGGGGACGCGCCTGCTGCATCGCACCACGCGACGTGTGCATCTGACGCAGGACGGCCTGGTTTATTACGATCGCTGCCTCGATTTACTATCGATGCTCGACGACATGGACAGCCTGTTCCAGCACGATCCCGGCACCTTAAGCGGCAAATTGCGCGTGGACATGTCGGTGGCGATGGCGACCGGCTTTGTGCTGCCACGATTGCCGGAGTTTTTGCAGCACTATCCCGGTCTGGAAATTGAGTTGAGCAGCAGCGATCGTCAGGTTGATGTGATTCGCGAAGGATTTGACTGCGTAGTGCGCGTTGGCGAGCTGAAAGATTCCGGGCTGATTGCGCGGAAAATCGGCTCGCACGCCTTGATCAACTGCGCCAGCCCCGGCTACCTTTCCCGCTTCGGCATGCCGGTGCGGCTGGAAGATCTGTCGCAACACGCGATGGTGCATTACACCCAGCAGCTGGGACAACCTTCATTGGGCTTTGAATATTTTGATGGCAAACAGTGTCATTACGTTCAAACCGGCGGCGTAGTGACGGTAAACAGCACCGAAACCTATCGCGCCGCCTGCATGGCCGGGCTCGGCATTATTCAGGTGCCGGCGATTGGCGTGCAGCCGCTGCTGGAATCGGGGCAACTGGTTGAAGTGCTGCATCACTTCCCGGCGAAACCGATGCCGATCTCGCTGCTTTATCCGCATCGCCGCAACGTGGCGCGCCGCGTGCGAGTGTTTATGGAATGGCTCAGCCAAGTCCTGCAGGAATATGTAACTTAGCAGACTATAATTGTATTTTCGCAGTGAACAGGATGACTATCGTCTATGACGGACAAAACCCCTAAACAGACTGCGGCCGAGGCAGAAGCCAAGCCGCTGATTGATATTAAAACCGGCAATAAAACCGTGGACGGCTCGATTCAGAATGTGTCGCGCTTCGCTGCCCGGTTCCAGGCGATTCCGGCGGTGGCGCACTTTATGCGCGCGCTGGAACGCTTTAACGATCGCCTCGGTAGTCAGTTTGGCGCGGCGATCACTTACTTCTCCTTTCTCTCTCTGATACCGATTTTGATGGTCTCCTTTGCGGCAGTCGGTTTTGTGCTGGCGTCGAATCAGGATTTGCTCACCGAGTTGATCAACAAAATCGTTAACAGCATCAGCGATCCGACGCTGGCCACCACGCTGAAAAATACGGTGAATACCGCGATTCAGCAGCGTGCCACAGTGGGATTAACCGGTTTGCTGCTGGCGCTCTACTCCGGCATTAACTGGATGGGCAACCTGCGTGAAGCGGTGCGCGCGCAGTCACGCGACGTGTGGGAACGCACGCCGGACGATCAGGAGAAATTCTGGAAGAAGTACGCGCGCGATCTGATTTCGCTGTTGGGTTTGATGTTTGCGCTGGTGATTACGCTGTCGCTGACCTCGATTGCCGGCGCGGCGCAGGCAGCGATCGTTAACGCGCTGGGGCTGGAAGACATTGAGTGGCTGCGCCCAGCGATGACGGTGATTGCGTTATCTATCTCTATCCTGGCTAACTATCTGCTGTTCCTGTGGATCTTCTGGATTTTACCGCGCCACAAGCCGCGTAAAAAAGCGCTGTTCCGCGGCACGCTGCTGGCGGCGATTGGCTTTGAGGTGATCAAGTTTGTAATGACGCTGACGCTGCCGAAGCTGGCAAGCTCGCCGTCGGGCGCGGCCTTTGGTTCAGTACTCGGCTTAATGGCGTTCTTCTACTTCTTTGCGCGTTTGACGCTGTTCTGCGCCGCGTGGATCGCCACCGCCAAATACAAAGATGATAAAGAGATGCCGCAGCCGCATCAGGCTAAATAAGCCAACGAGGTTGTTACAATTGCCGTACTAGCTAAAAATGTCTCCTGCAGGCTGCTTTTTCAGCAAAAACCAGCAGGAAACGCTAAAGGGTCACTTTAATTTGGCCCTTTTGCAGAGATTCCCGCCAAAAAAGTGACACTTCCCGTTCCCATCCGCCACTGATCGCAGCAACTCAGAAATTATCCACTTATTCGCCGAAAAAGCCCGGTCTGACGCGGTTTTTCGCCATTGAATGCCGCAAACCAGGTGCGTAAGATTCTCTGTCTACATTTACAATTAAGAAACACTTATGCAAGCCTCCATCACAGAAACACTCGACAAAAAACACGACGACACACCGGTCAATTCACGTGGCAAAGTGGTTGTGGCATCGCTTGTCGGCACCGCCATTGAGTTCTTCGATTTCTATATCTATGCCACCGCCGCAGTGATCATTTTCCCGCACATCTTCTTCCCGCAGGGCGATCCGACCGTGGCCACGTTGCAGTCGCTGGCGACTTTCGCGATCGCCTTCGTGGCGCGTCCTATCGGTTCTGCCGTGTTTGGACACTTTGGCGACCGCGTTGGCCGTAAAGCCACCTTGGTGGCATCGCTGCTGACCATGGGCGTCTCGACGGTGCTGATTGGTTTACTGCCAGGTTATGAAACCATTGGCGTGGCAGCGCCGCTGCTGCTGGCGCTGGCGCGTTTTGGTCAGGGTCTTGGCCTTGGTGGCGAATGGGGCGGCGCAGCACTGCTGGCGACCGAAAATGCTCCGGCGAAGAAACGTGCGCTTTATGGTTCGTTCCCACAGCTCGGCGCGCCGATTGGCTTCTTCTTCGCTAACGGCACGTTCCTGCTGCTTTCATGGTTGCTGACCGACGAGCAGTTCATGAACTGGGGCTGGCGCGTGCCGTTTATTCTCTCAGCGGTGCTGGTGTTAATTGGCCTGTATGTGCGCGTTTCGCTGCATGAAAGCCCGGTATTCGCCAAAGTGCAGAAAGAGAACAAACAGGTGAAAATGCCGATCGGCACGCTGCTGAGTAAGCATCTGACCGCCACCATTCTCGGCACCTTCATCATGCTCGCCACTTACACGCTGTTCTACATCATGACCGTGTATTCGATGAGTTACGGCACTGCACCCGCACCGGCTGGCCTTGGCTATTCGCGTAACAGCTTCCTGTGGATGCTGATGGTGGCGGTGATTGGTTTTGGTGTGATGGTGCCGATTGCCGGTCTGCTGGCCGATCGCTTTGGTCGTCGTAAAACCATGATCACCATTACGTTGATGATTATCGCCTTTGCATTGATGTTCCCAATGCTGCTGGGTTCCGGTTCTCAGGTGCTGGTAATGGGCTTCCTGATCCTTGGTCTGAGCATTATGGGCCTGACGTTTGGTCCGATGGGCGCGCTGCTGCCAGAGCTGTTCCCAACGGAAGTGCGTTATACCGGCGCATCGTTCTCTTACAACCTATCGTCGATTCTTGGTGCCTCGGTAGCGCCTTATATCGCCACCTGGCTGAACGCCCATTACGGTTTGCAGGCGGTGGGTTTCTATCTGGCTTCGATGGCGGTGCTGACGTTGATCGCGCTGATTGCCTGTAAAGAGACGCGAAATCAAACGCTGTATGAAGCGGTGTGATTGAGCTGACTGTACTTTGTACGTGCTTGCTGTCCCCCATCCCGGCCTTCCCCCGCTAGCGGGGGAAGGAGACGCTGCCACATGCAGCTTCAGAACTAACATATGGCAGCATCTTCCTCCCCCATTCATGGGGGAGGACCGAGGAGGGGGACACCGAGCACATACCTAGAGCAACAGCGAGCACCAATAACAAAAAACCCCGGCAAGCCGGGGTTTTTTATTGTGCTGAAAACTGTGTCGCGCGTGGCTTAGCCAGCGACAGCGATACGTTTCATATCGGTCATGTAGCCACGCAGTTTGCGGCCTACAGATTCGATTGGGTGCTGACGAACGGCTTCGTTGACGTCACGCAGCTGCGCGTTATCCACCTGCGTACCTTCAACTGCTTTGCCCAGATCGCCCGGCTGCAGCGTGGTCATGAACTCTTTCAGCAGTGGAACTGCCGCAAAGGAGAACAGGTAGTTACCGTATTCTGCGGTATCCGAGATCACCACGTTCATTTCATACAGACGCTTACGTGCGATGGTGTTAGCAATCAGCGGCAGCTCGTGCAGTGATTCGTAGTAAGCCGACTCTTCGATGATGCCCGCGTCAACCATGGTTTCGAATGCCAGCTCAACGCCTGCTTTGACCATCGCAACCATCACGACGCCTTTGTCGTAATATTCCTGCTCTTCGATTTTGCCATCAAACTGCGGTGCGTTTTCGAATGCCGTTGCGCCGGTCTCTTCACGCCAGGTCAGCAGGTTTTTGTCGTCGTTAGCCCAGTCAGCCATCATGCCTGAAGAGAATTCGCCAGAGATGATGTCATCCATGTGCTTCTGGAACAGCGGAGCCATGATGGTTTTCAGCTGCTCAGACAACGCATAAGCGCGGATTTTTGCCGGATTAGACAAGCGATCCATCATCAGCGTGATGCCGCCAAACTTCAGTGATTCGGTGATGGTTTCCCAGCCGAACTGAATCAGTTTTTCGGTGTAAGCCGCGTCATGACCTTCAGCCACCAGCTTGTCGAAGCACAGCAGAGAACCGGCCTGCAGCATACCGCACAGGATGGTCTGCTCGCCCATCAGGTCAGATTTCACTTCCGCAACGAAGGAAGATTCCAGCACGCCTGCACGGTCGCCGCCGGTCGCTGCTGCCCAGGCTTTAGCAATCGCCATGCCTTCGCCTTTCGGATCGTTTTCCGGGTGAACGGCGATCAGCGTAGGTACACCGAAACCACGCTTGTACTCTTCACGTACTTCCGTACCCGGGCACTTCGGCGCCACCATCACGACGGTGATGTCTTTACGGATGGTTTCGCCTACTTCAACAATGTTGAAACCGTGTGAGTAACCCAGCGCAGCGCCATCTTTCATCAGCGGCTGAACAGCCTGAACGACCGCAGAGTGCTGCTTGTCTGGCGTCAGGTTAACCACCAGATCGGCCTGTGGGATCAGCTCTTCGTAAGTACCGACTTTGAAGCCGTTGTCGGTCGCTTTGCGGAAAGAGGCACGCTTATCAGCAATCGCTTCAGCACGCAGGGCATACGCCACGTCCAGACCAGAATCACGCATGTTCAGACCCTGGTTCAGACCCTGAGCACCACAGCCAACGATGACCACTTTCTTGCCTTTCAGGAAGCTAGCGCCATCAGCGAATTCGTCGCGTGACATGAAACGACATTTGCCCAGCTGCGCTAATTGGTTGCGCAGATTCAATGTGTTGAAGTAATTAGCCATGGGTACTCCGGTTAGATGTTGTGTTTGTTTTTGTTCAGTAACGACGTTATCTCTTACGCCGCGAATGACCCCATCATATGACAGGAAATCCGTTGCTTAAATTGATATATTAGCAAGGTCACATTGCATAATTTGCAACATAACCTTGAGGCGATACGCGCATGGATTTACGAGACCTGAAACTCTTCCTTCATCTGGCTGAAAGCTGCCACTTTGGCCGCACCGCGCGTGCCATGCACGTCAGCCCTTCAACTCTTTCGCGCCAGATTCAGCGCCTGGAAGAGGATGTCGGTCACGCGCTGTTCCTGCGTGATAACCGCACCGTCACGCTAACCGAAGCCGGTGAGCGCCTGCGCCAGTTTGCGCAGCAGACGTTGCTGCAGTATCAGCAGTTACGCCATGTGATGGATCTTAACGGCCCGTCACTGAGCGGTGAACTGCGCCTGTTCTGCTCGGTGACCGCCGCTTACAGCCATCTGCCGCCGATTCTTGACCGCTTTCGTGCTGAACATCCGCAGGTAGAGATCAAACTTACTACCGGTGATGCCGCCGATGCGATTGAGATGGTGCAGTCCGGCGACGCCGATCTCGCCATTGCCGGTCGCCCAGAATCGCTGCCGGCCAGCATAGATTTTACGCCACTGGGCCTGATTCCGCTGGTGCTGATCGCTCCGGCGCTGCCTTGCCCGGTGCGCAATCAGGCGACGCAGGAGCAACCCGATTGGGCGCAAATTCCGTTTATCCTCCCGGAACAAGGACCTGCACGCCGCGGCATCGATTTATGGTTCCGCCGCCAGCGCATTCCCAATCCGCAGATTTATGCCACGGTTTCCGGTCATGAGGCGATTGTGTCAATGGTGGCGCTGGGATGTGGTATTGCGCTGCTGCCGGATGTGGTGCTGGAGAACAGCCCGGAACCGGTGCGCAATCGCGTGTTAACGCTGGAGAATGTGGAGTCTGTCGCACCGCTGGAACTCGGCGTTTGCGTACAAAAAAAGCGGCTCGGAGAGCCGCTTATCAATGCGTTCTGGCACCAGCTGTAATCACTGCCCGGCGAGGAAGAAACGGAACGCCGGGTTGCTCGCTTCGTCATGCCATTCGTAACCCAACGCGGTGAGATGGGTTTCGAAATCCGGTTCCTGATCGTTGGCTTCAAATGCCGCCAGCACGCGGCCATAATCGGTGCCGTGGCTGCGATAATGGAACAGCGAGATATTCCAGTGCGCACCCAACGTCTGCAGGAACTTCAGCAGCGCGCCCGGTGCTTCCGGGAATTCAAAGCTAAACAGGCGTTCGCGCAGCGGCTTCGATGGACGTCCGCCGACCATGTAGCGCACGTGCAGCTTGGCCATTTCGTCATCCGACAGATCCACCACGTGATAACCGGCTTCGCTCAGTTGGCTGATGATCTCACCGCGCTCCTCCAGCCCGCGCGTTAAGCGCACGCCGACGAAAATGCAGGCGTTATCCGCATCGGCGTAACGATAGTTGAACTCGGTGATGGAGCGCCCGCCGATGGTCTGACAGAACTTGAGGAAACTGCCCTGCTGTTCTGGAATGGTGACCGCCAGCAGCGCTTCACGCTGTTCGCCCAGTTCGCAACGCTCGGAGACATAGCGCAAGCCGTGGAAGTTGACGTTGGCACCCGACAACACGTGCGCCAGGCGCTCACCTTTGATGTCGTGCAGCTGGATGTACTTCTTCATACCCGCCAGCGCCAGCGCGCCGGAAGGTTCCGCCACGGCGCGCACATCTTCGAACAGATCTTTCACCGCTGCGCAAATTGCATCGCTATCCACCGTGATGATGTCATCGAGATACTCCTGACACAGACGGAAGGTTTCGCTGCCGATGCGTTTGACCGCTACGCCTTCCGCAAACAAGCCCACGCGCGCCAAATCTACCGGTTCACCCGCTTCCAGCGCGGCCTTCAGGCAGGCTGAATCTTCCGATTCCACGGCAATCACTTTGATCTGCGGCATCAGCTGCTTGATCAGCACCGCGACACCCGCCGCCAGACCACCGCCGCCGACCGGCACGAAGACGCGATCGAGATGCGCATCCTGCTGCAGCAACTCCATCGCCAGCGTGCCCTGCCCGGCGATCACCGCCGGATGGTCAAACGGAGGAACGAAGGTGTAACCCTGCTGCTCTGCCAGCTCAATCGCTTTGGCTTTCGCCTCGTCGAAGTTGGCACCAAACAGATAAGCCTCACCGCCAAATGCGCGTACTGCATCAACCTTGATGTCTGCCGTGGCCAGCGGCATCACAATCAGTGATTTGATGCCCAACGTGCTGGCCGAAAGCGCCACGCCCTGCGCATGGTTACCGGCCGAAGCCGTGACCACGCCGCGAGCTTTTTGCTCTTCGTTCAGCCCGGCAATCATCGCGTAAGCCCCGCGCAGCTTGAAGCTATGCACCGGCTGACGATCTTCACGCTTCACCAAAATGGTGTTGCCAAGACGCGATGAAATTTTTTCCATTTTTTGCAGCGGCGTCACCTGGGCAATTTCATACACCGGTGAACGCAGCACTGCGCGCAAATACTCCGCGCCGTTTGGCGTCGCGGAGAGCGGTTGAGACTCAGCCATCGGTTAGCCTCCCAGCTTGGACTTATCGCGCACCGCGCCTTTGTCTGCGCTGGTCGCCAGTGATGCATAGGCACGCAGGGCAAACGAGACTTCACGTACGCGGCCGTGCGGGGTATAAGCCGCATCGCCGCGCGCTTGCTCTTCTTCACGACGGGCGTGCAGTTCGTTATCCGGTACCGCCAGCTTGATACCACGGTTGGGGATATCGATCTCAATCATGTCGCCATCTTTCACCAGCGCGATGGTGCCGCCGCTCGCCGCTTCCGGAGAGGCGTGACCAATCGATAAGCCTGACGTGCCGCCAGAGAAGCGACCGTCGGTGATCAGTGCGCAGCTTTTGCCAAGGCCCATGGATTTCAGATAAGTGGTCGGATAGAGCATTTCCTGCATGCCCGGTCCGCCTTTCGGTCCTTCGTAGCGGATCACCACGACGTCGCCGGCTACCACTTTACCGCCAAGGATCGCTTCAACTGCATCATCCTGGCTTTCGTACACTTTCGCCGGGCCTTTGAAGGTGAGGATCTCTTTGTCTACACCCGCGGTTTTAACGATACAGCCATCTTCGGCAATGTTGCCGTAAAGCACAGCTAAGCCGCCATCCTGCGAGTACGCGTGTTCGCGCGTACGGATACAACCCTCGGTACGGTCATCATCCAGCGTGTCCCAACGGCAGTTCTGCGAGAACGCCTTGGTGGTACGAATACCAGCAGGACCAGCGCGGAACATATCCTTCACCGCCTGATCTTTGGTCAGCATGATGTCGTACTGATCCAGGGTTTCACGCATGCTCTGCTGCAAGATGTTGCGCGCGCTGGTGTCGATTAAACCGGCGCGATCTAACTCACCGAGAATGGCGATAACGCCACCCGCACGGTGCACATCTTCCATGTGATATTTCGGCGTACTTGGCGCCACTTTACACAGCTGCGGCACTTTACGAGACAAGCGATCGATATCGGAGATGTTGAAGTCGATTTCGCCTTCCAGCGCCGCTGCCAGCAGGTGCAGAACGGTGTTGGTGGAACCGCCCATAGCGATATCCAGCGTCATCGCATTCTCGAACGCCGCTTTGGTGGCGATGTTACGCGGCAGCATGTTGACGTCATCCTGCTCGTAGTAGCGTTTGGTCAGGCTAACGATGCGCTTACCGGCATTAATGAACAGCTCTTTACGATCGGCGTGTGTGGCCAGCAGTGAACCGTTACCCGGCTGCGACAAGCCCAGCGCTTCGGTCAGACAGTTCATCGAGTTGGCGGTGAACATACCGGAACAGGAACCGCAGGTTGGACAAGCAGAACGTTCGATCTGATCGCTGTCGGCATCGCTGACGTTCGGGTTGGCGCCCTGAATCATCGCATCAACCAGATCCAGCTTGATGATTTGATCAGACAGTTTGGTTTTACCGGCTTCCATCGGGCCGCCAGACACAAAGATCACCGGAATGTTGAGGCGCAGTGACGCCATCAGCATGCCAGGAGTGATTTTGTCACAGTTGGAGATACATACCATGGCATCGGCGCAGTGCGCGTTGACCATGTACTCCACTGAATCGGCAATCAGCTCACGTGAAGGCAGTGAATACAGCATGCCGCCATGACCCATGGCGATACCGTCATCCACCGCAATGGTGTTGAACTCTTTGGCCACGCCGCCAGCTGCTTCGATTTCCTCAGCAACCAGTTTGCCAAGATCGCGCAGGTGCACGTGGCCCGGTACGAATTGGGTGAATGAGTTGACCACGGCGATAATCGGCTTACCGAAATCGTCGTCGGTCATTCCTGTCGCGCGCCACAAGGCACGGGCACCGGCCATGTTACGTCCATGGGTGGTGGTGGCGGAACGGTACTTAGGCATGCTCTATTTACTCCAGTAATAATAAGGTTGCGGGCGCCATCTGACGCCCGCAAAAAATCTCGTTATGCGTTAACCGGATCCAACCAGCCCCACTTGTCTTCCGTCTCGCCAGTGAACAGGCCAAAGAATGCCTTCTGAATACGACCGGTGACCGGACCACGTTTACCTTCGCCGACCTGAATGCCGTCGACGCTGCGCACCGGAGTGATCTCCGCTGCAGTACCTGACATGAAGACTTCGTCGGCCAGATACAGGGATTCGCGCGACAGAACCTGCTCACGCACTTCAATACCCATGTCTTGCGCCAGCTTGATGATGGCGTCACGGGTGATGCCCGGCAGCGCTGAAGAGGTGAACGGCGGCGTGAACAGAATGCCATCTTTCACTTCGAACAAGTTTTCGCCAGCACCTTCTGAAATATAGCCGTTGGTGTCGAGCGCGATACCTTCCTGATAGCCGTGGCGGCGCGCTTCGCTGCCTACCAGCAGAGAGGAGAGATAGTTACCACCCGCTTTCGCGGCGGTTGGCAAGGTGTTTGGTGCAACGCGGTTCCACGAAGAAACCATGGCGTCGATACCGTTTTCCAGCGCTTCAGCGCCCAGGTAAGCACCCCAAGGGAAGGCAGCGATGATTACATCGGTGGTGTAGCCATCTGGCGGGTTCACACCCAGACCCACGTCACCCACGAAGGCCAGCGGACGGATATAAGCGCTTTTCAGTTTGTTCACGCGGATCACTTCGCGGCACGCTTCCATCAACTCATCAACGCTGGCTTTAATCGGGAAACGGTAAATTTTGGCGGATTCATGCAGACGCTTCATATGCTCACGGTGGCGGAACACCACTGGACCTTTGTGTGAGTCGTAGCAACGCACGCCTTCAAACACAGAAGTACCGTAGTGCAGGGCGTGAGACATAACGCTGACCTTGGCGTCTTCCCACTTAACCATCTCACCATTGAACCAAATAAAGTCTGCTTTCTTCGTACTCATTGCTTTTTCCTTTGGCGACTATGCGCGGATTTGTTGTGTTGTCTGTTGTTGGATCTCGACGCAAGCGACATCCATAAGTTTGCTTAACTGCGAAGACAGTAAATCGACTGAGCGTTGGCTGGCAACGGTCATTTCGATATTAATGTTCTCCGCATTGACCGCGGTGGCCATATTCATTGCACACACCTGGAAACCACGGTGACGCACGACACGCAAAATGCGCTCCAATATTTCAGGACGAAAGCGGGCTTCGATAGACAATTGATGCTGATTCATGCGGTTTTCTCCATCATGTTTGCGTTGCTGGCACCTGGCGGTACCAATGGCCAGACGTTTTCATGCTCATCTATCGAAACATGCAGGAAGTAAGGACCTTCACTGTTCAGCAGAGCATCGAGGGCGGCGTCGACCTGATCTTTACGGCTAATGCGCTGGCCTGGGATATCAAACGCGCTGGCCAGCGTAAGGAAATCGGGGTTGTCGGTCAGAATGGTTTCGCTGTAGCGACCATCAAAGAACAGTTGCTGCCACTGGCGCACCATGCCGAGACGCTGGTTATCCAGCAGCAGAATTTTCACCGGCAGCTTGCCGCGCTTGATGGTGCCCAGCTCCTGAATGTTCATCATGATAGAACCATCGCCAGACACGCAGATCACTGTGTCCTCTGGACGTGCCACCTGCGCACCAATCGCCGCCGGCAGGCCAAAGCCCATAGTGCCGAGACCGCTCGAGGTGATGAAGTTTTCTGGCGCGGTGAAACTCATGTGCTGAGCGGCCCACATCTGGTGTTGACCTACATCGGTGGTGACCACGGCGCTGTCCGCTTTGCGGTCAGACAACTGCTTCAGCAGCAACGGCGCGTAAATCGCTTCGCCGGGATGATCGTAGCGCCAGTCGAACTCGCTTTTCATCGCGCTGACTTCTTTGCGCCAGCCATCAATGTGCATTGGCATGCTCAGTGCCGGCAGCACCTGATTCATATCGCCCTGCAGTGAAACGTGAGCACGGCGCAGTTTGTTCAGCTCGGCAGGATCGATATCGATATGGATGACGCTGGCGTGCGGTGCGAAGGTGTCCAGCTTGCCAGTAACGCGGTCGTCAAAACGCGCGCCAACCGCAATCAGCAAATCACAGGATTGTACCGCGAGGTTAGCGGCTTTGGTGCCGTGCATGCCCAGCATTCCGAGATAAAGATCGCTGCTGGCATCCGCGCTACCAAGACCTTTCAGCGTAGAAACCATCGGGATACCGGTTTCCTGCGCCATGGCACGTAAGGCTGGAACCGCCTGCGCCATACCCACGCCGCCACCGATATACAGCATCGGCTTATGCGATTGCGCCATCAATGCGCGCGCCTCTGCAATGTGCTGAGCGGAGTGGCTGATTTCTTCCTCAACTGGCAGCAGATGAGGCGTCAGTTCGCCATTGGCGATCTGAATGTCTTTCGGGATATCGACCAGTACCGGGCCGGGACGACCCGATTGCGCGATGGCAAAAGCTTCTGCCATCACTGAGGGTAAATCATCAAGCGATTCAACGAGGAAACTGTGTTTGGTGCAGGCTAACGATAAACCAAGAACGTCTATTTCCTGGAAGGCGTCGGTGCCGATGAAGGCCGATGATACCTGGCCGGTGATCGCCACTACCGGGATCGAATCCATCATCGCATCCGCCAAACCGGTGATCAGGTTGGTGGCGCCGGGACCCGACGTGGCGATACATACGCCCGTCTTGCCGGTTGCGCGGGCATAACCAATAGCAGCCATCACCGCACCTTGCTCATGACGACACAGTAGGTGTTCCACGCCGCCATCGTAGAGCGCATCGTACACTGGCATGATTGCGCCGCCAGGATAGCCAAACACTGTATCGACACCCTGCGCGCGTAAAGCCTGAACTACCCACTGTGCACCTGTCATGGTTATTCTCCTGTATTCCTAGGGGAACAACAGAATTTTATGCTACTGCTCATAATCTGTTCCTCGCTAATTTGCTGATATTTAGCCTGGTTAAAAAAAAACCCCCGGACCTTTCGGTGCGGGGGTTTTTGGAATTCCAGACTTGATTTTTAAGCCTTTCTTTCTCCAAGCGATGCCCCGCACGGTGGGATAATAATCACCACCACGCTAATCACGACTAGGCTAATCACTTGTAGAAGGGCTTTCATGTGTTGTTTGTTTTTTCGATTGTTCGAAGTAATACCTACAGAGTTACCATAGTTAGCGTGTCGTTGACAATAATTTTCATTGGAAAATTTTATGATGCCGCTGGCGGCCCGCCGTTATCACATTGTAAATAAAAGGTTATTTACATTTGTGATAAAAATTCATAACGCCCGCGTCGTAATCTTCATTTGGAGTTTACGATCAAGCTTTGATTTTCAGTGAAAGAGCGGCAATTATCAGGGAATGTAAGGAATCTGGCTCTGAAGTTGAGCAGTAAGCCATTGTTCATCTGTCTGGCTGCTTTGATGATAAGGACAACAAGGAGCGGTTATGTCTTTATCGAAGGTATTAACACGAGCTGCGCTGGGTGTTCAGGCTCCGCTGGTGACGGTGGAAGTGCACATCAGCAACGGCTTGCCGGCCCTGACGCTGGTTGGACTGCCTGAAACCACGGTAAAAGAAGCGCGGGAACGGGTGCGAAGCGCGATTATTAATAGCGGGTTCACCTTCCCGGCGAAACGCGTCACCATCAATCTGGCGCCTGCCGATCTGCCAAAAGAGGGCGGACGCTATGACCTCCCCATCGCTATCGCCATTCTGGCGGCCTCTGAGCAGCTGCCAGACGCAAAACTGGGGCAATTTGAATTCCTGGGGGAGTTAGCACTTAACGGCGCGCTCTGTGGCGTTCAGGCCGCTATTCCAGCTGCGATGGCGGCACTGCAAGCAGGCAGACAAATGGTGTTAGCTGAACAGAATCAACAGGATGTAGGGTTGATTCAACAAGGCGAGACGCTGGTTGGCAAACATCTGGTAGAAATCTGTGCGTTTCTCCATAACAAAACCACTCTCACTGTCGCGCATTATCAGCCCGAAACGCTTGAACAGGAAAAGCAGGACCTCAGCGATATCATTGGCCAGGATCAGGGCCGACGTGCACTGGAGATCACCGCAGCTGGCGGGCATAACCTATTACTGATTGGGCCGCCTGGCACCGGCAAGACCATGTTAGCGACGCGTTTGCCCGGTATCATGCCACCGTTAGACGACCAGGAAGCGCTGGAGTGCGCCGCTATCGCCAGTCTGGTAAGCAGTGGCAATCTCCATCATCAGTGGCGCAAACGGCCGTTCAGAGCGCCTCATCACAGTTCATCACTCTATGCGCTGGTTGGGGGCGGCTCCTTGCCGCGGCCGGGAGAAATCTCCCTGGCACACAATGGCGTGTTATTCCTCGATGAGCTGCCAGAATTCGAGCGCAGAACGCTTGATGCTTTGCGCGAACCGATTGAATCCGGAGAAATCGCCATTTCACGCACGCGCGCTAAAGTGACGTATCCCGCGCGCTTTCAATTGATCGGCGCGATGAATCCCAGCCCGACCGGGCATTATCAGGGCAACCATAATCGCTCATCACCTCAGCAGGTGTTGCGCTATCTCAATCGGTTATCAGGACCTTTTCTCGATCGCTTTGATTTATCGTTAGAGGTCCCACTTCTTCCCAGTGGGTCTCTGAGTAAGAAACAACAAGTCAGCGAAAGCAGCGCTGAAGTTTTAACTCGCGTCCTCGCCGCACGAAAGATTCAAACAGCACGCAGCGGAAAGGTGAATGCTCATCTCTCTAACCCAGAGATTTTGCGCTGGTGTCCATTGAAGCAGCAGGATGCTGAATGGCTGGAAGAAGTGTTGAATTCGTTGGGGCTTTCAGTACGCGCCTGGCAGCGGATTTTAAAGGTGGCCAGGACAATAGCTGATTTAGCAGGTGAAGAGCAGATTACTCGTAGTCATTTGCAGGAAGCGGTGGGATATCGCAGCATCGACCGCTTAATGATCTATCTGCACAAGACTCTGGAATAAAAAACGGGGCTTATATAAGCCCCGCTATTCTTAATCATCGCTATCGCTAAAATCTTCCACCGTATCCATCTGCGGCTTGCCGCCAGATAGCGTATGGAAACGCTTAGGTCGCTTGATACGTGCGGTATATTTCGACCATACACGTTCAGCTTCCGTTTGTGGCTCACGAAGACCACGACATACTTCTAAAAATGAACGCTCTTCTTCTGTAATGGGTTCACGCTTAGCGAGATCCAGTTCATTAAAGGCGTAACCGTGGCGCTCCAGAAGCTGAGCTTCTTTAATGGTGAAATCACCATGACGCGAAAAACCACGTGGGTAATGTTTGTTATCAAAGAAACGATTCGTTGTTGCGAAGCTATCCGCCATTTTACACGCTCCTGACTCTCATATGGCCGTGCTATTTATGGCGCGGAGTATTAGATAGGCTTGACAGAGTGTAAAACAAAACATTTAAATCAGTACGACAAACAATTTTTGGGAGAATGCAGTGGATACGGAATTACTGAAAACTTTCCTCGAAGTGAGCAGAACACGCCATTTCGGGCGTGCTGCTGAAGCGCTTTACCTCACGCAATCTGCCGTTAGTTTTCGCATTCGTCAGCTGGAAAATCAGCTGGGCGTAAACCTTTTTACTCGTCACCGTAATAACATCCGGCTGACTTCAGCAGGCGAGCGTTTATTACCCTATGCCGAAAGCCTGATGAGCACCTGGCTGATGGCCAAAAAGGAAGTTTCGCATACACAACAGCATCATGAGCTTTCAATAGGAGGTAGCGCATCCCTTTGGGAAGCGTACTTAACTCCTTGGTTGCAAACACTTTATGAGAATCGAGAAAGCCTTCATCTCGAGGCACGTATCGCCCAGCGACATTTACTGGTTAAGCAATTGCATGAACGTCAGTTGGACCTGTTGATCACAACTGAAGCGCCAAAAATGGATGAGTTAACCAGCCAGCAAATAGGGCATATTTCGCTCGCATTGTTCCGGGCGCGTAAAACCGAGAAGCGTGAAAAATATGACTATATCAAGCTGGAATGGGGCGCAGATTTTCATCAGCATGAAAGTTATCTGTCCAGTGATGATGTTCCCGTATTAACCACCACATCCGCACATTTAACACGCGAATTACTGCACACCACCGGTGCTTGTGCCTTTTTACCTGATTTTTGGCACGGCATTTATAGTGATTTGATGGTTATTCCAGATACACCCGTCGCCGTGCGACCGTTATATGCGGTGTGGCTGCAGAATAGCGATCAGCAAAGTCACATTCGTCAGCTGCTTAAATATCCGGTTTTGACACAATAAGATAATAAATAAGGGAGTTTGAGTGGATCACAGTGAAACTCAAACTCATTTCACTGCTGAATTTTGGACAAAAAAAATCCTTTGCCGAAGCAAAGGATTATTTTCTGGCAGGGGCGGAGGGACTCGAACCCCCAACACCCGGTTTTGGAGACCGGTGCTCTACCAATTGAACTACGCCCCTAATTAGGGTGGCGGAACGGACGGGGCTCGAACCCGCGACCCCCTGCGTGACAGGCAGGTATTCTAACCAACTGAACTACCGCTCCACCGATTCTGTACTGATATCAGACAATCGTTCTGATTTCAGGTGTTTCGCCCTTCCCGCGTCACGGGGAAGGTCACGACCCGGTAACGGGTCTTAAATTGATGCCTGGCAGTTCCCTACTCTCGCATGGGGAGGCCCCACACTACCATCGGCGCTACGGCGTTTCACTTCTGAGTTCGGCATGGGGTCAGGTGGGACCACCGCGCTAAAGCCGCCAGGCAAATTCTTTGTGCAAAAACGAATGACATTCGCTTCCGCTGATTCTTTAATCCGTAAACAAGCTGAAAATATCCGGTCTCTCAGACCAAAACGCCTCTGGCGTTGTAAGGTTAAGCCTCACGGGTCATTAGTACCGGTTAGCTCAACGCATCGCTGCGCTTACACATCCGGCCTATCAACGTCGTAGTCTTCAACGTCCCTTCAGGACTCTCAAGGAGTCAGGGAGAACTCATCTCGGGGCAAGTTTCGTGCTTAGATGCTTTCAGCACTTATCTTTTCCGCACTTAGCTACCGGGCAGTGCCATTGGCATGACAACCCGAACACCAGTGGTGCGTTCACTCCGGTCCTCTCGTACTAGGAGCAACCCCCCTCAATTCTCCAGCGCCCACGGCAGATAGGGACCGAACTGTCTCACGACGTTCTAAACCCAGCTCGCGTACCACTTTAAACGGCGAACAGCCGTACCCTTGGGACCTACTTCAGCCCCAGGATGTGATGAGCCGACATCGAGGTGCCAAACACCGCCGTCGATATGAACTCTTGGGCGGTATCAGCCTGTTATCCCCGGAGTACCTTTTATCCGTTGAGCGATGGCCCTTCCATTCAGAACCACCGGATCACTATGACCTGCTTTCGCACCTGCTCGAGCCGTCACTCTCGCAGTCAAGCTGGCTTATGCCATTGCACTAACCTCCTGATGTCCGACCAGGATTAGCCAACCTTCGTGCTCCTCCGTTACTCTTTGGGAGGAGACCGCCCCAGTCAAACTACCCACCAGACACTGTCCGCAGCCCGGATTACGGGCCTACGTTAGAACATCAAACATTAAAGGGTGGTATTTCAAGGTTGGCTCCACGCAGACTGGCGTCCACGCTTCAAAGCCTCCCACCTATCCTACACATCAAGGCTCAATGTTCAGTGTCAAGCTATAGTAAAGGTTCACGGGGTCTTTCCGTCTTGCCGCGGGTACACTGCATCTTCACAGCGATTTCAATTTCACTGAGTCTCGGGTGGAGACAGCCTGGCCATCATTACGCCATTCGTGCAGGTCGGAACTTACCCGACAAGGAATTTCGCTACCTTAGGACCGTTATAGTTACGGCCGCCGTTTACCGGGGCTTCGATCAAGAGCTTCTCCTTGCGGATAACCCCATCAATTAACCTTCCGGCACCGGGCAGGCGTCACACCGTATACGTCCACTTTCGTGTTTGCACAGTGCTGTGTTTTTAATAAACAGTTGCAGCCAGCTGGTATCTTCGACTGCCTTCAGCTCCATCCGCGAGGGACTTCACCTGATGACAGCGTGCCTTCTCCCGAAGTTACGGCACCATTTTGCCTAGTTCCTTCACCCGAGTTCTCTCAAGCGCCTTGGTATTCTCTACCTGACCACCTGTGTCGGTTTGGGGTACGATTTCGTGTTACCTGGAGCTTAGAGGCTTTTCCTGGAAGCAGGGCATCAGTTACTTCACCACCGTGGTGGCTCGTCGTCACGCCTCAGCCTTAAGATACCCCGGATTTACCAAAGGTATCAGCCTACACGCTTAAACCGGGACAACCGTCGCCCGGATAACCTAGCCTTCTCCGTCCCCCCTTCGCAGTAACACCAAGTGCAGGAATATTAACCTGCTTCCCATCGACTACGCTTTTCAGCCTCGCCTTAGGGGTCGACTCACCCTGCTCCGATTAACGTTGAACAGGAACCCTTGGTCTTCCGGCGAGCGGGCTTTTCACCCGCTTTATCGTTACTTATGTCAGCATTCGCACTTCTGATACCTCCAGCAGCCCTCACAGGCCACCTTCAACGGCTTACAGAACGCTCCCCTACCCAACAACGCATACGCGTCGCTGCCGCAGCTTCGGTGCATGGTTTAGCCCCGTTACATCTTCCGCGCAGGCCGACTCGACCAGTGAGCTATTACGCTTTCTTTAAATGATGGCTGCTTCTAAGCCAACATCCTGGCTGTCTGTGCCTTCCCACATCGTTTCCCACTTAACCATGACTTTGGGACCTTAGCTGGCGGTCTGGGTTGTTTCCCTCTTCACGACGGACGTTAGCACCCGCCGTGTGTCTCCCGTGATAACATTCTCCGGTATTCGCAGTTTGCATCGGGTTGGTAAGCCGGGATGGCCCCCTAGCCGAAACAGTGCTCTACCCCCGGAGATGAGTTCACGAGGCGCTACCTAAATAGCTTTCGGGGAGAACCAGCTATCTCCCGGTTTGATTGGCCTTTCACCCCCAGCCACAAGTCATCCGCTAATTTTTCAACATTAGTCGGTTCGGTCCTCCAGTTAGTGTTACCCAACCTTCAACCTGCCCATGGCTAGATCACCGGGTTTCGGGTCTATACCCTGCAACTTAACGCCCAGTTAAGACTCGGTTTCCCTGCGGCTCCCCTATACGGTTAACCTTGCTACAGAATATAAGTCGCTGACCCATTATACAAAAGGTACGCAGTCACCCCATTAAAGAGGCTCCCACTGCTTGTACGTACACGGTTTCAGGTTCTGTTTCACTCCCCTCGCCGGGGTTCTTTTCGCCTTTCCCTCACGGTACTGGTTCACTATCGGTCAGTCAGGAGTATTTAGCCTTGGAGGATGGTCCCCCCATATTCAGACAGGATACCACGTGTCCCGCCCTACTCTTCGAACTCACAATCTGTGCACTTTCGTGTACGGGACTATCACCCGGTATCGTGCGACTTTCCAGACGCTTCCACTAACGCACAAACTGATTCAGGTTCTGGGCTGTTCCCCGTTCGCTCGCCGCTACTGGGGGAATCTCGGTTGATTTCTTTTCCTCCGGGTACTTAGATGTTTCAGTTCCCCGGGTTCGCCTCGCAACACTATGTATTCATGTTGCGATGATGCACTGGGTGCACCGGGTTTCCCCATTCGGACATCGTCGGCTGTAGCGGTTCATATCACCTTACCGACGCTTTACGCAGATTAGCACGTCCTTCATCGCCTCTGACTGCCAGGGCATCCACCGTGTACGCTTAGTCGCTTAACCTCACAACCCACAGGCGTTTTGCAACGCGCGCAGACTGCAAGCATTTGAGAGACTCGAACATATCGCCGCTTCATTCTTATTACGGAGAATGAAGACGATACGTCGTTTCAATTTTCAGCTTGTTCCGGATTGTTAAAGAGCATAATACTTCGCAGCACACCGTTTCCGGTTTGCTCTGAAGTATTGTTTTGAGTCACTGTAATGGTGGAGCTAAGCGGGATCGAACCGCTGACCTCCTGCGTGCAAGGCAGGCGCTCTCCCAGCTGAGCTATAGCCCCATACAGTTACTGCAGAGACCACTACTACCACTCACCAGGAGTTCCGTTTTTGACAAACGGTAATTTCTTTTCAGGCAAGGCAAAGTGGCGCGACGTATAGTTCACTATACGAGCGGCGCTTTAACGCAGCATGAGAAGAAATTTGGTAGGCCTGAGTGGACTTGAACCACCGACCTCACCCTTATCAGGGGTGCGCTCTAACCACCTGAGCTACAAGCCTGTAGAGGTTTTTTCTGCTCGTTACTTTCTATCAGACAATCTGTGTGAGCACTTCGCGGGAAAGTATCTTCAGGTAAGGAGGTGATCCAACCGCAGGTTCCCCTACGGTTACCTTGTTACGACTTCACCCCAGTCATGAATCACAAAGTGGTAAGCGCCCTCCCGAAGGTTAAGCTACCTACTTCTTTTGCAACCCACTCCCATGGTGTGACGGGCGGTGTGTACAAGGCCCGGGAACGTATTCACCGTAGCATTCTGATCTACGATTACTAGCGATTCCGACTTCACGGAGTCGAGTTGCAGACTCCGATCCGGACTACGACGCACTTTATGAGGTCCGCTTGCTCTCGCGAGGTCGCTTCTCTTTGTATGCGCCATTGTAGCACGTGTGTAGCCCTACTCGTAAGGGCCATGATGACTTGACGTCATCCCCACCTTCCTCCAGTTTATCACTGGCAGTCTCCTTTGAGTTCCCGGCCGAACCGCTGGCAACAAAGGATAAGGGTTGCGCTCGTTGCGGGACTTAACCCAACATTTCACAACACGAGCTGACGACAGCCATGCAGCACCTGTCTCAGAGTTCCCGAAGGCACCAAAGCATCTCTGCTAAGTTCTCTGGATGTCAAGAGTAGGTAAGGTTCTTCGCGTTGCATCGAATTAAACCACATGCTCCACCGCTTGTGCGGGCCCCCGTCAATTCATTTGAGTTTTAACCTTGCGGCCGTACTCCCCAGGCGGTCGACTTAACGCGTTAGCTCCGGAAGCCACTCCTCAAGGGAACAACCTCCAAGTCGACATCGTTTACGGCGTGGACTACCAGGGTATCTAATCCTGTTTGCTCCCCACGCTTTCGCACCTGAGCGTCAGTCTTTGTCCAGGGGGCCGCCTTCGCCACCGGTATTCCTCCAGATCTCTACGCATTTCACCGCTACACCTGGAATTCTACCCCCCTCTACAAGACTCCAGCCTGCCAGTTTCGAATGCAGTTCCCAGGTTAAGCCCGGGGATTTCACATCCGACTTGACAGACCGCCTGCGTGCGCTTTACGCCCAGTAATTCCGATTAACGCTTGCACCCTCCGTATTACCGCGGCTGCTGGCACGGAGTTAGCCGGTGCTTCTTCTGCGGGTAACGTCAATCGGTGAAGTTATTAACTCCACCGCCTTCCTCCCCGCTGAAAGTACTTTACAACCCGAAGGCCTTCTTCATACACGCGGCATGGCTGCATCAGGCTTGCGCCCATTGTGCAATATTCCCCACTGCTGCCTCCCGTAGGAGTCTGGACCGTGTCTCAGTTCCAGTGTGGCTGGTCATCCTCTCAGACCAGCTAGGGATCGTCGCCTAGGTGAGCCATTACCCCACCTACTAGCTAATCCCATCTGGGCACATCCGATGGTGTGAGGCCCGAAGGTCCCCCACTTTGGTCTTGCGACGTTATGCGGTATTAGCTACCGTTTCCAGTAGTTATCCCCCTCCATCGGGCAGTTTCCCAGACATTACTCACCCGTCCGCCACTCGTCACCCGAGAGCAAGCTCTCTGTGCTACCGTTCGACTTGCATGTGTTAGGCCTGCCGCCAGCGTTCAATCTGAGCCATGATCAAACTCTTCAATTTAAGTTTGATTTGCTGAAACCAGTTCAGCGATGCTCATCTGTAAAACGTCATAATGAATTTCATTATGTGTTCACTCGTGAGGCTTTGATATTTTTTTGCGTCCGGAGACGCGGATATCAATCCTGCGAGTGCCCACACAGATTGTCTGATAAATTGTTAAAGAGCATGCCGCGATTTCTCTAGCGGCGCGGGATGCGTATATTACGCTTTCCGCATTCTCAGTCAAGCATTTATTTTTGCTTTTCTGAAGGTTGCCTTGAAGACCACCTCCTGAACACTTCGCTTCGTAAGCCGTTGTTCCGTGTCAGTGGAGGCGCAGTATAGGGATTTCTTCGGAGCTGACAAGCGCTAATTTCAAATTAATTTCCGAGTGCTGATTTTTTCGTCGAAACGCCACTAAACTGCTAATTTTTCCAGCAACGGGAAGCCATAACGCTGCAAAATCGGTGACAATTTCGTCACTTCATCATCTATACGCGTACAGAACGCTAAATTCTGACCGGATGAAACCGCCTGCGGTGCTTCATGCTCTAATAACCAAACGGTACGACGCGCAATCGCCGCGCCCGAATCCACCAACCTTGTCCCTTCCGGCAGCACCAGTTGCAGCTCATCACGTAGTAAAGGGAAATGCGTACATCCGAGAACCACGGTATCAGGTGGCTCTTTCATCCGTAGCCAGGGTTGCACAGCACGGCGTACATCAGCGAGCTCAACATCTTCGCCATGCAGCTTGGCTTCCGCCAGCTCCACCAGCTCAGCAGAGCCAAGCATTTCGATTTTGCAGTCGCGGGCAAATTGCGCCACTAACTCATGGGTATAAGGACGTTTCACCGTGCCGCGCGTGGCCAGCAATCCCACTACGCCGTTACGCGTCAGGCGCGCAGCAGGTTTAATCGCAGGCACCACACCCACAACCGGGAATTCGAAACGTTCACGCAGAGCCGGCAAAGAGAGGGTGCTGGCCGAGTTACAAGCAATGATCACCAACGCAAGCGGGAAACGCTGAGTGATAGCCGTCACCATCGCCACCACGCGCTCGACAATAAAGTCTTCGGATTTTTCGCCGTACGGGAACCCTTCATTATCAAAGGCGTAGAGATAGTGAAGATCCGGCAGTAAATGCCGGACCTCATCATAAACGGAGAGCCCACCCACGCCGGAGTCAAACACCAGCACGGTGGGACGCAGATCAGAAGCTGTAGCTGGCGCTGAGGTAGTACTCCGTTCCTGGAGTTGGATAGCCATACGCTGTCTCATAATCTTTATCGAACAAGTTGGCAATTCTACCACGAACGGTGAGCTGTGATGTGACCGGATACGAGACCGCGAGATCTACCGTGCTGTAACTCGATAAACGACGCTGCTCGCTGGCATATTCGCTGGTGTTGTTATCGTAGCGCTTACCGAAGTACTGGTAGATGACATCAATATCAAAGTCATACACCGTCATACCCAGCTGATATTTGGCCTGCTCACGCGCACGACGCGCCAGCGTTTCACCATCTGAATCACGACGCGCATCCAGATAACCCAAGGTGATCTGGTGATGAAGGAAGCGGGTATCAAAATCAGCGGTGGCTTCAATACCTTTCAGCGTAACGGCTTTTTCATTGTAATAGCCGCCCTCAAAAGTCACAGGATCAGAAGCATAGGTAATGAGATTACTGACTTTATTGTGATACGCCGCAACACGCCAATTAACCGGACCGGTTAAACCTTCCAGCGCGGCTTCCCACTGTTTTGATTTCTCAGGATTCAGATCGGGATTAGAGCTAATACCAAAGCGCTTCAGACCATATAGCTGGCCTAACGTCGGCGCCTGGAAACCCGTGCCGTAAGAGAGTGATGCCTTGTAACCCGGCACAAACTCCCAACCCGCAGCCGTTTGCCAGGTGCCATGACGGCCAAAGTCCTGGTTATCATCGCCACGCGCCGAACCTTCAAGCGTAACATTGCCAAACTGCTGCTGAGCCGTCAGGTAAGCACCGGTGTTGTCTTGCTTGTAAACATCTTTATCACGCGGTGCGCCAGAATAGAGTTGTCCAATCGAACTCAGTTTCTGCTGCTGCCAATCCAGACCAGCGCTGACCATGCCATGCCCCACCGCAAAGGTGTTACCCCATTGCAGGTTGCGCTGCTCCATGTCATCCAGGCTATTGGAATCTGCATAGCGGCCGTCAGACCCAACGTAGTTATAGATTTTGTACTTTTGATAACTGGCGGTCAGCTGCGAGGAGTATTCCTCTTTATTAAAGCGCAGACCGGTATCAAACGAGTGATTATAGATCTGTTGCTCATCCTGACCACCGACATAACCCGCATCGTAATCTGAGTTCGCGGCGTAACCGTAACCCCGGAAGAAGCCAGAAAACGCCTCGTTAAACTTGTGGTCAACGCCAGCCCAGAACGCCTTATTGCGCCAGCCATCACGATCGCGATCGATCGGAGACGTTGAGCCCGGCTGAACGTTGTAGCCGTTGGTGGCCTGATAAGAGCCCGCCACCGTTACGCGCGTCTGGTCCGTGACATTTTGATTGATGCCGCCGCTGTATTCCTGATAGCCCTTCGAACCAAAGCCAGCCGTCAGCGAGTTTTGATTATTCGGGTTTTGCGTAATGACATTCACCACGCCGCCAATCGCATCTGCGCCGTAAACGGCAGAGCGCGGGCCGCGAATGAACTCAACGCGCTGGATGATGGAAACAGGGATTTGGTTGAAGTCAGCAACGCCGGTAATGCCAGGCTTAGAGAACGGCACACCGTCAACCAGAATTAGCGTATGGCGCGCTTCCGAACCACGTACATACATAGAAGCGCTTTGCCCAATGCCGCCGCTTTGCGCGATATCCACGCCCGGCAAGCGGCGTAACACTTCCAGTAGGTTCTTGGATTGCCACTGATCGATCTCGTCACGGGTGACGACAGAAGTCGAAGCCAGCACCGACGAGACCGGCTGCGCGAAGCGGTTAGCGGTAACGATTTGCGTATCATCATTCTGCTGCGCGTAGCCAAATTGCGCCCAGAGAGACAACGCCGTTGCACTGAAGGCAAACAGCGAAGCATGTGTTTTTTTCATTGTTATAGCATCCAAAAGACGAAGCAGGATGCCGCACGACTACAACCAATAGCTCGCGATGGTCGTATGTATTGCGACGTCACACCGGCAGGTCTTCGGGCTGAGAATCATAAATGGTGAAAAAACTTCCCATCCGGCAGGACAGTGTTTGTAATTGCCATCACCACGACATTCTTTACCGCTGCGCGTCAGCTCCAGATTCACACTGGATTCCCTTTTAACTCAAGGAGGCCGGCAGGCGCAGTCTACGGCCAGGAAGGCCGGAAATCCAGACTTCCAGCCATCTTGTTTTCCGCAGGGCTGGACATCAGCAGTTGAATGCCTACAATCGCCCGGCAAGCCAGCTTATTACCAGGATTAAAGATGACACCCGAACAGCTCCCGATTGAACAATACGACGCGCAACTGGCGGAAAAAGTCAGCCGCTTACAGGCGATGATGATGCCCTTTGCCGCGCCCGACGTGGAGGTGTTCCGTTCGCCGGTCAGCCACTATCGGATGCGTGCCGAATTCCGCATCTGGCACGACGGAGACGATCTCTACCACATCATCTTTGATCAACAGACCAAGCAACGTATCCGCGTCGATCAATTCCCGGCGGCCAGTGAATTGATCAACCAGCTGATGCCAAAACTGATCGCGGCGATCCGTGACAACCGCGCGCTGCGTTTCAAACTGTTCCAGATCGATTACCTGTCGACGATGAGCAACCAGATTGTTATCTCGCTGCTCTATCACCGCAAGCTGGAAGAGGAGTGGACCGCCGCCGCCAGCGCCCTGCGCGACAGCCTGCGTGCTGAAGGCTTTGACGTGCAGCTGATTGGCCGCGCCACCAAAACCAAAATCTGCCTCGATCGCGATTACGTGGATGAGCGCCTGCCGGTCGCGGGGAAAGAGATGATTTATCGTCAGGTGGAAAACAGCTTCACCCAGCCAAACGCGGCGATGAATATTCAGATGCTGGAGTGGGCGCTGGACGTCACGCAGGATTCGCAAGGCGATCTGCTGGAACTCTATTGCGGTAACGGCAACTTCTCGCTGGCGCTGGCGCGTAACTTCCGCAGCGTGTTGGCCACGGAAATTGCCAAGCCGTCGGTCGCGTCCGCGCAATACAACATTGCTGCCAACCATATTGATAACGTGCAGATTATTCGTATGGCCGCTGAAGAGTTTACCCAGGCGATGACGGGCGTTCGCAGCTTCAATCGTTTAGAAGGCATCGACCTGAAGAGCTATCAATGCGAAACCATTTTTGTTGATCCGCCACGTAGCGGGCTGGATGAGGAAACCGTGAAGATGGTGCAGGCCTATCCGCGCATCCTTTATATCTCTTGCAACCCGCAAACGCTGTGCGACAACCTCGCGGTACTGGGAGAAACGCATGACGTCACGCGTCTGGCGCTGTTCGATCAGTTCCCGTATACCCATCATATGGAATGCGGCGTGCTGCTGACGCGCAAGGCCTAAACAAAAACGGGAACCCCAAGGTTCCCGTTTTTTCACTGCTTGCTCTTCGCGCGGCGAAAACGCATACCAATCCAGAACACCAGCGCCACCATCAGAATGGTCGGGATAAAGTTAGAGCCGATATCCGGATATTCAGCCCGCACCAGCGCGCTATAAACCAAAATACCCAGCAGGAAGAACGCCGCCGCCAGTGAAGGCATGCCGTCTGGCATATTGCGGTTGAGGTAACGCTGATGCAAACACCAGGCCGCGAGGCCAAGCGCAATCAGCGGGAATATCGAAAAGGGAACAAACGTGCTGAACAGCACCGAAAAGGAGCCGTTGATCGCTAAACCGGTGATAAAAGCCAATAAAAGCGTTCCTTTATCGCGTGGGTTTTGCTCAATCATTTCATTATCCTTATCACATTACTCTTCGGGTTTTTCCAGGGTAACCGCCAGACGCTCTTGCTCCCGGCGATACCAGTAATAAGCGCCTTTGGCGATCATGCGCAGCTGCAGCACTAATCGATCCTCAAGCTTACGGCGCTGCTCAATATCAACGTCCAGCGCTTCGGCACCCGCGCTAAACACAATCGTCACCATGGCTTCGGCCTGCGCTTCGGTGAAGCTGCGCGGCATGCGATTTTCTAATTCAAGATAATCGGCCAGTTCGGCGATGAAGTGCTGAATCTCACGCGCGACTGCGGCACGAAAGGCCGCCGAGGTTCCGGAGCGCTCGCGTAGTAAGAGCCGAAAAGCATTGGGATTGTTCCCGATGAACTCCATAAAAGTTGCCACCGAGGTTTTGATAATGCTGCCACCCTTGGCAATACGCTGGCGCGCCTGACGCATTAACTGGCGCAGCATCAAGCCGCTTTCGTCCACCATGGTCAGCCCCAGCTCATCGACATCGCGGAAGTGACGATAAAATGAGGTCGGCGCAATCCCCGCTTCGCGTGCAACTTCGCGCAAACTCAGGCTGGCAAAACTCCTTTCTGCACTTAACTGACTGAAGGCAGCTTCAATCAGTGAACGTCGTGTACGTTCTTTTTGTAGCGCTCTGACGCCCATTTTCCCGGCCTTTTAGGTGATTTGGCAGGCACTATAACAAACTTTTCAGCGTACAGCGGTGCAAACTTTGTGAACGCCTGTGAACCTCACGCTTTGTCAAACTTCAGCAATTTACGCTGTTAGAATTCAGATGTGCGCGGCGAGATGTTAGAATCTCGTTGTAAAAATGTGATAAAAAAATAGGACGTACTGGTATGCAAAAGTCTTACGATTACGATGCCATTGTGATTGGCTCCGGTCCGGGCGGCGAAGGTGCGGCGATGGGGCTGGTGAAGCAGGGAGCGCGTATTGCAGTGATCGAACGCTACCACAACATCGGCGGCGGTTGTACACACTGGGGAACCATCCCTTCCAAAGCCCTGCGTCACGCTGTTAGCCGTATCATCGAGTTCAATCAAAACCCACTTTACAGCGATCACACTCGCCTCCTGCGCTCCTCTTTCGCCGACATTCTCAACCACACCGAGAACGTGATCAGTCAGCAAACCGCTATGCGTCAGGGCTTCTACGAGCGCAACCGCTGTGAACTTTATCAGGGCGATGCCCGATTTGTTGATGCCAACACTATCGAAGTGGAACAACCCGACGGCACCCGCGAGCGATTAACCGCGGCGAAATTCGTGATCGCCTGCGGTTCTCGCCCGTATCATCCCGCGGATGTCGATTTCACCCATCCGCGCGTTTACGATTCCGACTCCATCCTCAACCTGCATCATGAACCTGGCCACGTCATCATTTATGGCGCCGGCGTAATTGGCTGTGAATATGCCTCGATTTTCCGCGGCCTGAACGTCAAGGTTGACCTGATCAACACCCGCGACCGTCTGCTGGCATTCCTCGATCAAGAGATGTCAGATTCCCTCTCCTATCACTTCTGGAACAGCGGCGTGGTGATTCGTCACAACGAAGAGTTCGAGAAGATTGAAGGCGTTGATGACGGGGTGATAATTCACCTTAAATCGGGCAAAAAAGTGAAAGCCGATTGCCTGCTGTACGCAAACGGTCGAACCGGTAACACCGATTCACTGGCGCTGGAAAACGTCGGACTGGAAGCGGATGGTCGTGGCCTGCTGAAGGTGAACAGCATGTATCAAACTGCGCTGCCGCATATTTACGCGGTTGGCGACGTGATTGGTTATCCAAGCCTGGCTTCTGCTGCTTACGATCAGGGCCGCATTGCCGCGCAGGCGATCATCAAAGGTGAAGCTACCGCGCACCTGATCGAAGATATTCCAACCGGGATTTACACCATTCCGGAGATCAGCTCAGTGGGTAAAACCGAACAGCAGCTGACGGCGATGAAAGTGCCGTATGAAGTGGGTCGTGCGCAGTTTAAACATCTGGCGCGTGCGCAGATTGTTGGCATGCACGTCGGCAGCCTGAAGATTCTGTTCCACCGCGAAACCAAAGAGATTTTAGGGATTCACTGCTTTGGCGAGCGTGCTGCGGAGATCATTCACATCGGCCAGGCCATCATGGAACAGAAGAACGGCGGCAACACGATTGAGTACTTCGTGAATACCACCTTCAACTATCCCACCATGGCCGAAGCCTATCGCGTGGCAGCGTTAAACGGCTTAAACCGCCTGTTTTAACGAGGTATCCAGATAACCCTTCATGTGGGTTTTGATTGCTTCTGCCAACTGCTCATAGCGGCTGCGCAGAGGCGATCCTGGACGATAAACCAACGCGATGGTGCGCTGCGGCACCGGCTTGTAGCACGGTAAATAGCAGACGCCATCACGTTCGCGTTCATTCGGCACGGACAGCGCAGGTAACAAGGTAATGCCGCTACCGGCGGCAACCATGTTGCGCAGCGTTTCCAGACTGGTGGCGCGGAAATGCGTATCTTCATCGGCACCGGCTTCGAAGCAGAAGCCCATCGCCTGATCGCGCAGGCAGTGCCCATCTTCCAGCATCAGTAATTTCTCACCGGCCAGATCCGACATCGGCACGCGATCGCGATCGCGCCACGGATGATCGGCATACACCGCTAGCGTCATTGGCTCATCAAACAGCGGCACCTCAATAAAGGCTTCACTCTCTTTCACCAACGCCACGATGGCGCAATCCAGCTTGCCGCTGTCGAGCTGTGCCAGCAGTTGCTGCGTCTGCGCTTCATGCAGGTACATTTCGAGTTTGGGGAAGGTTTTGTGCAGCATCGGAATGATGTGCGGCAGCAGATACGGCCCGGTGGTTGGAATCAAACCAATGTGCAGCGGTCCAGACATCGCTTCGCCTTGCTGGCTCGCCATCTCCTTCAGCACTTTCACTTCGCGCAGCACGGTTCGCGCTTGATCCACCAGCAACAGTCCTGCCTGAGTAAACAACACCTTACGGCTGGTTCGCTCCAGCAGCATCACGCCAAGTTCATCTTCCAGCTTACGAATCTGTCCACTTAAGGTAGGTTGGCTGACATGACATGCGTCAGCTGCACGCCGGAAATGGCGATGCTCCGCAAGTGAAACCAGGTATTCGAGATCACGAATATTCATTGAAATCCTCCAAACCACGATAGCCCGTGGCGATAGATAGAATAGCAATGAACGATTGGCCCTATCAAGGCGTGAGCGGGAATAATGCGCGCATCAAATGATCTGGAGCAGAACCTGCAAACTGCTTAAAACCAATCACTGTGCTGGCCGGGAGTGGCCTGCCCTTGATGATGTGCCTATAACAAAATGTAATTCCGAAGCTAGAGGTTGGCGGGCTACCGAAGAGGTGCCCGCTTTTTTTTGCTTGTCACTCGCTTGCTGGATATCAACAGAGCGCGATAAATCGCGCCGCTACGCATTCCTGCATATACCGCAGCGGCGCAATCTAATGCGCATAGCTTTTAACCCAAGCGCTTCTGCGCTTCGCTGATGGCGAAGGCGACCTGTTGAGGAGCGACACCGCCTTGCGCATTACGCTTATCCAGGCAGGATTGCAGCGACAGAATTGGATACACGTCATCCTCAATCACCGCGCTGAACTGCTTCAACTGCGTCAGAGTGAGCGCTTCCAGCGCCACGCCTTGCTTGATCGCTTCCACCACGGTTTCACCCACAATGTGGTGGGCTTCGCGGAACGGAACGCCTTTTGCCACCAGATAATCGGCCAGCTCGGTCGAGTTGGCGTAGCCCTGCTCAGCGGCTTCCTGGCAGCGCGGACGTTTTACCTGAATGCCGTCCAGCACCAGCACCGACATATGCAGGCAGTCGAGCCAGGTATCCAGCGCATCGAACAGCCCTTCTTTGTCTTCCTGCATATCTTTGTTGTACGCCAGCGGCAGGCCTTTCAGCGTCATCATCATGCCGGTCAGCGCACCTTGCACACGGCCACATTTGCCACGGATCAGCTCCAGCGCATCCGGGTTTTTCTTCTGCGGCATCAGCGACGATCCGGAAGTGACTTTATCCGACAGCTCAAGGAAGCCCGCTTCACCGGTGTTGAAGAAGATCAGGTCTTCAGCAAAGCGCGACAGATGCACCATGCCAATCGAGGCGTCTGACAGCAGCTCGAGCACGTGATCGCGATCGGAAACGGTATCGAGGCTGTTACGCGTGGCAGAGGCAAAACCTAACCAGCCGGCCAGCTGCTGACGATCAATCTCGTAGGCGGTACCCGCCAGCGCGCCGCAACCCAGCGGACTGACATCCATACGCTTCAGTGCATCCTGCAGACGGCTCTCGTCACGCGCCAGCATCTCAACGTACGCCAGGCACCAATGCGCGAACGTCACCGGTTGCGCACGCTGCAGGTGCGTGTAACCCGGCATCACCGCGTCCTGATTGGCTTGTGCCGTGGCGACCAGCGCCGATTGCAGCTCACGCGTCGCCTCCAGCAGCACGGCAACCTGCTCTTTGCACCACAGTTTCAGATCGGTCGCGACCTGATCGTTACGGCTACGGCCGGTGTGCAATTTCTTGCCCAGCGCGCCGACTTTGTCAATCAGCTTGCCTTCCACCCAGCTGTGAATATCTTCCGCATCGCTTTGCAGAATCTGCTCAGGATTGGCGCGTACCTCGGCCAGCAGTTCATTCAACGCGCTTTCCAGCTGTTGCTGCTCTTCATTGGTCAGCACGTTGACCGTCACCAGTGCTTTTGACCAGGCAATCGAGCCGGTAATGTCCTGCTCGGCCAGGCGATAGTCAAAACGCAGCGAGTCGTTGAACTGTTTGAACCGTTGGTCTGCTGCCTGCGAAAAACGTCCGCCCCAAAGTGCCATCTGCATTACTCCTGAATCTGTTATAGAAAAGGCGGCCCGAAGCCGC
Organism: Pantoea sp. y20; assembly: GCF_054903455.1. Classification (NCBI taxonomy): domain Bacteria; kingdom Pseudomonadati; phylum Pseudomonadota; class Gammaproteobacteria; order Enterobacterales; family Erwiniaceae; genus Pantoea; species Pantoea sp. y20. The sequence goes on from NZ_CM142816.1 coordinate 4,009,861, forward strand.
CCTTGCAAAATAGGTCGATTGCCGCGGTATTACTTCTTCTGCTCGTTCAGCGCACGAATGCGTGAAGAGAGTGAGAACAAGCGGATAAAGCCGCCCGCGTGACGGTGATCGTAAACTTCGTCTTCGCCAAAGGTGGCGAACTCTTCTGAGTACAGGCTGTTAGCAGAGGTTTTCTGAATCGCCGTGGCCTGGCCTTTATACAGCTGCAGTACCACTTCGCCATTCACCTCTTCTGCCAATGATTCAGCTGCGGCCTGGATAGATTTACGCAGCGGCGCGAACCAGCGACCATCGTAAACCACGTAAGACATTTCATGGCCCAGCTGCTCACGCCATTTGAAGCTATCGCGATCCAGCACCAGCTGTTCAACCGCACGCAGCGCGTTAACCATGATGGTGCCGCCTGGAGTTTCGTAGCAGCCGCGGGACTTGATGCCTACCAGACGGTTTTCCACGATGTCGATACGGCCGACGCCGTGTTTCGCGCCCAGCACGTTGAGTTTTTCCAGGCACTGGAACGGGCTCAGCGTCTCGCCATTCACCGCCACCACGCGACCTTTCTCCACGGTGACCGTGACATTTTCTGGCTGATCGGGCGCTTCCAGCGGATCAACGGTCCACACCCAGCAATCTTTATTCGGTGCATTGGCTGGGCTTTCCAGCACGCCGCCTTCGGTAGAGATGTGCCATGCGTTCTCGTCACGGCTGTAGATTTTTTCCAGCGACGCGGTGGTCGGGATATTGCGCTCTTTCAGGTAATCCAGCAGCGCTTCACGTGAACGCAGGTCCCACTCACGCCATGGCGCAACCACTTTCAGTTGTGGAGCCAGCGCGGTGTAGGTGGTTTCGAAACGCACCTGATCGTTACCTTTACCGGTTGCGCCGTGGCACAGCGCATCTGCGCCCACTTTCAGCGCCAGCTCAACCTGGGCTTTAGCGATAATCGGACGCGCCATAGACGTACCCAGCAGATAAGTGCCTTCGTACAGGGCGCCAGTCTGCAGAACCGGATACACGTATTCGCTGATGAACGCTTCACGCAGGTCAACCACGTGGCACTCAGACGCACCTGACTGCAGCGCTTTCTTCTCAACGCCTTCCAGATCGGCTGGATCCTGGCCAATGTTCGCCACGAACGCCACCACTTCACAGCCGCCATAGTTCTCTTTCAACCATGGAATGATGGCTGAAGTATCCAGACCGCCGGAGTAGGCCAGAACGATTTTTTTGATGTTTTGCGTGCTCATGTCTTAATCCTTGATTATGCGAGAATCCGGGTGCCAATCGACACGCCGTTGAAAAGGGTTGGCAGTTGTTCAGCATGACGCCAGCTGGCGATATCGACCGGGCGACCGAGCGTGCGGGCGGCATCAAGCGCCGCGTTCACTTTCACGATCATGCCATCGGTGATGATGCCCTGCGCAATCAGCTGCTCCGCTTTCGCGGCGGTCATCTCTTCGATGCGCTGACCTTTGCCGTCGAGAATACCGCTGACATCAGACAACAGCACCAAATCGGCACCGATGGTCGCAGCCAGTGCGGTGGCGGCCTGGTCGGCGTTGACGTTCATCAACTCGCCGCCGTCGGTGATGCCAATCGAGCTGATCACCGGCATGTAGCCCGCCGCCAGCAGCGTGTTCACCAGCGCCGGATTGCCCGGCGTCGCGTTGCCAACGTGTCCCAGCTCTTCATCGAACTGCGCCACGTTGACCAGACTGGCATCGCCGAGGCACAAACCCACCGCGCCGATGCCATATTTCTTCGCCCACGCCAGCAGCGTTTTATTGGCGGTACCGGCTAACGCACCGGTAATAATGTCAATCTGATCGGCTGGCGTCACGCGCAAACCGTTCTTCTTTTTCACCGGCAGCGCGAGCTTCTTCATCAGCTCGTCCACCACGCAACCGCCGCCGTGCACAATGATCAGCGGACGCTGATGTTCATTGCGGTACGCCAGCAGGGCATCAAACAGACGAGCCAGCGCTTCTTCGCTATCCAGCAGCACGCCACCCAGTTTAATGATCAATGGATTCATTGCGTTATCCGTTCGTTAAATCAGAGACAGCGTTTCGGGGAAGCCGAAACGAATGTTTAAACACTGAACCGCCTGCGATGAGGCGCCTTTCAGCAGGTTATCTTCGGCAGCCACCACAATCAGGTGCTCGCCTTGCATGGCGAAGCCGATGTCGCAGAACGGCAAACCGACCACCGCTTTCAGCGCTGGGACGCCTTTGTCATAGACGCGCACCAGCGGTTTATCGTGGTAGGCGCTATGGAAGGCATCCGCCACATCCTGCTGCGTCACGCCCGCTTTCAGGCGGCAAGTGGTGGTCGATAAAATCCCGCGTGGGAAGCTGCCCAGATGTGGCGTGAAGATCACCGGCGTACCGAGATGCGCCACAATTTCCGGGTGATGACGATGATTAAACAAACCGTACGGCTGCAAGCTCACTTCACAGAAGCTGGTGCCAACGTTGGCTTTGCGCCCTGCGCCGCTCACGCCGCTGGTGGCGTTAATCACCGGCCACTGTGCATCGTTAAGCAGACCCGCTGCGATCAGCGGTTTCAGCGAAAGCTGGGCTGCGGTTGGGTAGCAACCCGGCACCGCAACCAGCTCTGCGTCTTTGATTTTGTCGTGCTGCCATTCGGCCAGGCCGTAAACCGCCTTGTCCAGCCAATCCTGATGCTGATGGCTGAAGCCGTAATATTGGGTATAGAACGCATCGTCGTTTACGCGGAACGCGCCGGAGAGATCGAACACCACGCAACCGGCTTTGAGGAATTCAGGTGCCAGATCGTGGCTGACTTCGTGAGCCGTGGCGAGGAACACCACGTCCACTTTGTCGGCCCATTCAGCGGCATCGCTCAGCGGCTGCAGCGGCAAATCGACAATGCCTTTGAGCTGTGGATGCAAATCCGACAATAACTTTCCAGCATCCGGGCTTTGCGCTGAAACCGCCAAAGCGGTTATGTTCATATGCGGATGGCGATTCAGGTAGGTGGCAAGCTCTACGCCAGCGTAACCACTGGCACCAACGATCAGCGTATTCAACATCAGGCTGTATACCTTATTACAGTCACACGTATCGGGTCGCGGCCTTGCCCCGTTGCCCAGAATGCCGTTTGCGGAAGATTTGATGCTTCACATGCAAGCGACGTTATTGTATTTTTATTCACTATTAATGCATGAATATTGATACATCCTAACCCAAGGACCGTCAACAGTGAAGACAAAATTACCACCTTTTATCGAACTCTACCGCCAGTTGATTGCCACGCCATCAATCAGCGCAACCGACAGCGCACTGGATCAGAGTAATGAAACTTTAATCAATTTGCTGGCCGGCTGGTTCCGCGATATTGGCTTCAGTGTTGAAGTGCAGCCGGTGCCTGGCACGCGGCATAAATTCAACATGCTGGCGCGCAGCGGATTGGGCGCAGGCGGCTTGTTATTGGCGGGTCATACCGACACCGTGCCTTACGATGACGGCCGCTGGACGCGCGATCCTTTCACGCTGACCGAACACGACAACAAGCTGTACGGCCTCGGCACCGCCGACATGAAAGGCTTCTTCGCCTTTATTCTGGATGCGCTGCGTGACGTTGACGTGACCAAACTCAGCAAGCCGCTCTACGTCCTCGCCACCGCCGACGAAGAGACCACCATGGCGGGCGCGAAGTATTTCTCTGAATCCACCCAATTGCGTCCGGATTGCGCCATCATCGGCGAGCCCACCTCACTTAAGCCGGTGCGCGCGCATAAAGGTCATCTGTCGAATGTGATTCGTATTCAGGGGCAATCAGGCCACTCCAGCGATCCGTCACGCGGCGTTAACGCCATTGAACTGATGCATGAATCCATTACCCAGCTGATGCAGCTGCGTAACACGCTGAAAGAGCGTTACAACCACGATGGTTTTGCCATTCCTTATCCAACCATGAACTTTGGTCATATTCACGGTGGCGACGCCGCCAACCGCATCTGCGCCTGCTGTGAATTGCACATGGATATTCGTCCGCTGCCGGGCTTAACCCTGAGCGATTTGGATGGTCTGCTAAATGACGCGCTGGCGCCGGTAAGTGCGCGCTGGCCGGGACGTCTTACCGTGGGCGAGCTGCATCCGCCGATTCCAGGCTACGAATGTCCGGCCGATCATGAGCTGGTGCAAGTGGTGGAGAAGCTGCTGGGCGTGCCAACCGAAGTGGTGAACTATTGCACTGAAGCGCCTTTTATCCAGCAGTTGTGCCCAACGCTGGTATTAGGCCCGGGATCTATCAATCAAGCCCATCAACCTGATGAGTTTATTGATACCGCATTTATCAAGCCGACTCATGCGCTTATCACCCAAGTCGTACAGCATTTTTGTCATTGATGAACAACAAATGGGGCATTTCACTGTTAAATCAGCAAATTGCCCCGTCATTGTTCGGGATTTGATAATAAGAATAACTTATCTTGCTTCGCTGCAAGCAAATTCTTTGAATTTCCGCCATTTAGCAGCACATTTACGTAGATTTAAGGCAATTGACGCGCAGGAAGATACGTGGCTAGATAAAAGACGATGTTATGCCCGTTGGGCGTAAGAGTATTAAAAAAGACGATAAGGGTGTCAGGGTCCAATGAACGAACAATATTCCGCAATGCGAAGTAATGTCAGTATGCTCGGCAAACTGCTCGGGGATACGATTAAGGATGCACTAGGAGAGAACATCCTCGACCAGGTGGAGACCATCCGTAAACTCTCTAAGTCATCCCGTGCGGGAAATGACACTCATCGTCAGGAACTGCTGACCACGCTGCAAAATCTGTCGAACGACGAGCTGCTGCCGGTGGCGCGTGCGTTTAGCCAGTTTCTTAATCTCACCAACGTCGCTGAACAGTATCAAACCATTTCGCGTAGCGGCGATGGCGCGAACCATCCTGAACTGCTGAAAAAGACTTTCGAACGTCTGAAACAGCAAGGCGATATCAGCGAAGCGGCGATCCGCCAGTCGATTGAAGAGCTGTCGCTGGAGCTGGTGCTGACTGCACACCCCACCGAAATTACCCGCCGCACGCTGATCCATATGCTGGGCGAAGTGAACAGCTGTTTGCAGCAACTCGATCATAGCGATATCTCTGACTACGAACGCACCCAGGTGATGCGCCGTCTGCGCCAGCTGGTGGCACAAGCGTGGCACACCGACGAAATCCGCAAATACCGTCCAACGCCGATCGATGAAGCCAAATGGGGCTTTGCCGTGGTCGAAAACAGCCTGTGGCAAGGCGTGCCAGCCTTCCTGCGTGAGCTGAATGAGCAAGTGGAAGAGGCCTTTGGTATTAAGCTGCCGGTCGATTTCGTGCCGATTAAATTTACCTCGTGGATGGGCGGCGACCGTGACGGCAACCCGAACGTCACCGCACCGATTACCCGCCACGCGATGCAGCTGAGCCGCTGGAAGGCCGCGGACCTGTTCCTGCGCGATATCGGCGTGCTGATTTCCGAGCTGTCGATGTCCGAATGCAGCGACGAAGTGCGCGAGCTGTGCGGCGATGCGGAAGCGCTGGAGCCGTACCGCATGGTGCTGAAGCGCCTTCGCGGCCAGCTGATGACCACGCAGGCTTACCTTGGCCGTCGTCTGAAAGGCGAGCGCCTGCCGCGTCCGGCCGATTTGCTGGTCTCTAACGATCAGCTGTGGGATCCGCTGTTCGCTATCTATCAATCTCTGCAGCAGTGCGGCATGGGCATCATCGCCAATGGTCAGCTGCTGGACACGCTGCGCCGCGTGAAGTGTTTCGGCGTGCCGCTGGTGCGCATTGATATCCGTCAGGAGAGCACTCGCCATACCCAGGCGATTGCCGAAGTAACGCGTTATCTCGGCCTCGGTGATTACGAAAGCTGGTCAGAAGCGGATAAACAAGCCTTCCTGATTCGCGAACTGAATTCCAAGCGTCCGCTGTTGCCGCATCAGTGGGAACCGGGCGATGAGACGCGCGAAGTGCTGGATACCTGCAAAGTGGTGGCCGAAGCGCCGCAGGGTTCAATTGCTTCCTACGTGATCTCCATGGCGAAAACGCCGTCGGACGTGCTGGCCGTGCATCTGCTGCTGAAAGAAGCCGGCATTCCTTACGCCATGCCGGTTGCGCCGCTGTTCGAAACCCTTGATGACCTGAACAACGCCAACGATGTGATGACGCAGTTGCTGAACATCGACTGGTATCGCGGCTTTATCAATGGCAAACAGATGGTGATGATTGGCTATTCCGACTCGGCGAAAGATGCCGGCGTGATGGCCGCCAGCTGGGCGCAATATCAGGCGCAGGACGCACTGATCAAAACCTGTGAAAGCGCGGGCATCACGCTGACGCTGTTCCACGGACGCGGCGGCTCAATCGGTCGTGGCGGCGCGCCAGCCCATGCGGCGCTGTTGTCACAACCGCCGGGCAGCCTGAAAGGTGGCCTGCGCGTGACCGAACAGGGCGAGATGATTCGCTTCAAATACGGTTTGCCCGAAGTCACTATCGCCAGCCTGTCGCTGTATACCGGTGCGATTCTGGAAGCCAACCTGCTGCCACCGCCGGAACCCAAGCGCGAATGGCAGGAGATCATGAATGGTCTGTCGGCGCACTCCTGCACGATGTATCGCGGCTATGTGCGTGAGAATCCGGACTTCGTGCCCTATTTCCGCTCAGCCACGCCAGAGCAGGAGCTGGGCAAATTGCCGCTGGGTTCACGTCCGGCTAAACGTCGCCCAACCGGCGGTGTGGAATCGCTGCGTGCCATTCCGTGGATCTTCGCCTGGACGCAGAACCGCCTGATGCTGCCAGCCTGGCTGGGCGCGGGTGCCGCGTTGCAGAAAGCGATGGATGAAGGTCATCAGGATGAGCTGGAGAACATGTGCCGCGAGTGGCCATTCTTCGCCACACGTCTTGGCATGCTGGAGATGGTGTTCTCGAAAGCCGATTTGTGGCTGGCGGAGTACTACGATCAGCGTCTGGTGGATAAATCACTGTGGTCGCTCGGCAAGCAGCTGCGCGATCAGCTGGATGCGGATATCAAAGCGGTGTTGACCATCGCTAACGATGCCCATCTGATGGCTGACCAACCGTGGATTGCTGAGTCCATCGCGCTGCGTAACGTTTATACCGATCCACTGAACGTGTTGCAGGCTGAACTGCTGCATCGTTCACGTGCGCAGGAAGAGCGCGGTGATGAGCCAGATGCGCGTGTAGAACAAGCGCTGATGGTGACGATCGCGGGTGTTGCAGCGGGTATGCGTAATACCGGTTAATTTTTCCCCTCACCCTAACCCTCTCCCGCTGGCGGGAGAGGGAACCAATCAAGCACAGGTGTTTCAACATTGCTCCACCTAACCCTTCCCTCGCCCGCTGGCGGGAGAGGGACAGGGTGAGGGCATTAACCTCCCATCGCCGGACGCACACCCAGCGTGTGGCAAATGGCGTAACTCAACTCGGCGCGGTTCAGCGTATAGAAATGAAAATCCTTCACCCCTTCCCGCGACAGGATTTTCACCATGTCCATGGCGACGCTGGCACCGACCATTTTGCGCGTCTCCGGATCGTTATCCAGACCTTCAAACATTGCACTCATCCATCCCGGCACCCGCACATTGGTCATGGTGGCGAAGCGTTGTAGCTGTTTAAAGTTAGAGACCGGCAAAATACCCGGCACGATCTCCACGTCGATACCGGTTGCGACACAGCGATCGCGGAAGCGCAGGTAGCTTTCAACATCGAAGAAGAACTGCGTGATGGCGCGGTTAGCACCGGCATCAATTTTGCGTTTCAGGTTAATCAAATCGGCCTGCGCGCTTTTCGCTTCGGGATGCACTTCCGGATAGGCCGCCACCGAGATGTCAAAATCGCCAACGTCTTTCAGCAGCGCCACCAAATCCGAACCGTACATCTCCGGCTTGCCGCTGCCTGGCGGTAAATCACCGCGCAGTGCCACGATATGACGAATGCCGCTATCCCAGTAATCACGCGCGATGCCGCGCAACTCATCACGCGTAGCATCGATACAGGTCAGATGCGGTGCGGCTTCCAGACCAGTACGATCTTTGATGCCTTTGATGATGCTATGTGTACGATCGCGCTCGCCCGAGTTGGCACCGTAGGTGACGGAGACGAATTTCGGCTTCAGGCTGCTCAGTCGATCGATTGAGCTCCACAGGGTTTCTTCCATTTCGCTGGTACGTGGCGGGAAAAATTCGAAAGAGACATTAATTTGCCCGTTCAGCTCAGCCAGGCTCTGGTTCAACGCTTCGCGTTGATTGGCGTGAAAGAAACTCATCCTAATTACCTCGTCATCACACATCGATTATTTTGCGGCCTTCGAACATCCATACGTTTAGACGTCCAGATGCACAAAATGAACGATTCCCACGTTAGCGTCAACTGAAAATTAATGAACAGGCGTGACAAATCTTCACTCAAGGTGAAAGCGTTTCATGATGCGCGGGGGAAGGTGAAGATTGCAGACGGACGATGCCGTCTGCAGAGTGAGGCAGATTACAGCAGCTGTGCGAGGCGATTGATATCCGATTGCAACGCACCCGCCGTAACATCACGGCCTGCGCCCGGTCCGCGAATCACCAGCGGATTATCGCGATACCAGCGGCTTTCGATGGCAAACACGTTATCGCACGGCAGCAACGCGGCCAGCGGATGCTCTGGGCGCACCGCTTCCACGCCGACGCGCGCTTTGCCATTAGCATCGAAACGCGCCACGTAACGCAGCACTAAGCCCATCTCTTGCGCGGCTTCCAGACGCTGCAGCATCTGATCATTCAGCTCGTCGGCGTTTTCGAAGAAGTGATCAATCGACTCACCGTCGCAAATTGCCGGCACCAGCGACTCGACACGCACTTGATCCGGCTCGATGTCGTAGCCCGCTTCACGCGCCAGAATCACCAGCTTGCGCATTACGTCCTGCCCAGACAAATCCACGCGCGGGTCTGGTTCGGTCAGGCCTTGCTGCCACGCCTGATCAACCAGCTCGCTAAACGGCACCGTGCCATCAAATTGCAGGAACAGCCACGACAGCGTGCCGGAGAAGATGCCGCTGATCGCCAGAATGCTATCGCCGCTTTCGCGTAAATCGCGCACCGTGTGATTGACCGGCAAACCGGCACCGACGGTGGCGTTATACAGCCAGTGACGACCGGTTTTGGCGAAAGCATCGCGCACCTGACGCCAGCTCTGACCGCTCGACGCACCGGCAACTTTGTTGGCGCTGATAACGTGGAAGCCGTGACTGGCGAAATCATGATACTGCTGCGCCAGCTGCTCGCTGGCGGTGACGTCCAGCACCACTAAATCATCGAACGGGTGCGCACGCATCCACAGGAACAGCGACTCTTCATCGCGCTCGACCGCTTCATCATCAAAGAACGCCAATGCGCGGCTGGCTTCCAGACCGTCGTAGCTCAGCAAACTGCGGCTGCTGTCTGCCACGCCCGCCAGCACATATTCAAATCCTGTACGTGCCGACAGCGTTTCCTGCTCGCGGGCAAACAGCTCCAGCCAGCGTGAACCGATGTTGCCTTTGCCGAACAAGATCAGGCCGATGCGTTTTTCTGCGCGGAACAGCGACTGATGCAGTCCCTGAATCAGGTGCTGCGTCGGGCCGACGCGCAGTACCGCCACGATGCTGATGTGATCTTCCGATTGCCAGACAAACTCCACCGGCTGATCTTTGATCTGCTGCCAGAAGCGGTGGCTGTGCAGCGGATTACGCGTCACGCCCGCGCCCACCAGCGCCACCAGCGCCAAGCCGTCGCGCAGCTGCAGATGGCCCGGCAGTGCGGCGTCCTGCAACAGGTTGAAGGCGCTATTCACCACTTCCGAGGTGTAACACAGCTGCAGCAGGCGGCGATCGGGATGCACGCCGATCGCCAGCGGACGCAGCTGCGCGCGCTTCAGCAGCAGATCGATCTCTTTCTGCTGGGTTTTGAAATCGTGATTGTCGGGAATTTGAATCTCCACCAGACACACATCATCGTGGCTGGTGACGATACGCGCGCCGGTGCCGGAGGCCAGCACGCGCTCAATGCGCGTCGAGCCCTGCTCCGGTTGATAGCTGCAACGCAGCTGCAAGTCGATGTCGCTGTTGGAAACCGGCTGCAAGGTGCGGGTGTGCAGCACCGGCGCCGCCAGACGCGCCAGCTCGCTGGCTTCATCAAGACGCAGCAGCGGCAGCAGGCACGCATCAGAGACTTTACGCGGATCGGCGCTGTAAACGCCCGCCACATCGCTCCAGATGGTCACGCGCCCCACGCCCGCCAGCGCACCAATCTGCGTTGCCGAGTAGTCCGAGCCGTTACGCCCAAGCAGCACGGTTTCACCCGCTTCGCTGCGGCTGATAAATCCGGTCACCACCAAACGCTTATGCGGATGCTGTGTTAACAGCTCCTGCAGCAGCGGCCAGGATTTGCCTTCATCAACCTGCGGCTGCGCGGCACGTTCAGCACGCAAGAAGTCACGCGCATCCAGCCAGGCGGCTTCGATCTCGCGCTGGCTCAGCACCGCGGCCATCAAGCGCGCCGACCAGATTTCGCCATGCCCCACCACTTCGGCATACACCGCATCGGTGATGGTGCCATCGAGCAGCGCCGCCAGTCTTTCCAGATCGCGTATAAAGGAAGACGTCAGGGTTTCGGCATATTCAGCAGGCAGCAGCGCAGCAATTAACTCGCTGTGAAAACGCCGTAAAGCCTGTTGCACCTGATGAGCAGATAAGCGATCGCTCTGGCTCAATTTCAGCCAGCTGATCAACTGGTTAGTGGTGCTGCCTGCGGCAGAGACCACCATTAAGTCGCCTGGCTGGCTGTAATCCGCCATGATGCTGGCCACGCGCTGATAGCAACGTGCGTCGGCCAGGCTACTGCCACCAAATTTATGCAACTGCTTGATCGGCGTTCCCGCGCCCACTGAACTCGTCATGATTACTCCTCGGCTGCGATCCGGAATGCATTATCCAGATCGGCGATTAAATCTTCGTGATCTTCAATCCCAACAGAAATACGCAGCAGTGTTTCCGAAATTCCCGCTGCCGCGCGTGCTTCTGCAGACATGCCAGCATGCGTCATGGTCGCGGTATGCGAAATCAAACTTTCTACGCCGCCCAGCGATTCGGCCAGCGTGAACAACTGCAGCGCTTTCAGGAAGCGGCGCAGGCGAGCCTCATCGGCATCGATTTCGAAACTCAGCATGGCACCAAAACCACGCTGCTGACGTACCGCAAACTCATGACCGGCATTTTCCGGCAGGGACGGATGATACAGTTTTTTCACCAGCGGTTGTTGCTTCAGGTAATCAACTATCGCCAATGCATTGCGTTGTGCAGCGGCGATGCGCGGTGACAGCGTGCGCAAACCGCGCAGCAGCAGGTAGCTATCAAACGCCGCGCCGGTTACACCAATATTATTCGCCCACCACGCCAGATCGGTGGCCATCGCTGGATCTTTCGCAATCACCGCGCCCGCCACCACATCAGAGTGACCATTCAGGTATTTGGTGCAGGAGTGAACAACCAAGTCGGCACCCAGCGCCAGCGGGTTTTGCAGCGCCGGGCTGAGGAAGGTGTTGTCTACCACGCTAATGGCGCCAGCTTCACGCGCGGCGGCGCAAATGCTGGCGATATCGACCACACGCAGCAGTGGATTACTTGGGCTTTCAACCAGCACCAGTTTTGGCTTCTCGGCCAGAGCAGCGGCCAGCGCAGCTTTATCGCCCTGATCGACAAACTTCACGCGATACGCGCCGCGCTTGCTCAGGCTATCGAACAGGCGATAGCTGCCGCCGTAACAGTCGTGTGGCGCCACCAGCAGATCGCCCGGCTTCAGGAACACGGTTGTCACCAGATGAATCGCTGACATGCCGGTATTGGTCAATACCGCGCCTGCGCCACCTTCCAGTTCTGCCAGCGCGCGCTGAACCACATCGCGCGTTGGGTTACCACGACGTGAATAGTCATGCGCACGCGGCTCATTGAAGTCGAGGAAGTTATAGGTGCTGGAAAGATGAATCGGTGGGACAACGCAGCCATATTGCTCGTCATCATTCAAACCGCTACGTACTGCGATGGTTGCCTGTTTACGCGTCATGGTGCTTACTGTTCCTGAAGAAAAAGAAGAGCAACAGGATAACATTCCGCACATAGACGTCAATACATCTGGACATCTAAATGTCTTTGCGTATAGATTGAGCAAATCATCAATAACCGCTAAAATTGTCCGTCATCGCCTGGTGTTCAGCGCGCTTTCCTTTGCAGAAGCGGTGCTCAAGCATAAAACCTGCGGTTTAAGGGGTCAGGCATCGAAAAATCGGGCATAATCAACGGATTTCCCCATATTCAACTTTTATTGATTAAGGTAACCCATGGCTGAATGGAACGGCGAATATATCAGCCCTTACGCTGAACATGGCAAGAAGAGCGAGCAGGTTAAGAAAATCACAGTTTCTATCCCGCTAAAAGTGCTGAAGATTTTAACGGACGAGCGCACCCGCCGTCAGGTGAACAACCTGCGTCACGCCACCAACAGCGAACTGCTGTGTGAAGCCTTTTTGCATGCTTTCACCGGGCAGCCTCTGCCGAACGATGTCGATTTGCGTAAAGAACGCAGCGATGAGATTCCGGAAGAAGCGAAACAGATTATGCGTGAAATGGGCATCGATCCCGATAGTTGGGAATACTGAAGCCAGAAATAAAAAAACCCAGCCGAGGCTGGGTTTATTCTTGCTGCCGAATCGCGAAGATTCGACGGCCAAAAATCTTATTTCTTGCTTGCTGGCACGCTGAAACGCTTGTTGAAGCGATCTACACGGCCACCGGTGTCAGCAATACGCTGCTTACCAGTGTAGAACGGGTGGCATTTGCCGCACACGTCCAGGTTCAGACCAGAAGCCATGGTTGAACGGGTGTTGATCACGTTACCGCAAGAGCAAGTCATGGTTACTGCTTCGTACTTAGGGTGAATACCTTGTTTCATGGGAGAACCTCATAAAAGGCCGTGTCGCTCTCCGTGCCAGGCTCAGCCTGCACAGCACCACACGCGGTTGAACATTAAGTGTATGCTCCGACAAGTGATCTCATCGAAGGCGGCATAGTATACAGAAATTAACCGGTTTTAGCAAATAGCCGCTTCCTAATTAGCCGTGTACACTACTTCTCCTTAATTCAGAACCGGATAGAGATTCAGATGCCCGTTGTTCAGGTTGCCCTGCCCGTTCCGCTACCTCGCCTGTTTGATTACTTGCTGCCTGCCGATGCGCCGCAGCCGGTGGCGGGCGCACGCGTGAATGTGCCGTTCGGCAATCGCAAAATGATCGGCATTGTGATCGGCACGCGTGAGACCAGCGATCTGCCGCTGACGCAGCTCAAGCAGATAGAGAGCGTGCTCGACGATCAAAGTCTGTTCTCGCCCGCCCTGTGGCGCATTTTGCATTGGGCCGCCAACTATTATCATTCGCCGCTCGGCGAAGTGCTAAGCCATGCGCTGCCGGTGCTGCTGCGTCAGGGCAAACCCGCGCAGGAAGCGCCGCTGTGGCAATGGGTGATTAATGATGCTGGCCGTGAAGTGGCGATGGAGAGCCTGAAGCGCGCGCCGAAACAGCAGCAAGCGCTGGCGATGCTGCGTCAGCGACCGCTCTATCGTCATCAGGTCAGCGAACACGATTTTACCGATGCCGCGCTGCAAGCGTTGCGCGCAAAAGGCTTGTGCGAACTGCGTGAACACACGCCGCAGATGCACGACTGGCGTACCAGCTTTGCCGTCAAAGGGGATCGCCTGCGCCTGAATACCGATCAGGCGATGGCGGTGGGCGCGATGCGCAGTGAAGACGATCACTATGCGCCGTGGCTGCTGGCTGGCATTACCGGGTCGGGTAAAACCGAAGTGTATCTCAGCGTGCTGGAGAACGTGCTGGCACGCGGCAAACAGGCTTTGGTGCTGGTGCCGGAAATCGGCCTGACGCCGCAAACCATCGCCCGCTTCCGTGAGCGCTTTGATGCGCCGATTGATGTGCTGCACTCGGCACTGAATGACAGCGAACGCCTCGCCGTCTGGCTGCGCGCGCGCAGCGGCGAAACGGCGATTGTTATCGGTACACGCTCGGCGCTGTTCACGCCGCTGGCGCGCCCCGGCGTCATCATCATTGATGAAGAGCACGACAGCTCGTACAAACAACAGGAAGGCTGGCGCTATCAGGCGCGCGATCTGGCGGTGTTCCGTGCGCATGAGGAAGATATTCCAATTGTGATGGGTTCCGCCACGCCCGCGCTGGAAACCTTGCACAACGTGCGCGTCGGCAAATATCGCCAGCTCAATCTCACCAAACGCGCGGGCAATGCTAAACCGGCGTTACAGCAGCTGATCGATCTTAAAGGCCAGCAGCTGAAAGGCGGATTGGCGCCAGCACTGCTCGGCAAAATGCGTCAGCACCTGCAGGCCGATAATCAGGTTCTGCTGTTCCTCAACCGCCGTGGCTTCTCTCCGGCGCTGATGTGCCACGATTGCGGCTGGCTGGCCGAGTGCCAGCGCTGCGATAGCTACTACACGCTGCACCAGAACCATCGCCAGCTGCGCTGCCACCATTGTGACAGCCAGCGCCCGCTGCCAAATCAGTGCCCAAGCTGTGGTTCAACGCATTTGATGCCGGTCGGCGTCGGCACCGAACAGCTGGAACAGCAGCTGGGCACGCTGTTCCCCGACGTGCCGGTATCGCGCATTGATCGCGACACCACCAGCCGTAAAGGCGCGCTGGAGCAGCATCTGGCCGATGTGCATCGCGGCGGCGCGCGCATTCTGGTGGGCACGCAGATGCTGGCGAAAGGCCATCATTTCCCGGATGTCACGCTGGTGTCGCTGCTGGATGTTGATGGCGCGCTGTTCTCAGCCGATTTCCGCGCCGCCGAGCGTTTCGCTCAGCTCTACACGCAGGTCGCGGGTCGCGCCGGTCGTGCGGGTAAACAGGGCGAAGTGTTGCTGCAGACCCATCATCCGGAACATCCATTGCTGCAAACATTACTGCATCGCGGCTATTTCGCCTTTGCCGATCAAACGCTGCTGGAGCGTCAGTCCGTTCAGCTGCCGCCGTGGACCAGCCATGCGCTGTTCCGCGCTGAGGATATGGATAACCAGCAGGCGGCGGAATTCCTCACACAGCTGCGTAATTTGCTGGAAGCCAGCCCGCTTAAAGATGAGGCGATGTGGCTGATGGGGCCGGTTCCGGCGTTGGCACCGAAGCGCAGTGGACGCTGGCGCTGGCAGCTGCTGTTGCAGCATCCGTCGCGCAAACGTCTGCAACAGCTGTTGAGCGGATCGCTGCCGCTGATCGCCACCTTGCCGGCGTCACGCAAAGTGAAATGGACGCTGGATATCGATCCCACCGAGAGCTAAGCCACGCCACAACTGCGAGCCAGATCGAAAAAAGTCGCACAAGTCACAATTTTTATGCAAATTAAGTAACAACCCGACGCGACCTTGGGTTAACAATAGTGCCGACCCGGTTGAAGCCCGGTAATGTCTGAAAATCAATGCGCTGTACCGCGTCAGGAGTTATACGTTGGACCAGAAGCAACCCTCCACCGCCGCCACCATGAAAGATGTGGCCGAGAAAGCAGGCGTTTCAACCGCTACGGTTTCACGTGCGTTGATGAATCCAGAAAAAGTCTCTGCTGCTACCCGGCTCAAGGTCGAAAAAGCGGTGATTGCCGTGGGTTATGCGCCGCACGGTTTGGCGCGCAATGCCAAACGCGGTGAAACGCAAACCATTCTGGTGATTGTGCCGGACATCTGCGATCCCTTCTTCAGTGAGATCATTCGCGGCGTGGAAGTCACCGCTGCGCATGAAGGTTATCTGGTACTGATTGGCGATTGCGCGCATCAGAATAAACAGGAAAAAACCTTTCTGAATTTAATGCTGACGCGACAGATCGACGGCATGGTGCTGTTGGGTTCACAGCTGCCGTTTGAGGCGGGCATTGAAGATCAGCGCAACCTGCCGCCGATGGTGATGGGTAACGAATTTGCGCCGGAGATGGCATTACCCACGGTCCATATCGATAACCTCACCGCCGCCTTTGAAGCGGTGAATCACCTGCTGCAGCTTGGTCATCGCCAAATTGCCTGTATCACCGGGCCAGAACACATTCCGCTGAGCCAGTATCGTTTGCAGGGCTACATTCAGGCGCTGCGTCGCAGCAGCATCGCCATCGACCCAACGATGATTGTGCACGGCGATTTCACCTTTGAAGCCGGCGCGAATGCGCTTAAGCAGTTGATGAGTTTGCCGCAGCCGCCGAAAGCGATTTTCTGCCATAGCGATTTGATGGCGCTGGGCGCGATGAACCAGGCGCGTAAACTTGGCATGCGCATTCCGCAGGATCTGTCGGTGGTGGGCTTTGATGATATCGAACTGGCGCAATACTACGATCCGCCGCTGACCACCGTGGCCCAGCCGCGTTTTGCCATCGGCCGAGAAGCGATGCTGCTGTTACTTGATGAGCTGCAGGGTAAACGCGTGAATAACGGTTCGCGCCTGCTGGATGCGGAGCTGCGCGTGCGCGGCAGTACGGCACCGGCGGCAAAACGGGAAAAATAGTGCGTAGACGCCTGCATTTTCAGCGGATTCTGAAGGCAGACTGTGCTGGTCAAAGTTCCAGCCCTTGCGTAACATGGCGCATTCATTGCCGGGCAATTAACAGCACATTTACATGCCCATTGGCATTTTTTTGAAGGGTAGCAGAACGAAAGTGGCACAGAAAGATTATGTAGGCCGCGGGCGTTCAACAGGGACGCGTCGCAAAAAACCCGCCAGCCGCAGCAAGAAAAGCAAAGGCGGATCAGGCACTTCAAAGCTCATGATGGTACTGGCCGCGGCCGTGCTGGTCACCTTTGCCGGTGGTTTATGGTTTATCTCGCATCATAAGAAAGAAGAGATTGAGGTCATTCCAAACCACAAAGCCAACGGTAACGGCCTGCCGCCGAAGCCGGAAGAGCGCTGGAAGTACATCAAAGAGCTGGAAAATCGCCAAATTACCGTTCCGTCGCCGACTGAGCCTTCGGCTGGTGGCGTGCAATCACAAACTCAGCTGACCGATGAACAGCGCCAGCTGCTGGAGCAGATGCAGGCCGATATGCGCCAGCAGCCGACGCAGCTGAACGAAGTGCCGTGGAACGAACAAACCCCGGCGCAGCGCCAGCAAACGCTGCAGCGTCAGCAAGTGCAACAACAGCAGCAGCAGGTACAGCAACAACAACAGCAGCAGTTGCAACGTCAGCAGCAACAGTTACAACAACAGCAGCGCCAGCAACAGTTGCAGCAACAACAGGCCGCGCGTCAGCAGCAACAACAAGCTGCGCCGATCACGCGTGAGCCAACGCAGCAAACCAAGCCGCAGGAAACGGCCAAGGCGAGAGCGGAAGAGAAAGCCGCTTCACAACGCTGGATGGTGCAGTGTGGTTCGTTCAAAGGTACCGATCAGGCGGAATCCGTGCGCGCCGGTCTGGCATTTGAAGGATTTGAGAGCCGCATTACCACCGGCGGTGGCTGGAATCGCGTGGTGATCGGGCCGTTCAAAGATCGCAGCAGCGCCGACAGCACAGTCAAACGCTTACACAGTTCCGGCCACGGAAGTTGTATTCCCCTCGCTCTCGGGGGTTGAAACCCCTTTTTCCTACCCCATATCTGGTTGCATGATACTCCGCGCCGAGTGCGCGGAGTTCCTTTTCTACTGCAACAAGGGGTCTGCCCGTGACAACAATAGTAAGTGTACGACGCAACGGCCAGGTAGTGATTGGCGGTGATGGCCAGGCTACGCTCGGCAATACCGTAATGAAAGGCAACGTTAAAAAAGTCCGTCGTCTTTACAACGATAAAGTGATCGCCGGCTTTGCTGGCGGTACCGCAGATGCCTTCACCCTGTTTGAACTGTTTGAGCGCAAGCTGGAAATGCACCAGGGCCATCTGGTGAAAGCGGCGGTCGAACTGGCTAAAGATTGGCGTACCGATCGCATGCTGCGCCGCCTTGAAGCGCTGCTGGCGGTGGCCGACGAAAACGCCTCATTAATCATCAGCGGCAACGGCGACGTTATCCAGCCGGAAAATGACCTGATCGCAATTGGTTCTGGTGGGCCTTACGCCCAGGCAGCGGCACGCGCGTTGCTGGAAAACACCGACATTGGTGCACACGATATCGTGGAGAAAGCGCTGAACATCGCTGGCGATATCTGTATCTACACCAACCACAATATTAACTTCGAAGCATTACCGTCTAAGGCTAAGGACTAAACATCATGTCTGAGATGACTCCACGCGAGATTGTCAGCGAGCTTAATCGCTTTATCATCGGCCAGGACGGCGCAAAGAAGGCGGTCGCGATCGCCCTGCGTAATCGCTGGCGCCGCATGCAGCTCGACGAAGAGCTGCGCCATGAAGTGACGCCAAAAAACATTCTGATGATTGGTCCAACCGGTGTCGGTAAAACCGAAATCGCCCGTCGCTTAGCCAAACTGGCGAACGCACCGTTCATCAAAGTGGAAGCCACCAAATTCACCGAAGTCGGTTACGTCGGTAAAGAGGTTGATTCCATCATTCGCGATCTGACCGATTCTGCCATCAAGATGGTGCGCAGCCAGGCGATCGAGAAGAACAAGTACCGCGCGGAAGAGATGGCGGAAGAGCGCATCCTGGATGTGCTGATCCCACCCGCGAAAAATAACTGGGGCCAGGCTGAACAAGCGGCGGAGCCATCGGCAGCGCGTCAATCCTTCCGCAAGAAACTGCGCGAAGGCCAGCTGGATGACAAAGAGATTGAGATCGATCTGGCCGCTTCATCGGCTGGCGTTGAGATCATGGCGCCTCCGGGCATGGAAGAGATGACCAGCCAGCTGCAATCGATGTTCCAGAACCTCGGTGGGCAGAAGCAGAAACCGCGTAAGCTGAAAATCAAAGAAGCCATGAAGCTGCTGATTGAAGAAGAAGCGGCCAAGCTGGTGAACCCGGAAGAGCTGAAGCAGGATGCCATCGATGCGGTTGAGCAGCACGGTATCGTGTTCATCGACGAAATCGACAAAATCTGTAAGCGCGGCGGCCAGAATGCGGGCGGTCCAGACGTGTCACGCGAAGGCGTACAGCGCGACCTGCTGCCGCTGGTTGAAGGTTGCACCGTTTCCACCAAGCACGGCATGGTGAAAACCGACCACATTCTGTTTATCGCTTCCGGCGCGTTCCAGGTCGCCAGCCCGTCAGATCTGATCCCAGAACTGCAAGGCCGTCTGCCGATTCGCGTTGAACTGCAGGCGCTGACCGTCAATGACTTCGAGCGCATCCTGACCGAGCCAAACGCCTCGGTTACTGTGCAGTACAAAGCGCTGATGGGCACCGAAGGGGTCAATATCGACTTCACCGATGACGCAGTGCGGCGTATCGCCGAAGCCGCATGGCAGGTGAACGAGACCACCGAGAACATCGGTGCGCGTCGTCTGCATACCGTGCTGGAGCGTCTGATGGAAGATATCTCCTATGACGCCAGCGATCGTAACGGTGAGTCGATCACTATCGATGCCGAGTACGTTGGTAAGCATCTGGATGAGCTGGTGGCCGACGAAGATCTCAGCCGCTTCATTCTGTAAGCTTCACCCACGAAATCTCTGCCCGGCCACTGTGCCGGGCTTTTTTTTACGCAGGATATTGATGCAACGCTTTTTTTGGCGGTTGATGATTTTGCCAACAATCGCCAGATAGCGATATACTTAGCGCTCCTGTGGCAAACAGACGAAAACCCTCATGAAATACGATACATCTGAACTCTGTGACATCTACCACGAAGCTGTGAATGTTGTTGAACCGCTTTTTTCGAACTTTGGTGGGCGCAGCTCATTCGGTGGTCAAATCACCACAGTGAAATGTTTCGAAGATAACGGCTTACTCTACGATTTGCTGGAAGAGAACGGTCGGGGTCGCGTATTGCTGGTGGATGGCGGCGGTTCGGTCCGTCGCGCACTGGTCGATGCTCAGCTGGCGAGTCTGGCGGCGCAAAATGAGTGGGAAGGCATTGTGGTGTACGGCTCGGTGCGTCAGGTTGACGATCTCGAAGAGCTGGAAATCGGCATTCAGGCGATTGCGGCGATTCCGGTGGGTGCAGCGGGTGAAGGCATTGGCGAAAGTGACGTGCGCGTTAACTTCGGCGGCGTGACTTTCTTCTCTGGCGACCATCTGTATGCCGACAATACCGGCATCATCCTGTCTGAAGACGCGCTCGACATCGAGTAAGCCGCAACAAAAACGGGTGCCGCGGCACCCGTTGGTTTAAGCATTGACGCTTAAACTTCTTCCATTTTTCCCAGCAGTGCCCGCAGACGATCCTGCCAGACATGCTGCTCTTCTTTCAGATGCTGATTTTCACGCACCAGTGCATCCTGGTTGCCTGAAGCCTGGCTGACTTCGTTTTTCAGCGTGTTGTTTTGCTCTTTCAGCTCTTCAATTTCCATCTGCAGCAGAGTGATGGTATCAATCGCCTGCTGTACTTTCGCTTCCAGTTTCTCGAACACTTCAAATGACATCTTTCTGACCTCTCCTAAATCTTGCAAGGCGTTGATGGGGCTAGTGCATGCCTTATTACAGTGCGCTCAGCCACGATGACTCGATTGTATGTAGCCAAACCCAGCAAGTCCAGCGGCACAAGGCCTGCGAGGGCAGTCTGTAACACTTTTCAGTCTATGCCTAAAAAAATGCGCATCTTCGCGCATCTGTGTGCGCGATCACGTCAGCATCGACCAGTAAAGCGCGGTGAATGGGCCTTAAAGAAACGCAAAAGACGCGAAAACGCGCATTTTTATGACACAGTACACAGTTTTCAATTTCGCTATTTCTCGTTTATGCTCGTTAACGATAAATTCACATCAACCCTACATTGATAGCTGGGCGACTCATGGATGAGAACAAAAACTGATAAAATTTAACCTCGCTTCAGGAATGCCATTATGAGTCAGACAACTAACACACTAAAAGGTCAGTGCATCGCTGAATTTCTCGGTACAGGTTTGATTATCTTCTTTGGTGCAGGCTGCGTTGCTGCACTGAAACTGGCCGGTGCGTCATTCGGTCAGTGGGAAATTTGTATTATCTGGGGTTTAGCCGTCTCCATGGCAGTCTATCTGAGCGCAGGCGTTTCCGGCGCGCATCTTAACCCAGCCGTTACCGTCGCGCTGTGCCTGTTTGCTAATTTTGAAGGTCGTAAAGTTGTTCCCTATATTCTGGCGCAGGTTGCCGGCGCGTTCTGCGCTGCCGCGTTGGTTTACGGTCTCTACTACAATCTGTTCTTCGATTACGAAGCGGGCCATCAAATGGTGCGCGGCAGTGTTGAAAGCCTCGATCTGGCCGGTATCTTCTCGACTTACCCGAACCCGCACATCAGCGTAGCTCAGGCGTTCCTGGTTGAGATGGTGATTACAGCGGTGTTGATGGCAGTGATCATGGCGCTGACCGATGACGGCAACGGTGTGCCGCGTGGTCCGCTGGCTCCGCTGTTGATTGGTCTGCTGGTGGCGGTCATCGGTGGCTCAATGGGTCCACTGACCGGCTTCGCACTCAACCCGGCGCGTGACTTCGGTCCAAAACTGTTCGCGTTCTTCGCTGGTTGGGGCAACGTCGCCTTCACCGGTGGCAAAGATATTCCTTACTTCCTGGTTCCGATTTTTGGCCCGCTGGTCGGTGCTTGCCTCGGAGCCTTTGGTTACCGTTCACTGATTGGCCGCCATCTGCCAGTTAACGTCGCGGAAGCCAGCACAGCAGAAAAACCGGTTGCGCGCGCTCAGCAGCGTAAAGCGTAAGTTTCATCGATACCACATCAGGACAGCACAATGACTACTGATAAAAAATATATCGTTGCACTCGATCAGGGCACAACCAGCTCACGCGCCGTGGTGCTTGATCATGATGCCAACATCGTTGCGGTTTCTCAGCGCGAATTTACCCAGATCTATCCGAAAGCGGGTTGGGTTGAACATGACCCAATGGATATCTGGGCGTCACAAAGCTCGACGCTGGTGGAAGTGCTGGCGCACGCCGATATTAACTCCGATCAAATCGCGGCGATTGGTATCACCAACCAGCGTGAAACCGCCATCGTGTGGGATAAAGAGACCGGCAAACCGGTTTACAACGCCATCGTCTGGCAGGATCCGCGCACCGCAGATTACTGTAACAAACTGAAGAAAGAGGGTCTGGAAGAGTACATCCAGCACACCACCGGTTTGGTGATTAACCCGTACTTCTCCGGCACCAAAGTGAAGTGGATTCTTGACCACGTTGAAGGCGCACGTGAGCGTGCAAAACGCGGCGAACTGCTGTTCGGTACCGTTGATACCTGGCTGATTTGGAAAATGACGCAGGGACGTGTGCACGTCACCGATCACACCAACGCCTCACGTACCATGATGTACAACATCCACAAGCTGGAGTGGGATGAGCGCATGCTGGAGATCCTCGATATCCCGCGTGAAATGCTGCCAGAAGTGAAAGGTTCTTCCGAAGTGTACGGCCAGACCAACATT
The DNA here is from genome assembly GCF_054903455.1 of Pantoea sp. y20. Lineage (NCBI taxonomy): Bacteria > Pseudomonadati > Pseudomonadota > Gammaproteobacteria > Enterobacterales > Erwiniaceae > Pantoea > Pantoea sp. y20. The sequence goes on from NZ_CM142816.1 coordinate 4,032,421, forward strand.
GGTGGTAAAGGCGGTACGCGTATTCCTATCGCCGGAATCGCCGGTGACCAGCAAGCGGCGCTGTATGGCCAGCTGTGCGTACAACCGGGTATGGCGAAAAACACTTACGGCACCGGCTGCTTTATGTTGATGAACACCGGCACCGAAGCCGTGACGTCTACGCACGGCCTGCTGACCACCATCGCTTGCGGCCCACGCGGCGAAGTGAACTATGCGCTGGAAGGTGCGGTGTTTATCGGTGGTGCGTCGATTCAGTGGCTGCGCGATGAGATGAAGCTGATCAGTGATTCAACCGACTCTGAATACTTCGCGTTGAAAGTGAAAGACACTAACGGCGTATATATGGTGCCGGCCTTCACCGGTTTGGGCGCGCCATATTGGGACCCGTATGCACGCGGCGCGATTTTCGGTCTGACGCGCGGTGCGAACGCTAACCACATCATCCGTGCCACGCTGGAGTCGATTGCGTACCAGACGCGCGATGTACTGGAAGCGATGCAGAACGATGCTGGCACCCGCCTGCAGTCACTGCGCGTGGATGGTGGTGCAGTCGCCAACAACTTCCTGATGCAGTTCCAGTCTGACATTCTCGGCACGCGCGTTGAGCGTCCGGAAGTGCGTGAAGTTACAGCGCTGGGTGCGGCATATCTGGCTGGCCTGGCCGTTGGCTTCTGGGGCGACCTGGAAGAAGTCCGCGCTAAAGCGGTGATTGAGCGTGAGTTCCGCCCAAGCATCGAAACCACCGAACGTAACGTCCGTTACGCCGGCTGGAAGAAAGCCGTCGCTCGCGCCAAAGCGTGGGAAGACGAAGAGTAACATCCTGCTGACCCGCGGTGCCCTGCCGCGGGTTTTTCCCCTGCCACGCTTCTCCGCTGTGTTAAACTGCCTGCCTGTTTTTTGTCAGGTGCCACCATGAAACGAGAACTCGCGATTGAATTTTCCCGCGTGACTGAAGCCGCCGCTCTGGCGGGCTATCACTGGTTAGGACGCGGCGATAAAAATGCGGCCGACGGCGCAGCCGTTCACGCCATGCGCATTATGCTCAACACTATTGATATCGACGGCCAGATTGTGATTGGCGAAGGCGAAATCGACGAAGCGCCGATGCTGTATATCGGTGAGAAAGTCGGTACCGGCCGTGGCGACGCGGTGGATATCGCGGTCGATCCGATTGAAGGCACACGCATGACGGCCATGGGCCAGGCCAATGCGCTGGCGGTGCTGGCGGTTGGTGATAAGGGCAGCTTCCTGCACGCACCTGATATGTACATGGAAAAGCTGATTGTTGGACCGGGCGCACGTGGCGCCATCGACCTCAATCTGCCGCTTGATATCAACCTGAAAAACATCGCGCTGGCATTGGGCAAACCGCTCAGCCAGTTAACGGTATCGATTCTGGCCAAGCCCCGCCACGATGCGGTGATTGCCCAGCTGCAGCAGCTCGGCGTGCGCGTGTTCTCCTTCCCGGATGGCGATGTTGCAGCCTCGATTCTGACCTGTATGCCGGATAGCGAAGTGGATGTGATGTACGGCATCGGCGGCGCGCCGGAAGGTGTGGTGTCGGCGGCCGTGATCCGTGCGATGGACGGCGACATGCAGGCACGCCTGCTGGCGCGTCACCATGTGAAAGGGGATAGCGAAGAGAATCGTCGTCTGGGCGAGAATGAACTGCAACGCTGCGCCGAGATGGGCATTGAAGCGGGTCAGGTACTGAAGCTGGATCAGATGGCGCGCAACGATAACGTTATCTTCGCGGCCACCGGCATCACCACCGGCGATTTATTGAAAGGCATCACGCGTAACGGCAACATCGCCACCAGCGAAACCCTGCTGGTGCGCGGTAAATCGCGCACCATTCGCCGCATCCAGTCAATCCACTATCTGGATCGCAAAGACGCGGCGCTGCATCAATTTATCCTGTAATCGCCTGCTTACCGCTCTCCGGATGACGTGAGAGCGGCCACCAGCACAGCAGCATCACCAGCGACGTCACAAACATCAGCATGCCAAGGCTGGATTGATCGTGCTGCGGTAACAGCGCAGAAAGCCACGCCACCACGCCGGAACCGAGGTTCTGCAAGCCTCCGATTAACGCACCCGCGCTGCCCGCCAGCCACGCATACGGCTCCATCGCGCCCGAGGTTGCCAGCGGAAACAGCATGCCCGCGCCAAAGAAGAACAGCGCAGCCGGCACCAGCAACGTCCAGATGTTCATCACGCCAAACCAGGCCGGAATCCACATCAGCAAGCCCGCTAACAGGCAGCTGTTCACGCCGTACCACATCAGCGTGTGCCAGGATTTCTGCTCACGTCCGGCAAACCAGGCACCAAAGAACGCCGCCGGAATCGGCAGGATAAACAGGATGCTGACGGTTAATCCATCCAGCCCCAACACGCCGCCCATCAGCACGCCACAGCTGGCTTCAAACACTGCGATGCCCGCCAGCGCGCCAATCAGTAGCAGCAGGTACCGCACAAAGTTGCCGTCGCTCAGCAAAGTGGCATAACGGCGCAGGAATGGCGTGGCGGGCGTATCCGCTGGACGCGTTTCAGGCAGCCAGCGCGCCATTGACGCGGTGACGCCGACGCACAGCAGCAGCAGGAAGGCGAAACAGGCGTGCCAGCCAAACAGATGCGTCAGCAGCGCCCCAATCACCGGAGCCAGCAGCGGGCTGACCAGAATGCCCATATTCAGCAAGCTGTTCGCCTGGCGCAGTGCGATGCCGGCGTAGAGATCGCGCGGCATGGTGCGCGCCATCACGCCCGCCACGCCGGTACCTAAACCTTGTACCGCGCTGCCCAGCACCAGAATCTCCAACGAGGGCGCGAACATGGCGATCAACGCGCCGACGGCAAAGATCGTCATGCCAATCAGGATCACCGGACGTCGGCCAAAACTGTCCGACAGCGGGCCATAGATCAACTGCGATCCGCCGTAGGTCATCAGGTAGGCGGCCATCACCTGCTGGATCGCCCCGCTGCGCACATTGAGCGTTTCGGCCATGTGGGCCATGGCTGGCACATAGATGGTTTGCGCCATCTGCCCAACCGCCACCAGCACGATCAGCATGAATAACAGAAAGCGATTTTGCGTTTTACTTATCAACATGGAACAAAATGTCTGCCTGAGAAACAAAGAATAAGCAGCACAAAAAAGGCCGCCTCGGATTTATGGCGGCAAAAATATCAGGATTCAGTGACAAATCGAGAGGCGCGGGCAAAGCTGTATGTCTCAAGCCGTCAAGCTGTTTGTCCAGATTGTAAACCGCCCGCTACAGTTGCTGATCTGTGCGCTGCGTTTGTCGCTGAGAGCCCTTTACAGGGTACCGGGCTGGAAATTTATCGGATGGATAACGATGATAATCATGTGCCTGAATATTCAACACTAAGGAGTGAGCATGGCTGAGTGGATCAATGCTGAAGTGAAAGAGGTAAAAAACTGGACCGACGCACTGTTCAGCCTGCGCGTTGCAGCGCCGATTGATACCTTTACCGCGGGACAATTTGCCAAGCTGGCTCTGGAGATTGACGGTGAGCGCGTGCAGCGTGCCTATTCGTACGTCAACGCGCCGCAGGATCCGCTGCTGGAGTTTTATCTGGTCACGGTGCCGGAAGGCAAACTGAGCCCGCGTTTGCAGGCGCTGCAGCCCGGCGAGCAGGTGATGATCACTAAAGAGGCGGCGGGTTTCTTTGTGCTCGACGAAATTCCAGATTGCCAAACGCTGTGGATGCTGGCGACCGGCACGGCGATCGGCCCCTATTTATCGATTCTGCAACAGGGCGAAGATCTGGATCGTTTCGACAATATTGTGCTGGTACACGCCGCGCGCTTCGCCGACGATCTGAGCTTCCTGCCCTTGATGCAGGCGTTGCAGCAGCGCTATCAGGGCAAGTTACACATCCAAACGGTGGTGAGCCGCGAAGAGATCGCCGGTTCGCTGCACGGCCGCGTACCGCAGTTGATTGAAAGCGGAGAACTGGAGCGTGCGGTTGGCTTGCCGCTGACGGCAGAAACCAGCCATGTGATGCTGTGCGGCAATCCACAGATGGTGCGCGATACCCAGCAGCTGCTGAAAGATACGCGTGAGATGCGCAAACATTTCAAACGCAAACCCGGCCACATGACCAGCGAGCATTACTGGTAATCGGCGCGGAGCGAATAATCTGAGATTTTTCCCAGTGTGGGTTTTGACTTTGCCCGGTAAAAACCGTTCTAATCGTGGGCTAAGTGAATGATTTAGGGCCGAAGCAATGAACAACCTGCCAGTCGCGCTGCTGCTTGGCCTCGCACTGACATTTCCCGCCTGGGCGGACGATGCAGCCGCGTTGGATCGTAGCGATCATCTGCCTGCAGCGCCCTATCTGCTCGCGGGTGCGCCGACGTTCGATATGACCGTTGCTCAGTTCCGTGAGAAGTACAACGCTGCTAATCCCAATGCATTGCTGCAGGAGTATCGCGCGATTGATAGTCGCGGCGATAAAAGCAATCTGACGCGTGCCGCCAGCAAAATCAGCGAAACGCTGTATGCCTCAACCGCACTGGAGCAAGGCACCGGCAAAATCAAAACCCTGCAAATCACCTGGCTGCCGGTTCCCGGCCCCGATATGAAAGCCGCGCAGGCTCGCGCCATGGATTACATGACCGCCCTGCTGCGCTTCTTCATTCCCGGCTTGTCGCCTGAAGAGGGGCGTAAAAAACTCGATTCCCTGCTGAGCGCCGGTAAAGGTGCGCGCTATTTTGCCCGCACCGAAGGTGCATTGCGTTTCGTGGTGGCAGACAACGGCGACAAGGGTTTGACCTTCGCCGTTGAACCGATAAAACTGGCGCTCGCGACGCCCTGATCGCACCGGCAAAAATGACGAAAAGCAAAGCCAGCAACACATTTGATCTCTATACTGTCTCGCAGACATCGCTGCCCGATGGCAGCGCTATTTCATGAATCGCGTTATGCGGAGGAAAGAATGCGACATCCACTGGTTATGGGTAACTGGAAACTGAACGGTAGCAAGCAGATCACCAAAGAGCTGATTGAAGGCCTGCGCAAAGAGCTGTCTGGTGTTGATGGTTGTGGCGTCGCGATTGCACCGCCAGCCATCTATCTGGACCTGGCAAAACACGCCATTTCCGGTAGCCACATTGCTCTGGGTGCTCAGAACGTTGACGTTAATCTGTCTGGCGCATTCACTGGCGAAACTTCCGCAGACATGTTGAAAGACGTTGGCGCGAAATACATCATCATCGGCCACTCTGAGCGCCGCACCTACCACAAAGAGAGCGACGAGTTCATCGCGAAGAAATTTGCCGTAGTGAAAGAAGCGGGTCTGGTGCCGGTTCTGTGCATCGGTGAAACTGACGCAGAAAACGAAGCGGGCAAAACGGAAGAAGTGTGCGCACGTCAGATCGACGCCGTGCTGGAAACGCAGGGCGCCGCGGCGTTCGAAGGCGCAGTCATCGCTTATGAGCCGGTTTGGGCTATCGGTACCGGCAAATCTGCTACGCCAGCGCAGGCTCAGGCGGTGCATAAATTCATTCGTGACCATATCGCGAAGAAAGATGCGGCTATCGCTCAGCAAGTGATCATTCAGTACGGCGGTTCGGTCAACGACAAAAACGCCGCTGAGCTGTTCACCCAGCCAGATATCGATGGCGCGCTGGTTGGCGGTGCTTCACTGAAAGCGGATGCTTTTGCGGTAATCGTGAAAGCGGCAGCAGCAGCGAAAAACGCGTAACTTAGCGTTTAGATGCAGATTAAGGCGGCTGATTAGCCGCCTTTTTTATTGGCCGCTATTAATTGCGTCCCTACGAAAAAAGGGTTATTGCGGCAATATGCTGCAGTTATGATCCTGCAGCTCTTCCGCCGAACCGCTGTTCAGCTTCAGCCAGTTACGTTCCAGCGCCAGCAGCGCTAAACGGCCATCCGGCAGCTGTGCCAGCGCCAGGCCATATTTCCCCATCTCGCTGCGCGCATGCGGCACTTCATCCGCCAGACGGATAAACGCACTCTGCTGCGCCAGCTCTTGCTTAGAAAGCGCCCGCACCAGATAACCATGCTTGCGCAGCGTTTCACTCTGCCACTGCGCATTCAGTCTCGGTGCCAGCGCATCCAGCTGCTGGCGCACATCCGGACGCAGACAGGAAATATGAATATGCAGCTGATTCTGCGTACGCCCGTATTGCGCATTGATGGCCAGCGACAGCGCGCTATCGGGAATCGGCGCGCCGTGCCTTTGCGCCAGTAATCCGCGCTGTTGCCAGGCTTCGGCAAACAGATTTGGTGTAGCAGGTTCAAGAATGATGGGACTTTCCATGCCGGTGATTTTTTCGATCGGCATCAGCAGATACTGCAACGGCCCGTTGAGATCTTTCAGCGTGACGTAACCCTGCGCGCTATTCACCTGCTGGCATGGCGCTGGGTTGCCCGTCGCCGCCATATTCGGCACGCACTTTTCGCTGATGATCTGCCATAAGGCGTTGGCGTTTTTATGGAAATGGATGGCGCCGGCGATCAGTCCGACAATCAACAGCACCAATAAAGCGGTAAGTAACTTCAGGGTACGACGACTGCCCTGCATAGCCCGATTCCTCTGTTCATCACCTGCCAGCATCCTCGCCTGGCAGGTGATGAAAGTCACGGACTAATCCTCCGCGCCACGCAGGATGGCGTCGAGTTTTTCTGGCTGCAAACGAATCTGCGCTGCACGACGATGCGCCTGCATCCCTTCGGTACGGCTCTGGCGCACCGCAGGAGCAGCGATGGCGGCGATGCCCTGATCGTCAATCCATTGATGCGTGCAGGTTTTCAGATACGCACCGACCCACAATCCGCCGGTGTAACGTGCCGCCGCCATGGTGGGCAGCGTGTGGTTGGTGCCGCAGCATTTATCAGAAAACACCACGCTGGCGTTTTGCCCGATAAACAGCGATCCGTAATTGCGGATGCGCGCCGCCAGCGCATGGGGATCGCGCGCATGGATTTGCAGATGCTCAGTGGCGATCTCATCGGTGTACGCCACCATCGCATCCTCGTCGGCACAGAGAACAATTTCGCCCTGACGCTGCCACGCCTCACCAGCCGTTTTCGCCGTCGGCAAGGATGCCAGCTGCGCCTCAATTTCCCGCAATGTTGCATGCGCCACGCGCTCGCTGGTGGTGGCCAGCCCAACACGCGTGCGCACGTCATGCTCCGCCTGCGCCAGTAGATCCGCTGCCAGCACGCGCGGATCAGCACTGTCATCGGCGACGATAAAGATTTCGCTCGGCCCCGCCAACGCATCAATACCCACTTTGCCAAATACCTGACGCTTCGCCTCATTGACGAAAGCGTTGCCCGGCCCGACGATCTTGTCCACCGCCGGCAGCGATGCGGTGCCGTATGCCATCGCGGCAATGGCCTGCGCACCACCAACTTTGAAAATGCGGTGCGCTCCGGCCAAGTGGCAAATTGCAATCATTGCCGGATGAGCGCCCGGCGGCAGACAGGCGATGATGTTATCGCAGCCCGCCACCACCGCTGGCACGATAGACATCACCGGCGCGGAGAGGATCGGATAGCGTCCGCCCGGCACATAGCAGCCCACGGTTTCAATCGGGATGATGCGATGCCCCAGATGAACGCCCGGCAACGTCTCAATCTCCAGTGGCTGCAAGGTGGCGCGCTGCGCTTCGGCGAAGCGGCGCACCTGGGCAATAGCAAACTCACTGTCCTGGCGGGTTTGATCGGCGAGTTGCGCCAGCGCCTGCTCGATCTCTGCTGCCGAAACTTCCAGTTGCTCCGGCGCGACACCATCAAATTTCTGCGAATAATCACGCAGTGCCGCGTCTCCGCGCTGACGCACGTTGCTAATAATGTCGCTCACGGTGGCGATCAGGCTGGCATCCGCCTGCGCATCTTCGCCCGCGGCTTGCTTGATAAACTGCACGCGTTGTTTGCTCATGCTTCCGTCTCCGCCAGTTGTCCCAATTTGATCTGCGCCAGCATCGCCAGGTGATCGTAAACCACCCATTCATCAACAATTTTGCCGTTCACCACGTGATAGTGGCTCATACCCATCACCAGCAGACGCTGTCCCGTTGGTTTACCCAACTCGCCGTAGCCAAGATGATGCCCTTCCATTACCCAGCGCACCGCCACTTTGGTGCCGCCCTCTTCACATGGATTGGAGCAGATATGCTGCGGCATCCATGCGCCGTCTGGGATCATGCCGATCAGCGCCAGCGTCTGATGGATCACCGATGCCTGACCATATAACTCTTTCATCAGTGGGCCGTGCCACTGCACATTGCTGGCGTAAACCTCTTTCACTTTGCCCAGCATGCGTTTGTTGTAAATCTCGTGCAGCCAGCCCAGCACCTGAGCTTCGGTATCACTGTGCGCCAGCGTGTAATCCGGATCGCTTTCCGGCGGATACTGGCCGAGCAGACGACGGTTTTCGCCAATCTCCGTCAGTCGGAAACCCTTATCAAACTGCTCTTTCGCCATGTTGTACGCGATCTGGTCGGTATCCAGCCCCAATTGACGCATCAGCGACATGTTGTCGCTCACCACCCATTCGCGGTAAATCTTGTTTTCCAGAATCATGCAGTCCGCCACGGTGCGCGTGGTGAAGGTGCGGTTGGTGGGTTTACCGTATTGGCTTGATTGTGTATGGCGGCCGCTACCGGTGACCAGATGCGAGGTGTAGAAGCCGTCCACGTCGTTGCCGTTCCAAATCACCTGCGTTGCCATGCCGCGGCGTTCCGGGAAGGCGACCAAACGTTGCAAGGTATCGAGCACCACTTGTTCACGGGTATAAATGGTGCCCAATGCGTTGTATAACACGCAGTTATGGGTGTAATGGCTGTAGATCAGCCCGACATCGCGCTCATCCCAGATCTTGTGGGTACAACGCACAATGTAATCAACGATATCGGTATAGCAGGGATCGAAACCGCGCATTGGCTGCACCCGCGCACGGTTTTCTGGAACCAGATCGACAAAATCTCGTCGCTCAACCTGCAAAACCGGTTCGGCCTGGGTGCGTGCTGAGGTTTTTTCTGCGCTCTTTTCACTGGCGGTGGCTTTATTAGCCGTATCCGTTGTAGACATAAACACTCCTGCTTTTGACGAATTAAGGGTGAGCGCGGTCCTCGCAATCAAGCGCTGCCGATTCACCCGGCTGAATTCAGGGTGCAGAACGCCGTCGGTAATTAAGGGATTAATTACCGTGACGTGATGCGTTATTTAAAAGTGCTGATTAATCAGCTGAGTAGCTGTAACCAGATTGAGAGTTCATCAATACCTAAATATTCCCGCATGATGACGCCATCACGTAATTCCAAATGAGAAATACCGGAAATACACACTGGCTTGCGCGACGGCGGACCAAACTTTCCGTAGCCGTCATGCCAGCTCAACAGTGACCAGCGCAGGCTGATGCGCACCGGTTCGTTGGCATCGCGGCGCACCACCAAATGATGCAGCTGCGTTTCGCTGTCAGCGAATGAGGCGCGATAGCCGGAAAGGAAGCTGCCAATCTCCTGCTCGCCGGTAAAGCTGCTGTGGCCCGGTCCGTGCAAGGTGGCGGCGGGATGATAAACACCTGGCACCACACCGCTGTTGCCGCCGGCCCACATGCTGAGATAGCGCTCAATCAAACCCGCGATGGTTCCTTCGGCATCATCGCCATCCGGGCCGCCAGCCCAACGCGCTTCCAGCTCTTCGGGCGCGGGCATCTCCAGCCCTTGTTGCTGGCGCATCTGCGTTAGATGCTGGGCAAACTCCGCCACGTTGGTACCAATCTGCGCAAGAATGCCCGCGCGATCCTGCAGCAGCCACTCTTGCTCCACCAGCCCATCACGACAAATACGATCGGCGAAAGTACGTACCCAAACCGTTTTGCCACTCGGCGCGCCAAAGAAGCCTTCGCCCAGATGCTGAATACGTGCCTGCGTGCGCTGCGAGGCGTACCAACAGGTATCGCCTTCACGCGCGGTGAGAATATCTTCGGTCAGCACCTGACGCTGCGGGAAGCAATGTAACGCTTCCAGCGTCAAACGCATGAAATCGCTGAGTTCGGTCAGGCGCTTTTCCGGCGTGTGAAATACCACCGGCGTGGCGTAGAAATCAGCCAGCTGCCCGATATCCTTCTGCTCCCATACCACGTGGGTTAACGTCAGAATAAACTGCTGAATAGAATCAAACTGGGGACTGAAACCCGGCAATCGCATTACTCAACCTCCTCTGAACGAAATAGCAGCTGGCCGTTCTCTTCTACCACGCCGTGACGCGGACGCCGCGCGGAGTGGCGTACTACCAACGTGCCGGGAATAACAATTTGCTCGGGTGCCATCACCGCGCTGTCGATTTGCTGCATTAGCAGGCCAATGGTGCGTTGCACCATCACTTCAACCGGCTGACAGATAGACGTCAGCGCATACGAAGGCCAGCCCGCTGGACCAACATCGTCATAACCCACCACCGACACATCCTGCGGAATGCGCAGACCAAACTCGTAACGCGCCACATCCATAACCGTCAGCGCCATATGATCGTTGACGGCAAACACCGCATCGGGCGGCGTGCCGCTGCTGAACAATTGACGCGCCGCCTGTGCGGTTTGCTCGCTGTCGTTTTGACCCGCTAACACCGTGACGTCGATGTTGCGCGCGCGCAATGCTTCGCGAAAACCGTCCAGCCGTAGCTGATTTACCGAAGCGTTGTCCGCGCCGGTAATGCAGGCAAAGCGTTGATGTTCGCCTGCCAACAGAAATTCGGCGATCTGACGTGCGGCGGCACGGTTATCGGTATTCACGCTTGACGCCATTTCGCTTTCGGCGGTGCGGTTGAACAGCACCACCGGAATGCCCGCGCCGTGGCACTCTTCGGATAAGGCATCGGATAACGCGCCGGATGCCAGCACAATGCCATCCACGCGGTACTGCATGATCTGATCGAAAATGCGGTCAACATTGCTATCCCGATCGCTGACGAACAGCAGCAGATGGTAGTTAAGCGCATCCAGTTCACGCCCCAGCGCTTCCAGCACATGGGGATAAAACGGATTATCGAAACAGGAGATCACCACACCAACGATGCGCGAACGTGCGGTGTTCAGCGATCGCGCCAACGCGTTGGGTCGATAACCCAACTCACGGGCGGACTGCAGCACCTTTTCACGCGTGGCCGGTGAAATACTGGCGCCCGGCGTGAAGGTACGCGATACCGCAGACTGTGAAACGCCGGCGTGCTGCGCAACGTGTTGTGAGGTCACTGGACCGAAGGTCTTACGTTTCATGGTGTTATCTTCCTGTTTAGCACACTGATGCACGGGTGACTGCCGGGCATTGTAGCCAATTTCATCAACCGGACTCACCTGCTTCGGTGTGTGTTTTTTACTCTTACACCTTTTTTGCATGCGTATGCAACACTCAATAACTTTTTTTTCACATTGCCAAGCACGCACTTTACAAACATGAAATCATTTCGTAACTTCGGCCGTTGAATACGTATTCAATGCATGCAACATAACCGACCCGGACTCAGGATGAAACCCGCGTTTTTAGTCACTTATCTGTGTTGATAAGAGGTTTAACATGTTTCGAGCACTGTTTAGCCGTCCCGAGCTGTTGACGTTTTTCACCATGAGCGTGCTGTTTTTTATCTGCATTCACGGCTTCGATGCCTTCATGGCGCCTTACATGGTGAGATTAGGCATTGAACCGCAAACCATCGGCATGATCATGGGCGCCTCTGGTTTGGCGTCGCTGTGTATCCGTTTTCCGCTCAGCGTCATCTCTGACGTGATGAAAAATCGCAAAGTGTTTATGCAGTTCGCCCTGCTGCTGCCGGTGATTGCCTGGCCGCTGGCGTGGATGTTCCCCGCTGCGCTGACATTCTGGCTGGCCAAGCTGGCCTGCGGAATCGCTGCCGCGAGTTGGGTGCTCTACAACATCATTTTCATTCGCTATTTTCGTCGTGACGACGCGCCGGCTGCGGTGGCGCTGTTGGCATTGGCCGGGCCGATTGGCGTATTTATTAGCAATGCCATTTGCGGTGCCGTTGCCCTATGGCTGGGCAGTACGCAGGCGTTTTTTGTGCCAGCGATTGCCGGTTGCCTGGCGCTGCTTCTCAGCCTGCGCGTTCGTGAAGAGGAAGATAGCCACAAAGCGCCGCACCTCAAAGCCTGTATCGACAGCGCTAAACGCCAGTTAGCGGACCGCTCAATTTGGTTTATTGGGCTGCTGGCGACGGTGGTGATTTTGGTCCCGTTTGCCACTCGCGACACGCTCACGCCCATATACGCTCAGCAGTTAGGTGCCAAGGCGGGCACGCTGGCAGTGCTGAGTAATATCCACTTGTTGTTTTATGGTGTGGCCGTGGCATTGTGCAGTTCCGTGTTTTATCAGCGGCTGGGCTTGGTTAACACCGCGCTGGTGGGCATCGGATTACAAATCATCTCGTCAATTTTCGTCCCCTTGACCAGCAACATGTGGCTGATTTACCTGTGGCAAGGTCTGGCCGGTTTTTCCTTTGGCATGGCGTTTGCCGTGTTTATGTCCTTGAGCGTGGTTAACACTTCGGAACATGAACAAACCACCCGGATGGGTCTGTTTCAAACCATCTATTCGTGCGGCATGTTTTTCGGCCCGGTGTTGATGGGCGTGTTGTTGCAACACGTCAATGTCTACGCGGGTTATTGGGTGATTGGTGGCTTGTGTCTGATCGCTGGCGTGTTAACACCGCTAGCGGCAAAACGGGTGCAGCAGCGTCAGTTGCCGCCAGCGGCACGTGAAGCGAGCGGCATGCTGTCGCAGGATGCGGTGAAATGAGTGCCGCGCGCCTGCAACCGCAGCGCAACAGTGCGGAAGAGGTTGAACGCCGCTTAGCCGCTATCAACGCAGGCCGCGCGCTCAACGCGATTATCAGTATTAATCCCCAGGTGATGAAAGAGGCACAGCGCTGCGATCGCTTATGGCGTAGCGGCGCGCCGGTTGGCGTGCTGCACGGCATTCCGCTGGTGATAAAAGATAATATTGATTGCATCGGCATGGCTACCACGCTCGGCTGCCGGGCGCTGGCCGAAGCACAGCCACGTGAAGATGCGCGCGTAATTGCACGCCTGAGAACTGCGGGTGCGCTGATTCTCGCCAAAGCGAATCTGTCTGAGTTCGCCTTTGACGTACGTTCGCGCAGTTCGCTCGGCGGCGATGTGCGCAATCCCCTGAATCCACAGCTGACCGCCGGTGGCTCAAGCGGCGGCAGCGCAGCGGCGGTGGTGGCCGGTATGGCGGATGCGGCACTCGGCAGCGATACTGGCGGATCGATCCGCATTCCCGCGGCATGGACCGGTCTGGTGGGACTGCGTCCGGCATTTCGCCGCCGCCAGCTGCGCGGCGTCGCGCCGCTTTCGCTCAGCAAAGACACCGTTGGGCCGATGACATGGTGCGTGGCTGATGCGGCGCTGCTGCATCAGGTAACGCATGGGCTGCCGGTGCGCCCGCTAGCGCAGCGAACCTTGCGGGGTGTGCGGCTGGGCATGGTTAGCGATCTGCCAGGCGATGATGACGCGCAACGTCAGGCATTAGCACAGGCTTTCTCTCGTCTGCGGCGGGCGGGCGCCACACTAATTCCGCTGCGGTTACCGCTATCATCGCGCGTGGCGCAGGAACCTTGTCTCAGCCTGCGCGAATTCCATCCGGCGATGTCCCGCTGGCTAAGCAAAATGGACCATGCGCCTGCTTCGCTTTCGGATCTGCTGGCACGAGGCGAACATCTCGCCGAGTTCGATGAACTGCTGCAATTACACCTCACGCGCAGCGCGCTGGTGTGTGCCGCATGGCGCGAGCAACGCCGTTTTCAACGCCATTTGCGTCAGCAACTGCAACAGCAGATGCAGGATCAGCGGCTGGATGCGCTGATTTATCCCACCAGCCAGCGCACTCCGATTTCACTGGAGAAGATGCCGCCGGGCTGGGCGCCGGAGCTGGCGGCCATCAGCGGCTTACCCGCCGTAACGTTGCCGTTTGGTCAACTGGCTAACGGTTTGCCGCTGGGGCTTGAACTGCTCTATCCAGCGCCTGATGAAGAAGCATTGCTGGCGCTCGCTTTGGCGATAGAGCGACTGTAAAACCAGAAAATTCATCATGTTAATCCCCGTTCTGCGGGGCTTTCTGCTGCCTGCAATTTGAAAAAACTGCGCACATTCTCACTTTTCATCTTTTCCCCTTTCAGCCTCTTTACGCTCTTTGCATACGTATGCAAACCTGATTAACAGCAATCAATGATGAGGAAAAGAGCATGGCAATCTGGTTAAAACAGGCGGCAGCGAAAGCAGAACGCCAACAGCAGCAACAGCGCGTACGCAGCGATGTGGAAGCAGTGCTGGCGCAAATTGGAGCGCGCGGCGATGACGCGGTGCGCGAACTCTCGATTAAGTTCGATGGCTTTGCCCGCGATGATTTCCGCTTAACGCCGCAGGAGATTAATGCCTGCCTGCAACAGCTGACCAAACAAGATATTCGCGACATCGAATTCGCTCAGGAGCAGGTGCATAACTTCGCTCAGGCGCAAAAAAATTGCCTGACCGATTTGGCGATTGAAACGCGTCCGGGCGTGATACTTGGCCATCGCAACATTCCCATCAGCAATGTCGGCTGTTACGTGCCGGGCGGTAAATACCCGCTGCTGGCTTCGGCGCATATGTCGATCATTACCGCCAAAGTCGCAGGCTGCGATCGCATCGTGAGCTGCGCCCCGCCGTTTCACGGTAAACCGGCTGCAGCCATTGTTGCGGCGCAGTCGATGGCCGGCGCCGACGAGATCTATGCGCTCGGCGGCATTCAGGCGGTGGGCGCCATGGCGATTGGTACTGAGCGGATTGCGCCGGTCGATATGTTAGTCGGGCCGGGCAACGCGTGGGTGGCCGAAGCCAAACGCCAGCTATTTGGCCGCGTTGGCATCGACCTGTTCGCTGGCCCGACCGAAACGCTAGTGATCGCCGATGACAGCGTTGACGGTGAACTCTGCGCAACCGATCTGCTCGGCCAGGCGGAACATGGCCCCACCTCACCCGCGATTCTGCTGACCTGCTCGCGCCAGCTGGCGCAGGAGACCGAGCGCTATATTCACCAGCTGTTGCTGCAACTGCCTACCGCCGATGTGGCGCAACAAGCCTGGCACGACTATGGCGAAATCATTCTCTGTGCCGATCACGACGAGATGCTGGCAGAAGCCAACCGCATCGCTTCTGAACACGTGCAGGTGATGACCGATCGCGATGACTGGTATCACCAGAACATGCGCAATTACGGCGCGCTGTTTCTCGGGCCGCGTACCAATGTGGCTTATGGCGACAAGGTGATCGGCACCAACCATACGCTGCCCACGCTGGGTGCATCGCGTTATACCGGCGGCTTGTGGGTGGGCAAATTTATGAAAACCTGCACCTGGCAGCGCGTCACCAGCGATGCGGCTTCGGCAGAAATCGGCGCTTACTGCTCGCGCCTGGCGCTGCTGGAGGGCTTTGCCGGTCATGCCGAACAGGCCAACATCCGCGTGCGCCGCTACGGCCAGCAGGAAGTGGCCTACGCCGCACCCGCGCCGGTTACGGTGAAATAAGGAGGCGCGCATGGTTCCGACTACCCCTTTATTTCGCCTGGATGGACAGCGCGCGCTGGTGACCGGCGGCTCGCGCGGTATCGGTTTTGCCGCCGCTATCGCGCTGGCCGACGCCGGAGCGCAGGTGTGGATTGCCGCGCGCGACGCCGATCGCCTGGCGCACGCCTTGCAGCAGGCGGCGAGCGCCGGCCTGACATTGCATCCGCTGCCGCTCGACGTCTGCAACACGCACGCGGTGCGCCAGACACTGCACGATTTGCCGAGCTTTCATGTGCTGGTCAACAGCGCCGGGCTGGCGCGCCATCAGCCGTTTAGCGAGGTCAGCGAAGCCAACTTTGATGCGGTGATGGACGTCAACCTGCGCGCCACGTTTTTCCTGTCGCAGCAGGTCGCAGCCGGTATGCAGGCCGCCAGACACGGCGGCAGCATTATCCATCTCTCTTCGCAGATGGCGCACGTCGGCGGCCCGCAGCGCAGCGTCTACTGCGCATCAAAAGCGGCGCTGGAAGGGCTGACGCGTGCCATGGCGCTGGAGCTGGGACGCGACGGCATTCGCATCAACACCTTGTGCCCCACCTTTATCGAAACCGAACTGTCGCAGGCCTCGCTGGCGGATGAAGCGTTTCGCCAGCAGACGCTGCGCCGCATTCAGATTGGTCGTCTTGGCACGCTGGAAGATGTGATGGGGCCGGTGGTGTTTCTGGCATCACCGGCCGCAGCGTTGATCACCGGCAGCGCGCTGAAGGTGGATGGCGGCTGGACGGCTTATTGAGGAACTCATTATGAAAGCGTTATTGCGTCGTGATGTGCTGCTGTTTTTCATTATTAGCTTGCTGTTTTTTATCAGCATTCACGCCTTTGATCCGTTTCTCGCCCCCTACATCATGTCGCTGAATGTCGAGGCGCGCGTGATGGGAATCATCATCGGCGCGACCGGATTGGCCTCGATGCTGTTGCGTTTTCCGACCGGCATTCTGTCGGACCGCTTTCGCCGCCGCAAACGCATTATCCAGATTGGCTTGTTGTTTACGCTTATCGCCTGGCCGGTGGTTTACCTTTGGCCGACACCGGAAACACTGTTTATCGCCAAGCTCGCCGATGGCGTCACCAGCGCGACGTGGGTGGTGTATAACGTGATGTTCGTGGCTTACTTCCCGCCGCTGGAAGCCGCCGCCGCGATCGCCATGCTGAGCGTCACCTCGCCGGTAGGCACTTTTATCGGGATTTCGGTGGCGGGATTTATTGCCCGTCATTTCGGTGCCGAATCGAGCTTTTTGGTGGCGTCCGCTGCCGCGCTGCTGGCTTTTTTGCTAACGTTCTTTATCCGTGAAAAACGCCCGGAAGCGATGCCCACGGCGCAACGTCTCTCTGCGGTTCGCACTCAGCTGCGTGATCCTTCGGTGTGGTATCTCGGCGGACTCTGTGCACTGGTGATGATGGTGCCATTTGCCACGCGCGACACGCTGACGCCGCTACTGGCAGAAGGCTTTGGCATGGCGGCCGCTTCGCTGGCGACGCTAAGCGGCATCCATCTGTTCTTCTATGCGCTGGCCACCGCGCTGTGCGCGCCCTTCTTCTATCGCCTGCTGGGCTTACGCAACACGGCAATTATCGGCGGCGTGCTGCAAGGGGCCGTAGCGATAGCCATGCCTTACGCGCCCAATATCTGGCTGCTGTATGGCTTGCAGGCGCTGGCGGGCTGTGCCTTCGGCATGATCTCCACCGTGCTGAATTCGCTGATCGTCACCCGCACGCCTGCCTGGCAGCAATCCACTCGCGTTGGGCTATATCAAAGCATCTACTCCGCTGGGATTTTCTTTGGCCCGGTGCTGGTCGGCTACATCAAATACTACTTCGCGATGCAGCAGGGCTTTATGGTGATTGGCATTATTTCATTGCTGTCGCTGCTGCTGGTGCGCCATGTGATGCGGATGGTGAATGCCCGTCCTGTGGCGGAGGGCTAATCATGTCACTGCCTTTGGTGTTACTGGGCGGTACCTTGTGCGACGGCGCGTTGTGGCAACCGCTTTGCCGCCATCTACCGCAGCAGCCGATGATCATTCCCGAGATGAGCGGTGCTGACAGCGCCGAACAGCTCGCGGCGCAACTGCTGACTGACTTGCCGGCGCGCTTTTTACTGGTGGGATTCTCGCTGGGTGCGCTGGTGGCACTGGAGATGCAGGCGCAAGCCGCGCAACGCATCGCGGGCCTCGCGCTGCTGGCGGTGAATCCGTTGGCGGATGCGCCGGTCAACGCTGCGGGACGTATTGCCTTGCTTGATCGAGCTGCGAAAAACGGTATGCGATCGGTGATTGAGCAACTCTGGCCGCGCTATGTGCATGCATCGCGGCTGGCGGATCGCGAGCTGCTTGGCGCGCTGGTGACGATGGCAGAACGCAGCAGCGTTGAGCGCTTTCGTCAACAGACCGCCATCGCCATACAACGTCGCGATTTACGGCATACCTTACCGGCGCTGCAGGCACCGCTGTTGATCCTCAACGGCGACAGCGACGCCATCTGCACCCCCGAACACCATCACCTGCTTGTCAAAGCGGCTCCCGCCGCACGCCACATCACGCTTGAACAGTGCGGACACTTTCTGCTGCTGGAGCAGCCGCAAGCCTGTGCCCGCGCGCTGCAAACCTGGATTAAGAGGAGTGAATTATGCGTATCAACCCTTTAAAACAACGCCGCGGACCGATTATTAACGGCTGGCTGGCGATCCCCAGCAGCTACAGCGCCGAGATTGCCGGACATCAGGGCTTTGATGCCGTCACCGTTGACCTGCAACATGGCCTGATCGATTTCGCCGCCGCACTCAGCATGTTGCAGGCGCTATCCTCCACACCCGCGACGCCGCTGGTGCGCGTCTCGCACAACGAGCCGGCGCAGATTATGCGCATGCTGGATGCCGGCGCCTACGGCATTATCTGCCCGATGATCAACGATGCCGCCGAAGCGCAGCAGTTTGTCGATGCCTGCCGCTATGCGCCGCAAGGTTCGCGCTCGTTTGGTCCAGCGCGTGCGCTGCTGTATGGCGGCAAAGATTATCCGCAGCATGCTAACCAGCAAATTCTGACGCTGGCGATGATTGAAACACGCGCAGGGTTGGCCAATCTTGATGCCATTCTCGAGGTCGAGGGATTGGACGGCGTCTTTATCGGCCCCAACGATCTGTCCCTTACGCTCACCGGCCAGGCCAGCGCCGAATCGCAGCATCCTGAGATGTTAAATGCCATTGAACGGGTGCTGAGCCGCACCCGCGCCCGCCACAAACTGGCCGGGATTTTTTGTACCAGCGGAGAAGCCGCCGCACAGCGCATCGCACAGGGCTTTCAGTTGGTGACCCCCGCCAATGATGTGATGCAGCTAACGCATACCGCACGCCACGCTGTCGCCACCGCGCGCGGTGAGGCGTTGCCTGTTCGTTCTGGTTCGGGTTATTGAGGAGAAGAAGATGAAACAGCAAACGTTGTCCGCTACAGCAGCACGTGCGCGCCTGATCGCGCCGCAAGATATGGTGTCGTGCAATCTGGCGTTTATCGACTGCAAACTGCCGGGTTCGCATCTCAAGCAGAATTACTCGTTTATCGGGCCGGGCGTGACGCAGTCGTCTGAGCAGGTGATCAATATTCCTGAAGCGCACGGTTTTAATATTGGCGCGGCGGCGATGCCAAAAGGCGTGACCAATAATCTGCATCTGCATTTCACTGCCGAAGTCTTCCTGATCCATGAAGGCCGCTGGCGTTTCCGCTGGGGAAATAAAGGCGAAGAGTCGCTGGAGCTCGACGCTCCGGCGATTGTCAGCCTGCCAACATGGATTTTCCGTGGCTTCACCAATGTGTCGGCTACCGATACCGATGGCTGGGTATTTACCGTGCTGGGCGGCGATAACACCGGCGGCATTATCTGGCATCCCGATGTGATGTCGGCGGCGGCGGAGTATGGACTCTATCTCAGCCCCAATAACATGCTGATCGATACCTCAACCGGCGCGGCGATCCCGCCGGTTGCAGAGCGTATGCCGCCGCTGCCCGAGGCGGAGATGGCGCAGTTACAGCATTTTACGCCCGAGCAGATGGCGCAGTTTGCCGTCACCGGTGAGCAGCGCGCCTGGAGCGAACACGCGCTGCTGGATGCCATGTTGCCAGGTCACGGTGCGCGTATGGCGCCCGTCATCGGCTATGGCATCAATCAGGATCGTCAGGTCGCTCCGCCCATCAACACGCCACACGGCTTCTCGGTAGAGTGGCTGGCTTTGCCAAAAGCGGGTGAAATGGGTACGCATCGCTGCGCACAGGTGCAAGTAATCATGGTGTTTAAAGGCACGCTTACTGTGACCTTCAATCGTGATGGTGAAGAAGTGACGATGACAGCGCCGGAGCGTTCGGTGATTTCCGTGCCGGCAGGCAGCTGGCGTCGCTATCAGGCACCCGATCATGCGTGTGAAGTGGTGATTACCACTGCGGGTGACGGACGGAAAAAACTGGAATGGGATAAAGCGATTGTCGATGCCGCTGCGGCTTTAGGTTGGGGGCTGGATCCAGATGGCTATCTGGTACGTCAGGCATTGTTGCCGCTGGTGGCGCAGCGTGCCGGTCGGCGGTTAGCGACGCAAGAGGCGTAATCGTATGTAAAAAGGTCGCCATAAATGGCGACCTGACAATGTACGTTATGGCTTCATCACCTGGTCGTAGCTGCCGCCATCGGCGAAGTGGGTTTTCTGGGCTTGCGTCCAGCCACCAAACTTGTTGTCGATAGTGAACAGTTTTACCGGGGCGAATTTATTGGCAAATTTCTCCGCAACGGCTTTATCACGTGGACGATAGAAATTCTCCGCCGCGATAGTCTGACCTTCCGGCGAGTAGAGATACTTGAGGTAATCTTCGGCTACTTTGCGGGTGCCCTGCTCGTCGACCACTTTATCCACTACCGAAACCGTTGGCTCCGCCAGAATCGATTCGCTTGGGGTGACGATCTCAAACTTGTCTTTACCCAGCTTATTTACCGCCAGATAGGCTTCGTTTTCCCACGCTATCAGCACATCGCCAATGCCGCGTTCCACGAAGGTGTTAGTGGCACCACGTGCGCCGGAATCCTGCACTTCTACGTTCTTAAACAGCGATTTCACGTAAGCCAGCGCTTTGGCTTGATCGCCGTTGTTTTGATCCAGCGCCCAGCCCCATGCAGCCAGATAATTCCAGCGCGCGCCGCCTGACGTTTTCGGGTTTGGCGTGATGACGGAAACGCCCGGTTTGATCAGATCTGGCCAATCATGAATGCCTTTCGGGTTGCCTTTGCGCACCAGGAACACGATGGTTGAGGTGTAGGGTGCGGAGTTGTCCGGCAGGCGTTTAATCCAGTCTTTATTGATACGACCACGGTCAGCAATAGCATCGACATCAGATTGCAGCGCCAGCGTAACCACATCAGCTCGGATGCCATTGATCACTGAGGTTGCTTGTTTACCTGAACCGCCGTGCGACTGGCGAATCACCACGTTGTCGCCGGTTTCCTGCTTGTAATGCGCGCTAAACGCTTTGTTGTACTGCTCGTACAGCTCACGGGTTGGATCGTAAGAGACGTTTAACAGCTGAATATCCTTTGCCAGAACACTGGTTGAAGCCAGTAACAGGGTGACACCAATACTCCACTTATTCATTGCTTGCTCTCCCGAGGTCGTTATAGAACAAGACTGACACAAACTTATCCACGGATTAAAGAATTAAAAATAAGCTGTTATAACCGCACGGAATATGAGCAGGCATAAAAAAGGCGCGAATCGCGTCGCGCCTTGGTGCTGAATAATCAGTAGAGTTTTTTCGCGGTATCCAGCCAGTCGCGTTTGAATGGACGCTTCATATTTTCAATCGCATCGATGATGTCGTGATGCACCATCTTCTCGTTCTGAATACCGACGCAGCGGCCGCCGTAGCCTTGTAGTAGCAGCTCGATGGAGTAGGAACCCATGCGCGAGGCCAGAATGCGGTCATAGGCACAAGGTGCGCCGCCACGCTGAATGTGACCGAGAACGGTAGCGCGGGTTTCGCGTTTAGTTTCAGCTTCGATGAAGTGCGCCAGATCGTCGATATCGCAGATGTGCTCGGTGATCGCCACGATGGCGTGCTTTTTACCTTTGGCAATGCCGGCTTTGATTTCAGCAACCAGCTCTTCACGGGTATACGGGATTTCAGGCAGCACGATGAACTCGCAACCACCGGCAATCGCTGCCGCCAGGGTTAAATCGCCGCAGTAACGGCCCATCACTTCCACGATGGAGATACGCTGGTGGGAAGATGAGGTGTCACGCAGGCGGTCAATCGCTTCAACCACGGTTTCCAGCGCAGTGAAATAACCGATGGTGTAATCAGTACCTGCTACGTCGTTATCAATGGTGCCAGGCAGGCCGATGCACGGGAAGCCCATTTCGGTCAGGCGCTTAGCACCCATGTAGGAACCATCACCGCCGATAACCACCAGCGCATCAATACCACGCTTTTTCATGTTATCAATCGCGGTCTGGCGCACTTCATCGTTGCGGAATTCTGGGAAGCGGGCGGAACCGAGGAAGGTGCCGCCGCGGTTGATCATGTCTGACACGCTGTAGCGGTCAAGGTTGATCATGCGATCTTCGTACAATCCCAGATAGCCGTCGTAAATACCAAAAACTTCCAGTCCTTCACTCAGCGCGGAACGTACAACTCCGCGAATGGCTGCGTTCATGCCTGGGGCGTCGCCGCCGCTGGTCAGTACTCCGATTTTTTTGATCATGACAACCTCTGGATTGTTCAAAAACTAAGGATTATTCCTGCCATGTGTCCGGCGTGGACCAGCTCGCGATCGCATGGCTTAATAGTTGCAAAATAGTATATCAAACGCTTGATGCTGAATTGATTCAGGTCAGACAAGTTTTCGCTAATTTTTTACAGAGTTGTTAGCGTTACGTCACTTTTTTTGTGTAATTGCATGATTTTAAGTCGCTAACCTTGAAAAAATCCATGTTGATTGCTCGGCACAACAGAACAGGGATCTTGATGAATGATGACGTCTGAGCCGGGAAACCTCTTGAGTAACGCCTGCTCAATTTGATCGGCCACCTGATGGGCCTGCACCAGCGGCAGCTGATCTTCCATCTCCAGATGCAGCTGGATAAAACGCGTGGGGCCCGATTGTCGCGTGCGTAATGCATGCGCGCCGCGTACGCCCGGCCAGTTGGTCACCACGTTGATAATCTCCTGCGTTTCATGCTCGGGCAAAACACGATCCAACAGCGCCTGTACCGCGTCATAACCCATCCGCAACGCGTTATAGAGAATGTAAACGCCGATGCCGAGCGCGAACAACGCATCCGCCCGTACAAAACCATAGCTGCTCAAACCGAGGGCGACCAATATTGCGCCGTTCATCACCACGTCAGATTGATAGTGCAGCATGTCTGCGCGAATCGCCTGGCTGCGCGTGCGTCGCACCACCCAGCGCTGGAAGGCAACCAACGTCAGGGTTGAAAACAGCGCAATCACCGTCACCACAATGCCCACCAGCGGCGCATGTAAGGTTTCGGGCGAGGCCAGATGCTGAATGCCGGTGAGAAACAGAAACAGCGCCGAGCCGGAGATAAACATGCTTTGCGCCAGCGCGGCCAGAGATTCGGCTTTACCGTGGCCGAAGGTGTGATCGTCATCGGCCGGCTGCAGTGAATAGCGCACCACCAGCAAATTGGTGAGTGAAGCGGCGATATCCACCAATGAATCCACTAACGCCGCCAACATACTGACTGAACCGGTATGCCACCAGGCGAAAATTTTCACGATTAACAGCAACGTCGCCAACGTAGTCGCCGCCAGCGCCGCCCGATTCACTAACTTTGCATAGGAAGAATCCATGCTATGCCTCGCCGGGTCGCACGCTTCATAGGTGCGGCCTTTAGGTCTCAAGATGGCTAAAGTTTATCATCGGCATAAGTGTGCTGCGTGATTGAATTTTAAGGCAATGATGTTAGAGAGAAATGACAGGCAAAAAAAACCCCCGCATCATGCGGGGGAAGACAGGGATGGTGTCCATTTATTATAGATAAGAAATTGTTTTAAAAGGATTTAATTCAACAAGCGTCCACCAATTGACCACATCTGGAACCCCCATTCAATTCATTAATTGGATGGGGAGTTTACACAAGCTTTATCTTGATAATTAATGCATAAAATGTACCACTGCTAAGCCGTAGTTTTTTTAAGACTGCGGTTTAGCTGCCATAACTCAATGTGACCAATGCTTTTTTTATCTGAATCATAGTAAGCTTGATAAAATTTAAAGTCAGCATATTCGTTCTCATTGATTTTCATTTTAATTACTTCAATCAATTTAAGCTTATCTTCTAATGATGTTTTAATACCAAAAATTATCCCTTTTAGTGATGAGAATTTATAATTTAAAGCCCTGTGTTTAGGATCGCTAAAATCAAGCATCATTCCAGAAAGAATTAACCTATACTCATTTTCATACACCCAATCATCAGTTTTTCTAGTTATATCTCTATAAAAGTAGTCCCAATATTTTTTTCGCCAAGATTCTATTGATTCTCTCATTTCATCTGCGCATGAACTCCTTTTCCCTTCATGCATATACCAAACTGAATTCAACTTAGGTATTGGCAACCTTCCCAGCATGCGAAAGAAGTCAACCTCCCCCACACCTTCAATATAATCAATTTCATAAAACTTATTTTTTACAAAAGAATATGTGTAACCTGAACCGTTAAAACCATTTATTCCCTTAAGATTCAAATAAAACGCACTATCAATCTCTTCAGATTCGAATATTAGGCATGCTCCCGTATGGTTTTTTCCATAATGTCCCCATATAGATGAATTATGACATTGTGTCATAAAGCATGCGGTATACCATTCTGGGAATAAGAGCCGCTCTAACTGTGACAAATACTTTTCAGGGAAATTAAAAACCATAAAGCTCATATTTCGACTTTCTGGAGGAATAGCCCCCTCTGCTTGTCTACTAAGAACCATGTCACTCTGATTCGATTTTAAGGTTTTTAATAATAATTCGACTTTACGAACGCCATCCTCTTCATTTAAGGCTACGTCCTCAACTTTAGAAATTAAATCATCATCAATAACGGCGCTAAGGGATAACTCTGCAGTCCTTTTGAAATCATCATGGAGAACATTAAATATTTTACCCAATCCATTTTTTGAATAAATACTATCAATATAAAAAAGTGCTAACATATGCATCTTTTCAAGATACAAAAAAAGCTCATCCCTACGAACTGGGAATGTTCTCTTTGATAATTTTTTGGCAAGAGAACCTATTAAATCATTATTCAAAAAACCATCAACTATTAATAAAAATAATTCTTTATACATTTTGGTTGGAAAGTCCATTTCTCCAGAAAAAACTGGGAGATCAAGATCTGTCACATCCCTCTCTTCCCCTCCAATTTTAACTAAAGAACACATTCGTTCTAAACACAAGATATAATTTTTGAAAAGGTTTATCCAAACTACTTCATCGCCAAGCCAAAACACGTCTCGAAGCCCTTCCATTGGGTCATTTAAAGTTTTAGGCTCAGCAAAGAAAATGGTTTGACTTTCTAATTCTTTATATTCACCTAACAAACTTTCCATGCTTCTAAAGCGATAAAATAATTTACTCATATACCATCCCTTATGAAGATAATAAATCTATTAAATTATTAACTCTAGCTGTTCCTCACCGTAATTAGACTTGGGAAAAACACCTACCGGAATAACATGTACCTTGGCGGAAGGCGTCACATTGTTCAGGTAGTTCTCTACGGTCTCCAGAGTAGTGAATGACTGCCCGCACAGCATGTTCGTGCACTGGTGATAGCTGCGACGTGTTTCCTTGCTGAGCATCAGGCTGGTACGGGTTCTTGCGGCGGCGTTACACTTTGGGCAGGTGAACATAAGACCTCACCACTTCTGATTAAACTCGCCGCCTAGTTTAAGAGATGTCTGATTTATAATCTATTCCGAATCATCACCTATTTCTTCCGCATCCCAATCCGTAATCCTGACTTCCAGCTCCAGCCCGGTTATAAAACCATTTTCATCAATCGTGTTATTCACCTGCTTGATGACCCAATCCGCCGCGTCAATTGTGGGCTTGAAGCCTGACACGTTGGCGTGCAGTTCGGGAAACAAATCTGCCCTACCGCGTGCCAGGGTGATATTAAACTCTGCCGCACCACGCTGAAGCTGATTCCATTTAGCCGCAGCGGCGCGACGGGCAGCGCGTTCGGTCTTAAACGTCTGGCGCATTACGAATACATTCCCTTCAGCGCCTTCTACGTAATCGCCCTCCTTTTTGCTTGATGCCGGCTCAACGTTTACCTTTTTCTTTTTCCGCCGGCGTTTTACCGTGGTGGGCTTTTTCTTACCAAAATTAAGATCCAGCCAGTAAGCCTGAACGCCAGTGTATGCATCACGATCAGCCACCCTGAAGGAATGGCTGTCACCACTTTCGCGGGTGATGGTCACAGCCGGCAGCACCCGACCGCTTGCGGATACACCCTTACCCGGCACGATAAAGAGCAGCGAACCGTTTTTCACAGTGGCAACAGCACCCAGCATCTGCGCCATGCGCGTGAGAAAACTGATGTCTGACTCGCTGGTTTGGTCAGCGTGATCGATACCGATATCCTTTAGCGAGACACTCACCGCCGGTTTCAGCTTATAGCGCCCGGCTATTGCGGACACCACATCCCCCACTGTCACGTTGTGCCAGCTGTATTCGCGCTTGACGTTGAAATCATCCCTGAAATCCGCGCTGCTTGCCGTCACGATGAGCCGGTCCGGCGGCCCCTGATGAGATACCTCATCAACGACAAA
The DNA here is from genome assembly GCF_054903455.1 of Pantoea sp. y20. Taxonomy (NCBI): domain Bacteria; kingdom Pseudomonadati; phylum Pseudomonadota; class Gammaproteobacteria; order Enterobacterales; family Erwiniaceae; genus Pantoea; species Pantoea sp. y20. Next base: position 4,058,885 of record NZ_CM142816.1, read on the forward strand.
TATCCCTTTGCTTACCAGCGCTTCTCCCTGCCAACCGATGGCGACACTGACCTTTGCCCCGCGCGCAGGCATTGATACCTGCCCGTCTGAATCATCAATAGTCAGCTCAAGGCGGTCAGCTTCAAAGCCGCGGTTATCGGTATGAGTCAGTGACATGAGGCGCGCATCCAGATTTGCCGATACGGTGCCGTCAATCGTCAGCCTGAAAGCCGGGCGCGGTGTTAAGTCGTTATCAAGAATGTTCAGCATAGTTTCCCCCCTGTCGCATCCTCACGCGCGCGCGAGGATTACGCCAGCCACAGGCGGTTGTAAGCCGCTTCTGACAACCACCGGCGCGTGAACTGAATGAGGCAACTGGTGATGATGGAACCACTCATCAACGAGAGGCAATACGACCATGACCGACACATTTCATCACGGCGTGAAGACAACTGAGACAACTCAGCTCAGCACGCTTATCCGTGATATTGACACATCAACGATTGGTGTTGTCTGTATCGCGGATGACGCGGACGCAGCAGCGTTTCCGCTTAATACGCCGGTGCTGATCACCCGCGTAAGCAGCGTGCTCGGCAAAGCCGGCAAAAAAGGCACGCTCTACACCACGTTAAAAGCCATTTCCGATCAGGCCAGCCCGAAGGTGATTGTTATCCGCGTGCAGGATGCATCTACCTACAAAAAAGCTGAGGGGGAAGTCGCACCCACGCAGGATCAGCTTGTCATCGGCGGCACTGGTGCAGACGGACGCTATACCGGTCTGTTTGCACTGCTGTCTGCATCGGCCAGCACCGGTGAAACGCCTCGCGTTCTGGCCGTTCCGGGCCTTGACTCTGCTGCTGTCGCTGCACAGCTTGGCGTCATTGCGGAAAAGCTGCGCGCGTTTGCTTATATCGGCGCATACGGCTGCAAAACCATCGCAGAAGCCAAAGCCTATCGCGATACCTTTGCGCAGCGCGAGCTGATGGTCATCTGGCCTGAGTTTATCGCCTACAACTCGGCATCAGGTCAAAACGAAACCATCCCTGCCACCGCTTACGCCGTGGGTCTGCGTGCGAAAATTGATGCCGATCAGGGCTGGCATAAAACGCTGTCGAACGTTGTGGTCAGCAACGTGCTGGGCATTTCAGCTGATGTTTACTGGTCGCTTCAGGGCACCGATACGGACGCCGATGAGCTCAATAGCAAAGGAATTACCACGCTGATTAAGCGTGATGGCTTCCGCTTCTGGGGCTCCCGCACATGCGATGCGGAAACCTATACCTTCGAAAGCTATACCCGCACCGCTCAGATTCTGGCAGACATGATTGCTGAGGCGCACTTCGGGTATATCGACAAGCCGCTTACGCCGTCGCTGGTTAAGGACATCGTGGACGGAATTAACCGCAAAGGCGCTTCGCTCGTTACATCAAACCGCCTGCTGGGCTTCAGTTGCTGGTATGACAAAAACGATAACGTCACGGGCGATTTGCGCGATGGAAAGCTGCGCATCCGCTACAAATACACGCCGGTTCCGCCACTCGAACAGCTGGGACTGACGCAGGAATTCACCGACGAATACTTTGCCGTATTCGATCAGCTTTCAGCGTAACGGGGGAAGCAATGTCATTACCTAAAAAGCTGTTTCTGTTTAACACCTTCCTCAACGGCGCGAGCTTTCTCGGTCAGGCGGAAGAACTCACCACGCCAAAGCTCACCCGTAAAACGGAGGATTATCAGGGCGCGGGCATGGTGGGCGCGGTAGCCGCTCACATGGGGTTTGAAGCAGGTGCGCTGGATATGGAGCTCACTATGGGCGGCCTGTCAGTGGAAATGCTTAAAACCTATGGCGCTAACATCGACGGTATGCAGCTGCGCTTTGCTGGTTCCTATTCCGACGATGCCTCCGGCGAAGCTATAGCCTGTGAAATCCAGACGCGCGGCCGCGTGACTGAAATGGATTGGGGCTCGGCTAAGCAAGGGGATAACACGCAGCACAAGTACACGCTGAAAAATACCTACTGCAAGATCACTGTAGATGGCGATGAGTTGTTTGAGATCGACCTTCTCAACATGATCTGGAAGGTTGACGGTACGGACATCCTTGAGAAACACCGCGCCAATATTGGCCTGTAATTAACCCTACATAATCAATTCACCGGCGGGCATCCGCCGGTTCAAAAGGAATAAAAAATGCGTAAACCTATCGCCCTGGTAAAACCGGTCATCCGTAAAAACAGCGAGATCAAAGAAGTTACCGTCACCGAAGCCATGCAGCAAACCGGCTCCCTGCGCGGACTGAAGCTGTATGACGTCATGACCAGCGACGTCGATTCACTGATTAAGCTGCTGCCACGCGTCACCAGTCCGGCGCTGACTGAAGCTGAAGTATCACTGCTGGACGTGCGCGACTTCGCAGAACTTTCTAAAGAAGTGGCTGATTTTTTGGCGCCATCCTCCGTGACCAGCACGACCGAAGCGGAAGACGCGTAATACCGTGCCCGGCGGTTCTGACCGATGAACTGATCGCAGATATCGCCGTTATCTTTCACTGGCCGCCGTCCGCGTTTGATGACATGCCCGTGAATGAACTGATTGACTGGCATTCGCGCGCGGTAGCCCGTAGCGGAAGCGAAGAATGACAGATCGCAATCTCAGTATCCGCGTCGCCTTCGACGCGGTTAATAAGCTCACCAGTCCTGCCAGCGCCGCGCAGAAAAGCGCCGCCGCGCTGGCCTCCCAAATCCGCGACACGCAGTCCTCACTTAAAAGCATGGAGCGCAACGCCGCCAGTTTTGACCGGCTAACGCGCGCCTCGCAGAAAACCGCACAGCAGCTGAACGAAGCAAAGAACAAAGCGAAAGAGCTGCGTGACAGCTTTGGCCCGGCCAGTCAGCGCACCGAAGAGCAGACTGCCGCGCTAAGACGACAATCTGAAAGTATCCGTCAGCTGACCCGTGCACAGAATGAGGAACGCGCGAAACTTGGCGCGCTGAGTTCCTCCATGCTGCGCCACGGCATTGTGCTGCGTAATGGTTCAACGGCTACAGAACAAATCAGCCGTAGGACAGGCGAATACAACCGGCAACTGTCAGAACAGCAGCGAAGGCTGGCGGCGGTCAGTCGCGCGCAGGGTAATTATGACAGGGCGAAAGAGCGCCGCGACAGCCTGACCGGCGGCGGGATGAAAGCCGTTGTAGCAGGTGCCGCTACGGTTGCGCCTGTCGTTAAATCTTTAACCAGCTACGCCAGCATGGAAGATGCCATGAAAGACGTCGCCAAGCAGGTTAATGACCTGCGCGACGCCAGTGGCAACCGCACAGCACAGTATTACGACCTGCAAAAGTCTATCAAAGCGGCCAGCGAAACTCTCCCTATGGAAAATGGCGCACAGGATTATGCCGCGCTGGTCGCCGGGGGCGCACGCATGGGCGTGTCAAACGGTGACGATCCCTGGGAAAAGCAAAAAGCCGATTTAATGAGCTTTGCCAATACTGCAGCAATGGCCGCTACCTCGTTCGACCTGCCCGCTGGCGAGCTGTCTGAAAGTCTGGGTAAAATCGCCGGCCTGTACAAAGTGCCTACGCAGAATATTGAGCAGCTCGGTGATGCACTTAACTATTTGGATGACAATGCAAAGTCCAAGGGTGCAGACATTATCGACGTGCTACAGCGTGTAGGTGGTATTGCAGACAAGCTCGATTACCGTAAAGCGGCCGCGCTGGGCTCGACTTTCCTGACGTTAGGCGCTGCGCCAGAAATTGCCGCCAGCGCTACCAATGCGATGGTGCGTGAGCTCGCTATTGCCACCACACAGGGACAGAACTTTACCGATGGCCTGAATTCGCTTGGCCTTAGCGCTGAAAAAATCCAGAAGGCGATGCCGACAGATGCAATGGGCACCATTATTACCGTGCTCGAGGCTGCGAAGAAACTCAGCCCTGATAAACAGACATCCGTTTTGACGCAGATTTTTGGCAAAGAATTCGGTGATGACGCAGCCAAACTGGCAAACAACCTTCCCGAACTTTACCGGCAGTTACAGCTGGTCAATGGCGAAGCCTCAAAAGGCTCAATGCGCCGCGAGTCAGATATCAACAAAGACTCTGTGTCCGCGCAGTATCTGATTGCCAAAGCTGCTATGAATAACAGCTTCAGCAGCCTGGGCGAAACGCTGCGCGGCCCCGCCATGAGCGTCATTAAATACGTTACACAGATAACGCAGCGTTTTCGGGCGTGGGCAGAAGCCAATCCCGCGGTAGTCGCTTCCCTCCTGAAGGTTGCCGCCGTCATTGGCGTAGCGCTTGCCATAATGGGATCGCTGGCGCTGGCTATCGGTGCGGTGCTTGTGCCATTGGGTGCCATGCGACTCGGCCTGACACTGCTTGGCGGCGGGAGGGGCTTTGGCGGCGCACTCACTTCACTGGCGGGTATGGCGGCACGGTTCAAAAACATCACCCCGGCATCCGGCTCAGCAGGTGAAGCATTTAAATCCTTCATCAGTTTGTTCTCAGGCAGCGAAGCCGCTGAAGGTATTAGCTGGCTTGAGAGGATCAGGGGAGGTCTTGGCGCCCTGAAAGGCGGAGACAATGATGATGAGGGAGGCATCCTTAATTCATTCAGAGGCGGCGCGTTAAATGCGATAAAAGAGCAGGCAGAAAATGCCGGACAGGCGCTGGTATCGGCTTTCCGCAATCCCCTTCAGGCGCTGACATTGCTGCGGGCACAGATGTCAGCAATGGCCGCGACCACCTTTGCCACTTTTACAGCCGGTGCCAGCAAGATAGGAACAACCCTGATGTGGGTCGCCACATCCCCCCTTGCGGCAGTCAGATACGCGCTGATTGGCGTTTCATCCATTGTTGGGTTTCTGCTGAGCCCTATCGGTCTGCTCGTTGCCGCCGTTGCAGCAGCAGCACTCCTTATCTGGAAATACTGGTCACCGATCAAAGCCTTTTTCAGTGGATTCTTTGACGGCTTAATCACAGGGCTTGCCCCTGTTCGCTCCGCGTTTTCAGGACTGATTCCAGTGTTTGAAGGCATAGGCAACGCGATTTCTGGCGTGTGGAACTGGTTTAAAAATCTCTTTGAACCGGTGAAAACATCTGCTGACTCCCTGAAGGAGTGCACGGAAGCCGGTCAGTCATTCGGGGTGATTGTGGGCAATGCGGTTTCCAGCGTGCTCAGCGTCATCATTAAAGTGGCTGAGGGTATTGGCTACCTGCTGAAAAAACTTGGCGCCATCCCTGAAGCGGCGAACGCTGCCAAAGAGGTCGCAAACGTCATGGACGCCGCCGCACCGGCTAAGCCAAAAGCGCCGGTCATGTACATATGGGACGACAAGCAGAAAAAGATGGTCGCGCAGGCATGGAATCCTGTGCCGGCAAAAACCGTTGCCGCAGCCGTTCAGAATGCACCACCCAAGCCGCCGGCCTCACCGCCTACCGCATCACCGGCCAGCGCTTCAGGCTTTGACGCACTTAAAGGCACCAATCCCGGCAAAAAGAAAAAGTCAGCCGCTGATAGCGCCACTGATGTCAGCGCCGCCGCACGCGATCCTGACAAGCTCGGCGAAATTGTGTTTAAGGACCATCCCCAGGTGCTGCCGGTTGTGGGTGACTGGCGGGAGCCAACGATTAGCACTCCCGCATCGAGCATGGCCGGAATTACCCAGCGCGTAGGCGACATGGTGCGCGGCATAGCGACATGGCCAACACGGGCACTCTCAGCCGCTATGCCAGTCCCTGTCACACCTGCAGGACGGTCAAATCCGGACGGCCTGACGACAGCCGCCATCAGCGCGGCTGCGGGCGGCGACATGATTAACCTGACAATCAATTTTTACGAAAGCGCAAAAATGGACGAAAAGAGCCTGGCTTCAGCGGTGCGCCGCGAGCTTGACGGGCTCCTGCGTGAACGTGATAACCGCCGCCGCTCACAGCTGCGCGACAGAGAATAGGTGATTTTATGATGATGATTTACGGCATGTTCGTTTTCATGCGCCAGACAGCGCCATATCAGTCGCTGGAGCAGCAGACAGAATTTCGTCACGTTAAAAATGACCGGGTAGGGAAATCGGCAAAGTGGCAGTACATAGGTGCGGGCGAAGATACGATCACGCTTACCGGCACGCTGTACCCGGAAATTACCGGTGGTGATGTGTCACTGGCCGCGCTTCGCACCATGGCTTACGGCGGCAAAGCATGGCCCCTGATTGAAGGCACAGGCACGATTTACGGCATGTTTGCCATTACCAGTATCCGGGAGAATCGTACAGAGTTCATGCAGGACGGCAAGGCGCAAAAAATTGAGTTTACGCTGACGCTGAAAAAGCAGAGCGAGGATATTCGTGAAGGGTTAGGAAGCATTTCAACGAGTGATGTGCTGTCACTGGTAAATCTGTAAATAATAAAGCCCGCTATCTGCGGGCTTTATTTTACTTGGTTATCGCGATGAAAATTCTTTTGGTGCGCCATACTCAATTACGTAACTAGCGAGCTCTGCTGGATACTCCACCTGCACACTATCTTTTGAGACTTTAAATTTGCTCGCTCCCCACACAATCACTTCTCTTAAGAAGCTCTCAACCTGTGGTGAAACCTCAACTGCATCAGAAGGCTTCTCTTCGCTGCCTGGATAAAACCCCAGCGTCTCAGCACTAAAATAATTATTATCCACGTCAGTATCCTGTTGAGTCGAAGTGAATGGTAGGCGCTTCACCTAATATCGTTGTCGTATAAGCAAGCGTAAAGCGCGCCTTTGAAACATCACTGCCTGTATCGGTGTCCCGGTGTACGGCCAGAGACCTACCCGCCATCGATCCCTGCGTTGTGTAAGCCGGGCTCGCGAGTGTGGCGAGCGTGGCAACCTGCGCCCCCGGATACTGACGAGGAAAAGCAATGCGGTAGTAGTGCGTATAATAATCAACTCCACCAAGCGTCTGCTTATTGAAGTTTCCAGCTGGAGAGAGGGTGACCGTACCAAACTGGCGGATCATCCCATTAGGCAGAATTGACCAGCCGTTTTGACCATTTCGCGAAAAACCGAAAGCAGACATATCAGGCAGCTGTTTATCACCTGTACCGGCGTCACGTTTAGCCGCAGATCCCATCCCTATATTTGCCAGAAATGCTGCGACATCAGCTATATCCGCGCCGTTCTTAGCAATGTCCATCTTCTTTGACAGAGCATCAATCACTGTTGCTGAAAAATGAGGATCATTACCCAGAGCATCAGCCAGTTCTTTTAGCGTATCCAGCGCTTCCGGCGCGGTGCCAGCAAGAGCAGCCAGTGCGGCCTGAACAAAAGCAGTATTTGCCAGCTGCGTTGAGTTATTACCTGCCGCTGCTGTTGGCGCTTTTGGTATTCCGCTAAATAACGGGCTTTCTTTAGGCGCGTACTGCTTATGGGGATCTGCGGCTGCATTATGGCTATTCATCAGGCTGTCAGCATACTGACGCACGATCAGCACCGCGTTATCCACATACATGCGCGTCGCCAGCACCACAGATGGATCAATTTTCAGCGTTACGCTTTCGGTACTACTGACGATGATAATCATGCGCACAGTCTGTGTACGTCCGGAACCTTCAGCAAGAAGCGGCTTGTAAGTTTCTGGGCAATTAGCCACAGCAATCAGCGTGTCCGTATCATCATACAGGCCGATTTCACGAATGAACCAACCGCCCTCACTTTCAGGGATGACCTGCTCAGCGATAATCTGATTTGTGTTGTCAGGGTCAACGCTGAGCGAGTTAAGTACCGCACGCCGCACCTCTCTCACCAGCGCAGTTCTGGCTGGGTCAGGCACAGGCAGCACGCCATTTCCATCACCAACAGCCATTTTAGTTATTTTCACCTGCATACCTAGCGCCGCAGCATTCGCCAGTTTCGCGGCACCCGCGCTCGTTAAAATTGCATAATATTTTGTTGTCATGCGCTCACCTTCACCTCATCCACTAAATGAACCGCACCGCCCTGCCACGTAGTGCCGCCCACTGAAATTAATTCCGGGGTATACGGATAAACCGTCACGCTGTCCCCGCTGTAACTCACGACTGATACCGGTAGTGCGCCTGTCACCTGTAGATTGATTGACATCCCCAGCAGGTGACGACTGCACGGCTTCGCATCGCTGATGAGGCGCTCCAGCTCCTGATAGGTTTCTTCCGTGATGCCCTGTTCCTGCACGCCGATGTCCAGGCGAAAGGTGCCGGGTGCTTCATTGGTCTGCCACCACTCAATTACGCGAATCAGAAAACCGAACGGCTCAACCACGCGGCGGATCGCGCTGATGGTTCCCTTGCGACGATGGATGTAAAACGCATCGATAACCACCTGCCGTTTTACCGCCTCCGTCCAGTTCTCATCCCAGCGATCAACGGATCTTGACCACGCCAAATAGGGCAATAATGAGACGTGGCATGTGTGAGGATTCCAGATATCTCGCAGCGGCACGTTCAGCGTGCTTAATCCGCTACGCGCTTCAGCCAGACGGATTTCTGTATCTGTGGCAGATGGCGGCAGAAGGCTTTTTTTTATCGTCATGCAAGCACCTCATCGCTCGCCACCTCAACCGATACCGCCGTGCAGTATCCCGCCTGCGTGCGGTCAAAAATCATATCCGCTGCGGGCTCATGAAGTTCTACCCAGTCCACCCCGGCCACGCGCAGCACGGCGCTGTAAGAATCGCGGCGCACGCTACGGCCCAGCTTTCGCTGTTCAGCAATGTAAGCCGCCATCGCTTTACTCGCGGCCGCCAGACAAGGCGCGCCCGCCACGTTGTCATACAGATGCAGCGTTGCTTTAACCTGATAACTGCTGATAACTGCCGGCTGCACGGACAAACGATCAGCCACGGGGCGAACAGATTCACCGTTGAGCGCAACATTCACTGCATTCAGCAAATCCGCCGGCGGTGTGCCGTCGCCTTCCCGCGCCAGCACCGTCAGCACAACTACCGCCGGGCTTGGGCTCGTCGCCGAAACGTCGAGCACGCGGCCATCCACGCTGCGCGCGTGGGATTCATAGGCGGCGGTTGGCCCGGCAACTGACAGCCCTTCAAAGGCTGCCGGCACACGCAGCCGCAGATCACTGTCATCTTCCATCACAGCATCCAGCGGCGGCACCGCAGAGGTTTCTGCCGGCGTAATGGTCAGGCGGGTGACGTTGTTGTTAGCCGCCAGATTGTCCAGATCCGTGCCGGTAGAAAATGCCACCATGCCGGCTACCGCCGCCTCGTTGATGCGCTGGCAGAGCAGGATTTCGCGATAGCATCCTTCCTGCAACAGCATCAGCGCCGGCTCAGACTCCAGCTCAAGCGTGCGCGCAATGGCCGCTTGCTGCGATGCCGGGAAAAGCGAAACGTAGTAGGCTTTTCGCTCAGCAAGTAATGCCTCATAGTCCGGCACCTCGACAACCTGCGGCACCGGCAGCTGTGATAAGTCGATGACTCCGCTCATTGGCCCTCCTTCAGAGTGATATCGGTTGTAATGGTTGAGGACCTATCGCTGCGGCGGGATTTGACCATCATCTGTACCGCCCCCTGTGCCGTCGTTTCCACCGTCACAGCTACCGGCGTCAGCCGTGGTTCCCAGCGCCAGAGCGCAATGCAGGCTGCTGACATCAGCTTCAGGCGTGTCACTGCATTGTCAGGCTGGTCAATCAGCGAGAAGATGGCCGAGCCGTAATCGCGACGCATCACCCGCGAGCCTGCCGGCGTCAGCAGAATGTTATTAACTGACTGGTGCAGATGGTCTTCGTCATCCAGTACAGCACCGTCAGCGCTGTTCATTCCCTTCCAGCCGGTACTCACCGCGGCCCCCCTGACATATCGCCGCCAGACTTAACCTTGTCGTGCACGTGCGCATCAGCAATCACACCGTTTGAGCTCATCTGGCCGCCGCCCTGAACCACTTCGCCGTTTATGATTGTTTCGCCGGCATTGATTACAAGACGGCCAACGTTCAGCGTCAGCGTTCCACTCATATCAATCAGTCCGGCTTTCATCGCCAGCAGGCTCAGAAGCCCGGCTGCCGGGTCATAGCTTTTCATCGCCCCGTCCGGGTAGCGCGTCACATTTGTTTTTTTGCCGTTATCCGGCGGCAGCGCGTAATCGCTGTAGAGGCTGAACGCAATGAAGGCGTTTTCCAGCGCGCCACCGGGAGCCAGAATCACGACCTGCTCTCCAACGGATGGCGCCCACCACGTAACGGCATCGCCGGCGCGGTCAGCACCCCAGCGGATCCAGTCAGTCTGAAGCCCGCCTGTCTGCACGCGCGCCACGGTCATGAGCAAATCCACCTCCGTTACGATGCCGACGCGGATCATGCTCATCAGCAGGCGGTTAAGCTCAGCCAGTGTTAAATCATTCACCTTGCCCCCTTAAGCGCATCAGTGATGGCATTTGCCACCGCATCCAGATCCGTTTCAGTCAGCCCCAGCAGCTGACGCTGCGGATAGCGCGCGGTAGCGTTATGTGAAACTTTGTCGCTTAGCCCGTCCTGGTGCACGCGGGCAATTGCTGCAGCTCGGCCAGAAAAGCCCACGACAGCCGCATCCGGATAAGCATTCGCTTTGAGGAATCGCGCCTGACGCAACCGGCGGAACATCGGGTCAGGCCGGGTCTTGGTTTTTTCACTGCGGCGCAGATCAATGCTGAGATAGTGCTCAATGTCATCACGCAGAAAAGAACGTATTGCGCCCCGCTCCTCATCGAATCCGGTGATCATGCGATCACCATAGCGCCCTTTACTGTGCCGCCAGTTCCGTAGGCTGCGGGTATCACCTTTGTAAATAAAACGGATGCCGCCCTGTGTGCCGATTTTCTTTTTACGACGCGCTTTATACGCAGAGCCGTCAGGGTTCTTTTGCCTGCCTATACGCTTCTGCTGACTGCGGCGGATATCACCTGCAATGCGGCGGGCCATACTGCGGCGCGTGGTAGGTTTGGTCACCCCCAGCACGTCACGGATAATGGCGTCGAGCTCATGGAACAGCAGCACATCAGCCATTTAAACTGCCCTCCGTTTCATCGTTCGCCAGCAGTGACCACTGATCGCCCGGCGGGAACACATCGGCGTTTACCGGCTCGTCGCGGTGCTTAGCTACCGGTTTACCGTCAGTGCCGAAGGTGACAATCACCATTTCACTGGCCTTGATGGTGTAAAGCACGTCCGCCGTGTCGTTATCCAGAATTTCAGCTTCAAACCGTATCCCTTCACGCCGCAGATCCGGATTCAGCAGCAGCGCAGGCTGATGCCGGCGCGCCCATGCCAGCACCGGCAGCGTCAGGCTGTCGAGGTCATAGGGATAATCCATTGCCAGTACGTTCAATTCATATTCATAGCGGTATGATGCTGACGCTGTGCCGCCTGCGTTTACCTTACCGCTGGTCGCATACACCTCAAGCCGGTCAGGGTTATCCCTGAACCACGGCTGATGCGCCACGATGAGCGCCCTGAGTAAATCCGCTTTCAGCATGTCAGTCTCCTGCCCTGATGCTGTCGGCTTTCAGCAGCGAGGCTTTGTCTTTGTTGGCGCTATCCAGCGCATCAAGCAGCGCGTCATTCCACTCCAGCGATTCACCCCATGACAGTCGTGAGCCCGCCATGCGTGGCTCAGGTACCGCCGTTGCCTGCATTAGCTCCGCCGGCAGACGGGGACACTGCGCGGGCACGTATACGATCTGCTTTTTCACGCAGCCGGCGCTCAGCATCAGCAGGCACAGACTCAGCAGCGCAGCGATCACCCGCAATGGCCTCACGCAGCGCGGCGCGGTCATGCTCACCCTGCTGACGATCTGATTCTTTTTCATGGGCCCGCTCCGCTGAAATCTGATTAAAAATGGTCATGGTGCGCTGCACGTTTCCAATGACGGCCGCCGCGCTCTCAATCTCTTTCTGTGCCTGGCTAAGTTCGGTTCTGGCGTTGCGGCTGCTCAGAAATCCCCATCCGGCAACCGCGATGGCCAGCACGGTCACAATCAGCAGGATCAAAACCGGACTTAACTTCAGCTGATTCATAATCCCTCCGGCGTCAGGCAAAGCTTTGCCTCGGCATCGCGGCGCTTCACAAGACCTGCCAGCTTTACGCCGCCGGCGTTTACAAAGTCTCGCAGGCGTCCGCACATGGCACCCCACTGACGAGTTTGCGCATTGCGCCATAGCGTGGTTTTCAGCCGTTGCCCGTTTACCCTGTCCGTGTACCAGATGAGATTCAGGCACCCCATGTTGAATGCTGCTGAAGTCATGGCATCAAACTGGTTCTGATTCATCTCGCGCCCGTTAAAATTACGGTTTACGCAGCGTTCCGCCGTCTTAACGTCTTCCGCCCACATCAGCGCAATCTCATCGTCGCTGTAAAAGTGATGCGGATTGATTGATGTGGTTGAGCCAATGCCTGCGGTCAGCTTGCCTGCCGGGCAGACGTAGGGATCGCGCCGGCATGACTCGGCATTGCCAATCAGCGCCAGCCCTTTTTCACTGGTACGGATTTCACCGGCATACTTCACGCCCATGAGACCGATGATCACCGTCACGGCGCAGGTCACAGCCTTACGTTTAATGCTCATACGACTTTGCGCCTCGTTTCCTGCATTGCGATTTCCTGCATCGCGCAGGCCACTTCGGGCAGATCGTGCTGTGTCGCACGCTCGGCCATCTCTTTGAAAATGGCTGTCCGCTTCTGCTCCTCGGCCTCAATGCGCTGTTTATGACGGCGGTTAAGCAGATAAGTCAGGATGCCCAGCACCACACCGATCAGCGTTGCCCACTGCGTCAGAGACAGCAGCCCCAGCGACGTCAGAAACGCCGAAGGAAGGTAGGAAAGAAACGACACAAGCCGGTCCATGGTCAGTCCCATAGCTGCACTGTCTCCGCCTGTGGCGCCGGATCTATATCCGGCAGATAGATTTCCTGCCCCGCAGAGAGAAAAGGCCCTGATTCGCACAGACCCGGATTGGCATTCAGCACCGCCTCTGTGATATCGCGAGTGCGGCCGTAATAGCGCTGACAGACCAAATCCAGCGTATCGCCCTGTAGCGCCCGCACCTGCATCAGACAAGCTCCGCCAGTCCGCGCCCGCTGCCCTGAATATCGCGAATTGCCCAGTTCGCATCGCGCCAGAGCGTATCAATCTGGGAGGTCAGCGCCGCCGCGTGCTTCTCTCCCTGCCCTGTCGTGTCAACGTCGCGATACCCTTCAGTCAGCAGCGCTTTGGCCGTGCAGTACACGGCGCGCTGATAGCAGTAGACCAGCTCCGACTGCCCGTCTATCTCGTCTGCCGGCACGCGGGCCAGTGCAGTGAAGCCGCCCGCTTCCTGCCCGGCCTTCCAGTCAGCCAGCTGATGTGTGACGCTGCGTACCGCTTCACGGGTGTTGTGCTGAAGCCTGTCCGTTGTCACCAGACCGTTGAGGCGCATCGACTGGCGCAGATTTGCCAGGCTGATTTCAGGCCAGAAAGCGCCGGCTTTCACCGTTACGCCCCCGTCATTGATATCCGGTGCGTCACTCTCAATCGGGTTGATGTCTTTACGGGCTACGAAGCTCATGGCTCTTCTCTCAAAGTTCGGGCGGTGGACGGCTGAACTGATACTGCTGTGCAGCTCACCTCAACCGTGCCGCCCGGTGCGCGGGGGCACATTCGTTTACTGCGGCTTGCCGGCTTTTGCCGCTCCTGTCCTGGCTTTTGAAGCACCGGACGTTTTCTTTGCCGCAGCTGCGCTGGTTTTCGTTTTACCCGCAGCTGTTTTTGTTCCTGCAGGACGGCCACGTTTAGCCGGTGCCGTTGGCGCTGTTTCAGAAACTTCGGCAGCTGGCGCTGGCGCTTCCGACGCACCACCTTCAGAAAGAGGCTTTTCACTGTCTGACTCAGCGGTAATTAACGCGGCTTCCGGCCCGCTAGCGTCTGCGCCCGTGACTGTCATGGCTGTGACCGATGAGCGCGGAATATCACCCTCTCCGCTGGCGCCCGACGCCGCTTTGATGAGGCGCTCAAGGATTTCAATGTCACGCTTCACGCCGATATCGCTGTATTCCGCGATGGCTTTACGCAGGTATTCCAGCGCTTCGGGCTGCGTGTCCGCACTGATGCGCAGGGTGTAGCCGATGGCTTTCCACAGCTTCGCACGCACTGGTTCGGGCATGTCTTCGTTAGCCGTCAGTCCGTCCAACGCCTTTAGGAGATCCACGCTAAGCGGCACCTCTGCCTGACTGGCTTTAAACTTTGCCAGTACCGGATCGCTGATTTCATCAACCAGCACCACTGCCGGCGTGCGGTTGAAGTTGTCATGCATTGCCAGCTTGTGACGGATGACGTACTCACCGATACGCAGCGCTTCCGCCACGTTGCCGGCATCGATATTCCACAGCATGACCGTTGTCAGCACCGCATCAGTCTGGCCGCTGTCCGACGCTAAAACGCCGTCAATCCAGCCCTGATAGTTCGGCAACAGTTCGCGCTTGGCCTCCGCCTTGCCTTTGTTAGCCTGAATACCCTGAAGGCGATTTTTATCCACGCGCAGGCGATGCAGCATCTGCTCATAGGCGGTCTGGTCTGCCAGCGTGTTAACCGCCGTTCCGCGGTTCTGCGCCATGACCGATTCAAAATGGCGGCGTGCAGGTGTAAGCATGTTTCCCCCTGCCCGCCGGGGCTTGCCCGACGGGTCACTGTGAGTTATGTGCCCAATCAGGCTTTAGTTGCCCAGCTGATATCTTCAATCAGGCAGCCGTAGCCGTAGTCTTCAATAACGAATGCATCATTGGACGATTCATAGGTTGCGACGCGGTTATATTCCGGCTCATCCTTCAGCATCCGGCGCTGCTTGTCCTCCTGCCAGTAAATCGACAGGTTGCTGAGCGAGGTAATGAACATCGCTTTTTCCGGGAAAAACGGCGCGATGATGGCGGGCAGGTTGCCGATAGTTTTGCGCGATGCAATGAGCTGGCCAGCCAGCGCTTCGCTGTTCGGATTGTTATCACTGATACCGTTGATAAGCGGATACTCACGCGCCGTCATGATGTTTCGGCCCGTTACGACAACCAGATCGGGGTCGTTTTTAAACCACTCATCAAGCAGTGAGCTGACTGCGTCGTAAACCAGCGCATCGAGGTTGCCGTATTGACCGCTGGCAATAATTTTGTTGCTCTCATCACGGCTGGTAATGGTGACGCCTGACATCACGCGCTGCTTGGCATTGGCGCGATACTTCTGAAGCCAGCCAATATTCACGTCCTGCAACAGCGGATTAGCAGCCGGGTCTGACTTATCCGCACGACTGGTGCCGTTGAAACCGATCATGATGCGATCAAGCGCACGACGCTTGATGATCTGATTGCTAATGCGCTGCTGGAAGTCAGGGAATTTTGACCACATATCCAGCTGGGCATAGTTGATGAAGGTGTCAAAGTTGGTTTGCTCGCAGCGATACTTATCGTTTTCGAGCGTATGCACGGAGCGTGGCTCACGGCGCGCAGTGCTGCCGGCATTGGCGCTAGCCACCGGGCCGCTGATACCCAGACCCAGCTTTTCGCCTTCCTGTTCAGATACAGGCACTACGTTAACCTTCTGTAGAAATTCGCTGGACTGCTGCACTTTATCTTCCAGCTTCTGCGACACGCTTGGCGCGATTGCAAAGTGCGCTGTTACATGCTGCGCCGGCACGCCGTTAAGTTCGGCCTGACGCTGGCTATAACCATCCCACAGCTTGCGGGTTTCTAATTTCATTTCACGTTTCCTTAATCGGGTTATCGTTTAACTGGTCGTAGGATCAGCAGTCAGCCAGCATTGTTTTATCCACGCCGTTGCTGCCATGTGATGCCGGGCGTTGGCTGTAACCACCGTCCTGCGTCTCGAGCAGTTTTTTCAGCTCGGTCAGGTCATTACTTAGCTTTTCCAAATCGCCTGCCTTCGCCATACCGCTCTGCTGCTGACTCAGCGCTTCCACCTTGTCCAGTACCTGCCCCTGAGATTCAGCAACCAGCTCAACCGCCTGACGGATTTCACCCGTTTCTGCACTGAAGCGACGCTCGCCGCCGGTGATCAGGTCTTTAATTTTTGAGAAGAACTTTTTGCCGTTTTCCTGCTGTGGCGCGGCCTCCTCATATTCGACGGCTGTTTCAAGTGCTTCGGTAAAGAAGCAGCCAGCACTGGTCTTGCGGGCTGCGAGTGGGTTTGCCGCCGCTTTGGCAGAGAACTGCAGCATTTCAGTTCCAAGGCTTGCCGGACTGTCCGTAAAGGCCAGCCCCATCAGGTAGGCTTTGCCGGTGTCCGCAAATTTCGGGTCAAACTCAATGCTGCTGTAGACTTTCTGGCGGGATTTGTTCAGCGCAACCAGATCATCGGTGGCGTCAATCAGGGCATACAGGCCCAGCTTACCGGCAAGCGGGCCGTCTTTAATTTCCTCAGCGGTGACGGCTTCAACGTCGCCATACATGCGGAACGTGCTGTCAGGGCTCAGGCTCTTAAGGTGTTCAAGGTTGATGCGTGCACCGTATACCTGCGGGCTATAAGTGTCCGCGATTTCCTGAATATGCTGGCGCTCCAGCACGCGGCCATCGCAGGTGGCACCCTCCACGGCTACGCGGAATTTTTTTGACTTCGGCATTCTGTTTGCTCCGGTTGACTTAGGCTCTTTAACCCTGAGCCCCTATCTTCCGCAACCGGGCAAACCCGCGCTACATAAGGGAATTGTGAGACGTCTGTGACAACCGCCGGCGATATTCGACCTCGCGCGGGCGCGATAGCCTGTATTCATGAAAACAGCACTCGATCCCCGCACAGAAGCCAAAGCCCTTTACTGGCAGGCATACAGCATCCCGCAAATCGCGCAGCGATTAGGGGTGAAGGCCAACACGCTTTATTCCTGGCGCCGCCGGGATGAATGGGATAAATCCACGCCCATACAGCGTGCGCTCGAGCGAACTGACGTTCGCTACCTTCGCATGATCGAAAAAGAGGATTTGAGCGCGCACGACTTCAAGACGATTGACCTGCTTGGCCGCCAGCTGGCGCGGCTTGCGCGTGATGAAAGAAAGGAGCAGGACAAGGAGCAGCAGAAGAAGACGCCGAAAAACCACTTCTCCGCAGAGCAGATCACTGAGCTGCGATCACAGGTGCTGGAATCGCTGTTCGAGCATCAGAAGCGCTGGTACAAACAGCGCAATCTGCGTAACCGCTTTATCCTTAAAAGCCGTCAGATTGGTGCAAGCTGGTACTTTGCCCGCGAAGCTCTGCTGCGCGCGCTGGAAACAGGAACCAACCAGATTTTCCTGTCCGCATCCCGTGCTCAGGCGTTCCAGTTTAAAAAATTCATCATCTTTCTGGCCCGCAGCATTGGCGTTGAGCTGAAGGGTGGCGATGCGATCATTTTGTCTAACGGCGCAACGCTTTACTTCCTCGGCACATCAGCGGCAACCGCACAGTCTTATACCGGCGACCTTTATTTTGACGAGGCGTTCTGGGTTGCCAATTTCCTGAACCTGAGAAAAGTGGCTGCCGGTATGGCGACGCAGGTAGGGCTGCGACGCACATATTTTTCAACCCCGTCCAGCGAAGAGCATGAAGCTTATAAATTCTGGAATGGCGACCTGTACAACCGGGGAAAACCTAAAAGTCAGCAGGTTGAACTGGACCTGTCGCATAAGGCGCTGAAGAACGGGGCACAGTGCGGCGACAACATCTGGCGTCAGGTTGTCACCGTGCAGGACGTTATCGATCAGGGCTTCCCGCTAATCGACCTGGAAGAAATCCACAGCGAAAACAGTGATGAGGATTTCGATAACCTCTACATGTGCAAATTCGTTGTCGCCGGCGAGCGCGCGTTTAACTACAACGCCCTGATTGGCTGCGGCGTTGATGGTTACAGCGGCATCTGGCCTGACTGGAACCCTTACGCACCCCGCCCGCTCGGCAATCGCCCCGTGTGGATAGGCTACGACCCCAATGGCAGCAGCGATAAAGGCGACAGCGCGGGACTCGTCGTGCTCGCTCCTCCGCTGGCTCCGGGCGGAAAATTTCGCATCATTGAGCGCCATCAGCTGCGCGGCATGGAGTTTGAAGAGCAGGCGAAATACATCGAGCGGCTTACGCACACCTATAACGTTCAGCACATCGATATTGATGGCACGGGCATAGGCGCAGCGGTTTACCAGCTGGTA
Organism: Pantoea sp. y20; assembly: GCF_054903455.1. Taxonomy (NCBI): domain Bacteria; kingdom Pseudomonadati; phylum Pseudomonadota; class Gammaproteobacteria; order Enterobacterales; family Erwiniaceae; genus Pantoea; species Pantoea sp. y20. The sequence goes on from NZ_CM142816.1 coordinate 4,077,016, forward strand.
CTGAAATTCTTCCCGGCAGCACAGATGCACGTGTACACCCCGGCAGTTAAACGCCAGCTGGTATTGAAGGCTCAGATGGTTATTCGTGCCGGCCGCTTTGAATATGACGCCGGCATGATGGACATAGTGAGCAGCTTTATGACGATCCGTAAATTCGTCACGCAGAGCGGCCAGACCTCTTACGCATCAGACCGCACGCGCGGCAGCAGCCACGGCGATTTAGCCTGGGCTGCGATGCATGCACTACAAAATGAACCGCTGGGTAATGACGCCGGCAGCGGCACTGATAGCTTTGTTGAGGAATTCTGATCATGAGTAACGGAGCAACCATGCTTGCCAGCGGCCAGCACGAGGGTGAAACCATTGAGCCCATTCAGGGAATTGAGTCATTCAGCTTTGGTGAACCCACGTCGATTATGGATCAGCGCGATTTGCAGGACTGCATGGAGTGCGCCAGCAACGGTCGATGGTATGAACCGCCGATTAGCCCTTACGGGCTGGCAAGGCTGCTGGCCGGCGCGGTTCATCATGAATCACCGCTGGTCTTCAAACGTAATGTGATTATGTCGTGTTTCAAACCTCATCCGCTGCTGTCCCGGCAGGATGCGAGTGCGTTTGTCATGGATTATCTGGTGTTCGGTGACGCCTATCTTGAGCGCCGTGACAACCGACTCGGCCAGCCCCTGAAGCTCAAACATACGCTCGCCAAATATACCCGCCGTGGTGTGGATCTCGATCAGTACTGGTTCGTAACCTATTACCAGGAGGATTACGCATTTGAACCCGGCAAGGTCTTCCACCTGCGCAACGCCAGTATCCATCAGGAAATTTACGGTGCCCCTGAATATATGTCCGCGTTGCAATCCATCATGCTTAACGGTGAGGCTACGTTGTTCCGCCGCAATTATTACATCAACGGCAGTCATGCCGGCGTAATTGTCTATCTTACCGATCCCGTTGCTAACACCGCTGACGTGGAAAAACTTAAACGGTCACTAAAGGACGCGCGCGGCAACGGCGCGTTTAAAAATTTATTTGTATACGCCGCTGGCGGGAAGAAAGACGGCCTGCAAATCCTGCCATTCAGCCAGATTGCGGCTAAAGATGAATTCACCGGCATTAAAGACGCAACGCGTGATGACATGCTGGCCATTCACCGTGTGCCTCCGCAACTGATGGGTGTCATGCCAAATAATACCAGCGGGCTCGGCGACATAGTGAAAGCAGCCAGGGTGTTTGCCATTAACGAGCTCTACCCGATTATGGAATCACTTAAGGCTGTAAACGACTGGCTGGGCGTAGAGGTTTTCCAGTTCAGCCCTTACGCTCTTGCAGAAGATAAAGCCGGCGACTGAACACTGCCAAACCTGCCCTCATATCACACTAATCACCAGAGCCCCTCAGCGCCATGCTGCGGGGCTCTTTGTTTTTACTCGCCAGCACCAGACCAAAACACAGAGCGCGTGAGCGCGCGTCATTTTTGGGGCTATTTTCGTGAAAATAAAGGTGACCACCTACCCCCTTTAGCGCGCGACTGCTCCCCCGCCTCGCCCGCGCACAAAAATAGTGCTTTTTTTTGCACTTTTGCGGTCATCGGCAAGCCGCATCAGTTCTGGCTTGAAGCTGAAATAGGACTGTCAAAAATCTTGTGCAAAAAATAACTTTTTCTTGCACCATTTGGCTTGATGTTTAAATTTAACTTGATGGTTATGACAGTAATAGAGAAAAAATTAACAAACCATTTTATAAAATCAATTTTTATGGAGAAAAAAATGATGACAGAAGAAGAGATAGTTCCATTTTCTCAAGGGTTTACGGATAATGATGATATCTTTAGGCGTAAGGATTTTTATGCGCAAATTTTGCGTATAATAAAAAAATCGCCAGATTCAAACCCTGTTTTAGCCCTTGACGACAACTGGGGTAATGGTAAGACGACTTTTGTGCAAATGATGCATTCACAATTGAAAATTGATGAAAAAGAATCATTAAATGTTATTTACTTTGACTCCTTTGAAAATGACTATCTAACAGATCCATTTATTTCCCTTACAGCGCAAATATATTCCATGATTGAAAGGGAGGATGGTACTTTAGAAAAGTTCGGTAAAAAGTTCATAAATGCTTCCAAGAAGGTGGGTGCCACAATACTAACTGGCGGAATGAGGATAGCGATCAGCACAGCTACAGCAGGTTTGATTGATAGCGGAACAGCAGGTCAAATTAGCAAGGCAGTTATTGACAAGGCAACAGACAATGCCGAAGCCTACGTTGAGAAAAAAATAAAATCAGCTGATGAAGAAAAAGCCAATATTACTTATTTTAAAAACCTCTTGGAAGAAATCCATACTGATTCAAATAAAAAAACAGTTTTCATCATTGATGAATTAGATAGAGCGAGACCCGATTATGCTTTAGATTTATTAGAAAAGATCAAGCACTTGTTTTCCGTGGAAGGGGTAATTTTTTTATTGGTGATGAATCGAAACCAATTTGAGCGAAGTATTGAACAAAGATATGGAAGAATTGACTCACACACTTATTTAAATAAATTCGTAAATTACTGGTTCACTCTTCCAAAGGTTCGAACACAAGAAGCAACTAAAAATTATAATGACACAACTATTGCTAAACATCTTAAACATCTAAACCATAAACATAAATTGTTAGCGGGAAATGGTGATTTCATTAAGGTTCTGAGTTTTTTACTTGATATTAATGAAGGCTCCTTACGTGAGGCAGAGAGATGTTATTCTTTACTGGCTGTATTGGATGGTTCTGAAAAAGTTGCTAGCTTCGTAGACACATATCAGACACCTCTTGCATTTATAATATTCTTAAAGGTCACAAACCCTCAGCTACTTAATAAATTCATAAGCAAAAAAATCAACAAAGATGAACTTTATCTTGTTTTAAATATAACTTCTAAATACCCCATTGAAAATCAATCATTCGACATACTTAACTTTGCCATTGACTACTTTTACTTATCTGATGAAGAGTCTAAAACTCAAGAGAACATCCAGTTATATGGGAGTACTTATAACTATTTTGGTAGAAGACAAAAACCATTTGAAGATTTCTTTAAATCACTTGAGAACCTGTCACTTCTCTAAAAAAACAGCCCCCAATGGGGGCTAATGAAAAATTGAGTTCGCAGAAAAGCCATTAAAAAAATTCGAGCTTAGATCAGTTACTTTTATCAAAATAGTATTATGTTCATCGACACACTCTGCTATGTCGATAATCTGAACCGTGTAACTATCTCGAATAATGCCTTTTAAAAGGCAACCTATACGCAAACGATCACCGACTTCAGGTTTACGATAGCCTTCGAAAGTCAGGAACATTTCGGTAATTAGACCCATACGTATGCGCCCGAAGGTATCAGGTCCGTAATTCGTATCGTAGATTTTCATAGCGGTTATCGCTTTGGGGCGGGTTGAACTCTCTTACGGTATATCGGTGAAAGCGCGCCTGTTCAACTTATGTCAGCGTCTGAGCATATCAATTAAGAATTATCTGCATGGATTGGTTCCATCCGCATCACAGTGTATGACCCGCACCCTTCCGCTTCCTCGCCCGGCAGACTCGCACAGCTCGCTAACCGGTGCTGCGTAGAGCGGTTAAGCGATAATTTTTCTTCGTTGTAATATTTCCCAGAAAATCGAAACTAACTCTTCTTGGGTAATAGCTACAAATTCGCCGTTATCATATTGCTCAATCATTTCAAAAATTCGCTCTGAGGGCACACTTTCTGCATCTTTTTTATCATGTTTAGGCTGGGTCATTATTAATACATCAGGCTGATTTTCAGAGTGCCATTTTTTCTCAGCCAACTTATTTAACCTTAGCCATTCAGAATAAAGCTCAGATGTCCGTGCGTCCGAGAGTTGCACTTGTTCATCACTATCAATCTGCGTAGATTCCACTTCGTCTGACATAAAGGATTTAATGCCCTTGCATTTGCAACAGATCCGGTCAGTGAAGTGGAACTTTTCCATGTAGTCCAATTCATTACGACATTGTCTGCAACGTTTAATTTTATTACTGATGAAGTAATCTGATTGCTGCTCTCTCTGCTCTTTATCAAACATGTTTCACCTTTTCACACCTCAACCGAACAACGTCTCCCAAGCAACAGGATCAATCTGATTAAGCATCTTCGCATAATTTCCGACAGGATCATGCCTAATACTGGCACTGTCGATATTGTGTTGAGACTTCATATGATGCCATAAACCAGTAGCTTTAATGCCGGCACTATCGTCTTCGCGCACTATCAATTCACAATTGCGAGTCGTAGTGACAATTTTGCCATCTATCCGCATCTTTTCACCGGATAACAGAAGTTTCAGCTGACTTTTACTCAACTCCCATCCAACCGACTTAGCATAATCATCTAGCTGCTGAACCTTCGGATCTGTTACTTCCCGACGTATTGGAGCAGCACGGCGCTCTCGGTCGTTATATCTTTCATGCCGGACCTTAGATAAAAGCCTACGATTTAGCTCTCGCCTCTCTTTGCGGCTCAACTTTTCAAAATTAATCGCAACAACTTCACTTTCAGGTGCTACTACAGGCTCCGTGTCGCCCGAGTATCCATTAACAATCATCCGAGTTACTGGGGATTTATCATCATTATGTGGCTCCCGCGTACAGTTATTGACAGAACTCCAAGGGGCGGCGATGCCGCCTGAGATGTCAAAAGCCTCATCCGAGTTGGTCTTTTGTTTCGGCACGATTTTGTAATCGGTAGTGCGGGTGTAGATGGTTGAATTAACGGAAAACGGAGAGTAAACGCCGCTGATACGGCTGACGGTGTCTCCATAGTCATTACCGTTTTCTGTCATTTCATAGCTGAGGCGCACGCGAAGGAGATCACGCGGAACTAATGGCCCTCCCTGCGCCTGCGTATATCCAAACCAGTCATATCCGCCCGCAGCTTCCTGAGCAGGTTTTATCTCCGGATGCAGAACAAGATCGCGATCACGCAAACGGCCAAGCTCACGATAAACTGTCACCGGAGCACCGCCGATCTGCTGAAATTGACGGATACGCCAGCGCGACGCCCAGGCACACACGCGCTTCGCCATATCCTTCAACTCTTCGCCGGTTTCGTCATCCTTTTCACCATCAAGTGCATAGCCATCTATATTTTTGGAGATGTATTTAGCGATGTATCCAGTTGCAGAACCAAACTGTTCGTCCATAGGCTTAACTTTGAAACGTGCTTCTGCCGCCCCTTTTTCGTGACCATCAACCTTGAGTGCATATTTACGGAAAATGGCGCGAGCCTGCTCAATACGTTCGGGCATGAAAAACAGCAGCAGGTGCCAGTGAGGCGTAGCATCGTGATGAGGCTCAGTAACCCTAAAGCCAAAAGTGCGAATACCTTTACGACCCCATGCAGCGCGAACCTTTGACCATACTTTGCAAAGATAGCGCTGGGTTTCGCGCGGATTAGCAGACTGATATTTATTGTTGCGCTTACCGCTTACCTGCATTGCGTGATATTTGGAGGGTGCAGTCAGCGTATAGAAATCACCAACCATGCCCTGAGCTTTTGCCAAATCCTCAAAGCCTCGCATTCTGACCATCAGCTCAGCGCGACGTACAGCAGGATTAGCAACGCTACCGTCTACTTTATCAGCCAGTGATGTACGCTCCCCCGTAGCCTGATCCTCCAACTCCATGGCATTCAGGAATTCACGATTCGCGCGTTTTTGGGCTACCCACTCGTTGAGCACTTGCTCACTGCAATATGGTGCCGCTTTCTTATGCACATAACCTGACGCGATCATCAAATGCTCACGCCACTGGTCATGTAACTTGCGCAGACGGCGCATCCACCATGATGATGATTCAATACGCGCGGCGGCTGATAATGCCTCTTCTGCGGTAAGCTCTTCGGCGCAGTAACGCTGCCAGCCTGGCGCAGTCATTTTCAAATGAGAGATCAGCCAGGCCGCACGACCGTAACCGGACAAAATAGAAAATTCGGCATCACCGTGTTTTTCCATTTGCAGGTTGGTTTCGTTTATCAGCTCGTTAGTTAATTTATCGGCCAGCAGATATGAGAGTTTTTTCAGCTCTCGCTTTCCCGCCCAAGGAATACGGTAAAAATCACTGCGGAACTCAATGAGCGCAGGGGGCATTTCGCCGTCAGGCTGATACTGCTGGTTAACGGCATCAACACGAGGAAGAACAAAGCGGCCAAACGAGCTTTTAAGCCAATGAGCCGCTTTTTTCTTACCCTGTTTTTCTTCGATCTCAGTGAGCTTTTGCGCATAAAAGCGCCGAATATATTGCGGAAGCGCTTGCAGGCGACGTCGTAAAACACGTTCTTCCTGATCGCGCTCACGGCGCTGACCGAAAAGGTCAAATAGCTCAACAGAACGTGACTCACCATCATGCCGATAACGAATTACACCCGGAGTTCGGTCAACAGCAAAATCTTCAGAATCTCTGGATGCATTCCATGCATAAGGCCCGGCAGGCTCTGGCGCTTTACCGGGGTAAGGAGGTGGAGGTGTTGGGGCAATTCTGCCGCGGTTTATCTCTGTCATACCGCGATGACATCACCCGGCTTGACGCTACGAGCCTGCTCTTCGGTATCTCTGATTAGCTCAGTTTTGGTCAAACCCCCGTAAGCATTGGCCTCAACTTCAACCAACCAGAAATGACGATATGGTCTGACATCAATAATTCTGGTTATCACTGCGTCAATGAGATTCATGCTGCCACCTCGCCCGACTTAGCCGGGCGGCTAACCGCAATTATTTCATTGGCCTTTTTACCGGAGCCAGCTGCGACACCGATACTACGCGGGGCAGTAATGCTGTGACGTTCAAAGTCGCCATAAAGGCTCTGGATCAAAGAGGTATCGCTATTTGAAGCAATAACTGGCACGCCAACTGTCGCCAACTCATTCAGCTTCTGCGCTAACTGGCGCTGCTGAATTTCGGCAAATGCGTTGGTGTGATATTGGGTGAACGTGCCGTCATAAGGGGGATCGCAATAAACAACATCACCATCTTTGACTTGCGCCAGCGTTTCAGTGAAATCAGCACAGATGAAAGTGGCTCGTTGTGCCTTAAAGGCAAACGCCTGAATTTCCTCAGTCGGGAAATAAGGTTTAGCCGTCTTCTCATAAGGCGCGTTAAAACCTCCGCGCTGATTAAAGCGGCAAAGGCCGCGGTAGGCGTGGCGGGTCAGATACAGGAAGTAAGCTGCGCGATGTAGGAGAGTCATGCCGGCGTCATCGTTAAACACCTTGCGGATATCGTAATAGCTTTTTTCATCGGCGTTCTGGGCAAAAACGCTGGCGGCTAATGCGGTGAATGGTTTTTCAAACTCCTGAATCTGGCGATACAGATTAATTAGATCAGGATTGATATCAGCAACGAGGTAGGCCGGATAATCAGTATTCATCATCACGGCACACGATCCCGCGAACGGCTCAATCAGGCGGTTACCAGCTGGCAGGTGCTTATTCAGCTCGCCCATCACTTTGGCCTTGCTGCCCGGCCATTTCAGAATGGTTTTGTTCATGAGCGGCAACCCTGACGCATACCGGCGACCTTCGCGCGGTGCTCAATTAATTCCTGGCAGGTTGCGCATGTTGACACACCAAGCACAGCACGGCGGCGGGCTTCAGGAATAGGCTCTCCGCATGACTCACAGAATGAACTGCTTACAGCGGTTACTTTCGACCTTGCTGCAGAAATCTGATGCGCCAGCATTTCGGCGGCGTGCTCTTGGGCAATATCAATGATGTCTGGCATTACAAACCCCCTACGGCCTGAGCTTCATACTTCGCGGCTTCTTTCATCAGAAGCTCAGAAGTTGCAGCGGGGCTTAGCTGGTTTTTAACGATGATGATCGCCAGTGCATTCAGGCGGATTGATACGGAGTAGGCCTTATCCTGCTGGCCCTCCTGATTGGCTTGGGAAAGCATGGAGATCATGACGTTTTCACAGTTCGTCACTTTCGCCCGAGGTATTGATTGCATGTAGTCACCTTTTTTCAGGTTGCACGAAGCCCGGCGAGTAATTCGCCTAATTAAGAAAAAAATGAGTGGTTATTTAATTCAGAAGCCGAGAACGTTCAGATGTATATCCGACGGTTCAGTAACGTTGGTAACACAGGAAATCGGCACCTCTTCGGGCTCTTCTCCTTCGCTGCCGTCATACTCCGTAAGCCTTGCGGCACCTTCTTCGCCGGGCCGGCTATATGGAATCTTGTCGGACAATTCCTTCAGGGATTTCATGCCGGAAATTAGCGTTAACTTTTCCTGCTCTGAAAACTGGCTGTATACAAATGCAATCTGGTTATGTCCCAGCTTCGCCATTTTCCCCGGCCATATTTCCGCTTTGGCATTTCCAAGCACAAATACCGCCTTTTTCTCTGATGCTGACAACTTATTAAAAGCTCGCTCTAGAGGCGTTCCCGCGCATTTCTCAACTCTCGTTTTATGAAACTTGCGGAGGTATGGGGCAGCTATCGCGGCATAAGGGTTAACCGCCCCTTCTCCATTTTCGATATCAGCCATACTCACCCCACTGAGACTTATCAGGCGCACCGCTCGCAAGCGATGCCTCGGATAAGCCCGGCGCACCGCGCCGGATTATCACGCAATGGCCGACAGTGGAATTTCGCCGCGACTGCACTGAGCAACAACCTTTTCCAGCTCATCAGCAGACTCCGCATCACCCGAGGCATTTGCGACAGTTACCAGACCTTCCAGACCGATACTCAGGCGGAAAGCGTGATCAGCGATGGAGTTCTCACGCACCTGCGGCGCAACAGCGGTGGCGGCTTTGAGCACCATAACTTTGTTGTGGTAGGAGTTGAGAAGGTTGTTTTTTAATACCTGGTATTCATTACGCATTTGCTTTGATTCCCTTTTTACTTGCCTTGTAACGCTTTGCCCGTTGTCGCCGGCAGATGTCCTGAATGATCAGCTGCATCGACTCAATTAATCCCCACGCCAGAATCGTGAGGTAAACCGCTAGTTGCCATTCATCGGCTCTGAACAATTCGTCACCTCGCCAACCACTACTGGAAATCCAAGGCGCTCACACCAGACTTCATGATCACGGTGAAGGCCATCAATGGTGCGTAGAGCTTCAGCCTGGGCGAACTCTTGCCCGTAATACATCCCGTCTTTTGTCACCTGATAACGGTGATTCTTATCGACCGCGCTGCGCGGCAAACGCTGAATTGTGAAACCGCGATACAGGCTGACGTGCTTGTTTACTTCAACTACCTGATGTACCGCTGACATTTAAAGGCCCAGCCATAGCAACCAGGCATCGCGTTGTTCGGTCGGACGGGAGTAATATGCATCGCGCATAGCACGATTAAATTCAGGCAGATACACCATTTTTTCACCAGCTCGGCCGGTAGGGTTTTCCGGGTTACGCCATTCAATCAGCGGCAGCTTATTGTTCTCAGCCATCGCCTTAATTGCGCTGACCGGCTTCCCGATCATCTCGCCAAACTTCTGGTACGTAACTGCGTCAGCGAGGCTTTTGACCTCCAAACCATCACTCATCGTGCTCATGTGATAATCTCCTGTTTAAGGTTCCAACTGCTTCTAACTGCTTCCTACGGCTTCTAGTTGCTGTTGGGTTTATTGAAACTGTCATGGTCTGAGATGTGGAACCATGGCGCTAATCTAGTCTGAGATCTGGAACGATGTCAACAGCGTATGGGAAGAAATTAAGATTAATCCGTATTGCGGAGGGGCTTACCCAGATGCAACTACGTGATTTAACAGGGATTGGACTGAGCACCATTAAAAACTACGAAACCGGGAGAGAGGTAGGCCTAAGCATCATTGAAAAGATGTGCGCACATCCACGGTTTCAAAAATACGTTTTATGGCTGATGACGGGCGAAACCGCGATACGTGCTGGACAAGTAGCCCCAAAAGGCGCTGAAGATTTAAACGACGAAGGCGATAACGCCGATGCTGCTAATCAGTAGCCTCGTTAATAAATCCGGTACTTTTGGGAGTTCAAATGACTCAGGACTATGGAAATAAAATACGCGCCATCAGGATGGCTGAAGGGATCACACAAGCCGTGATGGCTAGGGAATGCAGCCTCGCTTTAAGCAGCCTGAGAAACATTGAATCAGGTGGTGATGGCGTTGGCCTAAAAACGATTGAAAGGATTGTCCGCACAGCTAGATTCGAGAAGTACACGTTATGGATGATGATCGGCAAAACCACTGAAGCAGCCGGCCAGATATCGCCGGCTCTCACACACAGTGGGCCAGAAAAAACAGAGTAACGCCAATTAACAGGCAGGGATGGTTAGCTGTACATTCCGCCTGGCTGCTGAGCCATACCGGCCCGGCAAACGACGAAGCAACACCATCAATCAGGAGGGCTCAACCATGAGCATTAAACCAACTGATGATGGTCAATGGATGGTGGACATCCGCCCTACCGGTAAAGCAGGAAAGCGATACCGGAAGAAATTCAGCAGGAAATCTGACGCGAAAGCGTATGAACTTTGGGTGATGAGCAAAGCCAGTGAGCCGGAAGAATGGTCTAAACAACCCTCAGACCGCCGGCGCATCTCTGAGCTACTGGCTAACTGGTGGGAAGTACACGGGATCACGCTGAAGAACGGAAAAATTGAGCGAATGCATCTGCTCAAAACCATTGCTCAAATTGGTGATACGCCGGCGAACGCGCTCAGCAAAAAGAACCTGCTACAGCTGAGAACGTCCAGGCTGGCAGCGGGAATTTCACCGGCCACGATTAATCGTGATGTTTATCGCCTTTCCGGCATGTTTACGACTCTGATTAAGCTCGGTGAGTATCGCCAGCCAAATCCGGTGCAGAAGTTGCCTCCGTTAAAACAGGCAGATCCTGAAGTCATATTCCTGATGCCGGATCAGATCACCGCACTGCTGGCCGTTCTGGAAGGGGATGAAAGGAAGGTTGCGCTGGTTTGCCTGAGCACTGGCGCACGATGGAGTGAAGCGGCAGAACTGGATGCAATGCGCGTGCGCATGGGACGCATCCACTTTTTCGCCACGAAGAACGGCAAAAACAGGGTGATCCCGATTTCGGATGAGCTGGAAAAACTTATCGGCTCGCGCAGAAGCGGGAAGCTGTTCAAAGTGGATTACGAGAGTTTCAGGGAAAAGCTGAGAACCGCCGTACCGGAATTACCACGCGGTCAGGCAACACACGTTCTCAGGCACACGTTCGCGAGTCATTTTATGATGAATGGCGGAAACATCATTACACTGCGTGACATCCTCGGACATGCGAAAATTGAGCAGACGATGATTTACGCCCACTTTGCGCCAGACTTCCTCCAGCACGCTGTGACGCTCAATCCGCTGGGCGGGGGACTGGAGGCGATAGAGATTGGGAAAAGCCGTCAGAAAGCCGCTGAGCCGGTCATAAGTTGAGATGCGAGCGTTATTCCCGAAAGAGTGTCCACCTTGTGTCCACCAGTGACCACAATGCGACCCTTTTCCAGTTGCTTTGAACTGGTTCCTGTTGGTTGATAACTCAAACTAACTGACTGTTTTAGCGTGGTTTTGTTGGTAAGTTATTGATAAAAAAAACCCCCGCATCATGCGGGGGAAGACAGGGATGGTGTCTATGGCAAGGAAAACAGGGATACTATGTTACTGGTTACTGCTGGTACTACTCACTGCTTGCAGCGGTGATGATGGCTGCAATCCTGAGAGCCGACGAACTTCAGCTAATCGTCGCTCATAATTTTTCTGCAATGTCGCTTGCTGTGCAGGCGTTAGCAGGTGATACATCTGATTACGAACCCGAGCCATCTCGACTTGCTGTTCTACCGCTGCGCGGGCTTGTTTCTCTGCCTGCTGTCGGATAGCCGATTCGTTAAATTTGTCTGCAATGACAAGGTCATGCATAGTTTCTATATCTTGAACGCTGATGGTTGGGCGTTCGTGTCGCGCTTGCTGCATCAGGTCTCGCATCTGTTGCCGCTGTTGTTCAGTCAGCTCAATGCCATCGAACATGTAGCTTTGCGGATTTTGCGTCATACTGCCTGTCGTCAATCCGCTGTTCGGATGCATCTCGTCAATCGTCGTCGTGTCTGCTGCTTCGGCGCTGGCGTGACTGAGAACCATCGCTGAGGCAATGACGACGGCGGTTAAGTAGCGCATCGTTAACTCCCAGTTCGTTCCGTTTTGCGATTCAACGAGAGCCAGTGTACGGCGGTGGCTGCAAACATCCGTCAGGGGGTGTAAAAGTACGTAAAGCGTTGGATTGCAAGTCAAGGAACACGGTATTTTGCCTGCGGAGGGCAATAAAAAATGAATAAAATCCTGTTGGTTGATGACGACCGCGAATTAACTTCGCTGCTTAAAGAACTGCTTGAGATGGAAGGTTTTGAAGTCATTGTGGCAAGCGATGGTGAGCAGGCGCTTAACCTGCTAGACAACACCGTGGACTTGCTATTGCTTGATGTGATGATGCCGAAGAAGAATGGTATCGACACTTTGAAAGAACTACGCCAACAGCACCAAACTCCGGTCATTATGCTGACTGCACGTGGCAGCGAACTGGACCGCGTTCTGGGCCTTGAACTGGGTGCAGATGACTATCTGCCTAAACCGTTTAACGATCGTGAACTGGTAGCACGTATTCGTGCCATTCTGCGCCGTTCAAACTGGAGCGAGCAGCAACAGCAGCACGATAACAGCTCACCCACGCTGGAAGTCGACTGCCTGCGCCTGAATCCGGGTCGTCAGGAGGCCAGCTTCGACAGCGAAACTTTGGACCTCACCGGCACCGAGTTCACCCTGCTCTATTTGCTGGCACAGCATCTGGGTCAGGTAGTATCGCGTGAGCACCTTAGTCAGGAAGTGTTGGGCAAACGTCTGACACCGTTTGACCGCGCTATCGATATGCACATTTCTAACCTGCGTCGTAAATTGCCGGAACGTCGTGATGGTCATCCGTGGTTTAAAACCCTACGCGGACGCGGCTATCTGATGGTTTCGGCATCATGATTGGAAGTTTAACCACCCGCATCTTCGCCATCTTCTGGCTCACGCTAGCGTTGGTGTTGATGCTGGTTCTCATGGTGCCTAAACTCGATTCGCGCCAGATGACCGCGTTACTGGAAAGCGAGCAACGTCAGGGCACCATGATTGAACAGCACGTTGAAGCGGAGCTGTCTCAGGATCCACCCAACGACTTAATGTGGTGGCGTCGCCTGTTCCGCTCCATCGACAAATGGGCGCCGCCTGGTCAGCGTTTGTTATTGGTGACCAGCGAAGGCCGGGTGATTGGCGCGCAGCACAATGAAATGCAGATCATCCGCAACTTTATTGGGCAGTCGGATAACGCCGACCACCCACAAAAGAAAAAGTATGGCCGCGTGGAGATGGTTGGACCTTTCGCGGTCCGCGATGGCGAAGACAACTATCAGCTCTACCTGATTCGTCCTGCCACCAGCTCGCAGCTCGATTTCGTTAATCTGCTGTTTGACCGCCCGCTACTGCTGCTGATTGTCACGATGCTGATCAGCTCGCCGCTGCTGCTGTGGCTGGCGTGGAGCCTGGCGCGCCCCGCGCGCAAACTTAAATATGCGGCGGATGAAGTGGCAAGCGGCAATTTGCGCCAGCATCCGGAACTGGAATCGGGGCCGCAAGAGTTTCTGGCTGCGGGTTCCAGTTTCAACCAAATGGTGAGCGCGCTCGAACGCATGATGACGGCGCAACAGCGTCTGCTATCCGATATCAGCCATGAATTGCGTACGCCGTTAACTCGCTTGCAGCTGGCAACCGCGCTCCTGCGTCGCCGTAACGGTGAAGGCAAAGAGCTGCAGCGCATTGAAACGGAAGCGCAGCGTCTGGATGGCATGATTAACGATCTGCTGGTGCTGTCGCGAACGCAGCACAATAACGCGCTGGTTAGCGAAGCGATGAAGGCCAATCAGCTTTGGAATGGCGTGCTGGAAGATGCCAAATTTGAAGCCGAGCAGATGGGCAAACTGATGGAAGTGCCCTATCCGCCTGGCCCGTGGCCGCTGTACGGTAATCCCCATGCGTTGGAGAGTGCGCTGGAAAATATCGTGCGTAATGCGCTGCGCTATTCGAATTCGCACATCAGCGTCAGCTTCTCGGTGGATATTGCGGGCATCACCATTCATGTCGATGATGATGGTCCAGGAGTCAGCCCAGAAGATCGCGAGCAGATTTTCCGTCCGTTCTACCGCACCGATGAGGCGCGCGATCGTGAGTCAGGCGGCACCGGATTAGGCCTGGCGATTGTCGAAACCGCCATCCAGCAGCATCGCGGCTGGGTTAAAGCGGATGACAGCCCTCTTGGCGGTTTACGCCTCACGCTGTGGCTGCCGCTGTACTCCGCCCGTCAATAATTTGTTATGCTTCGGCCCTCGTTTCTGGGGGCCTTATGCTAAACATTGTCTTATTCGAACCTGAAATTCCGCCAAATACCGGCAACATCATTCGCTTGTGCGCAAATACCGGTTTCCAGTTACACCTGATTGAACCGCTGGGCTTTGCCTGGGATGACAAGCGCCTGCGCCGCGCCGGGCTGGATTACCACGAATATACCGCCTTGAAAAAACACGCCAATTACGCAGAATTTCTGGCAACAGAAACGCCACAGCGCATGTTCGCCCTCACCACCAAAGGAACGCCGGCGCACAGCGCGGTGAGCTATCAGAAGGGTGATTATTTGGTGTTTGGTCCGGAGAGTCGCGGTTTACCCGCAGAAATTCTCAACGCGCTACCCGCTGAGCAGAAAATCCGCATTCCGATGATGGCGGAGAGCCGCAGCATGAACCTGTCTAATGCAGTATCAGTGGTGGTGTATGAAGCGTGGCGCCAACTCGATTATGCTGGCGCACTGATCAAAGGCTAGATGCCGTCGCCGTACTCAAAGCCTGCGCCGTTGAAGTGCTGATCCATATCCATCGAGGGTTTATCGCTGGTCGGTTTACCGACAATGCGCGCTGGTACGCCGGCCGCCGTGGTATGAGGCGGTACAGGCTGCAGGACAACCGAACCGGCTCCGATTTTTGCGCCGCGCCCCACTTCAATGTTGCCCAGAATCTTGGCGCCGGCGCCAATCATCACACCTTCACGGATCTTCGGATGGCGATCGCCGCTGGTTTTACCAGTACCGCCGAGCGTCACCGATTGCAGAATTGAAACATCATTTTCAATGATTGCCGTTTCGCCGATGACAATGCCGGTAGCATGATCAAGCATGATGCCGCGACCAATGCGTGCCGCCGGGTGAATATCCACGGCAAATGAGACGGAGATTTCGTTCTGCAGATAGACAGCCAGCGCGCGGCGGCCCTCTTTCCACAGCCAATGGCCGATGCGATAAGCCTGCAAGGCGTGGAAACCTTTGAGGTAAAGCAGCGGCGTAGAGTATTTATCAACGGCGGGATCGCGCTGGCGTACAGCCTGAATATCGTAGGCCGCAGAGACAATCATCTCCGGGTCTTCACGATAGGCTTCTTCCACGATTTCGCGAATAGCGATAGCGGGCATGATCGGGTTCGCCAGCTTGTTAGCGAGCATGTAACTGAGCGCGCTGCCGAGGTTTTCGTGTTTGAGCAGTGTCGCATGGTAAAAGCTGGCCAGCATCGGTTCACAGTCGGCCAGGGCTCTGGCTTCGGCTTTGATATGGTTCCAGACCAGTTCTAACTCTTCAGACGACATTGCTGTTTGCTCCCGATAAAAAAAGCGCCTGATGGGGCGCTACAGGTGGTGACGCTGGCGCATCCTGCTTTAGCTTTGGCTGTTTTCGTCCTTCCTTGCACGGCCAAGTAAGGTCAATGCTGCCTCTCGCGCTGATTTTCCGCAATAGAGCACCTGATAAATCTGCTCGGTAATCGGCATTTCTACGCCGACGCGCGCGGCCAATGCTTTGACTTCTTTGGTGTTTCTGTAGCCTTCTACAACTTGTCCGATAATGCGTTGCGCCTCGTCTACGCTCTCGCCTTGCCCCAGCATCATGCCGAAACGACGGTTGCGCGACTGATTATCGGTACAGGTCAGCACCAGATCGCCTAAACCGGCCATGCCCATAAAGGTGGTGGCATCGGCGCCCAGCGCTGCGCCAAGACGGCTCATTTCCGTCAGGCCGCGAGTGATCAAGGCGGTACGCGCGTTGGCACCAAAGCCAATGCCGTCAGAAATCCCCGCACCAATCGCAATCACGTTCTTCACCGCGCCGCCTAACTGCACGCCGATGAAATCCTGATTGTTGTAGACGCGGAAACTTTTGCCGCAGTGCAGCTTCTGCTGCAGGTCTTCAGCGAACTCCGCATCGGTGGATGCCAGTGCGATGGCCGTTGGCATGCCGGCTGCCAGCTCTTTTGCAAAGGTAGGTCCGGAAATCACCGCGAGTGGAATCGCATCGCCGAGGATTTCACGCGCCACATCCTGCAGCAACCGGCCAGTCTCTTTTTCCAGTCCTTTAGTCGCCCAGACAATCCGCGAATCGGCACGCAAATGCGGCTTAAGCTGCGTCAGCACGTCGCCAAATACATGGCTCGGCACGACGACCAGCAGATCGCGACTGGCGTTAACCACGGTTGCCAGATCGGCTTCAGGAACGAGATTATCAGGGAAAGGGACATCGGGCAGGAAAGCGGCATTGCAGCGGTCAGCTTGCAGCTGCGCCACGCTTTGAGGATTGTGGCCCCAGAGCAGAACCGGATGGCCGTTGCGGGCCAGCGTGATGGCCAATGCGGTGCCGTACGAGCCGGCACCGATGACGCTAATTGAAGCGTTGAGTGTAGTCATCAGGCATCCTGATGTGGCGCTTCGCCTTCACCTTGCTGCTGCAGATAGTTCATGAACAGCGCATCAAAGTTCACTGGCGCCAGGTTGAGCTGCGGGAAAGTACCACGAGACACAAGGCTGGTTACGCATTCGCGTGCATACGGGAACAGAATGTTCGGGCAGTACGCGCCGAGGCAATGCGCCATCTGCGTGCCTTCGATACCGCTAATGGTGAAAATGCCCGCTTGCTGTACTTCACACAGGAATGCGGTTTCTTCGCCAACGGTTGCCGTTACGGTAACGCGCAGAACGACTTCAAAAACGCCATCAGCTAACTGAGAAGAGGCGGTGTCCAGATCCAGCTTCACTTCCGGTTCCCACTCTTTCTGGAAAACCTGCGGTGCGTTTGGCGCTTCGTAAGAAACATCTTTGGTGTAAACACGTTGAATCTGGAACTGCATTTCGCTGCTGCTTTGCTCTGACATGTGACTAAATCCTGTGAGTTAAAATTGTCTGACCGAAAAGTTATGCCTGGAGTAAAGGATCAAGTCCCTGACGCCCATCCAGCGCGTAAAGATCGTCACAGCCGCCAATGTGCTGCGCATCAATAAAAATCTGTGGCACCGTAGTGCGGCCGCTGCGTTGAATCATCTCTTCACGTTTCGCCGCGTTCCCGTCAATGGGAATCTCCTGGAACGACACGCCTTTCTGATCCAACAACGCCTTTGCACGGTGGCAATAAGGACAAGTGACTTTGGTGTAGATCTCTACATTCGCCATACGGTTACCTCTGAGAAGTTATTTACCGCGCACCAGTGGCAGATTTTCACCACTCCAGCCGCTCACGCCATCTTTCAGAACGGAGACTTTTTCAAAACCCGCTGCGCTCAATTTCGCTGCAGATTCACCCGCACTTTGACCGGTCGCGCAAACTACAATTATGTGCTGTGACTTGTGCTTTTCCAGCTCGCCAAAGCTCTCTTTTTTGATGTCTGCTGCCGCTACGTTGATAGCCCCAGAAATGTGTCCTTTGCGGTAATCGTCACGTGAACGCACGTCTACCACCACCGCGTCCTCTTTGTTTATCAGGTGGGTAGCTTCACCACGGCTGATAGTTTTTACTTTAGAGAACATACCTTTAACGGTGGTCACAATCACGAGAACGAGTAAAGCGACCCATGCCAGACTGAGGATGGGGTGATTGCTTGCAAACTGCATAATTTCTTGCATGAGGGGTAACGACTCCAAACCGGGCTGATAAGCTAAAACAAGGGTTCTGAGTATACCTGCGCCACTTCGCATGTACAGTCGCTAAGGGGACAGAGTTACGATTTGTGCGTCATTTTCCAAAAAAAGTGTTCTAATCCCAAAATTAAGACAAAGTTTATGCCGGTAAGCTCGGTACAGACATTTTTAGTAAAGTAAAACCCGGCCGGGCTAACTGGTAAGCGGCTGTTCATCGTGGAATAATTATCGACTATGAAGGGAAAAGCGACCGTTACATACACAAGGACCCGTTACAACGGCACTGCGCTTCCGTTGTCATTTCGCTGGTCCGAAATCTCCCTGAGTCTGCTTCTGGCGGGCACATTATTACTTCCTGCCGCTGCACGCAGTGCGGATGACAGTAAAACGCAGTTGAAGTCCATTCAGCAGGACATTGCCGAGAAAGAAAAGAGCGTTAAAGCGCAGAAAGTGCAGCGCAGTAAGTTGTTGGATCAGCTGCAAAGCCAGGAAAAAGTGATTGCGCAGGCCAGCCGTCAGCTGCGCGAAACGCGTAACAGCCTCAGCACGCTTGAGGGTGAAATCGCGCAGGTCACCTCTTCTATCTCGCGGCTGGAAAAGCAGCAAGCACAGCAGGAAAAACTGCTGGCACAACAGCTTGATGCCGCCTTCCGTCAGGGACAGCATAATGGTCTGCAGTTGCTGCTCGGAGGCGAAGAAGCCCAGCGCAGTGAGCGCATTCTTGCCTATTTCGGCTATCTCAACGCCGCACGCCAGAAAAACATCGACGATCTCAAACAAACCCAGCAGCAATTAGCGGAACAGCGTCAATCATTGCAGGGCAAACAGGAGCAGCAAAAATCGTTGTTGGCCCAGCAGCAGACGCAGCAAAGCAAGCTGGAAGTCGCCAGCGCGGCGCGTAAGAAAACGCTCACCATACTGGAAAGCTCGCTGGAGAAAGATCAGGCGGACCTGGTTGAAATGCGTGAGAACGAAAGCCGCCTGCAAAGCAAAATCGCTAAGGCAGAGCGTGAAGCACGCGAACGTGCGGAACGCGAAGCGCGCGAGGCGGAAAAAGTGCGTCAGCGTCAGGCGCAGGCGAAAGCCAAAGGATCAAGTTATCAGCCAACGCAGAGTGAGCGCGAGCTGATGGCGCGTACCGGCGGATTAGGCAAGCCCGGCGGGCAAGCGGTTTGGCCGGTACGGGGACGTATTGAACATCGCTTCGGTGAATCGATGCAGGGCGAATTGCGCTGGAAAGGTCTGGTCGTCGATGCGCCAGAAGGTACCGAAGTGAAAGCCATCGCTGATGGACGCGTATTGATGGCCGACTGGCTGCAAGGCTATGGTCTGGTTGTCGTTCTGGAACACGGTAAAGGTGATATGAGCCTTTATGGCTACAACCAAAGCGCACTGGTGAGCGTGGGTGCTCAGGTGAAGGCAGGACAGCCTATCGCCCTTGTGGGCACCAGCGGCGGCCGCGGCACGCCTTCGCTCTACTTTGAAATCCGACGCCAGGGACAGGCCGTCAATCCACTACCGTGGTTAGGAAGATAAGTTTTGTTTCAACCCTCTAAGCTCTCGGCCGCCCTATGCGGCCTGTTTCTGTCACTTTCCGCCCATGCGGGAAAACTCTCTATCGTGATCGATGACTTTGGTTATCGGCCAAAAGAAGAGAATAAAGTGCTGCAGATGCCCACCGCGATTTCCGTTGCGGTCCTGCCGAATGCGCCCCATGCGCGTGAGATGGCCACCAAAGCGCATCAGGGTGGTCGCGAAGTGCTGATCCACCTGCCGATGGCACCGCTTAGCAAACAGCCGCTGGAGAAAGACACGCTGACGCCCGAGATGAGCAGCACGGAAATCGAGCGGATTATTCGAGAAGCCAGCGGCAAAGTGCCTTTTGCGGTTGGCCTGAATAACCATATGGGCAGCAAAATGACCTCCAGCCTGCCCGGCATGCAGAAAGTGATGCAGGTGCTCAATCACTACAACTATTACTTTCTCGATAGCATGACGATTGGCAATAGTCAGTCGATCCCAGCCGCGCAAGGTACCAACGTTAAAGTCCTGAAACGCCGCGTGTTCCTTGATGATAGTCAGGATGAGGCTTCAATCCGCGCGCAGTTTACCCGCGCGGTGAAACTTGCGCAGCGCGATGGTTATGCCATTGCGATTGGTCATCCGCATCCGACGACGGTGCGCGTCTTGCAGCAGATGCTGCCGACATTGCCAGCCGATATCACGCTAGTGCGGCCAAGCCAGTTGCTGAATGAGCCGCTGCATCAGGGTGCGACTCCGCCGCCATCCAAAACCCAGCCGCCACGCTTCCGTGCGCCAGGCGTGTGTAAGCCGGGCAAACCATTGCCGCCCGTGCCGCAGCACTATGCCGTTGAGTTGATTAGTGAAAGCATTGCGCAAAGCCCATTGTTCAAGCATTTAGAGTCTTTGTTCTAAATTAAGTCAAAGTGCAAACCGGCCTTAACGTTAGCCTCTATACGGGGCTGATGTTTTTTTCGTTATAATGGCGAAATTATTTTTTGCTATGGCTGTCGAATAGTCAGATTCTCTAGGGTAAGCCGTATTAATGAAAAAACGTTGGAAAATAAATCTAATTAACTCCGTGCTGAGTCTGCACGCTAAACTGAGCCAAATCGACAGAAATAAGTCCCCGCTGAGCGCGACCCATGAGTTCGAGCGCATCGTTATTTTTTCGACGACGGCATTAGGTGACCTGCTGTTTAACACACCAGCAATAAAAGCGATTAAGCGCCGTTATCCATCCGCCAAAATCATGCTGGTTTCCAGCGATAAAAACCGTGATCTGGTTGAAGACAGCGAATGGTTTGATCAAGTGGCTATTTGGGACAATAAAATTGTCCGCGCGCCTAATCTGATCAGGAAACTACGCCGCTTCAAACCTGACCTAACGCTGCTACTGCACTCCAGCTTAGGCTACGATATTCTTTGCGCGCGGTTAAGCGGCTCAAAATATCTGGTTAGAGATAATTTCGGTAGCGATAATCCTGTATTTAATCATTGGCTTGATCTCTACTCACCGCGAGCAGAATCACACATTATTCAACGTAAACTGAATCTTATTGGTTCATTAGGCTGTGACACCACTGATATCCGCATGGAATTTCCTATAAAAGTTGATGATGGTCACCAGCAGGAAAGCTCAACCATTGTCGGTTTCCAAATGGGCGCATCAGGTGATAACCGTCGCTGGCCCGTGGAACACTTTGCACAATTGGCAGAGCGTATTTTTAGCCACAGTCCAGAATCCACTTTGGTTCTGACTGGAGCCGGCCAGGATCGCCCGATCGAAAGCGCCTTCTTTGCACTACTGCCAGAAAAGTATCATCATCGGGTCACTTCATATATTGGCAAAACGCGTCTGCCCGAACTGCTTCAGCTTATTAAGCGAATTGATGTATTGATAACGGGCGATACGGGACCATTACATATTGCTGTTACCGCGCAAACGCCGACGGTAAGTTTGTATGTGGGTGCCAATCCTCGCCATACTGGACCTTATCAGGATCTGGATATTCACCAGATAATCCGTATTGAGCCTGAGGAAAATGATGACCCACAATTTCCTATGCGGAAAATCAATGTGGAACAGGTCTATAACGCAGTGTTGAAAACGTTAAATTGATAATATATACCAGGTTTTAATGTGAAGCCTGGTATAGTTTTTTAGAAATTAGAAAAATAAAAAAGAATAAATAGATTTCAGGTTGTGATCTATTTTAAAAAATAGCTTCTGGTGTAGTCTTCTCAAAAATATTCTCATCAAGAGCACTTTCTAATGAAAGGTTATACGCTTTAATCCCCGCTCGTTCTAATTCCCGGCTTGCATGGATAAAGGCGGGTTTAATAACCGCGCTAAAGTTAGATTCAAGTAGGCTTGGAAGCTTATCATTGTCGCTTTCATAAAAGCGCGGCGCTGAAAAATTATTCATATCAACGCCAGCTAATAAAATACGACTGGCACCCAGCCAGACGGATATCTGCAAGGCCCAATAAGCAACCGTGCCGGCATCGAAAACCCCCTGACAAATATCCCAGGAAAAACCAGAGATGAATGGCGTTTCAGAGAGTGAGATCCCCATTTTCCCCTGATAATTGAGGGCATACTCTTCAGGGCGAACGATACCTCTGAATACTTTAAAGCTGAGATCTTCAATAATTGCCAGGCGGCACTTAACGTCCCGTAAATCAGCGCGCTGCAAGATATCATTGAAGCAGTGCACGGTTGTAAACAGAACCAGCTTTTCATCATTAATAATATCTGTGACAAGATCGAATCTTTTATCGATAAATCCCCGATCGACGATGACATAATATGCAAAGGTAATTCTATCGCGCAGATTATAGGCGCCATTAACGCCCACGAATGTGGTGCTGGCAAGTTTCTCAATGTCTAATGATTTAACCGAAGGGCCAGTAGCCAGGATTGTCACATCTCCCGTTATCGTGGCACGCAATGCGATGAGATCCTCAATCTTAACTTGCTTTCCCCAGTAGCTTAGCCGCTGAATATTATCGGTTTTGGCTCGGCGAATCTTAATATGGGGCCACAAGTTTTCGTTATGTCTCAATGCCCTTGCATGAGTATAACGATAGATTTGTTTAAAAATTGAGGTCATTCAGAGCAGTTCCTTCAATTTTTCCATAACCATCTCGGCCGTAATTGCCTGCATGGTACCATCGCTTGCTTTTAATTCATGCTGATTCTTGCCATACCCGCCAATCAGTCCCGGATCGGTGGGACCAAATAGCGTGATATTCGGACGATCCAGCGCTGCCGTCAGATGACTTAAACCGGTATCTACCGACACCACCGCGCGCGCGCCAGCTAATTCTTGCGCTACCTGCTCCAGCGTTAACTTAGGCAATACCTCAACATGGTCGAAGCCTTCGGCCAGACGCTGTGCGCGTTGATGTTCATGCTCTGCGCCCCACGGCAATTTCACGCGCAATCCTGTTGGCTGAACTAACTCAATCAGCGCACGCCAGTGTGACTCCGGCCAGTGTTTGTTATCACGCGTGGTAGCATGCAGAAACACCAGATAAGGCTGCGTGTCATTGGGCAGCGTAGAGCGGAAATGGCCGGCAATCGCGTAGTCGCCCTGCGTTGCAGGCTTTCCATAGCCGAGGCTTTTGGCAAACAGCTCGCGCGTACGTTCGACGGCATGCTGTTGCTTGTTGATTTCATGGCGTTTGTCATACCACCAGCTGGCGAAAGGTTCGCGTGCGCTGCGGCTGTCCTGCCCGTGCTTCTCGCCTTTTGCCAGGCGCGTTACCAGCGCGGCGCTTTTGATCAAACCTTGTGCATCCAGCACTACATCATACTGACGCGATTGCAGCTCACGCTTAAATTGCACACGCTCTTCACGCTGCTGACTACCGAACCAGTGCTTGCGCCAGCGGCGAATCGCCACCGGCATTACTTTATCCACCGCCGGATGCCAGGCGGGGATTTGAGCGAAGTTTTCTTCAACCACCCAATCAAACTTGATGCCAGGAATCGCCTGCATCGCATCCGTGAGCGCTGGCAAGGTATGCAGCACGTCTCCCATCGAGGAGGTTTTAACAATCAAAACGTGCATCTTTACTCCTGCACCGGATGCAACAGCGCGCTCAGTTCCTGATGGACGCGCGCTGGCTGAATATCAATCAGGCTCTGGTGATAACCTTGTTCGGCATCACCTTTGCGGACTTTGTGATAGCCGGTGATCAAACGAATAATGCGCGCCTGCTGAGACAACGGCGGAGTGAAGTCCGGGCTGCTTGGGCCATACAGCGCCACCAGCGGACGATTAAGCGCCGCAGCGATATGCATCAGGCCGGAATCGTTACTGACCACCGCCGCACAGTTCGCCAGCAGAATCACGGCTTGCTCAAGTTGCGTTTCACCCGCCAGATTTTTACAGTGCGCACGCGCCGCTTCTGACAGCGTCTGCACAATGGTGTCACCGGTTTCACGATCTTTCGCCGAACCGAACAGCACCACCTGATAACCTTCGCCAATCAGCTGCTCTGCCAGCGCGGCATAATGATAATGCGGCCAGCGCTTCGCCGGGCCAAACTCTGCGCCCGGACAAAATCCAATCACTGGACGATCGGCTGACAGCGCAAACTGCGCCGCCGTCATCCGCTTTTCATCGTCATCGACACGTAATTGCGGCCACAGCAACGGCTGCGGCAGCTGCTGCGCGGAAGCAACCGGTTTGTCATAGCCGAGCGCCACATAGCGCTCAACCATCAACGGAAAGGCCGCTTTGTCCAGCACGCGGACATCATTCAACACGCCATAGCGCATCTCGCCGCGCCAGCCGGTGCGACGTTTGATCCCGGCGAAAAACGGCACCAGCGCAGATTTGAAGGAGTTCGGCAGCACATAGGCGCGGTCATAGCCGCTGGCCTGCAGGGTTTTCCCCAAACGACGACGCTCGCCCAGCGCCAATGCGCCGTGGCCGAGCGGCATCGCCAGCGCCTGATTCACTTCCGGCATACGCGACAGCAATGGGCGGCACCAGGCCGGCGCCATCACGTCGATCACCGCTTCAGGATGCTCAGCCTTGAGCGTGCGATAGAGACTTTGCGACATCATCATATCGCCGACCCATGATGGGCCAATAACCAGAATTTTCATCGCTGCTGCCGGTTTCCTTATACGTTACGGTTCAGCCAGGCCATATATTCGCCCACGCCTTGCGCAACGGTTTTGAACGGCTTGTCATAACCGGCTGCACGCAAATTAGTGAGATCGGCTTGGGTAAACGCCTGATAACGGCCTTTCAGCTTGTCCGGGAACGGAATGTATTCAATCTGGCCTTTCTGATGGAAGTTCAGCACCGCATCCGCCACTTCCTGGAAAGATTCAGCACGGCCAGTTCCGCAGTTGTAGATACCGGAAACGCCGTTTTCCCAGCACCACAGATTTACCGCAACCACGTCATCAACATGGATGAAGTCGCGGCGGAAATCGTCGCTGCCTTCGAACAGTTTTGGATTTTCACCGTTGCTAATTTGCGTATTGAGGTGGAACGCGACGCTCGCCATGCCGCCTTTGTGGCCTTCACGCGGACCGTACACGTTGAAGTAACGGAAGCCGCACACCGGTGAGTCTGCTTCAGGCAGAATCTGGCGCACGTAGTGATCGAACAGCATTTTTGAGTAGCCGTACACATTCAGCGGCTGCTCGTACTGACGCTCTTCGATGAAGTTCTCATTGCGGCCGCCGTAAGTGGCAGCAGATGAGGCGTAGAGGAACGGGATTTCGCGCTCGAGGCAGAAGTGCAGCAGATCTTTCGAGTACTGATAGTTGTTATCCATCATGTACTTGCCATCCCACTCGGTGGTTGCGGAACACGCACCTTCATGGAACACGGCTTCGATGGGGCCGAGATCTTCGCCAGAAATGATGTAGCTGAGGAATTCCTCTTTATCCATGTAATCGGCGATGTCGAGATCCGCCAGATTCACGAACTTGGTGCCATCCTTCAGATTATCCACCACCAAAATGTCGGTCAGACCGCGGTTGTTCAGCGCTTTAACAATGTTGCTGCCAATCATGCCAGCGCCACCGGTTACGATAATCATATGCTTTGCCTTTAAAGAGTTGGGGGGAAACAGGAGGTTTCACCCACGAATGCCTATCATCATAACATTTCAGCCAGACGCAGGCAGCCAGATGACGCCGTATGCGCTGCACAAATCCTGTTCGCAGCGTGAACTATGCTGCAAAACCGAGATATTGATGGCTGAAATGTCGTTGATTCGCTTTTCGATCAGTAATATGTGCCAAATATTTGCTATCTGAGGAGCATAATCATGTCCAGTCAGTTTTATTCGCAAATTCGTCAACAACTTGAGACAACACGTCAGGACGGATTGTTCAAACAAGAACGCACCATCACGTCGGCGCAGCAGGCAGAAATCAACGTAGCTAACAGCCCGCCCGTCATCAACTTCTGCGCCAATAACTATTTGGGTTTAGCTAATCATCCGGCATTGATCCAGGCGGCGAAAGACGGCATGGATACGCACGGTTTTGGTATGGCCTCGGTGCGCTTTATCTGCGGCACGCAGGACATCCACCAGCAGCTGGAACACAAGCTGGCCGCGTTCCTCGGCATGGAAGACGCGATTCTGTTCTCGTCCTGCTTTGATGCCAACGGCGGCCTGTTTGAAACACTGCTCAGCGCCGAAGACGCGATTATTTCAGATGCCCTTAATCACGCATCGATCATTGATGGCGTGCGTTTGTGTAAAGCGCAGCGCTATCGTTACGCCAATAATGACATGAGTGAGCTGCGTGCGCGTTTACAGGAAGCACGCGACAAAGGCGCGCGCCACATCCTGATTGCCACCGATGGCGTGTTCTCGATGGATGGCGTGATTGCCAATCTGCAGGGTATTTGCGATCTGGCCGATGAGTTCGATGCGCTGGTGATGGTCGATGATTCCCATGCGGTGGGCTTTGTGGGTTCTGCCGGACGCGGCACGCACGAATATTGCGGCGTGATGGATCGCGTCGACATTCTGACCGGCACGCTGGGTAAAGCGCTGGGTGGCGCATCGGGCGGCTACGTGGCGGCGAAAAGAGAAGTGGTTGAGTGGCTGCGTCAGCGCTCGCGTCCGTATCTGTTCTCCAACTCGCTGGCGCCTGCGATTGTGGCTGCCTCGCTGCGCGTGCTGGAGCTGCTGAGTGAAGGTGACGGTTTGCGCCAGCGTCTGTGGGAAAATGCCCGCTTCTTCCGCGAGAAGATGACTGCCGCAGGCTTCACGCTGGCTGGCGCCGATCACGCCATCATCCCCGTAATGCTGGGCGATGCCAAAGTGGCGCAGCAATTTGCCAGCCTGTTGCAGCAGGAAGGAATCTACGTCACAGGCTTCTTCTATCCGGTGGTACCGCAAGGTCAGGCACGTATCCGCACGCAGATCTCTGCCGGACATACGCAGGCGCAGCTGGAACACGCCGTGGCGGCCTTCACCCGTATTGGTCAACAGCTGGGCGTTATTTCAGGAGCAGGGAAATGAAAGCACTCGCCAAATTAAAAGCCGAAGAAGGCATTTGGATGGTCAAGGACGCGCCAATACCTGAACCCGGCCATAACGACCTACTGATTAAGATTCGTAAAACCGCTATCTGCGGTACCGACGTGCACATCTACAACTGGGATGACTGGTCGCGCAAAACCATTCCGGTGCCGATGATCACCGGCCACGAATATGTGGGTGAAGTGGTGGGAATGGGCCAGGAAGTTAAGGGCTTTGCCGTTGGCGATCGTGTTTCCGGTGAAGGCCACATCACCTGCGGCCATTGCCGCAACTGCCGCGCTGGACGCACACATCTGTGCCGCAATACGGTAGGCGTTGGCGTCAATCGTCAGGGCTGCTTTGCCGAATATCTGGTGATTCCGGCGTTTAATGCCTTCAAAATTCCCGACAACATTTCTGATGAACTGGCGGCGATTTTCGATCCCTTTGGCAATGCGGTGCACACTGCGCTGTCGTTCGATCTGGTGGGCGAAGATGTGCTGATCTCCGGTGCCGGGCCAATTGGCATCATGGCGGCGGCGGTGTGCAAGCACGTCGGCGCGCGCCATGTGGTGATCACCGACATCAACGACTATCGCCTCGATCTGGCGCGCAAAATGGGCGTAACGCGCGCTGTCAACGTGGCGCAGGAAAATCTGCGTGATGTGATGGCCGAACTCGGCATGACCGAGGGTTTTGATGTCGGTCTGGAGATGTCTGGTGCGCCACCGGCGTTCCGCACCTTGCTGGAGGTAATGAACCACGGCGGCCGCATCGCGCTGCTGGGCATTCCGCCGGGCGAGATGTCCATCGACTGGAATCAGGTGATCTTTAAAGGCTTGTTCATCAAAGGCATCTACGGCCGCGAGATGTTCGAAACCTGGTACAAGATGGCCGCGCTGATTCAGTCCGGCCTCGATCTCACGCCTATCATCACCCATCGCTATCACATCGATGAGTTCCAGCAGGGCTTTGATGAGATGCGCTCGGGAAGATCCGGCAAAGTGGTGTTGAGCTGGGATTAAACACTCATAAAAGGGAGCAATGCTCCCATTTATGATTATTCGGCCAGCGCCAGATAGCGCTGGCAAATGACCTTGGTATCAAAAGCAGCGAACTCACCAGCATGGAGCTGAGGTGGGGACTGATAAATCTCCAGCATCTTTTCTGCCACAGATTCAGGTGTTAAATCCGCCAGTCCGCGCGCCAAATCGCCTTGTAGTAACGAAGCTGGCCCACCCGGACAGCGCGTACTCACCACCGGCGTGCCGCACAGCATCGCTTCAATCAGGACATTACCAAAACCTTCGCTGTCCGAGCTGACTATCAGCATTGTTGCCCGGCTAATCCACGCATAAGGATTGAGCGTAAATCCCTGAAAGATGACGCGATCCGCAATACCCAACTGCTGGGCCAGCGTCTGCAGCGCAGCTGTACGCTGCGGTGATCCCTGGCCTAATAACACCAGCGGCAGCGGTATGTTGCTCAGTGCATAGGCTTGCAACAAGCGATCATGACGTTTGGTTTCGTGAAATCGCCCCACATGGACCAGAAATCCTTGCGGCGGCACATCAGCCGGCTCGGCTGCACGTTGCATAATATCTTCGATATCGAACGGATTACCAATCACGGCCTCGCGCGCCGGCGTAACCGCAAAAGCAGTCTTTAGGTCTTCCACCACAGCAGCAGAGACGCCAATCACGTTGCGTGCCTGATAAACACGGTGAATTTTGCGTGCTTTTAACCAGCGCGATAGTCCCGCACGATGGCCCAGATAGGAGGCGGAGAATACACCGTGTAGACAAAACCAGGTTTTACGAGGCAAGAGCGTCCGACAACGGCGCACAATACGATCGGTTTTGTGTAAATGAGATACCACTAAATCGTACTTACCGGCGCGCTGTTCTGCCCGCAGAACAGCATCATCCAGCAATCTGGCGCGACGCGTTAATTCGGTCAGCTTGCGCCAGGGCTGACGATTCGTATCCTGGATGACCTGATAATCAACGCCGTCAGGCAAAGGGTAATCGCATACTTTGCGCAGCGAAAACAGCGACACCCGATGTCCCAACTCAAGCATACCGGTCACCAACGTCAGCACGACTTTTTCGGCTCCACCGCCCGGTAAACCATCAATCACCATCAGTATGCGCTTTGACAAAATGCTCCACCTGTCTGATTTTAAAACTCTGTTTGACTAAATATTGCCGCGTGAATCTTAACGCAGTCTGCTAGCAAATCCGATTTTTCACGGCGCTATTTTCGCTCTAAGCATCTGCAGCAATTAGTTTTGCGTCACTGAAAAGCACAGCGTAACATTGCGATTTTATTGGCCTCAGGCGGCAAACATGACCCGGCATGCTTTCCTTATTACCATAGACACCGAAGGCGACAACCTTTGGCGCAATCATCGCTCCATCACCACTGAAAATACCGGCTATTTGCCACGCTTTCAGGCTTTATGTGAGCGCTATGGTTTTAAACCTACCTGGCTAACCAACTATGAAATGGCAACGGATCCTGCTTTTGTCGAATTCGGCAAAGATGTGATTGCACGCAAGCAGGGCGAAATTGGCATGCATCTTCACGCCTGGAACAGCCCACCGGAAGCGCCACTCACCGATGATGACTGGCGCTGGCAACCTTTTCTGATTGAATATCCCGATGCAGTACTGCGGGATAAAGTTGCCTATATGACTGATCTGCTGGAGGAGAAGTTCCAGACAAAAATGCTCAGCCATCGTGCCGGACGCTGGGCTTTTGATGAGCGCTATGCGGCGATCTTAACTGAACTGGGCTATAAGGTTGACTGCTCCGTCACACCGCGCGTTAACTGGGCCTACACCCGTGGTGCGCCGCAGGGGAAAGGCGGCACGAACTACACTCACTTCCCGCATAAACCTTATTTTATCGATCCTGACGACATCTCACGCAGCGGTCACTCCTCGCTGCTCGAAATCCCCATGAGTATTCAATACAAGTATTCACCGCTGATGAATACGGTCAAACAGGGTCTGTACCGCTTACGCGGCAAACAAAAGAGTCCTGCCGTTTATTGGTTACGTCCATCAGGCGGGAATCTGGCTGACATGAAACGCGTGGTTGAAATGTCGCTGGCCGAAGGCCAGGATTACGCCGAGTTTATGCTGCACAGCTCAGAATTTATGCCTGACGGCAGTCCAACGTTCAAAAACCAACAGGATATCGAGCGACTGTACGAAGATTTAGAAGCGTTGTTTAGCTGGTTAGCCCCCCGCTTCGTCGGACAAACACTGTCGGAGTATCACGACAACTTCAAACTGCAACAGGCTTAACGCTGAGTTGCTGCCATGCTTCCCATACTGCTTCTGGCGAGACATCCTGACATTCGCCCGAAGCGGTCTGCATGATCCGGTATTCCCCTGACCACGGATGCCACTGGCTGGCATTGGTATCACCAAAAAACACCACCTGCTTTTTGTGCAGCCCGGCGGCAAGATGCATCTGCCCGCCATCGCTACACAGAATCTGCTCACAGCGATCAAAACCCGCCACCAGTTCGCGCACAGATGCGGTGGGATAGCGCGCCACACGCGGCGAATTGACCAACTGCATCAGCTCATCGGTGCGTACTGCATCGCCTTTATCATTGAAATCAAGCGTTCCCTGCGGCGACCAGAATACCAGCACGCGCGCCTGCTCATCTTCCAGCAGCTTATTGATAAAAGCCGCATAGGATTCAACCGGCCAGCGGCGCTTTGGGCTGCGGCTACTGATGTGCACGCCATAAACCTTGCCCAATGAGGGGAACAGAGCGCTGATGCGTTTGCCAGCTGCTTCACGTTCGCTGGTGGAGAGATAGAGATTCACAGCGGGTATAGCAGGCGGCGTGCTGGTTAGCGCAGAGAGATAAGAGTAAGTGTGTTCAACCTGATGCTCGCCGTGGAAATCACTTTTCTGGAACGGATGATCAAGCTGTGCGTCATTCTGAGCCGCGCCAATCACATTCCCTGCTCCGGCCATTTTCGCCAATCGCAGACTGTATTTACACGGCACAGGATTCGCCAGAATGGTCGCATCAAAGCGCGTTTTACGCAGCGCCAGCATGACCTTTATTCGCTGCCAATAGACACCTAGCGTGGTTTCGTTTTTAGCGCGGTGCTTAGCTTTCTTGTAAACATACAGGCGATCAACATGCGGATTATGGCTCACCACATCCTCAGCAACTTTGTTTACTAACAAGGTAAGTTTTGCCTCGGGAAAGGCCCGTTTTAATCCTTCCAGTAGCGGGGTGGTACACACCATGTCGCCAATGTTATCGCGCCTAATCACGAGAATATTTTTCATGCTGATGCCCAGATTGAGGAGCGTTGTCTCGCTTATCCACTAAGACAAACTCAAAAAAAATGCGGAAAACCAGGGAACAAAAGGCTTTTGACCATTAATGTGCAAAAAGTTCTGAATTCCCTACTAATAATTGATGTAATAAATTTGTAAATTATTAGATGAACAATGTCGCAAACTATCCCTTTGCTCTCGGTCATCACGCCCCTGTTCAACGCTGGTGTGATGTTTGAGACGTTTATGAATTCGCTACTGGCTCAAACTCTCACCTCACTGGAAATTATCATTGTCGATGATGGTTCCACTGACGGTTCGGGGGAGCGTGCTGATGCTTATGCGCAGCAGCATCCCCATGTTCGTGTTATCCATCAGACCAATGGCGGCGTATCGCGCGCGCGTAATGCGGGCTTAGCGGTGGCGCGCGGTAAGTACGTTTCGTTTCCGGATGCTGACGACACCATGGATGCCGCGATGTATCAAACGCTGGTTGAGATGGCGGAGCGCGACAACCTGGATGCCGCACAGTGCAACGCGGAATGGTTTTTCAAAGCCAGCCAGCAAGTAAAACCGCTGATTCCGCTCGATCGCCTCACCAGCACCGAGGTACTGAGCGGCCCTGAGTGGCTTAATAAGGCGCTGCAAACGCATCGCTACATGCATGTGGTTTGGCTGGGCATTTACCGCCGAGAGTTGATCGAACAGCTCAAACTCTACTTTGAACCCGGCCTGCATCATCAGGACATTCCATGGACCACCGAGTTCATGCTCAACGCGCAACGTGTGCGTTACACCGATAAAGTGTTGTACTGCTACTACATGCATGATGCTTCCATCAGCAACCGTAAGCGCACCGGCCAGCGTAATGTGGAATATCAGCGTCACTACCTGAGAATCGCGCAGT
This sequence comes from Pantoea sp. y20, assembly GCF_054903455.1. Lineage (NCBI taxonomy): Bacteria > Pseudomonadati > Pseudomonadota > Gammaproteobacteria > Enterobacterales > Erwiniaceae > Pantoea > Pantoea sp. y20. The sequence goes on from NZ_CM142816.1 coordinate 4,109,306, forward strand.
TGCTGGAAGAGCTCAATGCACGCTACCGTCATAAGGTAAAAATCTACCCGGCATTTCACTACCAGATTACGCATGAGGCGCTCAGCGTCTGCCACTGTATCCGACGCGAACCCGAAGAGAGCGCACGTCAGGCGATGATTGCCGATCTGTTCGCTACGCAAACTCACAGGCGCATGCTGCGTAACGCGCGCGGTATAAAGCAATGGTATCAACTGCTGCTGTGGCTAAGCCGGATTTACCGCTGGCGCAAGAAATAAGCGCCGCGTCCGGCTTTCACGCCTTTGGGGTTTGCCTTACAATCAGCTGACTGAATTCTGAGATCATTTGAGTATGGCAAGCCCGATTCCAGACCAATTTGCACCGAAAAATATTCTGCTGATCAAGCTGCGTCATCACGGCGACATGCTGCTGACCACGCCCGCGATAAACGCGCTGCGCCAACGCTATCCTCAGGCGAACATCGACGTTCTGCTCTACAAAGAAACCCGTCCAATGCTGGAGGCGCACCCGGCCATTCGCCAGTTGCACATCATCGATCGCAACTGGAAGAAGGAAGGCGGCTGGCAGAAATTCCGGCATGAAATGGCCCTGCTTTCCGCGGTGCGCGCGTGCCATTATGACCTGGTGATTAACCTCGCCGATCAGTGGCGCAGCGCCATCATTACCGGATTCTCTGGCGCGCCGGTGCGTATTGGTTTTGCCTTCCGCAAACGTGATAACGCCTTATGGCGCTGGATGCACAACCATCTGGTCAGTACGGAAGATCATCATCAGCTGCATACGGTTGAACAGAATATGGCCGCGCTGAAGCCGCTGGGCATCAGCGCCGCCGGCGCAAAAGCCTCGATGCATTTCAGCACAGCCGATCAACAAAAAGTGCAGGATGTACTGGCTCATCATGCGGTGAAAATGCCGTTTGTTGTGCTGCAACCCACTTCACGCTGGCTGTTTAAATGCTGGGAAGATGAAAAAGTCGCACAGCTAATTGATGCGCTCGCTGCCGAAGGCCGCACCGTGGTACTGACGGCGGCGCCGGACCAGAAAGAAATGGCAATGATCGCCAATATTCAGTCGCTGTGTCGCAGCCACAATGTGGTGTCGCTGGCGGGAGAATTATCCTTGCCGCAGCTGGCGGCGCTGATTGACGCGGCACAGCTGTTTATCGGCGTAGATTCTGCGCCGATGCACATGGCCGCCGCGCTGGAAACGCCGTGTCTTGCGCTGTTTGGACCGACCAAGCTGCAACACTGGCGTCCGTGGGGCGATCATAATCGCGTGATTTGGGCCGGTGATTACGGCCCGCTACCCTCGCCAGACGACATCGATACCAACACGCAACAGCGCTATCTTTCTGCCATTCCCGTTGAGGATGTGGTGGCTGCCGCCCGGAGTTTTTTGCATGAGTAAGTTACGCCTGGCGATTGTCCGGCAGAAATACCGCCCAGACGGCGGCGCTGAACGTTTTATTTCGCGTGCGCTGGAAGCGCTGGATAGCGAGCAGCTCGATCTCAATATCATCACTCGCAGCTGGCAGGGCACGCCGAATCCGGCCTGGCATCTGCACATCTGCAATCCAGCGAAATTCGGTCGCATCTCGCGCGAGCGCGGTTTTGCGTGTGCCGCGCGTGCATGCTGGGAACGCGAAAAGTTCGATATTGTGCAAAGCCACGAACGCATCGCCGGTTGCGATATCTTTCGTGCCGGTGATGGCGTGCATCGCGTCTGGCTGGAGCAGCGCGCGCGCATTGTGACGCCGTGGCAGCGCTTAAGCGCCCGCCTTAGTCGTTATCATCGTTATGTGTTACAGGCGGAAGCCGATATGTTCAACGCGCCGTCGTTGAAAGCGGTGATCTGTAACTCAGAGATGGTGAAACAGGATATTTTGCGTCATTTCAGGCTCGATGCCAGCAAGATCCATGTGATTCACAACGCGATTGATAGCCAACGCTTCCAGCCAGCCAGCGAAGCGCTGCGTCATGCAGCACGTCAGCAGCTCAAACTGCCGCAGGATGCCACGGTGATGATTTACGTGGGTTCGGGTTTTGAGCGTAAAGGCTTAAAAGCGGCGATTGAAGCGGTGGCGAAAAGCGATCGCTATCTGGTGGTGGTCGGCCAGGATAAGCAGCTGTCGCGCTATCAGCAGCTGGCAAACCAGCTCAATTGCCTCGATCGCTTACGCTTCGTCGGCGTGCAGCAGGACGTGCAACCGTTCTACCATGCAGCCGATGCGCTGCTGCTGCCTACGCTTTATGATCCCTTCCCAAATGTAGTGCTGGAAGCGATGGCTTGCGGCCTGGCGGTGATCACCAGCACCGGCTGCGGCGGCGCAGAGTTTATCACTGCGGGTCAGGAAGGTTTTGTCTGCGATGCATTAGATATCAACGCGTTAAACGAAGCCGTGCTGGCAACACCGGCGCTTTCACACAATTCTGCCATGGGCGAAGCCGCACGTCGCAGAATTGAACCTTATGGTCCGCAGCGGCTGGCGCACGCGCTGACCTCGCTGTATCAGCAAGTGCTGCAGACCAGCTGACGAAGTGGTATGAGCAGGCGGTTAATTTCTGATAACATGCCGCCTTTCATCTGTTTTTTGACGCGATTCTGTCGTAACGGTAACTATGACGACTCTATACACAGCCTTGCTCTACCTGATTCAGCCACTAATCTGGTTGCGCCTGTGGCTGCGCGGTCGAAAAGCACCGGCCTATCGTAAACGCTGGGCAGAACGCTACGGCTATTGCAGCGGAAAAGTGCTGCCACATGGCATTGTGCTGCACTCGGTTTCCGTCGGCGAGACGCTGGCGGCAGTGCCGCTGGTGCGCGCGTTGCGCCACCGCTATCCAACGCTGCCGATTACCGTCACCACCATGACGCCAACCGGCTCCGAGCGTGCGCAGTCCGCGTTTGGCAAAGATGTACACCACGTTTACCTGCCCTACGATCTGCCAGGTTCGATTAACCGTTTCCTCGATACCGTCGATCCGCGACTGGTGATCATCATGGAAACCGAGCTGTGGCCAAACATTATCCGTATTCTGCATCAGCGCAAGATTCCGCTGGTGATTGCCAACGCGCGCCTGTCTGAGCGCTCGGCTAAAGGCTACAAAAAGCTCGGCGGCTTTATGCGCGACCTGCTGCAGCGCATCACGCTGATTGCCGCGCAAAACGCCGAAGATGGCGACCGTTTCCTCAGCCTTGGCCTGAAACGTTCGCATCTGACCGTTACCGGCAGCCTCAAGTTTGATATCTCCGTAACGCCAGAGCTGGCGGCAAAAGCGGTCACGCTGCGTCGTCAGTGGGCGTCGCGTCGTCCGGTGTGGATCGCCACCAGCACCCACGAAGGCGAAGAGGCAATTGTGCTCGATGCGCATCGACGTCTACTGCAGCAGTTCCCCGATCTGCTGCTGATTTTGGTGCCGCGCCATCCGGAACGTTTCAAAGATGCCTGCGACCTGACGCAAAAACGCGGCTTCAGCTTTATCCTGCGTAGCAGCGGCGAAATTCCATCAAGCTCCACGCAGGTGGTGATTGGCGACACTATGGGCGAACTGATGATGCTGTACGGCATCGCCGACCTCGCCTTTGTTGGCGGCAGCCTGGTTGAGCGCGGCGGCCACAATCCGCTAGAGCCGGCCGCGCATGCCATTCCGGTGCTGATGGGCCCGCACATCTGGAACTTCAAAGATATCTGCGCCAAGCTGCAGCAGGCCGAAGGGCTGATTACCGTTACTGACGTGGTATCGCTGCAGAAAGAGGTCGCTAACCTGCTGCAGGATGACGATTATCGCCGCTATTACGGCCGTCATGCTGTGGAAGTGCTGCATCAAAATCAGGGCGCATTACAGCGTCTGCTACAGTTACTCGAACCTCATTTACCGCCGCGAGCTCACTAATTCATGTCGCAACGCCAACGTCTCTCCGTGGTGATGATCGCCAAAAACGAAGCTGAACTGCTGCCGGAGGCGCTGGCTTCTGTCAGTTGGGCAGATGAGATTGTGGTGCTCGATTCCGGCAGCAGCGACAACACGATGCAGGTCGCTCGCGAACAGGGCGCGCAGGTTTTCCAGGCTGAAGGCTGGCAGGGGTTTGGCAAGCAGCGCCAGCGCGCGCAGGCCCATGCGCAAGGCGAGATGATTTTGATGATCGATGCCGACGAACGCGTTACACCCGAATTGCGTCGCGCTATCGAGCAGGTTCTCGCACAGCCTGCCTCGGACAATGTTTACAGCCTCGGTCGCAGCAACCTGTTTCTTGGCCGCTTTATGCGCCACAGCGGCTGGTATCCCGATCGCGTTATGCGCCTCTATCCGCGCAAGTTCAATTACAACGACAATCTGGTGCATGAATCACTGGAGACGCAGGGTGCGCCGGTAGTGAAGCTGGCGGGCGATCTGCAACATCTCACCTGTCGTGACCTGATTGCGTTTCAGCGTAAGCAGATGAACTATGCCGAAGCCTGGGCAAATGAGCGTTTCCAGCGCGGCAAACGCTGCGGCTTGTTCTCGATCTTTAGCCACACGCTCGGCGCATTTGTTAAAACGCTGCTGCTGCGCGCCGGTTTTCTCGATGGCAAGCAGGGCTGGATTCTGGCGGTGGTTAATGCGCAGTACACTTTCAACAAATACTCGGCGCTCTGGGCGCTGCATCACACCTCAACACAAGGTCGCGTATGAGTACGAAAGCGATTTATCCCGGCACCTTTGATCCCTTCACGTTGGGTCATCTGGATATTGTGACGCGTGCAGCGAAGATGTTTGACCACATCGTCGTGGCGATTGCCGCCAGCCCGAGTAAAAAGCCGCTGTTTAGTCTTGATGAGCGCGTGGATATGGCGCGTCAGGTGACGGCACATCTGCCGAATGTCGAGGTGATCGGGTTTAGCGACCTGATGGCGAACTTTGCCCAGGCGCAGAATGCCAATGTGCTGGTGCGTGGATTGCGTGCGGTTTCGGATTTCGAATATGAGCTGCAGCTGGCGCAGATGAATCGTCATCTGTTGCCCACGCTGGAGAGCGTGTTTCTGATGCCATCAGAAGGTTTTTCGTTCGTCTCTTCTTCGCTGGTCAAAGAAGTCGCGCGCCATGCCGGTGACGTGCAGGCATTTCTGCCTGCCGTTGTGCACAAGGCGTTACTGGCGCGACTGGCGCAGCCTTAACTCAGTGCTGGCAGCGTGGACACCAGAAGGTGCTGCGCTGACCATGTTTGCCGCTGACAATCGGCGTACCGCAGGCACGGCAAGGTTCGCCGGCGCGGCCATAAACCTGCAACTGCTGCGCGAAGTAGCCGGGTTTACCGTCCGTTTGCAGGAAATCTCGCAGTGTGGTGCCGCCCTGCTCAATCGAGCGTAACAACACCGCTTTGATGGTGTTAACCAGCAGCTCGGCCTCTTCCTGACTCAAACTCATTGCCGAACGATCGGGCAAGATCCCGGCAGTAAACAGCGATTCGCTGGCGTAGATGTTCCCGACGCCCACCACCACTTTGTTATCCATCAGCCACTGTTTAATCACTGTGCGTTTGCCGCGTGACTTTTCAAACAGATAGGCACCATCAAATTCGCTGCTGAGCGGTTCCGGACCGAGATGGGCCAGCACGCTGCTGCCTGCGAGGTCATTGCTCCACAGCCAGGCGCCAAAGCGACGTGGATCGGTGTAGCGCAACACTTTGCCGTTGCTCATCACTAAATCGACATGGTCATGTTTGGCGGCCGGTTGTTCGCCGGGTAGCACGCGCAGACTGCCGGACATGCCGAGGTGAATGATGATCCAGCCATGCGGTAGTTCGAGCAGCAGATATTTAGCGCGACGCTGCACGCTCAATACGGGTTGGTCGCTCAGCGCGTGGATTTCATGCGAGACCGGCCAGCGCAAACGTGAATTGCGCACCACCGCATGCAGAATCGTGGCACCCACCATGTGGGGTTCGATACCGCGACGACTGGTTTCTACCTCAGGTAATTCAGGCATCTCATCTCCTCAACGAATCGCAGAAACAAAAAACCCGGCCGAAGCCGGGTTTTTCACAGAACACTAAAATTACTTAATTTTAGCTTCTTTGTAGATCACGTGCTGACGTACAACCGGATCGAACTTTTTCAGTTCTAATTTCTCTGGTTTAGTACGTTTGTTCTTCGTGGTGGTATAGAAGTGACCTGTACCAGCAGAGGAAACCAGCTTGATCTTCTCACGAATACCTTTAGCCATGATTCAGTTCCTTAGTACTTCTCACCACGGGCGCGGATTTCGGTCAGAACCGTATCGATGCCCTTTTTATCAATAACACGCATACCTTTAGCAGATACACGCAGAGTAACGAAGCGCTTTTCGCTCTCAACCCAGAAACGGTGAGAGTGCAGGTTCGGCAGGAAACGGCGTTTCGTCGCGTTCATTGCGTGGGAACGGTTGTTACCCGTTACCGGACGCTTTCCAGTTACCTGGCAGACTCGTGACATTTCTATTCTCCAAAAATCAAATCAGCTCGAGCTTTAAAAACTAGGTTTTGGCCGCCTCGTCAGGCCTTAGCCCGCCCAGGCGAGTTCCATGTGAACCCGCTAAGCTGGCCCAAACGCCAAACCCGAGATTCTCAAAGGTGGCGTAGTATACGCCGCTCAGCCCGAGTGCTCAAGTCCCGAACAGATAAAGATCCCTCTGGATCGCGCAAAAATGCCCTATTTCTGTTCAGTTGAATCGATGAATTACAACCAACCGCGCTCGGCGAAAGAGGTAAACTCGCCGTGACCGATCACCAAATGATCAAGTAAACGGATATTGAGCAGCGCGCACGCTTGCCCGACTTTTCCGGTAATATCGCGGTCGGCGCGACTGGGTTCAGCGATTCCCGACGGATGATTGTGCGCCAGAATCACCGCCGCCGCGTTAAGTTTCAGCGCTTCGCGCACGATTTCGCGCGGGTGAACCTCCACGCTGGCAATCGAGCCGGAAAACATCTTCTGCGCCTGCAACACGCGGTGCTGATTATCGAGGAACAGCGCCATAAACACTTCGCGCTCCTGATGCGCCAGCACGCTTTGCAGGTAATGGCGCGTCACCTGCGGATTCTCCATCACGTTTTCCCGCGCCAGCTGGCTGGCAAAAAATCGCCTTCCCAGTTCCGCGATGGCATAAAGCTGCGTCATTTTGGCGCTGCCCACGCCTTTAATCTGCCCGAGTTCCTCTTTGCTGGCCGTCATAATGCGATAGAGCGAACCAAACTCGTTCAACATCTGATGCGCCAACAGCAGCACGCTGGTGCCGCTGATGCCGGTACGCAAAAAAATCGCCAGCAGCTCAGCATCACTCAACACTTCAGCGCCCATTAACATCAGTTTTTCCCGTGGTGCCAGTTCCGTCATGACCATCTCCTCCCTGCGATGCGGCGATTCTGCGCGTCAGCCACCGTCAGCGCCAGCACGCGCTGAACGATTTCAGAGCCAGCTCGCAAAGGCCGCAGGCAGTGAAAAGGCGCACTGTGGATTTTGTGATAAAGTTGCCTGCATCTGCCGCCCCTGACGCGGCAATTTGCTTTGAGGCGAACAACATGACGGGATTAGCTGGAAAGAAAATTCTGCTGGGCGTGAGCGGCGGCATTGCTGCATACAAAGCGCCGGAGCTGGTGCGTCGGCTGCGCGATCGCGGTGCTGATGTGCGCGTAATGATGACCGAAGCGGCCAGGGCCTTTATTACTCCGCTGAGCCTGCAGGCGGTTTCCGGTTATCCGGTATTTGATGATTTGCTCGACCCGGCAGCCGAAGCGGCGATGGGCCATATTGAACTGGCGAAATGGGCCGATTTAATTGTGCTGGCGCCGGCTACCGCCGATCTGATTGCCCGCGTCACTGCCGGCATGGCGAATGATTTGGTCACCACCGCGTGCCTGGCAAGCGCAGCGCCGGTTGCCATCGTCCCGGCCATGAATCAACAGATGTACCGCGCGGCGATCACGCAAGAGAACCTGCAGCGTCTGCAGCAGCGCGGCGTACTGATTTGGGGCCCCGACAGCGGCAGCCAGGCGTGCGGCGATGTGGGTCCCGGCCGCATGCTCGATCCGCTGGCGATTGTGGCGCACGCGCTGGAGTGGGCTGCGCCCGTCAACGATCTGCAACATCTCAGCATTATGATCACCGCCGGTCCAACCCGCGAAGCGCTGGACCCGGTGCGGTATATCAGCAATCACAGCTCGGGCAAGATGGGATTTGCGATTGCTGCGGCTGCGGCCAAACGCGGTGCGAAGGTGACATTGGTTACCGGCCCGGTGGCGCTGCCAACGCCAGTTGGCGTGCAACGCTTGGACGTCGACAGCGCGCTGGAGATGGAAGCGGCGGTGATGGCGCAAATCCAGCAACAACATATTTTCATTGCCAGCGCAGCCGTGGCAGACTACCGGGCGGCTAACATTGCCGCAGAGAAAATCAAAAAACAGGGTGGCGACGACAGCGTCACGCTGCAGTTGGTGAAGAACCCCGATATTGTCGCAGGCGTCGCGGCGCTGCAGGAAAATCGCCCTTATGTTGTGGGATTTGCTGCCGAAACCCAGAATGTGGAAGAATACGCGCGGCAAAAACGGGTGCGAAAAAACCTGGATCTGATTTGTGCGAACGATGTGGCGCAGGCGGGTCAGGGCTTCAATAGCGACACCAATGCTCTTCACCTTTTTTGGCAGGAAGGAGAAAAAGTCTTACCGCTCAGTGATAAGACGCTCCTTGGCCAACAATTACTAGACGAGATTGTCAGCCGTTATGATGAAAAAAATCGACGTTAAAATTCTTGATGCACGCGTGGGCAACGAATTCCCGCTGCCGACTTATGCAACCTCTGGTTCCGCAGGCCTCGATTTACGCGCCTGCCTGGATGATGCGCTTGAAATCACACCAGGCATGACCACGCTGGTTCCCACCGGTTTGGCGATTCACATTGCCGATCCTGCTCTTGCCGCCGTGATTCTGCCGCGCTCCGGTCTTGGCCATAAACATGGCATCGTGCTGGGTAATCTGGTCGGTTTAATCGACTCCGATTATCAGGGCCAACTGATGGTTTCCGTGTGGAACCGCGGTCAGGACAGCTTCACGCTGCAGCCAGGCGACCGTTTAGCACAGCTGGTCTTCGTGCCGGTCGTGCAGGCCGAATTTAACCTGGTGGAAGATTTTGACACCAGCGACCGCGGCGCAGGCGGCTTCGGTCACTCAGGCCGCCAGTAATACGCGACACTTTTCGCTTAGCCATCTTTTTATTTCTTGTCGCCACAGGCCGCTATGTCTGTGGCAGATGAGGCAGTATTGCCTGTTTTTGGTGAATTTCAGGGGTGTTGAAGGTCATGGCAGAAAAAAAAGTCGCGAAACGGAATCGTCGCGAAGAGATTTTGCAGGCGCTGGCGCAAATGCTGGAGTCGGGCGATGGCAGTCAGCGCATCACCACCGCGAAGCTGGCCGCTAATGTCGGCGTGTCGGAAGCGGCGCTTTATCGCCACTTTCCCAGCAAAACGCGCATGTTTGACAGCCTGATCGAGTTTATTGAAGACAGTCTGATTACCCGCATCAATCTGATCCTGAAAGATGAAAAAGAGACGCTGACGCGCCTGCGTTTAATCGTGCAGCTGATTCTGGGATTTGGTGAGCGTAATCCGGGGCTGACGCGTATTTTGACCGGCCACGCGCTGATGTTTGAACAGGATCGCCTGCAAGGGCGTATTAATCAGCTGTTTGAGCGTATTGAAGTGCAGCTGCGTCAGGTGATGCGCGAGAAGAAAATGCGTGATGGTGAAGGTTTCCAGAACGACGAAACGCTGCTGGCGAGCCAGTTACTGGCGTTTTGTGAAGGGCTGTTGTCGCGCTATGTGCGCTCCGAATTCCGCTTTCGTCCGACCGCAGATTTCGAGAGCCGCTGGCCGCTGATGGCGGCGCAGTTGGTTTAAAAGACCAGGTCGGCATAAATGCCGACCTCATTACCGAATAATTAAATCCCGTACTCTTTACGATACGCGCGCACTTTCGCCAGATGGTCAGCCATCTCCGGCTTCTCTTCCAGGTAATCAATCAGCTCAGCCAGGGTAATAATCGCCGTCACTTTGCACTTATAGTCACGTTCCACTTCCTGAATCGCCGAAATATCGCTGCGACCGCGTTCCTGACGATCCAGCGAAATCAACACGCCCGCCAATGTCGCATTATGCGCACTGATGATATCCATTGATTCACGAATCGCAGTACCGGCGGTGATCACATCATCCACCAGCATCACTTTGCCTTGCAGCGGGCTGCCCACCAGCAAACCGCCTTCGCCGTGATCTTTGGCTTCTTTGCGGTTGAAGCAGTAAGGCACGTCACGTTCATGATGATCGGCCAGCGCCACTGCGGTAGTGGTGGCAATTGGGATGCCTTTGTACGCCGGGCCAAACAGTAGATCGAAATCAACGCCGCCATCAACGAGCGCTTGCGCGTAGAAACGGCCTAACAGCGCTAAATCGCGACCGGTATTAAACAGACCGGCATTGAAGAAATAGGGGCTTTTACGTCCCGATTTCAGGGTGAACTCACCAAACTTCAGCACCCCTTTGTTCAGGGCGAATTCAATAAACTGACGCTGCCAGGCTTTCATTTCTCACTCCTCAAATAAAGAAAAGGCGACTCTATGGTCGCCTGTTACATCAATTAGTTAGCGCCGCTTTCTGCGCCTGAATCAACTGCTCAATGCCGCCTCGCGCCAGCGCCAGCAGCTGCAGTAACTCGTCGTGGCTGAAGGGCTCACCTTCTGCGGTGCCCTGCACTTCAATCATGCGGCCGTCTTCGGTCATCACCACGTTCATGTCAGTTTCTGCGGCGGAATCTTCCACATACTCCAGATCGCACAGCGCTTCACCGCCGACGATACCCACAGAAATCGCCGCCACCATACCCTTCAGCGGGCTGGCTTTCAGCTTGCCCGCCGCCACCAGCGCATTCAACGCATCGGCCAGCGCCACGCAGGCACCGGTAATGGATGCAGTACGCGTACCGCCATCGGCCTGAATCACGTCACAATCCAGCGTGATGGTGAATTCGCCTAGCGCTTGCAAATCCACTGCTGCACGCAGTGAACGGGCGATCAGACGTTGAATCTCCAGCGTACGTCCGCCCTGTTTGCCTTTGGCGGCTTCACGCGCCATGCGGCTGTGGGTCGAACGCGGCAGCATGCCGTATTCCGCGGTGATCCAGCCTTGACCTTTGCCTTTGAGGAAACGCGGCACGCTCTCTTCGACGGTTGCGGTGCACAGCACTTTGGTTTCGCCGAATTCAACGAGCACAGAGCCTTCTGCATGTTTGGTGTAGTGACGAGTGAGTGTGACGGGACGTGTTTCAGATGCACTACGGCCTGCTGGACGCATGGTTTCTCTCCGGCTTGCTTAGGTTTGGCTGCGCATTATACGGACTTCAGCTGCGGCTGTCCCGCCCGCGATCGCCACAATCCTGGATGAAATTCTGTGGTGGCTGTGGCTAAATGCGCGTTTCCTCCCTTAAAAAGATAAATGATGATCGCGATACTCCATTTCCTGCTGGCGCTGGTGGTGATTTTTGCCCTTGCGCTGTTGGTCAGCCACGACCGCAAACGCATTCGTCCCCGCTTTATTATTCAGCTGCTGATTGTCGAAGCCGCGCTGGGCTGGTTCTTCCTGCACTCGGCGGGCGGCCAATCGGTAGTCACTGCGGTGGGCGGCTTCTTTGAAACCTTATTAACCTACGCCGCGCAAGGGACCAACTTTGTCTTCGGCAATATGGCAGATCAGGGATTAGCCTTTATTTTCCTCGGCGTGCTCTGCCCGATTGTGTTTATTTCCGCACTGATCGGCATTTTGCAGCACTGGCGCATTCTGCCGCTGCTGATTCGCGCCGTTGGCACTCTGTTATCGAAAGTGAATGGCATGGGCAAGCTGGAGTCGTTTAACGCCGTCAGCACCTTGATTCTCGGCCAGTCGGAAAACTTCATTGCCTATAAAGGCATTCTCGCCGATATTTCCGCGCCACGCATGTACACCATGGCGGCGACGGCGATGTCGACGGTTTCGCTGTCGATTGTTGGCGCGTATATGTCGATGATTGATGCCAAATATGTGGTTGCGGCGCTGCTGCTTAATATGTTCAGCACCTTTATTATCTTGTCGATCATCAATCCCACCCGCCCGGAAAACGAAGAGCAGATTGCGCTGGATAAGCTGCATGAAGATCAGAGCTTCTTTGAGATGCTGGGCGAATACATTCTCGCCGGCTTTAAAGTGGCGATGATCATCATGGCGATGCTGATTGGCTTTATCGCGCTGATTGCGGCGATCAATGCGCTGTTTGCGGCAGTATTTGGTTACAGCTTCCAGCAGCTGCTTGGCTACGTTTTCTATCCGTTTGCATGGCTGGTTGGCATTCCCTCCGCCGATGCTTTGCAGGCGGCGAGTATTATGGCCACCAAACTGGTAGCGAATGAATTTGTTGCGATGATCGAGCTGAAGAAAGTGGCGGCTGAAATGACGCCACGCGGACTGGGGATTCTGTCAGTGTTCCTGGTGTCGTTCGCTAACTTCGCCTCAATCGGCATCGTTGCCGGTGCGATTAAAGGCCTGAACGAGAAACAGGGCAATGTGGTTTCCCGCTTTGGCTGGAAGCTGGTGTATGGCTCCACGCTGGTGAGCTTGCTGTCGGCCGCGTTCGCCGGGCTGTTTATCTGATAACGCATGGCGGCTGCATGGCCGCCATTTTTTAAAACGCCACGCACACCAGTGAATCAACCCGCATCACCGATTCCTGCTCGAAGCGCTGTTTATACACATCACGAAGTTTGTTGATGCTGTCAGAACTCGCCACATCCGGAGTGTGAATCAGCATCAATGCTTTGCTGTTTTCCCGCGCCAGCTTACCGTTCTCGCCCAGCCACTGACCTTTGGCGTCATATACCGATAAACCGTCTTTGAAACGCGGCGTCACATCGTTATCGACAAACTGCTGCCATTCGCTGCTGCTGACGATGCCACCTTTCGGTTTGTTCATGCCAAACCACAACGTTGTTTGCATCATCACGTCACCAGAACCGCATACCGCAACCGGCGCGGTGTTGGGCGGGATCTGATGCGTTTTCGTCGACGGAGCCTGACAGCCAGCGAGCAGTAAGGTTAATAAAGCAGGAAGAGCCAGAGAGCGGAACATCACTTCATCCTTTTAAGCGAACCAGCGCTAAGCATAAGTGTCTGTCGGTAAAAGAGGTAATTTTTTGTTATTCACGCTTAAGTGCGCTTATGCCTGTTAGCGTCGAGGCTGCCTCGCTATACTTCACCCAACATTTCTGAAAAAGAGAAGACGATTATGATCCGCAGTATGACCGCTTACGCCCGCCGCGAAGCCAAAGGCCACTGGGGCAGCGCCGCCTGGGAAATTCGTTCGGTTAACCAGCGCTATCTGGAAACCTATATCCGTCTGCCGGAGCAATTTCGTGGCCTGGAGCCGGTCATCCGCGAGCGCATCCGTAATCGCCTGACGCGCGGTAAAATCGAATGCAACCTGCGTTATGATGCCGATGCCAGCGCACAAGGCGAACTGCAGCTGAATGAATCACTGGCCAAACAGCTGGTGCAGGCCGCCAACTGGGTGAAGATGCAGAGTGATGAAGGCGCGATCAATCCGCTGGATATTCTGCGCTGGCCGGGCGTGATGTCCGCGCAAGAGCAGGATCTCGATGCCATCAACGCCGAACTGCTGGTGGCGCTGGATGGCGCGTTAGATGACTTTATCGAAGCGCGTGAAAGCGAAGGCACCGCGCTGAAAGCGATGATTGAACAGCGTCTGGAAGGCGTATCGCACGAAGTCAGCAAAGTGCGCGCGCAGATGCCAGATGTGATTAAATGGCAGCGCGAGCGTCTGGTCACCAAGCTGGAAGAAGCCGAAGTGCAGCTGGAAAATAATCGCCTGGAGCAAGAGCTGGTGATGATGGCGCAGCGCACCGATGTGTCGGAAGAGCTGGATCGCCTGGATGCGCACGTTAAAGAAACCTACAACATCCTGAAAAAGAAAGAAGCCGTTGGCCGCCGCCTCGACTTTATGATGCAAGAGTTCAACCGCGAGTCGAACACGCTGGCTTCGAAATCAATTAATGCCGAGATCACGACATCAGCGATTGAGCTGAAAGTGTTGATTGAACAGATGCGTGAACAGATTCAGAACATAGAGTAATCACGCACACCATTAATAACGTCAAGTCCGTCATCCTACGGGCTTGACGATTAATGTGGGTTAACGATTTATTGAGCGTGCCATGCGCGTGTAAGTATGTCGGATACCGCGAATGGCAATGCTGTAAGCCATGATATTTTCAGGCAATGCCATCCCGATGTAACCGGTGTCACCAATATGATGAAGATCTGCGCCCGCCATCTTACTCATTAACGCGATTTGACGAATGGTATTCACATCTGCCCCCTCTTGCGATGTCCCGATCGCGGTCATCGCTAAAGCGCCATGCGAATGAATACATTCAATGAGTGAGGCAACTTTCTGCTGACTCATACCCGGTAGTGTGCCGGGTGCAGGCACCAACACCACATCAACCCCTTGCTGCACGAACTCAGCAATATCTTGCTCGGTGAGGATGTCGCTGCCACTCTCCTGAACAATGCCAGCACCATGCATCTTACCGGTGATAATGAGTGCGCTGTTACCAACCGCCTCGCGGATCATTTTCGCCGCTTTAGCCAGCGCACGATTGCTCACACCGTTATTAGGATTGCCCGTGAGAACCAAAATTTTGGCTCCCATTTGCACCAAACGGCAGGCGTTTTCCGCTGTTGCCGCGCGCCCTGGCACCATTTGTAATTCATCAAGATGCGTGGCATCAAAATCAGGATCTACCGCTTCAAGATTGACCCCAATAATACGCCCGGTCAGCCGGCATATTTCATGTAAAGTTTGTTCCGGCGCAATGTTTGCGGGCATGCCATGAATAACAGGGTTTTCACTGTCGAACATGTTGATCAATACAATATCAGCCCCCTGAGAGGCCGCCAATTCGGCGTTAGTAATATTATGCAGCAAGGGTGAAGTCATGCCGATAGTTTCGCTGACTACCACCCGTCCTTCGCTGGCACGCACAGCATATATCAACGCATCTTTATCCATCGGCAGCAGCTCGGAAGCTGAGCAATCCAGCAAACGTTTATGTGTCATAGAATTTATTCTCTTTGGTAAGCATCAGATTAAGATCGGGAAATTATGCATAAAATAACAGTTAGGGATCCAAAAGATATTCGCCCTGATCAACTCTTCGTAAATATCCCCTGTACCAGGTAGCGAAAGCTATACATGAAAAAAATGTTCATCATCAGGCAACGCCTTATTTCATTTTAAATAAGACATTTTCTTTTCCGTGTATAAGAAATGTCTCTAATTTGAAATTTTCTCCTTAATATCTCTAGCACAAAACTTATTAATGCCCTAAGGATGAAAAGAAAAATACCCTGTTTTTCTGAATATTACTTGTGATCGTAATATTTTACTTTTCCTATTAATTTTTTCGAGAAACCTGTCGCCCTTCAATTCGTGCACATGCAATGGATCGTTTAAGGAAAGCGAATTTTATGCTCATCACTGTCGCGGTTCTTTTCCTTTGCGCCTTCAAACACCCATATAGGAACAGGTAAATATTATGAGATTTAACAAGATGTCAGTCGCACTCGGCTTGGGATTGATGATGACCGCCAGCCTGGCTAACGCTGTCAATAGCCAGGGTGCAGGTACTGTCACCATTAAGGGCTCAATTATTGATGCACCTTGTTCAATCAACCCAGGCTCGCAGGATCAAACCATTGATCTGGGTCAGGTATCGAAAAAGCAGTTGGCAGCGGGTGGTAAATCAACACCGGTACCCTTCAACATCAAACTGGAGAATTGCGATTTCACCGCAGGTAAAGATGTGAGTGTGACCTTTACCGGACAGGCCTCTGCTGCCGTACCGACTCTAATTGGCATGACCGGTACCGCTAGCGGTGCCAGCATTGGCCTGACAGATGGCTCAGGCCAGCTAATTAAATTGGGTCAGCCATCAACCATGACTCTGCAGAATGGTAGCAACACTTTGTCGTTCTCTGCATATCTGCAGGGTGATGGTGCCTCTGCAACCATCACACCGGGGGTATTTCAAAGCACCGTCGACTTTAGCCTGGATTATCAGTAATCGTTTTCCACGCTAATTAGAGACATGCGTAATCTGCGCATCTCTTGTTTATTTCAACAGGGTGTTAGTAGTATGTCAGTCCATACCAGGAACTCATTTCCTTTTCAAAATAACTGGCGCTTACGCCCGTTAGTAATTGCTTTATCATTGGCTTTTTTTAGCAGTGCATTAGCAGAGGAAGTTGAGTTTAATCTGGACAACATGGATATTTCCGACCGGGAAAACATTGATATGAGTCAATTTTCCCGGGCAGGTTATATGATGCCTGGTCAATATGACATGGCAATCAAAATTAATGACAATGAATCACCCACCGAGGAGGTTACTTTTTTACCGTCTGAACATGATGAAAACGAAACTGTCGCCTGCTTAACACCAAAAATGATGGCAGGCTTCGGTTTAAAGAAGTCATGGTTAGATAAAGTTACCTACTGGAATAATGAAAAATGTGCCCGGCTTGATATCATGCCGGGTATCATTTTGCGTCCTGATCTCGCGTTATCAACGCTCTACATGAGTGTTCCTCAGGCATATATTGAATATCAAACTGCTAACTGGGATCCCCCTTCACGCTGGGACGAAGGGATTGCTGGATTTATTGCGGATTATAACACCAATTTTAATTACTCCTCCCCGGCACAAGGCAGTGAATCACGCGAATTAAGCGGTAATGGCGTGGTAGGTGTCAACGCCGGTCCCTGGCGTATGCGTGCGTTCTGGAATGGTACTCATTACACTGCCAATAACACTAAAACCTCTACTTTTAACTGGAATCAATATCAGGCATTTAGGGCAATCAAACCTTGGGGCGCAAAATTAATTATTGGTCAAAATGACCTCGCCAGTGATGTGTTTGAAAATGCACGCTATGTTGGCGCCGGCCTTATTAGTGATGATAGCCAGTTACCCCCCAATTTGCGTGGATACGCACCGGAGGTCCGTGGCGTGGCGAAGACCAATGCAAAAGTCACCATTAGTCACGCTGGACGTGTGTTATATGAAAGCCAGGTGGCTCCCGGTCCTTTTATTATTCAGGACTTGAGCGACTCTATTACTGGCACGCTGGATGTCAAAGTTGAAGAGCAAGATGGCAGCATTCAGACCTTTCAGGTCGAAACCGCATCTGTTCCCTATCTTAGTCGCCCTGGACAGGTTCGCTTTAAGGCGGCGGTAGGGCAAACGACAGACGATAGATTTCATCTGCAGAATGAAAGGTTAATGGCAGGGGAATTCTCATGGGGTATTAGTAACGGTTGGTCGCTGCTCGGGGGTGGATTATCCTCTGGAAAATATCATGCCGCGTCGTTGGGTGCAGGGCGTGACCTCTTATCGTTTGGGGCCCTGGCACTCACCGCAACCCAATCTTATGCAAAGCTGCCTAATAACCAAACGCGCTCTGGCGGCTCCTATAGCCTGAGTTATTCTAAACGCTTCGAAAACTATGACACGCAGGTTACCTTCGCAGGTTATCGCTTTACGGAGAAGAGCTATCTTAGTCTAAATCAATATCTTGAGGCGAGCCGTAAGCATTTGGTTATTCGTAATAATGCAGCGAATAAGCAGACCTATACCGTTTCACTTAATAAACAATTCCGTACACTCGGCGTCAGCGCATTTTTAAATTATAACTATCAGACTTACTGGAATCGTCAGGCGACCAGCCGCTGGAATATGTCGTTTGCGCGTTATTTCGATGTGGGAAATTTTAAAAACGTCAGTTTCAATCTCTCCGCCTATCGCGCACAAAATTCAGGTATACAAGATGACGGAGTGTTCTTAAGCCTGAACGTGCCTTTCGGGACCTCATCGGGCTTGAATATCAATGCACAAAATTCAGATGCCGGCCAAATCAATAGCCTGAGTTGGTATAACCGCATGGATGAACGCAACAGTTATCGCTTAGGCGCCAATGTCGATCGCCAACAACGAAGCGCTTATAGTGGCTACTACACCCATACCGGCGATAACACGCTAACGAACTATAGTGCCAGTTATAAACCCGGTCAGTATCGCTCCGCAGCCCTGTCCATGCAGGGAGGATTAACGGCCACAGCACATGGAGCAGCATTACATCGCACCATAATACCTGGAGGCACGCGTCTGATGCTGGATACTGAAGGTATTAGCGATGTGCCCATTAAGTCTTCTGGTGCGGCCACTCATAGCAACAAATTCGGAAAAGCGGTACTGGCGGATGTCAGTAGCTATATACGTAATCAGGCACATCTGGATATCAACCAACTCAACGATGACATTGAAGCGGAGTCGCCCGTTTTGCAATTAACCTTAACCGAA
Organism: Pantoea sp. y20; assembly: GCF_054903455.1. Lineage (NCBI taxonomy): Bacteria > Pseudomonadati > Pseudomonadota > Gammaproteobacteria > Enterobacterales > Erwiniaceae > Pantoea > Pantoea sp. y20. The sequence continues at coordinate 4,127,776 of NZ_CM142816.1, forward strand.
GGCGCCATTGGCTATCGTCGCTTTCGATTAATTAAAGGTCAAAAGCTAATGGCGGTTATTCGCCTAAGTGATGGCAGTTATCCGCCGTTTGGCGCGAGCGTATTAAGTAAAGGGCGTGAGACCGGCATTGTTGATGAGATGGGCAGCGTCTGGCTTAGTGGTGTAAACCCTGAAATGCTGATGGATGTCCGCTGGAACGGCAATATTCAATGCCAAATTACCTTCCCAAAAGTATTACCCATTGATGAGAGTGGAGAAACAAACCTGCTGCTTCCGTGTACAGAAAAAGAATAATTTTGCGCATTAAAGTTTGTTGAGTATCTGTCGCTCTATTACCCCAGACATATAGAGTGAGTATTAATTTTATGAACCTGAAGGCTTCTCTCGCTACCGTGGCGATGCTGTTTGGCGCTATGATTTTTTCACAAAGCACGCTGGCTGCTGTTGCATTGGATCGCACCCGCGTCATTTATGACGGCGCTGAACGCTCAATCAGTTTGAATATCAGCAATGAAAATAAAGCGCGTCCGTATCTGGCGCAAAGCTGGCTGGAAGATGAGCAAGGAAAAAAAATAAAGTCGCCGCTTATGGCGCTCCCTCCAGTTCAGCGTATTGAGCCGGGTCATAAAAGCGCGATTAAAATCCAATCTTTACCTGCCGCAAAATCATTGCCTCAGGATCGTGAATCTTTGTTTTACTTTAATTTGCGCGAGATTCCGCCACGCAGTGAAAAACAAAACGTATTACAAATTGCGTTACAGACCCGCATCAAACTATTTTATCGTCCAGAAAAATTAATGATCGATCCACGAGCTTCAATCAAACCCGTACAAAATCAACTCACGTTGAAAAAAAACGGTGATCAATACACGGTGATAAATCCTACCGGATATTATGTCACGCTGATTACTGCAGCCAGTCATGTTGATGGTAAAGAAGAAAGTGATTTTAAACCGATCATGATTCCGCCACAAGGCAGTGCCGCTATTAACGTAAAAGCCAGTAAGTTAGGTTCGCATCCGGTATTAAGCTATATCGACGATTTCGGCGGTCGGCCAAAATTGACATTCAGTTGCAAAGCCAATGTGTGCCGTGTCACCGATAGCCGCGAATAAGCATGAAGTGGCTGGTCATCTTCTTCGCACTGCTGCACTGCAAAATGCTCTTCTCAGCGCCGATCGCGCCGCATGAAGAAATTATCCCCGGCACGAATAGATATCCAATTAATGTGTCGGGGATTATCGTCAGCTCCCAATGTACTTTGAATGGTGATCGAGAAAGTCGTGTTAACTTCGGCGATATCATCATTCAACTAATTGATGGTATCCGGTTCAGTAAATCGGTGCCATTCACCGTCACGTGTCCGGGAGCTTTCAACGGGGAGCAGGAAGTTTTTATCTCAGCTACAGCGGCGGTGTTTGATAAAAATGTCATTTCTACCACCAACAGCAATGTGGGCATCAAATTAATATTAAACGGTAAAGACATCGAAATAAATAAAGCACACAACATTGATTGGCGAATATCAAACACATTGATTGCCGTGCCGGTTAAAAACAAGGCCAAAGTCACAGCGGGTAATTTTACTGCAACCGCCACCATGGTATTGAATGTTCGTTGAGGAGACACGGAATGCAGATTATAAAAATAATGCTCTGTCCACTGATCATTGCATTTGCGTTGCATAGCACGTTGTCTAATGCCAATGCAGGCGTCAACTTTTCAGGAAAGCTGATTAACGTCCCGTGTAAAATTGACAATAATAAAGATATCGATGTCAACTTTGGCGACAGTGTGGATATTAATGAAATAGATGGTCTGAAATACACTGAATTGCTGACGCTGTCGATTAAGTGCGATGAAAACTATTCCGAAAATCTTTACTTCCGTGTATCGGGTAGCGCAGCAACATTTGATAAAGCAGCAATACGCACTAACATCACTAACGTTGGGATAAAATTCATCAATGGTAAAGATGGCACACCACTCGAAATAAACAAAAAATACAATTACGTGCAGACAGGTGATTTTTCTCTAAAGGTGGTTCCTGTTAAAAAATCTGGTTCAATACCCTTGCCAGGTAAGTTAACAATAAGTGCTCAACTGATTGTCGAGCCTCAGTGAATGAAAACTGCAATACTCATACTATCACTCTTTATTTATTGTTGTAATTCACACGCTGTGAAAATAAATTTTTCAGCCACACTGATCAGTATTAATTGCGTAATAAACAATGACAAACCGGCAGACGTTGATTTTGGTGATGCAGTAGGAGTAAATCATGTTGATGGTGTGAGATATCAACAGCGTGTTCCCATCAGTATCGTATGTCGGACCCCGCCGGGAAAACAGCTGGAACTGGCATTTTTGGGCATAACCAGCAATTTTGATGCCAGCGCATTATTCACAGGGATTGATGATTTAGGTATCAGGATAATGCAAAATAATCAACCCATTATAATCAATCAGCGCTTTACGCTTGATGATCTTACGCAGCCAATATTTTATGCCGTTCCGATAAAGCGAGCTGGCAGCGCTTTGAAAAGCGGACGTTTTAAAGCGCTTGCAACGCTTGTTATTAAATACGAATAATGATTATGCGCTTCCATATTATGTTAATAACTCTGCTATCATCATGTTCTATAAACGCCTTTGCAGCTGCTGACTTTTCTTTTACAGGCGGATTAGTGCAGGAACCCTGCATTCTCGACCCCAACAGCAGTGATATTGTTATTGATTTTGGCAGCGTCATTAATAAATTTCTTTATCGCTATCAACGTACCGCAGGTATTTCCATAACGCTTAATTTACAGGGTTGCGATACCTCAACATCCGATAAACTCTCAATCACCTTTAAGGCAACAGAAGATGTGCAACAAGCGGGCATGATGGCACTTGATCCATCCAGTACCGCAAAAGGCATCGCCATTGGCGTTGAAGAAAAAGGTATTTTTATTCCGATAAACAAAAGCGTCGAGAGGATTTTCCATTCTGGTGACAACAAAATGGTCTATCACTTATTCCTGTCTGCTAATCGTGAAAGCATTAAAAATAACGAATTACATCCCGGTACAATCAATGCCAGCGCAACCGTAGAACTGGAGTATCACTAATGAGCATTTTTAAACTCATCATTTATTTTATTTGCATAATTACTCCTGCATCAGCACAAGCCACAATCATCAGCCATAATGTTTATTTTTCCTGGGTAGGGAAATATACTACCTTTCGTGTTTATGTTGATCACTGGGATGAAGATAGCCCTTTAAAAAATCCGTGTTATAAGCAGCCGGGCTGTAAAATCGCGTCCTTTCCCGAAAATAATAATGTTCCTGCTGACATTCATGCGCCAAATGTTTTATTCGCAGAAAACTATGCAACCATTGGCGAACTGGGAAAAGCGTATAAAGCTAAATATCCTTTATCGACAGAACATACCTTCCAGATAGACGGATGGTCCACTGATTATAATTGTTTCCGACTGGCAACATTTCAAAATGATTGGCATGATGCAACCTTTCTGCCTGATAATATATGTATCAGAGATCATAAATATCCTGTTAGTTGTTCACTTTTGGGTGATACTAACCTCTATCACGGCTATGTTTCTGATAAAAGCATAAACGGTAATACTGCTCAAACGCAGTTAACACTATCCTGTAGCTCAGCGGCAACGGCAAAAATTTACGCGGTAGGGTTTAACACCAATATTGTCTCACTTCGTTCGGATGACAGTTTGCAGACTGAATTAAAAGTCAACGATCAAGATGCTTCTGAAGGCATTGAGATTGAAGTTAATTCAGCCGACTCGCTGGCAACGTTTACGCTTAGCTCAACGCTGCGTACTCATGGAGCAGTCACACCTGGCGCATTTAATGGTGCCGGCACGCTCATCATTTCCGCTTATTGATTAGAAGAAAACCATGTTTTTCAGCCCTACTGTTCGCAAGCCCCCATTTACTACATTGCTTGTTTCATTGGTCGTGGCGAGCGACTTAATATTGATGCTGCAAGTTTACGTTGCCAATATGGGCGGTTCAGGTTTTCGCCTGCCGCAAAATATTATTACGCTCATTTTTATGGGCATTTGTATTTTTATTGTGGCAATAAAATGCCTCTTTTCGACCCCCTCGACGGACGGGGTGCGAGTGGCAAAGGTGACACCGATATGGCTGCTAGCGTTTCTGCTCCTTAGCCAGCCCATACTCTATACGTTTTACGGCAATCATGATGTGACCTTACTCCCTCAGCTAACTGCCTATGCTCTGGCAGTGCTGTTTTACCTGGCCATGCTACAAATCCCCCTTTCGCCAAACGTTAAAAGGCTCTGGCTGGTATGCATTATTACTGCGGCCGTGGCGCAAGCGATGCTGGCGCTATGCCAACTCTTCATGACTGGGGCAAATAACTGGATGGAATTTCCGGCAGATGGCACCCGCATCTATGGCATTTTCCAGCAGGTAAATTTACTGGGTAGTTTTCTGGCTACTGGCTGGACATTAGCCCTGTATTTTAGCTTTAAGGCGCGTCATGGCGGGCTTCGTTTACTATTGGCAGCGATCATGGCTGTATTGCTGGTGATTTTGATGATCATCCAGTCTCGCGTTGCCTGGCTTGGTGCGTCGGCCAGTAGCGCTTTACTTATCTGGACATTCCGCCGGCATCGCCATTGGCGGCAGCACCTCTTGATTGGCTTACCGATTGCATTAGCAATTGTGATAGCTTGCCAGACCCTGCTCGCGTATGCCCCCATGGCGGGATTACAAAAAGTGGATAAAACCCATTCAACGGCAGGCCGTGTGCAGATGATCACGCACAGCCTGCATATGATCGCCGAACGTCCTTTACGTGGTTGGGGTGCCGGTCGTTTTGAGCACGATTATCTGCTGCACGTACGTGAGGAAACGGCGCATCCGTTGAATTCTCGTCCCCCAACGCACCCGCATAATGAAATCCTGTTTCAGTGGGTGGAAAATGGGGTTATTGCGCTGGCGGGAGTGGCACTAATAATTTGGGCGTGGTTCAAGCCCGTCGTAACCGGTAGCCCTTATGCAAGGCGACGCGCCTTTACGTTTTGGGCGATGACCTTACCTATCGTGACCCATCTGCTTTTTGAGTATCCACTCTACCAGTCCGCGCCGCATGGTCTGGTATTACTACTGCTAATCCGTCTGATGCAATCTGAGTCAGATCTGCAAAGCCTGACTCTGCGCCCGTTAGCGCATTACGCTGCAACTGGGTTTGTCACCCTTTTTGCTCTCGCTTTGATGGTTTTTGCGGCAACAGGTTTGCACACCAATGCCATCCTGACGCAAATTGAGCGCAACAGGTTTGCTGATTTTTCCCATGCTGAGCAACTTATTAATCCTTACGCCCAATGGGAGCGCTATCAGTTTGATGCAAACCTTCATCGTCTAATGACGTTCAACAGCACAAACGATATCGGCCAATTACTCCAATTCAAAGTGTGGGCAAGTGAATACCTGGCAAAGCATCATGATGCCAACGTAACCTACTCACTGCTTAAAATTGCCCTGTTGCAGGGAGACATGGAATGGCAACAGAGACTGCATCAGCGCGGTCATCAGCTTTTTCCTGAAGACAAACGCTTTAATCTTCCTGAGCAAAGTAAATAAAGCGTAAAGATTCGTGTGTCCTTATTAACAGACAGTTCTTAATCCACTACGTGATGGCTATTTTGACTTCTTTAGGATGAGTTTACCCTGCTGTTTTTAAAGGGAATGAATAAAAGGTGATAGAATGAGGCCGTTCTAACCATGAATGTGCTCAATCCTGAGGATTGCAGAGATTGGGTAACATTGACGGCACTTTTTGCTAAAGTGCTGGTCGTAATCAATACAGTTGTACCGCTCCAGGAACTCAGGGACCCTTTTTCTTCGTGCGATACATTTTTTCCCCGACATGAAGGCGTTATGACGAAATCCAGGCAGTTCCGTTCCAAACTTCTGCATCCCCGTTATTGGTTTACCTGGTTTGGGCTAGGTGTGCTGTGGCTGCTGGTGCAACTTCCTTACCCCATTCTGATCCGGCTTGGTGCTGGCGCTGGCAAATTGTCGCGTCACTTCCTGAAGCGCCGCGAACGCATCACCCGTCGCAATATCGAGCTGTGCTTCCCCAATATTAAGGAAGAGAAAATCGAGGCGATGATCGCCGGCAACTTCGAATCGCTAGGAATGGCGCTGGCAGAAACCGGCATTGCCTGGTTCTGGTCTGATGCACGCGTGCGTCGTTACTTCGAAGTGCATGGTCTGGAAAACCTGCAGCACGCACAAAGCCACCAGCGTGGTGTGATGGTCATCGGTGTGCACTTTATGTCGCTGGAACTGGGCGGCCGCATTACCGGTTTATGCCAGCCAATGATGGCGATGTATCGTCCGCACAATAATCAGGCGATGGAGTGGGCACAAACCAAGGGTCGCATGCGTTCGAATAAAGCGATGATCGATCGTCGCGATTTGCGCGGCATGGTGCAGGCGCTAAAAAAAGGCGAAGCGGTCTGGTTCGCACCGGATCAGGATTACGGCCCCAAAGGCAGCGTGTTTGCTCCGCTGTTTGCGGTGAAACAAGCGGCGACCACCAACGGCACCTATGTTTTGTCTCGTCTGGCAAAACCGGCAATGCTGACCATCGTATTGATTCGTAACCAGGATAAGAGCGGTTATCAGCTGATTATTCAGCCTGAACTGGAAAATTATCCGTATGAAGATGAAGCCGCTGCCGCTGCTTACATGAATCGCGTGATTGAGAATGAAATTCTGCGCGCGCCCGACCAATATCTGTGGCTGCATCGTCGCTTCAAAACCCGTCCGCCGGGTGAAGCGTCTCTCTATATCTAATCTCTTGATGCAGCAGGTTTTCACCTGCTGCTCATTTTCTCTGCTCACATTTGACAACCATTCTTAACGAAAAACAGGTTTGTCAAAATCTGCCCCGCCTCTTGTAATGGTCGCCTTCTCCCCTCTTTGACCAGAACCATGACACAGCACTTTCACTGCAAATTTATCGCGCTGGCCGTTGCCACTGCGCTGCTGGCCAGTTGTGCCAATCCACAAGGCTTACACCCCAAAAACACGCTGCTTGATGCTAACGCTCTGCAAGCCAGTCAATCCCTGAAAAACGCGCATTTCAGCGCCGCGAATTGGCCAAAAAGCGCATGGTGGCAAGGTTTTAACGATGCTCAACTCAATCGAATGATTGATGATGCGATGGCATCCAGCCCGGATTTGCAGGTAGTCAACGCGCAAGCGGATAAAGCCAATGCACAAGTGATTGCCGCCGATGCCGAACGCTATCCGGTTGTCGATCTCAACGCGGGCATTACGCGCTCGCGTGTGGCAAAAGTGGATGATCCGCTGCTGGAGGGGAAAAGCTATAGCACGCTGCGCACCGCTAACGTTGGCTTGAGCTACACCTTCGATTTATGGGGCGGCAAAAAAGATGCCGCTGAAGCCGCATTGGGGCAAGCACGTGCCAGCGAGTTGGATCGTCAGGCCAGTCAGTTAACGCTGGCCGCGAACGTGACGCGAGCGTGGAACAACCTTAATCTCGCCTGGAATAATGCCGAACTGGCGCAGCAGAATGCCGGGCGTGCGGCGGGTATCGCCAAAATTCAGCAGCAATATGTCAGCGCTGGCCTCACTTCCGATTACCAATATAAGCAGGCGCTGTCGCAGCAGAAAACCGCGCGAGCCGAATTGACGCAAGCTCAACAGCAAGTCACCGATGCCGGTATTCAGCTTTCAACGCTGATAGGTAAAGGCCCAGATTACTGGCACCAGCTAAAACCGGCGCAAATGAATGTGCCGGTCGCCGCCATGCTGCCAAACGCCATTCCGGCCGAACTGCTGGGTCGTCGTCCGGATGTGGTGGCCGCGCGCTGGCGCGTTGAAGCGGCATCAAAACAGATCGCCGCCAGCAAAACCGAGTTCTATCCCAACATCAATTTGGTGGCCGAAGCCGGCACCAAATCACTGCTCGGCGATGCCTTGTTTGGTGCGCCAAGCCGCTTCTTTAATGTGGGACCGAGTTTGTCATTGCCGATCTTTGACGCGGGCAAACGTCGCGCCGATTTAGCAGAGAGCGACGCCGATTACGATCTGGCGGTAGCGCAGTACAACAAATTGCTGATTAGTTCACTGGGTAATATCAGCGACACCATTACTCAGTTGCAGTCGATTCAGGATCAGCTGGCGCAACAGGAAAGCGCCAACCAGCTGATTCACAGCGCGTGGGATGATTTGCATCGTGAATACGCAGCGGGCCTGCGTCCTTATCTTGATGTGCTGACAATCCAAAATCAGCTGATCGAATCCGACCAGAAACTGGTGGCGCTGAAGGCGCAGCAGATTAACCTTGCGGTGGTTTTGATAGAAGATTTGGGCGGCGGATTCCAGAGCTCCAACTCTAAAGTTTAAAAAGTCACCATCCATGGCGGCCCTGCGCAGGAATGTGCCGATTTTGTCGGCTGGCATTCTGCCGTGCATTGATGAATCATAGTCCGCACTGTGTAATCACCTGCGGACTATTATGATGGAACAGAATATTGAGGCTGGCTGGTTGCGGCCTCTGATTGCCGACCGACTCACACCTTACCTCGAAATTGATGCAGCGCGCCTGCAACGCAACCTGCAACAGATGCAGCAAAAAGCCGATGCCGCTGGCGTCACGCTACGTCCTCATATCAAAACCCATAAAAGCGTCTGGATTGCTGAGCAGCAGCGAAAGCTCGGCGCGCGCGGCATTACCGTATCTAAACCGAGTGAAGGCATCGCCTTCATTCTCGGTGGCGAACGCGATCTGCTGCTGGCTTACCCCGTAGTGCATGCCGAAACGCTGAAAGAACTTTTGGCGGTGGCCGTACAACATCAGGCGCGCATTACCTGCATTGCGGATTGCACGCATGGCGTGGCGGCAATAGCGGCTGCACATCAGCGCCAGCCCGATTGCCAGCTGGCGTTAGCCATCAAAGTGGATGTGGGATTACATCGCATCGGTGTTGATCCGCACGGCGATGCCGCCGTTACGCTGGCGCAGCAGATACAGGGTGCGGGCCTCACGTTTGCCGGGCTGGTTTCTCATGCCGGTCACGCTTATGGCGCAGGCAACGCCGCAGCGATTGCCGACGTTGCTCTGCAGGAAATCACATTGATGCGTGATCTGCAGCAGCGCCTGATTGCCGCTGGTTTTGCGCACTGCCCGATTTCAGTCGGTTCAACGCCAACGGCATTGGCGGCACCCGTCGCGCAGGGAAGCAATGAAATCCGCCCCGGCAATTATGCGCTGCTCGATCTCACCGCATGGCGTTTAGGTCTTTGCACGCCAGAGGCGTTGGCGCTGAGCGTGGTAACGCGCGTGGTAGCGGTCAATCCGCACTTCGCCATTATTGATGCCGGTTCCAAAATGCTTAGCTCTGATAAAGGGCCGCACGGCACCAATGCCAGCGGATTTGGTATCGCCGTCGATGAGCAAGGCAATCATTATGAAGTGATGAAGCTGTCGGAGGAGCATGGTTTCCTGCAATATGCTGAACAGGCACCCACCGTTGGCGCGCTGCTGCGCATCTTCCCTAACCACAGCTGCGCGGTGGTTGCGCAGTCCGATCGCTTCGTGCTGCGCCATGCTGATGATACGGGTGAAGAGCAGGCTATTCAGGGACGCGGCAAGTTTATCTGATTACAGCGTTTTCACGGAAACCGCTGCTGACCCACACTTCCATGACCGGGCCGTTTGCAGCCCGGTATCAGCGTGCTTTAATGGCTGTATCACATCAGGAGGTCCCATGCTGCCATCTCAGACCGTCACACTAACGGTTCCACGCAACTGGTTAGATTTGTATGAAACCATCTGGAAACCGGAATGCTTTGCCAAATGGGCTAGCGGACTCAGCGCCAGTACGCTGACGCAGGAAGGGAACAGCTGGAAAGCCAAAGGTCCCGAGGGAACGGTAAAGATTCGCTTTACCCCACACAATCCCTTTGGCGTGATGGATCACTGGATTGATACCGGAACGGGTAAAGAGATTTATATGCCGATGCGGGTAATTGCCAATGAGCAAGGTGCGGAAGTGGTGATGGTGGTTTATCGTCAAGCATTCATGTCTGACGAGAAGTTTGCCGAGGATGTTGCATGGGTAAAACGCGACCTGGAACAGCTTCTTCATCTGTTAACTCATTAGAATCAATGGATTATGCAGAGATCGCTTCTTTAACGCATGCTGGAATCAATCAATAAAAATCGCTTACTTTTTTGCTCAGTAGCGTTTAACTGTTTTGCTCAAACCTTCACGTATTTATCTGTTAAACACCAGTCTGGCTTAAGCATTCTCAACAGGAAAATTCCTGGTGAGGATGTGCAGAAAAATGCTGAGTGCCTCTGATTTATCAAAGTTTTTTCTGTATTTCTTTATCGCCGATTCATTCAACCGTATGGAATGAAGAAAAGCACTAATAAATAGTAAATCATTCGCCTTATATATTCTGATGCAAATTCTGAAACCATTTATTCCTGCGGTCTATTTATAGGAGTTTTCTGATGGTGTTAAATTAATTAAAACACGGTATAACTCATTTCACACACAGCAGTAACCATAATAACAACAGCAGGGAAATAACATGGATCGCTCAACCTATCCTTTGTTATCAGAAAAAGAATTTGTTGAGATTGCCAGCCGGATGCTGGCCGGGGAATATATAAACTCAAAGGGATTTTATAATGATCTTACGGATTTCCTCCGCACAGGAGGAGATACCATTAAGACAACAACATCATTAAGCGCCAGGGTCATCTTAATAAATTCAGAACATCATTTAATTGAACGCATTTTTACGTGGCAAAACCTGAAAGGTATATCAGGGCTGCGTCAGGATGCGCTGCATTGATGTAAGCTGTGCTTTGGCCTGTGGCCAGAGTAAACCCTTAATTGCACTGGTACATGTACCATAATGAGCAGAATATGGCGATAAGAGAAAAAAATCTGACCAACGCTAAATGGTCAATTTTGTCATCGATTAAAATCGTCGGCATTGGTGTTTTACAACTTTCACTTCTGGCACAAATACTCCAGGCAAACGAGTTAAATTTACTCGCCATTGCTATTGTAATGTTATTGATTATTGACACACTGGCCGATCGCGGATTTGGCAATGCCATTATCAGAACTAAAAACCTGAACAATAGCGATCTCTCAATATTATATTGGGGGAATGTATTATGCGGACTCGCTATTTTTGCCGCGCTGTTTATTGGTAGCGATATTTCTAGTCGAATGATGAATCAACCCGAAATGGCAATAATGCTGGAAATGATTTCGGTCATCTTCATTATTATTCCGCAGGGACAACATTATCGCGCCATATTACAGCGGGAAAACCAATTTTCGCACATCGCTTTTGCGGAAACATCTTCTGTACTGGTGGGATTAAGCGTCACACTGTTTACCGTGTGGCTGACACCTTCAGTGCTGTGCGCCATCTGGGGCTACCTCGCCATGGTATCCATCAGAATGCTGATCTACTGCTACTACGGTCGCTCCTGGTTCCAGCCAGAATACCGCTTTAGCCTGAAAAGTTTCGCTAACGTGCGAGCAAGAAACGGATAATAAAAACAAGTCTGTATGGTGGGCTCTGGGCATCTGAAAAGATGCGTTCGCGTGCTGGTCGCCAGCACGCTTTTTTCTTTTTAGGCTTCCAGTAACTCTTCCAGTGACTGAAAACTGAGTTCACTTAACTTGCCGTTACGCTGCAAGCGCAGCCAACTCACTATCATGCGTAACTCATCAATCACCATGTAGAGATCGGCCATATCATTCTTGCTTTTGACCTGCAGTCGCGCCAGTGCATTGAGTTTGTGTGCATTCACTGTTTTGTGACTGATGCCTAAGCGAATGCCGATGTGCTCTATGCTGTAACCCCACGCCATCATCAGTAATACCCTTAATTGCCTGTCTGGCAAAAGAATATCCGCACCTTCAACTAACTGAATTTGGGCATTAGTGTTGATGCTGGTGAGAAGACGGCTGGAAAGTATCTGACGAGAGGATTTTAAGTCCAACACCGTCAGCGAAGGCAGGTAACGACTGAGCGCATGCATCAGCGGTAACAAACGCCGCGTCAGCACCACGATTTGCATCGTGGGAAACTGCTGCTGTAAGGCGTAAAGCACTTTTAAGGTGCCGGTTAGCGGCATATTTTCATGAAAGATACACACCAGCAAACGCGGTTTCATCTTTTCGCACTTCGCCATGACCGTGCTGAGAGACCATAGCTCATGCAGCTGAAACGCAACAGGTAACGAGGACAAAAGACTCTCAAGCCCCAGCGCCGCCAGTTTGTCAGAGGAGAAAAAGAGAATGTCTTCGTTACGAGTTTTCATGCCTGTCCAATAGTTGCTACGCGTGATGCCTGAGAGCGGAAATCCTGCTTCAATTGCCAGTAATCACGTACGACACAAACTGGCTAGAACTTAAGAAGAGAAGATCTGCCCCTCTTCGCATCATTTATACTTATGCGAAAAGGTCAATAACTGCAGATTTATCCCGCCTGCTAAGCCTGTTAGCATGCACGCCATCAAAAAGCCTAATCCGATAACGCTTTATTTAGAAAATCTCAGTGGTCTACACTCTGAGAAATCTTTAGCCTTGCCGCCAATTTACTGGAGTGCTCTATGTTGTTAACCGTTCTCTATATTATTGGTATTACAGCCGAAGCCATGACCGGCGCGCTGGCGGCAGGACGTCGTAAAATGGACCTGTTTGGCGTGATCATCATCGCCTCGGTCACCGCCATTGGCGGCGGTTCGGTGCGTGACATTTTGCTGGGCCACTATCCGCTCAGTTGGGTTAAAAACCCGGAGTACATCATGATCGTGGCTGCGGCTGCGGTTGTGACCACCTTTGTTGCACCGCTAATGACGCACCTGCGCAAAGTGTTTCTGGTGCTGGATGCGCTGGGTTTAGTGGTGTTCTCGATTATTGGCGCCCAGGTTGCACTGGATAGCGGGCACGCCTCCATCATTGCTGCCATCGCCGCCGTGATCACTGGCGTATTCGGCGGAGTGCTGCGCGATATGTTCTGCAACCGCATTCCGCTGGTGTTCCAGAAAGAGCTGTATGCCGGTATCGCTTTTGCCTCGGGCTGGATGTATATCCTGTTGTTGAAAACGCCGCTGGCGCATGAAGCGGTGGTGATCATCACGCTACTGTTCGGCTTCTTCGCCCGCTTGCTGGCGCTGCGTTTCCGCCTCGGTTTGCCGATCTTCAACTATCCCCATCCTGAACATTGAATCAGTTGCAGGAATCTCCTGCTGCTGCAGAAAGTGAATCAACTGCTGCAGGTGCGCATCCTGCAGCATCATCACAATCCGTTGTGCTAACACGCTACCGATACCGGGCAGTTGCTGCCAGCTTTCCGCCGTTCGCGCCAGCAACTGCGACCACTGCGCATCCGGTAAAGCCTGTAACGCTGCACGCGGCAACGGCAAGCCAAGCGCACTCACCCAGCGTCGCAGCGGCTGCTCACGCGTCAGGTTAAAGCGGTGCCAGATAAGTTGCGCGCGAGCCGGCGTGATGCCATTAGCCTGCGCAATCTGATCCGGCGTCAGTGTCAGCCAGGAAAAGAGATGGCTGATAGCGCCGCTATCCAGTAGGCGCTGCCAGCTGCTGCGCTGAACACCCGCAATATCGAGTACCGACTTCTGGCTGAGCCAGCTAAGGCGAGATAAAAACTGCGCCCGGCAGTCGGCGCTAAAGTGCAGACAGGTTAAGCCGTGGAATTCACCCTCCTGTGGCGACGCTGGATAATCGCGCTGCGCCACACGCCAAATCACGCGCTCCAGTCGCGGAATGCCTAATCCCGCCAGCGTGAGCGTCACCTCATCACCCGCGATCACATCCAGTTCCCGCCAGCGTCGCAGGGAACCAATGTTTACCCGGCGTACCGTTTTGTCCTCCAGTTGTACCGGTATCAGATTTAGCACCACAGCGATCTTGCCCGTGCGGCCCACATTGAAATCCACTGACAGCACTTCGCTGCTGACTTCTGCTGGTTGATACTTCCATGCCGCTGACCAACTGCCCTGGCCGGGCTGCCAGTCGCGCCCTGCGCTGACAGGTGATTGATGGATTACCACGCCGTCGGTGACAAACGGCAGCGATTCGCGGAACCAGCGATCGCGCCATACCGCGACTTCCTCTTCATTACTCACCTGACGGCTCCAGCTCTGCGCCAGCCCAAATCCCCATTGTGTGAGCTGCGCCAGACGATCGGGCATTGAATTGGGTCCATCCGGCCACGCCCAGATAAATACGCCAAGGCGCTCAAGCAGCGGGCTGGTGTCGTGGCGCATCATCGCTCCCGCCACCTGAGCGCGCGCGTTCTTGCCGCCGTCACGCGCCTGTTGATGATCGGTCATTTGCAGAAACAGCTCACCTTGCAGCACCACTTCCTCACGCAAGGTATCCAGCCGCTGCGGGATGGAGGGAATATGTGCGGATTTGGCCAGCCACTCTTCGCCACGCAAACCATCGCCGCGGCTGATCAATGAGGCCAACTTACCCTGTCGATATACTAAAGTAACGGCGAAGCCATCGACTTTCGGCTGCAGCCATAGCGCAGATTTGTCCTGCATCCAGTACGCCACTGCCAGCTTATCGCGCAGTTTGCGCACGCCGGTATGCGCCACCGGATGATGCGTACTGCCATCGGTGGTGAGTTGTGCATCGTAGGTGGCGTGCGCCGGAGTGAAACAGCGCTGCCACTGCTGTAATCGCAGTTGCAGGCTGTCGTAATCGGCATCGGTCACCAGATTTGTGCCCTGCCGGTAATACGCGTCATCCCACTGTCGTAGCTGGGTTTGCAGCTGTGTGATTTCCTGCCCCGCGCGCACCGGCGACCAATTCGGGCAGAGCGCTTCGGCCCAGCAACCCATACTGAATAAGCAACACAATAGACTCAGGCATCCTTTCATCTTCGCTCTCCTTTTTCGCTATTGGAGCGCGCAGCGCAGGCCTTTACCAGCCATGAAGATTGTGCGCTGGATGCTGATTCCAGAGATTAAATTGCTGTTGCAGCCTGCTACATCAGCCTCTGGCGCGGCTTCACAGAAAAAAGAATTGCCTCAGCCAAGCGGCAAACGCTGCGTGACCACCCCAAGCCGTGTATACTGTGCAGGAAATCGACTCCGCTCTTTACTCAATTCAAGATAACCATGGCTCAAGGCACGCTTTATATAGTTTCCGCCCCCAGCGGCGCGGGTAAATCCAGCCTGATTCAGGCGCTGTTAAAGACACAACCGCTGTACGATACGCAGGTGTCTATTTCTCATACCACCCGTGGCGTGCGTCCCGGTGAAGCTCATGGTGAGCACTACTTTTTCGTCTCTAAGTCCGAATTCGAGACCATGATTGCAACAGACGACTTCCTCGAACATGCGGAAGTGTTTGGCAATTATTACGGTACGTCACGCGCTGCGATTGAGCAGGTGCTGGCGACCGGCGTGGACGTCTTCCTGGATATCGACTGGCAAGGTGCGCAGCAAATTCGCCAGAAAATGCCGGCCGCTCGCAGCATCTTTGTGCTGCCGCCTTCTACCGAAGAGTTGGATCGTCGCCTGCGTGGCCGCGGTCAGGACAGCGAAGAGGTGATTGCCCGTCGTATGCAACAGGCCGTGGCGGAAATGAGCCACTACGCCGAATATGACTATTTAATTGTTAATGATGATTTCGATCTGGCGCTGTCAGATCTGAAAACCATTATTCGCGCAGAACGTCTGCGTATGGGTCGCCAAAAATCGCGACATGATGCTTTAATCAGCAAACTATTGGCAGTCTGAATTCACTTTCAGTATTATGCCCAGTCATTTCTTCATCATCTGTGGAGTAGCACACCTATGGCACGCGTAACCGTTCAGGACGCAGTAGAGAAAGTTGGTAACCGTTTTGACCTGGTGTTGGTCGCTGCACGTCGTGCACGTCAGATGCAGGTAGGCGGTAAAGATGCGCTGGTTCCGGAAGAGAACGATAAGCCAACCGTTATCGCCCTGCGCGAAATCGAAGAAGGTTTGATCACTACCCAGATTCTGGATGTCCGTGATCGTCAGGAACAGCATGAGCAGGAAGCCGCTGAGTTACAAGCCGTTACCGCTATCGCTGAAGGTCGTCGTTAACAGCACTTCGCAGGTCGCCCTTGTATCTGTTTGAAAGCCTCAATCAACTGATTGAAAAATACTTGCCTGAGGAGCAAATTAAGCGCCTCAAGCAAGCTTATCTAGTCGCGCGTGATGCCCACGAGGGTCAAACACGCTCCAGCGGCGAGCCTTATATCACCCATCCTGTTGCTGTAGCCTGCATTCTGGCCGAGATGAAACTCGACCACGAAACGCTAATGGCGGCGCTGCTGCATGATGTGATCGAAGATACGCCCGCCACTTACCAGGATATGGAACAGCTGTTTGGTAAAAGCGTTGCCGAACTGGTAGAAGGTGTATCCAAGCTCGATAAGCTGAAGTTCCGCGACAAGAAAGAAGCGCAGGCTGAAAACTTCCGCAAAATGATCATGGCGATGGTGCAGGATATCCGCGTCATCTTGATCAAACTGGCTGACCGCACGCACAACATGCGCACGCTCGGCGCGTTACGTCCGGATAAAAAACGTCGTATCGCGCTGGAAACGCTGGAGATTTACAGTCCTCTGGCGCACCGCCTTGGTATTCATCACCTGAAAACAGAACTGGAAGAGCTCGGCTTTGAAGCGCTCTACCCGAACCGTTTCCGCGTGATTAAAGAGGTGGTGAAAGCGGCGCGCGGTAACCGTAAAGAGATGATTCAGAAGATCCTTGCTGAAATCGACGGTCGCTTACAGGAAGCAGGTATTCCCTGCCGCGTAAGTGGACGCGAAAAACATCTTTACTCGATCTACCGCAAAATGCACCTGAAAGAGCAGCGTTTTCACTCGATCATGGATATCTATGCCTTCCGCGTCATCGTGAAAGATCTGGATACCTGTTATCGCGTGCTCGGACAGATGCATAGCTTGTACAAACCGCGTCCCGGACGCGTAAAAGATTACATCGCCATTCCCAAGGCCAACGGCTATCAATCGCTGCATACTTCAATGATCGGCCCACACGGCGTACCGGTTGAAGTGCAGATCCGTACTGAAGATATGGATCAGATGGCAGAAATGGGTGTGGCAGCACACTGGGCGTATAAAGAGAGCGGCGAAGTCAGCGGTACTACCGCGCAGATTCGTGCTCAGCGCTGGTTACAAAGCCTGCTGGAGCTGCAACAAAGCGCCGGTAGCTCATTTGAATTTATCGAAAGCGTGAAATCCGATCTCTTCCCGGATGAGATCTACGTGTTCACGCCGGAAGGCCGCATCGTCGAATTGCCGGCTGGCGCCACGCCGGTCGATTTCGCCTATGCGGTGCATACCGATATCGGTCATGCCTGCGTCGGCGCACGCGTCGATCGCCAGCCTTACCCGCTGTCACAATCGCTGACCAGCGGTCAAACCATTGAAATCATCACCGCGCCGGGCGCTCGTCCGAACGCTGCCTGGCTCAATTTCGTCGTCAGCTCGAAAGCGCGCGCCAAAATCCGTCAGCTGCTGAAAAACCTCAAACGTGAAGACTCCGTCAACCTGGGTCGTCGTCTGTTGAGCCACGCGCTCGGCGGCAGCAAGAAGCTGGCAGAGATTCCGGTTGAGAACATTCAGCACGAACTTGAGCGCATGAAGCTGACCGCCATCGATGATTTGCTGGCAGAAATCGGCCTGGGCAACGCCATGAGCGTGGTGGTGGCAAAGAACTTGCTGCAGTCAGGCAGTGAAGAGCCGCAGAGCAACAGCAAACGCAAAAAGCTGCCGATCAAAGGCGCGGATGGCGTGCTGATTACCTTTGCCAAATGCTGCCGTCCAATTCCTGGTGACCCGATTGTGGCGCACGTTAGTCCCGGCAAAGGTTTGGTGGTGCATCACGAATCCTGCCGTAACATCCGTGGCTACCAAAAAGAGCCTGAAAAGTTCATGCCGGTTGAGTGGGATAAAGTGACCGACCAGGAATTTGTCGCAGAGATTAAAGTCGACATGTTCAATCATCAGGGCGCACTGGCGAATCTGACCGCTGCAATCAACACTGCCAGTTCCAATATTCAGAGCCTGAATACCGAAGAGCGTGATGGTCGCGTGTATAGCGCCTTTATCCGCCTCACCGCGAACGATCGCGTCCATCTGGCGAATATTATGCGCAAAATTCGCGTAATGCCGGACGTGATCAAAGTTCACCGCAACCGTAACTAGCCCATGAACGCTCAACGTTTTGCCCGAATTCAGGAGATGCTGGCCCTGCGCCAGCACGATCTCACCGTCTGCATGGAACAGGTGCATAAACCGCATAACGTCTCGGCGGTGATCCGTACCGCCGATGCGGTGGGCATTCATGAAGTGCACGCCGTCTGGCCAAGCGTGCGTATGCGCACCATGGTTTCCGCTTCGGCCGGCAGCAACAGTTGGGTGAAGGTTAAAACGCATCAGCATATTGCAGATGCAGTGCGTCATCTGAAGGATGAAGGCATGCAGGTGCTGGCGACCAATCTGTCCGCCAAAGCGGTAGATTTTCGCGACATCGATTACACCAAACCGACCTGCATTCTCATGGGTCAGGAAAAAACCGGTATTACCGCTGAAGCGCTGGCGCTGGCCGATCAGGACATCGTTGTGCCGATGGTGGGCATGGTGCAGTCGCTCAATGTCTCGGTAGCTTCCGCGCTGATTTTGTATGAAGCGCAACGTCAGCGACAGAATGCCGGTATGTATCAGCGCACCTACAGCCTGCTGGATGAAGATGAGCAGCAGCGTTTGCTATTCGAAGGCGGTTATCCGGTGCTGGCTCGCGTCGCTAAGCAGAAAGGCCTGCCGTATCCGCACATCAATGGTCAGGGCGAAGTAGAAGCCGACGCCGAGTGGTGGGCCACCATGCAATCAACAGGTAGAAAATGAAAGGCCGTCTGCTGGATGCCATCCCGCTCAGTACCCTGACCGGCGTCGGCGCCAGTCAGGCGGGCAAGCTGGCCAAACTTGGCCTGTTCACCATTCAGGATCTACTGCTGCATCTGCCACTGCGTTACGAAGATCGCACCCAACTGTATAAAATCAATGACCTGCTGCCCGGCGTTTATGCCACGGTGGAAGGTGAAGTGCTGAGCAGCGAAATCACATTTGGTCGCCGCCGCATGTTGGTGTGCAACATCAGCGATGGCAGCGGCATGCTGACCATGCGCTTCTTTAATTTCAATGCCGGGATGAAAAACAGCCTGGCGCCGGGCCGTCGCGTTACCGCCTACGGCGAGATTAAGCGCGGTCAGCGCGGTGCTGAAATCATTCATCCCGAGTATCGCGTACAGGGCGAACAAGGCGGCGTTGAGCTGCAGGAAACCCTGACGCCGGTTTATCCCACTACCGAAGGCATTCGCCAGGCGACACTGCGCAATCTCACCGATCAGGCGTTGACGTTGCTGGAGAGCTGCCCAATTGCCGAGCTGCTACCATCGGAGCTGAGCGGCGGGCTGATTAGCCTGCCGGATGCACTACGCACGCTGCATCGTCCACCGCCGGATCTGCGTTTAAGTGAGCTGGATACTGGCCGCCATCCAGCACAGAAACGCTTAATTCTGGAAGAGCTACTGGCGCATAACCTCAGCATGCTAGCCGTACGCGCCGGTGCGCAGCGCCATCATGCATTGCCGATGACGGCGCGCCACGAGCTGGTTGATCAGCTACTGGCGGCGCTGCCCTTCTCGCCAACCGGTGCGCAACAGCGTGTGGTGGCAGAAATTGAAAAGGATTTGGCCAACGATTTTCCGATGATGCGTTTGGTGCAGGGCGATGTCGGCTCCGGTAAAACGCTGGTGGCCGCACTGGCGGCACTGAACGTCATCGCACACGGCAAACAGGTAGCGCTGATGGCACCGACCGAGCTGCTGGCCGAGCAGCATGCCAACAACTTCCGCCAGTGGTTTGCTCCGCTGGGAATTGAAGTGGGCTGGCTGGCGGGCAAGCAGAAAGGCAAAGCGCGTGAAGCGCAGCAGGAAGCCATTGCCAGCGGTCAGGTCGCGATGGTGGTCGGCACCCACGCGCTGTTCCAGGAACAGGTGAAATTCAACGGCATGGCGCTGGTGATCATTGATGAGCAGCATCGCTTTGGCGTGCACCAGCGCTTAGCGCTGTGGGAAAAAGGCGAGGAGCAAGGTTTCCATCCGCATCAGCTGATCATGACCGCTACGCCGATTCCGCGCACGCTGGCGATGACGGCTTACGCCGATCTCGATACCTCCACCATCGACGAACTACCGCCAGGTCGTACGCCGGTGACCACGGTGGCGATTCCCGACAGCCGCCGCAGTGAGATCATCACGCGCGTGCAAAGCGCCTGCCACGAAGGGCGTCAGGCTTATTGGGTGTGTACGCTGATTGAAGAGTCGGAAGTGCTGGAAGCGCAGGCGGCAGAAGCAACGTGGGAAGAGCTGAAAGTGGCGCTGCCCGATTTGCAGGTTGGCCTGGTACACGGCCGCATGAAGCCTGCCGAAAAGCAGGCGGTGATGGCGGCGTTTAAGGCCAATGAAATCCAGCTGCTGATCGCCACCACGGTGATCGAAGTGGGCGTGGATGTGCCGAATGCCAGCCTGATGATTATCGAAAACCCGGAACGTCTCGGTTTGGCTCAGTTACATCAGCTGCGCGGCCGCGTAGGCCGTGGTGCTGTCGCTTCACACTGCGTGTTGTTGTACAAAGCGCCGCTCAGCAAAACCGCGCAGAAGCGGTTGCAGGTGCTGCGCGATAGCAACGACGGCTTCGTGATTGCCCAGCACGATCTGGAGATTCGCGGTCCGGGTGAAATGCTCGGCACACGTCAAACCGGCAACGCCGAGTTTAAAGTAGCGGATTTACTGCGCGATCAGGGCATGATTCCCGAAGTTCAGCGCGTGGCGCGTCATATCCACCAGCACTATCCAGAGCAGGCGCAGGCACTGATTGAGCGCTGGCTGCCGGAAACCGAGCGCTACAGTAACGCTTAATCCGCCGTCTTGCTTTTATCGATGGCAATAAAATCCCCGACAAATTTCTGCAGCAGACGCGCCAGCTCGGCGCGCTCTTCATCCGGCCAGCTGGCAAACAGGTTCTGATAAATTTGCGCGCGCGCCGCATCGATTTTGTCAGTCATCGCTTTACCTGCCGCAGTGATCACCGCTTCATTCACCCGTTTGTCTTTGGCATTTTTCTGGCGCTGCGCCAGCCCTAACTCCTCCAGCTTCGCCACCTGACGACTGACGGTGGTGTAATCGCGTCCGGCCCGCTCCGCCAGCTCCACCACGCCAATTGGCCCGAAGCGACCGATTTGAATCAGTAGCGGAAACAGCGCACGATCGAGCTGAATATTTGACTCTTTTATCAATAATTCATCACGTTGTGGACGATTGAAAGTTCCTACAATCATCAGCAGCGCGTTGTGCAGATCATCAAATGCAGCACCATTATGTGTATTTTGCACACTTTTCATTGACGTTATCCTGAGGTAAGCCTAATGTGTGCATATTACACATAGTTTCCGCTTAACTGAAGGTGAAAGCATGAAAGCAGCGATAGTTTCCGCGGCAGGTGAACTGCCCGTTTACGGTGATTTTCCTGAACCGCAGGCTGATGAAAGCCATGTGGTGGTAACAGTGAAAGCCGCCGCCGTTAGCCAGCTGGCAAAAGCACGCGCCGCCGGAACGCATTACAGCGCGGCCGCGCACTATCCCTTTATTACCGGCATCGATGGTACCGGCACGCTGAGTAATGGCGATCCGGTTTACTTCCTTGCCTTTAATGCACCTTGGGGCAGCATGGCGGAGAGAACCTTAGTGCCCGCCGACAGCATCGTTTCGTTGCCGCCGAAATTGGATCCGGTGCTGGCCGCTGCGCTGGCGAATCCGGGCATGTCATCCTGGGCGGCATTAACCCGACGCGCCCAGCTGCGCACTGGTGAAACCGTATTGATCAATGGCGCAACCGGCACGTCGGGCGGTTTAGCGGTGCGTATCGCACAGCATCTGGGTGCAGGCAAAATTATCGCCACCGGTCGTAATCGCGCCGCGCTGGATCAACTGCGCGCGCAGGGCGCCGACCTCACTTTCACGCTGGATGAATTGCCGGACGCGTTACCGGCGTTGATGAAAGAAGGTGTTGATGTGGTACTCGATTATCTGTGGGGCCAGAGCGCACTCGATATCATGCACGCCGCCGTAGCGGGCGGAGAGAAAACGGTACGCTTTGTGCAAATCGGTTCCTTAAGCGGACAGGAAATTACCCTGCACAGTAAACTGCTGCGCTCGTCCGGGCTGACATTAATGGGCAGCGGCCTCGGCAGCGTGTCGGATAAAGAGTTGATCGCCTGCATTGGCGAAATGCTGACGGCCGCCGCCGAGAGCGATTTTTCGATCGCCTTCCAGATGCGCTCGCTGAGTGACGTCGCGCTGGCGTGGCAGGAAGATGACAGCCGTTGCCGTACGGTGTTTACGCTTTAGATCAACGGAAGTAAAAAGGGGCATTGCAAACGATTGCTTTCACAACGCAACCGTTTAAAATCGCCCCTTTGTTGTAATTGAGAACGTCCACCATGTCCGTCAACACCGCTGAAACTCGCCAGCCTGCCAGCGCTGCAAGCCCGAAAAGTGAACTGATTTACCGCCTCGAAGACCGTCCACCGTTACCGCAAACCTTGTTTGCTGCCTGTCAGCATTTGCTGGCGATGTTTGTCGCGGTGATTACGCCAGCGCTGCTGATTTGCCAGGCGCTGGGTTTACCGGCACAGGACACGCAACACATCATCAGCATGTCGCTGTTTGCCTCGGGCGTGGCATCCATTCTGCAAATCAAAACCTGGGGACCGGTGGGCTCTGGCCTGTTGTCGATTCAGGGCACCAGCTTTAACTTCGTGACGCCGCTGATCATGGGCGGCATGGCGCTGAAAAATGGTGGCGTTGATGTGCCGACCATGATGGCGGCGCTGTTTGGCACGCTGATGGTGGCGTCTTGTACCGAAATGGTGCTGTCACGCGTGTTGCACCTGGCGCGCCGCATCATTACGCCGCTGGTTTCCGGCATTGTGGTGGTGATTATTGGCCTGTCGCTGATTCAGGTCGGTTTGACCTCCATCGGCGGCGGCTTTGCGGCGATGAGCGATCACACGTTTGGCGCTCCGAAAAACTTGTTGCTGGCAGCTTCGGTATTGGTGGTGATTATCCTGCTTAATCGTCAGCGTAATGCTTATCTGCGCGTGGCTTCGCTGGTGATCGCGATGGCGGTAGGTTATGCGCTGGCCTGGGCGCTGGATATGCTGCCCACCACCAGCACGCCAGCCGATCAGCCGCTGATTGCCGTGCCATCGCCGCTCTACTACGGCCTGGGCTTTGACTGGAATCTGCTGATCCCGCTGATGTTGGTGTTTATGGTGACCTCGCTGGAAACCATCGGCGACATCACCGCGACTTCTGATGTTTCCGAGCAGCCGGTAAGTGGCCCGCTGTATATGAAGCGTCTGAAAGGCGGCGTGTTGGCCAACGGTCTTAACTCCTTTGTCTCAGCGCTGTTCAACACCTTCCCGAATTCCTGTTTTGGCCAGAACAACGGCGTGATTCAGCTTACCGGCGTTGCCAGCCGCTATGTGGGCTTTGTCGTGGCGCTGATGCTGATCGTGCTTGGCCTGTTCCCAGCCGTGAGTGGTTTTGTGCAGCATATTCCAGAACCGGTGCTGGGCGGTGCCACCATTGTGATGTTTGGTACCATCGCCGCATCTGGCGTGCGCATCGTTTCGCGTGAACCGCTGAATCGTCGTGCCATCATGATTATCGCGCTGTCGCTGGCGGTAGGTTTGGGCGTTTCTCAGCAGCCGCTGATTCTGCAATTTGCCCCGGACTGGCTGAAAACCCTGCTTTCATCTGGCATTGCGGCCGGTGGGATTACCGCCATCGTGCTGAACCTGATCTTCCCGCAAGAAAAGTAATCCTGCAGGCAGGCTTCGGCCTGCCTGATATTTATCCGCATTTACATCCAGGCTGTTGAGCTGTAACGGTAATTCAGGCATAACAACCACTCACCGGATAAATATCGGGATGGATGAGTGCGATGAAATTTTTAGGCAAGTTTTTCCTTACCTTACTGCTGCTAATTCTGCTGGCGCTGGTAGTGCTGTATGTGTTGCTACAAACACAATGGGGCGCAGGTTGGTTTAGCCGCTGGGTAAGCGATAAAACCGCCTGGCATCTCTCTCTCAGCAAGATTGAGCACGACTTCTCCTCCCCTTCGCATATCATTCTCGATGACTTCAGCTTTGGTCATGATGGTCAGCCCGCCGTGTTGGTGGCGAAACGCGTTGATCTTGGCCTTGCGCTGGTTCAGTTCAGCGATCCACTGCACTTCAACAGCATCGAAGTGCGCGACGGTGAAATCAATCTCGCCAATCAAGCGCCCGATACCACGCTGCCGATTCAGGCCAATCGCCTGCAGCTGAATAATGTGCGTATTGAGAATCCGCACAGCACATTGCCGATGACCGCTCAGCGCGTGAATGGCGGTCTTCTGCCGTGGAAACCGCTGCCTAACGACGTGCTGGGCAGCGATGCGCAGTTCCAGATCAGCGCTGGCACCCTGACGCTGGATGGCGTACCGGGTAACAACGTGCTGCTGCAGGGCAGTATCAAGCAACGTCGTCTGGTGCTGAGCAATATCGGCGCCGATCTGGCGCGCGGTTCGATGACCGGCAATGCCGAGCGCGATGCGCAGGGCAACTGGAAGATCGACCAACTGCGCCTCAACGATATCCGCTTGCAAACCCATCAAAGCCTGAGCGACTTCCTCAATCCGCTGCGCGCTGTGCCTTCTGTGAGCATCAACCGTCTGGATATGACCGATGCACGCCTGCAAGGACCTGACTGGGCGGTGACCGATCTCGATTTAACCCTGAAAAATGTCACCCTGCGCGGCGATGATTGGGAAAGCGATGGCGGTTCTCTCTCCATGAATGCCGGGAATTTTATTAACGGTGGCTTTGAGCTCAACGATCCTATCGTCAATGCCGAATTCTCGGCGCAGGGCATCGCGCTGACGCAGTTCAGTTCGCGCTGGGTGAATGGCGTGGTGCGCGCCAGTGGCAACTGGACGCGCAGCGACAAACGTCTGACGCTGGATGAACTGGCGATCGCCGGGCTGGAATATACTTTGCCGCAAAACTGGCGTGAACGCTGGCAGCAAACCTTACCGGACTGGCTGGATAGCGTGCTAATAACCCGCGCTACTGCCAACCGTAACCTGATTATTGATATCAATCCGGCGTTCCCGTTCCAGATGACGTCACTGGATGGCAGCGCGAATAATCTGTTACTGGCGCGTCAACATCAGTGGGGAATCTGGTCCGGTAAAGCCAGCTTCAACGCGGCCGAAGCCACCTTCAATCGTACCGATCTGCGTCATCCGTCCATTGCGCTGAATGCCAACGATCAACAGATTCAGGTAACAGAATTGAGCGCCTTTAACGGCAGCGGTTTACTGGAAGGATCAGCAACGGTTGGGCAGGACGCGCAACGTCCGTTGACGCTGAATCTGAAAGGCCAGGCTGTGCCGGCAAACGTGCTGGGCAATTGGGGTTGGCCAACGCTGCAGTTGAGTGGTAACAGTAATTTACAGCTGCAGCTGAAAGGTTCGCTGAACGCCAGCGCGCCGCTGCGCCCCAGCGTGGATGGCACGTTGTCGGTAACCACCGATGCCCAAGCTGTACAGCAAACGATGCGTGGCGGGCAAGTGCAATAATTCTGTAGCGGCGCGATTCATTGCGCTCTTTTGACTTTAAAAAGCGATGCGCAATAAATTGCGCCGCTACAGTAGGTAAAAAAATTGCAGGACTAATCGATACGGGCGCCGGAGCCGCCCTCTTCCAGTGCTCCGTCAGAATCGGCGGGCAGCACGATATACACACCTTCGAATACCGCGCCCAGCTCATCATCCCCAAACAGCTCCACTTCCATCTGCACGCGCGCTTTGCGGCCACGCGCCAGACGATCAAGATCGCCGCTGAGCGAGCCGAGATCGGCAATCGCGCCCGGACGGCCGCTGATCGGTTTGCTGTAGCGAATATGCGCATCCGCCAGAATAATGGTGCCACCGAGATGGCGCTCGCGCAGCAGCAGCCAAATTAACCCCCAACCGGTGAGCGTGGCGAGCGAGAACAAGCTGCCCGCAAATAGGGTGTGATGGGGATTCTGGTTGCCCGCTTCGGGCATGGTGGTAACGAATTTCTGCCCGGTATATTGCAGAATGCGCACGCCCATTTTTTCACTCAGCGGAATGTGCTCGTACCAGGCTTGTTGCAGCTGTCCGCACCAGTCGGCGCGATGCAGAATATCGTCGAGCGTCACAACCGGTTTAATCATCAGGAAGTGACGCACCGGCGTGGTTTGCGGCGCGGTGATTTCGCCCTGATTGACGTAGCCGAGCTTGGCAAAGAATTCGACGGCGTCTTCACGCGCGCTACAGGTGACGCGTTTTGCCCCTTCCTGACGCGCGACTGATTCCAGCGTCATCGCCACCAGCGTGCCAAGACCTTTGCCCTGCACCGAAGGATGCACGGCGAGGAAGCGAATCGCGGCTTCGTTCTCGGCATTGATGTACAGACGGCCGATTGCCACCGGTTTGCCTTGCTCATCCACCACCATTTGATGATGCGCCAGCGCATCCCAGGCATCACGCTCAGAACCCTGCGGCTGACGCAGCGGCTTTCGTAACATTTCCCAGCGGAACTGGTAATACATATCCAGCTCTTCCGCCGTTTGCGGTACGCGAAGATGATACATAAAGTGATTCTCTCGTTCGAAGCTTGCGTGGCTAAGTCCTTGCCGCTCGGCTGAAACCCTCACACCTGTAACCAGAAGGTCACCGGACCATCGTTTACCAACGAAACCTGCATATTGGCGGCGAAGCGCCCGTTTGCGGTGGCCACACCCTGTGCACGGCAGCAATCGCTAAAGTATTCATAGAGGCGCTCGGCTTCCGCCGGTTCTGCGCCGCCAGAAAAAGAGGGACGCATACCTTTATTGGTATCTGCGGCGAGAGTGAATTGCGACACCACCAGCACGCTGCCACCTGCCTGCTGCACATTAAGATTCATTTTGTCATTCTCATCCGCAAAGATACGGTAGCCCAGCACGCGCTCGGTTAATCGCTGCGCTTTTTGTTCGTCATCGCCCTTTTCCACACCCAATAACACCAGCAAGCCGGCGCCAATTTCGCCCACTGTCGCGTCGTCAACGCTGACACTGGCGCGGCTGACGCGCTGAATCAAAGCAATCATGTTTCCTCACGTTCTTTTTCGCGTTCCTGCTGTTTTAGCTGGCGATAGTCATCCAGCGTGACGGTGATTTCCGCGCCTAACAACACAATACACCACGACCAATAGACCCATAGGAACAGAATGGGGATGACCGCCAGAACGCCGTAAATTAACTGATACGAAGGGAACATCGTAACATAGAGCGCAAAGCCTTTTTTACCCAGCTCGAACAGCAACCCGGCAACGATGGCGCCGATCAGTGCATCACGCGTCGGCACGCGCCGCGTCGGCACAATGCTATACAGCAGCCAGAAAGCGAGGATCGAGAGGCACAGCGGGAATATGCGCAGCAGATGATCGATCAAGCTGGTGACGCCCGTGACGTTCACCCAGCGCAGCGACAGCAGATAGGAGCTGAGCGCTAAACTTGCGCCGGCCAGCAGCGGGCCCAGCGTTAAGATCATCCAGTAAACAGCAAAGGAGTAGACCATTGGACGCGGTTTATCGCTGCGCCAGATGGCGTTCAATGCGCTGTCCACCGAATGCATCAGCAGCAGCGCGGTGACGATCAACCCCACAATGCCGACCGCCGTCATCTTATTGACGTTGGCGACAAACTGATCGAGATAACGCTGAATCACGTCGCCCGTTGCCGGAATGAAGTTGGTAAAGATGAAGTTCTTCAACTGCACGCTGATGTCCGAGAACATCGGAAAAGCAGCAAACAGAGCGAACACCACGGCAATCAGCGGCACCAATGCCAGCAATGAGACGTAGGCGAGATTACCCGCCTGCGTCGTCATGTTGTCATCGTCAACGCGTCGCCACAGCAGTTTTACCCACAAATAAAAGGCATGCGCCGAGTGGCGCAGATGTCGATGGTTCAGCACTCAGAGACGACCTGCAAACCAGTCCGGCACAGTTTTCTCATCAACCACCAGCACGCTCTCAATGCCGAGTGCGCGCGCAGCGTCGATATTGGCCTGATTATCATCGAAAAATACCGCCTGATCGGCCTGATAACCTTCGTGCTGCAGCACATAGTTGTAGATGCGCGCTTCCGGCTTACGCATGCCGATATCCTGCGACATATAAAGATGATCGGCCGCCTGTTGAACATCGGGATATTGGGTTGGCCAGAACTCGAAGTGCAGCTGATTGGTATTGGACAGGATCACCACGCGCTCGCCATTGGCACGCAGCTTGTTCATGATCGCCAGCGTTTCCGGACGCACGCCGACAAAGACCGCCTGCCAGCCAGCAGTGAATTGCGGATAGCTCAACGCGATATCCAGCTGGTCGCAAATGCGCGCAGCGAATTCTGGATCGCTGATTTCGCCACGTTCGTGTTTCTCAAAAGCCTCATCCATGCGGAAACGACTTTGTAGCGTGGATAACGGCACGCGCCCTAAGTCGCTCCAGACGCCGAGCACACGATTGAAATCGATATCAACAATCACATTGCCTAAATCAAAGATGTACAGCATGACGCCTCTCCTTTTCGTTCCCTGGATCATTCACTTTAGCGGCAAAAGTGGGAGCTGAACAGGGACGAGGGGCGGGAAATCAGTAATCTGGAAGCGGAGGCAAACTTCATTAAGCGAGCGTTGCAGCGGGTTGCAGGCATAAAAAAGCCCCGCGGGTGCGGGGCTCAATATCAGACTGTTTCGCTTACTCTTTGCTGCCGCGAGAAGAACGTTTACGATCGTTCTCGGTCAGATGACGTTTACGAATACGGACTGACAGCGGAGTCACTTCTACCAGTTCGTCATCATCGATGAACTCGATAGCCTGTTCCAGGGTCATTTTCTGCGGTGGAACCAGAGTGGTGGCTTCGTCAGTACCTGACGCACGCATGTTGGTCAGTTTCTTACCGGTCAGGCAGTTTACTGTCAGGTCGTTAGAACGGCTGTGAATACCAATGATCTGGCCTTCATACACTTCCGCACCGTGACCGAGGAACAGCTTGCCGCGATCCTGCAGACCGAACAGGGCGAACGCTACCGCTTTACCCTGACCGTTAGAGATCAGCACGCCGTTCTGACGCTGGCCCACTTCGCCCGGACGAACATCGTCATAGTGGCTGAAGGTGGAGTACAGCAGACCGGTACCTGAAGTCATGGTCATGAATTCGTTACGGAAGCCGATCAGACCACGGCTTGGGATCATGTAGTCGAGACGTACACGGCCTTTACCATCTGGATCCATGTTTTTCAGGTCGCCTTTACGCTCACCCATCGCTTGCATCACAGAACCCTGATGGGTTTCTTCGATGTCGAGGGTCACGTTTTCGAATGGCTCCTGCTTACGGCCTTCGTGCTCGCGGAAGATAACTTTCGGACGGGATACCGCCAGCTCGAAACCTTCACGACGCATGTTTTCGATCAGAACCGACAAGTGCAGCTCACCACGACCGGAAACGCGGAACGCATCCGAATCTTCGGTTTCTTCAACGCGCAGTGCCACGTTGTGTACCAGCTCTTTGTTCAAACGCTCCAGGATCTGGCGCGAGGTCACGAACTTACCTTCTTTACCGCAGAACGGTGAGGTGTTCACGTTGAAGAACATGGTAACGGTTGGCTCATCAACGCTCAGGGCTGGCAGCGCTTCCACATTCTGCGTGTCGCAGATGGTGTCAGAAATGTTCAGCTCGCCCAGACCGGTGATCGCGATGATGTCGCCCGCTTCCGCCAGAGTGCTTTCAATGCGCTCCAGACCAAGGTGGCCCAGCACTTTACCGACTTTACCGTTACGGGTTTTGCCTTCGCTATCAATGATAGTGACCTGCTGGTTCGGCTTCACAGTACCGCGCTTGATGCGGCCGATGCCGATCACGCCCAGATAGTTGTTGTAGTCCAGCTGCGAGATCTGCATCTGCAGTGGCGCTTCAACTTCAACCTGAGGTGGAGAAACGTGGTCAACGATCGCCTGATACAGCGGGGTCATGTCGTCAGCCATGTCGGTATGTTCCAGACCCGCGATACCGTTCAGCGCCGAAGCGAAGATAATCGGGAAGTCCAGCTGCTCGTCAGTCGCATCCAGGTTAACGAACAGGTCAAATACCTGATCAACAACCCAATCAGGACGCGCGCCCGGACGGTCAACTTTGTTGATAACCACAATCGGCTTCAAACCATGAGCAAATGCTTTCTTGGTTACGAAGCGGGTTTGCGGCATAGGGCCATCCATCGCATCTACAACCAGCAGCACCGAATCCACCATGGACATGACGCGCTCCACTTCACCACCGAAGTCGGCGTGTCCTGGGGTATCAACGATGTTGATACGGTAGTCATTCCATTTGATGGCGGTGTTTTTTGCGAGGATGGTAATCCCACGCTCTTTCTCCAAATCGTTGGAGTCCATTACGCGCTCAGTCGCTTCGGTACGAGCATCAAAAGTACCGGACTGTTGGAGCAGCTTGTCAACCAGGGTGGTCTTACCATGGTCAACGTGCGCGATGATGGCGATGTTACGCAAATTTTCGATCACAGCTTTGCCTCAGGCATTATAGAAATAACGCGGTATTGTACACGGATTAAGCGGAAGACTGAACATGATCACAGATTTCGCCGAAAGTTTCTTATAGCGCTGGTTTTTAGCACCGTTTTCGGTGCATTAATCTGCACTGCGATAGTAATTTGCACCAAATTGGTGCTTAACTTCACCTGTGGCGCACCATAACGATGCATGCAATCCATCCTGGTGCAGCCTTCGACTCACGAAAGGGCGCATTGTAGCGCCATTTTCGCCATTGTCATAAAGTTGGCACAGAATTCGCTTTATATATTTTAAGCGAAAACGACAGTTATAAAACGGTTGAAAGAGCTTGCCGAGATCTTTGGTTAGGAGTGGTCAGCAGTCGTGACACATTCCCGGCAACGAAGTTCTCTCACCATGACGATAATGACCATTTCCAGGAGAGTTGAGTATGTCCGCTGAACACGTTCTCTCGATGATGAACGAGCATGAAGTTAAGTTTGTTGACCTGCGTTTTACCGATACCAAAGGTAAAGAACAGCACGTTACTATCCCTGCTCACCAGGTTAACGCTGACTTCTTCGAAGAAGGCAAAATGTTCGATGGCTCCTCCATCGGTGGCTGGAAAGGCATTAACGAATCAGACATGGTGCTGATGCCGGATGCAACCACTGCAGTCATGGATCCGTTCTTCGAAGACTCGACCCTGATCATCCGTTGCGACATCCTTGAGCCAGGCACACTGCAGGGCTACGACCGTGACCCACGCTCCATTGCTAAGCGTGCAGAAGAGTTCCTGCGTTCTTCAGGCATCGCGGATACCGTGCTGTTTGGACCAGAGCCAGAGTTCTTCCTGTTCGATGACATCCGTTTCGGTTCTACTACTTCAGGTTCACACGTGGCTATCGACGATATCGAAGCAGCCTGGAACACCGGTAAAGAGTACGAAGGCGGTAACAAAGGTCACCGTCCAGGTCTGAAAGGCGGTTACTTCCCAGTGCCACCGGTTGACTCAGCACAGGACATCCGTTCTGCTATGTGTCTGACCATGGAGCAGATGGGTCTGGTGGTTGAAGCACATCACCACGAAGTAGCCACAGCTGGTCAGAACGAAGTGGCAACCCGCTTCAACACCATGACCAAAAAAGCTGACGAAATTCAGATCTACAAATACGTGGTGCACAACGTTGCTCACGCGTACGGCAAAACGGCAACCTTTATGCCTAAGCCAATGTTCGGCGATAACGGTTCTGGTATGCACTGCCACATGTCTCTGTCAAAAGGCGGCGTGAACCTGTTCTCTGGCGACAAGTACGGCGGCCTGTCTGAAACTGCTCTGTTCTATATTGGCGGTATCATCAAGCACGCTAAAGCGATCAACGCCCTGGCGAACCCAACCACCAACTCCTACAAGCGTCTGGTCCCAGGCTACGAAGCGCCAGTTATGCTGGCTTACTCTGCCCGTAACCGTTCTGCTTCTATCCGTATCCCAGTGGTTGCCAGCCCGAAAGCACGTCGTATCGAAGCACGCTTCCCGGATCCAGCGGCTAACCCATACCTGGCATTCACCGCGCTGCTGATGGCCGGTCTTGATGGTGTTATCAACAAGATCCACCCTGGCGATGCGATGGACAAAAACCTGTATGACCTGCCACCGGAAGAAGAAGCTGAGATTCCAAAAGTTGCAGGTTCTCTGGAAGAAGCGCTGAACGCACTGAACGAAGACCGCGAGTTCCTGACCCGTGGCGGCGTGTTCACTGATGACGCTATCGATGCGTACATCGAACTGCGTAAGCCAGAAGTTGACCGCGTGCGTATGACTCCGCACCCAGTTGAGTTCGAACTGTACTACAGCGTTTAATTTAAAAATTTCAGCTCCCTGTTCACGCACTCTTTTTGCTGCGTGAACAGCCTGAAAGATTTTTAATTGCCGTGGAAACTTTAGCCCATCTCCGGATGGGCTTTTTTCTCCGCGCATTCATGGTTCGAAGCACAGATTTCCGTCCTGAAAGGCTATGATGCACTAAATTAGTGCAGAGGAACGCTGTATGGCAACTGGCACGCTGCCCGACGCGGGGCAGATTCTCAACTCCCTGATCAACAGTATTTTGCTGGTCGATAACGATTTAGTTATCCATTACGCCAATCCGGCGGCTCAGCAATTACTGGCGCAAAGCTCACGTAAATTGTTCGGCACGCCATTACCGGAATTAACCGGCTATTTTTCGCTGAATATTGAGGTGATGAGCGAGAGTCTCGGAGCTGGCCAGGGCTTTACCGATAGCGAAGTCACTCTGGTGGTTGATGGCCGCGCGCACATTATGTCGCTCACGGCACAGCGCTTACCGGATGGCTTTATTCTGCTGGAAATGGCGCCGATGGATAATCAACGTCGTCTTAGCCAGGAACAAATTCAGCATGCTCAGCAGGTCGCTGCCCGCGATTTAGTGCGCGGTCTGGCGCATGAGATTAAAAACCCGCTGGGAGGATTACGTGGCGCCGCGCAGCTACTGACTCGCGCGTTACCCGATCCTTCCCTGCATGAATATACGCGCATCATCATTGAGCAAGCCGACCGCCTGCGTAATCTGGTTGATCGTCTGCTTGGCCCGCAACAGCCGGGCTTGCACGTAACGCAAAGTATTCATCAGGTTGCCGAACGCGTGGTGAATCTGGTGTCGATGGAGCTGCCGGATAACGTTTCGCTGGTGCGCGATTACGACCCAAGCCTGCCGGAACTGCCGCACGATCCCGACCAGATTGAACAAGTGCTGTTGAATGTGGTGCGAAACGCGCTGCAGGCATTGGGCGATGAAGGCGGCACCATTGTGATTCGTACGCGTACCGCCTTCCAGCTCACCCTGCACGGCACGCGTTACCGCTTAGTCGCGCGTATTGATATTGAAGATGACGGCCCAGGCATTCCGGCCCAGCTACAAGATACCCTGTTCTATCCGATGGTTAGCGGACGCGAAGGCGGCACCGGTTTAGGTCTGTCCATCGCCCGTAGCCTGATCGATCAGCATTCAGGAAAAATAGAATTTAACAGTTGGCCAGGTCACACCGAATTCTCGGTTTACCTGCCTATTCGCCAGTGAGGTTTCTATGCAACGAGGGATAGTCTGGATCGTCGATGACGATAGCTCCATCCGCTGGGTGCTTGAAAGGGCACTCACTGGAGCCGGTTTGAGCTGTGCAACCTTTGACAGCGCTAACGAGGTATTGGACGCGCTCGCAAGCAAAACCCCAGACGTATTATTGTCAGACATTCGTATGCCTGGCATGGATGGACTTGCGCTGCTGAAACAGATTAAGCAGCGCCATCCGATGCTACCGGTGATCATTATGACCGCACACTCCGATCTGGATGCGGCCGTCAGCGCTTATCAGCAAGGTGCGTTTGATTACCTGCCAAAGCCGTTTGATATTGATGAAGCGGTCGCGCTGGTTGAACGTGCGATAAGCCATTATCAGGAGCAGCAGCAGCCGCGTAATCAGCCCGTCAGCGGCCCAACCACCGACATTATCGGCGAAGCGCCGGCAATGCAGGATGTGTTCCGCATCATTGGTCGTCTTTCACGCTCCTCAATTAGCGTGCTGATCAACGGTGAATCCGGTACCGGTAAAGAGTTGGTGGCACATGCGCTGCATCGCCACAGTCCACGTGCAAAATCTCCTTTTATCGCGCTGAACATGGCGGCGATTCCCAAAGATTTGATTGAATCAGAGCTATTTGGTCACGAGAAAGGCGCGTTCACCGGTGCCAACCAGATTCGTCAGGGACGTTTTGAGCAGGCCGATGGCGGCACGCTGTTCCTTGATGAAATTGGTGATATGCCGCTTGATGTGCAAACCCGCTTATTGCGCGTATTGGCCGATGGCCAGTTTTATCGCGTTGGCGGCTATGCGCCGGTGAAAGTGGATGTGCGTATCATCGCGGCAACCCACCAGAATCTTGAGCTGCGCGTGCAGGAAGGCAAATTCCGTGAAGACTTGTTCCATCGTCTTAACGTGATCCGCGTTCATCTGCCGCCGCTGCGTGAACGACGCGAAGATATTCCGCGCCTGGCGCGTTACTTCCTGCAGGTTGCTGCACGTGAGTTAGGGGTGGAAGCAAAGATTCTGCATCCGGAAACCGAAACCGCGCTGACGCGTCTGCATTGGTCCGGTAACGTGCGCCAGCTGGAAAATACCTGTCGCTGGTTGACGGTGATGGCAGCTGGCCAGGAAGTGTTGATTCAGGATCTGCCGCCTGAACTGTTTGAATCCAGCACGCCAGACAATCCGGTGCAATCTTTGCCGGACAGCTGGGCTACGCTGCTGGCGCAGTGGGCAGATCGCGCCTTACGTTCCGGTCATCAAAACCTGTTGTCGGAAGCACAGCCGGAGATGGAGCGCACGCTGCTCACCACCGCGCTACGTCATACACAAGGGCACAAACAGGAAGCGGCGCGCTTGCTCGGCTGGGGACGAAATACCCTGACGCGTAAGTTGAAAGAGCTGGGAATGGAATAACGCGCACGTTATGCGTTTTGAAACCGGGGAGCGAATAGGCTCCCCGTTTTTTATATCACTCGCGAGAATTGCTGCATGCGCACCTTTTGGCGCATATACACATCGAAGCACATACAGATGTTACGTATCAGCAACCGACCGACGCCGGTAACGTGCAGGCTGCGACCGTGCTGCTCCACCAATCCATCCGCCACCAGCGGCGCTAACAGCGCTAAATCCTCGGCAAAATAGTGTTCAAACTCAACCGGGTATTGCGCCTCGACCGCGGCAAAATCCAGTGCGAAATTACAGATTAAGGCTTTAATCACATCGCGGCGCAAACAATCATCGTTACTCAAGGTAAGCCCGCGCCACAGCGCATTGCCGCGCTGCTCGACATCTGCGTAATAGGCTTTCAACTCTTTGTGATTTTGCGCATAGCTGTCGCCCAGCATGCTGATGGCCGACACGCCCAAACCGAGCAAATCGGTTTCGCCCTGTGTGGTGTAACCCTGAAAATTACGATGCAGTTCGCCAGCGCGTTGTGCCACCGCCAGCTCATCATCCGGACGCGCGAAGTGATCCATACCGATAAACTGATAGCCTTCGCCGGTTAAGGTGGCGATGGTTTCCTGCAGGATCTGCAGTTTCTGTGCTGCACCTGGCAGCTCCTCATCTTTAATTTTACGCTGCGCAGCGAACAGTGAAGGCATGTGCGCATAATTGAAGACGCTGAGGCGATCGGGATTGAGTGCAATAACGCGCTGTAAAGTAAAGGCGAAGCTTTCCGGCGTTTGCAGCGGTAAGCCATAAATCAGATCAAGGCTGACCGAACGGAAGCCTTGCTCACGCGCACGCTGCACCAGAGCGAAGATGGTTTCTTCATCCTGCACGCGATTCACGCGCTCCTGCACCGCTTTATTAAAGTCCTGCACGCCCATGCTCAGGCGATTAAAACCTTCCGCGCGCAGATGATCGATCATCTCCAGTTCGATTTCACGTGGATCAACCTCGATCGACATTTCGACGTCATCGGCAATCGTAAAATGCTCGCGTAGCAGCGCCACCAGCCGGCTCACCTGCTGCTGGTTGAGGAATGTCGGCGTGCCACCACCCCAGTGCAATTGAGTGACGCAGCGGCCCGCAAATAAGGGCGCACGCTGACGAATTTCCTGCTCCAGCACATCAAGGTAGCGATCGGCTTTATGCAGCTGGCGCGTCACGATTTTATTGCAGCCACAAAAATAACAAAGCCGATGGCAAAACGGGATGTGCACATACAGCGATAACGGACGATCGGGATAGCGTTGCACGGCTTGCTGAAAATCTGCCTCACCAAATTTCTCACTGAATTCGAGCGCGGTGGGATAAGAGGTATAACGTGGGCCAGCGTAGTTGTATTTTTCGATGAGGCGCTGATCCCAATCAATCTGCTGCGATGACATGCTCACTCCTTACGGTGACGTCGTCTGAGAGAGGGTCGCGTAGCTGAAGAGTGGACGAAGCGATGGGCTGAACGCCGACGTAAACGCGACTTAAGACGCGACAGGCGGCGTAGTTTAAACAATAACCAGAGCAGATAACATGTCAGCAGCAGCGCGAAAATTGATCCAGGCCAAAACATAGGTGAATACCTGTTTAGCGCGGCATGCGCGAAAACGCATGCCGATCAAAATTTGCCTCAATTGCCTTTTAGCAGGCGCATCATATCTTCTTCAGCCTGCTCATCTTCCGCTTCGTCATCCAGCGCGATGCCCAGCGTTTCCATCAGCTCATCGATGCGGTCTAAGGTTTGATCCAGCCAGGCCTGATCTTCGCCACTCAAGGTTTCACCGTTTTCCAGGCGATCCAGCAGCGTATCCAGACGTTCGTCATTTTCCAGCTTCGCCAGCTCTTCTTGTGGCGTCAGGCGAACTTTTTCTGCTTTTGGCTTTGGTTTCGCTTCAGGCTTTTTTGCCGGCTGGGTTTTACCATCAGCAACTAATGCGATCGGCTTTTTGCTGCCCAGGCGTGGATCCTGAGCTTTTTTACCCTGACCTTTGCCAGCGGCTTGCGTTTCAGGATTGGCGCGGCTGCCAGATTTATGGCCGCTATGTTTTTTATCGCGTTTGCGATCGCGCGCTTCCTGATTAAGGTCTTCACGCGATTTGCGTTTGGCTTTCGCAGCAGGTTTGCCACGCGGGGCTGATGCAGGTTGCTTCATGGTGTCCGGTCTCGGCGGTGCTTTGTGAGTTCAGTATAGAATTGCGGCGAAATCTAGCAGAAAGTAAGCAAAGAAAAAAGGCGATAGCCTATGCTATCGCCTTTTATCGCACCTTCATATGAAGGAAACACTGAATAAATCCTTTACGGCTCACAACGTCCCGGTTGCTCCATCGCCACATCGCTCCTGCGATTAATCCCTGTCCTTGTTCGATTCCTGCCTGAATCGCTTCCCGCCATGCTCTTGGTCATCCCCGACACTCCTGAGCTCATCATCCTGATGGGTGCTGCCGTGCACTGACAACAAATGTAGACTAATAGGTAAAATGAACAAGTGAGACTTGTCTCTATTTTAGAGTGGCATTTCCTAAATTCATTTCAAATCATTGAAATATAAAATCTAAATGGATTGTTAATATTCCATGAAGCGGTAATCGCTGGCAGTAAAAATCATAGATCTCTTACAAAATGGCGCATTTGGACGCTATCGGGCACTTTTGCGCCATTACAGGTATAATCAGCCCAATTGCCCGATTCATTTTGCTGGAGTTTCACTTTGTCTGCTTTGAACTATCACATGACCCATTTCATGCTCAGCGCCCCCGATATTCGCCACTTACCGGCGGATGTGGGTATTGAAGTTGCTTTTGCCGGGCGCTCGAATGCAGGCAAATCCAGCGCGCTGAACACCATCACTAACCAAAAAGGTCTGGCCCGTACCAGTAAAACGCCAGGTCGTACTCAGCTGATTAACCTGTTTGAAGTGGTTGAAGGTAAATGTCTGGTCGATTTACCCGGTTATGGCTATGCCCAGGTTCCGGAAGAGATGAAGCGCAAATGGCAGCGCTCGCTGGCGGAATATTTGCAAAAACGTCAGGCGCTGAAGGGTCTGGTGGTATTGATGGATATTCGCCATCCGCTGAAAGACCTCGATCAGAACATGATTGAATGGGCCGTGCAGAGCCAGATTCCCGTGCTGGTCTTACTGACCAAAGCCGACAAACTGGCATCCGGCGCACGTAAAGCACAGCTGACGATGGTGCGCGAAGCGTCGCTGGCCTTTAACGGTGATGTGCAGGTGGAAATGTTCTCGTCGCTGAAGAAGATGGGCGTTGATATTGTGCGTAAGAAGCTGGACAGCTGGTTTAGCGAACTGGAGCCAGCGCAAGAAGGCGACGGCGAATAAACAGCAGAGTGATTTTGTTGCGGCTTTTGAGAAAAAGCCCAATAAAAAACGCCCCAGTCATAAATGACTGGGGCGGCTAAATATTCAGCCAAATCCGATTACGTGAAGTAAAAGGTCTGAAAGATAGAACATCTTACCTCTGTACCCTACGCGACAAACTCTACCTGATTTTCAGCGCCCTACAAAGGGTTTTTTGTTGTTAAGTTTCAGGATTCGACATCTTTTTTACTAAGCTCATCACACTTTCACGCGTTCGATGTAGTTTAATTACTAAAAAAATGCTTAGACGATAGGCAGTTACAAAACGCGCATTTAATAGACCGCTTTGTGAGGTTGCTGAACCGATTAAGTAAACTTTTTTCTTATGATGATGCCAGCGGCACGCAAATACCGCTGAATCAGCATGATCAGTGTGCCTCATCCCAGTTATCGCCGGTGCCTACTTCCACCTGCAGCGGCACATCCAGCTTCATGCTGTTCTCCATCAGATCACGGATGGTCTTAATGGCGCTATCCACCGCATCGCTGCGGATCTCAAATACCAGTTCATCGTGTACTTGCATAATCATGCGTACGGCATCGTCTTTTTGCTCCAACAGCCAGCCATCCACCGCAATCATCGCGCGTTTGATGATGTCTGCTGCCGTGCCTTGCATTGGGGCATTAATCGCCGCTCGCTCCGCCGCTTTACGACGAATCGCATTGCTGGAGGTGATATCAGGCAGCCACAAACGACGACCATCGAGCGTTTCTACATAGCCTTTCTCTGCTGCCTTCGCGCGCGTCTCTTCCATATAACGCAGCACGCCCGGATAGCGTTCAAAGTAGAGATCCATGTATTTCTTTGCCTCACCCGCACCGATATTGAGCTGGCGGGAAAGACCAAACGCGCTCATTCCGTAGATCAGACCAAAGTTGATCGCCTTGGCACTGCGACGCTGCTCACCTGAAACTTTGCTTAACGCCACACCAAACACTTCTGATGCGGTGGCACGGTGGATATCTTCGCCCTGGGCAAACGCATCCAGCAGGCCTTTGTCTTGCGACAGATGCGCCATGATACGCAGTTCAATCTGTGAGTAGTCCGCGGCAACAATACGATTGCCCGATCCGGCGACAAACGCCTGGCGGATTCGGCGCCCTTCTTCGTTGCGCACCGGGATATTCTGCAGGTTAGGATCGGTAGACGAGAGTCGTCCCGTCGCCGTTACCGCCTGATGATAGGATGTATGTACGCGGCCGGTAAGCGGATTGATCATTAGTGGCAGCTTATCGGTGTAAGTCGATTTCAACTTCGATAAACCACGATGTTCCAGAATCACTTTCGGCAGTGGATAATCAAGCGCCAGCTCAGCCAGCACCTCTTCGCTGGTCGACGGCGCGCCGCCCGGCGTTTTCTTGGTCGGTTTAATACCCTGCTTTTCAAACAGAATGGTTTGCAGCTGTTTAGGTGAAGAGAGATTAAACGGTTCGCCTGCCAGCTCGTGCGCTTTCAGCTCAAGCTCGGCCACACGCGTGGTCAGCTCCTGCGAGTGTTTCGCCAGGATATTCTGGTCAATCAGCACGCCGTTGCGCTCAATCCGCGATATCACCTTCAACAACGGCATTTCGATCTCTTCAAATACCTGTTTCGGCCCCGCTTCCGGCTCCAGTTTCTCCCACATTTTCAGATGCAATTGCAGCGTGACATCGGCATCTTCCGCCGCATAGTGTCCTGCTTGCTCGATAGCAATCTGATTAAAAGTGAGCTGATTTTTACCTTTACCCGCGATCTCTTCGAAAGTCACCGTTTTATGGTTTAGCCAGCGCGCGGCCAGACTATCCATATCGTGTTTTCCGCCCACGCTGTTCAGGCAATAAGATTCCAGCATGGTGTCGAATTTGATGCCGTTCAGTTCAATGTCGTAATTCTTCAGCACGCCGCGATCGTATTTGAGATTCTGACCAACCTTCGGCGCGTTACCATCTTCTAGCAGCGGTTTTAGCTGCTTCAGCACTTCGCTGCGATCCAGCTGATCTGGCGCATCCAGATAATCGTGGGCGACCGGCAGATAAGCGGCTTCACCCGGCGCGACGGCAAAACCAATGCCGACAATATTGGCGCTTAAAGTATCCAGCGAGTCGGTCTCAAGATCGAAAGCGAAGAGCTCGGCGCTTTTCAGCTTTTTGAGCCATGCGGCAAATGTCGCTTCATCGAGGATAGTGACGTAGCCATCCGCAGAGAGCACGCTGGTCGCTTCGGCAGCGGGCGCAGCAGGTTCGCTGAGCTGCGGTTTCTTAGCCTGCGCGTTGCTCTTCTTACCTTGTTGCAGCCATGAACCATCCTGCAAATCGGTGATCCAGCGCTTAAATTCATAACGGCTAAACAAGGTTTGCAGCGCTTCGACATTGGGTTCATTGACGACAAGCTGATCGCAGGTCAGATCCAATTCAACGTCGGTTTTGATGGTTGCCAGCTGATAAGACAGGAACGCGACGTCGCGATTTTGCTCCAGCTTCGCCGCCATGGTTTTCGCACCGCGGAACGAGAGATCGGCCACTTTATCGAGATTGTCATAGATTGACTGCATACCGCCCAAGCCTTGCAGCAACGCCTGCGCGGTTTTCTCACCGACTCCCGGCACGCCTGGAATGTTGTCCGAGCTGTCGCCCATCATGGCGAGGAAATCGATAATCAGTGCTGGCGGCACGCCATATTTCTGCTCGACCTCTTCCGGACCGAGCACGGTATTCGTCATGGTGTTGATCAAGGTGATCGCAGGCGTCACTAACTGCGCCATATCTTTATCGCCGGTGCTGATCAACACCGGACGGCCGAGTTTTTCCGCCTCTAGCGCCAGCGTACCGATAACGTCATCCGCCTCAACGCCAGATACCGCCAACAGCGGCAGGCCCATCGCCTTCACCATTTCATGCAGCGGCTCAATCTGCGCACGCAGATCGTCTGGCATCGGCGGACGGTGCGATTTGTAGTGTTCAAAAAGCTCATCGCGGAAGGTTTTGCCTTTCGCATCGAAGACCACAGCCACATGGCTTGGCTGATACTGCATCAACAGGCTTTTCAACATGTTGAGCACACCATACATGGCGCCAGTTGGCTCGCCTGCACTGTTCGTTAGCGGCGGAAAGGCATGATATGCACGGTACAGATAAGATGAGCCGTCGACCAGAATCAGGGGATTTTCTGCAATTTGCGCCATAGGTTCGTATTTTCTTCGTTGCGATAATGAGGGCTATAAGGATGCCACAACCAGAGGAGAATGTTGAATGCACTCGGGGAAGTCAGGATCTTTTTCGTCGTTACGCGGCACAGATCGCAAGGATCAAACTGTGGATAAGTTTGTGCGTAAAAATCATAACGTATTGTTATTTACGTTAATTGCAATTACTTTAACATTAAAAAATCATTTATATCAGCAAGTTAAATACTTATCGTGATCTTGCTCGCCCTAATGAAAAGACGATCGTCCATGTGGATATTAAGCGAAGGGTTAATAAATACATCGCATAAATAAGAGAATGAAGGCAATAAAAAACGCCGGCAGTGCCGGCGTTCTAAAAACTAAATTACTTCTTTTCTACCAGGAACTTCACTACATTGGCGTAATCAGCAACGAAGTTGTCCATTGAGCTGGTATCCAGGCCGCCGTTGTTAACCATATATTTGCCGTTAACGAAGATCGCTGGCACACCTTGCAGATTGACGTCTGCTGCTGCTTTCTGCTGCTGCGCAACCAGCGCTTTTACTGCGAAGCTATTCCACGCTGCATCGTAATCTTCTGAAGAGATACCCGCCGCTTTAATAAAAGTCTCTTTCAGGCTTGCTGCATCGGTAACGGTTTGGGTTTTCTGAATACCGTCGAAAATCGGTGCAGTAACTTTGCTTTCTACGCCTAGCGCCATGGCAACAGCCCATGCCTGAGTGACAACCGGACCGAATTGACCACCAAGGAAATCAACGTGGTATTTGGTCACTTTCGTGTCCGCCGGCAGGTTCTTTTTCACTGCCTCGCTCACGTGATAAACGCGTTCGAACTGGTAGCAATGTGGGCAGAAGAAGGAGAAGAACTCCAGAACCTGCGGCTCACCCGCCACTGGCTTTGGCAAAGTAACGAACTGCTTACCATCGTTGAACTGTGCCGCCGAGGCGCCAAATGCCAGCATTAAACCTACCAGCGCAAACATGATCTTTTTCATCGTGAAACAATCTCCTGAGTACTTCATTAATATTGCGGGCTAAGCTGCAACGGCGGTTCGTGTAACAGCCTTTCCTGCTCGATAAATAATGCAATCTGCCGGCGCCAAAAATCCTCATCTGTCATCCAGGGGAAGGCGCGCGGAAAAGCGGGATCCTGCCAGCGGCGTACTACCCAGGCCAAATAATAAACCATGCGCATAGCGCGTAAAGGTTCAATCAGTGACAATTCATGTAAATCAAAATCACCGAATTCATTATAGGCTTCCAGCAAAATGTCCCATTGAATCAACTGTTCCTGACGATCGCCATTGACCAGCACCCATAAATCCTGCACTGCTGGCCCGTTACGGGCATCATCAAGATCGACAAACATCGGGCCTTCACGCCACAGAATATTGCCGGGATGGCAATCGCCGTGCAACCTTAACGGCTGCCAATGGCTATGCCAGCGCTGCTGCAGCGTCGCGCTGAGCTTATCAACGGCAGCAAGCAGCAAGTCTTTAAGTGAAGCCGGTACTAACGCGCTTTGTTCCAGCTCCCGACGCGGTTGAAAAATATACTCTTCAAGGCCGAAGGTGGGTCGCTGCTGAAACAGGCTTTGCCTGGCGGTTTGATGGATGCGCCCCAGAAAGCGGCCAACCCATTCCATCTGATCCTCGTTATCAGTTTCATACTGCCGTCCGCCTAAACTGGGGAAGACCGCGAACATGAAGCCGGCATGATGATTCAACGTGCTGCCCTGCAGAACGAGCGGCGCGGCAACCGGCACTTCATCCTCTAATAAATGCTGAGTGAACTGATGCTCTTCAAGGATCTGTTGCGCGCTCCAGCGCTGCGGACGATAAAACTTAGCCACATAGCGGCGTTTATCATCGTCGCTGAACTGATAGACGCGGTTTTCATAGCTATTGAGGGCGGTTAAGCCTGATTCGACACGCAGACCCGCATCCCAAAGTGCATCAAGGATGACATCGGGATTCAACGTCTGGAAATTA
The DNA here is from genome assembly GCF_054903455.1 of Pantoea sp. y20. Lineage (NCBI taxonomy): Bacteria > Pseudomonadati > Pseudomonadota > Gammaproteobacteria > Enterobacterales > Erwiniaceae > Pantoea > Pantoea sp. y20. The sequence goes on from NZ_CM142816.1 coordinate 4,171,700, forward strand.
AAGGCGGCTTCGCTCATCTTTTTGCCTGTGTGTTACCTTTGCGATTAATGCGCAAGGATAACATTACTCATCATCCTTAATCACACCGCGTGCACGTAATAGCGCGGTTTTGAAGTCCACTTCATAATCCTTTTTCAGGCCGGGAATGGCACTCTGGCTATCTGTGTCACGCATTTTGAGATGGTAAATCAATACATCATCGGTTAATTCACTTAATGAGCCACTGAAACCAGATTCCTGCGCCAGTTTTTGCAAAAATGCCAGCAAGTTGAGATCGGCATCCTTCTGCCATGCGGGTTGCAGAAGCTCGAGCAGTTCATTGAGTCGGTGATATTTCATCATTGATTCCTTTATGCAGATGGTACGCTGCCGCTAAGTAAGTATCGTCCAGAATGAAGCAAGGAGACGAATATGACAGCATTTACCGGCGTGATCCTCGCGGGTGGCCAAGGCAGTCGTATGGGAGGCCAGGATAAGGGGTTATTGATGTTACAGGGTGAACACCTTTATCAGCACGTTTTGCGGCGATTCCGGCCGCAGGTCAATATTGTGTTGATAAGCGCTAACCGTAACATTGATCGCTATCAGGCAAGCGGTTGTCAGGTGGTTATCGATACATTGCCCGATTATCCCGGACCGCTGGCTGGCATGCTCAGTGGTTTACGCAGCAGTAAAAACGAATGGGTCGCTTTCTGCGCTTGTGATACGCCATGGATCCCCAATGACTTTGTCGCGCGTCTGTGGCAACAGCGTAATGATGCGCCCGCTGTGTGGGTGAAATCCTCCCAGCGTGATCATCCAGCCTTAGCGCTGGTCAATTGCGCATTGGCTGATGATCTTGAAACCTGGCTACTGCGCGGCGAGCGACGTTTAATGCAGTTCTTACATGAGCATGGCGGGCATGCTATTGCGTTTTCAGACCCAGAATCTGCGTTCCGCAATATCAATACGCCAGACGATCTCATGAATGAGGAAAAGTATTTATGAGTGTGCGCTTACTGGCGATTTCCGCATGGAGCGGGACAGGAAAAACCACTTTGCTTGAGCAAGTCATTCCACTTCTCAAAACTCAGGGGATTCGATCAGGCTTAATTAAGCACACACATCATCAGATGGATATCGATACGCCGGGGAAAGACAGTTATTTGCTGCGTAAAGCTGGGGCGGATCAGGTGATCGTCGCCAGTAATCAGCGCTGGGCATTGATGGTTGAATCACCTAATAAGCCTTTAAGCCTAATGCAATTAGCATCACAGATGGATAGCTCAACGTTGGATCTGGTGCTGGTCGAGGGCTTCAAAGATGAGCCGGTCCCCAAAATTGCACTTTGGCGGCGTGGCGTTAAAGGTGAGATTAAGGATTTGCTGGATCAGTATGTGATTGCCGTCGCTACTGATGAGGATATGGAACTGAATTTGCCCATATTGGATATTAATCAGCCAATGCAGGTTGCCGATTTTATTGTTCAGTGGCTTAAAAAGCATTGAAATAGCCAGTTTTTAGCTAACATTCAGACGTAAAAAAGCCCCGGACTTTCGTCCGGGGCTTCTTCACTATTTGATGCCTGGCAGTTCCCTACTCTCGCATGGGGAGACCCCACACTACCATCGGCGCTACGGCGTTTCACTTCTGAGTTCGGCATGGGGTCAGGTGGGACCACCGCGCTAAAGCCGCCAGGCAAATTCTGTTTCGTCCGCAGCCCCCTCTCAGGCGCCGCAGACCAGTCCGTAAACAAGCTGAAAATATCCGGTCTCTCAGACCAAAACGCCTCTGGCGTTGTAAGGTTAAGCCTCACGGGTCATTAGTACCGGTTAGCTCAACGCATCGCTGCGCTTACACATCCGGCCTATCAACGTCGTAGTCTTCAACGTCCCTTCAGGACTCTCAAGGAGTCAGGGAGAACTCATCTCGGGGCAAGTTTCGTGCTTAGATGCTTTCAGCACTTATCTTTTCCGCACTTAGCTACCGGGCAGTGCCATTGGCATGACAACCCGAACACCAGTGGTGCGTTCACTCCGGTCCTCTCGTACTAGGAGCAACCCCCCTCAATTCTCCAGCGCCCACGGCAGATAGGGACCGAACTGTCTCACGACGTTCTAAACCCAGCTCGCGTACCACTTTAAACGGCGAACAGCCGTACCCTTGGGACCTACTTCAGCCCCAGGATGTGATGAGCCGACATCGAGGTGCCAAACACCGCCGTCGATATGAACTCTTGGGCGGTATCAGCCTGTTATCCCCGGAGTACCTTTTATCCGTTGAGCGATGGCCCTTCCATTCAGAACCACCGGATCACTATGACCTGCTTTCGCACCTGCTCGAGCCGTCACTCTCGCAGTCAAGCTGGCTTATGCCATTGCACTAACCTCCTGATGTCCGACCAGGATTAGCCAACCTTCGTGCTCCTCCGTTACTCTTTGGGAGGAGACCGCCCCAGTCAAACTACCCACCAGACACTGTCCGCAGCCCGGATTACGGGCCTACGTTAGAACATCAAACATTAAAGGGTGGTATTTCAAGGTTGGCTCCACGCAGACTGGCGTCCACGCTTCAAAGCCTCCCACCTATCCTACACATCAAGGCTCAATGTTCAGTGTCAAGCTATAGTAAAGGTTCACGGGGTCTTTCCGTCTTGCCGCGGGTACACTGCATCTTCACAGCGATTTCAATTTCACTGAGTCTCGGGTGGAGACAGCCTGGCCATCATTACGCCATTCGTGCAGGTCGGAACTTACCCGACAAGGAATTTCGCTACCTTAGGACCGTTATAGTTACGGCCGCCGTTTACCGGGGCTTCGATCAAGAGCTTCTCCTTGCGGATAACCCCATCAATTAACCTTCCGGCACCGGGCAGGCGTCACACCGTATACGTCCACTTTCGTGTTTGCACAGTGCTGTGTTTTTAATAAACAGTTGCAGCCAGCTGGTATCTTCGACTGCCTTCAGCTCCATCCGCGAGGGACTTCACCTGATGACAGCGTGCCTTCTCCCGAAGTTACGGCACCATTTTGCCTAGTTCCTTCACCCGAGTTCTCTCAAGCGCCTTGGTATTCTCTACCTGACCACCTGTGTCGGTTTGGGGTACGATTTCGTGTTACCTGGAGCTTAGAGGCTTTTCCTGGAAGCAGGGCATCAGTTACTTCACCACCGTGGTGGCTCGTCGTCACGCCTCAGCCTTAAGATACCCCGGATTTACCAAAGGTATCAGCCTACACGCTTAAACCGGGACAACCGTCGCCCGGATAACCTAGCCTTCTCCGTCCCCCCTTCGCAGTAACACCAAGTGCAGGAATATTAACCTGCTTCCCATCGACTACGCTTTTCAGCCTCGCCTTAGGGGTCGACTCACCCTGCTCCGATTAACGTTGAACAGGAACCCTTGGTCTTCCGGCGAGCGGGCTTTTCACCCGCTTTATCGTTACTTATGTCAGCATTCGCACTTCTGATACCTCCAGCATGCCTCACAGCACACCTTCAACGGCTTACAGAACGCTCCCCTACCCAACAACACATAGTGTCGCTGCCGCAGCTTCGGTGCATGGTTTAGCCCCGTTACATCTTCCGCGCAGGCCGACTCGACCAGTGAGCTATTACGCTTTCTTTAAATGATGGCTGCTTCTAAGCCAACATCCTGGCTGTCTGTGCCTTCCCACATCGTTTCCCACTTAACCATGACTTTGGGACCTTAGCTGGCGGTCTGGGTTGTTTCCCTCTTCACGACGGACGTTAGCACCCGCCGTGTGTCTCCCGTGATAACATTCTCCGGTATTCGCAGTTTGCATCGGGTTGGTAAGCCGGGATGGCCCCCTAGCCGAAACAGTGCTCTACCCCCGGAGATGAGTTCACGAGGCGCTACCTAAATAGCTTTCGGGGAGAACCAGCTATCTCCCGGTTTGATTGGCCTTTCACCCCCAGCCACAAGTCATCCGCTAATTTTTCAACATTAGTCGGTTCGGTCCTCCAGTTAGTGTTACCCAACCTTCAACCTGCCCATGGCTAGATCACCGGGTTTCGGGTCTATACCCTGCAACTTAACGCCCAGTTAAGACTCGGTTTCCCTGCGGCTCCCCTATACGGTTAACCTTGCTACAGAATATAAGTCGCTGACCCATTATACAAAAGGTACGCAGTCACCCCATTAAAGAGGCTCCCACTGCTTGTACGTACACGGTTTCAGGTTCTGTTTCACTCCCCTCGCCGGGGTTCTTTTCGCCTTTCCCTCACGGTACTGGTTCACTATCGGTCAGTCAGGAGTATTTAGCCTTGGAGGATGGTCCCCCCATATTCAGACAGGATACCACGTGTCCCGCCCTACTCTTCGAACTCACAGAATGTGCACTTTCGTGTACGGGACTATCACCCGGTATCGTGCGACTTTCCAGACGCTTCCACTAACGCACAAACTGATTCAGGTTCTGGGCTGTTCCCCGTTCGCTCGCCGCTACTGGGGGAATCTCGGTTGATTTCTTTTCCTCCGGGTACTTAGATGTTTCAGTTCCCCGGGTTCGCCTCGCAACACTATGTATTCATGTTGCGATGATGCACTGGGTGCACCGGGTTTCCCCATTCGGACATCGTCGGCTGTAGCGGTTCATATCACCTTACCGACGCTTTACGCAGATTAGCACGTCCTTCATCGCCTCTGACTGCCAGGGCATCCACCGTGTACGCTTAGTCACTTAACCTCACAACCCACAGGCGTTTTGCAACGCGTGCAGACTGCAAGCATTTGAGAGACTCGAACATATCGCCGCTTCATTCTTATTACGGAGAATGAAGACGATACGTCGTTTCAATTTTCAGCTTGTTCCGGATTGTTAAAGAGCAGTATCTCAGACGCAGCTCGTAAGCTTCGTTTGAGATACATCGTGGAGACACCTTTCACCTGTCACCAAGCAAGTGGCGTCCCCTAGGGGATTCGAACCCCTGTTGCCGCCGTGAAAGGGCGGAGTCCTAACCGCTAGACGAAGGGGACACGATAGTGTCACGACTTCGCAGCCGTCTTGCTCATTACTTTCTATCAGACAATCTGTGTGAGCACTTCGCGGGAAGGTATCTTCAGGTAAGGAGGTGATCCAACCGCAGGTTCCCCTACGGTTACCTTGTTACGACTTCACCCCAGTCATGAATCACAAAGTGGTAAGCGCCCTCCCGAAGGTTAAGCTACCTACTTCTTTTGCAACCCACTCCCATGGTGTGACGGGCGGTGTGTACAAGGCCCGGGAACGTATTCACCGTAGCATTCTGATCTACGATTACTAGCGATTCCGACTTCACGGAGTCGAGTTGCAGACTCCGATCCGGACTACGACGCACTTTATGAGGTCCGCTTGCTCTCGCGAGGTCGCTTCTCTTTGTATGCGCCATTGTAGCACGTGTGTAGCCCTACTCGTAAGGGCCATGATGACTTGACGTCATCCCCACCTTCCTCCAGTTTATCACTGGCAGTCTCCTTTGAGTTCCCGGCCGAACCGCTGGCAACAAAGGATAAGGGTTGCGCTCGTTGCGGGACTTAACCCAACATTTCACAACACGAGCTGACGACAGCCATGCAGCACCTGTCTCAGAGTTCCCGAAGGCACCAAAGCATCTCTGCTAAGTTCTCTGGATGTCAAGAGTAGGTAAGGTTCTTCGCGTTGCATCGAATTAAACCACATGCTCCACCGCTTGTGCGGGCCCCCGTCAATTCATTTGAGTTTTAACCTTGCGGCCGTACTCCCCAGGCGGTCGACTTAACGCGTTAGCTCCGGAAGCCACTCCTCAAGGGAACAACCTCCAAGTCGACATCGTTTACGGCGTGGACTACCAGGGTATCTAATCCTGTTTGCTCCCCACGCTTTCGCACCTGAGCGTCAGTCTTTGTCCAGGGGGCCGCCTTCGCCACCGGTATTCCTCCAGATCTCTACGCATTTCACCGCTACACCTGGAATTCTACCCCCCTCTACAAGACTCCAGCCTGCCAGTTTCGAATGCAGTTCCCAGGTTAAGCCCGGGGATTTCACATCCGACTTGACAGACCGCCTGCGTGCGCTTTACGCCCAGTAATTCCGATTAACGCTTGCACCCTCCGTATTACCGCGGCTGCTGGCACGGAGTTAGCCGGTGCTTCTTCTGCGGGTAACGTCAATCGGTGAAGCTATTAACTTCACCGCCTTCCTCCCCGCTGAAAGTACTTTACAACCCGAAGGCCTTCTTCATACACGCGGCATGGCTGCATCAGGCTTGCGCCCATTGTGCAATATTCCCCACTGCTGCCTCCCGTAGGAGTCTGGACCGTGTCTCAGTTCCAGTGTGGCTGGTCATCCTCTCAGACCAGCTAGGGATCGTCGCCTAGGTGAGCCATTACCCCACCTACTAGCTAATCCCATCTGGGCACATCCGATGGTGTGAGGCCCGAAGGTCCCCCACTTTGGTCTTGCGACGTTATGCGGTATTAGCTACCGTTTCCAGTAGTTATCCCCCTCCATCGGGCAGTTTCCCAGACATTACTCACCCGTCCGCCACTCGTCACCCGAGAGCAAGCTCTCTGTGCTACCGTTCGACTTGCATGTGTTAGGCCTGCCGCCAGCGTTCAATCTGAGCCATGATCAAACTCTTCAATTTAAGTTTGATTTGCTGAAACAAGTTCAGCGATGCTCATCTGTAAAACGTCATAATGAATTTCATTATGTGTTCACTCGTGAGGCTTTGATATTTTTTTGCGTCCGGAGACGCGGATATCAATCCTGCGAGTGCCCACACAGATTGTCTGATAAATTGTTAAAGAGCGTTGCGAACAGCGGCTGAACCGTCTGTCGCGAGGTGGCGTATACTACGCTACTCTCCTTCGGAGTCAAACACTTTTTTCAGCGCTTTCATCCGGCGGAATGAATTTCTTCACTCCCTGCCAAGCCGTCTGCGTTGCCGCTTTGCCGTCTCAGTGGTGGCGCATTATAGGGAGTTATTCGGAGCTGACAAGGGTTAATTGCAAAAAAATGACTGAGCGCCTCTTTTTTAAACGAACGCGTTAAAAACGGACATTTCCCGGCGAAGAATCAGTCAAAATCGCCGCTTCATCGGCATAAATCAGCGCCATCACCTTAAACACCAATGCTATTCTCTTTAACCAAACGTAATTTCTTTGTCGCAGGCTGACAATTATTCGAGAAGGACTTTCAATGATTCGCTCCGCGCGCAGCATGGCCGGCTTGCCCTGGATCGCCGCCATGGCGTTTTTCATGCAAGCACTTGATGCCACCATCCTGAATACTGCGCTTCCTGCTATCGCCACCAGCCTTGAACGTTCCCCTCTTGCCATGCAATCCGCCATCATCAGTTACACGTTAACGGTAGCGATGCTGATTCCGGTGAGTGGCTGGTTAGCCGATCGCTACGGCACACGCAAAATCTTCATTCTTGCGGTATCGCTATTTACGCTGGGTTCGCTGGCCTGCGCCTTATCCGGCTCGCTGAGCATGTTGGTGGTCTCGCGCGTGGTACAAGGGATAGGCGGGGCGATGATGATGCCCGTCGCGCGCCTGGCGTTGTTACGCGCTTATCCACGCAGTGAACTGCTGCCGGTGCTGAACTTCGTTACCATGCCGGGTTTAGTAGGCCCGATTCTGGGCCCAATGCTGGGCGGATTGTTAGTGACCTACGCCAGCTGGCACTGGATATTCCTCCTCAACATTCCCATCGGTATCGCTGGCATCTTCTACGCACGCAAATATATGCCGGACTTCACTACCCCAAAACGCCGCTTCGACTTTTCAGGCTTCCTGCTGTTTGGTTTGGGTCTGGTGCTGATCTCGGTCGGTATCGAGTTGTTTGGCGAGCGCGTGGTGTTGCCGTGGCAAGCGTTGTTGGTGCTGTTTGGCGGCATTGCATTACTTCTTCTCTATATAGTGCACGCGCGTCGCCATCCGGCACCGCTGATTAATCTGCCAATGTTTAAAACCCGCACCTTCTCGGTCGGCATCATTGGCAACATAGCTTCGCGTCTGGGAACCGGCTGCATTCCGTTCCTGATGCCGCTGATGTTGCAGGTGGGCTTTGGTTTTCCCGCACTGATTGCCGGTTGCATGATGGGTCCAACGGCGATTGGCGCGTTGCTGGCGAAATCCACGGTGACGCAAGTGCTACGCCGCTTTGGTTATCGCCATACGTTGGTAGGTATCACCATTATTATTGGCATATTGATCGCCACCTTCTCACTGCAATCGCCGGGTGGCAGCGTGGTGATGTTGCTGGCGGCACTGTTGATTCTGGGGATGGCGATGTCAACGCAGTTCACCGCGATGAACACCATCACGCTGGCAGATTTAAATGATGAGAACGCCAGCGGCGGGAACAGTGTGCTAGCGGTAACGCAGCAGCTGTCGATCAGCTTTGGCGTGGCGGTGAGTGCCGCAGTGCTGCGTTTCTATCAGGATGTCGAGGCCACAACCGTCGCGCAATTCCACGCCACCTTCCTGACGATGGGCGTCGTCACGGTGTTGTCTGCCTTTACCTTTATGATGTTACGTCCGAGCGATGGGCGTAATCTGATCGCCAACCGCGAGAAAAAGAAGAAAGCGACTTAGACCGAACCGCGCTCCACCAGCTCCGGCGTCAGCACCAGCGTTTGCTGACTGGCGTCGGGATCGCTCATACGATGAATCAAGGTATCAATCGCCAGTTCACCTAACTCATCTTTCGGCTGATGGATGGTACTAAGCGGCGGAGTCAGGTAACGCGCCAGCTCAATGTTGTCATAGCCCATCACCGCAATATCCTGCGGCACGCGCAATCCGGCCTGGAACAAGGCGTGATAGACGCCAACCGCCATCGCATCGTTGCTGGTAAATATCGCTTCTGGCAGCGTATCCAGCGTCAGCAGTTGATTCATGGCGTTGAAGCCGCCCTGAAACTCGAAATCACCATCAACCACAAAACCCGGCAGAACCGATAATCCGCTGTTGGCCATCGCTTTATGGAAACCTTCAAGACGCAAACGCGCGGGGGTTTTATCCTGCGGCCCGGCAATACAGGCAATGCGCGTGTAGCCACGATCAATCAGATGCTGGGTTGCCAGTTCGCCGCCGAGCAGCGCGTTGTCCTGAATAATGTCGCCGCGTCCTTCAAATGGCGCCCAGTCCATCATCACCATCGGTACCGAGGGATAACGATTGAGGATCTCCGCCGACGGCAGATGGGTTTCGGTGCACATCATCAGTAAACCATCGACGCGCTTTTGCATCAGCGTTTCGAGGCTGCGATTCATACGCTCTTCATCGCCTTCGGTATTACACAGAATCAGGCTATAGCCGCGTTCGTAACAGCTGTTTTCTACGCCGCGCACCACTTCGGAATAAAACGGGTTACTGCTGGCGGTCAGCAGCATGCCGATGGTGCGGGTTTGTTTGATCTTCAGGCTGCGTGCCAGCGCGGACGGCGCATAGTTCAGCTCACGAATCGCCTGTTCCACCTTTTCACGCACCTGCTCGCTAACAAAGCGATTGTTATTGATGACGTGTGAAACGGTGGAGGTAGAGACGCCCGCCAGGCGGGCGACATCTTTCATGGTAGCCAAGCGCTTAGTCCTGTTGTTGCAGGAAGGCGTCAATCTCAGTGCGCCACGGCACTGAGGGCTGCGCGCCCGGACGCGTCACTGCAATCGCAGCGGCGGCATGGGCGAAACGTACAGCATCATGCATCGCCACACCTTCCAGACGTGCGGTAATAAATGCCCCGTTGAAGGTATCGCCCGCTGCGATAGTATCGATGGCCTGCACGCTGAAGCCCGGAATGCGCACGCCGTTGCCTTGCTCACTCAGCCACACACCGCGACGGCCTAGCGTGATCAACACGGTAGCAATACCTTTCGCATGCAATGCCGCAGCAGCACGCGCGGCATCTTCATCGCTCTTCACCGCAATACCGGTGAGAATTTCAGCTTCGGTTTCATTTGGCGTGATGATGTCGATAAGCGCGAGCAGCTCATCAGAGAGCGCCGTGGCCGGTGCGGGATTCAGGATCACTTGCGTCTGCTGCGCGCGAGCAACCTTCGCGGCGGCCAGAACGCTTTCCAGCGGAGATTCCAGCTGCATCAGCAACGCATCAGCATCGGCAATCACCTGCTGATGCTGCGCAACGCGAGCCGGCGTCAGCGCGGCATTGGCACCGGAATAGATGCCGATATTATTTTCGCCTTCGCCATTCACGAAGATCATCGCTACACCGGTCGATTCATCTGCGACAGTTTCAACCGGTGCGGTATCAATGCGGTCTTGCTGCAACTGCTGACGAATACGCTCGCCAATATCATCAGCGCCTACACAGGCAATAAAAGCAATGTCTGCACCGGCACGGCCCGCAGCCACTGCCTGATTGGCCCCTTTGCCGCCAAAAGCAATGTGATACTGTTTCCCGATCACCGTTTCGCCCGGACGTGGAAAATGGGCGAGGTTAAGGATGTGATCGGCATTGATGCTGCCGAGAACGGCCAGTTTTGCGCTTGTGGTCATTGGGATTCATCCAGAAAGATGCGCCACCAGGACGGTGGCGCGTTGCCCTGCTTTTCTTTACTTATTATTTGGTCACCAGCTTCAGGTCAACCGGATTAACCGCCTGCACCTTCTCGCCTTTCAATACTTTATCGGCAGTCTGCACGCCAATCATACCAATCTTGTCTGGCATCTGCGCCACAGTCGCGGTCAGTTTACCCGATTCTACGGCTTTCACACCGTCAGCGGTGCCGTCAAAACCCACCACCAGCACGTCGGTTTTACCCGCGGTTTGCAGCGCACGCAGCGCGCCCAGCGCCATTTCATCGTTCTGAGCGAAGACGGCCTGCACATCCGGATGTCCCTGCAGCAGGTTCTGCATGACGTTCAGACCTTTAGTACGGTCGAAGTCAGCAGGCTGGCTCGCCAGGATGTTGAATTTGTGGGCATCGGCTGCCTGTTTGAAGCCTTCGCCGCGCTCACGCGCCGCAGAGGTACCGGCAATGCCTTGCAGTTCAATAATTTTCGCGCCATCGCCCAGTTTTTTGGCGATGAAGTCACCGGCCATTTTGCCGCCGAAGCGGTTGTCAGAAGCTACGTGGCTCACCACGGTGCCTTGTGCTGCTACGCGGTCCAGCGTGATCACCGGAATATTTGCCTGGTTCGCCATCTTCACGGCGTTACCCACCGCATCAGAATCAGTTGGGTTGATCAGCAGCAGCTTGGTGCCGCGCACTGTCAGATCCTGCACGTTCGCCAGCTCTTTCGCCGGGTTGTTCTGCGAATCCAGCACTACGAGGTTATAACCCAGTTGGTCAGCTTCTTTCTGTGCGCCATCTTTCAGTGACACAAAGAACGGATTATTCAGCGTAGATACCACCAGAGCAATGGTGTCCTTTGCCATCGCGCCAGCACTGAGGGTGGCGCCAAGAATGACGGCCAATGCAGTTAACTTTTTCATTTTTAAATCCTGTGTGAAGGTCAGAGTTATTTACTGCTTTTGTTATCCACCAGCACCGCTAGCAGAATGACGACGGCTTTAACAATCATTTGGTAGTAAGACGATACGCCCATCAGATTCAGGCCGTTATTCAGGAAACCGAGGATCAACGCACCAATCAGCGTGCCCATGATGCGACCTTTACCGCCCGCCAGGCTGGTACCGCCCAGCACCACCGCAGCAATCGCATCCAGTTCATAACCGGTGCCCGCTGTAGGTTGTGCGGAAGAGAGACGCGCCACTTCGATGGTGCCCGCCAATGCCGCCAGCAGGCCGCACAGCGAATAGACGATGATTTTAACGCGATTAACGTTGATGCCCGACAAACGCGTGGCCGCTTCGTTGCCACCCAGCGCATAGATGTAACGACCAAGGCGCGTGTGATGCAGCATGTACCACGCCAGCCCGAACACCGCGACCATCAGCCACACCGGCGTTGGAATGCCCAACGGGCGACCGATACCGAACCAGCCGAACAGATCGGCGTTATCGTTAAAACCGGTATTGATTGGGCTGCCGTTGGTGTAAACCATGGTGACGCCGCGCAGCAGCAACATCATCACCAGCGTGGCGATGAAAGCCTGCACCTTGCCGCGCGCTACAATCACGCCGGTAATACCGCCAATCGCCGCCCCCAGCGCCAGCGAAGCCGCAACGGCCACCAGCGCATTCACCTCTAATCCGACAATCGATGCCGCCACCGCGCCGGTCAGCGCCAGCAGCGATCCCACCGACAGATCAATGCCCGAGGTCAGAATCACCAGCGTCATGCCGACCGCCATAATGGCGTTGACGGATGTCTGCTGCAGAATGTTGAACATGTTGGCCAGCGTGAAGAAGTTCGGGCTCTGGCTGGCAACCACGGCGATCAGCACGATCAATGCAATCAGTGATTTCTGCTCCAGCAGCCAGGCTTTGCTAAACCAACGACGGCTGGCGGGTAAGGTTTGGGTGCTCATACAACTAACTCCTCGCTGTGTTGCTTACCGACTGCCGCCGCCATCAGGGATTCCTGGGTAGCTTGCTCACGGGAAAATTCGCCACTCAGATGGCCTTCATGCATCACCACAATACGATCGCTCATGCCCAGCACTTCCGGCATTTCCGACGACACCAAAATGATGCTCAGCCCTTCGGCTTTAAACTGGTTAATTAACTGATAAATTTCTTTTTTTGCCCCGACATCGACGCCGCGTGTCGGCTCATCAAGAATCAGCACATCGGGGCGCGTCATCAGGCCACGCGCAATCGCCACTTTTTGCTGATTACCGCCAGACAGCAGACCAATCGGTTGCTCCATTGACGGAGTTTTAACGTTGAACAGGCGGATAAAATCGCCCACCGCCAGTTGCTCGTCGCTGTGGCGCAGGTTGCCCGCGCCAGTGCTGAAATAGCGCAGCGCGGTCAGCGACATGTTCTCTTTCACCGACATGCCGAGCACCAGACCATCGCGCTTGCGGTCTTCCGAGATATACACAATGCCGCTGGCGAGGCCATCCTGCGGAGAGCGGGTCACGATCTCGCGGCCGTTCAGCGTCACTTTGCCTTTGCTGCGCGGCAGCGCGCCGTACAGCACTTTCATCAGTTCAGTACGTCCTGCGCCCATCAGACCCGACACGCCAAGGATTTCCCCTTTGCGCAGCGTAAAGCTGACGTTATTAACGCCCGGACCGCTGAGATTTTCCACTTTTAAGCGGATCTCGCCCGGCTGTTGATCGATACGCGGATATTGATCTTCCAGCTTGCGGCCGACCATCATCTCGATCAGGCTCTCTTCGCTGAGATCGCACACCGCGCGTTCGGCAATAAACTGCCCATCGCGGAACACGGTGACGTCATCGCAAATCTCGAAGATCTCTTTCATGCGGTGCGAGATATAGACGATGCCGCAGCCTTGCGCTTTCAGTTCATTGATGACGCGGAACAGCGACAGCGTTTCGGTATCAGTCAGCGCATCGGTCGGTTCATCCATAATGATGACTTTCGACTCGAAGCTGAGCACCTTGGCGATCTCGACCATCTGCTGATCGCCAATCGACAAATCGCCCACCAGCTTGTGGCTGTCGAAACGCAGATTGAGGCGCTTTAATAGCGCATCCGCTTCGGCATACATCTTTTTCCATTCGATGCGGCCAAAGCGGTTAACACATTCGCGGCCAAGGAAGATATTCTCGGCAACAGTCAGCTGCGGAATCAGGTTCAGTTCCTGATGGATAATGCCAATGCCTGCTTCCTGCGACGCTTTCGGGCCAGAGAACGCCACATCCTTACCCAGCCACTGCAGGGAACCGGCATCCATGCTGTAAATGCCGGTCAGCACTTTCATCATGGTGGATTTGCCCGCGCCGTTTTCACCCACCAGCGCCATCACGCGTCCCGGATAAACGGCCAGCGATGCGCCATTCAACGCCTTCACGCCAGGAAACGACTTTTCAATTCCTTTGAGTTGCAATAACGGTTGCATAGCGGCCTCAGAAGGTCACGCCGGCGCTCAGGATGACATTCGCATACGGAGAACACTCTCCGCTGCGAATGACCGCCTGACTACGCTGCGTATGTTGTTTGAATTGTTCATGGCTGGTGTAACGGATGGTGATGACATTCCCCTGGTGCTGTTGCAAGGCTTCGAGCACGGCGAGCAGTGCGCTGTGGAGCTGCGGATTGTGCTGCTTAATCTCCTCCGCCATCAGGGCGCTTTCGACCTGCATCTCCTGCGTGACAACGTCAACTACCTGTAGAAATTCGGGCGTACCCGGCGTTAACGCCAGATCGATGCGCTGTGGACCGGCCGGAATCGGCAAGCCTGCATCTGCAATCGTCAGCGTATCGGTGTGCCCCAGGCGAGCAATCACATGTGAGACTTCAGCGTTTAACAAGCGACCTTTTTTCATTTATTCCACTCCACAGCGAAACGTTTCGCTGATCGGGAGTGTATAAAATGCGCACGGCAACTCAATGGCGGCATCACGGAAATGTGATCGCCATCGAAACGTTTCGCTTGTGCCGGAGAGAATTTGAGTTTGGTGGGATTTTGGAGCCGCTGCTGCGGCCCCGAAGATGGCATTACGGCAGTTTACGTACCTGTTTCACGTCCAGTTCGATGGAGTTGAAATCTTTATCCAGTTCGCCGGTCAGTTCTACCTGATCCTTCGGCGTGATGGTCAAACCGTTCCAGCGTTTATGATCGATTTCAACTTTCATGGTGCCGGTGGCATCACGGAACTGATAATCCTCATCACCGATTTGCTTCTCAAGCGTACCGCGCACGGTAATCCAGCTATCGTCTTTCATCTCTTCGGCCTGTTTCACCGTGACAACGCTGGTGTTATCGGCTTTGAACCCGCCGGACTTCACCTGCGCGGATGGCGCATTGGGATCAACAAAGCCACCTTGCTGAGCGGCAAGAACCGGCGTGGCGGCCAGGGCGACAATCGCTAACAGAGCTGCAGACTTTTTCATAATTCACCTCTTTTCCATGAATGTGTCGGTTTACGGGAGCTATTTCACCATAAGGTTCTTAACAGGATCTTAAGAGAATCCGTTTGGCTAACATTCATGAAAAATAGTCTATTTGCCGGGATTTTCGCTGTACAAGAGCAATTGTGCTTCGTATAACTCCGCTTAACAGAAGGAGAGTTGATGCGCATTTTACTGATTGAAGATGACACGCTGATTGGCGACGGTTTGAAAGTCGGGTTGACCAAACTTGGTTTCAGCGTGGATTGGTTTGTCTCCGGCGAAGCCGGATTTCAGGCGTTGACCGCCGCACCCTGGGACGCGGTGGTGCTGGATCTGTCGCTGCCCGAACGCGATGGTCTGGATATCCTGCGTCAGTGGCGCCAGCAAGGACACGATGTGCCGGTGCTGATTCTCACCGCGCGCGATGCGCTCGATCAGCGCGTACAGGGATTACAACTCGGCGCCGACGATTACCTGTGTAAGCCGTTTGCGTTAACAGAAGTGGCGGCACGCTTGCAGGCGTTGATCCGTCGCCGTCATGGGCAACTACAGCCGGAACTGAAACACGGCAACGTGGTAATGGCGCCCGGCAGCCACAGCGTGCTGTGCGATGGCGAACCCGTTAGCCTGAAAAGCCGCGAACTGGCGCTGCTGGAACTGTTTCTGCGTAATCCTGGCCGCGTGCTGACGCGCAGTCAGCTGGAGGAGAAGCTCTACAGCTGGGATGAAGATGTCTCCAGCAATGCGGTGGAAGTGCACATTCATCATCTGCGCAAGAAACTCGGCAGCCAGTTTATTCGTACCGTACACGGCGTCGGTTATACGCTGGGAGCGGCGGAATGAGTCTGTTTCTGCGCCTCGCCATCGGCTTTGTGCTGCTGATTATAGTGTGCGGCGGCCTGGCCGGCCTCAGCGCCTGGCATCAAACCCGCGATACGGTGAACGAGCTGTTTGATACTCAGCAGATGCTTTTCGCCAAACGGCTGATAGCGCTTGATCCCACCTCACTGCAGGACGTGACGTTGCCGAAAACCAAAGCGATCCTGCGCCATCACCGCGGCGATCAGGATGATGATGCGCTGGCATTTGCCATTTTCAGCGCGGCAGGCCAACCGTTGTTGAACGACGGCGAAAACGGTCGCGATCTGCAATTCGATCATCAGCGCGATGGCTTTGTTGATGGACGACTGCGCGGCGATAAAGACAGCTGGCGCCTGGTGTGGCTCACCTCCGAGGATAAGCGCTATCGCGTGGTGGTCGGGCAAGAATGGGAATACCGCGAAGATATGACGCGCGATCTGGCGCTCAGCAGCCTGCTGCCGTGGCTGATTGCCATGCCCTTTATGTTGCTGCTGCTGCTGGCGCTGGTGTGGTTCGAGCTGCGCCCGTTGAAACGCCTCACGCTTTCCCTGCATCAGCGTGCGCCGGATGATGCCACGCCATTGCCGGACACGCGCTTGCCTAAAGAGGTGAAGCCGCTGGTGGTGGCGCTTAACGGCTTGTTCAGTCGTATGGCGCATCTGGTGCAGCGCGAACGTCGCTTTACCTCCGATGCCGCCCATGAACTGCGCAGCCCGCTGGCGGCGCTGCGCGTGCAGAGTGAAGTGATTCAACTGGCTGATGATGATGAGGCGATGCGCAAACGCGCCATTCAGCAACTGGATAGCGGCATCGTGCGTGCCACGCGTCTGGTGGATCAGCTCTTAACGCTGTCACGCGTGGAAGCCGACGATCTGCGCAGCGAGTTTCAACCGGTGGCGCTGGCGCCGCTGCTGCAAAACCTGCTGGCGGAGCACTTCCCGCAGGCAGAACAACAAAACACCGCTTTGCAGTTCACCAGCCATGCCGAACCGGTGATGAACGGTCATCCGCTGTTGCTGGGGTTGATGGTGCGCAATCTGCTGGATAACGCGCTGCGCTATTCGCCGTCGGGCAGCACTATTGATGTGCAGCTCAATGCCCGCGCCATTACCGTTGATGATAACGGGCCAGGCGTCAGCGATGAGCAGTTGATAAGGTTGGGTGAACGCTTTTGGCGACCGCCAGGACAGGCGCAAACCGGCAGCGGATTAGGGCTTTCCATCGTGAAAAATATTGCCCAGTTGCACGGCGTTCGCTTGCAGTTCAGCCAGCGCGCCAGCGGAGGATTGCGCGTCACCTTGAGTTGGTGACGCGCACAACATTAAATCTCGACCTGGGTTCCCAACTCGATCACGCGGTTCGGTGGGATTTCAAACTGATCCGGCGCGCGTAGCGCATTGCGTTGCAGCGCGAGGAACAGCTTGCCGCGCAGGCGCAGGTACCACGGACGATCGCCGATAATCAGCGATTCATGCGACATAAAGAAGGAGGTTTCCATCATGCGGCAGTTCAGGCCTTCAAGACCGCAACGGTGGAAAATCTCTTCGACGTTTGGCGTTTCGCGCCAGCCGTAACTCGCCACCACGCGCCAGAAGGTCGGCGACAACTGTTCGATGGTCACACGACGGACGTTGTGCACGTAAGGCGCATCTTCCGTACGCAGCGTCAGCAGCACCACGCGCTCATGCAACACTTTGTTGTGCTTGAGGTTATGCAGCATGGCAAACGGAATCACATTCAGCGCACGCGACATATACACCGCGGTGCCCGGCACGCGTACCGGCGGCGATTTCTCCAGCGATGCAATCATCGCTTCCAGTGAATTGCCGTGCTCATGCATGCGACGCAGCAGACGGAAACGCTCGCTTTTCCAGGTAGTCATAATGATGAACATCATCAGCGCCAGCGTCAGCGGCAGCCAACCGCCGGAGAACACTTTGATCAGGTTGGCGGAGAACAGCGACACGTCGATGATCAGCATGGCAATCAGAATCAGCACCACCAGATAGCGGTTCCAGTGCCAGTTTTGAATCGCCACGGTAGAACAGAGAATGGCGGTCAGCACCATGGTGCCGGTGACCGCGATGCCATAAGCCGCCGCTAGATTGCTGGAGTGCTCGAAGCCAACAATCACAATCACCACCGAGAAGTAGAGCAGCCAGTTAATCACCGGAATATAGATCTGCCCGGACTCCTCTTCTGAGGTGTGCACAATGCGCATCGGCGGCAAATAGCCGAGACGCACTGCCTGACGCGTTAATGAGAACACGCCGGAAATCACCGCTTGCGAGGCGATCACTGTGGCTAAGGTGGCGAGAATCAACATCGGGATCAGCATCCAATCCGGCGCAAGCAGGAAGAACGGGTTTTTGATCGCTTCAGGATGTTTGAGCAGCAGCGCGCCCTGACCAAAGTAGTTGAGCACCAGTGAAGGCAGCACCACGATAAACCAGGCGAGACGAATCGGAAATTTACCGAAGTGGCCCATATCGGCATACAGCGCTTCCACGCCGGTAATCGCCAGCACCACCGCGCCCAGCGCGAAGAAAGAGACACTTTTGTATTGAATAAAGAAGTGCAGCGCCCAGTAAGGATTCATGGCGTGCAGCACGTCAGGATTATTAATGATGCTACGCGCACCCAATACGGCGAGGATGATAAACCACAGCAGCATCACCGGCGCGAACAGCTTACCGACAATGCCGGTGCCGTGCTTCTGGATGACAAACAGCAACGTCAGCACCGCAATCGCCAACGGCACGATGTAGGTATCGAGGCTCGGCGCGGCAATTTCCAGACCTTCTATCGCCGATAGCACCGACACCGCTGGCGTGATCACCACTTCCCCGTAGAAGAAGCTGCCGCCGATCAGGCCCATGATCACCAGTATCGCGGTGGCTCTGGCGCCGGTATTTCGTCCGGCCAGCGACATCAGCGTTAAAATCCCGCCTTCACCGGCGTTATCTGCACGCATCACGTAGCTGATGTACTTCAGCGACACCACCAGAATCAGCAGCCAGAAAATCAGCGACAGGAAGCCAAAAACCGCTTCGCGCTCCACGCCAAATCCAAACTGACCAGAGAGGCATTCACGCAATGTATAGAGTGGGCTGGTACCGATATCGCCATACACCACGCCAATTGCCGCCAGCGTGACTGCCCCAAGGGACTGTTTCTTATCCGAGCTCATAAGTTGTCTTTTGTTGGAGCCGGAGGCGCTTGCCTTCCGCTCAAGCCATCAAAAAGCGCACAGTATGCACATATTCCCAAAAAAACCTACTCTTACAAAGTGTCACCATCGCGTCGGTGACGCGGTTTTTCGCCGAAAATAGCGCCAAAAAACCGTTGGAAGCGGCGAGTTTTCTCGCATCAACCTTCTGAAACAAAAAAGCTGACGGCTATCAACGCAATCGCGCATGATAATCAGTAGAGTATTGCGCTCGCCAGACTATGACGGCACCAGTATCAAAAGGATAATGATGTGATTATGGCTCAACCCCATCTTTTGGCAGAAAGAATTTCTCGCCTGAGCAACGCTCTGGAAAAAGGGCTGTATGAACGCCATCATGCGATCCGCCTCTGTTTGCTGGCTGCCTTAAGTGGCGAAAGTGTGTTTCTGCTCGGGCCGCCGGGCATCGCCAAGAGTCTGATTGCCCGCCGATTGAAATATGCCTTCCAGCACGCCCGCGCATTTGAATACCTGATGACCCGTTTTTCCACCCCCGAAGAGGTGTTTGGCCCGCTGTCGATTCAGGCACTAAAAGATGAAGGGCGTTATCAGCGTCTGACCAAAGGTTATCTGCCGGATGCCGAAATAGTCTTCCTCGACGAAATCTGGAAAGCCGGCCCGGCAATTCTTAATACCTTGTTGACTGCCATTAACGAACGCCGCTTCCGCAATGGCGACAGCGAAGAAAAAATCCCAATGCGCCTGCTGGTTACCGCTTCCAACGAATTGCCGGAAGCCGATAGTGGCCTCGAAGCGCTGTATGACCGCATGTTGATTCGCCTGTGGCTGGATAACGTGCATGAGAAGCAGAACTTCCGCAGCATGCTCACCCACCAGCAGGATGAAAACGACAATCCAGTGGCGGAATCGTTGCGCATCAGCGACGAAGAGTATGAGCAGTGGCAGAAAGGCATCAGCCAGGTCAGTTTACCGGATCACGTGTTTGAACTGATCTATCAGCTTCGTCAGCAGTTAGAAACGCTGCCGGACGCGCCGTACATTTCCGATCGTCGCTGGAAGAAAGCCATTCACCTGTTGCAGGCTAGCGCCTTTTACAGCGGTCGCGTGGCCATCGCGCCCATCGACTTAGTGCTGCTGAAAGATTGCCTGTGGCATGACGTGGCGTCGATGAAAATGCTGGATCGCGAAATCGATACGCTGATGTCGCAACATGCGTGGCAGCAACAGGCGCTGCTACATAAGCTGCAGCAGATCAAAGGCCGCCGGCTGGCGCTGCAACAGCAGCAAAGCGTGGCGCAAGCGCTAACGCTGGAGAAACACAGCGGCATGTTCAGCCGCAAACCGCACTACGAATTACCCGCCGCCATCACCGATGATCAACTGACGCTAATGCTGCAACAACCGTTGATGCTGCACGACATGCAGGTGACGCACATTCTGATTGGCCGCGAAGCGCTGGATCAGTGGCTGCTGAAGGGTGGTGAAATCCGTGGCAAGCTGAACGGCATCGGCTTTGGTCAGACGCTGGATATGCTGGTGGATACTCATCACTGTTTGACGCTGCGCGATGTCAGCCTGCAATCCACGCGTCTGACGCTGCCGGGCGCCAGCAGCAGCAGCGAGATGCCGCAGGAGATCGCTGATGAATATGACGCGCTGGAAACCCAGCTGCGCGCGCAGCGCACGCTGTTCAGCCAGCATCAGCGCTGTCTGTTCATTAGCGATGACTGGCTGGCACGCATCGAAACCAGCCTGCAGGATGTCGCGGAACAGCTGAAACAGGCGAGAAAATGATCTCACTGGAGACGCTGAGTGCGCTGTTGTCGATTGGCGAAACCGAGTTAATCGAAGAGCTGATTATCGCGCTGCTCGCCTCACCGCAACTGGCGCTGTTCTTTGAGAAATTTCCCCGCCTGAAACAAGCCATGTTGCGCGATCTGCCGCGCTGGCGATCGGAGATCGCCGAGCAGATCAAAGTCACGCCGGTGCCAGAAGCGCTGGCGCAGGAGTTTCAGCTGTTTCAACAGATGCAGCTACTCAGCACGCAACATTTCACCCAGCAGTTACCCAACATTATGACGCAGCTGAAAAGCCTGCCGTCGCCGTTCATCGAAGAAGCCAGCAAACTGCTGCTGAATGCTGAAAGCGACCAGCTCAGCAACGCGCAACACACCTTGTTCCTGCAACGCTGGCGTCTCAGCCTGACGCTGCAAACGCTGACGCTGAATGAAACCCTTCTGGAAGAGCAGCGCGAACGCTTGATGGCCGAGCTGCAGCAGCGCATGGCGATCAGCGGTCAGCTGGCGCCGATTCTTACCGATGACGATGAAGCTGCCGCCGGACGCCTGTGGGATTTAAGCAAAGCGCCGCTGCAGCACGGCGATTATGAACTGATTGTGCAGTACGGCGATTTCCTCGCCCAGCAGCCGGAATTGATGAAGCTGGCGCAGCAGCTGGGTCGCAGCCGCGAGGCCAAATCGGTGCCGTCGCAGGATGTACCGCTGGAAGCGTTTCACCAGCTGGTGCGCGAACCGGATAACGTACCGGAAGAAGTCAGCGGCATTCATCAAAGCGATGATGTGCTGCGTCTGTTGCCACCTGAGCTGGCGGCATTGAGCATAAGCGAGTTAGAGCTGGAGTTTTATCGGCGCTTAGTCGAGAAACGCTTGCTGACTTATCGTCTGCAGGGCGATGCGTGGCACGAAAAAGTCACCATGAGTCCGGCCAGCCACCAGCAGCATGAGGAGCAACCGCGCGGCCCGTTTATCGTTTGCGTTGATACGTCCGGATCGATGGGCGGTTTCAATGAGCGCTGCGCCAAAGCCTTTTGCCTGGCGCTGCTGAAAGTGGCGCTGGCGGATAAGCGCCGCTGCTATATCATGCTGTTTGCTCATGAAGTGATCGGTTATGAACTCACCGCTGATAACGGCATTGAGCAGGCGATCCGTTTCCTCAGCCAGCGTTTTCGCGGCGGTACCGATCTCGCGGCCTGCCTTGCGGCGGTGGTGAAACGCATGGAAGGCAGCGCGTGGCAGGAAGCGGATGCGGTGATCGTTTCGGATTTTATTGCCCAGCGTTTGCCGGACGACATCGTCAGCACCATTAAGCAGCGTCAGCGCCAACATCAACAGCGCTTCCACGCGGTAGCAATGTCGCTGCATGGCAAACCCGGCATTCTGCGCATCTTCGATCACATCTGGCGCTTCGATACCGGCCTGAAAAGCCGTCTGCTGCGCCGCTGGCAGCGCTAATTCATCTGGCGGAAATGCTAATTTGCTATATTGATAAGTTCGAGCATTTAGCAAACTGGAGCACCTTGTGACGACCGTCCAACTTCCCGCACCGACCCGTACGCTGAAACTTTCCGGCCAACACTCCGAACAAAAACGGGCCGAGCTGCTGGCGTACTTCACCCAAACCTGGGAACTGTATGAAAGCTTGTTTGATTGCCTGGCGGACGAGCGCGCCTGGTTTAACAAAGCCATTTCGCTGCGCCATCCGCTGATCTTCTATTTTGGTCACACCGCAACCTTCTACATTAATAAGCTGATGGCAGGCCGCTACCTCGATCAACGCGTTGACGATCGTATTGAGGCGATGATGGCGATCGGCGTGGATGAGATGAGCTGGGACGATCTCAACGACAGCCATTACGACTGGCCGACCATCGCAGAAGTGCGCGACTATCGTGGCAAAGTGAAAAGCCTGGTGAGTGAGTTTATTCGCACCATGCCGCTGGAACTGCCGATCGACTGGGACAGCCCGGCGTGGGTGATTTTGATGGGCATCGAACACGAACGTATTCATCTGGAAACCTCCAGCGTGCTGATGCGCCAGTTGCCGATTGAATGGGTTAAGCCGCAGCCGCACTGGCCAGTTTGCCCGCAGGCGCGTCACGATCGTCAATCGGTACCGGAAAATTCTCTGATCGCGATGCCCGGCGGCCGTGTGCAGCAGGGCAAAACCGACGACACTTATGGCTGGGATAACGAATACGGTAGCCAGCAAACCGAACTGAAGCCGTTTAAGGCCAGTAAAATGCTGGTCAGCAATGCCGAGTTTTATCGTTTTATTGCGGCGGACGGTTATAACGATCGCCGCTGGTGGGATGACGAAGGTTGGGGCTGGCGTGAATTTTCCGGTGCGCAGATGCCGACATTCTGGGTCGGTGACGAAAAGCTGCCCGATCAGCTAAAACTGCGCGTGCTGGCCGAAGAAGTGGCGATGCCGTGGGATTGGCCGGCGGAAGTGAATCAACTGGAAGCCGCCGCGTTCTGTCGCTGGCTGGCGGAAGAGACCGGTAAATCTGTTCAGCTTCCCTGCGAAGCCGAATGGGCGCAGCTGCGTGAGCAAGTTGGCGGCGATCAGCCGGACTGGACTGAAGCGCCGGGCAACATCAATCTGGCATACTGGGCTTCCTCCAGCCCGGTCGATCGCTTCGCACAAGGTGAGTTTTACGACATCGTCGGCAACGTCTGGCAGTGGACCACGACGCCAACCAACGGTTTCGAAGGCTTTAAGGTGCATCCGCTCTACGACGATTTCTCCACACCAACCTTTGATGGCAAACATGCGCTGATCAAAGGTGGCAGCTGGATTTCCACCGGCAATGAAGCGCTGAAGTCTGCGCGTTACGCCTTCCGTCGTCACTTCTTCCAGCACGCCGGTTTCCGCTATGTCGTTTCTTCCCATGAAGAGAGCATGACGCTCAATCCTTATGAAACCGACAGCATGGTGTCGCAGTATCTCGATTTCCAGTACGGACCGAGCTACTACAACGTACCCAACTACGCGGCTGCGCTGGTGGAAAAACTGCTGCCGCACTCTACTGCGCGGGGTCAGGCGCTGGACATCGGCTGCGCCACCGGGCGGGCCAGCTTTGAACTGGCGCGACACTTCGAGGCAGTAACGGGCATGGATTACTCGGCGCGCTTTATTGATGTTGCGCTGCAGCTGACCTCCGGTGAGGATTTCCGCTATGTGGTGCCTGAAGAGGGCGATCTGGTGGAGTATCGTCAGGTGCGGCTGAAAGAGTTTGGTCTGGAAGCTGAGCAAGCGCAGCGTATTCAGTTTGTGCAGGGCGATGCCTGTAACCTGAAGCCGCAGCCGGACCGTTACGATCTGGTGCTGGCCTCTAACCTGATCGATCGTCTGCGTCAGCCAAAACGTTTCCTGCAGGATGTCACGCCGATGATCCGCGCCGGTGGTTTGCTGGTGCTGTCATCGCCGTATACCTGGCTGGAAGATTTCACGCCGAAAGAGAACTGGCTGGGCGGTGTTCGCGAAAATGGTGAAGCGCTGACAACCTATCAGGCGCTGCAGCGTCTGTTACGTGATGCCTTTGACGAAGTGGCACCGCCGCAGGATGTACCCTTTGTGATCCGCGAAACGGCGCGCAAATTCCAGCACACGCAGGCGCAAGTGACCTTCTGGCGTAAGCGCTAAAAAGCAGGCAGACAACGGCATGGCTGTTGTCTGCACCTTGCCTGCACCGCTAATTTGCTGCACATTCTCCTCTATTCATAGAAGAAGAACTCAACGAGGATGGACAATGGCGGAACACCTTCAGCTGGATAACCTGGATCGCGGCATTCTGAATGCGCTGCTACAGAATGCGCGTACCGCCTATGCCGAGCTCGCCAAGCAGTTCAACGTCAGCCCCGGCACCATTCATGTGCGGGTGGAGAAGATGCGTCAGGCGGGCATTATTTTGGGCACGCGCGTGGAGATCGATCCGCGTCAGCTCGGCTTCGATGTGTGTTGCTTTATCGGCATTATCCTTAAAAGCGCGCGCGATTATCCGGCGGCTCTGAGCAAACTCGACGCGCTGGATGAAGTGGTGGAAGCCTGGTACACCACCGGTCATTACAGCATCTTTATCAAAGTGATGTGCCGATCAATCGATGCCTTGCAACAGGTGTTGATCAATAAGATCCAGACCATCGACGAAATTCAGTCCACCGAAACCCTGATCTCCCTGCAAAACCCGATCATGCGCACCATTAAGCCGTGATCCCTCTCTAATCTGTGCACAAACTTATCCCCGGCAGATCGCGCGTATAGCGCGACTTGCCGCCTGATGCTTTCTACTGTTAACCCTGTTTTCCACAGGTGGATCACGGCTTGATCACAGCGTACAATGCTCGCCTTTAGTGCGGGAGAGCATCATGGCCGATATTACGTTAATCAGTGGAAGTACCCTTGGCAGCGCCGAATATGTTGCTGAACATCTGGAAGAAAAACTGCAGGAAGCGGGCTTCTCAACCGAGGTGCTGCATGGCCCAGAGCTGGATGAGCTGCTACCGGAAGGGATTTGGCTGATCGTTACCTCCACGCACGGTGCCGGTGAACTGCCTGATAATTTGCTTCCTTTATATGAAGCACTGCAGGAAACAAAACCGGACCTCTCTGGCTTACGTTATGGCGCAGTCGGCATCGGTAATCATGAATACGATCTTTTCTGCGGCGCGATCAAGCTGCTGGAAGAGCAATTGAACCAACTGGGCGCCAAACGCATTGGCGATCGACTGGAGATCGACGTGCTGGAGCATGAGATCCCGGAAGACGCGGCCGAAGTGTGGGTCGCCACATGGAAAACGCAGATTTAAAACGATCTTTAGTGGCTGGGGATCGGGAAAATAGAATGATCCCCAGTTGATTGCGCTGTTTTTTTACCTTAAACCCGCGATCGACTGTGGATAACATGGCCTGTTTCATGCGTATAACCAGTAGTTATCCAAATAACAACGTCTGTTTCTTTTTTAGGCTGTGCATAAGTAGCCATTTTGATCCCAGCTTATACGGATCAGGATCACCGATCATTCACAGCTAATGATCCTCGCTAATTTGCTGTTTAGCCTGAATTTTTTGGGGTTATCAACAGCCGGATGCGATCCTAATAGTAGATCTAACAGAAAGATCATATAAAAGACTTAAGATCCTTTCTTTTAAACCTCGGGATCCCGCGACTTTCGCCGCCGACATTATTTCAGTAGAATCCACCGCCCAGGGCAACGATCCCTGTCCGAAACACTAACGAGGACCCACTTCATGTTTTATCCAGATCCTTTTGACGTCATCGTAATCGGTGGTGGTCATGCGGGCACAGAGGCCGCGATGGCCGCAGCCCGAATGGGTCAGCAAACCCTGTTACTCACCCATAACATTGATACGCTTGGACAAATGTCCTGTAACCCGGCGATCGGTGGCATCGGGAAAGGACATCTGGTGAAGGAAGTGGATGCCTTAGGCGGTTTGATGGCCACGGCAATTGACCAGGCAGGCATCCAGTTTAGGATACTAAACGCGAGTAAAGGCCCCGCTGTTCGCGCCACACGTGCTCAGGCTGACCGTGTACTGTATCGCCAGGCGGTACGCACCGCATTAGAGAACCAGCCAAACCTGATGATCTTCCAGCAGGCGGTTGACGATCTGATTGTGGAAAACGATCGTGTCGTCGGTGCTGTGACGCAAATGGGCCTGAAGTTCCGCGCCAAAACCGTGGTGCTGACCGTCGGGACCTTCCTTGATGGCAAAATCCACATCGGGCTGGATAACTACAGCGGTGGCCGTGCAGGCGATCCGCCATCAATCCCATTGGCAAAACGCCTGCGTGCACTGCCGCTGCGCGTAAACCGTCTGAAAACCGGTACGCCGCCACGTATCGACGCACGCTCGATTGATTTTTCGGTGCTAACACCGCAGCACGGTGATCATCCGATGCCGGTGTTCTCGTTCATGGGCAAGGTTTCACAGCATCCACAACAAGTGCCATGCTGGATCACCTACACCAACGAACAGACGCATGACGTGATTCGCAACAACCTCGATCGTAGCCCGATGTATGCCGGGATCATCGAAGGTATTGGTCCACGTTATTGCCCATCGATCGAAGACAAAGTGATGCGCTTTGCCGATCGTAATGCGCACCAGATCTTCCTGGAGCCGGAAGGCCTGACCAGCAACGAGATCTACCCGAATGGTATCTCCACCAGCCTGCCGTTTGACGTACAGATGCAGATTGTACGTTCGATGAAAGGACTGGAAAACGCGAAGATCATCCGTCCGGGTTACGCCATCGAGTATGATTTCTTCGATCCACGCGATCTCAAACCGACGCTGGAAAGCAAATTTATCCACGGCCTGTTCTTTGCCGGCCAGATCAACGGCACCACTGGCTACGAAGAAGCGGCAGCGCAAGGTTTGCTGGCCGGCCTCAACGCAGCACGCGCTTCCGCCGATAAAGAGGGCTGGGCGCCACGTCGCGATCAGGCTTACCTTGGTGTGCTGGTTGATGATCTGTGTACGTTGGGCACGAAAGAGCCGTACCGCATGTTTACATCACGCGCTGAATACCGCCTGATGCTGCGCGAAGACAACGCCGATCTACGTTTGACCGAAGCCGGTCGCGAGCTCGGTCTGGTTGATGATGCCCGCTGGGCGCGCTACAACCAGAAACTGGAGGCGATTGAGCAGGAGCGTCAACGCCTGCGCGATCTGTGGGTGCATCCAAAATCGGATAACGTGGCGGAAGTGAACGCGGTGATCAGTGCGCCGCTCACCAAAGAAGCCAGCGGTGAAGATCTGCTGCGTCGTCCAGAGATGACCTATCCGCTGCTGACGTCACTCGCCAGCTACGGTCCGGCACTGTCAGATGAGCAAGCTGCTGAGCAGGTGGAGATTCAGGTGAAATACGAAGGGTACATTGCGCGTCAGCAGGAAGAGATTGATCGCCAGCTGCGCAATGAAAACACCTTGTTGCCTGTCGAGCTCGACTATCATCAGGTAAATGGCTTGTCGAATGAAGTGATCGCCAAACTCAACGATCACAAACCGACTTCCATCGGCCAGGCTTCTCGTATTTCGGGCATCACGCCTGCGGCCATCTCAATTCTGCTGATTTACCTGAAAAAACAGGGCTTGCTGCGTAAAAGCGCCTGATCGACTTTGGGGCGAGGCAACTCGCCCCCGTTAATGGAATTCTCGTTGTGATCAACAAACTCTCCTCGCTGCTAAAAGCGGCAAACATTTCCCTTACCGATCAACAAAAACAGCAGTTGGTTGGCTATGTTGAGTTGCTGCATAAGTGGAATAAGGCCTATAACCTGACATCAGTGCGCGACCCGCAGCAGATGCTGGTACGCCATATTCTCGACAGCATGGTGGTTGAGCCACATTTGCAGGGCGAACGCTTTATTGATGTCGGCACCGGTCCGGGCTTACCAGGCATTCCGCTGGCCATTGTGCGCCCGCAATCGCATTTCACCTTGCTGGATAGCCTCGGCAAACGCGTGCGATTCCTGCGTCAGGTACAACATGAGTTAGGACTTACTAACGTCACGCCGGTGCAGAGCCGCGTTGAAGAGTACCCGTCTGAGCCGCCATTCGACGGTGTTATCAGTCGTGCATTTGCTTCACTCGAGGATATGCTGACCTGGTGTCATCATCTGCCGGGTCCTGAAGGTCGCTTTTATGCCCTGAAAGGTGTGCGTCCGGATGATGAGATTGCTGCATTACCCGCTGGCTTTACGGTGGAAAAAATTCAACCTCTGCAGGTACCCGAGCTGGATGGTGAACGCCATCTGGTGGTGATTACCCGCCAATAGCCTTTTAAACGGTATGGATTTAATCTGCTTCATGCCGTTTGTCTTAGTCATTGCCCTGAACGAAAAAGCAGCGATTGAACACTTTTAGGTAAAAGCTTTTATTTCGCAGGGCAGGGCGCGCGAGTTAACATCCCCGGCGGAAATTATCCGAAAATCTCTGTTACATTTAACGAATAATTCACATTTCATTATCACGGAGATCACTTTTTTGGGTGTATTTACCCAACCAAATAATCACTGGTGAAAATATAACTTTGCAATAAATTGGCGTACGTAATATCAGTTTTGCGTTTTTATTGCAGCGCATGATGTCAATAGAGTGTTTTTCTCGAAAATCGAAGCGCAACAGTTAAATAATAAAATTAAAACTCTGATTTATAAGTGCTTAATACAATGTAGAAATCGTATAAATCTTGTCTGAAACAAATTCAGTCAGGCATTCCTTGTTTATTATGTGATCTAAAGCACGCTTTAAAAGCAAGTCGGTCGGGCATTTTCAGACTTAAAGTCAGACATTGCCTGAAGACGATGTTTTGAAAAATAGCCCTTCAGAAAGAAATTTAAATAATTGTTCACCTTTTCGCTACTTACCGATTGAAATCGCAGGTGGCGCCCGTATAATTTGCACGGCTTTTGCTGCTTGACTCAAATGAGTAAAGGCAGTCTTATACGACACGCGACATACCCCGTTCGGGGCAGGAGAGTTCAGCGTCATGTCAGTGTCTCTTTACAGTGTGAAATTAGCCCGGGCCGTGCTGATCATTCAGCTGGTGACCTTTGTCACCATCGGTGCGCTCTTTACCCTGAAAGAGGTTACCTGGGGCGCCTCCGCCATCGCGGGTGGCGTGGCAGCTTGGCTGCCGAACGTGTTGTTTATGTTTTTGGCCTGGCGCCTGCAGGATCAAACGCCTGCGAAAGGACGTGTTGCCTGGAGCTTCGCCCTCGGTGAAGTGTTGAAGGTGTTCACAACCGTCATTTTCCTCGCGGTGGCGTTGGGTGTGTTTGGAGCGGTCTTCTGGCCACTCGCAATCACGTGGTTATCGGTGCTGGTGGTGCAGATCGTCGCTCCGGCTGTAATTAACAACAAAGGGTAAGAGGCATCATGGCTGCTGGAGAAATCTCTACTCCGCAAGAATACATAGGTCACCACCTGAATAACCTTCAGTTGGACCTGCGTACTTTCGAGTTGGTGAATCCGCACGACGCTCCCGCGACGTTCTGGGTATTAAATATCGATTCCATGTTTTTCTCTGTGGTGCTGGGACTGATTTTCCTGGTGTTGTTCCGCAAAGTGGCGAAAAGCGCTACCAGCGGTGTTCCAGGGAAATTACAAGCGGCTATCGAACTGGTTGTCGGCTTCGTTGATAACAACGTGCGCGACATGTACCACGGTAAAAGCAAACTTATCGCCCCGCTGGCTCTGACGATTTTCGTCTGGGTCTTCCTGATGAACTTCATGGATCTGCTGCCTATCGATTTGCTGCCGTTTATCGGCGAGCACTATTTAGGCCTGCCGGCGCTGCGCGTCGTGCCGTCTGCAGACGTGAACATCACGCTGTCTATGGCGCTGGGCGTATTTATTTTGATTCTGTTCTACAGCATCAAAATGAAAGGCATTGGCGGCTTCACCAAAGAGTTGACGCTGCAGCCTTTTAATCACCCGATCTTCATCCCCATTAACCTGATTCTTGAAGGTGTTAGCCTGCTGTCCAAGCCTGTTTCACTGGGTCTGCGACTGTTCGGCAACATGTATGCGGGTGAGTTGATCTTTATCCTGATTGCCGGCTTGCTGCCGTGGTGGTCGCAGTGGTTGTTGAATGTGCCTTGGGCCATTTTCCACATCCTGATCATTTCGCTGCAGGCTTTCATTTTCATGGTCCTCACGATCGTCTATCTGTCGATGGCATCTGAAGAACATTGATTTTTATCTCAACACTTAAGCTTTTAACTGAAACAAACTGGAGACTGTCATGGAAAACCTGAATATGGATCTGCTGTACATGGCTGCCGCTGTGATGATGGGCCTGGCGGCAATCGGTGCTGCGATCGGTATCGGCATCCTCGGAGGTAAATTCCTGGAAGGCGCCGCGCGTCAACCGGATCTGATCCCTCTGCTGCGTACGCAGTTCTTTGTTGTAATGGGTCTGGTGGATGCAATCCCGATGATCGCTGTAGGTCTGGGTCTCTACGTGATGTTTGCTGTCGCTTAAACCTGGTAGCCTTGTTCACTCATGGCACCTGGTGTGATGAGGGACGGATTCTGCCGTTTATCTCTGATAGCGGCAGAGCAAGTTAACTTAATAAGAGGCATTGTGCTGTGAACATTAATGCAACAATCCTCGGCCAGGCCATCGCGTTCATTCTGTTTGTCGCGTTCTGCATGAAGTACGTATGGCCGCCGATTATGGCTGCCATCGAAAAGCGCCAGAAAGAAATTGCTGAAGGCCTTGCTTCTGCTGAGCGCGCGAAGAAAGATTTAGATCTCGCGCAGGCCAATGCGACCGACCAGCTGAAAAAAGCGAAAGAAGACGCTCAGGTCATTATCGAGCAGGCGAACAAACGCCGTGCCCAGATTCTGGACGAAGCGAAAACCGAAGCTGAGACTGAACGTAACCGCATCGTGGCGCAGGCGCAGGCAGAAATTGATGCCGAGCGTTCGCGTGCCCGTGAAGAGCTGCGTAAGCAAGTCGCGTTGCTGGCATTAGCTGGCGCCGAGAAAATCATCGAACGTTCCGTGGATGAAGCTGCTAACAGCGACATCGTTGATAAACTGGTCGCTGAACTGTAAGGAGGGAGGGGCTGATGTCTGATCTGATTACTGTAGCTCGCCCCTACGCCAAAGCAGCTTTTGACTTTGCTGTTGAGCATCAAAGCATCGATCGCTGGCAATCCATGCTGGCGTTTGCCGCAGAAGTGGCTCGCAACGAACAGATCGCAGATCTTCTTTCCGGTGCGCTCGCACCGGAAGCTTTGTCTGCTTCTTTCATTGCAGTTTGTGGCGATCAACTTGATGAAAACGCCCAGAACCTGATTAAGGTAATGGCCGAAAACGGACGTTTGACAGCGCTTCCAGCCGTACTGGCTCAGTACATTCAACTGCGTGACGCTTATGAAGCGACAGCCGAAGTTGATGTGATTTCTGCCAGCACGCTGAGTGACAGTCAGCTGACTAAAATCAGCGCCGCGATGGAAAAACGTCTGTCACGTAAAGTTAAGCTGAATTGCAAAATTGATAAGTCTGTAATGGCAGGTGTGGTTATCCGTGCGGGTGACCTGGTCATTGATGGCAGCGTACGCGGCCGTCTTGATCGTCTGGCAGACGTCTTGCAGTCTTAAGGGGACTGGAGCATATGCAACTGAATTCCACCGAAATCAGCGAACTGATCAAGCAGCGCATTGCTCAGTTCAATGTCGTGAGTGAAGCTCACAACGAAGGTACTATTGTTTCTGTAAGTGACGGTATCATCCGCGTACACGGCCTGGCCGATGTCATGCAGGGTGAGATGATTGCCCTGCCGGGCAACCGTTACGCTATCGCACTGAACCTCGAGCGTGACTCGGTTGGTGCAGTAGTGATGGGCCCGTATGCTGACCTCGCGGAAGGCATGAAAGTAAAATGTACGGGTCGTATTTTAGAAGTTCCAGTTGGCCGTGGCCTGCTGGGCCGTGTGGTGAACACACTGGGTGCACCGATCGACGGTAAAGGCGCAATCGAAAACGACGGCTTCTCGCCTGTTGAAGTGATTGCACCGGGCGTTATCGACCGTCAGTCTGTAGACCAGCCTGTTCAGACCGGTTACAAATCTGTCGATGCGATGATTCCAATCGGCCGTGGCCAGCGTGAGCTGATCATCGGTGACCGTCAGACCGGTAA
The DNA here is from genome assembly GCF_054903455.1 of Pantoea sp. y20. Classification (NCBI taxonomy): domain Bacteria; kingdom Pseudomonadati; phylum Pseudomonadota; class Gammaproteobacteria; order Enterobacterales; family Erwiniaceae; genus Pantoea; species Pantoea sp. y20. The sequence continues at coordinate 4,204,152 of NZ_CM142816.1, forward strand.
AACTGCAATGGCAATCGACGCCATCATCAACCAGCGCGATTCAGGCATCAAGTGTGTCTACGTTGCGATTGGTCAGAAAGCGTCAACCATTTCTAACGTAGTACGCAAACTGGAAGAGCACGGCGCGCTGGCTAACACCATCGTGGTTGTCGCTTCTGCTTCTGAATCTGCAGCACTGCAGTACCTGTCACCGTACGCCGGTTGTGCAATGGGTGAGTACTTCCGTGACCGCGGTGAAGATGCACTGATCGTGTACGATGACCTGTCTAAGCAGGCTGTTGCTTACCGTCAGATTTCTCTGCTGCTGCGCCGTCCACCAGGTCGTGAAGCATTCCCTGGTGACGTGTTCTATCTCCACTCTCGTCTGCTGGAGCGTGCATCACGCGTTAGCGCTGACTACGTTGAGCGCTTCACCAACGGTGAAGTGAAAGGCCAGACCGGTTCTCTGACCGCACTGCCAATCATCGAAACTCAGGCGGGTGACGTTTCTGCGTTCGTTCCGACCAACGTAATCTCGATTACTGATGGTCAGATCTTCCTGGAATCTAACCTGTTCAACTCCGGTATTCGTCCAGCCGTTAACCCGGGTATTTCGGTATCCCGTGTTGGTGGTGCTGCACAGACTAAGATCATCAAGAAACTGTCCGGTGGTATTCGTACCGCGCTGGCACAGTATCGTGAACTGGCTGCGTTCTCTCAGTTCGCTTCCGATCTGGACGATGCAACGCGTAAACAGCTGAGCCACGGTCAGAAAGTGACCGAGCTGCTGAAACAGAAACAGTATGCGCCGATGTCAGTCGCGCAACAGGGTCTGGTGCTGTTTGCTGCTGAGCGCGGCTATCTGAACGATGTTGAACTGGCGAAAGTCGGCAGCTTCGAAGCCGCTCTGCTGGCGTTCGCGGATCGCGATCACGCTGAGCTGATGGCTGAAATCAACCAAGCGGGTAACTTCAATAACGAAATCGAAGAGAAGCTGAAAGGCCTCCTCGAAACGTTTAAAGCAACCCAGTCCTGGTAATGTCTGGCGGCTTGTCTGAAAAGGCAGGCCGCAAGGCTTTGAGGAGAAGCTAATGGCCGGCGCAAAAGAAATACGTAGTAAGATCGGAAGCGTAAAAAATACGCAGAAGATCACCAAAGCGATGGAAATGGTCGCCGCCTCCAAAATGCGTAAAACGCAGGAACGCATGGCGGCCAGCCGTCCGTATGCAGATACCATGCGCAAAGTGATTGGTCACCTTGCCTTGGGTAATCTGGAATACAAGCACCCTTACCTGGATGAGCGTGACGTTAAGCGCGTCGGCTACCTGGTCGTTTCGACTGACCGCGGGCTTTGTGGTGGTTTGAACATTAACCTGTTCAAAAAATTGCTGGCAGATATGAAAAGCTGGGCGGATAAAGGCGTACAGAGCGATCTGGCTGTTATCGGTTCGAAAGGCAATTCATTCTTCGGCTCTGTAGGTGGCAACATCGTGGCACAAGTCACCGGTATGGGCGATAAGCCTGCACTGTCTGATTTGATCGGCCCGGTAAAAGTGATGTTGCAGGCCTACGATGAAGGTCGCATCGACAAGCTGTATATCGTTGCCAACAAGTTTAATAACACCATGTCTCAGACTCCGACCATTACCCAACTGCTGCCGTTACCGCCAGCGGAAGGTGAAGAAGAGATGAAGGCGAAGACCTGGGATTACCTGTACGAACCCGATCCGAAAGCGCTGCTGGATACTCTGCTGCGTCGTTACGTCGAATCGCAGGTTTATCAGGGTGTGGTGGAAAACCTGGCCAGTGAGCAGGCCGCACGTATGGTTGCAATGAAAGCTGCAACCGATAACGGCGGAAACCTGATCAAAGAGCTGCAGTTGGTTTACAACAAAGCTCGTCAGGCCAGCATCACCCAGGAACTTACCGAGATCGTCTCGGGAGCCTCCGCGGTTTAACCAGGCATATATCCTGTCGCGCGAGCGCGGCTGGGTATTTTCGTATTAGGTAGAGGATTCAAGATGGCAGCTGGAAAGATTGTCCAGATTATCGGCGCCGTAGTTGACGTCGAATTCCCTCAGGACGCGGTACCGCAGGTATACAGCGCTCTCGAGGTGAAAAATGGTGATGCTCGTCTGGTGCTGGAAGTTCAGCAGCAGCTGGGTGGTGGCGTGGTTCGTACCATCGCCATGGGTACTTCTGACGGCCTGAAGCGCGGTCTGGAAGTTACCGACCTGAAAAAACCTATCCAGGTTCCGGTTGGTAAAGCAACCCTCGGCCGTATCATGAACGTATTGGGTGAGCCAATCGACATGAAAGGCGACCTGCAGAATGACGACGGCACTGTAGTAGAGGTTTCCTCTATTCACCGTGCAGCACCTTCGTATGAAGATCAGTCTAACTCGCAGGAACTGCTGGAAACCGGCATCAAGGTTATCGACCTGATGTGTCCGTTCGCTAAGGGCGGTAAAGTCGGTCTGTTCGGTGGTGCGGGTGTAGGTAAAACCGTAAACATGATGGAGCTGATCCGTAACATCGCGGCTGAGCACTCAGGTTATTCGGTATTTGCTGGTGTGGGTGAGCGTACTCGTGAGGGTAACGACTTCTACCACGAAATGACTGACTCCAACGTTATCGATAAAGTAGCGCTGGTGTATGGCCAGATGAACGAGCCGCCGGGTAACCGTCTGCGCGTAGCACTGACCGGTTTGACCATGGCGGAAAAATTCCGTGATGAAGGCCGTGACGTTCTGCTGTTCATCGACAACATCTATCGTTACACCCTGGCCGGTACTGAAGTATCAGCACTGCTGGGTCGTATGCCATCTGCGGTAGGCTATCAGCCAACGCTGGCAGAAGAGATGGGTGTGTTGCAGGAGCGTATTACCTCCACGAAGACCGGTTCAATCACCTCTGTACAGGCCGTTTACGTTCCTGCGGATGACTTGACTGACCCGTCACCAGCAACCACCTTTGCTCACTTAGACTCAACCGTTACGCTGAGCCGTCAGATCGCCTCTCTGGGTATCTACCCAGCCGTTGACCCGCTGGATTCTACCAGCCGTCAGCTGGATCCACTGATCGTGGGTCAGGAGCACTATGACGTTGCGCGTGGCGTGCAGTCTCTGCTGCAGCGTTACCAGGAACTGAAAGACATCATCGCTATCCTGGGTATGGACGAGTTGTCTGAAGAAGACAAACTGTTGGTGGCACGTGCGCGTAAGATTCAGCGCTTCCTGTCTCAGCCGTTCTTCGTTGCTGAAGTCTTCACCGGTTCTCCAGGTAAGTACGTCACCCTGAAAGACACCATCCGTGGCTTCAAAGGCATCATGGAAGGCGAATTCGACCACCTGCCAGAGCAGGCGTTCTACATGGTCGGCGCTATCGAAGAAGCCGTAGAAAAAGCGAAGAAACTGTAATTTAGGTTTCCCAGGAGGAATGGTATGGCTATGACTTATCATCTGGACGTGGTCAGCGCGGAGCAACAAATGTTCTCCGGTCTGGTCGAGCGTATCCAGGTGTCAGGTAGCGAAGGTGAGCTGGGGATTCGTCCTGGCCACGCCCCGCTGCTGACAGCCATCAAGCCTGGTATGATTCACATCGTGAAACAGCACGGCGAAGAGGAGTTTATTTACCTCTCTGGCGGCGTGCTGGAAGTTCAGCCTGGCAGCACCACCGTTCTGGCCGACACCGCGATTCGCGGTGAAGACCTCGACGAAGCGCGCGCGCTGGAAGCGAAACGTAAAGCGGAAGAGCACATGAACAGCAGCCACGGCGACGTGGATTATGCTCAGGCTTCTGCGGAACTGGCGAAAGCCATCGCGAAACTGCGTGTCATCGAGCTGACCAAAAAAGCGATGTAATCAGGCTTTATGCGTCACGAAATGCCAGCCCTTTGGGTTGGCATTTTTTTTGCTCCAAATTTGCCGCCTGGCGCTGAGCCCGGCTAATTTCGACCCGAGAAAAATGTAGTAATCTCGGGGTTAAACCTTACACTTTCGAAAGTTGAAGAGAATCAGGATAGTTATGTCTACGAACGCGATGAGTGTGGTGATCTTAGCCGCTGGCAAAGGCACCCGAATGTATTCCGACCTGCCCAAAGTTCTGCACACCCTTGCAGGTAAACCAATGGTTCAGCACGTTATTGATGCCGCAACCGGTTTGGGCGCCCAGCAGATCCATCTGGTTTATGGCCACGGCGGAGATTTACTGCAGTCAACGTTAGCGCATAACGCACTCAACTGGGTGCTGCAGGCTGAGCAACTCGGTACCGGCCACGCGATGCAGCAGGCCGCGCCCTTCTTTGCCGATGACGAAGATATTCTGATGCTGTACGGCGACGTGCCGCTGATCTCGCAGGCCAGTTTGCAACGTCTGCGTGATGCGAAACCCGCGGGCGGCATTGGTTTACTCACCGTAGTTCTGGATAACCCCACCGGCTACGGTCGTATCGTGCGTGAAAACGGCACGGTGATCGGCATCATTGAGCAGAAAGATGCCTCGCCAGAACAGCTTAAAATTCAGGAAATTAACACCGGCATTCTGATTGCCAACGGTGGCGACCTCAAGCGCTGGCTGGCACAACTTAACAACAATAATGCGCAGGGCGAATTCTATATCACCGATATCATCGCCATGGCGCACCACGAAGGCCGCGTGATCAATGCGGTGCATCCGGCGCGCATCAGCGAAACCGATGGCGTCAACAATCGCCTGCAGCTGGCAACGCTTGAGCGTGTCTACCAAAGCGAGCAGGCAGAAAAGCTGCTGCTGGCGGGTGTGATGCTGCGCGATCCGGCGCGTTTCGATCTGCGCGGTGCGTTGCAACACGGCCGCGATGTGGAGATCGACACCAACGTGATCATCGAAGGCAAAGTCACGCTCGGCAACCGCATCAAAATCGGTGCCGGCTGCATCATCAAAAACAGCGTGATTGCTGACGACTGTGAAATCAGCCCTTATTCGGTGATCGAAGATGCCACGTTAGCCGCTGCTTGTACGGTTGGGCCTTTTGCGCGTCTGCGTCCGGGCAGCGAGTTGGCGGAAGCGGCGCACGTGGGCAACTTTGTAGAGATGAAGAAAGCCACGCTCGGCAAAGGCTCCAAAGCCGGTCATCTCTCTTATCTCGGCGATGCGGAAATTGGCGCGGGCGTGAATATCGGTGCGGGTACCATTACCTGTAACTATGATGGCGCCAACAAATCCAAAACCATCATTGGAGACAACGTGTTTATCGGTTCGGATACCCAGCTGGTGGCGCCAGTCAGCGTGGCGAGCGGTGCGACCATCGCCGCGGGCACCACGATAATGAAAGATGTGTTAGCTGCGGATCTGGTCTACAACCGTAAAGAACAGAATCAAAAATCGGGCTGGCAGCGTCCTGTTAAGAAAAAATAAATTTTAAAGGCCGACAACGATCGGCCTGTTAGCAGTGCCATAAAAAAATATCCCCACTCTCTACAAGGCTCGGGGAAATCAGGTCGTATGACAACGCAATGGCCGAAAGCCATGAAGTCAGGAAATTACTATGTGTGGAATTGTTGGTGCAGTAGCGCAGCGTGACATCGCAGAAATTCTGCTGGAAGGTTTGCGTCGTCTTGAGTATCGCGGTTATGACTCCGCGGGATTAGCCGTCGTCGATCGTCAGGGCCATATGACGCGCCTGCGTCGTCTGGGTAAAGTGCAGAACCTGGCGGAAGCCGCAGAGCAGCAGCCGCTGATTGGCGGCACCGGTATCGCACATACGCGCTGGGCGACACACGGTGAACCGTCGGAGGCCAATGCGCATCCGCACGTTTCTGAGCACATCATCATCGTGCACAACGGCATCATTGAAAACCATGAGCCGCTGCGCGCGCAGTTGCTTGAGCGCGGCTATCACTTTGCCTCAGAAACCGACACCGAAGTGGTGGCGCATCTGGTGCATTGGGAGCAGAAGCAGGGCGGCACGCTGCGTGAAGTGGTGCTGCGCGTCATTCCGCAGCTGCGCGGTGCGTATGGCATGGTGATCATGGACAGCCGCGATCCTTCGCTGCTGGTGGCGGCGCGCTCCGGCAGTCCGCTGGTGATTGGCCGTGGCGTGGGCGAAAACTTTATCGCTTCCGATCAGCTGGCACTGCTGCCGGTGACGCGTCGCTTCATCTATCTGGAAGAGGGCGATATTGCCGAGATCACCCGCCGCGAAGTCACCATCATCGATCGTGACGGTAAAACGGCTAAGCGCGCTGAAATCGAATCGACCGCTCAGTACGATGCCGGCGACAAAGGCATCTATCGTCATTACATGCAGAAAGAGATTTACGAGCAGCCGAACGCGATCAAAAACACCATCACCGGTCGTTTTAATCACGGCGAAGTCGATCTTAGCGAGCTGGGCCCGGATGCTGAGACGCTGTTGAGCCAGGTCGAACATATTCAGATCATTGCCTGCGGTACGTCATATAACTCCGGCATGGTTTCGCGTTACTGGTTTGAGTCGCTGGCTAACCTGCCTTGTGATGTGGAAATTGCTTCAGAATTCCGTTATCGCAAATCTGCAGTGCGTAAAAATAGCCTGCTGATCACGCTGTCACAATCGGGTGAAACCGCCGATACGCTGGCGGCGCTGCGCCTGTCGAAAGAGCTGGGTTATCTCGGTTCGCTGGCCATCTGTAATGTGGCCGGTTCATCGCTGGTGCGTGAATCCGATTTAGCGCTGATGACCAAAGCCGGCACTGAAATTGGCGTGGCATCCACCAAAGCCTTCACCACGCAGCTGGCAGTATTGCTGATGCTGGTGGCGAAACTCGGTCGTCTGCACGGCATGAAAGCCGAAACCGAGCACGAGATTGTGCACGCGCTGCAGGCCTTGCCGAGCCGCATCGAACAGATGCTGGCGCAGGACAAAGTAATCGAAAACCTGGCGGAAGGTTTCTCTGATAAGCATCACGCGCTGTTCCTTGGCCGTGGCGATCAGTATCCGATCGCGATGGAAGGCGCGCTGAAGCTGAAAGAGATCTCCTATATCCACGCCGAAGCCTATGCGGCGGGCGAGCTGAAGCACGGCCCGCTGGCGCTGATTGATGCGGATATGCCAGTGATCGTGGTCGCGCCCAACAACGAACTGCTGGAGAAGCTGAAATCCAATATTGAAGAGGTACGCGCGCGCGGCGGTTTGCTGTATGTGTTTGCCGATCAGGATGCCGGTTTCAGCGACAGCGATGGCATGAAAATCATCTCCCTGCCGCACGTAGAAGAGGTGATTGCACCGATCTTCTACACCGTGCCGTTACAGCTGCTCTCATACCATGTGGCGCTGATTAAAGGTACCGATGTTGACCAGCCGCGTAACCTGGCTAAATCGGTTACCGTTGAATAATCAGTAACAAGAGTGGGCCCGCAATGGGCCCGCTTCATTTCTGTACGCTGTCATATAACTGTCACATTTCGTACATTTCACTGTCATCAAACTGTCCTATTTTCCCTCCAGCAGCAATCACTGACTCCTACTAAAAAGGCATTGAGCCTGATTTTTTTGAATCCCCTGGAGGGAACATGACACTGATGCGTAGCACCGTAGCCCGAATCCTCGCCGCCACCTTCGCAGTAAGCGCGGTTTCTGCTTTTGCAGCCACCGATCTGACGGGCGCAGGCGGGACATTCCCGGCGCCGGTTTATGCCAAGTGGGCAGCCGAGTACCAGCAAGCCACCGGTAGCAAAATCAACTATCAGGGTATTGGTTCTTCCGGCGGCGTGAAGCAAATCATCGCGAAAACCGTCGATTTCGGTGCGTCTGATGCGCCAATGAAAGAAGAAGATCTGCAGAAAAACGGCCTGTTCCAGTTCCCTACCGTCATTGGTGGTGTGGTGCTGGCGGTTAACATCCCAGGTGTGAAATCCGGTGAACTGACTCTTGACGGTAAAACCGTGGGCGACATCTACCTCGGTACCATCAAAAAGTGGAACGACCCGGCGATCACTAAACTGAACCCAGGCGTGAAACTGCCAGATTCCAACATCAACGTGGTTCGCCGCGCTGACGGTTCCGGTACTTCTTTCGTCTTCACCAGCTACCTGGCAAAAGTGAACGAAGAGTGGAACAGCAAAATTGGTAAAGGTAACACCGTTAACTGGCCAACCGGACTGGGCGGTAAAGGTAACGACGGCGTGGCCGCGTTTGTACAGCGTCTGCCGGGTTCAATTGGCTATGTGGAATACGCTTACGCCAAGCAGAACAACCTGACCTACACCAAACTGGTTGATGCCGACGGTAAAGCGGTCGCACCAAGTGAAGAGAGCTTTGCTAACGCCGCGAAAGGCGCAGACTGGAGCAAAACCTTTGCTCAGGATCTGACCTTCCAGAAAGGCAACGATGCATGGCCGATCACCTCAACCACCTTCATCCTGATCTACAAAGATCAGGCGAATGCGGAGAAAGGTAGCGAAGTGCTGAAGTTCTTCGACTGGGCTTACAAAGGTGGCAGCAAAACCGCAACCGACCTGGATTACGCCGCGCTGCCAGAAAGCGTAGCTAACCAGATTCGTGCAGCGTGGAAAGCGAACATCAAAGATAGCTCCGGTAAAGCGCTGTACCAGTAACAGATTGACCTGGCCAGCCGAGACGGTTGGCCAACCCCAATGGGCGGCCTGCGTGCCGCCCTGACATCCCCCTGAGAACAGAGAATTCTATGGCTGCCACTAAGCCGACGTTCAAAGCCCCCGGTAAACAAGGCGACATGATTTTCGGCGCGCTGGTGAAGCTATCCGCGCTTATCGTGTTGCTGTTGATGGGCGGCATTATCGTCTCCCTGATTTTCTCCTCCTGGCCAAGCATCCAAAAATTTGGTTTCTCTTTCCTGTGGAACAAAACCTGGGATGCGCCAAACGAACAATTTGGTGCGCTGGTACCGATTTACGGCACCCTCGTCACCTCGATTATTGCCTTGATCATTGCCGTGCCGGTGAGCTTCGGCATCGCGCTGTTCCTGACCGAACTGGCGCCTGGCTGGCTGCGTCGCCCGCTGGGCACCGCCATTGAGCTGCTGGCGGCGATCCCCAGCATCGTGTACGGCATGTGGGGCCTGTTTGTTTTCGCGCCGCTGTTCGCCGAATATTTCCAGACGCCAGTTGGCAACGTGATGGCGAATATCCCGATTGTCGGCACGCTATTCTCGGGCCCGGCATTCGGTATCGGTATTCTGGCGGCGGGCGTGATTCTCGCCATCATGATCATTCCGTACATCGCCTCGGTGATGCGCGACGTATTTGAACAAACGCCGGTGATGATGAAAGAGTCGGCTTACGGCATCGGCTGCACCACGTGGGAAGTGATCTGGCGCATCGTGCTGCCGTTCACCAAAAACGGCGTGATCGGCGGCGTGATGCTTGGCTTGGGCCGCGCGTTGGGTGAAACCATGGCGGTGACCTTTATCATCGGTAACACCTACCAGCTCGACAGCGCCTCGCTGTTTATGCCGGGCAACAGCATCACCTCCGCGCTGGCCAACGAATTCGCCGAAGCGGAATCCGGTGTCCACGTTGCGGCTCTGATGGAGCTGGGTCTGATTCTGTTCGTGATTACCTTTATCGTGCTGGCGATCTCCAAACTGATGATCCTGCGTCTGGCGAAGAGTGAAGGAGCCCGTTCATGACCGCTATTGAAGTTCAGGCTCGCGCTGAGCTGGAAGCCTCGCGCCGCAAAATGCAGGCATGGCGCAGTACTAAAAATAAAATTGCCCTGACGCTGTCGCTGATGACCATGGCATTCGGTCTGTTCTGGCTGGTGTGGATTCTGTTCACCACCGTTACGCGCGGCGTTGATGGGTTGAGCTGGGAGCTGTTTACCGAATCGACACCGCCGCCCAACACCGCAGGCGGTGGTTTAGCCAATGCCTTACTCGGCAGCGGTTTACTGATTTTCTGGTCAACGATCATCGGAACGCCGCTCGGCATCATGGCTGGGATTTATCTGGCGGAATATGGCCGTAAACACTGGCTGGCGGAAGTGATTCGCTTCATCAACGACATTCTGCTGTCAGCACCGTCGATTGTGGTGGGCCTGTTCGTTTACACCATTGTGGTATCGCAGATGCAGCACTTCTCCGGTTGGGCGGGCGTAGTAGCGCTGGCGCTGCTGCAAATCCCGATTGTGATTCGTACCTCCGAAAATATGCTGCGTCTGGTACCCGACAGCATGCGTGAAGCGGCTTATGCGCTGGGTACGCCGAAGTGGAAGATGATTTCGGCGATTACGCTGAAAGCCTCGGTTTCCGGCATCATCACCGGTGTGCTGTTGGCCGTGGCGCGTATCGCCGGTGAAACCGCACCGCTGCTGTTTACTGCGCTGTCGAACCAGTTCTGGAGCACCGACATGATGCAGCCGATCGCTAACCTGCCGGTCACCATCTTTAAATTCGCCATGAGCCCGTTTGCCGAGTGGCAAAGCCTGGCGTGGGCGGGTGTGCTGATTATTACCGTGTGCGTGCTGCTGCTGAACATTGTGGCGCGTGTGGTTTTCGCCAAGGGCAAACACTAATTTCCCAGCGCGGCTTCGGCGGCGCTGCTTATGAGAGACGAGAATGAGTAACGTGACTTCATCAGCCGGTAAAATTCAGGTCCGTAATCTGAACTTCTATTACGGTAAGTTTCACGCGCTGAAAAACATCAATCTGGATATCACCAAAAACCAGGTGACCGCGTTTATCGGCCCATCGGGCTGCGGTAAATCCACTTTGCTGCGCACCTTCAACAAAATGTACTCGCTCTATCCGGAGCAGCGTGCTGAAGGTGACATCCTGCTGGATGGCGATAACATTCTGGCTTCCAATCAGGATATCGCCCTGCTGCGCGCCCGCGTCGGTATGGTGTTCCAGAAGCCTACGCCATTCCCGATGTCGATTTATGACAACATCGCCTTCGGCGTGCGGCTGTTTGAGAAGCTGTCGCGTGCCGATATGGATGAGCGCGTGCAGTGGGCGCTGACCAAAGCCGCGCTGTGGAATGAAACCAAAGACAAGCTGCATCAGAGCGGTTACAGTCTTTCCGGCGGTCAGCAGCAGCGTTTGTGCATCGCCCGCGGCATCGCGATTCGCCCGGAAGTGCTGTTGCTGGATGAGCCTTGCTCCGCGCTGGATCCGATCTCAACCGGTCGTATTGAAGAGCTGATCACCGAACTGAAGCAGGATTACACTGTGGTGATCGTGACTCACAACATGCAGCAGGCTGCGCGTTGTTCTGACCACACCGCTTTTATGTATCTGGGCGAGCTGATTGAGTTCAGCGATACCGATACCTTGTTCACTAAGCCCGCAAAGAAGCAGACCGAAGATTACATCACCGGTCGTTACGGCTGATTCAGGAGACGCACATGGATAATTTAAATCTGAACAAACACATCTCCGGTCAGTTCAACGCGGAGCTGGAGCACATTCGCACGCAAGTGATGATCATGGGCGGCATGGTTGAGAAGCAGCTGATGGACGCCATCACCGCGATGCACAACCAGGATGGCGAGCTGGCGCGTCACGTCATCGACGGCGACCAGAAGGTCAACATGATGGAAGTGGAGATTGATGAAGCCTGTGTGCGCATCATCGCCAAACGCCAGCCGACCGCCAGCGATTTGCGCCTGGTAATGGCGATCATCAAGACCATTTCTGAGCTGGAACGCATTGGCGATGTGGCGGAAAAAATCAGCCGCACCGCGCTGGAGAAGTTCAGCCAGCAGCATCTGCCGCTGCTGGTGAGCCTTGAAGCGCTTGGTCATCACACCGTGCAGATGCTGCACGACGTGTTGGATGCGTTCGCGCGCATGGATCTCAACGAAGCCATCAAAATCTACCGCGAAGATAAGAAGGTGGATAAAGAGTACGAAGGCATCGTGCGTCAGCTGATGACCTACATGATGGAAGATCCGCGCACTATCCCAAGCGTGCTGACCGCGCTGTTCTGCGCGCGCGCCATCGAGCGTATCGGCGATCGCTGCCAGAACATTTGCGAAATTATCTTCTATTTCGTCAAAGGTCAGGATTTCCGTCATGTGGGCGGCGACAAGCTGGATGAACTGCTGTCGGGCGATGACGGCAGCAATAAACCCTCTTGATTGATGCGTCGGCGGCCCGTTGCCACTGTGGCTAACGGGCTGCCTGCTTAAATTCTGTCTGTTCTCATCGATTCCCTCTCTTTATACTTGGCGCACTTTTTTCTGCCAGGTGCTGTTACATGTCTTCCCCAACTCCTCAAAAACAAGCCATTACACCGGCGAAAGCCATGGTGGCGGCTATCAGCGGCTACGCGATGGACGGATTTGATCTGCTGATTCTTGGCTTTATGCTGCCGGCGATCAGCGTCTCGCTGGCGCTCGATCCGTCTCAGGCCGGTTCGCTGGTTACCTGGACGCTGATCGGCGCGGTGATCGGCGGCATCGTGTTTGGCCATCTCAGCGATCGTTATGGCCGCATCCGTATCCTTACCGTCACTATTCTGGTGTTCTCAGTGTTCACCGGCCTGTGCGCCGTGGCGCAGGGTTATTGGGATCTGCTGGTGTACCGCACGCTGGCGGGCGTGGGATTGGGCGGCGAGTTCGGCATCGGCATGGCGCTGATTGCCGAAGCCTGGCCGAAAGAGAAGCGCAACCGCGCCTCGGCGTGGGTGGGCATTGGCTGGCAGCTCGGTGTGCTGCTGGCGGCCTTTATCACGCCGCCGCTGCTGAGCGTGATTGGCTGGCGCGGCATGTTCCTCGTCGGTTTGCTGCCGGCGCTGGTCTCCTTTGTGATTCGCCGCAGCATGGGCGAGCCGGAGAGCTTTACCCGCCACGTGGAGAAAACGCCGCAGCTCTCGTTTGGCGCACGTCTTAAATTACTGTTTGCCGATCGCGCCACCAGCAAAGCCAGCCTGGGGATTTTCATTCTCTGCTCGGTGCAGAACTTTGGTTACTACGGATTGATGATTTGGATGCCGAGCTATCTGTCGTCCAGCTTCGGTTTCAGCCTGACCAAATCAGGCTTGTGGACCGCGGTGACGGTGGTGGGCATGACGTTCGGCATCTGGCTGTTTGGCGTGCTGGCCGATCGCTTCGCGCGCTGGAAAATCTTCCTGCTGTATCAGTTTGGCGCGGTGGTGATGGTGGTGGTGTATGCGCAGCTGCGCGATCCTACGGTGATGCTGTTTACCGGCGCGCTGATGGGGATGTTTGTGAACGGCATGATCGGCGGCTACGGCGCGCTGATTTCCGATACTTTCCCACCGCAGGCGCGCGCAACAGCGCAGAACGTGTTGTTTAATTTGGGGCGTGGCGTAGGCGGGTTTGGTCCATTGGTGATTGGCCTGCTGGCGACCAATATCTCTTTCACCGCGGCGATCACGCTGCTGGCGCTGATTTATCTGCTGGATATCGCCGCCACGCTGTTCCTGCTGCCGAAGAAGCAGAGCAACGAGGATTCGTTAGGGGCGATTGGCTGATTTGGATTGTGCTGGCTGTCCCCCATCCCGGCCTTCCCCCATGAATGGGGGAGGACCGAGGAGGGGGACAGCCAGCACAAACCAAGGAGGGGGAAAACGAGCTCTACCCCACCAAATCCCAGCCACGCGCGCGCCACAAATCCGGCAACTGCGCCATATCATCAAAGCGCGTCACCAGCGGATGATCGAGCTCGGGATTGTGCGCATCGGCGCAGTAGTAAAACACCGGAATCCCGGCCGCGATCCCGGCACGCGCGCCCGCTTCGGAATCATCCACCAGAATGCACTTCTCAATCGGCACCTGCATCTGCTCGGCGGCGTGATACATCAGTTCCGGATCCGGCTTCCAGTGGTTAATGTCATACCCGCTGTACAGCTTGCCATCGAGATACGGCAGCATGCCGGTCAATCCCAGCGAATGCTGCATCTTCTTCACCGTGCCGTTTGAAACCACACACATTGGCACTTTCACGCGCTCCACCAGCGCTTTGGCACCGGCAATCGGCTTCAAATCGAGATCAAACAATCTCGCCACTTCGGCGCGATAGGCGGTTTCCACTTCTTCGAGCGGCAGTTCAACCTGATGTTCGGCCGCCACATCGCGGATGATGTCGTAGAGCTTTACCCCTTTATACTGCTCAAACATCTGCTGCAGAGAGCGTTCAATACCGTAGCGGGCAAAGGTGTTGACGTAAGCTTGCGTACAGATCACTTCGCTGTCGACCAGCGTGCCGTCGCAATCAAAAAAAATACATTCCACCGACATCGCACATCATCCTTTTGTTAAACAATAAGCTGACACTCTAGCGCACTGAGCGTAGAAAGCGACCCTGAGCAACCGGTTGCGAATAATCAGTGTTTTGCCACGCTAAACTCTATAGGATACGCGGCGATAAATTTTTTAGCGGAACAGTGGAATGACTAATCAGGGCCTTTTGCAGCGCATCTTTAAACTGCAGGAACACGGAACCACCGTGCGTACCGAAGTGATTGCCGGTTGCACGACTTTCCTGACGATGGTGTACATCGTTTTCGTTAACCCGCAAATTCTCGGTGTAGCGGGCATGGATACGCAGGCGGTGTTTGTTACTACCTGCTTGATTGCCGCGTTCGGCAGTATTCTGATGGGGCTGGTGGCGAATTTGCCGGTAGCACTGGCACCGGCGATGGGCCTGAACGCCTTCTTCGCTTTTGTGGTGGTCGGGGCCATGGGATACTCGTGGCAGATTGGTATGGGCGCGATTTTCTGGGGCGCGCTGGGTCTGCTGATCCTCACGCTGCTGCGCGTGCGTTACTGGATGATTGCCAACATTCCGCTCAGCCTGCGTGTTGGCATTACCGCCGGTATTGGTCTGTTTATCGCCATGATGGGGCTGAAAAACGCCGGAATTATCGTGCCAAACGCCGATACCATTGTGGCTGTGGGTAATCTGACCTCGCACAGCGTGCTGCTTGGGGCGCTGGGTTTCTTCATCATCGCAATTCTGGCTTCCCGCAATATCCATGCGGCGGTGCTGGTGTCGATTGTGGTGACGACCGCGCTGGGCTTGATCATTGGCGATGTGAAATTCAGCGGCGTGTTCGCCGCTCCGCCAGCGATCACTTCTGTTGTGGGCCAGGTTGATATCAAAGGCGCGTTCAACATCGGCATGGCCGGGGTGATCTTCTCCTTTATGCTGGTGAATCTGTTCGACTCCTCCGGCACGTTGATTGGCGTGACCGATAAAGCCGGGCTGACCGACGAGAAAGGCACTTTCCCGCGCATGAAGCAGGCGCTGTACGTTGATAGCATCAGTTCGGTGACCGGTTCGCTGATTGGTACCTCATCGGTGACCGCCTACATTGAAAGCTCGTCCGGCGTGGCGATCGGCGGTCGTACCGGCCTGATGGCGGTGATCACCGGGATTCTGTTCCTGCTGGTGATGTTCCTGTCACCGCTGGCGGCGATGGTGCCCTCTTATGCGGCGGCGGGTGCGCTGATTTACGTTGGCGTATTGATGACGGCGTCGCTGTCACGCGTGCAGTGGGACGATCTCACCGAAGCGGTGCCAGCGTTTGTTACTGCGGCGATGATGCCGTTCAGCTTCTCGATCACCGAAGGTATCGCGCTGGGCTTTATCTCTTACTGCGTGATGAAGTTGGGAACCGGCCGCTGGCGTGAAATCAGCCCGTGCGTGGTGGTGGTCGCGCTACTGTTCGTGCTGAAAATCGTCTTTATCGATGCCCACTAAACAGTAAAGGCCGCTGATGCGGCCTTTTTTACGGATGTCCCATCTCATGCGGCGTGACCAAACTGGTCAGGCGCAGCGTATGCGGCCCTATATTGGGTTTACTCATCTCGACATCGCGCAGTGCTTGCCACTGCTGCGCGCCATCAATCTCCCACAGATGTAAGCGTTCGGTGCCGGGCGACAGCGCGCACGACCACACCAGCGTGGGCTCAGCATCACACACCGCCTGAATATCGGGGAACACGGTGGAACGCAGCCGACCGGCCGCAGGATGCAAACGCAGTGAATCAATACCGCTATCGGTTTCGCCGGTGAGCTTGAGAATGCTTTGGCGCAGCGTCCAGATTTGCGTCAGCGCTTCCATGAAATCCTGCTGCGCGTTAATCCATGCTTTTTCGCCGGAGGAGAGATCCTGTGTCAGCATATCCTGTGTTTGGCGACTGTGTGCGCGCACAATTTCCATATCCAGTCCGGCGCGGCCGCCTTCTTCGGCCAGCAGCACACCGATAGTGTTTCCGGCGTAGGAGATGCTGAAATCGGGCAGGTTGGCATCGGCAAAACAGGGACGTCCGCTGCTGCTGGTCGTTAGCGCGGGGAGTTCGCGGATACCGTAGACGCGTAACATCAGCTGAGCAAGCAGTTCGCGTGCGGCGAGAAAGCGTCCGCGACGCTTGTCAGCGAAGCGCTGAGCGCTGTTGATTACTTCTTGTGGCACCCGCATGTTCTCAGAAGAAAAGGGCGGATTACCTATCCAACGTACAAAATGACTAGCCATCTGTCGCTCCATGAAAATGGTCGAATAATCATCAGTGCTATTGTAAGAATTTTCTCATGGGTTTGCA
Organism: Pantoea sp. y20; assembly: GCF_054903455.1. Classification (NCBI taxonomy): domain Bacteria; kingdom Pseudomonadati; phylum Pseudomonadota; class Gammaproteobacteria; order Enterobacterales; family Erwiniaceae; genus Pantoea; species Pantoea sp. y20. The sequence continues at coordinate 4,220,641 of NZ_CM142816.1, forward strand.
TCCGGCTTAAGATGGAATAGGCGATATTTCAGATAAGGACGAAGCCATGCGGCAATCCCATTTGGCAACTTTGCATAGAACGCTTTTGCAGAAACCTGCCGGATTGAGTGCCTAACTGTGTGATGTGGTGTAGGATTTGGGCAGTAAAACAGCACATCAAAGTGCGCTAACTCTTCATTCATCTGCCCATTGTGCGCATTGTTAAAACAGGCACGTCGGAGTTTTTTATGTCAGATACCGCTATTTCTCGCCAGGAATCGATCTCGCTTGATGAGTTTCGTCACGGCATGCGTCGCTTAACCGCGGGTGTTTCTCTGGTTACCACCGAATTTCAGGGCGAAAAGCTTGGGCTGATTGCCACGTCGGTCAGTTCGCTTGCGGCTGAGCCACCCAGCCTGCTGGTATGCGTGAATCGTAGCGCGTCCAGTCATGATGCTTTTACCGCAGCCGGCCATTTTGCCGTGAACGTGCTGCGTGAGCAGCATGACGACTTATGTGCCCAGTTCAGCCAATCCTCACGCCGCGCCGAGCGTTTTCAAAACGGTACGTGGCAGACGCTGAATACCGGCGCGCCGATTCTGGCTGATGCGCTGGTGAGTTTTGATTGCCAGCTGGAGAAGGTAGTGGAGTGGAACACGCACAGCGTGCTGCTGGCGCGTATCGTGGGCATTGCTCTGCCAGGTGAAGCGGCAGAGCCGATGATCTACTTCAACAGCGGCTTCCATTCACTGGGATAACCGCTTGAAACGGGCGTCGTGGGCTAAGCCCGACGCCTTTTCTCAATCAGGCAAAGGTGCTGGCTTCATCAAAGCCGAGACGCGGCAGACGCGCGTGCAGTTTGCTGGCTTCGCCATAGCCGAGATTGATCAGTAAGTTCACCTGCCATTTGCTCTCGCTAAAGAAGGCGTCGTTCACTTTTGACGGATCGAAACCGGACATCGGGCCGGCATCCAGGCCCAGCGAACGCGCAGCCAGAATCAAATAACCTGCCTGCAAGCTGCTGTTACGGAACGCGGTCTCTTTCGCCAGATCCGGGCTGCTGGTAAACCAGCTGCGCGCATCAACATGCGGGAACAGCTTCGGCAGCGCTTCATAGAACTCAGGATCCCACGCCACGATCACCGTTACCGGAGCGGACATGGTTTTGTCGACGTTGCCGGAGGAGAGCGCGGGTTTCAGCTTCTCTTTGCCTTCCTGCGAGGTCACAAACACAAAACGGCCCGGCGAGCAGTTAGCCGAGGTTGGACCCAGCGCGGTCAGGTGATAGAGCTGCTCCAGCACCTCCCGAGAAACCGGTTTGTCCTGCCAATAGCTGTGGGTGCGGGCTTCGATGAACAGCGTGTTCAGCGCCACGCTGTCGAGCGATGTACTCATGTTTCTCTCCTGTTCAGGCCGCAACTTGCGCCCAATATTTAGCATGAATAATGAATGTACCCAGCAGGACCTGTTCGCCGGGCAATGATCGTTATACTGCAAAGGCGTGGGAGAGCCAAATAACAAAGACGCATGTCTACCGGGCGCCAGATGCGCGTGAGTGCGCACCCGACATGAGAACGCCGCAGGCCATTACTTACCAATACAGAAACTGGAGAAAATTCTGCCCAGCAAATCGTCAGAGGTGAATTCACCGGTGATTTCGCTCAGCGCCTGCTGCGCTAACCGTAACTCTTCTGCCAGTAATTCGCCGGCCCACGCACCTAACAGCTGATGCTTGCCCTGCTGCAAGTGGGTTGCGGCTAACTCCAGTGCTTGCAGATGGCGGCGGCGGGCGAGGAATCCGCCTTCCATATTGCCGGCAAATCCCATGCTCTGTTTCAGGTGATCGCGCAGCGCTTCCACACCTTCACCGGTGCGCGCCGAGAGACGAATCAGTGAGTGACCGTTCACTTCAGTGAGGCCCAGCTCTTCGCCGGTCATATCCGCTTTGTTACGCACCACGGTAATTGGCAGCGCTTCCGGCAAACGGGCAACAAAATCTGGCCAGATGGCGGCGGCTTCAGTCGCGTCGGTGGTGGTGCCATCGACCATAAACAGCACGCGGTCGGCCTGCTCGATCTCCTGCCACGCGCGTTCAATACCAATGCGCTCGACCTCGTCGCTGGCTTCACGTAAACCGGCAGTATCGATGATGTGCAGCGGCATGCCGTCAATATGGATATGCTCGCGCAGGACGTCGCGCGTGGTGCCAGCGATATCAGTAACAATCGCCGCTTCGCGTCCGGCTAAGGCATTCAGCAGGCTCGATTTTCCGGCATTGGGACGACCGGCAATCACCACTTTCACCCCTTCACGTAGCAGGCTGCCCTGACGCGCTTCGGCACGCACGCCGTTGAGGTCGCCGATCACCACATTGAGCTGTGCTTCAATTTTGCCGTCGGAAAGGAAATCGATCTCCTCATCCGGGAAGTCGATGGCCGCTTCCACATAGATGCGCAGGTGAGTAAGTGCTTCCACAAGTGCGTTGATGCGCAGGGAAAACGCGCCCTGCAGTGAGTTCACCGCCGAGCGGGCGGCTTGCTCTGAGCTGGCATCGATCAGATCGGCAATCGCTTCGGCTTGCGCCAAATCGAGCTTGTCGTTGAGGAAGGCGCGTTCGGAGAATTCACCAGGTTGCGCAATGCGTAAGCCGGGCAGCGCCACGATGCGCTTGAGCAGCAGGTCGAGAATCACCGGGCCGCCGTGGCCTTGCAGCTCCAGCACATCTTCACCGGTGAAGGAGTTCGGGCCAGGAAACCACAGCGCAATGCCCTGATCCAGCACGCTGCCATCGGCGTCGGTAAAGGGCAGATAGTCGGCATAGCGCGGCTTTGGCAGCTTGCCGAGCACGGCTTGCGCTACCTCAGCGGCTTTGGCGCCGGAGATACGCAGAATGCCAACGCCGCCACGGCCGGGAGGCGTCGCCTGGGCAACGATAGTGTCGCTGTGGCTCATGATTCCACCTTAAACTTTTAGGGTATTAATAAATAAAAATAGGGCGACATAAATGTCGCCCTTTGATTATACGCTGCTGCTGGTCGCAGTCAGGCGTTACGCTTTCTTCTTGTCGCGGCTATGCAGACCACGTTTTTCCAGGCCGCGATAAATCAGCTGCTGCTGGAGAATGGTCACCAGGTTGCTGACGATGTAGTACAGCACCAGACCTGATGGGAACCACAGGAAGAACACGGTGAAGATCACCGGCATGTAGGTCATGATCTTCTGCTGCATCGGATCGGTCACGGTGGTCGGTGACATCTTCTGAATGAAGAACATGGTGATACCCATGATGATCGGCAGAATGTAGTACGGATCCTGCGCTGACAGGTCATGAATCCACAGAATAAACGGCGCATGACGCAGTTCAACCGAGCCTGACAGCATGTAGTACAAGGCCAGGAAGATTGGCATCTGGATAACCAGTGGCAGACAGCCGCCCAGCGGGTTCACTTTCTCCGCCTTATACAGCGCCATCATTTCCTGGCTCTGCTTCTGCTTATCATCGCCCAGACGTTCACGCATCGCCTGAATCTTCGGCTGCAGCATACGCATCTTCGCCATCGAGGTGTACTGCGCTTTAGTCAGCGGGTACATGATGCCACGTACGATGAAGGTGATAACGATAATGGAGAAGCCCCAGTTACCGATAAAGCTGTGGATGAACTTCAGCAGCTTAAACAGCGGCTGCGAGATGAACCACAACCAGCCGTAATCCACGGTCAGATCCAGGTGCGGCGCGATAGCTGCCATCTGATCCTGAATTTCCGGGCCTACCCACAGCGTTGCGCCGAGATCTTGCTGTGCGCCTGCGCCAACGGTCACAGGAGCAGATTTGTAGCCAATTGCTGCGACGCCATTGCCGAGGTTAGTGGTGTACAGCGTGTTATTACCCTGCGTGCGCGGCACCCAGGCGGTAGCAAAGTACTGCTGCAGCATCGCCACCCAACCATTGCTGGTGGTGGTGTTCAGGTTCTCGTTATCCGCGATGGTGTCGAATTTATATTTTTCGTATTTCGCATCGCTGGTTGAGTATGCTGCGCCACGGAAGGTGTGCAGAGCAAAGTTGTTGCTGCCGGTATCGCGATGCTTAGGCACCTCGATGGTCTGCTTCAGCTGACCAAACATCGACACTTCCAGCGGCTGCTGAGTGGTGTTGTTGATGTTGTAGTCAACGTTTACCGCATACTCACCGCGCTTGAAGACGAAAGTCTTGGTGTAAACCACGCCGTTTTCACCGGTCCAGGTCAACGGTACGCGCAGTTCGCTCTGGCCATCTGCCATCACGAAGCTATCTTGCGAAGTGGTATACAGCGGACGTGCGCCATTGTTCGGGTTATCCGGGCCGTTGCGGCCAGTTAAGCCACTCTGCGCCTGATAAACGAAGGCCGGTGTAGTTTCAAGCAGCTGGAACGGTGCATCTGAACCCAGTTTGTCCGGGTAAGTCAGCAGCTGAGCCTGCTCAATATCGCCACCACGCGTATTGATGTTGAGTGACAGGACATCTGTCTTAACGGTGATCGTTTTGCCCTGTCCGCTAGCCGGCACGCCGGAAGTGGCGGCATCACCCGCTGCGCTGTTTGTGTTTTGCGTGGTCTGGGTTTGCTGTGGCTGCGGAGCGTGGTCCGTCTGCCAGGCTTGCCAGATCATAAAAGACACGAACAGAAAAGCGATGAGAAAGAGATTGCGTTGCGAATCCATCGTTAATGTTCTCTGGTATCAAAGGTTTTTGGCGGCACAGGATCGTCACCACCCGGGTTCAAAGGGTGGCATTTTAATACGCGTTTTATCGTCAACCAACTGCCTTTTACAACGCCAAAGCGGCGCAAGGCCTCAATCCCATACTGCGAACAGGTGGGATGGAACCGGCAATGAGGTCCCAGCAGTGGGCTGATGGCGCGTTGATAAACGCGTATCAGGGCAATCAGGAGCCGCGAGCCAGGCGACAGTGACGACGCCATAGTTTCTCCAACGCTTCCGTCAGCGCACGGTTATCCAGGTCAGCAATCCCTTTTTTAGCCACGATCACAAAATCCATTGCAGGGAGCTCATGTTGACGCAGACGAAAGCTTTCGCGGGTCAATCGCTTGATCCGGTTGCGTTCATGGGCGCGTTTTACATGTTTTTTTGCGACGGTGAGACCGATGCGGGGATGCCCCAGCGCGTTAAGTCGGCCGAGTATGGTGATTTGCGGCGTACCGGCTCGTTGTGGCTGCTGGAAGACGAAAGTGAAATGAGTGGGAGTTAACAAACGTAACTCCCTGGGAAATGCGAGCTTAACCACGAGGGTTAGCTTTATTACTTAGAAACGGTCAGACGAGAACGGCCTTTAGCACGACGACGTGCCAGAACCTGACGACCATTTTTTGTTGCCATACGAGCACGGAAACCGTGTGAACGGTTGCGCTTCAGTACGGACGGTTGAAAAGTGCGTTTCATGGCGATTTCTACCTAAACTTGAAAATTTTCACTGGGTGACGCGTTTTCGGGCCAGTAAATCGACCAACGCCTCAATGTGTCTTTAATAAAGAGGCGGGATTGTAATAATTGTACAGTCCAGAGTCAATTCACTTCGCTGGTCGCGGCACCTGGAAACCCAGATACAGCCCGCTGATTCCGGGCATCAAGGCTTCACGCAATAATGCCGGGTGGGGAATTATACGGGCTGTGGGTTAAAGCGCAAGGATCGCGCAGGATCTTCTTGCGATCAGTTTGCAGATTTGCTGCACGGAAACGAGAGCTTGCCAGAAAAATTAACGCTTTCAGCCACATTAACGCTGGCTTTTTTCGCAGAAAGCGTAAACTCATTATCGCTTCAGTAGCCTGTGGATAAATTGGATCAAAACTGTGTAGAAAGGGAAGATCTCTGTGCAGCTTTACGTTATGATCCGCCCTTCCGCTGACGATCCTCGCTGCGATCGCCGGGGAAGACTACCGCGAATAGCGGTCGCAGGCGCTTTCCAACCGTCTGTGTCTAA